>NZ_CP150312.1:10202500-13947276 GCF_051525235.1 Sorangium sp. So ce124
TGGGCGTAGGACACTTGAGAGGAGCTGCCCATAGTACGAGAGGACCTGGGTGGACGTACCTCTGGTGCTCCGGTTGTCCTGCCAAGGGCATAGCCGGGTAGCCATGTACGGAACGGATAACCGCTGAAAGCATCTAAGCGGGAAGCCGGCCTCAAGACTAGGTGTCCCGGGCCGCAAGGCCCCTAAAGACCCCTTGTAGACCACGAGGTTGATAGGCCGGGTGTGGAAGCCGAGCAATCGGCGGAGCTAACCGGTACTAATAGGTCGTGCGGCTTGACCATACTTCTAAGGCAAACATCGAAGCGTCGCGCCCGGAGTTCGGGTGACGAGCAGCGTGACACAGCTGGCCTGGCGTAAACATGGAACAGAGCACCGCGAGAAGCGGGCTCCGCCGGGTTCCGATTGGACGCACCCACAAGTTTCCGGTGGTGATATCGAGAAGGTCACACCCGATCCCATACCGAACTCGGAAGTTAAGCTTCTTGGAGCCGATGGTACTGCCAGGGCAACCTGGTGGGAGAGTAGGACGCCGCCGGGATTTTCTTCGAACCTGCGCACGGTGAGAGCCGTGCGCAGGTTTTTTTTTGTCCATTGTGCTTCGGGCTCCGGACGCGCGTTGCGGCGTCTTGGCGGCGTTGAGGCCCGTCGGGGACATCGGCGGCTGCGTGAGGCGCGTTTCGGGCTAATCGGCCCCCGGCGAGGGTGCTCGTCGGGCGGCGCAGCGAGGGCTGAACTCGCCTGGGACGTTCTGTCTCCGGCGCGCTGCGCACGCCGGAGACAGAACGTCGATCGGGCTCAGACATCAGCCCTCGCCACGCCGTCCGACGAGCACCCTCGCCGGGGGCCTACGGTTCGTCAGGGCGGCTTCGTTGGGAGCAGGCTGAGATCAGCCCTCGCCACGCCGTCCGACGAGCACCCTCGCCGGGGGCCTACGGTTCGTCAGGGCGGCTTCGTTGGGAGCAGGCTGAGATCAGCCCCTCGCCACGCCGCCCGACGAGCATCCTCGCCGGGAGCCTACGGTTCGTCAGGATGGCTTCGTTGGGAGCAGGCTGAGACATCAGCCCTCGCCACGCTGCCTGACGAGCCCCCTCGGGGGCCTACGGCTCGTCTGGACGGCTTCGTTGGGGCGGCGTCGCGATGTATGTGCCGCGAGGGCCGTCAGTGCGGGCGCTCGGTGGCTCGCCTCGGGCCGTAGCTGCGCAGAAGGATGAGGCCCGCGAGGACGGAGAGGGCGGCGATCTGTAGAGCGAACGGGATCTTTTGCACCCATTCTTCCTCGTTGATCCCGATCGTGGCCAGGAAGAGGCCGAGCAGGCCGCCCATGGCTTCGCCGGCGCGGCTCACGGATGTCGCTGGGCCGCTGGCGACCGCCTCGTGGGAGAGCGCGTGCAAGAGGAGGCCCGCCACCGCGGAGAGCAACCAGGGCTCGATCGCCTCGAAGTGCTCCACGTCGACAAGCCGCGTCGCGAAGGCGCCAACCACCGTGGCGAGCGCAATGCCCGCGAGCGCAGCGCTCATGGCGCGCTTGCCGTCGGCATCGGCTCTCACCTCGAGGACCTGAATGGCCACCACCATGGCGAGCGGCACCGTGTGCGCAGCGATCACGAGCACGACTGGGAGCGAGAGCTGTCCAACGCGTGAGAGCGACGCCACCGCCGCGCCCTCGCCGAACTGGTGCGCGAGCACCGCGGCATACCCCATCGCGAGCGCCGTCGTCGGCGTCTGGTGACCCCCAGCGTCCCCGAGCACGAGGCGCTCCAGCACCGCCGGCGCCAGGAAGCCAGCCACCGCGGCGAACAACGCGAGCCAGCCGATCTCGCCGATCGCCTCCGGGAGCAGGTGAAGCAGCGCGATCGATGCCGCACCGACGAGGGCGAAGGTCCGCAACGCAGACATCGCGCCCTCACTCCGGTGACGGAACACCGCCGCAATGCCGCCCAGCACGACCGCCAACGCGAGGAGCGAGACGCCGAACGCCAGCGACACAGGCGCCCTCCTAGCACGGATCCGGCTCGAACCGGTGATGAGCCGAACGCTCTGTGGGGTGCGCTACGAACGCGGGGGGTTGTGCCGTTCCGTGCGTAGGATCAGGTCGCCCACGAGGGCAGTCCAGCCGGTCTGGTGCGAGGCGCCGAGCCCAGCGCCGGTGTCGCCGTGGAAGTACTCGAAGAAGAACAGGCGATCTCGGAATCGAGGATCGCGCTGGAAGAGGGGGTGCTCGCCGTAGACAGGGCGGCGCCCCTCGCGGTCACGCTCGAAGATCGCGATCAGCCGGCGCGCGATCTCGTGCGCTCCGTCGCGGAGCGTGCGAGGGCCGTGGCTGCCGAGCGACGGGATCGTGAGCACGTCGCCGAAGCCGTGATCGAGCCGGAGGAGCGAGCGGTAGAGCAAGTAGCCGAGCGGGAACCAGATCGGGCCACGCCAGTTGGAGTTGCCGCCCTTCATGCGCGTGATCGACTCGCCCGGCTCGTAGCCGACCGTGTACTGGGCATCGCAGGGCTCGAGCCCGAGCGAGACGGGCGCGGCCGCGTGCTCCTTGGAGAGCGAGCGCGGGCCGAACGGCGAGAGGAACTTGTCCTCGTCGAACAGGTGCGCGAGCACCCGCTCGAGGCGCCCCGGCGGCACGGCGGAGAGCACCTGGCGGCCGTCCGGACGTACGGTGATCGCCTCGGCCAGCGCGGGGTTCCTGCGGAGGAACCACTCTGTCCTGCGCCGGAAGTTCGCGAGCTTGCCGTAGATCTCCGGGGTGATCACGTGCACCGCGCAGAGCGGGATGAGGCCGACGGCCGATCGGATCTTCACGTGCCGCGGCTTCCCTCCGGCAAAGAGGATGTCGAAGTAGAAGCCGTCCTCCTCGGACCAGAGCGGCAGCCGGCCGTCCGCCCTGTGGTGGAGCGCGTGCGCGATCCGCAGGAAGTGCTCGAAGAACTTGCTGGCGAGATCCTCGTACGCGGAGTTGTCGAGCGCGAGCTCCAGCGCGATGCGCATGAGGTCGAGGCAGTACATCGCCATCCACGCCGTGGCGTCCGCCTGCTCCAGGCGCATCCCGGGCGCGAGCCGCTCGCTGCGATCGAAGAGCGAGATGTTGTCGAGGCCGAGAAACCCGCCCTCGAAGACGTTGTGCCCCTCGGCGTCGCGCTTGTTGACCCACCAGGCGAAGTTGATGAGGAGCTTGTGGAACACCCGCTCAAGGAACACCCGATCGCCCTCGCCCCGCTGCTTCCGCTCGATCTTGTAGATCTGGTAGGTCGCCCAGGCATGCACGGGGGGGTTCAGATCCGAGAACTCCCACTCGTAGGCAGGCAGCTGCCCGTTCGGGTGCTGGTACCACTCCTTGACCATCATCTTGAGCTGGGCCTTCGCGAGATCGATGTCGAGCGAGGCCAGCGCGACCGCGTGGAAGGCGAGATCCCAGGCCGCGAACCAGGGGTACTCCCACGCGTCGGGCATGGAGAGGACATCGGCGACGGAGACGTGCCGCCAGTGGGCGTTTCGGCCGCTCAGCCGCTCGGGCGGCGGCGCGTACGCGTCGCCGCGGAGCCAGGTGTCGACGTCGTAGTGGTAGAACTGCATCGTCCAGAACAGCCCCGCCGCCGCCTGACGCTGGATGGCGCGGCGATCGTCGGACAGGGCAGGGCCCTGGACGGCGAGATAGTACTCGTCCGCTTCCCTGCGCCGCGCTTCCAGGAGCTCGTCCGCGCCGTCGAAGGGGCACTCCACCGGCTCGGGCGCGAGCCGGAGCAGGATCCGCCGGCTCTCGCCGGCCGGCACCTCGAGGCGATGCCAGCTCGCCGCCTTCGTGCCGCGACGCTCGGCGTTCACCCGCGCCTCGTCGCCGTGGACGACCCGGTGATGGAACGCGTCCTTGACGTATGGTGTCCGCGAAGGGACGCCATAGAGCCGCTCGCGGTTCGTCTCGTTGTTGGTGAAGAGCAGCTCCGGGCTGCCCTCGATGTACAGGTGATGCGCGCCGTGCTCGGGGTGCGCCGCGCGCAGCATCACATGACCGGGGTCGGTCTCCATGGCCCGGATCTCCGGGACCGGACCCGGAGGCTCGCTCCAGGACCACGTGTTGCGGAACCAGAGGTGCGGGAGCACGTGGATCGGCGCGGCCTCCGGGCCGCGGTTCACCACGGTGATGACCATCAGGATGTCGCTCGGGCTCCGCTTCGCGTACTCGACGAAGACGTCGAAGTAACGATCCCCGTCGAAGGCGCCGAGATCGGGGAGATCGACCTCCCCCTCCGAGAGGCCGCGGTCGCGCGCGGCGGCGACGAGCGCCTCGTAGGGGAACGGCCGCTGCGGGTACCGGTAGAGGTAACGCAGGTAGCTGGAGGTCGGCGTCGCGTCCTCGTAGTAGTAGATCTCCTTGACGTCCTCGCCGTGGTTGCCCTCCGGCCCGGTCAGGCCGAAGGCCCGCTCCTTCAGGATCGGATCCCGCTCGTTCCAGACGGCGACGGCGAGACACAAGATCTGGTGTCGGTCGCAGATGCCGCCGAGCCCGTCCTCGTTCCAGCGATAGGCGCGGCTCCGGGCATGGTCGTGAGGGAAGTGCGCCCACGCGTCCCCGTTCGCGCTGTAGTCCTCGCGCACCGTCCCCCAGGCCCGCTCGGAGAGGTAGGGGCCCCAGTGCTTCCAGCGCAGGAGGCGCTCGCGCTCTTCCTCGAGGCGGCGGTGCTCAGCGGTCGGCGCAGCGCGGGCGGTCCTCGTCATGCGCGCCACGCTAGGCGACGAAGGCCGAGGCGTCGAGCCCGCGGCCGGCGCGCGGTGAGTTGGAGCGCTGGAGCGGGCGCTACTCGGTGCGCTTGATGATGTGGAAGCCGAACGGCGTCTCGACGATCTCGCTCACCTCGCCGATCTTCAACGCGAAGGCGGCGTCGGAGAAGCCCTTCACCATCATGCCGCGCTCGAACACCCCGAGATCCCCGCCGCGCTCGGCGGCGCCCGGCTCGTCGCTGTACTCCGCGACCACCTCCTCGAAGCTCGCCCCGCCGCGGATCTTGAGGAGCGCCTCCTGCGCGCGCGCGCGCGCCTCGGCGCGCGTACGGCGGAGGCCCTCGGGCTTGCTCTTCGAGCCCTCGTGCATGACGAGGAGATGCCGCGCGCCGATCTGCTTGGGCTGACTCGCGATCACCGCGCGCTCCCGCTCGATCGCTGCGTCCTCCTCGGCTGCCCGGATCGGCGCGGAGACCGCGAGGCCGCCGCCGACCCAGGAGGGCGAGGTGGCGAGCGTCCCGCAGGCGGTCGCGCAGAGGAGCGCGAGGGGAGAGCACGCCGAGAGCGCGTGGACCAGCACGGCGCGGAGAGGAGGGCTACGCATCGGCGCGGAGACTGCCGCGGGAGGGGTGCGCCCGCAACCCTCCCGTCCGCGCGCGTCGCTCAGCGGAGCACCATCACCGGGACGAAGGCCCACCCGCCGGCGGCCACGCTCACCCGGGCGCGCCGCGACTCGCCGCGGACGCCGACGACCACGTCGTGCGTGCCCGCGCGGACGCGGGTCCGCGCGATCGCGATGCGCGCCGGGAGCGTCGACCATCCGCGCGTGTCCGGCGTGTCGAGCGCGGTCAGCGTCGCGCTCGTCAGCAGGCCGACGAGCAGGCCCAGCGGCCCGGAGTCCTCCGCAGCAGCCTCGGTGGCGCCCTGCGCGGCCTCGCCGGCCGCGATGCGGGCGAGGGTCCTCGTGATGGCCGACAGGATGACGGTCCCCTCGTTCTTCTTCCAGGCCGCGCGCACCTGCGCCTCGACGTCGAGCGCCTGCTCCATCGGCTGCGAGCGCCCATCCAGCTTCAGCGTCGGAATCGAATAGCCGCCCTTGCCCCGCGCGAGCGTCGGGTAGTTGACCCAGGTCACGAGCCCCTTCGCCGCGAGCTCGCTCGCACGCGCGCGATCCGTCGGGCTGAGGTCGTTGGCAACGAGCGTGAGCGCGAGGCCGATCGGGAGGCGCTGCGGGACCTTCTGCGGGACGCGCCCGAACCCGACGACGACGATGAGCTCGGCCTCGCCGGTCTCGTCGAGGGGCGGCGGCGGGGCCTCACCCTCGATCAACGCGGCGATGCGGGGCGATCTCGGCTCGCCGCGCGTGAGCGCGCGGAGCGGGCGGCGGAGCGACGGATACGATCCGTGGCGGAGGGCGTCGTCGTAGTGGAGGAGCGCCTCGTCAGCCTGGCTGCTCTTCTCGAAGGCGAGGCCGGCGAGGTAGCTGCCGAGGCCGAGGAGCGCCGTCTCGCCCTCGTGATCGCGCAGGTATCTCTGCATGACCGCGAGGCGGCGAGCCTCGACCCTGGCCCCGCTGAGGTCGCGCTGGGCCAGGTAGTTCATCATGTTGATGGTGTTGATGAGCAGCTTCTCGTAGGCGGGCGCCTTGTACGGGCCCACGTCGTCCGAGAAGAGGTATTTGCCGAGATCGTGGGCGGCCCCGCGGGACATGTCGAGCACGTCGATCGACTTGTCCGCGGCCCCCAGATCGCGCGCGGACAGCCGGTAGCTGTCCATGCTGAGGAGGATGTTGCCGCGGTCGAGCAGGAGGAGCGCGTTGTCGCCCCGGAGCGCCGGGAGCTGGGCCGCGGTCTCGACCTCGAGCTGCTCGTTCAGCGCGGCCACCGCCTCGGCGGGAGCGCCGCGATCGAGCGCCTGGAGCGCGGTGCGCACGCGATCTTCATGTCCGCCGCAAGCGGCCTGCCAGAGGCCGAGGAGCAGCGCGAGAGGGGCCAGGGCCGCACGCTTGCGCCCCGCGAGGCCCGCGTGCCGCCGGCGCATCACTCCTGGATGAGCGCCTTGGTGAAGGCCGCCCTGTTCTGCCAGGCCACCGCGCTCGTGGCGACCTCGATGAGCTGCATGAACATGAAGTACTGGACGCGGCGCTCGTCCTCGGTGCGCTCGTCGGCGGTGAAGACCTTGCCGGTGAGGTAGTACTTCGCGCCGAGCTGGCGGCTGTACTCGGCGATGTGGCTCGGATCGAACCCGCCGCCGTGCTGCTTCTCGACCTCCGCGACCATTTGCTGCTGGCGCTCGACGCTCACCACGGTGACGAGGCTCGCCTTGGCCAGGTACGTCTCGACATCGGACAGGAGCGCCTGAAGCTGGCTGTCGATGTGCTCGCTCGTCTGGTTCGACAGCGGATAGATGGCGAGCGTGGGCCGCGAGCCGTCGTGCGCCCACGCCTTGGCCACCGGAGAGGCCATCAGCGACGTCAGGTTCTCGTGGAGGAGCTGCTCGATGTCGCGCCTGTCGATCCCCGTGCTCATCGCCGCGTCGTCGAGCCCCTCGACCTGATTGCCGCGCACGTAGGTGGGGCCGCAGCCGATGGGAAGCGCGGCGAGCGTGAGCGCCGCGAGCAGCGCGGCCGGACGGATGATGGGCGAAATGGGCATGGACACTCCGCAGGGCAGGACGCCCGCATCCTAGCAGGCGAGGTGTGCGCTGGAGCTTCGATCAGGCGGAAATCGTGCTCTGCCACGCCGCGCGCGCGCCGCGTGCACGCCGCGCGCGGCCTGTCAGCAGCGCGGACGTCCTGGCTCGCTTCAGCGCGAGCAGCGCGAGCAGCGCGCGCAGCGCGCGCGCCGCTGGGGCCCCGCTGTCGTCGCCGATGACGGGGCCGTACGCGCACGAGAGCCAGCGCTCGTCGAGCGGTCGGCGCGAGGGCAAGCGCTCCGCGGAGTCCGACGCCGTCGCCCACCAGGGCGGGTCGTAGTCGCCGACGTCAGCGGCGCGCCTCGCCTCGGTGACGATCCAGTCGCGATGGGCGATCAGCCCACCATAGATGGGGTCGGCGCAGCCGGCTGGCCCGCGCGACGTCACGCCGATGATCCGCCCCGCGACGTCGAGCGCCGGTCCGCCCGAGTCGCCGCTGCAGATGCCGTTCTCGCCGCGCCACTCGCCTCCTGTGACGCGCTCCTGCGTTCCACACCCGTACCCCACACACTCGACGTGGAGCCCATCGCGGCGCCTGCGGACGCCGCCGCCGCGCGATCTGCCCTCCGTGTCGCCGAAGCCCACCGCCGAGTAGACCTCGCTCTCCTCGGGCGGCCGATCGAGTCGAGGCGCGAGCGGGGTGACCTCGCTGCCGCCGAGCGGGGAAGACAGCACGACGAGCGCGATGTCGCGCCCGCAGACGGCGTTGCCGTCGGGCGGGCTGAGCAGCGCGCGCGCGCCGATCCACGGCGTGTCGGCGGCCCACAGGGCCCCGCCGAGCGTGGCGTAGACCTGCGAGGCATCGACCGGCTCACCGAACGTCGCCGTCTTGCAGGCAATGAGCTTGGGAGCCTCCGCGATGCAGTGCTGCGCGGTGAGCACCAGGTTGGGCGCGATCACGGTGCTCGAGCAGGTCCGCGCGACGCGCCCTCGGCGATCGGTGATGAGGAGCCCGGCGATCGCGCGATCTCCAGCGTCTGGATAACCTCCCTTGATCTCCAGCGCGGCCTCGGCCGCGTCCTCCTCGTGCAGGTCAGCTTCGTCCGCGTCTCCAGCGCAGCCCGCCAGCGCGGCGGCGAGGAGGCATCCAGCTCGGGTACGCCATGCGGTGCTGTTCCGGCACACGGCCAGCCGCCATTGCACGGCACCTGCCAGCCTGGGCTGTGCACCGCCGCGCTCCCCGAGGGAGGAGAGGGCTGCTTCCGAGGAGGCACGACCGCCGGCGGAGCCACGCCGCTGCGCTGTGGTGCGGGATGCGGTCAGCGCGCCGGTCGGGCTCATGTACAGCCGAGCGCCCGACCCTGTCGTCAACCGAGCGCAAGGCTTCGGTGAGGAGGCGGCGCGGGCGCGCGGCCTCGCGCTCCGGGAACACCTCCCTCGCGCTTGTGTCGCGCGCGTCCGTTCGCGACGTCGCCGCGCTGCGAGCGCTCGTTCTCTCCCGGCGGCGCCCGAGCGTCAGCCGACCACGATGTTCACGATCTTCCCCGCGACGTAGATGAACTTCTTCAGCTGCTTGCCCGCGGAGAGGGCGGCAACGCTCTCCAGGCCGAGCGCGGCGGCTCGTGCCTCTTCCTCCGATGCCGCCTTCGCCAGCATCACGCGACCGCGGACCTTGCCGTTCACCTGCACCGGGATCTCCAGGACGTCGTCGACGCAGAAGGCCTCGTCGTACGTGGGCCATGGCTCGTAGCTGAGCGAGCGCTCGTGGCCGGTGAGCCGCCACAGCTCCTCCGCGAGGTGCGGCGCGAAGGGGGAGACGAGGAGGATCAGCCGGAGGACCGCCTCACGCGGCGGCGAAGGCAGCGAGCTCAGGTGATTCACGAAGACCATCATCGCGGAGATGGCGGTGTTGAACGCCATCGCCTCGATGTCGCCGGTCACCTTCTTGATCGTCCTGTGGAGCTGCCGGCTCGTCGCGTCGTCCATCTCGTCCGAGAGCTGCCGCGTGCAGGTCGCGAACACGCGGTCCCGGAACCGGACCACCCCCTGGATCTGCGCCGATTGCCACGGCTTCACCGCCTCGAGCGGGCCCATGAACATCTCGTACAGCCGCAGCACGTCGGCGCCGTGGGCCCGCACGATGTCGTCGGGGTTGATCACGTTGCCCCGCGACTTCGACATCTTCTCGTTGTCCTCGCCGAGGATCATCCCCTGGTGGACGAGCTTCGCGAAGGGCTCGGGGTGCTTCACATGCCCGAGGTCGTAGAGCACCTTGTGCCAGAAGCGCGCGTAGAGGAGGTGCAGCACGCCGTGCTCCGCGCCGCCGACGTAGAGGTCGACGGGCATCCACGCGTCATACGCGGCCTGCGAGAACGGCTCCGCGTCGTTCTGCGGATCGAGGAAGCGAAGGTAGTACCAGCACGAGCCAGCCCATTGCGGCATCGTGTTCGTCTCGCGCGCGTACCACTTGCCGTCCTGCTGAAAGAAGCGCCAGTCGACGGCGCGCGCCAGCGGGCCCGCAGGGTCGTTGCCAGGGCGGAAGTCGGCGAGCGGCGGCAGCTCGATCGGGAGGCTGGCTTCGTCGACCGCGATCGGCTGATCGTAGCGGATCGTGTGCGCGGCGCCCTTCCTGGGATCGCCCTGCGGATCGGCGAGCTCGACGGGGAAGTAGATCGGGATCGGCTCGCCCCAGTAGCGCTGGCGCGAGAAGACCCAGTCGCGCAGCTTGTAGTTCACCTCGCGCTTGCCTCGCCCGAGCGCCTCGAGGCGCGCGATGACCGCGCGCTTGCACTCCTCCGTCGCGAGCCCGTCGAACTCGCCGCTCCGGACCGCGACGCCCGGGTCGACGTAGGCGGCCTCGAGCTGGTCGTGCAGGGTGCCGTCGGGGCTCACGACCTCGACGATGGGCAGGCCGTAGGTGCGGGCGAAGGAGAAATCGCGCTCGTCGTGCCCTGGCACCGCCATCACGGCGCCGGTGCCGTAGCCGCCGAGCACGTAGTCGGCGACCCAGATCGGCACCTCCACGCCCGTGATGGGGTGGACGGCGACGAGCCCGGTGTCGACGCCGGTCTTCTCCCTCGCCGCCGCGGCGAGCCGCTCGCGATCGCTCTTGCCCACCGCGGCCGCGACGTACGCGCGCACCGCCTCGCGGCGCTGCTCGGACGCGCCGCTCTCGGCGCTCGTGAGCCATGTCGTGAGCGGGTGCTCGGGCGCGAGCACGACGTAGGTGACGCCCATCAGCGTGTCGGGGCGGGTCGTGAACACGCTCAGCGAGCCCTTGCCCCATCCGTTGACCTCGAACGTGATGAGCGCCCCCTCCGAGCGGCCGATCCAGGAGCGCTGCATCGCCACCGTCCCTTCAGGCCAGTCGAGGAGGCGGAGATCCTCCGCCAGGCGGTCGGCGTAGGTGGTGATGCGGAGCATCCATTGCCTGAGCGGCGTCCGGTAGACCGGGTGCGAGCCGCGCTCGCTCTTGCCGTCGATCACCTCCTCGTTCGCAAGGACGGTCCCGAGCGCCGGGCACCAGTTGACGCTCACCTCGTCCTGGTACGCGAGCCCGTTCTTGAAGAGCTGGAGGAAGATCCACTGCGTCCAGCGCACGTAGCGCGGATCGGTCGTGGAGAGCTCTCGCGACCAGTCGTAGCTGAAGCCCAGCATCTTGAGCTGGCGCTTGAAGGTCGCGATGTTCCGCGCCGTCGTGTCGGCCGGGTGCGTGCCGGTCTCGAGCGCGTGCTGCTCCGCCGGCAGCCCGAAGGCGTCCCAGCCCATGACGTGCAGCACGTCGATCCCGCGCATGCGGAAGTAGCGGGACATGATGTCGGTCGCCGTGTACCCCTCGGGGTGGCCGACGTGCAGCCCCGCCCCCGACGGATAGGGGAACATGTCGAGCACGTAGCGCTTCGCGCGGGCGGGGTCCGCGCTGCGGACGGCGCGGAACGTCTCGCCTTCCTCCCACGCGCGCTGCCAGCGCGGCTCGACGGCGGCATGATCGTAGCGCGCGGGCTCACGCGGCTCGTTGGGAGAAGGTTCGGTGGAGGCGCGGGGGTCCATCGTCTCGGCGGCCATATCGCGACGTGCCATAGCACTGCGCTGCCGCGGTCGACAGCCGCCCCGCGGCGGCAGAAGCCTGCGCCCCGGCGGGAGCGGCATGCCCGTCCGCGGCGCGCCGCGGCCATGTCGAGAGTTCCCGAGAAGCGTGGACAGCGCCTCGGTCCGAGCTCTGCCGTCGGAGACGCCCGCGCCCGAGAGGGTCGACCGCGCGCTCCGCCGCGCGCCGGAGCCACCCGCGCGCTCCGCCGCGCGCCGGAGCCACCCGCGCGCTCCGCCGCGCGCCGGAGCCACCCGCGCGCGCCGGAGCGGCGTGCGTGCCCCCTGCGCGCCGCTGGCGCTGGCGGAGGAGCGCGCGCCTCGTGAGCGCCTCGGTGGCGGGACGAGCTCGCTCTTCACCGAGCCGACCGGAGGCGCGCACCCCTGGCGTCGCTGTCCTGCGTCCGCGACGGGCGGTGTCGTCCCGTGAGGCGCGTGTGGCGCCAGCGCTGACGAGCGGCAGCGCCTCGCGGGGGCGGGGCGACGCGTCAGAAGAATGGCCGCACGCCGAGACTTGGGGGTAGATTGAGGGCGCTGTTCCGCTTCAGTGTGAGGCGGAGGGGTCGCGTGGGCGGTCCCTCCGAGGCGCGCGGATGACCGACAAACACGTTCCATGGGGAGCCCCCGAGAGTGAGAGGGCGGCGCAGCCAGGCCGGCCGCTCCCGTCGGCGCACGGCTCGGGGAGCCCTTTCCGGCCGCTGCCCGTGCCGCCGCTGATGGCACCCGGTGCCCTGCGCCCGCTCGCCGCACAGTACGCGCTGAGCCCTCATCTACAGCAGCAGAGCCCGCCCGCGTTCTCGATGCCGATGCCGTCGGTGCCCGCGTATTCGAGGCCGGCATTGTCGGCGCCCGCGTTCTCGGGGTCAGCTCCCGCCGGGTACACCCAGCCGCCCACGGCGAGCGTCTCGGCGCGCGGAGGGACCCTTCCGCCCGGGCTCGTCTCGCAGCAGGACGTGCTCTCGGCCAGCGGCGTCTTTTCTCCGAACGCGCTCCCGTTCATCACGGCGCCGCCGCAGTCGGATCCGGTACCTCCGAGCCAGCCGGCCTTCCAGCCGGCTCCGATCACGGACCGGATGGGCGCGAGCGCGGCGCAGCCGCCTGCGCCGGCAGCGCCGCCCGGGTTCGCGGGCCCTGGCTTCGGCGCCGCCGCGCCCGCCGCGCCAGAGGCCGCGCGCGCGCCGATGCCCTCGCCGCACGCCGGCCAGCCGCCTGCGCCTGCAGCGCCGCCCGGGTTCGCGGGCCCTGGCTTCGGTGCCGCCGCGCCCGCCACGCCAGAGGCCGCGCGCACGCCGCTGCCCTCGCTGCACGCGGGGATGTCGGCTCAGGGCGGGCCGCCATCGGCCGCTGCGCCAGCGTCGGCGATGAGCGCAGCTCCCGGCGCGGCGGCGCACGGCGCGCCCCAGGGGGCCGGCGGGTGGGACGGCGCGGCGGCGCACGGCGCGCCGCCGGCGGCAGGCGGGTGGGACGGCGCGGCCATGCCGCCGGCCGAGAGCCCGTGGGCCACCACGTCGGCGCGCCTCGAGATGCCGGCGCTCCCGTCGACCTTCGTGCAGGAGCGCCCGGAACCGCAGAAGCCACCCGCCGCCGTCACGTCGCGGCGGCGGGAGGGGGGCAGGACGCTCATCATCGTGCTCAGCGTGATCCTGGCGGTGGCCTTGCTGGCGCTCGTCGGGATCACGCTGTGGCAGAGCATGCGCGGCGGAGGACCGATCGCGATCGACTACAAGGAGCCGCCGCCCACGGCCACCGAGGCGTCGCCAGGGCCCACCGTGAGCGTGACAGCGGCCCCCAGCGCGCCCGCCGCGCCCCGCCCGGCCGCGCGCCCGCGGCCGAAGGGCGACGACATCTACGACGAGGTCGACAAGGAAAAGACCCGGCGCTGAGGCGGCGCGACGCCGCGCAGACGGGGCGCGCCGCAGGCGATTCGTTGGCCCCGCGCCCTGTTCCGTGCTGGTGATCGCCCGCGATGGCGACGCCGATCCCGCACAACCTTGCCCCCTTCTCCCTCGACGAGCTGGCGCGCGCGACCGGCGGGCGCGTGCTGAGGAGCGGGCCGGACGCGCGGGGCATCTCGACCGATAGCCGGACGATCGCGCCCGGAGCGGCGTTCGTCGCGCTCACCGGCGAGAGCTTCGATGGCCACAGGTTCCTCGACGCCGCCGCGCAGCGCGGGGCGGCCGCGTTCATCGTCTCCCGCGAGGTGGCCCTGCCGCCCGGAGTAGGCGCGGTGCTCGTGGACGACGGCCTCGCGGCGCTCGGGGCGCTGGCCAGAGCGCACCGCGAGCGATGGCGGAGGGGCGCCCACGCCGACGGGCCGCGGGCGATCGTCGCGATCGGCGGCTCGGCCGGCAAGACGACGACGACGCGGACCATCGCGGCGCTGCTCGCGGGGGTGGGCCGCGGCGAGGTGCACGCGACAGCGGGCAACCTGAACAACGCCATCGGGATGCCGATGACGCTGCTCGGGCTCGAGGACCGCCATCGCTTCGCGGTCGTCGAGATCGGCACGAACCAGCGCGGCGAGGTCGCGGCCCTCGCGCGGATCGCGGGGCCGGATCTCGCCGTGCTGACGTCCATCGGCGTCGAGCACACCGAGGGGCTCGGCACGCTGGAAGACGTCGCCGCCGAGGAGGGTGATCTGCTGGCCGCGTTGCCGGCCGAGGGCGTGGCCCTCGGCAACGGCGACGACGCGAAGGTGGTCGAGCAGCTCGAGCGCGCCGGCGCCGCGCGGCGGATCACCTACGGCTTCGGGGAGCGCGCGCGGATCCGGATCGCGGGGAGGCGGCCGGTCGGGGTGCGCGGCACCTCGGTGCGGATCGAGCGGGGAGGCGAGGCGCTGGAGCTCGTCGTCCCGCTGCTCGGCGAGGCGGGGGCGCTGGCGGCGGCTGCGGCCGTCGCCGTCGTGGAAGAGGCGGTCGGCGAGCCGCTCTCGACCGAGCGGGCGGCCCGCGCCGCCGCAGGGCTCGCGCCGCCAGGGGACGGGCGGCTGTCCGTCCGCGAGCTGCCGGACGGCACCGTGGTCATCGATGACAGCTACAACGCCAACCCGCTGTCGATGCGATCGTCCCTCAGGACGGCCGTCGAGGTGGCCGAGGCGCTCGGGAAGCGGCTGGTCCTGCTGCTCGGCGAGATGCGCGAGCTGGGCGCGCTCGCGGCGGCGGAGCACGACGCGCTCGGCGAGCAGGTCGGCGCCGTGCGCCCCGCCGCGCTGATCGCCGTCGGCGGCGAGGCGGCGCGGATCGCGCGCGCCGCCGAGGCTTCCGGCGTGCGGGCGTGGTTCGCGGGAGACGCGGACGCCGCCGCGGCCCGAGCGCAGGAGATCGTCGAGCGCGGCGATCTGGTGCTCGTGAAGGGCTCGCGCGGGATCAGGATGGAGCGGATCGTGGAAGCCCTCGTCGCCAGCTCATCACCCTCGCCGTGAGCGCGCGTCCGCCGGTCGGGCGCGTTCGCCTCCCGGCGCGCCGGACCGCGGTCACGCGTCGAGCGCGGCCCGCGCCTCGGCGACGGACAGGCTGAGCAAGAGCTTCGCCTCCTCGTTGCTGCAGAAGGAGCGCGTGACCATGCGATCGACGTAAAGCGTGCCGCGGAGGTGATCGACCTCGTGCTGGAGGATCCGCGCGGGCCAGCCCGTCGCTTCCCACCGGACCTCCTTGCCGTCCTCGTCCACGCCGCTCACCTCGACCGACAGATCTCGCTCGACCAGCGCCATGTAACCCGGGACGCTCAGGCAGCCCTCGAAGAACGTCGCCCGCCCCGCGCCTGCCGCGTCCGGGAGCGACGGCGCGAGGACCCTCAGCGTCGGGTTGATGACGACCCTGAGCGGGAAGGGCACGCGGCCGCGCTCGGCGCGCTGGCCCGGCGTGAGGCGGGACATGAGCTCCTCGCTGTCTTCGAGCACGATCACCTGCTGGCCGACGCCGATCTGCGGCGCCGCCAGCCCCACGCCGGGCGCCTTGCGCATGGCGGAGACCATCGTCGACACGAGGTGCTTGAGCCGCTTCGTCCCGATCTCTTCGGGCGGGACGGGCGCGGCGGGCTTCCGCAGGACGGCTCTGCCTGCGAGGACGATCGGGGGGAGCTCCATGCTGCCGGGATGAAACGGCGCCCTCGCGAGCGCAAGCGTTGTGAGCTCGAGAGCATGGTCCGTGTGTGGGGCCTCGCGGCGAGGCGAGCGTGAGGGTAGAGGAGCGGCGCCGGGCTCGGCTCCGGGTTTCCATGGCAGCACCCCCTTCGCCTCCTTCGGCTCGCGCGGACGCCCTCCGCCGGCCGCTCCGCCTCGTCGTCGTCGTCGTCGTCCTCGCGGCGCTGACGCTCGCCGCCTTCGCCGCCGTGACGCTGCGGCTACAGCTCGAGCCGAACGTCGCCTCGCTCCTGCCGGAGCGCGGGGACGCCGCGGCGCTGCGCCGGTACGTGCGCGGGTTCGGGGGTGGCGACCTCGGCGTCGTGATGGTCAAGGGCGACGACCCCGACGAGAACGCGGCCGTGGCCGCGGAGATCGCGCGGGCCCTCGCGGCGCGCCCGACCGTGCAGCGCGCCGCCGATCGGATCGACGTCTCGCGCTCGCTCGATCCGTGGGTCGCGTTCCGGCACGCGGACGCGCGCGTGCGAGAGCGCCTCGCCGCCGCGCTCTCGCCCGAAGGGATGCGGGAGCGCCTCGCCGAGACGCGCGCCATGCTGCTCGCGCCGGGCGGCGGCGCCGCGGCCGAGACGATCGCGGCCGACCCGCTGCGCCTCTCGCAGCTCGTCTTCGAGTCCGCGGACATCGGATCCGGGGTGCGCACGCAGGCGGACGGCGCCTTCGCTTCGGACGACGGCAAGGTGCACCTCGTCCTTGTGCAGCCGGCGGGGCAGGCGCTCCGCGGCGCCGACGCGCGGGCGTTCGTCGCGGACGCGAACGCCGTCCTCGGTCCTATGCGCGCGGCGCACCCGGGGCTCACGCTCGGGCTCACCGGCGGGCACGCCATCGCCGCGGCGACCGAGGCGATGCTCACGCGCGATCTCGCGATCTCGGGGTCGCTCTCGATGCTGCTCGCCTCCGTCGTCTTCGCGCTGCTCTTCCGCCGCCTGCGCGCCCTGGCCGCGGTGATGCCGCCGCTCGTGCTCGGGACCCTCTGGACCGCGGGGCTCGCCACGGCGCTCCCGGGCGGACTCAGCGCGATCGCCGTCGCCTTCATGTCGGTGGTCGTCGGCGTCGGTGTCGACACCGGCGTCCACGTCTACGCCGCGCTGCTCGAGGCGCGGCGCGAGGGCCTCGATCCGGAGGCGGCCGGGCGCGCAGCGAGGGCGCGGACCGCCCGCGCCGTGCTCATCGCCGCCGTCACGGCGGGGGCGGCGTTCGGGGCCCTCGCGCTGTCGGACATCAACGCGCTCCGGCAGCTCGGGCTCCTGTGCGCCGCGGGCGAGGTCCTGACGGCGATCGCCATCGTGCTCGTGACGCCGGCCGTGGGCGCGTGGCTCGAGCGGGGGACCCCGCCGATCGAGGCGCCGGCGCGCTGGCCCGACGTCCTCTACCGGCTCACCCGTACCCGGGGCCGCGCGCTCGCGCTCGCGGGGCTCGCGGCGCTCCCCATCGCGGCCGTCGCCCTCGGCGCCTCCCCGCCGCTCGCGGAGGCCATCGTCGCGATCCGGCCGGCCGAGCTCGAGCCGCTCAAGGTACAGCAGGAAATCTTCGAGGCGTTCGGCGGACGGCGGGGGCAGTGGGTGGTGCTCGTCGCGGACGGCGACCAGGAGCGCGCCCGCGCGCGGGGCGACCGGATCGCGGAGCGCCTCGCCTCGATGAAGGACGACGTGGAGGCCGTCGACGCGCTCACCGCGCTCGCCCCCGCCGCCCCGACGCAGGCCGAGCGCTTCGCCGCGCGCGACGCGCTCGATCTGCCCGCCAAGGCCGACGAGCTCGAGCGCGCGCTCCGCGACACGGGCTTCGCGCCCGAGCGCTTCTCGTCGGTGCTCGACGGGATGCGCGCGCCGCCCCGGCAGGAGGTCGCGCTCTCCGATCTCGAGCGCGGCCCCGCGTCCATCTTGCTCTCGCGCTACCTCGGGGCGGACGGGGGCGAGGCGCTCGTCGCGCTGTACGTGAGGCCCCGCGAGACCGGCTCGGTCGAGCGGATCGAGCGCGCGCTCCGCGAGGAGGACCCGCGCGCCATGCTCACCGGCTACAGCCGGCTCGAGGCGTCGCTGCGCGAGACGCTCGCGCACGACATGCCGCGGATCGCGCTCGTCGCGGGCGCGCTCGTGCTGCTGGCGCTCTCGGCTTCCCTCCGCAGCGCGCGCGACATCGCGCTGGCCGCGCTCGTCGTCGCCTCGGAGATCTCCCTCGTCCTCCTGCTGATCCGGGTGCTCGGCATCCCCCTGCACGCGTACGACGCGCTCGTCATCCCGGTGCTGCTCGGGATCACGGTGGACGAGGGGATGTTCCTTCTCCACCGCGCCCGCGAGATCGAGGCGGCGGGCGGCGGCGACGGCGTGATCCGCGAGATGCTGCGCCGCGAGGGGCCGGCGATCGCCGCCACGGCGCTGACCACGGCCGCGGGCTTCTCCGCGCTCGCGTTCTGCGGCTTCGACGGCCTCCGCGACCTGGGCCGGGTCGGCGCGCTGGGCAGCGCGGTCGGCCTCGTGGTCGCGCTCCTCGTGGTGCCGGCGGGGCTGCGGCTCTGGCCCCGGGCCCACGGACGCGCGTAACATGTCGCCGTTGTCGCCCCGGGGCCTCCTCCTTGTCGCTCTCCTCGCGCTCGCGCGTCCGGCTGCCGCGCAGCCGTCTGCTCCGCCCGCTGCGCCGCCGCCTCCTGCCGCGCCGGCGCCGAGGCCGCCGCGCTCGGCCGTGGCGCGCGCCGTCGACGCGCTCGTGCGCTCGCTCGACGCCGTGGACGGCCGCGCGCTCGTGGCCGCCGCGCCGCTGGTCTCCGACGCGCCGGCGCCGCGCGGCGCCCAGCTCGTGGCCACGCTCGCCGCCCAGGTCGCCGGCAAGCTCGGCGCCGGCGTGCGCGCGCAGAAGGATCCGATCCCGCTGCCGCTCGCGCGCGAGGCGGCGCGCGACGACGCGGCGCTCGTCCACCTCGTCGTCGAGATCGCGGCGGGAAAGCTGCGCGTCACCGCGGACGTGTACCCGGTGCCGCGCACCGTCTGGGCGCGCATCCGCGATCCGGAGCCGGGGCCGATCGCCCACGCCTACGCCGAGGCGCCCCTCGACGCGGAGATCCGCAGCTTCCTCGCGCCGATCCCGCTCGTCGCCGCCAGGGTCGACCGCGCGAAGAACTTCGAGGGCGACGTGGTCGCGCTCGCGTGCGGCGATCTCGACGCCGACGGGGCGCTCGAGCTCCTGAGCGTGAGCCGCCGGCGCGTGACGACGCTCCGCCTCCGCGGCGGCCGGGTCGTGCCGCTCGCGTCGCGCTCGTGGCCCGACGTGGTCGCCGTGCACCCGGCGCCGCTCCGCGAGCCGCTCGCGTTCGCCACGCTCGTCGAGCGCGCGAGGGACGGCGAGCTCCTGCCTCCGTTCGCCGACATCGGGCTCACCGACCGCGCGCGCAGCGTCCGCTTCGACGGCGAGCTGAAGGCGCTCGCCGAGCTCCCGGGGCTGGCGATCCCGGACGCGGGCGGCTCGGCCTGCACGACGACGTGGGGGCCGCTCCTCACGGGCCCGCTCGGGCCGTGCGCCCCGGCCGATCCCCCGCCAGCGACCGCGGCGCTCTCCGGCCGGTACGACGCGCTCGCGTCGGCGCAGCTCCTGTCCGCGCAGGGCGAGCCCTTCGCGGTCTGGGCGACGCGCGAGCGCGGCGCAGTCGAGCTCCGGGACAGCGCGGGCCGTCGCAAGGTCGTGGGCAGCGCCGGGGCGCAGCTCGCGATCGGCGATCTCGATCAGGATGGAGAGCCCGAGCTGCTCGCCAGCCTCGACGTCCTCGATCCGCTCGAGGACGCCGTCGTTGTCTGGTCGTGGCGGCGCCGGGAAGGCGGCCCGGCCCGCGCGGCGCCCGAGGAGATTCTGCGCTTGCCGGCGCCGGCGGGGGTGCGCGCCCTCGCGGTCTGTCCGCCCGACGGGGCCGGGCGCGCCCCGTTCGCCGTCGCGACCGCGGACGAGATCTGGGTGGTGCGGTGAGCCGATCGCTCCCGCGCCGCGCCTTCCTCGGCGGCGCCGGCGCGCTGCTCGGCGCGGCCGCCCTCCCGGAGGGTGCGCGTGCGATGGGGCGCACCCCGCTCGGCGGCCGCCTCTCGATGCACCTCCCGTGGCCGACGAGCTCGCTCGACCCGCACGATCTGAGCGATCCCGCCGCGGCGCTGTTCGCGCCGGCGATCGCCGACAGCCTCTACGGGCTCGACGCGTCCGGGAACCCATACCCGACGCTCGCGTCCGCGCTGCCGTCGCGCGAAGGGGACGGCGCGGTCGTGCGCCTGCGCGAGGGGCTGCGCACCGCGCGCCTGCTCAAGCTCGACGGCCGCGACGTCGTGAGCTCCGTCGAGCGCGCCCGCGCTCGCGGCGCCGCCGCGGCGCTCGCCGACATCCCGAGGCCCGAGCGGCATCCGAGGGATCCGCTCGCCGCGGTGTTCCCGCGCGCGGATCCCGCCCGCGTCGCCCGCGCGCTCGCGTCGCCGATGGTCGCGCTCCTGCCGCGCGCCTTCGACCCCGCGGCGCCGGATGGCACCGGCGCGTTCCGGGCCGACGTCGGCCCGGGGCAGATCACGCTGACGCGCAACGACGTCGCCGCGCGCGGCGCTGCCTTCCTCGATGCGATCGAGGTGATCCGCTCCGAGGACCTGACGACCTCGCTGCGCGCGTTCGAGACCGAGCGCGACGACCTCGGCTGGCTCGGCGCCGGCCTCCACACGAACCGCCGCGGCGCCGTCCGCTTCGATCTGGGCGTCGCCGGGTGGATCGTGCTCACGACGGGCCCCGACGCCGGGCTCTTCGGTCAGCCTGGCGTCGCGCAGCGGCTGGTCGACGCGCTGCCGCCCGAGCGCCTGGCGCACCTCGGCCTCGTCGGCCTCCCGAGGGCGCACGGCGATCCCGGGTGGGGAGGGCCCCCGGCGCCGCTGCTCGTGGACGAGTCTGCCGCCCACCTCGTCGAGGTCGCCGAGGCGGTCGCGCCGATCCTCTCGCGGCCCGGGCACGAGGTCACCGCGGAGCCGGTGGCGCGGGCGGAGCTCGGGCGCCGCCGCGCCCGCGGGAAGGCGACGCTCGCGATCGAGCTGGTGCGCCCGCTCGGCCCGGGGCCCCTCGGCGCGCTGCTCGCCCTCGCGACCGCCGACGATCGCAGCCGCGCCCTCGATCTTGCCCGTCACCCGCCCCGCCTCGCGCCCGGCGCCGCCCCGCGCTCGCTCACCGCGACGCTGCGCCTCGGCGTAATCGCCGAGGTCCGGATCGCGGGCGGCGTGCTGCCGGACATCGCGCTCGCGCGCGCCGCCGGCGGAGAGGGCTGGGATCTCGGCGCCACCTTCCGCCGCCCTGCGAGGCGCTGATGTGTGCCTACCCGCGTGGAAGCGAGCGCGACCGCGCGGCAGCTGTTCGGGACGTCCGGGGGGAGCCTCGCGACGACGGGGGCCGCTTGGAGCGCTTGCGCGGTGGGGACATTTGGTTACTATCGGCTGGTCACGAACGTCACTGGCACTCGACACGACGCTTCTCTTCTCGGGGATCGCGGATTGATCGCGGACTGGACGACGCAACGTGTGGCGCATCGGGGGCTCCTCCCCAGCGCCGCCCCCCCTCGATCCCCCACGGCTCCATCGGGGCGGCAGGGCACTGTTCGGCACCGAAGCTGACGCATCTCGCAGAGCCGTGAAGTGAATCAGTGTCATGGGTACTCGCCTCTACGTTGGTAATCTCCCCTTCTCCGCCACCAAGGCCTCCGTGCAGGCCGCGTTCGCTCAGAGCGGCGAGGTGACGGATGTGCACATCGTGACCGACCGCGAGAGTGGCCAGTCACGCGGCTTCGGGTTCGTCACGATGGGCACGCCTGAGCAGGCCCAGCAGGCGATCGAGAACATGAACGGCGCCATGATGGACGGCCGTCCGCTTCGCGTGAACGAGGCGGAGGAGCGGGTCCAGCGTGGCGGTGGCGGTGGCGGCGGCGGTTATGGCGGCGGTGGCGGCGGCGGCTACGGCGGCGGCGGCGGCGGTGGTGGCCGCGGCGGCCGTGGCGGTGGCGGCGGCGGTTACGGCGGCGGCGGTGGTGGCGGCCGCGGTGGCCGCGGCGGCCGCGGCGGCGGCGATCGGTACTAAGCCGAGATAGGCCGACATTTCAGCGGCGGCGCCTCTCCCCAGAGGCGCCGCCGTTCTCGTTTGTGCGCTGCTCTTTGCGGCGACCTGCGCGAGCTGCGCGAGTGGCCCGGTGAGCTCGCGTGCGTCATGCCCGCCGGTCGCGCGCTCGCCGGTCGCGCGCTCCTGGAAGTCCTGCAGCGCCGACGACGAAGAAGATCGTCATCAGCCTGCCCATCCCGCGCGTACGGTCGGGCGCGCCACGGCGATCGAGAAGCGGCAATGAAGGCTGCTCCGCGCTTCCGGAGCGCGGAGCTTGCTCCTTTGCCTGGCGGGCGTCAGAGAGCGGCACGCTGCCCGCCCCTCGCGCTCGGAGCGGGCCGCTCACAGCCGATGCCACCTCCCATCCCTTCAGAGCACAGGCCGTCGCCGCGGGCGATCTCGCTTTACTACTTCGGTATCTTCGCCGTCCTCGGCGTGTACCTGCCGCTGTTCCCGAGCTGGCTGGAGGCGCGCGGGATCCGCGGCCTCGCGATGGGGGCGATCGCGGCGACGCTCCCGGCGATGGGCCTCGTCGCGCCGCCGGTGTTCGGCTTGATCGCCGACGCGCTCGGCGTGCGGGTGTGGCTGCTCCGGGCAGCCTGCGCCGGCGCCTTCGTCGTGTTCGCGCTGCTCGCGCTGTCGTCGGCGCTCGGCGTGTCGCTCGGCTTCGGCGGCCTCTTCGTCGCGGCGCTCGCGTTCGCGTTCTTTCGATCGCCGATGTTCATGATGGCCGACGTCGTCGCGGTGGAGGCGTCGGCGAGCTCCGGCATCGCTTACGGCAGGCTCAGGCTCTGGGGCTCGATCAGCTTCGCGCTGATGGCGATCGCCAGCGGAGCCCTCGTCGATCCAGCGCAGCCGGCCGCGTTTCCCAGCACGATCGCTGCCTCCCTGCTGATCGCGTTCGCCATCTCGTGGGCCCTTCCGGCGCGCAGCGAGGCGCCCTTCCGTCGGTCCGCGCTGCGCGACGGAGCGGCCGACGCCGCCGGCGCTGCGCGCGCTCCGGCCGCTGAAGGCTCCGTGCGGCAGCGCGCCCGTGCTCTCCTCCAGAGCCACGATTTCCGCCTGTTCCTCGCGGCGTCGTTCCTGGCTCAGAGCGCCACCTCTTCGTACGACCTCTGCTA
Source organism: Sorangium sp. So ce124 (assembly GCF_051525235.1). Taxonomy (NCBI): domain Bacteria; kingdom Pseudomonadati; phylum Myxococcota; order Polyangiales; family Polyangiaceae; genus Sorangium; species Sorangium sp. So ce124. The sequence goes on from NZ_CP150312.1 coordinate 10,225,286, forward strand.
CACGCTGCACCTGCGCGACATCGGTTTCCCCGAGTCGCTCGTGGGGGTCGCGTGGGCCGTCGGCGTCGCCGGCGAGATCGCGCTCATGGCGTTCTCCGGCCCCCTGCTCAAGCGGTTCGCTCCGCCCACGGTGCTCGCGTTCGCCTTCGCAGGCGCCTCGCTCCGCTGGGCGCTGCTCTCGTATGTGCGCTTCTGGCCTGCCCTGCTGGCCATCCAGCCGCTCCACGCGGTCTCGTTCGGCATGATGTGGGTCGCCTCGCTCGCCTACACGAAGGATCGCTCCCCGCCTCAGATCCTCGCCACGGCGCAAGGGCTCTTTACTGCCAGCGCTGGCGCTGGATCCGTCGTCGGGATGCTCGTCTGGGGTGAGCTCTACAAGCACGGGGGCGGCACCCTCACTTTCGGGGTCGCCTCGATCACGGCGTTGATAGCGTTCGTCCTGGCTGTGACCTTCGCGCGATCAACGCGCCCAACGCGACCGACGCGGCGTTCACCGTCAGGGGGCTCGATTTTCTCTGTCAGCTCCCGGTGCCAGGAGTAACGTTCCATTTTCCGCCGCACGCGTAGGCGCGCGCGGGCACTACCTGAACGAGGCGAGCATGTGCGGGATCGTCGGATACGTTGGGTCAAAAAAGGCGGCGCCGATCATCGTCGAAGGGCTGCGGAAGCTGGAGTATCGAGGCTACGACTCGGCCGGCATCGCCATTCATGACGGCAAGGGCATCGAGATCGTCCGGACGCTCGGCAAGCTGATCAAGCTCAGCGAGGCGCTCGAGAAGCGGACCCTCGACGGTACGACAGGCATCGGCCACACGCGGTGGGCGACGCACGGCCGCCCGAGCGAGGTGAACGCGCACCCGCACTCCGCGGGCCCGGTCGCCGTCGTGCACAACGGCATCATCGAGAACCACGTGGCCGTCCGGCAGCAGCTGGAGAGCCAGGGGGTCAAGTTCCTCTCCGACACGGACACCGAGATCGTCGCTCACCTCGTCCACCGCGAGCTCCAGAAGGGCGCGAAGTCGCTCTTCGAGGCCGTGCGCGGCGCGCTCCGGCAGGTCCACGGCGCCTACGCGATCGCGGTCCTCTCGCGCGATGAGCCTGACGTCATCGTCGCCGCCCGGTACGGCTCGCCGCTCGTCGTCGGCGCTGGCGAGGACGAGATGCTGTGCGGCAGCGACATCCCCGCGCTGCTCGCGCACACCCGCGACATGATCTTCCTCGAGGACGGCGACATCGTCGAGCTGCGCGCGAGCGGCGTCCGCATCGAGACCGTGGCCGGGGGCGAGAAGGTCGAGCGGCGCGTGAAGCGCATCGACTGGAGCCCCGTCCAGGCGGAGCGCGGCGGCTACAAGCACTTCATGCTGAAGGAGATCCACGAGCAGCCCGACGTCGTCGAGGCCACGCTGCGCGGCAGGATCGATCTCGCCGCGGGCGACGTGCACGCGACCGAGATGGGGGTCACGCCCGAGTTCGCGAAGGAGCTGCGCCGCGTCTACATCGTCGCGTGCGGCACGAGCCACCACGCCGGCATCGCCGGGCGCTACTGGATCGAGCAGCTCGCCAGGGTCCCCACGGTCGTCGAGCTCGCGAGCGAGGTCCGCTACCGCGAGCCGATCTTCTTCCCCGACGATCTCGTGATCGCCATCAGCCAGTCGGGCGAGACCGCCGACACGATCGCGGCGCTCAAGGCGGCGAAGGCGCAGGGCGCCAAGGTGCTGGCGCTCTGCAACGTGCTCGACAGCGCGATCCCGCGCCTCTCCGACGGCGCGCTCTACACGCACGCGGGCCCCGAGATCGGCGTCGCCTCGACCAAGGCGTTCACCACGCAGCTCGCCGCGCTGCTCCTGCTCGCCGTCTATCTCGGCCGCCGCCGCGACTCGCTGTCGGCGGAGCGCGGGCGCGAGATCCTCCAGGCCCTCTGGGAGATCCCGAGCCACATGCGCGAGGTGCTCGGCGACGCCGACTACGTGCACGCGATCGCGAAGCGCCTCGTCCACGCGAAGGACGTCCTGTTCCTCGGGCGCGGCCTCGGCTTCCCCATCGCGCTCGAGGGCGCGCTCAAGCTCAAGGAGATCTCGTACGCGCACGCCGAGGGCTACGCGGCCGGCGAGATGAAGCACGGGCCGATCGCCCTCATCGACGAGGCGCTCCCCGTGATCGTCGTCTGCCCGCGCGACGCGCACTACGACAAGACGTTCTCCAACCTGCAGGAGGTCCGGGCGCGCGAGGGGCAGGTCGTCGCGATCGCCACGAAGGGCGACGAGTCGATCCTCGAGATCGCTCAGCACCACGTCTGGATCCCCAAGGTGCCGGACGAGGTCGGGCCGCTCCTTACCGTGCTCCCGCTCCAGCTCATCGCCTATTACGTCGCCAACCTGAAGGGCAACGACGTCGATCAGCCGCGCAACCTCGCGAAGACGGTCACCGTCGAGTAACGAGCAACGCCGCTCTCGCGGCGGGGCATCCCCGCCGCGGCGAGCGGCCTCCTGTGCGACGCGCAGCGCTCCTCTGCAGGGCGCGCCCCTCATTCTTCAGCGCGGGCTTCAGCGCCGGCGCTCCCGCGCCGCGCCTGCGCGGGGCCGCGGTTATGCTGCGCGCATGCGCATCCCCGGCAGGACGGAGCGGCGAGTCGTCGCGGCCATCCTCGTGACCGCCCTGATCCCGCTCGTCGCCAGCATCGTGGTCGCCAGGACGGTGATCGCGCGGGTGTCGGCGACGGCGTTCCAGCCGGAGTTCGGCGTCCACCTGGACAGGGCGCTCGGCGTGTACGCCGAGCTGGCCGCCGCCATCAAGCAGGGCATGCGCTCCGAGGCCGACGCGATCGTCGCGGCGGACCCGCTGCGCGAGAGCGCCTTCACGGGCGACGCGCAGCGCCTCGATGGCGAGCTCACGCGCATCATTGCGGCCCACCCCGCGCTGGTCTCGCTCCGCGTCGAGCGCTGCGGCGGCGATCTCGTCGGAGCGCGCGAGCGCGGCCGCCCGGTGGATCCGGCGCACGAGAAGACGCTCACGGTCCGGAAGGCGATCGCGCGCGCGCCCGGCCACGCCGCGGAGCCCGGCGCTCCCGCGCCCGACGACGGCGGCTGCGACGGCGACGAGCGGACCCTCGTCGCGACGTTCGCCGCGCCGAGCGCGCGCTTCGACGAGCTCGACGCGGCGCAGGCGTTCGCGCAGGCGTACCACGCCCTCGAGCGGGAGCACCGGAAGGAGTACCTCGACGAGAGCTACGGCGACGCCTTCGCCGCCCTGCTCGGCGCGACGATCCTCCTCGCGATCCTCGCGGGCGTGCTCGTGGCGCGCCCCGTGGTCGACCGCATCGCGCGGCTCGCCGCGGCGACCCGGCCCGTCGCGGAGGGCGACCTCTCGGTGCGCGTGGGGCTGCAGGGCGACGACGAGGTCGCCGATCTCGGCCGCGCCTTCGATCGTATGCTCGAGGAGCTCGAGGGCAGCCGCGCGCGGATCGAGTTCCTCAAGCGCATGGGCGAGTGGCAGAAGATGGCCCGGCACCTCGCGCACGAGATCAAGAACCCGCTGACCCCGATCCAGCTCGCCGTCGAGGAGTGCCACCGCCGCTATGCGGGCAGCGACCCGGCGTACCAGCGCTTGCTCCAGACGACGCTGGAGGTCGTCGAGGAGGAGGTCGGCACCCTGCGCCGCCTCGTCGGCGAGTTCTCCAATTTCGCTCGGCTCCCGCGGGCAGAGCTCGAGCCCTTGGATCTCGCGGAGTTCCTGCGCGAGCAGGGCGAGCGCTTCGCCGCGGTCGAGGAGGCGGGGCGCGAGCACGCCTCGGACGAGGTGCTGCTCGGGCGCGTCGATCTCGAGTTCGACGTGCCGGATGTCCCGATGCCGGCCGCGCTCGATCGCGAGATGCTCCGGCGCGCCCTCGGCAACATCGTGCGCAACGCGGCGCAGGCGCTGCGCGACGCGCAGCGGGCGGCGCCCGGCGGAGCAGCCCGAGAGCGCCCGGGCGCCGCTGCGTGGGGCAGGGTTCGCGTCTCGGCGCGGAGCGAGGGGCAGAGCCACCTCATCGCGATCGACGACGACGGCCCGGGCATCGATCCCGCCGTGCGGGACTCGGTGTTCGATCCGTACGTCACGACGCGGTACGACGGCACGGGGCTCGGCCTGAGCATCGTGAAGAAGATCGTGGTCGATCACGGCGGCACCATCGACGTGCTCGAGTCCCCGCTCGGAGGTGCGCGTTTCGTCATCCGGCTCCCGCGCGCAGGCACGCCGGCGGCGCGCGCCGCGCTCGGGGCCGCGGCCTTCTCCGAAGGCGATCGCGAGCCTGCGTCCGAGGGCGCCGCGCCGGCGCGGCCAGCCGCTCGCGGCGGGCAGGCGCCGCGCGGGGCGGGGTAGGGCCGCGCCCGCCGGTGCGCGGCACGGCGGATCCTGCAGCGCCTGAGAGCCGCACGCTGGACGACGAGCTCCTGCCCCGGGAGCGCGCGCCGGGCTGCTGGCGAGGGGCCTCGGAGCTGAAAGCGCACCTCCGGACCGGTCGGTTGTCAGGAGATGCTTGACCAGCCGGCCCCGCTTTGCCATGTTCGCCGGCGGAGAGGTGACCGAGAGGCCGAAGGTGCCTGATTCGAAATCAGGTGTACCCGCAAGGGTACCGCGGGTTCGAATCCCGCTCTCTCCGCTACGCTTGGCTGCTTGCCCCCGTTGAAACAGGTGGGCTCTGACCGCCCGCTCTCTCGCGAGCGGCGCCGGTCGGGCAGAAGCGGGGCGCGTTGAAGTTGTATCGGGAGAGGTGACCGAGTGGTCGAAGGTGCACGACTGGAAATCGTGTGTACGGCAACGTACCGCGGGTTCGAATCCCGCCCTCTCCGCTGAGCTGAACCGTCGATCGGCTCCCTGGCGTGATGAGCTCCTTCAAGCGAGCCAGCAGGACGTCGGCGAGCGATGTGACGTGAACGATGAGCGATGAAACCGAGCGGTCGGTCGCTCGACCGCCGTGCCCGCTCGTCGAGCTGAAGTCGGGTTTTCTGTAAAGTGTGGCCTGACGCGGCGCCCGAGGGGGCTCCGGGGTCGGTCGCCGTCGATGCCGCTGAGGCGAGGCTCTGTCCGGGGCGACTGAGCTGCACCGAGCATGGAGATGCATCGATGCGAGGGGGCTCTGTCTGTTCAATGTCCTGGTGATCTGGATGAGCGGGCAAAATGAGGGAAATCTGGGAGCCCGAGACAACCAGCGATGCTAGGCGGGACGGAAGAGACGACGGGGACGACTGACGACGGGACGACGACGACTTCTTGACGGACCCGCTTGACCAACCCCCGCTGGACGATGACGATGCTGCCCCAGAAGCCTGACGCTTGACAGGCGAAGGGCCGCCTTGTAGAAGTGGCGCCCCTTTTTGGCAGGCGCCCTTCCGGAGTTTTTCGCCCAATGAATCCTCAGCCCAAGTCCTTTTCCGCCAAGCCTGCGGAGGCCCGCAACGAGCGTACGTGGTGGGTGATCGACGCGGAAGGCAAGCCCCTCGGCCGCCTTGCCAGCCGCATCGCCACGGTGCTCCGCGGCAAGAACAAGCCCACGTTCACGCCGCACGTCGACACCGGCGACTTCGTGATCGTCGTGAACGCCAAGAAGGTCCTTCTGACGGGCCGCAAGCTCCAGCAGAAGAACTACGTGCGGCACAGCGGCGAGCCGGGCGGCTTCCGCTCCGAGTCGTACGGTCACCTGCTCGAGCGCAAGCCGGAGCTCCCCATCCAGAAGGCCGTGAAGGGCATGCTCCCGAAGAACGTGCTCGGGCGCGAGCTCCTCACCAAGCTCAAGGTCTACGCCGGTCCCGATCACCCCCACGCGGCGCAGAAGCCGCAGCCCCTTAGCTACAGCTGAGCAAAGCCATGACGGAAACGAGAACGTACGCCACTGGTAAGCGTAAGACCGCCGTTGCGCGGGTCTTCCTCTCGCCGGGCACCGGCAACATCAAGGTGAACCAGAGGCCCGCTGACGATTACTTCGTCCGCGAGACCTCGCGCATGGTGATGCGTCAATCGCTGGAGCTGCTCGAGCTGCTCGATCAGTTCGACGTGAACGCGACCGTGGTCGGCGGCGGCCACAGCGCGCAGGCCGAGGCGATGCGGCACGGCATCGCGCGCGCCCTCTGCGAGCTCGATCCGGAGCGCAGGTCGTCGCTCAAGCGCGCGGGCTTCCTCACGCGCGACGCGCGCAAGAAGGAGCGCAAGAAGTACGGCCAGCCCGGCGCACGCAAGCGCTTCCAGTACTCGAAGCGTTAACAGGCCTGGGCCGCCGCCCATCGAGGCGGATGCCATGGCAAGGACATCGAGGACGCGAGGGTTCACCCCTCTGCGTCCTCGGTGCGTTTTGTCTGTCGGATGCCGCGAAGGCGCCGACGATGGGACGGCTGGTCCCTCGGCCTCTCTCTCATCGAGCGGACCTCTCGGCCCGCTCGGTGTTCTCTGGTCTCATCGAGCGGACCTCTCGGCCCGCTCGGCGTCACGTCACATCGCTTCCGGCGGGCTCTTGAGATCGGCGCCTTCGATGAGCTCGCCCTCGTCGTCCCCGGCGCCTTCCGGCGGCCGCGCTTCCTGCTCGGTCGGTCCGCTCGGCCCGACGTCCGGTGCCGCGGCGGCCGCCGGCTCGCTGCTGGTGGCCGCGGGCGGCGGCGAGGGAGGCTCTGCCGCTTCGGGCTTCACCGGTTCGGGCGGCGGCTCGGGCAGCGGAATGGCGTCGAGCCGCTTGTCGAGCGCTTCCTTCGTCGCGGCGAACGCCGCGCGATCGACGCCGGGCATCACGCGCTCTCCGTCGAGCTGGAGCGTCTCGGCATCGAAGTACTTGCCGTCCCTCTTCGCGCTGAAGTGAAGGTGAGGGCCCGTCGAGCGGCCCGTCGACCCGACGTAGCCGACGAGCTGGTGGGTACCCACCTTCATGCCGGCCTTGATGCCGGGGGCATACCTCGACAGGTGCGCATAGCCGGTGGTGACCCCGTTCGCGTGCGTCACGGTGACGAGGTTGCCGCTCGGACCCGCCGGACCGACCCAGTCGACCACGCCGCGATACGCCGAGTACACCGGCGTTCCCATCGGCGCGCCGAAGTCCGTCCCGTTGTGGGGCATCCTCTTCTTCAGCACCGGGTGCATTCGCTGCGGGTTGAACTTCGACGTCACGGGGGCGCCCGGGACCGGCGCGCGCCAGCCGCCGGCGTGCGGCTGCCGGCCGCGCTCATCGAACGTGCCGCGAGCCTCCTGCCCCTTGAAATCGTAGATGCGCACCGGCTTCTCCGCGGGATCCGGGGGCCGGTACTCGAGCGCGATGACCTTCTTGTACCTGGAGAACATCCCGAGCGCCGTCTCCTCGATGGCGATCAGCCGGACCGTGCCCCCCTCCTCGAAGCTCTCCGTCGAGAGGCGCCCGTTCAGCGCGTCGTCGATCACGTCGAGCACGCCGGGCTCCAGGCCCCCTGCCCGGATCGCGTTGGCGAGATCCTTCCCCACGTAGAAGGAGGCGACGACCTCCTCCTCGGCGATCTTCATGTCGAGCGCGGCGCCCGCGAGCCGCCCGGCCGCGTCGTCCCTCGCCTGGTAGATCTCGCTCGCCGAGACCTCGTACTCGAAGGCGCGGACGCGGCGCGTGGAGCGATCCATCGCGACCGTGAACCGGTCCTTGCGGCCGCACTTGTCGAACTTCCGCAGCCCGTCGAAGGCCTTCATGATCCGGTAGATCTGCGCCTTCGGTACGCCCTTCTCGTCGAGGGCCGCGATGAACGACCTGCGGTCCATCACGTCGCTCACCAGGAGCACGGAAGGATCCTTCCCGAGCTCGGAGATCCGCCACGGGCCGGGCAGCGGCGTGCGCTGCTTGGTTTTCACCTCGGGCATGGAGGAAGGCTTGGCGGCCTCATCCGTACCTGCTGCCGAGGTCGCCGGGCTCGCCGCGACCAGCGCGCGCTCGTCGCGCACCGGGACGCCCTGGATCAGCAGCGCGATGAGCGAGGTGAGCGTCGCGAGGCCGAAAATACCGCCGAAGACCGCGGTCATGCGCGGCGACAGGTGCGGTCCTGGAGGGGGCCGGCCGAGGCCGGGTGGGAGCCGCGGGCCGTCCGTCGAACCGGGGCCAGCGTGGGGTCCGCCGTCCATGAGCGACGGCGTCCGCAGGGGCTGCACGCGCGGATCGCTGCCGCGCGACCAGGGCGCCGATGCGCGCCCGCGAGAAGAAGGAGGAGGGAGCTGCGGCCACGTCGACGCCGCGCGCGCGCGCGGATCGTTGCTGCGCGACCAGGGAGCGGCCGGAGCGCCCTCGCCCCGCCGGCTGCCCTGCAGCGGAGCGGTCAGCGGCGGCGTGGCTGGTCTGCCGGGGAGGTCGAGCGCGTCGTCCGCGACGTCCTCGGCCGCGCCGATGCGCACGATCTCCGCGCGCGGCGCGTCCTGCGGGACGGCGGCGCCGGGCTCCGCGCGCGGCGCGTCCTGCGGGACGGCGGCGCCGGGCTCCGCGCGCGGCGCGCCCTGCGGGACAGCGGCGGCGGGCTCCGCCGCGCTGCCGGCCTCTCCGCTCCGCTCCCTGGCGCGGTCCTCGGCGTCCGGCGCTCCGGAGGCCTCGAGCGGGTTCTGGGGTACTGCACTCGGCACGCCGACGTGCGTACCAAGGCATCGACGGGGTTGCAACCGCGGGGCTCCCTCGCCGACGCAAGGGTTGCGCGGAAGGCGGATCCCATTGTACGCCGGTCGCGTAAGCTGACGGGCCTGATGGACGACCGGCTGAAGCAGCTTCTGGTTCTCGGCAGGGAGCACTACGAGCGGCGCGAGTACGATCTCGCCGAGCACGCCCTGCGACAGATCATCGAGAAGACCGACCGCTTCGCGGACGTCTACAACATGCTCGGCGTCATCCTCCACGAACGCGGTGATTTCCTCGCGGCCGAGGCCCACTTCGAGCGCGCGGTGCAGCTCAACGAGCACTACACGGAAGCGCTGCTGAACCTCGCCGTCACCTACAACGACCTCGGCAAATACGAAGCCGCGCGGCAGGTCTACTCTCGCATCCGCCGCGGCGAGGGGGGAGGCGGCGTCCTCGACCCGTTCGCGCGCGGCAAGATCGCCAACATGCACGCCAATCTCGCGCAGGCCTATGCCGACGCCGGTTGCGCGCAGGAAGCGATCGCCGAGCTCACGCGGGCCGTGGCGCTGTGCCCGACGTTCGTGGATCTTCAGCTGCGCCTCGGGACGATGTACCGCGACGCCGGGAATCTGGCGCTCGCTCGCGAGCATTACGCCGCCGCGCGCGACGCGAACCCGAAGTACGCACCAGCGCGCGTGCTGCTCGGGGTCGCGCTGCTCTCCCTCGGCGCGCCCGATCAGGCGAGCGCCGAGTGGCGCGAGGCGCTCGCGATCGATCCCGACAACAGGACGGCGAAGATGTACCTTCGCACGCTGGAGGCGCAGCGGAGCGGGCGCACTGCGGCCGCGGAGTCAGGCGATCCGGCGCCGGCCGCCGCGGCGGGTGGCACGTGGGACGCGCTCGACGAGGCGACACCCACGACCGTGAGCGACATCCTCTCCAAGACGACGGCCGATGCAGCGGGTGAGACGGATCGTGCTGCACGGGAAGGCAAACCCTGAACGTTGGCGAAATACTCTCTCCTCCGAGAGGAGGCGCGCCGCGCGTGGCGTGAGCTCCGTGGCAGCGAGCTCTCCGCCGGCCGGACCGCCGTGGCGGTGGCGATCGGCCTGTTCATCGGATCGCAGCCGATCTTCGGCTGCCACACGCCGCTCGTGCTCCTCCTCTGTCTGTGGTTCCGCCTGGATGCAGCGATTGCCTGGGTCGCTGCGAACATCTCCAACCCCTTGTTCGCGCCAGCGCTGCTCACGACCGAGGTCCAGGTCGGAGCGTACCTCCGCACGGGTCGCTGGCTGCGCCTCTACGAAAAGATGAGCTGGGCGCAAGCGCTTTCGGACTTCCCCGAGTACATGTTCCTCGGCGCCCCGGTCGTCGGGCTCGCGCTCGCGGCGCTCGGCGGCGGCCTGATCTTCGTCCTCGTCACGCTGAAGCGGCGTCGCGCTCCCCTGCAGCAGAGCAGCAGGATGGAGCCGTATCGGCTCCCCGGGGATGCACCGCCGTGGGTTCACGCGGTCGAGCGCGTCGCCGGGAGGTACAGCCCGCCTGAGGGCGCCACGCCGGCGCAGCGTACCCGCTTTCACTATGTCCGCTTCAAGCTGCTCGGCGACCCCGTCGCCCGGTTGATTGCCGACATCGCTGGCGACCGCCCCGGCGCGCTCGGGGAGGTCCTCGATATCGGGACCGGGGCTGGCCAGCTGCCGATTCTCCTGCTCGAGCTGGGGAGGGCCGAGCGCGCGCGTGGGTTCGACTGGGACCGAGCCAAGATAGAGGACGCCCGGCGCGCGGCCGGCGGGGGCTCCGGCGCACCTCTACCGCGCTCGTCGGAGTCGCCCGGCCCGCCCGGCGCGCAGCGCGCGGCCCACGCCGCCCCTCCGCTGGACGCCGAGTTCTGGTGCGCAGACGCGCGCGAGGCCGAGCTCGGAACTGCAGACACCGTGCTGCTCATCGACCTGCTCCACTACTTCCGCGTGGAAGAGCAGGACGCGATCCTGCGGCGGGCGGCGGCCGCGGTTCGTCCGGGCGGGCGCCTGCTCGTCCGCGAGGCGGACACCGAGCGCGGCTTGAGGAGCTCGATCACGCTCCTTGAGGAGCGCGTCTTCACCGCGCTTCGATTCAACCGGGGCGAGCGTGTGCGCTTCCGTCCTGCCCGAGAGATCGCGGCGCTCCTCGAGCAGCTCGGCTTCTCCTGCGAGACGATGCCCGCCTGGGGGAAAACGCCCTTCTCGAATGTCCTCATCGTCGGGAGCCGAGCCCAGCGCTGAGCCCGAGTCGCCCTCCTCGCGAGCTCTCACCCTCCCACCGCCCGCGCCGCGCCCTCAGCGTCAGCAGCCGTTGCCGGGTGTCCCATCCGGCGCGCGGCCTCTTCTGAGCGCATCGCCCAATTGCTCGATCTCCGCGGATGGTCAGAACCTGTCCAGTATGTTGACGCGTTGGTCTCGAGGCTCCTTTCGGTACACGAGCCGAGCCATCCGGTGGAGCGACCCCCTCGTGGCACACGCCATGCTTATCCCACGGGCGTGGCGGCGGAGCCCCGCTGTCCATGTTTCTTCCTGATCGCCAGAGGCCGATAGGCCTCCAGGGCACCTGCTTGCCAGGCGTCGGGCTCGCCCACATTGCAAGCCGGCAATATCCGCCTGGGGCGTCCTGTCCAGGTGTCCGTGGAGGTGCGTTGAGCTCCGGGCCGGCCGGGCCCAGTGTGGCTCCGAGGGCGCCGCGCGATCGTCGAGAAGGCGCCGGATGGGCGGAGCGGGTCAGGCGTTCACAGCAACAACGCCTGCGCGCAGCGCCGATCGTGCTCTTCCACGTCGGAAGTCCCTGCCACCCTCACGACCCCACGGAACGAGCTCCGCCCGGCGGGGTCCGGACCGGGATGACCGGACTCCCGCGCCGCGTCGTCGCGTCGCGCCGGTGACCCTCGCTTTCGCTTCCTTGGAGCTCCGCCACGCTTCACGCCCCAGCGTCCGTTTCGAGGCCGCGTCAACGCTGCGTGACAGGAGGCCCGACGGGATCGCTGACGTGCGAAACTAGATGTGGTGGTCCATCGATGATGCCCCACGATATGTTGGGGTCTCAGGGGGATGAAATGATGGTCTCTCCCGATCCGACGTCGACAAGAGCACGGGCGTGGCGGCTCGGTAACCCAGCGTCCTGGGCACCAGAGCGGACATGTGCTCACAGACGCGATCGGGGAGAGGTGCAGCCTGCGTCGAGTCACCAGGCGGATCCGCTCAGCAGCGGTCGGGCGGCAGCTGACGTGCCTTGCGCGCGGATTTCTCCGTCGTCCTACGAGGAGACGACATGACTTGGAGGGACTTCCTGAGGGGCATCCAGCAGCGTGTATGGCTGCGGAGCTTGCTCCGCCCCGATGTGCGACGTCTCCGCGCCTGCCGGAACGGCTCCTGGCTCGCCGCGATTTCCCCTGCTGGGCTTGGGGGAAGGCGGGAGGTCGACCTCGGTCGGTTTGGCCGGACCCTTCTGGAGAGCGTCGATGCTGGCTTCAGCGGGAAAAGTACTTGGTAGCCCGCTTCTCTCCTTTCGACGTGATCTTCTTCTCGACGAGCAGCTTCCGAATCGGGAGGGTCAGCTCCTTCGTGGTCGTGCCCAGATCCTTGGCGATCTGCTCGACGCCCTGGCCGCTGTTGCTCCGGATGTGCTCCAGGACCTTCTGCGTCATCGCGGCGAGCTCTTCCTTCGAGCGCTTCTCGCCCTTCTTGCGGGTAGGCTTCGCAGCGCGAGCGGGGCGACCGACCGCCTTCTTGACCTCCGCAGGCTGCTGAGGAGCGGCCTTGGCCCGACCCGCCTTGCGCGGCGCGGCGGCCGCAGCGACCGGCTGGCCCTCGCCTCGCAGGGCGTTGGCGACAGCCTCGAGAGCCGCTTTGCGGACAAGTCCGCTCAGCTGAGAGACGAATGCATCAACGTGGCTTTTGATCTCGGTTTCGACGTTGTTCATTGGATCTCGCGTCCCATGAATAGCTAGAGTTGTCAACTGCTGAACAGCACCTTGCTTGAAAATAATTCGAGAGGTGTCCCCTCAACGTGCGTCAAGAACCCGCGCTCGCCACCTCCCCGTCGGGTCATGGGGTGCTGGGGGCGACCGGTCGAGCCGGACTCCAGCCACCTCGTCTCCCTGGCGATGTCGCGCCGCGAAGCCAGGCACCGCCCCAACCCAAGAGGGTGCGATGGACAGCGCCGTGCTCCGCTCTGCACCGCGCTGCGGATTTGGATGCCGCGGCGCGCGTGCCGTGGGCAGCCCCGTAACCGAGGGGAGCCAGCGACATTCCCATGAAGATCTGCTTTCCTGTGCTCCGGACACACGCGCCCCACCGCGCAGCGGCCGAAGCGGGCGCCTGACCGAGGGACCGTGGAGGAGCCCGACCCCCGGGTGGAGCACCCGCGATGAGGAAAGGTGTCATGGCCGAGGTCGCCGTTCCAGCCGATCGCCGGTGAGCTGGAACGGCAGCCTTTCACTTCTGCACTCCACCCTGCTCCCGCGGCGTAACCGTATGCCCGAGCTCTCGTCTCCCGACCGAGCCGCTCTCCGGGATCGACCGCAACGTGTCGGCCGTCGAGACGCCCTCCGGCGGTGTCGACGTCATGAGGGCTACCCCACCCACCTGCCAGGACATCCCCCTGGCTGATCGGCGCGGCGGCCCGACGCGGTTGCTCCCACCCACGTTGCAGCCCCCAGGCCATGTCGCCTCCGGTCTGGCTGCGTCTTTTTGCGGCTGTGCTGGAGCTGCCCAGCCTCCGGCCGAGTCTCCCAAACCGCTCGCCGTGCCCGAGCTCCGACGGCCGCCCGGACAAGCCGGAAGTCGCCCTGCGGGAGGCCACGAGGCTGCCGCTCCTGCTCAGCCGCTCATCCTGATTCAGGGGGTGACACTCGTGCTGCGCACCAGGGTGACGCTCGCCCGCGGCTCGCTCCCGTGCGAGGGGGCAAAGCTCACCGTCGCCGCCGAGGGCGACATCGATCCCCCGAGCGGGGCGGTGGTGATGGACGCTGGTGGACAGTTCGTCACTCCTCGGCAGCTCGACGCGCACTCCACCTCGGGGGCCGCCCGACACCAGGCGCAGCGGCGCACCTGGACGGCAGCGAACGGGAACCAGACGCGGGGCCGGTGGCGCCGCAGGCTCAGTTCGCCGATGCCTTCTGGCCCCAGGACCCGGGTATCGAACGGGCAGTCGCTGGTGGTGTTACGACCATACAAGTCCTTTCGGGTTCAGGCAACCTGATTAGAGGGTGCGAGGCAACGATGGAGCTCCGACCGGGCATCGGTCCTCCCATCGCCCCTCCCTGATTCCTCCCAGATGCTTCCCAGACGCTCGCCACCGTGGCGCCCGGCGGGCTGAAAGTGGCTTGCGGGGAGAGCCCGAAGCGCAGCTACGGCGGGGACAAGCGGGCACCGATGGCCGGTACGGGCAACCTCGCTCTCCAGCGGGCGACCTCTCTCAAGACCAGGAAGCTCCAGACGGACTGGGCGCGATGGAGCGACCGGGAGTCGCGCCGGATTGCGACCGAGGCGAAGATGCCGCGGTCCGCCAGGCCACGAAGGAGGAGCGCTCGACACCCGAGACCTCCTCCCGCGGAGATCCTGCCGTCGGATCCACTGGCTGCTCGAGGGCGTGTCTCGCGTCGACCCTGGCGCGGCGGGCCATCACCGCAGTCGCTCGCGCTGCCTCCTACACGGGCGGTCGTGCGACGCGCGACGGCACACCGTGATCGGGTGGCCTCGCGCGCGCCGCGCGTCACCACGCGGCGCGCGCGGCTCTCGTGATCAGGCCGCGGTGCGCGCTGCGCGGCTCACGTGATCAGGGCGCCGCGCGCGCTGCGCGGCTCACGTGATCAGGGCGCCGCGCGCGCTGCGCGGCTCACGTGATCAGGGCGCTCGCGCGCGCCGCGCGGCTCACGTGATCAGGGCGCCCGCGCGCGCCGCGCGGCTCACGTGATCAGCCCGCCCGCGTGCGCTGCGTGATGACGCGCGGCTCACATGATCAGCGCGCCCGCGTGTGGCCCGCGTGTGGACCGATGGCAACGTGGTGCGCGCGGGACTCCCGCCTCGCCGCGCGGCGGCGATCGCCCGCAGTCTGGCCGGCGTGTTCGTGTCGCCTTCGCTCCGGCTCGAACATGGCCTCGCGAACGTCGCGGTCGGGTCGGGCGACCCGCTCGACATCTCGACCTGGGCGTTCTGCCCCGTCGCTCCAGGCGAGCGGCGCCGCGTCACATGACGGCGTTTTTCTAGATGTAAAGGAGAACCGGCGCGGGCCGCGTCGGCCGCTCTCCACGGGAGGAGCCGTGATCGCGGCGCTTGCTGCCGGCGCGCGCGACTTCTAGATCGTTCCGGCCGTGGTCAACCCGAGCGCCAAGCAGGATCCCGAAGCCCTCCTCGCCGCCAAGCTCGCGTCGCTCCCGACGAAGCCGGGCTGCTATCTGTTCATCGACAAGGCCGGCGCCGTCGTCTACGTCGGCAAGGCGAAGAGCCTGCGCTCGCGCGTCCGCAGCTACTTTCAGGAGAGCGGGAGCGACGCCAGGTACTTCATCCCGATACTCCGGAAGATCGTGGCCGATCTGGAGACGGTGGTCACCGCCACCGAGAAGGAAGCGGCCGTACTCGAGAACGAGCTCGTCAAGCAGCACAAGCCGCGGTTCAACGTCAAGCTGCGTGACGACAAGGACTTCCTTTGCCTCAAGCTCGACACGCAGAAGGCGTGGCCGATGCTCGAGACGGTCCGCCGTCCCGCCCCGGACAAGGCGCGCTATTTCGGGCCCTACCACTCGGCGACGAGCGCGCGGCGGACGCTCCACCTGGTCAACAAGCACTTCCAGCTCCGCACCTGCTCCGATACCGAGATGGCGTCGCGCCGGCGCCCCTGCCTGCAGTACCAGATCAAGCGTTGCCTCGCGCCCTGCGTGATGGATGTCGACCGGGAGCTCTATACGGAGATGGTCCGCTCGGTCGCGCTCTTCCTCGAAGGGCGCCACGACGAGCTCACGGGCGAGCTCACCACGCGAATGCGGGACGCGTCGCGGGAGCTCGAGTTCGAGCGCGCCGCCATCTACCGCGATCAGCTCCGGGCGGTCGAGGCGGTGCGCGAGGCCCAGCGCGTCGTCTACGTGAAGGACGTCGATCAAGACGTGGTGGGCATCTACCGCGAGGGGACGCTCGTGGAGGTCGAGGTGATCTTGGTGCGGAGGGGGCGCGTCGCAGACACGCTGTCCTTCTCGCTCCGCAACATGGAGCTGCCGGACGACGAGGTGCTCGGCGGCTTCCTGAACGAGTACTATGGCGTCGCGTCCACCACGATCCCCGATGAGGTCCTCGTGCCGGTGTTGCCAGACGGCGCGGAGGGCGTCGCGGAGTGGCTCGGCGATCGGCGCGGCCGCAAGGTGGCGCTCTTCGTGCCTCAGCGCGGGCCCCGCGTCGATCTGCTCAAGATGGCGAGCGAGAACGCAGCTCACGCGTTCCGGGAGAAGCAACGGAGCTCCGACGATCTCGAGGCCCGGCTCGAGGAGCTCAGGGAGCGCCTTCGCCTCCCGACGCTCCCGCGTCGCATCGAGTGCTGCGACATCTCGCATCTCGGCGGCGGCGACACGGTGGGATCGATCGTGGCGCTCCTCGATGGTCAGCCGGACAAGAAGCGCTACCGCAGCTTCAACGTGAAGAGCGTGGCCGACGGCGACGACTACGCCGCGATGTACGAGGTGCTCTCACGGCGCTTCCGCCGCGGGAAGGCCGCCCGGCAGGCGAGCCCCGCGTCCACCGCAGAGAGCGAGGCCGCCCTCGGCGCCGAAGGCGCGCCCGAGAGCGACGTGATGGAGGGCGTCGCCGAGAGCGACATGATGGAGAGCGATCCGGCGGAGAGCGACGCGCTCGAGAGCGATGCGATGGAGGGGGACGTCGCTGAGGAGGACATCGGCTTCGCAACAGCGAGCGACGCTACGCCGCAGACGGAAGGGACGCAGGTGTCCGCTGCCGCGGAGCGGGAGAGCGCCGGCTCGGGGGGTGATGTGTCGAGGAGCGCCGAGGCCGGCGGAGGCGAGTGGGATCTTCCAGATCTGTTCGTCGTCGATGGTGGGCGCGGCCAGCTTCAGGTAGCGCTGTCGGCGGCGCGCGATCTCGGCCTGCACGGCCTCCCGATCGTCGGTCTGGCGAAGGAGCGGGAGACGCAGACCGGAGAGAAGCTCGTCGACCGCGTCTACCTGCCTGGCCAGAAGAACGGTATCCCGCTCCGATCGACGAGCTCCGCCCTCTTCTTCCTGGCGCGCGCGCGCGATGAGGCGCACCGCTTCGCAAACCACGCACGCAAGCGGCTAGGCAAGGCGCGGCGCCTCCGGTCCGCGATCGAGGACATCCCAGGGCTCGGCAGCGCGGTGAGGACGGCGCTCCTCCGGGAGCTCGGTTCCATGGAAGGAGTGCGCCGCGCGACGGACGCTCAGATCCTGGCGGTGACAGGGGTCACCAAGCGACACCTGTCCGCGCTGCGCAAGGTCATCCCGTCTCCCGAGTCCTCACAGCCCGACGCGCCGGCCGAGGACACCGGCGATCTCTCCAAGGCTCGCGGGCTCACGCGCTGAGCGCGACCGGGGCCGCGCCGCGATGGATCGGTGAAAGATCACGCTGCGACCCGAACGGCGTTCCGGGTTGAGCGCCAAGGCGTTCTCTGCGACGATCCGAACACCAGGCGCCCGGTCGCATTCCGGGCGCACGCGGTCATTTTTCGATCAAGAGCACCACCTGGCACACCGAGCGCTTCTTGCGGACCCGACGTAGTGGGCGGGCCGCGGCGGGCCGCGCTCGGCGGGCTCGATTCCCGGCGGGCACTGCCTCGCTCCGGGGTTACGCGGCACGTGAGCACCATGGGAGAAGTACGCGCTGGCCACACGCTCGGTCGCTATGAGCTCCTCGTCCCCATCGCGCTCGGGGGCATGGCCTCGGTGTGGGCCGCTCGAACGGGCGGCCAGCTCCCCAGGATCGTCGCCGTCAAGCTGCTGCGCGCCGAGCTGAGCGACGATCCCGACTTCGAGGCGATGTTCCTCGACGAGGCCACCCTGGTCTCGCAGATCCATCACCCGAACGTCGCGGAGACCATCGATGTGGGCGAGGAGGACGGCGTCCTCTACCAGGTGATGGAGCTCATCGACGGCGAGCCGCTCAACCTGGTTCTCCGCGAGAGCAAGGTGCGCGGCGGCCTGCCGCTCCCCTTCGCGCTCCGCATCGTGGCCGAGGCGGCCCTCGGCCTGCACGCCGCGCACGAGCTGCGCGGCCGCGACGGCAAGCCCGTCGGCCTCGTCCACCGCGACGTCTCGCCGCAAAACATCCTGGTCGGATACGACGGGTCGGTGAAGATCCTCGACTTCGGCGTCGCCAAGGCCGCCTCGAACCTGCAGCGAACCCAGGTCGGCCAGGTGAAGGGCAAGTACGCGTACATGTCGCCGGAGCAGGCCGGCAGCGAGCCCATCGATCGCCGCACCGACGTGTTCACGCTCGGGATCGTCTTCTATCAGCTCGTGACCGGCAGGCACCCCTTCCACGCCGAGAACGATCCCGCGACGGTGCGCCGCATCTGCGACAAGGCGGCAGCCGAGCCGCCGCAGACCCTCGTCCCGTCGCTCCCGGAGGACGTCGGGCGCATCATCATGAGGATGCTCGCGAAGCCGAGGGAGGAGCGCTTCGCCTCGATGGCCGAGCTGCGCCGCTCCATCGAGCAGCTGTCGCCCGCGACGCCGATCGCCACCTCGGATGAGCTCGCCGCGCTGATGCAGCAGATGCTCGGCCCGCGCGGCGAGCGGCGGCGCGCCGCGATCCAGGAGGCCATGCAGATCGCGCGCGAGCGCGCGATCGACCCCGACTATCCGCAGGCACAGCAGAGCTCGCCGCAAGCCGCCGCCCAGCCCGGGCGCGCGAGCGCAGAGCGCGGGGCCGCGCCGCAGGGCGCTCCGCCGGCGCCGCCGACGTCCGAGGAGGGCCACGCGCGGCGCTGGCTCGTCCCCGCGACCGTCGGCCTCGTGCTCCTCGTGGTGCTCGCGGGCGCGCTTCTGCTGCGCTCCTCGCCGCATGGCGGCCCGCCGCGCCAGCGGGGCTCTCTGCTCGTGCCCAGGGCGGGCTCGATCAAGGAGCCGCTCCTCAGGGCCGCGCGCGCCGCATCGAAGGCGCGCCGCGGCGGCGCCGACGCGACGCGCGCCGCCCCGTAGCGGCGCGCCTCGTCCGCGTTCCTCGCCCGCGTTCGCTTGACGGTTCGGGCAACGCTTTTCAAGATGGCCGCCCTCGCATGGATCTTCGCCGCTCGCCGGAGCTCTGGCGGTTCGCCGCGCTGGTGGCGATCTTCGTCACGAGCGGCCTGGTCATCACCTACCTCGTGCTGCCGCCCCCGCCGGACGACGGCCCGAAGCCCCCGCCGGTCCTCCGCGTGGCGCAGGTGCCCGTGCCGACGGGCGGCGACGTGGTGGCGAACGCGCTCGACCTCGTGCGCCGCTACGCCACCGGGGAGATCCGGATCGTGCTCCCCGACGGCTCCGCGCGCGCGCTCCGCCGCAACGATCTCGGCGTCGAGATCAACCGGGTCCGCCTCGCCGAGTTCGTGCGCGAGGCGCTCCGCCCCGAGAGCGCGCTCCGCCGCGCGCACGAGCGGGCCGGCGATGGCGACAAGCGCGACGAGGACGCGCCGCTCGACATCCCGATCCCGCTCCTCCTCGACTCCGAGCGGGCGATCAGCAAGCTGCTCGACCTGAAGGTCGAGCTCGACGCCCCCGCGGTCGACGCGTATGTCGACCTCGAGGCGAAGCAGCTCAAGCCCGAGAAGATCGGGTACCGGCTGGACGTCTACGGCACGCTCGCGCGCATCGACGCCGCCCTCCGGGCGGGCGAGGACACCGCGCTGGCCAGCGTCGAGACGATCGCGCCGAAGCTCGTCGCCGAGCAGCTCGGCAACGTCAAGTTCGATCAGGTGCTCGGCTACTTCGAGACGCGCTACGCGACCGGAGGGAGATCCAAGGAGAGGACGTACAACCTCAGGCTCGCCGCGTCCAAGCTCGACGGCGTGGTCGTCATGCCGGGCGAGATCTTCGACTTCAACGAGACGGTCGGCCCGCGCGACGAGGCGCACGGCTACCGCGTGGCTCCGGTCATCGCCCAGGGAGAGCTCGTCGACGGGCTCGGCGGCGGGACCTGCCAGATCTCGGGCACGCTCCACGGCGCCGCGTTCTTCGCGGGGCTCGAGATCGTCGAGCGCTACCCGCACTCCCGCCCGAGCTACTACATCAAGCTCGGCCTCGACGCGACCGTCGTCTACCCGACGATCAACTATCGCTTCAGGAACCCGTTCGACTTCCCGATCGTGCTCCACGAGACGGTGGCCGGCGGCGTCGTGCGCGCCGAGATCCTCGGGCCCTCGCGCAAGCTCACGGTCACGTACTTCCGTCGCATCGACGAGGTCATCCCGTTCGAGGAGCTGGAGCGCCCGACGCCGAAGCTGCCCGAAGGGATACGGGCGCTCGCTCAGCGCGGCATCCCCGGCTTCAGGACGACGAGCTCGCGGGTCGTCCGCGACGGCGCCTACGCGGTGCGGGAGAAGTGGAGCGACAGCTACCCGCCGACCGCGCAGATCATCCATGTCGGGAGCGGCCCGCGCGACCCGGAGGCCAAGACGGCCGACGACAATCACCCCGAGTACGTGGCGGACGAGTACCTCGTCGTCACGCAGGGGCCGGACGTCCGTACGCCGGGCGTGACCGGCCCCGAGCCGGGCGGCGGCACCGTCGAGAGCCGCGAGCCCGGGCTCACGGGCGAGCGCGGCTGGACCGAGCGCGCTGGGTTCGGCACGTTCCGCGCGAAGGGGGCGGAGCGCGCCGAAGGGGAAAGCGGCCGCGCGCGCGGCGAGGACGCGCCGCCCGCCGAGGGGATCGCGGTCGTGCAGGCCCCGGGCGCGGCCGCGCCAGAAGGCCGTGGCCAGCGGGACCCCGCGGGGGACGAGGCGAAGGGCGGCAAGGGCAAGAAGCGACGCCAGAACCAGAAGAAGACGGCGACGAGCGACGGCGGCTGAGCGGGTGGCGTCGAACGAGAGCGACGGCGGCTGAGCGGGCGGCGTCGAACGAGAGCGACGGCGCCTGGTCGGCGGCGCTCGCCGCGCGCTGGCCTCGGCGGGCTCCGCTCGTCCTCCGCCGTCGCGGCCTTCAGCGAGCGCCGACCGCCCGGCGCACCTCGTGGAGCGTCGGGCTGGCGAGCGCCCGCGCGCGCTGGGCGCCTTCCAGGAGCAGGGCGTCGACGCGGGCCGGGTTGGCCATAAGGTCGGCGTAGCGGCGCCGCGGCTCCTCGAGCGCGCGGTTCAGCACGTCGAACACGGCCTCTTTCGCCTCGCCCCAGCCGATGCCGCTCTGGTAGCGGCCGCGGAGCGCCTCCGCCTCTTCGGGCGTGGCGAACTCCCGGTAGAGGTGGAAGAGCGGCGAGGTGTTCGGATCCTTCGGCTCGCTCGGGGGCGACGAGTCCGTCTTGTACTTGAAGATCGTCTTGCGCAGCTTCTCCGGCGGCAGGAAGAGCGCGATGGTGTTGTCGTAGCTCTTGCTCATCTTGCGGCCGTCGAGGCCCGGGATCACCGCCGTTTCGGCGCTGATGCGCGCCTCGGGCAGGACCAGGGTCGGGCCGTAGATCGCGTTGAACCGCTGCGCGACATCGCGGGCGATCTCGATGTGCTGGACCTGGTCCTTGCCCACCGGCACGACATTCGTCTTGAACAGGAGGATGTCGGCCGCCATCAGCACCGGATAGCCATAGAGGCCCATGTTGATCCCGGCGTCGAGGTCGTCGCTGTCCTCGACGCCCGCGGCGCCCGACGCTCCGGCCCGCGACTCCATGTTCTTGGCGACAGCGGCCTTGTAGGCGTGGGCCCGGTTCATGAGCCCCTTCGCCGTGAAGCAGGAGAGGATCCAGCTCAGCTCGAAGATCTCCGGAACGTCGGATTGCCTGTAGAAGATGACCTTCTCGGGATCGAGGCCGAGCGCGAGCCATGTCGCGGCGACCTCGTGGACCAGGCTCCGGAGCTTCTGCGCGTCGTGGATGACGTTGAGCGCGTGAAAGTCGGCGACGAAGTAGAGCGCGTTCGACGCGGTCCCTGCGAGCGCGAGCGCCGGCTTGATCGCCCCTACGAAGTTGCCGAGGTGCGGCGTTCCGGTGGGCTTGATGCCGGTGAGGACGGTGCTTGCCATCGTTGTCGTGTTCCTCTGAGGGAGCTCATCCCATTACGCGCTCCGCGCGGGTGATGCCACTGCCGCGCCCCAAAAAATCTGCCGGGTTTCTGGCTGCCGGCGCGCGTCGGCGAGCGGCGTGCGCGCCGGCACGAGCGCTTTGCCCGCAGCGCAGCGCGGCCCTGGAGCGTCTCCGCCCGCGGCGCCGCGTGTGCCGTGTCGTGTACCGTGTACGATCGGCGATTTTCGTGCCACGGTGGACGCCGGACCGACCCCCCGACCCACGCTGGCACCTGCGCCATGTCTGGCCAAACGCCGTCATCTCCCGCACCTCGCCCCGAGGCCTCCGCCCCACCGCCCGCTGGCCGAGCCCCTGCTGACGCGCGGCCGACCGTCGCGCTCGCCGTCTCGGGCAGCATCGCGGCGTACAAGGCCGCCGAGGTGGCCCGGCTCTTGATCCAGGGCGGCGCGCGCGTGCTCCCGATCATGACGCGCGCGGCGCAGCAGTTCCTCGGGCCCATGACGCTGAGCGGGCTTTGCGGCGAGCCGGTGCGCGACACCATGTGGGATCCCGGCTTCGCGGGCGAGCTGCACGTCGCGCTCGCCGCGGAGGCCGATCTGGTGCTGCTCGCGCCCGCGACCGCCGACGTGATCGCTCGCCTCGCCGCGGGGCGCGCCGACGACCTCGTGACGGCGCTCGCCCTGTGCGCGCGGGGGCCGGTGCTCGCCGCGCCGGCGATGCACCCCCGCATGTGGGCTCACCCCGCGACGGCGCGGAACGTCGCCACGCTCGAGGCCGACGGGCGCGTGGAGCTCGTCGGCCCGGTCTTCGGCGAGGTCGCCTCGGGCGAGCGCGGCCTCGGGCGCATGGCCGAGCCGGCGGCGATCGCGGCCGCGGCGTTCTCGCGGCTCGCCCCGCGCGACCTCGCGGGGCTCCGGGTCGTCGTCACGGCGGGCCCGACGCTCGAGGACCTCGATCCCGTGCGCTTCCTCGGCAACCGGTCGACCGGCAAGATGGGCTTCGCCGTGGCGGAGCGGGCCGCGGCGCGGGGCGCGCAGGTCACGCTCATCGCCGGCCCCGTGTCGCTCTCGACGCCGCCGGGCGCGCGCCGGGTCGACGTGCGCGGCGCGCTCTCGATGCGCGGGGCGCTCTGGCAGGCGCTCGGCGAGGACCTGGGCGGCGCCGACGCGCTCATCATGACGGCCGCCGTGTCCGACTACCGCCCGGCCGAGCAGCACGCGACCAAGCTGAAGCGGACGCCCGACCTCGCGTCGCTGTCGCTCGTGCCGAACCCTGACTTGCTCGCGGAGATCGGCGCGGCGCGCGGGGGCCTGGCCGGCGCTGACGGCGCCGACGGAGCGCGCTCGCCGGTGCTCGTAGGGTTCGCGGTCGAGACCGCCACGGACGAGGGGGTGATCGCCTATGCCCGGCACAAGCTCGCGAGCAAGCGCGTCGACATGATCGTCGCCAACCACGCGGCGGACTCGTTCGGCCGGGACGACAACCGCGCCACGCTCGTGACCCGCGACGCCGCCGACGCGCTCGGCGTATTGCCCAAGCCGGTGCTCGCGGACCGCATCCTCGATCGGGTCTTGCAATTGTGTTGGCCGAGTTGGCCGAGTCGGCCGAGTCGGACGAGTCGGACGAATCAGGCGAGCGCGCGATGATCCCGGGCGAAGACCGCGCCGCGGCTCCTTCCGCCGCGGCTCCTCCGGCTGCCTCTGGCTCGGCCGCCGCGGCCTCGTCGCGCGATCGGCGGGCGATCGATCCGCGCGAGCCGCCGCGCTCGTCGCGCCGCGAGGCCGCGCTCATCGCCGCGTCCGTCACCGTCGGCGTCGCGCTCGCCGTCTCGTTCGCGTTCGATCCCGATCGCGCGGGCACGCCTACCATGCTCACGGCGCTCGGCGCGCTCTACGCCGTCCTCGCGGCGATCACCGTGATGTGGCTCCGCCGGCGCGGCGAGCTCCGCGCCGCGCTCCGCCCCCTGTCGGGCGATCTCGCGCGCGGCGCCCTTGTCGCGGCGGGGCTCTACGGGCTCGCCATGGCGGTGCAGCTGCTGCTCGCCCCGCGGGGCTCGCCGCGCGAGGCGTGGGTCCTTCGCCTGTACCTCCAGCTCGGCGACCCCTCGGCCGACGCGCGCGTGTTCGCCGGCGCGCTGGTCTTCGTCATCGCCGCGCTGGAGGAGATCGTCTGGCGCGGGCTCGTCCTGCGCGCGCTGGAGGGGCCGCTCGACCAGGTCGCTGCGTGGCTGCTGTCGAGCGCGCTGTTCGCCGCCGCGCACGCCCCCACGCTCTTCCTGCTCGGCGATCCGGTGGCCGGGCCGAACCCGCTGCTCGTCGCGGCGGGCTTCGGCTGCTCGATCGTGTGGGGTCGCATGGTGCACCGGACCGGGCGCCTGGCTCCGGCGGTCTTCGCCCACGCGTTCTTCTCGTGGGCGATCGTGAGCTTCCCCATCTGGCGCCCGTGACGGGCGCGCGCCCGGGCGGGATCAGCCCTCGAGCTTCGCGAGCTCCTCTTCGGGGACGTCGAAGTCGGCGTAGACGTTCTGCACGTCGTCGTGGTCGTCGAGCGAGTCGACGAGGTTCAGGCAGACCTCGGCGTCGCGGCCCGCGACCTCTTTCTTGTTCTTGGGGACGTAGCCCGCGGAGTTCGACTTCACCGCGATCTTCGCGTCCTCAAGGGCCTTCACGACCGTGTCCATCACGTCGACGCTGGAGAGCACCTGCCACTCCTCTCCCTGGTCGCTGTAGTCGTCGGCGCCGGCGCCCACGGCGGTGTCCATGAGCTGATCCTCCGTCGCCGCGTCCTTCGCGAGGAGGATGATCCCCTTCCTCTCGAAGGCCCACTGCGCGGAGCCGCCAGCGCCGAGCTGCCCGTTGTTCTTCTCGAAGATCTTCCGGATCTCGGCGACGGTGCGGTTCCGGTTGTCGGTCATCGCCTCGCAGAGGAACAGCGTCCCGCCGGGCCCTGTGCCTTCGTAAAGGATCTCCTCGTAGTTCGCGCCCTCGATCTCGCCGGTGCCGCGCTGGATTGCGCGCTTGATCGTGTCGGCGGGCATCGCCTGGCCCTTGGCGTCGTTGATCGCCTTGCGGAGCCGCGGGTTGCCGTTCGGGTCTCCGCCGCCCATGCGCGAGGCGACGGTGATCTCCTTGATCAGCTTCGTGAAGAGCTTGCCGCGCTTCGCGTCGAGCGCGCCCTTCTTGCGCTTGATGGTGGCCCACTTCGAATGGCCGCTCATGCCTGTCTGCTCCGTGATGACGGGGCGCTCGCTCGCGGCGCGCGCCCAGGGGGAAGGTTCGGCGCAAGATGGAGCACCGATCGGTTCGGGCGTAGAAACCGTCAGGGCGCCGGGAGCGCCAAGAGATTGTCGAGCTCTCTTGGCGCTCTCGGCGCCTTTCGGTTCGAACCGTCTGTCGCTCTAGCGGTGCGCCCCGGGGGAGGCAACAACGACGGCGCCCCCGGCCGCGTATCCCTCCTCACCGGGAGGCCGAGCGCGGCCGGGAGCCCTTGTCGACCTGGGTCTGTGGCTGCCCCCTCTGTGTCGCTACAGCGCGTAGCCAGTTTCTCCGTGCTCGGTGGCGTCGAGGCCCTCGCGCTCGTCGCTCTCGGGCACGCGCAGGCCGATCAGCTTGTCGACCAGCTTGAGGAGCACGAAGGTCACGATCGCGGCGTACAGCCCGACGGCCGCGATGCCGGCCAGCTGCGGGACCAGCTGCCCCGGGTTGCCGGCGATCACGCCGTCGCGGCCGGCCTCGTTCAGGGCCTTCTCGGCGAAGACGCCGGTGAGGACCGCGCCGAGGAGGCCGCCCACGCCGTGGACGCCGAACGCGTCGAGCGAGTCGTCGTAGCGCAGACGCTCCTTCGAGACGACCGCCGCATAACACACCACGCCCGCGAGCAGGCCGATCACGACGGCGGCCCACGGCGCCACGAACCCGGCCGCGGGCGTGATCCCGACGAGCCCGGCCACGATGCCGGACGCCACGCCGAGCGCGGTCGGCTTGCCTCGCTGCGCCCACTCGACGAGGAGCCACGCCGCGCCGCCCGCCGCCGCCGCGAGGTGCGTGTCGAGCAGCGCCAGCGCGGCGAGCCCGCCCGACGTCAGCGCGCTGCCGGCGTTGAAGCCGAACCACCCGAACCACAGGATGCCCGTGCCCGTCAGGGTCATCGTCAGGTTGTGCGGCACGTGCCGCTCGTGCGGATATCCCGTGCGCCTGCCCAGCACGAGCGCACAGATCAGCGCCGAGATGCCCGCGGCGAGGTGAACCACGGTGCCGCCCGCGAAGTCGAGCGCGCCCATCTCGAAGAGCCAGCCCTTCTCCGCCCACACCCAGTGCGCCACCGGGTCATAGACGAGCGTGGACCAGAGCAGGATGAAGACCAGGTACGCCGAGAACCGC
Organism: Sorangium sp. So ce124; assembly: GCF_051525235.1. Taxonomy (NCBI): domain Bacteria; kingdom Pseudomonadati; phylum Myxococcota; order Polyangiales; family Polyangiaceae; genus Sorangium; species Sorangium sp. So ce124. The sequence goes on from NZ_CP150312.1 coordinate 10,251,433, forward strand.
ATCCGCTCGGCGAACGCCCCCGCGATGAGCGCGGGCGTGATCACCGCGAACATCATCTGGAACGCCGCGAACGCGAGGTGCGGCACCGTGCCGCGCTCCGCCATCGCGATCCCGTGCAGACCGACATAGTCGAACCCGCCGATGAGCCCACCGTGCGAGGTCCCGAACGAGAGCGAGTACCCGATGGCCACCCACTGCACCGAGATCACGGCGAGCGCGGCGAACGAGTGCATGAGCGTCGCGAGCACGTTCTTGCGGCGCACCATGCCGCCGTAGAACAGGGCGAGGCCCGGCGTCATGAAAAGGACGAGGGCTGTCGATGCGAGGAGCCAGGCCGTATCCCCAGTGTCGATCTTCATGGCTCGGGCGTAACGTGCCCGATGTTTCAACGAGGTTTCGTGGTCGCGGCAGGACGCATTTGACAGGAAGTCGGGAAATTTCTAACGCCCGATCCGGCGGCGCCGGACACCGAATCCGATCGTTTCGTGATGTCACATACATCAAGCCGGCTGGGCGCCACGTATCGACAGGACCGGGATCTTTGCCGATCTCACCACCCGCTGCGCAACGCTGCCGAGCAGCGCCCGCGCGACGGCGCCGCGCGCGTGTGTCCCGATCACGATCATGTCGGCGCCGATCTCGTCCGCGAGGCGGCAGATCTCTTCGTCGGGGACGCCGGCGCGCAGCACGCCCGAGATCTCGACGCCGGGCGTGGCGCGCCGGCGCTCGAGCACTTGATCGAGGCTCCGCTGCGCCGCATCGGCGATGCGCGCGGCGTCCTCGGCCGAGGGGATCAGGGACGAGCCTTCCGGGAAGCTGTAGACGGGCACGCTGTACACGTGCGCCACGACGATCTTCGCGGACAGCTTGCGGGCGAGCTCGATCGCCGTGTCGAGGGCGATCTCGGAGGTCGCGTTGAAGTCATGGGCCAGGAGGAGGGTCTTCATCTTGCTCCGCGGTGCTGGAGGGCGCAGGCGGCGCGCCGCCGTCCTTTCGGTCCAGCTTTCGTAGCTCCGGGGGCGGGTCTCCGGTAGGGGGCTCGTCGGAGGCCGCCGGGGCCGGCGGCTGCGCCTTCGACGGCGGCTTCACCCGCTTGAACAGCGCCATCTTCTTCAGCCGGCTGAGCTCCTCGAGCTCGCCGCGCTTCACCGCCGCGTTGTGGCGCTCCAGGTCCTTGCCCTTGAGCTCCCCCTCGTCGAGCAGGACGTACTGGACGGCCGCGGCGCGGTCGCCCGGATAGAAATAGGCCTCCTTCCGGTTCGACACGTGCGGTCCCATCTTGCTCGTCGCGCCGACGACGGCGTCGCGGGGGATCGCGTCCGCCTGCTGGCGGACCCAGGCGTAGGTCGCCTCTTGGTCGGGCGTGAGCTTGCGCGCCACGCGGGAGAAGCCGCCCTTGAACGACGCGTTCTCGACGAGCCCGCCGAACTTCCACGACATCAGCGCGCTCGCCACGAGCATGGCGGCGAGCAGCGCGCGCGAGAGGCGCCGCCCGTCGAGCCCGGGGTACGCCGACGCGGAGCCCTCCACCCGCTTGAGGGCGATCGGCGTCAGCGCGAACGCGATGGGGAAGAGGATCGACGAGTACTGGAAGGCGATCGAGAACACCGCGTCGCGCGAGGCGAGCAGGCAGAACATGAGCCCGTAGGCGAGCATCCAGCGCCCGGGCTTCGCGAGGAAGGGCAGGAAGCAGAGGGGGACGAAGAGCTGGAGCAGGAAGATGATCTTCGGCTCCTCCGTCAGGAGCTTGAGCGCGAAGATGGGGTTCGTGAGGAGGGAGACGAGCAGGCCGCTGAGCCCGCTCCGGTTCGGTATGAGCTCCTCGTAGTAGTAAGCGTACGAATAAGCGTCCTTGCCGGACATGATGATGCCCGGCGACGTCATGAAGAACAGCTTCACGATGACGAAGTAGACGAGGCTCATCGCGATGGTCACCCAGCCGAGGCGCGTCTTGCCCGGGCGCCGGTCGAGGATCGCGTAGAGCCCGACGAAGCACATCAGCAGGGGGACGTCCTCCCGGCAGAGCAGCAGCACGGCGAACGTGAACCAGTACAGCCTGTTCCTGCCGGTCTCGTAGGCGTAGAGCAGCCAGACGACGAGCGGCGAGATCAGCGCGAGCGAGTGGAACTCGTACATGTTCGCGCCGTGCAGGGCCGGGTAGATGGCCCACACCGCGGCGAGGAGGAGCGCCTTGCCGCGGTGAGCGAGCTTGTCGCGCGCGAGCAGGTAGACGGGAACGACGCCGGCGCCGAGCCACACGGACTGGAAGATGAGGAGGAACTCCGCCCTCGGATAGATGAGGTAGAGCGGCGAGAGCAGGACGAGGAGCGGGTCGAAGTGCGCGGACCCGTGGTAGCCGGCCCTGAGCCAGGAGCAGCCGAGCGGCCGTCCGTGGACCGACTGGTAGAAGATGTTGTCGTAGTACCCGAGATCGGGCGTCCGGGTGTGCAGCGCGTGGTGGTTGGTGATCGCGAGCCGGGAGAAGAAGAGGGCGTAGCCCGCCCACATCGCGAGCAGGGCGACCGGCGTGAGCCACCGCGCGGCCTGCGCGAGCGCGCGGCCATCGCGAGCGCTCGGCCATCGCGAGCGCGCGCCGTCGAGCTCGGACGCGTCATCGAACCTGGGCGAGAGCCGCTCGCCGCGGCCCCAGGCGTAGGCGCCCGCGCCCGTGGCCACGGCGGCGAGGACGGCGAAGAAGATCGCGGTCTTCGGGCTGTCCTTCTCGATGTTGGGGAGCTTGAGCGCGGCGATGAACGGAAACGCGAGCAGGGGGACCAGGGCGCGGTTGATGCGGCCCACGGTGCTCATGAAGTCCCACGACCGGGTGCGGGCCCGCCGCGCCAGCATCACGAGGAAGTAGGCGAGCCCGACCCCCACGATGGCGGCGGCGACGCCGCCTGCCATCCAGCGGCGCTCGACCTCGGTCAGCTTGTTCGTGTCGAGCTGCGCGAGCCGGCTCGGGTGGGTGAAGACCCAGGCCGTCACGGCGATGCTCATGCCGTAGAGGATCGGCCACGGCGCCAGGGTCAAGGCGGCATGCGCGAGCCGCTCGAGGGCGCCGTCGACCTTGGCGAGCGCGCTGTTCAGCCTGGTGCGGTGGTTGTCTAGCATGGGTGAGGCGGGTCCTCGGCTACTTGACTCCACCCCCCGCTGTCAAGGAACGGCGGGAACCTCGCGGAAGGACGCAGAACGGCGCGAGGACGCAGGAAGGGCAGGGCGCCGCGCGCGGCCCGCGGTAGAATGGCCGCATGTCGCACTACCGAGATCATCTCGATGCGGCTCGCGCGCGCATCGAAACCCTCGAAGCCAAGCTGAAGGAGCGGGACGCGGCGCTCGCCGCCCGGGACGCGGAGATCGCGGAGATCCGCGCGGAGGTGGAGCGGTTGCGCGACGGATCCAGCGATGACGGGCCGCTCGACGGGCCGCTCGGCCGGGGCGGCGGGCAGCGGGCCCTGCTGGTGGCGCTCGCGGTGTGCAGCTTCGCCACCGCGACGGGCTACGCGATGGTGCGCCCCTCCCACTGCCTGCAGCGCGGCGGGGCGTACCCTGCTTCTGCCGAGGTGTTGCCGCGCTCCCACGACGGGTACGACACCTGGTCCAGCCCGGTCGACGGGGCGCGCGTCCGGGTCGGCAAGGCCGCGGGCGCGGCGCTCGAGCACGGCCGTGTCCGGGCGAAGCGCTGCTGGCAGCCGGACGGGCCGAGCGGGGAGGGGAGCGTGACCGTGACCTTCGCGCCGAGCGGCGGAGCCCACGTCGAGCTGGACGGCGCGCCCTTCGCCGGCACCGAGATCGGCGCGTGCATCGTCGACGCGTTCCGAGCCGCGGCCGCGCGGGTGCCGGCCTTCGAGGGGGACGCTCTTCAGCTCACGACTCCGATCTCGCTCTGAGCGCTTCGAAGGAGCTCGTCGCTCGATCGCCCTCCTCCCTCCTCCCTCCTCCCTCCCTCCTCACGGGCCTGTGGTGGTGAGGAACGAGCTCGGGGGACTAGCCGAATCGGGGGGTGGAGGAGGCTGGGGAGGTGGGTGGGGGGGCCAGCTGCCAGCTCACGAAGCCGATGGCGATGAGGATGAGGTACATGGCGGCGAAGACCAGGAGGCCGAAGCTGACGCCATGCTCGGCGGTGAAGCCGAGGGCAGGGAATATGAGGGAGAAGAAGAACTCACGGACACCTGCGCCAGCGACCGAGATCGGTAAGAGGCCGAGCAGGCTGGCGATGGAGAGCAAGCAGGTGACGTCGAAGAGCGAGAGCGAAATGCCGAGCGCACGCGCGATCAGGTAGCCCTGCACGAAGTTGACGACGAACGTCGCCACGGTGACCGGCAGCGTGAAGAGGAGCCCGCGCCCGACATGAGCGCGCAGCGCGACGAGGAAGCGGCTCGCAGCACCGGGCTCCGCGTTCTCCGAGGGATCCTTCGGGAGCTTGCGCGACAAGGCGAGGAGGAGGCGCTCGGCCAGCCCGGGGATGAGCAGCACGAGGGGCGCCAGGACCGTGAGCGCGATTCCACCCCACGTCACCCAGGCCAGGCGGCCGACGATCACAGCGCTGTAATGGGCGACGCCGACCGCGACGAACGCGGCGAGCACGTACAGATCACACAGCCTGTCCATCACGATGGTGGCCAGCCCCTCCGCGTACGGCACGCCGAGGTCGTGACGCAGGTAGCGGATCCTGAGCAGATCGCCGACCCGCCCAGGGGTCAGCATGCCGACGTAGAGCGACGTCGCGTAGGCGCTCCACGCACGCCGAAGCGGATAAACGATGCCCCGGGCACGCAGCAGCGCTTCCCAGCGGACCACCTTGAGGTGGATGTTGACGAGGTTCAGCGCCGCCGCGAGCGCGAGCGGTCCAGCCGAGGCCGACACGACCGCGCCGAGCACCGCGTCCCGGTCGTCCATGCGCACGACCACGAGCACGAGCAAGAGCGGGCCAATCAGGCGGATGAGGGCGCGCAGGGCGGTGCGGTGCATGACGGCGAAGACCCCGGCCGCGCGCTCAGCGCAGCGCCGCGGAGCAGAGGGCCTGGAGAGAGGAGATGCCCCCGGAAGCAGGGACCAGGGGCCGATCGAGATCAGGCTCGGAGATCACTCGAGCTCCTCGCGGACGGGCGGATCGTCTGCCAGGTGGCGCTGCTGCATCTGGAAGGTGAGGAACTCGCCGATGAAACCCATCGAGAAGAACTGGATGCCGAGGAGGATCATCAGCACGCCGAGGAGGAGCAGCGGCCGGTCGCCGATCTTGTGACCGAGCAGCCAGAGGAACGTCAAATACGCGTTGATGGTCACCCCGGTCGCCGCGAAGACCAGGCCGATGAGGCCGAAGAGGTGCATCGGTTTCTTCGAGTAACGCGTCAGGAACATGACGCTGAGCAGGTCGAAGAAGCCGCGCAGGATGCGCTCCAGTCCGTAGCGCGAGGCGCCGTACTTGCGGGCGTGGTGGCGCACCGGGATCTCCGTGACGCGGAAGCCTTGCCAGGCGGCGAGCGCCGGGATGTACCGGAAGAGATCTCCGTAGATCGGGATGGTGCGCAGCACCTCGCGACGGTAGGCCTTGAAGCCACAGTTCATGTCGTGGAGCTTCACGCCCGTGACCGCGCGGACGGTCCCGTTGAAGATCCGGGACAGGACGAGGCGATTGGCGGGGTCGAGCCGGTTGACCTTCCAGCCCACCACGACGTCGAGGCCCTCCTCGACCTTGGCGATGAAGCTCGGCAGATCGGCCGGGTCATCCTGGAGATCGGCATCCATCGTGACGACCACTGTGCCCCTCGCCTTGCGGAACCCGGCCGTGAGCGCCGTCGCCTTGCCGAAGTTCTTCCGCAGCCGGATCCCCTTCACGAGCGGGTTCTCCGCGCGGATCCTGGAGATGACGCCCCAGCTGTCGTCCGTGCTGCCGTCGTCCACGAAGATGATCTCGTAGGAGAAGCGCCCTTTCAACGCCTGATCCACCCGCTGCGCGAGCTCCGTCAGGCTCTCCGCCTCGTTCAGCCCCGGCACGACCACCGAGACGTGCGGCGCCGCCGAGGCGGCCGGCGCGATGGAAGGCGCCATGAGGCTCGGGCGAGGATCGAAGGCGGAGAGCCCGAACGTGGCGCGGTCCTCCGGAGCCTCGTGAGGGGCAGGTGTGGGGGGCTGGTCCACAATCACGGCGGCGGAGGATAGCAGAACGTCACGAGAAGGCGCGGTTCCGTCCGAGGAAGGCGCTGCGAGCGCGACGGCGACAAGGGCAGGACGTGCTGCCGGTTACCGGGAGGAGGAGGGGGACGCGCAGCGGAGAGCCGACCGGGGGAGGGGCAAGGGCAGCGGAGGACCGGCAGAGGTTCAGGGAAGGGCTGCGGAGACCCGGCAGAGGTTCAGGGAAGGGCTGCGGAGACCCGGCAGAGGTTCAGGGGAGGGCTGCGGAGAGCCGGCGGTCCCCCGCGCTCCTCCAGCGGCAGGTGCTCATTCGGGCGCGCTCTCCGGCGTCTCGGGCACCGCGGCGTCTTCCTCGGCGACGTCTTTCTCGGCGGCGTCCTCCTCCGGCGCGGCAGCGGCCGGCGCGCGCTGCGGGCTGCGCTCGAGCAGGGCGAGGAACGGCGCGTGGAGCGCCTGGAGCAGGTCGCGCTGCTTGCCGCTCGGCGTGTGCTCGATGAGCCAGCCGAGCTCGCCGTGGATGGCGTTGAACGCCTGCGTGCAGCCGACCACCGCCTCGCGGATGCGCTTCGAGCGCGCGACCGCGCGCTTCTGGCCGGAGGTGCGGCCGAGGCCTCTGGCGAGCGCCTCCGTCGCCTCCTCGGCGCGCTTCAGGTACGCGCCGGCGCCGACCTTCTTCACGTCGGCGGCGAGCGGCGCCTTGCCCGCGACGGCGACCTGGTGCCAGCCGTAGTCGACCTCGGCGTCGTACGCGTACTGGGTCTGCTCGGTGCCGGCCCCCGCGAGCAGGGCGCCGCGGAGCCGCACCGCCGCGTCGCGCTGCGCCGGATCCTTGCTCTCGGCCGCCGACGCCAGGAACAGGTGCAGCGCCCGCTGGGCAGTGTCCCACTCGGTGTCGAGCTCGGCGAGCGCCGCGGCCGACGCGACCCCGAGCGCCTCGTCGAGCGCCGCGATGCTCCAGCGCGCGCGCAGCTTCCAGACCACCGGCCTCGGCGCCTCGAAGAGCGACGCCGCCGGGACGCGGTTCGGGACATCGTACTTGTCTATCGAGACGCCCTTCCACGCTCCCTGCTCGAGATCCCGCGCGAACGCGCTGAACGCCTTGTCCGTGACGAAGCTGTATCCATAGGCTGCCATCGTTCTCTTCTCCGATCCTCCCCCAGGAAACCGTGCATTCTAGCGAGAGGGGCGATCTCGCTCGCAACCGCTTTTCACGAGGGGCCGAGTCGGAACCGTGCTCGGCGCGGCCAGAGGCCAGTGGCCGGAGGCCAGAGGCCAGAGGCCAGAGGCCAGTGGCCAGTGGGCATGTGAGGGCCGCCGGGCCGTGGGCGCCTGGTGGCCGGCGGTCGCGTCGTTTTCGAAGGGGGAGACGTCGATCGGGTGAGCACTCCGGCGGCGCCGTCCCGACATGGGTAGGCGACGGCAGCGCCTCTCCAGAGGAGGGGCGCTCGCCCGAGAGGCACCCGCCCATGGACAACGCGATGCTCCCTCTCACGGAACCCACGAGACGGCCGGCCTTCGTCACGGCGGCGCTCGCCGTCACGGCGGACCTGCCCACCGCCGCGCTGGCCGTCACCGAGGCGTTCCCGCCGCAGCAGCCCGCGGATAGCGTGGGCGCCGGGAAGGAGCGGGAGAGCGCCGTGAGCGACGCACAGGAGCCGATCGAGCGGCAGGTGTTCCAGCCGGGGCAGGTCTTCCACCAGATGGAGATCGTGCGCTTCGTGGGCGCCGGGTACTCCGGCGAGGTGTACGAGGTCCGCCACCGGATCACCGGAGCGCGGTGCGCCCTCAAGATGATGCACCTGCGCGACCGGAGGGACGCCAGGAAGGCGGAGCGGAGCCTGGCCGAGGCCCACGGGACGTTCGGGATCCAGCACGCCAACGTGGTCGAGGTCTTCGACATCGGCTGCGAGGCGGACGGCACGGCGTGGATGCTCATGGAGTTCCTCGACGGGCCGACGCTGAGCACCATCCTGGAGCGCCAGGGGAGGCTGTCGCCGCTGTTCGCGCTGCACGTCGCGCTCGAGGCCGCGTGGGGGCTCGACGCGGCGCACGAGAACCAGATCATCCACCGCGACGTGAAGCCGGACAACATCGTCTTCACCGCGGACGGGATGGTGAAGGTCGTCGATTTCTCGATAGCGAAGGTCATCCCCTACGAGATGCGGACGACCCAGCGCAACGTGCGCCTCGGGACGGCCGCGTACATGGCGCCCGAGAACCTCGCCGGGAACGAGGCGGACGCGCGCTTCGACGTGTACTCGCTGGGGCTCGTGCTCTGGGAGATGATGGCCGGCCGCCACCCGTTCCGCGACGCCTTCCACGACCGGACGATGCTCGTGAACTGGCAGTTCTTCGCGGATCCCGAGCCGCTGTCGGACGTGGCGGGGCTGCCGGCGTACGTGGACGAGGTGATCCGGCGCGCGACGGCGAAGCAGCCGGCGGCGCGGTACCTGTCGATGGCCGAGATGGCGCAGGGCATGATCGCGCTGCGCAGGCGCCTCGAGCAGGACGAGGCGGAGGGCCGGATCTCGCTGGCGACGCCGCCCGGCGAGCCGCCGATCCCGGGCCGGCCGGGGCGGCGCGCGGTCTACCGGGCGCCGGTGACGGGGCCGACGCTCGAGGTGCCGCGGCGGGAGCCGTCGGCCAGGGTGGTGGTGACGTCGCCGGCGCCCGCGCTGGGGCCCGGCGGAACGGCGCCGATGGATCTGGAGAGCGTCCGGGCGGCGGCGTTCGGGCCTGGACCGTGGCCGGCGGGCCGCGAGGGGGACGGGCGCGCGCCGGGCAGCCAAGGGAGGACGGCGCGGGGGACGGAGATCATGGAGGTGGCGGAGCGGGCGTCGCGCTCGTCGCCCTCAGCGCCGCCGCCGCCGGGGTCGTACCGGCCGCCGGCGGTGCGCACGACGAGCCCGATGCTCCGGCTGATGGCCGCGGAGGGCGAGCGCGGGTCCGGGGAGCGGGGAGAGGGAGCGCGCGCCGGGCGCGAGGTGCGCATGGCGCCGTGGATGCTGATCGCGCTGGTGCTCGCCTCCTCGGCGGCGAGCGCGCTGGCCGTGAGGTGGCTCGCGCCGCCGGGCACGCCCGCGACCTCGGCGGAGGATGCCGGCGCAACGGCGGCTGCCGGCGCAACGGCGGCTGCCGGCGCAACGGCGGCTGCCGGCGCAACGGCGGCTGCCGGCGCAACCTCGGTCGGAGCGGAGGGCGCAACCTCGGTCGGGGCGGCGGGCGCAACCCCGGTCGGAGCGGAGGGCGCAACCCCGGTCGGAGCGGAGGGCGCAACCCCGGTCGGAGCGGAGGGCGCAACCTCGGTCAGGTCGGCAACCCCGGCCAGGCCGGCGGCGCCGGCGCCGGCGGGCGCAACCTCGGTCAGGTCGGCAGCGGAGGGCGCAACCCCGGTCAGGTCGGCAACCCCGGTCAGGTCGGCAACTCCGGTCAGGTCGGCAAGCCCGGTCGGGTCGGCGCGCCGGCCAGCGGCGACGGCCAAGCCGGGGCGGCAGGGGGCTGCGCCCTTCGGAGACGCGCCGATCTTCTAGGGATGTGCAGGGCAGGGCGCTGGAGCGTGCGAGCGCGGAGAGGAGGCCGGAATGTCACAGGACGATCGAAACGACGAGCAGCGGCTGCGCGCGGAGCGCGTGGTGGCGGAGACGATCGAGCGGAGCCTCGCGCCGTACCGCGGGCTCGTGCCGGAGGCGATGCTCGCGCAGCTGCGCGAGGCGATGGAGGACGAGCTCGTCAAGAACCCCTATTCCGTCGCGCTGTTGCGCCAGCTGATGGCGCGGCCGGTGCCGTCGTCGAGCGGGGAGGTGCCGTGCGAGGGCGCGCCGGCGGAGCGTGGCCACGACCGCAAGGGGGGCGCGGCGGGCGGCGGGAGGGAGGGCGCGTGACCGGCGAGCGCGAGGGCAAGGACGCCGAGGTGCTGCCGCTGCTCACGCCGAGGCAGCGGGCGCTTGTCGAGCGCGCGCTGCCGATGGTCGAGGCCCAGGCCCGCTGGTACGCGCGCAGGTACGCGGGGCTTGTCGAGCGGGACGAGCTCGCCGCGGCGGGCTCGGCGGCCGTGGTGGAGGCGGTGCGCCGGTACGACGAGGCGCAGGGCGTCTCGTTCGAGGGGTACGCGCGCGCGCGGATGGACGGCAGCATGCTGGACCTGATCCGCGCGGAGACGCAGGCGCGGCGGCGCGACGTGGCGATACGGCGGGCGATGGCGGCGCTGTCGGAGCACCACCAGGGTGGGTTCGACCTCCTGCGGGACGGCCCGGAGGAGATCCAGGGCCGGCTCCAGGAGTTCTGCGACGCGCTGGCGACGGTGGGGGTCGTGGCGGGGGTGGCGGCGATGCGGCGGCCGGTGTCCGACGAGGAGGCGGCGGAGCGCGTGGCGTACGTGGGGGCGATCCGGGCGCTGGGGGAGGCGTTCGCCGAGCTGCCCGAGGACGAGCAGCGGGCGCTCGGGGCGGTGTTCGTGGACGGGATGGACATGCGCGAGGCGGAGGCGTTCCTCGGGGTGCCGTACATCACGGTGCGGCGACGGCTGGAGCGTGGCCGGGAGCGGCTGCGCAAGGCGCTCTGGAAGCGGGGGGTGAAGGAGATGCCGCCGCCGCGGGGCGAGCCGTGGGGCGCGCCGGTGCTGCGCGGGGTGCGGGGCGATGGGCCCGCGGGTGGAGGCGCGGAGGGCACGGGAGGCGCGGAACGCGCGGGGAAGCGAGGACCCGGGTCGCGCGGGCGGTAGGCCGCGCGGGTGCAGGGAGCGAGGCGATGGCGAAGCAGCACGGCGAAGCGGCGGGCGTGCCCCGGGCGATCCAGAGCGAGGGCGAGGACGAGGCGAAGGCCTACGCGGTGGGCGAGGTGGCGCCGGCGCCGCTGCACCCGACGGTGGAGATGGAGCGGGTCCACATCGAGGATCCGCGGCGCGTGCCGCCGCCGCGGGAGGGGGCGAGGCGGGGCGGCGGTGCGCGCAACCCGGAGCAGCGCGCGCCGCTGGCGGACGCGGGGGCGCCGAGCGTGTCGATGCCGGAGGGGCTGGCGGTGACGAAGCGGCAGCCGATCGTGATCGACAGCGAGATCCTCGCGGAGTGGCATGGGGGGCGGGGCGGGGGAGTCGAGGAGAGAGGGAGCGAGGGGGCGGGGAGCGAGGCGACGGAGGGAGACGAGGCGACGGGGAGCGCGGGCGCGAGACGCACGGCGCCGCGGCTCGCGGAGGTCGCGGCGGCGCGGCGCACGGAGCGGCGGGCGGGCCGGCAACGCGCGGCGTGGGTGCTGGCGATGGGCGTACTCTTGGCGATCGGGGTGACGGTGCTGCGAGCCGGGTGGGGAGCGGGCGGCGGTGCGGGAGAGGCGGCTCGCGGCGCAGGCGGGGTGGCGGAGGGCGAGGCGGCGGCCCGAGAGACCGCGGGGAGGGCTGCCGAGAACGCAGGTGCCCCAGGGGCGAGCGCTGCGCACGCAGCCGGGGCGCCGGCTGCGGAGTCGGCGGGAGCGCCGGCTGCGAGCGCGCCGGTGGCGCCAAGTGGGGCGCCAGATGGGGCCGCGGCCGCATCGCAGGAGAGCGGCCCGCGAGGGCAGGCCGCGCCGCAGCCCGTGGCGCCGAGGCCGAGCGCGACCGCGGCGCCGAGGCCGAGGGCGACTGGCTCCGCGGCGCCCGCGCTGGAGACGCCTGCGAGCCCACGGGGCACGCGGGAAGAGCGCGGAGCGGAGGGCGCGCCGGCGCCGTCCCCGCGCAGTCCGGATGAACAGCGGATCTTCGATTGAGCCGCCGGGGTGGATGAACGATGGGAGACGCCATGAGGAACCTGACGATGCGTTGGACGGCGGTCGCGTGCTGCGCGCTGTCCGCCTGTCTCCTCGCGCCGGTCGCGGCCCGCGCGCAGGGCAGCCCGCCGCCCGCGCCGGTGGAGGACGACGCGGCCGGCGACAACGCGCGCGCGGCGCAGCTCTACCGAGACGGCAACCTTGCCTTCGACCAGAAGCGGTGGGCGGAGGCGGAGCTTCTGTACCTGAAGGCGTGGGCGCTGGTGAGGACGTTCGACATCGCCACGAACCTCGGGCATGTGCAGCTCAAGCTCAACAAGCCGCGGTCTGCCGCTGCGTTCCTCGCGTTCGCCCTGAGGACGGCGCCGCCGTCGGTGAAGCCCGAACAGCGCGCGCGGATGCGGGGTTTCCTTGAGGAGGCGAAGGCGCAGGTGGGGACGGTGCGGCTTCAGGGAACGGACGTGGCGGACGCGGAGGTGTTCGTGGACGGCGAGCGCGTGCCGGCGGAGGAGGTGAAGCACGAGGTGTACGTGGAGCCCGGGGAGCATCGGATCGTGATCCGGCGCGCGGGGTACGAGGAGACGGCGATCCGGGTGGTGGCGGCGGCGGGGGTGCGGGAGACGGTGCCCGTGGCGATGAAGGCGGTTGAGGCGAAGGCGCCGGAGGCGAAGGCGCCGATGGCGGGGCGCGCGCCGGTTGCGGGGGGCACGCCGGTGGTCGGGAAGGAGAAGGCGAAGGCGCCCGCGGCAGGGACGGGGGCGAGGGTGGAGGAGCCGCGGAGCTGGGTGCCGGTGATCGCGCTGGGGGCGGCGAGCGCGGTGGGGCTCGGGGTGGCGGTGGGGTTCACGGTGGCGTCGAACAACGCGAGAGCGGACATCGCGGCCCCGCAAGCTGCGATCTGGAATGCTCCAGGAGCGTGCATCGACGCCGCGGGCGCCTATACGGCTGTGTGCGAGGATCTGCATGACGCAGCATCGCGCACCGACGCGTTCGCCAATGCTGCGCGCGTGGCCTATGTGGCCTCGGGCGTGCTGGCTCTGTCCGCCGTGACCTACGCCATCTGGCCGCGTGACAAGAAAACCGGAACTGCCACGCGTGTGCTCGCGGTTCCGCGGTTCTACGCGTCGGGTGTCGAAATCACCTTGGTAGGCGCATGGTGATGAACTCGAGCGAGGAAGCGATGAGAGGACGACGAAGCCACTGTCTACTCGGTGTGTTGGGGATTGCTGTGGGCGTAGGCGGTTGCGACGCGGTTTGGAGCAACCTCGCGGACGATTGCACCGTCACTCTGATGTGTGAGGAGTACCGGGGGCGCTGGAGGATCATCGAGACGCCTTCGGACTGCGTGCCGAGCGAGAACCCCGCCGCCGCGGTGGACGACACGTGCGGGGTGTTCGTGTCGTCGTCGGGCGCCGACGAGAACGACGCGACGAAGGAGGCGCCGGTGAAGACGCTGGGAGCCGCGTTGGCGCTGGCGGAGAAGAATGAGAAGCGGCGTGTGTACGCGTGCGCGGAGACGTTCGAGGAGTCGGTGGAGGTCACGCAGGGCGTGACGATCTACGGAGGACTCGACTGCGCGAACGGATGGGGCTGGGCCGGCGAGCAGAGGAAGACGGTGCTGACGGCGGAGGCAGGAGAGATCCCGCTGGTGGTGCGCGGAGGCGGAACTGAGGCGAAGGTGCGCGTGGAGGACGTGCACGTGCAGGCGCGCGGGATCGAGCCGGGTGACGTGGAGCTCGCGGGAGCGTCGTCGATCGCGGCGGTGGTGGAAGAAGTGAACGTGGAGCTTGCGCGGTGCGTGCTGGAGGCGGGCGATGCGGCGGCGGGCGCAGAGGGAGCCGCGTACGAGACGAGCGCGATGGGGGGCGAGGACGGGGAGCCGGGCGTGGAGGCGTGCTTCGGGGACCGAACGTTCGGCGGGGCGTCGGTTAAGAACGACTGCGGCACGCCGGAGGACGCGAGCGACGATTCGCTCAGCGGTGCCGGTGGCATCGGTCAAGCGGACAGCGGCGGGGCCGGGTCGAAAGGCACGCCAGGTGCGAAGCTGAACGGCGGCGCGGGAGAAGAGGAAGCGCCGGCGGTGTGCACCGACGGGACCGCAGGCGAGAACGGCTCCGATGGCGGCCCTGGTGCGGGCGCGACCGGTCTAGGCGAGATCAGCGCCAGCGGTTTCACCGGCGCCGCCGGCCGCGACGGCACCAAGGGCGGCACCGCGCAGGGCGGAGGCGGAGGTGGCGGCGCGAAGGGGGGCGCGAGCGCAGGCAAGTGCACGGACGAAGCGTTGGCGGGCGGCGCGAGCGGCGGCTCGGGCGGAGCCGGCGGTTGCGGTGGTGCCGGCGGTCGAGGCGGCGGCGCGGGCGGATCGAGCATCGCGCTGATCAGCCTGAATGCGGCGCTGAGCTTCGAGGACGTGACGCTGAAGACGGGGCGCGGCGGAGCGGGCGGCAAGGGCGGCGCCGGCCAGGAGGGCGGTGCAGGAGGCGCCGGCGGTCCCGGCGGAAAGAAGCTTGAGAGTGCGACCGGGCTGCACGACGCATGCGCCGGCGGGGCCGGTGGCAAGGGAGGCCTCGGTGGTCAAGGAGGCGGCGGTCGCGGCGGTCACGCGCTGGGGATCGCGTTCAAGGGCGCGGCGCCGCCGGTGCAAGGGGCGGTGATCGAGCTGGGCGAAGCGGGCACCGGCGGGCTGGGCGCGAAGGCAGAGAGCGAGGGAGCTGCGGGCGTGAAGGCCGAGGTGCAGGCGTTCTGAGGTGACGCGGCTCGGTGCGGTGGCCGCGGCGAAGAGGACGCCGCCGCGCCGAGCGAGGCAGGAGGGTGAAGGGCGAGACGGCGCGCCGTGGCAGGCGCGACGAACGGCGGGCGTGTGCGCGCGGCGCGAGGCCGAGCGCGGCGAGCCAGGAGCGAGCACGTGGATGGCGGACGTTGCGTGGAAGAGGGAGCGATCGTGAAGCGAGCGCTGCACATGGGGTCGCTGGCGATGTCGGTGCTGCTCGGCATCACGGCAGCGACGACGAGCGCCCGTGGCGAGGACAAGCAAGCCGCGCCGGGGTGGAGCGCGGAGAGCGAACGTGACCGCGCGGTGCGTGACTTCGAGCAGGGCCGTAGAGCGCACGCGGCGGGCCAGCTGGAGGATGCGGAGCTCGCGTATCTGCGGGCGTGGACCCGGCTGAAGACGTACGACATCGCGGCGAACCTCGGCCAGGTGCAGCTACAGCTGGACAAGCCCGCGTCCGCGGCGAAGTACCTGGCGTACGGGGTGCGCGCGGCGGGGCCGGAGATCGAGGCGGAGCGGCTTGCGCGGATGCAGGCGCTGCTATCGGCGGCGAAGGCGCAGGTCGGGACGGTGCGCGTGCGGGTGAAGAACGCGCCGGACGCGGAGCTGTTCGTGGACGGCGAGCGCGTGCCGGTCGAGGTGACCGATGAGCTCTACGTGGATCCCGGGCAGCACCTGCTGGTGATCCGGCGCGCGGGGTACGAGGACGCGGTGAGGCCGCTGGCGACGGTGCCGGGGGCGACAGAGGAGATCACGATCGACCTGAAACCAAAGCCGGCGCCGGCGCGGGGGGCTGTGGGCGCGCCGATGAACGGGGAGGCGAACACGAACGGGTCCGCCGCGGGGGCGCAGGCCGAGGAGCCGCGGAGCTGGGTGCCGGCGATCGCCCTGGGCGCGGCGAGCGTGGTGGGGCTCGGGGTGGGGGTCGGCTTCACGCTGGCCTCGAACGCGGCGAGCGCGGATGCTCGCGCGGAGCGCGAGGCCATCCTGAGGGTCGGTCCTGGATGCCTGGACGCACCGAGCGCGCTCGCCGATCGGTGCGCACAGCTCGCCCGCACCACGGCGCGCAGCGATCGGCTCCGTGACGTCGCCGGGGTGACGTACATCGCATCCGGCACCGTCGCGCTGGCGGCCCTGGCCGTCGCGCTGTGGCCACGCACGGGGTCTGCGCCGGGGAGCGCTGTTCGCGTGGTCCCCGATCTGCGCGCCAACACGGCCGGAGTGTTGCTCTCGGGGGCGTGGCAATGAGCTCGAACGAGGGGAAGATGGGGCATCATCCGATGTTCTGGGCTGTGGGTGCGGCGGGCGTCGCGCTCGTCGCTGTGGCGTGCGAAGCGCCGTGGGGACACCTGGGGGATGACTGCGAGGGCACGCTCACGTGCGTGCACCACGACTGGCTGAGGTACGATGGACGTACGCCTCCCGCATGCGTGCCTCGCGAGAACGCGAGCGCGGTGGACGACGCGTGCGGCGCGTTCGTGTCGGCGTCCGGGAGCGACGAGAACGCCGCGACGAAGGGGGCGCCGCTGAAGACGCTGCGGGCGGCGCTGGCGCTCGCGGAGGAGAACAGGACGCGGCGCGTGTACGCGTGCGCGGAGACGTTCGACGAAGCGGTGGAGGTGACGCAGGGCGTGACGATCTACGGCGGGCTGGCCTGCGCGAACGGGTGGGCCTGGGCCGGGGAGCCGAGGAAGACGGTGCTGACGGCGAGGGCTGGAGAGATCCCGCTGGTGGTGCGCGGGGGCGGAGGTGAGGCGAGCGTGCGGCTGGAGGACGTGCACGTTCAGGCGCGCGGGATCGAGCGGGTTGACGGGTCGCTCGCGGGGATGTCGTCGATCGCGGCGGTGGCGGAAGAGGTGAGCGTGGAGCTCGCGCGGTGCGTGCTGGAAGCGGGGGACGCGGCGCCCGGAGCAGAAGGAGCTCCGTACGAAACGCGTGCGATGAAGGGTGATGACGGGAATCCTGGCGGCGACGCGTGCTCGGCGGAGATCGTGGTGACGGGCGGCGTGAAGAACGACTGCGGCACACCCGAAGACACGTGCGATGATTCTTACGGGGGCATCGGCGGCGTTGGCGATCCCAATTCTGGCGGCCGCGGGGATGACGGCCTGCCGCGTCATGCACAGAACGGCGGCAGGGGCGAAAGCCTCGCCGGTACGCCACAACAGACGTGCACGAATGGCACCCAGGGCTCAAGGGCTTCTTCGAACGTCGATGCTGGCGCTGGCGCGACCGGCCTCGGAGAGATCAGCGCCCGCGGTTACACCGGCACCGCCGGCCGCGATGGCCCGAAGGGTGGCAGAGGGCAGGGCGGTGGTGGGGGCGGCGGCGCGGTGGGCGGTGCGGGTGCGGGCAAGTGCCCGTCGGCCGAGTCGGCCGGCGGCGCGAGCGGCGGCTCGGGGGGCGCCGGTGGCTGCGGCGGGGCCGGCGGGCGAGGCGGCGGTGCGGGCGGTTCGAGCATCGCGTTGATCGGCCTGAACGCGACGCTGAGCTTCGACGAGGTGACGCTGAAGACGGGAAGCGGGGGAGCGGGGGGCAAAGGGGGAGCCGGGCAGGAAGGCGGCGAAGGAGGAGCGGGTGGCCCCGGAGGCACCAAGCCCGAGGGCGCGACCGCGTTGAACGACGCGTGCGCCGGAGGAGCCGGGGGCAAAGGCGGCCGAGGCGGCCTTGGCGGCGGCGGGCTGGGCGGACACGCGATCGGGATCGCGTACAAGGGCGCGATGCCGCCGACGCAAGGCGCGACGATCGAGGTGGGCGAAGCGGGCATCGGCGGCCCGGGGGCGAACACGAAGGGCGAGGGCGCCGCGGGCGTGAAGGCCGAGGTGCAGGCGTTCTGACGTGAGCGCGTGAGCGCTGCTGCTGCTGTGGCGGAGCCAAGCCGCAGCGGCGGAGCGGCGTGGGACGGAGGCTACGCGACGTAGCGAAGGCCGAGCGCGCGCGGCCTGAGGACATCGAGGGAACCGCGCGCCGCTGTCGACGGCGCGCCATGGCTCGGCTCGTCCTGACGACGAGCGCGCGAGGAGGACGAAGGTGTATCCACAGCTCGCCATCGAGGCAGCAGCGCATTCGGACGTGGGCCGGCGGCGCAGTCACAACGAGGACAGCTTCGCGGTGCTGCCGTGCCTGGGGCTGTTCATGGTGGCCGACGGGCTGGGCGGGCATGCGGCCGGCGAGGTCGCGTCCCGCATGGCGATCGAGGTGGTCAAGAGCTGCTTCGAGGAACAGGGAGATCTGGAGGATACCTGGCCCTACGGCACCGCGACGCCGCACGACCGGGACGAGGTGCGGCTGGTGCTGAGCGTGCGGCGCGCCAACCGGGCGATCTACGAGGCGAGCCAGAAGCAAGAGGAGGTGCGCGGCATGGCGACGACCTTCGCGGGCGTGCTGCTGGCGCCGGGCATGGCGTACATCGCGCACGTGGGCGACACGCGCGTCTACCGGATGCGCGGCGGCAAGCTGGAGCGGCTGACGCGGGACCACACGCTGCTGGCCGAGCTGCTCGGGGACGGCGACGGAGCGCGGGAGGCGGTCGAGGCGCTGAGCAACCGGGCGAGGACGATCACCCGCGCGCTGGGCGCCGACGAGAACGTGGAGATCGAGTCGCGCGTGGAGGCGACGAAGCCGGGCGATCTGTTCCTCGTGTGCTCGGACGGGCTGTGGGGGCCGGTGCCCGAGCGGCGCATCGCCGGGATCCTCGAGGCCCACCGCGACCTGAGCTTTGCGGCGGAGTTGCTGGTCGATCTCGCCAACGAGCACGGCGGCCCGGACAACGTGACGTGTGTGCTGGCGCGGCTGGGAGGCGGGGCAAGACGGCGCGCTGTGGCAGGCGCGACGAGCGGCGGATGTGAGGGGACGCCTTAGGTCGGGCAGCACGAGGCCGGGCTCCGCTGTGCATCGGACAGGAGTGCTCACGGTTCAGGAGGGAACATGGAAGACATGCTGGGTGCAATGTGGCTCGTCTCGCCGATCGGGCTCGCGATGATCGCGTGCGTCGCGATCGGCTTCGCGGTCACCGCGCGCGAAGCGCTGGGACGCGAGCGGGGGTTTCGTGAGGCGCGCGAGCAGGCGCGCGATGAAGAGGAGGCAGCCCTCACCGATGCGAAGGCGCAGGCTGCGGGGGAGCGCGACCGTTACCGGCGCCTCCTGGACTGTCACGTCGATGCGGCGCTCGCCGAGCTGAGAGACACTCGAGGGCGCCTCGTCCCCTGGCCGGGAAGGGTCCTCGAGTCGTTCTGTGCGACGACGCCTTCGTGGAGGAGGAAGCTGGCCGAGTGCACGGCGTTGGAACCGAGGGAGATGGAGCGGCTGCTGAGGAGCGACCTGCCCATGACGCCCGGCCTCGCGCGGCAGCTGGAGACCTTCACCGGCACGCCGGCGCGGTACTGGGAGCGCCTCTGGCGGTTGCACGACGACCGCCGAACGGACGCGGAGGATACCGTGGTGGTCCAGGTCGGCGCGCCCGTCACCCAGCGTGAGAGCTCGGCGTCGCCGCCGATACCTCCCCGCGCGCTCGACACGCCTCCGCCCGGGGTGCCGTCTCCCGAACTCGCGGCCAGGAGCCCGCAGGCGAAGCTCCCGCCGCCTCCCCTGCCGCAGCTCCGGCCACCGCGCCCTGTCCGCGCCGTCGCGGGGGAAGAGCTCGCCCGTCGCGCTGCCCCCCTGACGAGCTTCCCGCTGCAGCCCGACGGAGGGGGGACGAGCGCTGCCAGTGCTGCCAGTGCGTCCGATTGGGAGGAAGCAGAGCGCTCTCCCCTGAACACGACGCTCCCGGGAGTAGGGCGCCATGGGTGAGAAAATCTCTCCCTCCGGGATCCCTGGCCGGACTTCTGGCGGGTGGACTACGAGGAGAAGCCGAGCTCGGCGGGCCGGGCACGGAAGGGCCGCCGGCCGCGAGCGCGGCGCCTCCGGCGAAGCCGCCGGAGACCACCGCGGCGCCGCCCGCAGCGCGGAGCTGGGTATCTGTGATCGCGCTCGGCGTGGGCGTGGGAATGACCGGCTTCGCTGCGTTGTCCAACGCACAGCGTCACCGGGGTCCCAGAGAAAAAATGCAGCCGACGGACGATTGTGCAGCGAACCAGGGCCGCTCGCCGGAACTAGAAAGGTAGAGGAGACCGGAAACGGCTCGGCAGGGCAACCGGCGGACCACCACCGCAGCGCGGAGGGGGCCATCACGGCGGTGGGTTGGCCGAGGGACAGCTGGATCGTCTTCAACCCCCGCGCTCGGCGCGCAGTCCAGGAACAGCGACTCCCTCCTCGTCTTTTTCTCTTGACGATTGTCGTATGATCCGCTCCCTGGCGGAGCGCTCGCATGCTCGTCAGCGCCGGCCGATGCGGGCGCTCCTGGTGTCACCGGCAGCCGTCGTCTCGCTGCGAGCGCGCGCTGTCTTGCCGCCGGCGCCCGTTGTCCTGCCTCGCGAGGCCGTCGTCTTGCCGCTGGGACGCGCTGTCTTGCCCCGCGGGCCGTTGTCTTGCTGCCGGCGCCCGTTGCGGCGTGGTGCTGGCGGCGCTCGAGGCGCTGAACGGCCGAGCCGACGCGGTGACGCGCGCGCTGGGGTGCGACAAGAGCGTGGAGATCGAGTCGCGCGTGGAGGCGACGCGGCCGGGCGACGTCTTCCTCGTCTGCTCCGACGGGCTGTGGGGCCCGGTGCCGGAGGCGCGGATCGAAGGGGTGCTGGGGAGGCACCGGGACCTGAGCCTGGCGGCGAGCCTGCTGGTCGACATCGCCAACGAGCACGGCGGACCGGACAACGTCACCTGCGTGCTGGCACGCCTAGGAGGCGGGTGACGTGTGCGGCGATGACGCGCTGCTGCCTCCCGTCACGGGCGCAGCTGGACCCGAGCGTGTGCGCGTGCGGCGAGATGGCGCTTGGCGAACGGTTTCGTCAGCGGCAGAATGGGTGCCCTCATCCCAAGAGGAGCGCTCGTGGCCAAGCGTCGGCGGTTCAGCGACAACGGCACGCGTCGTTCGGGCAACGTGATTCACGTGAGCCCGAGGCTCATGTGGGAACTCGCGTGGCTGCGGAAGCTGGGTCTCGAGGACGTCGACTGGGATCCAGAGATCTGTTGCCCGCACTGCAGAGCAGAGGGAGCCGCCCGAGGGGAGCCGGTGGAGGATCTCACGCCGCCCTCCAGGACGTGGCCCAAGCTCCCGCTGCACGAAGACGAGCGCGAATGATCGACGGGCGCCGCTGCAAGGGCGCCTGTTCATGAGAGCACGCCAGCACGGGCTGCTGGAGGAGCTGCTCCGCGAAGGCGACCGCGACGGCTGGAGCTGTCGCTCGCGCGCGGCCGGCGAGGCGTCTGTTCCCTTCGCCGTCGGGCTGCGGCCGCACGGGCCGGTAAGCACCGGGAGGCTCTGTACCCGTGGTCTTCGATCTGCGCGCCAACACTGCCGGTGTGCCGCGCTTCGGCGGGTGGCGATGAGATCGGGCGGGCAGGGCGAGAAACAGCGGAGCTGGTGAGAAATTCGGGGAGCTCGGAGGAATGAGATCGGCAGAGGAGCTCGAGCACAGCGGGCCGTGATTTCCGGAATGGAGGTGACGAAATGACAAGACAAGACTCGCGTGAACACGGTACCGAACATCGTGTCGCGCGGCACCGCGATAAAGAGGCGGGCTGCTCCGCGCTCATGGCATCACCCTCCCCAGGGTGCGTTGTCATGGGTTCGGGCGGACGGGCCTTTGATCTGCTGACCCCTTCCGGGTCGAGCGGCGAGCGCGGAGATCCTCCGATGGTCGCTCTAAGCAGCCCCTCAGCAGGTCGTCTATCGCGGCGTGGCAGCGGCGCACCTCGGAGGCAGGTGACGTGATGGGCTGGAACAGCGGCGCGCCGCGCGGCGGGCACCCGGACGATGCGCGGCTGTTCGGCCCTGATGCCGTCCGGACGTTGCGCGTGGCCTTCGAGGAAGTGACGTGGCTCCTCGGCCGCGGCTATCCGCTGCGCACCGCGATCCGGACCGCCGGCGACCACCACCAGCTGGCCGCACGCCAGCGCCTCGCGCTGCAGCGAGCCGCTTGCTCGGACGCGCAGCGGGCGTCGCGCCTCGCGCGCTGCGCGCCGTCCTCGTCGCTCCGGGGCGCGGAGGCGAACATCGACGGCTTCAACCTGATCATCACCCTGGAGGTGGCGCTCGCGGGCGGGCTGCTCGTGCGCGGGCCGGAGGGGGCGCTCCGCGATCTCGCGGGGCTGCGCGGCAGCTACGCGCCGATCGCGGAGACCGACGCAGCCATCGATCGGATCGGCGACGCGCTGTCCGGCGCCGGCGCGGCGCGCGCGCGCTTTCTGCTCGACGCAGCCGTCCCCAGCTCCGGGCGGCTGCGCGCGCGGATCCTGGAGCGGCTCGGCAGCGCGCCCGTCTCGATCGAGGCGACGCTCGTCCCCGATCCCGACCGCCTCCTCGCGGGGGCGGCGGGCGTGATCTCGTCCGACAGCGTCGTCCTCGATCGCTCCGTGCGCTGGGTCAACCTCGCGGACGAGATCGTGGGCGCGCGCGTGCCGGCGGCGCGCGTGGTCGAGCTCCTCCCTCGCGGAGGCGCTGCCGGCGCGTGAGGGCGCGGAGCGCCCGTCACCGGCAGAGCCGGAGCCGCCTCGTCTGCCAGGCGACCTGCGCCGCGAGCCCCTCGCGCAGGGGCACCCGGGGCACGTACCGGAGCGCCGCCTGCGCCGCCGCGGTGTCCGCCCAGGTGCGCCGGACGTCGCCGGGCTGAGGCTCTCCCCGCTCGACGCGTACGGGTCCTGCGAGCTCTCCCAGCAGCCCGAGCGCGTCGTTGAGGCTCACCCGCGAGCCGCCGCCGATGTTGAACACGCCGACCGCGCCGCCCTCCATGGCGTCGACGTTGGCCTGCACCGCGTCGCTCACGTACGTGAAATCGCGCATCTGCTCGCCGTCGCCGTACACGCGGACCGGCTCGCCCTTCAGCACGGCGGCGATGAACCGGTGAAACGCCATGTCGGGGCGCTGCCTGGGGCCGTACACCGTGAAGTACCGGAGCGAGATCGTGGGCAGGCCGAAGTTGCGCCGGTACAGCTCGCAGAGCTGCTCGGCGGCGAGCTTCGTCACCCCGTAGGGCGAGTGCGGTGCGGTCCGGCTGGATTCGTGCATGGGCACATCCCCCGTGTCGCCGGAGGGGTCGCCGTAGACGGAGGAGGACGAGGCATAGACGAGCTTGCGCACCTGGCCGTGCGCTCTGGCCGCCTCCAGCAGCCGCTGCGTCGCGAGCACGTTGTCGCGCAGGTAGACCTCGAAGCTCTGTCCCCAGCTCGGGCGCACACCCGCCTGCGCCGCCTGATGGAAGACGATCTCGCGGCCCGAGAGCAGCGGGCGGAGATCGTCTGTCGCGAGGTCGGCCGTCGAGAGCGAGAAGCGCGGTTCGCCGCGCAGCCGTGCCAGGTTCCCCTCCTTGAGCTCGCGGGCGTAGTAGTCGGTGAAGCGGTCCACGCCCAGCACATCGTGCCCGAGCTCGATCAACCGCTCCGCCAGGTGGGAGCCGATGAATCCGGCCACCCCCGTCACCAGACAACGCATCCGCCTCCCGTCCTGGTCTTGCCGCGTCGCGGCCTCGCGTCCTCGTCTAGCCGCGGCGCGGCCTCCGGTCCCGGGCCTGCCGCGTCGCGGCGCGGCGATGCTAGCACCTCGTGCCGTTCCGTTGAGTGGGCAGCAGCCGGCTGCGAAGCCCCGTCACGCCGCTGAGCTCGCCCCGGGTTTGGGGACCGAGCGGCGTGGACCGCGTGGACCGACCCGGGTTGAGGACCGACCCAGGTTGAGGATCGACCGGCGTGGATCGACCCGGGTTGAGGACCGACCGAGGTTGAGGATCGACCCAGGGTCGGGGCCGCATGAGCCGATCGAGGTTGGGGTCAGCGCATACCCACCCTCTTCTTGCAAATACGCCCACCTTTCCGATGTGTATTTCTGAATCTGGTTGCGCCTACCCGCCCGGCGGGCGACGCTGATGCGCGCTCGGGCCCCTCACTTTTTCTGTCCGAGGCGCGCTCGCGACGGGTCGGAAGGCTAGCTGTTGCTTATGGGAATTGTTGTCGAGCAGCTCACGAAGCGGTTCGGTCCGAACAAGGTGGTCGATGACGTCTCGTTCGAGATCGAGAGCGGCGCGCTGGTCGCGCTCCTCGGGCCGAGCGGAGGTGGCAAGAGCACCGTCCTGCGCATCATCGCCGGGCTCGAGAGCCCCGACTCCGGCGAGGTCATCCTGAACGGCAAGAAGGCGACGACCACCCGCGTCCAGGACCGGAACATCGGCTTCGTCTTCCAGAACTATGCGCTGTTCAGGCACATGAGCGTGCGCGACAACATCGGCTTCGGCCTCTCCATCCGGAAGCGGCCACGGAAGGAGATCGCGACCACCGTCGACGAGCTCCTCAGCCTCGTGCAGCTCGACGGGCTCGGCGGCAGGTTCCCGCACGAGCTCTCCGGCGGCCAGCGGCAGCGCGTCGCGCTGGCGCGCGCGCTCGCGCCAGGCTCGTCGCTGCTCCTGCTCGACGAGCCGTTCGGGGCGCTCGACGCCAAGGTCCGCCTCGAGCTGCGCGAGTGGATCCGGAGGCTCCACAAGGAGCGAGGGATCACGAGCGTCTTCGTGACCCACGACCAGGAAGAGGCGATGGACCTCGCCGATCGGGTCATCGTGCTGCACAAGGGGCGGGTCGAGCAGATCGGCACCCCGGAGGAGATCTACGACCGGCCATCGACCGAGTTCGTCGCGAGCTTCGTCGGGTCGATCAACGTGCTCAAGGGGGAGGTGCGCGACGGCCAGGCGGCGCTCGGGACCCTCGCGGTGCACGCTCCCCCCGGAACCGGCGACGGCGCGAGCGTGCGCGCCTTCGTACGTCCGCACGACATCGAGGTCCACACCCGGATCGACTCCTCGAAGACGCCCGCCGCCGACGACGCCAGCGTCGCGCGCGTCGAGCGGCTGTCGCGGGTCGGGTGGATGGTCAAGGCAGAGCTCCGCCTCTCCGATGGCCAGCCGCTCTCCGTGGAGCTGACCAAGGATCGCGTCGCCGAGCTCGGCCTGTCCGAGGGGGACAGGGTGCTGGTAAATCTCCGAGACGCCAAGATCTTCGTGCAAGATTACTCCATCTAACTAACCCGCTGGCCGGCGCTCCCGTCTGGTCAACGGCCATCACGGGAGGCGGCACGTGGCTTCAATCTTCGACGACATCGCGGCGACGATCGGGCGCACCCCGCTCGTCCGCCTGAGCTCTGCGGGAAAGGGTCTGCGCGCCGAGCTGATCGGCAAGGTCGAGAGCCGGAACCCTGGCGGCAGCGTCAAGGATCGCATCGGCCTCGCGATGGTCGAGGACGCCGAGCGGCAGGGCAAGCTGAAGAGCGGCAGCGTCCTCGTCGAGCCGACGAGCGGCAACACGGGCCTCGCGCTGGCGATGATCGCCGCGGCCAAGGGCTACCGGCTGATCCTCACGATGCCGGAGTCGATGAGCCCGGAGCGGATCGCGCTGCTCCGCGCGTTCGGGGTCGATGTGCTGCTGACGCCCGGATCGCTCATGGTGCAG
Source organism: Sorangium sp. So ce124 (assembly GCF_051525235.1). NCBI lineage: Bacteria > Pseudomonadati > Myxococcota > Polyangiales > Polyangiaceae > Sorangium > Sorangium sp. So ce124. The sequence continues at coordinate 10,276,592 of NZ_CP150312.1, forward strand.
GCCGTCGCGCGGGCGCGCCAGATCGTGGAAGAGACGCCCGGCGCGGTGATGCTCCAGCAGTTCGAGAACCCGGCGAACCCCGCCGCGCACCGCGTGACGACCGCGCGCGAGATCTGGGAGGACACGGACGGGACGGTCGACGTCGTGGTCGCCGGCGTGGGGACCGGCGGGACGATCACCGGCGTGGGCGAGGTGCTCAAGCAGAAGAAGCCGGGCGTGAAGATGATCGCGGTCGAGCCCAGGAATGCGGCCGTGCTGAGCGGCGGTCGCGTGGGCGCGCACCTGATCCAGGGCATCGGCGCGGGCTTCGTCCCGAAGATCCTCCGACGCGAGCTCATCGACGAGGTGGTGCCCGTGTCCGAGGACGAGTCCTTCGACGCCGCGCGTCGGCTCGCCAAGACCGAGGGCATCCTCGTCGGCATCTCCGGTGGCGCGGCGATGGCGGCGGCGCTGTCGATCGCGGCGCGCGACGAGATGCAGGGAAAGAGGATCGTGGTGATCCTTCCCGACGGTGGGGAGCGGTACGTCACCTCGCCGCTCTTCAAGGAGCTCGTCGGCTGCGCTCGCGCGGCCGCGCCCCGCTGAACCGCCAGGGAACTAGGGAAGGCAGCCGCACATCGGGTCGCCTTCCCTGCAGAAGCACTCCGCCTTCCTGGGCGCCTGCGGCGCCGCCGGCCTCGCGGCCTTGACCTGGAGGGCCTCCCGGTCGCGCTTCGCCGCGAGGAGCTTGCGCTCGAGCTCCGCCTTCTCGGCCTGGCTCCGCACCGTCTGGTACGCGAGCGTGAGCTCGTCGATCTTCCTCTCGCTCGCCGCGAGGTCGCTCTGGAGCGTCGCGAGCCGCTGCTCGTGGGCGGCGCGCGTGGCCGTCTGCTCGGCCAGCGTCTGCTCGGCCTCCGGCTTGATCTTGCCGAAGAAGACGCCGAGCGTCGCGGCGAGCACGACGACGAAGAGCGCGCTCCCCCCGGTGACGAGCTGCTTGAGCCGCCGCTTCTGGGCGTCTCCCGCGAGGGCGGCGAGCCTGCGCTCGTGCTCCTGCTGCTTCTCCATGGCCTCGATGCGCGCGCGCTGCTCGGCCTCGATGCGGGCCTTCTCGACGGCCGCGACCCGGATCCCCTCGAGCCGCGCGGCCTCCTCGCGCGCCTGCTCCTCCTCGCGGCGGGTCCGCTCCTCTTCGGCCCGGATGCGCGCCGCCTCCTCCGCCCGAGCGCGCCGCTCGAGGGCGCGCCGCGCCTCTTGCTCTGCGAGCGCGCGCTGCCGTACGGCCTCCTCCTCCTCGCGCAGCCGCTGCTTCTCGAGGCTCATGAGCTGCTTGAGCGAGAACAGAACAGAGCTCTCCTGGATCTCGGCCATGACGGATCGACCTCCTTGCCCGCGCCGGGGTGCGGAGCGCACGGCGCACGCCGACGAGCGCGGCTCCAGCGGATGAACTCAGCTTCTCCGGCCTCGCTCTCGCGCGCGGTGCGCTCTCGGTTCTCCAGTTGGACCGAGCGACGAGATGGAAGCTTGGATGGCCGAGGAGCCGATCAGGACGGGCGCAGGGGAAGCGCCGCGAGGAGTGTGGGAGAAGGAGGGGCGCCGCGAGCGGCGTGATCACTCGATGCGGACGGCGACGAGGACCTTCATCCATACCCCTTCGGGCGGGATCGTCTTCGTCAGATCGACCTTGCCTTCCCAGTCGACGTGCACCGTGTAATCGCCGCTCTCGTCGTTCTTGTAGAAGAAGTGCCGGATGTCGTCGTGATAGACCCGATCGAGCGGGACGATGCGCTCCCCGGTGGGCATCGGCGCCTTCTTGGCGACGACGGTCCACTTGCCGTCGACGACGGCCGAGGCGGAGACGCTCTTGATGAAGGTGAGGTCGGGGACGTTGTTGTCGCGCGCTTCCAGCCGGATGTACATGAGCTCGGCCCTGTCGACCGAGTTCGGGTCCTCCGAGACGGAGAGCTCGCTCCATCCGGAGAAGACCGACTGCGAGGTGGGCTTGACGAGGAACTTGGTTTCCACCTCATGCTCGCCGACGACCGAGGCGCAGGCGCTCGCGCCGAGCGACAGCGCCATGATGAGCGCCGCGCCGGTGCGCGCGGAGATGCAGAGCGAGGCGAGCCCACGGCGACAGGTCAACATAAGCATCCTCATTCGCAAGACATAGCATGGCGAGGTCCGATCGACGCGCGGGGCGCGGCCGGCTATCGTCGTCGGCCGAGGGCGACCAGATGGCGGCGGAATCAGGCGCGGGTATTGACGGCGGGCAGGGTACGGCCCCCGCTTCGTTCGAGGCGAGGCTCGAGCTCGCCCAGCGGACGAGCGCGCGGCTGCGAGAGGCGATCGGGCAGGCCGTGGTCGGGCAGGACGACGTCATCGAGCAGACGCTCTGGGGGATCCTCGCGGGAGGGCACGTCCTCCTCGAGGGGGCGCCCGGGCTGGGCAAGACGCTCCTCGTCAGGACCATCGCCGGCTGCCTGGATCTCGCGTTCTCGCGCATCCAGTTCACCCCGGATCTCATGCCGAGCGACGTGACCGGCACGAACGTGCTCGTCGCGGCGGCGGACGGCTCGCGCCACTTCTCGCTGCACAAGGGGCCGATCTTCGGGCAGGTGATCCTGGCCGACGAGATCAACCGGGCGACGCCGAAGACGCAGAGCGCGCTGCTCGAGGCCATGCAGGAGCACGCGTGCACCATCGCGGGCACGCGGTATGCGATGGAGGAGCCGTTCTTCGTGCTGGCCACCGAGAACCCGATCGAGATGGAAGGGACTTACCCGCTGCCGGAGGCGCAGCTCGATCGGTTCCTGCTCAAGGTGCTCGTGCCGAGCCCGACCGAGGACGAGATGACCGAGATCCTCGCCCGGACCACGGGCCACGATCGCGGGCCGCCGCCGCGGGTGCTCACCCGCGACGACGTGCTCTCGCTGCGATCGCTCTGCCGCGACATCGCGGTCGCCGAGCCCGTCATGCGGTACGCGTCGCGGCTCACGCGGGCGAGCGATCCGGCGGCCGAGGGGGCGCCCGAGATCGTGCGGAGGTCGCTCCGGTTCGGCGCCGGCGTGCGCGGCGCGCAGTCGCTGGTGCTGGCCGCGAAGGCCGTTGCGCTCCTCCAGGGAAGGGCGCACGTCGCCTTCGCCGACGTGCAGCGGGTCGCGAAGCCGGTGCTCCGCCACCGGATGATCCGGTCCTTCGAGGGCGAGGCGGAGGGGATCACGACGGATCAGGTGATCGCGGCGCTCCTCTCCGCGATCGAGGCGCGCCCCGAGCCCGTGGCGCAGGCGATCCGGCGATGAGGCGCGTGGATGAGCCGCGGGGGCAGGCGATCCGGCGCGGGTCGCTGACGAGGGGCGCGAAGGGCCTTGCGGGGGCGGCGTCGCTCGCGGCGCTCTTCTCGGCGGGGCCCGCGTCCGGGCAGGCGCCGCCTCTGTCGACCGCGACGGAGCTCGTCGTCGACGTGGCGCCCGTGCTCGGGACGAGCGGCGGGATACCCTGGGGCTGGAACCAGGTCGTCGTGCGCATCCAGAACAACGGCGGCAGGGCGGCCAGGGGAGAGGTCGAGGTCGAGTCGAAGCGCTACTCCGATGAGCGCGTCTTCGTCGCGTCGGCGCCGTACGCCGTCGGGGCGGGCGCGTCGGTCGACGTGCGCGTGCCGGTGCACGTGTCGCCTTTCGGCGACGTGCAGGTGCGGGCGCTCGATGAGGGCGGAGCGCAGGTGTCGTCGCAGGGGCTCTCGTCGACCTCGCAACACGCGGTGGTGCTCTTCGACGTCAGCGAGAGGTCGCTCCTCCGCGCGGGCCTCCACGACGCGCCGATCGCGCCGCTGTACATATCGACCAGCCGCGCGCCCGGGGGGACGCCGAGCCCTGTCCTCTGGGTCGGGCAGCCTCGCTTCGACAGCGCGACCGGCGACCCGCTGCTGCCCGACCGGGCGGCCCTGTACAACGCGGCGGACGCCGTGCTCATGCGCACCGACACGCTGTCCAGGCTGAGCGGCTCCGAGCTCGAGGCGCTCGCCGGCTTCGTCCTCTCCGGCGGCACGCTGGCGCTGTCCGTCGCCCGCCCCGAGGATCTGCGGCACCCGACGCTCGCGGCGTTCGTCGGCGGTGAGGTCGCGAGGGCGCCCATCGCGCCGCCCACCCTCGCGGAGATCGCGCCGCCCGGCAGCTCCAGCGGCTTTGGCAAGCAGGGCAACGTGCTCCTGCCCGCGCCGAGCGCGACCCCCGCGGTGGCCGAGTCGCTCTGCGGCTGGTCGGGCGGCAACCTGCGCGGGAGCCCGTATGGCAGCTCGGCGTTCTACGGCCTCGGCGAGGTGCACCTGCTCGCGTTCGACCCGACGCGCTCGCCCGCGGCCAGCGACCCGTGGGTGAAGATCCGTGTGGCCGATCTCGCTCGCCGCGCTTACGACCGTCGCTCCACCGTCGCCTTCCGCCCGGGGGAGGATGCGATGGGCGTCGACCTCGAGCCGGTGCGGCGGGAGCTCGATCCGAACGAGAGCTCCCGCTGGGCGATCGGGGTCTCCGCGCTGCTGCTCTGCATTTACGCGGTGCTCGCCGGTCCGATCAATTTCTCGCGCGCCGCGCGGCAGGGGAGGCCGCTCCGCGCGCTCTGGCACCTGCCGGTGCTCTCTGCGGTCACGTTCGCGGTGATCGTCGGCGTGGGCCTGTTCGCGAAGGGGGTGCGCGGTCGGGCGCGGCACCTCACGCTGATCGAGGCGGGGGCCGGCATGACGAAGGGCGCTGTGCGCCGGTTCCGGGGCTTCTTCGTCGCCAGCGCGGAGGAGCTCACGGTCCGCACGACCGACCCGAGCGGCGTGATCAGCACGGCGGTGGTCGCCGAGCTCTCCGAGCGGCGCGACCGGCTGCTCGTGGACCGCGACGGCGCCCGGCTGACGAAGGTCGCGGCGCTCCCCTGGCAGACGGTGATCGTGCGCGAGGACGGGGCCGCGTCGCTCGGGGACGGCATCGCGATCGTCGCCGATCCGAGCGGCGACATCGTCGTGAGCAACCGGAGCGGCCGCGACCTCCGGGGCGGCGTCCTGTGGCTACCGGAGGGCGCGGCCCGCTACTTCGCCCGCATCGGCGACGGGGAGAGGGTCTCGTCGCGCGCGGGGGTCGATCTCGCGGCGCGGAGCGAGGGGCAGGGCTGGCTCTTGCACGCGGGCTCCGCGCGGCGGGTCGGCGGCATGGACGTCCACGACCTCGGGGGGAGGCTGCTGACGCCGCTCCTCGAGCCCGACGCCCCGGGGCTCGGCGCCGCGTGGCTGGCCATCGAGGAGGCGGCCGGCGGATCGGTCGACTGGTTCCCGGCCGGCGTGCCCGTGCTGTTCGGCCAGCTCGACGGCGGCGAGGGGCGCGCGAGCGACTCCGGGTTGCGGATCGACAGCGACCGCGTGCTCGTGCGGGTCGTGGGCTACGGAGGCCGGCCGTGAGCGCGGCGCTCGGCGGCGCTCCGCCCCCCGGGGCGCAGATCGAGCGGCTTCGGCCGACGATCCGCGTCCGGCACCTCTCGCACCGCTTCGGCGCGCTCGACGTGCTGAAGGACGTCACCTTCGACGTGGGCCCCGGCGAGATCTTCGGCTTCATCGGGCCGAACGGCGCGGGCAAGACGACGACGATCCGGGTCATGGCGACCTTGCTCGAGCCCATGGCAGGGCGGGTCGAGATCGACGGCGTCGACGTGACGATCGACCCCGCGGCTGTCCGTCGCAGCATCGGGTACATGCCGGATCACGCCGGCGTCTACGACAGGATCACGGTGCGCGAGTACCTCGAGTTCTTCGCGGACGCCTTCCGGGTGCCGTCGCTCGACGTGGTCGACGCCGTCCTGGAGCTGACCGACCTCGGCAAGATCCAGGACCGGATCGTCGCCACGATGTCCAAGGGGATGAAGCAGCGCCTCCAGCTCGGGAGGATCCTGCTGCACGATCCGAAGGTCCTTATCCTGGACGAGCCGGCGAGCGATCTCGATCCGCGCGCGCGCATCGAGATCCGCGATCTCTTGCTCGAGCTCCGGAGCCTGGGGAAGACGATCTTCCTCTCGTCGCACATCCTCACGGAGCTCTCCGACGTGTGCACGTCGATCGGCATCCTCGAGAAGGGCCGCCTCGTCGTCGCCGGGCCGATCGGGGAGATCGCCGCGCGCCTCGAGGCGGTGCGTGCGGCGCAGGCGCACGGGCACGCGCCGCCGCGCCACGCCGCCGTGCCGGGCGCGTACGGGGCGCAGGCGCACGGGCATGCGCCGCCGCGGCACGGACCCGAGGCGGCCACGCCCGACGGCGCGCCGGCGGATCCGGCCGCCGTCGATCGTCCGCACGCCGACGGTCCGCCGCCCGGATACGGCCCGCACCCGCCGCACGCCGCTGGGCCGGCGAGCGCGGGGCAGGCGGCCTATCCGGCGCTCTCGCAGATCTCCCGGCGCAAGGTCAAGGTGCGGGTCCTTGGCGATCCCGAGGCAGCGGCCTTCCTGGTCAGGGGCGGGCCGGGGATCACCGACGTCGACATCGTCGCCGGAGCCGTTCACGTCGGCTACGTGGGCACCGACGTGAAGATCGCCGAGATCGTCCAGCACCTCGTGCGCAGCGGCGTCGGCGTGATCGGCGTCGAGCCGGAGCGCAATGAGCTCGAGAGGATCTTCCTGGAGGTCACGCAAGGAGAGGTGCAGTGAGCGTGCAGACTGGCACATCGCCGCCCGCCGGTCCGGCGTCGCAGCGGCTCGTCGATCGGGCGCGGCATCGCGTGGGGCACGTCCTGCGCGAGCCGAACCCGATCTGGATCCGCGAGCTCAAGCAGGCGGCGCGCCTCGCTCGCACGCCGATCATCCTGCTGGTGCTGGCCGTGCTGATGGCGCTGCTCGTGGCGACCATCGGCGGCATCGCGGCGAAGGAAATCGCGCCTGCGAAGACGGGCGTGATCCTGTTCCAGGTCTTCTTCTCGCTCGCGTACTTCGTGGTGGCGCTGGTCGGGCCGGCGGTCGCCGCGAACAGCATCGCTTCGGAGCGCGAGGGGCGCACCTGGGAGGCGGTGCTCCTGACGGGCATCCCGCCCGGCGAGATCGCGCGAGGCAAGTTCCTCGCCGCTTACACGGCGATCTCGATGTACGTGGTGATGCTCGCGCCGGTCGGGGCGCTGCCGTTCCTGTTCGGCGGGATCACCGCGATGGAGGTGGTGATCGCCTTCCTGTTCCTCTTCTTGATCGCGCTGCTCAGCGTGGCCTTCGGCCTGGCGATCAGCTCGAAGATGGCGAGCCTGCGCGCGGCGATCCTCGTCACGCTGCTGCTCGCGTTCCCGCTGTCGATCGGCCTGTTCTCGGCGGGGGGCTCGGGGCTCTCGTACGCGGCCCACCTGGCCTGGCCGGAGGTGCCCGAGGGGCCGCCCATCTGGCTCCCGATCGCCTACCAGCGCGCACCTCTCGGCCTCGATTACGTGCTCTTCCTGATCCTCCTGCCGATCGCGGCGATCGGCATGCCCGCGTGGTTCCTGTACCAGGTGACCGTCGCGAACCTCACGAGCGAGAGCGACGATCGCTCCTCCGGGTTGAAGGCGTGGTTCGCGGTCTGCGCGCCCGTGGCGACCGCCGCCGTCGCGGTGCCGGCGCTCTCGGTGGACCCCTCCGATCGCATGCCCGCGATCGTCGCGGGCGTGTGCGCGGCGCTCTCGTTTCTGATCTTCTGCGTGTTCCTCTTTGCCGGCGAGCCGATCGGCCCATCGCGCCGCGTCGAGGTTCACTGGGCTCGGAGCCGCGCCAGCCGGCTGCGTCGCTTCTTCGGCCCCGGCGTGATGCGCTCGGCGTACCTCCTCCTCGCGGTGGGGGTCCCCGCCATCGCCGCGCTCTGGCTCATCGGGCACCGGCTGAGCCTCGGCGCGCCCGTCGCGACGCCGGAGATCCAGGCGCAGCAGGTGCAGCACGTCGCCGTCTACGCGCTCGCCGTCTACGTGTTCCTCGTCGGGCTCGGCGCGTTCCTTCGCGCGCGGATCGCCTCGCCCCTGGTGACGCGGGCGCTGCTCCTGACGCTGCTCTTCACGATCGCGGTCGGCCCATGGATCGTCGCCGCCATCGCGGGCCTCGTCGCGGAGCTCGACACGAGCGAGAGCGCTCTCCTCGTCGCGGCCCCGTCGCCGTTCTACGCGTTCGTGATGCTCTCCAAGGCCGATCAGGGCGATGCAGGATCTGTCATCGCCGCCGGGTACACGGCCGCAGCTGGCTGGGTCGCCGTCGGGCTCGGCCTGCTCTCCGCGGCCCGCGCGCGCTGCGCTGCCGTCGTCGCGCAACGCGAAGCGGCCTTCGCCGAGACGGACGCGCTCCTCGCCCGGGAAGACGAGGCGGCGCTCGCGGCGGAGCAGGCAGCGCCGCCGCACGCGGCCACGCCCGAGCACGGCGGGCCAGGGAGCGCCGCGGGCACCGCCGCCTGATCACGGGGGCGCGATCGCGGCGCGCTCCGAAATCGTACGTGCACGTCTCTTTGTGTGGAAATTTGGATCGCGACCGGGGAATGCAGCAGGATGCGCTGCGCGCGGATCTGTTGAAATCTTGGGCGTCATGGGGCGAGCGTGTGAAAAGAGCGCTCGCGCGCTCGAGGTCCGGGAGCGAGATGGGGATCTCGATTCCTCGCGTCGTGTGACGACGGCGGCACCACCTCGACCCGCAGAGGATGGCCTTGCCTTCGCACGAAGACTGCCGATGCGCGGCGCCTGAGCTGAGCGATACCTTGCTGGATGGAACGCCGTACCGGCCCGTGCGTCGGCTGGGGCGAGGGGGCATGGGCGAGGTGATCGAGGCGGCGCACGTGGGCCTCGACAAGCCGGTGGTGGTGAAGCTCTTGCACCGCGACCTGAACCGCGAGCCGCGGCTCGTGGAGCGGATGCGCGTCGAGGCGCAGTCGCTGGCGCGGCTCGCCCACCCGAACCTGGTGACCGTCACCGATTTCGGGCGGACCGCCGAGGGGAGGACGTTCCTCGTCATGGAGCGGCTCTATGGCCGGACGATGCGCGAGGAGCTCGCGGCGCGCGGCGCGTTGCCGGCGGTGGAGGCGCTCGATCTCGTGACGCAGACGCTGGCGGGCCTCGCCGCGGCGCACGGCGCGGGCATCGTCCACCGCGACGTGAAGCTCGAGAACCTCTTCGTGTGCGACGCGGACGCGCAGGGGCGGCGCGTGGTGAAGGTGCTCGATTTCGGGATCGCCAAGGTGGTCGCTCCGCGCGGCGATGGGCGCGCGCCGGCCCCGTCGCTCTACCAGACGGAGGAGGGGGTGCTCGTCGGTACGCCGCGCTATCTCTCGCCCGAGCAGGCTTGCGGGCTCGCCGTCGATGCGCGCACCGACGTGTATGCGGCCGGCGTGGTGCTCTACACGCTGGTCGCCGGTCGCGATCCGTTCGAGCATGTGAGGCGCGTCCACGAGCTCGTGCGCGCCCATGCGAGCGAGGTCCCGGCGCCGCCGTCGAGCCATGCGCCACGACCGGTGCCGCCGGAGCTCGACCGCGCGATCATGAGGGCGCTGGAGAAGCGTCCGGAGCTCCGTTTCCCGGACGCTGCGGCGTTCGCGGCGGAGCTGTCGCGCATCGCCGCGGGGCTATCGAGCGGGGTGGATGGTGGGTCGGTCGTACCGTCGGGGTCGTACTGGCAGCGCACGGCGCCCCTTACGCTGCCGCCGGTCCGGGCGCCGGTGCTCCCACCGACGTTGAGCGCGACCGTGAAGGCGTTCGGCCTGACGGCGCTGGACATGGCTGCGCAGGCCACCCCAGGAGCTGCGCAGCAGCGCGCCTCGGAGGCGCACAGAAGCAGGGCGCGCCGCGCGCGACGGCCCGCGCGCCCGGAGGCCAGCTGGGCGGCCATGGGATTGCTGGTGGTGAGCGTGGTGCTCTTCGGCTTCACCCTGGCGTTGCTGGTGAGCTTCGTGGGCTGACAGGCGTGTACGGCGTCGTCGCCGCGGATGCCAGGAACGTCACCCGGCGCGACGAACCCGCTACGATGCGGGCTGCGGAATGGGAGCGCTGAGGCTGAGAGGGCCGACCTGGGTCGGAAGGGGCAACCTCGGAGGGGTCAACCTCGGCGTGGTGGATGGAAGGCTCAACCCTGGAAGGCTCAACCTGGGTGTGGGCCACGAGGCAGCTCCGAGGCAAGGCAGCTCAACCTCAAGGCAGCTCAACCTGGGTGAGGGCCAAGGGCCAAGCTCAACCTGGGTGCGGGACAGGAGGCAGGAGAGAGGCTCAACCTGGGTGCGGGCCATCGATCTGGGTGCAAAAAATCGATGCCATGGCACACAGAAAGTTTGGCGGCGTAGTAGTGAGCAACACTCGCGTGGTTCGGTGAGGAAGCAAGAAGGTGGCCAGAGTCGACTTTGCGCGCCGTCGAGCCGCGGAGCCGCGCCTCGCGCGACGTCATGGTTCGCAACATCGGAGCCTTCGAGCATCAGGAGCCGGCACCTTCACGTCCATGACGGCGCCGGCTCCCGATGCCCGTGCCCTCCCGTCGGGCGACCCTGGCATCGCTCCGGAGGGGGTGGTGACGCTTGGGTGCGTGGTGGTGGCGGCCGGGTGGAGTATCTTCGGGTCCATGCCGTGGCCCTGTCCCCGAGCGAGCTCCGAGGTATCGTGCGCGGGCCAGCGCACGTTCGACGCTGGCCTCCCGTGCCCCCGGGCTCGTCGGAGCGCTGTCGCGGCACCCGCCACGCCGTCTGCAGTGCAGCGGTCGAGGCAGATCACCTCGGGAGTGCGCCCATGACAGCGCGACGTCTTGCACCGAGGGCTCGATGCGCTGCTGCCCACGTTGGGCAGCAGCGCGCCTTTTGCGCGTGGCGAGAGGGGCAGGCATGACCAACAGGAACGCGAACAAGAGCTCGCCAGGGCAGCCGGCTGCTCAGGGCGCTGCGGGCGACGCCGCGCCGCAGCAACCGACGCTGCCGCAGCAGCCGCCGCGCGGGTACGACACGCCGAATTTTGCATCGCAAGAGCACCCCTCGCCGGCGCAACAGCGAGCGCTTACGCAGGAGCCGCGCCGCAGACCTGAAGATGGAAACACCGGCCCCGCAGCGCCACCCGCGGAGCGGATGGTGCAGTGGGGCGAGCCCAGGCCGCGGCGCCGCCAGGATCGCGAGGCGGGGCCGAGCGACAAGCAGGTGTATGTTCCTCCGGTCACGCTGCCCCCGAATCGCGAGCACCAGGCGATGGATCAGCAGAAGATCCAGGTAGCGCCGTCGCTGTTGAAGGGCGTCGACGAACGGAACCGGCCGACGATGCGCAGGATCCCTGTGCAGGGGTTGCCGGGCCCCCCGGGGGCTCCCGATGGGCAGGGCGGCGCGCGTCCCGGTGGCGTCCGCACGGCCCGCGTCGGTGTCGGCAGCGGCGTCTGGCCGCCGCCCGAAGACGAGTCGTCCGGCCCGCGCGGGCCGTCGTCCCGGAAGCAGAGGCCGATGGGAACAGCCGCCCTCCAGCCAGCAGCCGCCGCTTCTCGAGCGGGGCTGCAGCCGGCCGCTGCGCGGCCCGACGCCGCCGCGGTGACCGCAGCGGCCGCGGCGGCGGTGCTCGCGGCGCGCCGCCGCCGCGCTACGCTGGCGCTCTTCGCGCTGCTCGTGTTTCTGGGGAGCGCGACGGTCGCAGGCTTCTGGGTGCTGTGGCGTGCGGCCAATCCGACGAGCGGGCAGGACCCGACGCTGGCCGAGGGCGGCCGCGTTCCCACGCCCGATCCCGCCGGCCTCGCGACCCCCACGCCGAGCGCGCAGCCCGAACATCCGCCTCCGGCGGCGATCGAGCCGCCGCCCACCGCTGAGCGACCCGTTCCCGCCGTGCCCGAGGTTCCGACGGCGTCGCCCTCGGCGGAGCCGAGCGCGCCGCCCGCACACTCGGCGGCCACGGTCGCCGCCCGTCCGTCATCAACCCGTCCTGCTGCGCAGGTGAAGCGTCCCACCAAGCCTGCGACCGCGGCGGACGACATCTACGATTCGGCTGTTAGCCCTCCGATCCCACCACCGGTCCCGCCGTCCGCGCCCTCTGCGTCGCCCACAACGCCCCCGGGGACGACCGCTCCCCCGCGTCCCTTCCCCTGAGGCGTCGCCTCTCCGGATTGCATTTCTCCCGCCAGCCACCATGCGAAAGCCATTCTTAAAATACCTGTCTCTACTCCTCCCGTGCGCGGCGGTTCTTCTGGGGCCGAGCGTCGCGAGCGCGACGGGCGAGGCTCGGCTGATGCCGAACTCTCCGACCGACGCCCCGCCTGCGACGTCGCGCGCGGGCGAGCGCGCGGCGCAGCTCTACCGGGAGGGGAACAGGTTCTACGATGAAGCGCGATTCGCCGAGGCCGAGGCGCGTTATCAGGCGGCGTGGGATCTCCAGCAGAGCTTTGACGTGGCGGGCAACCTCGGGAATGTCGAGCTGGAGGTGAACCAGCCCCGCGAGGCGGCCGAGCACCTCCTGTACGCGCTCAATACCTTTCCGCTCGGCGAGAAGGCCGAGAAGAAGAGCTTCCTACAGAAGCGGCTCGCCGTCGCCCGGTCGCAGGTCGGAGCGCTTCGCATCAGCGTGAACGTCGACGATGCCGAGGTGCTCATCGACGGCAAGCTCGTCGGGCGTTCGCCCCTCGCGACCGAGGTGTTCGTCGATCCCGGCAAGCGCACGATCGACGCACGCCGCGCTGGCGCCAGGACGTCGACCTCGCTGCTCGTGGCGAGGGGCTCGGACCAGAGCATCGCCCTCAGCCTCGATTCGGGCCCGAACATTCCGCTGGTGGTCGCGGGCGGGGCCGTCGGGCTGCTCGGGCTCGCGTCGGGCGTGACCTTCGCGATCCTCTCCACGGCAAAGGGCGAGTCCGCGGCGACGGAGCCGTTCGGCAGCGCGAGGCGCACCGACCTGCGCGACGCCCAGACAACGCTCGCCAACGTCTCGTTCTGGAGCTTCCTCGGCGGTGGCGTGGTGCTCGCGGGGACGGCCCTGTACGCGTTCTCCGCGTCGAGCCGCACGCCGGTCACCAAGGCCGGGGTCCCCCGGTTGTATGCCGCGCCGTTCGTGAGCGGAGAGGCGAACGGCCTGCTGCTGGGCGCGAGCTTCTAGGCCGGTGGCCGCTGCGCGCTCCACATTTCGTCCCCGGACTCAGCGCGGCTGGAAGTAACGGCCTACCTGCTCGCGGTACTCTTCGGGGACATCGCTGCGCTCGACACCGCCGAGCTCCTGGGGACCCACGACACCGAGCGCGCTCTCGCCGCGCACGTTGGCCGTGTCTCCGGCGCGCCCGGCTGCTCGGCCCGTCACGATCCCCGGCATCGGCCTACCCGGGTTGAGCCTCGCGCTGGCGCGTGAGCGCAGCTCACCCCCGGCGATCGCGCCGGTCTGCCCTTCGTGGCTGCCCGATCCGCCGCCCTCCGAGTGACCTGGCTGCGCCGGCCCCTGCTTGCCGTCCCCGCCCCCCGACGACCCCTGCTGCCCGCCCTGTCCGCGCTCCTGGCTGCCCAACCCCGGTTGGCCTGACCCGCCTGCGATCGGCATCGGGAGCGGCGTCCCCCCGAGCTGCCCCTCGGCCTCGCCCGCCCCGCGCTGCGCATCGTCGAGCGCTCGTTGGCGCTTCGATTCCTCGCTGCTCGGGCTCCCCTCCTGGGCCATCCGGCGCAGCTGTTCCTCGAGCTGCTGCCGTCCGTCCGGCGTCTCGAGCTGCCGTGCGAGCTCGCGCATCTGCTCCTTCGATATGGGCTCTCCGAGCGCGCTCTCCGGGGACTGCGCCATTCGCTGCTTCAAGCGTTCGGCGAGCTGCTTGCGCTCCTCGATGCTCAATTTTTCGAGCGCCTTTTCGAGGCTGCCAGCAAGCCGCCGCGCGTCGCGGTCGCTGCCCGTCCGGGCGAGCTCGCGGAGCGCGTCGCGCCCCTCGTCGCCGAGCCCGTCGCCGAGCGCCTCCGCCAGCTCCCTCAACGCGTCGGCCTGCTTGCCGCGCTGATCCAGCAGCTTGCGTTGTTCCTCGAGCGCCTCCGCTACGCCGGGGGCGCCGGCCCTCTTGGCGGCTTCGGCGGCCTCCTCGAGCACCTTCCTGGCCCGTTCGCGGTCGTCCCGTTCGAGCTTGTTCGCGAGCCGCGACATCTCCTCGTCGAACGCCACGAGGTCGCGATCGCCGAGCGCCTTTGCAGCCCGCTTCAGCTGAGGGTCTTCTCCGAGCTTGCCGAGCGCCGACTCCATCCCATGACGCTGCTCGCCCTCGCCGAGCGACAGCCGCTCGGCCGTGATCGCGTCGCGGAGCCTGCCGAGCTCGGCCTGCGCTTCGCGGCGCTCGACGCCGCTCTTCAGCTTTTCGCGGAGCCTCTTCGCGTCGTCCGAGAGCTTTTTCAGCCGATCGTGCTGCTCCGCGTCCCGAGCGTCGATCTCGGCAAGCCGGACCACCCGCTCGAGGCCGGCGATCTCGGCGAGGCGCACCTGCTCTGCCCCGGGTGGGGGCGCCGCCGCAGCGGGCGCAGGTGGCAGGGGGAGCCAGCTGAGATAGCCAATGGCCGTTGCCGCGAGGGGCGCTCCGGCATGCCAGCGTCGCCACAGGGGCGTGCGGACTTGCCGGGCGGTTGCGGCATCGAGGGCCGCCGCCGCGTGGGCAAACACCACCTCGCGGGCCGCGGATGCGCCGGCGCCGGGCTCGCCGTCCGTCGCGTCCTCGGCCGCTGCGAGCTCAACGGCCGTGGAGACCGACTCGGCGGAGCCGAGCTTGCCGTCGAGAAACAACGCGACATTCGGGTCAGTCCACCGGCGCCGGTGCGCCACCGCTGCGCCAGCCACAGCGCCGAGCACGCCGCCCGCGGCCATCCAGGGGCGCAGCGCGCCTTGCCGCATGTGCCAGGCGACCGCTGCGCCTACCGCGCCGAGCATCATCCCGGCGGCGGCGCCGGTGAGGACCAGATCGAGCGCGAGCCGCCGCCGGACCCGGCGAGACCACCGAACGAACGCGGCGCTGAACCTCCGCCGGGGAGACGCATCGACCATGGATCGAGGTGTACCTGCGGGCAGACGCGCCGGCCAGCGCCGCCTCGGGGCACTCCGCCAAGCCTCATTGCGGCACGCAGTGCCCGACCTCGCGCCCGGTGCGAGCGCCTCGCGCTCTGTGGGGACGCCCTGTGGAGCGGCGTCAGTCGTCTCGAGCCACGACGCGCCGCGGAGGAGCTGTCCTCGGACATACCGCGCCCCGCCCCTTCACGGGACGAAGCACCATTTCAAGTGGAATGACGCGAACTCGAGGCGCGCTGGGACAACGTCCTGGGCAGCGCCGAGCGAGTTCAGGCCACAGTCAGCGAAAGAGAACCTGCATTCGTGCGAGTCCTCGGACGATGTCCGGAGCGTCGCACGGCAAGAGCCATAGAAAAGCGCATCGTCGACGTACATTCGCATGTTCACGACAGCAGCGTCGCCGCCCTTGCGCTTGCTGCCGAGCAGATGGAGATCGAGGTAGTAGAAGCCCCTCCTTTCCTTCGAGTGATCCACCAGCTCCAGATTGGTTTCGCCATTGAGGCGGGAGCAGTCAACGTCCCAGCTGTCGTCGAATCCGGGGACAGGCAGCTTGCCGCTATCCCCCGTGTCAAGCACCAAGCTCTCCCCGTTCACGGTCATGACCGCCATGCCGTACGCTTCAGGAATTTCCGGGCTAGTAGAGCACCCGAACGGCGAGAGCGACAGCACGAGGCCTTGGGCGAGGAGGGGTCGGTGCATGGGAGTTCTCCAGCAGCATGGCGGGCGAGAGCATCGCACGAGGTCGACAACCATGAACGCGCGCAATGTGGTTGATCCATGCGCCGTGCCAGATGTCAACCGGAAACGGAGGCTCCTGTTGGGCCCGTGCCGGGCTGACCGACGTTGCCGTTGACTGTCGACCTGACCGACGTTGCCGGCCTGCCGGCCCGGCCGGTCTGACCGACGTTGCCTTGGTGCCTGACCGACGTTGGTGGACCGACGTTGCCTTGGTGAGACCCGATACGTGTTGTCTACGGGGCGGTCCCTAAGTCATGGCGGGCGCCAGCGGAAAACAGCAGTCGCCAGGGTCTCGAAAAATTAAGTGTGCGAAATCATTGGCCGCGGGCCCCGGCACGCGTTTGGCATAGTCGGCAGTCATGAGCCAGCCTCGCGCTATTGTTGCAGGTGCCACCTATCTCCTCACGCGACGCGCGTTGCGGCGACACCTCCTCTTCAGGCCAGATGCCGCGATCACTCAGCTGATCATCTATGCACTTGCGGTTTCGGCCAGGCGCTACGGCATTCGCCTGCATGCGTTGTGCGCCATGTCCACGCACCTGCACATCGTCGTCACTGACGTCGAAGGCGTACTTCCGCGATTCCTGCAGCTGTTTCATCGCCTCGTGGCGCTGGGGACCAAGGTGCTCCGAACCTGGGATGGGCCGGTCTGGGGCCACGAAGCGACCAGCGTTGTTCGCCTCTTGACGCGGGCGGCCGTGGTGGAAAAGATTTCATATTCACTGGCGAACCCGGTGGAGGCGGGGCTGGTGCGACGTGCGAAGGAATGGCCGGGAGCGAAGGTGCTCGTCAACGAAATCGGCCGTGGCGAGCTGCGGGCGAGGCGTCCTGACGTCTACTTTGCTTCGAGCAACCCCGCATGGCCTGAGCACGCCGCCATTGCGATCTCGCTTCCGCCAGATGTGGCGGATGGTGACGCGGACGCCTTTCGGCGCGAGGTGGCGGCGGAGCTCGAGCGGAAGGAAGCCGAGGCGCGCGCCGCGATTCATCGAAATGGCCGCAATTTCCTCGGCCCCGAGCGCGCATGCACGGTGTCGCCCGACGCTCGCGCGACGAGCTTCGAGGCGCCTCGCGGCCTCAATCCAACGTTTGCGGTGGGGAGAGGGTATTCAGACGCACGAAGAACCGCGGTTGCCGCCGTCCGCGCATTTCGTGCGGCATACCGTGACGCGCTCCAACAATGGCGTGCAGGGCTGCGCAGCGTGGTGTTTCCCGCAGAAACGTGGTGGATGCGCGTGTTCCACGGCGTGGCCGTGAACGATGATGCGTTCGTGTCGTGACAGGAACGATCGGGACGCCGACGCGGCATCTGGGCTGCTGATCGAGGGCGAATGAGCGGCGGACGCCCTCCGTTCGCGTGCACGATCGTGTGATTTGTGTGAAGCTACACGTCAACGGCGCCGCGATCGCGTGAGCGGGCCTGGTGGCTGAGGAAGCGCGGGCGGTTCGAGCGCGTCGCTACAGCGGTAGAGGGAGCTCGATATACGGCTCGGTGATCCGGCCGACGGCGATATCGCGCACCTGCGTCCCATAGTAGGTCGATCCCGATTGCGTGCTCCAGGCGTGTCCCACGATCGTTCCATTGCTGTTGGCATAGAGGCGCATGACACCCCTGCCAACACCCGGGTGCCAGGAGCCGTCCGCGTTGCGCCGGGTGTCGGTTGTCCCGTGGCCCGTGGTGCTCGAGTCGAGGACGAGGAGAGCATACTGGATTGTCCCCGTGACGAACGGATAGGTCGCCACGCGTGGCACCGCAGCGCCTGCTGCGATGGCGACGTGCCCGCTCGCCGTGCTCCCCGCCGGATACTCGATCGCGACGATATCGCCGGCCTCGATCTCGCTCACGGTCATGATCTGCTCGAAGCCGACCTCCTCGATGATCCTGTCGTGGTACAGCGCGGCGTTCGGGCTCATGCTGCCGAACCATGTGTTGATGTCGTAGACGGACAGCTGATAGGCCTGCTTGAGGACGTTCGTGACGAACGACGCGCACAAGCTGCGGCTCCGATACTCCGTGGCTCCTCCTACGCCGGCCCAATAAACATAGGTCGTGCTGCTACCATATTCATTGTTTACCGGTGCGATGTGGGTCACGAGCGTGTCGGCCCAGTAGAAATGGCTTGGCTCCTCGGCCGTCTGGCCCTGAGCCGGGCGCGGCGCGAGCAGGCTCAACCCCGCCAGAACGACGGCCGGGAGCGCGCGAACAGCGGCTCTCGAGCTCATGCGCTTCAATGCATTCATGATTTCCTCCCGTGTGGAATCGATGGCCCCGCGTAGGTTGGTCACACCGGTGTCGGCCTCATCGCGGGCATCGCCGCGGAGCGCCGGCAAAGCGAAGTTGCGCACCAAGCCACCGAACATACGCCGAACGAGCGATCTCTTCAATCACCGGCACGAAGGCGGTACACGGGTCGTGCGCGATCCTGCGCGGATAGTGTTCCCCTCATTTCCACAGGCTGTCTCCTCCGGGCGACCTCCGGGCACGTCTTCGTAGATCCGCGCGTCGACGCCCACCGCAGGGGCGGCGCGGCGGTCAGCCGTCGCGACCGAATTTGCGCCCGACGCCCGATGGCCGTCACGAGCGACGTAGCGTCCGACGGCCGTCACGACCGACGTTGCGACTGACGTCGCGAGCGACGTAGCGTCCGACGGCCGTCACGACCGACGTTGCGACTGACGTTGCGCCCAGCGTCGACAGGAGGGCGGCGATGTCGTACGGATCGGCCGAATCCGGGCGCTCGGGGAGCGCGGTCGGCGAGAGCCCGAGGCGCTGGCGGAGCGCGCCAGGAAAAGCACGCCCCCGGCGGAGGCCCGCCCCGCCCGCGCCCCCTGGCGCGCGGGTCCACGCGGCTCGCCGGGGCCGACGTCCGCCGTTTTGTTGACAGATCCGCGCAGTTCGATTGGATGGCCGCGTGCCCCCCGTGAAGCGCGCATCGACCAACCTCCACCCCACCCTGACGCTCGGCGACGCGCTGGAGCACTATGCCTCCTGGCCGAGACCCACCGTGATTGTCTCCGACGGTGCTTATGGCGTCTCCGGTTTTCCCGGCGATCCCCCGACGCACGACGGGCTCGCCGCATGGTACGAGCCCCACGTCGCCGTCTGGTCGGAGCGCGCCTTGCCGTCCGCCACCCTCTGGTTCTGGGCGACGGAGATCGGCTGGGCGACGGTGCACCCGCTGCTCGAGCAGCACGGATGGGAGTACCGGACCTGCCACGTCTGGGACAAGGGAATCGCCCACATCGCGGGCAACGCGAACACCCGGACGCTGCGCAAGTTCCCCGTGGTGAGCGAGGTGTGCGTTCAGTACGTGCGCAAGGTCCTCCTGCAGAGCGGCGGCGTGCGGCTGCCCCTCAAGGCCTGGCTGCGGCACGAGTGGGAGCGCTCGGGCCTCCCCCTGTGCCAGACGAACGAGGCGTGCGGCGTGAAGAACGCGGCCACGAGGAAGTACTTCACACGCTGCCACCTCTGGTATTACCCCCCGGCCTCGGCGTTCGAGCAGATCGCCGCCTTCGCGAACGCGCACGGCCGCCCCGAGGGACGACCCTACTTCTCGGTCGACGGCAAGCGGCCGTTGACGGGTGAAGAGTGGGCCACCCTGAGAGCGAAATTCCATTGCGAGGTCGGCGTGACCAACGTCTGGCAGGAGCCCGCGGTCCGCGGCCCCGAACGCTTCAAGGAGGACACCCGGTCGATCCACGGCAACCAGAAGCCCCTCAAGCTGCTCGATCGCATCATCCGCGCATCGTCCGATCCAGGCGATGTCGTCTGGGAGCCATTCGGGGGGCTCTGCTCGGTCGCGGTGGCGGCGTTCGCCGCAGGCAGGCGCTGCTACAGCGCGGAGATCGCGCCCACGTACCACGCCGTCGCGTCGCGCCGCCTCGCGAAGTGCGCGCCGCAGCCGCGCGCCGAGATCTCGGCGGCCTGACGGTCGGTATCGGCCCCGCTCGTCCGCATGGTAGCCTGCTCCCCGATGGCGACGCCGAAGATCGTGACCGTGGGAGGGGGGACGGGCCATTACACGCTCCTCACGGGCCTGCGTGGTCTGAGCGCCCGGATCACCGCGATCGTGACCATGATGGACTCGGGCGGGAGCTCCGGGAGGCTCCGGGACGAGTACGGCCTCCTGCCGCCAGGCGACTTCACGCGTTGCCTCGTCGCCCTGTCCGAGCACCCGGAGGCGCTGAAGGAGCTGCTCGGCCACCGCTTCCGCTCGGGGAGCCTCGGCGGGCACACCCTGCGCAACCTGATATTCACCGCGGTGCAGGAGATCACCGGCTCGCTCCCCCTCACGGTCGAGCGCCTGCACGAGATCTTCTCCGTCAAGAACCGCGTCCTCCCGGTCACGATGGATCACGTCGATCTCGTGATGCACCTGGAGAACGACCGGACCATCCGCGGCGAAGCCTCGATTGACAACCTCTCCGACATGCTCGATGCGCCGGTGCTCTCGGTCTATCTCGATCCCGAGGCCCGGGCGTATCCAGCGGCGCTCGACGCGATCGCGGACGCCGATCTCATCATCCTCGGGCCGGGAGATCTCTACACGAGCCTCGTGCCGAACCTCCTGGTCAAGGGCGTGCGCGAGGCCATCGCGGCGAGCCGCGCCCGCGCGATGTTCGTGTGCAACCTGATGACGAAGCCCAACGAGACCCCCGGCTACACGGTCGAGGACTTCGTGGGGACCATCGCCATGTACCTCGGCGAGGCCCGGCTCGACGCGGTGCTGGTCAACGACGTCTGGCCCTCCGAGGGCCTCGAGGAGTACGCCTCCGCCGGCTCTGAACCGGTCGTGACCTCGCCGGACAAACCGCTCGCCTCCGACCTCCTCGTCCCCGCCGACCTGCTGTTCGGCGGCAAGCTGATTCGCCACGACCCGCAGAAGCTCTCAGCCGCGATCGTATCGCTCGCCCGCCAGCGATCGTGGTGGTGAGGCCCCGGGCCAGGCTCCGCCGCGCCTGGCCCCGCCCTCGACGGCCACCGGCGGCGCGCCGCCACGCGGCGCTCCCGGGTTGACCCGGCGGCCTCGGGCCGGCGCGGCCGCGCACGACGATCAGGCGGCATTCGGCGCGTCGGGCAGATGAAAGGGCGTGTTGACGATCACAACGCCCTTCCCGCCCCGGAAGAGAAGGAGCCATTTGAGGATCGACGCCGTGTGGTTGTGGAGCAGGTAATGGTACCAGCGTGACTCGACCACCTCCGGCACGACGACCGCCACCTGCCGATCCGGGTGGGCGCGCGCGAGGGTGGTGACGAAGCGGAGCAGCGGCCTGAAGAGCCGCCGGTAGCGGGACCGCACCACCGAAAGCCGCGGCGCCGGCACCCCCTTCTCCTTCGCGGGCGCTTCCACGAGATCGTGCCATTCGCCGCTCAGGTCCTCGACGCGAGGATCGTCGAGGAGCACCTGGAGCGCGTAGACCTCGGGCGAGAGCCGAAGCGCGAACCGGAGCCCCTTCTGCGCCACGAGGTCCCAGCGCCTGATCGGGACCACCACGATCGGCGGCGGAGGTGGGGTGAAATCGAGCGGCGCGCGGTCGCGAACCACCTCGTCGATGTGCTTGTAGTGGCGTCGCACATTGCAGAAGATGAGAAAGGCTGCGATCACGAGCAGGGTCGAGATCCACGCCCCCTCGGTGAACTTCGAGATGATGATGACGACGAGCGTGGCGGCCGTGGCCGTGGCGCCGGTCGCATTGACGGCGAGGTGGAGCCGGGAGCGCTTGCCGCGGACCCTGCGCCAGTGCGCGGTCATCCCTGCCTGCGACATCGTGAAGGCGAGGAACGCGCCCACCGCGAAGAGCGGGATGAGGGCGTCGGTGATGCCCTGGAAGACGACGAGCAGGAGGGCCGAGAGCCCGGCGAGGACGCCGATGCCGTAGGAGAAGGCGAGGCGCCTGCCGCGGTGGATGAACGGCTCGGGCAGGAAGCGATCGAGCGCGAGGAGCTGGCAGAGGCGGGGGAAGTCAGCGAAGCTGGTGTTGGCGGAGAGCATCAGCACCGCAACCACGGCGGTCAGGGTCACGTAGTAGAATGGGCCGCGCCCCACGACCGCGCCCACGATCTGCGAGACGATGCTCTGGTAGCCGCTCCTGCCGGGCTCGGTGGCGGTGACGCCGTACACCCGCGCGAGGATCGCGATCCCGGCGAGCAGGATGGCGAGCGAGGCGACGATGTACGAGAGCGTCCGGCGCGCCTGCTCGCTGCTCGGCTTGCGAAAGGCAGGGACGCCGTTGCTCACCGCTTCCACGCCGGTCATCGCGGTGCACCCGCTCGCGAAAGAGTGGCAGAGGAGCGCCAGGCTCGCGGTCCCCAGCGCGACCGGCAGCGAGGGCGGCGCGACCACGGGCGTCGGGTGCCCGCCGTGCAGGATCGTCTTCCCGATACCGATCGCGATCACCGCGAAGAGGCAGCCGAGGAACGCGTACGTCGGCGCCAGGAACACGAGGCCTGCAGTGCGGAGCCCGCGCAGGTTGGCCGCGGTGAGCAGGGTGAGGACGGCGAGGCAGAGGACCAGGGTGTGGGGCAGGAGCGCGGGCACCGCCGAGACCAGCGCGCCCACCCCCGCGGAGATGGCGACCGCGACGTTGAGCACGTAGTCGATGAGCAGCGCCGCCGCCGCGACGAGGCCGGCGCGCGTGCCGAGGTTCTCCTTCGCGACGATGTACGAGCCGCCGCCGTTCGGGTACGCCGCGATCGTCTGGCGGTACGAGACGTAGACGATCGCGAGCAGCCCGATGACCAAGGCACTGAGCGGCACGATGTAGTGGACGCCGAGCGCGCCGAGGGGGATGAGCACGGTGAGCGCGGCCTCGGGGCCGTACGACGCGGAAGCGAGCGCGTCGAGGCCCAGGACCGGGATCCCGGAGAGCGGGCCGATCTGTTCCTTCTCCTCTTCATCCGAGGCCAGCCGCCGGCCGAACAGCACCGTCGTGAGCGACATGGGTGCAGGCGATTCACGCAAGGCGTGTGCCGGGAGCGAGCTACGTTGCGCGCGCGTCGGTCGGAGCCGCGGCGTGCAACCGGTGCTCCAAGCTCGCGCCGAGCGCTCGTCAGCGGTGCTGATCGAGCACGGGCGTCGTCTCCATGAGCGTGGGCGCAGCCCGTCGCATTCGACGTTTGCACGGGCAGCCTCTCCTCCGATGCGACGCGATGGCGTGCGAACCGATCGAGGTGGGATCATTTGCCACGCCCGGCCAAGTTGCCTCATCGCAGGCGGGCGCCCTCGCCTGTGAGCGCGCTCGCCGCTGGCGCAAGCGGCTCGCCTGCTGCTGGCGCGAGCCGCGCGGGCTCACCGTTGCTGCGCGTCGGCCGCTCCGGCGCTTCCTGCTGGTATGTGCTTCGCATAGCGCCGGGGGGGGCTATCGCCACTTCCGTGGCTGATCATCTCAGGACGAGGTAGAGCGCTATGAGCATCAGTAACGAACAGTACACTTCGGGCGGGTACAAGAACGGGATCTACGAGAGCGGCTCGCAGGAGTCCGGCTCGCACGAGCCTGGCGCGCCGCAGACGCAGGGCGGCGAGGGCGCGGTGAGCCTCGACATGCTGCTGAAATTCGCCAAGAACATCCAGGCCAAGGTCAAGGACGTCCCGTACGTCGTCCCGATCGCGATCGGCGGAGCAGCGTTTGCGATTGGCGTGCTCGCCAGCTCGAAGATCCTGCGCCAGCTCACCCTTCTCGCCGGCGGCTACGCGGTCAAGTACGCGATCCAGAACGTCCCCAGGGAGCCGATCGTCGACTTTGCAAAGAAGGTCGTGTCGGACTCGTTCAGGGCGTCGTCGAGGGTCTAGCCGGGGACGCGCCGCGGCGTGCAGGGGCGCTCGACCGCCAGCAGCCGTGCGAGCTCCGGCAGAAGGCAGCCTGACCCGAGATCCTACCTTCGCCGCGCCGGCGGCACACCTGTCCCCATTTCTGGCATCATGGAGGTGGTGGTGCCGACGCGCCGCCAGCGCGCGGCCGGGAGGATGCCATGGATATCCGGGAGAGCATCGAGGTCCGCTGGTTCCTGCCTGCAGACGACGCTCGGGCGGCGCGGCTCGTGTCGTGGTTCTCGGGTGCGTCCTCCGAGGCGCCCCGGCATGACGGCTACCGGCGCCTGCGGCGCGCCGATCTCGGAATCAAGAAGCGCGGCGGTCGGCCGACGAGCCTGGAGATCAAGTTCCGGGGCTGCGCCTTCGGCCCCATCCACCTCTCTCCCACGGTGCTGGGTGAGCTGGAGGGGTGGACGAAGCTCACCCTCTCGTCGACGGACGCCGATGACAGCGCGTGGACGACCCTCACGAAGGAGCGCCGCGTGAGGGTGTTCGGGCTGGTGGGCGGACGCGCCGTCGAGGTGATGGACGGCGGGCGCCCCAGAGCCGGATGTGCTGTCGAGCTGACACGCGTCGCTGTGGCGGAAGGCGAGGGCGCGGCTGCTCCGGCCGCGTGGTCGCTGGGCCTCGAAGCGTTCGGTCCACCAGCGATCCTGCTCGAATCGCTCTACGCCGTTGGCCGCGCGGTGTTCGTGGAGGTGCCCGATCTCGGCCTTACGTCCGTTGAATCGAAGGGGTATCCGGCGTGGCTCGCCGAGCTGTCGGCGGATCGGTGAGCGCAGGGGCTCGCCGTCGCAGCAGCCTGCCAATCCCTGAGCTCGACCTGGCGATCAGCGACGAACCAGCGACCGTAATCCAGCAAAGAGTGGGTGCTCTCATGCCCCGAGTCGCCTGCGCTGCGCGTATCGTCGTCCTCTTTCATACGTCGTTGTAGATGTCGTCGTACGTGCCCTCATCGCCATGAGCCGCTGCGGCCGAGTCTCTTCCCCCGAGAGCGTCGCGTGCGATACCCTGCTGCCTTTCTGAGCTCCAGGGGAGAGTGCTCGTGTGATGAATGTTACTTCGGACACCCTGTTTGCGGAATTCTTCGCCCGCTGTCCTGAGCTGCTCTTCGTTGCCTCGGTGGCGGGCGGACTGCTCCACGAGAACGATGTTTTGCGGGAGGTCATCGGCCCTGCGAGCGAGCGAGGCGTCACGTTCGCAGAGCTCGCTCACCCGGAGGATGGCGCAGCGCTGCTCGCGGCGTGGGCGAAGCTCGAGCAGACCGGTGAACCCGTCTCATTTCGCGTCCGCCTTCGCGATGCGCGCGGGGCGTACCGTCCGATGGTGTGCAACGCGAAGCGTTCGCCTGAGCGCAGCGCGGTCTTCGGATCGCTCCGGGCGGCACCCGAGCTCGCCGAGGAGGAGCTGGCGAGCGCGCGCAACAAGGCGCGCATCCTGGATAGCCTCGTCAACCACGTGGACAAACTGGCGTTCTGGGCCCTCGATCGCGATGGAATCTGTTTCTATCACGACGGCAAAGCGCTCCCGAACGCCGGGCTCAAACCCGGGCAGCTCCTGGGAGTCAACTGGATCGAGCTTTATGGGAAGCAGCCACGAGCGTCCGCCATCGATGTGCCCGACGTCGACTCCGACATGAACAGCTGGTTCGACGGGACGGTGCGCCGCTTTCGCACCGACACGAACGATATCTACTGGGACAACTGGATAACCCCGCTCCGGGACGGAGACGGCGGGCCCGTGTGCGGCTTGCTCGGGTTGTCGTTCGACATCTCGGAGTCCAGGCGCACGGAGGAGGAGCTGCGCGCCCAGCTGCAGCAGATCGAGGCGCAACAGAAGGTCATTCGTGATCTCTCGACGCCGATCATCGAGGTCTGGGACGGTGTGCTCACGCTGCCGATGGTGGGGACGGTCGACAGCATGCGCACCGCCGACGTGATGGATAGCCTGCTCTCGAAGATCGTGGAGAAGCAGGCGCGCTTCGCCATCCTCGACCTGACCGGCGTCGAGGTGGTCGACACGAAGGTCGCGAGCCACCTGATCGAGCTCGTCACGGCGATCCGGCTGCTCGGGGCCGACGGGATCGTGGCAGGCATCAAGCCGAACGTCGCGCAGACGATGGTCGCGCTCGGGCTCGACCTCTCGCAGCTCAACACGCAACGTAATCTGCGCGCGGCGCTCCAGCATGCGATCCGGAGCATGACCCGCCCGGAGAGCTCCCCGCGCAACGGCGCCGCGACGCCCGGCCTGCCGGCGCGGGGCTGACCGGGGCGCGTCACGGGAGCTCGCCGCCGCCGCAGAGCAGCGCGGCGAGCTCCTCCGTCCGCTCCGGCCTCGCGAGGTCTCCGGCCGCGACCGTGATCGCGCGGATCGCCTCGGCTCTCCAGCCGCCGTGATCGCGCTCCGGGGCCGCCGTGATCCGGACGCGCATGAGCTCGCCGGACGCCACGACCGCGAGCTCCACGCCTTCGCCCTCCGGCCCGTCATCGCCGCGGATGGTCACCGCCACCGCGCCGCGCGCCGCGAGCGCCCGCGCGAGCCGGGCCTCCGGCGCCGCCGCTCCGCCGAGCGGGTAGAGCGCCGTGGCGAGCTCCACGGACGCGATCGCCGCGGAGGCGCGCGTCCCCGCGTCGCGCACCGCCCGCCGCAGCCGCTCCGCGCGCTCGCCGTCGCGGTCGAGCGCCGCGCGATCCGCCGGCTCGAGCCGCACCACGCAGCGCACCAGCGCGGCGCCCCCGCCGCCCGCGACCTGCGCTTCCTCGAGCCGCGCGCGGCGGAGCATCGCCGCGCCCCGCGCGTCGCCCGACGCCTCGAGCAGGGCCGCCGCGCCGCCGAGCACCGCGTCCGGAGCCGGCCGCTCCGGCGCCGCCGGGAGGGCGGCCTCCCGGTAGATATGGCTCCACCCGCGCCCGACGCCGGGCAGGCGCAGCACCAGCGACAGATCGGCGAGCTCCGTCTCCGGCGTGCGGACCGCGCTCGCGAACGCCTCCTTCACCGCCGCGAGGCGGCTCGGATCCGCGGTGAGCGCCGCGAACTCGGGCGCGTCGACGGCCAGCGCGAGGCGCGACGCGCTCACCTCGCGCGACCCCAGCGTCCACCGCTGGGGCGGGGCGGCGAGCGCGAGCTCCCCGCCGACGACGAGGGCGGAGAGCCCGCGCTCGCCGCGCGCCTCGAGCAGCGCCGCGACCGCAGCCTTGAGCGCGGTCAGCGCCGGGATCACGCCCCGCCCATGCGCCCGCGCCGCGCCGTCCGCTGCTCCTCGAGCGCCGCCTCTTCTTCGAGGGCCGCCTCGGCCTCGCGCTGCGCCTCGGCGTCGACCGCGCGTTGCCCCTGCTGCACGCGCACGGGCTTCGCCTCGGTGACCGCCGCCTCGGCCATCGCGACCGCCGCGTGCCGCACGTCGTCGTACGGCTTCGCGAGGTCGAAGATCACCTTGGTGTTGCCCTGGCTCAGGTTCGCCAGCGCCTCGAAGCGGCGCAGCTCCATCGCCCCGGGCGAGCGCGCGAGGATGCCCGCCGCCTCCGCGAAGTTCTTCGCGCTCTCCACGTCGGCCTCGCTCTTGATGACCACGTAGCGCCGATCGCGCTCGGCGATCGCGCCCTTCGCGAGCACCTCCTGCATCTGGGGCGGCAGCGCGATGTCCTGGAGGCCGATCATCTCCACGTGCAGGCCCCACGCGGCCGCCACCGCCTCGACCTGCGAGCGCACCTTGGCGGCGACCTCCTCGCGGTGCGCGAGCAGCTCGTCGAGCCGCGTCTCGCCCACCACGTCGCGCAGCACGACCTTGGCGCGGTCCTTCATCGCCGTCTCGTAGTTCTCGACGGCCAGCGTGGCCTTCTCCGGATCGACGACGCGGTAATAGACGACCGCATCGACCATCGTGGTCACGTTGTCGCGGGTGATCACCATCTGCTGGAGGAGATCGCGGTTCTTCATCCGCGTGTCGATGCGCCGCAGCTCCTGGAGCCCCGGGAGGAACAGCGTCACGCCGGGAGATAGGCGGCCGGTCAGCTTGCCGAGCGTGAAGCGCAGCGCGACTTCCCACTGGTTGATCTGCCGCAGCCCCGACAGCAGGTAGAGCGCGGCGAACAGCCCGAGCACGGTGAGGATCAGGGACATCGCCCGCGACTCTAGCAGAGCGCATGGCGCGGGCCGCGCGAGCGGCGCGCGCGTCGGCGGGCGTCCGGACGTCCGGACGTTCGCGCGCGCTCGCGGGCGCCCAGGCGCGGCTTCGACCTGGTGTCGTTGCCCGGGCGGTGTACTCTCGCTCCCTCGATGGGTGCCGAGCCGAGCCAGGCGTTGCGCGACGGGCGCTACGTGATCACGCGCGCCCTCGGCGAAGGGGCTCAGGGGCACACGCTCGAGGCGGTCGACAAGCGGCTCGGCAAGCTCGTCGCGATCAAGCGGTTCCAGATCCGCGGCGCCTCGAGCTGGAAGAGCGTGGAGCTCGCCGAGCGCGAGGCCCGGGTGCTCGCGTCGCTCTCGCACCCGAGCCTGCCGGCCTACCTCGATCATTTCGAGGAGGACGGAGCGCTCTTCCTGGTGATGGAGAAGATCGACGGCGAGAGCCTGGGCGCGATGCGCCGTCGCAGCGCGGTGCTCGGGCGGGACGACATCCTCCGCTTCCTGAGGGACGCCTCGGGCGTGCTCGACTACCTGCACGGCCGCGCGCCGCCTGTCATCCACCGCGACATCAAGCCGAACAACGTGATCCGCCGGCCCGACGGCTCGTTCGCGATCGTCGACTTCGGCGCGGTCCGCGATCGCATGCGTCCCGAGGGCGGGAGCACCGTGGTCGGCACGTTCGGGTACATGGCGCCGGAGCAGTTCCAGGGCCGCGCGCTGCCCGCGTCGGACGTCTATGCCGTCGGCGCGACCGCGCTCTGCCTGCTCACCGGCGAGGAGCCGGAGAACCTGCCGCACCGAGGGCTCGCGATCGACGTGCCTGCTGCCCTCGGCGATCGCGCGGATCCACGCCTCGTCCGGGCGCTCTCCGCGATGCTGGAGCCCGACCCGGACCGCCGCGCCGCGCGTATCGCGCCGCTCCTTCCGGGGCTCGAAGCGGGCGGCGCGCCCCCCGAGCGCGCTCGCGAGCCCGCGGAGCGCGGGGCGCACAAGGAGGAGAGGCGCGCGCACAAGGACGAGCGCAAGGAAGAGAAGCGCGCGCGCAAGGACGAGCGCAGGGAGGTGAGACGCGCGCGCAAGGAGGAGCGGCGCGCGCGCCGGCACGAGGGGCGCCCGTCGCTCGATCGCGGCCTGGTGGGCCTGCCGCTGGTGGCCGCGCTGTTCGGCCTCACCGTCGCGCGCATCGCCGTCGGCCTCGCGCTCGGGGTGATCGTCCCGACGGTGCTGACGCTGCTGTCCCTGGTGTTCGGCCGCGTGCTGCGCGAGAAGGCCGCGCCGAACGTGCGCAGGGCCGGGCGGGTCGCCGACCTCGCGCTGCGCCGCGCCACCCGCGCCGTCCGCGGGCGCCCGGAGCCCGACGCCGCTGCCGAGCGCGGCCAGGCCGAGGCGGCGCGCGTGCGCTTCGAGGAGCAGGAGGCCCCCGGTCGCTCGCGCATCCACGACGGCGACGTCGCGCTGGACGAGGAGCTCGACGAGCTGGAGGCCGACGAGCAGGGCCGCGCGCACGCCGGGTCGCGGCCGCCTCGCGCGGGGGAACGCTGAGCCCAGCGCGCGCTCGCGCTCCGGCGGGGCCGCGCGATCAGATGCGGCCGCGCGCGGCGTCGAGCTTCAGGCGGAAGACCTCGACGATCGCCTCGGCGAAGATCCGGCGGCTCATCTTCGAGCGGCCTGCGCGGCGGTCGACGAACACGATCGGCACCTCGACCACGCGGAGCCCTTTGCGCAGCGCGCGGTAGGTCGTCTCGATCTGGAAGGCGTAGCCGTTCGAGCGCACGCTGCCGAGATCGAGCGAGAGGAGCGCGCGCCGCGTGAACGCCTTGTAGCCGGTCGTGAGGTCGCGGATGCCGACGCCCAGGATGGCCCGCGCGTAGAGGGAGCCGCCCTTCGAGAGCACGTGCCGCCCGAGGCCCCAGCCCTCCACGCCGCCGCCCGGCATGTTGCGCGAGCCGAGGACGACGTCGGCGCCCCGGGCGATCGCGTCGAGGAACGCCGGCAGGTGGCGCGGGTCGTGCGAGAGGTCGGCGTCCATCTCGAGCGCGACGTCATAGCCGCCGTCCAGCGCGCGCTGGAAGCCCTCCAGGTAGGCCGTGCCGAGCCCGCGCTTCGCCGCGCGGTGGAGCACGCGGACGCGCCCGTCGCGCGCGGCGAGCTCGTCGCCGAGGGCGCCTGTCCCGTCGGGCGACGCGTCGTCCACGACGAGCACGTGCGCGTCCGGGGCCGCCGCGAGGACGGAGCTCACGAACTCGGCGAGGTTGTCTCGCTCGTTGTACGTCGGCGTGATGATGAGGGTTCGGGGGGCCATCCTGGCTCGGCGCCGCGCGAGCGGGCGCTCGCACGCGTGGTCGTGCGCACCGTGCAGCGCCGCGCGCCGGATTCGCGGGCGTCCGCTCGCCCTCAGGCCTCCGCTGCGTCGGCCAGCAGGGGCGCTCCGCCGGGCGATCTACCAAAACGATGGCGCAGGCGGAAGGTTCCGCGGGGTGCGCCGCGAGCGCCTTGTGGGTTGCCGGAGGCGTGCGCGCCGGGTACTTTCCTTTCCCGACAGGGCGTCCGCTCTGCATCGGGCCGATAGGCTGGCGCGGCCTCGGTCAACTCACGGGGCGCGCCCCGCGCACCACCCGCGCGGCCCCGAACATGAACAGCGCGGCACCGACGGAGACAATCATGGCAGGCGAGCACGTCCTCACCCTCACCAACGAGAATTTCGAGTCCGAGGTCCTCAACTCCCCCATCCCCGTGCTCGTGGACTTCACGGCTACCTGGTGCGGACCCTGCAAGCAGCTCGCGCCGATCGTCGCAAAGATCGCCGCCGAGTCCCAGGGCACGCTGAAGGTCGGCTCGCTCGACATCGACGCGGCGCCCAAGCTCGCCCAGAAATACAACGTCCGCGCCGTTCCGACGTGCATCCTGTTCCGGGGCGGCGAGAAGGCGGGCTCGTACACCGGCGTCGCGAGCAAGGAGAAGCTCCTCAAGGAGCTCGGCGTCTGATCCGCGGCCGCGCGTGACGCCGGCGCGATAGAGCCCGGCGCGACAGAGCCCGAGCGCGCCGGCGCTCCCCTTCCCACAGACCGAAACCACCCCAAATATCGACCGAAAGCCCTCCCGGCGAGGCGCCGCTCCGGCCAGCCGGCCGCGGCCCCGCCGCCGCCGGCGCTCCACGTCGCCGGCGCCCCGCGGCTGAGGCTTTGCTTGACCGTCGCGCGCGAGGTGACTACGACTCGCGCCGGCCACTTTCCCAGGAGTTCGTGATGGCGACGAAGATCGCAATTAACGGTTTTGGGCGCATCGGACGCTGCATTGTCCGCGCGCTCTACGAGCGCGGCGTGAAGGATATCGAGCTGGTCGCCATCAACGACCTGACGGATCCGAAGACCCTCGCCCACCTCTTCCAGTACGACTCGATCCACCGCGAGTTCAAGGCGGCGAAGGTCGGCGCAGGCGACAAGTACATCAGCATCGGCGACCAGAAGATCGAGGTCCTCGCGCTGAAGGATCCGGCCGAGCTGCCGTGGAAGAGCCTCGGCGTCGACATCGTCCTCGAGTGCACCGGCCTCTTCACGGACAAGGCGAAGGCCGCCGGCCACATCAACGCGGGTGCCAAGCGCGTGATCATCAGCGCGCCGGCCAAGGGCCACGACCTCACGGTCGTGATGGGCGTGAACGACGAGCTCTACGACGCGCAGAAGCACACGGTCATCTCGTGCGGCTCCTGCACGACGAACTGCCTCGCCCCCATCGCCAAGGTGATGCTCGACAACTTCGGCATCGTCCGCGGCCTGATGACGACGGTCCACTCGTACACGAACGACCAGCACCTGCTCGACATCCCGCACCGCAAGGGCGACCTGCGCCGCGCGCGCGCCGCCGCGGTCAACATGATCCCCTCGAGCACCGGCGCCGCGAAGGCGCTCTCCGAGGTCATCCCGTCGCTCAAGGGCAAGTTCGACGGGCTCGCGGTCCGCGTCCCCACGGTCGACGTCTCGCTCGTGGACCTCACCCTCGAGACCGAGAAGCCGGTCACGAAGGAGAGCATCCACGCCGCGATGAAGCAGGCCGCCGAGCAGGGGCCGATGAAGGACGTCCTCGACTACACCGATCGGGAGCTCGTCTCGGGCGACTTCATCGGCTCGCCGGCGTCCAGCACGTTCGACGCGACCATGACGACGGTCCTCGGCGATCGCTTCGCGAAGATCTTCTCGTGGTACGACAACGAGTGGGGCTTCTCGAACCGCATGATCGACCTCGCGCAGCTCGTGGCGAGGAAGGGCGTCTAGCGCCGTGAAGCTCACCGGAATCCGCTCCGTCGAAGACCTCGCCGCCGCCGCGGGCGCTGCTGGCCTCAGCGGCAAGCGCGTCTTCATCCGCGTCGACTTCAACGTCCCGCTCGACAAGAAGACGGGCAAGATCACGGACGACTCGCGCATCCGCGAGGCGATCCCGACGATCAAGCTCGTCATGGAGGCGGGCGCGAAGGTGATCCTCGCGTCGCACCTCGGCCGCCCGAAGCCGGGCAAGACCGAGGGGCTCTCGCTGGAGCCGTGCGGGGGGCGGCTCAGTGAGCTCACGGGCTACGAGGTCCACCTGCCGGACGACTGTGTCGGCGACTCGCCCAAGAAGGTCATCTACGACCTCCGGGCGGGCCAGATCTGCCTCCTCGAGAACCTCCGATTCCACGAGGAGGAGGAGAAGGACGACGAGGGCTTCGCGCGCCAGCTCGCCGAGCTCTGCGACGTCTACGTCGACGACGCCTTCGGCGCCGTGCACCGCGCCCACGCGTCGGTGCACGCGCTGCCGCGCCTCATGCGCGAGCGCGCCGCCGGCCTCCTCCTCCAGAAGGAGCTCAAGGCGCTGACCCGGCTCGTCGATCGCCCGGAGAAGCCTTACGTCGCCGTCCTCGGCGGCGCCAAGGTCTCCGACAAGATCGACGTCGTCGAGGCGCTCCTCAACGTGGTCGACACCCTGTGCATCGGCGGCGCGATGGCGAACACCTTCCTCGCCGCGCAGGGCAAGAACCTGCAGAAGAGCCGGATCGAGGAGGACAAGCTCCCGCTGGCGCGCACGATCATGAGCAAGGCGCGCGATCGGGGCATCCAGCTCCTCCTGCCCGTCGATGCCGTCGTCGCCTCGAGCATCGACGCGACGCAGGGCGAGCCCGCGTCCGTCGACGCGATCCCCGAGGGCACGATGGCGCTCGACATCGGCCCCCGCTCGATCGAGCTGTTCGGTCAGGCGATCGAGAGGGCGAAGACGGTGTTCTGGAACGGCCCGATGGGCCTCTTCGAGACGCCCGCCTTCTCCAAGGGCACGTTCGACGTCGCGCGCATCATGAGCGGCGCCACCGGCTTCACGGTGGTCGGCGGCGGCGACAGCGCGGCGGCGGTCAAGCAGGCCGGCGAGCACATCGCCAAGGGCTTCGATCACATCTCGACCGGCGGCGGCGCTTCGCTCGAGCTCATCGAGGGCAAGCGTCTCCCGGGCGTCGAGGCGCTCCGGTCGGCCGAGGTGAGCGAGTGAAGCCCGTGAACGATGGGGGCGCGCCCGGAGAGGCGGGCGCCGCCTCGCGGGCGGCCTCGCGTCGTCCGCTCATCGCCGGCAACTGGAAGATGAACGCCGGGGGCCAGGACGCATGTCCCCTCTCGGCGGCCGTCGCCAAGGCGACGCGCGAGCTCACCCGGGCCGAGGTCGTGGTCGCTCCGCCGTTCACGGCGATCGCCGCCGTGGCTCATGAGCTCGCGGAGGCGAAGAGCGAGATCGGCATCGCCGCGCAGAACATGAGCGCCGAGGTCTCCGGGGCGTTCACCGGCGAGGTCTCCTCGGGCATGCTCAAGGACGCAGGCGCGACCTGGGTGATCCTCGGGCACAGCGAGCGGCGGCAGCTGTTCGCCGAGACCGACGAGTCGGTCGCCCGGAAGGTCGCCTCGGCGATGGCCGCCGAGCTGCGCCCCATCGTCTGCGTCGGCGAGACGCTCGAGCAGCGCGAGGCGGGTGACACGCTCGCCGTGGTCGAGCGGCAGGTCCGCGCCGTCCTCGACGAGCTCGCGAAGCAGCCCGGCTTCGGCGTCATCGCCTACGAGCCGGTCTGGGCGATCGGGACGGGCAAGGTCGCGCGCGCCGAGGACGCCCAGGAGGTGCACGCGTTCATCCGCGGCCTGCTCGCGAAGGCCTCGGAGGACCTCGCGGGCGTCACGCGCATCCTCTACGGCGGCAGCGTCAAGGCCGACAACGCCGAGGCGCTGCTCGCCCAGGACGACATCGACGGCGCGCTGGTCGGAGGGGCTTCGCTCGACGCCGCTGGCTTCGCCAAGATCGTCGAGGCCGCTCACCGACTGGCGGAGCGCGCGGAACAGGGGTAGATCGCAGGCCGCTCCCGTCTCGCCACGGGAGCGCCGGCCTGTCCTGCCGCCCACTTGCCCCCCTGGGCCCCTCGCGCGGGCCAGACTCACCCAGCTGAAAGACGCCGATGCTTCACACGCTCCTCAACATCGTGCACGTGTTCGTCTGTCTGTTCCTGATCCTCGTCGTGCTCCTCCAGCAGGGCCGCGGGGGCGGGATGGGCTCGGCCATGGGCGGCGCGACGGCGCAGGTGTTCGGCGGCCGCGGCGCAGGCAACTTCATGACCCGCCTCACGGCCGTCTGCGCCGCCGTCTTCATGGCGACGAGCGTATCGCTCGCCTACCTCTCGTCGGCAGGCGACCGCGAGCTGCGCGAGTTCGAGAAGTCCCAGGAAAAGTAGGCTCGCGTGCTAGGGCCCGCCCCCGCGCCGGGGAGGGAAGCGGGCAGGGCGCTCGACGTGGGGTCGTCCGTGGATGCGGCGTCGGCCGTCTCCGTCCCTTTCGCGCGCGACCTTGCCCTCGTCGCCCTCGCCAAGGCGGTTGTCTCCGCCCTGGTCCTCGCGCTCGGCTTCCGGGCGGTGAGCGACGACGACTTCGCGCGCGTGGTCCTCGCGCAGGCGTGGGCCCACGCGCCCCGGCTCGACCCGACGGGGACGAGCTGGCTGCCTGTCCCTTTCTGGCTCAACGGCGCGCTCTTCTGCGTTCTTGGGCGCGTCTTCGCGCCGACCCTCGAGATCGCCCGCGCCATCGCGTTCGCCCTCGGCCTCGCTTCGGCCGCGCTCGTCCACCTCTCCGCCCGCTGGATCACGGGCGACCGCCGCGCCGCGCTCGCCGGCGCGCTGCTCGCCGGCGCCTTTCCTTGGAGCGCTTGCCTCGGCGTGGCGACGGTCCCCGAGCTGCCGACCGCCGCCCTCTCGCTGTTCGCGGTGGCGTCGCTCGTCACGCCGCCGGCCGGGCCTGCGCCGCCGGCCGGGCGCGCCCTCCTCGGCGCGTTCGCGCTCGTGCTCGCGACGCTCTCCCGCTACGAGCCCTGGTCCGTCGCCGTCGCCTTCGCGGCGATGGCGCTGCTCGCCGCCGCCCGCCTCGGCCAGGGCCGCGGCGCGCAGGCGAAGCTCGTGCTCGCCGCGCTCGTCGCGCTCGCCGGGCCCGCCGCGTGGATCGCGTGGAACCGCGCCGCCCACGGCGACGCGCTGCATTTCCTCGCCCGCGTCGCCTCCTACCGCAACGCGATCGGCCCGGGCGGCGACGGCGCCCTGCTGCGGCTCTTCGCGTACCCTGCCGCGATGGTCCGCGAGGAGCCGGAGCTCTTCGTGTGGCCCATCGCCATCGCCCTCGTCGCCTGGCGCGCCCGCCGCGGCGCTGCGCCGGGGGCAGCGCGCCCGCTCCCGCCGCTCCTTCGCGCGGCCCGTCCGTACGCGCTCCCCGGCGCGGTCGCCGCGTTCCAGATCGCGGCGCTCTCGCTCGCCCTCGTGCGCGACGGCGCGCCCACCCACCACCCCGAGCGAGCGACCCTCCTCGCGCTGCTCTTGCTCGCGCTTGCCGTCGGGGATCTCTCGGCGCGCGCGTTCCGGGGCGCCTCGGCCGGCGCGCGGCGCGCCCTCGGCGGCGCGCTGCTGGTGGTGCTCGCCCTCGGCGCCTTCTTCCGGCCGCACCTGCGCCGCGAGCACTTCAACCCGCGGAGGGACGAGGTCGCCATCGGCCGCGCCGCCGCGGAGCTCACGCCTCCTTCCGCGCCCCTCCTCCTCGAGGTCGTCGACTATGGCCACCTCGCGGCGCTCGCCGCCCTCGGGCGTCCCGAGGGGGTGTACCCCGATCGCTCGATCGATCCCCGTGATCCGCCTGTCCGCTCGAGCTTCGAGGCCCCCGCCTCGCTCGCGCGCCGCGCCGCCGGCCTGGGCGCCGCCTACCTCATCGGGCGCGTCAGGCCGCCCGTCATCGATTTCGCCGGCCCGCCGCTCGCGACGCGCGGCGCCTGGGGGATCTGGCCGGTGCCTCCGGCAGGCGGCGCGCTGGGTGCGCTGACGGAGGGTGGCCCCAGCGGCCCCGCGGACAGGGCGCCATGAGCGAGCCTGCAAAGCCCTTCTTCGCGCACCCGTCTGCGTGCATCGACGAGCCCTGCGACATCGGCGAGGGGACGAAGGTGTGGCACTTCTGCCATATCTCGGCGGGGGCGCGGATCGGCCGCGCCTGCGTCCTAGGCCAGAACGTCTTCGTCGCGGGCACCGCCGTCATCGGCGATGGCGTCAGGATCCAGAACAACGTGTCTCTTTATGACGGCACGCTGGTCGAGGACGACGTGTTCCTCGGCCCGTCCGCGGTGCTCACCAACGTCGTCAACCCGCGTGCCCCGATCGACCGCCGCGCGTTCCTCGACACGACGCGCATCCGTCGCGGCGCCACCGTGGGCGCCAATGCCACCATCGTCTGCGGCATCACGATAGGGCGCCATGCGTTCGTCGGCGCCGGCGCGGTCGTCACGCGCGACGTGCCCGACTATGCGCTCGTCACCGGCGTGCCGGCCCGGCGCACCGGCTGGATGAGCCGCCACGGCCACAAGCTCGTCGCTTCGCGCGACGGCCTCCTGCGCTGCCCCGAGAGCGGCTATCGCTACGAGCGCCGCGGCGACATCGTCCGCTGTCTCGACCTCGACGAGGACGCGCCGCTCGCCCGGCCCCGCGCCGCGGCCACGCGCCATTACCGCGATCCCCTCTCCGCGGAGGACACCGACGGATGACCGCCCCTGTTCCCTTCTTCGATCGAGCCCGCGGCGATCTCGCCCTGCAGGACGAGCTCTCCGCCGTGTTCCAGTCCGTCCTCCGGAGCGGCCACTACATCCTCGGTCCGGAGGTCGAGGCCTTCGAGTCGGAGTGCGCCGCGTACCTCGGCGTCCGGCACGCGATCGGCGTCTCTTCCGGCACCGACGCGCTGCTCGTCGCGCTGATGGCGCTCGGCGTCGGCGCGGGCGACGAGGTCGTGTGCCCCGCGTACACGTTCTTCGCGACCGCGGGCGCCATCCATCGCTCCGGCGCCACGCCGGTCTTCGCGGACGTGCTCCCTGGCTCGTTGAACCTCGACCCTGCCTCCACGGCGCGCGCCCTGACCGAGCGCACCCGGGCGATCCTCGCCGTCCACCTCTTCGGCCACTGCGCGCCCATGGATGAGCTCCTCGCGATCGCGGGCGGCCGTGGCCTGCCGGTCATCGAGGACGCGGCCCAGGCGTTCGGCGCCGAGCGCGGCGGCCGCCGCGCGGGGGCGCTCGGGCTCATGGGGTGCTTCTCGTTCTTCCCGACCAAGAACCTCGGCGGTTTCGGCGATGGCGGGCTCGTGGCCACCGACGACGACGAGCTCGCGGAGCGCGTCCGGACGCTCAGGGCGCAGGGCGCTCGGAGGAAGCACCATCACACCCGCATCGGCGGCAACTTCCGGCTCGACGCGCTCCAGGCGGCGCTCCTCCGGCGCAAGCTCCCGCGGCTCGGCGCGCTCCTCGAGCGGCGGCGCGAGCACGCCGCGCGGTATGCCGCGCTGCTCGGGGGGCGAGATCTGCCGCTGGCGCTGCCGGACGCCGGCGCTGCGGGGCACACGTTCAATCAGTATGTCATTCGCCTGAAGGATGCCTCTCTGCGCGATCCGCTGCGGAGCTCGCTCGCGGAGCAGGGCATCGGCACCGAGATCTATTATCCCGCGCCGCTCCACCTCCAGCCCTGCTTCGCGCGCCTTGGCCCGCCGGAGGGCTCCCTTCCGGTCGCGGAGGCGGCGGCGCGCGACACGCTCGCGCTCCCCATCTTTCCCGAGCTCACAGGCGAGGAGGTCGCCCGCGTGGCGACCGCTATCGCCTCGTTTTTCGGCTGAGCCGGACGCTTCGGCGCAGCGGCGTCAAGGCGCCGCGTCGATGATCCGCAGCGCGCCCTCGTCCAGCGGCACCTTCGCGCGGAGCCTCGCGAGCGGTGAATCCGATCTCCGGAGCGTACCATCGGCGCGTGAAGCCTCGGCCCGGCCGAGCTGCCCGCGCACCTCGCCGCGCCCGACGTCGCCGCGGGCAGGCTGCGCGAGGTGCTCGCCGGGGGCTCCCTGTGCGCCGCCAGGTCGTCGCGGGTGTACCTCCCGTCGCGCTTCCTGCCCGCGCGGGTGCGCGCGTTCGTCGAGCACCTCGCCGTCAGCGCCGCGCGCCCGGCCGCGCGCGGCGCTGACGGCGGACGGCGGCGCGGCAAACCGGGAATCTCGCTGGGCGGTGCTGCCCACGGGGTCGGGCCGCGCGACCCTGCCTGTGCTAGACGTGCGCGCCATGAGCGTCGAGGTTGGCATCGTCGGACTGCCCAACGTGGGCAAGAGCACCCTGTTCAACGCGCTGACGGCCGCCAAGGCCGAGGCGCAGAATTACCCCTTCTGCACGATCGAGCCCAACGTCGGCGCCGTCCCTGTCCCTGACGACCGGCTCACGACGCTCGCGAAGTTCATCAAGACCGAGAAGATCATCCCCGCCATGGTGCAGGTGGTCGACATCGCCGGGCTCGTGCGCGGCGCGAGCACGGGCGAGGGGCTCGGGAACAAATTCCTGAGTCATATCCGCGAGGTAGATGCCATCCTCCACGTGGTCCGCTGCTTCACGCTCGCGGACGTCGTGCACGTCGACGGCGGGGTCGACCCGCTCCGCGACATCGACACGATCGAGACCGAGCTGATGCTGGCCGACCTGGGCTCCCTCGAGGGGATGCTGGAGCGCACGCGGAAGCAGGCCAAGGGTGACAAGGAGCTCCTCCCGAAGATCGCGCTCATGGAGAAGTGCCTCGAGGCGCTCCAGGCCGGCAAGCCCGTCCGCGGGCTCTCCTTCGACGACGAGCAGCGGAAGGTCGTGAAGACGTTCGGCCTGATCACGGCGAAGAAGGTCCTCTACGTGGCGAACGTCGACGAGTCCGACGTCTCCGGCACGGGCCCGCTCGCGACGAAGGTGCGCGAGCGCGCCGCCTCCGAGGGCAGCGGCGTCGTGCCCGTCTGCAGCAAGCTCGAGGCGGAGCTGAACGAGCTCGCGCCCGACGAGCGCAAGGAGATGCTCGAGAGCCTCGGCATGAAGGAGCCGGCGCTCTCGACGCTCGCGCGCGAGGCCTACCGGCTGCTCGGCCTCCAGAGCTACTACACGGCCGGTCCCAAGGAGATCCGCGCCTGGACGATCCCGATCGGGTGTACGGCGCCGCAGGCCGCGGGGGTCATCCACAGCGATTTCGAGAAGGGCTTCATCCGGGCGGAGGTCTACAGGGTGGACGACCTCGTCGAGCACAGGACCGAGGCCGCCATCCGCGCCGCCGGCAAGCTGCGCGTCGAGGGCAAGACGTACGTCTTCCAGGACGCCGACGTCGCGCACTTCCTCTTCAACGTCTGACCGTCCGCCCCACGAGCGCGCCCGCTGCCGTCGGGCTCCGCGAGCGCGCTCGGTGCGCCCCTGCTGCGCGGGCGGCGCGGCACCGCCGTTGCTCCTCCGGCGTTCGCGCAGGCGCGGTGTGCCGGCCACGACCGCCGGCCCTCCGCGGACTCGCGCTTCTCGGACGGAGGCAGGACGGTGCCCAGGGCGAGCGTCGGCGCGTGGCGTGTGCTGGTTCTCCTTGCCTCGTCGGGGAGCGCCGTAGCGGGCTGCGTCGCGGCTTCCACCGACGTCCCGCCCGAGGAGGCGGGCGCCCCGGACCCGGGCGTCGGCGCGGAGCGGGCGCCTGTTCCGCCCGCTCCGTGCGATCTGCCGCGCGGGTTCTCGGAGGGCGCGCCGCCCCGCTTTCCTGCGGTGTCCGCGCCGGCCATCGGCCACCGCCTGTCCGCGGAGCCCGGCGACGACGTCTTCGGCCGCTTCTTGCGATCCACCGTCGTCTTCTGCGGGCCCGACGAAGAGCCCTATTTCCTCCACTACCGCTTTTACCTCACTGGCCCGTTCTCGGGCCGCTGGCTGCGCCCGCCGCTGGTCCAGCCGCTCTGACCGCGCCTCGCTGCCCAGCCCGCCTGGCGGCCGTCGCCGTTCGTCGGCGTCGCCTGGCCGATGGTGGCCGATGGCCGCGGCGCGCCGTCCGGTTTTTTGACCCCCTGGATCCGCTCGGCTACCTCCTTCGCCCTTCACGAGACGAAAGGACGATCATTTGGGCGCACTCAAAGGATCCATCTCATTCTCGAAGTTCTATGTCCGCGGCGAGCTCACCGAGGGGTTCCGCGACAGGTTCGTCGAGCGAATCCAGCTCCGCGCGTTCCGGCCGCTCACGGTCGAGGAGGACGCGGAGCAGCGCGCCGGGTGGTGCTCCATCGAGAATCCGCTCGACTGCGAGCTCGATCACGGCAAGATCTTCTTCAACTCGTACATCAACCTCGGCCTCAGGACCGATCGCTGGCAGGTGCCCTCGGCGCTCTTCAAGGCGCATTTCGCCGAGGCGGAGCGGGAGCACCTCGCCAAGCGCGGGCGCGAAAAGCTCGGGCGGCGCGAGAAGGAGGAGCTCCGGGCCGTCGTGTCGAGGAAGCTCCGCGCGCAGCTCATGCCGGTGATGAAGGTCGTGGATCTGTCCTGGAACCTGGAGGCCGGCGTCGTCCGGTTCTGGAACCAGTCGCCGCGCGCGCACGAGGGGCTCTCGGAGCTCTTCGAGGAGACCTTCGAGCTCGATCTCGTGCCGGAGAGCCCGTACACGGCCGCCCGTGAGCTCGGCTTGACGGCCGAGCAGCTGGCCGCGTTCGAGCTGCTCAAGCCCACGGTCTTCCACGCTGAATCGACCCTTGGAGGTGCCCTGTGAGCCTCGCTGAGCTGATCGAGCAGCGCCGGTTCGTCGGCCGCGAATTCCTCGTCTGGCTCTGGTTCGAGAGCGAGCTCTTCGAGGGCCGCTTCTCCCTGGACGCCCTCGGCGTCTGCGAGCTCTGGCTCGAGGGGCAGATCACCCTCGTCCAGGAGAAGGAGCAGAGCCGGCTCAAGGGCGCGGCGCCGAGCAGCGCCCCCGAGGCCCACGAGGCGCTGCGCCAGGGCAAGCTCCCGTCGCACGCGCGCGTCCGCGTCACGCGCGGAGAGCTCGAGTATGCCTTCCTGTTCAACGCCGACGCGTTCTCGCTCTCGGGCGTGAAGATCCCGAGCGTCGTCAAGGACGCCGTGGACGAGCAGTTCTACGAGCGCATGTACCTCATCGAGGAGCTCGAGACGCTCTTCACCGCGCTCTACGGCGAGTTCCTCGCGCTTCGCCTCGGGGCCGCCTGGGAGTCCGGGGTGGCGCCGTTCATCCGCACCTGGGTCCGGGGCGAGCCGGTCGA
This sequence comes from Sorangium sp. So ce124, assembly GCF_051525235.1. NCBI lineage: Bacteria > Pseudomonadati > Myxococcota > Polyangiales > Polyangiaceae > Sorangium > Sorangium sp. So ce124. The sequence continues at coordinate 10,317,794 of NZ_CP150312.1, forward strand.
CACGGCCGCGTACCAGAAGCTCCGGGGCAAGCTCGCGCCCGTCCGCGGCGCGGCGAGGTCGAGGACGACCCCGCCGCCAGCGGAGAGGCCCGAGCGCGCGGCGCGCGTGGTCGCCTGACCTCGCCCTCGTCGGCGGCGCGGCGGTGCGCCGGCCGCGCCGCGCGGGGCCGGCGCGCTCGCGCCGCTACTTCCCCTTCACCTTGCCGTGGACCTGCTTCGCCATCGCGAGGTGCTCCTGGAGCTGCGGCAGCGTCGAGGCGGCGAAGTGCTTCACGTCGGCGTCCTTCGCCTCCTTCGAGGCCTTCTCGAACTCCTCGATGTCGCGCTGGTGGTCATCGACCATCGCGCTCATGTAGTCCCTGTCGAACTCGGCCCCTGTCTTCTTGGACAGCTTGTCGACGTCCTCGCGGTGCTTCTGCGCGAGCTCCTGCGGCACGAGCGCGTCCTTGCGGTGCGCGAGCTCCGCGAGCCGCTTGTTGATCGCCGTGTGATCGTCGACCATCCGCTGCGCGAAGCGCTTCACTTCCGGGCTCGCGGTGCGCTGCTTCGCGAGCTGCCCGAGCCGCACCTCCAGGAGCCCTCCCTGACCAGCCTTCTCGACGAACTCCCGATCTGATTCGCTGAGCTTGGTTTGGTTGGCCTGGGCCTGCTGCCCTGTCGAGCCCTGCCCCTCTGCAGCAGCAGAGGCCGGCGCGGACGCCGCCGCCATCATGATGGTGAATAGAACAGGCTTGAGCATCTCAGTCCCCTCCTTGTCCCGGCCGCCTTCCGGCGGCCGTGCCGATCGCTCGATCGCCCCGGGACGGCCGGACTCCACTGCTCGGCGCCCCCGGGTCGATGCGCTCGCCGTATGTCGTGAGTCGCCGGCGCTCTGGCAAGGGGCAGCGAACATGGGGCGGTCCGCCGTCCACGCGCTCGGCGCAGCAGGCCGCGCCCGGCGGAAGGGCAAAAGGCGCCCGAGAACTGGGCCCCGGCCGATCGCTCCATCTACGCTCCGCGCCTGTGGTCGGCGAGTTCTTCAAGCGCCTCACGAACGGCGTCGTATTCCTCCTCGCCGCCCTGACCTTCTTCCTCGTCCCCATCGGCAGGAAGACGGCCGCGCAGCACCTCGTCGCGATCGTCTCGACGCCGCCCGCCAGGGAGGCCGTCTCGGCCTTCGCCCACATCGCTCGGCGCATCGCCGTCGAGGCGCGCACGGAGCTGGACAAGCTCCGCCGCCCGCCGCCCGCGCAGCGCGAACCGAAGCCGACGACCACGAAGGTGAGCCCGCCGCCGTAGCCGTCCCTGCCGTCGTTGCGCGCTGATGGCGCTGGTCGGCCCGCGCCGAGGGCTCAGCCCTTGCGCGGATCCTTCACGTTCGGGTGCTCGTTGTAGAAAGCGTCGAGGCTCTCGCGGGAGATCTCCGCCTCGATATCGCCGTCTTTCAAGATCTTCGCCTGACAGCCGAGGCGGCTCGTCGACCGGACGTCGAAGGCCTTGTCGAGGATGTCCTCCTCGTCCTCCTCGGCCTCGCTGAGGAGCTCGCGCCCCTTCGTGACGTAGACGTGGCAGGTGGAGCACGCGCAGACGCCGCCGCACGCGTCGCCCTCGGGCGCGCCCACGGACTTCGACGCCTGGAGGACGGACGAGCCCACCGGGGCCTCGACCTCCCACGCGCGGCCGTGCGCCAGAAATCGGACCTTGGCCATCAGCTCCTCCTCGCCTCGACGCCGGCCTTCGCCGGGCCAGCGCCGCCCGCCTCGACCGGCGGGTGGCTCGCGTCGTCCCCGCCGTGCTCGGCCAGGTGCGCGTCCACGCCCTTCGCCGCGGCGACCTTCGCCTCGACGTCCTCGACCTGCTTGCCCGCGATCGCCCTGGCCACGGCGCGGTCCATCCGCCGACCAGCCCAGCCGTGCGTCGCCTCGTCGAGCGCCTCCGTGCGCGCCAGGATGAGCCCCGGCTTGTCCCCGCGGATCGCGGCGTCGAGGCCCTTCAGCGCGCCCTCGATCGCCTCGCGCTCGCCCGGCTCGAGCAGATCGGCGTCCGCGGCGAGCGCCTTGCGCGTCGCCATCGCCACGCGCTCGCCCTCGACCCGCGCCTCGACCAGCCGGCGCTTGAGGAGGTCTTCCTCGCCGTGGTCCAGCGCCGCGAGGAGCATGTCCTCGACCTCCTCATCGGTCAGCCCGTAGCTCGGCTTGACCTCGACCTTCTGCTCGACCCCCGTCGTCAGCTCGCGCGCGGTCACGCCGAGCAGGCCGTCGGCGTCCACGCGGAACGTCACCTCGAGCCGCGCCATGCCCGCGGGCATCGGCGGGATCCCCTTCAGCACGAAGCGCGCGAGCGATCGGCAGTCGGCGGCGAGCTCCCGCTCGCCCTGCACGATGTGGAGATCGAACCCGGTCTGGTTGTCCGCGTACGTCGTGAAGACCTGCCGCGCCCCTGCCGGGATCGTCGTGTTCCTCGGCAGGATCTTCTCGGCGACGCCGCCCATCGTCTCGATGCCGAGCGACAGCGGCAGCACGTCGAGCAGGAGCACCTCGTCCGCGCGATCCATCGAGCCGGCCAGGATGTCGGCCTGGATGGCCGCGCCGAGCGCGACGACCTCCTCGGGATCGATGTCCTTGAGCGGCTCCTTGCCGAAGAGGCTCGCCACGTAGTCGCGCACGTGGGGCACGCGCGTCGCGCCGCCCACGAGGATCACGCCGTCGAGGTCCGCGGCCTGGACGCCCGCGTCGCGGAGCGCGCGGCGGCACGCGACGCCCGTGCGCTCCAGGAGCGGCGTGATGAGCGCGTTCAGCTCGTCGCGGGTCACGGTGACCAGCTTCGACGCCGGGCCGCCCGTCGCCTCCGCCGCCTGCACGGGCAGCTCGATCTCGATCTGCGTCGCGTCGGTCAGCGCGTGCTTGATGCTGCGGGCGGTGTCGAGCGCGAGCCGCACCACCTCGGGCGTGCGCCGCGTCGCGCCCATCTCCTCGAGCAGCCGCTCTGCGAGCGCCCTGTCCATGTCGTCGCCGCCGAGCGAGCTGTCGCCCCCGGTGGACTTCACCTGGAAGACCCCGTTGTCGAGCAGGAGCACGGTGACGTCGAACGTCCCGCCGCCGAGGTCGTACACGGCGAACAGGCCGTTTTGCTGCTTGTCGAGCCCGTAGGCGAGCGCCGCGGCGGTCGGCTCGTTGAGCAGGCGCAGCACCTCCAGCCCGGCCAGCCGGCCGGCGTCCTTGGTCGCCTGCCGCTGGGCGTCGTCGAAGTACGCCGGCACCGTGATCACAGCGCCGCCCACGGAGCGGAGCTCGCGCTCCGCCGAGGTGCGGAGCTCCTTCAAGATCTCCGCCGACACCTCGACGGGCGTCACGACCGCGTCCCGCACCTTGAAGCGCACGCTCTTCGCGTCCTCGGGGCCCTTGGGCTCCGCGAACTCGTACGGCCCGAGCCGCCGCGTCTCCGGATCGTTCGCGCCGCGGCCCATGAAGCGCTTCACGCTGACGATGGTCTCGCGGGGGTAGCTCTGCGCGAGCCGCCGCGCGCTGTCGCCCACGACCGCGTGCCCGCGCTCGTCGTAGTGCACGACCGAAGGCACGAGCCGCTCTCCGTTGCAGTCGTCGATGACCACCGGGCGGCCGTCGCGCACGCGAGCGACGAGCGAGTTCGTCGTCCCGAGATCGATGCCGATCGGGCTGGGCCTTGCTTTGGGGTCGAAAATTTCGAGGAGGGTCATTTCAAATCTGCGAGCTCTTCTTCGATGGCGCTCACTTCGTCGAGGAACCGCCGGATGTAGCGGAGCTCGCTGAGCAAGGCGAGCACGCCCTTCAGCTGCTCCGGATCATTCCCTGCGGCGGCGAAGGCGCCCTGGATCGCCGTGAGGGTCGCCTGCTCGCGCGCGAGCATCGCCTCGCCGAGCCGCGCGATCCGCGCGGGATCGCGCCCCTTCGCCGCCTCGGCGAGCTCTTCGCGCGACTCCATCATCTCCATGAGCAGGGCGGGGGAGGCCTTCTGCTCGCCCTCCTCGCCCCGCGCGACCCCGGCTCGCTGGAGCAGCGCCTCCGCCCGGCGGATCGGATCCTTGAGGACGCGCAGGGAGTCGTTCGCCTCGATCGCGCGGCCGAGCGCGAGCCGGCGCTCGGCCGCGGGGGCGCCCGCGTAGCGATCGGGGTGGAGCGCGCGGGAGAGGTCGCGGTGGCGCTGCTCCAGCGTGCGCAGGTCGAGGTCGAACCGCGGCTCGACGCCCAGGGTATCGAAGGGATCGGTCATGGCGTGCTCTGGGGGAGGCGCCTCGGCGAGCTCTCGCGCGCGCTCCCTGCGGCGGCTCAGGCCACCGTGAACGAGTGCCCGCAGCCGCAGCGCGTCGCCTCGTGCGGGTTCTTGAACTTGAAGCCCTGGAACATGAGCGTCTTCTCCCAGTCGAGCACCGAGCCGCCCAGGTAGAGGATGCTCTTCTTGTCGCAGAAGACGCGCACGGTCGCCTTGTCCGGCTCGGCGAACTCCAGGACGAGGTCGCCGGACCGGGGCGGCTTGTCCTCGAACTCGATGACGTAGGAGAACCCGGAGCAGCCGCCGCCGCGGATCCCGACCCGGATGGCGCCCTCGGGCGTGCCGCGCTTGGCGAGCTGCGCCCGGATGGCCTGCACCGCGGCGTCGCTGACCGAGAGCGTCCGCTTCGACTTCGCCTCCGCCTCGCCCGAGGCCCCGTCGCCGCGCGCGGGCGCGGCGTCCGCGGTCGCGGTCGGCGCGGCGTGCGGCCCGGTGTCCGCCGCCTTGGTCGTGGTCTGCTCACTGCTCTGCATGCGTCGTTCCTTCTCCGGTTCCGGTTCCGGTTCCGGTGCTGTGGGCCGCCTCCGCCCCGAAGCCCCGGCGCTGTTACTCAGCGCTCGCCGTCGCGGTGGCCGAAGGCGCCGCGCCCGCGAGCTCCTTCTTCGCCTGCTGCTTGGCGCGGAAGTCGGCGATGGCGCTCTTGATCGCGTCCTCGGCGAGGACCGAGCAATGGATCTTCACCGGAGGCAGGTGGAGCTCCTCGGCGATCATGCTGTTCTTGATCGTCTCGGCCTCGTCGATCGTCTTGCCCTTCAGCCACTCGGTGGCGAGCGACGACGACGCGATGGCCGACCCGCAGCCGAACGTCTTGAACTTCGCGTCCTCGATGACGCCGCCCTCGCCGACCTTGATCTGCAAGCGCATGACGTCGCCGCAGGCCGGAGCGCCGACGAGCCCGGTGCCGACGTGCTCGTCATTCTTGTCGAGCGTGCCGACGTTCTGGGGGTTCTCGTAGTGCTCGATGACCTTATCGCTGTATGCCATGGCTCTCTCCTCGACCGTTTCCTTTCGTCTCGAAATCTCGCTCTGTCGGGCCGGCGGCGCCCGCGCCGCTCGTCAGTGGGCCGCCCACTGCACGCTGTTCAGGTCGATCCCCTCTTTGTGCATCTCGTAGAGCGGCGACATGTCGCGCAGCTTGTTCACCTTCCGGATCACGAGGTCGGCCACGTAGTCGACCTCCTCCTCGGTGGTGAAGCGCCCGAGCCCGAACCGGATGGACGAGTGGGCGAGGTCGTCGCCGATGCCCATCGCGTGGAGGACGTAGGAGGGCTCCAGGCTGGCGCTCGTGCACGCCGAGCCGCTCGAGACCGCCACGTCCTTGATCGCCATCATCATGGCCTCGCCCTCGACGAAGCTGAACGACACGTTGAGGTTGCCCGGCAGCCGCCGATCGGGCGAGCCGTTCAGCTGGATGGCGTCGAGCTCCTTCCAGAGCCGGTTCCTGAGCCGCTCGCGCAGCGACAGGATGCGCGCCGACTCCGCCTCGCCCTCCTCGATGAGGATCTCGGCCGCCTTGGCGAACCCGACGATGCCGGGCACGTTGAGCGTGCCGGACCGCATGCCGAACTCGTGGCCGCCGCCGTCCATCTGCGCGGTGATGCGGACGCGCGGCTTCGACCTGCGCACGTACAGGCAGCCGATGCCCTTCGGGCCGTAGATCTTGTGGGCCGTCACCGACGCGAGGTCGACCCCCATCTGCTCGACGTTGAACGGGACCTTCCCGACCCCCTGCACCGCGTCGGAGTGGAGCAGGACGCCCTTCGATTTCGTGATCTTCCCGATCTCGGCGATGGGCTGGACCGTGCCGACCTCGTTGTTGGCCAGCATGATCGACACAAGGATCGTCTTGTCGGTGATCGCCCGGGCGACGTCGTCCGGGTCGACCATTCCGTACTTGTCGACCTTGAGGTAGGTGACCTCGTAGCCCTGCTTCTCGAGCCGCTTGCAGGTGTCGAGCACCGCCTTGTGCTCGATGACGCTCGTGATGATGTGGTTGCCCTTGTCCTTGTAGAACTCGGCGACCCCCTTGATGGCGATGTTGTCGCTCTCGGTCGCGCCGGAGGTGAAGACGATCTCCTTGGGGTTCGAGGCGCCGATGAACCTGGCGAGCGTCTCGCGCGCGTGGCCGACCGCCTCCTCGGCCGTCCAGCCGAAGACGTGGCTCCGGCTCGCGGCGTTGCCGAATTTGCCGTTGAAATACGGCAGCATGGCGTCGAGGACACGCTGATCGACAGGCGTCGTCGCGTGGTAGTCCATGTAGATCGGAAGCTGGATACCCATGGTGTTTCTCGCTCAGCGGTGATTCGAGCCGTGGCGGCAATGCCCATTGCCGCGGATACCGGCGACGAGCTCGGGCTCAGCCGTGCTCTTGTCGTGGAGGTTACAGTTCGTGCAGGCGGCGACGAGCTCCGCCGGGTCGCACGTCTCGCAGGTGTCGAGGTAGGCGAGGCTCGCCACGAGCTCGTGCTCGAGGGCTTTGAGGTGCGCGACCTGCTCCCGCACCTCTTCGAGCTTCTGCTGGTAGACGTGGCGGATCTGCGCCATCGCGCCGGGGGCCGAGGGGGACGACTCCCAGGTCGAGACGATCTGCTGGATCTGGCTCAGCGACAGGCCGAGGTCGTGGAGCTTGCCGATCCACCGGACGCGGGTCAGGGCCGCGTGATCGTAGAGCCTGTAGCGCCCCTTGGAGCGGGCGTGCGGCGTGAGCAACCCCACCTCTTCGTAGTGGTGGATTGCCCGCACGGTTTTCCCGGTTGCCTTGGCGATGTCCCCCACCTGAAGGAGGCGCTCCTCCTCCTCGGCGCCACCGAGAGCCCCCATCAGGTCGTCCGTTCGGGACGTGCTGGACGTGACGGGCCCCGCGATGCTTTGCTCGTGGGCTAGCGGAAGGTGGTGGCGGGTGGTCATCGGGCCATCGCGCTCGAAACCGTGCTCGGTTGAAACCATGACCCTTACGTACGCGTGAGGGTTGGGGACCTTGTAGGTCGGAGCGCCAAGACTGTCAACCGGGTCGTACGGGGCCAGCGTGAAACAGCGGAAGGAGGCGGAATCGGGCGCTCCTTGATATGCTGGAGGAGCACGCTTTGGACGCCGCACGCTGCGAAGTGCGTGCGCGCAGCGGCTGCTCGGGGACGCCCGACGTCGACTTGCGTGGCCGCAGGGCTCATGAACGACGCGCACGTGTTACCTATTACGACGGTATCGGCTGGAGTCGACGGCTAGTAGATGGCGCGACCGCGATCCCGCGCAGGTCGTGCTCCGCGATCCTACGAGAGGCGTTCCCGAGCCGCGGCGGACGCTCTGATCTGCGGTCTGGAGGGGTCCCGAGCCACGGCAGACGCTCTGATCTGCGGGCTGGAGGGATCCCGACCCCCCTTCTGGCACAACAAGGAGGGCGTTCGAGGGGCTCTTGGCACAAAAATGCGATGCGAGAGGCGAATTCTGGCACATTTTTGCTCCCGAAGACGCTCTGCAGAGCGACATCGAGGGGTCCGGACTCCGGTGTGTCGCAATGCATTGCGTTTGAGCCGGTGCCGGACCCCCCTCACTTGGCACAGGTCACGGCGGCCTGGCACAGGTCACGGGCGCTGTCCGCTCCGTGGCAGACCGAGGAAGGGGGACGGGACGCCCGAGCGCCCGTGGCACCGGACGGCGCCACGGCGGGGGACGGAGGCTTGCTCCTGGGGCGGGTGACGAGGGGGACGAAGCGGAGGGGGCGCAGCGCCACCTGCGCGCATGCGTTACGCGAGCGGGCTCAGAGGTCGGCCGGCACCGGCTCGGCGCTCTGCCCATCGGGCGGAACGGGCGCGCCGGGCGGGACAGGCGCTGCGGGCTCGCCCTCGGGTTTGCCGTTCTTCCGGGCGGCTCCCCGGCCGCTCGGCCCGACGCTCCAGCTCGCGAGCGGCGCGAGCAGCTTGTCCGCAAGCTCCTGCGTCTCCGACTTGTCGGGCTCGACCGAGCCCATCACCTTGATCACGTACGCGCGCAGCGCCTCGGTGAACGCGTCGAGCGCCTCGCGCACGCTCGGCGGCGCCGCCGTGGCGGCGGCCGCAGGCGCGGTGACGCCGAGCGCCTTGCCGTACGCGGCGTGCGCGGCCTCGAGGGCGGCGAGGAACCGCTTGCCGCCGAGCGCCTCGATGCGCGCGTCGAGGCCGTTCTTGTGGATCCGCTGGATCCGGAGCTCGCTCTCCGACCATTGCAGGACGTACGTGCGCTGGAGGAACTTGAGCCCTCCGGTGAAGAGGGTCGCCTTCAGCGAGCTCGCCTCGGCGACCTCGGGCGCGCCGGGCGGCAGCTTGGTGAACGCGGTCAGGAAGTCGTGGAGGCCGCTCCAGCAACCGTCGAGGACGCGGTCGCACTGGACGGCATCCTCGCTCTCCTCCCCTCCCCCTGAAAGCGAGACCTGATCGCGCAGCGCCGACGCGAGCTCGCCGTGGCGCGACGAAAGCGCCGCGAGCACCCGCGCAATGCCCTTCGCGAGCTGCTTCCTGGAAGGCTTCGCCGCCGTGAGCAGCTGCTCGCCCAGCGCCATCGCCCCGACGGCGGTGAAGCGGGGGAGCTGGATCACTTCCGATGCGGTGTATTTGCTCATGAGATCACCCTCGTCCGTGGCAGGAGCGCGGATTGCGCTGGAATGCCAGACGGGCCAGCGTCCTCTATTCATGATGTGAAGAGAGGTGTCCAGGGAGAACTGGAGAGGAAGACGATTTATAGAAGAAGCGAGGGTGTCGAATTCCTGCTCTGTGGCGGGGAGCGCGGGGGAAGTATTCGAGAGAAGGATCTGGGATGTTGCGGGGATAGCTGGGTTGGCATCGTTCTGGCCAGGAGCGGGACAGGAAGCACCCTGTGCGGCCCGGGGCGGGACCCCGGCGGGGGCGCCCGCGGCGGCGGCGGCGTCCCCGGCCTGGGGATCGCCCCGTGCGGCGCAGGGATGTGGCGGCGGTGAGGCCGGTGGGCGCCAGGCTCGCGAGCGTCTAGAGTACCGATCAGCTTGGAAACCAGAGAAAACAACCGCCAAAGCGCCAAGGACGCCAAGAAGACAATAAAATCTTGGCGTCCTTGGCGCTTTGGCGGTTCAACTTCTTGCTGATCGCACGCGGTTTCAACCCGTTCGTCGCTCTAGCGGGATAAGCCAGCCCGGAAGACCGAGGCGAAGCGCCCGGCGGGCGTCACGATGACGTGGTCCTGGAGGGGAACGCCGAGCAGGTGGGCGGCGTGCTCGATCTCCCGGGTCAGCTCCACGTCGTCGTCGGACGGCGCGGGGTCGCCGCTCGGGTGGTTCTTCGATTATGTGACGCGCCACGTAATCGAAGAGCCACTCGTGGGTGACGCCGCCGAAGTACTGCGCCGCGCGTACGAGCGAGCGGAGAAGGCTCGCCGTCGTCTGCTCCAGCACGAACTCGGCCCATATTGCGCGTGAGTAGCGCAGCACCAGCACGAAGCAGTAGAGCGGGCGCACTCCGCCCGAAACGCGGAGTTTGCCGACGTGGGCCCAGTCGATCTGCGACTGCTCGCCTGCAAGGGTCTCGATCCGCAGGTACACCTCGTGTGTCGGCACCGGGCGATTCAAGAGAACGAATCGCCGGAGCGTCCGGATGCTGCCAGTATAGCCGCGCTCGACGATCATGTCGTACAGGCATGTCGAGGCCAGCGTTGGATAAAGACCGAGGGTTTTGAGCACAAAACCGTGGTAGGCGTCGAGCACGCTCGGGCGCGGGCCCTTGTTCTTCGGCGAGGGACCATGGGGACCGACGACACGGTCCACGACGTCGTGATGCAGGCCGAGCTGCTCCGCGCTCGTCCCCTTCTTCCAGTGCTCGCAGAAGAAGAGACGGCGGATCTCGGCCTCGATCTGTCGATCGATCGTCATCGCGACCACTCCCACGTCAGCTGCCTCAGGTCACGGAAGTCACCTGGCAGCCGCAGGGCGCGTGCTGCGCGACGACGGACGCGGGACGCACGTGCTGCCACGCCCACCTCGTAAAAGACGTTGCGCTCGCCGTAACCGAGTCCGTCGAGGAGGCCGAGCTCGCTCGACGAAGTCGATTCTTCGTCCACACACAGCACAACGCAGAGACGCTCTCCCAAAAAGTGCGAGAGCCCCTCGTGCAACGTCGTCGCCGCACGCCGGTGCACCCCCGGCGCCGGCGGCAGGATCACCTTGCCGATGTCCTTCGCTCCCTGCGTGATGAGCAGGCGCGTGCGCGTCGGCTCCGGGGACAACCTCACCATGGTCGCATCCATCGATTGAGTCTCCTGCCGAGTGCGACGCGGCCGGTGTCTCTTCGGCGGGCGCGCTCTCGGGCGGAGCGACGGTGACCGTAAAGGCCAACTTCTCGGCAGCCTGATCCGTCACGCACGACGGCGACGCCGGTGGCGAAGCCGCGCCGCCGCCATCGCTCACGGCGGCACGATCGGCCTCGCGACGCCGCGCCCGGTACGCGCGGCTGTGGTCGCGATGGTTGGCGCGCCCTCACTCGCTGGGGATCTATCCGTATTCCGGTTATCGCCCGTGAGCTGGACCGATGTCCCTTGAGCCGAGCCGAGGTGGTTCGCGGCACAGGTGCGCGCTCTGCGGGCCTGCTCGCCGCGAGGGGGCCGCGGCGCGCTGAGGGATGCGTGAGGCGGGGCCGCGCGGCGCTCTCGACGAGCCCGCGCGGCTCCCGCGCGGCGTGCTACGAGCGCCGGCGGCCGCGCCGGCCGAGCGCGAGGCCCGCGAGCGCCATCACCAGCGCCGTGGCGCCCCCGCTCGATCCCGCCGTGCCGGCGCTGCAACCCAGGCCCGCCGGGATGCGTTCGCCCCGCGCGCCGAAGGCCGCGTCGTCCGCCCCGTCCTGCTCGCTCGGCACGACGGGCTCGTGGAGGGCGAGCTGCCGCGTCGTGAGATCGAGCGCCCCCAGCGCCTCCGCGTCGAGGGGCCCGCCGGCGCTCCGGTCGTGCGCATCGAGCCCTTCCGGAGCGGCGCGCAGCGCGGCGATCGGCGGCTCGCCGGCGTCGGCGGCCGACGCGCGCTCGACCTGGAACAGCGTGTTCCCGATGGAAAGCTGCAAGCTCCCGTCGATCCAACGCGCGTGCCCGAGGTCCGAGCTGACCGCCTCGGGCTCGAGGCCCGGGCCGCCGATATGACGCTTCCTGCCGTTGAGGAACACGACTTCACCGCTGTCGCTGATGCCGTCGTGGCCGACATGCAGTTTCTGCTGATCGAAGGAGCTCGAGCTCGCGAAGTCGCTGATCTGGTGCGGCTCGCCGTCCGGGGTCCGCAACCAGACCTGATTGACGGCGCCGTCGCTCATCAGGAACCCGGTGTAGCCCGCGTGCAGCAGGAGCCCGCCGGAGCTTCCGGAGATCGAGTCGCCGAGGAACACCTCCTCTCCGGTCGCCGTGAAGAGATAACTCGAGCTCGTCGTCCCGTCCCACCACTCGCCGGCGACGTTCACGCCGTCGGAGATCGGCCGCTGCAATTGGCCGGGATGGTTCCCGATGCGGGCGGTCATGAGGTGGCGAATCCAGGGCTCCTCGTAGGAGCTGTAATAGACGTCCCCCGACGGCGTGATGTCGGTCTGGAACGGCGACGTGCTGCCCGGCCGGTTCCAGATCGGCGTGTTGACGCCGGTGGACAGCACGTGCACGTACCCCCTGTCGTCGTCTTCCCAGGTCCAGACGAGCTTGTCCCCGTTCACGGCGTCGAGCCGCCCGGACTGGACTATCCTGGTCCACTGGCCGTCGACCCACTTGAAGATGCGGCCGCTCGACGACTGGACCACGGCCCCGGACGGCGTGAGCGCGCCGTACGTCGTGACGGTCCCCGCCGGATCCCGCGGGAGCGTCGAGAGCCACGTCACCTCTTGCGTGGCGCGGCTCATGACGCCGACCGGCCCGAGGTGATGGGCGAACAGGATGCGTGTGGCGTCGAAATCGAGGATGGCACCGGGAACGCTCTGGGCAGAGGTGAGCTTGCTGCTCGTCTCGACGTACATGGGCCCGACCTCCTCTTTCACCTCGGGGCCAGGGCTGGCGCTCCCTTGAAGCCCGGCGCGCGCGGAGACGGTGATGGTCACCACGTCCCCCTCAGAGAGGAGCGGCGTGGTGGGATCTTGACGCCAAGGGAAATACCAATAGAGCGCCAGCGGCGCCGGCGACTCGCCCGGCTCGCGGTGGGAGCAGCGCTGCCCCTTGGTTTCACCCATCACGGAGAGGGTCACGCAAACGTCGGTGCAGTCGTAAGGCGGAGTCGGCGTGCACCTCGCATCGAAGATCGGCGCGGGTCCGAGCACGCTGCTCGGCCTCGGCATCGACAGCCAGGCCGTCGGCGGCGCGTACTTGTGCACGATCGTCTGCGCGGTCTCCTCGCCCCCCGACGGGTCGAATACGCTGACCGTCAGCGGGTGAGGCCCGTAGGCGACCTCGCTGATGTCGAACGTCCCTTCATAGGAGCCAGAGGCCGCCGGAGCGAGCTCGATCGCCATGCCTCCGTACTCTGCCGTCACGAGAGAGGGAGTGGCGTCCCCCTCTGGGATGACGTGTACGGTCAAGAGGTTTCCCTGGACGAACTGTCCGTCCGTCGCTTCGACGACGGAGATGGATATCGCGGCCTGTGCGGTCACGGCCGACATGGCCATTAGAGCGCCGATCGCCAACCCAAGAAGCGTGCGGGGGGTACGCATGGTTCCTCCATATCTCCCAAGGGCTTCGTTGCTGCACCGGACTGCAGCATTCACCATGGCGCGCCGGATGTCACGGGTGGGCGATGACGACGAGGGGCCGCGCCCGCCCGAGCACATACCGGAGCGCTCGTTCTAGCGTCTCTGGGTCGAGCGCCGCGAAGCTCTCGTCGAGCAGCACGATCTCGGCGCCCTGCAGGAGCGCGCGGGCGATGTAGAGCCGGCTCCGCTCGCCGTGCGAGAGCTGCCAGCCCGTCTCGCCCACCACCTGATCGAGCCCCGACGGCATCCTCGCGAGCAGATCGCCGAGACCGAGCTCGTGGCAGAGCGCCTCGGCCTCCTCGAGATCGCCGGGCCGCGGCGGCCAGCGCCGGCCCATCAGGAGGTTGTAGGCGAACGTCCCGGCGAGGACGTGATTCTCGTGAAACTGCGGCGCCGCCGCGACGAGGCGGCGCCACGCGGGCGCGCCCAGCATGTGGCGATCGAGCCCGTTCAGCAGGAGCAGCCCCGACTCGGGCACGCGCAGCCCCGAGAGGACAGCGCTCAGCGTCGACTTCCCGCCGCTCGACGCCCCTCGAGCAGGATGCGCTCGCCCGCCGTGATCCGGAGCGAGAGGTCGCTCACCGTGGGCCTCGCCCGGCCCTTGTGCCGGAATACGAGCCCGTGCGCGTCCAGGACCACGGGGCGCACCCCACCTTCGGCCGGGCCGTCGGGCCCGCCGGGGAGGCGTCCGTCGGGCGTGCGCGCGGCGCCGGGCGGCAGCGGAGGCGGCGGCGGCGCCCCGCGGGCGGCCGCCCGGAACACCGTGACCACCTGCTGCCACGCGATGGCCGCGCTCGCGAGGCTCGACAGGCCGGCCGCGAGCCCCTGCAGGGCGCGGCTCGCGAGCAGGACGCCCCCGAGCGCGACGGCGTACGTGGCCGGGGATCCGCCGCCGGACAGGAACGGCGGCAAGAGGCCCACGATGCCCGCCATGAGCCATCCGCGCGGCACGATCGCGGCGAGCTCGACCTGGCTGTGGTCGAGCTCGCGCGACCGGAGCAGGTACTGCGAGAGCGCCTCGTCCTCTCCGCGATGAACGCGCCCGGGGACCTCCTGGGCGAGGCGGGTGCGGTGGCCAACCAGCCGCTCGATGAGGTCGTGGGTTATCGCGAGCCGCGCCGCCGTCCAGCGCTCGCGGCGCCGGTAGAAGCGGAGGCAGAGCGCGAAGACCACCGCTGCCCAGACGAGCAGGAGGAGCGCATGAAGCGCGCCCGCCGCGCCCTGCGCGAGCACGACCGCCGCCACGACGAGCTCCAGCGCCGCCGCGATCGAGGCGACGCCGCCGCCGAGGGCGAGCGCCTCGATGGCCTCGGACTCGATCACGCGGCTGAGGAACCGGCCGGCGCCGTCGCTCCGGACCTCCTCCGGCTCGAGCGAGAGCGCGCCCGCGAGCAGGCGCTGCTTGAGCAACGCGCTCGCGTCGATCGCGGCCACGCCGGACAGCCAGGAGACGAGCTGGCGGAGCGGCACGACGGTCGCAAGCAGCAACGCCGTCGCCTTCTCGTGCAAGCAGCGCAGCCCATGCCCGAGCTGCGCCGCGCGCCGGATGTGCAACGAGGCCGCGACCCTCGTCGATCGCGTGCTTCCCAACGCGCCGCTCAGACATTGGGTGATGTCGCTGTCGTTCGAGCTGCGCGCGCTCGCGGCGACGAAGCCGGCCGTCCTCGGCGCGTCCGCTTGTCCGCTACCACGGCGTCGTCGCACCTCGCTCGTCATGGCGCGCGCTCGTGACGCCGAGGCCACCGGAACGCGCGATGAAGTCGATGCCGTGCGCGGCGCCCGCACCTGCGCCCGCGCCCGCACGCGCGCCTGCGGCTGCGTCGCCTGCGGCTGCGTCGCCTGCGGCTGCGCTCGCGTCAGCGCTGCTATGCGCGCCTTCGCGCGACGCGTCGCCCGTGCACGTCGAGCCGATCATGCACGCAGAGCTGGTGGTACACGTCGAGGCGACCACGATCTCGGTCGCTCACTGGTATTACCGCGCCCTTCATCGCGTGCTCGCGCACGACAACGGTACGGAGGGGCCGAGCGATGCCGCGGATCGTGGTGGTCGTCTCGGCGAGCTCGATCTTCTTGGGCTTGGCGCCCTTGTACCGGCCGGGCTCCTCGTAGGGGGTGAACCGCGCTCGTGGCAATCGCTTCCAGGCGTCCACATAGCCCGGCCGACGAGGCGCGCGGATCAAGAACACGGTCTTGCCAAAGTGATCGAGGCGCCGGAGGCCTTCGTTGGTGGCGGAGGCGCCCGCGTCGATGATCAGGCGAAGTTGATGGACCTGGACGCGCCGACGCACAGCGCGGAGGAAGCCGAGGGTCCGCTCGATGAGCTTGCCGTTGCCGGGGGTGACGACGAGCCCGAGGAAGCGGCGCGCCTCGGGCCAGTGCAGGAAGAAGAGCTTCTCGGCGCGCATCTTCTTGTTGCGGAGGGTGTGGAAGCCCTTCGGGATCTTGAACTTGCGCGTGAAGCGGGCGACGACGTGCTCATCGAGGCTCAGTGTCACCCTGCGGTGGCGCAGCGCACCCCGCGACTCGGTGGCGAGTGTGAGCTTCTTGACCCCTTCCGTCGTCACCGCGCGCACCAGCCCACCGAGGCGAGACCGAGAGATGACCTTCTTGCCGCCAGACAGGATTGCGAAGCCCGGATCGTCGAGGGTCTCGAAATGAAGGATGCGCTCGGTGCCCAGGGCCGCGCGGAAGAACAGCGACAGCACAAGGCGCCGCGCCTTGCCCGCGCTTCCCAGCGCCCTGGCCAGCGTGCCCTCCGCGACGCGGCTCAGGGCGAGCGCGGCCGGCAGCAGGAGGAAGGCGCCCCCGAAATGGGTGCGCCCGACGAGGTGGGCGCGCGACATGCGCCTCCGCGCGATCGTGATCAGGGCGAAAGGCGTAAAGGCCGTAGGCGTCGAGAAACCGGCGGAGCGTCTGCTGCTCGATGTCGATCCCGCGCTCGCGCTCGATGAACGCGACCACCTCGGGCTGAGTGCATCGTGGAGGGTCGACGAGGTACTTGGCGATCGGACCAGCATGTTCCGGGCGCAGCCGCGGTTGCCGGTGTCGCCCGAGCTCCGCCCAGATCGACTCGAGCATCTGCTGCGCCGTGAGCGTGCGCACGGTGCGCATGGCCCGGTCGGTGCGGCCCACCGCCGCGTCCACTTGCGCCGCGGACAGGCCCATCTCCGCATGCAGGAGGAAATAGGCTGCTACGCGGAGCAGGATCGGCTGGGCCGCGATGACGGCCACGAACCGCACCGCCGCTTCCAGCAGGACTTGCTGCGATCCTGTCGCCCCCTCCAGCACGTCCGCATGCTCGCGCTGCCAGCGTACCCACGCCTGCGGCGGCGCCTCGTTCGCCTGGGTCGTCGTTGTGTCCGTCGCCATCGTCGCCTCCTCACGACAAGCATCCCACTGGGACGAGAGCCCGCAGCAGCCGGGCTCAGGCGTCGATCATGCGTTGAGGCGGAAGTCGTCGGTGAACGCTCCGATGGGCTCGGGGGCGTTTGGTGCTAGCACGAGAGAAAGCTAGCACCACTGCGCCGCGCAGCTCTGTAAGCGATCGAATGATTTGGGTTTTAGAGCCCGTGATACGATGAGAACTTTAGTGATTCCAAGCGGTTGCGGGAGAGTGTGATTCGGTGGTGCTATGAAGCCCGAGAGGAGAAGCGAATAAAAATTCGGAAATGTCGAGCCCTGGCAAAGCGACCCGCCTCGGGTTGACCCTTACGCCTGGACGACCCAGCCGGCGAAGTCGTGCCTCATCACGACGGGGGCCAGGATCTCGCGGAGCCGATCCCGCCCTCCAGGGGGTAAATGTAGGTCGTTGCCGCAGCGTCTGCAGCTCACGACCTTGATCGTCAGCATGGCCTTGCGCGGCTGTCGAGGCTCGATCTCGCCGAGCCGGACGTGGCGCGCGGCCGGTGCGGGCCCAAAACGCCGCGCGTTTTTGCCCTGGACCGATGTGGGAAATCGTGGTTTCTTTCCGCCAGGCACCCGTCTATGCCGGCGGCCTGCCTAGCGAGGACGCGATGAACGACGTGGCGATGTCGGCCGGAGACAAGGCAGGAAGAGCGCATTGGAATCAAATGTGGTCGAACCGGTCGCTTCCGAAGCCGGTGAATCCGCGCGCGCCTGGGCTCAGGCAATACGTGCTCCAGACTTTTCATCGTGAGTTCGTTCGCGCGTTCGAGGGCACGGTTACGAGGGGAAAACGCCTGCTGGAGGTTGGTTGCGGTCGCTCCGCCTGGCTCCCTTACTTCGCCCGCGAGTTTGGGTTTCATATCACGGGGATCGATTACACCGAGATTGGCTGCAATCAGGAGCGGGACATCCTCGCGCGCGCCGGCATCCCGGGAGAGATCGTGTACGCCGACCTGTTCGACCCGCCGGAGCGCTTGGTGGGCGCCTTCGACGCGGTCGTATCGCTCGGCGTGGTCGAGCACTTCGAGGACACAGCGGCATGCCTTCGCGCATGCGCGCGCTACCTGCGCCCAGGCGGACGCATGGTCACGGAGATTCCCAACATGTGCGGCCTCGTCGGGTGGGTGGCCAAGGTGACCAACAGGCCCAACTACGACGTCCATGTCCCGCTCAACCGTGAGGCGTTGACCCAGGCCCACCGCGACGCAGGGCTCAATGTACTGTGGAGCGAGTACATCCTTCCGCTCGACGTCAGCCTCTTCGGGGTGGGCGGCATCGGGCCGCGCTGGCTCCGTCTGCCGGCGTTGGGAGCGGCCTCTGCGGCGGCTGGCATCGTCTGGGCGCTCGACGCGCACGGCTTGGCGTTCCGCCCGAACCCTGTCACATCCCCGTACATCTTCTGCGCTGCCGAGAGGACCTGATGCCGAGGTCCCTCGGGGGAGCTCTCGCGTCGGCAGGCTGCGCGGGTCCGTCGAATCGACCGCCGAAGGATTCTACGAGCAACGCCAGGGCAAGTTCGTCGAAGCCATGAACCTCAAATCAGTAAAGAATCCTCCCGTGCTGTTGTACCGGATAGGGAACTTCTTCCATCAGAGGAAGATGCCCTCGGTCGCCATGTCCATCACGTGGCTGAACAGGTTCGCGTTCGCGGCGTTTGTCCCGTCTTCGGCCACGATCGGAGAGAATTTTCGCCTGGGCTACTGGGGGCTCGGGGTGGTGATCCACCCCGACGCGGTCATCGGCGATAACTGCATCGTCGGCCAGAACGTCACTATAGGCAAAAATTTCGGGCGCAAGAGGGCCCCGCGGATTGGAAATGACGTGTACATCGGGGCCGGGAGCGTCGTCATCGGTGACATCACGGTTGGCGACAACGTGATCATCGGAGCCAACAGCGTCGTGAACAAGGATGTTCCATCGAACACGGTGGTTGCGGGCAACCCGTTCAGGATCATCGCGTCTGGGCGTATGCTGAAGTACTACGAGCTATGAGCCGGGCGGCGCGCGGGGATCTGAACGCGCGGTCCTGGCGCCTCGCAGCTCCGGTCCCCACGGGCGGCGATGGGTATGTCGCGCCAGGCGCGAGCTGGTGGCCGCCGCGCGCGGCCCGGACCATCGCGCGAGCCGCCGCCGTGCCCTGCCCGCGCTCGCTGGCCGGGCCGCGCGCGGCGCGCGGCCCGGCCAGGCCGCGCCTACTCGCGGACGAGGCAGCCGGTGAGCGTGATGCGGAACGGGGCGAGCGACTCGACCTTCTCGAGCAAGACGTGAAGCGCGATCACCGCCTGGTGCAGCACGGGGAACAGCACGGTGTACGTCGGGTGATCCACCCCCGTGTGGATCTTCTCCACACGAAAGCCCGTCGCCCTCGCGATGCGCTCCACGGCCCACAGCGTGTTCATGCGGAAATAGGTCGGGTACGCTAGGATATCGCTGCGACCCTTCATCGCGCGCAGCAGCCCCAGGTAATACGTGTGGAACCAGTACGGCGTCAGATGGGTCGCCAGCCCCGTGTAGGAGAGCAGGTTCGGCGCGGTAAACAAGAACCGGCCGCCCGGACGTAGCAGGCGGTGCGCCTCGTGCAGCACGGCCTCCGGATTCGCCAGATGCTCGAGCAGATGATCCGCGGCGATCACCTCCACGCAGCCGTCTGGCAACGGAATGGACTCGCCGAACGCGCAGATGCGGTGCGGAGATGGGTTGCGGGCGAGCGCTCGCTCGTCCGGATCGACGGCATAGATCGTCTTGCCGTCCAACGGCACCGTCGCCACCTTGCCGAACCAGAGCGGCCCGCAGCCAAGATGAATAATATCCTTCGCTGGCGTTACCGCCTCATCCACCATGCCCTGGTAGACTTTCCAGTAATGCTCGCGATCTGTGAAGCGGTAAAATAGCTCGTTCGTCTTGAGGTTGAATTCGACGATCCTGCGGGCAATCTCCACGATGTCTCCTCGGTCACGTTGCGCAGCGCCAGCAAGTCTGCTGCGCGGCGAAGGCCATCACACGACCGACAGGTGCTCTTGCGCGCGCGGCTTCAGCGGGCGCGCATGCGGCCCGCGCAGCAGGCGCTCGGTGGCGTCTGCGACGAGCTGCAGCAGCATGTCCGCCTGCGGATGGACCGTGCCATCCTCACTGTCCCAGCGGAAGCGAAGCTCGACGAGCTCACCGGTCAGGTCGATCAGGAACGTCGCGACGACTGCCTCGCGGAGTTGCTGCGGGGTGGCCGTGTCCTGCGTCCAGCGCCACGGTCTCACGCGCGCGCTCCCGTTGGCGCCGGTGGAGCTTGCCTCGACCGCCATGAGCTGCGCCTCCACCGCCAGGCGCTCGAGCACCCCGCGGAGCTTCTCCGTTCCGCTCGTCGTCTCCAGCTCGACCAGCACCCTCGGCACGGCGTGGCGCAGCGCCTCCACGGTGGCGTCGCGCTGGTACCGCGCGTCGCGCGCTCGTGCGCCGAATATGGGCATGGAGCCCGCCGCGCGCACCACAATGAAGAGCACCGCGCTGCTCCCCACGAGCGCGAGGCCGATCTCGTGCGAGCGGCCGACGTAGGCCACGAGCGAGACCACGGTGAACAGGAGGCTCAACCCATACAGGATGAGCACCGCGCCGCGGTGCGAGTGGCCCTTGTCGAGCAGCTTGTGATGGATGTGCGAGCGGTCCGCCGAGAAGATCGACCGCCGGGCTAGAAATCGCCGCACCATCGCCGAGATCATGTCGAAGATCGGCAGGCCCAGGGCGAGCAGGGGCACCAGGATCGCGAGCGCGGTCCCGCCCTTGGTCGTGCCCACGCCGACGAGCGGGATCGCCGCGAGCATGAAGCCGAGGAACATGCTCCCGGTGTCGCCCATGAAGATGGTCGCGGGGTGGAAGTTGTGGAACAGGAACCCGACGATCGCGCCCGCGAGCGTCGCGGCGAGCAGGCAGATGACCAGGTTCCCCGGGTACCCGCCGAGGTATGCGATGATGAAGTTGGCGACGCAAGCGAAGAAGCCCACGCCTGCCGCGAGCCCGTCGAGCCCGTCGATCAGGTTGACCGCGTTGATGATCCCGACAAACCACGGAATCGTCACCAGGAATGAATAAGGATGGAAGGACACATGCCCGAAGTACGGTAGCGTCACGCTCTCGACGCGGAGCCCGAAGCCCCACGCGGCCGAAGCGGCGAGGACCTGCACAAGCAGCTTGTGCTGCGCTCGCATCCCCTGGATGTCATCCCAGGCGCCAGCCGCCGCGATCGTCAGCCCGCCAGCCAGCAAGCCCACCACCAGCGAGCCCTGGGAGAACCACATGACCGCGATCTGCGTCTGCAGCGCCACGAGAATGAAGAGCGGCAATATGAAGCCGGCCACGATCGCGAGCCCACCGAGGCGCGGTATGCTGCGCGTGTGCACGCGCCTCGCGGTCGGCTTGTCCACCGCCCCGACGACGAAGGCCAGCCGGCGCACCAGCGGCGTTGCCGCCCAGGAGAGGATCAGCGCAAGGATGACTGCGGTGAGCGTGCTTACCATCGCTCATCCTCTCTGTGAGCTTCGCACCTTGACGGTGCGGCGCCGAGCGCCGATTTCGTAGCTCGTTGTCATGGATGACAATCCTTCGTCGGTGCGCTCCGCCCCTATAGCGGGGTGCAGGTTCGTGTGATACGGGCTCAGCCGCTAGGCAGGCGAGTGAGGCGTATGAAAGTACGCCGCAGCGAGCCGAACGACGCGGATGAGCCCGTATCACACGAAGACGCGCCCCGCTATAATACACCAAGTCAGTACAGTGGGACCAGCCGGCGGGAGGATTGGCAAAAGCAGTGCGTCTGAGCGTCGAAAATCCCCAACGCCAGGGCCGCTGGCCCATGATACTACGGACGCGATTTGGAAGTCAAGGTCCTCCTATGGGCTGACAGCCAGCAAAGCAAAAGCCTCTACCGCGGAGCGGGTGTTGCCACCCTGGCTCCGACGTATGGTGCGTCGGGGCGAGAGATTCGTTGGCTCGGCCTCGGGGCGTGCTTTCTCCTCTCTATGTCCATGATGTTGTCGACGCGCCGATTCGCGCATCGTCGAGATGCCTCGTAACGCAGCACTCCGGTGCAGGCCACCGTGGCGGTGGATGTACTTCGGCGTCGGAGGCGCCGCGCCGTGAATGCACTGCTGGGGCACAGGCTTTGCAGCGCAGAAACGATCATGCTGTCAAGTCGAAACTGAGGCTCGGTGACGTCGTGCCCGTTGCTGATCTTCGCTCAGATTCTGCATTCTGTGCCCTGTCAGCGAACTCATCTGTAATCATCGCGGAGCGCGGCCGGCTGTTTGGCGCTCCAAGCGCTGCCGGGCCGCCAGAGATCTCCTGAAGGACTCGCCCGCCCCCCTTGTTGGGAGGTTACCTCACAGCGCGGATCTGCGCACGCCGTTGAGGACGATCGTCGATCCATCCTTGCGTCGCATCTCGAACGGATGGTAAAGGACGCTCCTTGCTGAGATGCCAAGCCCTACTGCGGTCGAGCTTAATTTTTCTAGTGAGGCTGGAGGCTTCGCAGGGGTGAGCATTTCCCTATGCGAGGAGCTGCGCGCCCCCGCGGAAGGCCCGAAGTCCTTGATACTGCAGGCTCCTGCGGGCTTGGGGCTCGGCGAATGAACGCTCGCGCGCGTTTGAACGCTCGCGCGCGTTTCGGATGAATGCCAGCGCGCGCCGACGCACCAGAGGGTCACGGTGAGAATCCTGCTGCTATCCCAGTGGTACGCCCCCGAGCCGGTGGCTCGCCCCCACCTGCTCGCGGAAGCGCTGGTGGAGCGCGGACATGAGGTGGCATCGATCTGTGCGTTCCCGAGCTACCCTCAGGGTCGTATCTATCCCGGGTACCGGCAGCGCCTCTGGGACGTGGAGCGCACGGGCGGCGTGAAGGTGATCCGCCTCCCCATCTATCCCGACCACAGCCGTTCGCGGGTGTTGCGGACCCTCAACTACGCGAGCTTCGCTGCATCGACCGCGCTGCTCGGCCCGGTGCTCTCCGGGCCGGCGGACGTCGCCTGGGTCCACAATCCCCCGCCCAGCCTCGGGCTGGCGGCCGCCTGGCTCACCGCGCTGCGTGGGATCCCCATGATCTACGAGGTCCAGGACATGTGGCCGGAGACGGCGGCGGCCTCGGGCATGCTGAACAACCGCCTCGTGCTCTCCGGCATCGATCGCCTGACCTCAGCCATCTACGACCGGTCTGCGGCCATCACGGTCATCAGCCCGGGCCTCAAGCGGGAGCTCGTGCGCAAAGGCGTCTCTCCCAACAAGGTGCACCTGATCCCGAACTGGGCAGACGATCGGATCTACCGACCTATGGAGCCCGATCCGCAACTCGCCGAGGAGCACGGGCTGTCGGGAAAGTTCGTGGTTCTGTTCGCGGGCAACATGGGTGCCGCCCAGGCCCTCTCCAGCGTTCTTGCCGCGGCCGACCTTCTGCGCGATCTCGCTGACATACGCATCGTGTTCGTGGGGGAGGGAGTCGACGCGCCCCGGCTCCGGCGCGAGGCCGCGGATCGCGCGCTCCCGAACGTCGTTTTCATCGGTCAGCAGCCGCACGAGCGCATGCCTTACTTCTTCGCGATGGCCGACGTGCTCCTCGCACATCTGCGGAGGGATCCATGCTTCGAAATGACGATCCCCTCCAAGATTCCGGCCTACATGGCTGCGGGGCGGCCAGTGCTGGTCGGAGCGGGCGGAGATCCGGCGGACCTGGTCCGGGACAGCGGGGCGGGTCTCGCGTGCGAGCCCGGGGATCCGCTGGCGCTCGCGGCGGCCATACGTCAGCTACACGGTATGGCTCCAGAGGCCCGGCGCGCCATGGGCGAGACCGGGCGCAGGTTTTTTCTCACCTGGTTCACCCGCGATTCGCTGATAACCCGGTACGAGGAAGTCTTCGCGCGCGGCGCGATGACGGCGAGCGCAACAGGCCAGCGCCATGCGAGCGGAGAAGTGGACGCAAGTCGAAAGCAGGTTTCGGTACGCGAAGGGACAGTTGCGAGGGGCCCATGTGCGTGCGATTCCCCTCCGCGCACCGCAGAAGGAGTCATCTCATGAGCGAAGGTACAGAGAGGCAGGAGACCATCAGGCAGGGTTACAAGGACCGTCTGGTGATCGTCACCGGGGGCGCGGGTGCCATCGGGAGCACGCTCACGGCGGCCCTCGCCGACGAAGGCGCAGAGGTGATCGTCGTCGACGACCTCTCCTCCGCGTACCGGTGGTGCCTGCCGCAGCGGACCAATGTGCGCTTCGTGGAGGGGAGCGTCGTCAACGACGATGTGCTCGCGGAGGTGTTCCGGGAGAAGCCCTCCTACGTCTTCCATCTCGCCGCGCTTTTCGCGAACCAGAACTCGGTGGACAACCCGGAGCGGGATCTCGAGGTGAATGGCCTCGGGACGCTGCGCGTGCTGCAGCACGCGGAGCGGAGCAGGGTCGACCGCGTGGTCTTCTGCTCCTCCGGTTGCGCGGCGTACGGCAGCGACCCGCCTAGGCCGGTCCCCGAGGATTATGTCTCGCTTGACGTGCACACGCCGTATCAGGCCACCAAGCTGATGGGCGAGCTCTACTGCAACTACTTCACCGGCCACAAGAAGCTCAGCACCGTGCGAGCCCGCCTCTTCAACTCCTACGGCCCGGGCGAGGTGCCGGGCAGCTACCGTAATGTCATCCCCAACTTCATCTACTGGGCGATGCGCGGCGAGCCGCTCCCGATCACCGGCACGGGAGAAGAGACGCGCTCCTTCACCTATGTGGGCGACATCGTCGACGGGCTGCTCCGGTCGGGCGTGGTGCCTGCAGCCTCCGGCGAGGCGTTCAACCTGGCGTCCAGCCGGGAGACCCGCATCATCGACCTCGCGCAGAACATCAATGAGATGGTCGGCAGCCGCGCTGGCGTGCGCGTCGTCGGGCGCCGCTCGTGGGACACGCAGCGCCGTCGCCAGGCGTCGACCGAGAAGGCCGCGCGCGTCCTCGGCTTCGAGGCGCGGACGAACCTGCACGATGGTCTCGCGGCCAACGTGGCATGGTTCCGCGCCAACTGGGCGCGGATCGTCTCGGATGCGCGATTCTGAGGCGCACCGGTGCGCGTAGCGCTCTGGGGACCGATTCCACCGCCGGATGGCGGAATCGCGCGATGGATGCAGAATTATCTCGCTGCGGCGCCAGCCGCAGGCATCGAGGCCGACGCCGTCGACACCTCACCCCGAAGCTCGGGCATCGAGACGACGAGCCGGTTCAGATTCGCGCGCGTGCTCCGCGCGGCCGATGCCCTGGGCGAGCTCCGCCAGCTCCTCGCGCGGCGCCGGCCGGACGTCGTCCACCTGTGCACCACCCTGTTCTGGGCGACGGCCCGCGAGGGCATCGCGATCGAGATGTGCCGTCGCGCGGGCGTGCCGACCGTGCTCCACATCCGGCTTTCTCCGCAGATCATCCGCTGGCATCGCGCCTTGCCCTGGCCCACCCGGCAGGCCGTGCGCGCCGTGCTCGGCCGCGCGGCGGCCATCCTCACGCTCTCGAAGGAGCTGCAGGCCTACATGCAGGACCTGCTCCCGGGGCGCCGGGTGGTCCGCGTCCCGAACCCCGTCGACACGGAGCGCTACTGCCCCGCACCGGCGCCGCGCGCGGAAGGCGCCGCGCCGCCGCGGGTGCTCTTCGCGGGCCTGGTCACGTCGCAGAAGGGCGTCCTCGAGCTCGCACGGGCGCTGCTGGCCGTCGAGGGCCTGACGCTCATGATCGCAGGGAAGCGCGGCTACGGGTCTGACGCGGATCACGAGAGGCAGCTTGATCGAGCGCTCGGGGAGCTCACGCGGCAGGGGCGCCTGGAGCTGCTCGGCGAACAGCCGGCGGACGCGATGCCCGCGGTGTACCGCGGCACAGATATCTTCTGCCTGCCGAGCCACGGCGAGGGGTTGCCGAACGCGCTGCTCGAGGCCATGGCGAGCGGGCTGCCGTGCGTCGTCACGCCGGTCGGCGCCGTGCCCGAGGTCATCGAAGGCGACGAGGGGCGTGTCGCCATTGCGGTGCCGCCGGGCAACGAGGCTGCGCTGCGGGATGCGTTGCTCTCGCTGCGTGATGACCCGTCGCTGCGGAGGCGCCTCGGCGAGGCTGCGCGCGTGCACACCGTGCGCCGCTACGCGACCAGGAAGGTGATGGCGGAGTACGCGGCGCTCTATGCACAGCTGGTCCCTGCTGCTGGGTCCTGACCACGCTGCCGTCCCACGTCGTAAGCCCCATCGGCTCTGGCTATCGGTTCTGCGCTGGCGGCTGACTGAGCCGTAAGACGCGCGGGCTCCGCGCCGGTCTGTGGCTCCACGGGCGCATGGCGGCAAGCGCCCGGCGGGAGTACCTGGCGCACGTCGTGAGCACGACGCCCGCGAGCATCGCGAGCCCTATCGAGAGCGCGATCTTGAGCAGCGAGGTGAGCTCGCCCCGGAACTGGTTGTATGCAAACGAGGCGAGGCACACCGCGGAGGCACGGATGAACAGCGTCGTGTTGCGCGAGGCCGACAAGGTGAGCGGCAGCATGAAGAAGAGCCCGCTGAACACCGCGATCTCGACGGCGGTGCCGACGAGGCCGGAATTCAAGAACCCTTCCGCGGTAGCGTTCATCGCGAAGCCGCCGCCGCGGCGCGCGAACTCGGGATCCATCCACATCGCGTAGCGCTGCGCCAGGCTGAGCGGCCGCCCGTCCCAGAGCGGCTTGGGTATTAGGATGAGGAACGCGTTGACCCAGCTCTCACCAGCGTAGGTGATGAGAGGAGGCCTGTCGTTCACGATCGTGACGAGGTTGCTGTAGACGATTTGGAGCTCCCGGATCTCGAAGGGGCTGTTGATGCTATCGAGGTACGCGGTCGCCGACTCGAGCTGTGCGGCGACCCCGCTGCCCGTCGCGAGCCGGGCGCCTTCCATGAAGAGGCCATAAAAGACGATGCCCACCATGCCGAGGACCAGCCAAAGGCGTCGAATCTGAATGCCATAGACGTGCAGGCTGAGCGCCATGCAGAGCAGAGCCCAGACGAGGGGGCCTCGTCGGCCGATGACCGTATTGAGGAGGAAGCTCGCGAAGAACGACAGGCCGGCAAGGGTGACCATCGTCGGGACGGGCACGCCGGCCTTGCGGGCCGACGCGATCCGCAGGCAGCAGTACACCATAGCGAGCCGGACCAGGTGCCAGCCCGCGGTCAGCACCCCCTTGCCGTCCTCCAGGAGGTGGTTGTCGGCATAGCTGGTCGTGAAGAAACGCTCGACGCCGATCGAGGCGATCCAAACGGCGATGAGCCCGAGCCCGAGCACGCCGACAGCGATCGTCCCCCAGTCCTCGTCCAGCATCGCCCTGGGCCTGCGCATGGGGACCAGGCGCTCCGTGTTGGGGCTCTCCTGGACACGGCTGAGCGCGGTGCACGCGAGGGCGCATCCGACTGCGCCGGCGTAGGCCGCCTCCATCGCCGCCACCGCGCGGCTCGGCAGGTAGAACCCGCGGGACGTCAACAGGTCCAGGATGGGTGAATAAGCGACGCTGAGGAAGTATGTGGCCGGAACGTACGTCTCGGGATCCAGCGGATGGAAACGAGGGCCGCCGGCGCGGGCGAGCGACGGGGCGAGCAGCAGCACGAGCAGGCCGATCGTCCACCCGCGCCCATCTCCCAGCGCGCCCTCGAGGACCGGACCGGTGGTCGCCAGCGTCGCGACGAGGATCGTCGCGGCGAGCCGCCCGAGGGGTGCGCGCGTCCTCGTGGGCGCCGCGACGCGGATGCGCCGGGCACCGCTCGCACGGGGAAGCCTGATGGGGACCAACGGCGGTGCTCCTCAGTTCGGCAGGGAAGGCGGTGGGGCATCCGCGTCGTCGGGTGGTGCGTGCTCGGCGGTCGCCCGGTAGTAGCCGTCCTTCTTGTCGCCGTAGTAGCGGTATGTGCCATACTCCCGGCGGTTCAGGTCGGCGGCGTTCAGCACGACGCCCACGGTCTTGCCGCCGACGTCGAGCACCGCCCGGATCCCGTGGCGCGCGAAGTCGCGCGTCGTGGCCGAGGCCCGCACGACGAGAAGGGTGCCGTCCACCAGCGTCGACAGCACGGCGCCGTCGGTGACGGCGCCGATGGGCGGGCTGTCGATGATCACCCGGTCGAAGCGACCCTGAAGCTTGCGGAGCAGCGCCCTGAAGCGATCGCTGTGCAGGAGCTCCGCCGGGTTCGGCGGAATGGGGCCGGCGGGGATGACATACAGGTTCTCCACCTCGGTCCTGAGCGCGCTCTCGTCGTCCACCACGGAGTCGTCGAGCAGCGCGCTCGTCACGCCGAGCTCCGGTCCCTTGTCGAAGATGGTGTGGAGGCGCGGCCTGCGAAGGTCGCAATCGATGAGGACGACCCGCTGCCCGGCCTGCGCCATGGCGACGGCGATGCAGCAGCACACCGTTGTTTTGCCCTCGGCGGGGCCGGCGCTCGCGATGAGGAGCGTCTTGTAGGGTTGGTCAGGCGACATGAAGAGCAGGTTCGTCCGGATCGCCCGGGCCGCCTCGGCGATCCCGCTCTTCGGCTGATCATGGACGATGAACTCGGGCCGGCCCAGCTGGACTGCGAGCTTGCCCCGGCGGCGCGCCCGGCGGGGGAGGGCTTCGCCTCTGTCCCGCCGGTCGAACTCCGGGAGCAGGCCCAGGAAGGGCAGGCCGAGCTCCCGCTCGACCTCGTCTGGCGTCGTCAGGGTGCGATCGAGCATCGCCCGCGCCATCGCCGCACCGATCCCGAGGAGCAGCCCGGCGAGGATCCCGATCGCGATGTTGACCGGGACGCGGGGCCGGATCGCCATGAGCGGGAGGTTCGGCCTGTCGAGGACGCGGATGTTGTTCACCCGCATCATCCGCTGCAGATCGCTCTCCTTCGTGCGCTCCAGGACGAGCTGGTAGAGCTTCTCCGTGTTCTCCTTCGTCCTGCGGAGCCGGTCGTACTCGATCTTGAGGGAGTTCAGCTCGAAGGCCTGCTTCTTGGCGCCATCGAGCAGCCCCGCGAGGCCTGTCTCCTGGCGCTTCACGATGGCGAGATCGCGGCTCACGGCGCCCTGAACATTCTTGATCTCGGCGATCAGCGCGCTCTTGTTGGCGGCCACCCGCTCAATCGCAGCGCGTACCTCCGGGTGGTTCTCGCCCTTGCCGGAGCCGACGAGCGCGTCGCGTTCACGGACGAACTCCTCATGGCGAGCGCGCAGCATCTGGAGAAGCGGGCTCTGGATGAGCTCGGAGGCGGGGAGATCGAGCGGGTTGTTCGGGTCGACCTGCGACAGCTCGTGGGTGCGCGCGGCGAACTCCTCGCGCCGCGTGCGCACGGTCGTGAGGGCGTCGTTGATCTGCTTCATCTCCTCGCGAAGCAGGTTGGTCTTGTCCTCGAAATCGATGTCGAGGATGTTGTTGCTCTTCTTGTACTCATAGAGCGACGTCTCGCTCGTCTCGAGATCGTTCTTCAGCTTGTCGAGCTGCGTCCGGAGCCAGTCGACCGCCGAGTTCGTCGAGGTGAGCGCGTCATCGAGGTTCTGCTCGATGTAGACGTCCATCAGCATGGAAAGGATCCGCTGCGCCCGCTCGCGATCTGCGTCGTTGTAGCGGACGATGGCGAGGCGGCTGTCTTTCACCGGCTCGACCGCGAGCCGCTCGCGGACCAGCTCGGCGGCCTCCTCCGGGCTCACGCTCATCGGCGCGGGGGCGGCGGCGTCCCTCGGCAGATCATTGAGGAAGTGCGCGTCGTTCTGAAGATTGAGCTGGGCGACGACTGCCAGCGCCACCCGCATCGACCGCATGACCTTGTACTGGGTCTCGTAGTACTCGCGGTTGTTCCAGTACGAGCCCGAGCCCATGTCGACGACGGTATCGACGCCCCGGCCGAGCGGGCGGGGGGGGTTCGGATCGAACTGCAATGTCGCCGTCGACTGGTAGATCTTCTTCTGTCCGAGCGTGTAGAACGTGACGCTGAGGGCGACGAAGAGCAGGGTCGTCAGTGCGACGGCCCAGTGCTTGCTGACCGTCCGCCAGGCGGCGACGAGGTCGATGGTGTGCTCGTCTGGAGCATCGTGGCGGGCCGCGGTCGTGGGAGGGGCTCTGAATTCGTCAGCCATAAGTCATGCGCTCGAGGCGCTACCATCCAGCTAGGGGTCCGGCGGAGGGCTAAGGTGCTCCCCGAGCCACAAACTTTCAAGCTTGCGCGCGGAATGAGGGGCCGATGTGGCGTGGTGTGCGCGGGCTGGATGATGGCTTACAATGATGGCCATGGCGCGGCCGGGTGCAGCCGGGTGTGCGCGGTGCTACCTCCGTGGTGATCGCGTACAATGCCGCCGCGCGGCTGGCAGCGGCGCGCGTCGGGAAGAACCGCATGGAACGATTCTCCTTGTTGATGCGCCGCGCGGTGGCGAGCGCCGTTTGTTCCGCGCTCCTGCTCGACGGCGCCTTCGCCGCCGGCGACTGGGCTTCTGCCCGTCACGATCCGCAGCGCACGGGCGCCACGTCGTCCACGAGCAATATCGTGAAGCCGGCGCCCTATTGGCGGGCATACCTCGGCGGCGTGCTCTCGACGGGCAAGGTGCTCGCTGGCGACGCGAACCAGGACGGCGAGGTCGACCTGCTCTTCGTGTCTAGCGGCCGCGTGGTGCTGTCCGATCCGCAGGGCTTCATCCGCTGGAGCACTCCCTCCATGGGCTTTCAGACGCTGCACGCCCTCGATGATCTCGACGGCGACGGGTCGCTCGAAGCGGTCGTGCTGAGCGGCGCCGGGGCGGCGGTCGTCGCCGGCGAAAGCGGGGCCATCCTCTGGCGCGAGGACGCCTCGGAGCTCGGGACGCTCGGGGCCGCACGCCTGGCCGATCTCGACGGCGACGGCCACCTCGATCTCTTCCTCGACGAGTGCGGCTGCTGCTCCGTTCGCACGGACAGCCCCGGCGTGATCTACAGCTTCGCGCGCGGGTTCGATGCCGTTGACCGGTTGTCCGCTCCTCCGCGGCGCTCGCACTGCAGCGCCACGGCCAACACGGTGGGCGACTGGGATGGCGACGGGACATCGGACCTCCTGGTCCCCTCTCATGATCGGTTCTTCTTCGTCTCGGGAACGGGGACCGTGTTCGCAGAGTCGGCGAGCATCGGCGCGTACCTCGGCGGCTCGGTCTGCGAGGCCGTGACCCTGGGCGACCCGTCCACGCCGCGGCAGCACGCGCTCTGCTTTCAGAACCGCGTCGTCGGCCAGCAGGGCGCGCGCGAGGTCACGCTGCTCGCGTACAGACCGGGCGAGAGCCCCTCGCTCGCCGTCGTGTGGCGCAAGACCCTCGCGCCGAAGGACGGCGGCGACGCCCGCGCTCCGACGCAGCTCGCGTGGGATCTCGACGGCGATGGCGCGCTCGAGGTGCTGGTGAGCGGCAGCGCGGGGGGCTCGTGGACCTCCATCGTGCTCGACGCAGCCACGGGCGACGAGCTCGCCGCCATCCCCGACGAGATGGCGCGAGGCGCGATCCCGGGAGGCTCCGGCTCCGAGCAGTGGATCCTCACGTCGCGCGAGGCGCGCGTGTCTGCCTTCCGGTTCAGCCGCGGGCGAGCCGAGCGGGTCGAGCAGCTCTGGTCGCTCGACGGAGAGCGGATACGCACGCGGATGGACTGGTCGAGGTCGCGCAGGACGGGCCATATCTGGTCGCTTGTCACCCCGGATCTCACCGGCGACGGGCGCGGCGAGCTCGTGCTCGAGGCGACCTCGGAGCCGGTAGCCCTCACCGCCTATGAGATGCTCGAGGGCGGGGTCTCGCCGGCCGCGGCATACCCCGTCGAGCCTGGCGTCGATATCGCGGCGCTCGACACGGTGGCGGCGACGTCTCCGGCTTTTCCGCGGCTCGTCATCTCCCGCGATGACGGGTTTCTCACGCTGCTAGACGCGTCGCTCGCGCCCACGAACCTGGTGCAGGAGGGGCGCGATCTCCTGCCCGGGGCGCGCGTCGGCGGTTACAGCACCGGTCCGGGCGCCTACGTCGACTTCGGCCGCGCTCCGCTCGCAGCGAAGCTCTCTCCCGGCGACACGGCGGCCAGCGTCGTCGTGGTCGACAGCCGGAGTGACCTCATCCGGATCGCGTCCGAGGGGGCGAGCAATGTCGCGCCCGCCAAGGCCGCATGGCGCGTGATGGACGCGTTCGGCGCCTCCATCGCGCCCTCCGATGGCAACGCGCCGGCGACCCTCGCGTGCTTCAGGCGGCGGCACCCGCTCACCGATCCGGCGAGGTACTCGGTCGCGATGCTCGACGCCAGCGGCGCGCAGACGCGCGAGGTTTCGCTGGAGAAGCCGCCTGCGTGGGACGTGCTGCATGGCGATCTCGATGGAGACGGCGCCCCGGAGCTCGTCGCGCTCACGGTCGACCAGGACCTGCGCACTGACGTGCTCGCCATCGAGCAGAGCGGCGCGGTGCGCTGGAATCAGCGCATCGCCGCGGCGGCCGGGACCCAGGCGGCCGCGCTCGCGGACTGGAACGGAGATGGGGCGCAGGACGTCGCGCTCGCGATCAACTCCGCCCGGGTGCTCTCCGGTCGGGACGGCAGCTCCCTCGGCGAGAGCGGCGAGCCGCTCACCTATTTCATGCCGATCCTCGCCGACGTATCGGGGGACTCGCAGCTCGAGATGACGCTGCAGGGGGGGCGCTTCCCGGCGAGGACGCTGTCGCACGACCTCAGGGCTGCTCTCTGGAAGGGCACGGAGGACAGCCGGCCGTATCCGCACGGTGCGATCGCCGCGTGTGAGGGCCGGTCGCTCCTCGTCGAGGGCTCGTTCATGATGCCGGCGCGCCTCACGTTCACTGAGCTCGACGCCTCCGTCGCCGGGCGAGCGAGCTCCGTGGTCCTCGCCGGCGATGCTGCGTTCGCTGACGAGGAGGCCGCACGTCAGGCGAGCGCCGTCATGGGTCAGCTCGGCGACGTGGCGAGCTCGCGGAACCTCACGGGGCGCGCCTCCGAGGGCAGCACCGTCGTGGTCGGCTCCACGAACGGCTTTCTCTACGCGGTCGACGTGTGCTCGAAGCGCCTCCTCTGGTCCCATCACTTCGGCAATCCGGTCGGCGCGCCGATCCTCGCGGACACGGACGGCGATGGCAATGACGACATCGTGGTGAGCGTCGCAGATGGCTATCTCTACAACTTACGGCACGAGATCCTGCCAGCGCCCGAGTTCGTCTGGGATGTCGACCCGAGCAGCTCTGATACAGGCGAGGACGTCGACGAGATCAACACGAGAGACACTCTCCATGTGAGATGGTCGAAGGTCGCGGAGGCCATCGCGTATCAGGTGGCGGTCGTGGGCGGCCAGGGCGATTACATCGACTCGCCGGCGTGGCGGAATGTCGGCGACGTCTCCGAGGTCTCGATTCGAGGGCTGCCGCTGCTCGACGGGGCGAAGTATTATGTCGGTGTGCGCGCGGTCTCTGCCGCGGGGCTCTCCCCGGATCGCGGGTCGGACGGCGTGATCGTGAGGATGCCACAAGGCGAAGGAGGCGCTGGGGCTGGCGGGGCCGGGGGTGAGGGAGGCGGGGCCGGGGGTGAGGGAGGTAGTGGCGGGGGTGGCGGGGCCGGAGGTGGAGCTGGCGGCGGCGTTGCCGGCTCCGCAGCTGTGCCGTACGACACGCTCCTTTATGGTCGTGGCTGCGTTTGCTCCGAGGCGCCAGGGCAGCACACGGACTCCTGGACGGCCGGCCTCGGCGCACTGGCCGCCGCGCTCCTCGCCGTCGCGCGGGCCCGCGCGACGGCGATCGCCCGATCGCGCCACCGCGGGATGCCGCGCGCGCGACGCGCGTTCGTAGCTCCGCGCGTCTGGCGATCTCGTCGGGATCCCTTGCGCGCGGCGCTAGACGCCGAGGGGGCGCCCCAGCGTCAACGCCAGCGCGAAGGCCGAGACCAGCAGGAGCATCGCGACGAGCGCGTATCGCCGCACCGGCGCGTCGGTCAGGAAGGCGAGCCGCGCCACGCCGACGAGCACGGAAGGGCCGAACACCCCGAAATGCCGGACCAAGGGCTCGGGCGCCAGCAGCAGAAGGCCGGCCAGGCTCGCGCTGCTTAGCACGCTGCCGATCGGGAGCGCGCGGCGCGACCGCGGACCGCAGAAGTAGACGCACATGGAATCGGTGATGAGCGGACCCATCCCCGAGACCAGCATGGTCAGCGTCATGGCGTCGCGCGCGGCACCCGAGAACGGCAGCCAGGAGATCGGGACAGCGAAGAGCGTGTAGAGGATCGCGGCGATGACCGAGAGCGCCGCCGCCGCGGGCAGCCAGGCGCGCACGGCGCGCGCGTGCCAGTCCGTCTCGCCCCCCGCCCCGAGCGTGCCCGCGACAGCGCGTGCGGCGAACGCCTGCGACGCCTGCGAGAGGGCGGCGACGAACGACCAGTAGAGCACCTGCTGCCCGGTGCGATGATCACCGATGAGCGGCTGGCTGGCGCTGAGCGAGAGCGGATAGACGACGACCGTCGAGAAGTTCGCGATCGAATAGGGGACCGCGTGCCGAACGACGAGCATCGCGTAACGCGCTGCGCGTCGGATCCGGGTGGGGCGCACGAGGAGCAGCGCAGGCGTGGCACCGGCGAACCCGACCGCGACGGACACCGCAGCCGGGCTGCCCGCGAGCGCGGCCGCCATGGAGGCGCCGGGCGAGAAGACGAGGAGCACCGCGAGCGTCTGCAGGAAGCGCCCCTGGAGCTGAGAGATGGGCAAGATGCTCGTCGAGGCGGCGGCGAAGAGTGAGCACGCGCTGAAGAACGCGGTGACCACCCCCGCCATGACGCCCAGCCCGGACCCCAGCTCGTGGGCGAGCGTGACACTGAAGGCGATGAAGGCGATGAGCGCGATCGCGCCGCCCGCGAGCGCGCGCCCGGCCCTGGTCGCCATCGCTCGCGCCCTGCGCGCCAGGGTTGGCGAGAGGCCGGCGGCGACCAGCGCCACGACGACCACCCCTCTGGACGTGTAGTTGGCGAGGGCGGCGAGCTCTGCCGGTCCGGCCACGAGCGCGAGCACCCACTGGGCAGCGAGCGAGGCAGCGCGCGGCAGAAGGACGGCGAACGCGACCCCAGTGCCTCCATGCGTCAAGGCGCGCAGCAACGACGACAACTTCACGGAACGATTCGCTCGAGGGAACTGGACGCGCGCACGTGGACGGGGGCGCAGTCTACCTACGGGTCAAACGAGGGCGCCAGCGCCTTCGCCTTCTCGTCGAGGACCCGCTTGCGCAGCGCGGGATCCTGCCCCCCGCGCCGCTGCAGCAGGCGCTCCAGCGCCTTCGACGCCTCGATGTGCGCGCCCGCGCGGCCGGCGGCGTCGGCCAGCTTGAGGAGGCGCTCCTCCGTGGGCTCGTCCTGCGCTGCCCGCGCGTAGTAGGTCACGGCCGACGGATAGTCCCCGCGCGCCGCGAGCAGGTCGCCGGCCCAGGTCGACGTCGCCGCGCACGCCGCGAGCGAGGTGCACGACGCGGAGAGCAGCTCGCGGAGCGCGGGGAGGAGCCTCTCGGACGAGGCCATCTGCGCCGCCGCGACGACCCGCAGGCGAAGACAGCCGGCCCGGTTGTCCAGCCGCTCGCAGCTCCCCGCGAGCAGCTGCTCCGCCTCCGCGCCCTTCTTGCCCAGGAGGAGGAGCCGCGCCCTCAGCTGGACCGCGAAGAACGAGCGGTCGTCGAGCCCCTGCACCGCCGCAGCGTGCGCCTCGATCTCCCGCTCGCAGGCGGCCCTCCGCGCGTCGTCACCGCTGCAGCGGGCGGAGCCCGGGGCCTCCAGCATCGCGAGCAGCGCGTCGCCGGCGGCCCAGTGCGCTCCGACCCGCGCGCGGTCGCGCGCGATCGCCTCCTCAGCGCAGCGCAGGCGCAGGTCGACCTCGTCCCGGCGGTCGCCCGCGGTGGCCATGCGCTCGAGCACCTCGACCCCGGCCCTGCCTTCCGGCACGGCCCGCAGCAGCTCCTCCCACGTCTGGGTCCACTGCCGGGCGAGCCCCGCCGCGGTGGCGGTCACGCCGGGGTCGTCCTCCACGGCGAGCCGCAGGCTCAGGAGCGCCTGCTCCTTGGCGCCGCGCGACGCGAGCACCTCCGCGAGCAGG
Source organism: Sorangium sp. So ce124 (assembly GCF_051525235.1). Classification (NCBI taxonomy): domain Bacteria; kingdom Pseudomonadati; phylum Myxococcota; order Polyangiales; family Polyangiaceae; genus Sorangium; species Sorangium sp. So ce124. The sequence continues at coordinate 10,353,246 of NZ_CP150312.1, forward strand.
AGGTGAGCGCGCCCGTGGCGGCGCGAGCGCTCGAGCGTGCGCTGGAGCCATGGGATGGGGCTCTCGCCGCTGCCCCGCAGCGCGGCGACCGCGCCGAGCAACGGGAAGTACGGCTCCGCGGGGTGGCGGAGGATCGCCGCGCGGAGCTCCTCGCGGAAGCGTGGCCAGCCGGCGCCGCTCGCCGCGCCGGCCTCGCTCTGCGCGCGCAGCGATCGGCGGTCGTGGTCGACGTCGCGCCAGCCGAAGCGCACCATCAGGGAGACGAGCACGAGCGCGGAGACCGCCGCGCAACCCGCCGCCTGCCACGGCCGCCACCGCTCCGGGCCGGGCTCGCCCGCCGGAGCCTCCAGCCGCGGCCGCTCGCCGTAGGCCTCACCCCAGAGCGAGCCCAGGGTCGCCGCGAGCGCGATGCTGACGCCTGGCACCTCGAGCCCGAGATCGAACAGGTTCTGGAGGAGGAGCACCGCGCAGCCGACCCAGGCGCCCAGCGCCGCCGTGCTCGCGCGCAGGGCGATCTTCCCCGGGCGAAACGCGACGCCGAGCGCGACGAGCGAGGCCGCCGCGACCGGAGCGCCCCACTCGGCCGCCCACTGGATCACGACGTTCTCGGCGTGCGTGAACACGATGTTCCCTGGCGACTGTCGATACGCGGGGAACACCGTCTCGAATGCGCCGCGCCCGATGCCGAGGAGCCAGTGATCCGCGAGCAGCGGGAGCGTCGAGCGAAAGAGCGACAGCTTGTCGAGGTTGTCGTCCGCCATCTCCGAGAGCGTGCGGTTCGTCGCGGCGAGCGCGGCCAGCAGCGCGCCGCCGCCGATGGCCACGCTCAGCAGCCAGGCCGCCGCGCCCCGGCCGCGGGCGCCGGCGCGGTGCCTGCCGCGCCGCCGCCGCGAGAGCAACGCGAAGAGGGCGAGGCCGAGCGGCAGCGCCAGCAGCCCTCCGCGAGACGACGCGATGATGCCGACCCCGACGATCGTGGTGAGCCCGACGCCGATGACCCAGGCCGGCAGGTGCGGCCTGCTCGTGAGCAGCAGCCCGACCCCCGAGAGGATGCCGAGGTTCAGGTAACCGGCGAGGTTGTTCGGGTTGAGCAGCGGCCCGACGTGCCATGACGCCACCGAGAACCGCGGTTGATACAGGCCGAAGACGGTCGTCGCGCCGAGCAGCCCGTGGGCGATCGTCGTGAGCGCGGCGAGGAACGCGCTGCCGAAGACCAGGGTGATCCCGAGCTTCGCGCCGTGCCGCGCGCCGACGAACGCGGCCGTGATGAAGACACCGGTATAGGTCAACCATTTCACGGCCTCGACCAGCGTGGCCCCGGGGTCGAGCGAGACGCTGGCGTACCGCGGCGCCGCCTCGCCGAGCGGCATCAGGGAGCGCGACCAGATGTCGGCGCTCGCCGGCGAGAGCCGCTCGAGCCACGCGAGCGGCATCGGCACGGCCTGCAGCAGGGTATACGCGGTCAAGCCGAGCAGCGTGAGCGCCGGCAGCGTCTTCACGTGAGACGCCTCGCCCCCGAGCGCGCTGGCGCGGAGCGAGAGCGCGGCGGCGATCGCCACGACCGCGGACACCACGGCCAGCGTCGGCGTATGGACAGCGCCGATGGAGAGCACGGACCCGGCGACGGTGGCCCCGAGCAGCCACGGGATCACGCGCTCGGCGAGCGGCGGTGCGGCGCCTCCTGGGCGGCCCCGCGCCGCGCCGCCCATCGAGCGCCGGAGCTCGGCGGGCGACCTCAGCTTCGGGCGTGTGGAGTCCGTCGTCACGGCCGGACAGGGTAGTCGATCTGCGCCGCAGAGGGACGGGATCGCTCACGGTACCATCGAGTCGACCGAGTCGACCTGCGCACTCCCGGGATTGACCGAGAGAGTGTGAGATGACGAGCATCCATCCAGGAGCGCTGTCGCGCCCCGCGGCGCATCAACGGGCCTTCCTTCGCGTTCACCGCGGTGCGGTCGATCCCGAAGCGGTCGCTCGAGGCGCTCCTCCCGCGCGCGCCCAGCCACGCCTCTGGCGAGCAGCTCGCCGTCACGACCTGCTCCGAGGATGGCGCTCGCGCAGCCTCGCCGCTGGTGTAGAGTGCGCCGCGTGCTCACGCTCCCGGCACATCCTCTGCTCGAAGTCGCCGCCTTCGTCACGACGTTCCCCGCGCCGCTCGGCGAGCTGCAGGGGAGCGACGCGCTCCGCGGCCTCCTGTCCGACAAGGCCTCGGCCCCGTTCCGCTCGGACGACGCCGTGCGGTCGGCGGTCCGCGATCTGCTCCGGCACGGCGGCTACAAGCCGACCGGAAGGGGCAAGCCGGCCTCCGAGTACCTCATCCGCGCCGCCGAGGGGGGATCGCTCGCGGCCATCAACGCGGCCGTGGACGCGTGCAACGCCGTGTCGCTGCACACCGGCCTGCCCATCAGCGTGATCGATCTCGACCGCGCCCGCCCGCCGCTCCGCATCGAGGTCGCGCCCGCTGGCTCCCGCTACGTGTTCAACGCCTCGGGGCAGGAGATCGACCTCGAGGGGCTCCTCTGCGTCTTCGACGCGGAAGGCCCGTGCGCGAACGCGGTGAAGGACGCGCAGCGGGCGAAGACGCACGCGGGGACGACCCGCACGCTCTCGGTCCTCTGGGGCAGCCGCGCGCTGCCGGGCCGCGCGGCGGGGGCGGCCGCCTGGTACAAGGAGCTGCTCGCCGGCGTCGGCGCGGCGACCTCGGACGCGCCGCTCGTGGCCTGATCGCCCCGGCGCGCGGGCGCGCTGGCCGGCGCCTCCCGCGCACGCCGGTGTGCGCGCCGCCGCTGCCGGTGCGCCCTACGGCTTCGCCGCAGGGGCGTCGGGGAGCGTGATCACGTTCTCGTCCTTGTCGGTGAGCCACCGCCAGTTGTCGACGAGCCCGGTCGAATCGAGCTGATGGTCTCCGGCGTCGTACGCCCCCCATCGGATCTTGATCTCCGTGTTCGGCTCCACGGGCGCCGAGGTGACCAGCCAGCTCGTCCCAGCGCGGCTCTCGAACCCCGTCCCGAGCAGCTCCCGGGTCCCGCGGGTGCATGCGTAGACCCTGCCGTCGAGATCGCAGGGCGGGCCGCCCGCGCAGCCGCAGACGTCGATGAAGGTGCTGTTGACGCTCATCGCGTTCCTCTCGCTGTCGAACAGGATGTGGCCATCGATGAGGTTGGCCGGCCGCGGCGAGAGGAACGCGACGAAGTAATCGTTGAAATTGTCGCAGACGACTGGCCAGTCGAACGTGACGTAATTGACGTTGAACGCGAAGCCGTGGACGTTCGACGGGACCCGGATGGTGATCTCGACGGCGGTCGGGTCGGACGGCTTCGCTTGCACGAGATCTTCACAGTTGCGAGGGACCTTCGGAAAGCCCTGCGGGAAATCACCTTCGTACTTCTTGTCGAAGCCTTCCGGGCTCTCGAACCCCTCGTCGTTCTGCGTCCGCGCCGTGCCGCTCGAGAGGGCGAGCAGCCGCTTGCCCGCCCTGGGCGGGACGTTGGGCCCGAACGCGGGGAGGACGCCGTGCCCGAGGTGGAAGTTGGCGAGCAGCTCGGGCTCCTGCGGCGGCGGCGCGCCGTCGACCATGACCCAGGCCGCAGAGACCACGCCCCAGTCGTCGGGCCCGGACGACATCTTGCACAGCTCGACCGCCCTCGCGGCGCTGAGCGGATCCAGGTCGTCGAGCGGGATCCCGTCGTCGCACGGCTCGGGCACGTTGTCGGCGATGCCGTCGCAGTCGTCGTCCACGGGCTCCGGCGAGGCTCCCCCTTCTCCACCGACCGTCGGCAGCTCGAGCGCTCGCGGGTTGACCAGCGCGTTGCAATCGTCGCAGTCCCCGTCGAGCTCCGTGAAGCCGTCGCCGTCGTCGTCGACATCCGGCGAGCCGCTGCAGCCCGCGCTCCCCGTGCCCACACCCGCGGACGTGGCGACGGTCGACGCGTCGACCGTCGTTTCGGCTGTCGTGTGCGGTATCCCGCCGGTGCTGGAGGCGCTCGCGGCGCCGCCCTCCCCGACATCGAGGCCGCCTACCGGTCCGATGTTCCCGGTGCAGGCCGCGCCCACACACCCTGCTGCAGTGATGAGGCTCAAGAAATTCAACCAAGGTTTCATCGGTGCTCCTCGAGGTCGCATGGAACCAGGGAGGTTCGGTCGATCCGGCGATACGGGAGTCGTCGATGATTTTATCAGCAGAAGCGGCCGCAGCAGTCAGCCCATCCCGGCAAATGGCGGTGCTTTTTTGTGAGGTGGGTGCCCACATCGTGGCACCTGCATCCGACCCAGGCGCCATGTTCATGCGCGCTCCGGGAGAGGCGGGCTGGGTCGACAAAACGCAGAACGCCGGCGCTTCGACAGCGCCGGCGCTCTCGGCCCCTCCGAGGGGCCGTCACGGTTCGCCCTGCTCACGCGCAGCGGGCGGAGCGTTCCGAACGATCAGGCCTGGGCGCCCACTTCCTTCTTGCCCTTGCGCTTCGGCTCCTTCTTGCTCCCCGAGCCGTTCGTGGCCGCGGGGACCGCGGCGAGCGTCGGGCGCAGCAGGTCCTCGGCCAGCTTGGCCGCGCGGTCCGTCTTCTCCCAGGTGAACTCGTCGCGCCCGAAGTGGCCGTACGCGGCCGTCTTTCGGTAGATGGGCTTCAGCAGATCGAGCTGCTCGATGATCGCCTTCGGCCGCATGTCGAAGTTCTGCATGATGTACTTCTCGAGCACGTCCTCACCTACGCGGCCCGTGCCGAAGGTGTTCACGTGGACGCCGACCGGCTGGGCGACGCCGATGGCGTAGGCGATCTGCACCTCGCAGCGCGCCGCGAGCTTGGAGGCGACGACGTTCTTCGCGACGTAACGCGCGTAGTAGCAGGCGGAGCGGTCGACCTTCGTCGGGTCCTTGCCGCTGAAGGCGCCGCCGCCGTGCCGGCCCATGCCGCCGTAGGTGTCGACGATGATCTTGCGGCCGGTGAGGCCGGCGTCGCCGAAGGGGCCGCCGACCACGAAGCGGCCGGTGGGGTTCACGTAGATCTTCGTGCTCCGATCCATCAGCTTGGCCGGGATGCTCTTCTCGATGATCAGGCTCCGCACCGCGTCGACGATCGTCTTGTGCTTGACCTCGGGGCTGTGCTGCGTCGACACGACGACGGCGCTCACGCGCACGGGCGTCTGATCTTCGTACTCGATCGTGACCTGGGTCTTGCCGTCGGGGCGCAGCCAGTCGAGCTTCTTGGATTTGCGGAGATCCGCGAGCTTCCGGGCGAGGCGGTGGGCATAGCTGATCGGGGAGGGCATCAGCTCCGGCGTCTCGTCCGTCGCATAGCCGAACATAAGCCCCTGGTCGCCTGCCCCCTGCTCCTTGAAGAGGCCCTCGCCCTCGGTGACGCCGCGGGAGATGTCGGGCGACTGCTTCTCGATCGCCGTGAGCACCGCGCACGTCTCGTAGTCGAAGCCCATCGCGGCGTCGGTGTAGCCGATGTCCTTGATGGTGTTGCGCACGACGACCGGCATGTCGACCCACGCCGAGGTGGTGATCTCGCCGGCCACGACGGCCATCCCCGTCTTCACCAGGGTCTCGCACGCGACGCGGGCCGTCGGATCCTTCTCGAGGATCCCGTCCAGAATGGCGTCGGAGATCTGGTCGCACACCTTGTCGGGGTGTCCTTCGGTGACGGACTCGGATGTGAACTGGTAACGGCGCATGAATCGCTCCTTCGGCGGACTCGAAATCGGACCTCTACGCATAGTTCGAGCGCGGGGCACCGTCAACGCGAGCCGCGGCCTTCCGCGGACAAAAGCGCCGGCCGGACGAGCTGCCTCCGGGCTGTCGGTCATCAGTGTGGACCGCCGTGTGGACGGCGCTGGCGGCTGTCGCTGTCGAGCCGCACCGACGTCTCGCGGCGGCTGCTGCCTGGGCAGCACTCTCACTCGGCTAGCTTCCTTGCTTCCCGGTGCGTCGCGCTCCCTGCTCCAGGCGAAGGAGCTGCGCTGCCGCGGGGAGCTCGCCGGTGGGATCAGCCGTGAGACCGGACGAGCGGGGGGCGTCGGGCCGCCGGCCGGTGTGCTCCCGGAGGCGCGCCGCCAGAGGCTATGATGCCGCGCATGACGTTCGACGAGATCAAGGCGTGCCTCGAGCGCGAGGGCTGGGCTGTAGAGGTCGTATCCAACGACACCATGCGCAGCGACTTCCAGGGGGCCGAGCGGCACTTCCCGCTGTTCGTGCGGCTCTCGCCCCCCTTCGTCGTCTTCGCGGTGATCCCGTTCGTGCGGCTCCCGCTGGAGCTCGAGGAGGGCGACGTGATCGTGCGGCGCCTGCTCCAGCTGAACCGTGAGATCAACATGGCCAAGCTCTCGGCCGACGAGGAGGGCGACGTGATTCTCAGCGTCGAGTACCGCCTCCAAGACCTCGATCCGAGCGAGGTGCGCGACGCCGTCGATGTCCTCTCCTTCTATGCGAACAAGCACTATGCCGAGCTCGTGGCGCTCGCCGCGCAATGAGCGGCCACCGGCCCCGCTTCAAGGCGGGATCTGCTCCTCTCTTGGCTTGAGCCCCTCGTGCGCCCTGAGCTCCGTGCGCACGACCCGGACGCGCCGGACGTCGCGCCCGCGGACGACGGTGAGCTCGACGGGGCTCCCGACGGCGCCGCGGAGCCGATCGCGCACCTCCGCCGAGGAGAGATCACGGACATACACGCCATCAATCATCATGATCTCGTCGCCCGGGATCAGCCCCGCTCGCTCGGCGGCGAGGCCCGGCGGTACGTCGCGCACGTAGAGCGCCAGCGACTCGTTATCTCGTCCAAGGACAGCCCCGATGGATCCCACGCTCGCGGTGCACCCCGCGGCCACGAGCAGGAGCGCCGCGCTCCAGGACCTGCTTGCCACAGCGGCACCATAGCGCCGAGGAGCCCCGGCGCGCTGCCATTCTCGCAGGGCGCCCCCCGGAGCGCGCGGCGTGGCGCGACAGCCACGTCAGACCGGCTCCAGCGGACGCGCGCGCTCGTCCAACATCGCAACGTCGCAGGCGAGAGAATGTGATTTTACAGGACAGGGAGCGCTCGAGTGTGCCTGTCGCTTACGCACGCGAGGTGCGAAGCGTGGTTCTCGGTGAAGCCTAGGGAGCGCAAGCGACTACGCAGCCGGTCGCCGGCGGCGCGAGATACGCCCTGGAAAGCGCGGCGTGGCGCCAGGACGCCGGCCCGCAGCGATCTGTCACGCCATGTCCATCGAGCGGTCGCAATCCAGTTGGTCCCCAGGGGCGGCTGCCCTAGAGTCCGGGCCGGGGTCACCGATGCCTGAACCGCGCGCAGCTGCCGAGAGCTCCACACCTGCCGCTCAGTCCGGCGGTGTGCCCGGCGGGTGGAAGATGCGCATGGAGGACCCGCTCAATCGCTACTACCGGTACCCGATCGCGCGCTGGATCGTGCGGGCGCTGATGAGGACGCCGGTCACGCCGAACCAGGTGACGCTGGTTCAGCCGCTCTTCGCTGCGCTGGCCGGTTACCTGGTGACGTTCGATGATCCGAGGCACCTCATCGCGGGGGCGCTCGTGTTCGAGCTCCGCTCCATCCTGGATTGCGTGGACGGCGCGCTGGCGCGGGCGAAGAGGATGGTGAGCCCCGCGGGGCACGCCATTGACGGCCTGGCCGACTGGCTGGGCGTCGTCTTTCTTTATGCCGGCATCTTCTGGCACGTTCGCCTTCACCCGCCGGCGGAGGGCCCGTGGAGCGCGACCGTGTCCACGAACGCTCTCCTGCTGATCGCGCTGCTCCAGGGGGCGCTCCGCTCTTTCTCCGCGGACTACTTCAAGCTCAAGTACTGCTCGATCTTCGAGACGGGCACCGACGAGACGGCGGACGTGCTGCGCCGGAAGATCCAGGCGCTCGGCCCCTCGTCCTCGTTCTTTGCCCATTTCGATGTCTTCATCGGGCGCATGGGGCACCTCGCGTTCGAGCACGAGTGGTTCGACCCGCGGCGGAGCCAGTCCTCGACCAGCGCGGATCAGGTAAAGCAGCTGATCCGGGAGGAGGCGTCGCCGCTCACTCGCTTCATCGGCGCGCTCTGGGCGATATCGAACGGCGACGCGTTCCTGTCGATGGTGGTGCTGACGCTCCTCGTCGACCAGCTCTGGCTGGGTCAGGTCTTCTTCGCGACGGGCGGGGTCGTCTGGATCGTCGCGGTCATCTGGCTGAACGGCTGGTTCCTCCGCGGCGCATCCCGGCGCGCGAAGCTGGCCGTGGCCTGAACTCGGCGACCGGGCTGCGCCGCGCCGAGCTCGGGCCCGCTCTAGAGGGAGCTCGCCAGGCGGCGGGCCTTTTCCACGTCCTCTTCGAAGTCGATCTCGGTCCAGGGAAGGTCGTCGACGCGCTCGATACCGAACGGTATCTCCTGGAAAGCGCGGTCCATCGCGGCCTCGTACTCCTGATCGAGGCGGCCTGCGGAGACCTCCTCCTCCAGGAGGCGCTGCATCGCGCGGCCGCCCTGCGGACCGACCTTGGCGAAGCCGACGGTCTCGCCGGCGATGTCCCAGTCCTTGCCGACGCGGCGCGCGATCTTGAGGATGCGGCCGTCGCGGACGCCGACCATCATCTCTTCGCCGCTCTCCTCGGAGCTCGCGTCGACAAGCAGGCAGTTCTCGTGCGGCGAGCTCACGAGGCGCCGCAGCAGCGCGGCGGGGTACAGCACGTCGGCGTCCATCCACAGCCCGCCGCCCGACAGCCGATCGGCCGCGACGTGGAGCGAGACGATGCTGCCGTGGGTGAACCGCGGGTTCTTGACGAGCTCGACCTTCAGCGAAGGGCGGAGCGAGGCGAGCGCCTCCTCGATCATCTCGTGCCGGAAGCCGACGACGATCGTCAGATCGGTGACGCCGCTCTCGGTGAGGTTCACGAGGTGGCGCTCGAGCAGCGTCTTGCCCTCGATCGAGATGAGGCACTTCGGAGCGTCCCGGCCGATGCGCCGGCCGCGGCCGGCGGCGAGCAGGATCGCCCTCATCGGCGCGCCTCGGCCGCGAAGCGGGAGGCGAGCTCCTGCGGGGTCTCCGCGACGCGGCCGATGCCCTTCACGGTGCCGCCGTCGACGAGGGCGAGGACCATCACCGGGCCCGGCTGCACGAGCGCGACCCGCAGCGACGCCTCGAAGGACTCGACGGAGTCGGCGCGGTGCGTGGCGCGGTAGCCGACGGCGCTGGCGACCGACTCGAGCTTCACGTCGCCCGAGATCGTCCGCTGCCCGCCCGTCGAGGCGTGGGAGCGGTTGTCGAGGACGACGTGCACGAGGTTCGCCGGCCGCTCGCTGCCGACGCTGGCGAGGGCGTTCATGCCCATGAGGACGTTGCCGTCGCCGTCGAGCACGAAGATCCGCTTGCGCGGCTGCGCGAGCGAGAGCCCCAGGCCGATCGACAGGCCGAGCCCCATCGAGCCGATCATGTAGAAGTTCGAGGGCCGGTCCTGCGTCGTGTAGAGCTCGCGGCCGATCATGCCGTTGCAACAGACCACGAGGTCGTCCTTGCCGACCGCCGCCGTGAACACCTTCAGCGCTTCGAGCTTGTTCATTCGAGCACCCCCGCGGGCACGATGAGCGCCGCCGGCTGCCTGGTGGAGAGCATGACGTCCTTCGCCCACTGCACCTGGGGCCCCATCGGCTCGGCGGCCCGGAGGACGCGGTGCTGGATCTTCATCAGATCGAGGATGGGGAGCATGATCTCGCCCATCATGATGTGCTCCGGGGCGTCGTTGCCGCCCTCGCCGCGCCACGAGATGACGAGCAGCGCGGGCACCTCGTACATCGTGCTGAGCGAGGCCAGCGCGTTCACAGAGACGCCGAGCCCGGAGTTCTGCATCAGCACCATCGGCAGCCTGCCGCCGAGCCAGGCGCCGAACGCCATCCCGATGGCGCTGTCCTCGCGGGTCGCCGAGATGTAACGAGCGCTCGCGTCGGCGTCGAGCAGCGAGACCAGGCCCTTCAACAGCGAGCAGGGCACGCCCGCGAAGAAGTCGAACCCCGCCTCCTTGAGCGCGGCGACGAACTCGGGCGCATACGATTTTCCTGAACCGTGGGAACCGTGGGACATCGCCTCACTCCTTGATGAGCGCCCAGGCGCGACGGTAGTCCTCGAACGTGTCGATCTCGATCCACCCCTTGTAGACGTCGATCGCCTGCACGTCCGCGCCGCGGTCGATGAGCTCCTGGAGCAGGTCGGTGAAGCTCGCGCTGCGGAGCGACTCGGCCTCGTGGAAGCCGCCCTTCGCGCGGGTCTCCTGAAGCTGGTGGTAACAGTCGGTGAGCAGGCGCGCGCCCTTCGCGGTGAACATGGCCATGCCCACGAACTCGCCGTGCGCCTCGCCCTCAGGGATCGCGCGTCCGACGCGGGCCACCCGGTGCGGCGCCTCGGCGCCGACGAAGCGGTAGCCGGCCTCCTGCGCGTCCTTCAGGGCCACGAGGTCGGGCACGCCGCGCGCGTCCTTGGGCCGCTGGCCCTCGGCGTACGCGCGGTCGATGACGATCGAGATGTCCGCCGGGCTCTTGAGGAGCTTCTCGAGGTGGCCGCGCTCGAACACGATGTCGCCGTAGAGGAAGAGGAACGGCCCGCTCAGCTCCTTGGAGGCGCGGAAGAGCGAGAAGACCTCGTTCGTCGTCGCGTACTCGTCGTTGTCGTAGAAGCGGGCGTTCGGGACCTTGATCGCCTCCTTCTTGTACCCGCGCACGACGGCGACGTCCTTGACGCCGCACGCGTTGAGCACGTCGATCTGCCGCTCGAGGATGCTCTTGCCCTTCAGGTCGAGCATCGGCTTCGGCAGCTCCTCCGTGAGCGGCAGGAGCCCCTGGCTCTGGCCGGCGGCGAGGATGACGGCGGTGACGCCCGGGCTGCCGGAGGGCAGGAAGCTCGACTCCTCCTGCTTCATCTTGTCGACGCCCACGAGCTGGTAGACGCGCTCGAGCGGCACGACCTTGTCGTCGACGCTGCCGGTGTACATCTCGCGCTTCAGCGTCTGGAGCGTCTCCGTCATCGCCTTGATCGACGAGCGGATCGCGTGGTTGGCGAAGATGATCAGCTTGAAGCCCGCCTTGTGCAGCGTATCGACGCTCGTCGTGCGGTAGATGGTCGGCACGCAGACGAGCGGCGTGTTCGGGCGGTCCCACGCGCGGGCGAAGGAGAGCACCTCGTCCGGGTCCTTGCTCTTCGAGTGGATGAGGACCATGTCGGCGCCCGCGTCCGCGTAGGCGCGGCCGCGGCGGAGCGCCTCCTCCATCCCCCAGCCGGCGATGAGCGCCTCGGTCCGCGCGATGACCACGAAGTCGCGATCCTTCTGCGTCGCCTTCGCCGCGCGGACCTTGAGCGCGTGCTCCTCGACGTCCGCGAGCTCGCGCTTCACGCCGGCGTAGAAGCTGCAGCGCTTCGGGAAGATGTTGTCTTCCATGCAGATCGCTGCGATGCCCGCCGCCTCGTACTCCTCGACGCAGCGGACGACATTGACGGCGTTGCCGTAGCCGTTGTCGCAGTCCGCGACGACCGGGAGCGACGTGTTGTTCATCATCTTGGCGGCCTGGAGGTTCTCCGCCATCGTGAGGATGTTCGCGTCCGGCACGGCGTAGCTCGCGGATATCTCGAAGCCGGAAGCCCAGAGCCCGTCGAACCCTGCCTCTTCACCGATCTTCGCGGAGAGCCCGTTGTGCGCGCCGATGATGACGATCGGCCCGGGGCGGGCCATGAGTTCGCGCAGCTTCCTGGCTTTGGTCACGTCTCCTCCACTCCTCCGCGCGGCGTTGCCTCCACGCCCGGCGGGCGACCGCGTCCGCATGCGTTGCGGTGCGCGTCCCCGGCGAGCGGCGCCCCGTCGTCACCGCGCGCGGGCAGCTCCGGGGGGCGCCTGATCTCGCTCTCCTCCCCGAGGAGCCGGGCCTCAGAACGGGGCCTGCCTTAACACCGTTCGCCAGTGCCGCCAATGGCAGGGCACGACCGGAGCAGACGATCGCGAAGGCGGCGGAGCGCGCTCCGCCACGCGCGGACGTGCGCGCTGCGGCGGTGCCTGATGCAGTGCCTGATGGCGGGCGCGCGCGATGCTCGCCGCGCGTCCCCTTCGGCTCAACCCTCGCGGCCGACGACCCCGCGCAAGCGGACCAGCCCGGAGCCCGCGCGGAGCACCGCCTGGCACGCGAGCCGGAGCCGCGGCGGGGCGCCGAGGCGCTCGAGCAGATCGAGCTCGCCGCGTGCGGGCGGATCGAGGAGCTGCTCCCCTTCGACGACCTCGACGCGGCATGTGGCGCAGCGCGCGTCGCGGCACGAGAAAACGACCGGAGCGCGCGCGTCGTCGCAGACATCGATGAGCCTGCCGGCTCCCACCTCCGCGGTGACGGCGCGGCCGAGCGCGCCGTCCTCGAACACGACCGTGGGCACCGCCGATCCCTCCTCCCTGCGTGGCGCGCCAAGCCCCGGCACGTGGGTGCGCGAGGACCCGCGGCGCCTGGAGCGCGAGGGCCCCGGCCCGGACGGCGGAGGCGTGTCGGCTCCCTTTCACCGACGCCGAGAGCGCATTTTCTCGGGCGTCAGCACGCATTATACGACGAGCGATGACGGATCGCTGGGACGCAATCATCCTCGGCGGAGGGCCGGGTGGGTCGACGCTCGCCGCGTCGCTGGCCCGCCTCGGTCGCCGGGCCCTCGTGCTCGAGCGGGAGAGGTTCCCTCGCTTTCACATCGGCGAGTCGCTGCTGCCGCGATCCCGCGAGGTCTTCGAGCGGCTCGGGCTGGACGAGAAGCTGGACGCGCGGTTCCTCCGCAAATACGGCGCCCGGTTCCTGTGCTCGTCGACGGGGCGGACGCGGACGTACAGCTTCACCGACGCGTTCGATCCGAGGTTCGAGTTCGCCTACCAGGTGGAGCGCGACGCGTTCGACCAGCTGCTGCTCCGCCACGCCGCGGAGCTCGGGGCGGAGGTGCGCGAGTCGTGGGAGGCCGTCGAGGTGGTGTTCGAGGGCCCCCGCGCCGTCGGGGTGCGCGCGCGGCCTCGCGCTCGAGCCGACGGCGCCGCGCCGGAGGAGGCCGCGGCCGCGCGCGCCGACGCGGGCGACGTCGTCGAGCTCCGTGCGCCGGTGATCGTGGACGCGACGGGGCGGGACACGCTGCTCGCGTCGAGGATGCGGCGGAAGGCGCAGCTGGCCGAGCTCGACAAGACCGCGCTGTTCACCCATTACGAGGGCGTGCCCCGCGAGGAGGGGATCCACCAGGGCAACATCCAGGTGGTCATCTTCGAGCACGGGTGGTTCTGGTTCATCCCGTTCCGCGGCGAGGTGACGAGCGTCGGCGCGGTGGTGTCGTCGAGCTGGATCCGGAGCCGGGCGCAGGGGGAGCGCCTCGACGAGCTCTTCGATCGCACCGTCGCGGAGAGCGGCTGGGCGCGCGAGTTCCTCGCGAGCGCGCGGCGCATCAGGCCGGTGGGGGCGCTCGCCGATTTCTCGTACCGGGTCGACCAGCTCGCCGGCGATGGATGGCTCTTCGTGGGCGACGCGGGCGGCTTCCTCGACCCGCTCTTCTCGACGGGCGCGCACCTCGCCATCAAGGGCGCCGATCTGGCCGCCACGGCCATCCACCGCGCGCTCGACGCGGGGGACACCTCGCGCGCCGCGTTCGCCGCCTACGAGGCGGAGATCCGCTACGCCGTCGATCTCTTCCTTGGGGTCGTTCAGGGTTTTTACAAAGGCCAGTTCCGGGAGACCCTGTTCGAGCCGAACCAGCGGCCCACGATGCGCAAGCTCATCACCAGCATGCTCGCGGGCGACGTGTTCCACGCCGAGCGGCGGCCGCAGTGGGCGTCGTTCCTCCGGCAGCACTATCCGGCGGAGGTGCCCGCCTTCGCGTGAAGCGCGGCGGGCGGACGCGCGCGTGCCTCGCTGCGTGCGCGCTCGCCGGCGCTGGGCCGCCCGGCGCTCAGCGGCCGCACGCTTCGCGGTCCAGGACCGCGTCGCTCATCTGCTTGCAGGCCGCCGCGAGCGCGACGCGCGCCTCCGCCCTCGCGTCGCCCTTCAGCGCCTCGTCGTCGGCCTCCGCCTTGGCCTCGAGCACGTCGCGCGCGATCCGGATCGCGGCCTCGTGGCTCTTCCTGGTCTCCGCGGGCAGCTTGCTCGCGCAGGTGGTCATCGTGGCCAGGTAGCTGTCGCAGGCGTCGACCCCCGTGCTGTCGAGGTCGACCTTCCCCGGATCGCCGCCTGCCTTGCCGCAGCCGAGGGCGAAGGTGCCCCAGAGAAGAAGTGCCAGGTGAGCTCTTGCCATCGTCGCGCGCGCCGGAGCGCCGCGCGCAGCAGGAGGCCGGTGCTGGCCGCCTCGCGCGCTGCCCGAAGCCGTCGCACCCTGCCACGAGCCCGCGCCGCCGGGCAATTTTCGGTGGTTCAGGCGCGGCGGCGCGCGCTGCCGTGAGCGCGCGCCGCGGGGCGAGCTCGGCGGGTCAGGCGCGGATCAGCAGGATGGCGTGCTCGTGGCGCGGGCGGCGCTGGAAGGCGCGCGCCGTGGGGCGGTGGAAGTGGGGGCGCGGCTGCGACGCGACCGCGCGGACCGTGAGGCGCGCGCCGGACGCGGCCGCCCTGACCACGTCGACCGCGTAGACCGGCGCGCCGGCGACCACGCTGTCGGCGATCAGCAGCACGAGCGGCGCGCCGCTCCGGAGGACGCGCGCGAGCGCGGTGAGCACGCCGCCGAGCTCATCGCGCCAGCGCGCGCGGCCGGCCTCGGGGCCGAGCGGGTCGAGGTGCCGGCGGGCCCCGATCTCGTCCTGCTCGAAGCGGGCGCTGCGGAGCCGTAGCCAGCGCAGCCTCGCCTCGTGGTGGGCGAGGTAATCGTACACGCCCGGGTAGGGCGGCGACGTGATCGCGAGGTGGACCGAGCCGGTCTCGACGCCGCGGAGCACGCGCGCGTCTCCTTCCTCGACGAGCGCGGGCGGGCTCGCTTCGAGCTGAGTGGCGACCTCGGCGAGGCGCTGGGCGAGCTCCTCCGCCTTGCGGAGGAAGAGCCGCGCCGGATAGCCGGCGGCGATCCGCCGCGGCAGCTCGTGCTCCGACGTGTCGGACGTGCGGCGGCTGAGCTTCGTCAGGATGGCGGAGAGGACGAGCTCGAGATCGGCGCGGAGCGCGTCGGCGCCGTGGCCCGCGATGCGGTCGAGGCCGACGCGGAGCCCGTCGAGCTCGAGGAGCACGTGCGGCTCGAACAGGGCGACGTCCTCGGGGCCGTACCGGCGGCTCGGACCGGCGCGCGCCTTGCGGCGCTCATCGGCCGCGGCCGCGACCTCGCGGGCGGCGGCGACGAGCCGCTCGCGCTCGCCGGGGGTGCTGCCCTGCACCTTCAGGCGGGCGAGGCGCACGGCCAGCGGGTTCGCGTCGACGCCGATCGCCGCCCGACCCGCGAGCCGGGCCTCGACGAGGACGGTGCCGCTGCCGCAGAAGGGGTCGAGCACCCGCTCGCCCGGCCTCGAGAGGCCCTCGATCAGCCGGCGGGCCGTGTCCGGGTGCATCCGGGCCGGGTAGCTGTGGAACCCGTGCACGTGCGCGCGCGCCGCTTCCTCCGCGGTGCTCGAGCTGGCCACGTCGAGCGCGTGGGCGAGCTTCGCGGCGCCCTCGGGGTCGCCCTCGAGCAGCGTCGCGCCGCCGATGTGGGTCAGGGCGCGGCGCTCCTGGGGCGCGGGCCGGCCCGCGCGGGCCTTCTGCTGCGGCGGACCTGGTTTCGGCTTGGGATCAGCGCTTCGCGGGGTCGACATGGGCGGTCCGTTGCGTCAGGGGCTCGGCAGCGAAGGCTTCCTCTTCGGCGGCGAGGGCGCGCGCCACGCTCTCGGCCCCCGCCTCGCCCCGGTCTTCGCCGCGCGCCGCGCCGACGCGCAGCTTCGGCGCATAGCCGA
The DNA here is from genome assembly GCF_051525235.1 of Sorangium sp. So ce124. Taxonomy (NCBI): domain Bacteria; kingdom Pseudomonadati; phylum Myxococcota; order Polyangiales; family Polyangiaceae; genus Sorangium; species Sorangium sp. So ce124. The sequence goes on from NZ_CP150312.1 coordinate 10,369,097, forward strand.
ACTCGCCCGCGGGGCTCACCGCGCCGCGCACGACGTCGTTGACCTCCAGGAGGGCGAGGAGCTCCTCGGCCTGGGACTCGGCGATGCGGAGGGTCGAGGCGAGCCCGCCGGCGGTGAGCGGGCCCTCGGCCTGGCGGGCGACGTCGGAGGCGACGGAGACCCAGGCGGCGTCGAGCGCGGGCGCGATGTCCCGGCTCCGCGACTTCGCCCGCCGGAGCGCCCAGACGGCGAAGGCGCCGACGGGCGCCATGGTGAGGAGGCCGGCGGTGAAGAGCCCGACGCTCGCGTCGAGGACGAGCAGCAGCACGGCGAACAGGAGCAGCTCGAAGCCGAACAGCGCGCTGGCCGCGATGCCTGCGGCGCGCCAGACCGAGCGCGCCGACGCCGCCGCGCGCGCCTTCTGGAGCAGCGGCGCCTCGCGGCCGGATCGCTCGACGCGGTCGTCGGCGACGGGGACGCGCGGGCCGCCGCAGGCGTCGCACACGAAGCGCAGCTCGGGGTGCGCCGAGACGCCGGTCACGCCGCCGCAGTGCAGGCAGGCCTCGGCGCGCGCGGCCGCGCCGCACTGCGGACAGCGGTCGCTCTCCGGCGCGAGCGCCGCGGCGCACACGCGGCAGCGGGCGGCGCCGGGCGACGCGTCCCTCACGGCGCGCTCGCGGATGGGGCCGGGCGGGCGCCGCCTACGCTGCGCAGCACGGCGTGGAACAGGGCGCGCCCGTCGGCGCAGCCGTGGCCCTGGAAGGGCTCGCTCATCCGTTCGGGGTGCGGCATCAGCCCCAGCACGTTCCGCCGGGGCCCGCCGTAGATGCCGGCGATGTCCATCGCCGATCCGTTGGGGTTCGCGTCGCCGCCGACCAGCCCCTCCCGGTCGCAGTACTGCAGCGCGATGGCGCGCTCCTCGACGAGCTTGCGGAGCGTCTCCGGATCAGCCTGGTACCGCCCTTCGGCGTCGGCGATCGGCAGGCGGAGCACCCGCAGCAGGCCGGTCGACGTGCGGACCTGGAGCACGTCGCGGAGCGTATGGATCACTTCGGCATCGGCGTTGGAGCCGGGGAAGATGACCACGGTCGCGTGCATGGGCGTCGACGTACTCCGGTTGCCGGCGCTCGGCCAGGGGTCCTGACGGCGCGCGCGGCTTCACCGGCTTCTTTCGGCGTGCCATGATGGGACATGGCGTCGCGATGGGCGCGGACCGGTCGAACCGACGCGACGGTGCGGGCGGCGTCCGGCTACCTCGTCCTCGCGGCGCTGGCGACCTCGCTGGGCCTGGTGCTGCGGGATGGATGGCCGTGGATCCACCCGAGCCCGTGGCTCACGCTGCCGCCGCTGGTCGCGCTGCTGATGAGCGCCGCGCTCGGCCTCACGCTGGCGGCCGGTGTCGTCGTGACGACGCGCGTCGCCGTGGCGCGGTTCAGCTGGGCGCGGCGCCTGCACGCCGAGCTCCGCCCGGTCGCGCGCGACTTCTCGCTCGGCCAGATCCTGCTCCTCGCGGGCCTCTCGAGCCTGGGGGAGGAGCTGCTCTTCCGCGGGCTGCTGACGCCGCTGCTCGGTGTGCCGCTGAGCGCGATCCTCTTCGGTCTGATGCACCAGATGCGCGGTCCGAGCCGCTGGGTGTGGATCGGCTGGGCCGTGGGCGTGGGCGCGGGGCTCGGCGCCATCTTCGCGGCGACGGGGTCGCTCGTCGGGCCGGTCCTGGCGCACGCCGTCGTGAACGCTGTCAACCTGAGCTACCTGCGCGATCACGATCCGGACGAGGTGGAGCAGCGGATGACGCTCTAGATCGGCGCTTCCGCTTCCTCACCTTCCCCCTTTCCCGCCGTCAGCGCTTCTTCGAGTCGGGGCGGGGAGGCCTGGCCGGCACCGGTCTCGGGGGGATCGGGGTCGCGCGCGGCGGGCCTTCGTGGCTTGCCGGCTGCGTCTCTGGGGGAGCGACGCTCCCGCGGGAGAGCTCGCCCATCTCCGCGGTGCTCTGTCTCTCGCGGCCTGGCGAGGACGGTCGCGAGGGCGGCGGTCGGCTCCCGGCTCGCGGGAGCGTCGGAGGCTCGCTCTCCTCCACGCGCACGCCGCGCTGGCTCGACGGCTTCGCTGTCCTGCGGGCCAGCGAGGGCAGCGTCGGCGGCGCCGCCGGGGTCGCCAGCTCGAAGTCGAAGTTCAGCTCGAGCGACGGCGGCCCATCGGAGATCGCCACGGCGGGGTCGGAGCCCCTCTGTGGCGCAGGGGTGGGCCCGCGGCGCAGGCGCTCCTCCGACACGACGCGCGACGACGGCGGCGCGACGTCGTCCAGAATGGACGACGGTCCGCCGAGCGCCGTCGTCGCGCTCCGGGGCTCCGGACGGCGTCGCGACGGCGGGAACGGCAGCTCGACGCGGGCGCTCTCGTCCTCGAGCCGGGTCGCCTCGAGCAGGTACGCAGCGATGGATGTCCGCTCCGCGGGCAGGGGGCGGATGCCTGGCACGAACGCGAACCGTCCGACCTTCCAGCTGAGCATGGTGCGGAGCGCGGCGAGCGCCGAGGCGCGCGTGCCTCCGACGGTCCCCTCGACGATGCACCCTTCGGCGATGTCCAGCTGAGCCCGACGTTTCTTGCTGCTCACCTCGAACACACCCGACCGCCGCTCCATCTCGAGGACCGTGAGGACGGTCGCGATCGACATCTGGCTGAGATCGCCCTCGATCGCGGTCTGATCGACGGACGCCGGGATGGACATGAGGCTGTCCCGCCGCTGGCGCAGGCGCGACGCCATCTGCACGAGCGCCCCGATCTGCGCGACGACCTCGCCGACCCGGAACGGCTTGGTCATGTAGACGTCGGCGCCCACGTGGAACCCTTCGAGGCGGGCCTCCTGGTCGTCGAGCGCGGAGAGGAACAGGAACGGGGTGACCGATACCCGGGACGGCTGGGTGCGCACGTTGCGCGCGACCCAGTAGCCGTCGTGGTCGGGCAGGCCGATGTCGCAGACGATGCACTCGGGCTCCAGGGTGCAGGCGGTGGAGAGCCCGGCCTCCGCGGTGGCGCAGAAGATGACCTCGTAACCTGCCTCCCGGATCGCGGTGGCGAGCAGGTCCGCGATATATTCCTCGTCCTCGATCACGAGCACGACCCCGCTCGGCATCTGGCAGACGGTACACGCGCCCTGCGGGCGTGGCCAAGGGTGAATGGCGGAGAGCCAGCCTGATCATTCATTCGCCGGCGCGCCGCCGCCCGGCTCCTCGTGCCAGCCCTCGCCGCAGCATCCCGCGCGAGCTCGCCGCGGTGTCCCGTGCGGGTTCGCCCGCGGCGTCCGGCCGCGGCGAGGAATCCACGCTATAAGAACGGAAATGGCAACTCTGGTCCGAGAGGCCGACGGTACGGCGCGGCCCGGCGAGCGGGCCTCCTCGGGGGCTCGCGTCTTCATCGCGATGAGCGGCGGAGTCGACTCGTCCGTCGCTGCGGCGCGCCTCTGCGACGCTGGATACGAGGTCGTCGGCGTGACGCTGCACCTCTGGGACTACCCCGACGACGGCAGCGTCAAAAGCCGCTGCTGCGCGCCCGAGGATCAGCACGACGCCCGCCGGGTCGCCGACCACCTCGGGATCCCGCACTACACGTTCGACCGGCGCGCCCTGTTCCGGGAGCACGTCGTCGACCCCTTCGTCGAGGCCTACCTCGCGGGTGAGACGCCGAGCCCGTGCGTGGCCTGCAACCGCTCGGTCAAGCTCCGGGAGCTGTTCCCGCTGGCGGAGCGGCTGGGGGTCTCGTGGGTCGCGACGGGCCACTATGCGCGGGTCGTCCTGGAGGAGGGCGGCGCTCGCCTCTACCGCGGCCGCGATCGGCACAAGGATCAGAGCTATTTCCTGCACATGCTCCGGTCGGACGAGCTGTCGCGGCTCCTCTTCCCGCTCGGCGACTCGACCAAGGAGGAGGTGCGCGCCGAGGCGATCGCCCGCGGGCTCCCGGGCGCCGAGAAGGGGGAGAGCCAGGAGCTCTGCTTCATCCCCTCCGGCCGTTACGCGCCGTTCGTGGCCGAGCGCGCCGCGGACAGGCTCCGGCCCGGCCCCATCGTCGATCGGGACGGCCGCGTGGTCGGGGCGCACGGCGGGGTGCACGGCTTCACCGTGGGCCAGCGCAAGGGCATCGGCGTCTCGCTCGGCCGGCCCGCGTTCGTCGTGGGCCTCGACCCCGCGTCCGGCGCGGTGCACCTCGGCGACGAGGGCGATCTGTACGCCGCGGGCGCCGAGATCGCCGACGCGGTGTGGTGCGACGACGCGGTCTTCCCCCTGGAGGCCGAGGTGCGGGTGCGCGCGCGGCACGAGGCGGCGCCTGGCATCATCGAGCGGCGCCGCGACCCCGCGACGGGCGCGGAGAGCTTCGTCGCGCGGTTCGCGAGCCCGGTGCGGTCCGTCTCTCCGGGGCAGATGGCCGTGGTCTACCGGGGCGATCGCGTCCTCGGGGGAGGCCGCATCAAGGCGGCCCTTCGCTCGCAGGCGGCGTCATGAGGGCCCGCGCGCTCGCGCCCCTCGCCTGCGCGCTCTCGCTCGGGTGCTCGCTCGGGCAGGGGGAAGGCGAGGTCATCAGCGAACGGCTGCGCGCGGCCGGCTGCTGGGACGACAGCTACGACATGAGCCCGGACTTCTTCGCCGCGGTCCCCTACCGCTCCACGTTGCAGGTCCGGGTGCAGCGCGGGAGCGATCTGCAGGAGATCTCGGACGGGCTCGCGGTCCTGATCGATGACGTCGACCTCATCCGCGGGGACGGGACCGTGAACAAGCTCGACGTCGACCTGAGCGTGGGGCTCCCGCCCGGCGTCCAGCTGCCGGGCTCGCCTCCACCGACGCCGAAGCCGGAGGGGCTCGCGCCGCTCGTGCACATGGCGCTTTACCTCCAGCGGTCCTGCCACAACCAGAACATCGTGCTCTACGCCGTCGACGGGACCATCAAGTTCCAGGCGCTGTTCAGCGGCGATCCCAACGAGACGGATGCGGTCGACAAGTACACCGACGCGACGTTCGACGTCTGGGTCGGCGATCCGCGCGACGCAGGGCTCGGTCACCCCGCAGACGCCATCCCTCGGGAGCTCCTCTCGCGGGTCACCGGGGGGTTCCGCTTCTACTTCGAGCGAGGTCAACCTGGGCAACCGTTCCCCTGAGCCCGTCACGACTCCGTCCTCGGCCTCAGGCGGTGTCCTACCTGTCGGGACAGGAGCTTTCAGCGCCCCGGTGGATTGAAGCTGACCATCCGGAAGGTGTCCTGGCCGAGACGACATGGCAAAGCGCCGCGAACTCGCGGTAAAGTAGTGACCGCTCATGCCCCAACCCCCGCCTCGACCCGCATCGCGAATGGGCGGACCTCCAAGCCCCGGGTCGACCAATTCATCGCCTGAAGCGCGCGCGAAGGAGTCCGAGAAGCAGCAGGGGACCTACTTCCTGGGCCGTTACCGCGTGGTCGACGAGATCGGGGTGGGCGGAATGGCGAGCGTTCACCTGGCTCGCATGGATGGCCCGGGCGGCTTCCAAAAGTGGGTCGCGATCAAGCGGATCCACCCTCATCTGGTCGAGGACGATCAGTTCGTCGACATGTTCCTGGATGAGGCGCGCATCGCGGCTGGCATCAACCACGCCAATGTCGCGCAGGTCTTCGATCTCGGGAAGGACGACAACACCTACTGGATCGCCATGGAGTACCTCCACGGCGAGCCGCTCCGGGAGGTGATGCGCCGCGCGGAGGAGCGCCGGCTGCGCATCTCGCCCGAGCTCGCTGCGCGCATCTGCTCCGATGCAGCAGAGGGGCTTCACGCCGCTCACGAGCTGCGCGGAAAGAACGGCCAGCTGCTCGGCCTGGTGCACCGCGACGTCACGCCGCACAACCTGTTCCTCACCTACGATGGCTACACCAAGGTCGTGGATTTCGGGATCGCCAAGGTGGCCGACCGGCTGTCGTCCACCCGCGCGGGAACGCTGAAAGGCAAGTTGGCCTACATGTCTCCCGAGCAGGTGCGCGGCAACGAGATCGATCGCACGACCGACGTGTTCGCGCTCGGGGTCGTCCTCTGGGAGCTCACGACGAACCAGCGCCTCTTCCGGATGGATACCGATCTCGACACGCTCGAGAAGGTGCAGGCCTGCGTGGTCCCGCCGCCGTCCACGATCGTGCCCGACTATCCGATCGAGCTGGAGAGCGTGGTCATGAAGGCGCTGGCCAAGCACAAGCAAGATCGCTTCCAGACCGCGCGTGAGTTCTCGCGGGCCCTGCAGAATTTCCTGATGAGGAGCGGGGTCTTCGTTGGCTCCGAAGAGGTCGCGCAGTTCGTGCAGCAGGTGTTCGTCGATCGCATCCAGAAGCGCGAGGCGCACCTCGCGTGGGCCGCCGAGGTGACATCCACCATCAACGTCGAGCAGGTGCGCTCGCGCAGCTCGACGACGGCCACGGACAGCGTCGGGCTGCGCAGCCGCGGTCGGGAGCCTGAGCCGCAGCAGCGCCTCACGCCGCCGCAGATCCTGCGGCAGAACGCTCCGCCGGCGAGCGGGATCGCGCCGGTCGGGCGCCCGCTGTCGAGGGACGCGGACGACAGGCAGATGTCCGCCTCATCGCTGATGGATGACGATGAGGATGTCCCGACGACGGTCGCGACGCGCGAGCAAGCCGAGCCGGTGCGATCCCTTCCTCATGGGGAGCGCCCGATGATGCGCCCGGCGGCCGGCACGGTGCCCGAGCCGGTGCCAGCGCAGCCTCGCCAGGCCGGCGTCCAGTCCGGCATTCCCACGGTGCGTCCTGGCATGCCGACGGCGCGCCCCGGCTTTTCGCCCGCCTACCCGAGCCCACCGCGCGTGCCCGGCGGCCACGACGCTGCTCCGCCTCCGCTCTCCTCGAGCCCGTACCCTCCGCGCGACTTCGACACCGGCGAGCTCGCGCCCCTCCCCAAGGGCGGCCTCCTGGACAGCGATCTGGGCAGCCCGCTCGCGTCCACGCTCGCGCTCTCGTCGCAGGATCCACCGCCGGTTCTTCAGGGCGCGAGCGAGCCTGCTCGTCACGCGCGGGTGACCAGGACCCCCGCCGTCGCTGTGCCGTCGCCGGGGCACGCGGCCGTCCCGTATGCGCTCCCGTTCAATGGCCAGGGTCATGCCCCGGCCCATGCGCCCGCTGTCAGCGCGCCGGTGCAGGCGGCACCGGCGCCGATGACCGTGGGGCAGGCCCAGCTGTTCGCGTCCGCCGCGACAGCGCAGCCTCCGCAGTCGCAGATCGAGACGGCGCTCTCCCTGCCGCGCCCGGATCCTGCGGCCATCTGGGCCGCCACGCAGGACGCGGCGTCCAAGGGGAACGGCAGGAACACGCTCGTGCTCGTCGCCGTCATCACGCTCACCGTGCTGTGCGTGCTCGGTATCGGCGCGCTGATCTACATGAAGACGAGCGCCGTGCAGTCCTCGCCCTCCAGGGGCGTGGACGCTGTCCCTGCGTCGCCTGCCTCGACGGACGCGACGACCACGGGCCAGTCGAGCTCCTGCGTGCAGGGGCGCCCCGCGGGGGCCTTTCGCGCGCGCGGTCTCGCTCTCCGCGACCGAGCGTCCATCGTCCACCCCGGCCCGATCAGCCCGCACCGCCTTACGATGAAGGGATGAAGTCTGTCCACCGCCGCTCGAACGGTGCCAGGGCGCGGCACCGCCCCGGCGAGCGAGCCCAGCTGCGTATCGAGGCGCTGGCCGCCGGGGGCTCGGGGGTCGGTCGGCTCGCGGGCGAGGTCGTCTTCGTCCCTGCGACAGCGCCGGGGGATCTCGTCGAGGTCGAGCTCGACCGGAGCGCACGCCCGGCGAGGGGTAGGCTCCTCGGTGTCGTCGAGCCGAGCGCCGATCGCGTCGCTCCGCCGTGCCGCTTCGCGGACGCCTGCGGCGGCTGCGACTGGATGCACGTCCGTATCGAGGCGCAGCAGGCCGCGCATGAGCACATCGTCCGACAAGCCATCGCGCGGGCGACGTCGCTCGCCGAGGCCGAGCTGCCGCCGATCCGCGTCCATCCGGCCCCCCTGCCGCTCGGCTACCGGTCGCGGGCGAGGTTGTTCGCGCGCGCGGAGCGCGGCGAGGTGCGCGTGGGCTATCGCGCGCCGAGGACGCACGCCGTGGCGGCGGTCGATCGCTGCGTGGTGCTTGTCGACGCGATCGCGCCGCTCGCCGGCGAGCTGCCCGGCGTCCTCCGTGGAGCCGTGGGGGAGGGCGATGTCCTGATCTCGCTGGGCGCCTCGAGCCGCCCGGTGGTCGAGATCCTGTGGCGTGGTCAGCTGCCGCCGGCCGTGTGGCAGCGGCTGGACGAGCGCACGGCGCGCGGCGAGTGGGCCGGCGCTCGCGTCACGCTCGACGGCGCGCGCGAGGCCGCGTCGTTCGGCGATCCGCGGCCCGCGATCCTGGGAGCGGACGGCCTGCCGCTGTTCCTCGCGCCGGGCGGCTTCGGGCAGCCGTCCGAGGAAGGGGCGGCCGTCCTCGCCCGCCGCGCCGCCGAGCTCGCCCACCTCGACTCCACCCGGCCGCCGCACGTCCTTGAGCTGTTCGCCGGCAGCGGGACGCTCTCCGTGCTGCTCGCGCGCGGCGCGCAGCGACCCTCCCCGGCCGCCGAGCCCGCCGGAGCTGCCGCTTCCGGCCACGCGGGGCTCGCGTCCTTCACGGCCGTCGAGCTCTCGTCCGAAGCGGTCGCTTGCCTGCGGCAGAACCTCGCCGCTCGAGGCCTCGCCGGCAAGGCGATCGAGGCGGACGCCGATCAGCACCCGATCCCGGCGCGCACCGACGTCGTGGTGCTCGATCCGCCGCGCAGCGGGGCTCCAGGCGCGGCGCGCGCGATCGCCGCCTCGAGCGCGCGTGTGGTCGTCTACGTCTCGTGCGACCCGGCCACGCTCGCGCGCGATCTCGGCGGGATCCTCCGCGGCGGCTTCGAGATCACGGACATCGAGGCGGTCGAGCTCTTTCCTCAGACGAGCCATATCGAGTCGATCGTCCGGCTCTCCCGCGCCCGCAGATCCGCTCGCTGATCCGCGCGGGCATGCCGGCCTGCTCGCCGCTCCGACCGCTGCTCCGACGAGCTCGGCCGGAGGGCCGCGCGCGGCCGCGTGGCGCCGTCGTCCGGCGGCTTGCGCTACGCTGCCGGGGATGATTCACCACCTCGACGATCGACTCCGCGAAGAGGCGCGGCGTTATCGTCTCGTGTTCGCCTGCCCCGATTGCGCCTCGTTCGATCCGGTGGCCCCCGACCCCGATGAGGCGGGCGCCGGGCCGCCTGGCCGCGGGCCTCGTTGCTCGCTCGGCTACCCGGTCGCGCCGCACCTGAGCACCTCGCTCGAGGGGCGCGACGAGATCATCTTCTGCAAAGCGTTCGAGCTGCGATGAGCCCTCCTGCCGGACCTCCCCCGCCGCCCAGGCGGGGCCGGTCGCACCCCCCGTCGCTGATCCGCCTCGCCGAGCGGCTGATTCGGGACGAGCGGCTGCTCGCTCGCGGCGACGTCGTGCTCTGCGCCTGCTCCGGAGGCCCCGACTCGACCGCGCTGCTGCACGTCTTGGCGCTGCTCCGGCGGCGGATCGGCCACGAGGTGGTCGCGCACGGCGTCGACCACGGCCTCCGCGCCGCGGCCGCGGCCGAGCTCGCGATCGCGCGCGACCTGTCCGAGCAGCTCGGGGTTCCTTACGCCGAGACCCGCGTGGACGTGGCTCCCGGCGCGAACCTCCAGGCCAGGGCGCGCGCCGCCCGGTTTGCCGCGCTGGCGGCTGCCGCGGCGGCGTGCGGCGCCCGCGCGATCGCGACCGGCCACACCGCGGACGACCGGGCAGAGACGGTGCTCTTGCGCCTGCTGCGGGGCGCGGGGCCGCGTGGGCTCGCCGTCCTGCCGCCGCGCGCCCCGCTCCCGTCCGACGCCGCTGGCGCGGCGTGCCAGGACCAGGAGCCGGGGTCGGCGGCGAACATCGAGCTCATCCGTCCCTTGCTCCAGGCCCGCCGCGCCGACGTCCTCGCCCACCTCGGCCGACATCGACTGGCGTTCGCCGAGGATCCCAGCAACAGGGATCCTCGTTTCACGCGCGTCCGCGTCCGCCGCGAGCTCCTCCCGCTCCTCGAGGACCTGTCGCCGGCCATCGTCGAGCACCTCTGCGCGCTCTCGGACATGCTCGTCGCCGGGCGAGATCGGCCGCATGGCGGCGATCCAGACGTCCTCGACGGCAGCGAGCCGCTGTCGATTCCGCTCGGTCGGGCGCAGCGATTCGCGCTCGAGCGGGCTCGCAAGCTGGGGCGGCCGCTGCGCGTCCGCGTTCGCGGCGGCGAAGAGATCGCCGTGGGCTTTCCAGAGGAGTCCAGCGTGCTTATCGAGGACGGGTCTGCACGTCGCGGGACCTGACCGCATGCACCCCACCCGCGGCCCCTGTCGAGTCCCCTTTTTTCGCTGCGTCACCACGGTGGAGACCTGCGGTCGACGACCGAGCCGACGGGTGGCATGCTGACTGGAACACGCGTACAATTTCAGTACACGCCGGCTCGCCGCCGCGAGCTTAGAGGGTCCTCGTGAAGCAATCGCACAAGACGCTGCTGCTCTGGGTTCTGCTGATCATGATGTTCTTGGCGATCTGGCAGTTCTTGAGCCCGGATTCCCGGCCCGCCACACAAGTCGCGTTCAGCGAGTTCATGGCCCAGGTCCAGGTCGAGGCCAAGGACAAGGATCCGCACGTCGAGTCGGTCACGATCAAGGACCGCGAGTACACCTTCTGGGTCAAGGACCCGAAGAGCGGGACGAAGACGAAGAAGGTCACGATCGGGCCTGACAACGCCGACGAGATCACGAAGACGATCGTCGACAACAAGGTCGCGGTGTTCTTCGAGAAGGAAGAGACGTCGCCGTTCTGGCCGGGGGCGATCATGTACCTCCTGCCGACGGTCTTCCTGCTCGTGATGTTCTATCTGTTCATGCGCCAGCTCCAGGCCGGCGGCGGCAAGGCGATGAGCTTCGGCAAGTCGCGCGCGCGGCTGCTCAGCGAGGCGCAGAACAAGGTGACGTTCGCCGACGTCGCGGGCATCGACGAGGCGAAGGACGAGCTCGAGGAGATCATCGCGTTCCTCAAGGACCCGAAGAAGTTCCAGAAGCTCGGCGGCCGGATCCCGAAGGGCGTCCTGATGATGGGCCCCCCCGGGACGGGCAAGACGCTCCTCGCGCGCGCGATCGCCGGCGAGGCGGGCGTGCCGTTCTTCTCGATCTCCGGCTCGGATTTCGTCGAGATGTTCGTCGGCGTCGGCGCGAGCCGGGTGCGCGACCTGTTCGAGCAGGGCAAGAAGCACGCGCCGTGCATCATCTTCATCGATGAGATCGACGCGGTCGGCCGCCACCGCGGCGCGGGGCTCGGCGGCGGTCATGACGAGCGCGAGCAGACGTTGAACCAGCTGCTCGTCGAGATGGACGGCTTCGAGTCGAACGAGGGCGTGATCATCGTCGCCGCGACGAACCGCCCCGACGTCCTCGACCCTGCGATCCTGCGGCCTGGCCGCTTCGACCGGCGCATCGTCGTGAACCGCCCTGACGTTCGCGGCCGCGAGGGCATCCTCCGGGTGCACACGAAGAAGGTCCCGCTCGGTCCGGACGTCGACATGGAGATCCTGGCGCGGGGCACGCCCGGGTTCGTCGGCGCCGACATCGAGAACCTTGTCAACGAGGCGGCCCTGCTCGCGGCGCGCCAGGACAAGGACGTCGTCACGATGGTCGACTTCGAGATGGCCAAGGACAAGGTGCTGATGGGCGCCGAGCGCCGCAGCATGGTCATCAGCGACGAGGAGAAGCGGACCACGGCCTACCACGAGGCCGGGCACGCGCTCGTCGCGAAGCTCCTGGAGAAGTTCTCGGATCCGGTCCACAAGGTGACGATCATCCCGCGCGGCCCGGCGCTCGGCCTCACGCAGCAGCTGCCGAAGGAGGACCGGCTCAGCATGTCGCGCGACTTCGCCAAGGCGCGGCTGTCGGTGCTCATGGGCGGCCGCGTGGCGGAGGAGATCGTGTTCGGCCAGTTCACGACGGGCGCGGGCAACGACATCAAGCAAGCGTCGAACCTCGCGCGGCGCATGGTGACCGAGTTCGGCATGAGCGACGTGATCGGGCCGATCTCGTACGGCGCGGACGAGGAGAGCGTGTTCCTCGGGCGCGATTTCACGAGCCGGCGCCGCGACTACTCGGAGACGATCGCCAACCAGATCGACGACGAGGTGCGGCGGTTCATCCTCGACGCCCACGCCGAGGCGCGGCAGCTCCTCACGGACAACCGCGAGATCCTCGAGCGGCTCGCCACGGCGCTCCTCGAGCGCGAGACGCTGGACGCCGAGGAGGTCGACGCCATCGTCGGGGGCCGCGAGCTGCCGCAGCGCCAGCGCGTCGTGATCCCGAGCTACAGCGATCGGGATCGCGCCGCCAAGGAGAAGCGCCGCGCGGCCAGCATCTTCGGCACCCCGAAGCCCGCTCCGAGCACCTGATCCCGGAGCGCGGGGGTGGCGCCCGACGCCCTCGGGCGGCACCCCCAACGCACTTGCGGCGCCGCGCGGGATGGCGCGGCGCCCCGAGTCCCCTCGATTCCCTGCCCCATTAGAAGAGCGAAGCGCGCGGCCGGCGCGCTCCCCGGATCGCCTCAGGGGGCGGTCAGCGTTGCCTGCAGGAACGCCCACTGCTGCAGATCGGCCGGGCGGCCGTCGTCGTGCGCGCGGTTCGCGCTCGTGAAGATCGCCTTGGCGCCGTCACCGAAGATGAACAGGCCGTAGCCGAGCGCGAGCCGCAGCGGCTCCCATGGCTGCAAGGCGAGCGAGAGATCGATCTCGTGGCCCAGCGTCCGGCTCTCGTTGTCGCTGGCGGCGCCGACGGGGAGGAGGCGCGCCGTCACCCACCTGCCTGTTGGAGAGGCGAGGCCGATGAACGTGTAGCCGGCGGAGACGGTCAGCGGCTCGAAGGGCGAGGCGCGGACGCTTCCGCCTCCCTCGATCACGTTGGACCACCCGTAGAGCCCCATGGGGCCGTGGTTGTCCTGCGCGTCGGGCAGGATCGGATCGAAGCGGCGCTGCGTCTCGCCCACCTCGAGCGCGCCATCGTCGCCCGTCGCGTAGGCGCCGCGGGCGCTGAAGGTGAGGTGCGCGGGGAGCGCCGTCTCGAGCTCTGCCCGCGCTGCGGCCGCGAACGCGCCGAGAGCGCGGTCGGCCGCGAACGTGGCCACGCGGCCGAGCTCGTACGCCCCCTCGAGCGCATAGCGAAAGCCCCGGCGGTCGCCCGAGACGCGCGCGTCGAGGACGACGGTGTCGCCGGGCGTGAGCCAGGTCGGGCGCGGCTCCCGGGTGATGCGCGCGAGCGCCGTGGCCTCGAGGTGGAGCAGGGGAGCGACCCGCCAGATCGCGTTCAGGCCGTAGAGCTGGGCCCCTGTCCCGGCGGCGATGGGCTTGCGCGTCCCTGCCACCTCGGGCGGAGCGCCTCCTGGCGCAGCGAGGACCACGGCCATCGCCTCGATGTCGACGTTGCCGAGCTGCAGCCCTGCGCGCACCGCATCGAGCGATCGCCCGGTGAGCGTCTCGTCGTCCGCTCCGACCAGGCGGCCATCGCCCCACGCGATCCGCTGCCGGCCCAGCCGGACGAAGGCGCGGCGTCCCGAGCGTCTGTGCAGATCGATGTACGCCTCGTAGGGCGCCGTCTCCGGGAGGGCCGGCTCGCCCGGCCCGACGAAGATCGCGTCGTCGTTCCCCCAGAGCCGCGCGTCCTGCAGCGTGACGACGCCCGTGACGGGGCCGCGCTCGACGGTCAGCCCGAGGCGCGCGCGCTGGGCGAAGAACCACTGCGTCTTGACGACGCTGCCGGTGTCGCTCAGCGGCGGCAGCGCGCCTCCGAAGCCCTCGGCGAGCACCGCGTTCGAGCTGTAGACGTCGCCGCCCGTGTCGACCGGGTACCGGCGGAACTCTCCGCGGAGCCGGAACTCCACGGAGGGGCGGAACGTGAACCCGCCGACGGCCAGGCCCTCCGACTGCGGCGACGCCTGCGCCGCCGCCCTTCCGGGCGCGAACGTGAGCGCGAGGAGCGCCGATCCCAGAGCGATGGAGGCGAACGGCAGGGATCGGATCATCAGCGAAGAGGGCCGGAGCGCGGGGTCGTCGGACTGCAGAGGTGCGGCCAGGACCGCGGCGTTCGGGCGGGCGGCGCTCCTGGATCGCTCGCGGAGGATAGGCGTCCCGATGCGCGTCGGACAAGTGGGGAAGCGGCTCCGCTCCTTCCCGACGGCCCCGGCGTCCTGCGGGGACAGCTGGCGTGCCGCGCGCCATGCCGGCGTGCGCCATGCGGCGTGCGCCATGCGCCTGGCCGACGACGTCAGGGATCGAAATCGTCCTCGCCGCGCGACACCGGCGGCTTGGGTGGCTTCGGGGCGGCCCCTGCGCCGCTACCGCGCCGCGGCGGCGCCTTCACGCTCGTGGCGGGCTGCCTCGGCGGTGGTCGGCTCGCCGCGCCCCGCCGCGCCGGAGCGTCGCCCGAATCGACGGCGAGCACCAGATCGAGCGCGAGCTTCGACGCCCTGCCGGCGTGTCGATCCGCGGCCGCGCCCGCTTCCGCGATCACGCGCTCGGCCGCCTCGAGCTCGTGCTTCACCTCGCGGCGCTGCGGATCGTCCGCGAGCGCCTCGGCCCATGCGGCCGCCAGCGACGCCCGCTTCTTCTCGAGCTCCGCGGCGCGGTTCGAGAGCTCGCCGAGCTGCTTCGACATCGCGAGGGAGCTCTTCAAGGACGCCTCGAACGCCTCGATGGCATCGCTGTCCCCCGCGTCCAGCGAGCGACCGCCTCGGGCGCTCACGATCCGCGCTTCTGGCACGAGCTCGACCTGGAGCAGCACGCCCGCCGCGCGGAGCTCCGCGGCGCGCGCGCGCGCCGCTTCGAGAGCCGCCTTGCGGTCCGATTTCGGATCGAGCCCGAGCGCGCGCGAGAGCTCGGCCGGCGCAGCATTCGAGAGCTCCTCGGCCTTCAGCGACTCGTCGCGGAGCGCCCGGGCGGCCTCGAAGAACTCGTCGTAGGGCTGCTTGCCCGTGCGCAGGGCCCGCCCCTGATCGAGCAGCGAGACCTGCGCGGCGCACGCGGCGAGCAAGGGCGCGGGCGGCGCGACCAGCAGCAGCGCGAGCGCCGCCGCGCGGAGCCGGCTCGCGCGGTCCGGCGGCCTTGTCATCCACATTGGAGGATGACCCCCCAGAGCTCGTAGCTCGCGGCAGGCTTCGAGAGGAACACCACGCCCACGTAACCGGAGCGCGACGACACGCCGAGCACGCCTTGCCCGAAGTTGCCGGCCGGCGGCGAGAGCGCGATCGGATCCCCGATCGGGGAGAAGTCGGCGGCCAGGGTCTGCGCGCGCATGGCGCGGCTCCCCGGAGGGCCTTCGGTCCACACGAGGAGCCAGCGTCCATCGCCGAGCCCCGCGATATCCGGCGCGAAGGCGTCGCCCCCGGGGCCGCCGGAAGGGAGCGGGATCACCTGGGTCGACCCGGGGATGGTACCGGGAGCGGCCTGCCCGGCGCGGATTTCCCATCGCCCATCCGCTGGCCGATCGGCAAAGACGACGGCGAGCGCGCGCTCGTTCCATCCAAGCGATGGCTTGCCGATCGAGCCTCCGGAGCCGGTCACCCGGGTGAGCTCACCGACGGGCTTGCGCTCGGCGTCGAGCCAGCCTGCCCACACGGCCTTCTCGCGGCGGAACGCGACGGCGTAGCCGCCGGAGCCGGCCGCGAGCGCGCGCGGCGCCTCGAGCGGCTCGTCACCTTGCACCGGCCAGAGCGGGGAGGGGGCGGCGTCGGGGGCATCGGCCGCCACCAGAGCGCCGTTCGCCAGACCGACGACGAATGATCTCGGCCCCGGCACGCTGACGGGGGAGCGGATGGCCTGCTGCGCGGCCGTGAGGACGGTGAAGCGCTCCTCGACCGGCGAGATGCTCACGATGTCGGCGGCCTCCCGGTTCGAGAACCGCTCGCTCCGCTCCCCGGTCGCGGGATCGATCTCGAGGCCGATGGCCTCCATGGGGCTCTTCGCGTACCCCACCACGAGCTTGCCGCCCTTCGTTGCCGTGACCTCGAAGGGGATGCTCTTCGCAACGAGCGGCGCCCATGGCTGGGGCTGACGCGCCACCCAGCAGGGCTTCGGCGGGACGGGGATCGCCGAGCGCGCGGCGTCCTGCGCTGCGCCGAGCGCTGTGCGCGCCGTCCCGACCGGCGGCTGCCCCGCGGCCATGACGGAGCGGCGGCCCGCGAAGAAGGCGACGACGCTCATGAGCACCGCCGCCCCGCAGAGGCCGATGAGCGACGAGACCGGCACGGTCACGGCTGCAGAGAGCCCCTTGCCGTCGCCGCGTCGCGCCGCGAGCGCGCGCGGGTTGAGCGCTGGCGGGCCGTTGCCCGATCCAGGGACGGAGCCGCGATCCGAGCGCTGGCCCGAGGCCTGGAGCGCGTCGGCAGCCGCCGAGCTGCGCTGCGGGTTCGGCAGCCCTGGCAGCCCTGGCCACGAGCGCATCGCCGGGTGCCCCTGCGACGCGCTCGATCCGACGCCGACCGACGGGATCGTCGCGTACTCGCGGCGCCCCATCGGCGCCTCGGCGGCCAGAGGAGAGCGCTTCGTCTCGCTGGGCACGGGCGGCGCGGGGAGCTCCGGGGTCTCGCGGTGCAGCACCGTGGTGGAGGGCTCCGGGGCGTCGCCGCGATCGCGGCTCGCCGCGGGCTCGCGGCCGTCGCCGGCCGGCGCCTCCTCGATGCTGCGGGGCGAGGGACCGTCGGTGGACGTCGCTGGGCTCGCAGGGCGCGATCCTGGCGACGCCATCGCCGTGGGGACGGCGCCCGTGACAGGCGCAGCGTCGGCCGGTGGGGCCGGCGCGGCGATGGGCAAGGTCGGCGTTGCCAGCGCGGCCGACGGCGAGGGAGGCGCTGCTGCCAAGGGCGCGGCGCGGGGCGCGTCCGCAGGGGGGCGCGGCGGCGGCGCGGGGAGCGCTCCGAGACGGACGAGTGCCTTTGCGCCGGCCGCCGTCTGATCCGGTGCGTCAGGCGCGCGCGGGCCCGCAGGCCGCTTCGCGGCGACGGCGGGGAACCGGACCGGAACTGGAGGTGGCGGCACGGAGCGCTTCCCCGTGGGCGCGGGGCGCTTCGTGGCGCGACCGGGGCTCGAGGGCGCCGGTGGCGTCGCCGAGAGGGGCTTGCCGGCGCCTTGATCGGCGCCGGTCGTCGCTCCGCCGCGCCCATCGTTCTGCGGCGCAGCGCCCGTCAGCGCCGCGTCGCGATCGAGGGGGAGAGGCGGGGGCCGGGGTGGTCTCGCCTCCGCGCGCGACGTCGTACCGCCCGCGGCCTTCGGCGCTGCCCCCGGCCTGCTGGGCGCAGCTGCCCCCGGCCTGCTGGGCGCAGCTGCCCCCGGCCTGCTGGGCGCAGCTGCCCCCGGCCTGCTGGGCGCAGCCGCGCCCGCCGCGCGCCTCGGCGGCGCCGGCTGATCGCCGTCCGCCTTCGCGCCGGCATCGCCCGCGGCGCGGCCTGCGTCTGCGGCAGGGCGCTGACCCGCCGAGGTCTCCTCGGGTTCCTCCGCCCCCGAGGGGAGCTTGGGCGCGCGCGGGATCTCGGTCGTTCCATGGTCGCCGGGCGAGGGACCGTCGTAACGGGGCAGCTGGGTGATCGCGCGGGCGACCCCCGCATCGAACGATCCGCCCGCGGCTGGCACGACGATCGGCGCGTTCTGTCCGCTGGCCGGCGCGTCTGTCGGTGCCTCGACGCCCGTGAGCGTCCGCATGGACTCGCGCTTGCGCGGCGGGGGAGGCGGCTGCGGTCGCGTGGTCGCCCGGGTCGCGTGCTGCGCCGCCGGCTTCCGCCCGTTCGCGGACCTCTCCGCGGGCGCCGGGCCGATGGGCTGGCCGCTGCGCGCGGGCGCCGGACCCAGATCCTCGATGAGCTCGATCTCCAGCGCCGCCCCGTCCTCGCGAGCAGCCTCTTCGGCCCCGGCGGCCGGCCTCTCGGGCGCGGCGGTGCGCGCCTCGGGCTTGCGCCGGAGCTGGGCGGCATCGGCGAGCTCAGGCTGCCTGGACGCGGGCGCCCAGGCGTCCATGCCCTTGCGCCAGACGAGCGTGGAGCCTGGAATGATCCCGGCAGACAGCGCGCTGCGCAGCTCGGCGGTGCTCAGGCTCCGCTGGACGCCGCGCTCATCCGTCCATCTCCACGCGCTCAACGGGGGTCCCTCCGCCAGCTGGTAGAGCGCCGGAATTTCAGGACGTGAACCACGACGATCGCGATCGTACCGCGCGTCGTTTGCAAAGAGATCTTCTTTCGTGCGCCCACGCAACCGCACGCCCACTCACGACGAAGATCGCGCTGGTCGCTCATGAGCCCTTCCCGCGCCCTCGTCGCCGCAGTCCGCTCTGTGCTCGCCGCCGCTGCGCGCACGCTCAGCCCGCCGGCCTGTGCGGGCTGTGACACCCCGATCGCCGATGCCTCGGTATTCTGCGCCGGTTGCGCGCAGACCTCCGTGCCTTACGCAGAGGGGGCCCCGCGAGGGGGGGCGGGCTCGCGCGCCGCGGCGGGGACGCCTCTCGTCGCGTTCGCTCCGTTTGGAGGGGCGATCGCGGAGGGGATCCGGCGCTTCAAGTATGGAGATCGCCCCGATCTCGCACGCCCGCTCGGCCGGTTGATGCTCTGCGCGGCGCGCGATGCGGAGGTGCGCGTCGACCTGGTTGTCCCGGTGCCGCTGCATCCGCGCCGTCTCGCCGAGCGTGGGTACAACCAGGCGGCCCTGCTGGCCGCGCACGTCGCTGACGGACTCGCGGTGTCCTTCGCCCCGCGGGCCCTCTGCCGTGTCCGTCCCACCGCGCAGCAGGCGCAGCTCCCGCGCGACGTCCGCCTGCAGAACGTGGCGGGTGCGTTTCGCGTGCACGCGCCAGAGCGCGTGCAGCGCCGGAGGGTCGCGCTCATCGATGACGTGGCCACCACGGGGGCCACGCTCGCCGCGTGTCGAGATGCGCTCCTTGGCGCGGGCGCAGCTTCGGTGATCTACCTCGTCCTCGCAACGGCCGAGAGCGGGGCGGACGAGCTCAGAAGCTCACCTCCGTCAGCACACCGCACCTGACGCGGACGGTCCTGCCTTCGGTGAGCCACCGCGTGCCGTCGCGCGTCGGCTCGCCCAGTCGAACGAAAAAGCGCCCGCAGCGTACCTCGACGGGTCGATCGCTGGGCCCTACCGGCACACCCGTCACGTAGACGGTCGCGTTCCGGGAGGAGCTGATCTTGAGCAGGCCGTGGCCCTTTCGCGGGGTTGGCGGAGTCGTCGCTGCAGCGTCGACGGATGTCTGCTGTTGAAGGGTTGCCGTTTCGATAGCGGGTAGTGCTGGAGGTGCCGCCGCCTCCGTGGCTGGCAGTGCTGGAGGTGCCGCGACCTTGGTAGCTGGCAGTGCTGGGGGTGCCGCGGTCTCAGCACGTGGCGTCGGGGATGCGGTCGGCGTCGGCTGCGCGGTGGCGTCGGTCGCGCTCGCCGGGGGCGCGGCTGCCAGCTGCACGGGGACGGCCGCTTGCTTTGAGGCCACAGCGGTGATGCTTACAGGACTGCCGGTGACCACGGTCGCCGGTCGAGACGCTCGGCCGCGTGCCGCCAGTTTTGGCAGGCTCGTCTCGACGGTGTAGACCCCCAGCGCAAACAGGATGGTTGCAGTCGCGAGCGCAACCACGGCGGTGCCGAGCGGCGAGAGCGGCTTCGACAGAGGGGCCTCGGCTGAACCAGCTTGGGGCGAGACCGAACCAGGTTGAGGCGAGGGCGGCTTCGACGGGGGGCCCTCGTCCGACCCAGGTTGAGGCACGCCTACGCCTGACCCAGGTTGAGGCACGCCCGACCCAGGTTGAGGTTGAGGTACGTCCACGCTGGCCGACCCGGGTTGAGGCACGTCCGACCCAGGTTGAGGTTGAAGTACGTCCACGCTGGCCGACCCGGGTTGAGGCATGACCGACCCAGGTTGAGGTTGATGAGGTTGAGGTACGTCCACGCTGGCCGACCCGGGTTGAGGCACGTTGACGCTGGCCGACCCGGGTTGAGGCACATCCGACCCAGGTTGGGATACCTCCTTGTCCGTCAAGAACATCGGGCGCCACTTTAGCGGGATCGCTGCCGGACCGGATTCCCCCGGTCGGCGGCTCGCCCGCCGGAAGCGCAGGAGCTTCGCCGTCGGAGCCGGCCGCGAGAGCAAGCACGAACGCTGATTGTGTGCTGGAATACATGTGTGTACGTCGTCGCACATCCACTGACGTGGATTCGCAGGAGGTTGCCGCGCGGTCGTCGTGTGCTGGCCGCCGGGGTGCTCGACACCCTCGGGCTCCTGGATCGCTTCCTCTGGCTGCGCGCGAAGCTTCGGCTGCCCGTGCTCTCCGTGTTCACCTACCACCGCATCGCGGAAGTCTCGGACGTGGACGAGCTCGATCCAGGGGTCGCCGAGGTGAGCGCGCGCGAGTTCGAGGAGCAGCTCGCGGTCATCAAGACGCACGGCACCGTGGTGTCCCTCCGGGATGTGCGGCTCCTCGCGAAGGGCCGGAAGCTCCCGCCGAACCCCGTCATGGTCGCGTTCGACGACGGCTACCGTGACAACCACGACGTCGCGTTGCCCCTCCTCCAGCGCGCCGGGGTCACGGCCACGTTCTTCATCGCCACCGAGTACCCCGACAGGGGCCGCCTCTTCTGGTGGGATCGCGTCGCGCTCCTCATGCACCGCTGCCGCCGGGCGCGCGTCGAGATCGCCTACCCAGCGACGCTCGTGCTCGAGCCGCTGCGCGACCCGATCGCCGCGGCGATGCTCGTCTGCCAGACCATCAAGCACACCTCCGGGGTCGACATCGGGCGCCTCTGGGACGAGATCGAGCGCGCCACGGGGGTGTCGATCGACCTCGGCGAGGAGCGCGCGCTCGCGACCAGGACGATCATGGACTGGAACCACATCGGGGCGCTGCGGCGGGCGGGCATGGACGTGCAGTCGCACTCGCACAGCCATCGTGTCCTCCAGACGCTCTCGCCCGAAGAAGCTACTCGCGATCTTGCGCGCTCCCGCCGCGTGCTCTCCGACGCCCTGAACGAGGCCGTGCATGCGGTCGCGTACCCCGTCGGATACAGCCTGTGCGGCGCCTTCCATCGCGCCGTGAGGGAGGCCGGCTTTGAGATCGGCTTCACCAACAACTCCGGCCTTTGCATGCTCTCGTCCTTCGACCCCCTGAACTTCCCGCGCATCGCCATGGACCGCGGGCAGATCGGCGCGCTCTTCAAGCTCAAGCTGCTCATCGGCCAGCGGCCCGGCTCTCGGGCCAGCCGCTGATTGAGCAAAGACCGCGCGCCGGTCCGCCGCCGCGCACCCGCAGCGCCTCCGCTCGCTCGACGCCGCCTCGGCCGGCGCGCGTGTGGCCTGGGCTGTGCACGTGCACGTCGCTGGTCCGGTTCTGCACGCGCATGGCCTCGATGGGCCACGAAAGCTGCTGCGCAGCCTGTTCGACGAAGGGGGGCTCCCGTGAAAGGCACAATCCATGAACGCAGCTTCCGCGCCGCCGTCTCGATGCTCGGCGCGGCCTCGCTGATCTCCGCGGCCCTCGCGTCGGGATGCGGCGGCGCGTCGACGCCCGCCGCCTCCGTGAAGGCGCCCGCGCGGCCCGCGCAGGCATCGTCCGATGGGCAGGGCGCGCGGGGGACGAGCGTCGAGCAGCGCGAGCAGCGCGAGGCCCAGCGCGCCTGGTGCGTGTACCTCGAGGAGCTCTACCAGCGGGCCACCG
This sequence comes from Sorangium sp. So ce124, assembly GCF_051525235.1. Taxonomy (NCBI): domain Bacteria; kingdom Pseudomonadati; phylum Myxococcota; order Polyangiales; family Polyangiaceae; genus Sorangium; species Sorangium sp. So ce124. The sequence goes on from NZ_CP150312.1 coordinate 10,390,834, forward strand.
ATCAGGCGAAGGGCTGGCCGAAGTTCGACCAGTGCACGCAGATGACGACGATGGCCTCGCCGAAGATGCTCCGCGCGACCTCGGAGTGCTCGCTGGCAGCGCTGCGGCGCTTCGATGGCGATCCCTTCACCGCCGCCTATGCGGAGGAGGTGAGCCGCTGCGGCTCCGAGGCCATGACGGCCACCACGCTCCCGCGCGCCGACCTGGCGCCGTACATGGCCGTCCTCTGCGGCCGCCTCGCGGGGTGCGGAGACCTCGACTACGACACCTGCCGGCAGAGCCTGGAGGAAGGCCTCGGCCCGCAGCTCGAGCGGGCGATCGGCGCGATGAACAGCCGCGGTCGGCACGCGGTCCGCGCCTGCTTCGGCAAGCTCGCGTGCGGCGGTGATCTGGGCCCCCAGATCTCCGCGTGCCTCGAGCCCATCATGGACGACCTGCTCTGGCTGCCGGGGTGAGCGGCCGGCGCGCCGCGCGCAGGGCTCCTGCGCGGCGCGGCGGTCAGCCGGCGGCGCCCGGCAGGCGGCAGCGCGCGATCAGGGGGACGTGATCGGACAGCCCTGCGAACGCGCCCTTGTGCCCGAACGGGTGCGTGCCCGTGAAGTCCAGCCACTCGAGGCGCTCGGACGAGTAGACGTGGTCGAGGTGCATGCGGAGGTTCATGAAGCCCGCCGTCGGGAAGGCGCGCGCCTCCGTCTCGGAGAGGCATCGGACCTTGGCGAACGCGTCCACGAAGCCGATCTCCTCGCGCAGGAAGCGATCGACCGGCGAGCCTGGCAGCGAGTTGAAGTCGCCGACCACCACGAAGTTGTCGCTCCGGCGCTCGCGGCGGACGAAATCGGCGAGCACCCTCGCCTCCTCGATCTGATTCGGCCCGAACCCCATCCTCGCCTCGCCGGTCCAGAACTCCCGCGAGAACACGCTCGGCAGGCTGAGGTGGGTGTTGAACACATCGAAGCTCAGCCCGCTCTCGTGCTCGAACGACACGTGCGCGCAGATGCGCGTCTGCTTCAGGCTCTTGACCCCCCGCCGATGGGTGATGTCGTGCGGGCGCTCCGCGTTGTGGTGTCCGATGTGGAATGTGTCGCGCGCGAGCACCGCGAGCCCGGTCGTGTAGATGTTCGTCCGCGAGGTAAGCCTGTAGGCGTGCGCGGGGAAGTAGTAGGCGACGTAGCGCTCGCGCCGCTCTGCCTGCGCCAGCGCCGCGTGCAGCTCGGTCATCAGGCGATCGAGCTGTGTCTCCTCCGGGTGCCACCGCGGGTTCATCGTCGAGGACCTCAGCGACTGGGTCTCGACCTCCTGGAGGCACACGAGATCGGGCAGCGGGGACATCCGCGCGAGCGTCGTCGCGATCCGGGTGATGGCGGCGCTTGTCGAGGCGATGCCCCGCGTGCCGTGCCCGAAGTAGCGGACGTTATAGGTGACGATCCTGAGCGGCGTGCCGCCGTCGCCCGGTGTCCCGGGGCCGCGGAGAGCGCCGGGCGCCGCGCGCGCCGAGGTCGGGTCCGGCGCCTGCTCCGCCGGTGTTGGGCCGCTCGAACGAGGTGGGAGGCGTCGCTCGGTCATGTATCCTCTCGCCCATGGGCAAGAATATCATCGTTTCCGAGGATACCATTCGTGACCTGCTGGAAGCGCATGCCTCCCTCTCCGCCTGGTATTATGAGCTCTGGTCGGCGCTGCGGGTCGCGAAGGCCTCGGCGAGCGCCCCCGATGATGCGGCCCGTGCGGCGTTTGTCGAGCGGATGGCCACGAGCTTCCCGGAGGTCGCGTCGATCGCCCGCTCCATCCAAGTGCCGAGGATGTTCGTCCCGCCGCCGCCCGCCGTGAGCGTGCCCCCCACAGCGGAGGTCGAGGCGGGAGGAGAAGAGGCCCCGACAGCGATCGAGCCCGCGCCCGCCCGGCTGCGGGAGCTCCATGGCCAGCCACCGAAGAGCCAGCCAGGCTCGGGTCCTAACGATGAGTCCGCCCCGGCGCCGTCGCAACCTGCGATCGCCCCTCCACCGATGGTGGTCCCGTCGACCGTGAAATACGACACCTGACGTCGAGTCCCCGCTCGGCCGGACTCGTGAGCTCTCACCACCAAGGCACGCCTCGCGTGTTCACCCCCAGCGCGCCTCGCGCGCCGCTCCTCGCACGAACCGTCAGCGCGCCGGGCCGCTGGTCGACCATCCGCTGAGTCGCTTGGGCCGCGACCTGGAAGGCGCCGAGCTCGAGGGCGGCGTCGCTGAGCGCCCCGAGCGCGGCTGCGTCGTCCTCGTCCCGCGAGCCGTTCATCGCAGCATCGGAGCGCTGACCTCCCCTCGCGCTGGAGCTCCGCCCTGGGCGCGCCGCGGCTCTCTCGGGGGCGCCACAGGCTCGATCCGATCGCGAAAGAGCTTGCATCGCCGGTCTGCGCCGGCAAGCTCGCCGCTCCAGCGCATCGTTCGATCGACCAGCAGCGCGCAGCGCGGAGGAGATCGCATTGCCTGTCCAGACGGATGGCGACCGCCTGCAGCGGCTCTGCGCCGCGACGCTGATCCTGCACCTCTGCGCCGCGTGTGCTCGCCGCACCTCGCCGGAGGCGGATGCGACCGCGGCGTCCTCACCGGATGCGGGCGCGACCGTGGCGCCCTCGCCGGAGGCGGACGCGGCGCCCTCGCCGACGTGGTCTGCGGAGAATCCGCCGGGCGACGAGATCACCCCTGTCTACGGGAAGGCCGAGGGCGCGCCGGAGCCGCTCGCGGCCCGGCTGTGCGACGCGCTTCACGCATTGCCCGCGCGGCGCAAGGCGGCGTGCTGCGGCGGCGCCGCGGGCTTCCACGCCGCCGCCGAGTGTGCGCGCGCGCTGAGCCTCGCGGTGCGCACGCGGGCGGTGACGCTATCGACCGACGAGGTGGGCCGCTGTGTCGAGGCGATGGAACGGTCGCTCGATGGGTGCGACTGGGTCTCTCCGCTCGCCGCCCCGGTCCCGCCCGCGTGCGAGGGGATCGTGCGGGGCGCGCTCGATGAGGGGGCCCGGTGCCGGTCGTCGCTCGAGTGCGCGGGCGGGCTGCGCTGCGATGGCGCCGGCCCCACCGACGCGGGCACCTGCCGCGCCCCGCGCGCCGCGGGGCCCTGCGGCCTCTCGGTCGACGCGCTGGCCGCGGTCACCCGGCAGACGCGCTACGCCGAGGCGCACCCCGAGTGCCGCGGCCACTGCGCCGGGCGCGCGTGCGCGGATGACGTTCCGCTCGGCGGCCGCTGCGAGGCCCACGCGGCCTGCGGGCGGGGCCGCCGCTGCGTCGACGCGCGCTGCAGCGAGGCGGCGCTGCCCCCCGCCGGCGCCGCCTGCATCGGCGGGCTCTGCGCGGCCGGCGCGCGGTGCGTGGACGGGCGCTGCGCGGCGCCGAAGGCCGAGGGCGAGGCCTGCACGCGCGACGGCGAGTGCCGCTCCGCGTGTATTCGAGGAGGGCGCGGGGACGCCGCAGGCGGCGCGTGCGGGATGCGATGCGCGGCGCCGTGACAGGCGAGCTCCGCGCGCGGCGCCACGTCGGGCGGCTCAGGGCCGGAAGTGGCCCTGGGTCGCGCCCTCCCAGGCCGTCGCGAGGTAGGGGAAGGCCGGGAGGAACCGCGCGTCGTTCGCGGCGACGCCGTCCCCCGCCGTCGTGCCGAGCGCGCCGGTCAGCATGAGCGTGAGCACCGCGTCGGTGACGTCGGTCTGCTCGTGATCCGCGCCGGGGACCAGCGCCCGGCCGTTCGGGAAGCCCGACGGCATGCCCAGATCGATCCGGAGCACGTCGCCGAAGGTCTCCAGGTTGTGCCCTCCGAGGCTCGCGGGCTTCAGGTTGAAGGTGTCGATGAGGTCGGTCCGGCCCTGCCTCAGCGCCTCGGGATCGAAGGCCGCGAGCGGCTGGCCTGCCTGGTAGAGCCCGGCGAACTCGGCGTCGCGCACCAGGATCGGGTTCAGGAAATAGGCCCCGAAGTTGGCGAGATCGTCGCGCGGGTGCGCGCGGTTGTACTTGTCCTTGTCCTGCAGGCCGATGATCCAGGTGTTGATCAGCGGCAGGCCGACACGCGAGACCTGGACCCAGGGACCGAGGCCGTCTTCCTTGCCGTTCGCGCGCAGGATCCGCACCTTGCGGCGGCTCGCGGAGGCCCAGATGCCGAGCGTCTGCCGGTCGCTCGGCCCCGGCGTGGGCTCCGCGCCGCCGTTGACCGCCGCGAGCGGGATCTCGAGCGCGAGCGTGTGGACGTTGAAGCCGGCGAGGTTGTCGCGCGCGGTGCACGACGGGTTCGGCGCCGCGAGGAGCGGGCACAGCCCCGCCAGATCGGACGCGCGGCCGAGATCCGCGTAGTACCCGTCGTCGCGCGGCCCGGCCCAGGCGCGCCCCGCGCCGCCCGCCATCTGCTTGAGGAACTTCGAGGACGTCGCGAAGGCCGGGTAACCGCCGCCCGTGATCCGGTAGGCGAGCTGGTTCGTCCTCCTCCCGATGTTCGGCGGCGCGACCGGGGCGTCCCTCAGGAGCACGGTCGACGCTCCGCCCTCGATCTTCGTCACGGTGTACGTCTGCTCCCCGCCGGCGAGCTGCGAGAAGAACTCGTTGCCGCCGCTCGGCGCCGGCGTGATCCCCGCCGGATCCGCCGCCGGGTACGGCCTCGTCGAGAACCGGAACTGATAGGTCAGCGCGTCCTCGAGGCTCGACGGCCCGCGCGCGACGTGCACCTCGTAGAGCACGTCGTCCGAGAAGCCGTGGAAGTTCGGCCCGCTGGCGGGCTCCTCGAGCGGAATGTAGCTCGCGAGGATCACGAGGTTGCCGCCTTCCACCCACGCGTACAGGTCGGTGTTGTCGGCGGCCGGATCCCTCGCGATGGCCGGCGCCTCGCGGTGGCTCGACGCCGCGGCGAGGCCGGGCGCGCTGAGCGCGACGGACGCCGTGAAGACGGCGACGGCGCGCGACGGTCGGTGGATCATGCGTGCGGGTCCTTCCATCGCTCCTCTGCGGCTCATTGCCTGAGCAGGAACACCGAGCCTTGCTCCTGGGCCCTGTGATCGACGAACGCGAAGACGTCGGCGCCCCTCGCCCGGTGCAGCCCCCCGGGCTCGTCGTGGCCAGGCGCGCCGGCGGCCGTCGCCGACCGCGCCCCGGACGCCACCTCGATCCATACGATCTCGTCGGCGCCTCGGGTCGGGTCGCGCGTGAGCACGAGCAGCGCCGCGTCGTCGCGCGTCAGCGCGATGCCGCACGGATAACCGACGTGGAGCCCGGTCGCGAACGGGCTCACGAAGCCGTCCTCGATCCTGAAGATGGTCGCCGTCTTGTCGGGGCTCGCGAGGGCGTCGCACACGAAGACGTCGCCCGGGCCGGCGACCGCGATCCCGCTCGGGTCGACAAGCGGGCTCCCCTTGGCGAGCGCCGACACCTCGCCGCCGTGCGCCGGCAGCGAGAACACGCCGGGCTGACCGTCGTCGCGATCGCGCCCCGAGAAGATGATCCGCTCCTCGTTGTCCGCGCCGCGCGCGACCTCGAGGCCGCGCGCCTGCAGCCCCTCGCCGCCGTCGATCGGGGCGATCGCGCCGCCGGGCAGGTCGATCGCGAAGAGGGCGCCCGCGTCGTCGAGCGCCGGGCCGCCCGCGCCTGGGTCGGCCACGAAGAGGCGACCGCCGTCGGCGCTCGTCGCGATCCCGAGCGGCGCGACGAGCGGCGGCCCGGCGGCGATCTCGGCGGCGCCGGCGCCGCCTTGCGCGCCGATCCTGAAGACGCCGGCCCTGCCGTCCGCGCCGAGGCCTGTGAAGTACACGTAAGCTCCGCCGGCATCCGGCGTCGCGTCGAACGCGATCGCCGGGACGAGCGGCGAGACCGCATAGGGAGCATCACCCCCCGCGCCGCCCCCGCCTCCCGTACCGCTCGCCGCAGTTGTGCCTGGTGCCCCTCCGGTGGAGCTCGCGCTGGTCCGTCCGGGCGGATCCTCCGCGCGGCTGCAGCCCGGGTTGCTCGCGGCGGCCGCGAGCGACGCGACAGCGCACAGCACACCGGCGCTTCGCCGGAAGTCCCCCCTGGCTTCCGTCATGCCTGCTCCTCCCGAGGGCGCCGCTCGTGCGCTCGGCTCGCGCGGCGCGCGCTGGCGCACGCGACCCGAGCCGCACGGCGATCGCGCGGCGCTGGACGCTGCCCGTTCTGCCACGGGGCTCCCGGGTCGAGTAGGCCCCGGCCGCGCTGCGCGCGACAAAGCCGCGTGCACCCTGCCTCTCGTGTCCGGGGTCGCCTGCTGGCGCTCAGGCCCATGAGCAGCGGCGCCGCCCGGACGCCGTTCCCCCGTCGACCCGCTGACTGCCCCGTTTTATAACGAAGTCATGTTCGATGTCGCTCGGTCACTGTACGTACGGGCGTTGGAGGACATCCGTGCGGCGGGCCTCTACAAGGAAGAGCGGATCCTCGCGACGCCGCAGGGGCCGGTGATCCGGACCGAAGGTGGCGCCGGGGTCCTCAACTTCTGCGCGAACAACTACCTTGGCCTGTCGTCGCACCCGGCGGTCATCGCGGCGGCGAAGGAGGCAATCGACACGCACGGCTTCGGCCTCTCCAGCGTGCGCTTCATCTGCGGCACGCAGGACCTCCACCGCCGGCTGGAGTCCCGGATCGCCCGCTTCTTCGGCACCGAGGACGCCATCCTCTACTCGTCGTGCTTCGACGCGAACGGCGGCCTCTTCGAGACGCTCCTCGGCGAGGAGGACGCCGTCATCTCGGACGCGCTGAACCACGCGTCGATCATCGACGGTATCCGCCTCTGCAAGGCCGAGCGGCACCGCTACCCGAACGGGGACATGGCCGCCCTCGAGGACATCCTCCGCGCGACGGCCGGCAAGCGGCTCCGGCTCATCGCCACCGACGGCGTGTTCTCGATGGACGGGTACCTGGCCAAGCTCGATACCATCTGCGATCTCGCCGACAAGTACCGCGCGATGGTGATGGTCGACGACTCGCACGCGACCGGGTTCATCGGGCCGACGGGCCGCGGGACCGCGGAGCTCTGCGGGGTCATGCACCGCGTCGACGTGATCACCTCCACCCTGGGCAAGGCGCTGGGCGGGGCGAGCGGCGGCTTCACGACCGGCCGGCAGCCGATCGTCGACCTGCTCCGGCAGCGATCGCGGCCGTACCTGTTCTCCAACACGCTCGCCCCGGCCATCGCCGGCGCCTCGATCGCCGTCTTCGACCTCATCGACGCGGAGCCCTCGCTGCGCATGCGGGTGATGGAGAACGCGCGCCGGTTCCGGCAGGGGATGACGCAGGCCGGCTTCACCATCAAGCCCGGCCCCCACCCGATCGTGCCCATCATGCTGGGCGAGGCGCAGCTCGCGAACGAGATGGCGAAGGCGCTGCTCGCCGAGGGCATCTATGTGATCGGCTTCTCGTACCCCGTCGTGCCGAAGGGCGAGGCCCGCATCCGGGTGCAGCTCTCGGCCGCGCACGAGCCCGAGCACGTCGATCAGGCGATCGACGCCTTCCGGCGGGTCGGCGGGCGCCTCGGCGTCGTCGCCTGAGCGGCTCAGTACCGGAGGATCACCTTCGGGTGGCTCGAGATCGCCTCCTGGAAGGCCGCCGCGTCGTAGTCCTCGAAGTCGAACACCGTCCCCTCGCCCCGGTTCAGGATGACCTCCCAGATGAGGTCGTGGATGTTCGGATCGCGTGACTCGAGCAGGTGGCGCGTGATGTGCCACGTCTCGAAGATGCGTCGGCCGATCACGCTGTGGAGGCTGATGCCGTCCACGATGAGGCGATCGAAGTTCTCGATCACCGCGTCGCCGCTCTTCAGGCCGAAGAGGATCACGTCGCCCCCGCGCCTCGCCGCGTGGATCGCGTTGTTGACGCTGCTGTTCACGCCGCTCATCTCGAGCACGACGTCGACGCCCACGCCGTCCGTGAGCTTCCGCACCCGCTCCGTCAGCTCGGGATCGCTCGCGTGGGGCCGCTCGGGGCTCGCCCGGTGCGGGCGCAGGACAGCGTCGGCGCCCAGGCGGCGGGCCATCTCGGCGTTCCGCTCCGCCGGCTCCACGCCGATGACGTAGATCGCCCCCATCGCGCGGGCGATCGCGATCGCGAACAGGCCGATGGTGCCGCAGCCGAAGATGGCCACGCGCTTGCCGCGGAGGTTCACCTTGGTGCACGCGTGCACGGCGTTGCCGAACGGCTCCTGCACCGCGGCGACCTCGGGCCGGATCCTCGCGATGTCGGTGCGCCACAGGTTCTTCGCGGGCAGCTTGACGAGCTCGGCGAAGCAGCCATCCTCGCTGATCCCGATGATCTTGTCGTCCGCGCACACGTGGGTGTCGCCGACGCGGCACTGGTAGCAAGCGCCGCAGGCGATGTGGCTCTCGGTCGACACGATGTCCCCGATCTCCAGCCCGAAGGACCGGCGCGCGTCGGTCCCGAGGTCGACCACGCGGCCGAGCAGCTCGTGGCCGATCGTGCGCGTCGCCTTCCGATCGCGCTCGAGCGACGAGAGGATCATGTCCTTGAAGGCGCTGCGGAACCAGATGCCGCGATCCGAGCCGCAGAAGCCCGTCATGATCGGCTTGACGAGGACGCTCGCGCGGTCGTGGTAGTCCCTGGCCTCATCGATCGCCGGGCGCTCGACCTGATCCTTGGACAGCCCGACGGTGGACTCCCACGGCTGCTTCTCGCGGTTGTACGTCAGCGCCCACATCGCGTCGCTCATGCACCTGGCTCCTGTTCGGGGTTCGAGGCGCACGCAGCTGCCGCACGGGCGCCTCGGGCACGTGAAGCGTGGCGCGTGAACGAGCGAGCGCCCACTAGAAAATTGCGCTCGGGTTGATCCCGTCTCCGGCGCCTCGCTCGGCCTCTTCGGCTCGATCTCGCGGCGCCCCGGGCGCACCGTCTGCACCGTCGCCCTGAAGCGGATGACTCGCCGCGTCGACCGCGAGGCGGCGGGACCGCACACACGCGTGGGGGAGACCGCGCTCCCACGCGCTGCCGACGGGCTTCAGCGGCGCTTGGACTGAGGGCGCGCGGGCGGGGGAGGCGGGGTCGTCTCGGAGACGGGGGGCCGCTCGCGGAGGCATTTGTCGAGGCCGTCGTGCAGGGCCGCCTCGTGGGCGCCGGGGAGCTTCGGGCGCCCCATGACGTTCACGAAGAGGCGATCCTGCGCGATGCCGCCGCCGGGGCCGAAGCTCATCCACACGAACATCGCGCGACCCTTGATGTGATCGAAGGGCACGCCCGCGCCGAGCCCGCCGCGCCAGCTGCGCGAGTCGTGGCTGTTGTTGCGGTTGTCGCCCATCACCCACGCCTCGTCGGCGGCCACCTTAAAGGGGCCCTGGAGATCGCCGCAGATGCCGCCCCGGCACGTGGAGCCCGGGGTGCAGTCGTCGCTCTCCACGCACATCATCCCGTCGGGGTTCTTCTCGTAGAGCGTGAAGTACGACTTGTCTCCGAGGTACTCGACGAACAGCTCCGCTTGCCGGCCCTCGTAGTGGTAGGGGCCGACGTGACAGTGGGGGACGAGCCAGCCGTTGATGACGGGGCGGCCGTTGATCGCCTCCAGCGTGTCGCCAGGGATGGCGATCGTCCGCTTGATGAAGTCCTGCTCCTTGTTCTCGGGGAACTTGAACACCATCACGTCCCCGCGCGACGGCGGCAGGCGAGGGAAGAGGCGCTGGTCGGTCCAGGGGATGAGCGGGCCGTAGGTGAACTTGTTGACGAAGATGTGGTCGCCGACCATGAGGGTCGGGATCATCGAGCCGCTCGGGATCTTGAACGCCTCGACGACGAAGGCGCGCAGGAGGAGCGCGACGGCCACGGCGATGCCGATCGACTCCGCGTACTCGCGCATCTCGCCCTTGCGCCAGCGGCCGAGGTGCTCGCCGACCGCGCGATCGGCGCGGCTGTGGGCCGCGTCGAACTCGTCGGCGTCGAACGTGTCGGCGCTCATCGCGCGCTCGAGGGCCGCGATCGCCTGCGTCACCTGCTCGCGCTCGCCGCTCGTCAGCTCGCGCTCGACGTCACGCTTGCGGCTGCGCAGGATCCGGTTGGCCTCCTCGAGGAGCGCCGCGGCGTCCTCGAAGCGAGCGCGCGCCTTCGGCGGGATGTCCCGGCGGCCGCCGACGCCGATCGCCGACGCGAACGGCAGCTCGTGGCGGAACCGCCAGAGGATCATCGCGAAGATCGTGAAGAGCACGATGCCGGCCGGGATCTGCTGCTCGCCGACGAAGACCCGGAGCGGCTGGGAGCTCCCTCCCGCCGGCGGGGTGAGCAGCCAGACGTTCAGGACCGCGAGCGCGAAGGGAACGATGCAGATCCACACGAGGTGGAACAGGAAGCGCAGCGGCGCCCGGCCGTCCCTGCCCCCTGGCGGAGGAGAGCTGCCAGTCGAGCGCGGGTCCGCGCCGCCGGTCGCCTTGGCCGCGCTCACGCGGGGCTCCGAGCTCGCGCTTCCCCTCATCGAGGGTTTGAACTCCGAGCTTGCGGACCGACTGGCCGCGACCGACGGGACGCTCTGGGGTTGATCATCGGGGCGCGGCGGCAAGAGAGAGCTTATGTATACGCCGCCCCTCGCCGCGGCAAGTGCGCAGGCGCGGCGGGCGACGCGCGGTCCGTCGGCGTCGTCGCCCGCGTGTCCTCGTTCGCCCTCGTCGCCCTTGTTTGCCCTCGTTTACGCTCGTTTACGCTCGTTTACGCTCGTTTACGCTCGTTTGCGCTCGTTTACGCTCGTTTGCGCTCGCTTGCCCTCGTCAGGGCGCGTCTCCGACCTCGACGGCGTAGCTCACGAGGGCAGCGCGGTCGTCGCGGGCGTACGTCGTTGGCTGTGTCCGCCCCGCGGCGCTCGTGTTGTCGATGACCAGGTAGTACTGCCCCTTGGGCAGCGGCACCGTTCGCCGCCAGGGGGCGCCGGAGTACACAGGCTCGTCGAGCAGCGGCGCGGCTGTCAGGGGCGCCGGCGCGGGCTGCGTCAGGTACGCCTGGAGCCACGGCTCCCCGGTGCCTCGAGGCACGAGGATGACGTCAACGCCGGGCGCGCCCTCGACGGCGACCGTGAGCGTCAGGGCCTCGCCGTTGCCCGCGATCTCCAGGGGGCCGATGTAATCGCGCTGCTCCTGGTGGACCTCGGTGCGCTCGTTCGCCAGGAGCAGCTTGCCGTTGTCGCGGCGCTGGTACGGGGCGTCGGGCCGCTGCCCCTTCTCGATGATGCCGAGCCCGAACTGCACGGCGCCGTCGTCGTCGCGGATGACGGTGAACCCCCGGGCGATCTCGGTCTTCAGGAGCTGGGCGCCGAGCGCGTTCGCGTACGCGCTGCCCTGGGCGAGCGACACGCCGCCGAGCGAGACCGCGCTGGGCTGCTCGATGAGCTTGGTCGTGAAGGTCGCCGCCGTGGTCGAGCGCTGGCGGAAGTACACGTACATCGTGTCGCCATCCATCAGGAAGTCGTGGTCGTACTCGACGGCCGCGCTCGCATCGAAGCTCATGCGCTTCGTCAGGTTCGTCCAGACGACGCCGCTCCCCCCGAACTGGAGGAACAGGTGCCCGTTCGCGAGCTCCTGGGCGACGCACGAGCCCGGGTAGAACCGGCCCGTCACCGGATCCTCGTCGCGGAGGCGCAGCGGAACGCTCCGTTTCCGCATCTCGCTGCAGAGCTGGCTCGTCGCGAAGGCGAGGATGGCCCTGCGGAGGGACAGGTTTCCCGGATCGTTCACGACGCCGGGCATCACGCCGAGCGCGCCTTGGCCGCACGCGCCGCACACCGTTCCGAGCAGCGAGAGGCAGAGCGCGAGGCCGAGCGCGCGCAGCGCGGCGGTGCGGAAGAGCATGGGCGCAGCATAGTCGAAACACCGGCGGGTCGAGCAGCGCGCCGGCGGGTCGAGCCGCGCGCCGTGAGGCGCGTCGCCTTCGGCCCCGACGCGCCGCGAGGCGCGTCGCCTTCGGCCCCGACGCGCCGCGAGGCGCGTCGCCTTCGGCCTCTGCGCGTGGGTGGTGATAGGGTCACTCCCATGGCGAACGTCGCAGTCATCGGGGCCGGCGCGTGGGGGACGGCGCTGGCGAAGTTGCTGGCGGACAAGGGCAACCCCACCGCGCTCTGGGCGCACCACGGCGAGCTCGCCGAGCGCATCGGCCGCGAGCGCCAGAACGACCGGTACCTGCCGGGCGTGGAGCTGCCCGCGAGCCTGCGGGCGACCGGCGATCTCGAGGACGCGCTCCGCGGCGCGGAGCTCGCCGTCGTGGTCGTCCCGTCGCACGCGCTGCGCGAGGTCGTCCGGGAGGCAGGGCGCCACATCCCCCGGGACGCGCTCGTGTGCAGCGCGACGAAGGGCATCGAGAACGACTCGCTGATGCTGATGAGCGAGGTGCTGGTCGACGAGCTCGGGCGCGAGGCCGAGCCGCGGCTCTCGTACCTGTCGGGCCCGAGCTTCGCGCGCGAGGTCGCGGCCGGCCAGCCGACCACGGTCGTGGTCGCCGGCAGGAGCGAGCGGGAGACGCACGCGGTGCAGCGCATGTTCGCGACCGATCGGTTCCGGGTCTACTCGTCCGATGACGTCGTGGGCGTGGAGGTCGGCGGCGCCCTCAAGAACGTCATCGCCATCGCCGCCGGCATCTGCGACGGCCTCGGCTTCGGCCACAACGCGCGCGCCGGGCTCATCACGCGCGGCCTCGCGGAGATCGGCCGCGTGGCGGCGGCGAAGGGGGCGAACCCGCTCACGCTCGCGGGGCTCTCCGGCATGGGCGACCTGGTGCTCACGTGCACGGGCGAGCTGTCGCGCAACCGCACCGTCGGGATCGAGATGGGCAGGGGACGGAAGCTCGACGAGATCCTCGCCGGCCTCGGCCATGTCGCCGAGGGCGTGAAGACCGCAAAGAGCGCGCACGACCTCGCGGACAAGCTGGGCGTGAGCGCGCCGATTACGATCGAGGTGTACCGGATGCTGTACGAGGGAAAGCCGCCGCAGCAGGCCGTCGTGGACCTCATGACCCGCGCCCTCACGAGAGAGTGAGACGCGGGGCCGGCTCGCGGGAAGGCACTTTCTCGCGCCGCAGCGCGCCTCGCCTCTCGCGAGCGTGTAAAGTGGCGGCGCGATGCAAACGCGACCTCTCGTGAGTCTCCTCTCCGCGCTCCTCCTGTCGAGCGTAAGCTCGACGGCCGCTGCCCAGTACGGCACGCCGCCCTACGGTGGTCAGCAGGGCGGCGCGTACGGCGGTCAGTACGGCGGCGGGTACGGAGGCCAGTACGGCGGCGGGTACGGCGGCTACGGGTACGCGCCGCAGAAGAAGAGCGAGCCCAAGTCGACGCCGCTCGAGGTCGGCTACCTCTACGCCACCTCCGTGGCCTACGGCGTGGGGACCGGCATCTGGATCGACGCGGTCGCCGGCATCGACGATCCCGGCGTGCAGTTCATCGCCCCCGCGCTCCTCGGCGTCGCGGCGCCGGTCGGCGTCTACTTCCTCGACTCGCCGCCGATGCCGCGCGGCATGCCGTCCGCGATCGCCACGGGCATGGTGATCGGCGCGGGCGAGGGGCTCGGCATCGCCTCCTACCAGTACGTCAGCGCGCGGAAGGGCAAGGAGTGGGGCTTCCTCGGGCTCGCGACCGCCGAGGTGGTCGGCTCCACCGTCGGCGGCGCGGCGGGCTGGGGGTTCTACTACCTCCTCCGGCCCAAGCCGCAGACCAACATGCTCGTCGCCTCGGGCGCCGTCTGGGGCTCGCTCATCGGCAGCGCGTTCGGGGCCGCCGCCAGCAATGGCGACTGGAGCGAGTCGAACGACAGCGTCTCGCTCGGGGGCCTCATCGGCTTCAACGTCGCGACCGCGGGCGCCGTCGGCCTGTCCGTCGCGTGGACGCCCTCGTGGAACCAGCTCGCGTGGATGTGGGGCGGGCTCGGCATCGGCACGGTGGTGTCGTTGCCCATCTACCTCGCGTACATCGGGAGCGATCACGACCCCCGCCGCGGCCTCATCGCCCAGGGCGCGGCGGGCACCCTCGGCCTCGTCGCGGGCGCCTTGTTCCTCGGGAGGCCGGACTCGAGCTCCTCCGTCGCCCTGGACGACCAGGAAGATCGTGGCCGCCCCCCGTTCGCGCGCGTGCTCGGCGGCAGCCTCACGCCCTACCGAGGCGGGCTCGGCGCCGTCGTCGTCGGAGAGCTCTGGTAAGCCGCGGTGTGCCGTCCAACACGGCTGCATGAGGCCGCGGCACGCCTGCTATGCTCCCCTCGATGCCGACCCTGAAGTATTTCCCCTCCGAGGGCGCGCCACGCCTGTACAGCGTCCACAAACCGGTCACGACGATCGGCAAGGCGCTCGGAAACGACGTCGCCGTTGCGGGGGCAGGGGTGCTGGACCATCACGCGCAGATCGTGTTCGACGGGCGCGATTTCGTGCTGGAGGAGTGCGAGCGCGACGGGGAGATCGCGATCAACGGCAAGAAGAAGCGGCGCGCCCGCCTTGTGCACGGCGACCGGCTCCAGCTCGGCACGGTCGAGGTCGGCTTCTCGATGTTCGCCGAGGCGCCGACCGTCCAGGAGCGGCTCCCGGCGGGCGACGGCGGGGCAGAGCGGTCCGCGCCGCCGCAGGGCTCGTCGGAGCTCGCCGGCGTCCGCAAGCTGTTCGCGTTCAGCGAGAAGCTCATCAACCGGCGCAGCGTCGACGAGCTCCTCGAGGCGATGCTCGACGACGTCATCGAGCTGACGCACGCCGACAAGGGTTTCCTCCTGCTCCTCGAGGGGGCGGAGGCGGCCGCCGACACGGCGGTGTGCGGCGGCGCTCCGGCCGCGGGCGGCGAGCGCAAGCTGGCGGTGCGCGCGTCGCGCAACGTCCGCAAGGAGGCCATCACCGACGCGGCCGGGGGGATCTCGGACAGCATCGTGCGCCAGGTCATCGTCTCGGGCCGCCCGGTGATCGTGTCCGACGCGCTCGCCGACACGCAGTTCGGCCGGAGCGACAGCGTCATCGCGATGAAGCTCTCCAGCGTGATGTGCGCGCCGCTCCTGTCGCAGGGCCAGATCATCGGCGCGCTCTACGTCGGCAACGACAAGATCAAGCACCTCTTCGACCGCGCCCAGCTCGACCTGCTCAGCATCTTCGCGTCCCAGGCCTCGCTCATCCTCCAGAACGCGATGCTCCTGAACGCCCTCAGGGCCGACAAAGCCAAGCTCGTCGCCGAGCTGCACGACAAGAAGTTCGGCGAGATCATCGGCGCCTGCCCGTCGATGCTCGAGGTGTTCCGCAAGCTGCAGAAGGTCGCGGCGACCGACATCAGCGTGCTCATCACGGGCGAGACGGGGACCGGGAAGGAGCTCATCGCGCGGGAGCTGCACCGGCGCAGCCCGCGCGAGGGCGGCCCCTTCGTCACCATCAACTGCGGCGCGATCCCCGAGAACCTCATCGAGAGCGAGCTCTTCGGCCACGTGAAGGGCGCCTTCACCGGCGCCATCGCCAGCCGCCCGGGCAAGTTCCAGATCGCCGACAAGGGCACGCTGTTCCTCGACGAGATCGGCGAGCTGCCGCTGAACCTCCAGGTGAAGCTCCTCCGCGCGCTCCAGGAGCGGGTCGTCTTCCGCGTCGGCGACTCGAAGCCCGAGAAGGTCGACATCCGCATCGTCGCCGCCACGAACAGGAACCTCGAGGAGGAGATCCGCGCCGGCAATTTCCGGGAGGATCTCTACTACCGGCTCAACGTCGTGAACCTGTGGCTCCCGCCGCTCCGCGAGCGCGGCGACGACGTGCTCATCATCGCCAAGGTCCTGCTCTCGAAATACGCCGACGAGCTCGGCAGCGCCGTGCGAGGCTTCAGCCCGGCCGCGCTCGCCGCGATCAAGAAGTACCCCTGGCCGGGCAACATCCGGCAGCTCGAGAACCGCATTAAAAAGGCGCTCGTCCTCTGCGACCAGGCGCTCCTCGCCGTGGAGGACCTCGATCTCGGCCCGGGCGCCGAGACGGCCATCATGCCGCTGGAGAAGGCCAAGGAGGAGTTCCAGCGGCGGTACGTGCTGGAGGCGCTCGAGCGCAACAACGGCAACCGCACGCAGACGGCCCGCGACCTCGGCGTCGACCCGCGCACCATCTTCCGCTACCTCGAGAAGGAGCAGAACCCGATGCCGAGCGGGGCCGGCGGCGTGGCCCGCGATCCGACCGAAGCGTGATGGACTACAACCCCGAAGGGCCCTTCGCAGATCCCTGTCCCACCAAGACCCGCGCCGACCTCGAGTGGGATCGCGTCCTCGAGGCGCTCGCGGAGCGATGCGCGTCTCGGGGCGGGAAGCGGCTGGCGCGGGCGCTGCCGTTCGCGTCGACGCGCGCCGAGGCCCTCACCGCGCTCGCGGAGGTGCGCGAGGCGGTGGAGCTCGCTCGCGCCGGGGAGCCGGTGCCGTCGCGCGACGTCGCCGAGCTCGAGGACGCGCTCGATCGGGCCCGCATCGGCGCGGCGCTCGCGAACGAGGAGCTGCGCGCAGTGCTCGGCCTCCTGGAGGCCGCGCGGACGTCGCGGCAGTACCTGCAGAACCGGCGTCAGATCGCGCCCGCGCTCTACGCCGCGTGCGCGACCAACCCGGAGCTCGACGCCGTCGCGCGCGAGCTCGCGGCGGCCTTCGACCCGGACGGCACGCTCGCCGATCGCGCGTCGCCTCGCCTGGAGGCGCTGCGCGCGGAGCGGCGCGCCGTGCGCGAGCGGCTCGTCCGGCGCCTCGAGGACCTCATCCAGAAGCACGAGGACATCCTCCAGGACCGCTACTGGACGGAGCGCGACGGGCGCTACGTGCTGCCGGTGCGATCCGACGCGCACGAGCGCTTCCCCGGCATCGTCCACGCGACGAGCGCGAGCGGCGCCACCGTGTTCGTGGAGCCCCGGGTGCTCGTCGAGACGGGCAACCGGATGAAGATGGTCGACGCCGAGGTCGCGCGGGAGGAGCTCGCGATCTACGCGGCGCTCACCGCCCGCGTGGCCGAGGACGTCGAGAGCGTCGCGGCCGCCGCGCGCGCGCTGGCCCACGCCGACGTGCGGGCCGCGGCGGCGCGGCTCGCGGAGGACCTCGACCTCACCTTCCCGCACGTCCCGGAGGACGCCTTCGATGCCGGGCGGGGCGCCTCGGAGGGCGGCTCGAGGCCGACCTCCATCGAGCTCGTCGGGGGCCGCCACCCGCTCCTCGCGCTCGACGGCGTGAAGGTGGTCCCGAGCGACCTCGCGATGAGCGCGGGCCGCGCGATGATCGTCTCCGGACCGAACGCCGGCGGCAAGACCGTGGCCCTGAAGACGCTCGGGCTCGCGGCGCTGATGGTCCGCGCGGGCCTGCCGGTCGCGGCGAGGGAGGGCTCTCGCGTCGCGCTCTTCGACGTCGTGCTGACTGACGTCGGCGACGAGCAGAACCTCCACAAGAACCTGTCGACCTTCAGCGCCCACGTGAAGAACCTGGGGCACATCCTCGGCGAGACGCGCCCCGGCGCGCTCGTCCTGCTCGACGAGCTCGCCGGCGGCACCGATCCGCGCGAGGGCGAGGCGCTCGCCGCGGCCGTGCTCGACTCGCTGTGCGCGCGCGGGGGCACCGTCGCCAGCACCACGCACTACGAGGGCCTCAAGGCGCTCGCGCTCGGGGATCAGCGCTTCGAGAACGCCTCGGTCGGCTTCGATCTCGCCACCATGAGCCCGACCTTCCGGCTCGTCGTCGGCGTGCCCGGCGCCTCGAGCGCGCTCGCCGTCGCGCGGCGGTTCGGCATCCCGGGCGCCGTGCTCGAGCGGGCCGAGCGCTTCCTCACGAAGGAAGCGGTCACCTTCGAGCAGATGGTCGAGAAGCTCTCCGCCGAGCGCCGCGCGCTCGAGCTCGCGCGCGAGGACGCCGCGCGGGAAGCGGCCGCCTCCCGCGCGAAGCGGCGCGAGCTGGAGGCGGAGATCGAGCGGGCTCGGGACAAGGAGCGCGGCGTGATCACGCGGGAGGGGGAGGCGCTGCTCGCCAGCCTGCGGCGCGCGCGCGAGGACCTCAAGGCGGCGCAGGCGCGCCTGCGCGGCAAGCCCACCGAGGAGGACGTGCGCGCGGCCGCTCGCGCCATGGACGCGGTCGGGCAGAAGACGTCGATCGGCGGCGAGCTCGAGCTGCGCCCGAAGGACGAGCCGCAGGCGCGGCCGGCGATCGATCCGGCCGCGATCCGCGTCGGCGCCCGCGTCTACGTGCCTCGCTTGCGGGCCGAGGCCGAGGTGGTCGAGGTCCTGTCGGGCGGCCAGCTGCGGGTCACCGCCGGCTCGCTCAAGCTCACGACCTCGATCGCCGAGCTGCGCGGCACCGGCGCGCCGCCGGCCGCCGCGGCGCCGCCGCAGCGCCGCGTCGATCTGGACGCCGCCGCCGACCCCGACGTCCCGATCCAGACGGCGGACAACACGGTGGATCTCCGCGGCCTGCGCGCCCACGAGGCGGTCGCCATGGCCGAGCAGTTCCTCGACCGCTCGCTCGGCGCGGGCCGCAAGGTTACGTTCCTCGTCCACGGGCACGGCACGGGCGCCCTGCGCGATGCCGTCCGCGAGGCGCTGCGCGGGAGCCCGTACGTGGCGCGCCTCCGCCCGGGCGGCCCGAGCGAGGGCGGCGACGGCGTGACGGTCGCCTGGCTGAAGTGGTGAGCGATCGCGCGCCCGAGCGACGGGCGCGCCGTGACGCTCAGCGATCCCGGTCGACGCGGCCGAGGTTCTCGGCGATCCGGTCGAGCACGCCGTTCACGAAGGCGCCGCTCTCCTCGCTGCCGTAGCGCTTGGCGAGCTCGACCGCCTCGTCGAGGATGACCGCGCGCGGCACCTCCGGGCGGTTCATGAGCTCCCACGCGCCGAGCCGGAGGACGTTCCGATCGACGCGCGCCATCCGCTCGAGGCGCCAGTTCGTGCTCGCCTTCCGGATCGCCTCGTCCACGGCCGCGAGATCCTCGGCGACCCCGACCACCACCTCGTCCGCGTAGGCGCGTCCCTCGGGATCGCCCGGCGTCTCGCGCCAGAAGGTCGCGACGACGCGCGGCGCCGAGCTCCCGCCAGCTTCCACCGCGAACAGCATCTGCAAGGCCGCTTCGCGGCCGGTAGAGCGCGCACCCATCTCTCAGAACCTTCGTTTACAGGCCAGCGGTGTCCAGCGCGGCGCCGAGCGCGAGCATCTCGATCGCGCTGACGGCGGCCTCCCACCCCTTATTGCCATGCTTCGTGCCCGCCCGCTCGACCGCTTGCTCGATCGAGTCGGTCGTGAGCACCCCGAACGTGACCGGCACCCCGGTCTGGAGCGACACGGTCGCGATCCCCTTCGTGACCTCGGCCGCCACGTAGTCGAAATGCGGCGTCGAGCCCCGGATCACAGCGCCCAGGGTGATGATCGCGTCGACGCTCTTCTTGTGCGCGAGCCTCCCCACGATGGTGGGCATCTCCCACGCGCCCGGGACGCGCACGATCGACGTCCGACCGAGCGCGCCGCCGTGCCGCGCGATGGCGTCGAGCGCGCCCTCGACCAGGCGGTCGACGATGAAGTGGTTGAAGCGGCTCGCCACGAGCGCGAAGCGCGCCCCCGGCGGGACCACCAGGTTCCCTTCGATCACCCTCGCCTGTGCCTGCCCGACCGCTTGCTCTGCCATCCGCCGTTCCTCTCTCCTGCCGCGCGAGGCGCGCGATCGCCGCGATCGCGAACCTGTCCGAGCGTCCTATTACCAGCGAACGAGCGCGCCCGTCTGCCAGGCCTCGCCCTTCATCGAGACGAGCGCGCCCGTCTGTCAGGCCTCGCCCTTCATCGAGACGAGCGGCACCCGCTCGATCACGGTGAGCCCGTACCCGGTGATCCCCGCGATCTTCGGCTGGCTGTTCGTGAGGAGCCGGATCTGGTGCACCCCGAGGTCCGCCAGGACCTGCGCGCCGAGGCCGAACTCCCGCAGCGTCCACGGCTGCTGCGTCTTCACGACGGGGAGCGCCTCGTCGGAGCCCGAGCCCTTCAGCA
Source organism: Sorangium sp. So ce124 (assembly GCF_051525235.1). Classification (NCBI taxonomy): domain Bacteria; kingdom Pseudomonadati; phylum Myxococcota; order Polyangiales; family Polyangiaceae; genus Sorangium; species Sorangium sp. So ce124. The sequence continues at coordinate 10,410,734 of NZ_CP150312.1, forward strand.
GCTCCAGCTCGCGGCCCAGGTCCCCTCGCGACGGGATGTAGACGACCACCCCGACGCCGGCGCTCTCGATCGCGAGGAGCGCCTCGCGCAGGTTCGAGCCGCCGTCGAGGGGCGTCGAGCTGAAGAGGTCCGCGATGGTCGACCCGGAGTGCACGCGGCACAGGATGGGGTCCGGCGTCGCCACCACGCCCTTGGTCAGCGCGAGGAACTGCCGCTGCTCGTTGATCACCTCGTAGACGTACACGGTCCACTCCGTGCCCGTCAGGTCGAGCCGCAGCGTCCGCTCGCCCACGCAGCGGACCAGCCGCTCGGTCTGGAGCCGGTACTGGATGAGGTCCGCCACCGTCACGATCAGCAGGCCGTGCTTCGCGGCGAACATCTCGAGGTCCCGCATGCGGGCCATGCTGCCGTCGTCGTTCATGATCTCGCAGATCACGCCCGCCGGCCGGAGCCCGGCGAGGCGCGCGAGATCCACGGACCCCTCGGTCTGCCCCGTCCGCACGAGCACGCCCCCGCGGCGCGCCTTCAGCGGAAAGACGTGCCCCGGCGTGACGAGATCCTCGGGCGCGGCGTCGCGCGCGATCGCGACCCGGATCGTGTGCGCCCGATCGGCGGCGCTGATCCCGGTCGTCACCCCGGTGCGCGCCTCGATGCTGACGGTGAAGGCGGTGCCGAGCGGCGGTCCGCTCCGCCCTGGCGCGGACATCATCGGCAGCTCGAGGCGCGCCACCTGCTCCTCGTCGAGGGCGAGGCAGATGAGGCCGCGCCCGTGCATGGCCATGAAGTTGATCGCCTCGGGGGTGACCGCCTCCGCGGCCATGCAGAGATCCCCCTCGTTCTCGCGATCCTCGTCGTCGACGAGGATCACCATCTTGCCCGCGCGGATGTGATCGAGCGCGGTGTTCACACGGTCGAGGACCGCTTTGTCGATGGTCAGCCGATGAGGCATCGGGCCCCCGGAGGTCATGTCCTGGTCGAGCCTGCCGCTCGAGGCGGCTGACACAGCCTCACCAGAATCCCCCCGCGCGCAGCTTTGCGAGGAGTCGTTCGTCGTGATCCGCATGCTCTCCCGTATTTCCGCGCTCTTCGCCGCGCTCGGCGGAGGCATCGCCGCCGCGCGCGTCTTGGCTCGAGAGGCCCTTCACGCTGGCGAGCGATGCGACCTCGAGCGCCCGCGCCACGTAGCGCGCGAGCACGTCAACTTCAAGGTTGACGGCCGCGCCGGGGCGGAGCTCTCCGAGGAGAGTCCGGCCGATGGTGTGCGGCACCAGCATCACATCGAACCAGATCTCGGCGGCGCCCGGCGCGGACACGGCGTTGAGCGTGAGGCTCGCGCCGTCGACGGCGATCGAGCCCTTGGGAGCGAGGTACGGCGCGAGCTCGGGCGGGGCGCTCACCCGGAGGCGGATCGCGTCGCCGGCCCGCGCGTGCTCGACGACGCGGCCGAGCCCGTCGACGTGGCCCAGCACCACGTGCCCCCCCATCCGCGCGCCGAGCGGCGTCGCGCGCTCGAGGTGGACGCGCGCGCCGAGCGGCAGCGCGCCGAGCGTGGTGCGGCCGAGGGTCTCGGCCGACATGTCGCACTCGAACCCGCCGGGCGCGATGCGATCGACGGTGAGGCAGGCGCCGTTCACGCTCACGGACTCGCCGAGCGTCAGCGGCCCGAGGCTCGCCTCGACGAGCGCGCGGGCCACGGCGCCGCCGCTCCGGCGGCGGAGGACCCCGATCGTCTCGACAAGCCCGGTGAACATCGCCGACGCCCCTCTGCCTAGCCCTTCGAGGTGCGGTGCCCCTGGCTGGTCAGGAGCTTGTCGATGAGCCCCTGCGAGTAGCCGGACAGCTCGGTGAAGACGACCCCCATCCCCTGCGGATCGTCGTGCACGCGCACGACCTCGCCGACGCCCTCGACCGTCTCGATGTCGTCCATGATCACGGTGAACCGCAGGTTCACCTTCGTCCCGACGGCGAGCGGTGTCTTCGAGCGCACGAACACGCCGGTCCGCGAGATGTTCGTCACGTACTCGTTGATGAACGCGTCGTAGGACTCGAACTCCTTGTTGATGGTGACGCGCTCTTCCTTGCGCCCCGTCTTCGCGTCGCTGCTCTCCGGAGAACCCTGATCGTCCACCATGACGCCTTACCTGCCTTGCAGATCGAACTGCTCGAGGTGGTACTCCTTCCGGGGCACGAGATCGATCCGGCGCTGGAACAGCCGCTCCGCCTCTTGCACGGCGATGCGCTCGTCGTTCTTCAGCAGATCGATCACGGCCGGGTGCGCGTTGACCACGACCGAGTAGCCGGGCAGGTTCATCCGCTCGCGCCGTATCTGCCGCAGGATCTCGTAGGCGACCGTCTGCTTGGACTGCAGCTGGCCCGTCCCGTCGCAGTAGAAGCACGGCTCGAGGATCGTCCGCCCGAGGCTCTCGCGCGTCCGCTTCCGGGTCATCTCGATGAGGCCCAGATCGGAGATCCGGTTCAGCGTGGTCTTCGCCTTGTCCCTGGAGAGCAACTCCTCGAGGCGGCGCCGCACCTTTTCCCGGTTCTGGGCGCGCTCCATGTCGATGAGGTCGAGGATGATGAGCCCGCCGATGTTGCGGAACCGGAGCTGATAGGCGATCTCCTCGACCGCCTCCAGGTTCGTGGTCAGGATCGTCTCCTCGAGATCCTTCGACCCCTTGCCGACGAACCGCCCTGTGTTCACGTCGATCGCGGTGAGCGCCTCGGCCTGATCGATGATCAGGTGCCCGCCCGAGGGGAGCGGGACCTTCCGCGACAGCGCGCGCTGGATCTCGTCCTCGATCCCGTACGCGTCGAAGATCGGCTCCGTCCCCTCGTAGAGCTCCACCGCGTCGGCGCGCTCGGGCATGAACATCTCGACGAAGCGCCGCAGCCGGATGTACTCCTCGCGGTCGTCGATCACGATCTTCTCGATGTCGTCGGTGAAGAGGTCGCGGGCGGTCTTCAGCACGAGGTCGAGCTCGGTGTAGAGCACCGCCGGCGCCCTCACGCCGCTCTCGCGCTTCTTCGCGACCTCGCCCCAGAGGCGAACGAGGTAGCCGACGTCGGCCTTGAGCTGCTTCTTCGTGAGGCCCTCGGCGAGCGTGCGCACGATGAGCCCGCCCTGCGGGGGCTTCATCGCCTCGATGGCGTCCCGCAGCCGGGATCGCTCCTTCTCCGAGCCGATGCGCTTGGAGATCCCGATGTGATCGACCGTCGGCAGGTACACGACATAGCGGCCGGGCAACGAGATGTGGCTCGTGACCCGGGCGCCCTTCGTCCCGATCGGCTCCTTCGAGACCTGGACGATGACCTCCTGCCCTTCGCGGACGACCTCGCGGATCGGCGTCGACTTCGAGATCCGCGGCGGCTCGTTCTGCCAGCTGCGTGAGCTCTGCTGGCCCCGCGCTGCGCTCTTGCCCTTGCCGTCCCGCGGCTGCTCGCGCCCACGCGCCCGCTGCTCGCGCCCGCGTTGTTCGCGGTCACGCCCGCCCTGCTGTCCTTTGCCGCTCCGGTCGCGCCCTTCGCGTCCGTCCCGGCCCTCACGGCCTTCGCGCGGCGCCTCACGCCCCTCACGGCCTTCGCGCGGCGCCTCGCGCCCCTCGCGGCCTTCGCGCGGCGCCTCGCGCCCCTCGCGGCCTTCTCGGCCCTCGCGCGGCGCGTGGCGTCCCTCGCGCGGCGCCTCGCGGCCTTCGCGCCCCTCGCGTGCTTCCGCGGGGGCCGCTTCCACGGGCGCGGCGCTGCCGCCCTCGAGGTTGGCGCGCCGGTCGCGCGTCCGTCCCGATCGGCGCACGCGCGCCTCCCGCCGTCCGCGCGCGCGCCCGCTGCGCGCCCGCGCTGCCGGCGGGACGTCATCGCCCGAGGCGGCTGCCGCGGCCTCCGGGACCGGCGGCGCGCTCGCCTCCTGTCCGGCCGGCCACTCGCCGGCAGCGCCGTGCGCGACGGACTCGTCCGACGTGCTCGCATCATGCGCTTCCGTCTCGCCGCTGTCCGCCGTGTTGCTCAGCGCCTCCGGATGCTCCTCGGCCGCGCTCCACGCGTCCGCGCCATCCTCCGGTGGCGGTGAGGCAGGCTCGACCTCGTAGGCGGGCGTGTCGAGCTCGTCGTCGTCCTCGACGCTCACCTCGTCGGGGCCGGATTCCTCTGCGCTCGCTTCGTCGGCGTCGCTGCCTCCGCCAGGCGCGACCAGCTCCTCGTCGTCGTCGTCCGCGCCGTCGTGCGCGTGCCCGTCGTCGATCTCCGGCTCCGAGTCGTCGGCCTCGTCGAGCGCCACCATCGTCCCCACGCCGGCGAACGCCTGGCCGGAGGGGCTTCCGAGCACGTCGAGCGCCGTCGGCAGCTCGATCGGCACGTCGCTCCCTTCGTCGAGCGAGCCGCCGGCCTCGGCCGGGACGCCGGCCTCGAATCCTTCGTCTGCCCCGAAGTCCGCCGGTTCCCGGAGCTCGTGGCGTCCGGGGGCCAGGTCGGGGCTCTCGGGCGCGGCTTCTGCGCCCGATAGCTCATGCACCTCGCTTTCCTCAGGCCCAGGCGCCTCGCTGCCGCGCGCGGCGCGGCCTCGCGAGGAGGCGCGCTCTTCCTCGGCAGTCCGGCGGTGCCCAGCCAGGTACGCCTCGAAATCGTCGGGCCGGATGAGGTCCTCGACGTGCAGGAAGGCTGCTCGCTCGAGCCCCACGTCGATGAACGCGGCCTGCATTCCGGGCAAAACGCGGCTGACCTTGCCGAGGTAGATGTTTCCGAGCGTCCCCTTGGAGCTCTCCCGCTCGAGATGCAGCTCAGCGATGATCCCGTTTTCGATCAGCGCGACGCGTGTCTCGCGGATGTCCACATTGATGACGAGAAGGTTCTTTCCCATGTCGGATGCCGCACATCGGCGGCGCCGCCAAGCGTTACCACGGGTTGCCCGGCCCATGAAGGCGCAACCCGGAGTATGCTGCGCGATTGGGGCCCGGGACCGGAGGTCGCCGAGGCAGGCCGGCCGCCAGCGCGTGAGCTACCTCGCGTCTACGCCGCTCTGCCTCGACGGGGCCCGGCGCCGAGCCCGCCGACCGCCGGCGCCTGCGGGCTGGGCCGGGCCCTGGGCCAGGAGCGCCGGGTCGAGGCCTGCGCACGGCGGCGAGGGCGCGCGACCTGGGGCGACGTCCCTCAGGAGGCCCTCCCGGCCCTCGCTCGGGCCTGAACCGCCCTTTCCCCTCGTCCCCTAGCCCTAGGCCCCGCGCCGCCGCTTCCGTCCTGCTCCCGGGCCGCCGGCTTCGTGCCCCGCGCCGCCCTGCGCCGGCTGCCGGCCCGCGGCGGCCGGCGCGGGCGAGCCGTCCGTCGAGGCTCGGCCCGCATAAAGGCCGAAGGGGGCGGCCATCTGGCGCCCCCTTCGGAGATGCGCTGCTGTTGTCAGAAGCTCATAGGCCACACACCGGCTCTCCGGCGGCATCGCAGCGTTCGGCGCACTCCTCGCAAACAGTGCACGTGAGGAGGGCGTCGTAGGCCTCGACCCCGGCCGCCTTGTCCGTGCGGCACGTCTCGATGCACGCGGCCGGGTCTGCCTCCGCGGCGCAGCCATCGATACACACCACCAGAGCACGACAATCGCCGCTGTCCACGCAGGCCTTGCGGACCTCTTTGCACGGCCCATCGACGGCGCACTTGTAGCAGCCCGTATTCGTGTCGCGGCCGCACGTGTCCGTCGTGTCATCACAGGTCGGGGTACCCGTCGAGGAAGTGCTCGTGGCGCTCGCGCCTCCTTCTCCGCCGGCGCCGCCGCTGCCGCCGGAGCCGCCATTACCGCCGTTGCCGCCGCCACCGCCGCTGCCGCCGCCAGAGCTGCTGCTCCCGCTGCTGCTGGTGGTGCTGGAGCCCGACGGCGTGTTGCCGTCATCACCGCAAGCCACGAGGGCGCAGCCGGAAATCAGAACCGCAGCGAATACCCAAGATTTCATGCTCAATACCTCCACAGAACCCAACCGACCCTTCATTCGTGTACTCGGCGCCCCCCCAACGCTCGGCATGCCTGCCAAACCACCCGTTTTCCTGCGACCGGCCCCCGGGTGCACCTGTGCAGATCGTCGGTCAGAGAGAAGCATCGCGCGTGGAGTTCAAAGAAAAACAGCCACGCAAGTCGTTTCTACACGCTCGGGATCGGCCGCGCAACGGCGTCGCTCGCCCCGGCACCCACCTGCCGTGGCGCTCTAAGCGGTTTGCTCGCAGATCTCTCCAAGAGCACGGCCAGAGCACCGCTCTCGCGGGGCCCCAGCTGTCGCAAAATTCTGCTAAAGCGGGATGTCTCCGTGCTTCTTCGGTGGGTTCCTGTCCCGCTCGTCGCGCAGGAGGTCGAGGGCCCGAGCCAGTCGAGTGTGGAGCATGCGCGGGTAGATCACCTCGTCTATGAAGCCGAGAAGCCGAGCTCGGCCGTCTTGTACGGGTTGGCGAATTTCGCCTTGTCGTCATCGGCGAAGCATGCGCGGCCGGCGGCCGGGTCGGCCGCTCGCTGGAGCTCGCCGCGGTACACGATGCTCACCGCGCTTTCCGGGCCCATGAGCGCGATCTCGGCCGCTGGGGAGGCGAGGTTGTAATCGGGCCCGGATGTGCTTGGAGCCCTGACGTCGTAAGCGCCGCCGTATGCTTTGCGGGTGATCCCCGTCACCTTGGGCACGGTGGCTCTGGCGAACGCATAGAGGAGCTTCGCTCCGTGAGCGATGATGGGGCGCCTATCTTCATCGCGAGGGCCATCACCTGGCAGATCTTCGATGCGTACGCGCCGGAGAGCGAGCCGCCGATCACGGTGAAGTCCTGCCCCCCGGCGAGCGCGCGGCGGTTCATGGAGTCGGGACAAACGAGCGCCGGAGGTCTGGGGGGTCGTCGGAGCAGCCATGCCGGCGCCCTGACAGGCGCCCCGGAGGGATCGAAATCCTGCTGCGCGCGACGGCGCGATGCCATGGCAGGGCGACGACCCCTGCAGCCGGTGCGACAAGGGGGCGAGGCCGGCGGAAACGTGCGAACCGTGCGAAACATACGAAACACGCGAAGCACGCGAAGCTTGCGCGACGCGGAGACGTGCGAGGAGCGAGGGCCTGCGACGAAAAATGACCGGGGTCCTCGAGCGGCTCCGCCCTACTCTCTTGCGCGGGCGAGGGGACACCACGTACGCTGAACGGCGCTCAGCTGCCGATGGTAAATGCAGGAATTCCCGATACGTAGACCATCTGAAGACCGGGACGCGGGGGCCGCCATCGCCGCTGCGGACCCGCCGCGCCGCGACTTCGAACGGGGCAGCTCGGGCCGGCGTGGCAGCAGAGCGGTCGCCTGCCACGGCAACTGACGTGCGGCGCCTCGTGAGATGCGCACGGAACAGCGTCACCGGCAGCCCTCGAGCGTTCGCGGGAGCGCCACGCGCTCCTGGCTCGCGGCGCCTCGCGCTCGACGGCCTCAGCGTGGCCTTCCGCCTCGCGTCGCGGGGTGAGATCGTTTCGGACGAGAGGTCGCTCGAGTGAAGCTCGCTCAGACTCGTGAGGCTCGTGCCCTGGCCGTCGCCGCCGTGGCGCGAGGGCTCATCGAGCCCAACGCCCTTTGGGATATGGCTTGCCGATGGACGCTCGGCGGCGCGTCGACGCCCCAGGAGCTCTTCGAGGGGATCCTCACGCCCGAGCAGCTGGCGGCGCTGCCGGAGCTGCTCGCGCAGGAGGGCCGCAGCCCGCCCGTCGCGCGCGCCCTCTCGCCGCAGAGCGAGGACGAGGACGCGCTGCGCTTCGACACCCAGCGGGAGATCGACCTGCCAGGAGAGGACGTCGGGGCCGATTTCCCGACGCTCGCGACCTCCGCCACGCGCGCCGTGAACTCCGGCGGCAGCCGGTACGAGGTGGGCGAGGCGCTCGGGGCCGGGGGCGCCGGGAAGGTCGTGAAGGCGCGCGACCGCGAGATCGGGCGCGTTGTCGCGCTGAAGACCTTGAAGCCGGGGGCCGAGGAGGACTCCGCGGTGGGCAACCGCTTCCGGACCGAGGCGCGGATCACGGCCCAGCTCGAGCACCCGAACATCATCCCGGTCTATGACCTCGGCACGCTGCCGAACGGCCAGCCCTACTACTCCATGCGGGTCGTCAAGCGGCAGAGCCTGCAGAACGTGCTGACGAACCCCGAGCTCCGCAGGCAATGGCCGCTCGTCCGGCTCATCGGCGCGTTCGTGCAGATCTCCCGGGCGCTGGCCTACGCGCACCGGCGAGGCGTCGCCCACCGCGACATCAAGCCGGAGAACGTGCTGCTCGGCGACTACGGCGAGGTCTACCTGGGCGACTGGGGCAACGCGAAGCTGCTCGCGAGGGCGGAGGTGAGCGAGCCGATCTCCGTCGATCCGAGCGGGCAGGACTTCGGCAGGAGGCGGCACGAGGCGATCGCGAGCGCGCTCTCGGGCACGCCCGGCTACATCGCGCCCGAGCAGATCCGAGGGGACCACGCGCGGATCGATCACCGCGCGGACATCTTCGCGCTCGGCGTGGTGCTCTACGAGATCCTCACCGGCGAGCACCCGTTCGACGCGCCGACGGTCCTCGCCGTGATCCTCGCGACGCAGACGCGCGACCCCAGGCCGCCGCGCTCGATCGCGCCGAGCTGCCCGCTGCTGCTCGAGGACCTCTGCCTGGCGATGCTCGCGAAGGATCCCGATCAGCGGCCGCCGACCGCCGACCGCGTCGCGGCGGAGGCGGAGGCGTTCCTCGAGGGCGCCAAGGAGCGGATGCGCCGCCGCGAGGAGGCCATCAAGCTCTGCGAGCTCGCCAAGGCGCCGCTCGAGCGCGACCGGCGGCTCGACGGCGAGCGCGAGCGGCTCGTCGAGGAGGCGCGGCGGCTGCTCAAGGACGTGAAGGAGTACGAGGCGATCGAGCGCAAGCGGGCGGGGTGGCAGCTCGAGGACAGGGCCGCCGGGGTCGAGCGCGAGCAGGCGCGCGCCGCGGCGGAGGCGATCGATCTCTACACGAAGGCGCTGGCGTACGATCCGGACCTGGTCGAGGCGCGCGCAGGGCTCGCGGACCTGTACTGGTCGCGCGCGGTGCGGGCGGACCAGGAGCACCAGCACGCGGCGCGCATCTACCACGAGGCGCTCGTGGCGGAGTTCGACGTGGGCCGCTACGCCGCGCTGCTCACCGCCGATTCGGTCCTCTCGTTCGACTCGTCGCCGCCCGGCGCGAGCGTCGTCGCGTACCGCTACGTCGAGAAGGATCGCATCCTCGTGGCCAGCGACGAGCGCTCGCTCGGCCGCACCCCGCTCCGCGAGGTGCACCTCAAGCCAGGCAGCTACCTCTTCATCCTGAAGCGCGCCGGCTGCCGAGACGTGCGCTACCCGCTGCTGCTCAAGCGGGGCACCCACCACCGCGTCGAGGTCAACCTCTACACCGACGCGGAGATCGGCGAGGGGTTCGTGTACATCCCCGGGGGGACCTTCATCGCCGGCGGCGACGCGCAGGCCTACGATCCGCTCCGCCGCGCCGAGCTCCACGTCCCCGACGTCGCGATCGCGAAGTTCCCCGTCACCTTCCGCGAGTATTGCGAGTTCCTGAACGAGCTCGAGACGCGCGATCTCGATCTCGCCCTCAAGCGCGCGCCGCACGGGACGCGCGGCTCCGAGGGCTACGTCGCGCGGCCCGCCAGCAGCGGCGGCTGGGAGCCGTTGCCCAGCGTGGTCGAGGGCGACGCGCAGAAGCGGTTCCCGGCGGAGGAAGGGCACCTCTGGAACCTGCCGGTCATCCTCATCGACTGGTTCGACGCCGTGGCCTACTGCCGTTTCCGGAGCGAGCGCGACGGGATCGAGCTCCGACTCCCGACCGAGCTGGAGTGGGAGAAGGCGGCTCGCGGGACCGACGGCCGGTTCTATCCGTGGGGAGATCACTTCGACCCGACGTTCTGCCTGATGCGCTCGTCGCGGCCGTTCCTGGCGCAGCCAGAGCCGGTCGGGACCTTTCCCATCGACACCTCGCCCTACGGCGTGCGCGACATGGCGGGCGGCGTGCGCGAGTGGGTCGCCGACGTGAACGGCGAGAGATCGTGGGCGGAGACGTCGGGCGAGCTCGAATCGGCCGCCGACGCTGGCGGGGACGCGCCGCCGTGGCGCATCGCCCGCTCCGGGAACTGGGCCGCGGACTCGCAGCAGTGCAGGAGCGCGTCGCGCACCCGCTTCTTCGGGATCGCGCGGGCGCTGAACCTGTCGTTCCGGGTCGCGAAGCCGCTCTCGCGGGGCCCGGGTCGCTGAGCCGGCGGCTCAGCCGCCAGACCCGGCCGGGGGGTCGACGTACTCGACCTCGACGCCGCGGTGCGTGCGGAGGACGGTGCGCCCCGGCCCGCGATCGACGACGTACTCGGGGCCGATGGGCACCTTGCCCATCCCGCCTGGCGTATCCACGATCAGCTTCGGCAGCGCGATGCCGGTGAGCCGGCCCTGGAGCTGCTCCATGAGGGAGACGCCGGTCGCGAGCGGTGTGCGCAGGTGCGCCGTGCCGCGCACGGGGTCCATCTGGAGCAGGTAATAGGGGCGCACCCGCCAGCGCACGAGACCCCGGAAGAGCGTGGCCAGCGTCGTCGCATCGTCGTTGATGCCGCGCAGCAGCACGGTCTGGTTCATGACGGGGAAGCCGTGATCCGCGAGGCGCTTGCAGGCGCGCTCGGCGGCGGGCGTGAGCTCCTTCGGGTGGTTGAAGTGCGTCATCACCCAGAGCGGGTGGTACGGCTTGAGCGCGCGCACGAGCTCTGCGGTGATCCGCTGCGGCAGCGTGACCGGCACGCGCGTGGCGATCCGGATCGTCTCCACGCTCCGGATCTGCCGCAGCCGAGCGATGAGCCGCACGACGCGGTCCGTCGAGACGGCGAGGGGGTCGCCCCCGCTCACGATGACATCGCGCACCTCCGGGTGCGCCTCCAGGTACGCCATCGCGGGCGCGAGGCGCTCGAGCGCCACCGCGCCGCCGCCGTCGCCGACCATGCGTGAGCGGGTGCAGAAGCGGCAGTACACGGCGCAGCGGTCGGTCGCGAGGAGCAGCGCGCGATCCGGGTACCGCTGCACGAGGTGGGGGGCGACCTCGTGCGCGACCTCGCCGAGGGGATCGACCAGATCGCCGGGCACCTCGGCGGCCTCGTCCGCGAGGGGCACGCACTGCCGGCGGATCGGGCACGCCGGATCGCCCTTGTCGCAGAGGCTCAGGTAATAGGGGGTGACGCGGACGGGCAGCCCCGCCCTTTCGGCGCGCCTGGCGCCGGCGAGCTCCTCCGGCGTGAGCGACAGCGCCCGGTGGAGGTCGTCGGCGCTCGAGAGCGCATGGCGCAGCTGCCATGTCCAGTCGCTCTTCCGCGCCTTCACGCGGGCTGGTCGCGCTTCCTGCGCGCTCGTGGCGAGCGGACCCGGTCGCTCCGGCAGCGCGACGGCGCGGGCGTTCGCGCCTTCCTCGCCGGGTCGCCGGGCGAGCCGCGCGGCGGCGACGAGCTCGCTACTTTCCGGCATCGCTCGACGGCGCCGCGGCAGCGCCGGCCTGCTCCGGCCGTGGCGCGCGGGGCTTCGCGGGATCGGGCTGCGCCGCGCTCCCGGTCTGCATGAGCTGCTCCGGCAGCTTGACCGAGGAGAGCGCCGCCTCGTTGATCTCGACGGGGAACTTCTTCCGCAGCTCGTCCTCGATGGCGCGCTCCTGGTCCTGCATCTTCTGCTGGAGGAGCGCGACCCGGATCGAGCGTTCGGCCTCCGCGAACTCGCGCCGGTGCCCGCTGGTGAGCCCGTTCAGGCGGACGATGAAGAACCGTCCTTCGGCCTCGACGAGCTCCTCGCCGACCGCGCCCACGCTGCCGATGCGAAAGGCGGCCTCGCGGACCGGCTGTGGGACGCGGGGGTGGGCGCCGCGCTGATCGCCGGGCGGGCCGACGATGCCGAGCTCTCCGGCGAGCTCGAGCGGCGGGGCAGCGCTCTTGTCCTTCGGCGCCGTGAGCGAGTGCTTGAGGAAGAGCTCCCCCCACGCGCTGCTGCTCCCGGCCTTCTGCGCCTCCTTGAGGACCTTCTCCCCGAGCGCTCTGTCGCCGACGACGATGGCGGCGACGCGCCTGCGCTCGGGCTCGCTGAACTTGTCCGCGTTCGCCTCGTAGTACGCGCGCACCTCGGACGCGGGGATGTCGGCCGGCGCCGGCAGGCCCTTTCGAGCCCGTGCGATCATCGCCTCGCGGAGGATCTGCCGGATCGCGTCCTCGACAGCGGGGTCCTTGTCGAGGCCCCGGCGCCGGGCTTCCAGCGCGAGCAGCTCCGCGTCGACGATCTCGCTGAGCAGCTCGCGGCGCCGCTCCTTCGTCTGATACCGGAGCCGATCGAACTGATCCATGCGCTCCAGCGTCCTGCCGAAGTCGCCCAGGGTGATCACCCTGTCCCCGACCTTCGCGAGCACGCGCGCCGACTGCTCGGCGGTGAGGCCAAAGACCGGATCCCCCGCGTCCGAGGGGACCTGGAGGGCGGGCTCGTCGCAGCTCGCGACGAGCGCGACGAGCGAGATGGCGAGCAGGGGTCGGCGCACCGGAGCTCGGGTCATTGCTGGCTCGGGGTCTAGCACGGTTTCAGCGTGGCTCGAGGTCGCTGCGCCTCGTTCAGGCTGGCGCGTCGGCGGACGCCTCGGCTCGTCGCGCGCGCAAGGCGCTCGAACGCGCGCTCAGTCGACGATCGTGCCGATCTCTTCGCCCCTGCAGACGCGGAGGATGTTGCCGCGGGTCATGAGCTTGAACACCCGGATGGGCATCTTGTTCTCGCGGCAGAGCGTGACCGCCGTCGAGTCCATGACCCCGATCCTGTCGGCGAGGAAGCGGTCGTAGCTCAGGTGCGCGAACATCTGCGCGCCTTCGTGGCGCACGGGATCGCGGTCGTAGATGCCTTCGACCTTGGTCGCCTTGAACAGCGCCTGCGCCTGGATCTCCATGGCCCGCAGCGCTGCCGCCGTATCGGTCGAGAAGAACGGGTTGCCCGTGCCCGCGGCGAAGATGACGATGCTGCCCTTCTCCAGGTGCCGCATCGCCCTGCGGCGGATGTACGGCTCGGCGACCTGCCGGATCTCGATCGCGGTCATCACGCGCGTCGGCACGCCCGTCTTCTCGAGCGCGTCCTGCAGGGCGAGCGCGTTGATGACGGTGGCGAGCATGCCCATGTAGTCGCTCTGGGAGCGGTCCATCCCCGCGCTCGCGCCCTTCAGCCCGCGGAAGATGTTGCCGCCGCCCACGACGACCCCGATCTGCACCCCCATCCGCTGGAGCTCGGCGACCTCGCCGGCCACGTGGTGGAGCGTCTCGGGACGTATGCCGAACCCCCCTTCCTCGCCGCAGAGCGCTTCGCCGCTCAGCTTGAGCACGATGCGGCGGTACTTCAGCCCGGGGGCCGGACGAGGGGGAGGGGGAAGGAGAGAGTCCTGGTCAGCGGCCACGGTGCGACCTCGTAGCCGGGACCTGCGTGGAGGGCAACGAGCAACGTGACCCATCGCTCGGGCCAAGCGGCAGCGCGCGCCGCCAAGGAGGCCAAGGAGGAAGAGCGAAAGCAGAACCAGAGGAAGCCGAGAGAGTAGAGGGAGCGGAGGGAAGCAGAGGAACCAGAGGAGCCAGAGGAAGCAGAGGAACCAGAGCAGGCAGAGCAGGCAGGACCGCCGGGGCGGCATGTACCTTGCGCTTGCCGGGGCGGGGAGCTACTCTCGGCCCCCCTATGGCGCGTGTGACTGTGGAAGACTGCCTCGAGCGCGAGGAAAACCGTTTTGCTCTCGTCGTGCTCGCGGCCAACCGGACGCGGCAGCTCATGAAGGGCTCGGACGCCCTCGTGAAGACGAAGAACAAGCCTGCCGTGACCAGCCTCCGAGAGATCGCGGCGGGCAAGGTGCATTTCCACCGGAGCTCCCACGAGGTCGTCTCCGAGTGGCTCCAGCAGATGAACGCCGGCGGCCAGCGCTGATGCCGCATCGGAAGGGCGCGCGTCCGGTGATGCGCGCCTCCGTCGGGGCTCCGTTCCGCAGCTCGCTCCCGTTACCGTGCCAGCGCTCCGCTTGATCTGTTGCCTCGCATGAGCGGGATGGCCACGAAGCGGCCGGCGCATGGTTCGGGCTCCGGCCAGCGTCGCGATCCGGAGCTCGAGGCTGGGACGTCGGCCCACTACGAGGATCCGGCGTACTACGCGAAGACGTACGCGCGCCGGAAGGATGACGTCCGCTACTACGTCGACCTCGCCATCGCGTCGGCGGGCCCAGTGCTCGAGTACGGCTGCGGCAACGGACGGATCACGCTGCCTGTCGCGAGGGCGGGGGTCCAGATCGCCGGCGTGGACCTGTCGGCGCCGATGCTCGGCGATCTGCGCGCGCAGCTTGGACGCGAGCCGCGCGATGTCTCCTCTCGCGTGAGCCTCCGGCGGGGCGACATGCGGGCGCTGCGGCTAGGGCGCCGCTTTCCGCTCGTGATCTGCCCGTTCAACGCCTTCTTGCACCTGTACACGCGCGTGGACGTGGAGCGATTCCTCGCGCGTGCGCGCGAGCATCTGACGCCGAAGGGCGAGCTCGTCTTCGACGTTTCCATGCCCGAGCCGGCGGAGCTCGCGCGAGATCCGGATCGCGCCTATGCCACGCCGCGGTTCCGGTACCCCGCGAAGGATGGCCCTGGCGAGTTCGTCCGGTACACGGAGCGGTTCGACTACGACAAGGTCCGGCAGATCCTGTTCGTTTCCATGGAGTTCTCGCCCGTCGACGGCGGCGAGCGCTGGATGACGCCGCTCGCCCATCGTCAGTTCTACCCGCAGGAGCTCGAAGCCCTGCTCCACTACAACGGCTTCGAGCTCACGGCGCTTCGCAGCGATTTTTCCCCGGAGCCGCCCGACAACCAGACGAGCATGCTGCTCTATCATTGCCGGCCACGCCGTTCTGGTCGGGCCCGCCGCCCTGGAAATGAAGGGGGCCGCTGAAGGGGGCGCGGCACCGGCCTTCGAACGCCCGGAGCCTGCAGCGCCTCGGGCCGCCCTGTAGCGGCGCCAGGTCGGTATCGGGCCATGCGCGACGTGTCCGCGCACCAGCGCGCGTGTGCCCCTGGTCCTGCCGCACCGAGGTCGCGCCAGATGCGGCCGTTGCCTGGAGTCTCAGACCCCGATGTAGAGGCGATGAGCGAAGTTGCGCTCGAGCTTGGCGCGCAGCACCTTCTCCGCCGCCGTCTCGATGTCGTACTCGACGCGCTTGAACTCGAAGCGCTTCGTGTCGCTGTCGTAGACCGTGTAGCTCGCGCGGTTGTCGTAGTCCCGCGGCTGTCCGACCGAGCCGACGCTCACGATGTACTTGCGACCCTGCTCGAGCTGGAAGTCCACCGCGGGGAGCTCTTCGACGCTGTTCGGTGTGAGCGCGAACACCTTGCAGAGGTGGGAGTGGCCGATCAGCGTGATGTGACCGAGCTCGTTCCACATCGGGAGGCATTCGCGCGCCTGCTCCGGGGCGAAGATGTACTCGAACTCTTCGAGCCGGACGGGTGAGCCATGGCAGAGGTCGACGTTGATGTCCGTCAACTTCTCCTGGTACGTCAGGCTCCGGAGCCAGGCCGCGTTCTCGGCGGACAGCATCGCAGCGTGGGTGTCGAGCGCCTGCCGGGCGGCCTCGTAGTAATACGAGTAGTCCATCCGACCAGCGACGGCCGCGTCGTGGTTGCCGAGGATCGTCTTCTTGGCCACCTTGCGGACGAGATCGGCGCACTCGTTCGGCGAGCCGCCGTAGCCGACCGTATCCCCGAGGCAGTAGTAAACGTCGATACGTTCGTGGCGGTAGGACTCGAGCACAGCGCTGAGCGCCTCGTAGTTGGCGTGCGTATCGCTGAAAATCCCGAGTCTCATTTCGACGCGAGGGCGGAGCTTAGCACGAAGGCCTCGACTTCCGTTAGGAATTCAAACCCGAATCCGCGGACGGGCCGGTTGGACCGGCGCCGAGCTTTGTTAGCTCGTTCTCGTTCTCGTTCTCGTTCTCGTTGGCGTTCCCGCTGTGTCGGCTGGTTCGTCGGTCCTGCTGGTTCCGGCGGTTCCGTTGCCTCCGGCGGTTCCGTCGGCTCCGCCAGATTCATCGGCTTTGTCGGTTTCGTCAGCTTTGTTGGTTCCGACGGCCCGTGCTCACGCTGCGCCCGGGGATCTGCAGAGGACGGTCGAGGGCCGGACACGGTCCTTGCGGAGCTTGCCGAGGCGCTCCTAGCACGACCACATTGACGAGCGGCCACCCGCACCGGAGAAGAATAGCGTGGAGCCCATGAATACCAAACAGAACGGTGCAGGGACCTCTCCGATTTCTGCGGAGCGGCCGGCCGAGTCTGCGCTGTCCGCTACAGCTGTCGAACCTGTCGCGCCGCCGCCGTCCACCGTGCAGGATCTCGCCGAGGGGTGCGTGCGGTTTGTGGAGCGCGCCCTCGGCGTACGGCTTGACTATCGGCCGGAGACCTTGCCTCTGCTCGACCACTACCTCGAGCAGGCGCGCGGCGCGACGTCGGAGCGGGTCGAGGCCTTGCCGATGGTCGCGCACATGGCAGGCGCTTACTTCGGCGAGGTGATCCGGCGCCGGCACGCGTCGTGGTGGCGCCTGGATGGCGAAGATCCGACCTACTGGCAGGTGCAGTTCGGGTCGGTCTACCTCGCTTTCAGCCCCGTCCTCTTCGTGCGCGAGGCGCTCACGCGCGGACATCGGGCCGACGCCGCGCTGGACCTCGCAGAGGACTCCCTGAGCGGCGATCCGGCGGCGCTGGAGCTGCAGGAAGACGATCGCGAGGCGGTCGCGGCCAGGCTCGCGGAGCTGCCGTCGGTCTCGGAAAACGAGTACTACGCCCCCTCGACGCGGCTCGAGGTGATCGACATCGCCGTGGACGCGATCCGTTCGCGTCGGCTCGCGGCCGGCGAGGACACCGACGCCGCGCTCGACCCGGGCGACTACGAGCGCGGCGGCGACTGACGCCGGGATCGCCGCGCGCGGGCAGATCACGCTCGCTGGGCGGCGCCGCGCGGACGTGCTCCGGGAGCGGCGACCGGTGGTATCGTCGCTGGCGTGTTGTGGGTCCTCTTCGGGCTGTTGTTCCTCATCTCGTGGGCGGCGTGCTTCACGTTCGGCCTGCCCACCGCGATCCCGATCGCGACGAGCGTCGTCATCGCGCTCTCCGCGATCGCGCTCTTCGTGTACCGCCGGATCAACGCGCGCCGCGCCGCCTCTGCGCTTGAGCGGGCCATCGTCCAGCAAGGAGCGCAGCAGGCGCTCAACGCGCGGCCCGAGCGCCGCGCCGAGATCCAGGAGCTCCAGCGGCAGGTCCAGGGCGGCATCAGCGCCCTGAAGAGCTCGAAGCTCGGCAAGGGAAAGGAGCACGGCAACGCCGCGCTCTACTCGCTGCCCTGGTACGTCATCATCGGCCCGCCCGGGGCGGGGAAGACGACGGCGTTGAAGCACTCGGGCCTCGTCTTCCCGTACGCGCACCCGAGCAACGGCGGCGGCGTGCGCGGCGTCGGCGGCACGCGCAACTGCGACTGGTGGTTCACCAACGAGGCGATCCTCCTCGACACCGCGGGGCGCTACACGACGGAGCAGGACGATCACGAGGAGTGGATCGCGTTCCTGCAGATGCTCCTCAAGCACCGCGCTCGCCGCCCGCTCAACGGCATCCTGGTCGCCGTGAGCGTGGCGGATCTCATCGACGCGAGCGAGCAGCACATCGAGCTGATGGGGAAGAAGCTCCGGGCGCGCATCGACGAGGTGATGACGCAGCTCCACATGGTGCTGCCCGTCTACCTCCTGTTCACGAAGTGCGACCTCATCGCGGGCTTCTCGGAGTTCTTCGGCGACATGCGCAAGAGCGATCGCGCGCAGGCGTGGGGAGCGACGCTCAAGCTGAGCGCGGACAAGGCCGACCCAGGGAGGCTCTTCGACGCCGAGTTCGACGCCCTGGCGAGGCAGATCCACGGCCGCTCGCTGAAGCGGCTCGTGATGGAGCGCAGCCGCGAGGTGCGCGAGCGCGTCTACCAGTTCCCGCTCGAGTTCTCGGGTATCCGGCGGAACCTCTCCGATCTGGTCTCGACCGTCTTCATGGTCAACGCGTTCCAGGGGACGCCCATCTTTCGCGGCTTCTACTTCACGAGCGGCACGCAGGAGGGCAGGCCGCTCGACCGGGTCCTCCAGCGCATGGGCCAGGCGATGGGGATCCGCACGCACGAGGCCGCGGCGCAGCAGAACGTGGAGTCGAAGAGCTACTTCCTCCACGACGTCTTCATGAACGTCGTCTTCCCGGACGGGGACATCGCCGCGAGGAGCGCGAGCGAGATCCGGCGCCAGCGGCTCGTCCGCGGCGCGATCAGCGCGGCGGCCGCGGCGCTCGGGGTCATCCTCGCGATCCCCAGCGTGGTGTCGTTCGTCAACAACCGCGCGTTCCTGCGCGACGTGGAGGCGGACGCGCGCACCGTCAGCGCGCTCCGATGGGAGGACACGCGACCCCTCTCGGAGAAGCTCGCCGCGCTGGGGCCTGCGCTGGACCGGCTGAAGGAGATCGACAAGGCGCGCGAGGAGGGGCCGCCGGACGGGAAGGGGTGGACGATGTTCCAGGGCGAGACGGTGTACCCGCCGCTCGTGCACGTCTACGTCGCGAGCCTCCAGAACGGCTTCGTGATCCCGTGCAAGCAGCGGCTCGAGGATCGCCTCAAGCTCGCGAAGGGCGACCACTACCTCCGCGAGCGGAACGACCTCAAGCTGTACCTGATGCTGAGCGACGTCGAGCACCTCGACGTCGCGTGGGCGAAGGACAGGTTCACCTCGCTCTGGGCCGAGGTGCTGCGGGCGACCTCCAACCTCACCGAGACCGAGCTGAAGAAGCAGCTCGATCGGCACGTCGAGTACTACCTGACGCTCATCAAGGAGAAGCGGGTCACGCCGATCGCGCGCAAGGAGGATCTGGTCGCGAGCGTGCGCGCGACGCTCCAGGCCGTGCCACCGCGGAAGCGGTACTACGACTTCTTCGTCAACGCGATCATCGAGGAGAAGTACGACGAGACGGGTGACAACAGCCGCGCCAACCGCAAGTACCCTCCGCACACGCTCGGCGACATGTTCGCCGACCGCCCCGCCGTGCTGAAGATCATCGGCAGCAAGCTGTACGCGAAGGAGAAGCGCTGGAAGGAGGTGGACGGTCCGTACACCGAGAGGGGGCACTTCGCGGTGCTCGAGAGGCTCGAGAGCGGCGCCGACAGCTTGATGGCTGAGCGGTGGGTCGTGGACCTCGCGCCCGGCGAGGAGGCCTCGATCAGCAAGAACCTGGACGGCCTCGCGGCCGACTACGACGCCAGCTACATCGCGCAGTGGACCGACTGGATGGCGGACCTCACCGTGCGGGTCCCGGCCAACCTGAAGGAGGCGAAGGAGACGTACCAGGCGCTCACCCAGGCGGATTACCCGTACCTCCGCATCATCCGAGCGCTCGAGGACAACACGCAGTGGAAGCGGGATCGCGGCGCGATCGAGGACTCGGCCCTGGCCAAGCGGGGGAAGGAGTACCTCGAGCGGAAGATCGAGCAGAAGACGAGGCTGAAGGTCCCCGTCAACGTCAAGCTCATAAGAAACCGGCCGAGCTCGGTGCCGGACGAGTTCAAGCGGACCGTCGAGTTCGGCGTGCCGGCCGCGCCGAGCGGCTCGGCGCCGATCACGGACACGCCCCTGGCGAGGTACATCTCGTTGCTCAGCGCTCTTCGCGACGAGATCCAGCGCCTCGAGGATCTGAACCCCAACGTCGATGCGCGCCTCATGGCCGATCGGTTGGTCGAGGCGACGCGACAGGCCGACGCGCTCCTCCAGCCCTTCGACGAGCGGGCCAAGACGCTGCTCCGGCCGCTGCTGCTCACCCCGATGCAGGTGGTGGCGGCGCGGCTGCCGCCGCTCGCCGCGGTGTCTCGCTTCCCCGCGGCGGCGCCTGCCGCGGCCCCGCGCTGAGCCACGCGGCGCGGCTCAGATCTCGATGCGGATCTCGTCGCGGCCTGGCTGCACCGCGCCTGTCGCTGGATCGAGCGTGAGCACCATCTCGATCGCGTCCTCGCCGTTGTCGCTGTAGTACCGAGGGCGTACCCCCATCGCGGTGAAGCCGAGCTTCCTGTAGAGCCGGATCGCTGCCCGGTTCGAGCGGCGCACCTCGAGCAGGATCAGCCGCACTTGCTGCTCCTGTGCATACTCGAGCGACCGGTTCATCAACGCCGTCGCGAGCCCGCGCCGCTGCGCGGCCGGGCAAGTGGCCACGTTGAGCACGTGGAGCTCGTCGGCGACGTGCCACGCGATGAGGAAGGCGAGCGCGCGCCGCTCTTCGCGCGCGACCCAGCAGCGCGTCCAGGGGCGGCGCAGCTCTTCTCGCGCGGAGAACTGCGGCACGTCGAACGCCGCGGCCGCGACCGCGTCGATCTCGTCGAGCGCGGCGTCGTCCGCAGCGTCGGCCGTCAGCTGGATCAGCGAGGCCGAGAGCTTCGTCGCCTCGCGCTTCACCTCGCCACCTCCGTGGGACAGCCGGAGACGATCTGGACTTGCCCCACCCGCCCGCTCTTGAGCTTCGTGCATGCCTCCCCGAGGAGCTCGACCACCGCGGGCGACTTCCAGCGCCAGCCGTTCTCCGGGTCGTAGGCGACCAGCTCGTCGTCCAGGTAGACGTTCGTCTGTCCCGCCTCGGGAGGCGGGTCGACCAGGTCGAACTCGCAGGAGACGACGATGCTGGCGATCTTCGAGAGGACGTTCCCAAGCGTGTCGAGGTTGTCCACCTTGAAGTAGAACGGACTGACGAACTGCGCCGTGCCGCCGGCGAGCGCCATCTGGTCGAGGACATCGCCGTAGAACTCGCTCCCGGGGATGCCGACGACATAGACATCGATCCCGCTCGCCGCGAGCAGCTCGATCGCGGCGACCGTATCGTCGCGATCGAGGCACCCTTCGGGGCCCGAGGGACCCAAGGGCGAGCAGCAGTTCTCCTCGGGGCACTGCTGCTCGATGTTGGCGATGCACCCGTTGGCGTCGCACTTCGCCGAGCTGTTGCAGTTCGGACCTCCGTCGGTCGCGAGCACGACGATGGTCTTTCCGGGGAGCCCGACGAGCTTCGGCGTCAGCGCCGCGAGGGTCGCCGCGGTAGGCGTCCCGCCGAGCGGCGCGGCCCGCGTCGCCGCGCGGAACCGCGATGTCGTCGTTGAGCCCTCCTGTCCCTCTGCGAAGGGAGCCCCCGGCGTGACAGCGAACACCTCGCCGCCCGGCCTGCACGGCGCCTCGTCGGTCGCGTCCACGGGGAACACGGCGGCGCCGACGTTGATCAGCGGGCCCAGGTTCCGCACGAGGTCGACCGCGGCCTCACGGACCCGGTCGTATCGGGTCGCGCTCGAGCTCGCGGAAGCGGGGCTGAGCATGCTGCCTGACGCATCGAGGACGAAGTAGATGTTCGGCGCTTCGGCGATCTCGACCTGGTGGATCCGCTTGCCGCAGAGCCCACCCGCATCCGCGGCCGGTGGTCCGCTCGGGTCTTCGGTGTCCGGATCGAACCCGTCCACCGGCTCTTGCGCCCCCTGACCGCTGCCGCTGCGCGGACGCTGCTTCGCGACCTCGTCCTCGCACGCGGTCATCGCCGCGCCGCCGAGCGCGAGCACAGCCCCGACGCAGAAGAGCATGCCGCAGGCGCTGGCCCGCTGCTTCACGGCCGTCTTCATGGAGAGCAGCGTATCACGCCTGTTCGCGCTGGCAGCGCCAGCGCGGGCGCCGCCGCGCGCGCTCAGGGCTCGCGGTAGAACCTGGGCACGCGGCGCGAGATGCTGGTCAGCACCTCCCAGGCGATCGTCCCCGTGAGCCCCGCGATCTCTTCAGCGCTGATCGTGCCGCGCCCGAGCGGCCCGTCCTGCGCTCCGAGGAACACCACCTCATCCCCCAGGCGTGCTCCCGGCACATCCGTCACGTCGAGCATCGTGAGATCCATCGACACGGCGCCCGCGATCGGCGCGCGTTGACCGCGCACGAGGGCGGCGCCGCGGTTCGACAGCTGGCGGCTCAGGCCGTCGGCGTACCCCATCGGCACGGTGGCCACGACGCTCTCCCGGGAAGCTTGCCAGGTGTGGCCGTAGCCGATCCTGTCGCCCTTCGCGATCGTGCGCAGCGCGACGATCTCGCTGCGCACCCGGATGACCGGCTTGAGGTCGGGCGCGAGCCCCGCGCACGGCGATATGCCGAAGAGCGCGACCCCCGGGCGGACGATGTCGAGCCACGCCGCAGGGAGGCGCAGCATCGCCGCGCTGTTCGATGCGTGGCGCACCCGCGGCGTGAGGCCGAAGCTCTTCGCTCGCTGCTCGATCTCCCCGAAGAGGCGCATCTGCTCGATCGTCACGCCGAGATCGTCGGCGTCCGCGCAGGCGAGGTGGGTCATGAGCCCGTCGAGCTTCACCTCCGGGTGCTTGCCGAGCGTCGCGAACACCGCCTCGATCTCGGAACTCGCGGCCCCGAGCCGTCCCATGCCGGTGTCGACCTTGAGATGGACGCCCACGCGACCGCGCTGCTCGAGCCGCACCACGCTCGCGAGGCGCTCGATCTGGCCGGCGTCGTAGACGACGGGCACGAGATCGCGCGCGATGATCTCCTCGAAGCCGTCGCGGCGCGGGCCGTAGTAGCCGCCCATGACGAGGACAGGGAGCCGGATGCCGGCGTCTCGCAGCTCGATGGCCTCCTCGAGCAACGCGACGCACAGGCCGGGGATGCCGGCGCGCTCGAGCGTCCGTGCGACGGCGGGCGCGCCGTGGCCGTACGCGTCCGCCTTGAGCACGCCCCAGATCTGCGGCTTCTCCGCGCCGATCAGGCCTCGCTCGAGGACGCGGAGGTTGTGCCGCAGGTGCGCGAGGTTCACCTCGGCGCGGGTCGGCCGCACGGCGTCCGCAGGCGCCGCTCGCCGTGGCCGCAGCACCCGCATGGGGCCTGCGCTCGCACCGAGCCCCTCAAGGGGCGACGCCGTGCCGTTGCGATCAGGAGTCGTGCTGCTGAGCTCTTTGGGCGCGTGCGAAGCGGACATCGTGTACGCCGATAGCTCTACGCTCGATCGCGGGTCAAGATTCCAGGCCATCTTGGTGTGACAAGGTGAGGCATCTGCGCGGAGAGCAGACCACGTCGATCAGAAGCAGCGACGCATGCACCGCGTGTACTTGCCGGAGCATCCTTTTTCGCAGGCGGCGGATTTGCAGTCGTCCTGGCATTCCTTCCAGTCCGTCTGGCACGACGCGCTGCACTTCGCTCCCGGCGGTGCAACCTCCGCGGTGTTCGACGCCGAGGGCGCAGCGCCGCCGTCGTTCGCGTCTGGGTCTGCGCGAGCCTCTTCCGCTGCCGCCGTCGCGGCCACGTCGGCGGTCAGGAGCCTGGGCGGCGGAGCGAGCGCGCTGGTCGGCTCAGGCACGGCAGGGGCTCGGCTGCTCGGCGGAGTCCACTCGCCTTCGTCGAAATCGCTCGCGTGGCTGAGCTGCCTGGCCCGCAGCGTGGCGTACTCCACACGGTCGCGCGTCTGACCGAACGTACAGAACTGAAGCCACTCGTCCCAGCACGCACGCCGCAGGGTCGGCTTGACGTCGGCCAGCGAGTCAAGCGCCATGCAGTGCTCGAAGCGTACGTCCCCCTCGTAGACCGCGTTGATGCTCGCGCCGCACGCGGTCACCGAGGCGGCGGCTAGGCAGAGGAGGGTCCTGAACCGCACGTCGTAGAACACCGATAGCAGAAAAGCTCGGCCCCGGTGCCAGGGCCTGTCCTATCCGCCGCGGGACCTGCCGGTCGCCCAGCCGAGGTGCTCTCCGGTTGAACTTTGCCCTGTGATGCCGTACGTTGCCGCCCCTTCGCACCGGCGGCGGCGGCACGACGCCTCCGCGCCGGGCGCCTCAACGGAGCCTGTTCATGTTCCTCATGCTGTCGAAAGGTCCTCGGAAGACCACGCGCTCCAAGTCGAAGCGCTACCGGTCCAAGCTGAAGGCGAAGAACCGCAACCGGCGCAACCGCATCTACCAGCGCGCCTGATCGCTGCACCGAGCGCGAGCGAGTCCACGGCCTCGCTCGCGGCGCCGTTCTTCGATTCGAATCTTCTGGGCCGGCCCCTGCAACCTAGGGGCCGCCCTTCTTCAGCTCGGTCAGCACCAGCTTGGCGACCGCCTTGAGCGTGTCGAACACCCCGACGCCGGTCCGCGCGACCCCCTCGAAATCGGGGACGTTCGTCGGGTTGAGCAGCGAGCGGAGCTCTTCGACGGTGCCGATCTCTGGCAAGTCCCGCTTGTTGTACTGGATGACGTACGGGATCTTGTCCAGCGAGTAGCCCTGCTCCGCCAGGTTCGTGCGGAGGTTCTCCACCGACTCCTGGTTCGCCTCGATGCGGCCGAGCTGTGAGTCTGCCACGAAGACCACGCCGTCGACGCCTTTCAGGATGAGCTTGCGGCTCGCGTCGTAGAAGACCTGCCCCGGCACCGTGTACAGGTGGAACCGCGTCTTGAAGCCGCGGATCTCCCCCAGTGCGAGCGGGAGGAAGTCGAAGAAGAGTGTCCGGTCGGTCTCCGTGGCGAGGGAGATCATCTTCCCCTTCGCGTCCGGGTTGGTGCGCTCATAGATGTACTGCAGGTTCGTCGTCTTGCCGCAGAGACCCGGGCCGTAATAGACGATCTTGCAGTTGATCTCGCGCGCCATGTAATTGATGAAGCTCATCGACCGCGCTCCTAGTCGTTGAAGAGGTTGTCGATGTCCTCGTCGGTGATCTCGGCGAACGGCGAGTCGGCGCCCGGCTCCTGCACCTTCTTGAGCAGCGCCTCGAAGATGTGGTTGAGCTCCTCGCTCGCCTTTCGCACCCGGAGCCTCACCAACCCGAGGCTCGACTTTGAGTCGAAGATCACCACGAGGATGACGCGGTTCCCGACCAGCTGGATGTGGATGTTCGCCTTTTCACCCTCGTGGAACTGAGTGGCGAACTCGTTCTCCTTGAGGAGCTTCGCCATCCCGCCCGTGGCGGCGATGTTCCCCGCCGTCAGCGAGGCGAGCGACGTGGTGTCGAGGTTGTCGACGTCTCCGCTCGCGGCGATCAGTTGCCCGTTCTTGTCAACGATGAAGACGACCTTCGCATTGGCGTCCTTGACGAGGCGATCCACCACGCTCTGGATCTGATTGAATTCCTCCTCGTACATCACCATCTGAGGGTTGACCATCGTTCCTCCGCCAGCGCTCTCGCGATGGGGCCCTGGGCATTGCGGGCTCTGTCGCCCTTGTCATCACCGGGCGCCGCACGTGCGGTCCCCGACCATCGTCATCCAACTGGCTTCCCGCTGCGCGGGCTTGCCTTACCACCGGTACCACGTTCGCGGCGTGACGCTCACTGCCGTGGGGACTTGCATGGCCGGTTCGCAGCGCGCAGTGCCGCTGCTCCTCGACCGTGCTCCCGTACATCTTGGGACGTTTCTATCCGAAGCTGGTGCGGCGGAGCAAGGCGGCCCTTTCTGGAAGTTGGAGGATCGTATGGCCGAACCTCGCCGAGCCTTGCCGGACCCCGACGGAGCTCGCTCCCCCTGCCCCCAGGGGAGCCTTGGTTCCGGACCTTTTCCAGGCGCCTGTCCGCCCCGGCCACCCGGAAGGTTTGCACGGTAAGTATCTAAAATTGCTACTGTTTCATGAGTTGAATGCGGTCGGACGGCGCTGCGCCTTCCTCCGGGGGCGCTGCTGTGGGGCGCGCTGCGTGTCGTCGCTCTGTCCCCGGCTCTGTACCCGGCAAAAGATAGACAAAATTCGCGGGATCGGCGCCGGCGGCGCGGCGGGCTCATGAAGGCGCCGCCCGATGAACGCGGCCCGGGGGACGACCTCCTGCCGGCGTGCGTTCCGCCGGATCGTCGGCAGCACCCCCTTGACCTCGGCCGGTGCGGCGCCTCTGCAGCCATGCCTTGTGCTTGACCGATGGCTTCGGCCACGGGATAGCGCCTCGGATGCGTGACGTGCTCAGCCGGGCCGAGCCCCGTGAGATCGAGCTCAACCAGGGGACGACGAGGGGGCGGTCCTTCTGCGCGCTCGCCGTGGGGACGGCGGCCTTGGCGTGCGCCATGTCGCTCGGCGCCGATGTTCGCGCGGAGCTCGGCGCGGTTCACCCCGAGGTGCTCTCCGCGCACGCGGCTGTCCGCGCGGCGAGGGGCCCCGAGGTCTACGGCGCGCTACGTGAGCTCTGGCGCACGTGGGACCGCGCGGATCCGACGCAGGTCGAGGAGGCGATCGCGTCCATCGCGGAGGCTGGCGCGACCAGCGCGCCCACCCAGGTCTATGCGGAGCTCCTCTCGGCGTATGCGCGGAGGCGTCGAGGCGATCTCGACGGAGCGGTCGCGAGGATCCAAAAGCTCGGGTTTATCGGCCGCTGGGCGACGATCGGACCGTTCGACAACGAGAACAAGGGGGGCTTCGAGCGGGCGTTCGGGCCCGAGGAAGATCTCGAGCAGCCGATGGCCGCGGGCAGGACGTACGACGGCAAGGCGCGCGCGGTCCGGTGGCGCGTGCCCCCCGAGGCGCCGCAGTACGGGTGGTTTGACTTCGGCGACTTCATTCGTCCGGTGGAGGGCGTCTGCGGCTACGCGACGACGTTCGTCCGCGCGAAGGCCGGGACGCGCGCTCCTCGGCCGATCTCGATCTGGGTCGGGGCAGACGGCGCGTTCAAGCTGTTCTGGAACGGCGCGAAGGTCCTGACCGATCCGGGGTACCGCGAGCTCGACATCGATCGGTTCGCCGCGCCGGTGACGCTGAGGCCCGGCTACAACCGCCTGACGATCAAGGTCTGCGGAGGTGCGTCGGCGCCCAAGTTCGCGCTCCGCATCGGCAACGAGAAGGGGGCGCCGGATCTTGATCTGGATGTGACCTCCGACATCGGAACCCACGTCACGGCGCCTCAGGGCGAAGCCGATGGCGCGAGGCGCGTGGGCGGGGCGCGGGCGCAGGCCGAAGGGCTAACCTCAGGAGCGAAGCTCGCCGCGCGTGCGGCTGTCATTGAGGGGCCGATGCAGGCGTTCGAGCGCGCCGCGAGCGCCGCTCGGCCTTCACCCGCCATGCTGGAGGCGTTCGCGCGGTACCTCATGCTCACCGGCGGTGACGCCGAGGGGGAGCACAGGGCGCGCGACCTCGCGCGGCGCTCCGCCGAGGCCGAGCCGAGCGTGCGTCGCTACCTGCTCGCGGGCCAGCTCTCGGAGGACAGGAACCAGCAGCGCGCGTGGATCGAGCGCGCGGCCGCGCTCGCGGGCGGTCGTGAGGATATCGACGTCCTGCTCTCGCAGGCTCGGCTCGCGCAAACGAGCCCGAACTGGCGGGAGGCGGCTCCGATCTACGAGCGCATCCTCGCGTCCGATCCCGATCATGTCACGGCCGTCCTCGGGCTCGTGGACCTCTACGGGGAGGCTGGGCTGAAGCGCACCGCGCTCGCCACGCTGGAGCGGGCGCTCGCGCGCCAGCCGAGCAGCGTCGCGCTCCTCCGCGCCTCGGCGGCGCAGCTGCGCGCGCTCGGGCGCGACACGGAGGCCGCCGAGATGGAGGCGCGCTACGCCGCGCTGCGGTTCGACGACTCGAGCTTCCTTCACCAGCAGGTCGAGCTCGCGGTGGCGCGCCGCGATCCTGCCGGGGCGGAGCGCTGGATCGAGCGCTTCCTCCGCAGCGAGCCCGACTCCGTCTGGGCCCGCACGGTCGCGGCGCGTACGTACCGCGCGCTGGGCCAGGGGGACCGCGCCCTCGCGGCCCATCAGCGCGCGCTCGCCATGGCGCCGGAAGACATCGGAACGCTGCGCGCTCTCTCGGACCTCTACGGCGAGGAGGGAAACCGAGAGGCGCAGCTGGAGATGCTGCAGCAGATCCTGGCGATCAGCCCTCAGGCGAAGGATGTGCGCGAGTACATCGAGCACATCGAGCCGCCGAAGCCGCGCGCCGACGAGGCTTACGCCTGGGCGCCCGACCGCTTCCTCCCGATGCGGCGCAACGCTGACCGGCAGTATCCCAAGCGCACGCTGCGCAACCTGACGGTCACCACCGTCTTCCCGAACGGCCTGGCGAGCCGGTTCCGGCAGGTCGTCTTCCAGCCGCTGACGGACGAGGCTGCAGCGAGCGCCCGGCAGTACGCGTTCGAGTACCAGGCCGATCGCCAGACCGTGAGCCTCCGTGCCGCGAAGGTCTACCGAGCAGACGGCAAGGTCGACGGGGCGATCGAGAGCGGGGAATCCGGGGCGAACAACCCGGCGCTCGCGATGTACACATCGGCGCGCACGTTCTACGTCAGCTTCCCGCGGCTCAACGCCGGCGATGTGGTCGAGCTGCGCTACCGCGTCGATGACGTCAGCCCCCGCAACGAGATCGCCGATCACTTCGGCGAGATCGAGTTCCTCCAGGGGGATGAGCCGATCGCCAGCAGCGAGTACGTGCTGATCACCCCGAAGACGAGGCAGTTCCACGTCTTCGCGTCCAATCTGCCTGGCCTCGTGCGCGAGACCAAGGAGGACGCCGAGCGGCGCATCTTCCGCTTCTCCGCCGCCTCTGTGCCGCCGGTTGCGCCCGAGCCGGCGATGCCCGCTTGGTCCGAGATCCTCGCGCACGTCCACGTCTCGACCTTCAAGACCTGGGACGAGGTCGGCTCCTGGTACTGGGGCCTCGCGCGAGAGCAGTTCGATGTGGATGATGAGGTGCGCAAGCGGGTGCGCGAGATCACGAACGGCCTCGCCGACGATCGGAGCAAGGTCCGCGCGATTTACAAGTACGCGACCGAGACGCGCTACGTGGCGCTCGAGTTCGGCATCGAGGGGATTCGCCCGAGGAGGTGCGCGCAGACGCTCGCTCGCGGCTGGGGCGACTGCAAGGACAAGGCGACGCTGATCGTCACGATGCTCCGCGAGATCGGCATCCCAGCGACGATCGTCCTGGTGCGCACCCGCATGCGAGGCGACATCGAGCCGGAGCCCGCGAGCCTCGCGCCGTTCGACCACGCGATCGCGTACGTGCCGTCGCTCGACCTTTACCTCGACGGAACGGCGGAGCACTCGGGCTCGACAGAGCTTCCCATCATGGATCGCGGCGCGATGGCGCTTCAGATCAACGAGGGCAAGCCGAAGCTCGTTCGCCTGCCGGAGCCTGCTCCGGAGGCCTCGGTCGTGCACCGGACCGTCGACATCGCGGTCGGCGCTGACGGGTCAGCTCAGCTCGGGGTCGACATCCAGGTGGCCGGCGCGTCTGCGCCGGAGTGGCGGACCCGCTACATGGCGGAGGGGACGCGCCGCGACCGCGCAGCTCGTGACCTCGCCACGGACTTTGGGGCGGTCGAGCTGGCCCCTGGGAAGGCCGGGGTCGAGGTGAACGATCTCGAGGACATCGAGCAGCCAGCGAAGCTGCGGGCTCGAGGAAGAGCAGTCGCGCTCGCTCGAAGGGAGGGCGACAGCCTGTCGGTCCCGGCTGTGCCCACGCAGCGCCTCGCCACCGAGTTCGCATCCCTCTCGGCGCGCACCCGCGACGTGATCATTCCCGCGCTCACCACGCGCCGGGATGAATGGACCCTCCGGATCCCCGCCGGGTGGCGTGTCACCAGGGCGCCGCTGCCCGAGGACGTGGACACCCCCTTCGGCAAGTTCTCGCTTTCGATCGAGCAGTCCGCGGGGAAGATCGTCGTCCGCAGTCAGATCTCCCTCACGAAGTCCCGGATCAAGCCGTCCGAGTACATGGCCTTCCGAACGTTCTGCGAGACGGCGGACCGCGTCTTCGGTCAGCGGGTGGTGTTCGGAAAGTGAGGACAGCCTGACCCCCGGCCCCTCGGCGCGCCGACGGGCCCCTAGCCGCTGCCGGGACACTTGACAACCCCACGCTGGATCGCCATAAAGCGCCCCCTCTACGCATCCCTGCGGCGCAGAACAGCCTCTCCGGTGGTTCGGAGCGGTGGCCGCCGGGAGCGATAGGCATTCGGATCGAGGGCATCATGCCGAAGATGAAGACCAACCGCGCCGCGGCCAAGCGCTTCAAGGTGACCGGCTCCGGCCGCATTCGCCGCAGCAAGGGCGGGCTCAACCACTGCATGCAGGAAAAGAGCAAGAAGCGTCTGCGTCGTCTCCGCAAGAACGACATGGTCGATTCGGCGATGGAGAAGCGCGTCAAGCTGCTTCTTCCCTACGGCTGACCCTGGAGCAGTGAGGTAGATTACCGATGCCGCGTGTAAAGAGAGGCTTCAAGGCCCGCCGCCGTCGCAACCGTGTCCTCAACCAGACCGAGGGCTACTTCCTCGGCCGAAAGAACCGCTTCCGCCAGGCGGTCGAGGTGCTCCGCCACGCCTGGGAGTACGGCTACATTAGCCGTAAGCTCAAGAAGCGGGATTTCCGTCGTCTTTGGATCACCAGGATCAACGCTGCCGCGCGCCTCAACGGTACGACGTACTCCCGCCTCGTCAGCGGGCTCAAGAAGGCAGGCATCGCCCTCGATCGGAAGATCCTCTCCGAGATCGCGATCCACGATCCTGCGTCGTTCGGTGCTGTTGCGAAGCTCGCCTCGCCCTCAGCGGCGAAGTGACGGCTCCGCGGGCGGTCTTCAGCCCGTCGTTCGACCATTCCGATGCGGAACGGTCGAAATCGGCCTAGGCCGCCCCGGTCCTTTCCTCGCAAGCGCCCGATTGTCGTAACATTTCTTATATTTGACTCGCCGCCATGGCGAGCGATCCTTCGGGTTGCGTCGCAAACGTAGAGCTCGGGCGCAACCCTCGGGCGAGGACGTGCGGCTGCCGTCGCTGACGCTGATCAGAGTCATCAGTGTGAGGCGATTAGGCACCGAGCAAATGCGCAGCGTGCATTCCGTGCGCACTCGCTACGCACCGCCGATGGCACCGTATGATCGTGCGATCAGGGTAAATTCTGACCCAGCCCAGCCCGGTGACGGCTGGCCTACTGAGCGTTGTCTTTCGCGGGGGTCTGCGTTCCCAGCCGAGGCCTGACCAACCTAAGGGGCGATCCAGGTCCTGTTCCCAGGGACAGACTTAGCTATAAAATCCGCTGAGCCTGAACGAATTGCCGAATTTGCCGACTTTCCAGGCGGTCTGTCGCGAAAAATAACCTTCTCCGCCTTCGTCCGTCGGGTGAGGGCTCGACATTGCCATCGGGAGGCCCAGGTTCAGGAAACATCGAAGCTCACTGAGAGAACGGCCTCAGCGGCTAGGTACGGGACTCCTACACGCTGGAAAGCAGCGAAATTCCCTTGCCTGTGCTGCGAGGGCGGACCCACCGACCCGCGGAACGCTTGCGAGCTCGAGGTGTCCCCAAGGAGAACAGGTTGCCGATGTTGTTGCGTCCCCGAAAGCGCACCCAGCCATGCAGTTCGGTTCGGTCGCAGCGAAATGTCTCGCTCGACAGGACATGGACAGCGCCTTCCGCTCTACATAGCGCACCCAGGCCGAGCTCTCAAACGGGAGAAGCAGGAACGCACGCTAAAAAAGGCACTGTTTTTGCTTCTGAAGCTGGGCTGCTACCGGGGACTGGCGCAGGAGCATCATTCTGCAAGAGCAGACCTGCCTCAGATGAGAAGAGTTCGACCGGAATCAAAAGAAAGCACCAGCGGTTGCCAGTTTCAACAGGGGCTCCTTCGGTCAGCTCCTCTCCTCTGTCTGGCACGAAATCGTCTCGCCTGCCCTCAAAAGGTGGCGGGACATTTCAATCTCGCAAGGTCAGCCGTTTAGAAGTGAACGCCGACACAAAGACCAAGATGAGCACGTCGACCGCCCGCCGTCCAGAAACTGCGCGGAGAAACGCCAAGTCCTCTGCTGTAGGTGCCTCTGCGCGGCTCGCGGCATCCAAGAGCTCGCAGGGAGCCGAGACCGCATCGGCTCCCCGGCGGGGGGCATCGCAGACCACCGAGTTGGAGGTCTCCGAGGTCGAAGAATTCGGGGACAACCAGTCGCCGCGCTCGCACTTTCAAGGAGCTACCACCGTGGAGGGAGCCGCCATGAGGTCGACCAAGAGCAACGCCACTGTAGTGAAGGGCGACCCGCTCGCTCAGGGTGGGACGGCCACGCCGGAAATCGCAGCGCTCGGCGTTCTGGATGACGACCAGACGGAGGAGACGGTTGTGCGACCCCGCCCGGCCGAGATCCTCGATGAGGAGCGGACGGCTGACTTCATCGATCTGGACCTTGGACCGCTCGATCGGCTGCCTCAGCCCGAGCGCGCGAGGAACCAGGATCGGGAGCTGAAGGATGTCGAGGACGGGGGCGGTGACTCGATGCTCGCCCGCTATTTCCGCGACATGGCGCTCCACCCTGTCATGGGGCCGGACGAGGAGCTCGACACCGCGCGGGCTGTCGAGCGCACGGAGGTGGAGCACTGGGTGGCCCTGCTCTCCTACCTGCCTGCGGCCGAGTACATCCTCACCGCGCTCGAGGAGGATGTCGCCAAGGCGGGTGAGGACGAGGTGAAGGCTCCGCAGATCGCGGAGATGCAGAAGCTCGTTCGCCTGGCGAAGAAGCAGAAGGGGAAGCTGCTCGCCGAGCAGGAGAAGCCGTGGACCCAGCTCTCCGAGGAGCTCGCAGCGGCCGTCCGCCTGCCTGACTCGGATCGCCTCTGGATGGCGCGCGCCTTCAGCATCGCGCGCGATCTCGTGCGCGAGCCTGACTTCGAGGACGACGTGAGCGATCCCGAGGAGACCCGCCCCACGCGGCCGAGGCTCCCGATGTCTGGCTCCTACCGCCGTTACCTCGATCGGGTCGAGCGATCCTTCCAGGCGCAGCACGACGCGAAGAACCGCTTCGTGAAGGCCAACCTGCGGCTCGTCGTGTCGATCGCGCGGCGCTACAACCGCGGGCGCCTGCCGCTCATCGATCTGATCCAGGAAGGCAACATCGGCCTGATGAAGGCGGTAGAGCGCTTCGACCACAGCCGTGGCTACCGCTTCTCGACGTATGCATCGTGGTGGATCAGGCATGCGATCAGCCGCGCCTTGGCCGACAAGGGCCGCGCGGTCCGCATCCCGGTCCACATGCTCGATACGTACAACCGCGTGGCGCGGGCGACGCAGGCGATCATCGCGCGCACGGGGCATGAGCCGACCATCGAGGAGCTCGAGAAGGAGACGGGGGTCCCGCGCGAGAAGCTCGACAAGGTGAAGGACTTCTACGCGGAGACGCCTTTCTCGCTCGATCGTCCCGTCGGCGACGAGGACGGGCGCAAGTTCATCGACTTCCTCCAGGAGGAGAACGCGCTGTCGCCGTTCGATCACCTGGCCAACAGGAAGTGGAGCGACGAGGTCCGGCGTCTCCTGACCACGCTCACGCCGATCGAGTCGCGGATCATCCGCTGGCGCTTCGGCCTCGACGACGAGGACGAGCTCACGCTCAAGGAGATCGGCGACAAGTACAACCTGTCGCGCGAGCGCATCCGTCAGCTCCAGGAGCAGGCGCTCGGGAAGATCCGCAAGCAGATGCGCGACTACTGAGCGACGAGCTCAGCACGAGTCGGTGAAGCGGCCGCGCTGCGTCATGCTGCGCGGCCGTTTTGCGTGAGCCGCCCGAACATGCGGCTGCGTGGGGGCGCGCAGAGGTGAGCAGGGGCCGGAGCCCAGCGCAGCCCAGCGGGTCGACACGAGGCCACCCGCGCTCTCAGGGCGTGCGTGCGTCCTTCCAGAGCTCGTCGGCGAGCGACTCGACGAAGTGATCGATGGCCCTTCGTGCGGGGTCGATCTTCCCTGGCACGTCGGAGACGAGCGCGGCGAAGGCGATCGGGGAACGACCAGGGGGCGCGAGGATGTAGCCAGACAGGGCCACGACCGAGGCGAGCGTTCCCGTTTTGGCGCGGATCGCGCGCTCCTTCGACCACCCGCGGAAGCGGCTGCGCAAGGTGCCGTCCACACCGCCGATCGCGAGCTGCGCGGTGAAATCGGCGCCGAGCGCCGGATCGAGAAGCGCGACGCGGAGCAGCCGGACGATGGCCTCAGGAGATGCGCGAGCGGCGTCGAACAAGCCGGAGCCGTTCCTCAGGACGACGCCTTGCCCGAAAGCATCGAGCTCCCTGAGGGTCTCGCTGACCACCTCCGCCGCACCCTCGGCTGTGCCGGGGCGCCCACGCTTCTCTGCGGCGAGCGTCTTGAAGATCGTCTCCGCGTAGAAGTTGTCGCTGTCCTTTCCGAGGGCGGAGAGGAGCTCGCCGAGAGGTGCCGAGCGGTGGGCGACGAGGAGCCTCTTCTGGCGCTCACCGCCGAGCTGCACGTCGCCGGAGACGTCGACGCCCACCTCCAGCAGCATCTCCTTGAGCGCATACGCTACGACCAGGCGGGGATCGTCGACGCGCCTCGCCAGGCTCACCGCGCGGCCGCCCTCTGGGATGTGCCCGCTGAGGTGCGCGACGAGGCGCTCGCCGCTCGGTTCGAGCCGGACCCCGAGCTTCTCCGGTGTGCCGCGCCTCGCGGTGGTCACCGTGCCCTGGAGCACCGCGAAGCCTGGGGGATCGATCGCGACGGAGGCAGCCTGCCCTGCCTTCGACGGGCGCACCGTGAAGAGCAACGCGTTCGCGTTCAACGAGGCTGCCGCGACCGGGGCGCGAAAGGCCGCCCACTCCTCCGGCTGCTGCTCGAAGGCGGGAGGCACGTAGCGCGCGTCAAAGTAGCCCTGGTCGATCGAGATCGCCGCGACCTTGCGGACGCCGGACGCCCTCAGGGCGCGCGCCATCTCCCAGAGATCGGGCGTCTTGAGGGAGGGATCGCCCGAACCCCGGAGCACGAGCTCGGCGACGGTTCCGTTCGACACCTCCCCGTAGAGGCCGGTCAGGTAGCGGTAGCTCGGCCCGAGCAGGCGAAGCGCGGCGGCTGCCGTGAAGAGCTTCGCGTTGGATGCAGGGTTGTACAGGCCGCGCTGATCGAAGGCCGCGAGAGCCGCGCCGCTGGCGACGTCGAGGGCGAGCACGCCGACCCGTCCCCCCAACCGGCGCACGTCAGTGACGAGCGCCTCGACCTCCGCTCGAGCGCGGTCAGGGTCGATTTTTTGAGGCCCGTGCGACGCGGGGGGGGCTGGGCGCGCGTTCGGGGTGACGGGGGCTCCCTGGGTCGGCGTTGCTGTGCGGGCCGAGCGGTCAGCGGGACCCGTGCCGCCGTCGAGCGGCTGCGAGCCGCCGGGGCGAGCCAGGATCGACGAGAGCACGAGCGCGACCGCGGAGACGGCACGGCGGGGATGTCGAGGCATGAGATCTGTCTGCCTCTACAACGCCTCCACAGCGGACGCCTCCTCCGGTCGACCGGTCGTCGCAGCCCCGGCGGCGCTCATCGGTGCGCGCGTGTGCGCTCGGGGTTGTCCTCGGAAAGGAGAGCTTGCTAGGGTGCGCACAGACGCTCCTTCACGCTCTGTTCGAACGGAGGACACCGTGTCCCAGCAGCATTCGACCCGCGCGCTCTTGCCGCTCATCCTCCTCGCGGCTGCAGCATGCTCCGGCGCCAAGCCCAAGCAGGCAGGGGAAGACTACAACTTCGAAAAGGCTTCGTCCGATGTGGCCGAACCCGCTGAAACGGAGAGCTCCGGCGCCGAGGCAGGCAGCTCCGGCGCCGAGGCGGGCGCGTCGGTGGACAGCGGAGGCGGGCTCAACCCCGATCAGAAGAAGCAGATGGAGATCGCCCTGCGACGCGGAGGGGACAAGGCGGCGAACTGCGCCGAGGTCGTGTCCAACGCGCCGACGGGCGAGGGAGAGGTCAAGGTCGTGTTCGACGGCCAGAAGGGACGCGTGACCGACGTGCTGGTCGGGCCGCCCTTCGCAGGGACGCCCGCCGAATCCTGCGTGAAGCGCGCCTTCGTCGGAGAGATCGTGCTGCCGTTCGATGGCGATCCGCTCGAGGTCCCGTACACCGTGAAGCTGCCGTCCAAGAAGTCCGGCGCGGGAGCTTCCGGAACGAAGACGCCATGAAGTGCGCCTCCCTCGCCGTCGTCGCCGCGCTGGTGTTGGCCACTGCCTCCGCCGGTGCGGAGGAGCCGGCGGCACCTCCGCGGTACCCGCCGTCCTCGGCACGCGTGAAGGTCATCGTCGGCGGGGTGGCCGTGACGGCGCTCGCTTACGGCGCAGCATTCCTTGCCGCATCCTCGTGGCCGGAGGTCCCTGGGGCGAGCGAGCTGAAGATCCCGATCGCTGGCCCATGGCTCGCGCTCGCCAAGAACGGCTGCGCCGCGGACGATCCGGACTGCGGCGCGACGCTGTACGTTCGCGGGGCGCTCACCGCCATCGGTGGGCTCGCGCAGCTCGCCGGCCTGGGTCTCGTCGGCGAAGGGATCTTCATGACCACGGAGGCGCGCTCGGCGCAGCCTTCGAACCCTGCGGCGCTGACGGTGCGGCCGGCCCCGGTGATCACCGCGACCGGCATGGGCCTCGGCGTCGTCGGTACGTTCTGAACTACCGAGAACCATGTGGGTCGAGCGGTGATGCGCCGGCGCCCGCTCACAGGCGGCGCCATGGCAACGGCGCGGGGCCGTAGACGGGCTTGCCGGTCATCCGTCCGATGCGCTCGATCAGCAGCTCGACGCTGGCGCCGTACGGTACGCGCTGATCAGCGCTTCCACCGAAGACGCGGCCCGCTCCGATCACGTCGCCCGCGCGCAGCTCGATGTGGTTGCTGATGTACGCGACGGATTCCGGCAGCGAGAAGGTCCACTCGCCGACGCGCGAACAGGAACGCGTCTCGGCATCGACGCGGACCTGAGTCCGCAGCGCCTCGACCGAGCCGAGCTCGTCGGGCGTGACGAGCACCGGGCCGAGCTGCGTTGCAAAGTCCTTCGCCTCCGACGGTGGGAGCCCGCGCGCGAGCGACCGCGCCTCCAAGCTGCGCGCCGTCCAGTCGTTCAGCACGGTGTAGCCAGCGATCGCGCGCTCCACCTCGTCCGGGGTGGCACGCCGCAGGTCCTCGCCGAGGACCACCGCGAGGTTCAGCTCGTAGTCGGGCCTGTCCTCGAGCGGGGGGAAGGGGATCTCAGCGGCGTGTCCAAGCAGCGCGCGGCTGTTGCCGAACCGATACCAGGGTCGCTCGGCGCCGTGCGCGTAGGGGCCGAGCTGGATGTACGCCGCGCGGTCGGTGGCGCAGGGAGGCAGCCACAAGATCGTGGCTGGATGCAGATGCGTCGACGCGGGACGATCTCCGTTGAGCAGCCGATCATCCAGCGCGTGAAGGCCGGCGCAACGGAGCGCCACCACGCGCGTGTGAAAGTCCGACACGCCGCGGATGTCCGCGAGCTTCGTCCCGAAGTGGCGCTCTAGCTCCGCGACGTCGTAGAGCGCTCCGTCCCGTTCGAGCGCTACGATCGGGGTGGACGTCGCGAGCTGGAGCACGTGCGCGATTCTCATGGCGTGACCAGGCCGCCGGGAGCCGGCGGAGCGTACCATCCCGGTCCGCCGACGCTCTCAGGCCGGCGGAACCCCCCGCGCCTACGCCTGCGGCCGGCGGTCGGCGTGCGATCCCGAGGGACTCGACCCTTCTTGGGACATCGGATTGTCCTTTGCATTGACGCGCTGGGAGAGCGGCCTAGAATGCCGGCGGATTCAGAGCGGCATCACGTCGCGCAGGCTTGCCGTGGGTCCCTGCCGGTTGCAGATGGGCTCGTACGGCAGGTCAGGTTCTGTTGCCGGCGCGGGGTTCCCCGTCGCGGGGTTTCCTCCGGCTTCGGTCCTGCTGACGGGGCCGTGCGGCTTGTAAGCCGGGCAAGGTATTTGCCGTGGACAGCCGACCCTTGGCGGCGCTCACCTTGGAGCGCCGCTCGAGGGACTGGTTACAGGCGCGCACACGGCGCAGCGGAGCGATGGGTCATGAGCAAGCGGACCAAATTCGTCTTCGTCACAGGCGGAGTCGTATCGTCGATCGGCAAGGGACTCGCTGCGGCCTCGATCGGGGCGCTGATGGAGTCCCGTGGGTTGAAGGTTACCCACCTCAAGCTGGACCCGTACATCAATGTCGATCCCGGCACGATGTCCCCCTACCAGCACGGCGAGGTCTTCGTCACAGACGATGGAGCAGAGACCGACCTCGATCTCGGGCACTACGAGCGCTTCACGCTCGCGCGGATGAGCCGCCAGAACAACTTCACCACCGGCCGCGTCTACGAGGCGGTCATCTCGAAGGAGCGCCGCGGCGAGTACCTTGGCGCGACGGTGCAGGTGATCCCGCACGTCACGGACGAGATCAAGCTGCGCATCCGTTCTGCTGCGGACGGGGCTGACGTCGCGATTGTCGAGGTCGGCGGTACCGTGGGTGACATCGAGTCGCTTCCGTTCATCGAGGCGATCCGCCAGCTCAAGGTGGAGTCGGGCGCGCAGAACGCGATCTCGGTGCACGTCACGCTGGTGCCGTTCATCGCGACGGCGGGCGAGCTGAAGACGAAGCCCACCCAGCACTCGGTGAAGGAGATGCGCGAGATCGGCATTCAGCCGGACATCCTCCTCTGTCGCTGCGATCGGCCGCTCCCGCGCAGCATGAAGGAGAAGATCTCCCTCTTCTCGAACGTCGCCGTCGACTGCGTGATCGCGGCCGTCGACGTCGACTGCATCTACGAGCTCCCCCTCGTCCTCCATGCCGAGGGGATCGACGAGAAGATCACGGAGCTGCTCAACATCTGGGCGAGGCAGCCGGACCTGTCGCCGTGGCAGCGCATCGTCGAGCGATTCAAGAAGCCGTCCCGCGGCATCGTGAAGATCGGCGTCGTGGGCAAGTACGTGCACCTGCGCGACTCCTACAAGTCGCTGCACGAGGCGCTCGTCCACGGCGGGCTCCACAACGACGTGCGGGTCGAGCTCGAGTACATCGACTCCGAGCAGATCGAGGCGCGCGGTGCGGCCGACCTGCTGTCGAACCTGGACGCCATCCTCGTGCCCGGCGGTTTCGGCGATCGCGGGACCGAGGGGAAGATCGAGGCCATCCGCTACGCGCGCGAGGAGAAGATCCCGTTCTTCGGGATCTGTCTCGGCATGCAGCTCGCGGTCGTCGAGTACGCGCGCCACGTCTGCGGCATGACGGGAGCCAACTCCGTGGAGTTCGATCGCAACGCCGCCTACCCGGTGATCGATCTGATGCCCGACCAGAAGGGGGTCGTCGAGAAGGGCGGGACGATGCGCCTCGGCGCGTACCCGTGCGTCCTGGACAAGGGCTCCGTCGCCGCGGAGGCGTACGGGCAGACGAGCATCAGCGAGCGGCACCGGCATCGGTACGAGGTGTCGAACAAGTACCGCGAGGCGATGGCGCAGAAGGGGCTCGTGCTCTCCGGGACGTCGCCCGACCAGCGCCTCGTCGAGATGATCGAGCTGCGCGAGCACCCGTACTTCGTGGGCTGTCAGTTCCACCCCGAGTTCAAGAGCCGCCCCCATAGCGCGCACCCGCTCTTCGCGCGCTTCGTGCGCGCCGGTCTGGAGCGCCAACGCGAGCGCAACAAGGCCGAGAAGCCGAAGCCCGGCGATTCTGCCTCCGCCCACACCCAGCAAGCTGCCTCGTCCGTCAACTAGGGCGGGGTGCAGGTCGTGCGCTACGGGCTCAGCCGCTAGGCAGGCGAGTGAGGCGTACGAAAGCCGCGACGAGCCGAACGACACGGACGAGCCTGTAGCGCATGAAGATGCGCCCCGCGCCAGAGCTCCCGAGGGGCTCTGGCCCGCCGCGTCGACAGCGAGACGCGCGGCGCTGCGATGGTTGTCGAGGGGGGTCGTCGCGAGCGCTCGCGGACGAAGGCGGTTCTGCAGCCTCCGTCCGCAGATCATCGATGACGAACGCCGCGCGCGATCAGACGTCGCCGAGGCTCGGCTGACCGAGCGGCGGGGCGTCAAGGGGCTCGGCCTTCGTGGCCTGAGGCGCGAGCAGCGGCGAACGCTCGCCGACCTCCTTGATCAGGTTCCGCTGCAGCACGTGCGCCGGCGCGGTCCTGAGCTCCCAGATCAGGCCGAGCTTCTCCATCGCGCGCAGGATGTAGAAGCTGACGTCGATCTCCCACCAGAAGAAGCCCTGGTTCGCGCTGCTCATGTAGTGGTGGTGGTTGTTGTGCCAGCCCTCGCCGAGGGTGATCAGCGCGAGCCAGAAGTTGTTGCGGCTCGTGTCGGTCGTTGCGTAGCGCCGCGAACCAAACACGTGCGCGAGGGAGTTGATCGTGAACGTGCCGTGCATGAGCGCGCACGTCGACACGACATAGCCCCACAGGAACGCGTCGTAGCCGCCCACCGCGAAGAGCAGCGCCATCATGCCGAGCGGACCGACCACGTGGTAGCGCTCCAGCCAGCGGAGCTCAGGGAAACCCGCGAAGTCAGGGATGCGCTTCAGATCGAGCTCCTCGTGCTCGCGGCCGAGCCACCAACCCATGTGCGCGTACCAGAACCCCTTGCGGAGCGGGCTGTGGACGTCGCGCTCGGTGTCCGAGTACTTGTGGTGGACGCGGTGCGTCCCCCCCCACCACAGCGGGCCCTTCTGCGTCGCCGTGGTGCCGAGCAGCGCGAGCAGGAATTGCAGGCCGCGGCTCGTCTTGTAGCTGCGGTGCGAGAAGTACCGGTGGTAGACCGCCGTGATCGCGAACATCCGGACGAAGTACGTGGCCACGGCGAGCGCCGCGAGCTTCCACGTGGCACCTCGAAGGATGGCGACCACGGTGCCTACGTGGATCGCAGCGATCCCCAACACGTTGAAGATCTGGCCGAGGCTGGGGCCAGGCTTCGGTACGACGACTCGTGTAGGGCTCGATGCAGGCGCTTGCGTCATGGGTTCCAAGGTGGATGGAGCATCGAGCACGCCCGTCACTGGGGCTCACGACGCCGGTCATGATTCCGTCATGCGATGCAGCTGCCGGCGCGCCGACGGATCGGCGCAGGGCGTCGGCGAGCGCGCGCTCTCAGGGGCGCAGGGAGAGGACGTCGATGGCTGGCCCGGCGGAGACCCGGATCTCGCTCGCTCGGAGGGGATCGCCGTCGAGGATGTAGGGTCCGTCGCCGAGCGAGGCCGCGCTGGGCTCCGCGCCGAACCGGACCGTGAAATCCTGGACGAGGTCGTCGAAGTGGTCCCTGCCGCCGATCCGGCGGCCCGCGAGGACGAGCGGCGCGCGCGGCCCGAGCTCTCGAGGGGGCAGGGCGCTGGCGACGAGGTGAGGGCGATCGAGATCCTCCCCTGCCCGGTAGGTGACCAGCATGTGGATCCCGAGGTCACGCACTGCAGACGAGCAGATGAGCGACCAGGCGCGTGGGGCGAGCTGCCTCCCCTCCACGTCGATCGTGCACGGCAGCGGGTCGAGGACGCGGCGCGCGTAGGCGCCGCCGTAGAAGGACTCGATGAACACCCGCGCCACGATGCGTGCAGCGGCGCCGTAGCCGTCGCCTCCGCGCTCGTAATAGACATCGAAGAAGCTGGCCACGAGCCCGGTGCCGAAGATGAAGCCGATGCGCTCCTCGACACCGCCGCGGGTCGTCGCGCGCACGCGCAAGGTCGGCCGGCGGACGGCGCCCTGGATGGCCGCGCCGCTCGGGAGGCCGCGAACCTGGCTGACCATCCGCGCGAGGAGCACAGCCGGATCGCCGGTCATGCCCCAGTTCCGCGCGACGGTCGCCACGGTTCCGCCTGGCAGCAGGACAAGAGGCGGCAGCGAGCGCTCGCCGAAGGCGCGCGTGAGGGCCGTGACGCCGGCCATGAAGCTGCCGTCGCCGCCCGAGAGCGCGACGAGATCCGTGCCTCGCCGGGCGAGCCGCTCGCAGACTTCCGCGAGCTCCGCGACGTTCGAGGTCGGGTGGAGCTCCGCCGCGCCAGCGCACGCGACCGCCATGCGGTCGATGAGCGACGGCTTCGCCCGGTACCGGCGCGCCGTGGTGTTGACGATGACGTCGATACGCATGGTGCCGGAACGTGAGCGCCCTATAGAACGGATTCCCCGGGTGGTCGAGCCGAAGGGGCTTCGAACGCGAACTTCGGCGCGGTAAGACGCGCGTCATGCGCCGCGTGCTCTCCGGGTCGATCCTCGCCGGCCTCCTCTCGATCGTCGCCGTCACCGGCTGCGCGAGCTCGGCCTCCCTACGCGCAGCCGAGGCGGGCAGGTTCGACGAGCTGCGCCGCACGTTGGGCGACGAGCTTCGTCGCGGCGCGCTGGACAGCGACGACGTACGAGCGATTGCCCGCACGATCGCGCAGGGGGAGATCGCGCGCGCGACGCCGCCATCGGGGGTCGATCGGCTGCGCGAGCTCCGGACGTGCGCGCGCGCGCTGGAGGACGCGCTGGCCGAGCGCGCCGCGGGCTCGGACGCGATCGCGACCGCCGCGGAGATGCTCCTCCTCGAGGCGGGGCTCACCGACCCGGAGAGCGTGAAGCGGTACGCGAGCGACGCGGCGGCGGGGCGACACCCCGGCAAGGACGCGGCGCTCCGCGCGCTGGAGACGCGGGCGCTCGTCACAGCCGAGGACGGCGCGGTGCGCCGCTCGCGGATGCTCGACGGAGATCAGGAGGTCCGCGTCTCGGCGCTCCGCGCCGCCGCCGCGGCAGCGGATCCGAGCGACCGGGGAGCGCTGCTCGAGGCGGCGCGGCTCGATCCTTACCCGCTCGCGCGGACGCTGGCGATCCGCGCCGCCGGGGCGCTCGGCGATCAGGAGGTCGTGCTGGCGCTGCGCGATATCTGGACCCTCTCGGATGAACCCGGGCGCGAGGCGATCGCCGAAGCGTGGGCGACGCCGCGCGCGATGGGCGGCGGCGGGCGCGCGCAGCTGCTCTGGGCGATCTCCACCCAGCGCGGCGCGCCTGCGATCGCCGCGGCGCGCGCGCTGGTCCGCGCGGGAGGCGAGGGCGCCGGCGAAGCGGTTTCCGTCCTCATCGGCGCCATCCGCTCCAGCCAGAGCCGCGATCGCGTCTACGCCATCCTCTCCGCGCCGCTCCAGGACGCGGCGGTGCGATCCGCGCTCATCGAGGCGCAGGGCGATCCGGATGAGGCCGTGGTCTTCGCCGTCCATAGCCGCCACGTCGACGCCGCGCCGCGGGACGTCGCGGCGCGCGAGCGCTCCGCGGCGGTCGCTTGGCTCATGAAGCTCGCCGCGGGGACGTCGACGCGCGCGGT
Source organism: Sorangium sp. So ce124 (assembly GCF_051525235.1). Taxonomy (NCBI): domain Bacteria; kingdom Pseudomonadati; phylum Myxococcota; order Polyangiales; family Polyangiaceae; genus Sorangium; species Sorangium sp. So ce124. The sequence goes on from NZ_CP150312.1 coordinate 10,453,737, forward strand.
GCTCGCGCGGGGAGTCCTCGCACGTGCAGGCATCCGCGCGATCGTGCCGCTGCTGGAGCGCGATGTCCGATCCCGCGAGATCCCGGTGCGCGAGGCGGCGGGGGCGGGCTTGGTCGCGCTCGGCGAGATCCCGCGCGCCGCATCGCTCCTCGCCGACGCCGAGCCCCAGGTCAGGACCTCGGTGGCCTGCGAGATCCTCGGGGCGTTCTGAGCGTTGCCGGGGTGGCGCCCGAGGTGGTCCGGTCGTTCAGAACTTCGAGACGAGCTCGAGCCGCGCGCCCTCGAACGGCGGGAAGAATCGGCACACGCCCGAGACGCAACGCAGGCCCCCGCGCCGCTGGCCGACGAAGAGCTGCGCGGTGTCGATGATCCGATCGAGCGCCGTCCTCGTCGACCCGGCCTTCCACTGCAGACCCCCGTTGAAGAAGTGGCAGGTGTCCTTGCCAGGTGCACACCCAGGCTGTGAGGTGTACTCGTAGCCGAACATCGCTGCGAGGTGGGGCGACCACTGGAGCGCGAGGTAGTTGTCCCCTTCGACCCAGGAAGATTCGAAGTTCTCCGGCCTGTAACGGCGACGGCTGTTGCCTTGCGCCTGGATCGAGAACGCGCCGGCGAGGTGCTTCACGACGTCGTAGCGGACATAGCCCTCGCTGTAGAAGACATGGCCAGTGTCGGCCTCATCGGATTGCCGGACTCCAGCCCACGCGCGCACGTGCGAGCGGCTGCCGTCGAAATCGATCTCGGTGCCTGCTGCGGTATCCCAGGTGTCGGTCCTGCTCGTGTCGTCCGTCTTGCAGTCATAGTTCGCCTGGCGCTCGGAGAAGCTCACATAGCGACCGAGCCAGGCATAGATGGCCGCGCTCCGGGTGAAGCGGTAGTCGACGCGCCCGCGCCCGCCGGTCACGCAGACGTTGGGCGCTCCGATCGGCTCGACGTAGATGGGCTCCGCCGTAGGAGGCTGGTTGTATGCCACGCCCTCGAACTCCGGCGCATTGAACCCCGGGTTCGACAGCGAAGAGACGTCGATGTTGGCCGACAGCGGGAAGAATCGCCGGTAGTGCTTCCCTTCCAGGGCGACGGCGAGCGGACCTCCACGCCCGTTCGCCGCCAGATAGACCGCATAGCCGGACATGTCCTTTGCAGGCACGCCATCACGGTCGAGATGACCGCCACGGAGCTGCTGACCCGCCACCTCGACGTAGACGTCACCGCGCTCTGCGATGGACGGAATGCTCACCGAGCCGCTGAAGGTGCGGATCGTGTTGTGCTGCCGCGCAGGGGGGGCGCTGACGACGTTGAACTCCGGGAATCTACCGCCGCACAGGCGCAGCGCGGCCTGAGGATCCGCGCCGCCCTCTTCCAGGCATCGGTTGAACTCTTCGGTGTATGTCTTGCGCAGCAGCAGCGCGCCGTTCGCCGCGAGCTCCACGCCCTTCAGGGTCGCCTCCAGGCGTCCGCCGAGCACCGTGTCTTCCAGGTAGTTCGGCCGCGCCCGTTCGATGACGTTGCGGGTGCGAGGGTTCCCCTGCGCATCCACGGTCGTTTCGCGCGTGACCAGGTCATCGGCGCCAGGGAAGCCGAAGAAGAGCGGCGACCCGTCGCCATGGAGTCGCCTGCCGCTCGCCTCATCGACGCGCAGCGGGTTCATCTGCCCGGCAAAGGCGGTGGCCTCGAGCCTGAACAGCTGGAAATCCTTGTCGAGAACGAGCCTGCCGCCCCTCAGGGTCGTGTCGATGGCGAGCTCGTCCATCTTCCGCACGCTGAAAACGAGGCCGCGTCCGAGCTGGGCGTAAAAGTCGCCCGCTGTTGCCTCGATACCCGGCTGCGTGTAGGTGAGCCAGAGCTTCGCTGGATAGATCGTCGTCAAATAGCGGGAGTGAACCTCCCGCGCGGCGTCGTTCAGATCGAACGATACCTCGTCGTTCAGGACCTTCTCTTGTAGCTCGAAGCTGGTCGCCGAGGGCCTGGCCAGGTAGAAAGAGGCGTTGAGCCGCGTCCCGAGCTGGATGCGCCACCAGTTGAGCTGAGCGTCGACCCGATCGACGATCTCTCCGTAGTTGTCGTCGAGATATCGTGAGGGATAGCGGCGATCGTCGTTGCGATTGTCGAAGTGATAGCTGGCGGCCGCGGTGTTCACGACATCGAGCGAGAGCGGTTCGCCGCCGACGCTCGGGAGATCGACCGCCGCCGCCGGAGAGGCCGCGAGGAGGACGAACGTCGCTGTCAGGCAGGAACGGACGAGGCGGAGCGGGCTGCGCACCGCCCGATCTCTACCACGGACCTCGGCGCCGTGGAGCCAGCGAGCCGCCGATCGAGCCGAGAGCGCGCGAAGACGGCCGCCCAGGCGCTACTGGCCAAGCGCCTTCTCGACCTGCTCGGTGAGCGCTGCCTCGTCGCCGGGCTGGTACCCGCCCCGCTTGTGAAGAATCGAGCCGTCTCGGCCGATGAGCACCGAGAACGGGAGCTCGCGCTTCGGATTGTACCTGGCGGCCACGGTCGTCTCCTCGTCGAGGAGGACAGGGAAGATCATCTCTCTGTCGTGGACCGTGCTGCTCACCTGCGCCCGCGACTCCGGTCCGTCGAGCGACACGGCGAGCACGACGAACCCCTTGTCCTTGTGCTTCTTGTAGAGCTCGACGAGGTGGGGCATCTCCGCCAGGCACGGATCGCAGGTGGTCGACCAGAAGTCGATGAGCACCACGCTCTTGCCGGCGTAGTCCGAGAGCCTGACCGTCTTGCCGTCGAGGGCGGGGAGCGAGAAATCCGGCGCCGGGCTCGCCGATGAGCCGCCGGAGGCCGCTCCGCACGAGGCGGCAGCGAGGCTGAGGACAATCAACGCCAGCGAGAGCGCGCAGCGGGTGTTTCGGTTCATTGGGTTTCCGTCGCGAAGGGCCGGCCTGAGCGGCCGACCGGCATGAGGGCTCAACGTCGCGGGCGCCCTCTGCGGCGCCCTGGCAGATTCTCCCTGCAGCGCGCGCCGACCGGTGGCTCGACGACGCGCCCACGGCGAAGCTCGTTCAGAGCTCGCCGTTCATGATCTTCTCATAGGTCCGCCAGAAATTGCTGTTCTCCTCGGGCACGCCAGCGACGACTTCCATGATCGTCATGTCCTGCGTCCTGACGATCATGTTCGCCGGGAACGCGTCGGCCTGAAAAAGCGCGCCGAGCTTGTACGAAGGGTCGATCGCCGACGGGTACTGCACGTCGTACCGGGTCGTCCAGCGGTACAGGTCGTTCGGGACCGCCGCCTCGCCCGGGGTCCTTCCGTCTGCGAGCTGAACAAGGAACTCGCCGCCCTGGGGTTGATACTTCTTGTAGAGCTCGGGCAGGACGGACTCTGCCTCGATTTTGCAGGGGCCGCACCATACGGACGAGACGTCGATCAGCAGCACCTTCGGCTTCGGCTCTCCCGCGCCGTAAAGCGAGCCTTCCGGAAAGACCTCCGTCCCGGTCGGGTTGTAGAAATCGGCGAGCTGAATCGGCTGCATCGTGTCGTTGTGTTCGGCGGCGTTGGCGTACCCGACGAACTGATAGTTCGCGATCACCCGGTGGAGGCTCACCCCATACGGCCCAGCCGGATATCGAGCGTTCGCAGCTTGACCCGTCCCCTCGGGAAAAGGAGGAGCAGGAATGGGATCCTCAGCGCAGCCGACGAGCCCTAGAGCCGCCACGACGAAAAGGCCCATCCCACCGAGAACCGCGTCGATTCGCATGATGCCACCGCCTGAAGTATGGTGTAGGAGTGCTCATTCTTCTGGGCGGCACGGGGGGCGTCAAGGGCAACCTTGGCGTCGCCGCTTCGCTCGGGAGCACGTTTCCGCAATCTCCGGCCAGGCCCGCCGTGCCTGCCCCGATCCGCGGGTGTTTCCCGCGCTGAGGTCCTATGCAGCAGGTTGTCGCTTCTCACAGCGCCCGTCGGCCCCGTCTCCGTAGTATCCACGCCTTCCTGATCTTGTGCTGCCTGGCGAGCGGGGCGGCCATCGCGGGCGGCGCATGCTCGTCGGGCGCGCAGGACGAATGCTTCGGGGGGGTCATCGTCGACGGCGTCTGCGAGGGCAAATGCAAGCCAGAGCTCTGCCTGGAGGGCAACACCTGCGTCGGCAACCGCTGCGTGCTCAGGTGCAGCAGCCACGGCGAATGTATTCCAGGCCTCCAGGACTGTGCGCCGGCCGAGGAGGACGACACGAAGGCCGAGATCCTGGTCTGCACGCAGAAGGAGAAGATGGTGGGCTTCGGTGCGCCCTGTCCATTCGGCACCGAGTGCGGCCAGTTCGGGCGCTGCCCCGACGAGACGCCGTGCAACCCGATCCAATGCAACGGGAACCCCGGCGAGTGCCAGCGCGACGCGGAGCGGTGCGGCGACGACCCCGCGTGCTCCGCCGGCAAGTGCAGCGACGGCAGCTCCTGCGTCGTCCCCGCCTGCCCTCCCGACCAGTGCGCCTCGCTCGGCCTGGAGTGCCTCGGCAAGGGACAGGGCGACGCCGAGGCCTACTGCACGATGCCGCACTGCACGGGCGATGCGGACTGCCCCGGCGGCTTCGAGTGCGCCGTGTCGCGCGATCCTCACGCGATCTGCGGCACGGACAAGGGGGATGACAGCTTCTGCGGTGAGACGGACGAGGAGTGCATCGACCCGTCCACGTTCGGGGACGGCAACACCTATGTCGAGGGCCCGGTGTGCCTGCTGCGCAGCACCTGCGTCAAGCGCACCCAGTGCGCGCCGTGCAGCACCGATTTCGACTGCTCGTTCGTCGCAGAGCAGCGCTGCGTCGCGATCGACGGCGAGCGCCGGTGCGCCAGGTCCTGCAGCGCGGACTCCGACTGCGACCTGGACTACCGGTGCGACGACGGCGCGTGCGTCCCGCGGTTCGGCGCCTGCACCGGCAAGGGCAACTTCTGCGAGCCGTGCCGCAACGACATCGACTGCGGCGACGCGGACTCCACGATGGAGTGCACCACCACGCTGCGCGGCGAGCGGGCGTGCCTGGACGCGGCGCTCCCCATCCAGTGCACCGCGGAGAACGCGGCCGAGGTCTGCCCGAAGTCGCCCAGCGGGCTCGTCGGCGAGTGCGTGTGCGTCAAGCAGAACACGAGCGGGGACTGCGTGGACTCGCGGTGCTACCTGCCGTCGCGCCGGCTCGATGCCGGCGACCCCGATTCCAAGGTCACCACCTGCTGGTGACGACGCCGACCGGGCGCAGGAACGGCCGCTGTCGCGCCCGCGCCCGGCCGGAACGGGAACGAGCGCCCGCGGCGACGCAGCGCTCGCCGGTTGACGGGAATCCCGAGCAGTCCTAACTGCTTCGCCCCATGCCCATCACGAAGGACGCCGCGCTCGCTGCGCTGGCAACGGTCATCGCGCCGGACCTCCAGCGCCCCATCACCGACCTCGGTCGCGTCCGGGAGCTCTCGGTCGAGGGCGAGGCCGTCTCGCTCACCGTCGAGCTGACCAGCTACTTCAAGCAGCGGCTCGCGGCGGACATCGAGGCAGCCCTGAAGGGCGCCGGCGCGAAGGGCGTCCGGATCGCGTGGGACGTCGGCATCCCCACGCGCACCATCCTTCAGGACGACCCGTCCCCGGGCGTGCGGAACATCATCCTCGTGATGAGCGGCAAGGGCGGCGTCGGCAAGAGCACGGTCGCCGCGAACCTCACCCTGGCGCTCAGCCGCGAGGGGGCCAAGGTCGGCCTGCTCGACGCGGACATGTACGGGCCGAGCGTCCCGACCATGCTCGGCGTGATGGGCCGCCCGACGTCGTCCGACGGGCAGAAGTTCCTGCCGCTCGAGCGCTTTGGCGTGAAGCTCATGTCGATCGGCTTCCTGCTGGAAGATCCGAGGTCGGCGGTCGTCTGGCGCGGGCCGATGCTCCAGAACGCCCTGATCCAGTTCATGCGCGACGTGGAGTGGGGTGAGCTCGACTACCTCGTGCTGGATCTTCCGCCCGGCACCGGCGACATCGCGCTGACGATTTCCCAGAAGATGAGGACCACGGGCGCGATCGTCGTGACCACACCGCAGGAGGTGGCCCTCCAGGACGTGTACAAATCGGTCTCGATGGCCCAGAAAGTCGGGATCGCCCTGCTCGGCGTGGTCGAGAACGAGAGCTACTTCGTGTGCGACGGGTGCAGCAAGCGGCACGAGCTCTTCGGGGCCGGCGGCGGGCAGAAGATCGCCGAGTTCGCCGAGGCGCCGCTGCTCGGCCAGATCCCGATGGATCCGGCCATCCGGGAGTGGGGCGACGCCGGCACGCCGGTCGTTCAGGCTGCCCCGAGCAGCCCGATCGCGCGCGCGTTTGTGGATGTGGCGGAGCGGCTGGCCGGCCAGGTCAGCGCCCACAACCTCGCGAGCGGGGGCGGCCTCCGCATCGATCGGAGCGGGGGGACCAACAAGCACCTGCCCATCATGCGGTAGGCTCTCGCGTAAACGTCCCGGGTACGATATGGTTCCGGCCCCTTCCCCCATTCAACCGAGGGGGCCGCTGGAGAGAACGCGAGCACGTTTCGCCCCCATCGGCATGCGTTGTCGCGCGAGGCGCGGATGAATACCCACGAAAATACCACCACGCCGGCGGACGCGCCGGGAGCTCCGGCCGACCAGGGCGGCCCGCTCGAGTCGTCGAACGCTGCGCCCGAGCAGGCAGCCCAAGCCCACGAAGCGGGGTCCACCCCCCCGACCGAAGCGAGCCACGAGCCCGGCGGAGAAGCGTCGCCGCAGGCGAGCTCGACCCAGTCCGAGGCGACACCGGCCGCGGCGGCAGCCGCCGCCCCGGCGAGCGCTGACGACGACGAGTGGGAAGAGCAGCCGGGCGACAACATCGGCAACCGCGTTCCAGGCCTGCCGCGGGACGATATCGGCAACCGCAAGCCCGGGTTCTCGCCTGGCAAGCGGACCCCTCCGGCGGCTGCGAAGCCCGCGCCGGCCGCGAAGCCCGCGCCGGCTGGAGAGGCCGGTGCGGCCGCGCAGACCGAGGGGGGCGCTGGAAAGAAGCGCCGCCGCCGCCGTCGCCGCAAGGGCGCGGAGGAGGCCGGCCAACCCGGGGCCGAGGCTGCTGAGGCGGCCGAGGCCAGCGGCGCTGAGGGGGCCGACGCGGCCGACGCGGCAGAAGATGAGGGCGAGGAGGAGCAGGCGGCCGACGAGGCGGGCGGGCAGCCGCAGCCCGGTGGCGAGAAGCGCAAGCGACGCAAGGGGCAGGGCGCGCCGCCACCGCGCGAGCGCCCGGCCTTCAGCATCGGCGAGGAAGTGTTCGGCAAGGTCAGCAAGATCACCGACCATGCCATCTGGATCGACATCGCCGGGAAGGCGACGGGGCTGTTCGACCGTCGAGAGATCCTCGATGAGGAGCCGCCCATCGAGGGTGATCAGTTCATCGCGACGGTGGCGAGCACCGGCGTGCGCGGAGGCATGCTCCTCCTGTCGAGGGCGCCGGTGCAGCTCGATCAGGCGCGCACGCGCGCCGAGGCTGCGCTCCAGAGCGGCGAGTCGATCGAGGGGTTCGTGACCGGGGCGGTGAAGGGCGGGCTCGAGGTCGATCTCGGCGGCCTCCGCGCCTTCGCGCCGGCGTCGCACGTCGATCTGCGCCACGGCGCCGATCTCAACTACCTCGTGGGCCAGCGGCTCGACTTCGGCGTGACCCAGTTCGCGAAGAAGGGGCGCGACATCGTCGTGTCCCGCCGCAAGATGCTCGAGGAGGAGAGCCGGAAGGCGCGCACCGAGGCGCTCACGTCGATCGAGCCCGGCTCGCTGCACAAGGGCATCGTGCGCAAGGTCGTCGCCTGGGGCGTGTTCGTCGCGCTCCCCGACGCCGGCGGCGTCGAGGGGCTGGTCCACATGAGCGAGGCGAGCCACGACCGCGGCGCCAAGCTGGCCGACCTGTTCAAGCCGGGCGCGGAGATCGACGTGAAGGTCCTCCGCGTCGACGACAAGGGCAAGCTCTGGCTGAGCCGCAAGGCCGCCACCGTCGATCCGTGGGACGCGGTGAAGGAGAAGTACGCGGTCGGCACGCGCCACAAGGGCAAGGTCGCTCGCCTGCAGCCGTTCGGCGCGTTCATCGAGCTCGAGCCGGGCATCGATGGGCTCATCCACACGGCCGACCTCTCGATGAAGCCGATCCAGCACCCGAACGAGGTCGTGACGGTCGGCGACGACGTCGACGTTGTCGTCGCGACCTGCGACGCTGCGGGCCGGCGCATCGGGCTCCACCCTGCTCCGCCCGAGGGCGAGGAGAGCGAGCCGCGCCAGCGCGTTCAGCAGGGGAAGGCGGTGAAGGTGTCCGTCACGCAGGTGACCGAAGGGGGGCTCGTCGTCCGGGTGCTCGGCACCACGGGGCGAGCGGCCCGCGGCTTCATCCCGGCCGGGCACACCGGCACGCAGCGCGGCACCGACCTCCGGAAGGAGTTCCCCATCGGGACCCAGCTCGACGCGAAGGTCATCGAGGTGGATCCGCGCCGGGGCGAGGCCAAGCTGTCGATCCGCGCCCTCAAGGAGGACGCCGAGAAGCAGGCGTACCAGCAGTACCGCGCGGGGGTCGCGCGCGAGGCCAAGTTCGGCACGTTCGCCGACCTGATGAAGAAGAGCTGATCCCTGGAGGCGCGCGCTGCCCACGCAGCGGCGCCTCCGCCTCCATCCTCCACCAGCCACCGCCGCGGTTCGGCGGGCTTCGCGCTACTCGCGCCCTAGCGCGTTCACGGGATCCATGCGCGCGGCCCGCCGCGCCGGGAAGAACCCGAAGACGATCCCGATCGCCGTGCTCACCCCGAGCGCGACCGCGAGCGCGGTCGGCTCGAGCCTCATCGGCCAGCCGAACGCGCGCGAGAAGCCGAAGATGACGCCGTACCCGAGCGCGCTGCCGACGACGCCGCCCAGCGTGGCGAGCACGAGCGCCTCGAGCAGGAACTGCAGCAGGATGTCGATCTCCCGGGCGCCGATGGCCATCCGGATGCCGATCTCCCGGGTGCGCTCGGTGACGCTGACCAGCATGATGTTCATGACGCCGATGCCGCCCACGACGAGCGACACCGCCGCGATGCTGACGAGCAGCGCCGAGAGCGCCGCGAAGATCGCGTCCTGCATGGCCTGGAACTCCGCCTGGCTGCGGACGGCGAAGTCGTCCTCGTCGTTCTCCCCGATGTGGTGCCGCTGGCGGAGGATCGCCTCGGCCTGCAGCCTGGCGCGCTCCGACGTCTCGGCCGACGTCGAGCTCAGCAAGATGGCGTGAACCTCCCCGGGCCGCGTGGCGATGACGTGCGACCGCATCGTGGTGATGGGCATCAGCACGATCTCGTCCTGGCTCTGCCCGAAGGGCGACGCCCCCTTCTCTTCCAGCACGCCGAGCACGCGGTACATCTGGCGGCCGATCCGCACCATCCGGCCGACCGGATCGAGCGATCCGAACAGATCGCGCGCGGTCTGGGCCCCGATCACGACGACCTTCTCGGAGAGGTTCTCCGAGGCGGGGCTCCACGGCTCTCCCTGCGCGACCTTCCAGCTCCGGATCTCGAAGTAGTTCAGGCGCGTCCCGACGAGCGTCGGGCTCGCGTTCTGGCCCTCGTGGATGACCTGGGCGCTCGACCTGAGGAACGGCGCCACGAGCCGGATGCTCGTCGACTCGCGCGCGAGCGCCTGGCCATCGAGCTCCGAGAGCTTGGCGCCCGCGGTGCTGCGGACGCCCGAGGCGCGGGCGGAGCGGGCGAAGACGATGAGCGAGTTGGAGCCGAGGTTCGAGATCTGCGCGTTGACGTTGGCGCGCGCGCCGCTCGCCAGCGCCGTGACGGTGACGACGGCCGCGACGCCGATCGTGATCCCCAGGATCGTGAGCCCGGCGCGGAGCTTGTTCCGGCGGACGGCGCGCAGCGCGATCACGACCGCCGAGAAGACGCGGGTGAGCGTGGCGCTCATTCGTGCCTCAGGGCGGCGATGGGATCCTGACGGGCCGCGCGGCGGGCCGGGAAGAACCCGAAGACGATCCCGATCGTCGCGCTCGTCCCCACCGCGACGACGACCGCGCTGGCCGGCAACGTCATGCTCCAGCCGAGCGTCGCGGCGAGGGCCTTGATGACGCCGAGCCCCGCGCCGAGCCCCAGCACGCCGCCGATGAGCGAGAGGGTGATGGCCTCGACGAGGAACTGGACCAGGATGTCGCCCTCGGAGGCGCCGATCGCCATGCGGATGCCGATCTCGCGCGTCCGCTCGGTGACGCTGACCAGCATGATGTTCATGACGCCGATCCCGCCGACGAGGAGCGACACCGCGGCGATCGAGGACAGGAGCATCGTCAAGGTGTCCAGGATCCGCTCCTGGGAGGCGCGGAACTCCGCCTGCGTGCGGATCACGAAATTCGGCTCGTCGTCCGGCGCGATCTCGTGACGCTGCCGGAGGATCCTGTCGATCTGCTCCACCGCGCGATCGACGGTCCGCTCGCTCGTAGCGGCGGCGACGAGCATCTGCACCCTGCCCGGCGCGCTCGGCACGATCCGCGACCGGAAGCTGCCGATCGGCATGAGCAGCCGATCATCCTGGTCCTCGCCGAAGGGCGATTGCCCCTTCTTCGCGAGCACCCCGATCACCCGGAACGGGTGCTTGCCGATCCGGATGTACCGCCCCACCGCCTCGCCCGAGCCGAACAGGTTCTCCCGGACCGTCTCGCCGATCAGGCAGACCTTCGCCTTGAGCTGCTCGTCGGCCTCGGTCCAGCCCTCGCCCACCCCGACGCTGTACGAGAGGATCGAGAGGTAGCTCCGGGTCACGCCCATGACCTGGGTCGCGACGTTGGCCTCTCCGGCCACGACCTGCGTCGACGTCGAGCTGAACGGGCTCAGCGCGGCCACGCTCGTGGACTCCTTCAGGATCGCGATCCCGTCGGCCTCCGACATCCTCGCGTTCTCGCGGCGCCTCAGCCCCGACGCCTGCGTCGACTGCGGGAAGATGTAGATCGAGCTCGCCCCCATGCCCGAGATCTCGCCAAGGACGCGGTTGCGCACGCCCGTCCCGAGCGCCACGACGATCACCACGGCCGAGACCCCGATGAGAATGCCGAGCACCGTCAGGGCGGCGCGGAGCTTCGAGCGGACGATGGCGCGCAGCGCGATCCGGACGGCGGCGAGGTAGCCGCTCATGGCGAGAGCTCGTCGCGCTCCGCCTCGGAGAGGGGCAGCGCGGCCAGCGCCGCCGCCGCGTCGACGGGGCGGTCGTCCCTGAGATCGCTGCGGATCTCGCCGTCGCGCATCGTGATCACGCGGCTCGCGCAGGCGGCGATGTCCGGCTCGTGCGTCACGAGGACGATCGTGATCCCGCCCCGGTTGAGCCGCTGCAGCAGCCCGAGCACCTCGTAGCTCGTGCGCGTGTCGAGGTTGCCCGTGGGCTCGTCGGCGAGGAGCAGCGGCGGTGAGGTGACGAGCGCCCGAGCGATGGCGACGCGCTGCTGCTGTCCGCCCGAGAGCTGGTTCGGCGTGTGGTGCAGGCGCTCGGCCAGCCCCACCGCGCCGAGCGCCTCGAGCGCCCGCTTGCGCCGCTCCGCCGCGCCGACGCCCCGATAGACCAGCGGCAGCTCCACGTTCTCGAGCGCCGTGGTGCGCGGCAGCAGGTTGAAGCCCTGGAAGACGAACCCGATAAGGCGGTTCCTGACGATCGCGCGCGCGTCGTTGCTGCGCCGGGTGACGTCGAGGCCGTCGAGCCGGTACGTGCCCTGCGTCGGCCGGTCCAGACACCCGATGATGTTCATCAGGGTGCTCTTGCCCGAGCCGCTCTGCCCGACGATCGCGACGAAATCGCCGTGCTGGATGGTCAGATCCACGTGCCGAAGCGCCCTCACGATGACGGCCTCGGTCGTGTAGTCCTTGCCGACGCTCGAGAGCTCGATGAGCGGCTCGTCCCGGGGCGCCGCGGCGACGTCTTGGCTCTGGGGCAGCATCACGCCTCAGAACAGCCGAGGGCCGCGCCCCTTGCCGCTCGCTGACGGATCGTCGTTCTCGTCGGTGACGACCTTGAGCGGCCCGAGATCGGACGCCAGCGCGGTGAAGATGCCGTCGGTGATCCCCACGTCGACGACGCGCGGCTCGATCTTCTCCGCCCCCGGCGTCGCGTCGGTTAGCACGTAGATCCGGCCCTTCTTCGGCGGGAGCGGCTCGAGGGGCGGCGCCTTGATCTCCTTGCCGTCCTTGTCCCGCGCCGGGGCCGGCTTGAACCGGAGCGCCGCGTTCGGCAGCCGCCGCACCCCCCTGGCCTCGGCGGACCGGACGCTCACCGTCGCCGTCATCCCCGGCCGGAGCTTGACGTCGGGGTTGTCGACCTCGACGACCGCCGCGTACGTAACGACGCCGGACTGGCTCAACGGGCTGTAGCGCACCTGGCTCACGGTCCCTCGGAACGTCTCGCCCGGGAACGCATCGACGCTCACGTCCGCCGCCATGCCCTCGCGGAGCCGCCCGACGTCCGCCTCGTCGATGTCGGCGAGCACGCGCATCTTGCGGAGATCCTGGGCGATCACGAAGAGGGTCGGCGCCTGGAAGCTCGCCGCCACGGTCTGCCCGGGGTCGATCGCGCGGCTGATGACGACCCCGTCGATGGGCGAGAAGATGCGCGTGTACTGGAGGTTCGTCGTGGAGGAGCGGAGCACCGCCCTGAGCTGCGCCACCTGCGCCTTGGAGGCCGCGACGTCGGCGAGCGCGACGTCATAGGCGCCCTGCGCGGTGTCCAGATCGGCCTGCGAGCCCACCCCCTCCGCGACCATCTTCCTCGCGCGGTCGAGCCGCTGCTTGGCGGTCCCCAGCGAGGCCTCCGAGCGCACGACGCTCGCGTTCGCCGCCGCGATCTGCGCCTGGTTCGAGTCGATCTGCGCCCCGAAGAGCGTCGGATCGATCTCGGCCAGCACGTCGCCGGCCTTCACGATGCTGTTGAAGTCAACGTAGACCTTGGTGATTCGCCCCGAGACCTGGGCGCCGATCTGCACCTCGGTGAGCGGCTTGACCTGCCCCGTCGACTGGACCACTTCGAGCACGTCGCCCGTGGTGATGTCGCCCGTGACGTAGCGCGGCGGCGGCGGGGGCCTCGTCCGGATCCTCCAGACGACGATCCCCGCGACGAGCGCCGCGATTGTCGCGAGGACGCCGAGCCGAGCGAGCCAGCGCTTCGTGCCCACCCGGGAGAGCTCCTGCTCCAGGCTCTCTCCCCCGCGTCGAGGATGCGGTCCGCCCTCGCGGCGGCCCCGGGTTGCCGCGCCGCCGGGGGGAACCGGCGCGGCCGAGGCCGGTCGCATCTCGCCCGGCGGCGCCTCTCCGGGACGGAGGCGCTCGGTTTCCGTGGCTGCCTGCTCAGCAGGGGGCGACGCGTCGAGGGGGTCGCGACCGGTCGCCCGAGCCATGGAGTCGGCCATCGGACGTCCTCATAGCACGCTGCCGCGCAAGCGCGCCTCGCTTGAAACCGCGGAACCGCCGTGGCAGACCAACCGCCGCCCCATGGAGTCGCTGCCCATCGCAACGGATACGGTCGTCACGCTGTCCTACGTCCTCTTCAACGAAAACGGCGAGACGGTGGACGAGGCATCGACCACGGAGCCGCTCGTTTACACGCACGGCTATGCCCAGATCGTGCCCGGGCTGGAGCGTGCCCTGGAAGGGCTGCGGGCGGGCGAGCATCGCGAGATCACCGTCGAGGCGGAGGATGCGTTCGGCGAGCGCGATGATGCCGGCGTCTTCGAGGTCGACAAGGCGGATTTCCCCGATGGCGGCGCTGTCGAGGTGGGCGACGAGTTCGTCGCCCAGGGCCCGGACGGCTCACCGATCGCGCTCCGGGTCATCGAGATCCTCCCCGAAGGCTTCCGGGTGGACACGAATCACCCCCTGGCAGGCCAGAAGGTGCGCTTCCAGGTTCAGGTCAAGGACGTGCGCGCCGCCAGCGAGGAGGAGATCGCGCAGGCTCAGGCCGAGCTGGAGGAGCGCATCGAGGAGTCCGAGAGCGAGGGGTGCTGCGGTCATGACCACGACCACGACCACGACCATGATCACGGCCACCATCACGAGCACGGGGATGGGGTGCTCGTGACGCTCTCGAAGAAGTCGTCATAAGCCCGCCGCGAACTGGCGGGTTGTCCGAGGAGATCACATCATGACCGTAGGTGAGAAGGGCAAGCTGACGGAGCTGCAGCTCGATCGCCGGGTGCGCGAGCGCCTGCTGGCGAGCGGGACGCTCAGCGCCGGGACCATCGAGGCGCACCTCGCGGGCTTGCCGGACCTGGAGGAGCAAGCCGAGGGGATCGCCGTCGATCAGCCGGCGCTCGGCGCGTCGGCGCAGGGGTCGCGGGTCGAGCCCGATCTCGACGACGACGGGGCAGAGTGAGCGACGCGAAGAATCGGGAAGAGCTTCCGCCGTTCGGGAGCCCCCCGGAGCTGCCGACGCTCGACTTCTCGACCTTCGTGCTGTCGATCATCGGCTCCGCGTACGTGCACCTCGGCGACGCGCCCAGCCCTGACGGCAGGGAAGAGCAGAACTTGGTCCTCGCGCATCAGGACATCGATCTGCTGTCGCTCCTCCAGGAGAAGACGAAGGGGAACCTCTCGGGCGACGAGGAAAGGTTGCTCGAGCAGGCGCTCTACGATCTGCGGATGCGCTACCTCGAGGTCTCGAAACGATCGTGACCGTTGGCGCCAGGGCTCTCTCGTGGGTCCTCCTCGCCTGGCTGGTCGCCTCATGCAGCAAGGCCTCTCCTGGCCACTCTTCCAGCGCAAGCAGCTCCACCGTCCCCTCGGGCGCCGTGCCGGTGGCGACCGCGCCGCCGCCTCCGTCGGCGCCGCCTCCTCCTCCGATCGTCCGCTCCGAGGGCATGCCCGGCTCCTTCGCGCCGCTCGCGCGCAGGGCCGATCCCGCGGTCGCGACGGTCAAGGCGCGCGTCGAGCGGCAGCAGCAACCGGGCGGCCGCCGCCGCACGGTCGCCGAGGGGCTCGGGACCGCCTTCGTCTATGATCCAGAGGGCTTCCTGCTGACGAACAACCACGTCATCGAGGGCGCGACCGACATCCTCGTGAGCTTCGTCGACGGCCGTGACATCAAGGCGACCGTCATCGGCCGCGACAAACACACGGACGTCGCCGTGCTGAAGGTCGAGGAGAAGGGGCTCCCGTCGCTCCCCCTGGGCGATTCGGACACCATCGAGGTCGGCGACTGGGTGGTCGCGATCGGCAACCCCTTCGGCCTCTCCCACACGGTCTCGGCGGGCATCCTCTCCGCCAAGGGCCGCACCCGGGACGACGTGAAGGGGCTCGATCCGAGCGGCTACTTCAACTTCCTCCAGACGGACGCGAGCATCAACCCCGGCAACTCCGGCGGCCCGCTCCTGAACCTCAAGGGCGAGGTGGTCGGCATCAACGCGGCCGTGCGCGCCAACGCGAACAACATCGGGTTTGCGATCCCGATCAACATGGTCCGGCAGCTGCTCCCGATGCTGCTGCGTGACGGTAAGATCCGGCGGAGCCAGGTCGGGGTGATCGTCGACGTCCTCAACTCGATCGAGGCGGGGCGGCTCAAGCGCCCCGATCGAAAGGGGGCGTGGGTGAAGACCGTGGTGGCGGGCGGACCCGCGGACCGGGCTGGCATCGCGCCGGACGACGTGATCCTCGGCTTCGAGGGAAAGACGATTTCCGACCCGAACGAGCTCCGGTGGATGGCGAGCATCGCCGGGGTGAACAAGGTCGTTACGCTCCGCGTCGCGCGGCTGGAGCGGGTCTTCGATGTCCGCCTCACGTTGGGCGAGCTACCCGAGCTCAGCGACGAGCCCGATGAGCCGTGAGCCGGACGTCCGCTGTCTGCCGCCCGGCACGTCCGCCGGCTGCCGCGCGGCGTGCGTGGCCGCCTGCTCCGCGACCTTCCTCGTCCCCCAGCCTCCTCAGGTAAGCTGACCCCGTGGCCATTGCACCTTCTCACCCGGACGAGATCGAGCCGGTCGCACCTCCCGGTGATCCCGGCGAGGGCGATGCGGAAGGCGACGACCTGTCCGCGGAGGGCGACCACCCCGAAACGAAGCAGCTCCACCCGCGCCTGAATAGCGCTTCCGCCCGTGCGTCCAATCGCGAGGCGCGGCGGCGGGAAGCGGAGGAAGATCGTGAGCTCATCGAGCGGGCGCAGAAGGGGGACCAGGCGGCTTTCCGCTCGCTCGTCGAACGGCACCAGCGCAGGGCGTTCGCGATCGCGATGGGGCTCGTCCGCGACGAGAACGACGCGCGCGAGCTGGTGCAGGACGCCTTCCTCCGGGTCTACAAGGGCCTCGGCTCCTTTCAGGGGGGCTCTTCGTTCTTCACCTGGCTCTACAGGATCGTCACGAACCTGGCGATCGACCTCATGCGGAAGCCGGGACGCCGCGACCTCGAGCTCCAGGAGAACCAGGCGGCGGACGAGCAGTCCGACTTTCCGCTCGTCGCTCGGATCGACGGCGCGGACCCCCTCAACGTCGTCCGGCGCCGGGAGATCGCCGGGCGCATCCAGGCCGCGCTCGACGCGCTGCCGCCCTACCACCGAGGCGTGATCCTGATGCGGGAGGTGGAGGGCATGTCGTACGAGGAAATGGCTCAGGCCATGGGGGTCTCGAAGGGGACGATCATGAGCCGCCTGTTCCACGCCCGTCAGAAGCTTCAGCGCGCCCTCGCTGACTGTTACGCGGAGGAAGAGGGCAAGGCCCCAGCAGAGGACCCGGAGGAGATCGCGTGAGCACCGCCAACAGCAGCAAGGCGAATCACGGGGAAGCGAGCGCCCCGCCGACGGACCTGGAGCTGATGCTCTATGTCGACGGTGAGCTCGATGAGGCTCGCCACCGGCAGGTGGAGGAGTACGTGCTCCACGACCCGCGCTGCCGAGCGAAGGTCGCAGCGCTCGTCACCGCGGCCGACATGGTCCAGGAGAGCGCGCTGGCCTCCAGCGCGGCCGACGGCATCGCCGACGGGGTGATGGCGAAGATCCTCGAAGGGCAGGGGGGCGCCGCGCGGGTGGACGGGGGCGCCGTCGCGCCGCCGCTCGCGGCGTCGCCGTCGGGCGAGCCGCCCCGCGCTCGGGCGCGGCTCCAGGGAGCGCCGGCGAACGACAACTCGCGCGGGATCTTCGCGCTGACGGCGCTCGCCGTGGCGGCGGCCGCCGCCTTGATGGTGTGGGGCAAGATGGGCGTGGAGGCACCCACCGCGGAGCTGACGACATCGGCGCCCTCCGCGTTGCTCGCCCCGCCGCCCGAGGCGCCCTCCGCGTTGCTCGCGGCGCCGGCGAAGGAGCCGGACGCCGCGCCGAGCTTGGAGGGGGAGGTCGAGCCCGGCGTCGAGATCGCCGCGGTCGACTTCGGGGCACGCATGGGCACCATCTTTTACGTCCCGCAGGAGGCCGTGGCTTCAGGCCCGACGACCACGGTGGTCTGGCTCTCCGATGACGGTCCGGGAGGACAGTGATGAGATTTCTTGCGAGTGCGATCACCGCGACCATGGTCCTGGCGCTCGGCGTGAGCCCTTCCCCTGCCGTCGCGCAAGAGCAGGCGCCGGCCCCCCCGCAAGCGGCGCCGTCGGACGCCGAGATCACGTCCGAGATCGTGATCCTCCACGCGACGAACGATGGGAAAGGCATCGACCCGAAGATCGGCAAGATGCCCGAGCTCGGGAAGCCGCCGTTCTCGGCGTACAACAGCTACAAGCTCCTCGAACGGCTGAAGGTCAGCCTGCAGAAGGGGAAGCCGACCACGACGAAGCTGCCGAACGGCAGCGTCCTCATGGTGTCGCTGAAGGACGTGGTGGCCGCGAAGAAGAAGGACGAGCCGAAGCGCTTCGTCGTCAGCGCGAGCATCCAGAAGCCGGGTGGCACCACGTTCCTGCCGCTGCTCGAGGTGAACGCCAAGGCCGGCGAGAACTTCTTCGTGGCGGGTCAGCAGCACATGGGCGGCGTGCTCGTGATCGGCATCAAGGTCGCGCCCTGAGCCGAGGGAGCTCGCCCCTGCTCAGCGGCGGGCCGAGGACGGCAGCGCGATCGGCAGATCCAGAGAGAAGACCGTCCCGCGCGGGGCGCGCGCATCCGCGCGGATGCTGCCGCCGTGCGAGGCAACGATGTTCCTTACGATGCTCAGGCCTAGCCCGGTGCCGGTTCCATCGGTCTTCGTCGTGAAGAAGGGGTCGAAGATCCTCGGCAGGTGCTCGGGCTCGATCCCGTGTCCGTCGTCGCGGATCGTCACCGTGATGTAGCCGTCCTCCGGCGACATCGCGGTGGCGATGCCGAGGCAGCCGCCGCGCTCGTGCATCGCGTGCGCGGCGTTCGTGAACAGGTTCACGAACACCTGCGTCAGCGGGTCGATGACGCCGCAAACCGGAGGGATCTCGTCGAAGCATCTCTCGACGGTGACGCCCGTCTGGTCGAGGAGGTGCTCGCAGAAGACGAGCGCGCGCTCGATGATGTCGTGGAGCGAGACGGCGCCCGGCTTCTCCGTGGACGGCCGCGCGTAGGCGATGAGGTCGCGCGAGAACCGGCGGATGCGATCCGCCGCGTCGTTGATCCTCGCGAGCCGCTCGATGTCCGAGGGGTCGAAGCCGCCGCGCTCGCCCTTGCGGCGCAGGTACTCGGAGTAGGCGAGGATCGAGGTGAGCGGGTTGTTGAGCTCGTGCACGACGCCTGCGGCCATCTTCCCGAGCGAGGCCAGCTTCTCGGCCTGGATGACCTGAGCGCGCAGCGACTCGTGCGCGCGCGCCTCGCGGAGCGACGCGCCCAGGGTGAGCACGAGCCGATCGACCAGCGCTTCTACCGGCGCGCTGTCGAGGTACGCGGCGTCGTCGGCCGCGATGTGCATCGTCGAGCGACCTCCGGGCTCGATGGCCACGACGCGCTCGAAGGCGAACTCCGGGAGGAGCCGCGCCGGATCGCGGACGTCGTCGCGGCGAGCGCGCGGCGAGACCCGGACGGCCACCTGCGCCCCCGTCGCGCCGGGGATGTAGACGCCGAGCCCGCAGGCCGTGAGCACCTTCGCGGCCGCGCCGAGCAGCGTCGAGGCGCGCTGCTCGATGGAGGCCGACGGATCCAGCTCGCTCGACGCGATCAGCAGGCTGTCCACCCACTCGAGCGGGATGTCCCGGGTGAGGGGCTTCCGGAGCGTGACGGGAGCGTCGGACAATGGCTGCTCCCCCAGGCGCTCCGCGGTCTTTCCGCTCACCCGATCACCCTGTTCGGGTCGTCGCCGCTCGACCGGTCGAGATCGATGATCTTCGCGGCGCCGACATAGGATTTCGTCTCATAGCGGGTGATCTTGCCGATCTTGCGGACGAT
Organism: Sorangium sp. So ce124; assembly: GCF_051525235.1. Lineage (NCBI taxonomy): Bacteria > Pseudomonadati > Myxococcota > Polyangiales > Polyangiaceae > Sorangium > Sorangium sp. So ce124. The sequence continues at coordinate 10,473,000 of NZ_CP150312.1, forward strand.
CTCCGCCATCCGCTCGGCTTCGCTGCGGATCGTGGCCGCGGCCCCCTTGATGGGGGACGCGTCGTCGATCCGACGGCAGATCAGCTCGGCGTAGCCGAGCACGCTGGTGAGCGGCTGGTTCAGCTCGTGCGCGGCCGCGCCCGCGAGCTCGGCGATGATGGCCTGCTTCTCGCGAGCGCGGAGCTCCTCCTGCGCCTCGGTGAGGCGGGCCTCCATCCGCATCCGCTCCCGCAGGTCCGTGAAGATGCCGACGGAGCCGACCGGGACGCCGTTCTCGAAGATCAGCGCCGCGGAGAGGTGCACCGGGATCCGCGACCCGTCCCTGGCCAGGACCTCGGTCCGGTAGCCCTCGAGCCGGCCGGGACCGCCGTGCTCCTTCGCATGGATGAGCCTCATGATGTGCTCGGCGTTGTGGTCGGGGTAGAGCGCGCGGGCGTTCATCACGCCGACGACCTCCTTCGCGTCATACCCGTAGATCCGCTCGGCGGCGCGGTTGAAGAGCAGGACGACGCCCTCCATGTCGGCCGAGACGATCGCGTCGACCGAGCTGTCGATGACGCGCTCCAGGAACTCCTTGGTCTTGGTGAGCTCCGCCTCGGTGGCGCGCTCCGTGGTGACGTCGCGGAAGCTGACCAGGACGGCGCCGCTCTCCTCGCGAAGGACGCTGCTGAAGCTGAAGCTCAGGATGAGCCGCTCGTGCTCGCCCCGCCGCACGGTGAAGTCCACCATGTGCGGGAACGATCCCTTGGCGAAGCCGGCCCGGATCTCCTCGAGGAGAGGGTGCTCGCGCGCGTCGACGAGATCGGCCAGGTTCGCGCGCTCGAGGTCCTCCGCCGTGCGCCCGGTGATCGCCTGCGCGCGCGGGTTGGAGAAGAGGATGTGGCCGTCAGGATCGACGACGACGATGCCGTCGGCCGTCGAGTAGAAGAAGTCGGCGTAGCGCTGGAGCGCCTTCAGCCGGCGCTCCGCCTCGAACCGGGCGAAGGTGCTCTGCTGCGTCTGATCGCGGAGCGACTGCAGGATGCGCGCGTTGCGCAGGGCGATCGCGGTGGCGCTCGCGACCGTGCGGGCCAGCGAGAGCTCGTGCGCGTGGGGGGCCACCGGCTGCCGGCCGCGCAAGAAGAGCACGCCGAGCGGCTTGTCTTCGAACAGGATCGGCAGGAGCGCCAGCGAGCGGAACGCGTTCTCCGGGAGCTCCGCGCGCACGATGTCGAACAGCGGGTGCGCCTTCGCGTCGTCGATCACGAGCACGTCGCCCGTGCGCATGACGCGCTGGATCTCCGGGTACTTGCCGAGATCGATCGGCAGATCCCGCAGCTCCTTGTCGTCGCTCGCGGCGACCACGTAGCCGACGTCGCCCGCGTCGCGCACGAGGACGATGCTGCAGCGGTCGACGCGCGCCACCTCGGCGATGCGCCGCACGACGGTGAAGAGGATGTTCCGGAAGTCGAGCGTCGAGGAGAGCGCCTGCGTGAGCTCGAGGACCACCTTCGCGTCGTGCTCTTTGCGCGCGAGCGCGTCGACGTAGTCCCGGATCCGGAGCTGCCCACGGATGCGCGCGATGAGCTCGGCAGGGCGGAACGGCTTGCGGATGAAATCGTCCGCGCCGAGCTCGAAGGCGCGGGCGACCTCCTCGTCCGCGTCGAGCGCGGTCAGCACGACGACGGGGACGTCCTGCGTCCGAGGGGCGTCCCGCACGGCGCTGAGGACCACGTAGCCGTCAGGGGGCGGCATCACGAGGTCGAGCAGCACGAGCGCGGGCACGCTCGCCTTGAGCCAGGCGAGCGCGTCCGCGCCCGAGGTGACCGCGACGGCCTCGATGCCCGCGTCGGCCAGCGCGTGCAGGAGCATCTGCCGGCTGACGGCGTCGTCGTCCACGACGAGCACAGGATCACGGCGAGGCACACGCCAAGCTTAGCGACTCCAGGCTGGAGCGATGAGAGAATTCCGGGCATCGGCCTGGCGTTGGCGCGGCGTTGCGCGGCGTTGCGCAACGCATTGCGCGGCCCGCGCGGCGCTGGGATCAGGAGAAGAGATCCCCCTGCTTCGCCGCTGGAGCCGCGATGCCCAGGTGCTCGTAGGCGCGGCGGGTCGCGACCCTTCCGCGCGGCGTGCGGCCGACGAAGCCCTGCTGGAGCAGGAACGGCTCGTACACGTCCTCGATCGTGTCGCGCGGCTCACTGAGCGCCGCGGCCAGGGTGTCGATGCCCACAGGCCCGCCGTCGTAGTGATCGACGATGACGCGCAGCAGCCGGCGATCCATCTCGTCGAGGCCGGCCGCGTCGATCTCGAGCCGCTCCGCGGTCTTCCGCGCGATATCCATCGTGATCGCGCCGTCGCCCAGCACCTCGGCGAAGTCGCGGACGCGGCGCAGGAGGCGGTTGGCGACGCGCGGCGTCCCCCGCGCGCGCGCCGCGATCTCGCGCGCTCCGCCGGCGTCGATCGGCACGTCGAGCAGGCCGGCGCTGCGCTGCACGATGCGCTCGAGCTCCTCGACGGGGTAGAAGTCGAGGCGGACGACGTGGCCGAAGCGCGACAGGAGCGGCGCGGTGAGCAGCCCGGTGCGGGTCGTCGCGCCCACGAGCGTGAAGGGCTTCAGCGCGAGCTGGATCGTCGTCGCGTACGGGCCGTCACCGGTCATGATGTCGATGTTGAACGACTCGATCGCGGGGTAGAGGCTCTCCTCGACCGCCGGCGTGAGCCGGTGGATCTCGTCGATGAACAGCACGTCATTGCGCTCCAGCTTCGTCAGCAAGCCGGCCAGCGCGCCCTTGTGCTCGATCGCCGGCCCGCTCGTGACGTGGAGGGCGACGCCCATCTCGCGGGCGATGATGTGGGCGAGCGTGGTCTTGCCCAGGCCGGGCGGGCCACAGAACAGCATGTGGTCCAGCGGCTCGCGCCGCCGGCGCGCGGCCTCGACGAAGACCTTGAGGTTCTCCGTGTGCTTGGCCTGGCCGACGTACTCGGCGAGCGAGGCAGGCCGGAAGAGGCGGTCGAAGCGATCGTCGTCGCCTGTCTCGGCAGGAGAGAGCGCCCGTTCAGGCATGCCACGGGAGTACCGCGTGCAAGCAGCGAAGGGAAGCGATCCGCGCGGCGGCGACGCGGGTCGCCGCGGGTGTTGGGCGAGGTCAGCCGAGCGCAGGGACAGAGGACAGGCGGGGACGGCGGGGGGGCGGGATGCGCGGCAGACGAGCGCGGCAGAGCGGCCGGCCGTCGGGGGCGCCGTCCACCTCGAGAGAGCCGCCATGGAGCTCGATCACCGATCGCGCGTGGCTCAGGCCCAGCGTCAGGCCGCGCCCGCGCGCCGTGGTCTGCCTGCTGAACAGGGCCTCGAGCTCGTCCGGCGGCACGTCGCGGCTGCCGTACTCGATGTCGATGCGGACCTCGTTGTTGAACTCGCCGGCCATCGTCGCCGTGAGGCGCACGAGGCGCGCCGACGGATCGGCCGCGCCGGTCCGGAGCGCGTGCGCGACGATGACCGCGATCGCGCGCGTCGCGTACGCTTGATCGACGGGGATCAGCGGCAACGTGTCGCCGACCTCGATGACGACCTCGCCGCCGGCGTCGCTCGCGAGCTCGCGCGCCTTGCGGAGCGCGCCCGCGATGAGCCAGCCGACGGACGTCGGCTGAGGCTCCAGCGTGAGCTGCCCGGCCTCGACGCGGGCGGCGTCGAGGATCGACTCGATGAGGCCGAGGAGCTCCCGGCCGCGCGTCGCGATGAGCTCCAGGCTCTCGCGCTGCGCGGGGGTCAGATCCTCCTGGCCCACGAGCTCGGCGAACCCGAGGATGGCGTTCAGCGGGCTCTTGAGGTCGTGGCTCACGCTCGCGAACAGGAGGCCGCGCATGCGCTGCGCCGCCTCGCGGGCCTCGAGCGCGCGCTCCTGCGCCGCGGCGAAGACGCGGAAGCGCTCGGCGAGGTCCTCGATGGCGTGCCCGAGCCGGGCGACGACGGCGAACCGGGCGGGGCGCGCGATCTGGGTGGCGCCACGGAGCACGCTGTCCGTGCCGAGCAAGCGCACCTGCTTCGTGGCGTGCACGAGATCGGCAGCGAGGACGCGGCCGAACAGGTTGCCGAGCGCGCCGGCGACCAGCACCGCGAGCAGCGCGACGAGCGCGCCCCAGATCGCGGCCGAGGGCTCGAGGTCGGCGGAGAACCGGGTGTTGACGCAGCCGTAGTCGAGCGGCGTGATCACGGCGATCTGCCCGTCGGCTTCGCGGCCGAAGGAGGGCTCCGCGCCCACGCAGTCGTGCTCCAGGCGCGCGAGGAACCCGAACTCCGCCGCGGAGGACACGACGTCGTTGCGGCCGGCCGCGTCGATGGCCCCGAGCGACGGGTCGAGCGCCGTGCGCGCGATGAGCCCCGCGGTCGAGCGCCGGCTGCGCTCGATGAACGTCTGGAGGTGCGCGTTCGCGATGAGCACCGCCCCGACGCCGACGAGCAGCACCGGCGTGGCGACGGCCAGGAGCAGCTTCGAGGTGACCCGTCGGCGCGGCGTCTGGTAGAGCTCGGCGGTCTCGAGCAAGGCCCCGATCGCCTCGGCCGGGCTGATCTCGAAGAGGCTGAACGCCGCGGCGCGCGTCAGCACGTAGTGCGGGATCGCGGACGCGCTGAGGATCGTGATCGCGAGGATGAGCAGGCTGACCGCGCGGCCGTCGTCGAGCTTCTCCGGCCTGATCCCGGGGATCATCATGAGGCTCGAGATCGTCGAGCTCGCCAGCACGAAGCGCAGCGCCAGCGAGGTCGGGAGCCCGGCGAACCGCTCGAGCTCCTCGTGATCGATGTCGCGCGAGCCGATCACGAGCGAGCGCAGCAGGTTCTGGTGGGTGCGCAGCCGGAGCAGCGTCAGCAGCGTGGTCGCGCAGATCGCGGCGAGCGCGATCTTGGCGCCGACCGAGAGCACGCTGGCGGCGACGCGCTGCTCCAGGATGAGCAGCTTCGGCGCGAGCGCCGCGATCGCCCCGAACGCGGCGACGCCGACCAGCGCCTGGCGGACGAGCACGCGCCTCGCGAAGTGGATCGCGTCGTCCCTCATGCGCTCCTCGGTCATGCGATCCTCCCCTGGGGGCCGCCGGCGCCGGGGTCGTTCCCCGGCGACGCCGCCGCGTCGGGCGTGGGCGGGGTCGGCGCGAACAGGGGCTGCTGCACGATCCACATCGGCAGGGTGATCGTGAAGGTGGAGCCCCGCCCGAGCTCGCTCTCCAGCTGGATCGTCCCGCCGTGCATCAGCACGAGGCGCCGCGCGATCGAGAGCCCGAGCCCCGTCCCGGCCCGGCGGGAGCGCACGTCGCCGGTCTGCCGGTACTCCTCGAAGACCGCCGACGTCTCCTCCGGCGGGATGCCGGGGCCGGTGTCCTGGACGACGATCGCCGCGTAGCGGCCGCGCCCCGTGATGCTGACCGTCACCGAGCCGCGCGCCGTGAACTTGACGGCGTTCGAGACGAGGTTCGTCAGGATCTGCCGCACCCTCCGCGGATCGGCGTGCGCGACCAGGGCGTGGTCCCCGGTGACGCGCAGCTGGAGGGGCTTGTCGCGCGCCGCCGCGGACGCCTCCCGCATCACCTGGTCGACGAGGGCGCGGAGGTTGACGGCGCGGCGGGAGAGCTGGAGCTTGCCCGTCTCGAGCGCCGAGAGGTCGAGGATGTCGTCGATGAGCGTGCGCAGGTGCTCGCCGCTCTGCCGGATGACCGACAGCGCCTCGCGCGCGTCCTGGCTGAGCGGCCCGTCGACCTCGCTCTCCAGCACGTGCGCGAACCCGAGGATGGCGTTGAGCGGCGTGCGCAGCTCGTGGCTCAGCCCTGCGAGGAACGCCGAGCGCTCGCGGTCCATCGCGGAGGCCTGCTGGAGGTCCGCCCGGTAGGTGCGCTCCGCCGCGGCGAAGCGGGTGATCAGGAGGTTGAAGGCCGCCGTCAGGAGGCCGACCTGGTCGAGCGACCTGATCGGCACGGGCTCGGCCTGGATCACGTCCGTGGGCAGCGCGCTCTGGCCCTGTCCGCGCGCCATCGCCGTGATGCGCTCGCGCAGGTAGTCGACGTCGTCGCGCGCCGACTTGGTGAACGAGAGCGCGACCGCGACGGCCACGCCGAGCAGCAGCACCGTGAGCGCCGCGACGGCGTTGCCGAGCGCGATCGAGTCGGGCGGCGGGCTCGGCGCCGAGACGAAGGTGAGCACCGAGAGGTGAGAGAGCGGCGGGTGCAGCGGGCGCGCCGCGTACCGGACGCGGCCGAGCGAGGTCGTCGTCTCGCCCTTGCCCTGGGTGAGCATCTGGACGATGCCGGCCCTGGCCGGCGCGCTGAAGCTCTCGTTGATCAGCACGTGACCGCCCTGATCGACGAGCAGGATCTCCGACCCGGCCCGCCGCGCCGCCTCTCTCAGGAACGCCGTCCGCTCCCCCTCGATGGTCCCGCGGAGCCGCGCCGAGAGCGTCGCGGCCAGCACCTCAGCGCGCAGGCTCGCGGCCTGATCGCTCATCTTCGCGAGCTGGCCGATGCCGATCAGCGCGATCGCCACAGCCGTGGCGATCCCCACGACGATCACGATCGCGGGCGCGAGCGGCACGAGCGGCGTCGTGCCGCGGGGCCAGCGGATGAGGCGACGACGGCGGGCCACGGCGGAGTCAGGATGCTAGCGCGCTTCGGGCGGCGCACGGGCTACCTCGGGCGCGCGGAGGGAACTAGCGAGCGAGCGCCCTCGTGAGCGGGCTTCACCTGGGATCGGTCGCCAGGAGCGCGAAGACGGAGTGGTCGAGCCAGCGGCCGTCGCACCACTCGGCCTGCCGGGCGATGCCCTCGAAGCGGAAGCCGAGCCGGCCGATGACAGCGAGGGAAGGATGGTTGTCCGTCGCGGCCGCAACCCGAACGCGGTGCGCGCCCATGTGGCCGAACGCGAACCCGAGCGCGGCCCTCGCGGCCTCGGTCATGAGCCCGCGCCCGGTCGCCTCCTTGCGGAGCCAGTAGCCGAGCTCGCAGGAGCGGTGCAGGTGGACGCACGCCTCGAGCCCGACCACCCCGGCGAGCGAGCGGTGCGCGCGCTCGCGGATCACGAAGCGCAGCGCCCTGCCGTGATCCCAGTCGGCGGCGCACGCCTCGGCGAAGCGCACGCTCGCGGCCGGATCCGTGTGGAACTGCACCCAGGGCAGCCAGCGCTGGAGGTAGGCGCGCGAGCCGTTGACGGCGAGCCAGAGCTCAGGCCCGTCGGACGGGTCGATCGGCACGAGGATCAGCCGCTCGGTCTCGATGGGACGGGCGCGGACCTCGCTTCGAGGTGGGAGGATGAGCATGGGGTCACCGGCACTGGATGCGGGCGGCGTAGGGCTCGAGATGACCCGCCTCGTAGTCAAGCCAGGCGACATACCACTCTCCGGGCTTCGCGCCGGGGCTGATCGAGGGCGCCGGCTGATCCCCGCTGACGCGGGCGAATTTCGTGGGCGCGCCGACGCCGTCGCGGTTGATCGATGCGGTGAGCAGGCGGCCCCCCTCCAACCAGACGAGCTGCGCCTGCCCGCTCGGCGCGATCGCGATCGACGGGCGCGCGCCCGACTTCGAGAACCGCTTGCGCCAGATCGGCTGGCCCTTGGCCGGATCGATGTAGGCGGCCGACGCGCCCCCGAGCGGGGCCTCGCCGTGCCAGACGACGAAGCAGCCGCTCGCGCCGCACGCGAGCGAGGGGCTGTCGCTCCGGACCCGATCGCTGTTCACGAGCGACAGGTCGCCGAGCGCGCGGTCGGCGCGCTTGCCGGGGCTGGCCGGCGGGAGGCCCTTGCTGGCGTTCGCGAGCGGGAGGCGCATGTACTGGATGACCCGCGTCGGCTCGCGATCGAAGCGGAAGGCGAGGTGCATCACGTCGTTCGTCACCGCCACCGAGGGGAAGCGGACGCGCGGCTTCGAGGGGCCCGTCGGGGTGACGTCGGTCAGCCGGATGATGTCGCCCGCCGGATCGAGGTTCGGCGAGAGGCGGCGCATGAAGAGGTCCTCGGAGGCGTTGTCGCCGTCGTCCGACCACGCGATCAGGAACCCCTCGGCGGCGCGCGCGAGCGAGGGCCACGAGTTCCCTCCGCGAGGGAACGGCGCGACCATCACGGCGGGGCCGTCGATCCGCCCGTTGGCGTCGAGCCAGCGCACGTGCACGCCGGCCTCCGGTCCCTTGCCGTCCCAGTACGTGAGCACCAGCCGATCGCCTGCCGAGGTCAGCTCGGGGCGCCCGATGGCGCGGCCCTCGGGCGTCACGTCGAGCGCCGGCGACGACGGCCGCATCGCGCCGTCCAGCGTCGTCGTGTAGGCGTGCTCGGTGCCCTCGTGCGAGTCCGTCCAGGTGACCACCGCGCCGCGCGGGCCGAGCGCGATCGAAGGCCGGCTGGCTCCGACGGCGCGGCCGCCCTCGCGCACCAGATCGTGCGTGCGCGGCCTCGCGAGGCCGGTGAGCGCGCATGGCGCCTTGCCGCTCGCGTCCTTCAGGGCGATCTGCACGTTCTCGCTCAGCGTCCGCGGCACAGGGTGGTTGCCCTTGTCCTGAGCGTCCTTCAGCAGCCTGAGCGCCGCCTTGAGATCGCCGGCGGCGACCGCCTCCTGCGCCTGCGCGACGAGCGGCGGCCACGCCAGGCCAGGCGGCTCGACGCGGGCGTCGGCGCGCGCCGGCACGTTGGCCCCGGCGGAGGCCGAGGGGGCGCTGGTGGCCGACGGCGCCGCGGTGGTCGACGAGACGGGCGGCAGGGACGTCGGCTTGAGGAACTGGCGGTAACCCGCGTAGGCGCCGCCCGCGACGAGCGCGAGCACGCCGAACACGACGAGCGCGCGCCCGGCGCCGCCCCGCTTCGGCGGCGACGCATGCGCCAGCGGATCGGGGACCGATGTCTCGCCCGAGCCCCCGGAGAAGGTGATCTGCTGCCCCGCGCCCTGGCTCACGCGCCCGGCGATCGCGGCGCCGGGCGCGCCCGAACCGTCCAGCCCGGCGAACGGATCTCCCCCGCGCTCCGCCGGACCCGACGGTACGGTCCGCCGCGATTCGTTGGGGGTCACACGGACGACCCCCGGCGGATCGAACGACAGGTCGGCCGGCGCGTCGCCGCCCGGCATGACGAGCCCCGCCTGCGACGGCTCCGCGCCGCGCGGCGGCGTCGGCTGCGCGACGCCGAGCGCGACCGACAGCTCGTCGGCGAACTCCCTCGCGGTCTGGAACCGGCGATCGATCGAGCGGTCGAGCGCCTTCTCGAACCACGTGGTGAAGCTCGCCGGGAGGTCGGGGCGGAGCGCCGCGGGCTGCGGCAGGGGCGCGTTGGCGATCTGCGCGAACGTCATCGCGACGCCCTGCTCGGTCTGCCAGACGGTGCGGCCGGTGAGGCACTCGTAGGTGATGCAGCCGAGCGCCCAGAGATCCGCGCGGTGGTCGACCGCTCCCTGGCCGCGCACCTGCTCCGGGCTCATGTAAGCCGGTGTTCCGAAGACCGCGCCCTCGCGGGTGAGGCGCGCCTGCGCGTCGCCTCCGTCGACCGGCGCGTAGAACTTCGCGAGGCCGAAATCGAGGATCTTCGCGCAGAGCCGGCCCTCCTCATCCTTCGTGAGGAAGATGTTCTCCGGCTTGAGGTCGCGGTGGACGATGGAGGCGGCGTGCGCCTTGGTGAGGCCTCGACACACCTGGGAGACCACCGTCACGGTGGTCTCGGGGTCGAGGTACCTGATGACGGTCATCCGCTCGTACAGCGACTCGCCTTCGAGGAGCTCGAGCACCAGGAAGGGCCGCCCGTCCTCGAGCTTGCCGGAGTCGTAGACGTCGCAGATGAAGGGGCTGCGGATCGACGCGGCGGCCCGGGCCTCTCGGAGAAAGCGCTCGACCACGACGGCTGAGGTCGTCAGCTCCTGGGCGAGCACCTTGATCGCCACGCGTTTGCCGATGTCGATGTGCTCGGCCTCGTACACGGCAGCCATGCCACCGCGCCCGATCTCGCGTGTGATGCGGTATTTTCCGGCGAGGACCGTGCCTACCGGGATCTTCGCTTTGTTCGGCAAAGCCATCAGGCAGGGCTGTCCCGCGACTGGATTCGCCAGCGCAGCCTATTCGAGCCGCGTCGCAAGAACAATGGCGAGCGCAGCATGACCCGTCAGGGAGGGGCCGATCCCTTCCCGGGCGCCGCACGAGCGAGCTCAGCGGTTCCAGGACGGCGCCGTGAAAGCGGATTCCATGCCGGGCTGGCCATGGAACAACGCGGTGCCCACCTCCGGCGCAGCGGTGCGTAAGCGGATTCTCACCCCCGGCGCCGCCGCCGCGCAAGCGGGCTCTGCCTTGCTCAGGTGGAGCTGTGAAAAAAGTAAGCGGGCTCCGATTTTCTGACGTCCGATGCACTTTTCTCACGCTCGCAGGGTGCGCGAAACATTCCGGAAACATGAGCTTGGGTACACCAGCCTGGACCTTCGGTCGCGCGCCAGCGTCCGGGGTGAAGGGGCGCCGATCCGGCTCCGCTGGATGGGTCCCTGAGTCGTTGACAGTGTCGGGCAAGGCTCGGTGGACCGGGCCGCCCCCGTCACGGATCGGAAGCCGGGCGGCGCCCGGCACATCGATGGGAGGCCGCCGGCGGAGGTGTCCCCCCTTTACCAGCTCTGCTCCGGCGGGGCCTTTCGGGTGAGCGCCCGGGTCTTCCACCCTGGCGGGCACCCGGTCACCACAGGCGTGCGCAATGAAAAAGGTCGAGGCGATCATCAAGCCGTTCAAGCTCGACGAGGTCAAGGACGCCCTCGCCGAGGTCGGGATTCAGGGCATGACGGTGACCGAGGTAAAGGGCTTCGGTCGGACCGGCGGCAAGAAAGAGGTCTATCGAGGGTCGGCGTATGTCGTCGACTTCGTGCCGAAGGTGAAGGTCGACATCGTCGTGCCGGACAGCATGGTCAGCGACGTGATCGACGCGATCGAGAAGAGCGCCAAGACGGGTCGGATCGGCGACGGCAAGATCTTCGTCGTCCCCGTCGAGGAGGCCGTGCGGATCCGCACGGGGGAGCGCGGCGAGGACGCCATCTAGGAGGCGCGCCGCCGGCAGAGCGTCACAGGGCATTCGCGGCGGGTCACAGGCTCGAGGATCGACGACCGACAACCGAGAAGCGAACAGCGAGCACGAGCCCGCGCACCGTCGAGTCACATACAGCGAGAGCAGCGAGTCAGCGAGGTAGAGAAGATCATGAAGGCGAAAGATGTCGTCGCGTTTGCGAAGGAAAACGACGTAAAATTTGTCGATCTCAAGTTCATCGATCTGCCCGGCATCTGGCAGCACACGACCATCCCGGCGTCCCGCCTGAACGAGGATCTCTTCGAGGAGGGGATCGGCTTCGACGGCTCGTCGGTGCGCGGATGGCAGCCGATCAACGCGAGCGACATGCTGATGACGCCCGACCCGTCGACGGCGAAGCTCGACCCGTTCCATGCCCAGAAGACGCTGAGCATGATCTGTAAGATCAGCGATCCGGTGACCGGCCAGCCCTACGGCCGCGACCCGCGCTACATCGCCCAGAAGGCCGAGAACCACCTCCGCGCGAGCGGCATCGCCGACACGTCCTACTTCGGACCCGAGGCCGAGTTCTTCGTCTTCGACTCGGTCCGTTACGAGAGCTCGCAGCGCGGCGCCTTCTACGAGATCGACAGCGACGAAGCGGTCTGGAACGCCGGCAAGGCCGGCCCGAACCTCGGGCACAAGATCCGGTCGAAGGAGGGCTACTTCCCCGTCGCGCCGACCGACACGCTCGGCGATCTGCGCGGGGAGATGATGTCCACGCTGATCGAGACCGGCATCGCGGTCGAGGTCGGCCACCACGAGGTGGCGTCGGCCGGCCAGTGCGAGATCGGCATCAAGTTCTCGACGCTGACGGCGATGGCCGACAACCTCATGTGGTTCAAGTACGTCATCAAGAACGTCGGCCGCAAGAACGGCAAGTCGGTGACGTTCATGCCGAAGCCGCTCTACGGCGACAACGGCAGCGGCATGCACTGCCACCAGTCGCTCTGGAAGGAGGGCAAGCCGCTCTTCGCCGGCGACGGCTACGCCGGGATGTCCGACACGGGCCTCTGGTACATCGGCGGCATCCTGAAGCACGCAAAGGCGCTCGCGGCGCTCACCAACCCGACGACGAACAGCTACCGCCGGCTCGTCCCGGGCTACGAGGCTCCCGTGAACCTCGCGTACTCGAGCCGCAACCGCTCGGCGTCAATCCGCATCCCGCTGGCCCCCGGCAACAGCCCGAAGGGCCGCCGCATCGAGGTCCGCTTCCCGGACGCGAGCTGCAATCCGTACCTCGCCTTCGCCGCCATGATGATGGCCGGCCTCGACGGCGTCCAGAACCGGATCGATCCGGGCGACCCGCTCGACAAGGACATCTACGCGCTCTCGCCCGAGGAGCTCAAGGAAGTGCCGCACATGCCGGGCTCGCTCGACGAGGCCCTCGGCGCCCTCGAGCGCGACCACGAGTTCCTGCTCCGCGGCGACGTCTTCACCCGCGACATCCTCAAGACCTGGCTCGATTACAAGCGCGAGCGCGAGGTCGACGCGGTCCGGCTCCGCCCGGTCCCGCACGAGTTCTTCCTCTACTACGACGTCTGATCGCCCCCACCTCCGAGGACAGAGCAGGGGCCGGCGCACAAGAAAATTGCGCTGTGCCCCTCGCTGTCCGGACTCTTCATCGCTCGCCGTCGTGTTCGGCGCGCGCCGGTGACGTCGAGTCGAAGCGTCGCGGTATCGCAAAATCCACGGATCTCTGCGCCCGCGGAGGCGACGAGGTGGGCTATCGCCCCCTCGCACCGCGAACTTTTGCTTCCTGCTGGAGCGCGCCGCACCGCGGTACCGCTCGTCCATGGCTCGGGTTATCCTCCGGTCCGGCTCCGGTGGGGGCGGCGTCAAGCCAGCTCCTCCTCGGCCGCCGGTCCCGCGATCCTCCGGTCCTCCGGTTCGTCTGTTTCCTCGGTTCCTTCAGTTCCCTCAGCTCCCCAGCGACACCTCGGCGCAGCAGTGAACCCCGGCGATCTCATCCAGTCTCGCTATCGGCTCGTGAAGCTCCTGGGCCAAGGCGCCAGCGGGTCGGTGTGGGCCGCGAAGAACGTGCTCATCGACCGCGACGTGGCGCTCAAGGTGATGAGCCCCGAGGTGGCCGGGGATGCCGTCGCGCTCCAGCGCTTCTTCAACGAGGCGAAGGCGAGCGGACGCCTGCGGAGCCCGAGCATCGTCGAGATCCTCGACCTCGGTCAGGCCGAGGACGGCTCTCCGTTCCTCGTGTTCGAGCTGCTCGTCGGCGAGGGGCTCGACGAGTGGCTGCGGCGCGAGAGCACGATCGCTCCGGAGGTGCTGGTCGAGCTCTTCCTCGGCCTCGCGCGGGCGCTCGACATGGCCCATCAGCAAGGGATCATCCACCGCGATCTGAAGCCCGCGAACATCTATGTGCACCGCAACCACCTGGGCGAGCTCGTGGGGAAGATCCTTGACTTCGGGATCAGCAAGGTGCTGGAGAAGGAGCACAACTTCTCGCTGACCCGCACGGGTTGCGTCGTCGGCTCGCCGGCCTACATGTCGCCCGAGCAGGCCGCGGGGCGCGAGGACGTGGACGCCCGCGCCGACATCTGGTCGCTGGGCGTCGTCATGTACGAGGCGTTGACCGGGACGACCCCGCATCAGGCGCCGAACTACAACGCGCTGATGGTCCGGATCCTGAGCAAGGATTGCGATCCGATCGCCGCGCGCAGGCCAGGGCTCCCGCCACGCCTCTGCCAGCTCGTCGAAGCGTGCCTCCGCCGCGAGCGCGACGAACGGATCGCCTCGGCGGGCGCGCTCGCGAAGGAGCTCGAGGCCGTCCTCCGCGAGCTGCGCGCCGAGCGCTTCCGGGGACAGAAGGGGCGGCGCGCCTCGGACATCGGCCTCGGCGGCGACGTCGGCCTCGCGCCGGAGAGCGCGGCGCGCGGCGGCGGCTCCGCCGGGACGCTGGGACGGCTCGTGCAGCACGGCAGGCGCCTGCCAAAGGCCATGCTCGTCGCGGCGGGCATCGGGGTGGTGCTCTGGGCGATGGCGCTCGTGCTCATCGGCAGGTACTGGATCCGCTGAGCGTCGCGGCGCCGCAGGGCGAGCGAGCGCGGCCCGCTCGTCCACGGCATGCGCGTCAGGTTGCTCCTTGCGGCAGTGCGCGTCGGGGCCCCATGTTGCCCTCACTTCGAGCCGTCACCTGAGCTCGAAGCGAGCATTGATGGAAAGGATGCAAGTCGATGGACGACCACCAGACACATGAAGCGCACGCCCATGTTCATGGGCAGGGATGTGGACATCAGGCGTTGCGTCATGAGGACCACGTCGATTACCTGCACGATGGACACCTGCATCATCCGCACGGCGATCACTTCGATGAGCACGTGCTCTCGGTCGGCAAGGAGAACCCTGACGCGTGCACGTCGGGCCATGCATGCGCCGACCACGAGAAGGCGCACACGCACGGGGCAGGCTGCGGCCATCAGGCCGTGCCCCACGGCGATCATTTCGATTACCTCGTCGGCGCGCACCTGCACCATCCGCACGGCGATCACTGCGATCACCACGGCGCGGTCCAGCTAGGGTGATCGCCGCGCCGCCCCGCGCCGGAGCTCGGGCGCGCTAGGTGGAGGCCGCGGGACGACACGCGAAGGAGACCGGCGAGCGGCGCATGAGGGAGACCGGCGAGGGGATCTCCTGGAACGACGTTTCGGGGAGCCCGGCGTCAGGCGGGCGGCGCGCCCTGGTCGTCCGGTGCGCCGCTCGCGCTGCAGCGATGCGCGTGTGCGCAGGGCGCATGCGGTTCCTCTGACCCGGGCGCACCGGCGTCGCCGGCGCCGCGCATGCCGCCGAACCATGCGCGAGGGCCGAGCCTCATGAAGCTCGAGAGCAGGAGCGCGCCGAGCGCGGCCGCGCAGACCCACGCGATGGTGGAGTGCTCCTGGGGCGCGAGATCGTGGAGGTCCGGGACCGCCGAGAGGGGGACGAAGGCGTTCGCGACGAGGCCGAGCGCGACGGCGAAGGCGACGCTGAAGAGAGCGGAGACGGCGGCGGCGCGCGCTCCGAACGCCCGATGCAGCGCGCCGAGCGCCGCGATGTGGGTCGCGGGCCCCGCCACGAGGAACGCGAGCGCCGCGCCGACCGGGAGCCCCTTGTGGATCATCGCCGCGGCGAGCGGCGCCGCGCCTTGCGCGCACACGTGAGCGGGCACCGCGAGGAGCGCGCTCACGAGGACGTCGGCCGGCGCGTCGAGCACGCGCGCTGCGGCCGGCGCGATGGACGCCTCGAGGACGGCGGCGAGCGCCAGGCCCACGACGTACCAGGCGGCCACGTGATCGAGCGCTGGACCTACGGCTTCGGCGACGGCGGCGCGGAGCCGCGCGCCCGGCGACGCCACGGCCCCTGCCATGACGGGCGGCGCGCCGCAGGGAGGCGCAGCGGTCGAGCCTTTCGTCCCGGCCACCCTGGCGACGAGGAGCGCGACCAGCACGGCGAGGAGCGCGCCGCCCGCGACGCGCGCCGCGGTGAACGGCAGGCCGAGCACCCGCAGCGAGAGCAGCGCGCCGGCGGGGTCGAGCGCCGGGGCGCAGAGGACGACGGCGACGACCGCGGCGACCGGCGCGCTCGCGCGCGGGAGCCGCTGCATGCGCGGCGCAACGCCACAGGCGCAGAGGGGCAGCGGCAGCTCAGACGCCAGGCTGCGGGCGGCCCGGGGCAGCGCCGCACCGCCGCGCAGCCAGCCGGTCGAGCGACGCAGGACGCTCGGAGAGAACGCGCGCAGGAGCCCCGCCATGGCGAGCCCGGCGAGCATGGCGGGCGCCGTCTCGACGAACAGCGAGCCGAGCGACTCCGCGATCGACAGCTCGGACGCGTGCGCGCTCGTGAAGGAGCTCTCCGGGCTGGGGAGCGCGAGCGCGACGCAGAGCCCCGAGGTGAAGGCGATCGCGCTCGTGGTCCGCGCGCGCGCGCTCCGAGGCGGCGCCTCGTGCGTGTGGACCACGAGCCGCAGGAGGACACCGAGGCCGAACGCGATGAACACCTCGAACGACTCGTGAGGGAGGCTCGCCACGGCGCGCTGGCCGAGGAGGGCGCCGAGCACCGTGAGCAGCCCGAGGAGCCCGAGGCGCGCGGCGAGCTGCCGCCACCCCCAGGCGGGCAGAAAGCGCGCCGCGAGCGACAGCCCCTCGGGCAGCCGGTGCACGAGGACGGCGCTCGCGAAGAGCACCCCGTCCGCGCCGCTGTCGGCCGCGGCCACGGCGAGCGCGAGCCCGGCGCCGTCGAGCAACCCGTGCACGGCGAGCGCCGAGAACGCGATCTCTCGCCCCAGCACCTCGCCGGTGTCACGCCTCCTGTGCTCCGTGAGCCCGAGCGCCGCGTACCCGAGCGCCGCCCAGAGGACCGCCTGCGCCCCGATCTCCTCGACCACGTGCGGCAGGTGGCGCGTGAGCACGAGCGCGGGCACGAGGCCGAGCGTCAGCCCGTCGAGCGCCGACGTCGGCAGCGCCTGGCGCCGGCCGAGCGCCACGAGGAGCGGCCCCGCGGCGAGGCCGGCGATCGACAGGGCGACGGCGAGCGCGAGCATGGGCGCGGTGGGCTATGCCCGAGCCACGTGGCCTAATCAATATCAAATTGGTGTTGCAACCAAGATGCGGACAGCCGTCTGCGGCCGCTGAGCGCCGCGTCATTCACGCGGCCCGGGGCCGCCGGTGGCCCGGGGTCGCCGATGCCCGGGGGCTGCTCCGCCGCTCAGGCCTGCACGCACCGATCGCAGCGACCCTTGATCTGGATCTGGAGTCCCTTGCGCCGCAACGCGCGCGGCGCGCCGCGCGCCGCCTTGATTTCGATGCTCTCGTCAGGGAGGCAGAGCACATCGCCGCACGTGTCGCACATGAAGTGCGGGTGCTCGTCCGCCGCGTGGGCGCCGGTGGCCTCCCGCAACTCGAACCGCCAGAGGTGGTCGCCCATGTCGGTGCGGCGCACGAGCCCGGCGTTGGTCAAATCGATCAGGTTCCGGTAGATGGTGGCGCGATCCCACCCTTTCGGGGCGAGCTCAGCAGCGAGCTCCGCATGGCTGACGGGCGTCCGCGAGCGGCCGAGGCTCTGGAGCACCGCGATGCGCGGCGAGGTGGCTCGCAAGCCGGCCGCCCGGATCTGCTCACGGAGCTCTTCCGCGGACTGACCTGCTTTCGTACGCGCCATGCAAGACATCTACCGTCGCCAGGAGGGTACTGCAATCACGATGCATCGCCGCCGCCGGCCGCGCAGCGCCCGGGTCGGCCGCGCGCCAGTGTGGGCGAGATCGCAAGATCGCCGCCGAGCCCGCCGCGCCACCGTCAGCGAGAACGCAGCGTCTGCTCCCGCTCGGGCCGCGTGCGCGCGTGCCCGGCGCGGCCCCGAGAGGACCGGCGGCGACGAGCGCCGACCCGGCTGCGAGAGAATGTGGCAGGCGGAGAGTTTGGATGACGTCGTGCACCTGGTTTTGAGCGTCGCTCGAACTGCACAGACCAGGCGGATGGGCGCGCGGTGCGGCGCTCCTCGGGAAAGCGCCTCGAAATCGGGGTGAGCTCCTCCGGCGCTGACCCCGAAGCGCGGAGGACATGGAACAGGCGGAACGGCCGGGTCCGCATCGTCTGATCTCGAGTCGAGGGGGGCTCCCTCGGTCCGCGCCGCTCTCGACGTGTGCTCCATAATGGAGCGATCGATCCAAGTTGGAGCAATCGGCGTGTCCGTTCCACGCGGGCCCTCGCGCCTCGTCATCGCTCTGCGTGTCCCGGGGTCCTGTCGGCGTTCGGCGAGAGGGCGCAAGACACGCAAGACGACCAAGACGACCAGAACGACCAAGACGTGGAATCTTCCTTTGTCGTCGCGAGTGGAATCAGCCCTTTTGGAATTGAACCGATTGTGATCGCGGATATATATTCATGCTTCCTTTGCGGGGAAATGAACCAAGGAGAGTGTCCATGCGAGCTCGGACGTGTGCGGATGTATTTGCCTTAGTCTTGATCGCTGCCTTGGGCGTCGCGTGCGGCGCCGACCCCTCGACCCCCGCGGAGGATGCGCCGGCCGTCGCCGACGTCGTGCCTGATGAGCAGGTCGAGGCAGCGCCGGCGCCCCTGCGGCGCGGCTGCGCGACCGTCGAGCTGAGCGACGGTGAGAAGGAAGCCGTCGAGCAGTTCGTCCGCAGCCGGATGGCGCTCGGGTTCTCGGCGGGCGCGGCGGTCGAGATCCCCGTGCACGTCCACGTCATCAACAAGGGCGTGGGCCTGTCGAACGGCGACGTGACGGACGGGATGATCGCGGAGCAGATCGAGGTGCTCAACGAGGCGTACGCGAGCACCCGCTTCAGCTTCACGCTGGCCTCCGTCGATCGGACGAGGAACGCGACCTGGTACACCATGTCGTCGGGCTCCGCGGCCGAGCGGCAGGCCAAGGCGGCGCTCCGTATTGGTGGGCCAGACCACCTCAATCTCTACACGGCGAACCCGGGCGGCGGTCTGCTGGGCTGGGCGACGTTCCCCTCGAGCTACGCGGCCCGTCCGAGCGACGACGGCGTCGTCCTGCTCCATTCCACGTTGCCCGGCGGCAATGCGGCGCCGTACAACGAGGGAGATACCGGTACGCATGAGGTCGGTCACTGGCTCGGCCTCTTCCATACGTTCGAAGGCGGCTGCAACAAGAGCGGCGATGGCGTGGCGGACACGGCGTCCGAGCGCAGCGCCGCGTATGGCTGCCCGCTGAACAGGGACAGCTGCCGGGGAGGTGGGCTCGACCCGGTCCAGAACTTCATGGATTACACCGACGACTCCTGCATGGATGGGTTCACTGCAGGGCAGGCCGATCGCATGTCGGCGCACTGGGACACGTATCGTTGATCGGTGGATGATGTGACGGCGGGCGGCGGGTGACTCCGCCGCTCGCCGGCCGGACAGGCGTCCGGCAGAGCTCGATCACATCGACTTGATCTGGGCCCGGCGCTCGAAGCTCCGGCTCTCGGAGAGGACGCGCGGCGCGGGCTCGGCAGGCGCCGGCCCCGCGCTGGAGTCCCGATCTCCCTGCGCCAGGCGCTGCTGGCGGCGGGTGCCGGCCTGGACGCCGAAGTACACGCCGAGGAACGTCACGACGCCCCAGCCGAGCAGGCCGACGGCGACGAGGCCGGTCTGGCGCGACGAATCGCCCCCGATCTGGCTGATCTGCTCCATCGGGGCCGACAGCTTGCTCACCTCCTTCATCGGCTCGCGCAGCGTCGCGACCTGCTCCATCGGCTGTTTCAGCCCGGCGACGTCGCGCATCGGCGCGTCCAGGGCGGCGACATCACGCATCGGTGCGTTCAGGGCGGCGACGTCCGTGAGCGGGCCGCGGATGCCCACGAGGCTCTCGTTCATCGCGGCGATGGTGGCCTCCATCTGGCTCAGCCGATCCATCGACTCCTTGAGTCGCGCGGTCTCACGCATGCTCTGCTGCATTGCGTCCATCGACCCCTTGAGCTCGGCCAGCCGCTCCATCGCAGCCTGCATCTCGGCGAGCTTCTCCATCGGCTGACGCAGCTCGGCGAGCCGATCGATGCTCTCCTGCGAGCTCCGCAGCGTCTGATTCGAATCCTCGATCGTCGCGCGGGTCCGCCGCATCTCCTCCGTCGTTGCCTGGATGGAGCGCGTGTTCGTGTCGATCATCGTCGCCATGCCGCAGCCCGTCGACACGAGCGCGAGCAGCATCATCGGCGCAATCCGAACGATCCTTTCGCAATGCATACCTGATCGTTGGTTCCTCGAAGGCGGCGCGTCAATGTGTGCTTGACGCGGTGCGCTGAAATATGACATAGCCGTGTCCGAGGGGTGAGGCGCTGTGGGACATCGCGCGTGTTCGCCTGCGAGCCGCTCGCGCGGCACGTGCTCTCACGGCGCTGTGAAATGTCGGTGTCGGTCCGGTGGATGTGACGCGCCGAGCGCTGGAAGCCGGACGCCGGTGGTGGAAGGGGAGCGGCCGAGTGCGCCGCTGCGATGGACGTCGCGCCGCCAGCGCCGCTGTCCGGAGCTACAACGCGGGTGCGGCGCGCTTCATGCCGGCGCGGCGGCGAGAGCTCGGTGGCGGCCGCGCGGGGCGGGGGCGCTCACCGCGCTGGACGGTCAGGCTGCCGGGCGCCGGCGCGGAGCGTGAGCGCGGCGAGGATCGCGAGCACGGCCGCGCCGAGCCAGGCAGGCCGGCCGAAGGCTTGCGTCCCCGTGGCGAGCGCGCCGTCGGTCCACGTGGCGTCGAGCAGGGCGCCGCGCAGACCTGCGCCCGCGAGCGAGGTGAAGCTCGCGTGGACGGCGACCGCCGCGAACACGCCGCGGGCGCGCAGGAAGAGCGCCGCGGCGAGCGCGCCGAGCGCGGTCGCGAGGGCGAAGCTTGACGGGGACGCGCCCGGCGCGAGCCCGAGCGCGGCGCCGTGCGCGAGGGCGGAGAAGACCAGCGCGGGGCGAGGCGAGAGGCCGGCGCGCGCCGCGGTGGCGAACGGGATGCCAGTGAGCAGGAGCTCGTCGCGGACAGCGAGGGCGATCGAGCGCGCCAGGGCGAAGCCGAGGCTCGCCGAGGGCGCCCCGGCCTCGACGGTCGCCCACCCGAGCACCGCGGAGACGCCGAGCGTGATCAGCACGGCGAGCGCGCCCAGCGCAGCGCCGAGCCCGACGCGACGGGCGATGCGCGCGCGGCGGCCTGGGCCGTCCGGCTCCAGAGGGTCGGTCCACTGCACGCCGGCCCGCGCCGCGACGACGTCGGCGACGACCGCGCCGCCGAGCGCCGCCGCGAGCGGGCTCGACGACAGGAGCACGGACACGATCTGCAGGGCCGCGGCGAGGCCGACGAGCCAGGCCGCGCCGAGCGCGAGCTCCGTCAGGCGGCGCTGCGGTCCGGCGGGATCGGGCCGACGGGCCTCCTCGGCGGCGTTCAATGGAGCGTGTGCCACTGGCCGTTGTGCTCCACCTTCGGGACGTCCGCGTCGCCGTCGGCCTCGTTGCGGTGACGCGCGCCCAGGGTGGCGACGAGCTGGACCGTGGACGGGCGCGCGGGGCGGTGGCGCGCCTCCGACACCGCGCGGAGCCGCCGGCGCGGCGCGGGAGGCGGCGGCGACCTCCGGCTGCGGAGCCGCCGCACGGCCAGCCGGCCGGAGACGAGCAGCCCGAGCGCCAGCAGCGAGCCAGCCAGCACCGGGACGAAGCCGTAGCGCCGCGCGACGTTGGCGCGCCACGCGAGCTCGATCTCTCGGCCTGTCGAGACATAGGCGGCCCCGAGCGCGGCCTCGAGCGGCACGCCGCCGCGCACCCGAGCCAGGGCACGCACGAAGCTCTGCCGCCGCTCGTCCTCGACGAGGAAGCGGACGACGTCGGCCGCCTGCGCATAGGGCAGCGAGCCGGTCGCATCCTCTGCGCCCGCGAGGCTCGCTTCGAGCTCGTCGAGCGGGAGGAGGCGCCCCCGGAGCGCGGCGACCGAGAGCGCCTGCGCGCGCCGAGCGACGCGCTCACCGGCCACGTGGGCGGCGAACCCCTCGTGGAACCAGCGCGGGACCACGGCGCCTCCGGTCGCTTCATCCAGGGCGAGGTGCGCGAGCGCGTGACGGAAGGCGCCCTCGAGATCGGGCGTCTCGGCGCCGAGCCGCGGAGAGGCGCTCAGGACCGCGAGCCGCAGCGCGCCGAACGAGACGGCCGTCACGGGGCCAGCGAGGCCCCTGGGGACGAGGTCGTCGAGCTCGGCGGGCACATCCGCGATCCGGACCTTCACAGGCGCGGTCAGCACGTCGCGGCCGAGCAGGGCGCCGAGCTCGGCGCGCAGATCGCCGGCGCGGGCGATGAGAGGGCGGACACGGTCGCGGGTGGACGGGTGATAGGCGAACTCGATCCAGCCGAGATCCTCGGTGTGGTACGCCGGCGGCGGCGGCGGCACGGGAAGATCGGCGCCGCCGTCGCTCGACGCGGCGGGCGCGTCGTAGACGCGGGGCGCGGCGCCGGCGAGCCGCGCGGGCGCGGCGACGATCGCGACGCAGAGCAGCGCGGCGAGCCTCAGCCCCAACCCCGCTGGGCTGCGCCGGGAGGAGCGCGTCATGGCGCGATCCGACCCCGGAGGTGCACGGTGTCGCCGGAATCGCCGCCCGTCTGGGCCAGCACCACCACGACGATCCCCGTGGCGACCACGCCCGCGAGCGGGCCCCAGAACCAGGGGGAGCTCCACGTCGAGCGCCGCTCCGACGGCTCCGACGAGCTGGCGCCGCCGTTCGCGGACTTCGGCGCCGCCTGGGCGACGTCGGCGCGAGGTCCCAAGGCGCCGCGCCGCGATGACGCGGGCGCGGGCGGCGTCGCAGCGCGACCCGCCGCGCCTCCGCTCCGTTCGTCTCCAGCGAGCAGCGCGCGGAGGGCCGCGCCCGCGCCCGGCCAGTCGAAGGTCGCCCCGGCGGGGGCGGCCGCGCCGTCCGCGGTCCGCTGGACCGTCGCGCCGAGCTCGATCGGCGCGTAGCTCGCGCCCGCGACCCGGAGCACGCGCGCCACGGGGTGGCCGTGCGCCGTGCTCACCGCGACGACGAGCGCCGCGCCTGCGCCCGCGCCGAGCGACGCGAGCAGCCCGCGCGCGACCGGCTCGGACTCGGCGTGCCCGGCGGAGCGGCGCACCTCGGCGAGCTCCTTCACGGCGGCCGGCGCGTCCGGGCGCGGCGGATCGCCGGTGAGCACCTGCGCTGTCGCCTCGTCGATGGGCGGGCGGAGCGCGGGGTCGCCGTAGATCGCGCGAGCGAGCGCGCGAGCCGCCTCGGCGCTCGCGTCGTCCACCGCCACCACGACGGCGCCGCGCAGGGCCGACCGTGCGGCGGGGGCGTCCGGCGCGCCGCGCGCGGCCGGCGCCGCCGCCGCGCTGCCCGCGTCCGGAGCCGCCGCGTCGGCGCCGCCACGAGGCGGCTCCTGGGCCTGCGCGGGCGCCGCCGTCAGGCCGAGCGCCATCGCGACGAGGCCCGGGGCAGCCGGCGGACGGCGGAACATGCATTCACGGTACGGAGGCCGCGGGCGAGCGTCAAACGGCGCGCGGCGCGGCGTCACGTCACAGCCAGCCGTGCTCGCGGTACCAGGCGACCGCTCGGCGCGTCCCCTCCGCCCAGCCCACCGCGGGCGCCCAGCCGAGCTCCCTGCGGGCGTCGCTGGAGTCGCAGACCCAGTGCGACGCGGAGAGCTCGTTCAGCTTGTCGCGCGTGAGCATCACGGCCTTGCCGGTGAGGCGGCCGAGCCCCTCGCTCGCGAGCGCCGCGCCGCGCATGAGCGAGAACGGGACGCCGACGCGGACGAGCGCCCGCGCGCCGAGCGCCGCCTCGACGTCCGCCAGCATCTCGCGCCACACATACACGCTTCCGTCGTCGATGAAGTAGGCGCGGCCGCTCGGCACGTCGCTCTCGATCGCCCGGATGCACGCGGCGGCGGCGTCGGAGGCGTAGATCACGCTGAGCGTGTTCCTGCCGTCGCCGAGCATCGGGAGAAAGCGGCGCGCGACGCTCTGGAAGAACGCGAACGACTCCTGGTCGCGCGGGCCGTAGATCATCGGGGGGCGGACGACGACCACGGGCAACGCGCCCTTCTCGGCGAGGACCAGCCGCTCGGCCTCGAGCTTCGAGCGCCCGTAGCGCGTCACGGGGGCCGGGGGCGCGTCGGCGGCGATGGGGCGCCCGTCCAGGCTCGGGCCGATGGCGGCGAGGCTCGAGACGAACACGAACCGCCGTATCGCGCCCGCCGGCGCCGCCTTCGCCGCGTCGAGCAGGTTCCGCGTGCCGTCGACGTTGACCCGGAAGAACTCCGCCTCGTCGCGCGCCTTGACCAGCCCGGCCGAGTGCACGATCGCGTCGACGCCCGGCGGGCCGACGACCGCGCGGCGGACGCTCTCCGCGTCCTCGACGGCGCCGTACGCGAGCTCGACCCCGCGCAGCGACGACAGGAACCTCGTGTCCGACGAGCGCCGCACCAGGGCGACGACGCTGTGCCCCTGCTGCGCGAGCTGCTCGGCGACGTGTGAGCCGAGGAACCCGCTCGCGCCCGTGACCAGCACCCTCATCGATCCGCTCCTTCTTTACGGTCCCGGCGCGCGCCCGAGGCGCTCGGCGCTGGCGCCCACGTCGAGCTGCCGGCGCCCGCGTCGAGCCGCCCGCGCCGCTCGGCGCTGGCCCCCGCGCCCATCACAGCGCCCGCTCGTAGACGCGGTACTTCTTGTGGACCCGGCCGCCCATCAGCCGGATGCCCGCGTTGATGGCGGCGTTGTCCTCCAGCGTCCACCCGAGCTCGCCGCCCTCCATGCCGAGCAGATGCGCCGCGCGGTTCATCTCGACGTACAGGAAGGCGCTGAGCCCGGCGTAGCGCCGCACGTGGCGCCACTTCTTGCGGATGCCGAGCACGACGAGGCGCCCGCGCTTCGGGCCGCGCACGCGCAGCCGCCACAGCAGCTTGAAGATGCCGGCCGGGAGGAGCTTGCCGTGGAAGTCCTTGATCAGCTGGTTGAGGTCGGGCAGCCCGAGCGACACGGCGGCCGGCTCGCCGTCGATGAACGTGATCTTGGTGAGCTCGGGCATCAGGATGAGCCGCACGTCCTTCGACCACTTGACGAGCTCTTTCTCGGTCATCGGGACGAAGCCCCAATTGTCGCTCCAGGCGTCGTTGTAGACGTCCATGAGGATGCGGATGTCGCGGAGCAGGTTCTTCGGATCGCCGCAGCGCGTGTGCACCTCCGGCATCGCCAGGACCTCGGCGTGGGCCTTCTGCGCCCGGGCGGGGACGTTGCCGACCTCGTAGCCCCACGCGTAGAGATCCTTCACCTTCTCGAGCCCGGCCTGCTCGATGAGCCGGCCCTGGTGCGGCCGGTGGTAGGGCATCATCATCACCGGCGGGAGCTCGAAGCCCTCGATGAGGCAGCCGATCTCCTCGTTGGTCGAGAGCGAGTAGGGGCCCCGCATGCGCTTCATCCCGCGCGCGCGCAGCCAGCCCGTGGCCTCGGCGAACAGCGCTCCGGCCGTCTCGGCGTCGTCGATCGTATCGATGAAGCCGAAGGAGCCAGTGTCGTCGCGGTGGACCCGGAGGTGCTCGTGATCAACCTGCGCGGTGATCCGGCCCGCTGGCCTGCCGTCCTTGTACGCCACCCACGCCGTCCCCTCGGCGTGCTCGAAGAACGGGTTCTTCTTCTTGTCGAGCCGATCGGAGATGTCCAAGTCGAGCGGGCGGATATAGTTGGGCTCACCCTCGTAGACGGTGTCGACCACGTTGAGGAAGTCCTTGAGGACCTTCTTGTCGCCCTTCCGGAGCTCGCGGATCTCGATAGCCATAGGGCTTGAGCCCGTACCTTCCGAGACGCGGCGCTGCAAGAGGCTCGCACGGACGTGGTCTCGGCCCCGATCGCGGAGCGCCGCGCTCCGCGCTGATCGCCGGGCGGCGCGCGCCGCGTTGAGAGCAGGACGCCGCGCGCCGCGCTGATCGCACGACGCAGCGTGCGCGAAGCCGGTAAGCTCTCGCGGCGGGCCTGTCCGGCCCCCGGCAACTCAGGTGGACGCAGCATGATGACCCCGAAGGAGTTCCAGAGGCAGTTCAAGCGGCTGCTCATGAGCCGCGTGGAGGGCATGGACTGGGAGGACAAGCTCGCCCGGGTCCGCCAGTACCTGCGCCAGCTCGAGGCACGCCAGAGCCCGGAGGAGGAGTCGGCCGAGCTGTCTCCGTCGCTGGAGCTCATCCCGTTCGAGCCCGGCAAGCGGCCCGTCGACGAGGCGCTCTATCCGGGGCACGGGTGCAGCGAGCGCGTCGGCTGCATCAACACCTCCGGCGACCCGTCGGAGCTGGGCGACGAGGTGTGGCTGCTCTACCGGCTGCGCGACCTCTACGCGTTCGTCGCGCCCTTCGAGCGGCCGTTCGAGGTGACCCTGTCCGCGTGGTTCCTCCCCGCGAGCCCCGGCGACGGCGAGCCGTGCCCGGTGCCCGGGCTCATGGACGTGCCGCTCAGCCCGCAGATCGTCTCGACCTCGTCCTACCCCGTCCCAAAGCTCGAGCCCGCCCCGTGGAACTCGTTCCATCAGACGGTCTACGTCGCCACCATCGTGCCGGCGCGGCAGCTCGTGCCGCACCCCCCCGGCGAGGAGACCGGCGGCGGCTATTTCTGGGCCGACATGCCCGAGTCGTTCCGGCGGCGCGTCACCGACGGCTTCGAGCCGTTCACGTTCGCGAGCCTGTTCCGGCAGCAGCTCCGGGTCGAGATCAAGCTCAGCGAGGCGGGCAGGACGGTCTCCTCCGAGTCGACGGACATCGAGATCTTCGACACAGGCCGCTTCGGCTCGCTCTACGCGCGCCTGCTCGACCGGCTCGTCAAGGCGGACACGGAGATCCAGCAGCGGGCGCTCGGGATCGACGAGCTCCACGTCGGTTATCACCCGTGGTTCCCGGTGCTGACCATCGGCATGGACAAGGCGCTCCTGTACCTCCGGGCCATCCATCAGGACCTCGAGCAGCACCGGCGCAACCTCCCCGACCCCCGCTGGCTGCTCAGGGTGGGCCTCTACCTCGAGCTGCTCACGTGCCTCGGCATCTTCGAGGCCGTGAAGCACGACTACCCGGACATGCTCTCGCCGGGGGAGCGCGAGGCCTTCGAGGAGGGCGCGGCGTTCGCGCCGATCCGCGCGTCGATCGACGTCGCGGCGTGGGCGCAGGTCTGGGACATGCGGCACATCGCGCCGCGCGCGGCCGGCTTCTTCGCGGCCGGGCCCGTGAGCCTGACGAACCTGATGCGCAAGCAGAAGGCCACGCTCGCCTTCCTGCACGCCCACCACGCGGACCTGCAGAAGGCGATCGAGCTCGCGGGCCCCAACCTGTGGAACGCGCAGGAGACGTGGCACCGGGTGTTCCGCGACGCGGAGCGGGCCGTCCTCAAGAACAACGTGCTCGCGTTCCCGGAGCTCGCGCACCTCGATCCGCGGTGGCGCGACTTCGCGCTCTGGCACCAGCGGGGGGACATGCGGCTGTTCGGCCTCAGCCTGATGCCCGAGGCGCTGACGGGGCTCTTCGGCGATCAGGACGGCATCTTCCCCGCGGCGTGCCGGCAGTACCGGAAGTCGATGAACGACGTCGCCCGGTGGGCCGCCGAGCGGAACCTCATGGACTACACGGGCGACGAGTGCATCCCGCGGAACGCGAGCCTTCTCGAGGCGTACATGGAGAAGAACCCGTCGCACCTCGCCGCGCTGCAGCGGCGCGACGGCTACGGGGCCGCGGCGTCGATCGAGCTCGAGGAGCCGAGCAAGGTGACGCGCGAGGCGAGCGCCGAGGACCTCATGACGCTGCTCCGGCGGACGCCGGTCTTCAAGCCGCTGCTCGATCGCGAGCTCCGCAAGCTCGCGACGAAGGCGCGCCGGATCGAGTACGGCCCGCTCGACCGGATCGTGCTGCAGGGGCAGCGGGACTCGTCGATGTTCGTCGTCGCGTCCGGCGCCGTCGAGGTCCTGGTGCGGCACCCCGACGGGCAGGACTCGACGGTCGCCGCGCTCGAGAAGGGCGCCGTCTTCGGGGAGTTCGCGCTGCTCACGGGCGAGGAGCGCACCGCGACGGTGCGCGCCGTCGACGAGGTGGTGCTCTACCAGATCACGAAGGAGGCCCTGCAGCCGATCATCGAGGCGCGCCCGCAGCTCGTGATCGAGCTGAGCCTGCTCATGGCGTCGCGCCAGGCCCACCTGCGCGACGCGGCCGAGCGCTACCTCGAGGCCGAGGAGAAGGTGCGGAGCCTCGCCGGGCGCATCCGGCGGTTCGTCCTCGGCTGAGCGCGCTCAGCCCTTCGTGGCTGGCCTCGCGCTCGGCGCTTCGTGGCTGGCCTCGCGCTCGGCCCCCTCGCGCTCAGCCCTTCAGGAGCCACGCGACGGCGTCAGCCTCCGAGGTGAAGAACGAGTACTCGGGCAGCCCCATGGCGGCCGACAGGCGGGAGATCTGCATTTTCGAGAGCGCGCTGTTCACGAGGTTCGCCGCCTTGCGCATGCCGTGCTCGACGGCGTAGGCCATGGTCTGCTCGACGTACGGGCTCACCTCGGGCTTCTGCGGGGGGAAGTCCGCGATGTCGGCGAGCACGTACCAGGGCTTCCCTAGGTTGAGCAGCGTCGAGGCCTTCTGACGGAACTCGTCGAGGTACGCCTTGCCCTCGTCGATGTCCCAGAACCCCCACACCTTCACGTGGAGGACCCCGGTCGACGTGTCGGGCCTGACGTTGAACCGCCGCTGCGGGGCGCGCTCGCGCCGCGACGTGAGCTCGGACCTCCTCAACGGCTCGCTCCCGGAGAGGCCTGCCCGGCCCGGCGGGTCCAGGGGCGACGTCCGGGGTCGGGTCTCCGCGAACTTCGAGGCGGCCGACTGCGCGGGCGGCGCGGACGACGAGGGAGGGACGGAGCGCGAGGGCGGATTGGGTGGCGGCGTAATGGAGCGCGGGGGCGGGCTGGGGTTCGAGGCGGGACCGGGGCGTGAGGGAGGCGTCTTCGACGACAGCTCCGGCACGGTGACGGTCGGCACCTCGGCGAAGCCCTTCGCCGTGCCTGGCTTCGAGGGCAGCGTCGGGTCGGTCGGGCTCGGGTTCGCGCTCGGCGCGGGCGCCGCCGGCTCCGGCAGGAGGATGACGCGCGAGGCCCGCGGGATGGCGACGTCGAGCGCGGCGGCGAGCGCGCTGACCGCGATGGACGCGCGCTCGAAGCGGTCCTCGGGCTTGAGCGCCGTCGCCTTGAGGAACCAGCCGTCGAACTCCGTCGGCAGCGCCGCCGAGGACCGCCGCGCCGCGCGCGCGCTGGGCGCCTCCATCGCGCCGCGCAGGAGCTCCCCCGCCAGCATGTACGGGGACGCGGTCGCCTCGGCCTCCTGGGACCAGTACGACTCGCCGACGAGGAGCGCGTACGCGACGTGCCCGAGCGCGTAGATGTCGGCGCGCGGGCCGACGTTGCGCTCGGCGCGGATCTGCTCCGGCGCCATGTACACGGGCGTGCCGAGCATCTGCCGCGTCAGCGTGGAGGCGTTGTGCTGCTCGATGACCTTGGCGATCCCGAAGTCGAGGATCTTCACGCACGGCGAGCCGTCGTCGCGGACCGTGACGAACAGGTTGTCGGGCTTGAGGTCGCGGTGGACGATGCTCGCCGCGTGCGTTTTGTCGAGCGCGAGCGCGGCCTGGAACAGGTAGAGGGCGACGTCCTCGGCGGGGAGGGCGCCGCGCTTCTTGACGAGGCTGCCGAGCTCCTCGCCGCGGAGCAGCTCCATGACGAGGAACGGGGTGCCGGTCTCGTCGTCGACCCCGGCGTCCGAGGTCCTGACGATGTGGTCGCTCTCGATGACGCCGGTGATGCGGGCCTCGAGGGCGAAGCGGGCGCGCAGCTCCTCGCTGTCGAGCAGGCTGGGCAGCATCACCTTGAGCGCGCGGCGCGTCGCGGTGACGTCGTCCATCACCTCGTACACGGCGCCCATGCCGCCCGCCTTGATGACGCGCAGCACCTGGTAACGGTTGCGAAACCGCGTATTCGGCTGCAACAGGCCGGGCGAGGAGCTCATCCTGCGGCCCTCGGTTCAGGCATGGTTTGCACCACGCTACCAGCGCCGCTTCCCGCGTCGCAAGGCGGTCGGGTGAGGAACGTGCTCAGCGAAGGATCGCGCCTCCGCCGGCGGCCTCGCCGCCGGATCGAGCGGCGCGGTCGAGGAGCGGCTCCAGCGCGCTCCAGAGCGAGCGGACGTCCTGGAAGCGCTCCTCGGGGGCCACGGCGAGCGCCCGCGCGACCCAGGCGTCCACCTCGGGGAGCAGGTCGGGCCGGAAGGCGTGCAGGCTCGGCCGCGGGCCGCGGGCGGCGGCGAGGAGGATGTCGACCCGGCTCGCGCCGGCGAACGGCAGGCGCCCCGCGAGCGCGCGGAAGAGCACCGCGCCGAGCGAATAGATGTCGATCCGGTGGTCGATCTCCTGGGGCCGGCCCTTCCATACCTCGGGCGCGATGTAGCTGGGCGAGCCGGGGATCGCGCCTTCGCGGGTGAGGGGGTCGGCCTGCATCACCTTGACAAGACCGAAATCGAGCAAGCGCACGCGCCCGCGCGCCGCTGCGCCGGCGTGGCCCTGCGCGCCGTCGCCCGTGACGGGGAGCTGCGCGCCGGCGGGGGGCGCCGGATGGGCGGCGCGGGCCGGCGCGCTTCCGTGGTGAGGGGAGATGGAGGAAGGAGCACCCGTGTCGTCGTCGAGGACGAAGATGTTCGCTGGCTTCAGATCGCGGTGGACGATGCCGCGCGCGTGCGCGGCGTCGAGGGTGTCGATGATCGGGCGGAACAGCTCGCGGATCTCGTCGAGCGGGAGCCGCTGGTTCCGCGCCTCCAGCCGGCGCAGCGTCGTCTCGAGATCGCTGCCCTTCAGGAACTCCATGACGATGTAGAGCGTGCCGTTGGCCGCCTCGCTGAACGCGAAGACGTGGGTCGCGCTGGTGCCGGCCAGCTCCCCCATGGCGCGGGCCTCGCGCCGCAGGCGGGTCTTCAGGGCGGGATCGCTGGCGAACTCGGGCCTCAGGTACTTGACGGCGACGTGCGTGCCCGTTTCCTGATCCAGGGCGCGGTAGACCACGCCCTGGCCTCCCTGACCGACCACCTCGATCAGCTTGTACCGGCCGTCGATCACGTCGTCGATGTCGTGGTCCATCGGCAAGCCCTCGGTGTTCGAGCGCGCTGCGTCAGCGTGCCGCACAGCGAGCCCAGGTTGTAGCCGCTCCGGCGCGCTGGCGGTAGGGACGGTTCGGCGCCGACCCGATCCGCCGGCCGGGGGCGGACCCCGAGGCGGGAGGAGCGGGGAAGCGCGAGCGCCCGGGGACGCGGTCCGTGGGAAGGAGCCTGCGGGCGGAAGACGCCTCCGGCGGGTGAGCCTGCGGGGAGTGAGCGCACGGCCAAGCACGCTGGGAGGAAGCGCGACCGTGCTCGGGAGGGCGAACGCGCCGAGGGGGGAAGGTGAATGCGACAGGGACGGTCACGGATCGGGTTCAGGCGACATCCTAGGAGTGACGGAAATTGCCTGATGATTGACTCCACTCATCCTGACGCAGCGACGAATTTGGTTGGTTTGCCGACCCTGAGATCCCGTGTAGAGTGGCGCCCATCCTCGTATGAGATCTGTCCGACAGAACAGCGACCTTCCCCAGGCGAACGGTGCGGTTCCGGTCGCGCTCGACGTGCAGCCGGCCAGGCCCGGCGCGCAGGAGCAGGAGCTGGAGGAGGAGTGGACCTATGAGGTCGCTCACCACGACGCGCCGTCGGATCTCACGCATGTTGTCGGGGAGAACCTTCGGCGGCTGCGCACGCGGCGCGGCCTCTCGCTGGAGCGGCTCTCGAAGATCTCCGGCGTGAGCCGTGCGATGCTCGGCCAGGTCGAGCTCGGCCGCAGCGCGCCCACGATCAACGTCGTCTGGAAGATCGCCCGCGCGCTTTGCGTGCCGTTCTCGGCGCTCGTCAGCGATCGCGCGGCGAGCGGCCCGATGCTGCTGCGCGGGGATCGGGCGAAGCGGCTGACATCGCACGACGGCAAGTTCACCTCGCGCGCGCTCTTCCCGTTCGATGCGCCGCGAACGGTCGAGTTTTACGAGCTGCACCTGGCCTCGCTCGGCGTCGAGAATGCCGATCCCCACCCGCCCGGGACGACCGAGAACATCGTGGTATGTCAGGGGACCGTTGAAATCAGCGTCGACGGACAGCGGTTTCTGCTCGCGACGGGCGATGCGCTCGTGTTCCAGGCGGATGTCCCGCACGTCTACCGCAACCCGGCGAACGTCGACTCGCTGATGTACCTGGTGATGACGTATTCGCTGTCGGCGCCCTGAGGCGTGGAGCTTTCCTCGCCGAGGGGCGGGGGAGCGGAAGGCGCGGAGCAGCGCGAGAACGCCGGCGAGCGCCGACGCTCCGCTGCTCCGAGGAGGGTTTGCGGCCGCGTTACTTCGTCATGGCGGGCGTGCACATCATCATGGGCATCCCGCCGCACATCATCATCATGGGCATCCCGGCCGACATCATCTTCGTCATGGCCTCGCAGCGCTCCTTCAGCATGTCCATCGACATGCCCTCGGGCGGCATCAATTTGCAGGTCATTCCGTCCTTCGTCATCTCACACGACATCTTGCACATCATCGGCATGCTCATGCCCATCATGGGCATCATCGGCATGCCCATGCCCATCATGCCGGGCATCATCGGCATGCCCATGCCCATCATGCCGGGCATCATCGGCATGCCCATGCCCATCATGCCGGGCATCATCGGCATGCCCATGCCCATCATGCTGGGCATCATTGGCATGCTCATGCCCATCGCGCCGGGCATCATGCCCATCATGGGCATCATCGGCATGCCCATGCCCATCATGCCGGGCATCATGGATGCGCCAGCGGCCATCTCCGGCGTCGACATCATGGGGGACATCGTCTGCGGCATCATGGGCATCTGCATTGCGGTGGTCATGGGGGCTCCTGTCGTCAGCGCTCGTTGCTTCCGGGAGCCGTTCTAGCCGGTCGGCGTGACGTCGCAACGCGTTAACACGGGCGCGTGTCGCTTTGCTCCAGTCTAGCGGAGGCGCCTCCACGGCGTTGGAGGCGCCGGCGCCCCGGGCGGACGAGTATCCACGATAGTGGCGGCCGCTCCGCCCGGGGCGCGCTGGGGCGGCGTCCAGGCGAGGCCGGGTTTGCGGCGGTCATGAGGGTTGAGGGGGCGACCAGCGGGGTCGTGCGAGCGTGAGCGGGATGGGCTCGGTCGGTTCCACCGACCATGATTCTGTCTCTATGTCGACTCGCTGCTGAAGCCGAGCCTGACGTTATGCGCAGTCATGTCGGCCCATACAGAGCCGCGGTGCCCTCCGGCGCGAGCGAGCAGGGCTTCTATGCATCTTGCTTCACCCTTGACGGGCCTGACGCTTTGATGCCTCATACGCCACCATGCGCCGCGCTCCGCCTTCTCCGCTCTTCGTTCGCGCCTCCCGCGTGCTCGCCCTCGGTGCCCTCCTGGGCACCGCGTCGTGCGCCCAGGTCCTGGGCCTCGACGAGTTCGAGGACTGCGACGAAGATTCCTGCTCAGGAGTGCTCTGGGCGAAGAGCTTCGATAGCCATGAGTTGGTCTTTCCAGAGAGCGCTCGGCTCGACTCGAAGGGAAATGTTCTTCTCGCAGGAGTCTTTCGAGGTACCACTGATTTCGGCGGCCCGCCGCTGATATCGTCTCAATTCGCTTTCTTTCTCACCAAGCTGAAGCCGGACGGTAGCCACGGCTTCAGCCGGTGGCTGCGGCTGAAAGTCTTGGATGGCGCGTTGGGATCGCGTCTTTCGGTGCTGCCTGATGATAGCGTCGTCTTGTCGGGCCTGTACGAGGAAGAGATCGAGCTTGATGCTGGCGAATCCATCACGGCGCCCACTCTCGACGAGAATGGTTGCTTCGTGGCCAGGTTCTCGTCAGACAACAAGTTGATCTGGGGGCGCAACTTGTTCACGGGGACGGGCCGCCTCGCTGTCCTGGATTCGGCGGCTATGCCCGACGGTGACGTAGTCCTGGTCGGCTCTTTCAGGCGCGAGGTGAGCCTGGGTTCGTCGACCCTGACCACTGCATCCGAGGACGCCTTTGTCGTGAGGTTGGACGGCGAGACGGGTAATCCGCGATGGAGCTTTCAGTTGGGCGACCCTGAATACACCACGGCAACAACGAGCCTCGAGGCCAAGGCGGTGGCGGTGGATCCTGCGGGTAATATCGTTGTGGGGGGCCGGTTCACGGGATTCACCGACTTCGGCTTCGACAGAAGCATCGGCCCGAGCCCGTCGGGGGCTGGAGCTTTCATCCTCAAGCTCTCGTCCACGGGGGAGCGAGATTGGACTGTTGGCCTCCTGGGAGAGGGGCGTGCCTGGGTGACTGACATCGACGTCGATGCGCGTGGAGATATCCTCGCGGCTGGCGCTCTCGCAGGAGCGATTGCCATCCATGCCCATGGGGTCCGAGGCGCCCACGAGACCAGCGGGCCAGAGGACTCGGATATCCTGCTCGTGAAGCTCTCGTCCGCGGGGAACCACCTGTGGTCATTGCGATTCGGCGATGATTCGTCCCAGTTGGGTGTAGAACCGAAGTCAGGTATTTTTGGATCGGACGTCGAGTCTCTTTCACCTTTCGGGGTTCACGTCGCCGCCGACACTTCTGGAGACATCGTGCTCGGCGCCGGGGCCGCAGGCGCCGTCGACTTCGGGGGCGGGCTGCTCGGCGGCAGACAGGAGCGCGACTGGACTGTCGCGAAGCTGAGCGCTGGCGGAGCGCACCTCTGGAGCAGGCGTTTCGGTGATGCTGCGACAGGGCAAGCGGTGGTTGGCATTGACACGGATCCCGGGACGAATGCCGTCGTGGTCGTCGGGCTCAACGACGGAACGCTGGATTGGGGCAATGAGATGAAGGTCGTGGCGCCGGGAGAGTTCAGCGCTGTCGTGACGAAGATCGACCTGGGACGGGTTGGGAGATAGCTTCTCCAGCTCAGCGGCGCTGGTCAGTTGATCTGCAGGTTCGCGGCGGCCTTGCCGTCCTGTCCCGCGCCCGCGGCGCCGCCGCTCGGGGTCGTGCCGCCAGCGCCGCCGTACCCGGGGGCGCCGGTCGAGCAGCTGTTGCCTCCGAACGTGAAGCTGACGCTCGCGGCTCGCGCCAGGCAGGCGCTCGGGCCGCCGCCGCCGCCCGCTCCCGGGCCGCCGTCGCCACCAGGACCACCTTTGCCGCCGACGCCGCCGTTGCCGGCGTCATCAGGACCGGGGCCGCCCGGGCCGCCGTTCCCCCCGAGCTGTGGCGCTCCGCCGTTGCCGCCGTGGCCGCCGTTCCCTCCCTTTCCGGTCGTGATCTCGTTGCGAGAGACGACCACCCGTCCGGCCGCCGCGAAGACGCCAAAGCTCCCGCCTCCACCGCGGCCAGCCGTGCCGCTGCGGCCGCCGAGCCCGCCGCATCCGCCGCTACCGCCGCCCCCGCCGCGATCATCAGGGCCTACCTCGCAGGAGCCGCCGCCGCCGCCGCCCGCGCCGCCGCCGCCGCCGCCGTTGATTCCCGGTTGCCCGTTGGTGCCGTTCGCAGGCTGGTAGATACCCGAGGCGATGCTGCCGAGATTCGCGCCCCCTGTCCCCGGCATCCCCTGCGACCCCGCCATGCCCGGCGTTCCATCGTGTCCTGCCGACCGGGTCCTGAAGCAGCGCAGCGGGGCGCCGCCCGCGCCGCCCTCCGCGCCCCGGCTGCCCGGATGGCCGGCCGCTCCGGTGTTAGAGCCATGTCCACCATACCCGCCTCTGCCGCCAGGCTCGTCGCACACTGGCGCCGGGCCGGCATTGCCGAGGCCGCTGCAGTCGTTGCAGCCCTGCTCTCCCGCATTCCCCGAGGTCGCCGTCCCCGCCGCGTGCGCCGCCCCGTTCGTCCCCCCGGCGCCGGCTTGGCCCTCCTCCACGTTGATCTGGTTGAACCGCACGAAGAGATCCGCCGTCCCCCCGCCGAGGCGCACTCCATAGGTGCTCGCCCCGGCCGACGACGGGCTCAGCGCCTCTATCGAGATGCCCTCGATGTGCGTCGGCTGCGCGATCGACGGCGCATGGAACACCGTGCCTGTCGCGCTCACGGTGGTGGTCACCGAGCTCGTCCTTCGGAACTTGAAGTCAGCGTTGTTGTGATCGAACCCACCGTAGATGCTGATGCCGGACACGACCGTGACCGCCTCCTGGTACAGCTCGCCCGACAGGCAGACCGCCGGGACCCCGCCCGCTTGCGCCACCTGGATGGCCTTGGCGATCGTCTCCACCGGCGCGCTGCGCGTCCCGCTGCTGGCGTCGTCCCCCGTGCTCGCCGAGACGTAGATACACTGCTCCACGAGCCCGTCGCCGCCATCGCAGTTGTCATCGATGAACTCGCCGTCGATCGGATCCTCGCCCGCCGCACCCGCCGCGGTCGGTGTACACACGTATTCACAGCCGCACTCGCCCGTGAGGAGATTGCCGTCCAGGTCGTGTGTGCCCGGCAAGCATCCCAGCGCGCACGCATCGGTGACCCCACCGCCGCCCCCGCCCGCCTCTTCGCTGCCCCCCTCTCCACCCGAACCGCCTTCGCCCCCGCCCGAGCCGCCTTCACCCCTGCCCGAGCCGCCTTCGCCCCCGCCCGAGCCGCTCGTGGCGGCCGCGCTGCTGCTCGATGACGCGGTCGTGGCGCTGCTGCTCGCGGACGATTCGCCGCCCGCGCCCGAGCCGCCTCCCGTGCCCGAGACTGGCCCGATGGGACCGTCGATCGAGCTGCTCTCGGCGCAGCCGAGCGCCGAGAGCAATGCGAGCAGAGATGCCGTCTCGAGGAAGAATTGTGCGCGCATGCTTAATTCTGCACCTTCGCGCGCCTTTCGAAAAGACTTTGTCTTGTCGGTCCCAATCACCATGGGCCGTGCGCCACATTGCAGTTCGCATCGACCGTGCGTCCGCCCGCGCCGTTATGTGCTGCGCCGGCGCGAGCCAGCTCACGATTCCGTGATTCGCCCCTCGCGCCTGTCACCGTCTCCGGTACTCTGTGCCTGCGCACCTTCCCGCTTCCGCACCGTCCCCGCTGTCATCTGTTCATCTCATGCGCCTCAGATCGCTTCACCACACCTCGCTCGCCTCCATGGTTGGGCTCGCTGCCGCCATGGGGCTCCATGGCGCGTGTGCACCGGACTCAGGGGCTGGCCTCGTCTGGTCCTCTTCTTCTTCGGGCGGAACTGGCCCTGGCGGGACCTTCGATCCGGATGGTGGGCTGTCGACCGATGCGCCTGTCGAGCTCCCCGATCCGGACGCCGCCTGTGGCCTCGTTACCGAGGAGGCGATCGCGGTCCCGCTCAATCTCTATATCATGATGGACAAGTCGTCCTCGATGGCGGGCGACGACCCCATGGTGGCCGACAAGTGGACAAGCGCGAAGGCCGGCCTGACGGCGTTCGTCAACAGCGCGAGATTCGCCGGCGTGCGCGTGGCGCTGCGCTTCTTTCCGCGGGTCGCGGACGATGTTCCTGCCTGCGACCAGAAGGCGTACAGCGAGCCGCTCGTCCCGTTCGGTCCGCTCCCCGACAACGCGGGCGCCATCGTCGCGGCCATCGAGGCCGAGTCGCCGAACGGAGCCAGCACGCCCATCTATCCGGCGCTGGGCGGCGCGCTGCTCCAGGGCATCGACGTGGCCGAGGACCACCCCGGCGAGGCGTCGGCGGTGCTGCTCGTCACCGATGGACAGCCCCAGGGGCCCGCGGCCCAGTGCGCCGGGGTGAACCCGGAAGATCCGGGCGCCATCGCGGATCTCGCGGCGCGG
Organism: Sorangium sp. So ce124; assembly: GCF_051525235.1. Lineage (NCBI taxonomy): Bacteria > Pseudomonadati > Myxococcota > Polyangiales > Polyangiaceae > Sorangium > Sorangium sp. So ce124. The sequence continues at coordinate 10,510,285 of NZ_CP150312.1, forward strand.
GCCGCGCGCTACCGCTTTCCGGTGCGCACCTTCGTGATCGGGCTCCCGGGCGTGAACCAGAGCTTCGCGAACCAGGTCGCGGCCGCGGGAGGCACCGACGCCGCCGTCCTCGTCGGGGCGAACAACATCGCCGTCGAGTTCCAGAACGCGCTCGCGAAGGTCACGGGGCAGGCGCTCCCGTGCGAGTACGAGCTCCCTTCCCAGGTGGCCGGCGGACAGGTGGCGTTCGACGACGTCAACGTCCTCTTCGGGCTCGACGGCGCACCGCAGGAGGTCCTGCCTCAGCGCCCCGGCTGCGACGGCCCAGGCTGGCGCTACGACAACCCGGGTTCTCCCGCGGCCCTCGTGCTGTGCCCCGGCACCTGCGAGGCCGCGAGGGGCGCTTCCATCGCGAAGATCCAGATCCTCCTCGGCTGCGAGACGGTGATCCTCTGAGCGAGCACGGCAGAAGGACCGCGCATCTCGAGCGAGAGTGGGCGAACTGCAGGTGTTGTGGAGATGACATCGGGAGCGACATAGAAGCCCCGGAGCAGGAGGCGCAGACGCGGAGCGTCATATGTGATGTAGATCACTGTGCCGGGGTCGTGCAGCTGCGGATCATGGGGCCGGCGCGATGGCGCGGGACCCGGCGCGCGCGGGCGGCGCCCGGCGGCGCTCGGCGCGGCGGGCGCCGCCTTGCAACTCTGCACTGCGCTTTGTGGACGCCGGGCCCCCAGAGCCGTAAGAGGATGGAACCATGACGACGGAGTCCTCCCTCGCCGCCGCAGGCTCGCCGCGGCACGCCGCCCCCGCCGCGCTCCATCCGGCCCTGGTGCTGAGCGCCTACCTCGAGCCGCTCGTGCGCGGGCGGCGGGTCGCGGTGCTGGGTGACGTCACCATCGGCCTCGCCGACCGGCTGCTCCAGCGCGGAGCCCGCCTCGTCCATGCCTACGACCCGGACGCCGCGCGCGTCGCCGAGAAGCTCGCGCGGACGGCGCCCACGCGGCAGCCGCACCCGAACGTCGCCGTGTTCGACGGCGACCTCGGGGTGCGCGACGGCGCCTTCGACACCCTCGTCATCCCCGATCTCTCCCTCTTCGGCGATCCCGCCGAGGTCGTCCGGCGCGCCAGGCGCCTCACCGCCGCGAGCGGCGTCGCCGTCATCGCGTCGCCGAACCCGGACGCCGCGCGGGGCCTGCTCCCCGCGGGCGCGCGCCGCGGCGCGGCGCCCGGCTACTACGCGCTCTACGACGTCGTGGCGCTCCAGTTCAAGCAGGTGCGGATGGTCGGCCAGGCGCCGTTCGTCGGCTATACGGTCGCGGAGTTCGCGCCGAAGGGAGAGCCCGAGGTCAGCGTGGACACGTCGATCCTCGACGGGTCCGAGGAGCCCGAGTGGTTCATCGCCGTGGCCGGCGAGCGCCTGCCCAGGCTCGACGCGTTCGCCGTGATCGAGCTGCCGTTCGCCGGCTTCCCGGGCGCGAGCGCCGGCCCGTCGCCCGAGGCGCTCAGCGAGGCCGAGGGCCGCGCGCAGCGGCTCGGAGGCGAGCTCGCGGAGCTGCGCACCCGGCACCAGCGCGACCGCGAGGACGCCGGGGTCCGCGCCGAGAGCGCGGTCGCCACGGCCGCGCGCCTCGCCGAGGTGGAGGCCGAGCTCGATGCCAGGGCGGCGCGTCTCCGCGACGTCGAGGCCAGGGCGGGCGACGCCCACGTCCGGGCCGAGCGCCTGTCCCACCAGATCCGCGACATGGAGGAGGAGCTCCGCAGCCAGCGCGATCGCGCGACCCGGCTCACCAAGCAGCTCGACGACGAGAAGCGGGTGCGGACCAAGGTCGAGCTCGAGCTCGGCATGATCCGCAACAAGCCGGAGATCGCCGGCGCCCGCGACCGCCTCGACGCCGCGACCGCCGACCTCGACGCCGCGCGCGCCCGGATCGCCGAGCTCGAGGCGCGGCCCGCCGTGGCGGCGCCCGACCGGGCGCTCGCGGCGCGCGTGGAGGAGCTCGAGGCCGCCGCCGCGGGGGCGCGGCGGGAGCTCTCGAAGCTCACGTCGGAGCGGGACACGGCGCGCCGGCGCGCGCAGGAGAGCGAGCGCGCGCTGGAGGAGGCGCGGCGCGCGGCGGGGAGGATCGAGGAGCTGGAGGCCGCCCGCGCCGAGCTCGCGCGCGACCGCGACCGGCAGAAGGAGCGGGCGGACCGGAACGAGCGCGAGAGCCGCGCGCTGGAGGATCAGCGGAGCGCCCTCGACGCGCGCAGGCTGCTGCTCGAGGCGCGGATCGTGGAGCTCGAGCAGACCGTCGTCGCGCTGGAGCAGCGGGCGTCGGAGCTCGAGAAGCGCGACGCCGGCGAGGCGGCGGCCGCGGAGATCGCGGGCCTCGAGGAGGCGCTGCGCGATCGGGGCCACGTCATCGCGTCGCTCATGGCGCAGCTGCGCGAGAGCGAGCGTGTGGGCAAGGAGCTCGTCGACGAGCTCGGGACGGTCTTCGCGTCGGCGTCGGCCGACCACGGCGGGCCGGGCCAGGCGGCGGACGGCGGGCCGGGCGGAGGGCTCGCGGGGCAGGGCGGGCCGGGCGGCGCGGTCGAGGCGCTGCGGCAGCAGCTCGACGCGCTGGCGCGGAGCGCCGCCTCGAGCGAGGCCGACCTGCGCGCCGCGGGATGGAAGATCGCGCAGCTCGAGCGCGAGCTGACCGAGGCGCGCGCCACGGCCGGCTCCCCGCAGGCGCTCCACGAGGAGCTCGAGCAGGCGCTCGTCGCCGCGCAGGCGGAGATCGCGGCGCTGCGCCGGGCGGCGGAGCGCGAGGACGCGGCCGTGGCGCGCGAGGACGCGGCTGGCGCGCGCGGGGATGTGGCCGTCGTCCGTGAGGACGCGGCTGGTGCGCGCGGGGATGTGGCCGTCGTGCGCGAGGACGCGGCTGGCGCGCGCGGGGATGTGGCCGTCGTGCGCGAGGATGTCGGCGTGCCGCCCGAGGTGATCGAGCAGACGGTGCTCCTCCAGCAGGTCGCCAGCGCCGTCGAAGCGAGCGCGTGAGCCGCGGTCTGGACCGCGGCGGGCGGTGGCCCCGGTCCAGATCCGACCACGCGGCCTGCGCGTCCCGTCGACCCGCGCGTCAGCCGTGACGCCGGCGCGTGGTCCCGGACGCAGCCCGACGCGCGGCGCGCGACGTCACGCCGGGCCGGACAGGTTCGTGCTTTCGATCGGCGACGCGCTGGCGAGCGGGGAGCGCTTCTCGCCCGCGAAGGCCTTCTCCACGAGGTAATCGCCCGGCTCGCCGCTGTTGCCCTCCTCGAAGCCGCGCGACTCCAGGAGCGCGGCGGTGTCGGCGAGCATCTCCGAGCTGCCGCAGAGCATCAGCCGGTCGTGCGCGGGGTCGAGCGCGGGCAGCGCCAGATCGGCGAAGATGCGGCCGGACTCGATGAGCGTGGTGATCCGGCCCTCGGTCTTGAACGCCTCGCGGGTGACGGACGGGTAATAGCGGAGCTTGGGCCGCACGATCTCGCCGAGCAGCTCGTCCGCCGCGAGCTCGTGCTCGAGGTAGCGCGCGTACGCGAGATCCTGCGCGCGGCGGCACGTGTGCGTGATGACCACGCGCTCGAAGCGCTCGTACGTCTCGGGGTCCTTGACGACGCTGAGGAACGGCGCCAGGCCGGTCCCGGTCGCCAGGAGCCACAGGGTCCGGCCCGGCCGCAGGTTGCCGATCGTGAGCGTGCCCGTCGCGCGCTTGCCGACGAGGATCGTCTCGCCGACGGCGATGTGCTGCAGGCGCGAGGTCAGCGGGCCGTTCGGCACCTTGATCGAGAAGAACTCGAGCGTCTCCTCGTGGTTCGCGCTCGCGAGGGAGTACGCGCGGACGAGCGGCTTGCCCGCGACCACGAGCCCCATCATGCAGAATTGCCCGTTCGCGAAGCGGAAGCTCGGCGAGCGGGTGGTCTTGAGCGTGAAGAGCTTGTCCGTCCAGTGGTGGACCTCGAGCACCGTCTCTTCTGTGTAGCCGGGTACCATGTCGTTCATCCTTGTCGGTGCGGAAGCATCGCGGCGTGGTGGTTCGAAAGAGCGCGCTCCCCGATCACGACAGCAGGGCGGCGCCGCGGCGCGCGAGGGCGCCGAGCTCTACCGCAAGGTCGTCTTCCATGAGTTCGATGCTTCACATAGCAATCATGCAAATGATAATCAAGATCATCGTTGGCCCATGGCGCCGTCGTCGGTGGTTCCGCAGAGCGTCGCCGCGTTGTCGTGGCACGACCTCGTAGCGCTTCCTCCTCTAGGGGCGAGGGGGCTCGTTGACGATGCCCGTGGAGCCGCTGGCCACACGGCGCGGAGGCCGTCCGCCGGGCGAGGCGCGCCAGCGGGCCGGGCGGGGCGCTCACGGGGGCCGGGCGGGCCAGGAGCGCTGCGCCGCGCGGCGTCTCTGTGCGCACGCGGTCGCTCGCGCTAAGGACCGGGCCGATGCGCGCTCCTCGCCCCCTCTCCACGCTCGCCCGGCTCGCCGGCGCCGCCGCCCTGGCCCTCGCGCTCGGCGCCTGCGGCGCGGTCCCCGCGCCCGGCGCGAAAGACCCCATCGCCTCGCTCCGTGACGCCGGCGCGCATTCGACCGACGGCGAGATCGTCGGCCGCTGGCTCCTCGGAGAGCTCCTGGTCCCGGGCGGCACGCCCGCCGGCGCCAGGGAGGCGCGCAAGCGCCTGGAGGAGATCGGCGCGAAATCGGGCGCGAAATCGATGCTCGCGTCGCTCGGGCGCGCGATCGACGACCAGGGGCACGGCCGCAACGCGCGCGCGGCGGCGGCCTACCTCGATGCGCTGGACGCCGCCCGGGTGAGCGCGCACCCCGACGCCCCCCTCGTGGGCTGGTTCGCCGCGAATCGCCTGCTCGGCCTGCGATCGAGCGTCGCGGGCCTCTGGAAGAAGTCCCGCGAGGTCGTCCTGCGCGCCATCGACCACCCGGGCAAGCTGGGCTGGCGCGCGCGCGGAGAGCTCGTCGAATGGTGGAGCCTCGACGGGCTGCCCGACGAGGCCGCCGCGGCGCGCCCGGCCGGCGCCGCAGGGACCGCCGCCGACGCCGGCGTCACGCCGCTCATCGATCTCGCGGCGCGCCGCTACGGGTGCATCGAGAGCGCCCGCTTCGCCGGCCCGTTCGGCCACCTGGCGGCGAGCGACCACCGCGTCCACCACGAGGCGGAGCGCGCCGGCCCCTGGCCGCCCGTGTTCACGCGCGATCCCCAGCGCAGAGGCCCGCCGCGCGTGCTCGGCGCCGAGCGCCGCGGCTGCCAGCTCTCCGCCGTCGCGCCGGAGGGGCCCGGCGAGGGCGGGGCCGCGGGAGGCATCTTCTACGTCGAGACCTTCGTCGACCTGCCCGCCGAGCGCGAGATGCTCGTCGCCGTCCAGGGGGCCTACGCGATCCTCGTCGACGACGTCGAGGTGCTGACGCGCGACACGAAGCAGTGGGGGATCTGGCCCCGCTTCGGCGTCCGCCTGCGCCTCGGCCCCGGCCGGCACCGGATCGTCGCCCGCGTCGGGGGCCGCGACACCTCCATCCGCCTGCTCGCGCCCGACGGCACGCCCCTCGGCGTGGCCACGTCCGCCGATCCGACGCCGCCCTATTCGCTCGTCCCGCCCGAGGTCCTGCCGGATCCCAACCCCATCGAGCCGTTCCTCACGGCGCTCGGCGTGCCGCCGCAGCCCGCGCCGAAGGTGGCGCGCGCGCTCGGCCTGCGCGGCGCGCCCCGCGCCGAGCGCGACGTGGCCGACCCGATCGCCCGGTACCTCGCCGCGACCATCGCGCACCTCGAGGGCCAGGACGACGTGAGCGCCGTGCTGATCGAGCCGCTCGTGGCCGATCCGGCGCGCGCCACCGGCCCCGCGCTCGCGGCCCAGGCGGTCTTCCTCGAGAAGGACCCGATCTTCCCGGCGTCCGACGGGCAAGACCTCGTGAAGGACGTGCGCGCGCGCGCCGCGGAGAAGGACCCGGAGCTCTGGTACCCCCGCCTCTGGCTCGCGCTCGAGGAGGCCGACAAGGTCGGCCTGTCCGAGATGACCCGCACGATCGAGGCCCTCGCCGACCGCTTCCGGGAGGTGCCCGATCTCCTGAAGACGCTCGCCGGGATGTACTCGCGGCTCGGCTGGCGCGTCGAGCACGTCCGCACCGTGAAGGAGGCCGCCGCGCGCTTCCCGGACGACGTCGAGGTGCTGGGCGCGCTCCTCCGGATCCACGACGGCGACGGGCACATCGCGCAGGCCGACGCCGTCGCCGCGCGCATCCGGGAGCTCGACCCGGACGCGGAGATCGAGCTGGAGAGGGCGATCGATCGGCGCGACTACGCCGCGGCGATCAAGGAGCTCCAGCGCCTCGGCTCCGCCCGCAAGGACCGCAAGGACATCGCCGCGCGCATCGCCGACCTCCTGACCCGCGCCGGCAAGCGCGCCGAGTCGTTCGAGCAGCTCGAGCGCGCGCTCGCGAAGGCGCCGGACGACGCCGACGCGCGCCTCGCGCTCGCGGACGCGCGGTTCGCGCGGGGAGAGCGCGACGCGCTGCAGAAGGCGCTCATCGAGGCGATCCGCACCGGCGCCGACACATCGGGCCTGCGCGACGCGATCGAGCTGCTCGACGGCACGACGGAGCTCAGCCCGTACCGGCTGGACTCGAAGAAGGTGATCGCCGAGCACGAGGCCTCGGGCGAGGTCATGCCGGGCACGGCGGCGCGCGTGCTCGACTATGCGGCCATGTGGGTCCACGAGGACGGCTCGGCGCGGATGCTCCAGCACGAGATCATCCGGATCCAGTCGCGGGAGGCCATCCAGGAGCACGCCGAGCAGCGCGTGCCCGAGGGGCTCGTGCTCAAGCTCCGCACGGTCAAGCGCGACGGGTCGATCCACGAGCCGGAGTTCGTCGAGGGCAAGCCGACCGTGACGATGCCCCACCTCGAGGTGGGCGACTACATCGAGGTGGAGAACCTGTTCGTGCTGCGCGGCGACGGGCAGGGGGGCCTCACGTTCCAGGGGCCGCGCTGGTTCTTCCGCGAGGAGAAGGTCCCCTACTGGCGGAGCGAGTTCATCGTCGTGTCGCCGAAGAGCCGGCCGCTCGACGTGGAGGCCTCCGGCCCCGTCCCGGCGCCGGAGATCGTCGAGTCCGGCGCGCTCGTCACCCGCCGCTACCGGGTCGACAAGAGCCCCGCGCTCCCGGAGGAGCCGGCGAGCGCGCCGATCTCGGAGTTCCTGCCGAACATCCGCATCGGCTGGGGCATCCGCCTGGACAGCACGATCGCGCGCATGGTCGACGCGGCCGCCGACGAGACGCCGCGCGATCCGCGGCTCGTGCGCATCGCGCAGGCGATCGCACGTTCGCCGCGCTCGCCGGCCGTGGGCGGCGGCGAGCAGGGGAAGGCCGCCGGGGCCGCGCAGGGCGCGCGCGGCGAGGGCGGGGGAGCGGCGCCGTCGAAGGACGAGCAGGCGCGCCGGATCTACCGGTGGGTGCTCGCCAACGTGGAGCCGGGGCGCGAGGACGACGGCCGCCGCGTCGTCATCGGCAAGAGCGGCAACCGGACCGAGGCGTTCCTCTACCTGTGCCGCCTGGTCGGCATCGACGCCGGCTACGGCGTCGTGAGCGACCGGCTCACCGCGCCGCCGCGCGGGCCCATGAGCGAGGCCGAGACGTTCAACGCGCTCGCCGTCCGCCTCGACACCGGGGAGAAGCCCGGCGCGGGCGCGGTCCGCTGGATGTTCGTGCGCGACAAGTTCGCGCCGTACGGCTACCTGCCGAGCTCCCTCCGCGGGCAGCCCGCGATCGTGCTGAAGCCCGGGACGCCGCGCGAGGTGACGCCCTCGTCCGGCGCGCACGACGGCGTGGTCACGGAGGGCGTCGCCGAGGTGGCGAGGGACGGCTCGGCGTCGCTGGCGATCGAGCAGCGCTACGAGGGCAAGCTGGCGATCGCGCTGCGCTCGGCGCTGGAGTCGCTCCCCGACGCCCAGCTCAGGGACGCCGTCGAGTCGCGCCTCCTGCCGCAGATGGTGCCGGGGGCGCGGCTCCAGGAGATCGAGATCAAGGAGCTGACCGAGATCGACCGGCCGCTCACGCTGAAGATGAAGATCGCCGCCGCGAGCTTCGCGCGCGCGCAGGGAGGGGAGCTGGTCATCACGCCGCCCTTCGGCGTGCGCGTGGCCAGCCTCGCCAGCCTGCCGGTCCGGGAGACGCCGCTCTACCTGTCGGAGCAGATCGCGACGCGCTCGGAGGTGCGGCTCCGCGTCAAGCTCCCCGCGGGCGCGCGCGTGGTCACGAAGCTCGCTCCGTCGACGGCGGACGACGAGGGGCGCGCCGTGCGGGTGAACGATCGCGTGGACGGGGGCGCGCTGGTCCTCGATCGCTTCCTCGATCTGCCCGCGGGCCGCGTGCAGCCCGATGCCTATACGAAGTTCCAGCAGTTCGCCCGCGCGGCGGACAGCGCGCTCGACCGGGACATCGTCGTGCAGCTCGACCGCGACGGACGCTGAGCGCGGCGCTCCGCTCACCCCGCGCCGGGCCTCGGTCGCAGGGATTCCTGTGTGTCAACCCACGCGGGATGGATTACTCTTTTGTTCCCTACCGTGAGCGATCTGGATTCCCAGTACGCGCAGGATGCTGGCCGCCAGCCCACGGATCCCGTGAAGGCGCGGGTGGCGCGCGCCTTCCGGCTCTCCTCGCTGTTCGCACAGGTGGATCGCGAGGTGCGGGAGGCGATCACGGACGCCGCGGTGCTCGAGGTGGTGGCGTCCGACGCGGCGATCTTCGAGCAGGGGGCCCCCGCGGACACGCTCGTGGTGCTCGGCCGGGGGCGCGCGCGCGTCGAGCGCGTCAACGAGGCGGGGGCCGCGTTCCCGCTCAGCTACCGCGGTACGGGGGACGTGCTCGGCGAGTCGTGCCTCGGCGGGCTGGAGACGCGGACGGAGCGGGCGATCGCGATGGATGAGGCCGAGGTGGTCCGGGTGCCGCTCGCGCTCGTCCGCGAGCTCTGCGCCCGGCACCCGGGGCTCGGGGGCGCGGTGTTCGCGCTGCTTGTCGCGCGGCAGCGGGAGACCGAGGACCGGATCGAGTCGATGCTGTTCAAGAACGTGGGAGGGCGCCTCGCCGAGTTCCTCCTGCACGCGGCGGAGCGGTGGGGCGTGCCGACGCCGCGGGGGACGCTGATCTCGGCGCCGATCACGCACGCGGAGATCGCCCAGGTGATCGGGTCGACGCGCGAGACGGTGACGCTGACGCTCGGGGCGTTCCGGAAGGAGGGCGTGCTCGACGCGGCGGGGCGGCGGCTCATCGTGAAGGACCGCGAGGCGCTCGCCCGGAAGCGCTAGGGGCGGCGTCAGCCCGCGGCGGTGCGCGGCGGCTCCTGGAGCGTGGCGCGCAGCTTTTCCAGCGCGCGCGAGAGGCGGGATTTGACGGTGCCCACCGGCACCGCGAGGCGCTCGCCGATCTCCACGAGGGAGAGCCCCTCGAAATAGGCGAGCTCGAGCACCGTGCGCTGGTCCTCCTGGAGCGCGGCCACGACGCGCCTCACGCGGGCGCAGTCGGAGCCGAGCGCCGGGTCGAGGCCGCCGAGGTCGGCCGGGGCGTCGTCCCCCTCGCCGTCCGCGACCAGGCGGAGCTGCCGTGTCGACCGGAGCCGGTCGAGCGCGCGGCTGCGCAGGCGCATCATGAGCCAGGTGCGGGCCGACCCGCGGAGCGGCTCGTAGGTGTGGGCCTTTCGCCAGACCTCGAGGCAGCAGTCGTGGACGAGATCCTCGGCTTCGGCGGGGCTCCCGAGCACCCGCTGGGCGAGCGCGAGGAGCGCGGGCGCGTACCTGTCGTAGAGGGCGGCGAGGGCCTCCCGGTCGCCGCCGGCGATGCGGGCGACGAGCTCCTCGTCGCTGCCCGGCGCCGCCATCGGCGCGGGAGGGGCCGCGGCGTGGGCCGGCGGCGCCTCGTGAGCGGGCGCGGGCCCGGTGCTCGCGCCGATCAAAGCGCCACCTCGATGCCGCCCTCGCCGACGATCGCGCACAGGCACGGCGCGTCGCCGACGACGGTCGGGATGGAGTGGATCGAGCCGGCGGGGCTGTGGAGCTCCTCCCCGGCGCGGACGACGCGCCCGTCGTCCACGGCGAAGGCGCCCTCGAAGACGAGGATGCGCTCGTCGCCGAGGTGGCGATGGCGCGGGATGCACCCGCCCGGCTCGAGGCAGACGAGGACCGCGCTCGTTGTCGCGCGGCGCGAGCCGGTCGCGAGCGGCAGGACGCGCATGCCCGGGAGCACGGCGTTCATCGCCTCCGGCTCGGACAGCGCGTGGAGGGCGCGCCGGGCGTCGTCCGGCGCGACGTCGATGAGGGCGGCGAGGCGCGGCGCCATCGGGGTGAACCGCTCCAGGCGATCCACCGAGGCGAAGAGCCGCGCGCGCAGGCGGCCCTCCGGCGGGACCGGCGGCAGCACGAGGGCGACGGCCGCGACGGCGGCCTCCGCGTTGGCGAGCCGGCGCGCGCAGTCGCTGCAGGCGCCGAGGTGCGCTTCGACCTCGGCGTCGCGCGCCCATCCCGCGCGGGCGAGGAGCGCGTCCTCCAACGGATCATCGAGGTGTCCAGCGAGCATCATCGGCTCCGCTCCTTCGAGGCGGGGTTGTGCCCCTGGACGAGTACGCGGGGGAAGGGCGAGCGGTTCCAGCGGACGTGGCGGGGCGCCCCGGACACGCGCCTGTCACGTCCGAGGAGTCGACGCGCTCGGCGCCGGCGCGCGCGCCGTTCCCAGTTGACGTGGCGCTCGAAGCGTCGATACGCCTTCGCGAGTCGACCCCGCAGGAAAGGACCGCCCATGCCGAAGCTCAGCTCCGGAACAGCCATCGCCGTCGCATTTCTCTTCGGTTGCTCCGCGTCGTACGTCGCGCCGCGCTTTCTGGTGCCGCCGGTGCAGGCGGGGACCGATCCGCCCCGGTGGGAGGTTCGGTGCGTGGACGTGGAGACAGCGCGCGTCAGCGACAGTCAGGTGATCGAGGTGACCACCACGTCCGGATGGAACCCGGTCCTCAAGCGGTTCGGGCAGGAAGGCTGGGAGCCGGTGCAGTTCCTGCGCAGCGAGATGTCCGGGAAGATCGACGCCGTGTGCTTCAAGCGGCCTCTCCTCTGACGTGCCGCACATGGCGCGCGTGGCGCGCTGCCGCCGCGCGCCTGGAGGGCGGTCGCGCCGGGAAGGCCGCCCGCGCCGGGACACGCCGGGACGGCCGTTGCGCGTCGGGAAGGCCGCGGCGAGCGGGCGACCCTGCCGTCTGGCATTCTTGCGGCGGAAGCCGGCCGGAAGGCATGCTAGGGGGCGCCGATGGAGTCCGTGATCAAGACGTACCGGATCCGCCTTGACGGCATCCGCTTTCGCGCCAAGCACGGCGTGTCTCGCGCCGAGCGCGACCTGCCCCAGGATTTCGTTGTGTGCCTGGAGGTGGAGCTCCCGATCTCGCTGTTGCCTCGAGCCGACACGCGCGCGCGCGTCTTCGATTACGACAGGCTCGCGAGCCTCGTCGTCGAATCGGGCACGAGCGCGTCGTACAAGCTGCTCGAGACGCTCGCCGAGCGCATCATCGAGCGGGTGCTCGACGACACGCCGGCCCTCCTCGTGACCGTTCAGGTCAAGAAGTTCGGCCCTCCGACGTCGGTGTCGGTGGATGCCGCATCCGTGGAGCTCTCGGGCCGCAAGGTCGGATGAGCTCGCTCTTGCAGGCGTCTTGGGCTCTCGCCAAGGTCACGTCATGGCGGACGACGCGGGGCGGCGGGCGAGGTCGTTGATCGAGCGCAAGCAGGCGTTCGCCGCGCGGCAGGTGGCGCGCGGCAAGGGCGCCTTCGACGGGCTCGCGCCGATGGGCAGCGGGCCGCCGAACCGGCACGGGATGCCGAGGCTGCCGATCGGTCAGCGCGAGGTGACGAGCTGGCCGGTGCTCGATCTCGGCGATACGCCGGACATCCCGACCGAGCGCTGGCGGCTCGAGATCGACGGGCTCTGCGAGGCGCCGCGGACCTACTCCTGGGAAGAGTTCATGGAGCTGCCGCAGACGCTCGACGTGTCCGACTTCCACTGTGTGACCACCTGGAGCCGCCTGGACAACCACTGGATCGGCGTCCGGTTCGCCGACATCGCGGAGCGCGCGCGCCCGCTCGCGGACGCGCGCTTCGTGCTGATCGAGGCGAGCGACATCGCGCCCGGCACGCAGACCCCCTACACGACGAACCTGCCGCTCGACGAGGCCATGCTGCCCGACGTCCTGCTCGTCCACTCCTGGGAGGGCAAGCCGCTGCCGCGCGAGCACGGGGGCCCGGTGCGGATGATCACGCCGCAGCTCTACTCCTGGAAGGGCGCGAAGTGGATCCGGCGGATCACGTTCAGCGCGGCGGATCAGCCGGGGTTCTGGGAGATCCGCGGCTACTCGAACACGGCGTACCCGTGGTTCGACGATCGGTACGGCCGCCGCTAGGCGGGGCGCCGAGGAGGGCGAGCCACCATGCCCGGCGAGGAGAGCGTGAAGCGCACGGAGGCCTACGCGAGGGAGCAGTTACCTGCGCGTCGCGCGCGCCATCGATCGCGGGGAGTACCGCCCTGACCGGAAGGCGATCCTGATCTTCACGGCGGCGCTCTTCCTGGCCGGCGCGGCGAGCATCGCCTGGCTGTTCGCCTCGTGAGCCGGAGGCGAAGCGTCCCGGTGCGACGAGGCGCGGCCCGGCGAGCAGGGGCGCACGGCTGCGGGCGTTCCCTCCTCGCGGCTCGGCGGAGGACACGGTGTCAGTCAGCGGCTTTCCGCTGACGAGCACCGCTTTTCCTCCCTTCGACCTCGCGCCTGCCCTGCTGGAAGGCTGCCTCGCCAGCGGCGCATTCTGGTGAAAACTTGCGTGACGGCCGCGGGCCCGACGCGGCATAGTGCGCGCCTCGGATGACAGGCAAACGACACCCCGGCGGATTGGGGCCGCCAGGGTGCCGGCGCCTCAGCCTCGTGCCGGAGGACTGGAGCATGGGTAAGCCCATCGCGCCTTGGTTTGTTGGTTGCATTCTTCTCATCGGCCCAGCGACGTTCTTTGCATGTGGTGACGTGCCCTATATGGGCGGCGACTGCGCGGTCACGGATGACTGCGAGTCGGACCACCAGTACGTGCCGGGCACGGTCTGCGTCGATGAGCGCTGCGTGTGCGGCGAGCCGGGCAAGGTCATCTGCTGCGCGCGCGGCGAGGAGGGCTCGCGCGGCGAGCAGGACTCGGAGTGTTTCAAGGCGTGCCTCACCTGCGACGAGTGCGCGGAGGGCACCGAGGTGGGCACCGAGAAGTGCTCCGGGGTGTCCGTGCCGCCCGGCGGCTGCGAGAGCGACGCGGAGTGCCCTGGCCCGCCGGACCCGCGGTGCGGCGCGGGGCGGTGCGTGGACGGCGCGTGCGCGGTGGAGATCCACGAGGGCCCCATCGAGTCGCAGCTCCGCGGCGATTGCAAGATCGAGAAGTGTACAGCCGACGGCCGTGTGGTCAGCGTGGCGGCCCAGGATATCTACGATGATGGCAACCAGTGCACCCTCGACGTCTGCGAGATCGATGAGCCGCGGCATCTCCTGTTGAATGAGGTCACGTGTCCTGCCTCGGGCGAGGGGCGGTGCCATGAGGGCGCCTGCGTGCAGTGTGTCGCTACGGACGCGTCGCTGCTCTGTCCCGGCGGGCGCGCGTGTGATGGCGTCTGGTGCGTGCCGGAGCACTGCGTGAACGACGTGCAGGACGCCGGCCTCGGAGAGACAGGCTTCAACTGCGGTGGCCCGTGCCGGCCCTGCCAGGCGGGGGACCGCTGCCGCGCGGCCACGGACTGCATGAGCGGCGTGTGCACGAACGAGACATGCGTGATCCCGACCTGCAGCGACGGGGTGAAGAACGGCCGGGAGTCCGGCGTCGACTGCGGCAAGCAGTACTGCCCGCGCTGCGCGCCGGGCCGGGGCTGCCAGACCGGCGCGGACTGCACGAGCGGCGTGTGCTGGGCCGGCGTCTGCGAGGCCCCCACCTGCACGGACGGCGTGAAGAACGGCGACGAGGCCGGCGTCGATTGCGGCGGTGCGGGGTGCGCCGGGCCGTGTCCGGAGTGAGCGTGTCATCGGCGGCCACCTGGGAGACGTCGACGCCGGGGCTTCCCGGATCACTCCCTGAACGGTGAGCGTTCAACCGCGGGCGTTCAGCAGGACCTCGACCGCATCCGCGAGATCCTCATGGTGTTGCTTGCGGAGGGCCGCGACCAGGGCGGCGGCGATCGATCCCGGGTCGACGACGGGTCCGGCGAGCGTTTCCAGCCACACTGCCATGATGTCGCACGGATCGCGGTCGATGGCGGTCCCGCGGAGCAACGATGCGATCGTATCCGCGAGCTCGCCACGTCCCTCGGTGCGGAGCTGCAGGATCAGGTCGGCCGCGAGTCGTGCCGGGTCGGCGATTGGCCCAGCGATGTCGCGCGCCCAGAACATCATGAGGGTTCCCGCGAGCTCCTGGCGCCCCTCGGCACGAAGTCGTGTGACGAGCGCATAGGCTAGGACCTCCGCGGCATGGGTGTGCCCTAGCTCGCCGCCGAGAGCCCGGAGGGCGGCGAGCTCAGCAGGGGGTGGCGCGTGCTCGCCCGCGGGCACGCGATGTGGAACGGGCGTCGCGTCCTCGCGCCGTTCTTGAGCTTCGAGCGCGTCCGCAGCTGCCGAGATGGCGTCCGCAAGATCGTGACGGCCCTCCGCACGGAGCCGCACGATGAGCCCGATCCGGAGGTCCATCGACAGCGTGGACTCGACAAGACGGGCGGACTCATGGCGGCCGCGGGCGCGGAGCTCGGCGGCTGCTTCGCTTCTCTGCGCGAGCTTGGCCTGGATCTCGTTCAGCCAGAGCATCGGGTCGCAGTCGATCGGGCCATTCCTTAGCAACGACACCAGGGCGTCCGCGAGCTCCGCGCGCCCATCAAGGCGAAGCCGCCCCACCAGGGCCGCCGCGAAGCGCCCCGACTCCGTGAACGGTCCGTCGGCCTCTCGCTCCTCGCTGGCCCTGAGGAGCGTCGCCAGGCCTCCGCGCCTGTCGAGGCCGAGCCTCACCTTCAAGGCATGACTCAGGGTGCGCGCGCCGTGAGCGCGGGCGAGCTCGTCCCCGAGCGTGACCAGCGCTCTGCGTTCGAGGGATTCAGCGGCCTTGACCATCGTTGGTCCTTCCTGGTTGCTCGCGTGGCTGAGAGCCCTCGGAGCGCTGTAGCCTACCCGAATCGTGCTTGGCGTTAGCGTTCTATGGTATCTCTCCCTTGAATGCGGTGCTCGCCTCCTCGGTGCTCGTGCTGGGGTCCGTGGAGCTGGAAGTCGAGGCGCCGGCCAGCGAGCCCGGGGTCGGGCACGGGGCCCGACAAGCACTGTCCAGGCACACGGCTGTGGCCGCGAAGGTGTCATCAATTGGCCCACAATTCTCGGGCAACGTGCACACAGATGGCGCTCTCCCATCGGACAGGCAGTCGATAAGACAGGCGCAGTTCGCATTGCCGACGCATGCGTCGTACTCGCTGCAGCAGGATGCCTTCGCGCACGCATGGCAGGCGTCGTCGCGCGGAGCCGGCTCACACGGGAGATGCTCCACGATAAGCTCCGGCTCTGCGGCTTGGGGGTACGCGCTTCCGGTGTTGACGCAGCCCCTGCTGGAGAGCACCACGGTATTAAAATCCGCGTTGAGGACGAGCTCTGCCCGCTCCCTGGCCGTCCCGGGGTTGTCGGCGCAGGCCCAGTTGGCCTCTTCCATCGGCTCGAAGCACCCACACCCCTTCCGCTGGATCAAGAACCTGCACAACCAGATCGTCTCACCCGGAACAGTGCAGGGATCAGGCTCGGGTTGGGTGCATCCAGGAACCACTGCCACCATCATCGGCGGGAGAGCGAGCAGCGGAGCGAGCAAGCGGATGAGGGAAATGCGTTTCATGGTACGCATCGATCCTGCTGGCAGAAACATGGTAGCGGGGTCCTGCCGGAACGACACGTATATCGGCTATGATGTCTTAGGGCGTCCGGGCTGCTGGGCGGCCTCATGACAATGAATGTCACGCGCGCGAGACAAGACATCTCTTTGACTCCCGTAGGTCTCCCCAGCGTTTGGCAACACGCCTGAGAACTGTGAGGAAACCTACGTGGTTTCAGGGGGGAACGTCAAGGAGAACGTGTGCAGCTCGCGCTGGATACCCGCACTGACGGCGTGCACGGGTGCGCCGGGCCGGTAAGGAGCTCGGGGCGAGTTCGGCGGCGTTCACTCCGCGGTGGCTCCGCTGCGGCGCGGGCGCGGAGGTCGAGGCGGGCATCGGCGAGCCCGGCTCCGTCGCGGTCCATGCGATGTGATCGAGCTCCGCGACGTCGCTGCCCTCCGCTTGAAGATCTCCTCCCCCGCGCCGGCTCCGCTCGCAGCGCTCACGCGGGGGCGGCCGTCATTCATCCTCCGCCGCGCCGTGCGCCAGCACCGTCTCTCCACCGTTCTTGTCGAGTTCGATGAGCCGGCAGGGCGTCGCCTTCCGGATCCGCTCTGCCAGCGGGCGGGAGTGCGTCGTGATCCACAGCTGACTCCGGGATGCCGCGTGCACAAGGAGATCCCCGAGCGGCCCGAGCAGATCCGGATGCAGGCTCGTCTCCGGTTCGTTCAGCGCCAGCAGCAGCGGCGGCCTCGGGCTCAGCAGCGCCGCCAGGAGGCAGAGATAGCGCGCCGTGCCGTCCGAGAACTCGCGGGCGTCGAGCGGCCGCGACATCCCTGGCAAGCCGAGCTCGACGCGGAACCGCCCCTGCGTCGACGAGACCTCGAGCGACGCGCCGGGAAACGCGCTGGAGACGGCATCCTTCAAGGCGCTCCTGTCGCCGATATCGAGGATCGTCGCCAGCGCCGCGGCCAGATCGTGGCCATCGGTGCTGAGCACCGGCGTCCGCACCCCGACCTGCTCGACCCGCAACGGTGCGCCGGAGTCGGTGCGGAAGTGGTGATAAAACCGGAAGTTCATCAGCTTTTGCCGCACCACCGAGAGCAATGGAAAGCGGTGCGGCTCCACCACCTGCGCCAGCACCGACTCCGAGCCCCAGAGCGAGAAGGGAAAGGTTACGCGCTGGCCGTCCGCGTCGCGCGCGAAGGCCGAGCCCGCGGCCCGCTCCAGCATCGGCAGGCGGCGGCGCTTGTCGAGCAACCAGAGTTTCTCTTCCTTGATGTCCGGATCCAGCTCGAACGGCCCTCCGGGCGGCGGCGTCAGCCCGCACTGGAGCTCGTAGACGAGCTGATCCAGCCGCACCCGCAGCGTCATCCGCACCGGGCCTTTGCTGCGCTGGCCGGCCCAGAGCACCGAGGGCATCCCCCCCTCCTCGGCCAGCGTGCGCGCAAAGGTCCCGCTCGCCGCGGAGCCGAGCAGCACCATGGTGCGATAGAGGTTGGTCTTGCCGACGCCGTTCGGTCCGACGATGACGTTGACCTGCGCGAGGGGGAGGGTCAGCTCACGGATCGAGCGGTATCCCGCGACGTGGAGCTCCTGGACCGTCATCCCGCCCAGGATAGCCCATCGAGGTCACCGGCCTTGAAACGAGTCGCTCAGCCTGACTGCGGGGGAGCGAACCGGCGCACTCGGGTCGTATCTGGCTCACCGGCGAAACGGCGCTCAGCTTCCACGTCTCGCTGCTCGGGCCAACCTGCGGGATTCAACTCCCCGGCATCCCCGAGGAGCCGCTGGCCCCGCCCGCCGCGGTCCTCTACCGCAGGCGGTGCTCGCGGAGCACATCGGCCGGCACCGCCTCGCGCGCGAGCTCGCAGAGCCGCGCGTGGTGCGTGAAGAACAGCACCTGCGTCGTCCCCGCGAGCTCGCCGAGCACCGCGAGGGCAGCCCGGGCGCGGTCGTCGTCGAAGTGAATCAGGATGTCGTCCAGGATGAGCGGCATCGGCTCGCCCGTCCGGGCGTGGTGCTCGAGGCTCGCGAGGCGCAGCGCGAGGTAGAGCTGGTCGCGCGTGCCGTCGCTCAGGCCCGTCACGTCCACCTCGCGCTGCACCGGCGCTTTCGCGGGCTCTGCCGCTGCGTCCGCCGGCGCCTTCGCGGGCTTCGCGGCTGCGTCCGCTGGCGCCTTTGCGGGCTCCGCCGCTGCATCCACAGACGCCTTCGCGGGCTCTGCCGCTGCGTCCGCCGGCGTCGTCGCGGGCTCCACGGCGCCGTCCGGCCCGGGCGCCCTCGCGGCCGCTGCCCCGCCGACCCCCGCGCCGGACGCCGCGGCGCGGACGCAGCGGAGGATCGCCTGCTCGCTCTCGTCGTAGCCCACCCGGAGGCCGGCGAAGGCGCCCAGCGTCAGGCGGTGGAAGAGCGCGCTCGCGCGCGCCAGGATCGGACCCTGGTTGCGCTCGCGGTAGCGCTCGATCTCGCGCTCGAGCAGCACCGCGGCGAGGCGCGCCCGCACGTAACGGCGCACCTCGCCGCGCAGGTGCGAGAGGCAGATCTGCGCCTCCGCGGCGGCCTCCGCGGCGCCCACCGTCGCCCGGAGGTGCTCGCGCTCCTGCTCCAGGCTCCCGAGCGCCCTGTCGATCCGGCGCCGCTCGTCCTCGAGCGCCGCGAGGCGCTCCTCCGCCCGGTCGAGCTCGAGCGCGAGCGCGTCCCGCTCCACCCCCGCGGTCTCCTGCTCGAGCGCGGCGATGCCCGCGCCCTCGCCCGCCTCGAGGAGCTTGCCCTCGTTCTCGACGAGCTCGCGATCGAGCCGGCGCGCCTCGCGCGAGCGCTCCTCCGCCAGGGAGAGGGCGGCGACGTCGTCGGCGTCGTCGTCGCCGCGCGGGACGCCCGCCGCCTCGAAGAGCTTGGCGAGGCGCGCCTCGGCGGCCGCGCGGCGCGCCTCCTGCTGATCCAGCTCGCGGCGCTTGTCGGCCAGGCTCCGCGCGATCTCGCCGCGCTCGCGGAGGTCGGCGCGCGCCTTGTGGTGGCGCTTGATCAGCTGATCGGCGGCCTGATCCGCCGGCAGCGGGGCGAGGTCCGGCGCGTGCCGGGACGCGAGCTCCGCGACGTCGGCCGCGAACGCCCGGGCGTCGCGCTCCATGCCGCGCACCCGGCGGCGCTCGTGGGCCGCGCTGTCCGCCTTGCGGAACAGCGCGCCGAGCTCGTCGAGGATCGCCGTGGCCTCGTCCGCGGAGGCGTCGCCGGGCAGGCCGAGCGGCCGCACGCCCTCGGCCCACTCGGCACGCCACGCCTCGAGCGCGCGCGCGTGCTGCGCCTGCTCGCGCTCGAGGTCCTCGATCTCGCGCTCGAGCTCCTTGCGCTCCCGCAGGAGCTCCTTGCGCTCCCGGGCCGCGCCCTCGATGGCCGCGAGCTCCTGCTCCGCGGCCTCGACGAGCGCCGGGAGGCGCGCGGGCGCGTCCTCCGGCGCTCCGGCCGCATCGCCGCGCGCGCCCACGCTCGCCGCATCACTGCGCGAGCCCACGCCGGCCGCGTCCCCGCGCGAGGCGCCCGGCGCGGCGCGGGCGCCCTGGATCACCGCGTGGAGCTCGGCCGCGTGCGCCTGCATCCGGGCCCGCAGCGCCTCGGCCTCGGCCTCCGCGGCGCGCAGCCGATCGACCGTGGCGGTGAGGACCGCGTAGCGGCCGAGCCAGCCGCGCATCTCCTCGGGGGAGCGCGGGGCGACGCCCGCGGGCCGCCACAGCTCGAGCCACGCGGCCTCGGCCTCCTCGGCCCGGCGCGCGAGCGCGGCGCGCTCCGCGGCGAGCTGCGCCTGGTCCGCCTGGGCCCGCGCCTCGTCCGCGAGCAGCCGCGCCAGGCGGGCGACCCGGTCGGCCTCGCGGCGCAGCCGATCGGCGAGGGCGTCGGCGGCTCGGACCAGGTCGGCGTAGTCGTCGGGCTTCCCCCGGGCGGCCGGCGGCTCGTCGCGCGCGGCGAGCGACGGCCTGCGCCGCGCTCCGGGCGAGGCGGGCGCGTCCGCGCCGATGTCGAAGAGCGTGGCGGTGTGGATCGTCGCCGCCGCCGCGCGGGCGCCCGCCTTCGCCTGGAGGGCGCGCACCAGCGCCTTGAAGGCGGCGTCTCGGCGCTCGCGCGCCTCCGCGAGGTCGGCCTCCGTGGGGACGGCGCCGGCGCGCTGGAGCGCGTCGATCTCGCGGGCGCTCTCGCGGAGGCGCGCCTCGATCTCGGCGGCGCGCTCGCCGAGCCGCTCGCGCTCCCGGGCGAGCGCGCCCCACTGCGCGGCCGCCCGGTCGACCGTCTCCGGAAGGGGGACGGGCAGGGCGCTCGCCTCGGCCGCGGACAGCGGCCGGCCTTCGAGCGCGTCGCCGTCGTCGAGGCGCGCCCGTCGCGCTGCCGCGAGGCCGAGCCGATCGCGCTGCGCGTCCGCGTCGCGGGCGAGCTGCGCCGCCGCGGCGGCGGCCTCGCGGAGGCGGTGCTCGAGGTCGCCCTGCTTCTGCGCGCGAGAGAGCGCGCCGCGGAGCGGGGCGGGGTCCTCACCCGACGGCAGCTCGGCCAGCCTGCGCGCGCAGGCGTCGCGCCGCGCGCGGTGCGCCGAGAGCAGCCGCTCCACCTCGCGCGGCTTGGCCTCGGCGGCGCCGCGCTCGCGGGCGAGCTTCTTGATGCGCGCCTCGGTCGCGACATCGACGCGCATCGCCTCGAGCCGCTCGGGGTCGTCGCCGCCGGCGAGCGAGGCGTCCCGCCCGAGCCTGCGGAGGATCGCGCGCGCGTCCTCCTCGACGCCGTGGAGCTCCGCCCGGACGCGCGGCAGGTCGACGGCGGCCTTGCGGTGGCTCCCGAGCCGGGTCACGAGGCCGTCGATCGCGCCCGCGTCGAGGTCGGCGAGCGACGCGGGGACCTCCAGCGCGGCGTGGCGGGCCTCGAGCTCCGCGATGTCGGCGCGGAGCCGCGAGGCCTGGGCGCTCGCGTCGGCGGCGCGATCCTGGGCGTCCTCGCGGTCGCGCTGCGCGCTCTCGGGCAGCAGGACGACGTGGCCGAGGGCGGCGCGCCGGCCCAGGATCGCCCGCCGCGCCTCCAGCAGCGGGAGCACCCGGAGCGCGCGCCGGAGCCGCTTGTCGGTCGACCGGAGCGCGCGCAGCTCCGCGTCGACGCGCTCCTGCTCGGCCCGCTGCTCGTCGATCTCCTGCCGCTTGCGCGTCCAGTCCGCGGGCGGGTGAGCGGCGCTCCTGGCCCCGTTGCGGGCCGCCTCGAAGGCCTTGATGGCCTCGTTGAGGGGGCGGGTCCTCGCCTGGGGCGTGAAGATCTCGTCCGCCTCCTGGCGCAGCGTGGTGAGCAGCTGCTGCAGCCCCGGCCCGCCGAGCCCTGCGCCGAACAGGCTCTGACCGACGTCGCCCTTGCCCTGGAGCAGGGCCTCGGCGCCCTGGCGGAGCGTCTCGTGGGTGAGCCCGAAGGAGGTCCGGAAGAGCTCCTCCGTCACGCCGCCGAGCACCGGCGCGAGCGCGGCGTCGTCGAGGGGGTTGTCGTCCGGGTCGCGGAGCGTCTTCACGCGCCCCTTGCGGCGGACGAGCGCGAGCGCGGCGTCGCCTCTGCCCGCGAGCCGGCCGCCGACGCGGAGATCGGTGTTGTGGTGCAGGTGGGCGTCGGGCGTGATGTGCGGGATGCCGTAGAGCAGGCCGCGGATCGCCCGGAGCGCGGTGCTCTTTCCGGCCTCGTTGGGGCCGTAGACGACGTGGAGGCCCGGCGACGGCGAGGAGAAATCGAGCCGGAGATCCGTGAAGGGGCCGAACGCGAGGAGGTGGAGCTCTAGGATCTTCACGAGATCGCTTGCCGGGCGCAGGGGACGGTGCCCTCCCCTGAACGGATAGCAAGTGCGGAACCTCCGGGCGTTGTCAAGCCGCACGCGCTGCGACGGGGCGCGTTGCGCGGCGCCCGTCCGTCCGATCACGGAGCGGCAGGTCGTGTCGTGCTGGAAGCGGCGGGCGGGCGGCGCCGAGCGTCCGCTCAGCGGGGATGCGTCGCCGGCGCGTGGAGGAAGGCGCTCCACGAGCCGCGCCGCGGCGCCTTGCCGAGCAGGACCTCGGCGAGCGCCTCGCTGATCGGGAGCCCGGGGGTCCGCTCCAGCCAGAAGAACTCGCCGGACGGGTTGACCTCGAGGAAGACGTGCCGGCCGTCCGGCGTGCGGAGGATGTCGATCGCGCCGTAGTTGAGGCCGAGCTGATCCATCAGCCGGAGCACGCCGGTCTCGACGTCGGGCGGGAGCGTGTCCTTGCGCCAGGCGTCGATGAGCTCGATCCCCTGCCGGCGCCAGTCGACCTCGGCGCCGGGCGCCGCCTGCGAGTCGACCGAGGCCGTGAAGACGCGCTCGCCAACGACCGTGACCCGCAGCTCGCGCGCCTTCGGGATGTTCTCCTGGAAGGTCATCGGGCAGAGCGAGAGCCCCCGCATGTCCGCGAGGTCCTTGGCCTCGAGGGCGTTCGTGAAGACCACCTGCTCCTCGCCGTCGCGGTAGACGGCGAACGACGAGAGCATCTTGGCGATCACCCCGCCGGGGCAGGTCGCGGCGAAGGCCCGCGCCGCGCCTTCGTCGTTGGTCGTGAGCGTGCGCGGCGTGTCGAGGCCGACCTCGCGCGCGATGTCGAGCTGCACCTGCTTGTTCGACGCGAAGCGCACCGCCGGCAAGGGGTCGACCTGCGGGACGCGGAACGCAGCGAGCATGCCCTCCGCTGTCTGCTTCGCCTCGTGGACCGACGCGGTCCGGAGCTGCGGATCCATCGACGAGGGCAGCCTGGCGCCGTAGGCGACCCGGCGATACCAGACGGCGGTCACGTCGCCGAGGTCGAGCGCGCTGTCCCGGGTGGTCAGCGTGGAGCGGCCCGCCCCGGTCCCCGACGAGAGCGAGAGCCGCGCCCCCGCCGGGAAAGCGTCGGTGTCGAAGCGGAAGGCCCGGCCGCCCAGCCTGGCGATCGCGGCGGCGACGCGGTCGATGCACTCGTTGTCTTCGCTGTGCGTGATGATGAGGACTGTCACCGGTTCTCCGTCGGAGCGAGCAGCGCCTCCGCCAGCGCGTCGGCGATCGGCAGGCCGAGATCCCGCTCCAGCATGCCCCACTCGCCGGCGGGGTTCACTTCGAGAAAGACGTGCTCTCCGTCGGGCGTCCGGATGAGGTCGACGGCCCCGAAGACCAGCCCGAGGGCGCGAAGGAGCGCGCCGAGCTGCGCTTCGACGTCGCGCGGGAGGGCGTCCGGCTCCCACCCGATGCCGACCTCGCTCACGTCCGGGTGGCGCCAGTCGACCGCGATCGACTCGTAGCGGGTCGCGTCGAGCGCGCCCGGGAAGCACCGGTCGCCCACGCAGGCGACGCGCAGCTCGCGCGCCTTGGGGATCCGCTCCTGGAAGACCATGGGGCTCTGGCGCAGCCCGGAGATGGCGTCGAGGTCCGCCTCCGCGACGGCGTGCGTGAAGACGAAGGGCGCGCCGCCGGCGAGGCTCGTCGAGAAGGGCGTGAGCATCTTGGCGACCACGTTCCCCCCGAGGCGCGCGAAGAGAGCGCGGACCTCGGCCGGGTCGTTCGTCACGACCGTCTCGGGGATGCGAAGGCCGACCGACGCGGCCGCCGCGAGCTGGCGCAGCTTGTCCTGGGCGCGCTCCTCGGCCTCGGGCTCGTTGATCCAGCGCCGCGCGGGGAGCCCGCGCAGCCACCCGGCCAGCGCCGCCATCGACTCGCGCACGCAGGCGCCGCGGTACGCCTCGGGGATGCCCTCGCCGAGGTTCGGCGCCCAGAGGCGCCGGAGCCAGACCGCGGAGATCTCGTCTCCGCCGATCTCGGCCCCGGCGTCCTCCAGGCGGCGGCGCACGCCGCCCGGCCCGAGCGCCGTCGAGAGCGTGATGTCGCGAGGGAACCGGTCGACGTCGAGGCGGACGGGGCGAGCGCCGCGCCTCCGCAGCGCCTCCGCCACGCGCCCGATCCCGAAGTCGTCCTGTGAGTGCGAGACCAGGAGGACGCTCGCGCTCGCCGTCGTCACGTCAGGGTGCCTCTCTTGCACGGGCGCGGGCGGTCCATGCGATGCTCAGGCCTCGTCGCCGTCCGACGGGTACTTCAGCGTGGTGAAGATCGGGTCCTTCCCGCCGCCCCCGCCGTCCTCCTGGTCCGACGGGTACTTCAACGTCTGGAAGGGCGGCCTGCCGGCCTTGACGCCGGTACGAACGCGCTTCTGATCCTCCAGGAAGCGAGCGAAGAACGGCACCGCCTCGGCGTCGTCCTTCTGCTCCTGCTGCTCGGGCTCACGGTTGTCGATATCGGCCATGGGATACCTCCAGATGGTTGCGTTGCCGCGGCGACGGAGCCGCCGAGGACAAGAGAGCTACCGTAGCGAGCAACCGGGCGGGGGTGCAAGAGCCCGGGGACGATTTCGGCGCTTTTCAGCACAATTGCGGCGGCTCGATGTCGTGATTCCGCGATCCCGTGATCGCTGCGATTCCGCTGTTGCGGCCATCTTTCAATCACGGGCGCTTGATTGTGTTGAATCGTGTTGAGCTTGGTTACGCGTTGTCACGACGTCGTTGCGTCGCTGCGTCGTTGCGGAAGGTACGCGATGTTGCGGGCGATTTCGGTGGGTTCCGCTCGGCCGCGGGTGGTCACCCGCCGCGCGGCGTTCGCGGTTCACTTCAGGGCCAGCTCTTCGTCGCCGTCGGAGGGGTACTTCAGGGTGACGTCCTCGTCCCGGTCCGAGGGGTACTTGAGGGTCTGGTAGATGCCGCCGGCTTTGACGCCGGTCCGGATTCGCTTCTGATCTTCCAGGTAGCGAGCGAAGAACGGCACCGTCTCCGTCTGCTCCTCCTGCTCCGATTGCTCGTTCTGCTCGTGATCACGATCGATATCAGCCATGGGGGACCTCCAGATGGAATGACTGCTTTGCGGCGGAGCCGCGGAGGAGAGCATTCATTCGATCGGTCTGCGCTGCACGTGAAGTTTTGCCAGGCTCAACGCCTTTACCCGGGCGATGGGTGCGACTTCCTGCGCATCCTTCGCTCGTGTACCTTGTCGCGACCCTTCATGCCCGCCGGGTTCTCACGCTCGATCCACGTGATCGCGACCGACGGCCATCGCGGCTCGATCGCGGGCGCCGCGATCGGCGCGCTTCTGCTCGGGGGCTGGCTCGCGTGGTTCTTCCTCGCGCGCGTCGGGCAGTACGAGGCGAGCGTGAGCGCGCGCCTCGAGGTGGGGCAGGCGGCACACCGCGTCGAGGCGCCCCTCGGTGGGAGGGTCGCCGCGGTCCGCCTCGACCTCCTCGGAGCCGAGGTCGCCGAGGGCGACGTCCTCGTCGAGCTCGACGTGGAGCCGCTCCGCCGCGACATCGACGACAAGCGGGCCCGGCTCTCGGCCATCGCGGGGCAAATGGGGCCGCTCCGGGCCGAGATCGCGGCGCGCTCGCAGGCGCTGCGCGACGGGGCGGAGGCGGCGCGCGCGCGCATCGACGAGGCGAAGGCGCGGCTCAAGGAGGCGGAGGCGGGCGCGCGCTTCCAGGAGATCGAGGCGGCGCGGGCCGTGCGCCTCCGGCAGGACGGGCTCGTGTCCGAGGCCGAGGCGGCGCGGCTCGCGGCCGAGGCGCTGTCGAGGCGCTCGGCGACCGAGGCGCTCGATCGCGCCGCCGCGCGGGCCGACGTCGAGCGGCGCACCGGGCAGAGCGAGCAGCAGGCCGAGCTCGCGCGGCTCGACCGCGAGGCGGCCTCGCTCGAGGGGGAGCGGCTCGTGCTGGAGGCGACGATCGAGGGGCTGCTCGCCGAGATCGAGCGGCGCAAGATCCGCTCGCCGATCGCCGGGCGGGTCGGCGAGATCACAGTGCTGCGGGCCGGCTCCTTCGTGCGCGAAGGCGACGTCGTGGCCGCCGTCGTCCCGCCCGGCGAGCTCAGGGTGATCGCGGAGTTCCCGCCCTCGTCCGTCGGGCGGATCCGCGCGGGGCAGGCGGGGCGCCTGCGCCTCGACGCGTTCCCCTGGACCGAATACGGCACCCTGGCCACCACCGTCGAGCGCGTCGCCAGCGAGGCGCAGGAGGGCCGCATCCGCGTGGAGCTCGGCGTGCGCCCCGATCCCGCGTCGCCGATCCCCATGCAGCACGGGCTCCCCGGCAACGTCGTCATCGAGATGGAGCGCGTCTCGCCGGCGTCGCTCGTGCTGCGGGCAGCAGGGCAGATCGTGAGGGTCCGCGGCGGAGCGGACGGGTGAGCCAGGGGACGGCGGGCGCCGATCGACGTTCTTCGCCACGACCCGCGCCGGAGCGCGCAGCGAGCGCCGATCCACGCCGTAGGCCGCCGAGCCCGAGGCGGAGGCTCCTCGCGCCGGAGGTCGTGCAGACCTCGGCGATGGATTGCGGGCCAGCGACGCTGAAGTGCGTGCTCGAGGGCTTCGGCGTCGGCGTGAGCTACGGGCGCCTGCGCGAGGCCTGCCAGACCGACGTCGACGGCACCTCCATCGACACCCTGGAGGACCTCGCGGAGCAGCTCGGGCTCGTGGCCCAGCAGATCCTCCTGCCGCCGGAGCACGTGCTCCTCGACGAGGCCCAGGCGCTGCCCGCCCTGGCGATCGTGCGGCAGTCGACCGGGCCGCTCCACATCGTCGTGATCTGGCGCCGGCACGGCGGCCTCGCGCAGATCATGGACCCGGGCACGGGGCGGCGCTGGGTCACGCGACGGCAGCTCGAAGCCGAGCTCTACCAGCACGAGCTGCCCCTGTCCGCGGCGGACTTCCGCGCGTGGGCCGCGAGCGACGGGTTCACGCGGCCGCTCGGGCGCCGGCTCGCGTGGCTCGGCGCAGGGAGGGGGCCGATCGAGGCGGCGCTGTCGGACCGGGACTGGCGAGCGATCGCCGCGCTCGACGCCGGCGCGCGCCTTGTCACGTCGCTCGTGCGCTCCGGCGGCCTCGGGCGCGGACGCGAGGCCGCGCGCGTGCTGGGCGCGCTGCTCGATCGAGACGCCGGGGCCGCCCGGGAGGAGATGATCCCGCCCGGCTTCTGGACGGCACGCCCGGGGCCGGTCGGCCTGCGCGGGGAGGAGCAGGTCCTCACGCGGGGCGCCGTGCTCGTGCGGATCCGCGGGCGGAGACCGCTCAGCCTCGCCCACGCGCCGGCAGGCCGCGACGGCGCGCCGGGCGCCGGCACCCCCGCGCCTCCGGCAAATACCGAGGCGGGGGCTCGCGGCGAGGCGGCTGCGCGCGGCGAGGCGCACCTCCCCCCCGACCTCGCAGCCGCCCTCGCGGAGCGCGAGATCCCGCCTGGGCGCGCGCTCCTCCGGATGATCCGCGAGGACGGCCTGCTGACGCCCGCCGTGCTCGCCGGAGCGCTCCTGCTCAGCGTCGCGACGGTGGTGCTGGAGAGCCTCCTCTTCCGGGGCCTGCTCCAGATCTCGAACGATCTCGCGCTGTTCGAGCAGCGCCTCGCCGCCATCGTCGCCCTCGCGGCGTTCCTCGCGGTGGAGCTCGCCCTCGATCTCTCGCTGACCACGGGGATGATCCGGCTCGGGCGCCACCTCGAGGTCCGGCTGCGGATGGCGTTCCTCGCGAAGATCCCGCGCATCGGCGATCGCTACTTCCACAGCCGCCCGGCCTCGGACATGGCGCAGCGCGGCCACTGCTTGCACGTGCTCCGCGGCCTGCCCGCGTTCGGCGGCCAGATCGCGCGCTCGGCGCTCGATCTCGCGGTCACCACGGCCGCGATCGTCTGGATCGATCCCGCGAGCGCGCGCCTCGCCGTGCCGGGCGCGGCGCTCGCGCTCGCGCTGCCGTTCGCGGGGAACCGCGTCCTGGTCGAGCGAGACCTGCGCGTCCGCACCCACGCCGGCGCGCTCACGGGCTTCTACCTCGACGCGCTCCTCGGCCTCGTGCCGATCCGGGCGCACGCGGCGGAGCGGGCCGTGCGGCGCGAGCACGCGGGCCTGCTCGGGGAGTGGGCGCTCGCCGGCCGCGCGCTCCTCCGCGCCGCCCTCGCCGTCGACGGGGCGCAAGCGCTGATCGGCTTCGCGCTCGCCGCGTGGATCCTCGGCGATTTCCTCGCCCGCGGGGGCGCCCTCTCGCGGGCGCTCCTGCTCTTTTACTGGGCGCTCGCGCTGCCCGCGATCGGGCAGGCGCTCGCGAGCACGCTGCTCCAGTACCCGGGGCACCGCAACACGGCGCTGCGCTTGCTCGAGCCGCTCGGCGCGCCCGAGGAGCCGCGCGCCGGCGCCCCCTTGCGCGCGCCCGCCGCGGCGGGGCCGCTCGCGCAAGGGGGCGCCGGCGGCGCGGGCTGCGCGATCACCTTCGAGCGCGTGCGCATCCAGGCGGCAGGTCATGTGATCCTCGACGGGGTGGATCTGAAGATCGCGGCGGGCAGCCACGTGGCGATCGTGGGGTCCTCGGGCGCGGGGAAGTCGAGCCTCGTCGGGGTCCTGCTCGGCTGGCACAGGGCGAGCGAGGGCAGGGTGCTCGTCGACGGCCGCCCCCTCGACGGCGAGCGGGTGCGCGCGCTGCGCGAGGAGACCGCGTGGGTCGACCCGGCGGTCCAGATCTGGAACCGATCGTTCCTCGACAACCTCCGCTACGGCGCGCCCGACGACGCGGCCGACTTCGGCGCCGTCGTCGAGGAGGCCGAGCTGCGCGAGGTGCTGGAGCGGCTTCCGGAGGGGCAGAAGACCCTGCTCGGCGAGGGCGGAGGGCTCGTCTCCGGCGGCGAGGGGCAGCGGCTGCGCCTGGGCCGGGCGATGCTGCGGAGCGAGGCGCGGCTCGCGATCCTCGACGAGCCGTTCCGCGGCCTCGATCGAGAGCGCCGCCGGGCGCTGCTCGCCCGGGCGCGGCGGCGCTTCCGCCGCGCGACGCTCCTGTGCGTCACGCACGACGTCGGCGAGACGCGATCGTTCGAGCGGGTGCTCGTCGTGGACGGCGGGCGCGTCGTCGAGGACGGGACGCCGGCCGAGCTCGCGGCGCGCCCCGGCTCGCGCTACCGCGCGCTGCTCGAGGCCGAGGCGGCCGTGCAGCGAGGGCTCTGGTCGAGCGGCGGGTGGCGCCGGCTGAGGGTCGCGCGCGGGCGCATCGCCGAGGCGGCGGGGGAGGGCGCCGTAGCGCCGGCGGAGGGCGCCGGAGCGCCGGGGGAGGGCGCCGGAGCGCCGGCGGAGGGCGCCGGAGCGCCGGGGGAGGGCGCCGGAGCGCCGGCGGAGGGCGCCGGAGCGCCGGCGGAGGGCGAGCGGAGGTGACCGCCGAGGCGCAACCTGGGTGGGAAGCCCGGCCGGACGGGGCGGAGGCGCAACCCGGGTGGGGGGCCAGGCCGCAACCCGGGTGGGGAGCGCGGCCGGACCAGGCGGTCGATCCGCTCGGCGCCCTCGAGTGGCCGGCGGAGCGCCTCGGCGACGCGCTCGAGGCGCTCGCGACGCAGAGCGGCCTCGGCCCGCGCGCGGCCGCGGCGCCCGTCCCGACCGCCGGGCACCTCCGCAGCGCCGACGCGCTCGGGGCGTGGATCGATCAGGCCGCGGCGTACCTCGGCGTCGAGGCGGAGCCGATCGCGGCGCGCTACGACGAGATCGGCGAGGCGCTCCTCCGCGTCGCGCCCGCGCTCGTGTGGCTGCGCGACGGCGGCACGCCCCGCTTCCTCGCCGTCGTGGGGCGCAGGGGGCGCGACCTCGCGGCGCTCCGCGCCGACCGCTCCACGGCGCGCGTCCCTGTCGAGGCGATCGCCGGCCGCATCTGCCGCCCGATCGAGGCGCAGGTGCTCCCGGAGATCGAGCGCGTCCTCGCGCGCGCAGCCGTGCGGCCGCGGCGTCGCGGGCGCGCACGGCGGGCCCTGCTCGACGAGCGCCTCGGGCCCGTGATCGTCGACGGCATCTGGAGCCTGCGCCTGCCGCCGGGCGCGCCGCTCGCGCGGCAGGCCGCGGCCGCGCGGATCCCGCGCCGCCTCCTCGGCCTGCTCGCGGCCCACGCGGCGGCCTACACGCTCTGGATCCTTGTGTGGATGACCGTGGGGCGCAGCATCCTCGACGACCACCTCGACGAGGGATGGCTCGTCGCCGGCGCGCTGCTGCTCGCGACGGTCGTGCCGCTGCGCCAGCTCATGGCGTGGCTGTCCGGCCTCGTCGCGATCGACTCTAGCGCGCTGGTCAAGCAGCGCCTGCTCTCGGGCGCGCTCGCGCTCGACGCCGAGGAGGTGCGCGGCGAGGGCGCGGGCCGCTTCCTCGGCCGCGTGATCGAGTCCGAGGCGATCGAGGGGCTCGCGATGGGCGGCGGCGTCGCGGCGGTCGCTTCGGCGTTCGAGCTCGCGGCGGCGGCGGCCGTGCTCGCCCAGGGCGCGGCGGGCCCGATCCACGCGCTGCTGCTCGCCGCCTGGGCGGTCCTGGTCGTCGCGCTCTGCGTGCGGTTCTACCGGCGGCGCGCGCGCTGGACCGCCGCGCGGCTCGCGATGACGCACGACCTCGTCGAGCGCCTGGTCGGCCACCGGACCCGCCTCGCCCAGGAGCGCCACGGCCGCTGGCACCACGGCGAGGACGAGGCGCTCGCCCAGTACCTGCTGCGGTCGCGCGACATCGACCGCAGCCAGATCGAGATCGGCGCGCTGATGCCGCGCGGCTGGCTCATCGCGGGCATCGCCGGCCTCCTGCCGCCGTTCCTCGCGGGCACCGGCTCCGCCGGGGCGTACGCCGTGGCGCTGGGGGGCGTCCTGCTCGCGAGCCGCGCGCTCCAGGGCCTGTCGGGTGGCCTGTCGAGCCTCGCCAGCGCGGCGATCGCGTGGGAGCAGGTCTCCACGCTGTTCCAGGCGGCCGCCCGCGGCGGACCGCCGCCGCCTCCGCTGCCCCCCGACGCGGGGCGATCGCCGGCTCGCGCGCCCGGCGTGGAGGAAATCGCCGGCGGCCCGGCTGGCGCGGCGGACGCCGAGGCCCGCGCGGCGGTCCTGGAGGCGCACGAGCTGTCGTTCCGGCACAAGGGACGGGCGCGCCCCGCGGTCATCGACGTGTCGGTGCGGATCGCTGCGGGCGACCGCATCCTGCTCGAGGGGCCCTCGGGCGGCGGAAAGTCGACGCTGAGCGCGCTGCTCTCCGGGCTGCGCGCGCCCGACGCGGGGCTGCTGCTGCTGAACGGGCTCGACCGCCATATGCTGGGCGCCGCCGCGTGGCGGCGCCGCGTGGCCGCGGCGCCGCAGTTCCACGAGAACCACGTCCTCGCCGGGACGTTCGCGTACAACCTGCTGATGGGCAGGCGCTGGCCGCCGAGGCCCGACGACCTCGCGGAGGCCGAGGAGATCTGCCACGAGCTCGGCCTCGGCGAGCTGCTCGGCCGGATGCCGGGAGGGCTGGAGCAGGTGGTGGGCGAGACGGGCTGGCAGCTCTCGCACGGCGAGCGGAGCCGGCTCTACATCGCGCGCGCGCTGCTGCAGGGCGCCGAGGTCGTCGTGCTCGACGAGAGCTTCGCGGCGCTCGACCCGGAGACGCTGGAGCGAGCGCTGCGCTGCGTGCTCCGGCGCGCGCGCACCCTCGTGGTCATCGCCCACCCGTAGCCGCGGAGAGCGCGCTTCATCGCCTTCCATCGCACGGTCGTCAAGCCCACTCCATGGCCTCTCCCCATCTCGACGGGTCGACTCCTGTCTCGCTCTATCTCTTTCGTGTTCACGAACACACGCCCTGGGCAAGGAGGAAGCCCAAGCGGCGCGCGCGCGTCAGGGCGAGCTCACGTCGCGCAATTTCGCCACACAGGCAGCGCTGACCTCGATGTCGGTTTGCCCCTGATCGCTCTCAGGCAGCTCCGTAAGGCACGTTGCGCTCGACAGCTGAGCAGTGACAGCGGTAGCGTCGTCATGTGCATATAGGCGCTGGACGTCATCTGTGTTGAGCCTAGAATTCATTTCAATGCTGGAGTTCAAGACGGAGAGGCGGTTGCCCATTGGCGCGGAGGTGCTCACCGGGAAAGGAGTCCACTTCCGTGTCTGGGCGCCGGGCCGGCGCAAGGTCGAGGTCGTCCTGGAGGCCGGGCCGGGGAGCGGCGGGGCCGCCCCGCTGCGGCCCGAGGAGGGCGGTTACTTCGCGGGGCTCGTCGCGTCCGCCGCGAGCGGCACCCGCTACCGGTTCCGGCTCGACGACGGCGAGGCGCTCTATCCCGATCCCGCCTCGCGGTCGCAGCCGGAGGGGCCGCACGGGCCCTCCGAGGTGATCGATCCCGGCGCGTTCTCATGGAGCGACGCGGCATTCCGGGGCGCCCCGCTGAAGGGGCAAGTCGTCTACGAGATGCACATCGGGACGTTCACCCGGGAGGGCACGTGGGAGTCCGCGGCCCGCGAGCTGCCCGAGCTCGCGCGGATCGGCGTCTCCCTGATCGAGCTGCTCCCCATCGCCGAGGTCCCCGGCCGCTTCAACTGGGGGTACGACGGCGTGAACCTCTTCGCGCCGACGCGCCTCTATGGAAGCCCGGACGATCTCCGCCGCTTCGTGGACGCGGCGCACCGCGCCGGGATCGCGGTGATCCTCGATGTCGTCTACAACCACCTCGGCCCGGACGGCAACTACCTCGGCCAGTTCTCCGCGGACTACTTCACCGATCGTCACAAGACGGACTGGGGAGCGGCGATCAACTTCGACGGCCCGCGGTCCGAGGCGGTGAGGGAATACTTCATCTCCAACGCCGGCTACTGGATCGACGAGTTCCACCTCGACGGGCTCCGCCTCGACGCGACGCAGAACATCTACGATGGCTCGAAGGACCACATCCTCGCCGCCATCACGCGCCGCGTGCGGGAGGCGGCGAAGGGCAAGGAGACGTTCCTCGTGGCCGAGAACGAGTCCCAGGAAGAGTGGCTGATCCGCGCCGCCGATCGGGGCGGCTACGGGCTCGACGCGATCTGGAACGACGATTTCCACCACAGCGCCAAGGTGGCGCTCACCGGCCATAACGAGGCCTATTACAGCGATCACGAGGGCTCGCCCCAGGAGCTCCTCTCCGCCCTGAAGCACGGGTTCCTCTTCCAGGGGCAGCGCTACCACTGGCAGAAGCAGCGGCGAGGGACGCCGGCGCTCGGCGTGGATCCGGCCCGCTTCGTCCTCTTCCTGGAGAACCACGATCAGGTCGCCAACACCGCGCGAGGCGAGCGGCTCTGCCACATCGTGAGCCCGGGCAGGCTCCGGGCGATGTCGGCGGCCCTGCTCCTCGCCCCGGGGACACCCATGCTCTTTCAGGGGCAGGAGTTCGGGTCCTCGGCGCCGTTCCTCTTCTTCGCCGACCACAACCCCGAGCTCGCCCCGCTCGTGCGCAAGGGCAGGGCGGAGTTCCTCGAGCAGTTCCCGTCCTGCGCGGCGCCCGAGGTCCGCGAGCAGCTCGACGATCCGAGCGACCCGCGGACGTTCGAGCGCTGCAAGCTCGATTTCTCCGAGCGCGAGCGCAACGCCGCCATCTACGCCCTCCACGAGGACCTCATCGCGCTCCGCCGGCGCGATCCGGTGATCCGGGCCCAGCGCCCGCGCGGCGTCGACGGGGCCGTCCTCTCGGCCCACGCCTTCCTCCTGCGCTACTTCGGCGACGACGGCGACGACCGGCTGCTCCTCGTCAACCTCGGGCGGGACATCCACCGAGGCTCGTTGCCGGAGCCGCTCTTCGCCCCGCCGCCGGGGCGCCGCTGGGAGACGTCGTGGTCCAGCGAGTCCCCCCGCTACGGGGGCCAAGGCAGCCCACCTGTCATCACCGAAGAGGGCGTCCATATCCCGGGCGAGGCGGCGATCCTCCTCCACCCCGTGGTCGGGACGCCGGTGCCCGAGAAGACGAGCGCCAACCCGCGCCCGGAGGAGCCCAAGAAGAATGTACGCTGACGAGATCTGCCGGAGGATGGTCTGGTCCCGGGGCGCCGCCCCCACCTCGCAGGAGGACGCCGAGCGCGGCTCGGACCCGCTCACGCGGGAATGGCTCGTCACGAACGGCCTCGGCGGTTACGCGTCGGGCACCGTCTCCGGCGCGGTGACCCGCCGCTTCCATGGACTGCTGATCTCCGCGCTGCCGGCCCCCCTCGGCCGCACCATGATGCTCAGCGATCTCTCCACCCGGATCTTCACCGCGGAGGACAGGGTGTACCAGGTGGGCGGTCAGGAGCCCTGGCTCGACGACGGCGCCGCGCAGGTCATCGATCTCGCCGAGTTCCGCCTCGAGGCCGGGCTCCCCGTCTGGCGCTACGAGGGCGCGGGGATGGCGATCGAGCGGCGCCTCCTCATGCCCCACGCGCAGAACACGGTCCATGTCACGTACACGCTCGTCGAGGGGACGGGGCCGGTGCGGATCGAGCTCCAGCCGTGGGTGAATTTCCGGCCGCACGAGGGCGCGCTCGATCGGCCGGTGGCGGGCCCCTATGCGCTCACCGTGGTCGAGGATCGCTACGAGCTCGCGTCGCCCGGCGACCTGCCGCCGCTCCGGCTGAAGGTCCAGGGCGCTCGGGCCGAGTTCAGGATCGAGAGCGCCCGGCTGCGCAACGTGCGCTACCGGATCGAGCAGAGCCGCGGATACGACGCCGTGGGCGAGTTCTACAGCCCTGGCCGCTTCAGCCTCGAGCTCCCGGTCTCCGGCAGCGCGACGCTGATCGCGTCCACGGAGGCCTGGGAGACGCTCAACGCCCTCTCCACGGACGAGGTGGAGCGCGCGGAGCGCAAGCGCCGGAAACGGCTCCTGCTCGCCGCGGCGCCCGAGGTCCGCACCGGCCCGGCGGCGGAGCTCGTCCTCGGCGCCGATCAGTTCCTCATCAGCCCCGCGGGCCGCGTCGAGGACGCCGCCCGCGCCCGGGCCGCCGGAGACGAGGTGCGCACCGTCATCGCGGGCTACCACTGGTTCACCGACTGGGGCCGGGACACCATGATCAGCCTGGAGGGGCTGACGCTCGTCACCGGGCGCCACACCGAGGCGGGCTACATCCTGCGCACGTTCGCCCATTACGTGAAGGACGGGCTCATCCCCAACATGTTCCCGGAGGGCAAGAACGACGGGCTCTACCACACCGCCGACGCCACCCTCTGGTTCTTCCACGCGCTCGATCGTTACCTGGCGACCACCGGCGATCGCGAGACGCTCCGGCTCATCCTCCCCACGCTGATCGACATCGTCGAGCACCACACCCGCGGGACGCGCTTCGGGATCCGCGCCGACCCGCAGGACGGCCTGATCCGCCAGGGGGAAGAGGGATATCAGCTGACCTGGATGGACGCGAAGGTCGGCGATTACGTGGTCACGCCACGCCGGGGGAAGGCCGTGGAGATCAACGCGCTCTGGTACAACGCCCTGCGCCTCATCGAGCGCTGGGCGCGCGAGTCCGACGGCGACGGCGCGGCGAAGCGCTACGGCGCGGCCGCCGAGCAGGTCAAGGCCTCCTTCAACCGGCGCTTCTGGTCCGAGAAGCACGGCTATCTCTATGACGTGATCGACGGCGAGCAGGGCGTCGACGACGCCTTCCGGCCAAACCAGCTCCTCGCGATCTCTCTGCCTCACCCCGTCCTCGATCCCGCGCGCTGGAAGGGGATCGTCGATCAGGCGAAGGAGCGGCTCTGGACGCCCGTGGGCCTCAGGTCGCTCGCGCCGGGGCATCCGGACTACAAACCGAAGTACTTCGGCGACCTCCGCGCGCGGGACATGGCCTATCACCAGGGCACCGTGTGGGGGTGGCTCATGGGCCCGTTCATCGACGCCTGGCTGAAGGTGTATCCCACCGATCTCGGCGGGGCTCGGCGCCTGCTCGAGGGCTTCGCGCCGCACCTCGACGAGGCGTGCGCCGGCTCGATCAGCGAGATCTTCGACGCCGAGCCGCCGTTCACGCCCCGCGGGTGCGTCGCCCAGGCGTGGAGCGTGGCCGAGGTGCTGCGCGCCTACGCCCGGACGGCCCCCTCGGGGGGCTGAGCGCTCGCCCGCTCAGAATCCCACAGGCACCGCCGCCGGGCCGCGGATGATGGGCCATTCGCTCCACACGATGTCGCGGGGCGAGACGGCGAGCTCGATGCGCGGCAGCCTCCGCAGGAGCGTCGAGAAGGCGATCGCCGCCTCGATCCGCGCGAGCATCGCGCCCAGGCAGAAGTGGATCCCGCTCCCGAAGGCGATGTGCCGGTTCGGCGAGCGGCCGATGTCGAAGCGGTCCGGATCCGGAAAGTGCTCCGGATCTCGGTTTGCGGCCAGGAGCCCCGCCGCGACCCCTTCTCCCGCCGGCACGCGGGCGCCGAACAGCTCGATGTCCTCGAGCGCCCAGCGGATCGTCGAGAGCTCTGCCGGCCCCTCGCAGCGCAGCGCCTCCTCCACCGCGGAGCCGACGAGCCCGGGGTCCTCGGCCAGCCGGCGCCGCTCCTCGGGGTGCGAGAGCAGGAGGAACATGCCGCTCGCGATGAGGTGCACCGTGGTCTCGTGGCCCGCGACGAGCAGCAGGAACACCATGCTCGAGAGCTCGGTCGGGCTCAGCTTGTGCTCCTGCTCCTCGGCGAGCACGAGGCCGCTGATCAGGTCGTCGCGCGGGGCCTTGCGGCGGACCTCGAAGAGCGCCCGGAAGTACGCCCCGAACTCCTCCACCACGGACTGCCCGCGCTCCACGAACTCGCGATTGTTCGCGGGCGCGAGGAGGACCTTGGTCCACCGGCGGAACCGGTCGCGATCCTCGACGGGGAGGCCGAGGAGCTCGGCGATCACCGCGGTGGGGAGCGGAAACGCGAAGTCTGCCACGAGCTCCATCCGGCGCCGGTCGATCACGGCGTCGATGAGCCCGTCCGCGATCTCCTGGATGCGCGGGCGCAGCGCTTCCATCATCCGCGGCGAGAAGGCCCGCTGGACGAGGCCCCTGAGCCGCGTGTGATCCGGCGGATCGGCGTCGAGCATGTGCCGATCCATGAAGGTCGTGCGCTCGCTGAGCGGGAAGTAACGCCGGCGCACCTCGCCAGGGAGCTTGTGGAAGTCGCGGATCAGGCGCGGATCCTTGAGGAGCTCCACGCAGTCGTCGTGACGCACGGCCACCCAGATGGGCACGTCGAGGCGGGGGTGAATGAGGCGATGCAGGCGCCCCGCGGCGCGCATGCGCGCGTAGATCGCGTGAGGCTCGGCGCGGCTGCTCGGATGGAACAGCTCCGGAAAAGCGTCCTGGTCGACCATGATTCCCCCGTTCGATGGCGTCCGGACGTTCGAGGTGATGCTCGCGTCACGCCGGATCGCGAGGTGTGCATGGTGGAGATCCGCGCGCCGTCAAGCGGCGGTCGGAGCGCTGCGCGCCGCCGTCACGCCGCGGCGTCGGAGCTCGGGCGCGCCGTCACGCTGCGGCGTCGGAGCTCGGGCGCGCCGCGGGGCCGCGCCGGCCTTCAGGGCGCGTCGCTCGCGCCGAGCAGCCGCGAGATCAGCGTGTGCTCCACGTCGTCGAGCGCCTCGCGCAGGAACGCCGGGTCGTCGAGGCGGATCGTGTCGTCCCCCTCGCGCGCCTCGACGGGCAGCTTGTTCCTGAGGCTCGCGAACTCGCGCAGCAGCGAGGACAGGCCCGCCTCGTCGTCGCGCAGCGCGCGCAGCGACCGCGTGAGCTGGCCGATCGCGTCGTCCCGCTCGTCCAGCGCGCCCACCTGGAGCGGCGAGATCGTCCGGGAGAGGACGCGCTCGATCCAGAGCGCGCCGCCGAGGTCGTTGGCGATCGCGCGGATCTGCCCCGTCCAGCGCTCGAAATCGGCGCGGAGCGCGGCGTGCGCCTTCGTCGCGCCGCACAGGAAGACCCGCGCGGCCAGCGTGCGCCCGTCCGCCTCGGCGAGGCGCCGCTCGAGCTCCTCCCGCGTCAGATCCACGATGTCGTCGGCGCTCGCGGCCGGGGAGAGATCGACCTCGCAGGCGCACCAGCGCACGACGTCGAGGGGGCGGTGCTCGACCGAGGTGATGCGGCCCTCGTCCACCGCGACGAGGAGGGCGCCCTTCTCGCCTGTCTCGCGGGCGTGGCGGCCCTGGAGGTTGCCGGGGAACGCGATGTACGGATCGCGCGAGAGCACCTCCCGGGTGTGCACGTGGCCGAGCGCCCAGTAATCGTATCGCTTCCCGACGAGGGTGTTCAGGCTGCAAGGAGCGTAGTTGTCGTGGCCCTCGCGGCCGCCCAGGCAGGTGTGGAGCATGCCGATGTTGAAGAGGCCTGCCCGCGCGTCCGGATAACCCGCGGCGAGATCGTCGGTGACGGCCTTGGTCGCGAAGCTCTGTCCGTGGACGGCGACCCCGAGCCGATCGAAGACGATCGACTCGGGCCGGCGGGGATCGAGCCGCCGGGCGTTCTCCGGGAGCTCCAGGTGACGCGTGATGTTGCTCTCGGCGTCGTGGTTGCCATAGAGGAGCACGACGTCCACCCGGGCGGCGCGCAGGCGGGAGAGCTGCGCGGCGAAGAACAGGCCCGTGCTGTAGTCCTTCCAGTCGCCGTCGTAGATGTCGCCCGCGAGGAGCAGGAGGTCGACCTCCTCGGCGAGGCAGAGGTTCACGAGGTTCTCGAGCGCGCGGCGGGTCGCCCCGCGGATCTGCTCGACGGGCGCGCCCGGGTAACGGTCGAGCCCGCGGAGGGGGCTGTCGATGTGGAGGTCGGCGGCGTGGACGAACTTCATGGGCAGACGCGGCCCGAGCTTAGCCGCTCGGCGCCGGGAGCGCTGCTCATCCGATGAGGATCGCGCTCGCCTGGAGCGGACGAGCCGCGCCGTGGCGAGGAGACAGGTGGAGCGCGCCCGCGGAGCGCGGCTGACGCGGGCGCTGGCCTAACGGACGCACGTGCAGGTGGAGTGCTCGGAATCAGGCGTGTCCTTGCCCTGCTCGCCCGCCCTGTCGACGACCCGGGCGTCCATGCCGAGCTGTTGCAGGAGCTCGGTCACGAGCGCGATGGCCTCCTGCTTGTCCACTTGCGTGCGCGGGGAGGACCACGCGTCGCTCTTCGCGACGAGCGTCCTCACCAGGGCGTCGATCCGCGCGGGGATGGGCACGGCGCCGTCGAGAGCAGCCGGCGCGCCGGTGGCTTGCGTGGCCTGCGCGTGCGCTTGCGTGACCTGCGTGTCCGCTTGCGTGACCTGCGCGTCCGCTTGCGTGACCTGCGTGTCGGCTTGCGTGACCTGCGTGTCGCCGATTGCGCCGTCTGACGCGGAGCCCTCGCCGCGCGTCGTGGAGGCGGCGGTCGCGGTCTGCGCGCCGTCGCTCCTGCCGCTCGCGGCGTCCTGGGGCCGGTACCCCGCGCGCACGTCGGCCGGGCTCGCCGGGGAGGGCGCACCCGAGAAGAGCTCTTCTCGGCCGAACTCCCTCCGGATCTGCTCGGCCGACAGGGCCTTGCCGCCGATGCTCTGGAAGCCGCCGGGGACCTTCGCGAGCTTGTTCACCTCGCTGGGCAGCGGGAAGATGAACTCCGCGCCCTCGTCGACCCGGATCTTCGTCGTCTTGCGGACCGTCCGATCGCTCGGGTTGACGGGTCTCATGCTGTCGCGGTTGAGATCGAGGAAGAGGTTCATCAACGCCGGCGTGAAGGTGAAGTTGAACCGCTTGCAGTACCCGTCGAAGACGAGCGTATACGGCGTGGTGTGCTGCCCCCCGTGCCTGCTGGACGACGGCCGCGTCCAGCGCAGCACGGCGCGCGGCGTCCCTGCGCTCCCGGCCTGCGCGTCGTGCGAGGCGGCCGCGCCCTCGGCGCCGGGCACCGCGCGCACCCCCCACGTCCCGAGCGATCGCTCCGCCGGAGCGGGGTCCCCCGCCTCGAGAGCCCTCCTGTCGAGCTCCGACAGGTCGAGGCTGGCGACGAGATCCGCGTGCGAAAGCGGCTGCTGGAGCGGCTGGCCCTCGAGCGTCTCCCGGAACAGGCGGCGCGCCACGTCCTCGGGCCCGGTCTCGCCGGCTTCCCTGGGCGCCGCGTCGATGCCGGGGTGACCGTGCAGCCTGGCGATGTGGTTCATGCTCGCCTCGGTGAGCGGCATGTCAGCGATCGAGTCGAGATCTCCCAGCGTCGGGAGCGCCAGGCTCAGGTCGCGGCCCGAGCCGAGGATCTTCTCGACCTCGGTCTCGGTCGGCTCCTGGTTGAACTCGCTGGCGAGGGTGTCTGCCAGCTGCTCCTCGGTCGTCGGGGCCACGCCGAACCCGCTGAACAGCTGCTCGCCGGACGCGCGGTCGCGCCCCAGGTACATCGCGTTCTCGCCGCTCCAGAAGCCCTCCGGGTGGCGCCTGGAATAGAGCTCGTGGTTCTTGATGTAGTACCAGCCGCCGCGCTTCGCGGGGCGGGAGCTCGGCGCGTTGCGCAGGTCCTCCCCGCCCTCGCCGGTCATCTCCGCCCGCTCCTCGTCGTCGAGCGTCGCGGCCTCGGGCGCGAAGAAGCGCTGCAGGGGGTTCTGGGCGCTGAAGTCGCGCTGCAGCAGCAGGCGGTCCTCGTTCGGGACGCTGGAGTCCTCGCCGCCGAACCTCCGGTCGAAGTCCTCCTCTCCGACCGCGCGCAGGATCGTGCGGTAGTTGATCGCCTGCATGGTCGTGCCGCACTCGGCGATGGTGAGGTGCTCCTCGGGGTTGAAGAACTCCCGCAGCGCCTTGCTCGCGCTCACGCCGGGCCTCAGGCGCCACGTGTAGCTGCTCTGCTTCTCGAAATGATCCGGATTGAGGAACCCGGTCCGGGCGTCCGCCAGCTCCCCCTGGACGCCGGCGTTCCGCGCGACCTCCGTGAGCTCGTCCAGGTCCTCGCTGGGCACGTTGAACGAGTACTGGACTCTGCCCGCAGTGTGGAGCTGGTCCATTCCCTGGACGTTGGCGCGCGCCAGCCGCGCTGACTCGGACATCCCAGCGTCGGAGTCCCCGGACTCCGACTGCTCCTCCCCGGCGTCCTCGGGCTCTGACGGATCGCCGTCGAGCTGCTCTTGCATCCACTGGTTGAACTCGCTCTGCGCGCTCTCCAGCGCGTCGAGCTGGCCTTGAAAGGCCAGGACATCATCCAGATCGAACGAGTCCGTGTCCGACGCCTCGCCATCGCCCTGGGCTTGCTCGATCGCCTCGAGCTCGGACAGGAGCTCCACCTCCATCAGCTCGGTGTCGGACGCCTCCGATTCCGTGAGCCTGTCCAGCAGCGCGCTCAGCCTGCGCGTGTCGTTCATGTTGAAGCGGCCCAGCCGGCGCAGCTCGACGCGCGCTCTCTGCGGATCCTCGTCGTAGAGCCGGAGCAAGAGCCTCGCGGCCTCGGCGGAGAGCGCGTCGATGGCCCCGCGCAGATCATGGGGCTGCCGGATGCGGTGGATCTCGCCGAGCCAGGGGCGCACACGCTCGTTGAAGCGGCGCCAGTCTGCCGGGCTGTCGAAGTCCTGCACGCGGGGGGCCATGCCGGTCAGCGCGTCGGCGGCGCCGCCCGAAGCCTGAGGATTCACCTCGGCGGAGGCGCTCGCCTGCGGCGTCCGCGCCGGGGGATACGTCCCATAGGCGAACGCCGCGAAGAGCTTCGGCATGTCCTGCTTGGCCACCCGCACGGGGAACGCTCGCCCCCAGGACTGGATCGGCACGAGGAAGGAATCGCCATGGACCGTGATCGGCCCGTCGATCGCGACCAGGTGGGGGCTCGACGTATCGACCTTGTCGAGCCGCGGGATCGTCTCGGGATCCTGGGGCGTCGAGGCGCCGGCCCCGTGCTTCGCTGCTTCCTCCCAGAGCGCCTTGCCGTTCATCACGGTCGCGAGCGCGAACCCCGCCTGATCGGGCTTCCCGAGGGCCTCGTTGATGCGCGCGACGTCGTAGCCGCCGGGGGAGACGGTGGTCATGATCTTCGCGCCCGCGCCGAGGGCCGCGTTCATGAGGGCCGCGGTCGATCTCGCCGAGACCAGCAGATCGCCTTCCGCCGCGGCGACGCCGGGCTCCCTGGCGTCGTCGGTCTGCTTCTCGAGCGCAGCGACGGCGGTCCTCCCGAGCAGCTCGACGAGGCCGCGGGCGAGCAGGTGGTCGAGCAGGTGGCCGTCCAGGTCCTGGGTGGATGCGCCTTGCCCCTTCAGGCGGTCGTGCTTGGCCTTGGCGGTCTTGAGGCCGTTGACGAGCGGCCTTGTCGGCGCCGGCCCTGGCGCTGACAGGCCCTCTCCCTTCATCTGGTTCAGGATGAGCTCCAGCCCCTCGCTGAGCGCCGGAGAGCCCGAGCCTCGCTGTCCGAAGGTGCCAGCGCCGGGCGCGCCCGCGAGGCGGCCGAGCAGCTTGCCGGTGAAGAGCGCGACGACCAGGTGCGATGCCGTCGCGAGATCGCTCTTGAGCGTCGTATAAAGGACGCTGTGCAGCGCGCAGTTGGTGAAGGCCGATTGCGACAGCGAGGCAGGATCCTTGATGAGCGTGCTCAGCCGTTCGACGACCGAGCTGCTCACGCCCTGCGCTTGGAGCAGCCGGCTCAGCAGCTTGGCGGCCTCCTCCCTGTGCTCGCCGTCCGCCG
This sequence comes from Sorangium sp. So ce124, assembly GCF_051525235.1. Taxonomy (NCBI): domain Bacteria; kingdom Pseudomonadati; phylum Myxococcota; order Polyangiales; family Polyangiaceae; genus Sorangium; species Sorangium sp. So ce124. Next base: position 10,552,496 of record NZ_CP150312.1, read on the forward strand.
GGCGGGGCCATGTGCTGCTCTGCTCGTCGATCGTGCGGATCAGATCCTCGAGGGGGCTCCCCTGCGGCTGCGTGGCTTGCTCGGCGCCGGAAGGGCTGTCGGCCGTCGTGGCGCCGGTGGTCGGGGCAGGGGAGCCCTTCGCGCCCTGCGCGGCAGCGGGGTTGTACCCAGCCTTCGTGTCCGCCGGATCGAACGTGGGCGGCGGCGGAGGCGGAGGCGGCGGCCGGAACACCACGGCGTTTGCCTGATCGAACATGGGTGGAGGCGGCGGCGGAAAGATCCCAGGCATCGGGCCCGTGGCACCGGGCAGCGATGGAGGCATCGCTATGGGCAACGACGCGACGGTGCTCGACGGCGCATGCAGCGCAGAGCCGAACGCGCTCGCGCGCGGCTGCGACGTCGGCGCCTCGCCGACGTCGAGCAGGCGGGAGACCTCGGCGACGAACTCATCGTCCAGCTGGTCGCGCGTCGGCGCGAAGCGGCCGAACTTCCTGATGTCCTCCTCGAGCTTGCCCCGATCCGAGCTCGCCTCGCTCGCGCTCGCTGCGTCGGCGCTCGGCCTTCCGAACGAGCGCCCCGCTCTGGCCTTGAGATCGGCCAGGGCCTCGATCCAGGCCGCGCTGAGGTGCCTCCGCATCTCCGGCGTCACGCGATCGAGCAGCCCCGCGTCGAACAGCTCGCGGCTTAGGCGGAGGAGCGCCTTGCGGTTGCTGTCCTGCTTCGTAGGGTTCAACTTGACGGGGATGCTCCCTTCGCCTCTCGCGCGACGGACGGCGAGGAAGGTCGTCGAGAGATACGATGCGAGCGCGTGGTCGAGGTGGAGATCGCTCCGTGCGCCGTCCGTCGAACGCCGGCCTAGAATGGACCGGTACATCGAGGCGATGTCCCTCGTGTCGCTCGATGTGCCCGCGCGGTAGGGGTTGAACGGGACCCGCTCGGGGGCCTCGTGCTGGCGCTGATACCGGTCGTCCACCTCGCTGAGGACCGCGCGCATCTGCGAGAGCACGTCGTCGAACGTGGGGAGATTTCTCCCCCCGGGATCTTCCGGTATCAGGTGGCCCGTGGCGAAGAACTTCTCGACGAGGCGATGCTTCGATTCCTGGCCGATCGTCACGCGCGTGCCGGCCGACTCGATGCCGAGGAACGTGCTTGTCACGAGGCCGAAGCTGTCGAGCTGCAGGAGGTCCAGGCTCTTCATGTACTGCTCGACCTGGAAAGCCTTCATCAGGAACGGCAGCCCCTCGACATAGGGGGAGCCGCCGCCCCTCGGGAACAGGTGATCCGCGACGAACTTGGCGTTCTCCGTGGCGACGCCGATCATCCCGAGCTCATTGTCGCTGGCGTTCTTCAGGACGTGGGTGAAGAACTGCCACTCGTCGCGCGACGTGTTGCCCTTCGTGTCGATGTTCTTGAGGAAGTCGCGGCTCTCCGGAGCGCCGGCGGTCGAGCGAAGGAGGGTGACCGCGCCGCCCATCACCTTCGCGCTGCCGAGGCCCTGGTACTTCTGATAGCTCCTGGCCAGGAGGATCTGGAGCTTCCCTTCCTTCACCAGAGGGGCGAGCTCGCTGACGACCTGGTCCACGTGGGAGAGCTCGCCGTCCGAGCGCGGTTTGGTCTGGATCGTCGTGTCGAGGACCAGCGAGACCACGCGCGCGCCGCTCGACTCCTGCTCTTCGAAGCGCGCGATCCGCCCTTTCACCGCCTCGATGACGTCGGCTGGTGACGTGGGTTGGCTCACTGGAGCGCTCGGGTCCAGGGTCGCGAACACGATGCCGGCGTCCATCTCTGCGCCGGGGTCGGCGACGCGCCCTTGCGCGCCGAGGACGATGGGGACCTCGAAGTAATTCGCCTGCGCGCGATCGGTGTCGTGCAGCAGATGAACGCTGTCGCCGCTCACCTGCCGCGCCGCCTCCAGCGCGGTCACGAGCGCATCCATCCCGCTCCAGGCCGGGTGGATCGCGCGATCTACGCTCGCGTCGCCGACCAGCTCCTTCACCTTGGGATTGCGCTCGTCCTGGACCTGCTCCTCGCCGGCGATGAGGTCGTCTGGCCCATACGGGCGCGCCGCGACGAGCATCAGGAAGAGCTCGTCGATGAGCGGGTCGTAGTAGGGCATCACGCGCGCGCTGCTGTCCCGGAAGACGTAGAAGATCGGCAGGAGGCGCTCGATGTTCTGCAACGCCTCCTGCACCAGCTTCCCGTGACGGAACGCGTCGCTCCCGCGCTCCCTGACGACCGCATCCAGCCCTTCGAGCAGCGCCACGGCCGTCTTGAAGATGAACCGCATCGACGATTCGGAGTTGGCGATCCTCTTCAGCTGCCTGAAATCCGAGCTCTTCAGGAGCCTTTCCAAACCGGCCAGGTTGTCGATCGTCGTGTCGATGGCCAGCTCCTTCGCCGGCTTGACGTACCTGTACACTTGGTAGGTCGACGGGGTCGCTCCGATCTCCTTCAGGTATTGCCGGATGCCCTTGACTTCCTCTTCGCTGCTCCTCTCGTCGAGATCGACCTCGAGGAGGTGGATCCCGGGTGTGCCGAGGCGCGTGCTGGCCGACGCCTGGTGCTTCTCGAGGACGGGGGCGAGGCGCTCGGCGGCGTGCGCGGAGTTGACGAGGAAATAGGATTTCGTCTTGTCGTTCGACAGCCCATATTTGTCGAGGACCTTCTCGACGCCTTGCTTGAACAGGTGCAGCGCCCCTTGTTTTTTTGGGTCGTCGTAGGCGTCCCGCAGGTACGACGTGCTGAGCCTGTGGTCGACGGCGATGCCGATCTGCGCGCTCGCCGGTCTCCACGCCGAGATCACGCGCACGCCGTAGAGCTCCGCCAGCGGATGCTCGTCGACGCGCTCCAGACCGGCTCGCCGCGCCGTGGTGTACGGCGTCGTGCTGTTGGCCTGCGCGCTGACGTGCATTGCTGTCTTCAGGCTTCGCTTGATCTGCGCGAGCGCCCTGGCATGCCGCGCGTCGAGCGGGCGCTCGCTCCCGGTCGTCTCCGCGCTGTGCGGCGTGGTCTCTGGGCTCAGGGATGCTGTGCCGGCAGCGGACGGCGTCGTGCCGCTCGTGGGGTCGACCCCTGGCAGATCGGGAGAGCCGGTCTGCAACTCGGCGCCATCGGCAGGGGTGTCGTCGGCCGAATCCGCTGTGGTCGCTTGCTGTCCGCCGGGCGCCGGCGAAGTGGCGAAGAACCCGCCCTTGTCGGCGGCGGGCCCGGCGCTCGTGGGCTGCTCCGCCGCGAGCGGCGGCGCCGGCCGGTGCCAGCTGCCCGTGAGGATGTTCGGGAAATACTCCCCCATCCTGTCTTTGCGCACCACGAACGGGAAGGTCTTGCCGTAGCTCGAGATCGGAACGACATAGGCGTCCGCGCCGTCGGGGGTCGTCGTCGTCTCGATGGGGCCGACGATCCTGACCTGGTGCAGCGCCTGGTTCTCGAACGAGCTCGCCGGATCGCTCCAGGCGCTGATGTCTCGATCCGGGCCGAGGTTGTCGGAGAGCGGCGCGTACTTCTTGGCCTCGGCGTCCACCGGCGCGGCGAGGACGATCCCGTGCACGAACCGCCCGCTGCCGTCTCCGTCGAACAGCCTGTTGATCGCGTCGATGTCGTACTCGCCGCCCTTCGACGACATGACATTCACGTCGTTCGCCTCGAGGACATCGCCGAGGATGCCCGTATAGGCCTCCTCGCTCATCGGGAAGTCGCCGCGCTTCAGGCGGGCGCCGTCGCCCGCGAGCTGGTCGCCCTTCTGGGCGAAGTCCTTGTCGAAGCCCTGCTCGACCTCGTGGATCCACGCGTCGTAGCTGTCCCTGGCCCGGGTCTTCCAGAGCTTGGGCAGGGCGCGGGCGAGCATGACGTCGAGGCGCTTGTCGCCGTAGTCCTTGCCCGTGTGCTCGGACATGCTCTCGATCTGCTTGATCCTGCCGCCGAGCAGCACGTTGCGACTCGGGTCCTTGCCCCGGGCCACCTCCTCCGCGCTGGGCGTGACGTCGATGGCTCCGCCGGACTCCAGCGGGAAGGGCGTCGCGTCGAACAGCGACCGGAAGACGTCGATCGCCTTCATGGGGTTGTCGTGCAGGACCGACTCGGCGATGGCCGTGAGGCCGCAGAAGGCGAAGTCCTGCTGGTCGATCCGCTCGGGGTGCTCGAGCAGCTCCTTGGCCCTCTCCTTGAACCCCGAGGGCATGCCGCCGATGTTGTCGACCAGCGACTTGAGGTAGCTGTTCGGGTCCGGGTCGCCGGTCTCCAGCGCACGGCTCGTATAGTCGTCGAGGGCGCTCCCCCGCAGGCCGCGCTCCATCCCCCTGTCGATCAGCTCGGCGCGCGACTGTCCGAGGGGCCCGCTCGCCGTCGGGAGACTCCCCGCCTGGGAACCGGCCGGCGTGGTCTGACCGGCTTTGCCTCCGGCCTTCGGCTGGGCGCTTTGCGCGCCCGGCGCGGGGTCCTGCATGCCGGTGGACGCCGCGGCGCTCGGCGCGCCCCACAGCGTCTCGGCTCCGCTCCGGCCTTCGCCTCCGCTCTCCTGGGCGAGCGTGATGAGCGCCTGCATTCCCTCGGCGAAGGCGTCGCGCTCGGGCGAGGTGTACTCGTCCCTCAGGCTCTCGTGGTATTTGCGGAGCGGGGAGTCCCCGTCGCGCAGCGAGACGAGGTAGTCCGCGAGGTCCTCGTCCTTGCGCTGGAGCCCGGGGCTCGCGTCGCTCGGCAGCCAGCTGGAGAGGTTGCCATTGAGCGTCTCGCTGACCTTGTCGATGAGCGCGCGCTCTCCCGCGAACGCGCCCTTGTCCTCGAGCTCCGGGGCCCTCAGCTGCTCCTTCGCGGCCCCGCCTCCGCCCTTCACGAAGGGCTTGCCCTGGCTCATCATCATGTTGGCGGTGTTGGGCCCCTCCAGCACGCCCATCATGTTCGTGTGGGAGAACAGGACCTCGAAGACGGCGGGCGGAGACCCGCCGAGCTGGATGAGCAGGATCTGATCCTCGCCCATGGTCGACATCGCGTCGATCGCGCGCTTGACGCTCTCCTCGGTGTCGTCGACGGTGATGCGGCGGAAGCGATCCGCGAGGCCGAGCTCACCCACGGCGTCCGCGAACGCGCCGACCTTCTCGTCAGTCCACCGATCGCCGCCCTCGCTGTTCGTGAGCACGTCTCGGCCCGCGCCGCGCGGATCGTGGATCAGGGCGTCGAGCTTATTGTAATCGGGCTCGTCGAGGTTCGCGGTCACCACGAGGGCCGCGCCCTTGGGAAACTTGTCGGGGCTCTGCTGCTGCGCCCTCGCCGCGCCGGCGATGAGGTTGAACAGCTCATGCGACGCCGGGCTGATCTTCGCCTTCTCGGGGTGCCCCAGCCCGTAGAGCATGATCGCGGGCTTGTCCCGATCGATCTCGCTCACGATGTGCGTCACCAGCTCCGCTTTCGCGCCGAGCGCGGGCAGGGTCTCCTCGAACGTCTCCTTGTCTGCGATGGCCCACGTGTGCGCCTTCCCGTTCAGCGAGGGCATCTCGACGAACGCATTCTTTTGCAGAGCCGCCCGCCTGTCGCGCAGCTGTCTCTTCTGAGCGGCGGGCGTCCTGCTGTTCTTGAGAGCTTGCTCGATCGTCTCGAGCTCGCGCTTCGTCTGGTCGGAGACGCGCTTCCAGATGCCTCTCGACTGCTGCCAGCCATAGGGTTGCAGCTTGAGGACATGGTCGCTGTTGAGCCGCTCCGCGAGGTTGTCGCTGCTGTCGTACCCGGCCGTGAACCCGAACTTGGCGGGCGGCAGCTGCTTCGCCTTCGACTCGGGCGTGAAGACGATCCGGGTCGTACCGAGCGTCACCGTCTGCTCGCCTGCGCCCTTGCTCGCGTCGAACCCGGGGACGAGGATCGCGAGCTTCTCCTCGATGGTCTTGTCGCCGAGGATGCTCCTTTCGTTCTCGCTGAGCGGCTGGCCGCTCGCCTGCTTCTCCTTGGCGTCCTCGCGCTGCTTCAGGGTCTCGGCCGTGCCCCCGTCGTCGTAGACGACGCGGACGGTGCCCTCGTACTCGAGCTGATCGGCGATCCTCCGGATCAGGTTGATCGTGGAGGACTGATGCCCGAACCCCGGCGCATGGGGGATGTACGCGCGGATCTCGCTCTGCCCGTTGACGAAGTCGGAGAGCCGGTCGCTGGCGCCCGGGGTCCCGCTGGCGGGGGCGCTGGTCTGGGGCGCTGTTGCGAAGAACCCGCTCTCCTTGCCCGCCGGGGCGCCTGTGGGCTCGCTCGTGCCGTCACGTACGGCCCGGATGATGTCCTTCATGCCGTCGGCGAAGGCGTCGGCGTTCGGGGAGGTGTACTCGTCTCCCAGGCTCCTGTGGTATTCGCGGATCTGGGAGCCCTCGCCGCCAAGCGAGAGGAGGTAGTCGGCGATGTCCTCGTCCTTGCGCTGGAGACCGGGGCCTGCGTCGCCCGGAAGCCAGCTGGAGAGATTGCCATTGAGGGTCTCGCTCACCTTGTCGATGAGCACGCGCTCGCCCTCGAAGCCGTGCTTCGAGGGCGGCGCTCCGAGCTGCTCCTTGGCCGCGCCGCCGCCCTTCACGAAGGGCTTCCCCTGGCTCATCATCATGTTGGCGGTGTTGGGCCCCTCCAGCACCCCCATCATGTTGGTGTAGGAGAAGAAGACCTCGAAGACGGCCGGCGGGAAGCCACCGAGCTGGACGAGCAGGATCTGGTCCTGGCGCAGCTCGGAGATGGCCTGCATGGCTTTCGCGACGCTCTCCTCGGTATCGTCGACCGTGACGCGGAGCAGGCGCTCCTTCAGGCCGAGCTCCTCGACCGTGCTGTCGAAGGCGTCGAGCGCGGGGTTGTTCCAGCCTCGGCCGCCGGTGGTGTTCTGAAGCACCCTCTGACCCGCGTCGCGGGGACCGTGGATCAGGGCGTCGAGATCTCTGTAGTGGTCCGCGGTGAGGCTCGCGGTCACCACGAGGGCGACGCCCTCGGGGAACTGCCCTGGGTCCTTCTGCTGCGCCCGGGCCGTACCCGCGATGAGGCTGAACAGCTCATGGGAGGCTGGAGCGTCCTGCGCTCGCTCGGCGTGCCCCATCCCGTAGAGCGGGATCACGGGCTTGCCGCGATCGATCTCGCTCATGAGGTGCCTGACGAGCGCCCCTTTCGGACCGGTCGTCGACAGGGCAGCCTTGAACTCCTCCGGCCCGGCGACGGCCCACTTGTGGGCCTTCGCGTCCAGCGACGGCATCTCGGTGAACTGCTTCGCTTCGAGGGCCGCCAGTTCCCTCTTGATCTGCCGCTGCTGGGCGAGGGGCGGCCTTTTGCCGAGCTGCTCTTTGAGCTTGGCGATCTTCTCGCGGCTCTCCTCGTCGGGCTGGCGCGCCCATCGGCCTCTCGGATGAGCCCAGCCGAACGGCTGGAGCTTCAGGACGTGGTCGCTCTTGAGCCGAACGGCGAGGTTGTCGCTCTTGTTGTCATAACCGCCCGTGAAGCCGAAGGGCGTGCTCGGCAGCCCCCCGGCCTTCGACTCGGGTGTGAAGACGAGCTGGGCCGCGCCGAGCTTCACGGTCTGCTCGCCAGCGCCTTGCGCCGGATTGAACCCCGGGACGAGGAGCGCGAGCTTCTCCTCGACGGTCCTCTCGATCAGGCTGCTCTTCTCCAGCGGGTTGAGCTTCTCGCCGCGCTCCTGCTTGCGCCTGGCCTCCGCGCGGTCGTCGAGGAGCTGCTTCGTGCCGCTGTCGTCGTAGACGATGCGGAGGGTGCCCTGGAAATCGAACTGATCGACGATCCTCCGGACCAGGTTGATCGTGGAGGACTGATGTCCGAGCCCGGGTCCCTGGGGGACGTACGCGCGTATCTCGTCAAGCCCGTTGATGAAGCTCGCGAGCTCCTCGCCATCCTCCTCTTCGTCGCGCTCCGGGTCTCCGGTGGTCTTGTCCTTGGGCATGGTGGCGAAAAGCTCGCTCGTGCCGGTCGAAGGAGCCGCGCTCTTCGGGGCGGCAGCCGAGGGCGAGCCTTGGGCCGAGTCGACGGCTCGCGGTGGCGCCGGCTCGTGCCAGCGGCCGGTGAGGATGTGGGGGAAGTACGTTCCCATCTCGTCCTTGGGCACCGGGAGCCGGATGACCTTCCCGTAGGTCGAGAGCGGAACGACGTAGCTCTCCGCGCCGTCGGGGGTCGTGGTCGTCTCGATCGGACCGACGATCCTGACCTGGTGTAGCCCCTGGTCGCCCGCGGACGAGCCCATGGGCGCCCCCAGCCCGCCTCCTTTCGCGGCGGCGCTCACCGGCCCGGCGAGGACGATGCCGTGGACGAACTGCGCGCTTGCGTCGTCCTCGAGCAGCTCGTTGATGGCGTCGATGTCATAACCGGCCTCCCCCGCGGACAGGACGTTGACCTCGTGCGCCTCGAAGACATCCTGGAGGATGCCGGTATAGGCCTCGTCGCTCATCGGGAAGTCGCCGCGCTTCAGGCGCGCGCCGTCGCCCTGGAGCTGCTCTCTCCCCTGGCCGAAATTCGCGTCGAACTTGCTCTCGACGCTCTCGCGCCAGGCGTCGTACTTGTCGTTGGCGCGGGTCTTCCAGAGCTTGGGCAGGGCCCGCGCGAGCAGGATGTCGAGGCGCTTGTCGCCGTAGTCCTTGCCCGTGTGCTCGGACATGCTCTCGATCTGCTTGATCCTGCCGCCGAGCAGCACGTTGCGACTCGGGTCCTTGCCCCGGGCCACCTCCTCCGCGCTGGGCGTGACGTCGATGGCTCCGCCGGACTCCAGCGGGAAGGGCGTCGCGTCGAACAGCGATCGGAAGACGTCGATCGCCTTCATGGGGTTGTTGTGCAGGGCCGCCTCGGCGATGGCCGTGAGGCCGCAGAAGGCGAAGTCCTGCTGATCGATCCGCTCGGGGTGCTCGAGCAGCTCCTTGGCCCTCTCCTTGAACCCCGAGGGCATGCCCTTGATGTCCTCGACCAGCGACTTGAGGTAGCTGTTCGGGTCCGGGTCGCCGGTCTCCAGCGCACGGCTCGTGTAGTCGTCGAGGGCGCTCCCCCGCAGGCCGCGCTCCATCCCCCTGTCGATCAGCTCGGCGCGCGACGGGGCCGGCGCCGCGGAGCCGGCCGGCGCGGACTGGGCGGCGGCGGTGTCTCCGGCCCCGGCGCGGTCGTCGCCCTTGCCGGGCGCAGGCGATTGATCCCCGGCGGACGCACCGGTCTCCGGCGCGGTCCACATGCCGTCGTCGGCGGGCGGCGAGGGGGGATTCTTCTCGACCCTGATGAGCTCGGTGAAGGCGATCTTCACCTGATCGCTGGTCGCAGAGCGCTCCTTGAGGGCATCGAAGTACTTGCGCAGACCGGAGTCGGGCTTCTGCGTGTCGTTGAGGAACCGGCCGATGACCCGGTCGGGGTCCTTCTTGCGGAGCGTCGTGTCGATGAGCTCCCTGTTGTCCTTGTAGAGCTTCGCCAGCTCGGTCCGCCCGTAAGGCCCATTGCGGGTCATGCCTTTGGCCGGGGAGTCTCCCTCGCCCGTCACGTCCTGGCCCCTGACCTTGAGCTTGACCTCGCGGCCCGTTCGGGGGGACTTCAGCTTGACGGCCGGCTTCCTGTCCGCGATCTCGGTGAAGATATCGACGTATTTGACGTCGTTGTAGTTGAGCCCCCAGTTCTTGAGGCCGGGATGCCCCTGGAGCTGCTGGCCGACGAGCTTGGCGCGATCCGCAAGGGCGTTGGCCCTGGGCACGTCGGGGAGGACGTCGCTGCCCGGCCAGTTGTTGCTCATGTCCTTTCCGACATGGAAGTACGGTTTGTTCTGCCGCTCCTTGTCCATGCCGTTGACGCTCTCGAAGCCGTTGGGCAGGGACGTCCTGGAGCGGAGGAGCTCGAAGACGGGCATGGGGAGGCGCTTGGGCGAGAACTCGACGACGAGGACCTCGCCGGGCTTGACGTCGGCGATTCGCTCGGGCGTTTCCGCGTCCTCGATGTTGATCACGGCGGCGCGCGGCTTGTCGCCGTTGAAGAGCCGCTGCTTGAGGTGGTCGGCGAGCGCTTCCCAGTCCTCTTTCCTGGCGTTGCCCTCGTTGTCGACGACGAGCTGCAGCCCGCCCTCCCACTCAGCGTTGAGCATCTTGTTGAGCGTGTCGAGCTCGTCCTGATCGAGCTCGCCTTGCTCGTTGACCCAGCCCGCGGCGCCGAGGATGACGCCCTTGTTCTGCAGGTCGGTCCCCGCGCTGTCGTCACCCGGATCCGGGGCCTGGGCGTACAGGATGCCGGTGATGAGGTTGAACAGCTCGAAGACAGGGGCTTTCGAGTTCTGCGCCTCGCCGGTGCCGAGCCCGTAGACGACCATGGTGTGGGTCGTGGGGTCGTCGTTCGGGTCGTTCTTTGTCTGCTCGAGGAACGCGAGCACGCCAGGAGCCTTGGCCTGCGCGCCTGTCTTCTCGAGCTCATCCTCGATCATCGCCCTCGGGTCATCGGGAGGCGTGGTGTCGTAGATGTAGCCGAGCCCGGCGAGGGACTCGACTTCGTGGAACTGCTCCTTGCCTTCGCTGTCCCGATACGTGATGCCCCGCTTTCCGCTTTCGCGGTTCCAGTCCATGGGCTGGAGCTGGACGAAGGAGCTCACCTTGAGATCATCGAGGATCTCCTTTGGCTTCTCGTGGTTGTCGACGGCGCCGGTGAGCCCGTACCTCGCCGGCCTCGGGTCGCTCTGGGCCTGGAAGGTCTTGAGGCCCATGACGTTGACCTTGAGCCCGCTGGTCTCGAGGCGCTGGATGGGAGCGCCGTTCGCCTTGAAGCCCGGCAAGAGGCTCTCGAGCTTCGGCCGGTTCAGGCCGTATTTCTTGTCGTCCTTCCCTACCTTCTCCTGCGTGGGGTCGTCGTCCTCGTTGGAGTCGTCGTAGACGACATCGAACTCGCCCTTGAAGCCGAGCTGGGCGAGCCGCTTCATGAACTGCACCGAGGCGCCCTGATGGCCGTTCCCGGGCGCCCGCGGGATGAAGATCCGGAGCGTCTCTTGCGCCTTCAGCACCTCCATGGCCTCGGCCTCGAGATCGGCGGTGCTCCCGTCGCCGTCGCCGGTGGCCTTGGCCAGGGGCATGGTGGCGAAGAATCCGCCCTCTTTCGCCTTCGGGGGCGCGGTGCTGCCGGTGTCCTTGGCCGGGCTCGCCGCGGCGTCCCCGGGCGGATCGCGACGAGCGTCGTCCAGCGGCTCGCGCTTGGAGCCCGGCGGCTCGTGGGACGCCTCGTCGTCCCGCGGCTCGCGCTTGGAGCCCGGCGGCTCGTGGGACGCCTCGTCGTCCTCCGAATCGCGCTCGGAGCCGTCCGACGGCTCGTCTGACGCCTCGTCGTCGTCCCGCGAATCACGGTCGGAGTCGTCCGGCGCCTCGTCGGACGCCTCATCGGCGTCGCGCGGCTCGACCTCCGGAGTGTCCTGCGGCAGATTGGCGCGCGGGCCGACGAGCTCCTGGATCGCCTCTGCCGGGCGGTCCTTCACGTCTTCCGCGAACCTGTCCGCTCGGTCCTTGAGGACCCCGGCCCAGTCGTCGCCGAGCTTGCCAAGGTCGACGGTGCGAGCATTCTTGATCTGGTCGTCACCGATCTTGTCCTGCTTGAGGCCGCCGACGCTGGAGATGGGGTTGGCGGTCTTCTCGGTGGAGCGCCAGTTGTGGATGTAGCCGACGGTGCTGGGCGCGTTGGGCCCTGTCGTCTCGATGCCGATCTGGAGGGCGCCCGGCCTGTCCTGCCTGGGCGGTCGGTGGCCGATGAAGATGTGGCCGTGAGCGCCGTCTGGCAGGATGACGTCGCCGTTGAAGTCCTTGAGGCCGAGGCCGCCGATGGCGAGGTTGATGCCGTAGAGCTCGGTGTCATCGAACTTGGACTTGATGGCGGCGACGTGTCCTCCCTCCTCCTTGAATTTGCCCTTGCCGAGCGCGACGTGGTGTGTCCCGAAGGCGCGCGGGAACACGCCGGCCTTCGGGTTGCCGTGGCTGTCGGTGATGCCGAGGAGCTCGGTCACCGCGTACGGAGGGGTGCCCGCGGGGATCTGGATGTTGACCCGGCCGCCGTGGGACAGGAGCTTGGCGACGGGGACGTCGCGGAGCGGGACATGGCTCTTCGCGCCTGCGTCGTAGATCTCCGCGCCTTCCTGGAGCAGGTGAAAGACGTTCGTGAGCACCTCGATCGACTGGTGGTGCCTGTCGAGGACGTCGTCGTTCGAGAGGGTGCCGCTCCCCGTCGGGTTCGGGACGGCGCCTTGCGCGATCGCCGTGGTCGCGTCGTCGTTCGGCTCGGTGTGCTCGAGCGTCTTGGCCCATTCTGCCGCGATGCCCTGATCGATCTCCCGCTTGAGCGCGTCCCTCCTCGCCGGGTCGGTCGTGTGCCTCGCCTCCATCGACAGGGCCACCGCGGCTGGAGGGGTGCCATCGAAGCGTTGCCCGCTCTCGCCGCTGTTCCTCTGTCGCGAGACGTAGCTCGCGAGGACGACCTTGCTCGGCTTGTGGAGCTGGTGGAAGCCGCGGAATTTCTCGGGATTGTCGTCCTCGTCGTCCGACAGGTACTGCTTTGCCTGGTCGAGCGTGAGCATGCCGGAGGCGTTGAGCCAGCGCTGTCCCTGAGGGGTCGAGGAGAGCTGCTCGAAGGCGTTCCACTCGGCTTCGTTGAACAGCGGTCCCTTGGGGAAGCGCTTCCCGAGCTGCTTCTTCGCCTGCGCGGGATTCGTGGGGAAGCCGCCGCTGGTCAGCTGGTCGGCGATGCTCGGGACGGCTCGCTTCGCCTTCTTTCGGCTGCCTCTACCCGTCGGAGTCCTCCATGCGGACTTCTTGACGGCCTTGTCCGCGATCCATGTCACCTTGCCGTCCTGCGCCGGGTCAGCCGTGGTTGACGAGCCTCCCGGCGGCGGTCCCGAGCGTCCAGGCCCCGGCTGCCGGGAGCCCTGCCCCGCGGGCGGTGACTTCGAGGTGGAGGGCTCGGCGGGCGTGGGCTCCGCGGTGGGAGCGGTTTTTCCGGCCGGGGTGCTCTTCGCGCCGGTCTCGCCCGTCTTGGGGGAGGTCTGAGCTGACGTGCCGTCCTTTGCGACGGTCTCGTTCGGGGGCGTCTTTCCGGGCGCCTCGCCCCCCTTGGGAGCCGTGCTTCCTGGCTCCGTCGCCGTGGTGTTCCCTTGGGGACCCTTGCCGAGGTCCTGAGATGGCTGGTTGGAGCCCTTGGGGAGGCCGCCATCGGAAGGAGCGGATTGAGGCCTGACGGTGGGCTCGGTGGTCTGAGGCTGGGTGGAGCCCTTGGGGAGGCCGCCATCGGAAGGAGCGGATCGAGGCCTGACGGTGGGCTCGGTGGTCTGGGGCTGCGTGGAGCCCTTGGGGAGGCCACCATCGGAAGGGGCGGATTGAGGCCTGACGGTGGGCTCGGTGGTCTGAGGCTGGGTGGAGCCCCTGGGGAGGCCGCCGTCGGAAGGGGCGGATCGAGGCCTGACGGTGGGCTCGGTGGTCTGAGGCTGGGTGGAGCCCCTGGGGAGGTCGCCGTCGGAAGGGGCGGATCGAGGCCTGACGGTGGGCTCGGTGGCCTGAGGCTGGGTGGAGCCCCTGGGGAGGCCGCCATCGGAAGGGGCGGATTGAGGCCTGACGGTGGGCTCGGTGGCCTGAGGCTGGGTGGAGCCCTTGGGGAGGCCGCCATCGGAAGCAGCGGATCGAGGCCTGACGGTGGGCTCGGTGGCCTGAGGCTGGGTGGAGCCCCTGGGGAGGCCGCCATCGGAAGGGGCGGATCGAGGCCTGACGGTGGGCTCGGTGGTCTGAGGCTGGGTGGAGCCCCTGGGGAGGCCGCCATCGGAAGCAGCGGATCGAGGCCTGACCGGATCCTGCAGGTTCCCGGCGCTGGAGACCGGCGGTCTCGGTGTCGCGGTGGGTGAGCTTGGCGCACTGGTGGGTGCTCGGCCGACGTTGGCGCTATTATTGCCGGTCGTCGTGCTCCCGGAATGGCTCCCTGATGGATTGTGCGGAGCGGCCGTCGTCGTGGTCGTCGGGCCGGGTGAGCTCGTGCGGCTGGTGCTCTTTCGCGTGACGGGATCCCAGCCGGAGAAGGGGTCTGGCTTCGGGCTCGGGCTGGGGGCCGCGGCCTGGTTCACGGCGTTGGGCGCGGCTGCGCTGCTGGACGTGCTGCCTGCGTCGGTCAGGGGATGCGCGAAATTGCCCGCGCTCTTTACCTGGGCGCGCAACCCCGATCGGACACCTGTGGCTTTCGACGGCGAAGGGCTGCGCGAAGGGCTGCGCGAGGAGCTGCGCGAGGAGGGCATGCGCCATGAATGACGCGAAACTCATGCGCTGCCAAGCTCCTCGCCTGGAGGCGGGATATGCCGTGCCATGCACCCTGCTCGGCCAGCAGCGCATCTCTCCGGATCTGCCTTGTGGACCGGGAGATGCCCGCACCTTCGCGCCATTGTTGCGCTCCCCCGGGACCGAATCCGCGCATGCATCCAGGGCGACGCGACGACGAGCCTCGCGATTGCGGTCGGTCCGCCGAGCAGGTAACCTGGCGCTCCAATTGTAAGCACGGGCGTGTTAGCCTTACTGGAATGTTCCGTTCTAGGTGAGCGCTTGCTGTCTCTCCGCTCACGCATCTGGTGCACGGCCGTGCGTCGGCGCGTCCGACGAGGCCGAGGTGCTGCCGAGGCGATTCCAAGGTTGAGCCCGCTGCGCGGCTGCCGCCGGCGCGAGTTGTCTCGCGCGGCGCGCTTGTGTACGAGGTTCTTTCTACGGCAGCGCTGGCCCATGAAGCCGTCGCGCAGGGCCAGGAGGACGAGTAGCTATGAGCGTCACGACGATCGACGTTGCCGAGGTCGCGCCTTCGACGGCGCCCCTGCCTACGTTCGACGAAGAAGCTTCGGTGCAGAGCCTGCTCGTCTCGCCCATCGAGGCCGCCTACCGCCATCGCCTGCCGCTCGTCGGGCGCACGGACGTGCACCCGCTCGTCCAGGCAGCGTACATGGCGTTCACCCAGCGCTATCCGCTCGTGCTCTCGCCCGACGTGATATGGCTCTGCCTGGCGCGGGGGCTCACGCTCCACATCGCGGCGAACGAGGCGCAGCGGCGCAAGTTCATCCGGGAGGACCGCGACTTCGAGCTGACGCTCGAGCGGCCTGATTTCACGCTCGGCCAGGTGAACCCGTGGCCCATCACGTTCTCGGAGCTATCCGCCCAGACCGCCGCGCAGGTCGGCGGGCTGAAGGAGCTCTTGACAGCCGACTTCTCGACGACAGGGCCGGTCGAGCGGGTGGCCTCGGAGCTCACGGTGACAACCCCGCTCGCGCCGCACTTCGAGTGGGAGCCGCCTTTCCCGGTCGACATGGTGTTTCCGAGACCCGGAATCCCGCGCATCTACCTGATGGGTACGGCGGATGACTGGCGCTCGGTGCGGCAGCGCGCGGAGGCGTTCGGCCCGCTCGGCGCGGAGCGCTGGACCCGCGCGCTCCTGCCCGTGCTGGACCAGATCGTCGCCTCGGCGGAGGGGCGCCAGCCTCCGGATCCGGCGTTCTGGCGCGCCTTCTTCCGGTACGAGAACGCCGCGGACGAGCTCACCGGCTGGATTCACGTGCTCTTCCCCTACCTCCGCGCGTGGCCCGCAGATCACTTCATCCCGAATACGCACCTCGACGACTGGCTCGAGCGGTGGACGGCGGCAGAGGCTCGGCGCAACCCGCTCGTAGCGCTGGCGGATCCGCAGGGGCCGGGGTTCGCTCGGCTCCCGCCGGCGCTGACGAGCGCGCCGCTGCGGCTCGTCGACGCGCACCGCCAGGAGCACTCCCTGGAGCTCATCAGCGGGCTCATCGGCGTCACACAGGACCCGCACTCGCTCGCGCTCATCCCGGAGTTCGTCTGGGCCGTTTTGCACGAGGAGCCCGGGGCCGCGCCCGAGGCGCCCATCGAAGCGGGCTGAGCGCCGGACGACCGCCGCTCCCCCCTGGCCTACCCGAACCGCACCTCGAGCCCCGCGCCCCCGCCCTCGACCACGATCTCCCTGTCCCGGCACCCCGGATCCTCCGCCATGCGCGCCGCGATCGGCGTGATCACCCGCTCCTCGATCACCCGCTTCAGCGGCCGCGCCCCGCGCCTCGGATCGAACCCCGCCTCGGCCAGGAAGGATCGCGCCTCGGGCAGCACACGGAGCCTCAGGTTGCGCCGCACGAGCCCGGTGCGCGCCTCGGCCTTGGCGAGCTCGAGATCGACGATCCTGAGCACGCTGTCGCGCCCGAGGCCCCGGAACTGCACGACGTGGTCGATGCGGTTCACGAACTCCGGCCGGAAATGCTCGCGCACGCCCGCCGGCGCCGCGCGCCGCGCGCCCGGGACGAGGGCGCGCTCGTCGTCGCCGCCGAAGCCGACGGGCGCCCGGTCGGCGACGCCGAGGTTCGAGGTCATCACGATGAGCACCATCCGGAAATCCACGTGGCGCCCGTCCTCGTCCGTCAGCCGGCCCTCGCCGAGGATCGCGAGCAAGAGGTCGAACACCTCGCGGTGCGCCTTCTCGATCTCGTCGAGGAGCACGAGCGACAGCGGCTCCTGCCGCACGCGCTGCGCCAGCGTCGTCGCGTCCGGCCCCGCCGCGAGCAGGCGCGCCGACGAGCCCGGGAGCCTGTACTCGCTCATATCGAGCCGGATCATCCGCCCCTCGTCGCCGAACATCGCCCGCGTGAGCTCCTTCGCGAGCTCCGTCTTGCCCACGCCTGTCGGGCCCACGAACAGCAGCGTGCCGCACGGGCGCTCGGGGTCGTTCATCCCGGCCTTGAAGCGCGCCAGCACCCGCGCCGCCGTGTCGCACGCCTCGTCCTGCCCGATCACGCGCCGCTTCAGCCCCCGCGCGATCGTCTCGGCGCTCGCGGGGATCTCGTCGGCGATGAGCTCGATCGGCAGCCCCGAGTGGCGCGCGTAGGCCTCGGACACGTCCCGCGGGTAGAGCACGCGCCCCGGCGCCGCTCCGGCCGCCTCCGCCTCCGCGCCGGCCCGGGCGCCTGCCTCCTGCGCGAGCCAGTCGAAGAAGCGGAACGCCTTGCCGGGGAAGAGCACGTCGCGCCGGAACATCGCGAGGTGCTGCACCAGCCGCTTCTTGCCCGCCGGGTGCAGCCGGACGCGCGCGTCCTTCCGCGCCTCGTACTCCGCGAGCAGCGCCGGCACCGCGGCCGGATCCGGCTCGCGCAGCCGGACGATCTGGAAGCACGCCACGAGCGAGGCCGCGCGGCGCTGGCACGCCTCGAGCTCCGGCTCGGTGCACTCCGCGATGAGGCTCACCTCGCCGGTCCGGAGCGCCGGCAGGAACACGTCGCCGATCGACGCGCCGTCCGGCTGCGGACGGAGCAGCGGCAAGAGCGCGCCGACGTGGAGCAGATCTCCCTCGTGCGACAGCTCGCCCACGAGCTTCAGGCACCTCGCCTGCCACATGCCGAGGTACATCATCCCGGCGAGGAGCCGATCGGCCGACGTGCTGAACAGGCCCGGCGAGCTCGCGCGCGCCTTGTCCCTTCGCCACGCCGCGAACCGCCGCGCCAGCCGGTGGACCCAGGTCGTCTTGCCGACGCCCGGGCCGCCCACCAGCAGGATCGACGGCGGCGGCGCGGCGTGCGCGGCGCGCGCCACGTCGAACAGCGGCAGCACCTGCTCCAGCTCCTCGGACTCGCCCACCGCGAGCGGCAGCCGCTGGCGCGCGGCCTTCTCGACGAGATCCTCGGAGACGGCGTGCAGCGTGGGGCGCTCGTCCTCCGGGCGCCGAGCGCTCCGCCCGGCCCGCTCCATCCGGCGCGGCGACCACGGGCGCACGTACTCGTCTCCCTCCCGGCGAAAATCGAAGAGCGACCGCGGGGACTCGCCGAGCAGCGCGCTCGTGACGAGCTGGCGGAGCACGTCGGGCGCAATCGAGAGATCCTCGAGGACCACGGACCAGCCGAAGCGGGGGAGCATCACGCGGACTCCCCCCTCGGCGAGCTTGCTCGCGAGGTACGTGAGCCGCAGCGGGATCTGGCGCCGGCCGACGACGGCGGTCCGCTTGACCGTGGTCTGCGGGTGGACGTCGACGTCCAGCGAGCGGACCTCGAACGACTCGTCCCACAGGTAGCGATCGAGATCGTCCTCGTCCGTGGCCAGCCGCGCGTGGAGCTCGACCTCGATCGCGCGCAGCACGTCGTCCTCGGAGGCGCCATAGGCGGACGGCGCCGGACGATCGAAGAGGAATGCCCACGTGCGCAGGAGGATGCCGGTGAAGCGGCCGTCGTGGTGGGCGATGAAATAGACGCGGAGCGATTTCTTGGTCATACGGTGGCGGTGGAAACGCGCAGCCTGAGCGCGCGAGCCTACCACACCCGGGCAACTCCCCGGGCCGGGAGCGCCGCTGCGCTGGTCGGCCGCGCTGTTGGTTGTTTCGTTGCGCGCGACGTCGTTTCATTGCTCCGCTCTTCCATTTCGCCATTGCGACGATTCCGCCGCAGTCGGTCGCTCGGCGCCCTGAGGAGGCCTGTCCAGGCGCGAAGTGGAGCGGCGTCGGAATACGCTGACGGTCGGCTCAACGTCAGATCAACTCCATGCGTCGTGGTGACGGCGTGCGTCAAAACGGATGCGCGCTGCGACGCAGGAACGCCTGTGCTGCATAATTCTGGCGGTGCGGAGATGTGTAATCTCATCCACCCTGGCCTCCTCGGGAGGTGTAGAGTGGTGTTCATGCCGCAAACACCTTATTTCATGACGCCTCGCCGCCGCGCGGCTCGAGCCGCCTTTTCCTTGTTCCTCTCGCTTGCCCCGCTCGCGGGGGCCGTGCCCGCGAGCGCTGCTGTGACGCAGCTGGATGGTACGCGCCTGCCCACGGCGGTCAGCGCCAACGAGCTTAACCTCGTGACGGGCCGCGGTTTCCCCAGGGATGCCGTCACGCTCGATGGGCTCTTCGGGTACCGGGGGGAGGACATCGATCCCGTGGCCGACGCGAGCACGGAGCCAGGTGTCTTCTCGCCGCTCTGCGGGTTCTCGGGAGAGCTCGTGCTGCGCGGGGGCGGGTGCAAGGTCGCGTTCGGCTGGTACAACGCGAACGCGAGCGGCACGCGCCCGCCGGACAACCAGATCTACGAGCTGATCCCCGCGGACACCTCGACGGCGTTCAATTGCGAGGACAACGACTTCTGCCCGCTGGCCACGATGGAGACCACCCAGGCGGGGCAGCACGACTGGACGCCGCGGCAGTTCTCGGCGGCGGACATCCGGAACGATCGGCGGTACCAGGGCGGCCTGGTCGGCTTCGCGCTGATCGGCAAGGCGGGCACCTATTGCACCCAGACGAAGTTCTCGCAGCGCGAGCTGAACACCGTCTGCACGAGCTGCACGCCGAACGCGCCGTGGGTGACGACGCTGATCTACACGTCGACCGCCGAGCCCGACGCGTTCTATGTCGCCTTCGAGGACCTGCCCGTGACCGCGACGAGCTGGAAGGGGAGCCAGGGCGGGTACGAGAACGACGGCGATTTCAACGATTTCGTCTACTACATCACCGGCGTGACCTGCAAAGGCGGCGGCGAGGTCTGCGACACGGGCCTGCAGGGCGCGTGCGCCGTGGGCAGGACGGGCTGCGCGACCGAGGGCGAGGTCGAGTGCCTGCCCGTGCTCAAGCCCGGCGAGCAGAAGGAGACCTGCGACAACATCGACAACGACTGCGACGGCGAGGTCGACAACGGTGAGGGGCTCTGCGACGAGGGCTTCGTGTGCAACCGCGGGTCGTGCGTGCCGTACTGCGGGCGCGGCGAGGTCGTCTGTGACGCAGGCCTCGTCTGCGACAACGGCTTCTGCGTGGAGCAGGCGTGCGTCGGCAAGGAGTGCACCGGCGGCCAGATCTGCGTCGGCGGCAACTGCGTGGGCGGGTGCGACGGCGTCGTCTGCCCCGCGAACCAGGAGTGCCAGCTCGGGCGGTGCGTGGATCTCTGCGCTCACATCGAGTGCGAGGACGGCGCGGTCTGCGAGCGCGGCATCTGCCAGTCCAACTGCGGTTGCCGCACCTGCCCCACCGGCAAGGTGTGCGCGGCGGACGGCCGTTGCGTCGACACCGGCTGCGAGGGCAAGACGTGCGCTGACGGGCAGGTCTGCGTCGCCGGGAACTGCGCTGACGCGTGCGCGGGCGCCATCTGCCCCGGCAACGCGCCGTGCGTCAACGGGGTCTGCGGCGAGCCGGTGGTCCACGGCGGCGCCGCCTCCGCCGCGAGCGGAGGGCCGGTAGGACCCGACGTGGGGCTCGACGATCCGGTGGATCTGACCACCGGCTCCGGCTCCGGCTCTGGCTCTGGCTCCGGCGGCGCGAGCGGCGGCACGGGCGGCAACAAGCCCGACGCGTCCTGCGCGTGCCGCGCGGGCGCGACCTCGGAGGCCTCGCCTGCCAGGGTCGGCCTGCTCGGGCTCGGTCTCCTGCTGCTCGCCGGCCGCAGGCGCCGCGCGCGCCGCGCCGCGAGCCGCCCGTAGGCTTGCCCTTGGCGCGCGCCGCGAGCCGTCAGTGAGCCTCGCAACCTCGCGCGCCGCGCCGCGCGCCTTCCGTGAGCCGCGCTCTGGCCCGCCGCGCGCCCGCGTCACCACGCGGAGCGCGCGGCCATCGCCGCGACGAGGCCCCCCACGACGGCCGCCAGGACCCACGCGAGGCGCGCGCCGTACGGTGACGCGGCCGCGGCGCCGGCGGGCAGCGGGAACACCACCGACCGCACCCGCCGGGACTCCGCGTCGACCAGGAGCACGCCGTCGACATCGAACGCGACGCGGTACTCGAGCAGCTGCCGCCGCGTCGCGGGCGTGTCGATGCGCGGCGCGAGCCGGCCCGTCTTCACCTCGGCGACATACCGCCTGGGACCGTGCGCCACGAGGTAGTCGGCGCGGAGCCCGACGCTGACCGGCTCGCCGTCGATGTGGACTCCGTACGAGACCGCCACCTGCCGGCCGACGATGGTGTAGCCGAGCTCGCGGAGGAGCGCCTCGGCGCGGGCCTCTCCCGCGGCGCCCTGCTCCCGGCACCGCGAGAGCCGGCGCCGCTGCGATGCGCGCCTCCACGCGAGCCGGAGCGTCTGGACCAGCCCGAAGGAGAGCGCCGCGCCGGCCACGGCCAGGAGGAGCTCCGGCGGCATGTCGCGGAAATCCACGCAGCGCGGGTTTGCTCAGGAATCGGGATACCGGGCCAAGTTTTCTGCGCCGGGTTGCCTGCGGCTTGCTGGCGCGCATGTCGAGGCGCTCCTATGACAGGGCTGCAAGAGGCATACCGCCTGCTCGTGCTCTGGTGTGGTGGCGTCGTGTTTCAAGAGCGTGCCCGGCTGATCTGGTCAGGGATGCACATCCATCGTCCGCGAGAGCACCCTCATCCTGGATCCGAGGGTCGTCTGCCTGTGATCGAACACGAGGAGAGGCACCGTTCGCAGGTCCGCGCGCTGACCGAGGCCAGCCGCGCGCTCGCGTCGGCGTGTTCGGCGCGCGTGATTCAAGAGATCGTCCTCTCGGCGGCGACGCGTCTGAGCGGCTCCGGCAGGGCCGTCCTGATCCTGAACGACGAGGACGAGCGCCCGGTCGTGCGAGCGGCGCTGGGGCTCGATCCGGCGCTGCTCGCCGAGCTCTGCGGCCGCCCGCTCCCGAGCGTCGACGACGGGATAGCGCGAGCGCTGGACGGGGCGGCCCACGTCGCCGCCGCGCCGCTGATCGTCGACGGCCGTGTCTCTGGCGTGCTCGCGGTCGAGCGGGACGCCCCGGCCTCCGGCGACGATGCCTGGCTGATCGAGGCGCTCGCCGATCAGGCCGCGGTCGCGCTCTCAGGCCCCGCCGATGGCGCCGCGCACGCAGACGCCCGGGAGCAGCGCGCGCGCCTGGAGGCGGACGTGCAGGACGAGCGCTATCGCCTCCTCGGTCGAGCGATCAAGGACCCGATCTGGGATTGGGATATCCGGACGGACCGGGTCGAACGCAACGCGACATTTCATGAGGTCTTCCGCTACACGCCCGAGCAGACGGCCCCGACCGGCGCGTGGTGGGTGGACCGCGTGCTGCCCGAGGATCGCGACCGCATTGCGCGCGCGTTAGAGGAGCTCATCCGCGGGGACGCCGACACCTGGTCGGCGCAGTACCGCGTCTACCGCGGCGACGGCTCCGTCGCCCGCGTGTTCGATCGCGGCACGGTGCTCCGGGACGCGGGAGGCAAGGCGATTCGCATGGTCGGCGCCTCGGTCGACCTGACCGAGCGGTTCCGGATCGAGAGCGCGCTCCAGGACCGGGAGGATCGGCTCCGGTTGGCCACGTGGGCGGCGGACGTGGGCACGTGGCGAGTCGACCTGGAGACGCAGTACGACACGAGGGACGCGAGCCTGAACCGCATCCTGGGCCTGGACGAGCGCGAGACGACGCAGCCCATCAGCGACTGGCTGAGCCGCGTCCACCCGGAGGATCTCGACGCGGTGGTCGCCATGCACGAGCGGAGCGTCCGCGAGCGCTGCATCTACGACATCATCCACCGCATCGTCCGCACCGACGGGTCGATCCGGTGGGTCCACGATCGCGGGCGCATCGTCGCCGATCGGGACGGCTCCCCGCTGTTCTTGACGGGCGCCGTCGTCGACATCACCGAGCTGAAGCAGCTAGAGCGCGAGCGCACGGAGCTGCTCCGCCGCGAGCAGCAGGCGCTCGCCCAGTCGGAGAAGGACCGCATCCGGGCCGAGGACGCGAACCGCATGAAGGACGAGTTCCTCGCGACGGTCTCCCACGAGCTGCGGACGCCGCTCACGGCGATCCTGGGCTGGGCACGGCTGATCAAGGACAAGGACCTCGGCCCGGAGCGCGTCAAGCAGGGCATGGCGTCGATCGAGCGCAACGCCCACGCGCAGGCGCAGATCGTCGACGATATCCTGACGGTCTCCCGGATCATCACGGGCAAGCTGCGGCTCCGCACGATCGCCGTGGATCTCGCCGCGGTCATCGACGCCGCGGTGGACACGATCACGCCGACGGCGAGGGCGAAGGAGATCGAGATCCGCGTCGAGCCGGGCGAGGGGCTCAGCCACGTGTGCGGCGACCCGGATCGCCTCCAGCAGGTCATGTGGAATCTGCTCTCCAACGCGGTGAAATTCACCCCGAAGCGAGGGCTGGTCACCGTCTGGGTGGGGCGGAGCGACTCGCAGGTCGCGATCTCGGTCACGGACAACGGCAAGGGCATCGCCACGTCGTTCCTGCCGTATGTGTTCGACCGCTTCCGCCAGGGCGACTCCTCGCCGACGAGGGCTCACGGCGGGCTCGGCCTGGGGCTCGCGATCGTCCGCCACATCGTCGAGCTGCACGGCGGCACGGTGGAGGCGGAGAGCCCGGGTGAGGGGAGAGGAGCGACGTTCACGGTGATGCTCCCCTTGCCCGCGGCGCCCTCCGCCGCGCACGAGGGGCCGCCGTCTGCGCCGGGGCGCGCCCTGCCGAGGAGCGGGGAGCCGCCGCCGCTCTTCGGCGTTCACGTCCTCGTCGTCGAGGATGAGCCGGACGCCCGGGAGATGCTCGCGTTCTTGCTGGAGGGAGCGGGCGCGCGGGTCACCACGGCCGGCTCGGCGAGCGAGGCCATGAGCGTCCTGGAGCGGCTGAGGCCCGATGTCCTGCTCAGCGACATCGGTATGCCGGGGGAGAGCGGCTATGCGCTGATTCACCAGCTGCGCGCTGCGGGTCGGGACGAGATCCGGCGTATCCCCGCCGTGGCCCTGACCGCCTATGCCCGGCTCGAGGACCGGAGGAGAGCGCTGGCGGCCGGCTTCCAGAAGCACGTCGCCAAGCCGATCGACCCTGCCGACCTGGTGCAGGTCGTCGCGGATCTCACGGGCCGCTCGGGCGGCGACGGGGCCCCCGCCCGGCCCCGGCGCGGCGCCCTCCTCGGTTGACCCTGCGCGGCCGCGTCACGCCAGCTCGACGCCGAGCAGCCACAGCATCAGCGCCTTTTGCACGTGCAGCCGGTTCTCGGCCTGATCCCACACGCGCGAGCGCGGCCCTTCCAGCGTCTCGTCGTCGATCTCCTCGCCGCGGTGCGCCGGCAGGCAGTGGAGCACGATGGAGTGCTGCGCGGCCCTCGCCATCACCTTGGCGTCCACGGTCCAGCCGGCGAACGCGGTGCGGCGCTTCTCCGCCTCGGCCTCGTGTCCCATGCTCGCCCACACGTCCGTGTTCACCACGTCCGCGCCCGCGGCGCCCTCGCGCGGATCGTGCGTGATCGTGACGTGGCCCGTCTTCCGCGCGCGCTCGACCTCGTCCGCGGGCGGCATGTACCCCTCGGGCCCCGCGAGCACGAGGTGGAAATCGAAGAGCTGCGCCGCCTCGAGCCACGAGCGCGCCATGTTGCTCGCGCAGTCGCCGAGGAACGCGATGCGCCGGCCGGCGACGCCGGTCCTGTCCCCGCTCGCCGCGAGCGCCTCCTGGATCGTGAAGATGTCGCTGAGCACCTGCACCGGGTGGCCGTCGTCCGAGAGCGCGTTGATCACCGGCACGCTCGCCTCCGCCATCTCGAGCAGGCGCGCGGTCGACGACGTGCGGAACGCGATCGCGTCGCAGTACCGGGCGAGCACGCGCGCCGTGTCGCGGATCGGCTCGCCGCGGGCGAGCTGGCTGCCCTGGGTGCTCAGCACGACCGGCTGGGCGCCGAGCTGCGCGATGCCGACCTCGAACGACACGCGCGTGCGCGTGCTCGCCTTCTCCAGGACGACCGCGATGGCTCGGCCGGCGAGGATCGTCGTGCGCCGCCCCTTGGGCTCCTCCTTCAGGCGAGCGGCGAGCCTGAGCACCCGGTGCGCTTCGGCCAGGGTCGTGTCCGTGATCTTGAGGTAATCGCGCTTCGCCATTGTCCCGCCTTCCGCGTCGCCGCCGTCCGGGCGCGCCGCCCTGCCGCGGGGCAGCCCGCGACGCAGGGCGCGCCGTACGCTCGTCGTGATGTGGCACAACCGGGACGCCGCCGTCAATCGGCCGTGGATCCGCCGTGGACCGCGCTCAGCGCCAGATCTCGATCTGCCACGCCGCGTCCGAGATCTGCTCGACCGACGCGCGGATCCCGAGGAGATCTCGGAGCAGCCCGAGGTGGGTTGTCGTGTGGGATGACGGGCGCACCGTCCGGAAGGCGCCGCGGCCCGCGAGGGCGATCGGCAAGAGCAGCTGATCGGCCAGGTGCTCGCCCACGGGGACGCCCGCGGCGAGGTAGTCGCGCGCCTCCTCGGCGGCCTTCGTGGCGACGGACTCCGCGCGCACGCCCTTCGCGCCGAACCCGGTGAAGACCTCGGTCACGTGCTCGCTCTCGACGGCGATGGTGATCACGTTGCCTGGGCCGTTCCCGCCCTTCAGCACGCTGGGCTTGAAGCAGCCCGCCTCCCAGCCGAGCACCGCCGCCGCCGCGTCGAGCTCGCGCACCGCGATGGCGCCCGGGAGGTTCGACACCGTCGCGACCGCCCGCCGGCCGCGGATCTCCCCGCGCTCGAGGAGCTCGAGCGGCGCGAGCGCCGGCGCCGGCGCGATCGAGACGCGGGCCAGCCCGCCGCCGGCCGGGTAGAAGCCGGGCGTCACGAGCGTCGCGGTGACGTCCGGCCCCATCCTCCGCACGAGCGGCAGGTAGGCGAGGTCCAGGAAGTCGAACGGCGGCGCCAGGGGGTTGTGCGTGCCGCCCTCGAGCGTGAGCGCGGACGGCGCGGGCGCGCGGAGCAGCGCGGGCAGGACGGTCTGCAGCACGAGCGTCGTGCTCCCCGCGCTCCCGACCTGGAACGTGTGCTCGCCTGGGACGATCGCGGTCGGTCGAAACACGATCTCCTGCGAGCCGAGCGCGGCGCCCGACACCTCGGCGCGGCCGATCTGGGCCGCGGCCCGGACCGAGGTCAGGTGTTGCCGCATCAGGCCCGGGCGCGCGCGGCCCTTGCGGATCGACGTGATACGGACGGGCGTCTGCGTGATCAGCGAGAGGCCGAGCGTCGTGCGGAGGATCTGGCCCCCTCCCTCTCCGATGGATCCATCGATGGTCAGCATGGCGATCGGCTCTCCCCTGGATGAGCGATATCACGGCGCCGGGGCGCGCGGCTCACCCCTTCACGCAGACGACCTGCCGCAGGGTGTGGACGATCTCGACGAGATCCTTCTGCGCCTTCATCACGTCGTCGATCGGCTTGTAAGCCGCCGGCGTCTCGTCGATCACGTCCTCGTCCTTGCGGCACTCGACGCCCGCGGTCGCGGCCTCGTGGTCCGCGACGGAGAAGCGGCGGCGCGCCTCGCCCCGCGACATGACGCGGCCCGCGCCGTGGCTCGAGCTGCAGAAGCTCTCCGGGTTGCCGAGCCCGCGGACGATGAACGACCGCGCGCCCATGCTGCCCGGGATGATCCCGAGATCGCCCGCCTGCGCGCGGACGGCGCCCTTGCGGGTCACGAGGACGTCCTTCCCGTAGTGGTGCTCGCGCGCCACGTAGTTGTGGTGGCAGTTCACAGCCGCCACGGTCGCGTCGAAGGGCGGCAGCTCGCCCGAGCCGCGGAGCGCCTCGACCACCTGCGCCATCATCAGCTCGCGGTTCACCGCCGCGAAGTCCTGCGCCCACGACACCGCCTGCATGTAATCGTGGAAGTGCCTCGTCCCGTCCGGCAGGTACGCGAGGTCGCTGTCGGGCAGGTGGATGAAGAAGCGCCTCATCTCCTGCTTGGCCAGCTCGATGAAGTAGCTCCCGACCCGGTTGCCGACGCCGCGCGACCCGCTGTGCAGCATGACCCAGACGCGGTCCTCCTCGTCGAGGCAGAGCTCGATGAAGTGGTTGCCGGTCCCGAGCGTGCCGAGGTGCTCGATGGCATAGCCACGCCCGACGCGCGGGTGCTTCTCGACGATCTGCCGGTACCGCGGCTCGAGCTCGGCCCACGCCGCGACCTGGGCGGGGGGCGGCGAGCGCCACGCGCCGCGGTCGTTCTTCCCGCCGTTGTCGGTGCGGCCGTGCGGCACGGCGCCCTCGATGGCCGTCCGGAGCCCGCGCAGCGCGTCCGGCAGCTGCGACGCGGAGAGGCTCGTGCGCGCCGCCATCATCCCGCAGCCGATGTCGACGCCCACCGCCGCCGGGATGACCGCGCCGCTCGTCGCGACCACGCTCCCCACGGTCGCGCCGATGCCCTGGTGCGCGTCGGGCATCACGGCGATCCACTTGTGGATGAACGGCAGCGCGGCGAGGTTCTTGAGCTGCGTCTCCGCGGCGGTCTCGAACGGCACGCCGACCGTCCACGCCTTGATGGGCACGCCCGAGTCCGTGGGGATGACGTTGTAGCTTCGGTCCATGGCAAGATCTCCGGTGAGGGGTCGAGCCGTCCGGCTCGCGCCGCGACGCTCGCTCTCGGTGGGGTCCGTCGGTCTCCGTCGGTCTTCGTCGGTCTCCGTCGTTTCCGCCGGTCCGTCGTTCCTGCGCATCGCACGGCGCGTGCCACTCGAAATCCAGGCGATCGCGGGCCCCTGGCCCTGCGGATTAGACCTGTGTATAAAACGGTTAGAGAATCTTCTATGACACGCAAGACCACCGTGGTCCTCGGCATGCTCGGCCCGACGCTGGACACCGGAAAGACGCCGGAGCGCTGGTCGCGCTGGCGCCCGAGCGTGGCGCTCTGCCAGCACGAGGACCTGATCGTCGATCGGTTCGAGCTGCTCTACCAGCGCCGCTTCGAGGGCCTGGCCGAGACGGTGATGGGCGACGTGCGGCACGCCTCGCCGGAGACGGACATCCGCGCTCACGTGGTCGAGGTGGACGATCCTTGGGACTTCGAGGCGGTGTACGGCGCGCTCCACGACTTCGCGAGGGCGTACCCGTTCGCGCCGGACCGGGAGGACTACCTCGTCCACATCACGACGGGCACGCACGTCGCGCAGATCTGCCTGTTCTTGCTCACGGAGTCGCGGTACTTCCCGGGTCGGCTCATCCAGACGTCGCCGCCGAAGCGCGACCGTGAGGAGCTCGCGGCCGGGTCGTTCACGATCATCGATCTCGACCTCTCGAAGTACGACCGCATCGCGTCGCGCTTCCAGAAGGAGCAGCGCGAGGGGGTGTCGTTCTTGAAGAGCGGCATCGACACGCGCAACGCGGCGTACAACCGGCTGATCGAGCGGATCGAGCACGTGGCGATCGCGTCGCGCGCGCCCATCCTGCTGATGGGCCCGACGGGGGCGGGGAAGTCGCAGCTCGCGCGGAAGATCTACGACCTCAAGAAGGGGCGCCGGCAGGTGGGCGGCGATTTCGTGGATCTGAACTGCGCGACGATCCGCGGCGACGGGGCGATGTCGGCGCTGTTCGGGCACACGAAGGGGTCGTTCACGGGGGCGCTCCAGGACCGCCCGGGGCTCCTGCGCAAGGCGCACGAGGGGGTGCTGTTCCTCGACGAGATCGGCGAGCTCGGCGCGGACGAGCAGGCGATGCTGCTGCGGGCGATCGAGGAGAAGGCGTTCTTGCCGGTCGGCTCGGACAGGGAGGTGAGGAGCGAGTTCCAGCTGCTCGCCGGCACGAACCGGGATCTCGGGCTGGAGGTGGCGGCGGGGCGCTTCCGGGAGGACCTCCTGGCGAGGATCAACCTGTGGACCTTCCGGCTCCCGGGCCTCCGGGAGCGGGTCGAGGACATCGAGCCGAACCTCGATTACGAGCTCGACGCCTCGGCACGGCTGCTCGGCGTGCGGATCACGATGAGCCGCGACGCGCGCGCGCGGTTCCTCGCGTTCGCGACGTCGCGAGATGCGGTGTGGCCGGGCAACTTCCGGGACTTCAACGCGGCCGTGACGCGGATGGCGACGCTCGCGCCCGGGGGGAGGATCAGCGTGCCGATCGTGGACGAGGAGATCGGGCGCCTGGTGGAGGCCTGGCGGCGAGCGCCGGCGGCGGGCGGGCGAGCGCTCGCCGCGGGCGGCGCGGCGGGGGAGGGGAGCGACGGGGACGATCCCGTGGTCGCGGCGCTCGGCGCGCGCCGGGCGGCGGCGCTCGACCCGTTCGACCGGGTGCAGCTCGCCGAGGTGCTGCGGGTGCTGAAGGGCGCGCGGTCGCTGTCGGAGGCGGGACGGGTGCTGTTCGCGGCGTCGCGGGCGAAAAAGAAGAGCGTCAACGACGCGGACCGTCTGCGGAAGTACCTGGCGCGGTTCGACATCGACTGGAGCGAGGTGGTGGCGGAGGGCGGGTAGAGGGGGGGTAACGGCGAAGGGCCGCTCATCTCGGGTGACAGAAGATCCTCTGTGCGATCCTGTACCCCGGAAGAGCGACGCTATACCCCTGATTCATCCAGGCAGCCAAGGCGCCGCCCTCCCTCAACAGCGTGCTGGCCCGGTTGACGCCGGCGCGGATGGTTTGATATCCATCCAGCGGGCCAGCTGGCTGCGCCCCGGCGGCGCGGGTCCGAACGGAGGTCAGATGAAGCTCTACTACTCGCACAACTCAAACCCCCGCCTCGCCGTGGCTGTGGCACGGCACGTCCAGGCGCCGGTGGAGTTCATCCGCGCGGCCCCGTTCGCGCCGGACCAGATCGAATTCTTCCGAACGCTCAACCCCAACACGCGCGTTCCGATCCTCGTCGAGAACGGCGTGCCCCTCTGGGAGGCCGACGCCATCGCCTGTCGCCTGTGTCAGCTGACTGGCTCGGACTTCTGGCCCGCGCCCGCTCGTCTGCCAGAGCTCCTGCGCTGGCTGAGCTGGGCGCACCAGCATTTCAATCCGCCGGCGAGCGCGCTCTACTTCGAATACATCGTCAAGCCCACGTTCACGACCGACCGAGAAGAGCAGTCGGTGATGGACCGGCACCTGAAGGAATTCCGACAGTTCGCGGAGGTCCTGAACGGCCTGCTGAAGGGCCGCCGCTGGCTGATTGACGACAAGCTGAGCTATGCCGACTTCCGCGTGGCCTTCGTCTTTCCGTATGCCGCGCGCGCGCGGCTGCCCCTGGCCGACTATCCCGAGGTGCAGCGGCTGTCGAACCAGCTGGACGAGATCGAGGCGTGGCGCGATCCGTTCAAAGGCCTGGAGGGATGAGATGAGGAGTCCGCGGGCGCGCGCGGCGGGCTGAGCGCGCCTGCGCTGCGAGCTCGAGCCGAGCTACCGAGGGGAGAAGTAAATCACTCTGGCCCCGTCGTCTTCAGCATCGACCACTGGACGTCGCCGAGGCTCACGAGCTGGTCGTGGAGCAACCGCGGGGGCCCATAGACGGCGATGCCGATCTGGGCGTCAACGTATCGCGCGGCGGCGCGCTGCAGCTGCTCGGCGCTGATGGCGCGCACCCGGCGCTCCAGCGTCGCCAGGTAGTCGAGCGGCAGCGCATTCAGATAGAGGTCCGCGAGAGCCCCGGCGAGACCCGGGGTCGACGACACGGCAGCGGCCGTCTTACCGAGGTAGCGCATCTTCGCCGCCTCGAGCTCGGCCAGCGTCACCGGAGAGCTCTTGAACCGCCGGAGCTCCGTCAGGATCTTCTCCAGGCTCTCCCCTGCGCGATCGACATCGGCGCTGAGATCGATCAACAATTCGCCAGCGGTCCTGCGTTGATAACACGTGGCGTGCACTCCATAGCTGATTCCCGTGTCGTGCCGGAGCGCGGCTGCAGAATGCGACACGGTGAGCCCGCCGATCAGCATGGCGATGAGATCGAAAGCGAGGGCGTCCGGGTCTGACAGGCCGGGGCATGGCAAAGCGACGACCAGGCTGGCGTCGGACGTGCCAGCCGCGATCGCGCCGATCCGGATCTTCTGGTCGCCGCGGGGGACGACCGCTGGCGGCGCTGGCTCAGGCGGCACCTGGCCCTGCGCAGGGGACCATGCGCCAAAGTGGCGGCGCGCGAGCGTGAAGATCGCCTCGGCTTGCACGGCGCCCACGGCGATGAGGGCGCTGTCGCGCGGGCCGTATTGCCGCGAGTAGAAGCTCCTCACCTGATGCCCGGAGAAACCCCTGAGATTGCGCCCAAAGGTCTTGAGTGGCAGCGCCAGAGGGTGATCAGGGCCATACAGCCCCTCGAGGGCGAGCTCGTTCAGCTGCGAAGAGATACCGAGGGAGCGGCTGAACAGCTGCTGGGACTGGGCGCTGCGCGCGCTCTCGAGCGAGTCGGCGTCAAAGACGGGGTGCTGGACGAGCCGCGAAAGAAGCCATGCCGCCTTCTCGGCGCCAGACGCCAGCGTCGTGATCGCGATCGCGGTTCCGGCCGAGCCCACGCTCCACCCGGGGAGCTCACCGCTGATGCGGAGCTGGCGCAGGACCTCGCCGTTCTCCAGCCGCGTCCCCTCGTTCAACATCCGGGCCGTGAGCTCCGCCAGCCCGGCGTTGCGCGGCGCTCCGTCGTCGCGGGCCGCGCGGTTGACGTAGACCAGCGTCACGAGCGGCAGCTCGGGTTGCTCGACGACGAGCGTCGTCATGCCGTTCTCGAGCTCGGTCGCGCGGATGTCGTGCGCCCGCAGCGCTGGCGCAGCCGCGAGCGGCGGCGCGTTTGCGCGGAACTCGGCGTCCGGGGTCGGCGTGAGCGGCAGCAGGGGAGGAGGCAGCTCCACCCGCGAGCCGCAGCCCGCGAGCGCTGCACCGAAGAGCGCGGCCCACCCCATGCTTGCTCGTCTCATGCGGACACCTCAGCGTGCGTCGACGGTCAACTTGCCCTCAGGGGACGCGAGATCCTCGGGTTCCACGCGGACGAGGCGGGCGACGAGGCGCCGATCCGCCGTGAAGTAGCCGCGCAGGCGCAGCATGTCGTCGGGGGTGACGCCGCTGATCTCAGCGATCCGCCGCGCCACGTTGAAGGGTCGCGACGTGGAGCGCAGCGACCGCAGGTGTCGGAACGCGCGCTCCAGCGGCTTATCATGCGAGATGAGCTCGCGGACGATCGCGGTCTGTTTCACCTCCGGTAACAGGGCGCCCCAGTCCATGCCCCACATCTGGCGGATTTCCCGCTCGATCGCCGCCTCGACGCCGTCGTGGGTCGCGTCCTTCGTCAGGGCCGCAGAGACGGAGAACACCGATCCCAGGTCCAGGTCGTCGATGTCCGCATCGACGTGCGACAGGATCCCCTGAGCGTCGACGAGGCGCGCCCGGAGCGACTGCGCCAGCGCGTAGGCGACGAGCCCCGCCGCGACCCGCTCGCGCGACGACGCGAGCGGTGCCGCCCAGCACATCTCGATCTGCTCACGATACACCGCATGCTCGAAGGTCAGTCGCCGCGCCGCGGCGAAGGCGGGCGGGGCCGTCCGCCGGCGCACGAACGGCGCCTTCGGATTGACCACCGGGCCGAAGTACCGCTCCACGAGGGCGCGGGTCGCCTGCGGATCGATGTCGCCGACCAGGATCAGGCGCGCGTTGCTCGGACGGTAGCCTTGCTGGAAGAACCACTGCGCGTGCCGGAGCTCGATCGCCGCCAGATCGTCGAGAGGGAGCTCTGCGCCCGAGTAAGGGTGGTCCTGCCCGAAGATGGCGCGCCAGGTGTGGCGCTGGAACATCTTCTCGATGCCATCGCTCTCCAGGAGCTCATTGCGCACGATCTTCTGCTCGAGCGCGAGCGCCTGTTCGTTGAAGCGCTCGAGCGTGAACGCCATGCGCTCGCTCTCGATCCACAGCGCGAGGGGAAGCGCGGCGGCTGGCACGAGCGCGTAGTAGGCGGTGTAGTCGGGGCCCGTGACCCCGTTCATGCGGTGCACCCCCGCTCGCTCGAGCAGGCTCAGGGCATCGAGCGGCTTCATGTGACGCGAGCCCCGGTACGTCATGTGCTCGACGAGGTGCGCCAGCTGGCTGTAGCCCCGCGGATCATCTCGGCTGCCGATCTCGTACGCGACGACGACGGCCACCGTCGGCTGCCTGTGATCTTCCTCCAGCAGCACCTCGAGGCCGTTGGCCAAGCGGAAGTGGGCGGCGCTCTGCGCCAGGCCCGCGGGAGCTCCCGCCGCCGAGCCGGCGCCCGGAGCTCCCGAGGGGTCCGCCGCTGCCGCGAGGGGCGTAACGACCGCCAGGAGCCCCGCTACCAGCGCTGCCGTCCTCCCTCGTCCCGGCGCCCGCAGCCGCGGCTCTTTCTTGGCGTTCAATGGTTCACCCCTCGCGTGCTGCCTCTTGGCGCATGGACGCTGGAACCGTCGTCCGTGTCAAGCGCGCCGTAGGGGGCCGTATCACCGGAGCGCCCCCTGACGGCACCGCTCGTCGCTCGCCCGGCGTCGCGCGTGCTGGCTTGTGTGGGAGCGCTCGACGCGGATGCCGTCATCGCGAGGTCTTGCCGTCCCGCCGGCGCCACGGAGAGCGTCTCTGTATATTTACCGTTTCAGTTGACAATTCTACCAGACTGGACATTGTCCTGAGCTGTTACGAGCCGTTGTGCAGCGAACTTGTATTTACCGGTTCATCTTGTCGGCGTGGATCGATGACGGGGGTCACCTCCGTTGTTGATCGTGGCGCCGAACTGCCCCAGAGTGCCCGGCGCTGGAGGTCAGTTTCGATGGCTTTGCGTTCATTTCACCAGTCACCTTTCCTGGTTCTCGCGCTGGGGGCGGTAGTCCTCCTGTCGGCCTGCTCGGATGACGACGGCGGTGGCTCGTCGGCGAGCTCCGGGGGCACGGGCGGCTCGTCGGCGAGCTCCGGGGGCTCCGGGAGCACCGCCGCGCAGGGCACGGGCGGCGCGGGCGGTGGCACGGGCGGCGCCGGGGACACGGGTGGCGGCGGCACCGGCGGCGGCGGCGGCGGCACCGGCGATGGCGGCGCCGGCGGCAGTGCAGATGCGCAGGGGATCGTGCCCAATCCCATCATCTCTCGCGGCAAGCCGGCCTTCGCCTCGGCGGGGACGGCGTCGGTGATCAACGACGGCAAGTACAGGTCGGCTGGGACCTGGATCGCGGGCAAGCCCACCTCGGCAGCGCCTGCCTGGGTCGCCATCCAGGTCGGCACCGGGTACGAGCGGCTGCTCCTGAGCTGGACGGCCTCGTACAACTACAACTACACGGACGTGCAATACGGGGCGCCGGGCGCCTACCGCGTGGAGACGTCGAGCGACTCCACGAACGGCTCGGACGGCACCTGGACCAAGGTCGCGGAGGTGACCAACAACCCGGTCCGCACGCGCGCCCACAGCTTCGACTTCGGCGGCAAGAGCTGGGTCCGGCTCGTCGTGACCGCGGCCCCCGCGATGACCGACGACACCGGCGTGCAGCTCGACGAGATCGACGTGCACGACATCTCGAAGGGCGCGGAGGACACGTGGTTCTTCCTCGGCGACAGCATCACGGCGTTCGCCTATGACCGCGACACCCCGGCCACGCAGCCGAGCTTCGCCGAGAACGTGCACGCGGCGCACCCGGCCCACTATCCGGCGATGATCAACGGCGGCATCGGGAGCGAGCTCACCAAGAGCAGCGACAAGCCCAGCGCGCTCGATCGCATCGATGACGTCCTGGAGCTGAACCCCGACTTCCACTACTTCGCCATCGGTTACGGCACCAACGACTCCTGGGGCCAGACCGACCCGAGCACCTTCAAGGCGAACCTTCAGCAGATCATCGACAAGATCGAGGCAGCGGGCCGCGTCCCGGTGCTCGCGCACATCCCGTTCTCGCCGGACGGCAACCACGACGCGGTCCCGGTGTTCAACCAGGCGATCGACGAGCTGACGCAGCAGAACGGCCTCCCTCCTGGGCCGGATCTGTATACGTGGTTCAAGGACCACCCCGACCGGTTCACCGACAAGGTGCACCCGGATCCCGCAGGGCGGGTGGCCATGAACAAGCTCTGGGCCGACGCCGTGGACGGCCTCTACCCGGCCCAGCGGTAGCGCGACCAGACGCCGGGCGAAACGCGACCACGCGACCACGCGACCGAGCGCCCTCGCGGCGCGGGCGCGAGCCTTGACTCCACGCGGCAGCGGGGGCTAGCTCGAGCTGGCGCACGAACGGCAGGCCCGGGGAGCGGTGCCCTCGGGTGGGCTCGGCCGGCCCGCGCCCTCCAGGGGGTCTCCGATGAAGCTCATTCCCAAGAAGCTCATGGTCCTGGTCGTCGCCCTCGCGGCCCTCTTCACCTTCGCCGCCGCCGCCCCGGTCAGGGCCGACGACTGGGCCCTGACGGGCACCGGCGTCCGCGTCAAGACGATCGCGTTCATCGACATCGACGTCTACGAGATCAGCCATTTCATGAAGCAGGCGCCGGCGTCGCGATCGAAGCAGGCGGTGATCGACGCCGACGTCCCGAAGAAGTTCGTCTGGAAGATGCTGCGCGACGTGGACAAGGAGAAGATCCACGACGCGCTGACAGGCGCCTTCGCGATGAACGGGTACAAGGATCAGGCCAAGATCAAGGCGTTCGTGGGCGCGTTCCAGGGGGAGCTGAAGGAGGGGGCGCGCATCACCATCCAGTACGACCCGGAGAAGAAGACCACGACCGTCGCGGTCGGAGGCAACAGCGCGAGCGTCGCCGGCGTGGACTTCATGAAGGCCGTGTGGAGCATCTGGTTGGGGAAGATCGATCAACCGAACCTGGGCGATCAGCTCATCGGCCGGCTGAAATAGCGGGCGCCGGAGCGGAGCCGTGATGGACGACGATCGGGACGAGCGAGAAGACGAGGACACGAAGCGGGACATCGCGCCCTACGTGCCGCGCCGCCCCGTGATGGCGGTGATCGGCAACGGCCTCGCGGTGGACGCGGCGACCGAGGTTGTGTGCGTGGAGCTCGGGCGGCGCGCCGTGGAGGCGGGGTTCCGGCTGGTCACCGGGGGGCTGGGGGGCGTCATGGCCGCCGTGTCGCGCGGCGGGCGCGAGGCGGCGACGTGGCGTGACGGCGATATCCTGGGGATCCTGCCAGGGTACGAGGCGTCCGCGGCCAACCCGTACGTGGACATCGTCGTCCCGACCGGCATGCAGATCGGGCGCAACATCCTGGTCGTCGCCGCGGCCGACGTGGTCGTGGTCGTCGGCGGAGGCGCGGGCACGCTGAGCGAGGTCGCCGTCGCCTGGCAGCTCGGCAAGCCGCTGCTCGCGCTCGCGACGAGCGGCGGCTGGGCGAGGCAGCTCGCCGGGGGGCGCGTTGACGACCGGCGCTCGGATCGGATCGTGTCGGCCGCGAGCGCGGAAGAGGCGGTGGCGACGGCGTGGGAGATGGCGGGCCGCGGCCGCGGCCGGGGGGCGTGACAGGGCGCCGCGCGGCGTCCGCGCGAGCCGGCCGCGAGGCCACCCGTGCTAGCCTCCGCGCCGATGTCGGAAGCGGAAGAGGAGGAGATCCAGCGGCTGAAAGCCCGCGTCGGGACGACCCTCCACGGAAAATGGCGGATTGATGCGCTGATCGGGGCGGGGGGGATGGCGGCCGTCTACGCGGCCACCCATCACGTGGGGCACCGCGTGGCCATCAAGATCCTGCACCCGGAGGGCGCGGTGTCTCGCGAGCTCCGCGCCCGCTTCGAGCAGGAGGCGCTCGCCGCCGCGCGGCTCGGGCACCCGGCCGCGGTGCAGGTCCACGACATCGACGTGACCGAGCGGGGAGAGCCGTTCCTTGTCATGGAGCTACTGGACGGCGAGAGCCTCCGCGAGCGCGTGTTGCGGCTCGGTACGATCTCATTGACCGAGCTCCTGGCTCACATGGACACGCTGCTCGAGGTCATCAAGGCGGCGCACGACGCCGGGATCGTCCATCGGGACATCAAGCCGGACAACCTCTTCGTGACCCGCGATGGGCGGCTCAAGGTGCTCGATTTCGGGATCGCGCGCATGAAGCAGGGCGGCTCGGGGCTGAAGACGCGGACGGGCGCGGTGCTGGGCACGACAAGCTACATGGCGCCCGAGCAGATCCTGGGGAGGAACGTGGACGGGCGGGCCGACCTCTACGCGGTGGGCGCGACGATGTTCACCGTCCTCGCGAACCGTCGAGTCCACGACGACGACGGGCTCACCGAGGGAGAGCTCCTCGTGAAGAGGGGCACGACGCCGGCTCCTCCGCTGTTGACGGTGGCGCCGGGCGTGGATCCGCGGGTCGCGCGCGTCGTGGACCGCGCGCTCGCCTTTCGGGTCGAGCGGCGCTATCCGGACGCGCAAACGATGCTCGCCGACGTGCGCGCCGTGCGCCGGGGCGAGGAGCCGCCCTTCGCGACGGGGGAGCTGGCCAGGATGGACGAGCGCACGCGCGCGTACGGCCGGGCCATCCCCGACGGGCCGCCGGTGGGGGCGCAATATCCGAGCGCGAGCCCGCCGGCCGGGGTGATGCCGGCGGCGGTGGCCGCCTCGACGGGGGCTCCTCCGGGCCAGCCTTATCCGGGGGCGGCGGGGGCGGGGGCAGCGCCCCGGGGGCGGGGGCAGCGCGCACCGGGAGCGACGCAGATCGCCGTCGTCGGCGGGGTGGCGGTGCTGCTCTTCTGCGTGGGAGTCGGGATGGTGCTGCTGCTCTGGCCCTCCCGCGACCAGGGCGCCGGCGACGCTGGCGACAGCGGCGCGCCGGTGTCCCTCCAGGATGTCGCGCAGGCCCGGAGCGCTGCGGTGCTCGCGGTCGACCCCGCCGGCTGCCCGCCGGGCGCGCCTTGCACCTGCCCGGGCGGCAGTCCGGGGAAGGCGCCGGCGAGCTGCCTGCTCACGTGCGGTGACGCGCCCGGCTGCAGGCCGAGCTGCTCCGATCGAGAGAGCTGCGCGAGCCACTGCGCCGGCGACTGCCAGTCTTCCTGTGCGAAAAGCAAGGTGTGCAGCACGACGTGCGCTGACGGCTGCTCCACCGACTGCCGCAACGCGGAGACGTGCCAGGTGACCTGCGGCGCGGGGTGCTCGATCACCTGCGAGGACGTCAACAAGTGCGCCCACGTCGTGGGCGACAGGAGCGTCGTGAGGTGCAATCGGGTCGGTGGGTGCCAGGTGATGTGCATGGGCTCGTGCGCGGTGTCTTGCTCCAATGCCGGGGGAGGATGCCCGGTGACCTGCGTTGGGCAGGGGCCCGCGGTGAAGTGCGGCGATGGCCGCAAGGCGTGCGGGGACGGCT
Organism: Sorangium sp. So ce124; assembly: GCF_051525235.1. Taxonomy (NCBI): domain Bacteria; kingdom Pseudomonadati; phylum Myxococcota; order Polyangiales; family Polyangiaceae; genus Sorangium; species Sorangium sp. So ce124. The sequence continues at coordinate 10,590,334 of NZ_CP150312.1, forward strand.
GCGCGCTGCCGCGGTGAAGTGCGGCGATGGCCGCAAGGCGTGCGGGGACGGCTGCGCGCTGCCGCGGTGAAGTGCGGCGATGGCCGCAAGGCGTGCGGGGACGGCTGCGCGCTGCCGCGGTGAGATGAGGCTGGCCGGGCGTTCGCCGGGGGACGAGCGTGGGACCGCGGTGAGCCGTCCAGGGGCCGACGCTCGGGCGTGCCCGTGTCGACACGTCGATGTACGTGCCTGCGAGCCCTCGCCGCGCCTCAGAGCCGGGCCTTGCGCAGCGCGAGCAGCCAGTCGTTGAGCTCTCCGTGGTTGGGCGGCTCCTCCGGCAGCACGGCGTGATCGCGGGCCGCCTCGAGGGTCGTGAAGGCCCGGACGATCTGCTCGGCCCAGCGCTCGACGACGTCGGGAGCGAGCGGCGCCTGCTCGCCGGCGCGCTTGGCCTCGACCAGCTCGCGCGCGGCGCTGAAGCCATAGAGATCGAGGAGCGCGGTGACGTCGGTTACGATCTCGCCCGTCCGGAGGGCGTGGGCGCCGGTCAACGTGGTCCTCAGGACATAGAGGAGCTTCTTCGCCGACGAGCGGCCTCCCGCCTCCCAGGCGCGGAGCTGGCTCGTGGCGAAGCCGATGTAGTGGCGGAAGATCCGGCGCGAGAGCGCGGCGGCGACGAGCGGGCGAAGCGAGGCGAGGTCGGGATCGACGTGGAGCTGGAGGGGGCCGAGGATCCGCTCGATGTAGTTGCCGTTGCCCTGGAGGACGCCGATGAGGACGGGGTGGAGCTCGTTCGAGGTGTAGTCGATCTCGACGCCGTCGATGACCTGCATCCGCTCGGGGCTCGCGTTGCTGCGGTGGAGGCCGAGCAGCTTCTCGGTCGGCTCGACGTGGACCGCCTTGAGGTCGAGGTCGCTGTCCGGCGAGGGGAAGCCGTACGCGTGGGCGCCGCTCAGGGCGATGACGAGGTGCGAACGCTTGGCCTCTTCCTCGGCAATGACGCGCGCCGCGACCTCCTGCTGCTTTGCCTCGAGCACCTGGGGGTTCATCCGTCGTCCTTTCTCTCCTCGTTTCCGGGCGTGGGGGCCGCATCTCCGCCGTCCCAGGTTGCCTCTCCATCGTCCCAGGTTGCGACCGGCGCGGGGGGAGCGTCCTTGCCGAGGGGGCCGGGCTCCGCCGCGAGGTGCCGGCGGGCGATCTCGTCGCGGACCCGCCGGAGGAGCACGTCGGCCCGGGGCACGTCGGGGTGCGGCGGCAGCTTGGTGGCGAGTCGCGCAGCCTCGAGGTCGGGCGTCATCGACTCGGCGAGCTCGATGGTGCGCTCGAGCGGCCACGCGCCGCTCTTGATGGCGAGGAGCGTCTCGCGCAGGTCTCCCTGCACCACGAGATCGACCTCGCCGTCGCGCAGCCAGCGGATGGCGGTCGCGATCAGGCGCACCAGGTTGTAGGCGTTCTTGGGGCGGAGGTCGCGGGCGGGATCGAGCGAGGCCCTGCCCGCGCGCGCGAAGGCCACGAGCGAGGCGAAGTCGCGGGCGGGCAGGAGGCCCTGGTCGTGGAGAGAGCGGTAGAGCTGCTTGATGTACTCCTTCGCCTGGAGCGCCCGGTCAACCTGGGTCGGCGCGGCGCGCGGGCTGACGGCGGCGAGTTTGCGGGCGACGTCGGCGAGCGCCAGCGAGGGGTCGTCGGCGAGCCACTCGAGCACCCGTTCCCGGTGCTCGGCGAGGCGGTGCGCCTGCGAGAGCCGCTTCAGCTGGGAGAGCGCGTAGCGGCCGAAGCTGCCGTAGATAGCCGAGGAGACGAACGCGCCACGCGCATCGAGGAGCCACGCGCCGATGTCGTCGCGCGCCTCGGCCGTCCGGACGAAGAGCAGCTCGAGGGTGTTGGGGTCGGCGCGCAGGGCCTGGCGGATCGCCTTCTCGATCTCCCAATAGGAGGAGCTACCGTCGGTGCTCACGAGGTCCCTGGGCGGCTCGGCGAGGCCTGTGGTCCAGGGGAAGGGGAGAGCGAAGACGCCGCGCCTGTCGGTGTCGGAGCCCTCGTTCGCGAGCCCCCAAGCGCGCGAGCCCACGACGGCCTCGAGGACCACGGTGGGCCGGAGGGCGTCCCAGGCGGCGCTCCGCCGCTCGGCATGCCGCACCTGGCCGGCCTTACGCGGGACGAGCTCGTCGCGGTTGTAGCGGACGACGCCGACGCCGACGAGCATGACGTCGAGCTCCGCGCCGGCCGAGCCGACGACACGCCCGATGGCGCCCTGCGGGACACGTCGATCGCCGAGGAGGCGGTCGACCCGGGTTGTCACCTCGGTGCCATGGGGCAGAGGGACGGCGAGCGGGTCGAGGTGGGTGAGGCCGCGCAGGCGGAGCGCCATGAGCGGACGCTATCATGCCGTGACGGCCCGACCCAGGTTGCGGATCCACGGATCCTGCCGTGACGGCCCGACCCAGGTTGCGGATCCACGGATCCAACCCAGGTTGGGGCGACCGGGGCCGACCAGATTGGCGGTAGGCCAGGTTGGCAGACCGATGTTGGCGTCCCGACCTGGGTCGGACTAACGGCAACCCAGGTCAGGCTGGAGTAGGCGACGGCTCCAGCTCAGGTGGCGGACCGCCAGGCGGCCGCCACCCACGAAGCTTGGTCGAGCAGCGAAATGATTGACGAAAACCCGTGGCACAAAGCTTGTCATGGTGTACCTGTCATGAGCCAGCCCCGCGAGATCGCTGCCGGAGCCACGTACCTCATCACCCGTCGCGTCCTGCGCCGGCACCTGCTCTTCCGCCCGGATGCGGCAATCACCCGGCTCCTGGTCTACGTCCTCGCGGTGTCGACCCGCCGTTACGGCATCGAGGTCCATGCGCTCTGCGCCATGTCAACGCATCTGCACCTGGTCGTGACCGACTCGAGGGGCGTCCTGCCGCGGTTCTTGCAATTCTTCCATCGCATCGTCGCGCTTGGCACGAAGGTGCTACGCGGGTGGGAAGGCCCCGTGTGGGACCACGAGGCCACGAGCGTGGTGCGGCTGCTCACGCGCGCGGCGGTGGTGGAGAAGATTGCTTATGTCATGGCGAATCCCGTCGCCGCTGGCTTGGTGCAGCATGCTCGCGAGTGGCCGGGCGCCAAGGTGGATGTAGACGAGCTCGGTCGCGGCGTGCTGCGCGCGGCACGGCCTTCGGTGTATCTCGACCCGGAAAACCCCCAGTGGCCCGAGGAGGTGACGGTCTCACTCGCGCTGCCGCCGGCCATTGAGCAGGAAAGCGCGGAGGGCTTTCGCCAGGACGTCTCTGCCGAGCTCGAGCGACAGGAAGCGCGGGCCCGCGCGGAGGTGCAGCGGCGAGGACTTCGCTTCTTGGGCGCCGAGAGAGCCAGCAGGGTGTCCCCTTACGAGCGCGTGACGAGCTTCGAGCCGCTGCGCGACGGCAATCCGACGTTTGCGGTTGGTCGCAATCAGGGGGACGCGTGGCGAATCGCAGGTGCCGCTGTGCGTGCGTTTCGAGCGTCGTACCGTGCGGCACTCGAGCGATGGCGTGCCGGCGTGCGCAGCGCTGTATTCCCCGCGGGGACGTGGTGGATGCGCACGTTTCACGGCGCCAGCGTGGCCGACGTTGTGCTCACGGTGTAGAGCCCTAGCAGCGGCGTTGGCGGGGAGGCTGGGCGACGGGCGAGGCATCAGCGCCTTGTCGTGGGACGCGTCCCTCTGGGGTTGGCGGTGCGGTCGGCACATCGTTGTGCGGTGGTGTGCGCAATGGGATGTGCAGGGGCGATGCCGTCCCGAATGCGTAGGAGCGGATCCGAAGGGGTTGCGAGCTGCGTCGTGTAAACGGGCCGGGAATCTCGTGTCGGAAAACCAGTGTAGCGAAAAGCACAGCTTGGCATCAAGCTTGTCTAACCGGGGATCGAGCACGTTGCTATCGCAGCTCAACCCCGGTCTAGGGTCGGGTAGGACGCAACCTGGGTCGGGTCGTCGGGTCGGAGGTCTTCGCGCCAGCTCACGACAACCTGGGTCGGGTCGCCTGGTCGCCCGACAACCTGGGTCGGGTCGCCAGCAGGGCATCACCGCTCGATCAGCAGCACCGGGCTGCCGGAGAGGGCGAGCGTCACCCTGCCGCCGCTCGCGTCGGCGGAGGTCTTCGCGCCGTCCCACGCATGGACCTCGAACCCCGTCGCCGTCGCCAGCTCGACGCTCGCGGACGCCTCCTCCGTGCTGCTCGCCGTCACGGCCCAGAGGGCGATCCGGCGCTTGCCGTCCTTCGTGAACACGGCGCCGCGAGCGCCCCCCGGCAGCGCGAGCTCCCTTGTCGCACGGTCATCGTAGGACGCGCCGAAGAGCACCTCGTTGAGGGTGGTGTACGCCTTGCCGAGGTCGGTCTTGGTCGCCTGATCCACGCTGGCGAGGGCGCCGATGTCGTTGTAGAGTCCCATGTGCGCGAACACGTCGTCGCTCCCGTCCTCGCCGTTCGATAGAATGAACCAGTCGACGCCGCCGATGCCGTGCGCCTGCGCCATGATCATCATCTTGATGAGGTAATTCCGCGCGTACTCCGGGCTCCCAACCTCCGGGTACTCCGGCGTCGGCGCGAGCGGCGCGCCGTTCTCCGAGACATTCCACCTCTGCACTTCCGCCCCACCGTCGGCGAGCGTCGCGGCGAACGCATCTTTCGACGCGAGGAAATCGTCGACGGACGCATCCGAGCTCTTCGGGCTGAAGATCGGGTAATAGTGAAAATCGAGCACGTCGATGTAGGCGCCGCCCTTCTCCGGGTAATCTGGCGTGACCGCGCCGCCGTCGGGGTTGTCGGTGTAGCGCAGGATCGCCGAGAGGAACGAGGGGTATCCGATGCCCCCCGTAGCGATCCGCGCATCCGGATCTGCCTTGCGCGCGGCCTCCTTCGTGACGCGTAGCATTCGTATATAGTCAAATATTGATCCGTTGAACCGGGGGAGATCGGCGGCCTTCGGCGGTTCGGTCTTCCATGTCTCGGTGACGTGCCAGTCGGCCACCCAATCGGGCTCGTTCCATACGTGCCACAGCTTGACCCAGGGCTTGTAGGTGTCGACGGTCCGATACACGTAAGAGGCCCACGTGTTGCCCTGATTCACCGTTCCGTCGGCCGAGAAGATCGGCTCGTAAAGGCTCTTTGGGATATAGTACTCGTTCTGCCAGTCCTCCGCGTTGGCCGGCGCCACCGTCAGATCGACCGACTCAGAGCCGATGAGAAATCCGATGTGATCCCCCATGCCCAGGGACGCATATGATTGAATGTCCCCGACCTCGATCTCGTATCCCCACCTCGCGAAATGGGCGGCGGGCAGCTTGATGCGGAGGCTGCGGACCCCCGCGAGCGCCGCGAGCGTGGCCTCCTTGTCGTCGCCCCAGTCCGCGTTGCGATGGCCGAGGTTCGCGCCATAGCGAAATGCGGGAGGGAGCCCGCCGTTTTCGCCGTTCCCTCCGTCCCCCCCGCTTCCGCCTTCCCCGGAGCTGATGCCGCCGCCGCCCGACGAGTCGTATCCCGGCGAGCCGTCTCCCGAACCACATGCAACGACAGCTGAAGCGCACAGCAGAACGGACCATCGACGCATGAACATTCCTCCTTCAGGCAGATCCCGGGAGGCCAGCGTAAGGGAGTTTTGCGTCCAATTTCAGGAAATTTGCGAATCAGACTGCGCTGCGCTCACCCTGGGGCCGTTCGCCCGTTCGGCAGCGGCGGGCACGCCGAGGCCGAGGAGGCGCTCTCGCTGCCGGTCTCAGGGGGCGAGGCGCAAGAGCGCGAGGTGCTCGCCCATCTGGCTCGCGCCGCGGCGTAGGTTGGCGATCCTGGCTGACGCAAGCGCGTCTGCCACCAAGCGCGCAGCGCATCGGTGAGGCTTTGCTCGATCGCGCAGGAGGTTGCGCGTGCTTGCCTTCTGGCTCGCTCCTCGGAATGGCTGGAGTGAACGAGCCTGTCGTCTACACGCTCGCCATCGGTGTTCCCGCCTGATCAGGCCTCGACCGGCGCGAGCAGCGCTGCCCGGTGGCGCGCGAGGTAGCTCCGCACGTCCTCCGCGGGCTTGCCGGTGAGCTCCTCCACCGCCCTCGTGGTCACATCCAGCGTTCCGCGGGCGATCGCCTCGTCGAAGGAGGTGAGCAGCGTGGCCATAGCCGCGGGGATCCCGGCCTTCTGCATGCCTTGCTCCAGCGCGTCGCCCGGCACGGGGACGTAGTCGATCGACTTGCCTGTGACGGCCGAGGCGATCTGCGCGAGCTCGCGCTGGGACACGGCCGCAGGTCCGGTGATATCGAGCACGCGCTTGCCGTCGAAATCGGCGGCCAGCGCCGCGGCCGCGGCGCGGGCGCAGTCCTCGCGCGTGACGTACCCGGCCTTGCCGTCGCCGGCCGCAGCGACGAGCTGGCCCGTCGCAAGCGCGCGCCTCAGCGAGGCCACGAGGAAGTCCGTATAGAGGTTGTTGCGCAGGACGGTCGCGCCGAGCCCGCTCTCCGCGAGGGCGTCCTCGGTGGCCTGGTGGTCGGGCGCGATCGTGATCGGCGAGCCCGGCCCGGGGTTGGTCAGCGACGTGTAGACCACGTGCCGCACACCCGCCTTCGCAGCGGCCTCGAGCGCGCTCCGGTGCTGCGCGATGCGCCGGCCCGGGCGGTCCAGCGCGTCGGTGCTGATGAGCAAGAGACGCGCCGCTCCCGTGAACGCCTCCGCGAGCGAGGCGGGAGCATCGAAGTCTGCGCGCCGCACCTCGACGCCGCGGGCGCGGAGCTCGCCGAGCTTCTCCGGGTGCCGGGTCGTGACGAGGAGCGGCCCTGCGCCCTGCGCGAGCAAGAGATCGACGACGCGCCGCCCGAGCTGGCCGTTGGCGCCGGTGACGAGGAGAGGCTGAGACATGATGAGAGCTCCTTGTGACGAGGTTGAGCGGATGTTTGACTCTGTTTCGAATCTGGTGCAACACGCATATTTGAGCTACTGTGTGCCGAAATGGGAACAATGGATCTGAACCACCTCTCCGTCTTCGCGGCGGTCGCCGAGACGGCGAGCTTCACGGAGGCGGCGCGCCGGCTCGGGGTGCCCAAGTCGACGGTCAGCCGGGGCGTCGCGTCGCTGGAGGCGTCGCTCGGCGTGCGTCTCTTGCAGCGGACGACGCGCAGCGTGGCGCTGACGACGGCCGGGCAGGCGCTGGTGGACCGCCTCGGTTCGCGGCTCAAGGCGCTGACGGAGGCGATCGAGGGCCTCCCGGAGCTCGAGGACGAGCCGTCAGGCACGCTGCGGCTCACGGCGACGGCGGACTTCGCAACCGAGGTGCTGGCGGAGATCCTCGCCGCCTTCTGCCGCCGCTACCCGCGCATCACGGTCGAGATGCACCTGTCGACGCAGCCGGTGGATCTGGTGAAAGAGGGGTACGACGTCGCGTTCCGGTTCTTCGCGAAGAAGCCGCGAGACTCGACGCTGGTCGCGTGCAAGGTGGGCGAGCTGCACCTGCAATTTTACGCCTCGCCCGCGTACCTGGCCGCGCGGGGGACGCCGAGGACGCTGGACGATCTCGCGGCGCACGATTGCGTGGCGCTCATCAAGACGAGCCCGTTCGGGCGAGACGAGGTGTCGCGCGCCCGCGCGCGGCTCCGTGTCCGGTGGCTCGCGAACGACGGGTTCTTCGCGCGCGAGGTGGTGCGCAACGGCGGTGGGATCGGCCTGCTCCCGACCTTCCTCGTCCAGCAGGACGTGCTCGCTGGAGCGCTCGTCCGCGTGCTGCCGCGCTGGACGGCGCCGACGGGCGGCGTCTTCCTCGTGTTCCCGAGCGGCCAGCACTTGCCGAGGAAGACCGTCGCGCTGCGCGATCACGTGGTCGAGGCGCTGCGGATGCAGCTCAAGGTGCGCGCGGGCCGCGTCGGCGAGGGCTAGCCATTCCATCGGGGGTGGATCCGGCCGAGCGTCGCCCAGACCATCGTCTCGCTCGGGATCGATCTTGCCGAGATCACGACACTATCCGAGGTCGCCGCCGCTCCGACCCAGGTTGAGGTCGCCGCTCCGACCCAGGTTGAGGTCGCCGCTCCGACCCAGGTTGAGGTCGCCGCTCCGACCCAGGTTGAGGTCGCCCGCGAGGTCGCCCGTACCCTTCACCCTGCGCAGGCGCCTGGCACGGGTCTCGCAATGGACCATCTCCGGAAGGAGGCCCCGCATGGATTACGACCGCTTCGTCGAGGAGGTGCAGCGCCGCGCCGGCCTCGAGGGCCGAGACGAGGCCGAGCGTGCGATCGCCGTGACAGCACGGACGCTCGGCGAGCGGCTGCTCCCGGAGGAGGCGGCCCCGGTCGCCGGTGGACTGCCGGGCCCGGTCGCCGCAGCAGTGCGGGGCGCCACGTACCAGGGCGACTTCGATCGCGACGAACTCTACGACCGCATCGCCCGCCGCGAGGGCGCGCCGCGCGGCTTTGGCATGGAGCACGCCCAGGCCGTGTGCCAGGTCATCGGCGAGGCGCTGCCCGAGGCCGAGCGCCTGCGGCTCCAGCGGCACCTGCCGGACTGGGCGGACCTCTTCGCGCCTCGCTCGGCCGGAGCGCCCCCGCCGCGGCCGGCGCACGCGGCGTCTCCACCCGACATCGGCCAGGGCTCGACGCTCGCAACGGGGCGACCCGGCAGCCGCCACCCCTTGAGCGAGGCGCGCCCCGAGACCGCCCATGCGGAGTCGGTAGCCCGATCGGACGATCCCCACGCGGATACCAGGCTGTCGAGCAGCCCGGGGCTGACGCAGGAGCGCCTCCGAGAGACGCTGGCTGACGGGCGCCCCGGCCCCGAGCACCCCGTCAGCGAGGCGCAGCGCTGAGCAGCGAACCGCAGCGCCGACGGCCCCACCCGGCGCGGGCCCTCTGGTGCCTGCTTGACAGCGGCCGTGCTCCCGCGAACACTTCGCCTCACGGGCCTCTCCGAGCCCGGCACCTCGCTCGCCGCCGGCACGGCTCCGCGAGGGGCGAAGAGGGCGCTGCCCTTCGGCGGTCTTCGCTCGTGATGCTGCCGCTCTTCCGTCGGTGCCGGCCGACAAGGACCGATCTCGGCAGATCACCTGGACAGGGCCGATGGGGAACCGCCACCACCACAAGAAGCTGCGCGCCGACGTCCGCGCCAGGATGTCCCGGACCGGCGAGAGCTACCAGAAGGCGCTCGCGCAGATCCTCGACGAGCGTTCCACGCCGAAGGCGGCGCGGAACGTCGATCTCGTGCCGATCGATTACTTCGGCGCGCCCGCCGCGCTCGCGACCTTCGAGATCGCCGGGCGGCTCGCGTGTCTCGTCGTCTCGAGCCGTCATCGCCTGCGGCCGTTCCCCCAGAGCCCCCTCGTCGCCCTGGCGATGCGTGGGCCTCGGGCCATCCATTGAGTGATCTCCGCGATCCCGAGTGTCGCGAGGTCATCATGAGCACGTCAACGAGAGATCGAATCAATGCCTTTCGCGCGCAAGGCCTCTTCATCGCGCGCGCTTTCCTTGACATCGCCGAGCGCGCCGAGCTCCGCCGCGCGTGCGACGCCGCGCTCCTCCGCACACGAGCGCTCTCCCGGGAGACGGGTCACTCGACCCCCAGGATATCGCTCCTCACGGACGGCGCGACCTGCTTTCAGGACGATCCCTGCGCGCTGGAGCTCATCTCCACGTTCGTCGGCTCCTGGCGCGTCTGCGAGCTGCTCGCCGGCCTCTCGCGTCCGGGAGAGGAAGGCGCCCCGCGCCTGAAGGACGCGCATTACTACCACGAGCAGACAAGGCGCGACTGGGACGGGGACTGGCACCGAGACAGCCAGTTCGGCCAATCCGATCCAGAGATCGAGCGCGCGATCGTCGCGACGACGACATCGGTCCACTTCAGGGTGGCGCTGGAAGACGACGATCGGCTCGAGATCGTCCCCGGGTCCCACGCCCGCTGGGACACGCCGGACGAGCTCCGGATCCGCAGGGGCGCCGATCGGACCGCGCCGGACATGCCGAACGCCGCGCGCGTCGCCTTGCGCGCCGGAGACGCATGCATCTTCCACGCGTGGTCGATCCACCGCGCGACTTACCGTCGAGCTCCTCCACGTCGCACCATCGACGCCCTTTACACCTTCGCTCGTCCGACCGTACGTCAGTGGACCCCGCCGGCGACGTGAGGCGCGGCCGTCCGTCGCCTGGCCATCGCGGCGCCCGCCCTCTCGCCTTCTGAGCCCGGACCCGACCTCGGCTCGGGCGGACGTCGCGCGCCCTCGGCCTCGCTTCGCCGCGCCGCCGTCCGGTCACCCGCCGTCGATCTTCTCCGCGAACACCGCCGCGAGCTTCTTCGATCTCCGCCCCATCACGGCCTCCCGCACCCGCTCCACGAGCGGCGCGTCGTGCCGGTGCAGCGCGAGCGCGCTCAGCGCCGCGATCGCGTGCACCTCCGCCCCCTCCTCGACGAGCGCCACGAGCGCGTCGTTCGCCGCGTCCGTGCGCAGCAGCGCCATCCCGAGCAGCACGCTGTCGCGCAGCCGGCCCGCGCGCGCCGCCCCGGCGAGCTCGGCCTGCAAGATCGGCAGCGCCTCGGGCAGGCGCGATTCACCCAGCGCGAGCGCCGCCGCCTCCGCAGCGCCGTCGTCGCCTTGCTGCAGCACCTTCGCCACGAAGCCGAGGTACCGCCCCGGGAGCAGCCGCAGGAGCCCCCTGTAGCAGGCGCCGAGCACGTCCGGCTCCGGATCGCCGGAGAGCGCCTTCACATGGAGCGCCGCCGCCGCCGCGTCGAGGCCGGAGTTGCCGAGCGCCGCAGCGGCCTCCGCGCGCGTGACCGGCTCGCGATCGGCGAGCAGCGGCGCGACCTCGAGCAGCGCATCGCGGTGGCCGACGTGGACCAGCGCGTGGGCGCACAGCCCGCGCAGCCCAGCGGCCGTGTCGATCGGCTGCCCGAACGCCGGCTCGAGCTGCACGTGGCGCAGCCCCGCCAGGTAGGTGTCCGGCTCGTGCGCGTCGAACGCGAGCAGCGCCTCGACGACGCGGTTCTTGCCGGAGCAACCCTTGTCGCTCTTGAGCGGCTCCTCGAGCAGCCGCGGGAATGCCCCCACCAGATCCGGCACGAGCTCCCGCAGCGCGAGGCGCCCCGCCATCGCCGCGGCCTCGCCGACCAGGTACCCGTTCCGGTCCGCGACGAGGCGGCGCAGCTCGGCCGCCGCTTGCGCGGGCGGCGCCTCCGCGAGGGCCGCGATCCTCGCGCGCTTCTCGTCGAACGAGCGGGGGGCTGGCACCCGGGGAGCTTACAGCAGCCGCGCGCGAGGTCGCCTATCCTTGCCGCCCATGGCGCCCCGCCTGCCCCTGCTCCACCGCCTCGCCGGCGGGCTGGAGACCCGCCCCGTCAAGGCCGCGATCTCGCTCCTGATCCTCGTCTCGGTCCTGCCCATCCAGGGCCTCGACGAGCAGCTCCGCCCGTATTTCCTGGCGATCTTCGGCGTCGAGCTCCTCTTCCGGGCCGTCCTCCTCCGCCAGCGCGGGGACGGGCGGTCGCGCCTCGACGTGCTCCTCTTCGCCTTCGACATCATCGCCTGGATCAGCTTCCTGCCGCTCGAGCGGATCCTCGACGCGCACGCCGCCCACGCCCTCCCCATGCTGCGGCTCTCGCGGCTCTTCCTGCTCCTGCGCTTCACGCGCGAGATCGCGATCGACCTCTACGCGATCATGACGCGGCGCGAGCTGCTCGAGCAGTTCGGGCTCGTCACGCTGGCCGTCTGGGGGCTCGCGTTCGGCGCCTCCGTGCTGCTCAGCCACCTCGCGATCACGCACGACTACGATGGCAGCGGCCCGACCCCGGACACCACCTTCGTCGACCGGATCTGGTGGTCTTTCCGGCAGATCGAGAGCGCCGACAACCTCGTCGAGAACCTCCGGGTGCACCCCGTCGTGGCCGTCGTCTCGCTCGGCCTCACCATGGTGGGCGTCTTCATCACGTCGTTCATCATCGGCATCGGCGCCAACGTGGTCGATCAGGTCGTGCGCGCGGCGCGGCGGCGGCCGGTCCGCTACGCGGGGCACGCGCTCGTGATCGGCCCGGTGCACGAGGCGGAGATGCTGGTGCAGGAGTTCGTCCGGCTGTACGAGCGCCACCGCGCGCTCCGGAGCATCCGGCTCTCGGAGCTCTGGCAGTGGCTCATCCGCCGCGGGCCCCCGCCGACCCGCCACGCGCTCCCGCGGATGGCGCTCCTCGGCACCGAGGATGAACCGCCTGCCTACCTCTACGCGCCGGGGATGCGCTGGGTGAGCTACCGCCAGGGGGACAGCGCGCAGCCGGAGGCGCTCGAGCTCGTGGGCGCCGCCGAGGCGAAGCGGGCGCTGATCCTCGCGCGGCCCGACGCGGGGCCCGACGCCGACGCCCTGACGGCCATGGCGCTCTCCTCGTTCCGGGCGCAGAACCCGCACGGCCACGTGTTCGTCGAGGTGCAGGAGAGCAAGAACCGCGACCTCATCCAGGCGGTGGGCGGGCCCGGGACACATCCGCTCGACATGCAGCGGTTCCTCGGCTTCTTCCTCTGCCAGCACCTGCTCACACCGGGCGTGGAGTCCCTCTACACCGACCTCATGACCGCGGACGGCTCGGAGTTCTACACGCACATCTTCCTGGGCGAAGAGGCGGCCTGCGCCGTCGGCAAGCTCGGCGAGGCGCCGAAGCACGAGCTCTCGTTCTCGGACATGGCGCGCGCTGCCTACGAGAAGCAGGTGATCCTCGCGGGCGTGTTCCTCGGGAACGAGGCGGCGGTGCCGAAGCGCGAGGAGGGCAAGCTCGTGTCGGTCGAGGGGCTCGTGCCGTGGCTGAATCCGCTGCTCGATCCGCCCGAGGGATCGCCGGCGTGGGCGCTCGGCGCGCGGGCGGGCCGGGTGCCGGCGCAGCGGCTCCGGGGGCTCATCGGCGTATCGGCGACGTATGCGCCGCTCCTGGACTACGGGCGAGAGCTCTACAGGGGGCGGGGGATCGAGCGCGCCGCGGCGTCGGGCGGCGCGACGGCGGCGCAGGCGTGGGCGGCGAAGCTCTCGCTGCACCTCAACGAGATCGAGCGGGTGCTCATCGTCGGGTACAGCGCCGCGCTGCCCTCGCTGCTGCACGCGCTCGCGAGGTTCGTGCCGGGCATCGAGGTGACGCTGGTCCTCGGGGAGCGCGGGGACGAGCGGATGCCGCTCGCCGACCGGCTCGCCTCGCTCGGCGTGACGCCGGGCCCGGGCGGCGCGCCGCCGGGCTCGGACGGGGCGATGCTCTCGCTCCCGCGCGGGGGCAGCGCGACGGTGTACACGCAGCACGGGCACGACCTCGCCTCGCTCGCGGTGCGCTGCGCGGCGCGCGGCGCGCCGCTCTCCGCGGCGGTGTTCCTGAGCGAGCCCGAGGGGCTCGATCGCGACGCGCGCACGGCGATGCGGGTCATCCGGTTCGCGCGGGCGCTGGCGAGCCGGGAGCTCGCGCACGGCAGCGCGCTGCATGTGCTCGCGGAGTTCTCCTCGGTGGCGAAGGGCGAGCACGTCCGGAGCCTCCTTGCCCCCGACAAGTGCGGGTTCGCCGTGCGGGTCAGCCTCGTCAGCACCGAGCGCATCAAGAACTACTTCATGGTCCACAGCGCCTTCGTGCCGGGAGTAACGGCTCTTTACGATGAGCTCCTCGGCGAGGGCGGGCAGGACCTCGTCCGCATCGAGGCGCCGCCGCCCGACGGGGCGGGGCAGGCGGGCGAGGAGCTCCGCTTCGACGACATCCGGACGGCGCTCGCGCCACGGGGCGCGATCCCTATCGCGCTGGAGGTCGAGGAGCCGAAGGAGGACCAGCTCGGGGGCGTGAGCCCCATCGCGCAGCAGCGCGAGCCCCGGGGCGCGAGCCATGTCACGCAGCAGGGCGAGCGCAGGGTCGTGCACCTGAACCCGGCGCCGGAGAGGGCCTTCAAGACCGCGCGCATCCGCGTCGTGTACGCGCTCGCCCGGCGCGAGGATCTCGTGATCCAGGGCGCGCAGCGGCCGAGGCGGGGCGACAGCGGCGAGGCCGCGCTCGGCGAGGAGTCACCGCGGATCAGCGCCTGATTGCCTCGCGCCGGGCCTCTTTTTCGCGCCTCGCCCGAAGTCGCGCGATCTTCGCGGCGAGATCTGTATCCTGGAGCCGTGCCCGAGCGCCCGGACCTGGAGTACGTCGTCCCGATCCTCGCGCGCGAGCTCGCCGGCGCGACCGTGTCCGCGGCGCGGGCCGAGAACGCGGTGGTGCTGCACGTCCTGCTCGCGGAGCGCCTCGACGCGCTCTTGCCGGGCGCCGAGATCCGGCGCGTGGCGCGGCGGGCGCACGCCGTGGTCTTCGAGCTCGAAGGGGCGCGCGCGCTCGATCTCGTGATCTCCCCGATGCTGGCAGGGCGGTTCTCGATCACGCGCCCAGGAGAGACGCGGATCCCGACCGATCTCGCGTTCTCGCTGACCCTCGGGGACGGTCGCGAGCTCAGGGTCCGAGACGACGTGCAGATGAGCAAGGTCCACGTGCTCGCGCGGGGCGATTTCGACAAGATCCCCGGGCTCCAGCGCGTCGGCCTGGACGTCCTCGATCCTCGTGTGTTCACGCAGGAGGCGTTCCGCGCCGCCGCGCGCGGGCGGCGCGACCTCGCCAAGGACTTCTTGATGGACGGGACGGCGCTCGACTCCATGGGAGACTCGTACGCCGACGAGGTGCTCTTCGAGGCAAGGATCCACCCGAAGGCGACCGTCCAGAGCCTCTCCGAGGAGGAGACCGACCGCCTGCACACGGCGATCGCTCATGTCCTCGGCGACGCGACCCGGACGATCGCTCGGCGCGCGCCTGCGCTGGACGAGAGGCTGCGCGACTTCCTCAAGGTCCGCGGGCGTCCGGGCCAGCCGTGCCCGCGCTGCGGCGACAAGCTCCGTCGCGCGAGCGTCCACGGGCACGACGCGATCTACTGTCCGGCCTGCCAGCCGGAGGCGCGGAGGACCGCAGCGGGCGATCCGCGCCGCGCCAGGCGGGAGCCGGGCTGAGGCGACGCCGGCTGCGGCGCCGGCCTGGGCACCTCGCCTGTCGCTGTCACCGCGACACGACGGGTCGACGCGGGAAAGCGCCGTTGCCACGTCGAGCTGCGTCGTGTGGTGTTGCGCTGGCGACCCGGCGCCACAGCAGCGGCACCGGCGGTGCGAGCCCCGCGCCCTCGGCCCTGCACGGGATGCTCACGCCCTGACAGCCACACTGGTTCTGGCCGCCGTCGGTGATATTTCCCTCTGTGCCGCTCACTCCGCGCCTCTTCTTCGGCGCCTCTGTGGTGCATTTTTCTTCTCACTGCATCGATGCATTTTTCTTCTCACTGCATCGACGTATCGCGCGCCGGCACAAATCGAACCTTCGTGCGAGACGCGGTGACACCGAGCGGCGTTCTGAGCTACGCTGAGCGCCCCGCAGGAAACGCAGCATGCTTTGCAAATCCCATCTATCTGCACATCGCCTGGCCGGCGTCGCCGTGCTTCTCCTGTCGTTGCCGGGCTGCGTCCTCGAAACGAGAGGCACAGGCGGGTCAGGTGAATTCGAAGCTCAACCCGGAGGACCTGGCGGCGCTCCGGCGGAAGAACCCGGTGGAGCCACCGCAGGACAGCCTGACGGCGCTCCCGTCGAACAGCCGGGCGGCGCTCCCGCCGAAGAGCCTGGCGGCGGTCCGGCGGAAGAACCTGGCGGGGATCCGGCAGAAGAACCCGGCGGCCCTCAGGTCGAAGAACCCGGCGGGGATCCGACAGAAGAACCCGGCGGAACTCAGGGCGAAGAGCCAGGTGGCGCTCCCCGGCCGCTGTGCGGGGCGGCAGAGCCATCGCTGATCGCGTGCTTCGCGTTCGAGGGGAACCCCGACGACGCCTCGCAGCATCACTTCACGCCAGAGAAGGCGCGCAGCCTGGAGTACGTGCCTGGCCGGGCCGGCAAGGCGCTCTCGCTGACGATGGGGAGCAAACTCTACTTCCACCACGACGCCGCGTGGACCGCGTCCGCGATGACCATCGATGTCTGGATCAACCCCGCCTCGCTGCCGGAGAAGCGGCGATACACCGTGATCGACAGCGGCGGGAAGCCTTCGCTCTTCCTGATGCCGGGCGGACAGATCCGCTGCACCATGGGCGTCGAGCGGAACGTGGCTTACCCCATCGTTCCCGGGCAGTGGACCCACGTCGCCTGTCTCTCTGATGGCCAGACGCAGAGCCTCTACGTGAACGGCGTCGAGGTCGACCGGAGCCCCTCTGGCCCGGTGATCGCCTCCGGCGAACAGCCCGTTCACATCGGCTCGGACGAACCGTCGGGGGAAGACGAGTTCAACGGGCTGCTCGACAGCCTCCGCATCTTCGGCCGGACGCTCACGCCCAAGGAGATCTGCGCGGCTGCCGGCGGCGGCTGCTGATCTGGCGCGCACCGAACGGGGGGCTCTGGCCCGCGGGTCGGCTCATGGCCGTCGCCGCGGGCCGGCTTCGTGGCCGTCGCCGCAGATCGGCGGGCGAGCCCCGGCGCGACCGGCCACGGCGGCCCGAAGGAGGCGCGCTCTCGGCGCGCGGAAGGAAAAGCGGAGGGAGGGAAGAGAGCGAGAGAGGAGAGAAACGCCTCAGAAGGGGGCGTCGCGGAGCGTCTCCTTGTACTTCGTCTTGTACAGATCGTGACAGGCCTTGCAGCTCGCCTTGGCACCGTCGATGTCGCCCTTCTTGGCCTTCTCGATGCCCTCGTTCGAGATGGCGACCCACTTGTCCATGCCCTTCGGCGGCCTCGCCGCCACGTACTTCAGCGCCTCCGCGATCTTCGCGCCGTCGCCGCTCGTCGTCGCCGACTGCATCACCGACTTCATCCAGCCCTGCATCGGACAGGCCTTCTGTCCTTTTGCACCGCAGCCGAAATCCTTCTTCTCGGCGACGGAAGCGGGGAGGTCTGCGGTCCCGCCGGCGGCCCACGCGGCTCCAGCAAAGCCAATGCCGACGGTCATCAACACGGCACTCATCAGCTTCTTGCTCATCGACATCCGACGTCTCCTGTGGGTAAGGGCAAGCGCAGCGAGAGACATTGCAGTTCCGCGGGTGGAAGTCAACAGCCACCTTGGTCGCCCAGCCGGCTCGCGAACGCCGCGGAGTCCGAGACGGCGTCGAGGGACAAAAACTTCATCACAAACGCCGCCGAGGCGAAGATAACGTCAGGAGAGAAAAACTTCATTCATGATGTCCGCCCAGCGCTGTCTCCGTCCTCGCTCGCGCCGCGCGGACGCCCTGGCGCGACGCGAGGAGCGGAGGTTCCGGCCCGCCGGCGCGCGCCTCGGGGCCGCCCCTCCGGGCGCACGCCGCCTCCGCGCCGAAGGAGCGCGCCCACCCCCGGGCGCCGTCGGCCGGGGGTGGCGATTCCGCGAGCGAAGGACGCGTCGAGCATCGCCTCACCGGGTGGGCTTGGCGCTCTCTCCCTGGTGCTCGACATGACGCGATTACGCAGGTTCGTCGACATGGCATGATGCGCTCTTCGATGCCTTTCAGATGCCTTGAACCGAGCCCGCCGAACACGGCACCCGGCGGCGCCCTCTCCGGCGCCGGAGCCGTTCGCCCATCACGGACGCCCTCCTCGTCGACGGCTTACCTGCGCTCGGTGCACCGCCCGGACGGCCTGCACACACGCTCGTATCCGTCGAGATACCCTCGTTCGCACCGGCGGGCTGCCGGCGCGCGGAGCTCGGTCCTCCCTGAGCGCCCCGGCGTGTTCTTCGTGAGACTCCAGCCCTGACGCGTCGCATCGCGCGTTCGATTCGATCGCGGCCGCCGTGGAGGTGAGTCGCCATACCATCCCGGGCCTGTATCCAGACCAGGAGGGCGGCGCGCGTGATATCGCTGGATTCACGGCCGTTGATGCGCGTCGGAGAGATCGTCGACGAGCGGTTCCAGATCGAGGGCCTCGCGGGCTCGGGCGGGATGGGGCACGTCTACCGGGCGCGCGACCGGCGAAGCGGCGACACGGTGGCTCTCAAGGTGATTCGCCGCGCCGACAAGGGCGAGCTGAGCCGCTTCTCCTACGAGGTGGAGGCGCTCTCGGCGCTGCGCGTCCCCGGCGTCGTCCGGTACATCGCGCACGGCGTCGCGGCGGGCGGCAAGCCGTATCTGGTGATGGAGTGGCTCGCCGGAGAGACGCTCGCCGAGCGCATCGCGCGGCGAGCGCTCACCCCCGCCGAGAGCGTCGACGTCGTCGCGCGCATCGCGGAGACGCTCGGCGCCCTCCACGGGCAGGGCGTCGTGCACCGCGACCTCAAGCCGAGCAACCTGCTGCTCGTCGAGGGGCGGCTCGATCGCGCGATGGTGCTCGACTTTGGGATCGCGCGCTTCCGGATCGACCAGCAGCTCACCCTGCCGGGCACCGTCCTCGGGACCCCGGAGTACATGGCGCCCGAGCAGGCGCGCGGCGAGCGGCGCGTCGACGCCCGCGCCGACGTGTTCGCGCTCGGCTGCGTGCTCTTCAAGTGCCTCACCGGGCGCGCCGCCTTCCAGGGCGTCGGGGCGCTCGCCGTGCTGGTCAAGGTGCTCCTCGACGAGCCCCCACGCCTCCGCGAGGTCCGCCCCGACCTGCCGGACGAGCTCGACGCCCTCGTCGCCAGGATGCTCGCGAAGCAGCCAGACGGGCGGCCCCGCGACGGCGCGGCCGTCGTCGAGGAGCTCCGCGCGATCGACCTCAGCCGCGCCGGCGCGGCGGACGGCGCCCACCCTGCCGCGCCGGCGCCGATCCTGGAGCTCACGAGCAGCGAGCGGCGCGTCACGTGCCTCGTGCTCGCGCACGAGCGCTCGGCGCCCGAGGAGGTGACGCGCTCGCAGGAGGAGGAGCAGGCGCGGGCGACGGGCCGCGCCGAGGAGCTCTACGCGCTCGCCGAGCGCTACCAGGGCCAGATCGAGCTCATCGACGCGAGATCGCCGCTGCTCGTGCTGACGAGCGCCGAGGCGGCCACCGATCTCGCCGCGCAGGCCGCGCGCTGCGCGCTCTCGCTGCGCGGGCTGCTCGGCGGCGCGCAGGTCTCGCTCGTGACCGGCCGGGCCGAGCTCACGTCGCGCATCCCGATGGGCGAGCTCATCGACCGGGCTGTCCAGCTCCTGCCGTCGCGCGGCGACCCGGGCGCGATCGCCGCGGTCCGCATCGACGAGGTGACGGCGGGGCTGCTGGGCGGCCGGTTCGAGACGAGCAGCGAGGGCGGCGCGCTCTTCCTCCACGGGGCCCGGGACGACCTCAAGGTGACGTCGGCGCCGGCGTTGCTCGGCAAGCCGATGGCGTGCTTCGGGCGAGAGCGGGAGCTCGGCGTGCTCGGCGCCGAGCTCGAGCGGAGCATCGACGAGTCGACCTCGGGCGTGCTGCTGGTGGTCGCGGCGGCGGGCATGGGCAAATCGCGGCTGCGGCAGGAGTTCCTCGAGAAGGTGTCGGCGCGCAACGCGCGAGCGGCCGACGGCGCGCGCGGCGGAGGCGGCGCCGACCTGGCGGACGGCGCGCGCGTGGAGGTGTGGGTCGGCCAGGGCGATCCGATGAGCTCGGGCTCGGCGTTCGGGCTGCTGTCGCGCGCGCTGCGGAGCGCGATGGGCATCGTCGACGGCGAGCCGCTGGAGGAGCGGCGGCGCAAGGTGAGGGCGCGGGTCGAGCGCCACCCCGACCTCGACGTCGGGCGCGTCAGCGCCTTCCTTGGCGAGCTCCTGGGCGCGCCGTTCCCGGACGACGACATCCGGGTCGGCGCGGCGCGGCGCAACCGGCAGCTGATGGGCGATCAGCTGCGGCTGTCATGGGAGGAGTTCATCCGGGCCGAGTGCGCGAGGCAGCCGGTGCTGCTGATCCTCGAGGACCTGCAGTGGGGCGACCTGCCCACCCTGACGATGGTCGAAGCGGCGCTCCGGAGCCTCCGGGATCTGCCGTTCCTGGTGCTCGGGCTGGCCCGACCCGAGGTGCACGAGGCCTTTCCGGGGCTGTCCCAGGGGCGCTTCGGCAACCAGATGATGCTGCCGCCGCTCACGCGCCGGGCGAGCGAGCGACTGGTGCGCGCCGCGCTGGGCGACGAGGCGAGCGCCGAGCTCGTCGCCACGCTGGTGGACCGGGCCGACGGCAACCCGTTCTACCTGGAGGAGCAGGTCCGCGCGGTGGCGGCCGGCCACGGCGCGGACCTGCCGGAGACGGTGCTGGCGATGGTGCAGGCGCGCATCGAGGCGCTCGACGCCGAGGCGCGGCGCGTGCTGCGGGCGGCGAGCGTGTTCGGCCAGGCGTTCTGGCCGAGCGCTGTGAGCGCGCTGCTCGGGGGCGCCGAGGTGACGCGCTGGCTCTCGGAGCTCGAGCGCCGTGAGGTGGTCCACCGGCGCGGCCCCGGGCGGCTGCGGGGCGAGGTCGAGTACCGCTTCCGGCACGCGCTGGTGCGCGAGGCGGCGTACGGGATGCTGACGGAGGCCGACCGGCGGCTCGGCCACGCGCTGGCGGGCGCCTGGCTGGAGGGCGCGGGCGAGCCCGACGCGATGGCGCTCGCGGAGCACTTCGAGCGCGGCGCGGTGCCCGCGCGGGCCGCGGCGGCGTACCTGCGCGCGGCGCAGCACGCCCTGGAGGGCAACGATCTCGGCGCCGCGATCGCGCGGGCCGAGCGCGGGCTCGAGTGTGCGCCGGAGCCCGCGGTGGTGGGGGCGCTCCGGCTGGTCCAGGCCGAGGCGCACGTGTGGCGGGGCGATCTCGCGCTCGCCGAGCAGCGGGGGACCGACGCCGCGCGGCACCTCGCGCCCGGCTCGGCGCCATGGTTCGCGGCCGTCACGCAGGCCGTCGCGGCCGCGAGCAAGCTGGGCGGCTTCGACCGCGTGGAGCGGTGGATGGGCGAGGCGGTCGTCATGGCGGCCTCGCAAGGCGCGGAGAGCGCGAAGAGCACCTGTCTCTCCATGGGCGCCTCGACGCTGGCCTTCACGGGGCGGCGTGCAGTCGTCGACGCGCTCATCGCGGAGGTCGAGCGCGCCATGGGCGACGGGGCGTCGACCGGCGCCTGCACGGGGGCCGAGGTGGTCGCGGGGCTGCACCAGGCGCGCGCTTTCCGCGCCATGAGCGGGGGCGATCCCGGCGCCTGCGTCACCGGCCTGGAGGCCGCGCTCGTGGCGTACGAGCAGGTCGGCGACCGGCGCAACGCGTGCATCACCCGCGCGAACCTGGGCTACTCCTACGGGGAGCTCGGCGACTTCGGCGGCGCCGAGGCGGCGCTCCGCTCCGTGCTGGAGGCCACGGAGCGGATGGGTCTGCACGAGGTGGCGGCGGCGGCCCAGGCCAGCCTCGGGCAGGTCCTCGCCTACGGCGGCAAGCTGGCCGAGGCGCGCGCCGTCGAGGAGGCGGCCCTCGCATCGAGCCAGCGGCTGGGCGACCCGCGCGCCGAGGTGGTGTCGCGCTCGTACCTCGCGAAGATCGCCCTGCTCGCCGGCGATTTCGCGGGCGCGGAGCGCGAGGCGCGCCTCGCCGAGGCGCTGGACAGCGCGTCGCCGTTCCGCGTCGCGGCCACGGCGATCCGCGCCCGGGCGCTGATCGGGCTGGGGCGCGCCGTCGAGGCGCTCGCGGCCGCCGGCGAGGCCCTGGCAGCGCTCGAGTCGCTCGGCGGGATCGAGGAGGGTGAGTCGATGATCCGGCTGGTCCACGCGGAGGCGTTCTCCGCGGTCGGCGACGCGAACAGGGCCGCTGTCGCCATTTCATCGGCGCGCGACAAGCTGCTCGACCGGGCCGCCAGCGTCCGCGATCCCGAGTGGCGGAGGCGCTTTCTCTCCCACGTCCCGGACAACGCCCGCACACTGGAGCTGGCGGCGCAGTGGGTCGGAATGAGTCGGAACTGAGCGCAGCTGAACGGAATCCGGCGTAACCGGGCGTAATCTGGCGTAATCTGGCGTAACTACGCGCCGTTTTGCCACGGGCGAATCTGCAGCGAGCGTCAATTTAAGAGCTGACAGCCGCGGTGAATCACCGTACTCTAGCGTAGACGTGGAGAGTTCCCGGCTGTCGTTGTGCTGAACGACGCACCGGAGGGCGTGCTGCGATCGGGGAGCGTGGGTGCTCCCCTTGGCTCGCTACCGAGGTCTCATCACGTGAAAATCAAGGCTGTACTTGGATGCGCAGGTGTCCTTTTCGTGGCTACTGGCTGCATGGCGCCCGAGCTGGAGCTCGAAGCGCATGCTGAAGAGACAGAGGAGCTCGACACGAGCGCTGACGCGCTCGCGAGCGGCAATGCGCTGAGCGCCAATGCGCTGACGGCCAATGCGCTGAGCGCCAATGCGTTGAGCGCCAACGCGCTCAGCGCGAACGCGTTGGCCCCGGAGGCGGCCTCTGCGCTCACGGATCCTGGCGAGCGGGGCGACCTCTTCCGGACGCTCGTGAAGTACACGGTCAGCTGCGCCCTCAAGGAGTCCCAGTCGTTCCGTTTCTCCTGGACCGACCGCGCCGGCGCGACCCACAAGGAGGTTTATCCCGGACATCTCGGCCTCGCGCCCCGGTGGGACCGGCGCCCGCTCGATAAGGAGGGCAAGCAGATGGTCTCCGCGTGCCTCGCCGCCCACACGAACCGTTATGGCGTCTCGGTCCTTGTCTCGATGCGCTCCCGACAGACCCCGCTCTGCCACGAGGTCGAGGACGATGAGCTCGACGAGTACCCTCATGTCGAAGGGGCCTTCTGGGGGAACCTCTTCACGAAGACGCCGTACCTGCGCGCCTGCTACAACACCGCGAACGTCGATGTCTCGCGCTCGGCGAAGCGCGACTGCGCCGCCGGGCACGTCAATGCGGACGGGGAGATCGAGGGCTGCGGGATGATCGAGATCGTCGGGAGCTGCAAGGAGTCCTGCGGCAAGCTCGACCGCTCCGGGGAGTATTACAAAAGCTGCGATGATCCCGAGCTGGGCAAGACGCGCTACGTCATCACCACCGCGCTGCGGTGACTCTCGCCATCCCGAGGAGAGGGGCCGCCGGGCATCTTCTTCCGCAGCAGCCCTGATCGGAGCCGAGCGAGCGCTCCTCCCTCCTTGGCCTCCTTGGCCTCCTTGGCCTCCTTGGCCTCCTTGGCCTCCTTGGCGCGGGCGGCGTCGTCGGGCGAAGATGCGCGGCCATGGAGATGCATCAGGTCCGGTATTTTCTTGCGGTGACCGAGACCCGCAGTTTCACGCGAGCGGCCGAGCGGTGCGCGGTCTCGCAGCCCGCGCTCACGGCCGCCATCAAGAAGCTCGAGGAGGAGCTGGGCGGGCCGCTCGTCCTGCGCGAGCGCGGCGGCGCCAAGCTCACGGCGCTGGGGCAGCGCGTGCTGCCGCGGCTCCAGCGGCTGCGGGACGAGATGCAGGCCGTCCAGGTGATCGCGGACAACCACCGGCGCCTCAAGCAGGTGCCGCTCCGGGTGGGCATCCTCTGCACCATCGGGCCGGCGCGGCTCGCCGGCTCGCTGGCGGCGTTCCGCGCCGAGGCGCCGGGGGTGGAGCTGGAGATCGTGGTGGCCGTGCAGGGCGAGCTCCTGCGGCGGCTGGAGGAGGCCGAGGTCGACGTCATCGTCTCGAACCTCGGTGACGCCGTTCCGGACTGGTGCGTGGTGGCGCCCCTCTACGAGGAGCGCTACGTCGTGGTCCTCCCGCCCGGCCATCGCCTGGCCGCGCGCGAGGGCCTGCGGCTCGAGGATCTGGACGGCGAGCCCTACCTCGATCGGCTCGCCTGTGAGATGCGCGAGCAGGTGACGGGCGTGTGCGCCGCGCGGCGCGTGGACCTGTACGCGGCGTACCGCACCGATCGGGAGGACTGGGTCCAGAGCCTGGTGCACGCGGGGCTGGGTTTTGCCTTCATGCCCGAGCACTCGGTGCTCGTGACGGGCGCGTCGCAGCGCCCGCTCGTCGACCCGGCCCTCCGGCGCACCGTCGCGCTCGTGCGCTCGGGCGATCGCACGCCGGCGCCGGGCTTGCAGCTCTTCTGGGACGCGCTGCTCTCGCGCGCTGCCCGGGCGCGGCCGGTCAGCCCTTCGCGGCGATGATGTCCACGTGCTCGATGACGGGCGGCGTGGCGAGCAGCTCCGGCGCCTTCGCCATGAGCGCGGCCGCGATGCGGCCCGCGAGGTGCTCCTTGCGCCCCACCTCGTCCGCGAAGGTATCGAAGATGCCGAACGTCGACGGCCCGATGCGCAGCGCGAACCAGTGAACCGTCCGCGGCTCCTCGGCGGCGAGGCCGACGGCGGAGCGGAGGAGGGCCTCGACCTCGGCCTCCTTGCCGGGCTTGGCCTCGATGCGGGCCAGGAGGGAGAGTGTCACGGCGGTCGGGGAAGCAGCGGTCATGGGATCCTCCTCTTCGGCGGCGCACGGCGCGCCGCGCTTCGGTGAGTAGAGTTGTAACGACGCCCGTCCGGCCGACCATTCGATGTTCTGGATGGATCCATCAGCGCCGTGGATGGGCGCTTCAGGAGGGGTGGCCGCCGTTCTTCGCCATGGCGCCGCCACCCTTGCGCTGGAGCGCTCCTCGGATTCTCCCGTCGTCTCGCGTCGGCATGGGGTGTGCTCGAGGCCGAGCGTCATGCCGACGCTCGAGCACAATGCCCTCGTCGAGATGTTCCGCGAGGACCTCTCCGGCGCCGAGGCGTCAGCGGCAGAAATGTCTATTATTTCAATGGGTTCCGACTGGCGCTTGGCCGGGTCTCCTTCCGACGTGGCCCAACGCGGGCCCAACGAACCGCCCGTGCAGGCGCCAGCGTCCGCCGTGGCGGGGGCGGGGACGTCGCCCGGGGGCGCCGTCTGACCGGGCGGCGCGCCGGAGGCGGAAGCTTCGGCGCTCGCCGAGCCCGTGTCTGCTCCAGCGGACGCGGTATGGCCTCCTCCTACCGAGCCGCCCTTTCCTCTCAGCTCGGGGATCGCTTCGTCCAGGGGGGCAAAGTCGCCCAGCCCAAGCTCGGCGATCTTGCGCGCGGCGCGCTTGTAGTGGTGGATCTGGCCGCTCGACTTGTGTCCGGTTCGGTCGGAGATCCACGTCTCCGTGCGACCATTCGCGAGCTTGATAGTAATGAAGGTCGCTCTAGTGTCGTGCAATCGGATGTTCAGCCTCGACTCCGTGGTCTCGAACAGCTCGGGTCGATCGACTCCCGCGCATTGGAGGTGATCTCTGAAGCGTTCCGCCCCGTGGCAACCCGGCAAGGGGTCCCCCTTTGGCCCGACGAAGACACGCCGATTGTCCGGCCAGAGCTCGCGATAAGCACGAAGCGCGCGCACCACATCAGGCGATAGTGCCCAGGCGCGGGGGTCATCGGTCTTGTTCTCATCGAGAACAACGGCTCCCCGGTCAAGGTCGACGTCCGACCATTCGAGAGTTCCGGCCTCGTCGGCTCGCATGCCCTCGCGCGTGAGGAAGCCATAGTAGATCCGGAAGCACAGCGGGACCATCTGACTCCTCATGAGGCGCTGATCCTCATCAGGGTACAAGTAACCCTTTGCCTTATTATTCTCTATTTTCGGAATCCACCCGCGCGGCAGCGGGTTGTGCGCAATGATGCGCGCCGGATAGGCAGCCAGTGCCAATAGCCGATGGATGACGATCGCAATATTCCGGCGCGATCCGGGCTCCAGGTGCGCCGGCAGCCGTGACATCGCGTGGTCGGCATGGTCGAGTGTGAAGCGCACGAGGGGAACGGGGCCTAGCACGTCGAGCACGTGGCCCAGCCTCTGCTCATATTTATCGGCTGTCCGAATCGCCTTCACATGGTCCGGATACTGCTCGGCAAGCTTTCCAGAAAGAACCCGCTCAGCGAACTCGGCGAAGGTGGTTTCCCCGGAGGCACGGGCGCGCGCTTCGCCCCTGCACAGGTGGTTGATCGCGAGCCGGACGTCACGGAGCGCGCTGCCCTCGCGCGCGGCAGCCTGCTCCAGCAGCGGCAGGCCGAGCGCGATCTGCCCGGCAGCGAGCAGGTGCCTGCTGAGATCGGCCAACACTTCCAGCCGCGCGTTGGCGTCGTGCTCGGTCCGGCACGTCGGCAGGCTGAACGTGCGTCGCCCCGCCTCGCCGAGGCTCAGACGCGCGGTCCACGTGTTCCTACGCAACCGGACTGACCCGGAGCCGTTGGCGCGCTTGTCGCCTGCCGCTGATGGCGCGGTGCCCTGCGGGCGCTCGGCAGAGCTCGACGCTCCCGGTAAGCTCGCACCGGGCGCGGCTCCCGCCTCCGGCGGCGAGGCGCGCCCGCCAGGGCGGCTCGCGCGTGCGCGGCGCTCGGTCGATCCGGCTGAAGGAACGGACGAAGTAGCGACTGCCGGCGAGCGCTTGGCGCGCGCCCGCCGCTGCGGTACGTCGGTCATGGGTCGGTCTCCGGGAAAGCGGGGGTCGATCAAGGGCCCGTCCGGCGTTGGTAGCGCCGAGCGGGCCCGCTCTACTTCAGCGCCAGCCTAGTACTACAGTTGCACTTCGGCGAGGCAGCCGGCCCCGTCCTGGCGCCGCAGGCCTTCGGGTCGGCGGGTCTTGTGCATGGTCACCGCCGCACCACGGACACCTCGACGCCCGGCTCGGTCGGACGGCGCTCTCCTGCACGAACCAGCAGCGCTCAGTGCAGTCTGGGCAGGCGCCTGGACGGGGTTCGTCGAGCGCGTGGGTAACCACTTCGCACGCGCCGAGGTTCGTTCCCACGTCGCTGCCTACCTCAAGGGGCTGCTCAGCCCGATCGAACGGAAGAACAGCTGGCAGCTCGCCGAGGCAGTCGGCGACCCGACCCCGTACGCGCTGCAGCATTTGCTCGGTCGTGCGCGCTGGGATCCGGATGCCGTGCGCGATGATCTCCGCGCCTACGTCGTCGAGCATCTCGGCCATCCAACGGGCGTGCTGGCGATCGACGAGACGGGATTTTTGAAAAAGGGCACGCAGTCCGCCGGAGTGCAGCGGCAGTACAGCGGCACGGCCGGTCGGATCGAGAACTCTCAGGTGGGGGTCTTTCTCTCCTACGCTACGCCACGCGGACGTACCTTCCTCGATCGGGCCCTGTACCTGCCGGCGTCCTGGACCGAGGACCGTGCGCGCTGTAAGCGCGCAGGTGTGCCCGAGGACGTGACGTTTGCGACCAAGCCGCAGCTGGCGTTGCACATGCTGCAGCGGGCCTTGGAAGCAGGCGTGCCTGCCGCCTGGGTTGTGGGCGACGAGGTCTATGGTGATGACAGCAAGGTGCGGCGCTGGCTAGAGGAACGAGAACAGCCGTACGTGCTTGCCGTCTCGAGCCAGCATCGGATCTGGAACGAATGGCGCCAGATCCCCGTGAGCGAGCTTCTGCAGCAGGTGCCTGCGGATGCCTGGCACCGCCTCAGCGCGGGCGACGGGGCCAAGGGACCACGGACCTATGACTGGGCTTTCGCCCGCTTTCCCGAAGCGAAGTCGCGTCGCTGGCAACGCGGCATCCTGTTCCGCCGCAGCCTTGCTGACCCGACTGACGTCGCGTACTACGCGGTCTTCGCCGCGAAAACTACCCCATCAGCTGAAGTGGTCCGTGCCGCGGGAAGCCGCTGGTCGATCGAAGAGTGCTTCGAGAGCGCGAAGGGCGAGGTCGGCCTCGATCACTACGAGGTCCGCAGCTTCACGGGCTGGTACCGTCACATCACCCTCGCGCTCTTTGCGCACGCATTCCTGACGGTCCAGCGGGCTGCTTCCGAGGCGCCCGCGGGGAAAAAAATCGGCCGCGCGGGGCCAGTCTGCCGCGCTCATCCCGCTGACCGTCCCCGAGGTGCGCCGTCTGCTCTGGGCGCTGCAGTGGACCGCGCCGGTTGACCCCGACGCGGTCCTGCGCTGGTCCTGGTGGCGGCGGCATCATCAGGCGCTGGCGCGCCGCTGTCACTACCGGCGCCGTGGCGCTCGGCCGCCGTAAGTACAACTGTAGTACTAGCACGCCTCGCATCTGCGTGACGGGCGCTCGCTCGGCCGGTGGGCGGCTGCGGAACAGGTTCGAGCCCGGCAGAGGCCAGCACGGCGGCAACCCGAGTGTTCTCATCCGCCTCGGCGGTGCGACGCGACGCCGGCTCACTGGCCAGCGCCCGCAGGTACGCAACGAACGACTCGCGCTGGACCAAGCGCAACTTGCCGAGTTTGGTGATCAGCAGGGGAAAGCCCGGCGCGCGGATCATGTCGAGGAAGACGCGCGCTGGGATGCCGGTGACCGCCTCGACGTTCTTCTGCGAGAGCATCTCCGGCTGCGGCGCCGTGATCGTCAGCCCATCCAGCGGGATCGCGAGCGTTGCGGTTGCTGTCGCCGTCGCTGACCGGTCGATCACCTTCGGGCTGGAGCATCCGCCGGCGGGCGTCTCCAGGCTCTCTCTGTCGATGGCGCGCGTGCCGTTACCAGCCCGACGAAGAACAAGCGGTGCCGATACACGCGCGAGAGCCGCTCGTGTCATGCCATACCTCCATCTGTGTTGGGTTCGTGCGCGGCCGTGACCGCTGCTTCTGAAAGGAGCACGAAACGGTAATTCCGTGTCGCCGGTAATTCGACACGATCCACCCCGGACGAGCGCGACGCCGTCGCAGAGAACGAGGCGGACGTCGGCGAACGTTGCGCCGTCGGCCTCGTCCATCGGGCCGAGCGCGGCGCCGTACCGGCGCCGTACCGGCGCCGTGGCAGCGCTCCTTGACGCACCTGGAGCTGCACGACGTCGCCCATGCGCCAGCGTCGCCTGCTCCCTGAATTGGGCTCGGCGAGTGGGCGCGATAGGCACGCACGGGAGAGGTACGCGGCGAAAGTCCAACGCGACGCCGCTTCATGTGCTCGACTCGCGCGCTTCCCGCCGGGCAGCGCTGCACCGCAGACCAGCATGCCGATCGCTCGGACGTGGGCTTGAGACCGCGGGCGTCCCGCGCTCCGCCGCCTCCCACGCGGCTCGCAGGCTGCTTGCAAGTTTTCCTCCCCCCTCCATCGGCGGTCCCATTCGCTTCAGCGCCTCCAGGCGCACAGCCTCCAGCCTCGACCGGCGCGGCGCCGTCGCCCGGCGCTTCTCCACGAGCTCACCGAGCACCTGCGCCGCGCGCTCCCACTGCTCCGCCGCCCCCGGCGCGTGCGCGATCCTTCGCACGGCGTTCCAGGGCGCTTCAAGCTGATCACACAGGTTGCCGATCTCGGGGTGCAGCCGTGCGATCGCGCGCAGGTGGCACCGGGTCTGCTTGTTCATCTGGAAACACTCTTCCAGGACGTGGCTCGGCGCGCGGACAACTCCGCACGCGAGCTCGTACCAGCGCCGCGAGCTCATGCGTCTACAAAAGCACCGAACCACAAACCTGCCAGAGCGAAGCCTTCATTTTCCGTTCAACTTTAAAGAGCGTTAAAGCACAGTACAAGAGTCGGCTCCTGGCGAGGGCGACGGCATTAAAGTCTGATGTAGCGTGCGACCAAGAGGACGCCGGTTCTCACGTGGCACCGTGCCCTGACTGGCGTTCGCTGGGGCCCGATCACGTGACCTCGGTGTGCGGGGTGACCCCTCCCGGCGATCCCACGGCCCGGCCGTCGAGCGGGGCCAGCTCGCCCGGCGGCGGGGCAGCGAGCCGCGCTGGCGTCCACCCGGGCGAGCTCCGCCTTGCGCCTGCCTCCCGCCTGGACGAGCTCCGCGGCCCCGTGCGCCGAGTTCGCGCCCCGCGGCGTGCTCGGCTCCATGCCCAGGCCGCCCCGGCGTCCGCCTGGACGAGCTCACGCCGCGCCCTTCGGGCCGCCCCGCGGTCGTGTCCGCCGCGCGCCGCCCCTGCATACGTATGCCACAAAACGGAGGTCGGCGGCTCGCTGGAGCCCCTCAGCCGACCCCGCGCAAAATTACCAAATCGACCCCCTTCGCGCCCCCCAAATCGGCCCCTCGGGCCCTCCCTCGAAGCGGTCTAACTGCGCGTCACCAGAGTGGTTTCC
Source organism: Sorangium sp. So ce124 (assembly GCF_051525235.1). Taxonomy (NCBI): domain Bacteria; kingdom Pseudomonadati; phylum Myxococcota; order Polyangiales; family Polyangiaceae; genus Sorangium; species Sorangium sp. So ce124. The sequence continues at coordinate 10,620,124 of NZ_CP150312.1, forward strand.
ACACCTGACCAGATCCCGGTAACTCGCGACGAGATACCGGGTCGTCAGAATTACCATTTCGAGCCTCCTCACGGGCTCTCGTTCAGGCTCTGTCCCGATCCCGAACCCCCACGACGGAGGTTCGGATATGGCAGGAGCAGCTACCCTCGCGCCGTCGGTGGCTCCTGGCGCGCGGTCGTCAGGCCGCGCTGGCGGGCAACGCTGCTAGACGTGCGGCATCGTGCACAGCCCCAGGCGTTCGGCCGTCAGCGCGGTAACCGTGGCCTGCCCCACAGCTCGCTCCGACGAGCCGCCCGCGCACGGAACGGCCGCGCACGGGCGACGTAGTGCAGCGCCAATCCCGACGGAGAGAGTGCCGGCGGCATCCGCAAGGAGGAGGAAGCGATCTGGCGCGCGCTGCGAACCGTCGCGCTCGAGCGTCCTGGCTAGAGTTCGTCACGTCGAAGGATGGCGGGCATGAGCGCGACACCTCGCGCTCGACACGCTACGCGGGCTCCCGTCGCACCCTCACCGCTGGCTTCACCCGCCGGTGAGGGCAGCGCAGGTGCGAGTGTGAGCGCGTTTGCTGGGCCGTCGAGCGCGGCCCGTCGCGACGCCGTCGGCCAGCTGCGTCGACGGCGCGCTGACGGCCGTACGCCTGGAGCTGCACGACGTCGGCCGCGCGTCCACGTTCCCCGATACCTGTTCCATTGGTCCCGGGCGCGCGTGACACGAGGGGGCGGCGAGATGCACAAAGAGGTTCATGGCGCGTGCGCCGTGGGCACCCGTGTCCGTCCGGGCGTTGGTCTGGCCCGGGAGGCGCGTCGCGAGACGCTATGCGGTGTTACCGGGCGCCTTGGGGCGCAGAACGGTGCTCTTCCAGTACGGCGGCCCTCGGTTGGGAGAGCGTGCTGGAACATCGGTCGGCTCGCCGAGCGCGGAGAGAAAGCGGGCGATGTTCCTTGGCTCGGTCACCAGGGCGACGAGGTTCATCCGCCCCTTGCAAGCTGGGCACTCGAGGACATCGATCCTGCGAACGTAAAGCCGAAAACCGGCCGGAGAGCGGGATCGCGTGCTCGATAGCGACGTGGTCGCCTGTCACGACGACACGCTCGATCAGCAGCCGGACGAGGCGTTGCCGCCCTGCAAAGTCCAGCTTGTCCAGTCCTTCCCGCAACGTCACCGCAAAGGCCGTCAGGTCGTCGGCCAGCTGATTGAGCCGAGTTCGGTCCTGGTCCTGGGCCGCGATCTCCTCGATGCGAACGCGCACCGCGCGCTGCTCGGCATCGAGGCGATCGCGCCGCGCCTTGAGCTCCTCGACGGATATCGCGCCGGCCTGATAGGCGTCGACCAGCCGTTCGACGTGAGTCTGGAGCTTGCGCTCGGCGCTCTCGAGACGGGCACGGTCACGGCGATTCTGGTCCTCTCCTGCGCGGCTCGAACGCCATGCCTCAACCTCTTGCAGCAGCATCTGCGGGGACTGAATCCACGATACCAGCGCGTCCCATACCACCGCATCGAGCTCGTCGCGACGGATGTACTTGGCTTTGCACCGCTTGTCATGGCCGCGCACTTCGGCGAGGCGGCGTCGGCATCCATAATAGAAGTACTCGTAGGGCACGCCGGACCGCGGGGCCTGTCGATGGCCCTCCATGCGCCACCCGCATTCACCGCAGACGACGAGCGACCGGAGAAGGTAGTCGTACTTGAGGTGCCGCGGCGCCTGCCACCGGTGCTTCGCGAGGATCGCGCGGACCTCGGCTTGCTCCTTTTCGTCAACGATCGGAGGGACCGGAATGATGAGCCACTCCTGCTTGGGACGGAAGCGGCTGGAGCTCTTGAGGTGCTTTCGGTAGGAACCCGGCTTTTTCGGTCGTGCCGGTTCGACCGACATCCGACGACCGTAGGTCGCCATGCCAGTATAGGTGGGGTCGGTCAGCACCCCATGGACGCGGCCCTCGGTCCACCGCGCCGCCCTGCGGGGACGTATCCCCTGTGCGTTCAGTCGCCTGGCGACGGCGCGTGAGCTGAGATCCTCCTCGCGCACCCACCGGTACATCGCCCGTACATGCTGGGCTTCGACCTCGTCGATGACGACCGTGCGCCGCAGCCCATCGGCAGAGCGTTCGATGGCATAGCCATAGCGTGCGACAGAGCTGTAAGGGAGCATCTGCCCGGCACGCAGTTTGTGAATACGACCGCGACGCGTGCGTTCCATGATCTTCGCGCGCTCATACTCGGCGATGATGCCCTGCATCTGCACGAGCAGGCGGTCCTCGGCACGCTCGGTCGCGGGGCATTCGACGAAGTGTACGTGGACTCCGCGGTTCGTCAGCTCCTCGACCAGCACAACCTGATGCACGTAATTGCGCGCGAGCCGATCGGGAGCGTGTACGAGCACCACGTCGATCAGCCCATCGGCCGCTGCGTCGCGCAACGCGTCCAATCCCGGCCGATCGAGGCGAGCGCCACTGATGCCGTCATCGATGTACCGTCGCTCTGCCGGCACCGTGAGTCCCATGGCGGTCGCTGCGTTCTCGAGCGCTTCGAGCTGCGACGCCACCGTTTGCTCCTGTTCCTGCCGCGCCGTCGAGACGCGCGCATAGAGGGCGGCTCGTTGGCTCATGGTCTCTCCTTTCGTTGCTGTTGCTTGCGTTGGGTTCGTTGCTCCTCTTGGCGCCGTCGTCCCCGCTCCTGCGCAACCCGATCGGGGGGCTTGCCGCGGCGTCGATCACGCGGCCGACCGCCAGGCTGAGCCGAGATGAACCGTCGGGCTGGGGCCGCGCTCTCCACTCGATCCTCCACGCACGCTGGGTCATGGATCCCCGCCTTCCTTTCGGGGACCCCCTCACGACCCCACTCCGTTGACGGGAGCGACCCATCTGCAGCCTCATTCCCACCCTTCCCGGAATTCCTGCGGATCTTGAAAACACGCCGGTACAGCACCAGCCTCAGCAGGTTTTCATGCTTTGCGTTCGCAGGATGTCGATCGCAAATGTGCGGCGCAAGAGCTCGGCCCACGGTCGATAGCCGCCACGCTTGCGTTTCGGAGCGGCGTCATCGTCCGCCTTCGTAGGCTCTTCTGGCTTCGCAGGGCGCGGTCCGATGCGCTTGCGCCATGGACTTGTCGAGGCGAGCACGCCAGTGTACTTCACGGTGTGAAAGCGCGGCGGCGGGACGCTGGCCGCGAGGCGGCACAGGAGCGAGAGCGGATCCATGTCCACTGCGACGGTCCCGTCAGCGAAGGCGCGCTTGAGCGAGAGCCGCACCAGGCCGTCCTGCTGCGGCTCGACGCGCTCCTTTGCGGATCAGGACATAGGGGCGGAGAATTCAGAACGCTTGAAAACAAGTGGTTTCTGAGAGGCACTACAGGTGCGGAGGATTCGGGCATGCTTCTTTGAAGACGAGCGACTCGAAGACCACCTCTGAGCAATAGAGCAGCTCCCCCCGGCTTCTTCGATGATCGATAGCCGGGCGCCACCACCTGGCGCGGGCGTCCTTGTCGTCGTGCCGCTCGTCCCCATCGTGTCTGCCCAGCGCCCCTCGTCCCGGTCCCGACGCTTTCCGCTTCATGACGCATGACGGCGCACTGCGCCATGAGCAGAGGGCTGGATGCTCGCCCCGCGCCTCGGTAAGCTCCATGTCTGCATGTACTCGACCTACCGTAGGATCGCGACCTTCAGCGACGTCCCCCCCGCCGGGCCGCTGAACCTGACGGCGAGGGAGCATCACCGGCTGGACTTCAAGGAGACAGCTTCGCCGACGACCGTCTGGGAGCACGCGAAGGACGTCGCATCCCTGAGCAACACGTTCGGCGGGGTGATTCTCATCGGCGCGAGGGCCAAAGGAGGGATCCTAGAGCACAAGGGAATCCCGTCTGCATTCGCTGCCGATCTGAAGGAGGCATACGAGCAAGCGGCAAACAACCACTGCTCACCCGCAGTGATCCTCGACGTGATCCCAATTCCGATCCCTGCGCTTTCAGGGAACCTGGTGTTCCTTGCTGTCAATGTGGAACCCACGATCGAAGGCCCGATCGGCGCGAAGGCGGAGAGGAAAGATCGCAATGGAGTGACGATCGTCGACGAGAACGCCTGGGTCTTCCCAGTCCGTGAGGCGAGCCAGACGAAGTACCTCACACCGAACGAACTGCCCATGTACATGAACCCCAAGGTTCGCCGAACACTTCTTCTCCTCGACTGCATCAAGGATGGATCTTTCGTCCAACTGTGGGTTCCGCCTGGTCCTCCTACGGACGAGGCCATACTGGACAGCACTATTGGACAACATGTTGATGAACATGTGTATGGCCCCCTGTCTCTCGAATCCATAAATGCAACAAAGGGGGCCGCCGATCTCGCCAAGAACTCGGCGATATTTGGTTGGCAAAACACAGAAGGTCCGTACGTTCGATTGATAACCGCGGGTGTCCCGCTGACCGATATAGAGGACATCTGGCAAGCACCCGACCACAAATGGAACGTTCGTCTGGGTGGTCGCATCATTCCTCCACAAAACGGATCGGAACCCTGCGTGGCGACCTACTGTCCTGTCGTCCGCTGACGCTCCCCTCCAGCCACGACGCTCTCCGGCGCCGTCCAGTCCCACCCGCCCGCCCCGTAGACCGCTTCTCGACCCTCCGCTGACTATCGCTCGAGGCCTCCTCGTCGGTGTCCTCCTCCCCGTTTGGGAGGGACCGGCCGACCCAGGGGACGCGTGCCCGGCGGAAACGGCCGAGCTCTGAGCCGAGATCGCGCCTACATTGATGCGTGATATCCTACAATCGGTGACCGATGCGCCAGGAGGGAGCGAAGACCTCCATCGGCTTGACGGGCGCACCCGCCGAGGGTCCGATCGATGGATGCCGAAGCCGCCCAGCATCGACGACGTAAGGGACGCCATCGGACGGGCCCTCCAGAAGCACGTCAAGGACTACAATCTGGCGGCCGTCTGTACCGAACTCGGCATCACGCCCAACGAAGAGGGCAAAGTCACCAGCAAGTGGCGCACCGTCCTGAACTGGATGACCAAGGATCCCGAGCAGGTGATGAGCATTGCCGAGCGCGTGGTCGAGCGTTTCCCAACCTATGATCTCGAGGAGGCCGTCTGGAAGCGGCAAGAGGAGCAGCCGGGAATCAGCGAGCTTGCTCGCCGCAAGCTCCTTGCCGATCTGGCGAATCTTCCAAATCCTTGGGGTGAGCTGGGCGTCTTTGCCGTGGTGGACCCGCTGTTTCCCCTGAAGGATTTCCCATCATACGCATCTCTGTCCAAGACTCTTGCGGACGACGTGGAGAGGCACATGGTCCTGAACCCTGGGGATTGGGACATCGAGATGCTAGCCCACAAACTGGGCATGCTCAGTGTCTCAGGGCGACGTTTCCGCCTCTTCCTCGAGGCCCTCCTCGACCCTAAACTCCGTGACGAGGCCGAGCAGAAGCGCTACATCGATACTATCAACCCTCACCTGCGACGGTGTGGGTGGGAACTTCGCGTGGTAGGAGATGATACAGGGTATCCCATTTACCGGGCCGTTCCCCTTCATCGAGGCGTCGAGGGCAGGCCCAAGAACATCATCTTCGCCTCGAGCGTGAAGCCAGACCTGCGGTTCACCGACGCGATCAACAACGACATCGAGATCGTCACGCACAAGGATGAGGTGCTGGTCTATGATCGGCCAATCGCCTCGACGGGCCTGCGATGGCGCGACCTTCAGCAGTGGTGGGCGGAGCAGCGCAACCTGGATGCGGCCTCTAGAAAGACGACGGTGAGTCTGTATAAGCGCCTCCGCTCTTCGCTACCGCAGAACTCGCCACCGCAATACCGGCTCTTCCAAAATTTCTACACGGTGTACAAGGACTCTTTCCGGGATCTGCCCGCTCTCCTGCCGGAGGTGTGGCTGCACTACGATCCCAGAACGGTTGCCGAGCGCGGGCGGGATGCTCTCCTGCGTCAGAGGATGGACTTCCTGATGTTGTTCTCGCACGGCGTGCGCGTGGTCATCGAGGTGGACGGCATGCACCACTATGCGGACGCGAACGGGAGGGCCGACCCTGCGGCGTACGCCATGATGGCGGCGGCCGATCGTGACCTGCGCCTCACCGGCTACGAGGTCTACCGCTTTGGAGCGGCCGAGCTTGTCGGTCCGGAAGGAGAAGAGGCGGCGGCGGCGTTCTTCCGCGAGCTCTTCCTCTTGCACCCGCCCTGACTCACTCGACGCCCCCCTCGTCGCCAGCGTGCTCCGCCGGCTCCCCAGCTCCTCGTGCCCGCCGGCCCAAGCAGTCCCTCGGCCCCGAGGAGCGGCGGACGCATGACGCATACAACGCAACGCATCATAGACACGCCGTGATGGAGGGGCTGGATCCCGGACGCGGGCGGACTTCCCGTCGTTATGGTGACCGGGTAGCCTTGTCAGGATGCTGACGATCCGTGCGATGGCTGCGATGGGGCCGTGGATCTTAACATACATCGATGTACTTGATCGTCGGACCGGACAATGCGAACGATGCGGCGAGTCGATTCGTTACGTCTGGGTTATGGAGAAGCAGACCGAACCTAAGGAGGTCTGGCGAATCGGCTCAACGTGCGGGCCGACACTCGAACTTGTCTCACACGAGATGTGGGAGACGACCACCAAACCTTTCAGGACGAGCCTCAGCCATCTCCGCATTCTGGAACGTCTCGCCCAATGGGAGCGGGACTTTCCGGCTATTCATCCCCGCGATTACGAGCTTGGTTGGGCTGACAGGCAACGTGTTATTATCGCGGCGGGTGAGCTTACCGAACATCAGCGTAGGGTCCTCGGCCATCACATCAGGAATAGGGAAAAGGACTACAGAACCGCTATAATTCAGAGAGGCATCCGCACGAAACCGTAGCCCGCAAGCCTGGCGCATCGCATCATTCGACTGCGTCATAGCGGAGGGGCTGGCTGCCCGGCTAGGGCTGGCGTACGGGCAGGGGCATGGCACCGCCTCCCTCAGACGACGACAGCCCCGTCAACGAGCTCTGGGACGTTCTCCACCCGCCCCCGTCCCACCCGCCGCTGTCCAACATCGAGCAGCTCGTCCCCAGGCTCACCCGCGAGGAGATCGAGGTGGGAATTAAAGCGCTCTCCGATCCGGATCGGAGGCGTTTACGGACCCTTTGCAAGACCCTGGAACAGCCACCGCATTACGTGTTCGGCATGATGGCCGTATTCGGCCTCATCGCCTCGGCATGTGTCAGCGGAGAATGGAGGCACATTCGTGAGCCTCGCGGCCCGCTCGGCGAGAGTGGGTCCTTCCTGGTTGCCCGTGAGGGATTCCTCCACGCTCTCGCTCTGCTCGATGGCCATCCGCCTGACGGTGGGCTCGCCCTGCGGAGGTAGGGCCCCTGCCCTGTTCAAGTGTCTTCGGAGCGCCCCCTCCCAGTTCCAGGTGCGAACGCCACCGTCGCCCAGATCAGCTCGCGACGGGCAACGTCCCGGCTCCGGCCCACCGAGGATGGCGCTGTCCTACATTGTCCAACATTTCGCATCCGAAATTGTTGATCGGGGCTCCCCTCGCTCTGTAGGAGGGGCATGACCCCTCACGACAACGACGACAGCCTCGAGTCCGACTGGGAAGACCTGAAGCCTCCGCCGCGCGTTGAGGTGCTCAGGGACACCCTCTCGGCCGCGGTCACCGAGCTGGTCGACGCCGAGCGGCTCACATCGCACCGGCTCGAGAGGATCCTCCGCCAGCTCAGCTCGGCCGATCGCAGACGCCTCCGCGAGCGGGCACGGAGACGAAACTGGCGGGTCGACCGGATGGCTCGGCACTACATTGGGATCGGCCTTCTCGCATTCGGCGCGCTCGGGCGGCCTCCCATCCTCTGGGTCGACGAGGACGCCGTCCACGCGCCGCTGCTCGCCCGGGCGCTGAGGGCGGGCCTCATGGTCCACATGCTCGCCTCGCCGAACGAGGACGACCCGGTGTAGCTCCGACGTCAGACCGCAAGCGGTGATCGACACCGCGGTCACGCCCCCTCCGGTGGTCCACCTGGCCGGAGCACCTCCTCGCCTGCGTCGTGACGCACACAACGCGGAGCATCATGAGCTATCAGCAGGGGACCCGTCTCTTGGCTGTCCGAAATCCGACAACCAGGCCGATTCTTGGAGGGCCGGCACGCCTGAGGAGTAGGATCCCCCGCCATGAAGAAGCTGTTCCCCGGCAGCTACCCCCCAACTCAGACAGAGTTCGAGGCGATATGGTCGGAGGGCATGTTCGTCTTCGACACGAACATGCTGCTCAACTTCTATCGGTACACCGAAGCAACCCGGAAGGAGTTCCTTGAGCTAGTTAGCTCGCCAGAGGTGGCTCAACGCATCTGGATTCCGCATCGCGTCGCATTTGAGTACCACCGGCTCCTTCATAGTGTCAGGTATGAGCAGTTAGCCGCATGCCTCGAAATGCAGAGTGACATTAAAAAATGGGCCAAGTCCATCCGGTCGGGAGACCATCACAGAAGAGGCGAACAATTCCTAGAGCTCGCGAACAAGCTCGTCGAAGACGCGGAGAGCCAATACATGCACCCAGACCGGCAGGCGCTGATTGAGCGAATTGCTGAATTGTTCGATGGCAAGGTGGGTCTAGCATGGGATGAGAAGCGTCTGACAGAGACCGTCAAGGACGGCGAACAAAGATACAAGAACAAAATCCCTCCCGGCTTCGAAGACAGGAAACCCGGGGACGAAAAATACGGCGATCTGGTTATCTGGTTCCAGATCGTTGATGAGGCGAGGAAACGCCAGAAGCCCGTTATCTTCGTAACTGACGAAGTGAAGGAGGACTGGTGGCTTCGCATTGGCGGCAGAACGGTGGGACCGTTGCCCGCTCTGCGAAACGAGATGTTCGAGAAGGCAAATGTCATGTTCTACATGTACTCGGGAGACCGGTTTCTTGAGCAGGCTAGAACATCTCTAAAGCGTCCCGTTGCCGATGCGACCGTAGCCGAGGTCAAGCATGTTCGCGAGGAACAAAATCGAAAACAATTGTCAGTCGATGACGTTAGAGACATTCACAACATTCTTGTTGCTGGTCATGCGGATGAGGTAGAGCGACTCAACAAGCAGCGCAGCTATCTTCGCCGATGGCGTGAGGCGTCCCCCTATACATTACTATGGAAAACGCGTCGTGATTCGGCACTTGAAGAGCTGATGGATGCATCGATCCATGGAACATCGCGGGCCAACCCAGCGCTACTGCATTGGGCGAACAGGTTCTCTGCCATACAGACGGACACGGATGAGCCAGAACTAGAGCGACTCCGAAATTGGGTGGACAAGCTCTCAGCTGCCTCTCTAGACCCACTTGATCCAGTACTAGTAGAACTAATACGTAGGCTGGGCGAGTTGGGAGCTGCGCATCGTTCCAGTGATGACCTCACTTCGCAAGAGATCACGGAGGAAGCGGGCTCCTCCGCCCCCGCCGAGCAGCCTGAGCCTCCTAGTTCGGGTAAAAAACCGGAGTAGAGAAACGACACGCCGCCGTCTTGGCTCAGCTTCCCGCCCAACCCAGCCCGGTCAAATCACGAATCCCTCTCAGGTCACGCTCGGGTCAGCGAGTCACAGTCTGGTCAGCGCCGGACAGGGTGGTCATTTTGTCGATAAGGCTTTAATTCCGCGGCCTTGATAGGGCCGTGAAACCAAAGCTTACTCAGGAACTTGCCGACGAACTGAAGCCCCTACTCCGAACTGAAGCCCCTACTCGAGGAGGGCTACACGGTCCGCCGTCCTCGGGACTACCTGAAGGCCAAGCACGGGATCGACATCTGCCACGGGAAAGCCGTTGGCTGGCGCTCGAAGATCCTGAACGAGGAGGCGTTCGTCTCGCGGGCCTCCAGCGAAGACGCCGCGGAGCGGGCGTACAGGGACCGGATCTCTGCCGAGGCGGTCCGCTCCGCCCTGGAGCTCGAGGCTGCCAAGGATGCGGCCCTCGACCTCGACCAGCTCGAGGAACGCCGCCACCTGTACGCCTCCCGGGCCGATGAGGTGTAGGCCCTCCTCCCGCGCGCGAAGCGGATGACCCCCTCGCTCTACCTCAGGCTCGAGGAGCTCCACCTCCGGGCTCTCGCCCTGAAGATCAGGATCGCCGGCCTCAGCGTAGATGAGGACCAGATCAAGGACGTCGACGAGATCCTCAACACGAAGATCGCGGAGCTCTCCCAGAGGGTCGAGAGCGCGGGCGAGGAGTCACCCGACCTTGCGGAGGGCTCGTGAACTTCACCGCGCAGCAGGAGCTTTCCTGGTTCTTCAACAGCACGCCGGGCACCCGATCCAACTTCGGGTCCTTCGTCGCCCTCATGATGTCAGGGGCGTCCGGTGGCGTCTCCGACCCCGAGCCCATCATCGACGACGAGCTCCTCGACGACGTGGCCCGGCACCGGGACATCGGGCGTCGCCTGTCCCACCTGCCAACCAGGCAGGTCCGCGCCCTTCGGGCGACCCTATCCCATCGGCAGCACCACCCGCAGCTCGCCGCCGCCCTCTCCGAGGTCACCGGCCTCGTCCTCATGGACCACGAGCAGCGGCAGCTCCTGAGCCTCGTGGCCCGTCGCGACCCCAGCTCCGGGAGCAGGCACGCCAGGAGCTGAAGGCAGCCCTCCCCGCGTTCGCGGAGGTGCGTTGTGGCCGCTGATGCGCCCTTACTCAATTGTCGGGAGGTGGCCCAGCTCCTCCGGTTCGAGGGCTCGCCCAAGGCTCAGCGTGCCCGGGTCCGGCGGCTGGTCGCCTCCATCGAGCAGCGGACGGGCAAGACCATCCACCGCCGGGTCGGAAGCGGGTGGCTCATCCCTCGGTCGGCGATCGAGAGCCTCATGAGCCCGGAGACCGGGCTCGCCGATCGGGTTGAGGAGCTGGAGCAGCAGGTCCGGGACCTCACGATGAGGATCGGCGCGCGTAGGTAAAAGAAGCCGGATCGCAGCGCGAAGAAGTGTAGCGCAGCAAACCGAAAGGGTGGGACCGCGAACGTCGTGATGGCTCGGTCCTGGGCCGAAAGAGCGTGGTCCGGGCGGCGCCCAGCGCGCTACGGGGCGCATCAGCGTGCCGTGGGCACCCGTGTCCGTCCGGGCGTTGGTCTGGCCCGGGAGGCGCGTCGCGAGACGCTATGCGGTGTTACCGGGCGCCTTGGGGCGCAGAACGGTGCTCTTCCAGTACGGCGGCCCTCGGTTGGGAGAGCGTGCTGGAACATCGGTCGGCTCGCCGAGCGCGGAGAGAAAGCGGGCGATGTTCCTTGGCTCGGTCACCAGGGCGACGAGGTTCATCCGCCCCTTGCAAGCTGGGCACTCGAGGACATCGATCCTGCGAACGTAAAGCCGAAAACCGGCCGGAGAGCGGGATCGCGTGCTCGATAGCGACGTGGTCGCCTGTCACGACGACACGCTCGATCAGCAGCCGGACGAGGCGTTGCCGCCCTGCAAAGTCCAGCTTGTCCAGTCCTTCCCGCAACGTCACCGCAAAGGCCGTCAGGTCGTCGGCCAGCTGATTGAGCCGAGTTCGGTCCTGGTCCTGGGCCGCGATCTCCTCGATGCGAACGCGCACCGCGCGCTGCTCGGCATCGAGGCGATCGCGCCGCGCCTTGAGCTCCTCGACGGATATCGCGCCGGCCTGATAGGCGTCGACCAGCCGTTCGACGTGAGTCTGGAGCTTGCGCTCGGCGCTCTCGAGACGGGCACGGTCACGGCGATTCTGGTCCTCTCCTGCGCGGCTCGAACGCCATGCCTCAACCTCTTGCAGCAGCATCTGCGGGGACTGAATCCACGATACCAGCGCGTCCCATACAACCGCATCGAGCTCGTCGCGACGGATGTACTTGGCTTTGCACCGCTTGTCATGGCCGCGCACTTCGGCGAGGCGGCGTCGGCATCCATAATAGAAGTACTCGTAGGGCACGCCGGACCGCGGGGCCTGTCGATGGCCCTCCATGCGCCACCCGCATTCACCGCAGACGACGAGCGACCGGAGAAGGTAGTCGTACTTGAGGTGCCGCGGCGCCTGCCACCGGTGCTTCGCGAGGATCGCGCGGACCTCGGCTTGCTCCTTTTCGTCAACGATCGGAGGGACCGGAATGATGAGCCACTCCTGCTTGGGACGGAAGCGGCTGGAGCTCTTGAGGTGCTTTCGGTAGGAACCCGGCTTTTTCGGTCGTGCCGGTTCGACCGACATCCGACGACCGTAGGTCGCCATGCCAGTATAGGTGGGGTCGGTCAGCACCCCATGGACGCGGCCCTCGGTCCACCGCGCCGCCCTGCGGGGACGTATCCCCTGTGCGTTCAGTCGCCTGGCGACGGCGCGTGAGCTGAGATCCTCCTCGCGCACCCACCGGTACATCGCCCGTACATGCTGGGCTTCGACCTCGTCGATGACGACCGTGCGCCGCAGCCCATCGGCAGAGCGTTCGATGGCATAGCCATAGCGTGCGACAGAGCTGTAAGGGAGCATCTGCCCGGCACGCAGTTTGTGAATACGACCGCGACGCGTGCGTTCCATGATCTTCGCGCGCTCATACTCGGCGATGATGCCCTGCATCTGCACGAGCAGGCGGTCCTCGGCACGCTCGGTCGCGGGGCATTCGACGAAGTGTACGTGGACTCCGCGGTTCGTCAGCTCCTCGACCAGCACAACCTGATGCACGTAATTGCGCGCGAGCCGATCGGGAGCGTGTACGAGCACCACGTCGATCAGCCCATCGGCCGCTGCGTCGCGCAACGCGTCCAATCCCGGCCGATCGAGGCGAGCGCCACTGATGCCGTCATCGATGTACCGTCGCTCTGCCGGCACCGTGAGTCCCATGGCGGTCGCTGCGTTCTCGAGCGCTTCGAGCTGCGACGCCACCGTTTGCTCCTGTTCCTGCCGCGCCGTCGAGACGCGCGCATAGAGGGCGGCTCGTTGGCTCATGGTCTCTCCTTTCGTTGCTGTTGCTTGCGTTGGGTTCGTTGCTCCTCTTGGCGCCGTCGTCCCCGCTCCTGCGCAACCCGATCGGGGGGCTTGCCGCGGCGTCGATCACGAGGCCGACCGCCAGGCTGAGCCGAGATGAACCGTCGGGCTGGGGCCGCGCTCTCCACTCGATCCTCCACGCACGCTGGGTCATGGATCCCCGCCTTCCTTTCGGGGACCCCCTCACGACCCCACTCCGTTGACGGGAGCGACCCATCTGCAGCCTCATTCCCACCCTTCCCGGAATTCCTGCGGATCTTGAAAACACGCCGGTACAGCACCAGCCTCAGCAGGTTTTCATGCTTTGCGTTCGCAGGATGTCGATCGCAAATGTGCGGCGCAAGAGCTCGGCCCACGGTCGATAGCCGCCACGCTTGCGTTTCGGAGCGGCGTCATCGTCCGCCTTCGTAGGCTCTTCTGGCTTCGCAGGGCGCGGTCCGATGCGCTTGCGCCATGGACTTGTCGAGGCGAGCACGCCAGTGTACTTCACGGTGTGAAAGCGCGGCGGCGGGACGCTGGCCGCGAGGCGGCACAGGAGCGAGAGCGGATCCATGTCCACTGCGACGGTCCCGTCAGCGAAGGCGCGCTTGAGCGAGAGCCGCACCAGGCCGTCCTGCTGCGGCTCGACGCGCTCCTTTGCGATCGGGGGGCTATCAGCTCCGGCGCGCTGCTCGCCCTTACACGCCTTCCCCGTCGCCTTCGGTACCACGATGCTGTGTTGCTTCGCATGCGGCGCGAGCACGCGGTGGTAGATCACGAGCGGAACTCTGGGCGGCGGTACCAGCGCCGCGAGCCGCGCCAGCAGCTCGACCGGCGTCATCACGCGGTGGGTGCCGCCGCGCCCTCCGTACTTGACGCGGTAGGCAAATTGAGGCGCGGCGGGCCGGTTGCGCCGACGCCACGATGACGCGGGTTCGTCGGCAGCTAGATCGTGGCCTCGTCATCCCTCAGAAGCCCGTCAATCTTGCTTAGCAGATCTCGCTTGACCCGCTGCCGGTTCAGTTCGTCTTCGTAACCGGCCTTGACAGATGCCACCTTGACAACGCCCTTGATCATCATCAGAGCGTCGATCGTTCGCTGCGCCTCATCGTCGTCCAAGTCGCGCCGAAAGTGGACAACCAGACCCTTGACGCTCATTGCAATCCCACTCCCCGCACCGAGATCTCGCTGGCTTCCCGAAGCATAATGATATTACGGAATTCACCCATGGCTCCCTACTCCCGGAAGGGTCGTGTTCAGCGGAGAGCGCTCTACGTCCTCCCAATTGGCAGCCGTTGCGGAACCCGGCCCGCCTTCGTCACGCTGTACCGGGAAGCTCGTCAGCGTCGCAGCGCGCCGGGCGGGCTCAGTCCCCGTGGCGGCGCGGACAGGGAGCGGCGACCGAAGCCGCGGCAGTGGAGGCGGCGGGAGCTTCGCCCGCGGGCTCCTGGCCGCAAGCTCGGGAGACGGCACCACAGGCGGAGGAACGTCGAGCGCGCGGGGAGGTAGCGTCGGCGGTGTCGAGCTCTGCGCCGGCGACGACGCCGGACGCGCCGAGCTCTCGCGCTTGGTTACGGGCTCGCCGACCTGGATCACCACGGTCTCCTCGGCGTCGGTCCGGTGGTCGCCGTGCAGCTGCCAGAGGCGCTCCCAGTACCGCGCCGGCGTGCCGGTGAAGGCCTCCAGCTGCCGAGCAAGGCCGGGCGTCATCGGGAGGTCGCTCCTCAGCAACCGCTCCACCTCCCTCGGCTCCAACCCCGTGCTCTCGGCCAGCTTCCTCCTCCACGACGGCGTCGTCGCGCAGAACGACTCGAGGACCCTTCCTGGCCAGGGGACGGGACGCGCGTGGGCGTCTGTCAGCTCTGCAAGCGCCGCATCGACGTGACAGTCCAGAAGGCGCCAGCATCGGTCACGCTCCGCCGCAGCCTGCTCCTTCGCATCGGTGAGGGCTGCCTCGTCGTCGTCATGCGCGTGCTCGCGCGCCTCGCGAAGCCCGCGCTCGCGTCCGAGCGCTTCGCGCGCGGTGACCGCGAAGCCGATCGCGACGCAGGCTATCATCGCGAGTCCGAGCGGCGAAATGAGCCACATCGCACCAAGTAGATCCTCCATCCTATCCATCGCGTTTCGTCTCCTGGACGTGAACGTCCTTGTCTGGACGCAAGGCAGATCTCGGCCTTGTGCCGTCCGACGACACCACCTGCGTCACCGCCCGCTGGCTGCCGGAGGGACGCCGAGGACTCAGCGAATCTGCGCTAGGAGTGCTTCGCGCTCCGCGGCGAGCTGTCCTTGCGGGAACTCCCGCGCATGTGTCTCAAGCAATCGGCGCGCCTCTGCGACCGCGTTGTGGTTCTCGATGGCCCTTCGGGCCTCGTCGATGAGGCTCTGCTCGCGCTGGCTGACGGCTGGGACCACGGCGCGGACGGGGAGCGAGGTACGACGAATCGGCGCGCCTGACGGAGCAGGCGCCCGTGCGCCTCGGTCCTGCGCCGGCTGCGCGACCTCCTGCGCGGTGGGCGTGGCCGAAGCGCGCAGGGGAAGTTGGGCCGGAGGCGGCGCGATCTCCACCACCGCCGGAGCGGGCGCAGGAGCGCGCACCACCGCCGCCCGCAACCACGACGCCGGGTTGAACGAGTCCGGCAACGCCGCGACGACGGCACCGGTCAGCACGACGATCGCTCCCTGCACCAGGATCTTGATGCCCAGGCGGCCTAGCTTGCTCGGCCACCCCTCGCGGCAGCGCAAATGGAAGGCGAACGGGACGCACGCAGCGTCGTCCCATCCGTGCGAGCGCTGCCGCACTCTCCGGCGTTCCACGGCCGCGTAGAGGTCCTCCAGCGCTCGGCGGTAGTGTGTCCTGACCGTCTTCGGATTGATCCCCAGCTCGGAGGCGATCTCGACGAGCGGCACTTCCTCGATCGCGTGCTTGATCAAGACGTCGCGGTACTTGGGGTCGACCTGGTTGATCAGGTCATGGAGGAGCGCCTCCCGTTGCTGCCTGCGGAGCATCTCTTCAGGAGTCGGGCCCTCCGCCCGAAGCTCGTGGTCGTCGAACGAGGTCAGGACCTCCCCCCGACGGCGTGCGTTCCGGACGTGGTTCCGCGCCTGGTTCAGGACGATGGTGGCATCGTAGGACGCTCGGGCCTCCCCGAACTCGACCCGCTGAGCCGCTTCCAGTCCCCGCAGCAAGGCGTCCTGCGCGAGGTCCTCCGCGTCTTGCGCAGGGACCCCGAGGCGCCGCGCGAGGCGCCGGAGGAACTCGAAGCCGGTGGGGGTGCTGGCTGGCTCGCCCATCACTGGTAGAACACCTGAGCCGCCTGGAGGGCTTCAAAAAAATGCAGGGCAGCCCCAGCGTCCGTCGAACCATGTGCGACATGTAGGGACGCCGCGTCCGCAACTGCACGAGCAGCGGTGGCCGCATTCCCGGACCGGGTGCGATTTTCTCATCCGAACGTTCAGGTTACGACATTTTCAGCGCCGTTGACGCGCCACGGCTGGCGTAAGTACCGTTCATGCATGCGTTTTGTTGCGCAGTCGCTCTGGATATGCCTGATGGTCGGTGTCGTGACCGGCAGTACCTGTCCGGTCCGTGCGGAGGACCGCAGTCCGTCAACCGTACGGAGCGACGGTTCGAGCGTAAAGGACCATCTTCGCCGTGCTCGACGAGCTCGGGCATCGGGAAAGTGGACCGAGGCACACGCCGCCTATAAGGCGGCCTTCGAGGCGATCGACTCGACATCTGTTACAGAGAGAGAATCCGCCGAGATCGCTGGAGAGCTGGGCCTTTGCGAGCTCAAGTTGCGCAAGTTCCGCGATGCGGCGGAGCACCTGGCTTGGAGCCTTGAGCGGCACAAGGCGCTTTCTCCTCAGCAGCAAAAAGGATTCACGGATGGACTGGCCACGGCCGTTCCGTTCCTCGCCACCCTCTATCTGTCGGTGGATCCGCCGGATGCCGAGGTGTTCGTCGACGGCAAGCCCATCGGCTTACCCAGGCGGACCTACAGACTGTTCTTCGAGCCTGGCAAGCACATGGTGCGGGCCCGGGCACCGGGCCGCGAGGAAGGCTCCCAGACGCTGGACGCGCAGGCGGCGACCGAACCGATCATGACGATCCAGTTACCGCGCTCGGCTGTGAGCAGTAGGGGCGACGGCGAGGCAGGGGGCCCAGCGAAGAAAGCGGCCACGGACGCGCAGGCGGCGAGGACCTCCGCGCAGGCTCCGGCGCCGTCGGCTACCTGGCCGGGGACGGTGCGAATTGGCGGCGTCGTGCTCACGACGGCGACGGCGGCGGCCGGCGCGGTGTTCCTCCTGCGCGCTCATGTGGTGCATACCAACCTAGGCGAGGCCAATTCTGTACGTCGCGACCAGGGGTGGAGGTCTGACGCCTGCCGCCAAGCGAGCGCGCCGGGGGCGTGCGCCGACATTCATGCCCAGGTCAAGGAGCGGGACCTGTTCGCCACCCTTGGCAAGGTGTCGCTGGCGGCAAGCACCGTGTTCGGGATCGCGACGGCGGCCTCGTTTCTGACGGAAGTTGCGATCTTCGGGGACGCGCGACCAGCCGAACGCCTCCGCATTGTGCCTATCGCGACGAGCGAGCGGGCAGGTGTGATCCTCGAAGGAGCATGGTGAGGGGGAGGGACATGCGTCGCATATTGAATTGGCGAGGCCGAGAGCTCCTGCGTTCCCTCGCGCCCATCATGCTTGGCATGGCCGGCGCCTCTGGCACGGCTGGGTGCTATTCTGACGACTGTGCAGAGAGCTTCCTGTGCGAGAGCCCTCCTCCGCAACCGGGACCCTGTGACGGCGATCCAGCCACGGCGCAGGCCCTTGATGAATGCGGGGTGTTCGTCAGCGCCCAGGGCGACGACACGAGCCCCGGCACGAAGGGAGCGCCGGTCGCGACGCTCCAGCACGCGATCGGGCTCGCCACGCACGGGCGAGGCCACGGCGAGGGAGCGACCCGGCGCGTGTACGCGTGCGGCGGGTCGTTCGCGGAGAAGATCACGCTGCCCTCGGGGGTCGACCTCTGGGGCGGGCGCCTGTGTGACGGCGGCGATTGGTCGTATGACGGGTCGTTCGGCGGACCGAATCACCCGACGATCATCGCTCCGCAGGTGGGTATCCCGCTGAGGGTGATCGCGGATGACAAAGAGCACGCGACGTCAACGGTCTTCGGCGTGCGCGTCGAGGCGGCGGATGCGTCCGCGGACGACGGCAAGTCGTCGATCGCGATGATCTTGAGCCCTGGGGCCAGGGCAATCGTGCGGCAGAGCAAGATCCTTGCAGGCGATGGCAAGGATGGAGAGCCGGGCGAGGACGCGCCGAGCGTTCGCGCGAACTCCGGTGTGGTGGGGAACGACGGCTCGGACGCCTGCACCGCGGACGCGGCGCTGGGCGCCCTTCCGGTCGTGACCGTGTGCGGCGACGGGATCGAGTCGACGGGTGGCCAGGGGGGCGATGGAGGCCTCGAGACGGGCAGCGACGGAACTTCAGGGCTGCCGGAGCCGCTCGGGAATCCGACCGAGCGCGGCCTGGGTGGATCCGGCGCGGTCAGCATGGCATGCAGGCAGGGGCAGAACGGAGCCGACGGCGCTCCTGCGGAGCGCGCTGCCGGAGCGGATGGCGCTGGCCTCCTGGACGAGTACGGATGGGTCGGCGTCCGCGGGAAGGATGGAGCGAAGGGCGGCGCCGGTCAGGGCGGCGGCGGGGGCGGGGGCGGCAAAGGTCGCGACTCCGCCAGGAACGCGTGTCCGGCAGGTCGGCCCCAGGGCGGTGCGGCCGGCGGCTCGGGGGGCAGTGGCGGCTGCGGTGGCAAGGGGGGCAAGGGAGGCGACTACGGCGGCGCGAGCATCGCGATCGTGGCGTTGCAGGGGAGCGACCTCACAGTCGATGCGAGCACGGTCCTCGGGGCCAAGGGCGGCGACGGCGGGGTCGGCGGAACGGGCCAGTGGGGAGGCTTTGGGGTTGCCGGCGGACACGGCGGAGACGCTCTTCTGACCGACACGTCGCGAGGGTGCCGCGGCGGCTTTGGCGGCGACGGCGGTCGCGGGGGCGATGCCGGCGGCGGTCTCGGCGGCCACTCGCTCGGCATCGGCTCCGTGGGCGCCTCCGTGGCCATCACGGAGTTCGCGAAGGTCTTGCCTGGACAAGCCGGCAAGGGTGGCCGCGGCGGCAATGCACCCTTCGAAAGCACGCCCGGCCAGGGGAAAGCCGGGATTGCGCTGTTCTGGTACCCGTTCGATACGCTAGATCCGGAACCGGCTCGATGAACTACCCTGCGCTGACAGCGCACGTCAGGATGCGCACATGAGAAAGACCACCGCTGCTACCTTCGTCTTTCTGTTGTCGCCGTGGGCCACCGGCTGCGGAACTGCGCCCGACGTGAACGACCCTGGCGTGACGCCTTGCGAGGGCACCTCGTGCGAGCAAGAGCCGCCCCCGGAGTCGGTTTGCGCCGAGCACGTCGCCGCCGATATCCTCGACGACGGCTGTGGCGTGTTCATCGCTGGACCCTACGGTTTTGGCGACGACAGGAACCCCGGCACGAAGGCGAAGCCTGTGGCCACCGTCGAGCGTGCCGTCGAGCTCGCGCGCACGGGACGAGGCCGCATGTTCATCTGCAACGACGGATTTCCGGTGCGTCAGATCAGGGTGCCCTCCGGCGTGGACCTCCTCGGGGGCTTTCACTGCCGGCGATGGAATCGCGACCCTGAAATCCCGCGAACCACATTTTTTCACCAGCCGATCGCCGACCTCGCCGACCCCATGGTGATCGTCGAGCCCGCGGGTCCCGAGGACAGCGGGGCCGCGGACGGGGTGTCGACGCTCGCCGATCTCAACCTTGGGGCTTTTGGTCCGCTCGGCGTGCTCGTCCAGTCCAACACGGGGGTGGAGATCGTGCGGAGCGAGATCCGCGCAGACGGCGCAATAGCGGGCAGCGATGGCGAGCAGTGGCCGACCGATCAACCGGACGGACCGGATGGCAATTTCGCTGGCGAGGGGTGCTCGGCGCCCCTCGTCGCCGGCGGACCTGCGGCGGTGAACCGGTGCGAGAGCGGGCACACGAGCGTCGGTGGCAAGGGAGGGGATGGGCTGCCCGACAGCGCCGGGGATGGCGGCGACGGGGAGCCCGTCTACACTTCGCCCTCGCGCGGCGGCATCGGGGAGCGAGACAACCGCCGTTGCGAAAGCGGATTCACCGGGGGCCCGGGGGCTCCGGGAACGCAGGGCGCGCCCGGCAAGGGCATCGGGCGCCTCACCGAGGCCGGTTGGGAGGGCGACACGGGGGGCGAGGGGACGTGGGGCACCCCGGGCCAGGGGGGCGGCGGCGGCGGCGGTCGCCGGGGCGGGCTGGCCGTGTGCGGCGCGGCTTCCAAGGGAGGCGGAGGAGGAGGCTCGGGTGGGGCCGGCGGCTGCGGAGGCCGGGGGGGCCGTGGGGGAGCGAACGGACGTCCGACCATCGGCGTCCTCGCGCTTCACGCCCGGGTGACGGTGCGCGACAGCGAGATCACGACGATCTCCGGCGGCAGGGGCGGCGACGGCGGGCCGCCCCAGGAAGGCGGCCGAGGGGGCCGAGGCGCACCGGGCGCCGCCGACGTGGACGCCGTTCAGGGCTGCTTCGGCGGCCCGGGCGGCGAAGGAGGCCACGGCGGCTACGGCGGCCCGGGGCGCGGCGGCGACTCGATCGGCGTCGCGTACCTCGACGAGGGCCAGCTCGCGCTCGAGGGCGTCATCTTCGAGATCGGACAGCCGGGCCATGGCGGCATGAGCTGGAACCACGATGGCACGACCACGATGGGGCAGAGCGGCGAGAGGCACGAGACGCTTCGCTTTCCCGAGTAGCCCCAGTCACGTCACGGGAGATCGGCGACCGAGTCCACGGGCCAAGTCGCCAGGGACCTGGAAGCCCAAGCGACCATGGCGGCCGGCGGCTCGCCTTCACCATCCCACGAAGCGACCAGGGCTTCGAGCTCGCGCGCGGCAACTTCGAGCTCGCGCTTGGCAGCGATGCCGCGAGGAGTCTTGGGTGACTCAAGGAGCAGGCGAATCTTCGCAAGCGCCTTTGTAACTTCCTCTTTGTGCAGGACCCCATCTGTCGTCGCTACCCAGTAGGAAGAACCGCTCTGCACCTCTGGCATCAGAGTCCATGCAATTCGGTAAGTCGCCGCGAGCACGGTGAGTACCGCAACGAGCGAATCTGTCAGGTTGCTCGCTTCGATATTTACGCCTGGTGCCGGCATCTCATGCGGCGATGGCTTCACCCATGTATGCTGGTCTGAAAACAGGCAATCGTAGAGCCTGATCTCACCCGGAAAACCCAGGCCCGCTGTCACATCGGGCACGAGCACGGTCCCGATCTCCGGCGGCATGCGCTCGCAACCGAACGTCGCTTCGATGTCGCGGGAAATCCATTCCGCGCACGGCTCCTGTTCCGGCAAGAGTTCGAAGCTAGCGTAGCTCTTCTCGATAGCGGCAGACCTGAGGCTATCGTCCGGGCGCGACACGAAACCTGGATCGAATGGGCTTCGATGAACAAGGAAACGGACGTCTCGAAATTCGACCGCGAACAAGTCCTTCGTTTGTTTCACGATCTCAACCGTGCGCAAACTGTGGACAATATAATAAGGAGCCAGGAAGCTCACATGAAACCAGATCGGCTCACCGGTGGATCTTGGCAGATCGATCGTAAATGAATAGCAGCCGTCCCAGCCGCCGGTGGGGAGGTGTAGCGAGTGATTCATGAGCATGCCAGGGAATCGTTCTGCGATGCGACGCAGCATGGAGTGCCAGCGCTCGTCCTTCGATGCCTGGATCCGCGCGGCCACGAGCCGAGCGTGCTCCTCCGTCTTCTTGCAGAGCTGGACGTCGATATCGCCATCCTTGGTGAGCCCAACCCCACGTGGATAGTATCGATAGACAATGTCGAGCAGCTCATCGATGCTGTGTTTCATGGAATCACTTAACCCTGGCACCAAGCTCTTCATACATCTTGGGAAAACGCTCCCTCATGCAGCTCTTATGCCTCTCGCAGAATATCCCTTGCGGAAGATCTCGGCCTCCATTCTCATACAGAAAATCCGCACATGCGTTCGCTACATTGGCGGCATATATTGCCGCCGTCTCTGGTGATGTCAACCCCCAACGCTCGCTTCGAATGGGCATTCCTACGATGACCGAACACGCTGCGTCACCCTCCAAATTGTGACCGAAATATAGATCTGCCTTTGCCTCCTGCCAACCGCTCACGGTTCCATCGTAGGCGACGATCGTAACAAAATTGAACGCTCGCGGGTCGATCGGTATTTTGCCTGTGCACCCCATGGTCGGAGCGCCGCTCTGCTGGCAGGGATCTGGCGGGCTCGTCGGGCTAGCTGTCGGCCTCTCCGAGCTGTCGCTCGGGCGTTCGTCCTCGTCCTCGTCCTCGTCTTCGTCGTCCGTTTTGTTGCACTGGAGTTTGCGCTCGCTGCCGTACTCCGGCCCGCTCGGCGGCTCCGCCCCGAAGTCCCCCGACGCGACGGAGGTGAAGACAGGAACGGGCGGCCCGACTGGTCCACCTGCACCTTCACCCTTCACCCACTCCTCGCGGGGGTAGCAGTCTTCTACCGTCCAGTTGCATGCCGCTAGCATGCAGATGGCAATGCCCACAATCATCAGCAGAATTCTTTTTGCGTTCATCTTATGCTCCATCGAAGCACAGGACCGACGACGATAAGCACGGACACGTAGCCTGGGAGTACAAGGCTGCTCCCGCCGATCCAATCCACATTGGCGCTCACCGAGACGCCGAGCGGCCCTGCAACGTACGCGTTGGTTTGCGCATGCGCGCCTACCGCCATCCCGGCAACGTGCCCACACAATGTACTTCCGCAAGCCGGCATGAAGTAGATCGCGACGGATGGGCCCGCACTAAAATCGCCATTCTTCCAACCATATCCGATCGCGGCAATGGTGCTATTGTAGACACCGGCCCCACCTATCTGGACTGGGGGAATGATGCTGAGCAGATCGTGAACATTTAATAGGATGTTGCCGTTGATGCGCCACGATAATCCCGCGTGCGGACTCACCGCCAGGTGCGTCACGGTGCCAGCCTGGATCCCCCCGAAGCTAATTCCGGCACTCAGCTCGGAGGCGTCGGCCTGCGTCGGAACGACACTAAGCAGGAGACCGAACATTGCCGACGATGAGCTCTGCCGGTCTGTCGTCCTCATCGTCCCCGTCCCGTCTTCCGCAACGCGTGAGCAACGTGCCGACGCGGCCCATTCTTCTGATCACAGGATCGGCGTCAAACGGAATCTAGACGAGAACACTACACGGGCCAGGGGTCGTACCGTCCAGAGCGTGCGCCAGCGGGCAGCGACCTGCGCGGCTCCAGCGCGTGTCGGCCTGCGGGCGCCAGCTGCCTGCCCGCGCCGCCGCGGGAGCGCGCTACCGACCATGGGCCCCGGGCTGCGCGTGTCGGCTGCAAGCCCGACCCGGCGCGGCGCCGCGCGCAGGCAGCGGTGACGGCGCGCTGTGACCGCCACGCGCGGCGCGGCACGACATCGCTCGCGCGGCCACGCCGCCCGCGAGCGCGGCGCTTGGCGGTGGCCTGCGCGGTTAGCGACGACGACGCGCTAGCGCTCACGCGCCTGGAACTGCACGACGCTGCTCGCGCGTCTGAGCCACCCGCGATCGCCACACGCCGCGGCGCCATCGCCGGGGAGCCGACCAACCGGGCCTCGCTGGAGGAAGGACCGAACGGCATGCCGGTCCTGCGGATCATGAGGCCATCGGGAACGCAATAAGCGCGCGAGACGCGCGTGCTGATGATGCAGAGGCCCGACGAGGTGATGACGGCCCGGCTGCGGGCGGTGGCGACGCCGGTTCGCGGGACCGATGCTGTGCGAGGTGATGGCGCTCTGGCACGACCAGAGGGTCACCCTCCGGGTGGCGGCCCACGCGGGTACATGGGCCGAGCAGTGGAGGGCGTGGACGAAGATGGCCGAAAATATCCGTGGCGTCGTCCACTTGCCTTGATTCCACCGAAAATAGAGCCGTACGAATGTGGACTAGATGCACGTAGAGTATTGACATCGTAGTCCACGTGTGACACAACCGCCCGTAGTTATCGGGCACTGGAAGTGGACGACGATGAGCGACTTCGACAAAGACACCGTCCACCTCGTTCGCCTCGCCCTCGAAGGCAAGGTGGACGACGTGGCTGCCCTCTCGCGGCGAATGCTGCGTGCGGTTGCCGCGCGCAGGCCGGACCTCGCCCAGATGGTGAAGAGCGTGATGGAGGCCGCTGCGGCCGGGCCCACCCGAGGCGTGCAGCAGCCTCTGCCCGTGGATCTCGACAGCCGCCTCGAGCTGCTTCGTCGCGAGCAGGTGCCCCTGCTCGCCACGGAGCCGACCTGGCCCGCGCCGGTGCGCGAGCAGTTGGCTGCGGTGGTTCACGAGCGTGAGCAGGAGGAGAAGCTCGTGGATGCGGGCATCGCGCCGACCCGCTCGCTCCTCTTCGTGGGCCCGCCCGGTGTGGGGAAGACACTGGCGGCCCGATGGCTCGCGGCGCACACGAAGCGCCCGCTGCTGACCCTCGACCTCGCGGCCGTGATGAGCAGCTTCCTCGGGCGCACGGGCAACAACATCCGCGTGGTGCTCGACTTCGCACGGCTCACGCCTTCGGTCCTCCTGCTCGACGAGTTCGACGCCATCGCGAAACGGCGTGACGACGCCACCGAGGTGGGCGAGCTGAAGAGACTCGTGACGGTGCTTCTTCAGTCCGTCGACGACTGGCCAACGAGCGGCATCCTCGTCGCCGCGACCAACCACCCCGAGCTCCTAGACCCGGCCGTGTGGCGGCGCTTCGACCGCGTCGTCGAGTTCCCGCACCCGAAGGCGGGCGAGATCGCCGTCGTCATCCGCCAGCTCGTTGGTTCTGACGATGCGCTGAAGGACAGCATCGGGCCCCTCCCTGCGCTGCTCGAGGGGCACTCGTTCGCCGACGTCGTCCGCATCGTGACTGCCGCCCGCAGGTCGGCCGTCGTGAGCGGGACGTCGACGACGGCTGCCATCGAGCGCGTGGTCTCGGACCTGTCCGAGAAGGCCGACCAAGAGACGAAACTGCGCGTGGCCGCGTGGCTCAGCTCCACGGGCAAGTCTCAGCGCGAGGTCGCGACCCTCACCGGGCTCTCGCGGGACACGCTGCGCAAACACCTCGGCGGCGCGTCCGCTTCGACATCGAAGCCCGCGAGGCGCTCGCGCTCGAAGTCTGGAACTCGTCGAGAGGAGCGAAACTGATGGCACGCGAACACAACTTCTTACTTGGTCAGGGCGAGCGTCTCGTCTCGAAGGTCCAGGTCCCGAAGGCGGGCGGCGAGAAGAACGTCCCCTACGACCTCAGCACCGCGAAGACGAGGATCGCCCAGCGCCTCGCGAAGGTGACCGCACAGATCACCCAGCTTCCCGAAGACGCTTGCCCACGCGGCGAAGCCGTCGCCGTCGTGACCCTCCATCCTCGCTTCCTCTCGAAGAGCGACTACCCGAGCGATCTCTTCTCGGCCGTCGGCCTTCGCGCCGTCGGCAGCCGCTCGCGCACCATCACGCCCGAGAAGTGGGGCATCGAGAGGCACGGCGAGGATGCCGTCACCGAGGATATCTTCGTCGCGGGCGCGAAGACCGCGTTCAACCGCTGGGCAACATCGGTGAAGCGCTGGACCGAGAGCACGAAGGGCGCCATCTCACTGAGCCACATCGAGGATCTCAACGCCTTCGATGCGAAGTCGAAGCTGCGCGGCATCCCCGAGGGCAAGGGCGTTCTCCTCGAGGTCGTTCTGCACAACTCGGGCGTCGACTCGATCGTCCTCGACTTCATCAAGTATGCGAAGGCCCACAACGCAGAGCCGCTGATCGCACGCCGGCGAGACGTCCAGGGGCTGACGTTCCTCCCCGTGCGCGTCGATCCGAAGCACGCCGAGGACATCGCGCGCTTCTCCTTTGTGCGCGTCGCGCGTGGGATGCCGACGCTGCGTCCGTTCCGTCCGTCGATCCAGCGCGGCACACAGGGCTTCGACGTTCGGCTGCCGAAAGATGCTCCCGTCGACGGCTCCTCTCGGGCTGTCATCTTCGACGGCGGCATTCCTGCGGCGGCCAAGAAGGCGCTCTCGCAGTGGGCGATGTTGGTGGAGCCCGCGGGGCTCGGGCCGTCCGTGCCCGCGTTCGAGGAGCACGGCCTCGGCGTCACGACCGCGTTCCTCTTCGGGCCCCTCGCGTCCGGGCAAGCGCCCGCGCCGCCACTGTGCGCGGTTGATCACGTTCGCGTCCTCGACAACAAGACCGGCACCGCGAGCGACCCGGACTACTTCGACGTCCTCGACCGTATCGTCGGACACCTCGACAAGAACCCCGGGCTCTACTCCTACGTGAACATCAGCCTCGGGCCGTCGCTCGCGGTGGACGACGACGAGGTCACGCTGTGGACCGCTGCGCTCGACAAGCGCTTCGCGCACGGCAAGTGCGTCGCAACCGTCGCGGCCGGCAACGATGGCGAGCTCGACGAGGCCACGGGCCTCAACCGCATCCAGCCTCCCGCCGATGGCGTGAACGTGCTCTCCGTCGGTGCTGCCGACCGGCGGGGCGGCGGGTGGCAGCGCGCGGCCTACTCGTGCGTCGGTCCTGGTCGTAGCCCGGGCATCGTGAAGCCGGACGGCCTCGCGTTCGGCGGCTCGGCCCACGAACCCTTCGGCGTGCTCACCCCGCAGCTTCGCGGCGGGCAGATCCACGGCACCAGCTTCGCGGCGCCGTTCGCGCTCCGCTCTGCTGCGTCGATCGGCGCGCAGTTGGGGACACGGCTTGGGCCCCTCGCGATCCGCGCGCTCCTCATCCACCGTGCCCACACCGAGGACCACCACGAGCTGAAGCATGTCGGGTGGGGCCGGTTCGAAGCGGACCCGCTTCAGCTCGTGACCTGCGACGACGACGAGACGCTGGTCGTCTTCCAGGGCGAGCTGCCGGTTGGCGAACACCTCCGCGCGCCGGTCCCCATCAGCAACGTCACGCTGGAAGGCGAGGTCCTGCTGGCCGCCAGCCTCGTGATCGCTCCCGAGGTCGATCCCGAGCACCCCGGCACGTACACGCGCTCCGGGCTCGAGGTCGCGTTCCGCCCGCACAGCGCCAAATTCACGAAGCCGAAGGACGGCGCCAAGCAGTCGAAGCACGCCAAGACGCGGTCGTTCTTCTCGCCGGCGAACCTCTACGGCCAGTCCGAGTCGGTGCTGCGCGACGACGGCCACAAGTGGGAGCCGTGCCTGCACCACGAGGAGCGCCTCCGCTCGTCGTCGCTGTCGGACCCCTGCTTCGACATCTACTACCACCACCGCGAGAGCGGTATGAAGGTCGTCGATCCGCAGCCGATCCCGTACGCGTTCGTCGTGAGCCTCAAGGCGCCGAAGGTGAAGGACCTCTACAACCGCGTCGTTCGCGCCTACGCGCAGCAGCTCGTCCCGCTTCGGCCGCAGACCCGTATCCAGCTCCGCACGTAGCCCGCTCCGGCTACTCGGCCCGTCGAGCAGGCCCGCCCTCGGTCAACGCCCGCACCGCGTCATGCCTGCGGGCGCGCGACCATTGACCCGCCTGCTCGCGGAGAGGCACCTGGAACGGATGACGCTGCCCAACATCCTGAAGTTGGATGGCGAGCTCGGTCTGCGTCCTTCGTGGGCGACATGTTGGTCGCTTTATGGTTTCGGCTGGTTATTGGGAAACGACGTGCGCCGATACGGCCGCGTGTTGTTCCCGTTCGCTATCGTCGCCAGTGGCAACTAAGTCGCGGAAGCCGTACTTGAGTCAGCGTGATGCGTGAGCTGGCCAGCTGGCCGTTGGGACGGTGCACGGTCTGCCGGCTGAATCCCTCGCCGCGCACGCAGTTCTCGAAGCCGAGCTGGCCGGCGATGACCTTGCCGTCGTGATCGTGGGTGAAGGTCGCGGTCTTGCCGGTGGCGTCGCGGTGGGTCTCGCTGGTGATGCGGCCGAGCCCGTCGCGAACGTACGTGACCGAGCGGACCAGCACGCCGGCGGGCGTGGCGAAGCGCTTCTCCTTCACGTCGCTCGAGCCCGCGGCGTAGATGTAGGTGATGCTGGCCACGCCGTCGCGCTTCACCCGCGCCGGCCGGCCGAAGCCGTCGTAGCTCACCCGGTTGTGCGCGCCGCTCGGCAGCGTGACCTCGACGAGGCGGCCCATGGCGTCGTGGCGAAAGCGCCAGGGGCACGGCGCCTGCTGCTCGTCGACACCATGCGGGTCCGCGAACGCCATCTCCCGGCGGTGGTAGGTATGACGCTACCGGCGCGAGCTCGCTCGCCCCTCCGCTGCTGGATAAAAAACCGAGCAGCCGACCGATCGCCTCATGAACGACCCGGGCCGCCTCCTCATCACCGAGGGCGACGGCACGACTGAGGGTGCCGGCGAGCAAGGTGACCACGGCCGCCCGAGGCGTCGGGTCGGTCACGGCGAGCTCCCCACGCTCGGAGTTTGACCGTTGGACCAAGCCGCTTCGCGGCAGCTCCTGTCCCTGCTGAGGGCGACCGCGAGGACGGCCGCGACCTCGACGACGACCGCGACCGCGATGAAGACGCCGCCCTCGCGCCCGCCATCAAACAGCCGGATCGACAGGCGCGCCATCGGCGTCAACGAGGGTGCTCAGTAACACCCTGGGAGCCATGGACCTGGCGGCGGCGCTTGGGGTCGCGAGCGAGCGCGATGCTGACGAGGTGCAGGAGCTCGTCGTGAGGCCCAAGAAGATGCTGCGGGCCCTGCTCCGTTAAGCCTTCCGGACACCGAGCCGCGGTTTCCTGCCGCGGCTCGGATCCTTGTCTTCGCTGCGGCTGTCACGGCAGTCATTGCTGCCGCAGCGCGACTTTTGCCGGTATTTACTGCAAAAAAAAGCGCCCGGCGCAGCGCAGGACTGGCCGCCCGCCGCCTCATTCCCTGCCCACCCTGCCGTTCGCGACGCCCCTGCCCGGGCGCCGCTTCCACCAGGAGGGCAGCGATGGGACAGCTCCGCGATCGAATGGCCGAAGACCTGAAGCTGCGGCGATACAAGCCGTCGACGTGCGACAATTACCTCCGCTGCGCACGGGCCTTCGTAGCCTATCACCGCAAGCCGCCGCAGCAGATGGGTCTCGACGAGGTGCGCGCGTTTTTGCTCTACCTCGCCGAGCAGCGAAAGATCGCGGAGGCGACGCAGCACCAGTACGTGGCGGCGATCAAGTTCCTCTACGCGACCACCGTCAGTCGGAGGTGCCCCAGTTTTCGCGACAAGAGGCGCGTCAATGCTCGACAATGAAGCAAGTACGGAAGCGCGGTGGCTTGGCCGTCCGCCGCACCTTCGACGGGCCCCTTCGTTCACGAGGTCGCGAACGGACAGGCCTGGGTCCGGCAACCTCCCGATGAGGCGTTGCGCCGTGTCACCCAGGCGCGACGCGGCGCAACGCCTCCGACTGCGCGCCCGCCGGCCCTGTCCAGGCGCTCCCGACCCCTAGAACGGCGGCGACCGTCGCCGGTGTTAGACCGATCTATCCTATGGCGCTGGATCGGATTTTGGCCTTGCGGCTCAGAGCCGATCCATGAGATTCTCTGTGGGGGAGAAGACAAACTGAGACGCGCTAGACAGACCTGGGGCGGCGGCTTCGGTTGCCCAATCGATTGATAGTTGGGCAGACTCAACCCCAGAACACATCGAACACCGGCTTGCCGCCGCGGCGAGATCCCAGCTCGCGCAGCTGCCGAGCACTGAGTAGCGGGACAGCCATGACTCTACGCGATCTTACCGACGAACTCCGGAACGCGGAGCGGAGCTGGGCACGCGGGGGACGACGGTTCCTTGAGCAGTTCAGCTCCGCAGCCCAACAAACCCAGGTCGGCCTCTATGTGCTCGTACACGAGAACGCGTCGGAACATGCAATCTACGACCGCAACGGTGATGGGCGCCTGCTCATTAACCCCAACGCGATCGGAGTCAAGTACGGCAAATTCCAGAATGGCTTTCTGTCGCGGCGCTTCACAGACCACAAGCATCTTCATCGACGCCGGCCCGATGGTTCTGAGGAGGTCGACGTCTTTGCGAGTGTTCTTCGATATGCACTCGTTCTCGACCTCTCGGAGATTGATCTCGGTCCGGCAAACGCTGCGGAGGTCTTCGAACCCTACTGGAATGCCATGCTTGAGTCTGTGCTAGCTCGGAAGGGATGGTTGACCATCGGTCAATCCTGGCAGTCGGAGTCACGACACGTCGAGCCAGGTGTCGCATGGGAATCTGTGCGTAACGAACTCGACGCAAGGGCGCCTAGCCTCGCACAGCGGATTCGGGACGCTGCCGCGGTGCTGGCGCGGACCGAGTAGTCGATGTTGTGCCGGGACGCCCCTAACTGGGCACGGAGCGCTTCCGTCTTGATACGAAGCGAAGTGTGGATGACCTTTGCTGGGAGCTTCCCAATATGGCATTACAGCTGACGAACGCCTCGGTCGGCGCTGCGCGCCTCCCTCTGGCGCTCTCAGCTGAATGCCTGTGCGTCAGTCGGATTCGCAAGACTCGCGGATGACATGAAACTGAGTGCAAACAAGATCACAGGCCGGCTGGGCGTGAACTATGTCGAGCGTGTTGCGCTGGAGGCCGGGTGCAAGCCGATTTTCATGCCGGAGGACCTTGATACAGGGATCGACGGCTTCATCGAATTTGTCGGCGACGCGGCAACTCTAGTCGCGTTTCAAGTCAAAAGGGGCCCGTCGTTCTTTGACAACGCCGGAGCCAAGCATCAGGCGGACGCTCGCCATCTTCGCTATTGGAAGGGATACGTTCTTCCCGTTATTCTCATCATTGTGCGAGATGACGAGTCGGATGCGCTATGGATGGACGTTCGGCAACACGTCAGGGACAGCCCTTCGATCGTTGAGCGCGGGCCCTTCGTGCTTCGTCCACCACGACTCCAGCGATTCGAGTCCGCCGCGCTCACCGGCGTGATTAGGAAGTTGGCAACGCCATATCAGTTTGGTGATGCCGTGTCTGCGCTCTGCGATGCAGACGGAGAGACGCGATTGTCGGCGTTGTCTTTGCTCTATCGGTTCAGAATGGAACGCCGGACACCGTTCTGCTTGGCCGCCGCCCTTCGGGCGGAACTCGATCTGGATGCGCTTGCAACGTTCTGCGACTTCTACAGCCGCTACATGTCACACCCTGAGGTTCCCTTTGGCGCGGATCGAGAGCTATCCGCATACGCACGGTCGCTTCTTGCGGGGCTTCCTCGTTCACAGCTCCTCAATCTTCTTGCCGCATTCAATAGCGACGAGGAGTACGGGGATTGGGACGGTGCTACGGAGATTTACAGTATGAGTGAGGAAGAAATCTGGGACCGCCATGCCGTCGTCGAACGAGGCACAGTTCAACAGGGTATCGCGGTGGTCGTGGGCGCTGCGGCTTCGCCCGAACAGCTGCTGTCCGTTCTCGCCGATTCCGAGGTGACTCTCGGGCAACGCAAAGCTGCGGTGGCCTTGTTCGGATACCTTGGCTACACATGTGACGTTGACTCCGTCGACAGTATTCTCGGCCGTGAAACTGATGCGCCCCTTTGCGCGCTTCTGACCTGGCTTCGCTATTGGCTGGTTCTGGAAACCAGAACGGACGGCGATGGCACGGTCACCGCCTAACTCAGCGTTGCAGTTGGCAGTCAACCTCGCTACGCTCGGCTGCCTGCTGCTGAACGCCAAGCCGTCGGGCCGACGCGCGCTCGTGAGAGTGCATACAAGCACTGGCCGCTGCGCACGGGCCACGGCAGAGCCGGGCTACGCGCAGCGTGGCAACGTCGCTCGGCCTCCTCGGATCTCCGCGGCTGCCCTACCGGGGTGCCTCGTCGATGTGACCTGCTACTCTTAGCGCGAGCTTGGTTGCCCTGCCGGTACTCGGCCCTGGCCGAGCAGCTGGCCAATAGCGTTGTGAACGACACGGGCCGCCTCCTCATCCCCGATCGCGATGGCGCGGGTGAGTGTCTCGGCAAGCGAGGCGACCACAGAGGCCCGGGGCGACGGGAGGGGCGGCTCGCCCCCTCGAAGCCCGAGGCCCGGCGGTTGGGCCCGGGTTGGCGCCATCGCTCCCGAAGGGGTGCGATCGGTGGTCACGTGCCTCCAGAATTGCGGGAAAAGCAACGGATCGCCACGGTTCGCCCCCGCAGATTCGTTCCGCGAGGACCTCTCCGGCGCCGAGGCAGCCAGTGCCAATAGCCGATGGATGACGATCGCAATATTCCGGCGCGATCCGGGCTCCAGGTGCGCCGGCAGCCGTGACATCGCGTGGTCGGCATGGTCGAGTGTGAAGCGCACGAGTGGAACGGGGCCTAGCACGTCGAGCACGTGGCCCAGCCTCTGCTCATATTTATCGGCTGTCCAAATCGCCTTCACATGGTCCGGATACTGCTCGGCAAGCTTTCCAGAGAGAACCCGCTCAGCGAACTCGGCGAAGGTGGTTTCCCCGGAGGCACGGGCGCGCGCTTCGCCCCTGCACAGGTGGTTGATCGCGAGCCGGACGTCACGGAGCGCGCTGCCCTCGCGCGCGGCAGCCTGCTCCAGCAGCGGCAGGCGGAGCACGATCCGGGGGGGTCAAGATAGTTGGCCGTTGATCTGGTCACATCCTCATGAGTGCTTGAGCCTCGTGAGCGTGGCGTTTGAGGGTCACGGCGCCGATCGGTGTCCAGTTGCGAGTCTGGCCGGTCCAGCGCAAGGGCGTCCTGCGGCGGGCCCGCTGGTAGAGGGCATGGCGGGCGGCGAGCAGCGCGCCGTCGCGCCCGCCGAGCTCCGTGCACCACATGGCGGCTCTGGCCCTCCGCGGCACCAGCCCTCCGCGGCACCACGGCACGGCCGCAGCCCGGGCCGCACCGGTGGCGGAGGCAGCGGTGAGCCCCCCGTCGGGGTCGCCTTCACAGCGACGTCGGTGTTTGAGGAAGGGCACCGGGTGGCGGTCATCGGCGCAGGGTCACGCCAGCGATCGCCAGGGCCAGCCCGAGCGCGTGCGCGTGCGGATGCGGCGGCTCGATGACGTCGGCCGCAGGGTACGGATCCGAGGTGATTGCCTCCACGCCGGGCCTGGGCGGTGTCATGCGTGTAGGCGCGACAAGACGATTCGCATCCTCACCTCGCACCACTCGCGGGGCATCCCGCGCTAACCACGCGCACATCATCCGATGACGATGACCGTCAAGTGTCAACGGATGGGAGCGTTGTCGACGTGGTCGATCCGCTCCCAGCGGCTGCCCTCGAGGCGCACGATGTCCTTCGAGCCGACGACCCAGAGCGCGCCGCCGACGCTGTCGACCGTGTGCGCGTCCTCGATCTCGGGCACGAGCCCGGTCGAGACTCGCCGGAGGCTGCCGCGCTCGTAGGTGAAGAGGCCGCGCGGATTGGCGCCGCTTGCCAGGTAGATCCGGCCGTCGTGCCTGGTGATCGACGTGAACATCTGGCGCCGGCCCGAGACCGCGACCGCGCGGAAGCCTTCGCGCCGGTTGCCACGGAGGAGCGTGCCTTCGCGCCCGCAGATCCAGACGCGCTTCTCGTCCTCGACGAAGATGCTCACCAGCGCCGCGGCCGTGACGGGCGGGAGAGCGGTGAACGTGGCGCCGTCCCAGACGAGGATCGTGCCGCGCGTCCCGGTGACGTAGATCTCGTCCTCGCGTGGACCGTCGACGCAGTAAAAGACCTTGTGCTCCGCGGCCGGCGAGCTCGGCGCGCGCAGGAGCGCCCGGGCCCGCTCCTCGGGATCTTGCAAGAGCGAGCGATCGAGGTGCTCCCAGCGGCCGGCGCCGAAGTCTCCGCCGACACGGCGATAGACCTGCCCCCCGTCGCCGCAGGCGTAGAGGTGGTCGCCGACAGGGCGGAGGCGCGCGAGGCGCCCCCAGCGCTCGGCGTCGGGCGAGGTGATGCCGGCGCCGGGGATCTTCTCGCGCGGGAACGGTGGCCGCACGAGCACGACGTCTCCCTCGGCGGAGAGCACGCAGAACGAGGTCGGCGCGCCGGGCGCGGGGGTGAAGCGGGCGATCGAGGTGACCGCGACCCGGAGGTCGTCGTAGAACCACTTCACCGGCCCCGCATCGCCGGCATCGTAACGGCAGAGCCGGGTGAACGGCGTGAAGGGCTCCTGGCCGTCTGGCACGCCGGCGACACAGAGGAAGTCCGCGGCAGCGGCCTTGGCGCGGGTGAAGGTGAGCGGCGTCGTCATGGTGATGTCTCCCTCGACCTCAGTAGCGACCGCCCGGGCGCATGCCGGTGCTGAGCGCCTCGTACTGCGGGCTCCCGTCCACGGCCGGCATGATGGTGGTGCGGCCGAGCTGCGCGCGGTCAACCCCGGCGAAGCCCGCCTGCACCGCGGCGCGGATCTGCGCCTCGCACTCCCGGCGGAGGTTGACGACCTGATTCTCCGAGAGGTCGATGATGCTGCCGATGGCGGTCGTCCCCGGCGGCGTGCCGTTCACGCCCAGCTGGGCGATGCTCGCGTCCACGCCGTGCGCCTCCCAGTGCTCCGAGCCGTCGTCGCCGGCGTTGCCCTGGAGGCAGATGGCGGGCCCGTCGCCGAATGACGGGAAGTTGGGGATGCGCTTCATCCCCGCCTCGCCCTCGGCCCTCGTGCCATAACGAAGGGTGTAGTCGGGCACGATGTGGTGCGCCTGGTAGCCGGGTTCGCACGTGCCGCGGATAGTGCTGTATGGGCCGACGTTGCAAGGCCGGTCTCGCTCGCGCGTCACGCGCACGTTGCCCGCTGCGGCGGCGAGCCGCGCATTTTCCTCCTGTCGCGCGCGCTGCGCCCGCAGGCGCTCGGCGTTCTGCCGGATCTTCTCGGCCGAGGGCCACGGCTGCCTCACGAGCTGCTCGAGCTGCTCGGGCGTCATCTGGCGGAAGTCGACGAGGGTGCCCGCCTTGAGCGAGAGCTGATTGTTGGTGCTATCTACCTGGTTCCAGTACCAGCCGCTCGATCCATACGCGGCACTCCGCTGGTCGGCGCTCATCTGGCCATAAAGGTGCTGATCGATGCTCCGGGCGAACATGCCTTCATTGCCGATGTAATACTGACCGGCCATCTCCCCGAGGCCTGCTCCCAGCGCACCGAGGCCGAGCAGCGCGTTGAGCCTGGCGGCCGCCCCCATGGGCCCCGCGGCGGGCGCGCTCCCCGGCGTCGTGGCCGTGCCCGTGTAGGCCCCCGTCGTGTCGAGAAAGGCGACCTGGACCGGGCGGTCGCTGGCGCTCATCACCCGCGTGTCCCGCACGAAGATGAGCTTCCCCTCGGTGTTGCGGTCGTTCATCCACCAGGCGTCGTCGTGGCGGATCGCGTTCCTGCCCTCGATGCGCACGGTGGGCGAGTAGGTCTTGGGCTCGCAGACGCTGCCCACCGTGCCCGATTTGACCCCGAGCCCGCTGCCCGGCTCGTCACCCTGGCACGTCGTCACCTTCGATCCCATGTTGTGCGACCGATCGCCGGTCTGCAGCACGGTGGTCGCGGTGTCCACGGCCGCCTGGTTCTGCCTTGCGTAGATCGAATAAGGGATGGGGACGAGCGCCGGGCCGACCGGCGTCTTGCAGACATCCGGGCAGGTCGAGACGATGATGCCTTCGCCTATGTCGCGGCTGCCCTCGCGCGGGATGCTCATGCGTCGCTCCCCGGGCTCACGAGCCCTCGCTCGTCACACCACGGCAGCGCTGCGGCCTCTTCGAGGCTCGCGGCAGCGAGATCGATACGATCGAAGCCCTGCAACATGGCCACCCAGGCGCGCCAGGTGAGCTGGACAGACCAAGGCGGCTCGCCGCGGACATCGATGTGCATGCCATCGAGGTGGAGGCGCACCGGGACGCGGCGCCCCCGCTCCCACTTGAACCAGGCCCAGAGCGAGTGGCCGGGCAGCGTGAACGCGAGCGCGCCGCCCCCCGGCGTGAGGCCCTGGAGCTCGACGCGCTCGTCGCCGCGGAGATGGCCGGGCAAGACCAGGCCGGGGTGCGCGGTCTGGTAGAAGCGATAGTCGAAATCGGCGGGGAGCTGAGGGTGGCGAGTCGCCAGCCAGGCGTCGTCGTAGGTGCCGGCGAAGCGGCTGCGAAACTGCCACCAGGGCGGCACGGGCCCGAAGCCCTGCGGTTCTGGCCGCGCCGCCGGGTCGCCCACAGGCTCGGCCTCGCTGTCGATGGTGGGCGCGGGGTAGGCGCGATCGGCCGGCGTGTGGCGGCGATCGAGGACGCCCCGGCCGATGGGGTTGCGCGCGTCGACGTTGCCCTCGGGATCGCCGATGACGACGCCGCCGGCGGCCGATCGGTAGTCGATGGACGCGCGGGCCGCCGGCTCTCCCGTGGAAAGCCGAAACCCGCCGGCGTCCGGCTCGAACGCGCGCGGCGCATACGCCCTCAGGAAGCGCGTGTATTCCCCGACGCGCGCGCCCACCTGCCAGACGTGCGCGGCCACGCCCCCGGGGGCGTGGCCATCAGCGAGGAGGGTGACGTCGGCCGCGGGCTTGAAAGGGATGAGCAGGCCGACCCGGAGCATCGGTGTCGCATGCGGATCACCCTCGTACTCGTCGGCGAGGATCAAGGATTGATCGGGGGCGATCGACAGCCGGCCTTCGGGCGAGAGTAGAAGCGTGCCCCTTGCCGCGACGACGGCCATGGCTGCGCCGTCACGGTGCTTCTGCTCGAACCCTAGCGCGGCGAAGGGGGTCGCGTTGGCGGCCAACATGGCTAGCGGCGGTGGACGGCGACGCGGGTGCCGTCGATGAGGTGCGTCGCAGCAAAGGCGGTTCGATTCACGGCCAGCATGGCACTGCTCAGGTAGGATCGATGACGAACTCGATCTTGGTCCCTGCACGGACACCAAGAAGGACGACACCGGACGGGACGCCGCGGGATGTGGCTCGGCATGAAGCTCCGGGCTCGAACCGCTTTCTGCGACCGCATTCAGGGCTAGTTGAGATCGATCGGATCGCCGAAGACCTGGACATGCTCGCTCCCATCGACCAGGATCCTAACGCCCTTGAGCGTGATGTTGCCGTCCTTGTCCATCACGAACTTCGATTTGCCGCACGTGATTTCGATCTTCTCCCCGACGTCGATGGTCTGATTCCGGCCAATCTGCACTACCTCGTCGACACCCACGGCGCGGGCGCGGATCATCCCCACCGCTTCGCGCAGGCTATTCAGCACGCTCTTCGTGGCGTTGTTGCCGACCGTGACGTCCTCGTTGTGGCCGATCCCCGTCGTCCGGTCGCGGCCGATCGTCGTCTCCTGATCGTTCTTGACCAGCTTGTGGAGGTCCTTCTCGGCTTGCATCCTGACGAGCTCGCTACCGGCCTTGTCCTCGAACATGATCTCGTTGTAGCCGTACGTGGACGGGCTCGAGTTGCTCTTCCAGCCGCTCTGCGTCTTGTTCATGGGCAGCGAGTAGGGCGTCTTCTGGAGGTTGGTGTACACGCGGCCGACGATGATGGGCCGGTCGGGATCGCCGCCGAGGAAGTCCACGATGACCTCCTGTCCGATGCGCGGCAGGTTGGTCCCGCCGAAGCCGGCGCCGCCCCAGGGCTGGCTGACGTGGATCCAGCACGACGAGTCGTTGTTCATCTTGCTCTCGCGGTCCCAGTGGAAGTGGGCGCGCACGCGGCCGAACTCGTCGACGTGGATCTCCTCGCCGGGCGGACCGACCACCGTGGCGCTCTCGACGCCCTGCGCGCGGGGCTTGCGCGTGCGCAGCGGCGGTCGGTAGGGCGCGTCGGCGCTCACGGCGACGCAGGAGTGCTCCCACTCGGCCGGTACCTCGCCGGAGAGCTGGGACTCGAGGACGAGCAGCTTCTTGTCGGGACCGAGCTCGCTCTTCGGGTGCTCGAGGAACGAGAGGACGGCGCCCGGTGCGGGATCGATGACGTTGGTCTTGAACACGATCTCCCGTGCCGAGGCGCGCTTCGCCTCCAGCCGACGCTGAGCGAGCGCCTCGCCCTCGGACTCGTCCGCGCGGTACTTGCCCTGATCGTCGGCTGTCGGCGAGCTCTCGCCCTTTTGACTTTCGAACAGGAACGCGCCAGGCACATAATGGAAGCGCTCCAGCTGATCTTCCACGGGGCCGGCGCCGGAGGCGGTGGCCAGGAGCTTGTAGTTCGCGGGCCTCCGGTGGTCGTGGTCGCGCACCGTGTACTTGCCGGGTCGCAGGCGGCGGCCGACGACGACCTTGGTGACGTGCTCGCGGTCGGCGTCGGTCGGGTGATCGCGGTAAGTGATGGGCATGCGGGCGACGTTCGCCTGGGGGCGGTCGTCGAGGACGAGCCGGCTCTCTCCGCCGTTGTCGAAGTAGAAGCTCACCCCGGCGTCCTCCAGCATGCGGCTGATGAAGGTGTAGTCGCTCTCGCCGTACTGGACGCGGTACTTGCGCTTCTTGTACTCGCCGGCAAGCCGCCGCGTGGGGGAGATGCCCCACTCGCCGAGGAGCTGCAGCACGATGTCGACCTCCGACTTGTGCTGGAACATGCGGTAGTTGCGGCGCTGGGTGGCGAGCCAGAGCCGCGGGACCAGGGTCAGCTCGTAGGTGGAGAGGTAGCGCTCCTCGACGGCCACCTGCTGGAGGTGACTGCACAGTCCGGACCAGACGCGGGTCTGATTCGCGTGCGCGGTGAAGGTCATGGGCTGGCCGATGACGGCTTCGAAGTCGATATCGGGGTCGTCCGATACGGCGACGATCTGGACCTCGAAGAGCGAGGACATCCGCTCGGTGGCCTGGAAGCGACGCACATCGAGCATGTCGCCCGACGCGATCTGCGCCTCGACTCGGTAGACCCCCGAGCTCAGTCCGGTTCCCTTGTTTCGCATGCTCGGGTGCGTGTCGGCCATGGGCATTCCTAGCCCGGTCTACCCTGCGCTTGTAGAGCGGACAGCCGATGCTATCCGGCAGCCATCCCTGTCCGCAAGAGGGGCCCGCGCGCATTGTACGCTCAGGGCTCCGCCAGTGCGGCCGTTCAGACGGTCGAACGCCCACACATTGACGCCTCGTGTTGATGGTTGCAGTATCGCCGGCGGAGTGAAGGTCGTCTCCCTTTCGCAGCTCCCCGTTGGCCTGGTCGTGTGGCAACCCCATCCAGGCGCCTGGATGCAGACGTTCGTCTGTAAAAGCACGTTCAAGCTGTACCCCGGTGTGTGTGCCCTCGCGGCCGAGCAGGAGCCGCTCCAGCTATCCGACCGCCACTGGCGCGACGACGCGTGCTGGAGTCTCTATGCGGCCTCCGACTTCGTCCCCCACCGCGCCCGGGCGGACGTCGTCCTCGTTGGCCACGCCTTCTCGCCCAACGGCACGGCAGTCCGATCCCTCACTGCCCGCGTGATCGTGAATGACATCGACAAGGCCATCGAGGTCTATGGAGCTCGCAGCTTCACGCAGCACGGCGTCCTCGATCAGAGCTCGCGCTTCACCAGGATGCCGCTGCTCTGGGAGTACGCGGGCGGCGGCCCCGGCACCTCCAACCCCGTCGGCATGCCCCCCCATGCTCGCGACATCCACGGGCGACGCAACCTCCCCAACCTCCAGCGTCCAGGCGTTGTCGTCATCGGGCCGGACGACGTCATCGAGCCCGTGGGATTTGGACCCGTTGCCTCCGGATGGCCCACCCGCCGGCAGAAGCTGGGGCGCTACGCGGCCACGTTCCCCGGCAACGACTGGCACCGCCAGCCCCTGCCCCCGGACCTCGACGTCAGCTACTTCAACGCCGCGCCGGTCGACCAGCAGACCACCGCGCTCCGCAATGACGAGCGGCTCATCCTCGAGCATCTCCACCCCGAGCACCCGCACCTCGTCACGAGCCTCCCGGGGCTCCACCCCCGCGCCTACGTCGACCGCCCCGGCGAGCCCTCGCAGGGCGTCGCCATGTGGCCCGATCTGCTCTGGATCAACACCGACCGCTGCATCTGCACGGTGACCTGGCGCGGCCAGGTCCCGCTCCGAGAGCCGCAAGAGGCCGGGCAGATCCTGGTCGCGCTGGAGGGGCCTTATCAGACCCTCGTAAGTAACGACAGCGAGGGCGTGGCCAGCAGTTCTGGAGTGGGGATCGCGAGCGGCCGGGCCGGCGGCGGCGCGATGAGCGAGATCGGGCTCCAAGCGCCCTACGACCAGGCGCACGATGGCGATAGCGCCGTGCACAACGAGGATGACCCTGAGGTCTGCACCCTGCCGTTGGACGTGAATCAGGATCTCGCCGTCTCCCGGCCGGCCCTACCGTTCGCCACAGTGCCCGCGGGCCAACCTGCTCCCCCGTCGAGCCCGGCGCAGCGCCTCGCAGTCCCCCCCTTCGTGCAGTCCGCGCCGCCGGCGGCCGCGGTACCCCCGTCGAGTCGGGCACAGCACCTCGAGGCCGCGGCCGCTGCGTTCGTTCAGGCCGCGTCACGAGCAGCCGCGGTACCCACTCCGGCAGCCGCGGCGCAGCCGCCCGCCGATGCGCCCACTGCCACCAGCGCGGCTTCACTGGTCGCCGCGAAACCCGCGTTGCCATTCGTGCAGGGCGAGCGAGCTGAGCCTGCGCTACGTCACCAAGCAGAGTCTTCGCCGCGAGGGGCGGAGCCAGCAGAGGCTCCTGACAAGGTGCTGCGTCCGCCGCTTGTCGCGATCCCTCCAGCGCTGTCGCCTGCGCTGCACGCGCCGCCTGCGCCTGAGCGCGATGCGAGGTCTCCGCTGCTGACGGCAAAGGAGCCCGCCCCTCCTGCCATGCTCGGCCCACTGGCGAGGCCAGACATGGGGGCGATGGAGCCCTCGGCAGAGGAGGCGCCCGAGCCTGACACCCAGGCGAAAAAGCCTGGTCCGCTCCCCGCGCCGGAGGAGCCCGCACCGCCTCTCGCGGCCTACCCCATCGAGCGTTGCGCAGTCATTGCGGCCAAGCTCGCGCAGCGGCCGGCGGACTGCGACACCATCCTCAAAGCGGAGAAGCTCACGCCGAAGAATTGGCAGTCGCTGCACGAACAGTGGCTTGACGAGATCCAGGACGAGATCGCGCGCCGGAAGAAGAAGCTCCTGTCAGCGTACGACGCGGCCTACGTGGCGGCACTCGAGAAGGAGCGCGGGCCGATCACGGCGGGCGAGTACGCGCAGCTTGTGATCTCGGCCGAGCAGGGGCAGGGCCAGGCGGCACTGGCCGAGCTGGGCCTGCCGGATGAGTCGATGATGCGGATCCGGCGGGTGTGGCTGGAGAGGATCGTGAAAGACAAGAAGGCGGCGGCAGCGGTGCGGGCTGCAATGCGCAAGGCGGACGAAGCTTGAAGGCGGGCGCGCTGAGCGGCGGGAGCTTCTAAGGTAGGCACAACGCATGGGCCTGGGCCCTCCGGCTCGACCGGAGCCCATCGTACCCATCAAGAGCACGTTATGCCCCTCCGCGGCGGTGATGTTGGGGTGGCCTTCGCCGCGTCGCAGGGCTTCTCGGACCTCGCGAGGTCGTTGACCGAGCGCGGCGCGTCGTCGGCCCGTTGCGCTGCCAGGGGTCGGCGGTACCCAGGCCCCGGCAGAGCCAGGACGAAGCGGACCGTGCCGACGTGGCTCGGCCTCCGCGGCTCTCCGCGTCTGTCCTACCTCGGTGCCTCGTCTATGCAGCCTGCTACTGTCGGCGCGACCTTGCTCGCCCCTTCGGTGCCGCCGACAGTCCGAGCAGCCGACCGATCGCCTCGTGAACCACCCGGGCGGCCTCTATATCACCGAGCGCGACAGCGCGGCTCAGCGTGCGGGCGAGCGAGTCAACCAGCGCAGATCGAGGCGACGGGTCGGCCGGCGCGAGCTCAACACGTCCCAGGCTCGCCAGCTGGGCCCACGTTGGGCCTGCGACTTCCGAGGGGCTGCGATCCGTCGTCACGCTCCCCCGAAATCTCGACGAAAGTGACGGAACGCGACGGTTCGGCACCGCATATTCGTTCCGCGAGCACCCCGAGCTCGCGCCCCTCTGGCTCGCGACGCTCTTCCACCTCGAGGTGCCGGCGCACGCCTCGGTCGGGGTGGTCGAGTCGTCGCTGGATCAGCTCATCCCGGTGGAGTTCCGCGCGGATCTGGTGCTCGAGCTTCGAGACGCGAGCGGCGCGCTCGTGCTGGCGATCGTCATCGAGGTCCAGCGCGACATGGATCCGGACAAGAAGTTCTCGTGGCCGACGTACGTAACGCTCGTGCGCGCCAAGAAGCGCTGCGGCACGGTCGTGCTCGTGATCGCACCGGACGCCGGCGTGGCCGCCTGGGCGGCGGAGAGCATCGACCTCGGCCTGGGCCTCGGCCATGTCGAGCCGCTGGTGCTCGGTCCGGCCGTCGTCCCCGAGATCACCGACCCAGCCGAGGCGGAGAGGGACGCGGAGCTGGCCGTGCTCTCGGCGGTGGCGCACGGCAATGGGCCGAACGGGTTCGCCGTGCTCCAGGCTGCGCTCGATGCGCTTGGTCGGCTCGACCAGGAGCACGCCATGGTCTACTTTCAGGTCATCTGGAGCGGGTTGCGTGAGCCCATGCGGCGGGCTCTGGAGGCGTTGGTCATGGAACGGCAGATCGAAGACGAGGCGAGGTTTCCGTTCGTGCGGGAGCTCATGGATCGCAGCGAGCTCAAGGGCTTACGTGAGGGCGAGCTCAAGGGCAAGCGGGACACGCTGCTGCGGCTGCTTGCGCGCGCAGGGATCGCGGTGGCCGCGAACGAGAGCGCGCGCATTCACGCATGCACGGACATCGCGACCCTCGACCGCTGGATCGATAACGTCCTTGGGGCGAAGACGGCCACCGACGTGCTCTCCTGACTGGAACGCGCGGACCGCAAAGACAGGCGAGGAGGCCCTCTCTCCTGCGCGCCGCCGTGGAGGCGGGCACCTGCCAGTTGCTCGCCGTGGACCCGAGGAAGGCGAGCCCGTTCGACCGCGGCCAGTTTGTTCTTGATGAGATCACCGCGACGCTCGAGTGGCTGTTCGACGAAGGTCGACGCTCGATTGCCACTCTGAGCTGGACCTGAACCGTCCGTATCACGCCGCCATGCCCTGCAGCCGGCGGAGACAAGGCGCGCTCGACGTGCGCCGACGCCGCACCTACCGCCCTCGTCAACGCCGGTGACCTCGTAGGCGGATACGTCGCTCCGTGAAGGCGAAGCC
The DNA here is from genome assembly GCF_051525235.1 of Sorangium sp. So ce124. NCBI lineage: Bacteria > Pseudomonadati > Myxococcota > Polyangiales > Polyangiaceae > Sorangium > Sorangium sp. So ce124. The sequence continues at coordinate 10,663,143 of NZ_CP150312.1, forward strand.
ATCGGCGCCTACCGCCATAATGATGGCTCGGTCCTCTCGGTCGCTTCCTTCGTACCTCCGCAGGTGTGCCACGCTAGCGTCGGCCGCCTCGCCCAGCAAGCAGCGCGTGACTGAACGTCGATGTGAACCACCGGTGGCTGCGCGCACGACAAGACACGGGCTGAGGCTCCTGGCCCGTTCCCGCGGCGTGAGGCGTCGATCAATGAGGCATCGGCTCGCTGGCGCGATGTCGTGACACGGGCATCGATCCCGGCGTGATGCCGTCTCGGGCGGAGACGGCCTGATCCTGCGATCCGCGCTCGGAAATTCCGGCTCGACGGCGCGGGGGCCGAGGTTATGGTGCGACCCCGCAGCGCAGTCGGGCCGACCCGTGGAGGGGAAGATGGACCAGGAAGAGCGGCAGGACGTAGCCACCTATCGCGTCGTCGTCGATCACGAGAAGCAGTACACCGTCTGCCCTGTCGAGCGCGCGATCCCCCGCGGGTCGCGGGAGGCCGGCAAGCAGGGATCCATCATGGAGTGCCTCGCCTATATCGAGCAGGCATGGGAGCGCCTGCGCGCCCCGGCGGAGGGATGCGCCCCGGCGGAGGTCGCCCGAGCGCGCGCGGAGTGGCTCTCCTGACGCCGTCATGATGCGAGGATGGCGGCGACGGGGGCGACGTGGCCATGAAAGCGGAGTCTGTGCCGTTCGCCCGGCAGCCTGCTCAGGCCGGACCGGGGTGGCTGGACCAGGAGCACGCTGGCTGGACGGAGGTCCTTGCGCCATGGGGGCCTGCCGAAGCGTGCCAACCTGGGCCAGAGGGGAACTCCAGCGGTCGACGTAGCTGCCGGAAACAAGGCAAGGAGCGCTGCGGAACGGCAGTTGCTGAGGGCAGGCCCGGAGGAGTTGATGCGTCACCTCTCTCTCGTCGGTGTTGCCCTCGCTGTGCCCCTGTTCATCGGCTGTTCCTCGCACGTCGACCTCGACGCGGAGAGCGCTCCAGCGGGTGGCGCCGGCGGCGCGCCGAGCGGGGAGACGGTGGTCTCGCCCGGGTGCCCGAGCGAGGTGCTGATCGAGTCGACAGCGTGTCCGGAGATCGGGAAGATCTGCACGTACACGACGGGCGATTGCGCTCTCGCGTTCGAATGCAAACCCAACATGGGCGATCCCGACGATACCCAGAACAGCTGCGCAGCGCGGCCGGCAGCCTGGCTCAAGACGGAGCAATCGGCGTGTGGTGGATGCTCCGGGGCCGACGCGCGCTGCGTCCCATGTGAGGGCGCCAGCCCAGGCGAGCCGTGCGATGCTGTCGGCTATGTTTGCGAGGCCGAGTCTGGGAGCGTCAACTGCGGTCCAGCGCTGCGCTGTCAGGACGACAAGACATGGGCGGTATCACAATTCTACCCCTGGTGCTGCATCTAGGTAACAAGCGCCAGGATACCGCCCCGCAGACGTGGCTCTGAGTCACGGCGCGACGAGGCGGATCTGCGTCTCGAGCGGATCGATCCCGCCCAGCACGGCGGCGCCGTGCGGTCCGGCGCGGCGACAGGCTTCCTCGACCGGGAGGCCGTGGGCGAGATAGAAGGTGAGCGCCCCGGCAAAGCTGTCGCCGGCGCCGTACTCGCCGAGGACGCGGGCGGGCGCGGGCGGCGCGTCGACCAGCGCGGCGCCCCCCGGGCGGAGGACGCGGACGGGGCGCGGCCCGTCGGTGAGCACCAGCGCGCCGGGGCAGGGGTCGTACGCGTCGAGCGGGGCGTTCTCGCGCGGATCGGAGGCGCTGCCGATGACCACGTCGGGCGCGATCGCCGCCGCCCGGAGCGCCGCGCTCCTGCGGGCCGTCACCACGAGGCGGCGCGCGGCGCGCGCGAGGCGCAGGCTCTCGGGGTCGGCGCCGGTGAAGTAGACGGCGTCGCAGCCGGCGAGGATCGACCACGGGAGCGGATCGGTCGCGGCGGGCTGGAGCGGGGCCCCCGTGACGATGATGGTGCGACGGCCCTCGGCGTCCACGACGACGACCACGCGCGGGTGGTCCACGGCGCGCACGGCCGCGTGGACGTGCACGCGCCCCGGCGCGACGCGGATGCGCTCCTCGACGGCGCGCGCCGCCGCGTCGCGCCCGAGCGCGGTGAAGAGGTGGATCTCGGCGTCGCTCCGGCAGAGCTGCGCGAAGGCGAGGCCGCCGCCCCCGCCGGGCAGGAAGCGCGCGTCGAGCAGGTGAACGATGTCGCCCGGCTGAGGGACGCCCTCGGTGCGGCCGAGCGTCACGTGCTCGACGTGCCCCACGACGGCGATGCGCGGCGCTGCCATGTCGCTCGACATAGCACGGCGGTGCCGCGCCGCGCGGGCGCGTCCTGGCCGTCGCCCGGCCGGAGCACGCCCGCCTCCCCAGCCCCCCGCGCCGCCCGCCATGCCGGGCGGCGCCCCTCGCCGGGCATGGCCGGCGGCGCGCGCGGGAAAAGAGGCTCGGTGTCTGTCAGAAGACGGACGGCCGCGGCGTAGGAACGGGGGTGGCCGGAGAGCCACACCTGATCCGCGTCGCAGCGCGCTCCTGCGCGCCGGTGCCAGCCGCCGTCGCGCGCTGGTGAACGGAGGCGCACGCGCGACGGCCGCGCGACACGCGACGCGCGACCCGCGGCGGAGCGCTGGCCGAAGGGCTTCGTCTGCCCGGCTTCTCATCAACGATCCATGTCCAGAGGAGATCAACACCGTGCTTACTCACGCATTCGACAGATCCATCCGGTACCCTGCGCCACGCCCCGCCGCCGCGCTCGTCGCGGGCCGCGGGAGGACGGGCGCATCATGAGGAGGCTTTGCAAAGGCGCGCTCCTCGCGGCGCTCGCCCTCGGGAGCACCATCGCGAGCGCGGGAGACGCGCGGGCCACAGAGGGCGCCACCGCCTTCTGGAGCAACGCCGTCGAGGTCCAGGTGTCGGGCGGCGCCCTCACCCGCGGTCCGGGCTGGGGCTGGAGCGCCGGCGCCTCGTCGGTCCAGCAGATCGAGGCGGGCGACGGGTTCGTCGAGTTCTCCACGAACGAGGCGAACCGGACCAAGATCGCCGGGCTGAGCCACGGCGATGAGAGCCCGTCGTTCTGGGACATCGATTACGGGGTGCTCCTTCGCGCCGACGGGGGTGTGGAGATCCTCGAGCAGGGGCACGGGAAGGGCTACTTCGGGACCTACCAGGCCGGCGACGTCTTCCGCATCGAGGTGTTCGATGGCCAGGTGCGTTATCGCAAGAACGGGGGCGTATTCTATACGAGCCACACGGGGCCCACCTACCCGCTCGCGCTCGACGCCAGCCTGCACGACGAGGGCGCGACCGTCACCAGCGCCCAGGTCACGAGCTGCGCCGCCGGGGACGAGAGCTGCATGCCGCCGGGGTTCTGGAAGAACGTCCGCTACGCCCCGGCGAACGGGACCTTGCTGACGCGCAGCCCCGGCTGGGGCTGGCACGCCGGGGCCTCATCGGTCCAGCAGATCGAGGCCGGCGATGGGTTCGTGGAGTTCTCCACGAACGAGGCGAGCCTCGAGAAGATGGCGGGCCTCGGCAACGGCGACGCCGATCAGGGCTTCGGGGACATCGACCATGCGGTCTTTCTGCGCGCCGATGGAGGCCTGGAGATCGTCGAGCAGGGGGTTGGGAAAGGCTACTTCGGGACGTACCAGGCCGGCGACGTCTTCCGCGTGGAGGCGTTCAGCGGCCAGGTGCGTTACCGCAAGAACGGGCTCGTGTTCTACACGAGCGCCACGGCGCCCACCTACCCGCTCGGGCTCGACACCAGCCTGAACCACGAGGGCGCGACCATCACCAGCGCTCAGGTCGCGAGCTGCGCGGCCGGGGACACGAGCTGCATGCCGCCGGGGCTGTGGAGGAACGTCCGCTACGTCACCGCCAACGGAGGCGCGCTGACGCGAAGCGCCGGCTGGGGCTGGCACGCCGGCGCCTCATCGGCCGAGCAGATCGAGGCGGGCGACGGGTTCGTGGAGTTCTCCACGAACGAGGCGAACCTCGAGAAGATGGCCGGCCTCAATCACGGCGACGCCGATCAGGGCTTCGGGGACATCGATTACGCGATCTACCTGCGCGCCGATGGAGGCCTGGAGATCGTCGAGCAGGGGGTTGGGCAGGGGTACTTCGGGATGTACCAGCCGGGCGACGTCTTCCGCGTCGAGGTGTTCAACGGTCATGTGCGTTACCGGCAGAACGGGATGGTGTTCCATTCGAGCAACACGGCGCCCACCTACCCGCTCGGGCTCGACACCAGCCTGAACCACGAGGGCGCGACCGTCACCGGGGCCCAGATCATGAGCTGCGCGGCCGGGGACGAGGCCTGCATGCCGCCGCAGGAGTGGAAGAACGTCCGCTACGCCACGGCGAACGGAAGCCTGCTGACCCGCGACGCCGGCTGGGGCTGGCACGCCGGGGCCTCGTCGGCCGAGCAGATCGAGGCGGGCGACGGCTACGTGGAGTTCTCCACGAACGAGGCGGACCTCCAGAAGATGGCGGGCCTCGGCCACGGCGACACGGACCAGGGCTTCGGAGACATCGATTACGCGATCTACCTGCGCGACGACGGGGGCCTGGAGGTCTACGAGCAGGGCGTTGGACAGGGCTACTTCGGGACCTACGAGGTCGGGGACGTCTTCCGCGTCGAGGTGTTCAATGGCCAGGTGCGCTACCGCAAGAACGGGATGGTGTTCCACACGAGCACCACGGCGCCCACCTACCCGCTCGGGCTCGACACCAGCCTGAACCACGAGGGTGCGACCGTCGCCGGCGCCCAGGTCGTGAGCTGCGCGGCCGGGGACACGAGCTGCATGCCCCCCGGGCTATGGCAGAACGTCCGCTATGCCACCGCCAACGGAGGCGTGCTGACGCGAAGCGCCGGCTGGGGCTGGCACGCCGGGGCCTCGTCGGCCGAGCAGATCGAGGCGGGCGACGGCTACGTGGAGTTCTCCACGAACGAGGCGAGCCTCCAGAAGATGGCGGGCCTGAGCCACGGCGACGTCGATCAGGGCTTCGGGGACATCGATTATGCGATCTACCTGCGCGCCGATGGAGGCCTGGAGATCTACGAGCAGGGCGTTGGACAGGGGTACTTCGGGACCTACCAGGCTGGCGACGTCTTCCGTGTCGAGGTGTTCAATGGCCAGGTGCGGTACCGCAAGAACGGGCTGGCGTTCCATACGAGCCTGACGGCGCCCACCTATCCGCTCAGGCTCGATACCAGCCTGAACGACGGGGGCGCGACCGTTACCGGTGCCCAGGTCGTGAGCTGCGCGGCCGGGGACACGAGCTGCATGCCGCCGGGGTTCTGGAAGAACGTCCGCCATGCGCCGGCGAGCGGGGGCTCGCTGACGCGCGCCGCCGGCTGGGGCTGGCATGCCGGGGCCTCGTCGGTCCAGCAGATCGCGTCGGACGACGGCTACGTGGAGTTCTCCACGAATGAGACGAACCGGTACAAGATGGCGGGCCTCGGCCACGGCGACGCCGATCAGGGGTACGGAGACATCGATTACGCGATCTACCTGCGCGGCGACGGGGGACTGGAGGTCGTGGAGAACGGCTACGGACAGGGCTACTTCGGGACCTACCAGGCGGGCGACGTCTTCCGCGTCGACGTGCAGAGCGGCCTGGTCCGGTACCTGAAGAACGGGGCCGTGTTCCACACGAGCAGCGCAACGCCCACCTATCCGCTCGAGCTGGACACCAGCCTGTTCGATGAGGGCGCGACCATCACGAACGCGTCGGTCTCGGGCGCAGGCAGCGGGGGGGACCCGACCACCGGCTGCGGCGAGGTGAGGCCCGGCGACGAGCTCAGCGACACGAAGGTGCCCACGTTCTGCAATCACCCCACCACGATGCCGAGCGGGGATGCGCCGCCCATGGGGCAGTACTTCGGCCATACGTGCACCTCGGTCGTGCTCCAGACCGTCTATTACACGCACACGTCCGGCAACCACAGCGGGCTCGACTTCTCCGTCCCGGCGCGCAGCCCCTTGTACTCGGTCGGCTATGGAAAGGTCATGTGCGCCGGGCCAGACGCCTGCGTGGGCAGGTACCCCACCGCCCGGGGCGCGCCCGCCCAGATCGATCTGACGATCCGCTATGGCTCGGTCTACGTCATCTACGGGCACGCCGCGTCGACCCTCGTCGCGGAGGGCGATCTCGTCGTCCCGGGGCAGGAGATCGGCGAGTCGTCGGACTGGCCGAACAACGATCACCTGCACTTCGAGGTCCGCCGCGTCGCCGACAACAAGGCGCCGAACCCGGTGCCGTTCTTCTCGCCGGACATCCGGGGCTATCTCGAGGGCACCGTCACCGACGCGCACTTCTGCACGGGGCACTTCGATGATCAAGCGGACGTGGGGTTCACGTCGACTACCCAGCTCGATGAGCGGCCGTGCACGGACGCGAACGACGGGACGACCGGCCCGATCCGCTGCCAGGAGGTGTGCGACTACAGCCCTGCGGACTGCGAGGTAAAAACCTACCCCAACGGGCGCAGGGAGGTGCACGAGTACTGCAGCGTATTCAGCTGCGGCGGCGGCACCTTCGCCTGCGGGCTCCGCCGGAACACGGCCGCCCAGGCGTGCCCGTGACGCCCGCGCCGTGACGCCGCCCATCATCGGCGTGCGCCGTTGAGCCGAGCTCACCGGCGCCGCCGCCCTGGGGGCCCTGGGGCCGTGGCCCCGGCACCTCGATCGAGCTTGCGCCGGGCGGACCGCTCGCTCTCGAGCGCAGGGCGTCGCGACGGCTCCTGACGCGTGCCAGGCGGCTTCGCGTCAGCGACGCACGACGGACAGCCTCGGGCGTCGCTCGCCTCGGCGGAGGCGCGCGGCGCCCGCTGGCGAGCGCGGAGGGCCGCCGCTCGGGGGCGACGGTGCGTCCGAGTTGCCTCGGGCGCAAAATCGGACCAATCGAGACCATGGAATCAGCAGCGGCGCGGCGCCCGTCAGAGCTCGGCTCCTCAGGGCAGGTAAGCCTGAGCACGCTCCTCGGGATCGCGACATTTCTCCTCACGGGCGCGGCGATCGCCGTGGCCGCCGCGCTCATGGTCGCCGCGACGACCATGCAGCAGGCCACCGGGATCCTCGGTGACGCGATCGAGAGCGTCCGCCTGGTGCACAGCCTGCAGATCGACCTCCTCCTCGATGCACATCAGAGCAACCGCGACGCCGGGTCCGCCAGCGGCGGGCCGAGCTCCACCTTCCACGAGTGGGAGAGCGAGCTACGGAAGGGCCTTGCGGAGGCTCACCATTACGTGAGCAGCCAGGAAGAGAGCGACGTGCTCATCGACGCGGAGCAGCGCGTCGATGAATACCTCGTCGGGCGTCGAGCCGCCGATGCCGGCGGCCCACCCCCCTCGTCGGACGCGCGGGCGCCGGCCATCGATTCGCTCGCCTTCGACGAGGCGTTCAAGGCCCTCGACCGCCTTGTCGAGATCAACCTCCATCAGGCCCGTGCGTCCAAGGCGCTCATCGAGCGTCTGGGCGGGCGCGCGACCGCCGCCGGCGTCGCGGCCGTCATCTTCTTCATGGCCGGCGCGTCCTTGGTCCTCATCAGCGCGCGGCGGCTCGTCTACGGCCCCATCGTCGCGATCCAGGAGGCGATCGGCCGCTACGGCGCGGGGGACCGCGCCGCGCGCGCGCCGCTCGTCGGGCCGCGCGAGCTCGGGGACATCGCGCGGGCCTTCAACAGCACGGCGGAGTCGCTGGAGCGCCAGCGCGAGGCGCAGTTCGCGTTCCTCGGCGGCGTGGCGCACGACCTCAGGAACCCGCTCTCGGCGCTCCGGCTGTCGGTCGGCTTCCTCAACGACGGAGGCCCGCCGTCGGAGCCGCGCGTGCAGCGGACCATGGCGCTCGTCGGACGGCAGGTCGATCGCCTCGAGCGCATGGTCGGGGACCTCCTCGACGCGTCACAGATCGAGGCGTGCAAGCTCGAGCTCCGGGTCGAGGACCGCGATCTGCGCGAGCTCGTGCAGGAGGCGGTCGAGCTCTACCGCCCGGTCTCGCCGGAGCATCCGATCGAGCTCTCGCTCCCCGAAGCGCCGGTGCTCGTCCGCTGCGATGCGACGCGGGTCCTGCAGGTGCTCAACAACCTCCTGTCGAACGCGCTCAAGTACTCTCCCGCCGGAGGCCAGGTCGACGTGACGGTCCACGGCGGCACGGGCCGCGCCGAGATAGCGGTTCGCGATCGCGGGGTCGGGATCGATGCGGCGGATCTGGCGCACCTCTTCGAGCCGTTCCGGCGCCTCAAGGCGTCGGCGGGCGCGATCCCCGGGACGGGCCTCGGGCTCGCCGTGGCGAAGCGCATCGTCGAGGCGCACGGCGGCCGCCTCCTCGTCGAGAGCGAGCTGGGCGCCGGCTCGGTGTTCCGGGTCGAGCTGCCGCGTGCTTCCTGAGGGGAGACGCGGCGCTCGAGGCGCTCGCTGCTGGCCTGGAGACCGATGCGACAACACCCTTGATGTCGACCGCAACAGGTCGGGCGCTTCGAGCAGCCCCTGCGCTGCAATCCCTCCAGCTTGGCTGAGTGGGTCACTCACCTGTTTCCAGATGCAATGGATCCGACCCAGGCGCGGCGCGCTGACGGCCCGCTCCCGGTGGCGGCGTCAACCGTGTGACGGCCTCGCTCTAGATCAGCCTGATTTCCCGTATTTCCGTGGTGGTGTCACTCTTGCTTGCGTCTCGCTCACGGCCGGCGAGCCCATGCAGGCAAGGCTCGTGGGAACGATGTGGGTCGTCCACCCATTCTGTTGGAGAGCGAGGAGCACCAATGAAAGTATCCGCCGTGGTCACCACCCTGGTCGCCGTGTCCCTCTGCGCCGGCGTGGCGCTCGCCGAGGGCGGCCGCGCCGCGCGCGCGCCGCGGCACATCGAGGTCCTCAGGTCGCGCGGCGACACGGTGGACCGGATCTACCGTTACAAGCCGCGGGACCAGGCCGCCGGGCGGCAGTGGCGCTCTGAGCGCGCCGAGCGCGCGTTGCCGAGCCGCTTCTCCCAGGGACAGGAGCGGATCCGCTGCTCCGATACCGGCGCGGACTGCCCCTCTCGCGCGGTGACCGCCCACCGGACCCGCGGAGAGGCGCGCGCCGCCGCAGGGCGCGGGGCGTCGGCCCGCACGAGCGCCTCGCCGCTCAAGACCAAGGCCGAGTCGCGCATGAACTGCAGCGAGGCCGGGGAGTGCGCCGCCTCGAGCGCCGGGGCGCGCCGCGCGTGGGCAGGGCGGTCGGCAGGGGCGGCCGCTGCCCAGGGGAAGGAGCGCGCGGCCCTGACGCCGGAGAGCGCGCAGCGGCAGAGCCCGCGCATGAGCTGCAACGAGGGCGACGACTGCGCCATGTCCAGCAAGGAGGCGGCGAAGTTCTGGGCTGCGGAATCCATCAAGGCAGGCACGAAATCCCCGAGCGTGATCGCCTCCGAGCGGGCCGAGCGGGCACGCCGGATCGCCGAGCGTCAGCGCGACCGCGACGCGCGGCGCGCGAAGGGCGACGCCTCCGCGAAGTGACCCCCGCTCCGCCCGACCGTACGGTTAGGCGTCCTTTCCCGCCGCGCGCCGCCAGCGGTCCTCGCGGCGCACCACCCGCCCCTCGCGCTCCAGCTTGATCAGGTGAGCCTCGAGGCTCAGCCGCGCGAGCGGCCAGACGAGCGGCGCCGTGTCGGCATAGGCGACCGGCAAGAGCGCCTCGATCGACGTGCCGCTCGCGCCGGCCGCGCTGGCCGCCTCGAGCGCCGCCAGCACCAGCCGCTCCCTCCCCAGCCGGTGCGCGATGTAGCGCCGGAACAGCGCCTCCGGCGCGTCGATCGGCCCGCCGTGCGCCGGCAGCACGACCCGCGCCCCGAGCCCCGCGAGCCGCTCGAGCTGCGCGAGGTACTCCGCCATGTCGCCCTCCCGGGGATCGATCAGGATGGTCCCCTCGCCGGCCACCATGTCGCCGCAGACCAGGGCGCCCTGCGCCTCGTCGAGGAAGCAGAGGTGGTCGGGCGCGTGCCCCGGCGTGTGGAGCACCCGCAGCGCCATCGGCTCCGGCCCGCCGAGCCGCACCACCTCCCCGTCCGCGAGGCGGCGCGCGAGCGGGACGCCCGGGAGGCGCGGGGCCGCCTCGGCGTGCCCCCAGACCGGCAGGCCGAGCTCGGCCGCGAAGAAGCGCGCCCCCCCGACGTGGTCGGCGTGGTGGTGGGTCACCGCGATCGCCGCGAGCGACCGCCCCTGGGACGCGAAGCCGCGCGCCCACGCGAGCCACTCGCGGCGCTCGTCCTCGTACGGCGTGGCCGGCTCGACGAGCAGCACCTCGCCGCCGCCGAGCGCATAGCTGTTCGTGTGGGTCGCGGGCGGCAGGGTCGGCGTGCGCGCGGGGAAGGCCTCCACGCCGCGCACGCCGGGCCCGACGGGCTGCGGGCGGATCACCGCTCCACGACGACCGCGAGCGCCTCGCCGCCGCCGATGCAGAGCGTGGCCAGGCCGCGCTTCGCGTTCCGGTCCTTCATCGCGAAGAGCAGCGTCGTCAGGATGCGCGCCCCGCTCGCGCCGATCGGGTGGCCGAGCGCGACCGCGCCGCCGCGGACGTTGACCTTCTGGGCGTCGAGCCCGGAGAGCTTGTTCACCGCGAGCGCCACCACCGCGAACGCCTCGTTCACCTCGAAGAGGTCGATCTGGTCCGTCGGGATGCCGAGCTTCTTCGTGGTGTTCGCGATGGCCGCGGCCGGCGCCGTCGTGAACCACTCGGGCGCCTGCGCGGCGCCGCCATAGCCGACGATCCGCGCGAGCGGCGTGAGCTTGTGCTCCCTGACGGCGCGCTCGCTCGCCAGGACGAGCGCGCTCGCGCCGTCGTTGATCGACGACGCGTTGGCCGCGGTGATCGTCCCGTCCTTCTGGAACGCGGGCTTCAGCGACGCGAACTTCTCGGGCTTGCCCGCGGGCGGGCCCTCGTCCTCCTTCACGACCACCGCGTCGCCCTTCTTCTGCGGGACGGAGACGGGCGCGATCTCCGCGGCGAAGAGCCCCTCGCGCTGGGCCGCGACCGCGCGGCGGAAGCTCTCCTTCGCGTACTCGTCCTGCGCCTCCCGCGAGAAGCCGTGCTCCCTGGCGCACGCGTCGCCCGCGGTGCCCATGTGGAAGTTCCCGTACGGGTCCCACAGGCCATCGTGGATCATGCCGTCCACGAGCTTGCCGTCGCCCATGCGGTAGCCGGAGCGCGCCTGCGGGAGGTAGTAGGGCACGTTCGACATCGACTCCATGCCGCCGGCGACGACGACGTCCGCGTCGCCGAGCGCCACCGTCTTCGCGCCGAAGATGACGGCCTGGAGGCCCGATCCGCAGACCTTGCTCACGGTGGTGGCCGGGACCTTGCTCGGGATGCCGGCGAAGATGGCGGCCTGCCGGGCCGGAGCCTGCCCGATACCCGCGGACAGGACATTGCCGAGGAACACCTCCTCGACGGCCTCCGGAGACAGCTTTGCCCGCTCGAGCGCCGCCCGGATGGCGACCTCGCCCAGGCGGGGGGCGGGCAAGGGCGAGAGTGCGCCCTGGAACGCGCCGATCGGCGTCCGGGCCGCTGCGACGATGTACACGGGGACGGGCAGGGTCATGATCTCCTCCAGCAGCGCTGATGCCATGTTATTCGAAGACGCCGTCCATGCGCCTTGCGAATAGGCCTTGGGTACCTCGGTTGCCCCGGGGGGGCAAGCCGGCCCCGGGCGCTCCGCTGCCTGCGCGGCGGCGTGCACGGTTGCCTGCGCGGTTCGCTCGGTTCGTTCGGTTTGCGGGTTCACATCGATCGCCCCCTGCCTCGCGCCGCCGGCCGGGCTCTTCGCGACCCGGCTCTTCGCGACCCGGCTCTTCGCGACCGGCTCCTCGCGATTCGCTCCGAGATCGTGTGTCGCCACCCAGCCGCCGCGCGCCGCGCCTCGCGGGAGGGACGGCGCGGCCGCGCGCGGGCGCGGGAAACCGGGAGTGGAGCGCAGTCGTCGTGCGGACGCCCTCGGACGGAATCCAAGCTCCGCCCGAGCCGGATCCGGGCTGGCCCTGAGCGCCCTCCGGGCCGAGGCCCCGCCGACTCGTCGCCTCGGCGCGGCGCGCGGCGACGCTGGCGTGGGCCGGCGGGCGCTATGTGGTACGCCGGGGACGTCGCGTGTTACCGTGCGCGCCGATGGGGAAGGGGGGCTGTCCTCCCTGCGCCCGGGCGGACAAGGAGCGAACGAGCGATGGTGAATGCAGGCGATCGTGCCCCCGATTTCTCTCTCGAAAGCGACAGCGGTAAGACGGTGGGCCTCACGGATTTCCCGGGCAAGACGGTCGTCCTCTACTTCTATCCAAAGGACGACACGCCCGGCTGCACGCGGGAGGCCCAGGCCTTCTCCGCGGCCCTGCGCGCCTTCGCCGAGGCCGGCGCCGTCGTGCTCGGCGTCTCCCGCGACTCCGTCGAACGCCACCGGAAGTTCAGGGACAAATACGATCTCGGGGTGACGCTCCTCAGCGATCCGGATCTCGCCGCGCACAACGCCTACGGCGTCTACGGCGAGAAGTCGATGTACGGCAAGAAGGTGATGGGCACGATCCGGAGCACCTTCATCATCGGCCCCGACCGCGCGGTGAAGCACGCCTTCAGCGGCGTGAAGGTCGACGGACACGCGGACGAGGTGCTCGCGCTCGTGCGCGGAGGCGGCAGAGGCGAGGCGCCGCCCGCGCCTTTGGCAGGGGCGACCGCGAAGGGCGCGGTCAAGGCGCCTGCGAAGAGCGCGGCCAAGGCGCCTGCGAAGAGCGCGGCCAAGGCGCCTGCGAAGAGCGCGGCCAAGGCGCCTGCGAAGAGCGCGGCCAAGGCGCCTGCGAAGACTCGATAAGGGACCGCATGAACCGTCGGACAACGACATAGCCGACTCGCGGCGTCCGGGCTGTCGATCACCTGATGGATGGCATCGCGAGGGCCTCGGGCGCGTGGACGGCGCGCTCGCCAAGCTGGACGGGCCCCGCGCTTCATGAAAGAATCTGTGCCGTTGCTTGCAAATCGATGAAACTACCACGATACCAGGGCTCATCTCTCGATCCGCTTCGTGTCAGGTGGAGCGATGAGCGCTGGAGCGAGGGAGCGAGGGAGCTGGATTATGATGTTGAAGCATCCGATGCTACGGACTTTTGCTTTGCTGAGCTGCCTCTCCGCGATCGCCGCGTGCGGCGACGACGAGCCGCCGCCCAAGGTGACCGAGGGGGACGGCGGCGGAGGCAGCGGGGGAGGGGGCACCGGCGGCACCGGCGGCACCGGCGGCGTGCCGCCCGAGACGTGGGATCTCGACCGCAGCAAGCCGCTGTCGGACGTCGCTCCGGAGTTCACGGAGGCGGAGCACCCGCTCGCGCCGGGCGCCGTGCTGGCCGGTCTCAAGGCCCCGCTCCCCACGAACGCCACCTGGATGAACTTCGCTCTCGGTGAGGGCGATCAGCGGATCAACGCCGCGCCGTACGACCTCAAGGCGGTCCGACAGGCGCTGTCGATCGCCCGGCCCGCCGTCGTGGTGGAGAGCAAGGCCGTCACCTCGGCGGATTTGACGCAGCTCGCGCTCAGCGCGCGCCAGGCCTTCTCCGGCCATACCGTCAAGTCGGCCGATCTGCTCTCGGTCACCGTGGAGTGGGCGGCGCCGGGCGGCACGATGACGGCGCCCATCGTGTACGGGATGCCGTACGTGACGGCCACCTACGACGGGCTCGCCCCCTCCGTCCGCGCCGGCGACGGCGTGGCGATCACCGAGGTGAACGGCGAGTCGACGAGCCCCACCACGGTCACGGGCGACCGATTCGAGATCTCGCTCAACAACGGCCAGACGTGGGTGCTCTATGCGTTCCCCGAGATCAGCCTCGAGTGGGACGCCCTCTCCATGACGGCGGACGAGCCGTACGAGGGCTCGCTCCGCCTCGCGCTCGTCCCCGGGCCGAACGCCGCGGCCGAGCTCGACGACCACGCCGCTGTCATCCCGGTCGGCGGCGACATCGAGGCCTCGGTCACCGAGGACGAGGCCACGGTGCGCTTCGTCTGGAAGACCGAGGGCGAGGGCGATCTCCTGACCATGGCGCTGCCGCACCATCTGGATCACCTCAACATGTTCAAGCCGGCGGACGTCTCGTACCCGACCGTGATCGGCCAGATGAAGGGCATGTCCGGCGCGAGCTGGGAGCTCAAGTACCCGCTCAGCACGATCGGCTGGGACGCGCCGCGCCGCGTCTCGGACGAGTGGGGCGATGCCGTCGTCGATGCCCTCGAGGAGGACAAGGGCTTCATGCCCGACGAGGCGGTCGCCGGGACAGACCCCTATTTCGGGGGCAAGCAGATCGCGAAGCTCGCGCGCCTCGCGCAGATCGCCGAGGTGGTCGGCAAGGCGGACCTCGCGGAGGAGCTCAGGGCGCGGCTCAAGTCGCGCCTCAACCCGTGGCTCAACGGCCAGAACGACAACCCCCTCGTCTACGACACGACCTGGGGCGGCCTCGTGACGACCAAGGGCCTGACGGACCAGGCCGCCGACTTCGGCCAGGGGTATTACAACGATCACCACTTCCACTACGGCTACTTCCTCTACGCGGCGGCCGTGCTCGCGAAGAGCGATGAGGCGTGGCGCGAGGAGTACGGGGACAAGGCGCTCTGGCTCGTCCGGGACATCGCGAACCCGAGCGCCAAGGACAAGTTCTTCACGCCGTTCCGCAACATGGATTGGTTCAGAGGCCACTCGTGGGCGTCAGGGCTGTTCCCGTTCGCGGACGGCCGCAACCAGGAGTCGACCTCGGAGGCCGTCAACGCCTGGTACAGCATGCAGCTCCTCGGCGAGGCGCTCGAGAACAAGGACGTGGAGAACCTCGGTCGGGTGCTCCTCGCCCTGGAGACGGCCTCCGCGCAGACGTACTGGCAGGTGACCGCGGACAGCACGGTTTACCCCGAGCCGTTCAAGAACAACGGCGCTGTCGGCGTGCTCTGGTCCACGAAGGCCGACTTCGGGACGTGGTTCGGCGCCAACCCCGAGTACGTCTATGGGATCCAGCTGCTCCCGATCACGCCGATCTCGGAGTCGCTCATCTCCAAGGACTGGATCGAGGACGCGTGGCCCACGATCTCGGAGACCACGGCAGCCGCGGAGGACCCCTGGAAAGCGTTCCTGATCGCGGCGCACGCGACCGTCGACAAGGAGGCGGCCTGGGAGGACGCGCAGGCGCTCACCGAGCTCGACGACGGCCTCAGCCGGACCGCGCTCCTCTACTGGATCGCCACGCGGCCCTGAGCCGGCCGCCCTCGCAACCGATCGCCCCGCGGCCTGGTGGTGGGGGAATTCCCCCACCCTCCGGGAATGATGGAACCACCAAGGCGCCATAAGACGCCAAGAACTCTGTGGTGTTCTTGGCGTCTTTGGCGCGCTTGGCGGTTCAAAAGACCCCCACCTTCAGCCAAAGTACCACCCTGCCGCCCGCGGCCGTGAGCCGGCCGCCCCTCACTCCTCAATCGATGGGCTCGACCCGCACATCGACCGCGAGGCGCTCCGCCCCTCCGCCCACGTAGATCGTGCCCGAGGTCGGCGTCGCGTCCACGTAGTTGCGCCCGACCGCGACGCGGATGTGATCGGTCTGCGTCAGGATCCCGTTCGTCGGGTCGAAGCCCTTCCACCCGATCTCCGGCAGGTACACCTGGACCCAGGCGTGCGACGCCTCGCTCTGCCGCTGGTTCTCGTGCTTCGGCCCCGTGTAGATGTACCCGCACACGTAGCGCGACGGCACGCCGAGCAGCCGCGTCAGGCAGATGAACAGGTTCGTGAAGTCCTGGCACACGCCGCGGCGGTTCGCGTACACGTCGAACGCCGTCGTGAACAGGTTGGTCGACCCCTGCTTGTACTCGTACTCCTCGAAGATCGACGCGTTCAGGTCGAGCAGCGTGTCGAGCAGATCGTAGCCGTTCCGCTCCACGAAGGTCATCGCGTACTCGCTGAGCTCCGCGAGCTCGCTCTCGGGCAGCTCCGGCGGCAGCAGGAACGGCTGCAGGATCTGGCGCTGCCACGGCATCCACACGAGCGGGATCGTCGACCGGGCGCGCAGCGGGCGGAAGCTCAGCGGATCGGTGTCGAGCAGCTCCACCCGCGACCTCGACTCGATGACGAGATCGTTGAAGGGCGTGTCGAGCAGCACCCGCCGCGCGCGGTTGCCGAAGACGTCGTCGTACTCGCGATGCTGGCCCTCGACCGACACGTCGATCTCGTTGTGCAGCACGGTTTGCATCCGGTCGTGCGCCGGCGTCAGCCGCAGGAGGTGCGTGCTGCGCTCCACCGCGGTCGCATAGTGGTACGACGTGCGGTGCACCACCTGGAAGCGGCGGATCGCCGCGTGCACGGGGCGCCGGACCGGGCGCGACGAGAGCGGCGGCGTGGACGACGACGGCTTGCGCCGGTCGGTGCGCGGGGACGCCGTGGCCCGGAGCGCCCCCTGCCGCAGCACCACGAGGTGCCCCGGGGGCACGCGCTTCCAGGCCGCCGGCCGCCCGCCCGCGTGGACCTTGAGCTCCTCCGACGAGACGATGACGCCCTTGCGGCTCTTGACCCCCCGGCGCGTCAGGTCGACCTCCAGATCGTCGTCCCCGAACGCGAGGCGCTCGTACGGCGGCAGCACCTCCCACAGGAAGGCGTCCCCCTCGCGATCGCGATCGGCGTAGACCACCAGATCGCGGCCGTCGGCCAGGACCGACGTCAGGGGGCCGTGCTCGTTCATCTCGTCGAACCAGTCGCGCAGCACCGCCGGATCGACGTCGCCGATGCTCCGGAGGCCCTCGGACGCCATCCAGCGCATGAGCTCGCACAGGATGAGCTCCGTGTCCGTCGAGCCGACCGGCTGGAAGAGCGACTTCGGATCGACCTCGATCCGGTCGACGAGGCTGCCGCTGTGCGCGAACAGCCAGTCACGCCCGCCCCAGCTCCGGCTGAACGGCTGCGTGTTGGCGTCGTTGACGCTGCCCCACGTCGCCGTGCGGATGTGCAGCACGAGCAGCGACGACTCGAGGTGCTCCCACGCCTTCACGAGCTCGCTGCGGATGCTCCCCTGCGGCGGCGCCGGCTCCTTGAGCACCGAGGCGCTCGGCTCCCCGCCGGGGTAGTAACCGATGCCCCAGCCGTCAGGCAGTTTGCGTCCGGGGCGCAGGCAGGTGAGATCGAAGCATGGGGCGAGCTCGCCCTCGAACGACATCGCGAGGAGATTCGGCATGGGTGCGTCGGCGACTGTTGCGGCTACTGGCTCGTGACCGTGGGGTTGCTGTCGGGCGGCCCGTAACCGAGCAGCTCGCGACCGATACCGTCGCAGATCATCGCCGTCTCGTCGACCACATGGGTGAGCGCCGCGTGGACCGCCATCGGGTCGAACGCCTCGGTGGCCCTGTCGGCCACCCACTGGTGCAGGAGCTGGAGCCGCTCGAGGCTCTCGCCGCCGGGGAGCGCCACGCTGTCCGGCGGCCGGATCTCGCAGAGGCGCGCGAACGCCGCGTGGACGCAGTGCCGGATCGAGCGCGGGAAGCGCGGCTCGTACAGGAGGAACTGGGCGACAGCCTGCTCGCTCACCTGACCCTGGTTGAGCTTCATGAACGGCTCGAACCCCGAGCAGGCGCGGAGGAGCGAGAGCCAGAGCGCCGTCTCCACGACCCGGTGCTGCCTGCGCAGCGCGCCCTGCGCCTGGGCGCTCATCTCGGACGGCGGCGGCGGCGGCAGGTTGGTCAGGGCGTGGTGGTGCACGTCGAGCGTGCGCGCGGTCTGCCCGACGCGCTCGAGCAGCACGCCGAGCCAGATGAAATCGAGCGGCGTGTCGTTGAGCATCGTGCTCTGCGTGAGCCCGAGGCAAAGCTGTGTGAGCTGGCGTACGCGCCGGTAGAAGGCGTAGCGGCTCGACCTGAACTCCTCCCGCGCCTCCTCGCTGTTCACCCAGAGGTGGAGCTCGTTGACGGTCTCCCACACCTCGAGGCTGACGACCTCCCGGATCGACCGCGTGTTCCAGCGCGCGGCCGAGATCGAGCTGCGGAGGCTCGTCGGGTTGTCCTCGTCGAAGCTCATGTAGCGCTGCACGAGCTCGCCGTCGGCCGCGGCCTCCTCGCCGTGCTCGGCCCCGAAGTGCGCCTTCTGCCCGGCCACGATGATGACCGGCAGCCAGCACTGCTGCGTCGGGATCTCGGCGTCGAGCGCGAGGTTCTGCGTGACGGCGAGGATGCGGGCCATGTTCTCGGTCCGCTCGAGGTAGCGGCCGAACCAGAAGCAGTGATCGGCGACGCGGGAGATCACGGGGCCTCCGGGGGGGCAGAGCCCGGCGCCGCGCCGGGAGGGTCGTTGTTCGCGGCAGCGGGGCCCGCGCCGGGAGCGCCGACCGAGGGTGTGCGCTGCGCGTTCTCCCCTGGGCCCTTCAGGACCCAGGTGTCCTTCGAGCCCCCGCCCTGGCTCGAGTTGACGACGTAGGAGCCGGCCACAAGCGCGACGCGCGTGAGCCCGCCGGGCAGCACCCACGAGCCGTCGCGGCCCGTCAGCACGTAGGGGCGCAGGTCGAGCCTCCTCGGGACCGCGGTCTTCGCGGTCGGGTCCCAGGTGGGGCTCGTCGAGAGCTCGATCCGGTGCTGGGCGATGTAGCGGCGCGGCGTCGCCTGGATGCGCGCCCGGAACTCGTCCCGCTGCGCGGCGGTCGACTGCGGCCCCATCAGCATGCCGTAGCCGCCGGCCTCGTCGACCGCCTTGACGACCAGCTGGTCGAGGTGGTCGAGCACATAGCGGCGGTCGTCGTCGCGCATGCAGAGGTAGGTGGGGACCTGCTCGAGGACCGGCTCCTCGCCGAGGTAATAGCGGATCATCTCCGGCACGAAGGGGTACACGGCCTTGTCGTCGGCCACGCCGTTGCCGGGCGCGTTCGCGAGCGCGACGTTGCCGGCGGCGTAGGCGCGCATCAGGCCGCGAACGCCGAGCAGGCTGTCGGGGCGGAAGGCCTCGGGGTCGAGGAACGCCTCGTCGATGCGGCGGTAGATGACGTGGACCCGGCGGGGGCCGCGCGTCGTGCGGACGAAGACCTGGTCCTGGTCGACGAACAGGTCGGGGGCCTGCACGAGCTCGAGCCCCATCGTGCGCGCGAGGAAGCTGTGCTCGAAATAGGCCGAGTTGTAGGGCCCCGGCGTGAGCACGACGGCGCTCGTGCCGCTCGGGCTCGCGGGCGACACCGAGCGCAGCGTCTCGGCGAGCCGGGCCGGGTAATGGTCGACCCGCTGCACGCGCGCCTTATCGAGCAGGTGCGGCAGGACGCGCTTGCTGATGAGCCGGTTCTCCAGGACATAGGAGACGCCGGACGGCGTGCGGAGGTTGTCCTCGAGGACCCGGAAGGTGCCGGCCGGATCACGGATGATGTCGACGCCCGCGATGTGGATGCGCACGCCGCCCGGGGGCCGCAGGCCGTGGACCTGCTTCAGGTACTGCCCGGAGCCGAGCACGAGGTCGCGGGGGACGCGCTCCTCCTTGAGGATGCGCTGGTCCCCGTAGACGTCGTCGAGGAAGAGGCCGAGCGCGCGGACGCGCTGCTCGAGGCCCCGTTCCATGTGGGCCCAGTCCGCCGCGGAGAGCATCCGGGGGATGAGGCAGAGCGGGAAGATCTTCTCCGCGCCGCGCTGATCCGCGTAGACCGAGAACGTGACGCCCTGGTTGAGCAGGGCGAGCTCCGCGAGGTGCTGCGCGCGCGCGAACTCGTTCGGCGCGAGCGCGCCGAGGAGCGTGGCAGTGCGCAGGAACTCGGGGCGAGGAGCGCCGTCTCGACCAAACAGCTCGTCGTAGGCGCCGGGGAGGGGAGTGTAGCCGGCGAAGAGGCCGGCACCCGGGTTCTCTAACAACACTGGAGTGAAGCTACCGCTGGACGGCCCCCGAGGTCCATGGGCCATTTGCGGTTTCTGCCGTGATGGAGGCAGTGGCGCGGTCGGCCGATCGACTCTGCCTACTCGGCGTCGAGGATCTGGCGCTCTCTGGAGCGCGTGAGCTCGTCGACGGCGGCGAGGAAGGCGTCGTAGTCGATCGGCTTGGGCAGCACTTTAGCGACACCGAGGCTCGTCGCGTCATGTTTTGAAGACGCGGATGAAACAATGACTGGTATACGGGCCGTCTTCTCGTTGTGCCGGAGCGCCGTGAGCAGGCCCCAGCCGTCCATCACCGGCATCATGATGTCGACGACGAGCAGATCCGGCGGCGCGATCTGGTCGAGCAGCGCCAGCGCCTCCTCGCCGTTCGAGGCGCAGCGCACCTCGTAGCCACCCTCGCTCTCCAAGATCATGCTCACGACCTCCTGGATGTTGGGCTCGTCGTCCACGACGACCACGAGCTTGGCGCGGCTGTTCGGCGCGCTCGATCGTGTTCGTACTTCCGCGTTGCGCCGCACCGTCCGACCTCCGAGCGTATCGACCAGCATGCCGTTCTCCCTCGCGCTGTCCGGACCCCGAATTCCCCGGATGAACGAGAGTATTCCCCACGCGCTCCGTTCCGTCGCTGCGTGGAATCCAAGATTGAAAGCTCAGGAGACTCCCGAAAGCGGTGGGGTCCGCGCGCTTGCCTCATTACGCCCGAACCACGATCGGGCGCGCTGCGCGACCGGGACGTCCGCGCGCGGACGCCCGTGACACGCGCGTGTCCGCCGCGCCGCCGCGCAGGCGTCGGAAAGCTGGCCATTCCCGAATTTCCAGGGCGAGCGCGCCATGCGTCCGCCTCGCGCCGTCGTTTGTCGCCTGCTCCGAGAGCCCTACTGAACCGCGCTCTCCAGCTCCGCCGTCGCGTCGTGGTAGGCGCGCGTGACGTCGGATTCGTCGAGGATGCCGACGATCTTGCCCTCGGCGTCGGTGACCAGGAGCTCCCGCACGCGCAGCTCCAGCAGCACCTGGAGCGCGTGGTGCAGGTCCTCGGCCTCGCTGACCGAGGCGGGGCTCGCCATCATGTCGTGCGCGATCGCGAGCCCCGAGAGCTCGGGGCTCGTCGCGGTGGCGCGGAGGATCTCGGCGTCGATGGTGCCGACGACCTTGCCGTCCTCGGAGAGCACGGGGAAGGTGTCCTGCCACTCGCACGCCGCGATGCGCTCGACGACGATCGAGGCGGGCGTCCGCGCCTCGAACGACACGAACGGGCGGCTGCGGATGACGATGTCGGCGACGCGGATGCTGCGGAGCACGTCGACGATGAGCTCGTCCCGGTGCGCCGGGGACTCGCGCTTGGTCGCGACCTGCGCGCGGTACAGGGTGCTGTGCCTGAGCGCCACGAAGGCGATGCCCTCGCAGAGCATGAGCGGCACGAGCAGGTCGTAGCTGCCGGCGAGCTCGCAGACCATGACGAGCGAGGCGATGGGCACGTGCGCGATCCCGCCGTAGAACGTGCCCATCCCGACGAGCGCGAACGCGCCGGGATCGATGCGCGGGTCGCCGAGGAGGAGCTCCGCGGCGCGCCCGAAGGCCCCGCCCGTGAGCGCGCCGAGCACGAGCGAGGGGCCGAAGTCCCCCGCGCTGCCGCCCGAGCCGACGGTGAGCGAGGTCGCGACGATCTTCGTGGCGAGCAGCACGAGCAGGAGCTGCACCGCGGTCCACCCGCTCGGCAGCCACGCGGCCCCCGTGATCGCGATCTGGGCCGCCCCGTAGCCCGCGCCCAGCATCCCGAACCCCTGCCCCGGCCTGTCGAAGCGCGGCCCGAGGAGCATGAGCAGCGGGGTCACGAGCGCGCCGAGCGCGAGGCCGCCGAGCGCGGGCTTCGCCCATGGCGGCAGCGGGATCCGGTGCACCGTGTGCTCCACGGCGTGCAGCGTCCGGAGGAACACCGTGGCCACGAGCGAGACGACGAGCGCGAGCACGGCGTAGAGGGGGAGGTGGCTCGGGATGAACGGGTAGCGGGGCGCGTGCGCGAAGAGGGTCGACTCGCCGAAGAAGTAAATGAAGACCGAGTACGAGACGACGCTCGCGAGGATGGACGGGATGAGCGCGTCGGCCTCGAAGTCGTCGCGGTGCAGCACCTCGACGGCGAGGAGCGCGGCCCCGAGCGGCGTCCGGAACACGGCCGCCATGCCCGCGGCCGCGCCGGCGATGAGCAGGATCCGCCGCTCGCGCGTGTCCACCCGGAGCGCGCGGCCGATGATCGAGCCGATCGCGCCGCCGATCTGCATCGTCGGCCCTTCGCGCCCGCCGGCGCCGCCGCAGCCGAGCGTGAAGATCGAGGCGATCGCCTTCACCAGCGGGACGCGGCGGCGGAAGTTGCCGCCCAGGTGGTGGAACGCCCGGATGAAGGCGTCGCCGCCGCCGCCGCGGGTCTCGGGCGCGAGCTTCGTCGTGAGCACCCCACCGACGAGGGCGCCGAAAGCCGGCAGGACGAGGACGAGCCACGGCCGGAACGCTCCGATGCGCGCGCTCGAGAGCACCGCCTCGCCCTTGGCGCGGAGCGGCTCGTAGCCGGTGACCGCGATGAAGAGCTCGTGCTCGGCGAGCTCGAGGGCGGCGAAGAACAGCGAGCCGGCGATGCCGGCCGTCACGCCGACGAGGATCGCGTGGAGCAGCACCCGACCGACGAGCTGGAACGGGATCAGCCCCCGCGCGCGGGGGATCGGCGTGCGCGCCGCCCCCGCGCGGCTGGGGCGTGATGGGGAGTACTCGCGGGACGACATCATGATCTCGTGGCCCAGGGCCTCCCCCCTCGAGCGATGGGCCTGGCAGGAGCGGTAGCTTCCCTGATCTTCGGCGGATTGCCGCCTGAAATCGCCGCCAGGATCGGCGTCCCCGGAGGCGCCCTCGCGGTGTCAGCGTCCGCTCGGCTTCCGATCGGCGTTCCTGCGCTCCATAGCGAGGAAGGAAGCCTGGCGCGGGCGCGGCCTCCGGACCCGCCCGAGCCCGGACGAGGTGGAGTCATGACGACCGATCGGAGCACCGTCGAGTACGGCACCCTCATCACCGGAGACGCGAGCGTCACGATGGGCGACGCGGCCGTCCAGACGACGGACGAGAGCGTCCGCACGACCGCCGAGACCGTGGTCACGCCCGTGGTGGCGCTCGACCTGGCCGCCGAGATCCTGGCGAGCTCGCTCGGCACGCTGATCGACGAGGATTACGTGCCGGGCAAGACCCGGTTCCGGGACGTGCTCTGCGACCGGATCGACATCTCGCAGCTCGAGGCGGAGGAGCTTGTCGACGATATGGAGCGGTCGGGGCGGATCCGTTTCATCGGCGTGGCAGAGGGCCGGGGGTGGCACATCCAGCAGGGACCCGGTGTGCGTTGATCGCCGCTGTCTCGCGCAGAAAGACCGGCTCGCCAGTCGTGCCTGACGAAACAATTCCCTTGCCGGCGTACTCAACTCATGGCCTACGTTGAGGCGCCCATGGAGGACGGTACGAAGCCCCGCAAGGCCGTGGTCCCGAACGCTCCGCCCGCTCCGCTCGTGATCGTGGCCGGTTGTCCTGCCGAGCTCGTCGCCGTGTGCCGGGAGGCGGGGGCCCGGCTCGGGGTGGTGGTGCGTGAGTGCGATCTGCGCTCGCTCCGGGCGACGAGCGCGGCGTCGCAGCCGTACGCCGTGATCGTGATGGAGGAGCTGTACCGGTTCGATCGGGAGGCGTTCGACTCGATCACCCGTCAGGCGCCGGCGTCGCTGGTGCGCGTCGATCGCAGGGAAGCGGACGACGAGTGCGCGCGGCGGCTGCTCGTCGATGCCGTCTTCGAGTCGGCGGCGACCGAGCCGAGCAGCGGGATCCGGTCCATCCTTACGTGAAGCGGCGTGAAGCGGCCCGACGCGACGGCGTCAGGGCTTGCGCTTCATGCCGGGGAGGGTGGCCTTCTCGGGCGGCGGCTCGAGGAACTCGATCTGCTCCGCGGACATGATGCCGTACTTCGGGTTGGCCGCCGCGCCGCCGGTCGACTTCGTGAACGTCACGCCGTAGGTGCCGGTGACCTTCACCTTCGCGCCGACGCCCGGGATCGGGTTCGGCAGCTCCTGGCCCCAGAACTCGTCCGTGAGCTTCGCCTCGCCCTCCTTGCCGCGCGGCGCTTTGTCGATCGCCTCGATCATGCTGTAGATCTGCGCGAAGTTCGAGGCCCAGCCCATGACGTCGATCATGTCCTTGGTCTCGCCCTTCTCGTCGGCGATCGCGAAGCTCGGGACCGGCGCCTTGCAGTCCGGCGGGTCACCCTTGCCCGTCTTGTGCACGGCACAGGCGGGGGCCTCGGCGAGGTTCGTCTTGACGATGTAGCCGACGATCGAGATCTTCTTGCCGTTCACGTCCTCGAAGTGGACGCGGCTCCGGAGGTCGTGCGTGACGCCCCAGACCGTGTATGCGTCGCCCTGCTTCTTGTTCTTTGCGGGCAGCGTCGGCACCGCGGGCAGGGTCGCTTTGCGGCCGCTGAAGGCGGGCTTTGCCTGGTAGGGCTGCTCGTCCGTTCCGCACCCTGAAGTGCCCGCGACGAGGAGGATGGCGGCGAGGAGGGTTCGACCGAATCGGGCGTTCATGGCATCTCCAAGGTCAGCGTGACGGGCACCTCCAGCAGGAAAGATCCAGCGCTGGAATAGCCCTCGGACAGCGGTGCGCCGCGTGCGGGTCAGGCGCCTCTCGCATGCGCGCGCGACGGCGGAAACGGCTAACACGGCCGCGACTCGATCGTAAAGAGAAACGGAGACGTCCCCCTCTCTTCATCGATCATCGTCGCGCATCGTCGCGCATCGACGCGCATCGTCGCGCGGCAGCGCACCGCGGCGGAGGGCGGGCGGAGGGGCGGAGGGCGGTAGAGCGCGACGGGCCGCTGCCGGCGCCGCCCGATCGCGGGGCAGGAGGGCGCGAGAGGCGCGCTCGGCGGGGCCCGCAGCGCGACCCGCCCGGCTGGGCTCGGCGCCGCCAGGCCGGGTTGCGCGGCTCTCCGCGGCGTTCTCCCGGTCCCCGGGTTGCCTCGAATACGCGAAGGACGCGTTTCCGCTCTTCGCGATGGCAACATCGATCGAGTACCCTCTCCGTCCCATGCGCGAGACGAACCTGCGCGCCGCTTTCGAAGCGTCGAAGGTCTTGGTGATGATCCTTGCTGGCGGCGAGGGCCGCCGGCTCGGCCCGTTGACGCACGACCGGGCGAAGCCTGCCGTGCCGTTCGGCGGCCGGTACCGGATCATCGACATCGTCCTCTCGAACTTCGTCAACTCCGGCCTGCACCGCATCAAGATCCTCACGCAGTACAAGAGCGCGTCGCTAGACGAGCACATCGCCCGAGCTTGGCGCCTCTCGCCGATGCTCGACAGCTTCATCGAGACCGTCCCTGCGCAGCAGCGCACGGGCAAGAGCTGGTTCAAGGGGTCGGCGGACGCCGTCTACCAGACCCAGCACGTCATCACGGACGAGTCGCCCGAGCACCTCTGCATCTTCGGCGGCGACCACGTCTACAAGATGGACGTGCGCCAGATGCTGCACGATCACCTGTCGCGCGACGCGGAGGTGACCGTCGCCGCCATCCCGGTGACGAAGGAGGAGGCCCGGGCCTTCGGCGTCATCGAGTGCGACGAGTCGGGGCGCATCCTCGCCTTCCACGAGAAGGTGCAGGATCCCCCGAGCATGCCCGGCAGGCCGGGCATGTGCCTCGCGTCGATGGGCAACTACATCTTCAAGACGAAGGCGCTGCTCGACGTCCTCGAGCACGACGCAGCGACGGAGGACAGCGCGCACGATTTCGGGCGCGACATCATCCCGCGCATGGTCCAGAGCGGCAGCCGCGTCTACGTCTACGATTTCCACGAGAACCGCGTCCCCGGCGAGGACGAGGGCGCGGGGTACTGGCGCGACATCGGGACGATCGACGCGTACTGGGCGGCCCAGATGGATCTGGTCAGCATCCAGCCGGCGTTCAATTTCTACAACCCGCGCTGGCCGATCCGGACCGGGATCAGCCACGACCCGCCCGCCAAGTTCGTGTTCCGCGACGAGGCGAACGCGCGCGTCGGCATCGCCACGGACAGCCTGGTCTCGCTCGGGTGCATCATCTCCGGCGGCAGGATCCACCGCAGCGTGCTCTCGAACCGGGTCCGCGTGAACTCCTTCAGCCACATCGAGGAGTGCGTGCTGTTCGAGGACGTCAAGATCGGGCGCCACGTCAAGCTTCGTCGCTGCATCATCGACAAGGACGTCGAGATCCCGGCCGGCGCCGAGATCGGCTTCAACCTCGAGGAGGACCGCAAGAAGTGGTTCGTCAGCGAGGGCGGGATCGTCGTGATCCCGAAGCGCGCCAAGATCGACTCCCCGTAATGCGCCTGACCGAGGCCCGGCGCGGCGCCGTCCAGGTGGCCCGCGTGCAAAACTCCTGAATTGCATGTAAAATTCCGATCGCGGCGCGCGGAGGCGCGTGGCGGCTGCCGCGCGCTCGCCGGCGGGGCCGCGCGGTTCTGCCGTGCCCGGGGGGACGGGCCTGGGCGCCCCCCATGGAACGGGCGTCCCTGCTACGTTGGGTGTGAGATGCCGCGCACGATCATCATCGGTGACGTTCACGGCTGCCGGGATGAGCTGGCGCGGCTGATCGAGCACGTGGGCCTCGCATCGGGCGATCGGGTCGTCATGGTCGGCGATCTGATCGTGCGCGGCCCCGATCCGTGCGGAACGCTCGATCTGCTCCGGGAGGTCGGCGCGATCTCCGTGCGGGGCAACCACGAGGATCGGCTGCTCCGCTGGCGTGCCGGTCGGAGCGATCCTCGCGGCGAGCCGCTGGGGGAGCTCTCGAAGGAGACCGCGCAGCAGCTGCGCAAGCGGGACTGGGCGTGGCTCGAGACGCTGCCGTACTGGCTGGATCTGCCGGAGCACGGGCTCCGTGTCGTCCATGCGGGGCTGATCCCCGGGTTGCCGATCGAGCGACAGGATCCGCACACGTTGATGTACGTGCGCTGCCTCGGCCGCTACGGCGAGCCGGTCGAGCGCCGCGGGGGCAAGACGCTGTGGGGCCAGACGTACCAGGGCCCGCCGCACGTGGTGTTCGGCCACAACGCGCGGAGCGAGCCGCAGATGCACGCGTGGGCGACCGGGATCGACACGGGCGCGGTCTACGGGGGGCGGCTCACCGCGATGGTGCTCCACGACGGCGAGCGCGTCCCGCCGCCGGCGTCGCGCTCCGAGGTGCTCGTCTCGGTCCCGGCGCGGCGCCGCTACGTCGGACGTTAAAAATGCTCCGCGTGTTCCAGCGGTTCCGCGCGATCGGCCGCGCCTCTCTGCGGGAATTTCGTTAGGCTCCCGTCCGCGCCGCGGCCGCTCTTCAGGCCGGCGGCCCGTCACGGAGCAAGCCAGGTGGAGCCTCGATACCCGTTCGTTGCAGTCGATGTCCCGGAGCCGGAGGCCGACGAGATCGGCGCCCTGCTCTTCGAGCTGGGCGCCAGCGGCGTCGAGCAGCGCGACGAGCAGACGCTCGTCCGCGGCGCGCGCTCGGGCCAGGTGACGCTCGTCGCCAGCTTCGAGGATCACGGCGAGGCGATGGAGGCCATCGCGGCGCTCGGGGAGCTCTCGCCGCCGCTCGCCGCGCGGCTCGAGGAGGTGGTGGGCGACGCCTGGCGCGACGCGTGGAAGGAGCACTTCGCGCCGTTCGCGCTGACGCCCACGATCACGGTCGTGCCGCCGTGGGCGGAGCGCGCGCCCGAGCGCGAGGGCGAGCGGGTGCTGCTGCTCGAGCCGGGCAGGGCGTTCGGCACGGGGCTCCACGCGACGACGGCGCTCGTCGCGGAGCTCCTCGACGAGCACGCGGCGGAGCTCCGCGGCCGCGAGATCCTCGACGTGGGCACGGGCAGCGGCATCCTCGCGCTGGTCGCGCTGCTGCTCGGCGCGGAGCGGGCGGTCGCGATCGACAACGACGAGGATGTGATCGAGGTGGTCCTCGAGAACGCGGCGCGCAACGGCCTCGAGGGCCGCATCGAGGCGAGCGCCGGCGTGGTCGAGGGGGTGACGCGGCGGTTCCCGTGGGTCGTCGCGAACATCGAGGCGCGGGTGCTCCGGCCGCTGGCGCCGGAGCTCGCGCGCGTGCTCGATCCGGGCGGCTGGCTGATCCTGTCGGGCATCCTCGAGAGCGAGCGCGACGATCTGATCGCGCGGTACACGTCGTTGCCGCGCCCGCTCGAGCACGTCGCGACCCGGCCGGATCCGGCGTCGCCGGGCGGCGATCGCAGGGCCGGGCGGGGCGACGCGGGCGGCGAGGGCTGGGTGGCGCTCCTGTTCCGCGCGCCGGGCGGCGCGGCGTCCTCGCCGGGATGAGCGGGCAGGGGCTCTTGCGGGTGCCGCTCGGCGCGATCGCGGCCGGCGTGATCGCGCTGCCGCCCGAGGCGGCGAGCTACGTCGTGCGGGTGCACCGCCTCCGGGAGGGGGATCGGTTCGTCGTGTTCGATCCGGAGCTCGGTGTCGAGGCGGAGGCCACGCTCGAGTCGATCGGCCGCCGCGGGGCGGAGGCGCGCATCGACGCGCCCCGCCCGGCAGCGCTGCGGCCTGGCCGGCGCGTGACGTGGATCCAGGCGGTGGGCAAGGGCGACAAGATGGACGCGGTGGTGCGCGACGCGACCGAGCTCGGGGCGACGCGGATCATCCCGGCGATCTCGGCGCGGAGCGTGGCGCGGCCCGCCGAGGACAGGAGCCAGCGCTGGCGCCGCATCGCGGTGGAGGCGGCGCGGCAGTGCGGCCGCGGGGACGCGCCCCGGGTGGAGGCGCCGATGAGCCTCGCGGCGGCGCTCGCCGAGGCGCGGGCGGCGCCGTCGACGGAGGGCGGCGCGCTGGGGATGTGCCTGGATCCCTACGCGGAGACGCCGCTCGGCGCGCGGCTGGCCGCGCTGTCGCCGGGCATGGAGGCGGCGTTCGCGGTCGGACCGGAGGGCGGGTTCACGCCGGAGGAGCTCGGCATGTGCGCGGCGCTCGGGTTCGAGCGGGTGCGCCTCGGCGCGCTGACGTTGCGCACGGAGACGGTGTGCGCGGCGGCGCTCGGGGCGCTGATCGCGGTGAGCGACGCGCGCGCAGGGTGATGGGGCGGCGAGCGAGCGGCGAGCTGGTAGCGAGCGGCGAGCTGGTAGCGAGCGGCGAGCTGGTAGCGAGCGGCGAGCTGGTAGCGAGCGACGAGCTGGCCGGCCCGGAGCGTCGCGTCAGGGGGTGCTGCTCCGGAGGTGCGGCGCGCTGGATCGCGGCGTTGCTCGGCGCGCTCGCGGTCGCGGTCTGCGCGTGCAGCAACACGGCAGATGCTCCGAGGAGCGCGCGTGCGCCGGCGCCCGACGGGGCCGCGCTCGGTGCAGCGGAGCCCGGCCTCGTGCCTGCAGCGCCGACCCCGGCCGTCACCGCGGCCGCGACCGCGCCGCCCGAGCCGGCGCCGTGGCCCCGAGCGCGCCCGCCGCGCGTCGAGACGGACTGGTGCATCGCCGGCGTCGACGCGCTCGACGAGGAGACCTGCTACGTGCTGCCCGACGCGCCGACCCGAACGCTGCTGCTCTATCTCCACGGGATCGTGCCGCCGGGGAAGGAGAGCGAGCAGAAGACCAACGTCGAGACGGTCGTGTCCCGCGCCGCCCGGCGCGCGGGCGTCGCCGCGCTGATCCCGCGCGGCAAGGTCGGCCTCGCGCCGAAGGGCTACGCGAGCTGGCGGGGCTGGCCGACGGGAGAGCGGGCGTACGAGGAGCACGCCGCCGCGCTCGTCGCGACGTTCGTGGAGAAGCGGAGAAAGCTCGAGGAGATCACCGGCGTCTCGTTCTCGCGGGTGTACGTCGCCGGCTCGTCGTCGGGCGCGTACTTCGCCGCGGCGCTCGCGCTGCGCGGCGGGATCGACGCCGACGGGTTCGGCGCGATGTCCGGCGGGGGAGGCCACGCGACGCCCCAGCTCGCGACGCTCGCGCCGAGGCCGTTCTACATCGGCTTCGGGGCCCACGACACGGTGGGCGGCTCGGCCCGCGCCCTCGCCGGCGTGCTGCGCGGCGCGGGCTGGCCCGTGCGCGTCGCCGAGCACCCGTTCGGCCACGGCGCGAAGGAGGTGTACCTGGACGAGGCGTTCGCCTTCTGGCGCGAGCACGAGGCGCGGTAGAGCGCCGCGCCAGCACCCCGCATCCCCGCGGGTGAGGCGATCCGGTCCCTCACATTCGCCCGGGTCTCGCCGCAGCTCGCGTCTCGCGGTAGAACGCCAGGTACGTCAGGTAAGATAGCATGATCTACAGCTTCCCAAGCTATGTGCCCGGCATTGCGATTGCCATCGCGGTCGTTGCTGCGTCGATCGGCGCGCTCCTGCTGTGGAGGCGCCAGCCGCTGACCATCGCCTTGATCGCATTTGGGGTTGCTGCGCTGGCGGGTGGCATCTTCGCGCCGATGCTGGCGAAGGATCGGGTCGTCCTCGACGACGAAAAGCTGGAGCAGACCACAGGTTTCTGGTTCGCGCCGACCGTGAAGGGATTTCGTCTCGCTGAGGTCGCGTCCCTCGCGATTGGCACCGCCAGGGATAGAAAGAATCGCGAGATTGAGGTGTGGATTGTGAAGATGAAGGACGGCCAAACGCGAGAGATCGACCCTGGTGACCTCTGGGAGATGAACGGCCAGGACATCATCCGGCGCCTAAGAGAAAAAGGAATCGACGTCAGGCGATGAGGAGAGGCTTGCTTGTCTCGCGCTCGGTGTCGACGACCGCTGCCGAGGCGTTCGCGTCGCGCGTCGCGCGGCGTGAGAGGCCTCAGCCGAGCCACGCCTCCGCGAGCGCTGCAGCGGAGGTTCCCGCCGCGGCGCCGCTTCGAGCTCCGCACGGCCAGCCTCGGGGAGCGCCGGATCCAGCGGCGCATGGGCGAGTCTACTCGCAGCAGGAGACCGGAGAGTTGAACGCCAAGGCGTCAAGGCGCCAAGGCGCAAAAAAGAAGAGAGCGAGAGAGCACATTCTTGCAACCCATTGACCACGCGATGAATGCCCTGCCTCCCGCTCACTCAAGCTCGAAGCCAAGCGCCTCATTGTAGACGGTCTCGAGCAGCCCTGGATCTCCAAGGGTACGCTGCGCCTCGATGGCTGCGTCGATGACGACCCTGGCTATCTCATCTTCGAACATTCTCTTTCCGCCTTTTGGCGTCTTTGCGTCTTTGTGTCTTTGCGTTAAAATTCGAGACATCTCGACGATGTCCGTCGGAAGCACGATGATGCACCCAGCGCTGTGACAACGTACGGGTCGACGCCCTCCGCCAACGTGGCTTCTCCTGGCGCGCTACGTCGAGATGGCCGACGACCTGGCGAGGTCCCGTCGGCCAGCCCCTGCCAGGAGGCCCGAACCCGTCCCGGCCCCCGCCCGGGGCGGGCGACGTGCCGTGAACCCATCCGGGTGAGCTGGTGCCTCCACGCGGGAGATGGGTGGCACTCGTCTCCTGGAGGCGGCGGCGCCAAGAAAAGATGGGTGCACCTGTGTCCTGGTACAGTCGCCTCCACGCCGGAGATGGGGGCGCCTGTCTCCTGGAGGGGGGCGGCTCCAGGAAATGCAGATGGCACCTGTGTCCTGGTATAGGCGCCTCGACGCCAGAGACGGGTGGCACCCGTCTCCGGGTGGACGTGCCTCCAAGAAAAGACGAGTGGCACTCGTCTCCCGGTGGACGTGCCTCCAAGAAAAGACGAGCGGCACTCGTCTCCCGGTGGACGTGCCTCCAAGAAAAGACGAGCGGCACTCGTCTCCCGGTGGACGTGCCTCCAAGAAAAGACGAGCGGCACTCGTCTCCGGGTGGACGTGCCTCCAAGAAAAGACGAGCGACACTCGTCTCCGCGCTGGAGACGCCGCCCTCCGACCCCGCGATCCCTGGCCGGTCCTTCTCGCCAGGGCTCCGGCGTCGGCCTCCCCCCTCGATGCGCCGCCTGTCCCGTTCCCGTCGAGAGCTCCGGTGCGCCCTTCGCGAGGCGCGCGCGGCGTTCGACCCCGTCGCTTTTGTGAGCCACCGGGACCCGCTCGCGACCACCTATTCCAGTTCCCGTGGTCTTGCCCAGCGCAGCCCTCGCCCCCCGGCTCACCCTCGTCCGCGCCAGCCCCCTGGCCGATCTGGACGACGCCGGCCTCGCCCGCGCGGCAGCCGAGGGCCAGCCAGGCGCCGCCGGCGCCGTCTGGGACCGCTACGGCGCCCTGGTGCATGGCCTGCTCCGCCGCGTGCTCGGGCCGGGCGGCGACGTCGAGGACCACGCCCAGGAGACGTTCCTGCAGTTCTTTCGGGAGGTGAAGAACCTGCGGGATCCCGCGGCGCTGCGGCCGTTCCTCCTCGGCATCGCCGTGCGCGTCGCGCGGTCGGCGCTGCGGCGCCGGCGGTTCCGGCGCTGGTTCTCGCTCACCGACAGCGGCATGCTGCCGGACGAGCCGGCCGAGGGCGTCGACGAGGGCGCGCGCGAGGCGGTCGCGAGGCTCTACGCGCTGCTCGACAGGCTGGACGACAGGGCGCGGCTTCTCTTCGTGCTGCGGCACATCGAGGGGCTGGAGCTCGCGGAGACCGCGCAGGCGAGCGGGATGTCCCTGGCCACGGCCAAGCGCCACCTGGCCAAGGTGACCGGGCGCGTCCACGCGATGGCCGAGCGGGATCCGCTCCTCGCGGCGTACGTCGAGCCCGCGGAGGAGGCGAGCGATGGCTGATCCGAAGCCCGGGGTGTCGCCGGAGGTCGCCCTGCGGCGGCTCGCGGCGCTGGCGCGCGCGGCGGGGGCGGCCCCGCCGGCGGACCGCGCGCTCGCCCGCGGCCGCGCGCGGCTGATCGACGAGGTCGAGCGCCCCGTGTTGCCGCTCGCGCCGCGGAGGCGCTGGCTCCTGCCGGCGGCGCTGGCGCCGCTGCTCGTGATCCTGGGCCTTTGGGCGCTGCGTCCGGCGGCGCGCCTGTCGTACCAGGTCGACGGTGTCGCGCCGGGAGAACGCGCCGACGGCGCGGCGCTCGCGGACACCTACGTGCGCGGGGGGACCAGCGGGGCGACGGCGCGCTTCAGCGAGGGGACGACCGTCCGCTTCGCGCCCGGGGCGCGCGGGCGCATCACCGCCGTGACGGCGCGCGGCGCGCAGATCCACATCGAGGGCGGCGCCGCGCACTTCCGGGTCGCGCACCTGCCCGAGGCCGAGTGGGTCGCGGCGGCAGGGCCGTTCACCGTCAGGGTGACGGGCACCGAGTTCGACCTGAGCTGGGAGCGCGAGCGGCTCGAGCTGACCATGCAGAGCGGCTCGGTCGCGGTCCGCGGCCCGCTCGCCTCGGGCGGCGTGGCGCTCCAGGGCGGCCAGCGCCTGGTCGCCGACGTGGTCCGCGGCGAGCTCACGATCGCGGACCTGAGCGCCGCCGGCGCGCGTGCGCCAGAAGGAGGCGGGCTGCGCGAAGCCGACGCGCCGGCGAGGACCGACGTGCTGGAGGACGCCAGGGCGCCGGCCGAGATGGGCGTGCTGGAGGACGCCGGGGCGCCGGCCGAGATGGGCATGCTGGAGGACGCCGGGGCGCCGGCCGAGACGGGCGGGGCAGCCGCGGCGGGAGCGCCCGTCTCGGTGGGAGCGCCGGCCATGGCGGGAGCGCCGGCCATGGCGGGAGCGCCGGCCATGGCGGGAGCGCCGGTCGCGGCGGGAGCGCTGGTCGCGACCGATCCGATGGCGACGCTCGCGCCAGCTTCGGCTGCGGCCCGCGCGCCCGCGGCGCCTGCGCCCGCCTCGGGGAGCTGCAGCGAGCATGTTGCCCGCGGCGATTTCGCCGGGGCGATCGCGGTGGCGGAGGCGCGGGGCGTCGACGCGACGATCGCCGCGAGCCCGCTCCCGGAGATCGCCGCGCTGGCCGACGCTGCGCGCTACACGGGGCGGAACGACCTCGCGCGGCGCGCGCTGCTCGCCGAGCGCTCGCGCTTCCCTGGCTCGCCCGAGGCGCGCTCGGCGGCGTTCCTCCTCGGTCGCATCGCGGAGGCGGGCTCGCCCGCGGCGGCCATCGACTGGTACGATCGGTACCTCGCCGAGTCGCCGGCCGGCTCGCTGGCAGCCGAGGCGCTCGGGCGGAAGATGATCGTGCTGCGCGCCTCCCAGGGCGACGGCGCGGCTCGGCCGATCGCCGAGCAGTACCTCGCGCGCTACCCGCGCGGGGCGTTCGCGGCCGCCGCGGCGGAGATCCTCCGCCGCCCATGAGGCGCAGCGGGTTCGGGCTTGCCGTTGCGCTGTGCGCCGCGCTCTTCGTGTCCCGGGAGGCGAGCGCCGCGGAGGAGATCGGCGTGATCGTGGTGCGCGCGCCGCACGCCGGGAAGGTCGTCGAGGAGGCCACGGTGCGCCTCGCGGGCGAGCTGCGCGCCGTGGGCTTCTCGGTCCGCTCGCTCGAGGGCGCGCCGGGCGTCGACGGGCGCGCGCAGATCGAGGGTGCGGACAGCGTGTTCGCGGCCATCGCCATCCTCGAGACCGACCGCGGCGCCGTCGCCGACGCGTGGATCGCGGATCACGCGACGAAGGAGACGCTGGTCCGCCGCGTGGAGCTCGGCGTCCCCGGCGCCAGCAACGCGGCGAGCGATCTCGCCGTGCGGTCGGCGGAGCTGCTCCGGGCCAGCCTGCTCGAGCTGAGCGGCGAGCAGCGCCGCGAGCTGCCCGAGCGGGTGGCGCAATGGATCGCCGACGCGGCCGCGCCGGCGGGGCGCGAGGCCATCGCGCTCGACGCGGCGCTGCTGCAGCCGCGAGCGGCCGTCGCGCCCGCGAATCGAACCACGGCGGCGAGCGGGTCGGCCGCGCCTGCGAGCGGATCCCGGGCCGCGCGCGGGTCGGCCGCGCCTGCGAGCGGATCCCGGGCCGCGCGCGGGTCGGCCGCGCCCGGGCGGCTCGACGCCCGGAGCGCCGCGCCCCGGGCGCCCGCGGCGCCCACGTCCGACGAGCGCCGGCTGAGCGTCGAGGCGGGGCTGGCAGCGCTCGCCGGCGACGTCGGGGTCGTCCCCGGGCCCTACTTCCGCGTGGGATACGATCTGGCGGCCGGCGTCTCCCTGCGCGGGACCCTCGTGCCGGCCGTCGTGGCCAGGAGCCTCGACGCTCCCGGCGGGCGCGTGGCGCTGCGGCAGACCGCGGCCATGATCGGCCTGGCGTACGCCGCCGGCCCCCAGGCGTGGCGGATCCATCCGGTGATCTCGCTCGGCGCGGGCGCCTATCATGTGACGGTCGCCGGCCGGGCGAACCCTCCTTATCGCGACCGGCGTCAGGACTGGCTCACCGCCGGCGTCTCCGCAGGGGCCGGCGTCGGCGTCCGCGTCCTGCCGTCCCTCGCCGCCCACGCGGCGCTCGACGTCCTCGTGCTCGCAAGACAGCCTGTCTTCACCATCGCAGGTGTGGAGGTGGGCCGCACCGGGCGCCCGGCGCTGCTCCCGAGCCTCGGCCTGCAGGTGAGCTTCTGAGTCGCCGGATCCTTCTGAATCGTTGATTTTGGTGAGCCACGGAGAGGAGCTCGCGCCCACTTACCAGAGCGAGGCACAACTCGGCTTCGCTTCGAGAGGGAGAGTCATGCGTCATCATCTTCTTTCGCGCCGTCCGCTGCACGCCGTGGCAGGGCTGTTCTTGATGCAGGCCGCGTGCGAGGTGCGCTTCATCGAAGGGGTCGACTCGCCAGAGGAGAGCACGGGCACGGGGGCGTGTGTCGAATGTTGTTCCTCCTCGACGGACTGCACGACCGGAGGCAGCGCCGCGGGCGGGGCGAGCGCCGGCGCGGTGTGCGGAGACGGCGTGGTGGACCCGGAGTGGGAGCAATGCGACGACGGCAACACGGCTGACGGCGATGCGTGCTCGAGCGACTGTCAGCTCCGCGCAGCGGGGGGCGCGGGCGGGGCGAGCGCCGGCGCGGTGTGCGGAGACGGCGTGGTGGACCCGGAGTGGGAGCAATGCGACGACGGCAACACGGCGGACGGCGATGCGTGCTCGAGCGACTGTCAGCTCCGCGCAGCGGGGGGCGCGGGCGGGGCGAGCGCCGGCGCGGTGTGCGGAGACGGCGTGGTGGACCCGGAGTGGGAGCAATGTGACGACGGCAACACGGCTGACGGCGACGGGTGTACGAGCGCCTGTCAGCTCGGCCCGGCATAGAGCCGTGCTTGAAAAGGAGAGGCGGTAAAGCGAATCGCGGCGCGACCGGCGCAGCCCTCCGCCTTCACCCGATCACGGCAGCACGGCGCGCCTCGGGCACTCTCCGTCACCCTGGAAGTCGCCGAGCGTGCGCGCCTGCGCGACCACGTAGTCGTACGCCGTCTCGATCGGGCCGCCGGACGCGCCGGCGAGGTTGTACTCGTCGCCGAAGACATCGGCGGCGTTCACCTGCTTGAGCTCGTCGATCGTCGTTTCGCCATCGCCGTCGAGATCGCTGTCCGCGATGTACTGCGCGTAGCGCTTGGTCAGCTCCACGCCCG
This sequence comes from Sorangium sp. So ce124, assembly GCF_051525235.1. Taxonomy (NCBI): domain Bacteria; kingdom Pseudomonadati; phylum Myxococcota; order Polyangiales; family Polyangiaceae; genus Sorangium; species Sorangium sp. So ce124. The sequence continues at coordinate 10,699,433 of NZ_CP150312.1, forward strand.
CGGTGATGTTGTCGAAGAACCAGTGGTCGCCGTGGATGGTCGGCTTCACCGCGACCGTGCCGCTGGTCGGCACGCTGAACCCGTTGATCCCGTCCTCGGTCGCGCAATCGTCGAACGACGTCCCGGCCGGGAGGCCCCAGCTGAAGCGCACCCGAGCCGCGGGGACGCACGCGCCGCCGGGCGGCGGGCACGACTCGCCGTCCGCCTTCTCGATGGATCCCTCGAAGAACAGCGAATAGCCGCCCTCGACCATGAGGTCGACGTCGGCCGCCGTGGTGGGCGGCAGCGTCTTCACCCCCGCCTTCGCGTTCGGGAGGTCGAACCCGAAGCGGTCCCAGCGCACCGCGCTCACGTCCTGGAAATTCGCGATCACGTACCTCGTCGCCGGGGCGTTCTTGAGGTCGAGCACGAACACCGATTCATCGCCGAGCGTCTCCTCGGCATCCGAGCGCGCCGCGCGCACGTTGCCGATCGTCACGAGGAACCGCTCGTACGTGACCTTCCAGCCGTCCGCGATGTTCTCCTCGCCTGTGCCCGGCTCCAGGCCCTCGGGGATGGTGTCCTCCGGCTCCACGAAGATCTGCACGGTGCCGGTCTCGGACGTCGCGCCGCGTTCATCGCCGCACCCGGCGACGAGCGCGAGCGCGCACGCCGCCACCATGAACCCTGTCACCTTCAGTCTCTGCATCATGATCAAGCTCCTGAGTCGTCTCGAAATCCCGACGAGCGCGCACGAACGCGCCCGGCGAGCGCAGGCCCGCGCTCCTCGCGCGCCCAGCGCCCGCATCACCCTCTGGCCTCGTGAGATGCTCAGGCCGCCGGCGGGGAGCTCTTCGGCGCCAGGATCAGCAAGGGGATGGGTCGGACCTCGGGCGAGGGTCGGAGCGAGGCGAGGCGGACGACCTCGAGCAGCGTGGCCTCCGCCACGCGGTGCACGGGCGCGCCGAGCTGACCGCGCAGCGCGAACGCGTCGCAGTGCTCGTCGCCCTCGTGGCGCGGCGCGAGCGCGTCGCACAGGTCGTCACCCCCGCCGGGCCGCGCGCCGGGCTGGTCGCCGGGAGGACGCCGCTCGGCGTGAAGCGTCGCCGCGGCGACGGCGACCGTCGCCGCGTGGACGAGCTCGCCGTGCTCGCAGCGGACGTGCCGGACGAGCAACGCGTGCGTCAGGCTGCACAGCTGCGCCGCGAGCGCGAGCGCCACGAGCCAGCGCGCTCGCCACCGGCAAGCCGGGCTCCGGCCAGGCCGCCGCCGCGCGGCGGCCGTCACGCGGGCCGGACGGCGTCTCAAGGAGACCGCCTCATGGCGACGTCGACCAGAGGAACTGCGGCCGGTGCACCGCGATCATGTCGTAGCGCAGCCGCTGGTGCGCGGGCGACCCCGGCGCGATGGCGACCTTGGTCGCTCCTCCCTCGGCCAGCGCGTCGAAATCGACGCTCGCGAGCCACTCGTCCACGACGTCGAAGCGGACCGCGAGGCGGACCGGCGCCGCGCCGACGCTCGCGGCGACCGCGAGGCTCGGGACCGCGAGCAGCCCTTGGCGCTGCGGCACGGCGTCGACGTCGGCCTCGAAGTCGAGCGCCTCCGCGCCCCGCGTCGCGCGCCCGCGCAGGTGGACGGAGCTGACGCCGGGAGCCTCCGGCGCCGGCGTGGGCGACGACTCGGTCGAGAACCAGTGGATACCGTAGTTGAACGACACGCTCCGGATCTCGCCCTCGAAGCCGTCGACCAGGCCGAGCGGCTGCGGCGCGGGGTCGAGCAGGTTCACCCGCGTGATCGTGGTCAGCTCGGCGATCGCGGTCTCGCACAGCGTCGACGCGCCGGAGTCCGCTGCGCAGAAGTAGGCCGGGCCGAAGGCGACCGTCGCCTCGTCGAGCGCGATCGTCCACGCGCCCGCGGCGATCTCCCCGGGGACGTCGGCCTCGGCGTGCGCCGCGTACGTGACCTCGGGCTGGCCTGTGCCGGCGCAGGCGGATGCGGACAACGCGGGCGACCCCAGGAGGACGACGGCGAGGAGGCGGCGCGCGGCCGGGGAGAGGTTCGGGGCGTTCATAGCGAGAGCGTCACGTTCGCGAGGATGGAGCGCGGCGACCCGGCGCTGATGTGCCGGGCCGGCAGCTCCGAGGGGATCGACGGCTGCGACGCGCCCGCGCCGCCCGGCCAGTACGACTTGAACGAGTACTCCGTGTCGGCGTACTCGGCGTCGAGCAGGTTCTGCGCCTCGACCCCGACCTCGATCCAGGGGCCGCCCTGCGCGGCGTCGCGGCCGACGCGCAGGCTCCGCCGGAGAGAAAGGGACGCGTCCACCACGAAGACCGGCGCGGCGGTCTGCGCGTACGGCAGCGGCCGCGGGGAGAGGAACGTCGCGCCGTAGCCGAGCCGCCCCTCGACGGGCGCGCCGGCGATCGTGAAGAGCGGCCGCTTCAGCGCGAGGTCGGCGCGCACCACCACGGGCGGCACGAACGGGAGCTGCTGTCCCTTCACGTACGGCGGCGACGGGTTCTCTGGCGTGGGCGGGGGCGGCTCGTCCAGCGTGGCGTGGACGAGCGTCGCGCTCACGCCCGCCGTGAGCGTGGGGCTCGGCGCGGCCTGCAGGTAAGCGACGAGCCCGCGGCGGGTCGTCCGGCCGATGCGCACGAGCGCGCCCTCCGCCGCGTCGAACGCGAGATCGTAGGAGAGGCGCGTCTCGTAGGCGGCCGCGGTCACGCTGAGGCCGCCGCCGGGGCGCAGCGTGGCGCCGGCCTCGTAGCTCTTCACGGTCGCGAACGGCGCGTTGTCCCCGTCCTCGAGCAGCCGCGCCTGCGGCGAGCGGTAGCCGTGCCCGTACGAGGCGGAGACGCGCAGGGCGGGCAGCGGGTCGAGCTCCAGCGTCACCCGCGGGCCGGCGGCCAGGCCCGCCGCCGTGCGACGGAACCCCTCGATGTGCGTCTCCTTCTGCGCCGCCGGGATGAAGTTGCCGATGCGGTCGTCCACGTCGAAGACGAGCAGGTCGGCGCGCAGGCCGCCGCGGAGGCGCGCGTAATGTGACAGCTCGAGCAGCGCGTCGGCGTGGGCGCCGACCCCGGTCAGCTGGATCGACGCGTCGACGCGCTGATCCCACGTCTCGTTCTGCGGCGGCTGGAGCAGGTTCTGCGCCTGGTCGATGCCGTCGGTCTGCACCTCGGCGCCCACGGCGACCTGGCCGGAGAGCCAGGACGCGAGCGGGATCCGCGGCGTGCGGTAGGCGATGCCGCCGCCGAGCGCGGCGTCCTGGTTCGCCTGCTCGATGAGGTCGCCCCTGCCGACCCACTCGGGCCGCCGGCGCGAGCGCTGCGTGTAGCCGGTGAAGTTCATCCGGCTCCGGTACCCGGACGTCGCCGCCCAGAGCCAGGCGCTCTTCTGAGAGCCGTCGTCGTCGGACCGCTCGACGCTCAGCGCGAGCTGTAGCCGCGTCGACGCGGCCGACTGCGCGCGGGCCGCGAGATCCGGGTAGGCGTCGTGGAAGCCGACGCGCCCCGCCTCGATGTCGTCGCGCCGGAGCACGCCCGCGAGGTTCGCGCGGCCGCCGTGGGCCGCGACGTGCAACAGCGCCGAGTACTCGTCCGGCAGCGGCACGCGGTACTGGCCGACGGCGCCCCCGGAGATCGCCCCGCGCGTCCCGTCGCCGAAGCCGTCGGTCGTGCGCACCACGGCGGCCCCGAACGTGTCCTCCGACTGGCCCTCCGGCGCCCAGAGCGCGAGCAGCCGCCGCGTGCCGAACGAGCCGAGCGTGCCCTTGAGCAGCAGCCCGCGCTCCTCGACGCCGAGGTCGAAGTACGCGCTGCCCGCGACCGCGAAGTCGCCCTGCTGCGGGTCGTAGACGCCCTCGACGACGCGGAGCGACCGCACCACCTCCGGGATGATCACGCTGAGATCCGCGTAGCCCTGGCCATGGAGGTGCGAGCGCTGGTTCAGCGGAATCGGCCCGACGCGGAGCTCGACGTCCTGGCCGTGCTCCGCGTCGAAGCCGCGGAGGAAGATGCGCTGCGCGACCGCCTCGCCCTCGGGGTGCGCGACGTAAACGCCGGGCGCCGTGCGGAGCAGATCCGCGGCGGTCGCGTGCGGCGCGGCGGAGAGCGCCGCGCGGCCGATCCGGAAGTCGCTCGCGGCGCGGCGCGGCGGGTTCGGGCGGCCCTGCACGTGGATCTCGATCGGCTTGCCGGGCTCGGCCACCGCGTGCGGGCCCGCGACGCCCCCGGCGAACTCCACCGGCTTCGGCGCCGCCGGCCGGGGCGGCGGGGGCGCCGCCGGGCGATCCGCCGCCTTCGGCGCCTCGGTCGGCGCCGGCGCGGGCTCCTGCTCGTGGGGGCCCGGCGCGAAGTGGAACGGCACCCGGATCCGCGCCCGCACCGGCGCGCCGCCGCGCATGGCCGGCGAGAAACGCCACCTGCGCACGGCCTTCATGGCCGCGTCATCGAACGCTGCGCCCCCGGACTCGGCCACGACCGCGTCGCTGACTGTGCCGTCCTTCTCGACCGTGACGAACAGCGTGACCGTCGTGTCGACGCCCTCCGCGAGCCGCTCGGGCGGGTACTCCGGGTCCACGTGCTCGAGGATCTGCGGCGCCACGGGCGCCTCGGCGCGCGGCTCAGGCTGCCCGAGCGCCGCAGGTGCGGCGAGGGCGATCGCGGAGAGGTAGCAGAGGGATGACCAGCGCATGAGCAACCGAGCTCGACGCGACTACCACGCCGTACAGCGGCTGCAAGCGCCGCTTTGCGGGGCTCCGCGCGCGCAGACGACGGTGACGGAAGCGCGCGACGTCCACGCGCGCCCACGCGTGCGGCTTTTCGGCGACACGTCGCGCCGGCGCAGCGGCGGTCTCGCCCCCGGGCGCGGGGCCGTGTATCGTCTCGTCATGCCGAATGAGACGCTCGTCCAGGCGGTCAAGACCATCGTCGCCCTCGCGCGCGGGGGCGACCTCGACGCCGCCTACCGGGGGTACCGCGATCTCTTCCAGAAGCCGGAGTTCCTCAAGCAGCGCCCCGAGGATCAGCGCCAGGTGCTGCGGCTCATGATCCTCGCCAAGGGCGTCCCGTCGACGCCGACCGAGGCGATGATCGACGCCCACCGCGCCGCGGTCCCCGCGCTGACCGAGCTCGTGTCGATCCACGGCGATCCCGGCGATCACGAGCTCCTCGGGCTCTGCCACGTCGTGCTCGGCAACGTCGAGAGCGCCGACAAGATCTTCCGCGCCGGCCTCAAGATCGAGCGCGAGCGCAACCCCCAGAGCGATCTGTGCGGCACGCTGATGAAGCGGATCTCGCTGCTCTAGTTCGCGCTCGTCAGGGACGGGACTAGTTCTCAGCCGCACCCGTCCTGTTAGGATGGCCCCCGGGCGCCATGACAGCGCGCCGTCAGGGAGTCCATGCACGTCATCGCGGTCGCGAGCCAGAAGGGCGGCGTCGGAAAGACCACGATTTCCCTCAACCTCGGGCTCGCCCTTGGGCGCGCGGGCAACCGCGCGTTGATCCTCGAGCTCGACGCGCAGGGGAGCCTCGGGCTGTCGCTCGGCCTTGCCGACCGCGCGCGGCCGGGCGTCGCGGAGCTGCTCACGGGCGCCGAGCGGCTCGAGTCCGTGCTGCTCCGGACGCGCGAGCCGCAGCTCCAGGTGCTCACCGTCGGCCGGGTCGATCCCACGACCGTCGCGGGCTTCGAGGACGCGCTCGCACGAGGGCCCGTGCTCCCGAGCGTGCTCGCGCGGCTCTCGCCCGACTTCGACATCGTGGTCGTCGATTGCCCCGCGGGGCTCGGCAAGGTCACGACGCGGGCGCTCGAGGTGGCGACGCACGCGCTCCTGCCGCTCCAGGCCGAGCCGCTCGCGCTCCGCTCGATCGGCCAGCTTCTCGCGGTGATCGATCGCGTCCGCGCCGAGAAGAACCCGCACCTGTCGCTGCTCGGCATGGTGCTGTCGATGTTCGACCGGCAGGCGTCCGCGTCGCTCGACGTCGCCGAGACGCTCTGGACGAAGTTCCCCGACGGGATCATCCTCGATACGGTCATCCCGCGCGACGAGGCGTTCCTCGAGGCGTCTCTCCGCGGGGCGCCGCTCCTGCTCATGCAGAAGCGCCCTCCGCCGCTCGCGCGCGTCTTCGATCAGCTCGCGAACGACGTGCTGGTTCGCCTGGACCCCACCTCGCCGGACGACGACGATGGCCCGATCTCGCTCCTCCTTTGATGTCGACGGCGCCGTCGTCACCGCGGCGGCGCTGGTCGAGCGGTCGAAGTCGCGGAGGCCGCGGGCGGCGTCGGTCGCGCCCGCGGCCCCGCCGCTCGTGTCGTTCGAGTCGCGGCCGCCGCCCTCGCGGGCGGAGCCCGAGCCGATGTCCTCGTCGCCGCTCTCGCCGTCGTTCGAGGAGCTCGCGCCCTCGAGCGACCTCCTGCCCCTGTCGAGCCCCGGCGTGGGCGGCGAGCTCGGGCTCCGGGGCGCGCTGCCCTCGTCCGCCGACGACGTCGACTCGCGCCGCGGCGCGCCGCTCGACCTGCGGCCTCTGGCCTCGCCGCCCTCGTTCGCGGCGGCGCGCGAGCCCCTCGAGGAGCGGCTCGACGGCGCCGTCGAGGCGCTCTCGGCGGGCCGCGCGCCGCGCTTCCCGGACCTCGCCGCGGCGGGCGGGCCGGTCGCGCGCTGCGAGCGGGTGATCGAGTGGATCGCCGAGGCGACGGGCGCCGCGGACGTGTTCCTCGCGGACGCGGCCGGGCTCCCGTTCGCCGGCGCGATCCGCGACACGGAGGCGAGGCTCGCCGCCTCGGGCCTCATCGCGTCGGCGATCGGCTCGCTCGTCGCGGCGCTGCCCGGCGCCCCGTCGCAGCGCTTCGAGCTCTGCGTCGGCGACGGGCCGTTCTTCCAGCTCATCGGGTTCCAGGTGCGCTCCGCCGCGTACATCGTCGGCCTGATGCGCCCGGGCCCGCTCACGCCGCGCGAGGCGCACGCCGTCCGGATCGCGTGCCGGCACGCGCTCGACGCCGCGGTCGGGGTCGTCGGGTGAGCGCGGAGCACGGCGAGCCCTCGTTCGGTCGTGGCGTCGCGGCCGTCGCGGGCGCGCTGGACGACGACGACCCGCTCGCGCCGATCGCGCTCGACGGCCTCGGCTACGGCGTCGGCGGCCTCGACGCCATCGTCGTGTTCCACCTCGGCGACGCGCGCGTCCACGCCGTGTTCGTCCGCGAGGGCGCGGCCCTCTCTCCGAGCGACGTGGCCGCGGGGCTGCGCGACGCGTACCTCGGCAGCCAGCTCGCCGCGCAGCGGCTCGTCCCGGAGCGGGAGGGCTCGATCCGCCCCGCCCGGAGCCGAGGCGCGCGATCGTCGAGCAAGCCGCCGCGCTCGCAGGGCCGCGCAGAGGAGCTCCCGGACCCCGTGGTCACGCTGGAGCTCAGCGGCCGGACCGTCCTCCTGCGCCGCGTCCGCGCGTGCGTCGTCGCGAGCCTGTTCGACGCCACGATGCCGCTCGGCATGGCGCGGCTCGTGGCGCAGCGGCTCGCCGCGACGCTCGCGCCCGAGCTGCCGCTCGAGGAGCCGCCCGAGGAGATGCTGAGCGACCCGTCGGGGCTCTTCGAGGAGCCGCTCAGCGCGGACACGGTGGACGATCTCGTCCGGGGGGTCGCGCGATCGGCGCCGCCGAGGGGCTCGTCCAGCATCCCGGCGCGCCGGACCAGCGGCACGCCGCCGCCCGTCGATCCGCCGTCGGCCGAGGTCGCGCGGATCCAGCGGCTGCTCGCGCTGCTCGAGGCGCGCGCGCCGGAGCCTCACGTGGCGCGGCTCCGGCTCGCGCTGCGCGCCGGGCTGACGCCGCTCGCGCTCGAGCACCCCGACGGGCTCGGCGCGGAGGCGATGGTGCTCGTCGAGACGGCGGTCGCGGACATCCTCGGCCTGGAGCGCGCCGCGCTCCGGAGGCTCCTGTGACGGCGCTCCGGCACGGCCTGCGGGGCCGCATCGAGGGCCCGCTCGGCGATCTGGTCGGCCCGATCCTCCCGCACGGCCTGCTCCACGTGGCCGATCAGCTGGTGGTCGCGCACTCGCACCACTTCGCGCTCTTCCTGGAGCAGACGATCTTCGACGCGCTCGGCGGGGAGAGCCGCGGCGTGCGCCGGCAGGCGGCGTTCGAGGCGGCGCACGCGCTGCTCGAGCCGCTGTACGAGGACCGCCACGGGGCGTCTCCGCGGGAGAAGCTCGAGCTCGCGGGCGAGCTGTTCGCCGCGATGGGGCAGGGGCGGTTGCGGTTCGAGGTGAGCGCGGAGGGCGGCGCGGTGCACGCGGACTCGCTCTTCCACGGGACGAGCTTCCTCGCGAAGTACGGCGGTCGGATCCAGAACCGGCTGGCGGTGGACGCGTTCGCCTCGGGCTACTGCGCGGCCGCGGCGAGCCTCGCGTTCCCGTCCGACTGGGGGCGGCTCGACGCCGACGAGGTGACGTGCGTCGCGCGGGGCGACGCGGCCTGCACCTTCCTGCTGACGCGTCGATCGGAGCGGCCGCGCTTCGGCGAGGCGCTGACGCGCAAGCAGATCGAGGCGGCGCGCGTGCGCTGGGAGCCCGAGGGCGGGCCGCTCTCGCGTGCGCAGCGCGTCGAGGGCGCGATGCTCGAGGAGCTCGGGGCGCTGCGGTCCGACGAGCGCGGCCTCATCTCGGCGTACGGGGTGAACCTGGCGCTCTTGCCGGTGGGGTACATCGATCAGAAGACGTTCGACACGGTGCACCTCATCGAGCGGCGGTCTCCCGAGCTCGTCCCGGTGTTCGAGGCGCTCGTGCGGGAGGCGGCGCAGACGGGCGCGTTCCATCTGCTCGGGGGGATGCTCTCGTCCTCGTCGTTCGAGGCGGCCTGCGGTCCGGTGGGCAGGGATCAGCACGAGCGCCTCGAGCAGCTGCTCGGGCTCGCCCGCGCGCTCGGCTGGGGGGCGCTCTCCGCGCCGGAGTTCCAGCCGGGCCGGGCGCTCGTGCTGCGGGCGCCGATCACGCACGAGAGCGCGTATTACGCCATGAAGCACGGGTCCACGGCGCGGGGGCGGCTCCTGTTCCAGCAGGGGACGGCGCTGGCGATCATGCAGCTCCTGCACCGCGTCGATTTCGGGACGGTGCGACCGATCGACGCCGAGACGTATGGTGGGCTCTTCAAGATGGGGACGCGGTTCCGCGCGCAAGAGACGAAGTCGCCGCTCAGGGGGGATGGCGCGTGCGAGGTGCGGGTGGAGGCGGTCGAGGACAGGTGGTGACGTTCACGTTCGCCCGCGAGCAAAACGAAGCATGAGGTCTTGAGCTGCGAACTCTTCGGGATGGTCGGCGCACCGGCGGGAGGCCTGCCGATATGCTACTAGGTGTGGCCTATGCCAGGACTCGTATTCCCCTCAGGCTCGTTTGTCGCTTATCTCTTTGATTGCGACGGCACGATCGCGGACTCCATGCCGGTCCATTACCAGGCCTGGCTCGAGGCGCTCGCCCCGTATGGGTGCGAGTTCTCCGACGAAGATTTCTACGGCTGGGCGGGGATGCCGACCGACCGGATCGTCGAGCGCCTGAACGGGAAGTACGGGCTGCGGATGCCGGTGGCCGAGGTCTTCGCGGAGAAGGAAGCTGCGTACCACCGCCTGATACCGACGGTGCGAGGCGTGCCTGAGGTCGTGGCCGTGCTCCGCGACGCTCCTCCGCGCGTGAAGCGCGCCGTCGTCTCGGGGAGCCCCCGGGCGTCGGTGGAACGGACGCTCGAGTTCCTGGGCCTCCGCGGGTACATCGACGTGGTCGTCGCGGCGGAGGATTACGCGCGACCCAAGCCGGCGCCCGACCCGTTCCTCGAGGCGGCGAAGCGCCTGGGCGTCGAGCCCGCGCGGTGCCTGGTCTTCGAGGACGCCGCGCTGGGAATCCAGTCCGCGCAGGCGGCGGGCATGCCGTGGGTCTTCGTCGATCCCCGGGCGCTCGCCGCCCAGCGTGGGTGAGCGGGGCGGAGAGGGCCGGCGGGGCTGAGCCGGGGGCGTCAGACGAACAGGACCTCTGCGCCGGGTGGCGCCTTCGCAGCAAAGCTCATGGACTGACCTTCTCCTGGGCGTCTGTTCGTCCCGGCAGCTCCAGCGCGATGCTCGGGCGAGACGGAACCCTCGCTTGGCTCGCGTGGAGGCCGCGCGTCAGCGGGCCGCCGCGCGCCGCGCGGGCCGCGCGTTCCACACGCGCGTCGCCAGCGCGAAGCCGACGAGCGCGACCGGGAGCATGGCAGCGGGCCATGACATCCAGTTCCCCGGGTGCTTCGCCGCGTCCCCCGAGGGCAGGATGCTCCCGTAGAGGAACGACTGCGTCGCCGTGCCCAGGTAGACGAAGCCGTCGATGATGCCAGTCGCGACGCCGGCGTTCTTCCTCCCGCCGAAATCCATGCTCGCGGTCCCGGACAGCATGCCGTGGACGCCGATCACGCAGAGGGACATGAACACGACCGTCCACCCGGCGATGGGGAAGCTGAGGGTGAAGAGGACGATGACCGCGCCGAACACGAGGCCTGCGTAGAGCACCGAGGCCACCGGGCCGCGGCGCGAATCGAAGACATGATCGGAGATGAATCCGGCGAACACCCCGCCCAGGATGCCGGCGATGCAGAGGAGCACGCCCCAGTGCGCCGACACGAAGCCCTTGAGCCCGGTCTTGTCCGCGAAGATGAGGTACCACTTCATGACGGCGTTGCGGAGGAAGCCGCTGCAGAACTCGATGGCGACGATGATCCAGATGACCCGCTGTGAGAACATGCGCCGCGCGACGTCGATCGCCCCCGAGCGCTCGCCCGTGTCGCCCGAGGACGCGTCGGCGGTGTCGAAGTCCCGGAACCCCGCCTGGCCCGGCGTGTCGCGGATGAGGAAGACATCGAGGGCCAAAAAGCCGAGCAGCAGCAGCGCGGGGACGTGGAACACCCACGGCATCGGCAGGTGCTTTGCGATGAATCGACTCCAGTCGTAGGCGAAGTAGAGCCCGAGCGAGATCAGGATGCCAAAGATGCCGCCGAGCATCCCGCGCTCGCGGACGTGGAACCATGGCGCGTTCACCTTGACGATGGATACGGCGCCGAAGCTCTGGAAATACATGTTGGCGCAGAAGAGCACCGTCATCGCGGTGATGGCGGTGCTGTGGTCGAGCTGCCCTTCCTGAGCGAACCGGACGGCCACGCCCAAGAGGACGTTCATGAGCGCGGATCCGCCCGCGGCGAGCAGGATGGTGGCGCGCCCGCCCCACCGGTCGGTGAGCGGCCCGTTCAGCAGGAAGGCGACCCCATAAACGGCCGAGCCCCAGCCGTCGATGTTCCCGAACTCCTGCTTGCTGACGAGGTGCAGCGCTCCGAGCTCCGGCGCGTTGGCGGAGAGGTTGTACCGTCCCATGTAGAGGAAGGCGTACGTGAGCCCGAGCGGAAACCAGTTGAAGAACCGCCGGCGCCGGAACTCCTCCGAGTGTCCGAGATCGATCTTCGGCAGCCGCCGCATGACCACCGCGATGGCCGTGAGCAGCAGCAGGATCGGCAGCAGCTGATTGAGCCACGCAGGCATGGACGCCCTTCGACGATAACGGCCCACCGCACGAGCGGCCATGCCTTCGCGCTTCCCCCGCTCGCCCGCTCGCTAGAACTCCGTCCGTGAGGTCGCGGCGCGCTCAGTGACGTGTCGCTGTCCTGAGAGCTACCAGAGCCGCGGTCATCTGCCGTGGAGCATCGGCCCGCTGTCCTGAGAGCTGCCGGAGGGGGCAGGGAGCGCGTGCGGCGCGCGTGGGGACGGGCCGTGTCTGAGCATGGCCGGTGAATCGCCCGTCAAGGGCGATTCACCGGTCATGCGAGTTCGGCGGGGCCCCACGCGCGCCGCACGCGCTCCCTGCCCCCTCCGGCAGCCCCTGCAGTCTCCAGGGGCCCCTTTCCGACCCCCCTCCAGGATCACCCCCCCCGCCCGCGGAAGATCGCGTGGCGGAAGAAGTTGATCTGGCTCTTGGCAAACTCCTTCGCCGCGTCCAGCCGGTCCCCTTCGCGCGACGAGCTGCGGATCAGCAGCTCCCCGTTCTCGTAGAGCTCCCGCGTCTTGCTCCGCTGGAGCTTCCCGCTCGAGGTCTTCGGCAGGATGCCCGACCCGACCGCCACCACGTCATCGACGGTGAGCCCCATGGCCTGCTGGACGACGCGGCGCACCTCGCCCTTCAGCGCCTGCTTCTCCTGCTCGTCCGACGCCGGCGTCTCGAAGACGATGACCACGCGCTCGCGGTCGTTGTGCGGCTTCATCGTCCCGAACGCGATCACGTTGCCCTTCCGGACCCCGGAGACGCGGCTCGCCTCCCACTCGAGATCCTGCGGGTAGTAGTTGCGCCCGTTGACGATGATGACCTCCTTCGAGCGCCCGCAGATATAGACCTTGCCCTCCGCGAGGTACCCGAGATCGCCGGTCCGCAGCCAGCCGCCCGCGAACGCTTCCTTCGTGAGATCCGGGTCGTTGAAATAGCCGGGCATCACGCTCGGGCCCCGCAGCCGGAGCTCCCCGACCTCGCGATCGCCGAGCGGGCGCGCGCTCTCCGCGTCGTCCGACGCGAAGACCCCGATCTCGTGCCCCTCGAACGCCGACCCGCACTGCACGAGCGACGACGCGCCCTCGCCGTCGGCCGGGACGGGCGTCGCCTTGCCCTCCTTCCAGAGCGTCTCGCCGTCCACCGCGTCGGTCTGCAGCCCGGCCCCGAGCGCGCTGAACGACACAGCCAGCGTGCTCTCGGCCATCCCGTACGAGCAGACGAACGCCTTCTCGTCGAAGCCGACCGGCGCGAACTTCTCGGCGAACGCGCGCAGGTTGTCGGCCCGGATCGGCTCGGCGCCGCACCCGGCGACCCGCCACGTCGAGAGATCCAGCCCCGCCATCTCCTGCTCTCGGATCCGCTTCACGCAGAGCGCGTAGGCGAAGTTCGGGCCGAACGACACGTTGCCGCGGTGGCGCGTGATCGTCTCCAGCCAGCGCACCGGGCGCTTCAGGAACAGCAGCGGCGGCAGGAACGTGATCGTGTTGACGTAGTACAGCGGCGCGATCACGAAGCCGATGAGCCCCATGTCGTGGTAGAGCGGCAGCCACGACACGCCCGTATCGACCGACTCCCGCACCCCCAGGCCGAGATCCACGATCGCCCGCACGTTCGCCGCCAGGTTCGCGTGCGTGAGCACCACGCCCTTCGGGCGCGACGTCGAGCCGCTCGTGAACTGGAGGAAGCACACGTCGTCGAGCTCGACCTTGACCGGCTTGAGCTCCTCGCGGGCGCCCCGGAGGCCCTCCACCGCCACGATCTGCTCGAGCGCCGGCGCCTGCGCCTGGATCGTGCCGAGCATCCGCTTGATCTCGGCGCTCGTGAGCAGGACCTTGGCGCCGCTCTTCGCGACGATGTGCAGCGTGTTCTCGAGGTAGCCGGTCAGCTTGCCGAGGCCGGTCGGCGGGTAGATGGGCACCGGGATGACGCCCGCGCGGATCGCGCCCAGGAAGGCGAAGATGAAATCGGCGTTGTCCGGCAGGATCAACGCGACGCGATCGCCCTTGCCGAGCCCGAGCGCCTGGAGCGCGCCGCCGAAGCGCGCGCTGGCCCGCTCGATGCCCCCGTGCGTGAAGAACGGCTCGTTCTCGCTCGACTCCTCGATGAAGCGATAGCCCGTCTTCGTGCTCGCCGCTGCGTCCTCGATCGCCTGAGCGACCGTCCGCGGTTTCCAAACAGCCGTCATCCCGAGAGCCTTCCTTCGTTCTTGAGCCGGAGCTCGATGGCCTTGACGACGTCGGCGACCGTGTCGACCTCGCGCAACATGTCGTCGGGGATCGAGAGGTCGAACTTATCCTCCATATCCGCGACGATCTCCATCACTCCCAGCGAGTCGAGGCTGAGGTCGGCGACGAGGTGGCTCGACTCCTCGATCTTTACCTCGCCGGCCGTGTGTCCTTCCAGGAGCTGGATGATCTCTGCCCGCAACGTCTCCCGTGTCCACGTCATCCTACGTTCCTACCCCAACTGCGGCGTGGCGAGGAGGGGCTTGCTCGGCCGCAAGGCCGCGGGAATTCGGCGTCGCACCCCCTGACCCGACGGTCGCGCGTGCATCAGGGACGGGCGGCGTCGACGATCTCGCGCAGCCGACTGAGCCCCTCGAGCGCCCGCGCGCCGTACCACATGAGGTCCTTCCCGTCGCACCTGATCACGTGGCCACGGCGGGCAGCGGGGATGTCGAGGGAGCGAAATATTGCCGCGTCGGCGTCGGTGAAGGCGTGCGGCTCATCGGGCAGCAGGACGAGCTCCGGGGCGCGGGCGAGCACCTCGTCGAGGGTCACGCGGGGGTAGCGCAGGTCGCGGCCCTGGACGCGCTCGGGGGGCAGCGGCGGCGCCTTGCCCAGGTCGGCCGCGAGCGGGTAGCGCCGGGGCCGATCCTCGAAGATGTTCTGCGCGCCCACGAGATCGAGCACGTCGGAGATGAACGTGTCGCCGTGGACGGTCATCAGCGGGTCCATCCAGATCGGGACGAAGGCGCGGATCGGCGGGCGCTCGCGGCGCCGCGCCTCGGCCGCGGCGTGGGCGCGGTAGGCGGCCGCGACCAGCTCGCGCGCGGCGGCCGGCGGCGGCTGGCCCGGGGCGCCGTGCTCCACGTGCGCCGGGGACGCGGCCGCGCCGGGCTTCGCCGCGGCGTGCCCGAGCAGGCGCGCCAGCCGGGCGAGGTGCGCCACGCCGTCGGCGACCCGCTTCGGGAACGAGACGAGCACCCGGAGCCCCGCGGCGTCGAGGCGCTCGATGTCGCGCTTGCTGTTCTCCTCCTGGTTCGCGACGACGACGTCGGGCTCGAGCGCGGCGATGCGGTCGACGTCGGCGTCCTTCGTGCCACCGACGAGCTCGATGCCCTCGACGTCCCCCGCGGGCGCGACGCAGTAGCGGGTGCGGCCGACGAGCTGATCCCGGGCGCCCAGCCGGAGGAGCGAGTAGGTGTCGCTCGGGACGAGCGAGACGATGCGCCGCGGAGGGGAGCGCCACTCGTGCTTGCGCCCCCGGTCGTCGACGATGCGGATGAACGACCCGGCAAAGGCCGGTCCCCAGCCTGCGCTGAACGCCATGCGCCGGATGTAGCCCGCCGCCGCGCGCGCTGCACGTGAACTGCGCGGCCCGCCCGCGCTGCGCGTGAACCGACGTGGACCGACGTGGACGGCGCGGCGCAGGGCCTGAACGGCGCGGTGTCCACTTAGTTGGCCCGCCCGGGCGAAGTCTGCGACGACGGCTCGTGCAGATCGATCGCCTCGATGTGCGTCGCGGAGGCACGCTCCCGTACCCGCCTTCCGGCCTGCCCGCTCTCCCCCTCGGCGCCGCGCGCGAGGAGGCTCCCCGCCGCCGGGCGGCGCCCCGCGGAGGGCGGCTGCTGCCGTGCCAGATCGGCCGCTACACGCTGTTCGATCACATCGGCCAGGGAGGGATGGCCGATCTCTACCTGGCCCGGGTGCGCACGGACCTCGGCGCCGCGCGCCTCGTCGCCATCAAGGAGGTCGCCCCGAGGTTCGCGCACGACCCGCGCTTCCTCGAGATGCTCGCGGGCGAGGCCAGGCTCGCGGCGGGGCTGCGCCACGCGTCCATCGTGCAGGTCGAGGACCTCTGCCGCGAGGACGGCTCGCTCTTCATCGCGATGGAGTACGTCGAGGGCCTCGACCTTCGCGAGCTGCTCCGCCGCTGCGCGCGCCAGAAGGTGAAGTTCCCTGTCGCGTTCTCGCTGCTGATCATCGCCGAGGCGCTCCAGGCGCTCGCGTACGCCCATCGGAAGGGCGTCGTGCACCGCGACGTCTCGCCGTCGAACGTGCTCCTGAGCTTCGATGGCGAGATCAAGCTCTGCGACTTCGGCATCGCCCGCGCGCACGAGCGCTGCGGAAGCATGGACGAGGCGCTGCAGGGCAAGGCCGGCTACATGAGCCCCGAGCAGGCCCGGGGCGACGCGGTCGACGCGCGATCCGACGTCTTCGCGGCGGGCATCCTGCTCTGGGAGCTGCTCGCCGGCCGGCGCATGTACAGCGTGGGCCCCGGCGCCGCGCTCTCCAAGGAGGCGGCGCGGGGCGATCTGCTCGAGCTCGCGCGGCGCGCGTCGATCCCTCCGCTCGTGGAGCGCGGGCTCCCCGACGAGGCGGCGCTCCACGCGATCGTGGCGCGGGCGCTCGCGGTCGCGCCCGACGAGCGCTACCCGAGCGCGGCGGCGATGCTCCAGGACATCGTCGCCTACGCGGCGGCGGCCGAGCTGACGGCCAGCCCGCTGCGCTTCGGGGCGTGGCTGCGGGACAACTTCGGCACGGAGCTGGTCGCGCCCCGCCGAGCGCGAGAGCGTGCGGTGCGCGCGCTGGAGCTCGGTCCGCCTGTGGTGATCGAGCCGATCGCGACCGTGGCTCTCGCGCCGAGCGCGAGGGGGGCCGTCACGCCGAGCGCGGTGGAGAGCGGCGCGCAGGGCGCGATGGCGATGGCAGCATCGCCGGCGATGGCGATGGCAGCGCCGCCGGCGATGGAGGCCGCCGCGCTGCTCACGAGGGTGGCCGGCGCGCAGGGCGCAGAGCCCGCCGCGCGGGCCGTGGCCGAGCCGCCGCCCTGGGCCAGGGCGCAGCCCTCGCTCGCCCGCCCGCAGCAGCGCAGGCTCGTGCCATTGCTCCTGCTCGGCGCGCTGCTGTTCGTCCTCGCCGCGCTCGTCATCGCGGGCTGCTATCTCGCGGCGCGCTAGCGCCCGCCCGGGCGAGGAGGACGTATCTCGCCCCCGTCGGGCGCGCCGGTGCTCGTCGCGGTCAACCCGCGTCGGCGATCGGCGCTTCGGGCACGGGCACCTGCATCTCCGGCTTCCGCGCGCACGCGTCGTTGCCGATGCCGACGCCGTAGCGGTAGATGAGCTCTCCGCCGAGCCAGCCGCTCGCCCCCGCGAGGCCGAACCCCGCGGTCGACAGCGCGATCCCGAGCGGCCGCAGCCCGATCGCCCGGGAGGCGAGCGATGCGCCGTACATGCCGGCGATCGCGAGGTTCAAGGCGCCGTGGACGAAGCCGATCCGCTTCGCGGGGCCGAGGGTGGTGCTCCAGTCGGCGAGCCCGGCGAAGGTGGCCACGAGCGCCCCGCCGAGGCCGATGGCCACGGTCGCGTCCGCTCCCCGATGGAAGCGCCGCCTGCGGCCGATGCCGGCGAGATCGAGCACCAGCGCGCAGGACCAGGCGCCGATGGGGATGGTCACCAGCACCGGGTGCAAGGGGTGCCCGAGGAACTCGCCATGCAGCACCTTGGCGACCGTGGGCGCTCGCCTCAGCACGGACTGGATCCCGCGCTGAAGCGGGTCGGCGATCTGGTCGATCCAGTCCTGCTCCTCGATTCCCCCCAAGACTGCGGTTCCGATCATGTCCCCTCCTCCGAGGCGCGTGGCTGCGCAGATTTCCAGCGCATGGCGCCCGCCCCGCCGACCGTCCAGCGGTGAACCCCTGACCGGGTCCCGAGCAATCGGCGGACCCCGCGGGAGCGGGTAGGGCGTTCCCATCCCCTCCCGCGGTGCGTGCGTCTGCGACGCGCGAGCTGGCCGCACACTTCGCTTCTGCAAGGGTGCTCTGCCGAAATTTCAGGTTCGAAATCAGCGAGCGACCCATCTGGAGTGAAATACGTTCGGATCGCGAATCTCGCGGATGGCATGGACGGTGCTCTATGTCCGGCCAGCGCTGCCGGCGCGGCCTTCCCCCCCCCCGAGGCCCCGGCGGCGCTTTTTTTTTGGACTCTTTCCTTTCCGGGCCCAGCGCGGGTGCCCGCGCGCATGCCCTGCGTTCCTCGTCCTGGGCGGCGTTCTCTGGTATCTCGCCCGTGCCGCGCCGCGCGCGGCCCTCCCGGAGCGATGCCCCTCCTCGCCGACGTCGCGGTGCCCGTCCCGCTCTCGCAGGCCTTCACCTACGAGGTCCCCGCCGCGCTCGCCGGCGAGGTGCGACCGGGGGCGCGCGTCCTCTGCGAGTTCCATCGGCGCAAGCTGCTCGGCGTGGTGCTCGCCGTCAGCGAGCGCAGCGCGGCCATCGATCCGTCGAAGATCAAGCCGCTCGCGGCGCTCGTCGACGCGCGCCCGGCGCTGCCAGCGGAGCTGCTCGCCTTCCTGCAGGAGCTCGCCGCCTACTACTTCGCGCCGATCGGCGAGGTGCTCCGCCTCGCGCTGCCGGCGATCGAGCGCGAGCAGGTGCGCGCGCTCAAGGCCCAGGGGGAGCTCGACGGCGTCCTCGACCTCGGCCGCGCCAAGCAGGTCGGCGGCCGCAAGGTCGCGTACGCGAGCGCGACCGACGTGGTCGAGGAGCCCGGCACGCTCCGCGGGCAGGCCGCGGCGGTCCTCGCGCTGCTCCGCGCGAACGGCGAGCAGCCGGTCGCGCGGATCGAGGAGCGCTTCGGCAACGCGCGCAGCGCGCTGAAGAAGCTCGCCGAGCGCAACCTCGTCACCCTGGACGAGCGCGAGCCGCCGCGCGACCCGTTCTTCCGCCGCGCCGAGGAGCGCGACGTGCCCCCCGAGCTCAACGCGGCGCAGGCCGAGGCCGCGGCGCGCATCGACGCGGCGCTCGCGGCGCTGCCCGCGCCGCCCGGGGGAGGGGAGCACCCCGCGAGCACCCACCAGGAGCCGCGGCCCGTCGGGCAGGAGGCGCGGCGCATCGCCCAGGAGCCTCGGCCGAGCGCGTTCCTCCTCTTCGGCGTGACCGGCTCCGGCAAGACCGAGGTGTACCTGCGCGCCATCAAGAGCTGCCTCGAGCGGGGCCGCGGCGCGCTCGTCATGGTGCCGGAGATCGCCCTCACCCCGCAGCTCGTCGCGCGCTTCCGCGCCCGCTTCGGCGACGAGCTCGCCGTGCTGCACAGCGGGCTGAGCGACGCCGACCGCCACGCGATGTGGGCGAGCCTCCACGTCGGCAAGGTGCGCGTCGCCATCGGGGCGCGCTCCGCGCTGTTCGCGCCGGTGCCGGACCTCGGCCTCATCCTCGTCGATGAGGAGCACGACGGCTCGTTCAAGCAGGAGGAGGGCGTGCGTTACCACGCGCGCGACATGGCGCTGCTCCGCGCCCACCGCGCGGGGGCGGTGTGCGTGCTCGGCTCCGCGACCCCTTCCATCGAGTCCGTCGCGCTCGTGCGCCGCGGCAAGCTCGTCGAGCTGCGCCTGCCGGACCGCGCGCACCGCGAGGCCAGCCTCCCCGAGGTCTCCCTCGTCGATCTCCGCCGCTTCGGCGCCGGCCCCTCGGGCGATCCGCTGATCTCCCTGCCGCTGCACCGCGCGCTCGAGAAGACGCTCGCGGCGAAGGAGCAGGCGATCCTCTTCCTGAACCGCCGCGGCTTCGCCCCGAGCGTCGTCTGCGGCTCGTGCGGGACGCTGACCACGTGCGACGCCTGCTCGGTCGCGCTGACGTACCACCGCGGGCGGCGCCGCGACGCGCGCCCGCCTTCGCCGGCCGGCGCGCCCGCGCCCGCGCCGGCGCTCGAGGAGCGGCCGGAGGGGGGGCGGCTGCGCTGCCACTACTGCGACTATGCGGGGCCGCTGCCGGACCGCTGCGGCTCGTGCGGCGCGCGGAACCTGCTGCTCGAGGGGCTCGGCACCGAGCGGCTCGAGGCCACGATCGCGGGCTCGTTCCCCGAGGCGCGCGTGGCGCGCCTCGATCGCGACGTCGCCGGCAAGGATCGCTCGCAGGCGATCCTCGCGAGGATGCGCGAGGGCAAGATCGACATCCTGGTCGGCACGCAGATGGTCACGAAGGGCCATGACCTGCCCAACGTGACCCTGGTCGGCGTGGTGAACGCCGACGCCGCGCTCGGGCTGCCCGACTTCCGCGCGGCCGAGCGCGGCTTCCAGCTGCTCGTGCAGGTGGCCGGGCGCGCGGGGCGGCGCGACCGCCCCGGCCGGGTGCTCATCCAGACGCGCAACCCCGAGCACCCGGCCATCGCGTTCGCCGCGGCGCACGACGTGCCTGGCTTTCTCGAGCGGGAGATCCGCGACCGCGAGGAGGTGGGTTATCCGCCCGCCACGCGCCTCGCGCTGCTCCGGATCGACGCGGTCGACGAGGGCGTGGGGCGCGGCGCTGCGGCGAAGCTCGCGGCCCACGCCCGCACCTGCCCCGAAGGGCTCGCCCGGCGCGTCGAGGTGCTCGGCCCGTCGGCCGCACCGATCGCGCGCCTGCGCGGGCGCTACCGGTTCCGGGTGCTCCTGAGGGCGCGCGAGCGCGGTCCGCTCCGGGGGGCGCTCGCGGCGCTGGCCGGGCTGATAAGGGATGGCCTTGATCGGAACGCCCGGGTGATCATCGACGTGGATCCGGTCGCCATGCTGTGACGGGCGATCCACGGGGAAACGGGCGCGCTCGTTGCGCCTGCGGCGCTCTCTACCCAGGAAGGGTGACGCCGGGCGGGGGGACGTTAGGCGCGGTGAGGCCGGGCGCGGTGAGCTCGCCGAGCTCGTCGCGCGACGCGCGCGAGAGCCGCTCGAACTCCGCGCCCAGCCAGTCGAGGAACGCCGCGTCCCACGTCGGCCCTTCCGGGCGGGAGGCGACCGCCTCGGCGAGCTCACGGTCCCAGCGGCCGTAGACGTCCCGGAGGAGCGCGTGCGCCCGGCGGCTCTCGGCGGACGCAGGATCCGTCTGGCCGTCCGTGCGCTCGGCGAAGGCGTCCTCGCAGAGGAAGTAGTTGCATGTCGCGGCCCGCCGCTCGGCGGGGACGGTGCAGCCGCGCGCGCCGTGATAGACGCACTTCGACTGCCGCGGGGCCGTGCGCTCCTCCCGCTTCCGCACGCGCCGGAGCTCGAGTCCGCGGCTCACGGGGAGCAGGTTGCCGGCGGCGATCTGCTCGAGCAGCCAGCCACGGCCGTCGAGGGAGACGATGCGCCCGATGTCCGTCCAGTCGAGCTCGGGCGGGCTGACGCAGCACCCCGCGGGGCCTTGCGGGCACTGGGCGCACAGCGTCGAGTGCAGCCGGGTGTGCTCTCCTGAAAGCTCCAGACGGATCATCGAACCCCTTGCCGTCCCCCGAAGGGGCCGAGACGCGCGCTCGATACAGCGCACATCCTGCCAGCGAACGCGCCAGGAATGACAGAAGCGCCCAGCGGCTGCAACCGACGCGACCGACGCAACCGACGCAACCGACGCAACCGACGCAACCGACGCGACCATCGCATCGCTGACCGCGCCTCGACCCGAGCGGCGGCCAAGCGCCCCTCCTCACCGACATAGCGATCGAGAAGCGCGAGAACTCGCACTCCCGGGCGCACTTGGAGGAGCTGAATCAGTTATAGTAAGTAACGGTCATCGACGCGCGTCCCGCGTGAATGCAGGGGGAAACGTGCGATCGTCCTTTTCCGGCCGCGGCGGGAGTTGATAGGCTGCGCCGGCCATGAGCGATGCGCTTCCCAAGGAGGTCGGTCGGGCCATTCGCGTGCTCCGGCAGCTGCACGGGCTCACTTACGCCGAGTTCGCCGAGAAAGCGCGCCTCTCGGCGACCTACCTGCGGCAGGTCGAGCGCGGCGAACGCGATCTCGGGCTCGGCGCGCTGGCGCTCATCGCACAGGGGCTCGACTGCGATGCTCGGCTCCTCCTGCCCGGCGACGGGAGGAGCCCGGTCTCCGCGGTCGTCGCCGATCGCTTCGATCGCGCGCCCGAGGCTCTCCAGGAGGCGCTCCTCTTCCTGTTGATCGAGCCCGACGACTCGCCGAAGAAGCAGGCCATCCTCGCGCTGATCAACGAGGATCCGGAGCGCGCGCGGCTCCGCTCGCGGCCTCGGTCGGAGGAGCGCGGGTCGCGCGGCTCCACCCCCTCGTCATCGAGCCGGCGCGGGCGATGAGCCCCTGAGCCCTCACGTCGTCCGCGCGGACCAGCCCGTGACGCGAGGTGGCCCAGCGCCGGACTCCTGCCGGCCACCGCCCCGCGTCTCTGCGCCGGGCATCGACGCGAGGCGCCGCGTGGCCAGCTGCTGAAACGCGGCGAGCGCTCGGCTCCGCCGCTTGTACGCCGTCGAGAGGGGGATTCCGGCCCGGCTCGCGAAGTCCGCCATCGGGACGCCCTCGATGTCGTGGGCCATGAGGATCGCGCCGAACTCGGCATCGAGCTCGCGCAGGACCGCGAGCACGAACAGGCGATCGCACTCCGAGATGATCTGCTCCTCGGCCGAGGGCTCGTCGAGCTCTGCGTCGAAGTCGTCCGGCAACGGCTCCTCCCTCCGGCGCCGCTCGCGCAGCCCGTAGTGGGACGCGGCGTGGACCGCGATCTTGTTCAGCCAGCGATCGGACGGCCCGAGCTCCGGATCGTAGTTCCCGAAGCTCTCGTGCGCCGCGAGCATCACGTTCTGGGCGATGTCCCAGCGATCCCGGCGCGGAACCCCCAGGAGGCGGAGCCATCGCCGCACGAGCACGATCGTTTTCTTGTTGAAGATCCGCCAATAGGCGCCTTCTCTGTCGTTCGGCGGCCCTGAACCGTGGCCTCGACGCCCCGTTCCCGACATCGCGTAACGATCGTTATCACAAGAAACGGAACTTGCAAAAACTGGTCGGGGCAATCACAGGCGAAATTTGATCGAAAAAGTGGTCGGATGTATGCGTATGTGGCTATTGCCTGCGCCACCCTCCGCGTGTGCATTCGCGCGCATGCAGGCCGAATCGCTCGGGAAAGCGCCGTTCGACGATGGTTCTTGCGATGTAACGATCGTTCCTCATCCGAACTGCTCCAGGGTACCTTCGGGCATCGTCGGGCACGATGGTGCTCCCGCCTGGCAGCTGCGGCGCGATCGCCGCGCGGGCGGGCTCGGCGGCGGCCTGGTGCAGCGCGGCGGCGGGCACCTCCCGCGCGGGCAGACCGCGGCGGCGGGCGCCTCCCGCGCGGGCAGGCAGACGAGACGCCGCCGCTTTCCTCGCTGGACTCCGCCGCATCGCGCCGGTAGACAGGCGGCGCTCGATGCACAGCTTCCATCGAAGGATGCCGGCCCCACGGCGGAGCGGCGCGCCCTGCTCGGGGCGTGTCGCGACCGTCCGCGCAGGCTCTGGCGGGGCGCCCATCGCTCATGTCGGCTGACGCGGGGACGCCAGGGACGGCGCGCGGCGACGGCGCGGCGCCCGCGGCGAGCGACGCGGCGGAGGTCCCGGCGCCGCGCCAGCGGGTCGCCTACTTCGGGCGGCCCGGGACGTTCAGCCACGAGGTCGCGTCCCGGCGCTTCGGCGCGAGCGCGGACCTCACGCCCCGGCGCACCATCTCGGAGGTGTTCGACGCCGTGGCCGGCGGCGCGGCGACCTACGGCGTCGTGCCGATCGAGAACGCGCTGGGCGGCCCGATCTACGACACCGTCGATCAGCTGATCCGCCGCGAGGGCACGGGCGCCGCGCTCGCCGTGTGCGAGGAGCTCTCGCTGCACGTCACGCTGTCGCTCCTCGGCAGGGCGGGCGTGGCGCCGAAGCGCATCTATTCGCACTTCGTCCCGCTCAAGCACTGCGGCGACTGGCTGCGCGAGACCTACCCTGACGCGCAGATCCTCGAGGCCGAGAGCACCGCCGAGGCGGTCGAGCGCGCGGCGCAGGACGGCGAGGCCTGCGCGATCGGCAACAAGGGCGCGGCGGCCATCTACAAGCTGGAGATCCTCGTGCCGAAGCTCGGCGCGAAGGGCGAGAACATCACGCGCTTCTTCATCGTCGGGAAGACCGCGGAGCCGCCGGCCTCGGGGGGGCGGACGCTGCTCCTGTTCGGGCTGGACCACCGCCCGGGCGCCCTGGTCGCGGCGCTCTCCGCGCTCGGGAGACACCACATCAACCTCACGCGCATCGTCTCTCGCGCGCTGCCCGACAGCCCTGAAGAGTACCTCTTCCTCGTCGAGTGCGAGGGCAGCACGGAGGAGCCTGCGTTCAAGGAAGCCCTCGCGCTGCTCGAGCAGCACGCGACGGGCGTACGCTCGCTCGGCTCGTTCCGCGTCAGCCAGAAGTACGAGTAGAGCGCCCCGGATCGACCCGCCGACGATCGCCTGGCCGCGCGGCCCTGGCCCCGCGGCGCGGCGCGGCGCGGCCAGGATGCCCGATGACCGCGAGTCCGCCGCGGCGGACGTGCGCCTGCCGCTCATCGCGTAGGCGCCCCCACGCGCGGGGACGACAACACCGCTGCGAAGCTGGGAATATCTTCGCGCCGGGTATCCCGCGTGACTCAAGCGCTCTTTTCAATAACCAGTTACCCCTCGCCTGTGACTAGAACGCTCGCCAGGTGCGGTCTCGCACTTCTCAATAGGCAGGGTGACATGGATCTGCATTGGCGATGGCTCTTCGTTGTGGTGCCGGCGCTCATGGGTTCTCTGGAAGCGTGTGATGTGGACCCATGGGAATCGGAGTTGACGGGCGACAGTAAGCTGCAGAGCGGCGGAGCGGGCCAGAAGCACCAGCCCGTCGGCGCGAGCTGCAGCTGCGATGCGGACTGCGACGGCGAGGCGGCCGTCTGCATGCTCGGCATCTGCATGCAGCGCGCGGCGGGGCTGTGTACGGCGCCGAACAGCGAGCAGGGCTGCGCGCCCGGCTCTCGCTGCTTCAACACGGATATCCTCTCCGACTCCGGGGTGTGTTATCCCCTCTATGATCCAGCGACCTGCGATGGCGTGCAGAACCGTCATGGCCTGTGCTCTCCTCGGCGCGGCGACGGGTGCAACGCGGCCTGCGGCGCGGCGTGCGCGGAGGATACGGTCGGCGCCAAGGAGGTCGGCGCGGCCTGCGACGACGAGGAGGCGTGCTCGCTGCGCGGCGGGACCTGTTATCGTGACGAGGACCCCTCGGCGCCGAACGGCTGGGTGGAGGGGTACTGCCTCGCCTTCGACTGCGAGAGCGACGACCAGTGCGGGCCGGGCGCGGGCTGCTTCCCCGCGGCGGAGGGCGGCTCGCCCGTGTGCATGAACACCTGCGGCAGCGATCTCGACTGCCGGCCTGGCTACGTGTGTCACACCGTCGACGGCGAGGGCAGGTCGGCCTGCTACGCTGGCTGCGACGCCGCGTCGACCTGCCCGGAGGGCACGACCTGCCTCGGGGAGCTCTGCGTATCGGACGATGTCGCGTGCTCACCCGACGTCCCGTCCGGCTGGTGCCCGGAGGGCAGCACCTGCGATGGCGGCGAGTGCCGCAAGGGCCCCTCCGGCTGCGGCGCCGAGGGCGACGCCCTCGAGCCCAACGACGACCTGGGAGCAGCGGCGACCGCGCCCACGGGCGTCACGAACGAGCTCACCCTCTGCGAGGGGGACGAGGACTGGTTCAAGATCGTGGTGCCGGAGCGGACCATCGTCCGCGTGGGCATCCGGTTCCGTCAGGCCGCCGGGGACATCGATCTGGTGGTCTATGACGGCGTGGGCCGCCTGCTCGGCTCGCGCGACGGCGCGCAGTATCCGTACTCGTACCGCGATCAAGAGACGGACACCGAGTTCTATGGATTCTACTCCGAGCGGGGTGGCGCCGAGTACTTCGTCCGGGTCGTCGGCCATGACGGCGCGCAGAACGCCTATGGCCTGGACGTGACCTCATATCCTTATATCGATGGCCCGAGCTGCGTGGACGCCGGCTTCTCGTTCGACGAGTGCGCCGGCTTCGGCAAGGCCGGCGGCGGGCTCTTGCCGTTCCCGTTCCCCGACCCCGACGACTCGGTGGTCGGCGGCGGTTACGTCTGGGAGACGTTCAGCAATTATCGCTTTGCCAGGCGCGAGCTCATCATGCTCGTCCGGGACGCCCTCGCCGAGACGATGCGGGCGTTCCCGGGCACGACGCCGCTCTCGCTGATCGACGTCTGCCAGATGAACGGCGTCACGCCCGGCTACGACGTCGACAGCCCGCGTCACCCCGAGTCGACGCACGACCAGGGTGGCAACATCGACATCGCCTATTTCCAGACCGACGGATCGAACGACGGGCAGATCATCTGCGGAGACGGGTCGAAGCACGAGGACGGGTACTGCTCTTCGGCGGCGAAGCGGAAGCACATCGTCGACCTCGAGCGCGAGGCGTTCTTCATGGCCAGGCTGTTCCGCTCGCCCCGCACGCGCGTCGTCGGCGTGGACAAGGTGATCGCGCCGTTCCTCTCGAGGACGGCAGCCAGGCTGAACGCTCTTCCGGCCCGGGATCGGCGGAAGATCACCGACGACGAGCTCGCGAGCTTCTCGGACCGGATGGCGTACGGCGAGGGGTGGCCATATCACCATCACCACATCCACCTCAGCATGGACTGGTGGCCGAGGGACGCCGCGGCCGGCGGCACGCCGGAGGCGTCGTTCGCGGCGCCGCCCGCCATCCATCGTTCGCCCGCGCTCGCGGCCGGGCAGCGGATGGTGTGGCCACCGCTGCCCGATCATGGTCGTGCGGTGAACGACTAGCGCCCCCCGTTCGGCCGCGCCGCCCGCCAACGGCGGAGTCGCGCGACGCTCGACATCCAGTACGCCCGGATCGTGAAGACTCCCATTGAAACCGCGTTCTCGCAGCTCTGTCTGGGCTGCAAGCACGTCGACCACGTCGGGTGCTGGCATCGCTTGTGGTAGAGCCCGCCTTCCTGGCGTCTCGGGCGACAGAAGGTCCCTTGTCGACTCGCATCCATTCTGCAAAAGTGCGCCGTATCCACAACGCACTCGTGCATCGAAGGGGCCTCGTCCTACTCCACAGCCGCTGGCCGCGGGGCCTCCTGCCAGGGGACATGCAACAAGCGACCGATGCCGGCCCGAACCACGGGATTCCCAGCGGCGATCGAGGTTCTTCGCACGTGGATCCAGGGTGGCGCGCAGGCCTCCGTCACCCTCGATCCATGACGCGCCGAAGCGCGTGAAACAGCGGAGGATAACTACATGAGGGCGGGAATGTGGGATTAGCTCGGGTCCCGCCTTCCACGCCCCGCGGCGCCATGCTTTACTGTCGCCGTTCTTGGGAAGATGCTGTCGCCTTTTCGGCGCCTTGTCCGCCGGACGGACAGGTCATCGGACCACCTGAGGAGAGTTTCTTATGAGCAAGGAACGAGATACCGAGACCCAGGGCCCGTTGTTCAAGGTCGTTGACCGGCGCCAGGCGCTCCTGGGGCTGGGGGTGATTGCCGTCACCGTGTCGTGCGGAGATGGCGGCGAGTCGGAGGAGCCCGGAGGCACCGGCGGCGGAAGCTCCACGAGCTCCGGGAGCAGCGGGTCCACGGGCTCGGCTTCGGGCTCGGGCTCGGGAGGCGGGGGGTCCGACCCTGGCACCACCACGGCGGGCTCGGGCGGCGCGGGACCGGCCAGCACCAGCGCCACGGCGGGCTCGGGCGGCTCAGGCGAGGGAGGCTCCGAGCCGGGCACGGGAGGTGGTGGGGGTAGCGGCAGCGGTGACGGCCTCACGGCGCCGCCGTTCGACAATGTGCCGACGTGCAGGGCGCTCAACAAGACGGACGGCGCCGGCCAGGGCCCCTTCTTCATTCACGAGCTCGAGAAGAACGACGACATCTCCCTGGTCCGACAGGACATTCGTGGTCGCTACAATGAGAGCGCGCCGCCCGGCGTGGAGATGCATCTCCACCTGCGCGTGCTCGACATGAGCAAGCCCGATTGCGACGGCAATGGCGTGGGCTTGGCCGGCGTGGAGGTCTACATCTGGCACACGGACGGGCAGGGGTTCTACAGCGGCTTCGGGACGAGGGGTGGCGCCAACGAGCAGAAGCCCGACGCGCCGTACACGGGCAGGCCGGGGCAGAACGATCTCAACAACACGGACCGTTTCTGTCGCGGCGTGCAGACCACGGACGCGAACGGCGTCGTCTCGTTCCGGAGCATCTTCCCCGGCTGGTACAACGGCCGCGACGTTCACATCCACTTCGTCTGCTTCAAGAAGGGGTCGATGTCGAAGGGGCGCACCACGTACCAGGGTGGAGACCACATTTTCACGACGCAGTTCTACTTCGATCCCGCCTTCACCGACTCCGTTCATACCAAGTACGATCCGTACAAGGCGCGCACCACCGGCAGCCTGGCGAATTACTACCAGGGCGCCATCAAGGCCGACGAAGCCGGCAACAGCGGCCTTCGTGCGAAGGCCGTGATGGAAGGGGACATCGTGATCGCCCAGATGCAGATCGCGGTGAACCCGGCCTGAGAGAGCGGGCTCGCTTCCTTCTCACAGCTGCGTCGACCGACCGCCGGGCGCGTTCGAGCCGCGCCGGCGGGCGCCCCTCGCCATCGACGCTGTCCGTTCGATGACACCCTGCTCATGACAATGTCTTGGGGCCACGCGATGGCCTGCCCCGATCAGGGCACGACCGTGATCCGATCCAGCACGGGCGGGGAGACGGGCGAGTTCGCCGCGAAGTAGTCCCGCAGCGCGTCCAGATCCAGCGCGCCGCCGAGCCGATCTGTGCCGTCGTTGAGCACGGTGAAGCCGTCGCCGCCCGTCGCCAGGAAGCTGTTCACCGTCACCCGGTAGGTCCGCGCCGCCTCGATCGGAACGCCGTTGATCCGGATCGAGGCGATGTCGACCTTCGCGCCGACGGGCGCGCTCTGGCTGTACGTGTACGTGAAGCCGTCCGAGATCTGCAGGATCAGGCTTTGCCTCACGCCCCCCGCGTCCAGCCGGAACTGTTGCTCCAGCAGCGTGTCGATCTGCGCCCCCGTGAGGGTCATCACGACAAGGCTGTTGCCGAAGGGCTGCACCGTGAACACCTCGCCGAACGTGACCACCCCGTCAGTGGGCTCGGTGGCAGAGGCCGCGTAGGTGAGGTCCGCGCGGATGCCTCCCGGGTTCATGAAGGCGATCTCGGCCCCGCCGGTCCTCGCGTCGCGCGTGGCGGCGAGCTGGGCGTCGGCGATCACCGCGCCCATCGTGAACAGCCCGGCGCCCATGGCCGGGACCGCGCGGTCGAGCGTCGCGGTGATGGTGCCGATCTGCGTGTTGGCCAGCGGCGCCGCGAGGTCCTTGTAGCGCGTCACCAGGGTGCTCACGCCCGCGTCGGGCGCTTCGCGCGTCACGATGACGTTGTTCGCCGTCTTCGCCGTCACGTCGCCCGTGCTCTTGCTGATCTCCAGATCGATGTCAGTCACCAGACGGCCGAACGACGCCGCGCTCGTCACGATCTTGTCGCCGAGGATGCAGTTGTACGCCTGATGGGTGTGCCCTGAGAGGATCACGTCCACGGCGGGGTCGATGTTCGTGGCGATGTCGACGATGGGGCCAGAGATGCCCGGGCACTCGTTGAAGAGGCCGGTGGGGAGCCCTCCCTCGTGGAGCACCACGACGATCGCCTCGATTCCCTGCGCCTGGAGCTCCGGGACGATGTCGTTCACGGTATCGACCTCATCCATGAACGACAGCCCCGCGACGCCGATCGGCGTCACGATGGACGGCGTGTCCTCGAGCGTCATGCCGATGAAGGCGATCTTCACGCCGTCGAACTCGCGGATGTCGTAGCGCGGGAAGAGCGTCCTGCCGGTCGTCGTGTCGACGACGACGTTGGCGGCGAGGAACTTGAAGTTCGCGCCCGGGAAGAAGGTGCCGTCCGTGCAGCCGTCGGCCGGGCTGCACCCGCCGTACTGCATCCGGAGGAGCTCCGCTGTGCCCTTGTCGAACTCGTGATTGCCGACGCCGTTGATGTCGAGGCCAAGGAGGTTCATGGCCTCGATCGTGGGCTCATCGTGGAAAAGCGCCGACACGAGCGGGCTCGCGCCGATGAGGTCGCCGGCCGAGACCACCACGGTGTTCGGGTTCGTCGCGCGGAGCGCGGCGACGCGCGACGCCAGGTAAGTGACGCCGCCGGCGTCCACGGTGGTGTTGGTGGGTGTGGCAGGCACGGTGATCCTGCCGCTGCTGCCGGTCGGGGGCTCCAGGTTGCCGTGGAAGTCGTTGAAGGCGATGATCTGCACGCTCACGGTGTCGCCGCCGGAGCCGCCGGAGCCGCCGGTGCCATCCGAGCCACCGGAGCCGCCCGAGCCGGCGGCGCCGCTGCCGCCGGAGCCGGCAGCGTCGCTCCCGCCGGAGCCACCCGAGCCGGCAGCGCCGCCTCCGCCCGAGCCGCCCGAGCCCGCAGTGTCGCTGCCGCCGGAGCCGCCGGAGCCGGCAGCGCCACTGCCGCCGGAGCCACCCGAGCCCCCAGCGCCGCCTCCGCCCGAGGTGGTGCCCGTCGCGCCGCCGCTGCCGCTGGACACCGCGGCGGGGGTCGTCACATCGTCGTCTCCGCAGCCCGCGCTGGCGACCGGCGGCACGCACAGCGCGGCTCCGAGGAGCGTGACCCGCCACGCTCGTGCGCATCGCCCGAGGACCCACGAAGCTCCGCTCGATCTCATCTCAGCTCCTCCACGCCGCAGCGCTCGCCGCGCCATGTTCTCACATGCTGGATTCCCGTGGAAACGTCCGTGTGAACGCCGCGCGGCGGGCTCATGGCCGGCCGCGGCCGCGGCTCCAGAACGCGACGACGTCCTCTGGCAGCTCGCGCTCGCGCAAGACCCGGATGTCGTCGGCATCGACGCCGAGCACAGCAGGGATGCCGCGGCTGCAATGGCGAGACCACATGCTCAGCGTGTAAGCCCCCGTGTCGCGGATGAGCACGAGGTCGCCGGGCGACAGCTCCGGAAACGCGAGCTCGCGGGCCAGCACGTCGCCGCCGAAACAGAGCGGGCCGCCGAGGGTGCACGGCGAGAGCGGCCCCTCCTTGGGCTCGGCCTCGGGATCGAGCGCCATGAAGTCATGGTGCCAGTCGTCCGGGTGATACGCGCGGCGCAGCAGGAAGT
Organism: Sorangium sp. So ce124; assembly: GCF_051525235.1. Classification (NCBI taxonomy): domain Bacteria; kingdom Pseudomonadati; phylum Myxococcota; order Polyangiales; family Polyangiaceae; genus Sorangium; species Sorangium sp. So ce124. The sequence goes on from NZ_CP150312.1 coordinate 10,730,101, forward strand.
CGGCCCCGAGGTGAAGGATCGCTGTGCGCCCGGCCGAGTCCTTCTTCACGTACTCCACCCGCGAGACCGCGAAGCCGCAGCCCGCCTGGACCCAGCGCCCGAGCTCGGTGATCAACGCGGTCCCCTCCTCGAAGAGCGTCGGCACCTCGCGCCGCAGCGCGGCCGCGTAGTCCTCGAGCGCCGGGGGGCGGTCCGTGCTCCGGTAGGCGACAGGCAGACCGCCGCCGATATCCATGGTGCCGGCGGCGAGCGGCCCCATCGCGCGCCGGAGCTCCTGGCGCAGCGCCTCGACGCGGCCGATCCCGTCGACGAGCTGCGAGAGCGCGCACCCCTGCGAGCCGACGTGCACGTGCAGCCCGGCGAGCCACGGATACCGCGCAAAGGCGGCGCGCACGGCGTCGGCCTGTTCGAGGGGGACCCCGAACTTGGAGCGCCGATCCGCGACGCTGGTCAAGGCGATGCTGGAGGCCCCGACCTGCGGGTTGATGCGCAGCCCAATGCGGCTGGCCGCCCCCTCGTGACGGACGAGCTCGTCGATGCGAGCGAGCTCATCGAGGTTGTCGGCGTTGAGCCGCACGCCCAGGCGGAGGGCCTCCGCGATGTCGGCGCGGGACTTCGCGGGAGAGTCGTAGACGATGCGGTCCGGAGGGCAGCCGGCGGCGAGCGCGAGCTTCACTTCCTCGAGCGAGGCCGCCTCGAGCCCAGCGCCGCAGTCGACAGCCGCCCGCAGGACCTCGACGAGGGGGTTCGCCTTGATCGCCACGGTGTGGAGGGCGCCCGGCGGGAACGCCGCGTCGATCCGTCCGATGCGCGCCCGCATGCGCCCCAGGTCGTGGAACAGGACCGCCGGCTCCACATCCATCCCGCGGCGCCGCGCCTCGCGGAACGCGCGCGCCATGCTCCCGGGATCCAGCCGATCCGTGTCGCTCATGGAACCTCCCTACCGCAGTCTGGCGCCCCGGAGCGAGATTGTCCGCCGCGCGGGCGCCGCGAAGGGGAGAGGTGCCCTGTTTCCTCGAAATTTCGTGTCGTCCGGCAGGCAGCGGGCAGGCGCCGTTCCGGGTTGCCGAGGGGGGGCCCGGGTCGAGCTGGGGGCGATGAGGCGCTGCCCCCCGGGCGCCCTGGGAGGACTCCCACGCGCTCAGGCATCGACGATGATGTTGAGAATGCTGGTGACCAGCCCCGAGGTGTACGTCGTCGGCATGACCACGCTTCCTGGCGGCGGATTGAGGCTGGATGCCGCGATGTTCGTCGAGCGAGCCGCGTAGGCGGGCTCCTTCTTGAAGACCTCCGCGCTGAGGTCCGCTTCGAAATAGAGCTGCGTCGTGATCCGCCTGGTCGTGGCTCCGTTGATGCGAGCGACCATGTGGACGTGGACCGGCCGCCCTGCGTCCGACCCGGGATAGATCGACTTGAAGCCCACGATCCCGTTGCGGTCGGAGAGCTGCACGCCGCGGCAGAAGCGATCCTGGCTCTCCGGCGTACGCTCGGCCGCGCCCGTGGACGGCGTGGAGGGGTCCTGATGCTCGAAGCCGCTGGTTTGCCCCTCCGCGTCACAGTGCCAGATGTAGACCTCGGCATCGGGGATGGGCTCGTGGTTGTTCCGGGCGTCGAGCAGGCGGACATAGAGCCTGAGCTCGCAGCCGGGGTGGTCGTCCCGGATGTCGTTGCGAAAGAGGCTGATGTCGTTCGGGATCTCGCTGTCGTCGATGAAGGACGACCCCCCGATGTCGGTGGCGGTCAATCGGCAGCTGCCGGCGCCCTTGAAGATCGACGGAGCGAGCGCGTCGGCGCCTCCTGCGCTCACGCCGCCGCCGGCGCTGCTCGGGCTGGTGGCGAAGGGGCCTGCGGCGCTGCTGCCCGTGCTACCAGGGCCGTTCCATGCGCCTCCTCCGCCGCCGGTGCCGCTCCCGCGCTGGTCGCCGCCGATCTCGTCATCCTCTCTGCAGGACACGAGTACGGGCTTGGTGATGGCGAACGCCCCGAGCTTGACGAGGGGCTGCCGACGGTTGAAGACCCAGTCGATCAGATCTCGCGGCACGGCTCCTTGCCTGTTACCCATACAACGGTCTCCTTCGATGAGTCGCTGATCTGACCCGTGCGATCACCCTGGTTTGGCCGGACACGGAGCGGCGCCTCGCCCTTGCGCCAGCGTCGGGGCCAGCGCCGGCGCTGCCCAGGCTCGCGCCGCGGCCAGCGGTGGGGCCGCGGTCGACGCCGCCAGCGCCGCTGGTCCCCGAGGAGGCGCTCGTCGACGCCGCGTCATCCGGGGCATCATCGCCGTTCCCGGTCTCGGACTGGCACGCCACCATGACGAGCGACGGGATGAGCGCGCCGAGGATGGGTCGGGGAGCACGGGTACCGAAGCCGCCCGAGGACAGGCTGCCCCACCCGCTGTTCACGGTGAGACAGTGCTTCAAGGACATACGGGCTTGGCCCTCCTAAGTAAGAACCGGGCGACGCGCCGAGGTGCGCGATCGCGGAGCGACGGACCACAAATGGGATATCGTCGCTCGATCTCGTCGTCAAAAGGATAGATTGAGCTCCAGGCCGAGGGAAAAATCGACGTTCCGATGCTGAGGCCGAGTCGACTCGCGGGCGGCGGGTGAGGACAGGACCGACCTCCCCGGGAGCATCTCACGCCAACTTGCTGAGCACGGACCGTGCCCTGGCCGCCGGGCTCGTTGCATCTCGTCTCTCTCTCGCCTCGTCCAGAACTCTCGTGGAAGAGCCAGGGCTCTCATCGAAGCAGCCCTGGCGAAGAAGTGCAGCGCGCGCGGTGCGCACAAAGTTTCCTGTGTGACTCAGACGAATTCCCGGAACGGGCCGATGTGATCACGCCGCGGGCGCGAGGAGGGGCCATGCCGGTCCTCGGAGGCCGCCGCGGGGCACCTGACCAGCGCGGATCCCGTTGTTTGGAGCGCTGCCGGCGCGGGGCGGCGACGGTTCGGGGCCTGGCGACCGCCTGTACAGGTCGGCTCGTACCGGAGGATGAGCTCGCTCGCCAGAGGACCAGCCGGGCCTGGTCCGAGGGAGGCGAGGCACGATCGCCGTGGTCCCGCTCGGCGTGGGACCCTCCTTGCCGGGCGATGACGGTGCTGGCGCAGCCGGACCCGGATGTGGAGGGGCGCCAGGGGCGCCGCTGGGGCCCTCGCATGTCGGAAAGCCGACGGACGCTTCTGATTTTGTCGGTTTTGGTGTACTAGGCCGCCCCCTCGAGAGCTCGAACCGGACCCCCGCATGACCCGCATCCTCCTCATCGACGACTCCGCCGCGATGCGGGCGCACATGCGAGCCGCGCTCGAGGGGGCGCCTCAGCTCGGGCCGGCGGTGGCGGTCGACGAGACGGCGAGCGGGTTCGAGGCGCTCCGGCGGATGCACGGGGGCGCCTACGACGCGGTGATCATCGACATCCACCTGCCGGACATCGACGGCCTGGAGCTCATCCGTTTCATCCGGCAGAGCCGGCACCATCGCGACGTCGCGGTCGTCATCGTCTCGTCGATGTCCTCGCCGCGCGAGCGCGAGCGGGCGTTCCGGCTCGGCGCGCACGCGTTCGTCGCGAAGCCGTTCGCCGCGGATACGCTGGCGTCTGCGGTCCGGCGGGGGGTCGCGTCGAGCCAGCTGCGCCTGCGCGTCGCGACGTAGGCGGGCGCGACGCCTCGCGGCGAGGCTTCCGGCGCACCGCTCCGAGCTGGTAGGGTGCGGGCCATGACGCTCCTGTCCCACCTCCGCCGCCTCCGCTTGGCTGCGCCGCTGGCGCTGCTCGTCGCGACCGCCTGCTCTGCCTCGTCCCCCGCGCCCCGCGTCGAGCCGCCGAACGGGGCCGCGGCGCCGGCGCCGACGTCGTCCGGCGCTGCGGACAGCCCGACCGGGCTGCTCTCGGAGGAGGACTTCAAGGCCCTCCACCAGCTCAGGGCGGACAAGGCCCCGCCCGCGCGAGGACAGACGGTCGAGGTGGCCGGCACGAAGGCGTACCTGAGCCTGCCGCGGGACGCGAAGCCGCCGATCGCGGGCGTCGTCGTCATCCACGAGTGGTGGGGCCTGAACGAGCACATCAAGCACTGGACCGATCGCCTCGCGGAGGACGGGTATGCGGCGCTCGCCGTGGACCTCTACGGCGGCAAGGTCGCGTTCACGCCGGACGACGCGATGGCGGCGATGAAGGCGGTCGACGAGGCGAAGGGGATCGAGATCGTGCGCGCGGCGCACCGCTTCCTCACGACGGACGCGCGCGTCCTCGCGCCCCGCACGGCCTCGATCGGGTGGTGCTTCGGCGGCGCGTGGTCGCTCAAGCTCGCGCTGAACGAGCCCGAGCTCGACGCGGCCGTCATCTACTACGGCCGGCTCGTCACCGACCCCGCGCAGCTCAAGGCGATCAAGGCGCCCGTGCTCGGCATCTTCGGCAACCAGGACAAGGGCATCCCGCCCGAGGTCGTCAACGACTTCGACAAGGCGCTCCATGACGCGGGCATCGAGCACGAGGTGCTCCGGTACGACGCCGACCACGCCTTCGCGAACCCGTCGGGAGAGCGGTACAACACCAAGGCCGCGGCGGACGCGTGGGAGAAGGCGCGGCGGTTCCTGGCGGCGAAGCTGAAGGGCTGATGAGCGGCGCGGCGGCGGGGCTGGCGAGGAAGACTCAAGCGGCCATCCCCCTCGCCGGCCAGGCGCTCAGCGGGACTTGAGCCGCTCTATCTCCGCGCGCGCCTGCGCAAGCTGCCTCTCTGTCTCCTCGCGCAGGCGCTGCTCCTCCTCGCGCAGGCGCTGCTCCTCCTCGCGCAGGTGCCGCTCCCTGTCGAGCTCCGCGGCCAGCTCCTCGGCGACGCGCTGCGCGTCCTCCTGGTGGGAGATGACCTGATCGAGCATCCCGCCAAGGCGGGCGATCATCTCGTCCGCGTCCTCGAGAGGGGCGTTGCCCGCGAAGAAGCGGAGGCGAGGGCCGTCGAGCAGCAGATCGAGGCCGAGCACCTCGGAGGCGAACCGGCCAGCCTGAGGCACGATGCGCTGGTAGGCGCGCGGGCGTGAGGGATCGCTCTCCTGGGCCGCGGGCAGCCTGTAGGCGTGCAGGCGCAGGCGGGCGCGGTCGAAGAGGAAGTACTCGCGGATGCCGAGCCGGGCGTAGCGGTCGACGTTGAGCTTGTGATCCTTCGTGCGGCTGCCGGCGACGTGGACCTCGATCACGAGATCGAGCCCCTTGCCCTCGTGGTCGACCGCCCACCGCATGCGCTCGTGGGGCTCGACGTCGACAACGGCGAGCAGGTCGGGCGCGAACCGCGGCTCGCCGGGATAGAAGACGGCGAGCTCGGAAGAGAGATAGATCTTGCGGGCGGTGCGGCGAAAGAAGCCGTCCAGGGCGTCGAGCGCATCGCGCTTCGCCTTGCGGTGCGCGTCTCCTTCGGGAGGCATGAGCTCCAGCGGGACCTCGGCAGGGAGCATGTCGACGACGCGCGCGCGCTCGGCCGGGGTCATCCGCGCCCACTGCTCGCTCGTCGGCGCGCGCGGGTCCGCAGGGTCGAAGAGATAACCGGCAGGGAGGGCCTGAACCACACGCAAAGCCTAGCTCAACCGACCTCGCTCGGGGAGGCTCCCAGGGCGCCGCGCGCCAAGGGCATCCCTTGCACCCCTTACGGCCAGGCATCGTTTTCCGTTCGATTTTCAGGGGCGGTCGTCGCTCCTCGCTTCAGCGGAGCTCGCGCAGCGCTGCGATGAGCTCCGACAGCGACGTCGCGTCGCTCCGATCGAGCGCCACCGAGCCCGCGGCGAGCGCCTCGGCGAGCGCGCGCGAGCCCCCGGCCTCCGGCGCGGCGGCGGCGACGGCCGACTCGGCGCGCGCTATCTCCGTCACGAGCGCGCCGATCGCCGCCGGGTCGATCGCCGCTGCCCTCGCCGTCGCGGAGAGCGCGCCCGCGGCGCTCTCGACCTGCTCGACAGAGGCGCGCGTCGAAGCGTGGAGCTCCGCCAGGCGCAGCCGCTCTAGCAGCGCGCCGTACGCCGACTCCATCGCGGCGAGCTCGCGCAGCGCGAGCGCCGCCGGGCCCTCCGCGGCCTCTGGACCGGCCGCACTGTCGACGGCACCGAGCGCCCCCGGCGCGCGCCGCCCCGCGATCTCCATGACCTCGACGCGCGCCGCCCGCACCTCGCCGAGGAACGCCTCGAGCGAGGCCGCCGCCGGCGCGAGCGCGCCCGCGCCCAGGGTCGCGAGCGCCTGCGTGGCCTCGCGCGGCCGCCGCCGCAGCAGCCGCCGGAGGGGCGCGTTGCATGCGATCCGCAGCGCCGCGGCCTCCGCGGCGGCGAGCACCCGCTGGCCCATCGACAGCTTCAGCGCGGCCTCGTCGCACGCGCGCGCGAGGTCCTCGGCGAGCGCGCTCGCCTCCGGTCGCGTCTCCGATCGTGGCCCGTCCTGCGCGCCGGCGCGCTTCGCCTCGAGCGCGGCGCGCGCGTCGGCCAGCGCGCCGACCGCGGCGCGCAGCCGCGCGACGGCGTCGTCGGCCGAGGCCGTCTCGGCGGCGAGGTCGTCTCCCTCGGCGTACGCGCGCTGGCTCGCCGCGAGCAGCCGGCGCCGCTCGTCGCCCGCCCGCAGCGCCGCGGCGCTCCGGCGGGCCCGCGCCGCCCCGAGCGCAGCCGCGGCGCGCGCGCCGAAGGTCCACGCGCACGCCGCGGTCGCCCCGATCGCGGCCGCGGCGGCGATCCCCACGGCGGCCGTCGGGACGGCCGCGCCGGCGCCCGCGCCCACGCGCAGCCCGATCATCCCGGCCGCGAGCGCGCAGGCCGCCGCGCCCGTGCCGACCGCGCGCGCGCCGCGCTGGCGGGGAGCGGCCTCGAGCGCCGTCACGCCGAGGTAGGCCACCGAGCCGAGCGCCACGAGCAGCAGGACGAGCGACAGCGGCGAGGTCAGCGTGATGAGGAGCCAGCCGAGCAGCGAGACGTCGATCATCGCAGCGCGCCGCTCGCCAGCGCGACCTCCCGGTCCTTCGCGCCGATCGACCCCGGCGCGCTCGTCACCTGGAACGACGCCCCGTCCCACACGATCGTCGTCACCACGAAGCGCACGTCCCTCCCCGGCGGATCGCTGCGGAACCGGACGCGCCACTCGAGGCGCGCGAGCTCCGAGGCAGGCAGCTGCACCGCCGCGAGCCCGACCGCCGGCGCGAAGGTGCCGTCGCCGAGCGCCGCGTCCACCTGGCCGTCCCGCGCCGCGAGGGCGAGCTCCGCGGCGTAGTCCTCCCAGAGCACGACGCGCAGCGCCCCGGGGCCGCTGAAGAGCTGGAGCTCCTTCAGCTTGCGGGCGAGGCTCTCGGCCTCGGCGCCGGCCTCGGCGCCTGCGCCGCCGCCCCCGGCGAGCAGCCGGCCGATGCGCGCCGCCGACAGGAGCCGCGCCCACGCGCGCGGATCGTCGGTCCCCGGCGTGCCCTCCGCGGCGGCGACCTTGCGCTGGATGCGGAGCGCCTCGTCGACGCGCCCGCTGCCCGCGGCCGCCGCGGCGAGCCTCAGCCAGCCCTGGGGCTCGGCCGGCGCGAGGTCCGTGAGCGTCGTGTACTGGCGGTACGCCGCCGCGTACCAGCCGTGCCGGAGGTAGACGTCGCCGAGCATCGCGCGCGACGCGGGGCTCGCCGGATCGAACTCGACGACCTCCGAGTACGTGCGCAGCGCGTCCGCCTCGAAGCCGCTCGACGCGAGCACGTCGCCGAGATCGAGCGCGAGCGCCGGGCTCATGAAGCCGCGGTCGCGCAGCCGCCGCCCGTAGGCGAGCGCCTCGTCCTTCCGGCCCGCCTCCGCGAGCAGGCGCACCCGCCGGATCTCCCCTTCCGGATCGTCGGGCCGGTCGGTGAGCGCCTGCCGCACCAGCGCGAGCCGCTCGTCCACCGTCGGGAGCGCCGCGAGCCGCTCGTCGAGGAGCGCCCAGCTCGCCCTTGGATCGACGCCCCCGAAGAGCGTGCGCCGCACCGCCGCGTTGATCGCGGGGTCCACGCTTCGCCGGAGGAGCGCGTGCGCGATGAACCGCTGCGCCTCGGGCTCGCCGCCGAACCGGGCGAGCAGCGCCTCGGCGCCGCCCTCGGTGGACACCTTCGCCTGGAGGAGCGAGAGGAGCGCGGCCCTCGAACGCCAGTCCGGCAGCTCGCAGGTCGTGAGCGCGCCTTCGTAGCGCGCGATGAGCTCCTCCGCCGCCGTGGCGCGTGCGAGGCGCTTCGACCAGACGACGATGCGCTCGGCGAGCGGCCGCCGCGCGGTGTCGCTGCACGGCGCCATCGCGACCTGCGGGCGCCTCGGCGGCGGGGAGGTCCGGGGAGCGGGGCGCACCGCCGCGGGCGCTGCCTTGCGGGCCTTCTCCAGGCGCAGGATGGCGTCGGACGGCGTGGTCGCACCGCCGCCGCCCACCGTGCCTTTGAACCTGAGCGCGCCGGCCGCGCGCCGCGCGGGCGGCTCGCCGGCCGCCGGTGCGCTCATGGGCGCATCCAGCGGGCGGGGGGCGTCGGCCTGGTTCGCCGCGGCCTCCTGCTTCAGCCGCGCGGGCTCTTGCTTCATCTCCGCCTCCTCTGCCGGGGGCGCCGCCGTCGCGGTGGGCGCGGGAGGCGGGGCCGCCTGCGCGGCGCCCGGCGAGGCGACATCCCCCCGGGCGCTCTGGTCCCGCTCGTTGCCCTGCTCCGCGATCGCGGGCGCCATCGCCGGCGCTGGCGCCGCCGCCTGCGCCCTCGCGCCGTAGCCGCCTTCTTTCGCCGGGCTCTCCTCGTAGCTCGCGCTCGGCTCTCTGTTCGCGCACCCGGCGGCGACGGCCGCGGAGGGCGGCGCGAGCAGCGCCGCGAGCTCGCGCTCTCGCTGGGGCGTGAGCGCCGTCAGCCGCTCGCCCCGGAGCGGCGAGCGCCGCCGCCGGATCCCCTGGTTCACGTAGGCCTGCTCGCTCTCGAGCGCCAGCGTGCTCGTGAACGGCGTGATCAGCCCGTAGTCGAGCCCGAGCTCCACCACCTTGCCCCGGTGCGCCTTGATGTCGTCGCCGTCCGCGAGCAGCCGCCGCATCTTTTCGGCGGCCCAGAAGCGCGGCACCAGCGCCGCGCCGACGCCCCGATCGAGCTCGATGGGGTGCTCGCGCGTGTACTCCTTCCCCGCGAGCCGCCCCTTCACGATCGCCTTCGTGGGCAGCGCGTGGTGCGTGCGCGCGAGCAGCACCACCTCCTCGCCGCGCGACACCTTGCCGCTCGCGGTGAGCATCGGCTCGTCGAGCCCTGCGCCGAGGTCGATCGCGAGATCGGTGATGGTCGGCGTCTTGATCGCGCCGGCGAGGCGCAGCACCTCGGACGTCGAGCCCTCGGCCTCGTCGATCCGGAACGCCTGTCCTCCCCCGGCGCGCGCGAGCTCGCGGAGCAGCGCGTGGTTCGAGTTCTCGCCGACGCCGACGGTGAAGAAGCGCGCGCGCGAGCCCGTGAGCGAGCGCCGGAGCCGCTCCGCGAGGCGCGCGCCCGTCACCTCGCCGCTCGTCGCGAGCCCGTCGCCGATGTAGATGACCGCCGGCTGCTCCTTGCCGTGCACCCGCCCGAGCGCCGACTCGAACAGCGCGCCGAGGTCGGTCGCGCCCCCCGTCGCGTGCTCGGCCAGCCGCGTGAGCGCGGCGGAGATCTCCTTGTCCGAGGCCTCCGCCAGCCCGTCCTTCGGGTGCAGGACGGCCGGCGCCGAGTCGAGCGCGATCAGCGCGAAGTGGTCCGACGGCGACATCGCCCGCAGGATCGCCTCGGCCGCCGCGGCCTTCTGCTGCCGCGCCGACTCGTCGGCCGACGCCGACGTGTCCACCACGACGACCAGGTCGGCGGGCAGCTCCTTGAGCTCGGCCCAGTCCACGTCGGGCACGTACCTGGCCATCACGTAGTCCGCGCGGTCCTCGCCCGCGGCGAAGCGCGACACCCGCAGCGGCGACGGCTTGGCCTTGACGGCGGCCTCCAGCTGGAAGTCCGCGCGCGGCTCGTAGCCGCTCCGCCGCATGCTCACCCGCCGCCCGCCGTCCTCGATCACCGCGTCGGCGAGCGTCGCGATCTGCAGCCCCTGGCCGGCCTGGCCGAGATCCACGGAGAGGGAGAACTCGCCGATCTGCACGGGCTCGCTCGCGCGCATCGGATAAACGTAAGCAAGCTTGCCCGATGGCGCGCTGAGCATCTCCACGTAGCGCAGCACGACGCGCCGGGAGCCGCTGGCGGGCACGGGGAAGATGCGGGCGCGGTAGCTGTGCCCGTCGACCCACTCGAGCAGCGCCGGCTCGTGGCCGGTCTGCACGGCGGTCTGGTACCGCTGCGCCGCTTCCTTCCGCTCGATGACCTCGCCCTCGACGAGCACGCCGTTGGTCTCCACGGCGAACGAGCTCACGATCGCCCGCTCGGGCACGGTGAACCAGTACCAGCCCTCGACCTGGCGTCCGCCCGGGTTCGAGAAGGTCTGGTCCACCTCGGTCTCGGCGATGCCGTCGCGCAGGACGGCCCGCACGGATTGCCGGCTGATCTCGAGCGTGCGCGCCTGCGTCCCGGGGGCGCCCTGCAGGTCGACGCCGTAGATCCGGCCCGATCCGCTGCCTTCGCCTGCTAGCGGCCGGTGGTCGCCCATGCCTCCGGTCCAGTCCTCCCAGTAGGCGAGCGGCGCCACCTTGGGCGCGGCGCTGCCGGCGACCGTCGCCTGCTCCCCTGCGTGCACCTCGACGCGCCCGCCGGGGGCCGCGACGACGGCGAGCCCGCGCGCCACGTACACGCTCACGGCGTCGCCCGAGCGCCTCATCGACAGGCCGGCGTCGGCCGCCGAGACGTTGACGTCCCCGAGCGCGTGCGAGAGCCCGCCGCGCCCTTCGGGCGGCGCGTCGAGCCAGACCTCGCCCTGGGCGATCGAGAGCCCCTCTGCGCGGAGCGCGATCTCCGAGTCTGCGCGGAGGAACACCGCCGAACCGTCGGCGAGCCGGACGAGCGCCCGCGCGCCCTTTCCGGTCGCGAGCTTCGCCCCGACCGGGACCGGTATCCCGGACACCACCGTCGACTTCCTGTCGTCTTGCGCGCTCGCCGCCAGCGTGACCTCCCCCGACGACAGCTCGAGCCGCGCGCCGATCGCGCTGGTCTTCTCGGGCTTCGTCTCGTGGCTCAGGACGAGCGCGGTCACGCTGGCGGCGAGCGCGAGCGCCCCGAGCGCGAGCCGGAAGCGCAGGCCGCGCCTGCGGCGCGCGAGCTCGGCCCCCGCCCTCGCTGCGCCCTCTTCTGCCGGCGTGTCGGCCGGCTCTACCTGTTCATGCGACGACATCCAAGACCTCCTCGCCGCGGTGGCCCTCGCCCCCGGGAGCCCAGCGCGGGGCCGCATGCAGACGTCCCATGCCCCCCGGCGATCTACCGAAGCGATCGCGCTGGTCATCGTAACGGGAAAGCGCGGAGGAAGCGTAGCCCCAAGCCGGAGCGGGACGGCGAGCGGCGCTCATCCGGCTGCCGCCTGGTGCTGGCACGAGCTGCGAGCCGCCCAGGCGCCAAGAGAAGAAGAATTGAACGCAAAGGCGCAAAGGCGCAAAGACGCCAAGAGAGGAGAGAGAAGCTCGTGAAGGCGCAGGAAGATCGCAACGCCAGCGCTCCAAGAGAGCGAGGGAGGCTAATGTTCTCTCTTGTCTTTTAGCGTCTTTGCGCCTTTGCGTTCAATTCTTCTTCTCCATCCAACCGGCGCATCAGGCCACCTCGTGCCCCGCGGGTCAGGCGCGGCGAGCGCTTTCAGAGGACCAGGGCCTTCTCTATATCTTCATGAAGCAGGCCGGCTGATCAGGGTGGAAATCCGCGACGTGACTCGCCTCGCCCAACCGCGGGTCCGGGGCGCCCAACCTGAGTTGGGGGGCGGGGCGACCCCGCGCGGCGGGTCGCGTTGTGCTCCGCATGGAAGCTCTCTATGCTCTGTCGATGCAATGGACACATCGATTGCTTGTGATTTCCGTCGTGAGCTGTCTCGGCTGTGAAGCGAGCGACCCGGAGGCAGGCGTCAGCGCCGGCGGCACGGGTGTTCCGGACGTCTCGGGCGGCACTGGAGGCCAGGGCGGCGCCCCGGACCGGAGTTTCGGTGGGATCATCGATTCGGAGGGAGAGTTCGATCCCATCCCGCTCGAGGGCCTCACGCCCTGCGCAGAGCGCCCGGTGTTCTGCGAGGCTGGAGGCACCTCCGCCGACGTTGCGACGGAGCACCTGCTGGAGATCGGCGAGGATTGCGTCATCGCTATGAATTTTCCGTGCGGCGCTGGGATCGCGGTCAAGTTTGATGAGATGGGCTGCGCCGGCGGGACACAGGATCCTGACATCGACGCGAGAGCAATGTCCTGCTTCATCGAGGCCATCACGGCGGAGCGATGGGCTTGCGCTGCGGGCATGATCGTGCGCGCGGGCGCCTGGACTTGTGAATAACCGGCGCTCGCCTCGACACGCCGTGCAGGCCCACGCGTTGGCAACTTCACCCTGGCAATGAGCACGCCGGACCGAGGACGGCGCTCTCCTGCTCATGCCTCCCTCATGCCTCCCCGGCGCTGCTCCCCTGGGATGGCGCCGGCGCCCGTCCGGCTGAATCGCCGCCCCGAGCGGCCGCGTCCGGGCTAACCTCGAGCGATGACCACCGCGGACCACGGGGAGCACATCCCGGCGATGCGGCCGCAGCAATGAGCGAGGACGCTCCCGGCGCGACTTCGCCCGAGCGACTCTGCAGGGTCGAGGTGCAGGACGTCCGCCGCGACAAGCGCCTCCTCGGGTCCCTGGTCGTCGCATCGCTCGCCGGCACGTTCGCCGCTCCGTGGGGGCTAGCCGTGCTCGGGATGGAGGAGGCCGCGCTCTTCGCCGCGCTGATCGGCCTCGGCAGCTACTTCGTCAGCGCTCTGTCGTTCGCCGGCGCGGACCGCGGACCGGGCGAGCGCCGCCTCCGCGACGGCAGCGTGAAGATCGAGGGCGAGCGGCTGCTGATCGCGGAGGGAGCGAAGGAGAGCCGTCTGCCGCTCGCGCGCCTCGCCGGCGGCTGGACGGAGCGGACGCCGAACGGCCACGCCGCGGTGCTGTCGTTCTCGGATGGGCGCGTCGCCGCCGTCGAGCAAGCCTCGGAGGAGGAGGCGGTCGACCTCTTGTCGCGGGCCGGGGCGGGGGCGCAGGCGCGCGCGGTGCGGATGCGCACGTACCGCGAGGACTCCAGCGGTCGCAAGATCGCGGGCTGTCTCCTGGCCATCTTCGTCCTGATCCTCGCTCCGTGTGTGCTGGCGCTGCTGATCCTGCTGTTGACGGCAATCGCGAAATGGTCAATCGCGCCCCTCGCTCCGATGACGGCAACGGGCGGGCTCGCGCCGCTCCTGGGCGTCGCGGCCTGGCTCTGGGCCAAGGTGACGCCGACCTGGGTGCATATCGGCACCGACGGAGTGATGGTCAAGAGCGCGTTCCGGCGGCGGTTCTTCCCGCACAGGGCCATCGTCCAGGTCACTCTCACCCACGGGGGAGTTGGCGGCGTCTATCATTTCGTGAAAATCGGCCTGCGGGACGGCAAGTCGATCACCGTCCCGGCGGCCAGCCGGGCCGAGGCGACGGCGCTGATCGAGCGTATTCAGGCCGCTCAGGCCGTCGTCGCGACGCAGGATCGGGCGCGGCTGCTGGAGGTCATCGCGCGCAATGGCCGGCCGCTGGCCGAGTGGAAGAAATCGCTGCAGTCGCTGGTGGCCAGGACCGGATACCGGACAGCGGGGAACGACCTCGAAGAGGTGCTGCGCATCGTCGAGGACGGTTCTGCGCCGCCGGAGCAGCGCGTCGCTGCGGCGCTCGCGGCGCGCCCGCATGGGGGCGAGGCAGTGGAGAAACGGATCCGCGTCGCCGCCGAGGCGAGCGCCGAGCCGAAGCTGAGGCTGGCGCTGGAGAAGGTGTCCGCGGGAGAGGACGAGGATGATTTGCTGGAGGAAATCGGCGCCGGCGAGGCCCGGAAGGCGGTGGGATGAGCGGTGCTATAGGAGAGGAAGAATTGAACGCCAAAAGACGCCAAGAGACGCCAAAAGAAGAGAAAAAAGCTCGCGAAGGCGCCAGAAGAAGATTGCAACGGCAGCGCGCCAAGGGAGCGAAGAAGGTAAAATAATCTCTCTTGTCTTTTGGCGTCTTTGCGCCTTGGCGCCCTGGCGTTCAAATCTCCCTCTCCATCCGACCGGCGCTTCAGGCCACCTCGCGCCCCGCGGGTCAGGCGCGGCGAGCGCTTTCCTAGGGCCAGGGCCCTCTCTATATCTTCATGGAACAGGCCGCCTGGGCAGGGCGAAAGTCCGCGCGATGCGCGGACGGCGGTTTCTGTGGGGCTATCCATCATAGGAGGGGGCGATGGCAGGATTGCTTCCGGAGTTCCGGAGGTTCATCGACTACGTGTCTCTTGTCTCCCGGAGGCGGGGGCTGCGCCGGGAGCTGCCGGGCGACAGCTTCGTCGCCGAGGTGGTGAGGACGGTCGACGGCGACACGCTCCGCGTGCGCGACGAGCGCGGCGTGACCCATCCTGTCCGGATGCTCTCGATCGATACGCCGGAGACGCACTTCCTCGGCGCCTCGCAAGGTCACTGGGCCGAGGTGGCCGCAGAGCGGCTCTCCGAGCTGCTCCCTGACGGCGCCGAGGTCGAGATCCAGACGGACGAACAGCCGTTCGACGTCTACGGCCGCGTGCTCGGATACGTCCTGTCGCGAGGTCGGCTCATCAATCGGCAGATGCTCGAGGAGGGCCTGGCGACGACCTACATCGTCGCCCCGAACCTCCGTCATGCCCGGGAGCTCTCCGAGGCCGCGCGGCGGAGCTTCGCCGAGCGCCGCGGCATGTTCAGCGACCCCAGCGTCCTGCTCCCGTACGAGTTCCGGTGGAGGATGCGAGGCCATTCGAGCGCGAAGCTCGTCGGCAGCCTGTCCCGAGGCGAGGTGTACGATCTGGCGGAGCGGGAGCGGGTCCCCGTCTGGGATCGGGTGTTCTTCTTCGACGCGAAGGACGTCAAGGCGCCGTTCTTCCGCGTCACGCCGGAGCGGCGCCGGCGGGACGGCTGAACCGACCGCCGTGGGGGGCGCGCGCCCCCCGCGGCGCCCCGGTCGCACACACGGAGCGGGCCATGATGCCACGGATCGTGGCAGTTTGCCTCGCGCCACCCCCGCTCCTCGGCTGGACGGAGCGCGCTCGTGAGCCCCGTTGGCACGGTGACCCGCGATGGCGCGAGGCGTGCTCGTTCGCCGATTCGAGCGAGGAGGCACGATCTCCCCGCGCAAATTGCCACGCTTCGCGCCTGATCAGGGACGGAGCGCACGGCGGGCGCGCCCCTGGCACAGGAGTCGCCTGCGGGCGGAACTGCTCATGGCGCCTCGGCAGTTGTGCCCGGCGAGCCGCCATTCGTGTGCACCGGGCGGGAGCTCCGCGCGCCGAGAGGCGGGGCGCTCGGCCGGCCATTTCTGACGACGTACCCCTCGTGAAGGAGCCTCTCTTATGCCTGTGAAGAGAATGGATGTCACGTGCATGGTCGCGTGCACTGCGGCGCTCTCCCTCGGCCTCGTGCACTGCGCCTCGACGCCGGGGGCGGTGCCTCTGGAGCCCGTCAGCACGCGCGACGCGCCGCCGGGGACGCCCGAGGCGGTCGCGCCGACGGGCCCGAGGGCGCCCATGAACGCGAATCCGCCGCCCGGCCCCGCCACGCCGCGCACGAGCTACCTGCCGGTCGTCGACAAGGAGCCGTTCGCCGAGCTGGTCGCCCGGATGAAGGCCGACAAGCCCGCGGTGATGAAGCGCCACCAGACGCTGCTCGAAGCGCGGTACGACCTCGCCAACCGCCCTGCGCCGGGGGTCACCATGTCGCGCGGCAAGCCCGTCCAGGGCGGCGTCCGGGTGAAGCTCGAGAAGGGGACGACGTGGGAGTCGCTGGCGGCGCTCACGCCCGACGCCATCCGGGATCAGGGGCTCTGGCCGCAGGGCTTCCTGCCGCTGCCCCACCCGAACCAGCCGGAAGGCGGGATGGTCTTCCCGAAGCTCCAGATCGAGGAGCTGAAGCGCCAGACCGGGCGCGATCTCACGCGCTTCGATCTCGACTTCGATCTTCCGGATCACCTCATCTCCGAGTTCCCGGCGCCGATCTACCTCACGACGCGGCCTGATCTCGGCGACGTCTCCAAGGGGCAGCTCGTCACCATCGACAACTTCTACGAGCTCTTCAACGGTATCCTGAACCCGAAGCAGCTCGAGGGGCTCCGCCTGCTCGTCACGCCGTTCCCGCAGATGCAGTTCAACGCGACCGCGGACCGGCGCTCGGAGAAGGCGAGCCTCGGCGTCGCCTGCTTCGATTGCCACGCGAACGGGCACACGAACAACGCGACCCACCTCGTGGGCGACATCAGGCCGCAGGAGTTCCGTCATCGCGTCGACACCCCCACGCTGCGCGGCGTGAACATCCAGCGCCTCTTCGGCTCGCAACGCGCGCTCAAGACCGTCGAGGACTTCACCGAGTTCGAGCAGCGAGCGGCGTACTTCGACGGTGACCCCGTCATCGCCGTGAAGAAGGGGATCAACATCCTGGACCGCGGGCACCAGGTCCAAGCGATGGCCGAGTTCCAGGAGATCCTCGACTTCCCCCCGGCGCCGAAGCTCGCGTTGAACGGGCGCCTCGACCCCGCGAAGGCCACGCCGGAGGAGCTCCGCGGAGAGGCGGTCTTCAACGGCAAGGGCCAGTGCGCGACGTGCCATGTCGCGCCGTACTACACGGACAACCTGATGCACAACCTGCGGGCGGAGCGCTTCTTCAAGCCCGTGCTCATCAACGGGCGGATGGCGACCGCGGACGGCCCCATCAAGACGTTCCCGCTGCGCGGCATCAAGGACAGCCCTCCCTACCTGCACGACGGGCGCCTGCTCACGCTGGAGGACACCGTGGAGTTCTTCAACCTCGTGCTCGGCACGAAGCTGACGGCGCAGGAGAAGGCCGACCTCACGGCGTTCCTCCGAGTACTCTAGGAAGGCCGCGGCTTACCGCCGCTCGCGGAGGCCTCTTCCCGCCGCCGCTCCGCAGGAGAGGCGCGCCGCGATGCCGTCGAGCACGCAGTCGAGACCCCTGTCGAACGCGGCGTCGGCGGGCGGGTGGGTGGCGTCCTCGACCACCTTGGCGAGCGTCGGGAAGCGGCCGGTGGCGATCATCCGGCGGATGTACGCCTCCGACGCCCGCTGCCATTCGGTCTGATCCATGCCGCTCGCGATCTCCGCGCGCAGCTCGTTGGCCTCGGCGCGGATGGCGCCCATCACATAGGCGTTGACGGTCCCGACCGCCATCATGACGGCGTCGATGTCCTCGAAGCCCGGAGCGCCGCTCAGCGCCGCGAGCGAGGCCTCGAGGTGCGCGAGGGCGTTCGGGCCCAGATGGGGGCGGCCGCCCAGCAGATCGATGAACCACCCGTGCTCCCTCGCGGCCCGACGGGTGCGGTGGGCGATCGTCCGGAGGGCCTCGCGCCAGTCGCCGGGGATCGGCCCCGCGGACGCCATCTCCCCGTACACCGCGTCCACCATGAGCTCGAGCAGCTCCTCCTTGGTGTCCAGGTAGCCGTAGAGGCGCATCGGGCCGGCGTCGAGCGACGCCCCGATCTTGCGCAGGGACACCGCGGCGAGGCCTTCCGCGTCGGCGAGCGCGATCGCGGCGCGCACGATCCGGTCTCTGCTCAGCGGCCCGGGAGCGGGACGGAGCGCCGGCTCCGGGCGCTCCCAGATGAGGGGGGCGTCGGTCGCGTGCGGTTTCTTCTGCCGTGCGGTCATCGCTCGTCTCGTCTTGTCCGCATCGGCACCCGGTTGACAACAAACCCGACGCGATACACTGTATCGTAGTGATACACTGTATTAAAGGACGGTCTTCATGCACGTAGAATCGACGTCGGTGCTCGTGGTCGGGGGCAGCCTGGTCGGCCTGTCGGCCGCTGTGTTCCTGGCCTGGCGAGGGGTGCGCACGGTGCTGGTCGAGCGGCACGCTGGCAGCTCGCCGCATCCACGCGCGATCGGCTACACGCCGAGGACGCTGGAGCTCTATCGTGCGGTCGGGCTTGGACCGCACATCCCGCAGGTGCCGCCCGGCTTCCGGCTGCGCCGGGCTCGGGTCGAGAGCCTCGCGGGGAAGTGGTTCGAGGAGGTCCCGTGGACGCCCGGGGAGCAGGCGGCGCCCGCGATCGAGCGCTCGCCGTGCGCTGGCGCCGCGATCGCCCAGGATCGCCTCGAGCCCAGGCTTCGAGACAGGGCGGTCGAGCTCGGCGCCGACGTGAGGCTCGAGACCGAGCTCACCCGCTTCGAGCAGGACCCAGGCGGCGTGACCGCCTGGCTGCGCGGGTGCGACGGGCGAGAGGTCGCGCTGCGCGCTTCCTACCTGGTGGCGGCGGACGGCCACCGCAGCGCGATCCGCGAGGCGCTCGGGATCGGCCGCTCCGGGCGAGGGCACATCAGGACGGCGCGCAGCGTCCTCTTCCGGGCTCCGCTCGAGGAGTACCTTCGAACGGGGGTCACGCAGTTCGCGATCGAGCAGCCGGGCCTCAGCGCATTCCTCACCACGTACGGCGATGGCCGCTGGGTGCTGATCTTCTGGGATGACGAGGAGCGCGACGCGGCGACGTTGAGGGCGCTGATATCCAGAGCGATCGGAAGGACGGACCTGGAGATCGAGATCGTCACCACCGGGCGCTGGGAGATCAGCGCCCTCGTCGCCGACCGATTCACGTCCGGCAGGGTGTTCCTCGCAGGGGATGCCGCGCACACGCTGCCGCCCAACCGGGGTGGCTATGGCGCGAACACGGGCATCGAGGACGCCCACAACCTCGCGTGGAAGCTCTCTGCGGTCCTCTCCGGCGCGTCGACGCCGGAGCTGCTCGACACGTACGACGCCGAGCGGCGCCCGATCGCGTGGCTCCGGCATCACCAGATCTTCGCCCGGGAGGACTACAAGGCGCATGCGGGCGGGACGGCCGGAGGCGTGCCGATCATCGACGATGACGCCATGGAGCTCGGGCAGCTGTACCGATCGACGGCGGTGCTCGGCGCCGGCGACGGGCTCCCTCCGGCGTTGCGGCCCGAGCAATGGGCGGGTCAGCCCGGCACGCGCGCGCCGCACGCGTGGGTCGTGCGGGGCGGCGAGCGGCTGTCGACGCTCGATCTGTTCCAGCGACGCTGGGTGCTGCTCACCGAGGACGCGCGGTGGTGCCCCGCCGCAGCGCAGGTCGGCGAGCAGCTGGGCATCGAGCTCGAATGCGTCCGCATCGGCGCGGATGTGCTGCCATCCGATGAAGGAGCGTTCTGCAAAGCGTTTGGCCTCGGGGCCGGAGGAGCGTCGCTGGTCCGCCCTGACGGCTACGTCGCGTGGCGCTCGCTCGACCTGCCGGAGGATCCGGCTAGCGCGCTCGCCGATGCTCTTGGGCGGGTGTCGTCCGCCGCGCGCCGCACCGGCAAGCTCGCCGCCATCAAGTAGGTGTTCGTCGCCAGCGGGGTCGACCGACGAGGGGGGGCACGATCGATTGGCCCGGAGCACCGGGCACCTAGAGCGACAAACGGGTTGAAGCTGCCCGAAATGCGCAGAATTTCGAACCGCCAAGACGCCATGAGACGCCAAGATATTGTTTTATTTTATGGCGTCTTGGCGTCTGATGGCGTCTTGGTGGTTCATTTCTCGCTAGAACAACGCGATCGTTGTTCTAGACGGTGAACCAGTCACTTGACGTAGAAGGCTCGCACCGGCGCGGCCACGCCCTTCAGCCGGAGCTCGCCAGCGGCTTCCAGCGGTACGGCGCCGTCCAGCAGCTTCGCCGTGCTCTCTCCAATGAGGATACGGCCCGGCTCACTCGCCGTCTCGAGCCGCGCGGCGATGTTCACAGCAGGCCCGATGACTGTGTAGTCCGAGCGCGCCAGCGATCCGAAATTGCCCACGACGGCGTCACCCGTGTTGATGCCAGCGCGGGCGACGAGGCGAACACCATCACCCAGTCTCGGCAGCGTGCTTTGAAGGTCGCGCGCGAGCGCGACGCAGCGACGCGCCTGCTCGGCCGGGTCGAGGGGATCGGGGGCTCCGAACACGATCATGACGGCATCCCCGACGAACTTGTCGACCGTGGCGCGCTCGACGAGCGACGGCGGCAGGTAGCGTCGGAGGACGGACTCCGTGAGGTAGCGGTGGAGCTTGGCGGTCTGGTTCACTGCGTAGTTCGACGCAAAGAAAACCAGGAAGATGCCGGCGGACATGTCGGCCATCACGGCCGCCGCGGCCGCGGGCTCAGCATAGAAGAGGTGTGGAAAAGGCGGGCTGAGCGATGGAGGCGCTGGCGCCCGGCTCACCTCAGGTAGTCGGAGATCGCGTCGTACCAGCGGCCCGCCATCCGGGCGTAGCCGGCCTTGTTGGGATGGACCCCGTCGCCGAGCTCGGACGTGGGGAAATCCTTGAACTGATCGACGAAGATGACGTGCGCGCCCTTGTTGGCGCGCTCCTGGACCACCCCGGGGACCTTGGCGTTGTACGTGCTGACCGCGTTTGCGCCGCTCGGGAAAGGAATGATGTTGCTCACGACGATCAGCGCGTCGGGCGCGCCGGCGATCAGCTCGTCGATGAGGGCGCCCAGGCGGGTGTCGGCGCCGTTCGGGCTTTGATACATGTCATTGGTGCCGGCGTGGAGCAGCACGATGTGCGGCACGTCGCGGAGCGCCGGGGTCGGCACTCGGTTGGCGATCTGCTGGATGGTCTCTCCGCTGATGCCCTCGTGATTGCGGGGGAACGGCTTGCCATCGACCATCGCGGGGCCGTTCATCTGCTGCGTGCCCGTGAACGTGACATCGTGGCCGTCTTGCGTGGCAAGGTGGAAGAGCTCGACCCGGTACCCGCCGTCGAAGCCGAGACCGAAGGTGATCGAGTCCCCGAGGGGCAGGATCTTGCAAGGGCCCGTCGCAGGGCAAGGCTGGAACCCTGTTTCGGGCGAGCCTCCGCTGCCGCTCGAGGTCTCCGCAGCGCTGCTGCTGCTGCTCGCGCCCCCAGCCCCTCCGGCGCCGCTCGAGCTGCTGGAAGAATCCCCACCGCCCGAGCCGCTGGTCGCCGCCGTCGTCGTGCTGCCAGCTCCGCTCGTGGTCGAGGAGACTCCCGAGCCCTCGCCCGTGCTCGTCGTCTGGGGGCCGCCGGAGGAAGAAGAAGCACCTCCTCCGGAGCCAGTCGAGTCGTCGGACGACCCATCCGAAGCGCTGGAGCAGGCCATAGAGCCGACCAAGAGAAGGCCCACGAGCGGAATCCCGCGAGCAAAGGGGCCGAATGCGCCACGGCGGACGAGCAGCGGAGAGGTCGAGGTAGACATGTGAGCAGCGCTCCCGGTCAGCGACCGAAGAAAATTGTGTTGTTGGCAGAGGAGACGGGGGCTCGGCGCAGCGCCGCACCACCCGCTCGGGCTCTGCGAGGAAGTGAAGGGAAGGGTACGTGGCGCTCGCAGCGAGGTCGTTCAAATTCCCGGCGAACGTTTTCAGGATCCCGACGCGGGGGACCCGATCCGCCCAGCGCCAGCGAGCACCGGTGGGGGTGCGCTCACATGCCCAGCGCACGAGGGGCTTGACCCCCGTCTTGCTCGACGCCGACGATGCTCCTGGGCGACCCCACGCATGACCGCGGAGTTTTCAGCGAAGTACGGCGCGGCTCTCACCGGATCGGACTGGGTGGGGCTGCCCCTCCGGATCGGGCACGTGCCCGAGAGCGGCCGGCTCGAGGGACTCTCGGCGGAGAGCGATGCGATCCTGGTCTGGACGGGAGGCCCCTCGCGGGTCGACATTCGCTTCGCGGAGCCGACCTCGGGCGAGGTCCGGGAGCATTCCTTCGAGCGGCTCTCGGGAATGATGGACCTCTTGCCGCGGAGGACCAGGCTGTACAGCGTCGAGTGGCGGGGGCGCCCCTCCGTGTGCACGTCGGTGAACTTCCCCGAAGCATCCATGTTGGCGCTCTGTGCGTCTCCGTCGGGCGTGCTGGTTCCGGAGCGGGAGCCGCGGTTCGGCCTGGTGGACGCCCATGTCGTCGACCTGGTTCATCGCCTGCAGGCGCAGGCCGAGGGCCAGGAGTACTTCGGGGCCGTCTACGTGCAGTCGCTCTGCCTGGCGCTGGCCTCCTACCTATCCGCGCGGTACGGCGCGGGATCAGGGGCGGAGATCTCGCTGCGCAACGCGAGCCTCTCGAGGAGCCAGCGCACCCAGATCGAAAAATTCGTCGACAGCGAGCTCTCCTCGAACTTCGGGCTGGTCGACCTGGCAGGGCTGGTGGGCTACTCGCCGGACCATTTCTCGCGCTTGTTCAAGAACGCCTTTCACCAGACTCCGCACCAGTACGTCATTTCACGCCGCATCGAGAAGGCGATGACCATGCTCCAGGACGAGCGGCTGTCCATCGCGGAGATCGCCCTGGAGTGCGGCTTCTCCAATCAGGGGCACCTCACCACGGCGTTCAAGCGCCGTACGGGAACGACGCCCGGCGCGTATCGTAAGAAGTGATGGCCCGGCCGGCTTCTCGGGCGCACGCGATCCACTCGCGGCGAGCAGCGCGTGGCGCTCCGGCGCACGCCGGCGGGGCTGCGCCGTCCGCGACCGCATGAGCGGCCGCGCGCGAGCTCCACGATCACTCGACCGGCGAGGCCGACGGGCCCTGGGCTTCGTCCTGAGATCCATCGAGCGTCAGGCCCGGATCGACCCGCGCCGCCGCGCCTCGCAGGGCGAGTTGCCGCTGCAGCACCTGCTTGGTCCGCAGGACGCCCGACACCGAGCGGATGAAGCTCCGGTGATCCGCGCCGAAGTCGATCCGGGGCACCGAGAACGGCGCGTCCGCGGAGCTGCGGAATCCGTTGGCGGTCGCATAGTCACCAGGCCAGTTGGTCACGGCTCCCAGGAAGCCAAGCCGGCGAAGCGTCGCGCACTCGCGAGGACCGAAGTCCGTCCCCACATGCCCGTTCGGATAACAGAAGACCGGGACCGGGCGCCTGGCCTCGGCGCGCAGGCGCGCCCAGGACACGTGGATCTCGTGCTTCGATTGCGCGTCGCTCGTCCTGGAGAGCACCGGATGGGTGACCGTGTGAGGACCGAACGTGATGCCGCGCGCCTCGCACGCGCGGACGTCATCCCACGACATGGGCGCGTAACGCGCGGGGGGGCGCGCCGGGAGATCGACCTCGGCCGCGGCGGCGAGCCGCACGATGGCGCGGAGCTTCTCGGTCTCGGGCACGCGCTTGCACCGCTCCATGAAGCGCCGCGCGAGCTGCGCCCGCGGGACGCCGGCGTCCAGGCGGATCACGTGGCAGAGGCCGTCCACCGTCACGCTGAGCTCGCGGCGCCGCGTCGTCTCGAACACGTGCTCCACGCGGTGCCACCAGCACCACAGATCGCCGTCCAGATAGCCGCTCACCACGAAGATGGTGGCCGGGCAATCGAACTCCGCGAAGATCGGCGCGGCGACCGTCGCCTGGTCGATCGTGCCGTCATCCATCGTGAAGGCGACGGCCCGGTCGATGGGCGGCTCCTCGCCCGCGAGGCTCCGGAACACCCGCTCGAGCGGCACGATCGGATACCGCTCGCGCCTCAGGAACTGCAGCGCGCGCCGGAGGGCACGCGGATCGAGGCCCTCGATCCCGCGATCCGGGTCCGCGAGCCGATGCATCACGACGATGGTCGAATGGCCGTGCATCATCGGCGTGAATGGCCGCGTCGCCCACGGCGTGGCCAGGAGATCCGAGAGCCATCGCATTGCGTTCGGCATGAGTCATCCCCCCTCGAGAGCGTTTGAAAGCAGCAGCGTTCGGCGATGGCGGCGCTCCGCCGCCGGATCAGCTCGCGAGCGGCGCCGGCGAGCGCGACGACGGGTGATCGCCGAGCGCTCGCCCGTCGCGGTGCGCGGCGGCGGTGTTTACGCGCGGCCTCTGGTTCTCGCCCCAGAACCGGGCGAGCAGCGTGCTCGGGCGCACACCGGCGACACGCTGCGAATGCCGCAGGAGCAGCAGCGCGTACAGATCCATGTAGCGCTCGGCCATCCGGATCGCGGAGTAGCGCCGGAGCGCGAGCATCCGGCCGCACCGGCCCATCTGCGCGGCGCGGGCGGGATTGGCGTGGAGCTCCGAGAGCTTTGCGGCGAGCGGCGCCACCTCGTTGGACGGCACGAGGAAGCCCGTCTCCCCGTCGACGAGCACGGTGGACACGCCGCCCACGTCGGTCGCGACGGCCGGAAGGCCAGCGGCCATCGCCTCGAGGAGCGCGAGCGGCAGGCCCTCGGACAGGGACGGCAGCGCGAACACGTCGAGCGCGGCGAGGAGCGCCGGCACGTCGTGGCGCTCGCCTGCGAACAGCACGCGCTCCGACACCCCGAGCTCGCGCGCGAGGGCGTCGAGCCGCCCGCGCTCGGCGCCCTCGCCGACGAGGAGCACCCGTCCGTTCCGGGGCAACGACGTCGCGGCGGCGCGCACGAGCAGCGCCTGGTTCTTCACGGGAGAGAGGCGCCCCACGGTCCCGACGACCCAGGCGTCTCGCGGAATCGCGAGCTCGGCCCGCACCCGCGCCCTGGCCGCCGGATCCGGCGCGAACCGCGATAGATCGATGCCGTTCACCACGACATGCAGCTTCGGCGGATCGACCTCGCGCCGGTCGAGGACGACCGCGGCGGTCGGCTGCGACACTGCGACATGGGCATCGACGAACGCGGACGCGGCGCGGCGCAGCCAGCTCCGTCCTTGCATGCCCTGGGACACGCCGTGCGTCGTGTGGATGACGGAGACCCGGTGCAGCCATCCGGCGGGCGCCGCGTAGATGAGCGAAAGGTCGTTGTGCGCGTGGACGAGCATGACGCCCCGCGTCGCGAACAGCGCGGCGAGGCGGGCCGTGAGCGTCGTGTCGAACCCCGGGCATTTCGGCACGAGGTGCACCTCGACCCCGCGCCGCCGGAGCTGCTCCGCGCGCGGGCCGTCTGGATCCTCCGCGATCGCGACCGCCAGCACGTCATGGCCCGCGGCGCGCTGGGACGCGGCGAGATCGACGACCACCTGCTCGGCGCCGCCGGTCTGGAAGCTGCTCACCACGTGCGCGATGGCGAGCCGCCGCGCCGGCCGTGAATCCTTGAGATCACGAGCCTCGATACCGCAATCGGTCCGTACCTCCATACCCCTCTCCCCCCATCGAGTAGACTGCCAATCTTTCGACTCGGCCGCTCATCGAGCGCCAGGACATGCTTCGCTGTCCTCCCGTCGCGCCGTGTTTCTCCGGTACGGAACACACCGTCCACAACATCGCCGGAGCGAACCTGGGACGGATGGAGCCTCGACCTGGCGGATCGACACGAGCGCTGCAACACGCCGCATGACTACATTGCGGACGGCAGGGGCGCGACTCGAATCTACTATACGGCCAATTCGAGAACTGACAAGCACGTCGTACAACAAACGAGAAGACTGAAGTTCATGGGCTGCACAGCCTCAAGAAGGATATGGATTGCGGCGTCCAAGAGAGGTGATCCGTCCCAGTCTTCGACTGGCCACGTCCCTCGAGTACGATACCTCACCGGCCCCTGAGGTCGCCGAGAGCCGGCGCGGGCGGCGCGGTCGCTGGCCCCAAAAGTCGTTCGTTTTCGCTGAGTTACAAAAATCGTCGCCGGCTGGTCACGAAAGGTGAGCCGCGTCCGGCTCGTCTGAGCACTGTAGAGGGCGTGCCGCGGCCCGGGCGGGGGGTCGACCTGGGATGGAGCATGGTTGGCAGCGGCTCGCCTTGCGGCGGCGCCGGGGGTGACTTCGGATCATCGTCTCCTCACGGAGCACGGAGCAAGGGACACCTCGATGGATGTTGCCGGACGGAGGACACCTCGATGCAGATCGCCGACGGTGCAGCAGCGCGCGCCTGGGGGGCTACGCCGATCGTGATCCGCATCAACGGATGCGCGCCGGTGCTTCGCGGAGGTAATCGAGCAGCCGGGCCTCGTCGCTGCCGATCATCCGATCGATGCCGTCTTCGCGGAAATGGCGCTGGATCTGCAGCGCCCCCGCGGTCGTCCGCACGAGGATGGCGACGCGCCGGAAGCGGCCCATCACGGGCGGCCGAATCCGCTGCATCGCCGCCTCGAACTGCGGGTCGTTCCGACCCACCGCGGCGCGCAGATCGATGAGCAGGCACAGCCGATGACGGTCGACCCGGTCGAGCGCGCGGCTCACCTCCATCCACAGCGCCTCGAACTCCGCGACAGACTCGGACGGCAGCGCGCTCCGCGTGACCCGGGCGATCTGCGAAGCCGGGTCGATCGTCACCGTGTGGTGCGCGTTGCGGAGGAGCTCGAGCATGGCCAACGACCATTCTATCAGACCCGGAGCAGCGGGGCGAGCGAGCAGGCCGAGCACCCCGGGTGGAGCTGCCGAGTTCGCAGATGCCACCTGGTTGTTTCTTCGACGCCGCCAGAAGCGACGCCTCGGACACGTACTGGAAACCTGCTCGGCAAGCCCC
Source organism: Sorangium sp. So ce124 (assembly GCF_051525235.1). Taxonomy (NCBI): domain Bacteria; kingdom Pseudomonadati; phylum Myxococcota; order Polyangiales; family Polyangiaceae; genus Sorangium; species Sorangium sp. So ce124. Next base: position 10,756,549 of record NZ_CP150312.1, read on the forward strand.
ACCGCGTAAATCGCGCTGACGCGCAGTGGCAATCCCGGACAGGAGCGGCGAGGGACGCGCTCGGCCGGCGCAGTCCGCTGTACGATTCCCGCTCAGCCCGTGCTGGCCGACGGACTGAACCGGGACCTGCGCCCACCTCGGCGTGGAACGCGAGCCTACACTGTGCGATGCAAGTTCAGGTCGCGATGCGCCGGCAGGCGGACGAAGCGAAGGCACTCGCCGATTCCATCAGAACACTCTTTTACGCGATCGGACACCCCCTGAGAATGACGCCCCATCAACGGTCTATCCACGCCGTTGATTGCGCGCATGCAAGCACCTGCGGTACCCTCTAGATCCCTGCGGCGAGGGGGGTCGTCGGCGAGCGGATCCAGGTCGAGAAGCTACACGCGCGGTTTGAAAGGGGCCTTGCCCTTCATCGACCGGCTGCACGGCCGGGCAGGAGAAAGTAGGATCTACCGATGACCGACCTGCTCGTCGCCCTGCGGCCGCTCGATGCCATCGAGCTCGATGCGTTCGTCGAGCTCGTGATCTCTTCGTACGCGGGCGAGCGCGCGAGCGCCGTGGACGCCCGGACTGCGGACGCGCAGCGCAACGCGCGCTCCCAGGTGGAGGCGCTCCTGCCGCAAGGGCTCGCCACCCCCGACCACCACCTCTATTCGGTGCTGGAAGGGAATGCCGTGGTCGGGCACCTCTGGATCGGGATGACCGGCGTGGACGGGTTTCGAAGCGCGTTCATCTACGATATCCACCTGCGTGAGGACGCCCGCGGCCGGGGCCTCGGGCGCCGGGTCATGGCGCTCGCCGAGGAGGCCGCCCGCGGACTGGGCGCCCGGGATATCGAGCTCCACGTCTTCGCGCAGAACACGCGGGCGCGGCGGCTCTACGAGTCGCTCGGCTACCGGATCACGAGCCTGAGCATGAGAAAGCGCCTCGGTTGACGTCTGCGCGGCGTGGCTGAGGGCGCTTCTGGCCCCCTGAAGAGAGAGCTCGAACGACAGAGGCCCAGAGGAGACTGGCGACACCGGGGCGCGCGCGGCCCCGGCGCGCCGATCCGCTCACCGGATCGCGAGCGGGATCCCTGGTGAGCCGGACGCGCCCCGGAGGGGCAGCGGGCTGTAGACGTAGAAGAACTCGTAGGGGCTCTTGTGGCCGTGGGGATGCTGCTGGAGCTCCGCGGCCAGATCCGCGGCCAGCTCCGAGAGCACCATCACCTCGTGCATGAAGATTCCGCTCTTCACCAGCAGGTGATGGTGCACCGGGAAGACCACCCCCGGCGCCACCGGAGGCTTCGGCGGGGTGACCTCGATGCCGAAATTGTCCGACCCGACGCAGGCGATGCCCTTCGATGAGAGCCACTTCGCGACCTCGATCCCGATCCCCGGCTGGGCCAGCCCCACGCCCGGCTGCGTGTAATACCCCTCGGTGCCGAGCTCCCAGTTCTCCTCCCAGCCCGTGAAGATCAGCACGACGTCGCCGACGCCGATGTCGCGCTCGTCCATCTTCTGCGCGCGCAGCGTCTTCTTCACCATGGCCAGCGTGATCTCCTGGCCGAACGCGAGCGTCTGCCCGCCGTTCGCGTAGCGCTTGACGTCGAGCAGCACGCCGCGCGTGACGATCGGCTTCACATGCTCGACGCCGAGGTGCGCGAGCCCGTCCTCCGTGAGGACCTCGGCGCCAGTGAACTGGTTGTAGAAGAGCGCGTCGGCGGGGTCCGTGCTCCCGGGCGGGATGTAGCCGAAATGGCTTAGCGCGTCGAACTCCGTCCCCATCTGGCCGAACTCCCCGTGCATCACCTCGGAGTTCGTGACCTGCTGCTGGATGACCGAGGTCGGCCCGGCCTCCAAGGAGAGCCCCTGGTTGCCCGGGAACGTCGGCATCCCCGGCTCGTAGACGTGACCCAGGCGATAGACCTTGCCCTCCTTGATCAGGCGCTTGGCCTCGAGGACCTTGTCCGGCGTCTGCGTGTTGGAGGCGCCCGCCTCGTCGTCAGGGCCCCACGGCGAGGGACCGGGCACCGGATCGTAACCTCCCACCCCCAGCATTGGCACGCCGCGGGCCAGCGCCGCGCCTCCAACAAGGCTGACGGCCATGGTCACCACGATCGCGCCACGTAACGGCATCGCTCCAGGCTTCATAGGCAACCTCCTGGGTCACATCGCACGTTGTATTGACAGCGCCCCGCGCTCCCATTGTGGGCGCAGGCGCATGTCATGAATAGGATACACCGTCAGGGGCGCAAGAATACTGCTCTTCCGAGATCCTCGCGGGCTCCGCCAATGCGGTGAGGGCCTTGTGCGTACCGGCGTACACCCGGTCTGTTGGTGGGTGCGCGCTCGGTTACCGGCGGAGCCGTCGTCCGAGCGCGTAGGCGATGCCGCTCTCCAGGGTCCCTGTGGTCACGATGCCGCTCAGATCGGCGCCCATCGTCGTGAGCGTCTGCGCGATCTGCGGCTTGATCCCGGTGAGCACGACCCGGGTGCCGAGCAGCCCCGCGGCCCGGGCCGCGTCGACGAAGGATTGCGCCACCCGCTCGTCGACGAACTTCACCCCGGTGATGTCGAGGATGGCGATCTTGGCCCGCCGGTCGGCGATCCCTTCAAGCAACGTCGCCAGGATCTGCTCGGCGCGCGCTGGGTCGACGCTCCCGACGATCGGCATCGCGACGACGCCGCGCGCCAGCGGCAGGAGCGGCGTGATGAGCTCCTGGATCGTCGCCTGCTGTATCTCGATGAGCTGACGCTGCATCTCCGCGCGCTCGGCCTCGGCCTGCTTCGTTCGGCTGATGTCCACCGAGACCGTCCCGACCGCGTAGATCGTCCCCTCGGCGTCGCGGATGGGGAACTTGGTCGACAGGTAGGTGCGCGGACCGCTCGGGAAGACGAGCACGTGCTCGGATGCGCCCGGGCGTCCGGCGGCTGCCACCTCTTCATTGGCTTTTCGTATCGAGGCGGCCGCCGGCGCCGGGAGAATGTCGTAGACGACCCGCCCGAGCAATTCCTCGCGGCTCATCCTGTAAAAGGACTCGATCTCGCGGTTCACGAGGAGGAGGCGGCCCGCGGCGTCCACCGCGACCATCATGGACGGCGTGTATTCGAGGAACGCATGGAGCAGGCTCTCACTCCGCTCGAGCATCTGCTCCGTATGCTTGCGCGCGGTGATATCGTGCGCCGATCCCAGCATCCGGCGCCCCGGTCCCTCGGGATCGCGGCCGAGCGCGACGCCTCGCTCGAGGAACCATCGCCAGCCGCCGTCGCGACCGCGCACACGGTACTCCACCGTCGCCTGCTCCCCGCTCTCCGAGGCGGCCACGCGAGCCCGGTACTCCTCGATGCGACCGATATCGTCCGGATGGACTGTCGGGGACAGGCCGTCACCGCGGGGCGGGCCTTCGGCCGCTCCGCAGCCCCCTCCGACGAGGTCCGCGAGCTCCCGGTTACGATAGATGTACCGCCCCTCATCGAGATCGAGCACGTAAACGAGGCTGGGCAGCGCGTCGAGCAAGCGCTCCGGGAAGCTGCGGTCGGCCCCCTCCAGTTCGGCGACCCGGGAGCGCAGGCGCTGCACTTCCTTCTGCAATGCGTCCAGCTCCGCCTCGAGCGCCACGGTCTTCTGCGCGTCCATCGGTGTCCCAGGGGATGTTATCCCAGCTGCGGGCTGAGGTGGGTCACAATTTTCCTGTGTATCCAGTGTCTGCCCGTCAGCGCCCCTGGCGCGCGGGGCGCACGGCCCCCTGAGCTTCTCTCCGGGCCGGCGCTGCGCTAGTGGGACAGCATGCACAGCGTCTTGGAAGCGTTCAAGGCCTGCGGGTGGGCAGCGTGGCTCGCCCTCCTGGCCGGGACGGCCGGCATCGGGACCGGCCTTGTGGGGACGGCGATGCTGGCGACGAAGGCGCGCGGCTTTGCCTGGATCCCGGGCGCTGTCGCCGTGCTTCTGGGGCTCGGCGCCGTCTCGGTCGGGCTGCTCGGCCGCTCCATGGGGCTCGCCCGCGTGGAGGAGGCGCTTGGCTATCCCGGCGTCGAGATCGACGCCGCGCAGCGCGAGATGATCCGGCGCGTCGGCACGGAGGAGGCCAATCAGTGCGTGACCATCGGCGCCTCGATGGGCGCCCTGCCGTTCGTGATCGGCGCGGCCGCGGTCGGGATCGGGCTCGCGCTCGGCAAGAAGCCGGCTTGATGGATTCAGGGCGCCAAGCACATTGGCTCACGCGCCTGTGCTGGTGGGACTACTCTCCGCTCTCGAAGGGGCCGAGATCCGGCGCGGCTCCGTTGTACTCCGCGCCTACGTCGATGCCCGCATCGCGGAGATCGCTGCCAGGCACCAGCTTCAGGTAGTCGATGTCCGGCAAGCTGCCATCGGCCTTGCGGGGGCCCTTGAGCAGGCTCGTGTCGACGCTCACGAAGTCGCCGCTCGTGGCCGACAGTCCACCTTGCCAGCTGTTGTTGGTGATGTTCGTGGTCGTCGCCGACAGTGACCCGTTCGTCCCCAGAGAGATCGTGTTTCTGATGGTCAACGAGGCCGCGATGCTGGAGGTGCTGAAGTTGATGTTGCTGCCATTGGCGTGCGCCGCGCTGTTCAGGATCGTGACGCTGCCGCGATTGCTGTTATGGTCGAAGCCGTCGTTGACGTTCCCCGCGGCGATGCACCGCGTGTAGACGGCGTTGTGGCGCAGATCTTTGCCGTCGCTGCCGCCTGACTTGAAGCCGTTGCCGTCGCCCGCGCCGACCGAGCCATTCTTGAGCTTCCCGTTGTCGATGGCCCAGCAGTCGTCGTAGGTCGTCGTGACGTTGTCTGCAGGGCGCAGGTAGCCGTCCCAGCCGTCGTCGAGGTTGTTCCAGGCGCGGCAGCCCACGAACTTGTTGCCTGTGCCCACGTCGAGCTTGGCGGCGAAGCCGTCGGCGTTCTCCAGGCTGGAATCGGCGTTGAAATACGAGTCGCAGTTGAGCACCAGGTTGTCGGCCGCCCCTCCGCCCAGCTGGAGTCCGGTGTCGGCGCATTCGGCGAACGTGGAGTATTCGATCACGTTGTGCGAACCGCTGACGAACATGCCGTTGTCGCCGGCTCGGAGAACATCGATGCCGTAGATGTGCCAGTGGTCGCCGGACAAGACGAGCCCGCGATTGCTGGAGCTCTCCGCCATGGCGGAAAAGTCGAGCAAGGGGCGTTCGCTGTCCAGGGGGTAGGCGCGCAGCTCGATGGTTGCGCCGCTCATGCCGTCCTTGGCCAGGCTGAGGGTCGTCTTGAGCGCGTAGGTGCCCCCGCGCAGGTAAATGGTGTCGCCCGCATCCGCCTGAAGGAGGGCGGCGGCCAGGGTCATGGGATCGCTCCTCGTTCCCGACGCGTCCGCCGAGCCATCCGGAGCCGCGAAGAGCGCATCGGGGTCGATCGTGGGCGCTCCGCCGCTTCCCGATCCGCCGCCCGTCCCCGTTGTGGCGCCCCCAGCTCCGTCGCTGCCCGTCCCCGTGGTGGCGCCCCCGCTGGCGCCCCCAGCTCCGTCGCCGCCCGAGCCCGTGGCGCCACCGCCGGACGCAGTCGTGCCACCCGTCGCGACGGTTCCGCCTGCGCCCGCACTGCCGGCGCTCGTCTGAGCCCCGCCGCTCCCTGAAGTGTCTGTGTCAGCCGCGCCGCCGTCAGAACAGGCCGCACTCGCCAACAACACGCTCGCGGCCGACAGGAGGCGCCACAGATGGCCGCGTCGGGTCTGGAGCGGGGGCTTGGAGCTCGGGTTCATTGCGATGGCTGGGACTCGGCGCTTCCGGCGCGTTGCGAAGGCCCACAGCACGAGGTGGAGGAGCGCGAAGCTCGCTGCACCCGGCCGGTGTCCGCCAGCTGTGCTGCACGCGCAGCCGGCTGAGTCGTCGGCGCTGCTCGGACTGGTGCCACCGCCGCCCGTGCCCGAGGTTCCGCCGCCACCGACGCTCGTCGTGCCGCCGCTGGTTGCGTCGCCGCTCGTCGCTCCTCCGCTCGTGGCTCCTTCGCTTGCGCTTGCGCTTGCGCCGCCCGACCCCGTATCCGCGGTGCCGCCGCTGCCCGCGCCGGCGCCCCCCGCTCCGCCAGCGCCGGAAGCCCCCGCGGCCTCGACCAGCCCCGTCTCGAAGCAGCCAAGATCCGGAGCGGAGCCTGCGTAGGGCAGCCCGACGTCGACGCCCTTGTCGATGGCGTCGCTGTCCGGCGCGAGGCGGAAATTCGTGAGGACGGGCAAGCTTCCGTCGGCCTGTCGCGGAGCTTCCAGCCCCATCTCGGACGGGTTCTGAAAGTCCGCGTTCGAGACCGTGACACCACCCGCCGTCCAGGAGTTGTTCGCGTCGTCGGCGCCGTTGCGGTTCGAGAACAGCGTCCCGCCGAACGCCAGGTTGTTCCGGTAAACCCCGACGGTGATGTCGTTCCCGTTCGAATCCATCCCGAGCATGTTGAAGTCGGGGCGATTGCCGTACGAGGTGTTGTTGTAGAAGTAGAGCGTGCTCGGGTGGTGGTTCGCGTAAAACCCTGCCGCCCTGTTGAAGGCGGCGAGGCAGTTTTGCACCGTGTGCGCCGCGGGCTCGGCCGGAAATTTCGCCGGATCGGCGCCGTAGCCGCCGCCCTTGAAGCCGTTGCCGTTGCCGATGCCGGTCTGCGTCCCCGGCTTGTAGCCGTTGTACCAGGCCCACGAGTCCTCGACGAGGCAGGCTGCGCCGGAGTTGATGAAATCGTAGCCGTCGTCCGCGTTCCACCAGGCGCGGCAGCCTCGAAATACGTTGCCCGTCTCCCGGGCGCCGACGTGACAGCCGAAGCCGTCCGCGCTCTCGCCCGCGCCGTTCGACGTGAGCTCGTCGAAGTTGTCGTGCGAGTCGCAGTTGAGCACGAGGTTGTTGCTGCCGCGCTGGATGAAGATGCCGGCGCCCATGATGTGGTGGACGTCGAGCGCCTCGAAGATGTTGTTGCTCCCCTGGTTCCACACTCCCCAGGACTCGTGGTTCAGGTTGTTGTTCTGGCGAACGCCCCTGATCTCGAGCCCCTTGAGGTGAATGTAATTGCCGGACACGAGGATGCCCTTGATACGGCAGGAATCCCTGATGCCGTCGAAATCGAAGACGGGCTTCTCGCCGGGCGCGGCCCAGTACCTGATGAGATTGCCGGCGCTGCCGCTCTTGTTCAGCACCACACCGCTGATGGTCGCCGTCCCGCTCGAGCAGGTGGTGGTGCCCTCCCTGTACGCGTACGTGCCGCCCTTGAAGTAGAAGACGTCGCCGGCCATGGCCACGCTCTGCGCTTTGGCCATCGACGCGAACGGCGCGTCTTCGCTGCCGGCGTTCGCGTCGTTGCCGGCGGGCGCCGGGGCCACGTAGTAGTCCTTTGCCCAGCCGCTCGTCGCAACGAGCAGCGGAGCGCCCAGCGCAGACAGCGAGAGGAGGAGCCGCACGTTCATCCTTGCACCAGCCCGAGGTCGTCGAGGTTGAAGCCCGCCGAAACCGTGGGAAAGCACACCGAAACGTCCTGGGGACGTCAAGCCCAAACTGCAGGACCTCCGGGTTGACAGAACCAACGTCTGTGCGATATCGGCTGCAGGTGCGCCGCTCGCGCACATGGGGAGTGGATCCATGCGACGATTCGCGATCTCTCGTTGGCTGATAGCGTGCTTGGCGAGCTGTACCTCCGCGCCGCCGTCCATGCCGGGGGACGGGGTCGTCGAGGGGCCTCCGCCCCCTGCGCCGTCGTGCCCGACCCAGAAGCTCGCGTTCACCAGGGACACGGGGTGCGTGAACGATGGATCCCTGGAGTTCTGCCTGCCGTCGGGCGACGCGGCGCTCCTCGCGCGCGTGCGGGGCATCGCGCCAACGATCCGGGCCGGCTCGTCGGGCGGGCGCGCCAGGTGCGATGTGTCGAAAGAGACCCTGTACTTCTTCCCCACGGGAGATGCCGAGTGCACCGCGCGCCATGGCGCGCTCGAGGACGCGGCATGGGACCAGGTCTGTCGTATCGCCGCGCTGCCCGAGGTGCGGGAGATCGTGCCGACGTGGTACGAGTGAACGCGGGCGGGCGCTCCTGCGTTGGCTCGCCGGCCGAGCGGCCCGGCCGCGCCGATTCTTGGTAGAACCACGCCGCGGAGAGGGCCGTCCGCCATCCCCTGGGCGTGCGGGGGGTGAGCAACCCGATCACGGGAGCGCGAGACCGGCCGCTCTGGGGTCACTTGACACCGCTCGGGGACGGCACCTTGTTCGCCGTGGCCCGACCCCTGCCGTGCCCCGCCCGACTCATGCGCTCTCGGCGGAGCGCGTGGCGCTCGTTGCGGCGAGCAGACGCGCCGGTGAGGCGCTGGGCTTCCATTTACGGTTACGGTTCACGATTACGGCGAAACTCCAGCTCCGGGAAGAGGAGGGTACACACATGGCTGATCGCTGGGAGGACCCTGTTCACACGACGAGCTTCGGGTTGCAACTGGTCGAGCCCCATACCTTGCGGGAGAACCGCGGCTCGTTCATCGGGCTCGGCATCGCCCTTCTGGTGCTTGGCGCTCTCGCGATCCTCATGCCCGTGATCGCCTCGCTGGTCACGGCGGTCGCCATCGGGGGCGTGCTCGTGGCGAGCGGCCTCTTTCAGGGCGTCCACGCCATCCAGCACCGGCGATGGGCCAACTCCGCCTGGTCGCTCGCGGGCGCCCTGATCCAGCTCGCCGCGGGCGTCCTGATCGTGGCCTTCCCGGTGACGGGCACGGTCACGCTGACCTTGATCCTCGCGGCGTTCTTCTTCGCGGAAGGCTTCCTCAAGATCGTCCGCGCGCTCCAGCACCGCGAGATGCCCGGCTGGGGTTGGCTCCTGTTCGACGGGCTGCTCGCGCTGGCGCTCGGGGTCCTGATCTGGTGGCGCTGGCCCAGCACCGCGGCGTGGGCGATCGGGCTGCTCGTCGGCGTCAACGTCCTCGTCAGCGGCATGTCGATGCTGCTGATCGGGTCCAGCGCGCGACAGCGGCCGGTGGCCAGCATGTGAAAGGCGCCCCGGGCCGGAGACCGCGCCTGACGCTCGTCCCTCACTGGCCACCACCGCTCGTGGCGAGCAGCCAGGTCTCGACGGCGTGCGCGAAGCCCTCGTCGGCGTTCGACAGCGTGATGAAGTCGGCTTGTCGCTGCACGACGGCGCGCGCCTGCCCCATGGCGATGCTGAGCCCGCTCTCCCGGAACATGAGCACATGGTCGGGCAGCTCGCCGATCGTGGCCATGGCTGCGCCGGGGACGCCGAGGCGCGCCGAGAGGGCCCTCGCGACCTCTCCGGAGTTGGCCCGCGGGTGCATCACCTCGATGCAATGAGGGACGGGGCGTGACGCCGAGAAGAACGCGCAGGCCCCCCGGAGGTCCGACTCACCGCGCTCCAGCACCTCGGCGTCGTCGCTGACGCCGACGATCTTGACCGCGCTGTCCACGACGCCTTCCCAGCGCTCGACGACCCTGGGGACACACTGCACGACCGCCTGCTCGCGCGCGACGTGCGGCGCGTCGGCGCGGCGCACCAGCCAGTCATCGCCCTGGTAGACCCAGACCGCGGCGCCGTGTCGCTCCAGGGTCGCGATGACGACCGCGGCCGCGCCGTTGTCCATCGGGTGCTGCTCGATCACGGAGAGATCCGGCCGCACCAGCATGGCGCCGCCGAACGCGGCGACGGGCGTCGCGATCGCCAGCCGCCCGAGCAGGCCGCGCAGGCCGCGCGGCGAGCGCCTGCTCATCAGCGCGAGGTCGACGCCGGCGTCGCGGAGCCGACTCACCGCCTGCTCCGCCCTGGGGGTGAGCACGCCCTCGGGCGTGAGGAGCGCGCCGTCCACGTCGGCGAGCAGCACGCGAATCCCTGTCATGCGGCTCTCCTCGCCAGCGGGGTGGCCACGGTCGGTGTACGCCACCCGCCGAGGTCGGCGACGAGGCGGTCGGCTTCGGCTGGGCCCCAGCTGCCCGGCTCATAGGGCGAGAGCGGAGTGGCCTCGTCCAGGACCGGATCGACAACGGCCCATTGCGCCTCCACTTCGGCCTGGCTCGCGAACAGGGTCGGATCGCCTGCGAGCGCATCGCCGAGGAGCCGCTCGTAGGGCGCCAGCGCCTCGGACAGGTCGCTCGCCACGAGCAGCTCGGTCGGCTGTCCGGCCATCAGCTCGCCAGGCGCCTTGATCCGCACGCCGACGGCGAGCTCCGGCGCAGGGGCGAGCCGGATGCGCACGTAGTCTGGAGCCCCGCGCCCGACGTCCTCGAACACGGCGTGCGGAGGCCGCCGCAGCAGGACGAGCACCTCGGTCGCCGTGACGGCGAGGCGCTTGCCAGCGCGGATGCAGAACGGCACGCCCGCCCAGCGCCATGTGTGGATGCGGAGCCGCGCGGCGCAGAACGTCTCGACCTGCGACCCCGGCGCGACGCCCGGCTCGCCGCGGTACCCGTTGTATTGACCGCGGACGACGTGCGCCGGATCGAGCGGCGTGATGGCCCGCAGCAGCCGGACGCGCTCCGCACGCACGGCGTCGGCGTCGCCGGACGGGGGTGGATCCATGGCGAGGCACGCGAGCACCTGCAGGAGATGGTTTTGCAGGACGTCACGGATGCACCCGGTCGCGTCGTAGAACCGGCCGCGGCCCTCGATGCCGAACCTCTCGGCCATGGTGATCTGGACGCTCTCGACATGGTGGGAGTTCCATACCGGCTCGAGCAGCGCGTTCGCGAAGCGGAAGTAAACGATGTTCTGGACCGGCTCTTTGCCGAGGAAGTGGTCGATCCGGTAGATCTCCTCTTCCGGAAAGACGCTCGCGAGCGTGCGGTAGAGCGCGCGAGCGGACTCCAGATCCTGGCCGAACGGCTTCTCGACGACGAGCCGCCCTCGCCGCACGCACCCGGAGCGGTCGAGCGCCTTGACGACCTCTTCGAACAGGGCGGGCGGCACGGCCATGTAGTGGAGCGGCCGCTGGGCGGTGCCGAGTCGCTCGCGCAGGCGGTGGAACGTCGCCGGATCGGCGTAATCCCCGCTCACGTACGAGAGCCGCGCGCACAGCTCGCGATGGACGCCGGCCTCGAACACGCCCGCCCGCTCGAGGCTCTCGCGGACGCGGGCGTAGAGCTGCTCGATGCTCCACGGGCTCTTGGCCACGCCGATGAGGGGCACGTCCAGCTTGCGCCGGCGGATCAGCCCGGCCAGCGCCGGGAAGATCTTCTTGAAGGCCAGGTCGCCTGTCGCTCCGAAGAGCACGAGCGCGTCGGCGGCCTTCATGCCGCCTGCTCGGCGGCGCCGGACCTCACGCGCCGCGTGCCCGAGCTCTCCTGGCCTTCACCATCCATCCATCCAGCGCGCATGAGCTCGGCTCCTCTCGTCATGGCCCTGGAGGCCCAGGTCCGGCCCGGCATCGCGTGTGCCACGCTCGATCGGCACGAGGGCGCCTTGCCGAGCGCGGCAGCGGGAGGCCTTCCGGGGCTCCGCCGTCGCAGTCCTGAGAGCAGATCCGCACCACGCCTGTGCAGCCTGCGCATGTGGCGGGTCCGAGCGGCTCACCGGGCGCGGGCGCGCTTTTGCGCCATGCCTTGGAGCCTCTTCACGAGCTCGACAGCCTCGCCCTCGCGGTCGAGATCGTGCAATGCCCTGGCTCGAATGAGGAGCGACTCGGGGAGCGCATCGTTGCGGCTCGCCTCCGGCTCGAGCAGTCTGGCCGCTTCTGCCGGGTCACCGCTGCGAAGCGCGACGGCCGCGAGGTTATGGGTGATCTGGCGCTTCTCTCGATCGTCGCCGGAGCGCTCGAGCGCGGACGTCCACGCAGCGCGAGCGTCGGCCCACCGCTCTTGAGCGAAGCGCACAGCGCCGAGGTTCTGGAGCGCCGCGAGCTCATCGGCGTAGGAGAGATGGTCGGCGTCGGGCGCCGCGGCTCGCTCGTACCGCGACGCGGCCGCCTCCCAGTCGCGGGCGTCCCGAGCCACCTCGCCGAGGAAGAACTGCCCCTCGCGGCACGCGGGCTCGCGGCTCACCTCCGGCGCCCAGAGGCGCTCATCGCTCGCATACCTTCGTCCTTCGCGCAGCGAGAGCGCCGTGAACGGCACGCCGAGGACAAGGACCAGCGCCCACAGGCGCCGGCCGTGGCGGTCGGCTGCGTGGGCGAGGAGCATCGCGCCGAACGCAAGCGGCACATAGAGGTAATGGGGCGACCACCAGCGCATGATCGGCACGAGCTGGAGCGACGGAAGGAGGGAGAGTGCGAAGAGCCATGCAACGCCCCGCCGTCGTGACGCGAGCAGGGCGACGCCACCGAGCACGGCGGCGCCGAAGAGGGCCGAAAGGCTCGCCGTGCGGGTGATCCGGAACGCATCGCAGATGCTCTGGTCGAGCGGCACGACCAGCGCCAGGGCGCTCTTCCCGAGCGCAGCGAGCCTCGTGCCGACGCTCTCGTCGAGCGGCAGCGCGGGATGCTGGGCCCGGAAGCGGGGCGCATACAGCAGGCGGAGGCCGGTCGCGGCCGCGAACGCGACGCCTTCCGCTGCGAGCAGGCGCAGGCGCGCCGCGCCGTCGGCGGTGGTTGCCTGGGGGCGCGGCGCGGCGTGCCGGGCGGCTCCCCCATCGGCCGGGGAGCCGCCCTCCCGATGTCGCCCGGCGGAGAGCGCCAGGACGAACAGCGGACCAAGCAGCCACGCCGTCTCCTTCGTGAGCGCGCCGGCGAAGAGCGCCGCGGCTGCGAGAGCGGGCTTTTGCGCCTGGTGCGCGGCGACGAGCGCAAGGAGGAAGACCGCTATCATCGCCTCCGAGCGGAACGCGATCGCGGAAGCGACCAGGGATGTCGTCGGATGCACAGCGAAGAGCAGCCCTGCCGCCAGCGCCGCGCGGGGCGAGAGGCCGAGGGCGCGCGCCGCCACGGTGGTCATGACCGACGCGAGCGCATGCCAGCCGAGCGTGACCGCGTGGAAGAAGCCGGGCGTCTTCGACACGGCCGCGTCGATGGAGAGCGACAGCGCCATGAGCGGCCGGTAGAAGCTGGTGTCCGCGAAGCCCCGGGTGAACAGCCCGAGCCAGCCGGAGGGCGCCGCGAGCGCGCGCCCCTCACGGAGGTGCGCGTGATCGAGCCAGACGTAGCCGCCGCCGAGGGCCGTCGCGTGGGAAGCGGCGGCCAGCGCGGCGACGGCCATGAGCCCGCGGCGGCCGGGGGAGAGCTCGCGCAACATGCACCCCTGCTACGATCGGGAGAATCGCCCGGAACGCTCAGTCATGGGTGATCGAGAACGTCTCGGCGGTCGTCCCGCTGATCGTCTTGAAGTAACCCGTGGCCGCCTTGGGGTTGCCGCCCACGTTGAAGGTGATGAACTGAGCACCGTAGTTCGCGCTCTGGTTCGAGGTGTAGATGAATCCCCACGTGTTGCTGCACCCGTACGGAAACGTCGTCGGTGTGCAGCGCGTCTGGGTGCGGATGCTGTTCCCGCCGAGGCCGGCGACCGTCACGAACGTCCGCCCGTTCGTCCCATCTCCTCCGACGCAGAGGACCCCTGCGCCGTTGCACGTGGGGTCGACGGTCTGGGATGTCATGTTGGTGAGCGTCCTCGTCCGCTCGTAGCTGTGCTCGTGTCCCGTCTGGATGATCGCGCCCTGCTTCCGGCACGTCTCGTAGACGTCCCAGCCCATCTCGTCGCCCTTCCCGCCCACCTGCATGGCCGCCTGATTCTGGTGCCACTGACAGATCTTCCAGATATGCGTGTCCGTGTTGAGGAACGGCGTGATGTGCGTCGCCCCGTTATCGCCCTTCTTGGCGGTCACGAGCACGAGGCCGCGGAAGGTGGTCTTGTAGTTGGCGTCGTGCGCGCCGGCGACCCGGGTCGCGCCGCCGAGGTGATTCGCCGCCTTGGGCAGATAGCCGCTCCAGGAGGAGTCATCGTGGTTGCCGCGGGAGATGAACACGGGGAACGTCGTGCCGAGGACCGACTCGACCTGGTTCCACCAGGTGGTCGGGTTGGCAGAGTACGACATGTCTCCGTTGACGACGACCGCCGCCGCGCCCTCGCTGAGCACGAGGTTCAGCACGCTCGTGAAGCTGCTCCCCGTGCCCGTGTCCCCGATGAAGGCGATCTTGAGGTTCGGATCCGTCGAGACCGTTCCGTTCAGCGCGGCTGACGCCGTCTCGCTCGGCTCGAGGGCGCCTTCCTCCTCCTGCCCGTCGTAAACCCCCTGCGGATCGTCGTTCGCGCGCTCGTCGCCGCCCGCGCCGGCGCACGCCGAAACCCCGGTCCCCATGGACAGCGCCAGCACGATGGCGCCGATCACGAGGCCGAACATCCGCGCGAGGGGAGCCTTACGAGGCTCCTTCTGCTGATCCCTATCTCCTTGTGTCTCCATGGAATACGTTCCTTCCCCACCAGGCGCACGGCGCTCCGTGCTCACGGCGTTCCCGTCAAGATCGAGAGATCTGTCCCCTGGATGGAAAATCTACCCTATTGCAAGGGCTCTTGTTTTTGTGATGGAGATTGTGTTGCGCTATCGTTGCATGGGAATTCAAGTTGGTCGACGAGCACGACGCCGGGGCCAGATCATCGCCGAAGTACAGCAGCTCAGCTCGTCACTCAATCTCCACACCGCTGCCCTCGTCGCTGCCGATAGAAGAGCCTGTCGACTCGATCCTCTCCTCGTTGACAGGCTCGACGCGGTAGATCTGCGGGCGGACAGGAGAACCTGATATGAATCTGTCCATGTGCATGTATGTGGCCCGAGGGCTCCTGTGGTTGAGCTCTGCGCTGGCGCTCGCCGGATGTGGAGCCGATGACGCCGGAAGCGGGCCGAGCCCCGCAGAGGCGGCGCTGTGCAGCGGGACGATCTGCGCCGAAGACGAGTTCTGTTACTATCCGCCGGGGGCATGTGGAGGGAAGGACGGAGCATGCCTGTTGCGACCGACGACGTGTCAGAGCGACACGCAGGTCTGCGCCTGCGACGGTCGCGCCTACGCGAGCGCCTGCGAGGCGGAGCGGTCAGGACAGAGCATCGGCGCGGCCGAGACGTGCGCCCCTGCGGCCGCGCCTCCAGGGACCTTCGCCTGCGGCAGCTACTTCTGCAGATCGGCCGATCAGTACTGCGAGATCCTCGACGAGCCCCACGAAGAGCCGTTCAAGCCGCCGCCGCAGCTCTTCTGTCACACGATCCCTGTCCCCTGCATGCCGGAGCCCTCGTGCGACTGCGTCGGCGATGCCGCCGAATCCATGAGCGTGGGAAACTGCTACAGCCCGCCGGTCTGCACGCAGGACGCGGGGAGGCTCACCATCGAGTGCAACGCCGAGGTGTATGACCCGTGAGGACCCGGTGAACGCGCGACGGGCCGCCCTCCTGCGGATGATCCTGACCGCCGCTCCGCTTGCGGGCTGCGCCGGCGGCTCCGACGCGGCCGGCGGGACGCCGACGTTCCACGCCGATATCGAGCCGCTCCTCCAGCGTAGCTGCGTGGGCTGCCACTCCACGGGTGGGATCGCCCCGTTCGGCCTGGGCAGCTACGAGGACGCGAAGAGCGTCGCCGAGCTGATCGCCGAGGTCACGAGGGAGCGCACGATGCCCCCCTGGGGCGCGTTCGAGACGGACGAGTGCAGGCCTCGCCATGGCTGGAAGGCTGATCTCCGGCTCAGCGGCGAGGAGATCGTGACGATCGAGGCGTGGAGCGCAGGAGGGGCGCCGGAAGGGGAACGGGCCCTCTCGCCGGCTCCCCTCGCGTCGGGAGCGGACGAGCTCCACGGCGCGGAGCAGGAGCTGGCGCCGATGGCGCCGTTCGTCGCGAGCGGCGAGGCGGATCAGTTTCGCTGCTTCGTCCTGGATCCGAAGCTCTCGGACACGAGATACCTGAACGGGTGGAGCTTCCTCGTCGGAAACTCGAAGATCGTGCACCACGCGTTGATGTTCCTCGACGAGCGCGGCGAGAGCGAGGCGCTCGCCGGCCCTGACGGCAGCTACGAGTGCTTCGGAGGCCCACGGGTCGAGGGCGGCGTCGTCGCGGCCTGGGCGCCCGGCGGCCGGCCTTTCGACGGTGGACCGAACGTGGGCGCCCCGATACCGGCGGGCTCACGGCTCGTGATGCAGATCCATTACCACCCGGCCGGGGCGACGGCGGCCCCGGACAGCACGCGCTTTCAGATGCGCTTCACGCCGTCGCGCCCCGAGTACGAGCTGCTCTTCGCGCTCGTCGGCAACTACGCTCGCCAGTTCGCGGACGGCGACGGCTTGCAGCCCGGTCCGGACGACGAGCGAGGCGCCTCCTTCCGCATCCCGGCAGGCGCCCACGACCACGTCGAGCGGATGCGCTTCACGCTGCCTGCCACGATGAACGGTCACCCGACGCCGGACCTCCACGTCTACGGCGTCGGCCCGCACATGCACTACATCGGCAACGACGTGAAGATCGACATCGAGCACGCGGGCGGGGCCTCCGGTAAGGAGACCGAGGAGTGCTTGCTGCAGGACCCGTCCTGGGATCTCACATGGCAGCGCCTCTACCAGGTTGACGCCGCGATTGACGATCTGCCGCGGCTCGCGCCGGGCGACGCGCTGAAGATCAGGTGCACGTACGACAATTCCCTGGACAATCCCCATCTGCGGGCGGCGCTGAGAGAGCGACACACGCCGAGCCCGGTCGACGTGTCCCTCGGGGATACGGCGTTCGACGAGATGTGCCTCGCCAGGATGGCGTTCATTTACAAGGCTCGTTGAGGAGGCGCTGTTCGACTCTGCGCGCTCCTCCCGAGCGCCCCAAGACAGGAGCTCTTCCCCATGGTCATCCATCGCGCGCGTCTTCCCCTCTGCCTTGCCGTCGCCGCCTCGTTCGCGCTCGCCGCGTGCGGGAGCGACGGCGAGGGGCCGCTCGCCGCCCCTGGCTACGAGGAGCAGGCCGTGCTCGACGTGAAGGCGTTCATCCAGACGAACCTCGACGACCTCGCCTCCGCGGCGGCGGCGCTGCAGGCCGCTGCGCCCGAGCCGGACGAGGACGGATGGAGCGCGGCGGCCGACAAGGACGCCGTCGACGCGATGAAGGCCGAGTGGAAGAAGGCGCGGTGGGCCTATGAGCACGTCGAGGGCGCGATAGCGGTCCTCTTCCGGGATCTCGATGTGTCCACCGA
The DNA here is from genome assembly GCF_051525235.1 of Sorangium sp. So ce124. Classification (NCBI taxonomy): domain Bacteria; kingdom Pseudomonadati; phylum Myxococcota; order Polyangiales; family Polyangiaceae; genus Sorangium; species Sorangium sp. So ce124. The sequence goes on from NZ_CP150312.1 coordinate 10,773,606, forward strand.
CGCCCGGTATGACGCGTTCATCGAGGCGGCCGCCGACGCCGATCCGTTCGACGGCGAAGGGGTGACCGGCGTCCACGCCATCGAGCGGATCCTCTGGTCCGACGCCATTCCGCCTGCGGTCGTCGACTTCGAGTCGGGCCTCGGGGCCAGGTACCGCGCCGCGGCGTTCCCCGCGACCGAGGCTGAGGCCAAGGCGTTCAAGCGCGGCCTCTGCGCCCGCCTGGTGGCGGACACGAGGAAGATGCAATCCGACTTTCGCGGGCTGGCGCTCGACGCGCCGTCGGCGTTCCGGGGGGTCATCGGCTCGCTCGGCGAGCAGGTCGAGAAGGTGGCGAAGGCCGCCACGGGCGAGGAGGAGTCCCGCTATGCGCAGTACACCCTCGCCGACATGCGCGCGAACGTGGCGGCCGGGAGGCTGACCTACACGGCGTTCCAGCGCTGGCTCCTCTCGAAAGAGGGCGACGCCGCCGCGGTCGATCAGGCGGTCCTCGATGGCTTCGAGCGGCTCGAGGATGCGTACGCCGCGCTCCCCGGCGACGCGCTGCCGCCGGTGCCCGACCTGTGGAGCTCCGAGGATCCGACGGCGGCGCAGCTCGAGACCCCGTTCGGCCAGCTCTTCTCGCTCGTTCAGCGCGAGAGCGATGACGCGGTGGAGGGCTCCCTGGTCCGCAGCATGGGCGAGGCCGCCGATCTGCTCAGCATCCCGGAGCTATGATCCACGAACGGCGACACCCACCTCAGGGGGCCTCTGTCACGGGCGCTGCGACGCCGGGCGCCTGAGCTTGCCTGCCCTGACGGCCCGCCTCTCGAGTCTCTTGAAGAAGAGGAGGGGGAGGCTCTCGATCACGTCGACCCGATCCGCGATGAACAGCGCGACCCAGTGGGAGAGCCGGTGATCCGGGACCTTGTAGGCGACGCGGCGCAGCACCCCGCTCGCTCCTCTCGGCGGCAAGGCCGTGCTGAACACCGGCGTCGGACGGGCGCGCCCTGGGTGTCTGAGCACCAGCCCCTCGATCGGCTGCTGCTCGGGCTCGAGCCAGTGCGCGCTCTCCAGGAGGCGCGGCGGCACCTCTCTCGGGACGCCGGGCCTGTCCTCGGGGCAAAGATCGACTCCCCAGTACGGCAGCTCCCTCGGCAATACGATCTCGGCTTCCATGATCGCCTCCACTTCGATGACCGAGCTCACTTGGCCCCCCGCGGAATGAGCACGCATTTGAGGATCCCGTCGGTCCTCGCCGCGAACACCCGGTACATCTCCGCGGCCGCATCGAGCGGGACGCGGTGGGTGATGAGCGCCCTCGGGTCGATGTTCCCGTTGCGGATGTGCTCGAGCAGGTGGGGCATGTACCGCTTCACATCGCATTGCCCGGTCTTGATCGTCAGGCCCTTGTTCATGGCCGCGCCCACGTCGACGAGGTTCCACGGCGGCCCGTAGACGCCGATGATCGAGACCCTCCCGCCGCGGCGGACCGACTGGATCGCCCAGTTGAGGGCGACGGGCGACCCGGCCTGCAGCATGAGCGCCTTGCCCAGCACGTCGTGCAGCGCCGAGCCGTTCGCCTCGAGGCCGACCGCCTCGATGCAGACGTCCGGCCCGCGGCCGTCGGTCATGTCGCGGAGCGTGGACACGACATCAGGGGTCTCGCTGAAATCGAGCGTCTCTGCCTTGTTGTGCCGGCGCGCGAAATCGAGGCGGTAACCGACCGAATCGATCGCGATGACCCGGCGCGCGCCGAGGAGCCAGGCGCACCGCTGGGCCACGAGGCCGACGGGCCCGCAGCCGAAGACAGCCACCGTGTCCGCGGGGCCGATGTCCCCCATCTCCGCGGCCTGGTACCCCGTGGGGAGGATATCCGAGAGAAAGAGCGCGTCCTCGTCCGAGAGGTCGTCGGGGATCTTCATGGGGCCGACGTCGGCGAAGGGGACGCGGACGCGCTCGGCCTGGCCCCCCTGGTAGCCGCCGGTGGTGTGCGAATAGCCGAAGATGCCGCTGGCGAGCGTGGTGAGCGGGTTCGTGTTCTCGCAGGCGGAGGTGCGTTCTCGCTGGCAGAAGAAGCACGTACCGCAGGCGATGTTGAAGGGCACCACGACGCGGTCGCCGCGCTTCAGGGTCTGCACCGAGGCCCCGAGCTCCTCCACGACGCCGGTGAACTCATGGCCGAAGATGGTCCCCACGCGCGTGTCAGGCACGTAGCCATGATAGAGGTGCAGATCAGAGCCGCAGATCGTGGCGCGACTCACGCGCAGGACCACGTCGTTCGGATGTTGAACCCGAGGCTCCGGGTTTTCCTCGACGCGGACGTTCCTCGGCCCATGGTATGTGAGCGCCAGCATTCGCACTACCTCCCACGCTGCCCGTGGAGCAATGCAAGGGGTGAACCAGGCGCGCGCGCTCGTGGGTGCACCTGGCGTAGGCATCGCCCTCCGGCCTTCGGGCGCACGGCCTCAGGACATCGAGGACATTGCTGCTGACGCCGACGGCGCGGGCGCCGTTCGCCCTTTCATCGGTTGTTCGTCGTCTTCTTCTCTTTGTTCGGTAACGGCGGCGGCTTCAGCTTCTTCGGATCCTCGCCCCTCACGGCGTCGCGCGGCGCGCCGCCCTTGCGGAGGTGATACGCCGCCATCTTGCGCTTGAGGGTGTTCCTGTCGATGCCGAGCGCGCGCGCCGCGCGGGAGAGGTTGCCCTTGTGCACCTCGAGCGCGCGCCCGATCGCGGCGCGCTCGGCCGACGCCACGGCCTCCGCGAGCGGCGCGACCTCCTGGCCGCCTGCCTCCGACTCCGTCGCTCGCGCGAACCCGCCTGCGCCGCCGCTCGCCGGCCGCGCCGCCGGCGACGCGATCTCCGGCGCGAGGTCGCCCACGTCGACCGTGTGTTCGCAGAACACGCCCCACCGCTGCACCTCCGCGCGCAGCTCGCGCACGTTGCCCGGCCAGGGGTGCTGGTAAAGGCTCCTCCGCGCCTCGCGCGTCACCTTGAGCCCGCGCCCCTTGCGCCGCGACTGCACCTCGTCGAGGAACGCGTCGACGAGCAACTCGATGTCTCCACCCCGCGCGCGGAGCGGGGGAACCTCGATGATCGCGCCGCGGAGCCGGTAATACAGATCCTCGCGGAACGTCCCCTGCTCGACCATCGCCGCGAGATCGCGGTGGGTGGCCGCGAGGACGCGGACCTCCAGCTCGATCTTCGCCTCGCCGCCCACCCGCCGCAGCGTCCCGTCCTGGAGCACGCGCAGCAGCGACGCCTGCACCCGCGGGGACAGCTCGCCGATCTCGTCGAGGAACAGCGTGCCGCCGTGCGCCTGCTCGAAGACGCCGCGCCGCCGCCCCGCGGCCCCGGTGAAGGCCCCCGCCTCGTGTCCGAACAGCTCGCTCGCGAGCACGCCCTCGGCGAAGACGCTGCAGTTCTCCGCGATGAACGGCCCTCTCGCCCGCGGGCTGTGCTCGTGGATCGCCCTGGCCGCGAGCTCCTTTCCGGTCCCGGTCTCGCCGACGATCAGCACAGGCACGTCGGTCGCGGCGACCCGGGCGATGCGGGCGCGGAGGAAGCGCATCGGCTCGCTCTCGCCGACGAGCACCGTGTCGCGCGCGCGCGCCTCGGCCCGCAGGCGCACGACCTCCTCGCGCAGCGCGCGGATCTCCGGGAAGCCCTCGATGTCGAGCCGGACCTCGCGCACCGGCCGCGGGTGCGGGTGCGGCACGAACGCCGCCGGGATCACCTGGAGCATGCGCGCCGGCAGGATCCCCGCCTGCACAAGGATGACCCAGAGCGTCTGCGCCTGCGGCGTGCCGGCCGAGAGCAGGACGTCCGTCGCCCACGCCGCCGGCGGGAAGGCGCGCTTGAGCTGCGCCGAGAGCTTCCCGAGCGCCCGGAAGAGCTTCGCGTGGTCCGACGGATCGTCGACGTCCACGACGCGGAGCTCGATCCGCGGCGCGCGGGCCCGCGCCCGCTCGACGAGCGCCCGCGATGGCGCCTCGCCCGCCGGGATGGTGAGGACCACGATCGCGTCGTAGCGGCTCTCTTCCTGGTCGAGGAGCCGCAGCACCGGCCCGCGATCGCCCTCGGGCCGGCGGCCGTGGTGCGCCGGCGCCGGCCCGAGCGTGCCCGCGTCCGACCAGGTGAGGAGGAGGCGATTCACTGGTGCACCGTACACCAGATGTGGTGCATTATGCATCACTTTGTCTGGTGCGCAGTGCACCACATAGAAGCGTTTTGCCGGCGTCGGGGCGGGCCGCGCGCTGGCACGGAAGCCGCAAGTCTCCTCCGCATTCCCATGGGCATTCCCATCCGCGTTTGCGCCTGCCTTTGCTGTATTGGCCGCTTGCCCCGGAGATCTCGATGAAAGCCCCCGCCGACAGCGCAGTCCTTCCTGCCCACGCCCGCCTCATCGCCCGCGACGACGTCTGGCTCGAGGGCAACGCCGTCCAGCAGCTCGCGCGCGTCGCCGCGCTGCCCGGCTGCGTCCGCGCCGTGGGCATGCCGGACCTTCACGCAGGGCGGGGCATCCCCATCGGCGCGGCGTTCGCCTTCGCGGACCGGGTCGTCCCGGAGCTCATCGGCGGCGACGCCGGCTGCGGCGTGCGGCTCGTCGCGACGTCGATCGGCCGCATGGCGCCGGACGTCCTCGAGCGGCGCGCCCGGCAGGCGATGGACGACGATCCGCTCGCCGAGTGCGACCCGCGGGCGGTGTTCGAGCGGGTCTGGGAGCGCGGGGCGCGCGGCCTCGCCGAGCTCGACGGCGTGCCCGAGGCCCTCGCGCGGCTCGCGGCGGCGGAGCCCGAGGACGGCCTTCGCCCGAGCGGGGACGCGTCGCCGTACCGCGCGGGCTACGAGGGCGCGCTCGGCTCGGTCGGCGGCGGGAACCACTTCCTCGAGGTCGCCCGGGTCGGCGCGCTGCGGGACCCTGCATCGGCGAAGGCCCTCGGCCTCTCCGCGGGGGAGCTCGTCGTCCTGGCGCACTCCGGCTCGCGCGGGCTCGGCGGCGCGCTCGGGCAGCGCTGGGGCGGCGCGGTGCTCGAGGGGGACGCGGCCGAGCCGTACCTCGGCGAGCTCGCCGGCGCGTGCCGCTTCGCGCGGGCGAACCGGCTCCTGCTCGCCTACCGGATGCTGCGCGCGCTCGGCGCCTCGCGGGCGTCGACGATCACGGGCGGGCTCGACCTCACCCACAACGACGTCGCGCGCGAGGCCGTGGGCGGCGAGCCGGCCTGGGTGCACCGCAAGGGCGCGGCGCCCGCCCGGGGCAGCGACTTCACCGTGGTGCTCGGGTCGCGCGGCGCTCCGTCGTGGGTGATGCGCTCGTGCGACGCGGAGGCAGGGCTGCGCTCCGTCGCGCACGGCGCGGGCCGCAAGATGGGGCGCAGCGAGGCGCGCGAGAAGATCGCGGCCAGGTACCGGAGGCGCGAGCTCGGCCGCACGGAGCTCGGCGGCCGCGTCGTGTGCGACGATCCGGCGCTGCTGCTCGAGGAGCACCCGGACGCGTACAAGCCGATCGAGCCGGTGATCGAGAGCCTTGTCGAGGCCGGCCTGGCGACGCCTGTCGCGCCGCTCGTGCCCGTGGTCACGGTGAAGCGATGAGCCGGTCGTGGGTGCAGATCAGCGCGGGGCGGGGGCCGGTCGAGGTGCGGCGCTTCGTGGCGCGGCTCGCCGAGCGCATGGAGGCGCTCTGCCGGGAGCGCGGGCTCGCGGTGATCGACGTCACGGTGCACGGCGACGAGGGCGCGCCGGCCTCGGTCGAGATCCTTGTGGAGGGCGACGCGCGGCGCTGCCTGGAGGGCGAGCTCGGGACACACGCGCTTGTCGAGCGGAGCGCCGCGCGGGGGAAGGCGGCGCGCAAGCGGTGGTTCGCGGGGGTGGCGATCCACGCTGCGGGGGCGGACGCCGGGGCGGGCGAGGGCGTCGACCTGGGCGAGCTCGAGATCTCGGCCTGCCGGGCGGGCGGGCCGGGAGGGCAGCACGTGAACAAGACCCTGTCGGCGGTCCGGATCCACCACCGGCCGAGCGGGATCACGGTGCGCGTGGCCGACGAGCGCTCGCAGCGCGCGAACGTCCGCCGCGGGGTGGAGCGCATCGCCGAGCGGCTCGCCGAGCGCGCCGCCCGGCGCGCCGCAGAAGGGGAAGCTGCGCGCTGGAGCGAGCACGACCGGATCGTCCGGGGAGAGCCGGTGAGGACGTACCGGGTGGGGCGGAAGAGCGCGCTCGTGGTGGAGGAGGCGCGGGAGGGGCGGTGAGAAGAGCGGCCTCGCGTCTTGTTGGACAGGCGTAGTCTCTCTCGCTCGCTATTTAAGTCGGTTCCGCCAATAGCCAGGCATTCGACTCGTGTGGCCAAACGCCAGCACGAGGACATGCTCGTCCCGGACGACGAAGTAGGCCACATACGGGAACCGTGTGAACAGGAACCGGCGGACGATCTCGCTGCCCGCAACGAGCGGCCATGTGGTTGGGCTCGCCGCGATTGCACTCAGTACACGATCGGCCTCGGCCAGCAGATCCTCACCGAGGCCCTCTCGCTCCTGCTCATACCAGTCCGCGGCGGCGGTAAGCTCGGCGTCTGCCTCGTCGAGAACGACGATCTTCATTTGCGGTTCGTGCGGAGACGTGTGGCGAGCCGTTCCCGAACAGCGTCCCAAGGCTCGGCGCTCGCCGTGCCACGATCGACGTCCCGCAGACGTCGCTCAACCTCGGCGAGCCAGGCAGCCTCAACGTCTTCGTCCTCTGGTCCGTCGAGGCTCGCGATCAAGCGCTTCGCGACGTCTGCTCGCTCCTCCGGCGGAAGTTGCAGAGCCTCGGCAAGCACGGCATTCCTGGACGACATCGCGGGATTGTAGCAGGATTTCGACCCATCGGCATCGCCGACGAGCGGATGGTCGGCGCCACTCCTCCGGCCGCAGCAGCTGACGGCTACAGCTGCCGCATGAAGGCGGTGAGATCGCTCTTCTCGTCGCGCGAGAGGTTCAAGCCGAGCACGATGTTGAAGAACTCCACCGTGTCCTCGAGCGTCAGACAACGCCCGTCGTGCAGGTACGGCGGGCTGTCCTTGATGCCGCGCAGCGTGAACGTCTTGATCGGGCCGTCCCCCGGCTCGTCCTTGAGGAAGCGCTCGAGATGCAAGTCGTGCTGCTGGTTGTCCAGATAGAAGGGCGCCGTGTGGCAGCTTCCGCATTGACCCTTGCCGAAGAAGATCTGCTCGCCTCGCAGCTCGCTCGGGGTCGCCTTCGTGCGGTCGAGGCGGCCGGTCGCCGGGTCGAGCTTGGGCGTCGGCGGGAAATCGAGCATGTTCTGCAGCTGCGCCATGTGGCTGACCTGGATGCGGTCGAGGATATTCATGCCCTTCTTCATGGCGTGGATGGCATCGCCGTTGAAGTAGGCCGTGCGCTGCTCGAACTCCGTGAAGTCTTCGACGGATCGCAGGCTCCGCTTCGAGCCGTGGATCTGCTGGTTGAACACCCCTCGCAAGCTCACCGTGTCGAGGCGGAGGCGCCGCTCCTGGGGGCGCATGTCCGGGTTCAGGTGGAACTGCCCCGTCGTATGGCCGTTGATGTGGCAGTCGAGGCACGTCACGCCGAGGCTCGGCTCACGCGACTTGCGATCGTCGGTCGGGTTGAACTCCTCCTGCGGAAACGAGGTCAGGAGGAGCCGGAGCCCGTCGAGCTGCACCGGCGTGAGGATGTCCTTGAAGAGCCGGTAGTAGTTGTTGATCGACACCACCTCCCCGCGCGACACGTCGCCGAGCTCCGGCCGGTTGCTCAGGAACATCGCGGGCGGGAACTCGGGCAGGAACGCCTCCGGCAGATCGAAGTCCACGTCGAAGCGCTCGAGCCGCGGGAACATCGCGATCTGCATCTTCGGGAAGACCTGGCCGCCGTTCGCCTGCAGGGGATGGGGCAGCGACGGATACGGGAAGACGCCCTGCCGCTTGATCTCCAGGGGAGGCATGGCGGCCAGGTTCTCCCAGGTCAACCCGCTCTGGAGCCGCGCCGTCGGGCCAACGCAGAGCGGCTTGCCGCGCGACATCCTGGCGACGGGGTCGAATCTAGGCGTGAGATCGTAGCGCTGCTCGAGAAACTTCTGCTGAGCGCGCATGACGTTGGGTTTGTTCGCGATCTCCCGCTTCATGATGGCGGTGGGATCCTCGTTCGGCTTGTCCGAGTTCAGCGGATCCCGGTAGAAGTCGAACCCCGAGACCCTGCCCTGCTTCGGTTGGCTCAGGAACACGGGAGAGGACGGCTCGGCGTTCCGCGCGTTGAAGATGTCCGAGAGGTCGTGGGCCGTCTTCCTCTGCTCCGGCCGTTGCACCGCGACCTGGCAAGCCTCCTGCGCGCGGGCGATCGCGTCGGGTGGAGGCGGGGTCGGACAGCTCGTCTGTGCCCACACGCTGGCGATGCCGCAACCGACCAGCGATGTCGCGACGAGCGCGAAGACGCCGCGGCAAATCGGCCTCTCTGAGAGCGCGACAGTCGCCCTTGACGAGGCTGGTCGGTTCTTGCTCATGCTCGTCCGTTTGCAAGCGCCAGACCGATCCTCGAGCGGTCCTCGGACAGCGCGAGATACCTCGCGGGCACAATCAAATACTGCAGGACCCGACAAACCGCGGGAATTTGAACAGCCCGGCCGAGTCTCGGACGGGCCGCTCCCAGACTACTGCTACCTGCCCGTCTTTACGTGGGCAAACCCGATCCTCCGGTCGCTGGAAGAGCAGGCGCGTGTGCCCATCTTCGGTGACTTTCCAATCGAGCTCGGCGCCACGGGCGACGAGGAGATGATCCTCGCCCGCTTCCGAGGCGATCCGCGCTACCAGGAGCTGTTTCGCGAGGCCTACCCCAAGGACGACGACCCGTTCACCTTTCTACGTATCGTCGAGGCGCTCGCGACCTTCGAGCGTATGCTCGTCTCTGGCGACTCCCCGTTCGATCGGTACGTCCAGGGGCTCGACGACGACGCGCTCTCTCGCGTACGGGTCCGTGTCGAGCGCCTTCTCCCTGCACGAGGCGAGCTGCTCCTCGATCGGGCCGCCGACCCTGGCGAGCTTGCCGTCGGCGAGGACCCGCTTCCCGCGAAACTACATGCGCCGGATGCGGCCCGAGACCGCGATGGGCAGGTGAGGAAGTCTGCCCGGCGCTGCCTCCTCCAGGGCGAAGCCGGGGAGGGGGCAGCGCGGGGACACGTCGGCGCGACGAAACGCCGCGGTGACTTGGTCCACTTCCTGCGGTACTAGCATCCCATGAGCGTCCTCATGCGGGTCGGCCGCTTGGATGCGGCCGCTCCCACGACAGCAGGTTCCGCGGCTCCCATCGTGGCACGGCGCAGGAAGGCCGCGCCTGCCGAAGAAGAAACGGAGCTTCAGCTCGGGCTGTCCTGGTTGCTCAAGCTGCGCTGGGGCGCGATCGCCGGACAGCTCATGGCCCTGGTGTTGGTCCGGGTGATCCTCGCGCTCGACTTGCCCTATGTGCCGCTCCTCGGCTTGGTGACGTTCACCGCCGCGACGAACGCTGGCCTCCTGCTGTGGGGACAGCCGTCTACCAGCACCTGGAGACTCCCTGCGGTCCTCGCGATCGATGTCGTCGTCCTCACGCTGATGCTGGCAGCCTCTGGAGGGGCGAGCAATCCCTTCACGGTCTTCTTTCTTGTCCATGTGGCGCTCGCGGCGCTGTTGCTCGATGCCCAGCTGGCCTGGACGGTTGTCGTCCTCACCGTCGCGGGTTTCGCCGCACTCTTCTTCATCCCGTCACAACACCTTGCGTTCCATGCTCACGGGCCTTGGTCGACGCACCTGGTCGGGATGTGGATCGCCTATGTCCTCGCAGCAGGGTTCGTGGCGTACTTCGTCGGGCGTGTGTCGCGAGCGATCCGGGGCCGGGATCAGCGCTTGGCAGAGATTGCAAGCCTCGCAGCGCAGAACGAGCGCCTCGCCACGCTCTCGAGCTTCTCCGCAAACGCGGCGCACGAGCTCGGATCACCGCTCGCCACCATCGGCCTCGCCGCGAAGGAGCTGGCGATCGGGCTTCGACGCGAGCCTCGGAGCAGCGGGCTGGCCGCGGACGCCGACCTTGTGTGTCGCGAGGTGGCTCGTTGTCGCGAGATCCTCGCCGACATCTCCGCGCGCGCGGGCGAATCCGTCGGCGAGATGCCGGTTCGCGTGACGCTTGAACGGGTAATTGCGGAGCTCCTTCGTCTCACGTCCCCGGCGCTCATCCCGCATCTTCGCCTCACGTACGACGACGACTCCAGCAGCCTTGCCGCGCTCGTGGCCCCGGTCAAGACCCTCGCGCAGATGCTCCACAACCTGATCCGCAACGCGTTCGACGCCCAGGAGGACGCCGATGTCGAAGCGCCTGTCGAGCTGCGAATCGTCGCGGGCGAGCGCCTCTGCTTCCATGTGCTGGACCGGGGGAACGGGCTCCCGGCACACATCCAGGCGAAGCTAGGTGAGCCCTTCGTGACGACGAAGGCGGACCGCGGCGGCCTGGGGCTCGGAGTCTATCTCGCGCGGGCCTACGCGGAGCGCACCGGCGGATACTTACTCTTCCAGGCTCGGCCAGGCGGAGGCTCCGACGTGGAGCTCTGCCTCGCTCCCGATGCCCTGCGGGGGGAAGCATGAGCCAGACCGCGCATCGTGAGCACGCCCATGAGAACGAGGGCCGCTCTGTTCTCGTCGTCGACGATGAGGACGCCTTTCGTGACCGTCTCGTACGCGCGCTTGCAGAGCGAGGCTTCGAGGCGTTCGGAGTGCCATCTGCCGAGGAGGCAATTCGCCGCGCTCAGCTCGAAACTCCTGAGTGCGCAGTCGTCGATCTTCGCATGCCGCGCGCGTCGGGCCTCCATGCCGTGCGGAAGCTCCACGAGCTCGACCCCACCACCCGCATCGTGGTCTTGACCGGCTACGGCAGCATCGCGACGGCCCTGGACGCGGTTCGGTCGGGGGCCGTCCACTATCTGACGAAACCCGCCGACATTGACGAGATTGTCGCGGCGTTCGACCACGACGGGTCGCCCGCTGACGAGCCGCCGCCGACCTCGGTCCCGTCGCTTGAACGTGTTGAGTGGGAACACATCGACCGGGTGCTAGTCAGCTGCGGTGGCAACATCACCCAGGCGGCGGCGCTCCTCGGGCTGCATCGTCGCTCACTGCAGCGCAAGCTCGGTAAGCGCCCGAGCCCGTGATGATCGAGCGCCGGCTCGCGGACGCCGCGCGCTCGGGGCGAGGGGCCGCGCCGAGCGGAGGCCCGGGAGCGCCTTCCGGATGAGCCTGCCGCGATAATACGCGCCGCGCTCGACGGCACGCGGCCGCCGACGCCGCGACGCGGCGGGCAAGCGTCGCGGCTGGAGCCACGCGGCATTTCGTCGCGCGACCCTTGGCCACGCTGAAAAGCCGGCCGAGCTCGTGCACATAGGTGAGGCATGGACCTGCCTGTATTCCACCTCGACTTCCTCAACAACCGCATGCTCATCGCGATCATCGCGGTGCTGCACGTGGTCATCAACCATGGGATGGCAGTCGGTGGCATTCCGCTGGTGGCTTACCTCGAACGACGGGGCGTCCAGACCGGCGATGAGTCCTGGGACGCTCTGGCGCACCGCCTCCTCTCCTTCTTCTTCATCGTCACGACGACCGTCGGCGCGCTCACCGGCGTGGGCATCTGGCTCTCCGCGTCGCTCGTGAACCCGTACGCCATCGGGAGCCTGATCCGGGTCTTCTTCTGGACGTGGTTCACCGAATGGCTCGTGTTCGTGACCGAGGTCGTTCTGATCTTGGCCTACTACCTGAGCTGGAAGAGGTGGACCGGGCCGCGCAAGCGGGCGCACGTCAAGCTGGGCGCTGCGCTCTCCATCGCCTCATGGATCACGATGGCGCTGATCGTGTCCATCCTCGGATTCATGATGGACCCCGGCTCGTGGCGCACCGACCGGACGCTCTTTAGCGGGATGTTCAACCCGATCTACCTGCCGCAGCTCGCGTTCCGCACCCCCCTCGCCATGGTCATGGCAGGCGCGTTCGGCCTCGCCGCGTTGCTGTGGGTCACCAAGCGCGGATCGGCGCTTCGCGCGCAAGCGGTCAGGTCGATCGCCCACTGGTCCCTGCTCTGGACGCTCCCCTGCGTCGCGGGCGGCTGGTGGTATGCGCGCGTCGTCCCCGCGGCGATGCGGGCGAACATCCCCGTCGCGCTCCTCACGCAGCTGCTCGAGGGATGGGCGCGCACTGCGCTGTGGGTGCTAGGTGGCGCCTGCATCGCTATCGCGCTCGTGATGGCCTGGGGGGCCGCTCGTCCGGCTAGCCTCCGTCGCTGGGCGTTCGTCGTGCCCGCGGTGCTAACCGTCCTGCTCCTCGGCACGTTCGAGCGCGTGCGCGAGTTCGTTCGAAAGCCGTACGCGATCGCCGGGTATCTGTACGCGAACGGGCTCCGTGAGGAAGACTATCCGCTGCTGCAGCGCGACGGGCTCCTCGCGCACGCGACGTACACGGCGGTCCGCCGGATCACGCCGGAGAATGAGCTCGAGGCCGGGCGCGAGATCTTCAACCTCGCATGCACGAGATGTCACACGGTCGACGGTGTGAACGGCATCCGCGGGCTCCTCGAAGGCATGTACAGCAACCGCGATTCGTGGGGCTACGCGGAGCCCTGGCGGCGTGATGCCATCGCCAGCTACATCGGGGCGATGCACAACGCGCGGCCCTTTATGCCGCCATTCCCCGGGAACGAACAGGAGAAGCAGGCTCTCGCAGCGTGGCTCGAGAGCCTTCAGACCCAGCGCGACGTTATCGAAGGAGCGCAGGTCACGGGGGTCGCGGCACCACCGCGGCCGAAGCGACGAAGCGACGGAACGCTCGCCGTCGACCCGTGACCGCTCCCGTCAAGAATTCAAGGATTCGCAGGACATGAACCCGACACCGATCCCGAGAGACATTCCCCTCCCGCTCCCAGCAAGTCAGGGACTGCTGGAGGGGCTGCTCGTCATTGCCTTCATCGCCCACATTCTCTTCGTCAACCTGATGGTGGGCGGCTCGCTTCTCGTGCTCGGCTTCGAGATCCGCGGCCTTCGTGACCGCGACTTCGACAAGCTCGCACGCGCGCTCGCGGCGACCGTCACGGTCAACAAGAGCCTCGCCGTGGTGCTCGGCGTCGCGCCGCTCCTCCTCATCAACGTTCTGTACACGATCCACTTCTACACCGCGAACGCGCTCACGGGTACGGCGTGGATCCTGTTGATCCCGGCGATCGCGACGACGTTTCTTCTCCTCTACCTCCACAAGTACACGTGGGATCGGCTCGAGACACAGAAGGGGCTTCATATCGCGATCCTCGGACTCGCGGTAGCGCTTTTTCTCGTCATCCCGCTCGTGTTCTTGGCGAATGTGAACCTGATGATGTTCCCGGAGCGCTGGACTGGGGTTCGAGGTTTTCTCAGCTCGCTTCTGCTGCCGAACGTCTTCCCTCGATACTTTCACTTCCTCTGCGCGTCACTCATCCTGACGAGCCTCTTCGGAGTCTGGTACTTCGGCCGGAGCAAGTTTCCAGCCGAGGAGACCTTCGAGCGGCTCGCGCGACCGCGGCTTCGGCGCATCTTCTACTCCGTCGCGTTCGCCGTCTCGCTGGCGCAGTTCATCGTCGGGCCGCTCGTGCTATTCACGCTCCCTTCGAAGGGCTTCCACGTGTCGGTCGTAACCCCCATCCTGATCGGCGCTGGCGTTGCGGTCCCCGCGGTCTGGATGATGTGGAAAGAGCTGTCGGTCTCCGAGCCGCACGGCAAACGTCTGCCGCTCATCGTCGGGTACATCTCGCTCACCGTGTTTTGCATGGCCTTCGGTCGACACATGTACCGGGGCGTCGCTCTCGCCGAGCATCGAGCTGAAATGCAGGAGGTGACTCGCCGGTGGGTCGATGACTCGGCCCAAGCGGCGTACGATCTTCGCGTGGGACGTGAGCGCGCCGCCGCGGGCGTCAGCGATGGGCAACATCTCTTCCACAACACCTGCGGCGCCTGTCACGGCGTCGACCGTCGGATCGTCGGGCCGTCGCTCACCGAGATCGCTCAGATCTACGCAGGCAACCCGAACGGCATCGTAACGTGGGCCCGGGCACCCGGGAAGAAGCGCGCTGATGCGCCTCAGATGCCACCGTTCGCCTCGCTCGGAGACGAGCGCCTCCGGCAGATCGCCGAGTACATGCTGGAGACCGGGGCAGCGGCGCATTGAGCGCTACCGCGCTGAAGAACTTGCGCCGTGCGGGGCTGAGGCGGCGCGCGGTCTGCGCCGCTTCAGCGCCTTGCAGAGCTGCCGCTGAGGAGCTGCTCGACCTCTGCCTCGTGGTCGGGGCATCCGCGAGCGAGGAGCACGAGCAACGAGGAGCCGTCGTCCCGCGCCTCACGCGCGAGCACGAACTGGGCGGAGGTCTCAAGCCGCGCGCCGCGCGCGCTCGGGTCCTCGGGCGTCACGCGCATCCGCGCGGCCATGAGCAACCCCTCATGAAACTCGAAGCGCGCAGAGAGGGGCGCCCTGGCGGCCGCCGCATCGCCCCGCGACCACTCCATCGAAGGCCCGGCGCAGCCCGTGGCCTCGCTCCAGCGTCCGGTCGGCCCAGCGTCGAAGCGCCGGACGACCTCGCTCGCCGTCATCCCGAGCTCGATCCCGTGAATGGCGAAGGCGCCGTTCGCCGACGGAGCGAAGGAGAGCGCCGTGAGCGTGACGATTCCCAGCCCCGCGGCGACGAACGCGGCGCCGATCGCGCGGCCCCCCATCCACGCTCGCCGCCCGGCAGTCGGCTCACCTGCGCTTTTCGACCCGCGTAAGGACACGGCGGGCGTCCTCCGTCTCATAGAAATCGAACGCGATACGGTCGCCGACCTCGATACCGTCGAGCTGCGACGGGCCCTGGGGCTCGAACGACATCGTCATCGCGCTCATGTAACCCGGGATGTCGTCGTGCGCGATGTTGACATAGGCGCGCCCAGGGCCGAGCGAGCGGACGGCGCCCGTCGCGTGGTGGACCCGCGGAGCGGCGGTGGACGCTTTCGAGCACGAGACCGTGAGGCTCGTCGCGATCGCCGCCCCGAGCAGCAGGGACCGCGCGAGATGAACGGCGCCGAGACGAGAGCACGTCGATCGGCTCATGTCAGCTCCTTCGAGGCCAATCGCTCCGCGTCGCGGACGAGCTCGTTCATTCGTTCTTCATCGCCGATTTGATAGTAGCCACGAACGCGACCGAGCCCATCGACCAGGACGAACCATTCGCCGTGCATGATCGCGCCGAGCCCGGCCGACGGGTCGGCTCGCTCGAAGCGGATCTTGAACCCCTTCACGACCACGCGATTCAGCTCCTCGCTCCGACCGGAGAGGAACGACCAGGCACCACGGCCGCTGCTGTAGCGCGCCGCGTACGAGCGCAGCACGTCGGGTGTGTCGTTCTCCGGGTCCAGCGTGATCGAGATGAGGTGGATGGGGAGCGCCTGTCCGCGCGCCGCGCTGCGCTGGGCGATCCGCTCCTGGAACGCCGCCATCTGCGCCGAGAGCCTCGGGCAGGACACGGGACAGCTCGCATAGAAGAAGTCGACGATCAACGTCTGCTCGCGGAGCGACTCCCGCGTGACGGGGCGACCGTCCTGATCCGTCATCGAGAACGCCGGCATCTCGCCGAGCACGGGCGGCGAGGCGGGCGCCTCGCGCACACGCGACAGCACGCCGAAGAAGGCGATCCCTGCGAGCGCAGAGACGCAGAGCCCGATCTGCACCGGGCGCAGGCGGCCGCGCCGGCGAACTGGCGCTCCGGCGCCTGCCAGCGATGGCCGCGAAGATGAAGATGTGGAGGAGGAGAGAACCTCGTGCGGCATGCGCGCGACATTAGGTCGAGCCGTGCAGGTCGAGCAATGCGTCACGGTGTCGCATCTCGTCGAACGATGCAGCGATATTCCTATCTTCAGAGCGCAGCTGGCCGTGCGGCGACCAGCGCGACATCGTGTCGCAGGGCCGTCGAGGCCGGTTGCGGTAGTCTGTTTCGCCATGAGCCAGCGAGAGCACCGCGGCGCTGCGAATGCCTCGGTCCGTCCCCCTCACGGCGCGCGCGACGTGAGTTCGCCTCTGCGTGTCCGATCGCCGTGGAGCTCGCGCTGGCGCCGCTTGGCAGCGCTGGTCGTCGCCCTCGCTGGCGTGGCGCTCACCGGCAGGGCCGAGCCCGCGCCGCCCAGCCAGGCCGCCTCCGAGCTCGTCGATTCGACCCCGGCGCCCGGCGAGAGGGCGCTCGCAGCGCGTCTGCTCGCGCCTTGTTGCTGGGATCAGACGCTCGATGTCCACGAATCGGAGGTGGCGCGCGATCTTCGTCGCGAAATCCACGCGCGGCTCCGGCGGGGGGAGGCGGTCGACGCCATCGAGCAGGACCTCGTGGCGCGTTACGGCGAGCGCCTCCGCGCGGCGCCCTCGTCAGGCACGCTCGGCAAGGTCGCGCTTGGATTGCTGCTGGCCATCGCAGCGACCTTCCTCGGGATCTTCGCCCTGCTGCGATCGTGGCGGAGCAACGCAGCGCAGGCCGCTCCGTCCGGAGGCACCATTGCCGCTGTCCGTGACGAGTACGACGAGCGCCTCGACGACGAGCTCCGGGAGCGCGACGCGTGAGTGCACCTGCCATCCCGGTTGATTGGAGAGGAGGCTCAGCAGGGACATCTCGTTATGACCGCGGCGCAGTGGCCGCGTCGGAAAACTCTTCTCCCGGATTCGGCCGGTTTCCCTTGAAGGATGGCCACGAGGTGCGACAAATTGCTGCACCCAGGGGCGCCGAATTTCGAGTAAGCTCCGCTCCGGTGCGGTGGTGACGACGTTGTGGCTTCGTAGCTTGAAAGGTTGCCTGATGGTTTGTTCAATGGCTCGTGTCACGCTCCTCGGCGTGGCCTGTCTCGCGGCTCTGAGCGGATGCGGCGGGAGCGATGAGGACGTCATCTCGAAGACGTTCGCGCTGCGCTTCGCCGCCAAGGTCGCCGACAGGCCGTTCTCCTGCACCGACACATTCGATGGAGTCGGCACGACCGGATCGTCGGTGAATGCGCTCGATTTTCGCATGTACGTCTACGACGTGCGGCTCGTTCGCGGCGACGGGTCCGAGGAGCCCCTCTCGCTCGAGCAGGATGGCCAGTGGCAGCGTGACAAGATCGCGTTCCTCGACTTCGAGGACGGCACGGGCTCCTGCGAGACCGGCAGCCCGGAGACGAGGACCGAGGTCGTTGGCGCTGCCCCCGCCGGCGATTACGCCGGTGTCAGGTTCAACGTGGGTTTGCCCCCGGAGATGAACCACCTGGACGCGGCGACGGCCCCGGCGCCCCTGAACATTCCCGGTATGTGGTGGTCGTGGAAGGGCGGCTACAAGTTCGTGCGCCTCGACCTCCTCTCGACGATGAACCCGACGTACTTCTTCCACCTCGGGGGTACGAAGTGCGAGGGGACCGTGAGCGAGGGGTACTCGTGCGCCGCTGACAACCTCGCCGATATACGTATCGACGGGGTCGACCCGGAGTCGAGCACCATCGTCTTCGACATCGCCAGGTTCTATGCTGAGTCCGACCTCGACCACCAGATCGACGGCGAGACGGATCGAACCTCCGGTTGCATGTCCTTCGAGGGCGACCCGGAGTGCCCGCCCGTCTTCAAGGCGCTCGGAATGGGCTTCGATGGCGTGAACCCGTCCGCTGCGCAGACCGCCTTCCGGGTGGAGTGAGATGTACATCCTCAGAACAGGGACCTGCCTGCTCGCACCGCTCTTGGTCTGTGCGCTTGCCGGCTGCGGTGCCTCCGACGAGGGCATGGATGGCCCGAGCGACGCGGAGATCCTCCCGGGCGACCCTCGCTTCGAGCGCGATCCGGCGCTCGACGTGGAGAACATCAGCGCCGCTGCGGAGAAGCGCAGCCACAACATGGGACAGAACTGCTTCGGCTGCCATCAGCCCCACGGGCCTGGCAAGGGGATCTTCACCACGGCCGGGACGGTGTACGCGCCGTCGGGCGCGCCGGTGACAGGCGGAGCGGTCGAGCTCCGCACGGCCGGGGGAGGCGAGGGAGATCTCGTGCTCTCCGTTGCCATTGACGGGAACGGGAACTTCTTCACGACCGAGCCGCTGCCCTTCCCGGACCAAGCGCTGTTCTTCTTCGTGCGGTCCCAGGACGGCGAGGGGACCAACGAGATGCCGTTTCCATCCATCTCTGGAGCGTGTAACCTGTGTCACAACGAACAGCGCCGCATTCTGCTGGAGTGATCCGCGCGAGCACGTCGGCGGCGCTCGTCGCGCTCGCGGCGGCGTCGTGTGGGAGCGAGACGGAAGCGACCTTGCCGGTCGACAGCTACGAGCTCGCCTTGCCGGTCGGCTTCCCGAAGCCGTGGGTGCCGCCCGATAACCCGATGAGCGAGGCGAAGGTCGCGCTCGGGCGCGCCCTGTTCTTCGACGAACGTCTGTCGGGCAACGGGACCATGGCGTGCGCCTCGTGTCACGAGCGCGACAGGGGGTTTGCCGACGGCAAGCCTACCCCGACAGGCTCGACAGGGGACGCGATCCCGCGCAACGCGATGGGGCTGGCCAACGTCGCCTATTTCCCGCTGCTCACGTGGGGCAACCCCACGCTGTCGTCGCTCGAGGAGCAGGCGCTCGTCCCGATGTTCGGCGAGAACCCGGTCGAGCTCGGGATCACCGGGGCCGAGGACGTCGTTCTCGGCCGGCTCCGCGACGATGAGGCGTACAAGGCCGCGTTCGTCGCCGCGTTCCCCGGCGAGAGCGAGCCGATCACGTTCGACACCGTCGTGAAGGCGATCGCGACGTTCGAGAGGACGCTCCTCTCCGGGCGCTCCGCGTACGATCGTTACACGTACGGCGGAGAGGCGGGAGCGATGTCCGACGCGGCGTTGCGCGGGATGGACCTCTTCTTCTCCGAGCGGCTCGAGTGTTATCACTGCCACAGCGGGATCAACCTCACGACCGCCTTCCGGAGCGCCGAGACGAAGCAGGCGGAGATGGATTTCCACAACACCGGTCTCTACAACCTCGGCTCGGACGGGGACTATCCGCCCGGCGGAGAGGGGCTGTTCGAGTTCACCGGCGACCCGGCGGACAAGGGGAAATTCCGCGTGCCTTCGCTGCGCAACGTGGAGCTGACGGCGCCTTATATGCACGACGGGAGCGTGGCCACCCTGGAGGAGGTCGTCGACCACTACGCCGCGGGAGGCAGGACCATCGACGACGGGCCGTTCGCCGGCGTGGGCAGCGAGAACCCGAACAAGAGCACGCTCGTCAGGGCTTTCACCATCACGCCAGAGGAGAAGGCGGACGTCGTGGCCTTCATGAAGAGCTTGACCGATCCGGAGTTCGCAGCCGTGGTGGACGGCGCGCAGGCGCCGTAGCCGGGTGGGTGGCAGTTACATCGGTCACATCGGCCGGCCCCCGCTCGCGCGGACGATCTCCCCCGTGACCGCAGTGTTCGCCGCCGAGCACAGGAACACGATGGTCCGCGCCACCTCCTCCGGCCGCAGCAGCCGCCCCACGGGATAGGCCTTCCCGCGCTGCGCGACGAACTCCGGTGATACATGCGCGCTCACCTTGTCGGTCAGCGTCAGGCCAGGCGCCACCACGTTGGTCAAGATCCCGTGCGGCCCGAGCTCGCGCGCGAGCACGGACGTGAGCCCGTGGAGCGCCGCCTTGGCGGCGGCGTACGGCCCTGCGCCGACCACCCCGTCGAGCGCCACGCCCGAGGAGATGTTGACGATCCGCCCCCATCCGCGCGCGCGCATCGAGGGCACCGCGGCCTGGATAGCGGCGAAGGCGCCGTCGATGTTGTCGTGGATGACGCCCTGCCACTCCGCGAGCGGGATGTCCTCGAAGCGCGGCGCTTCCCAGGGCAAGCGCTCGCTCCAGCGGACCGCGTTGTTGACGAGCACATCGATCTGCCCGAAGCGCGCCAGCGTGGCCGCGACCGCCCCCTTGGCGGACTCGACCGATCCGAGGTCGAGCTCCAGCGCGAGCGCCTCGCCGCCTCGCCGCTCGATCTCCTGCACGACCTCTCGGGCCTTCTCCCGCTCGCTCCGGTAAGTGAGCGCCACGCGGGCCCCCTCGGCCGCGAGCTGCAACGCCACCTCCTTGCCGATCCCCTGCGAGCCACCGGTCACCAGCGCGGCTCTCTTCTCCAGCCCCAGATCCATGTGACACCTCGCTTTCGACAGGAAGGTAAACAAAATGGAAGAAACTTCCAAGATAAAATTGGAAGAATCTTCCAGTTGGGCCTGCTGGCCAGCGGTGCGCGGCTGGGGTAGGGGAGGACCATGGCCGTGGCTCGACAGAACGGCGTGGCCCGCCGGGAGGCGCTGCTGGACGCGGCGCTCCGCTGCTTCGAGCAGCGGGGCCTCTTGCGCACAGGCATCGAGGACGTCCGCAAGGAGGCGGGCGCGAGCCCTTCGAGCGTGTACCACCTGTTCGAGGACTTCCCGGCGCTGGTGGCGGCGCTGCTGGAGCGGACCTTCGAGCGGCTGGTGGGGTACGTGACCGCGCGCGTGCTCGCCGCGAGGACGGCGCGCTCGGCGGTGCGGGCGCTTGTGGAGGCGCACTTGACCTGGGTGTTCGACCACGAGGCCGAGGCGCGCTTCATGTACCAGGCGCTCGCGCTGGAGCTCGACGGGCATCACCGCGCCGCGCTCCGGGAGACCAAGGCGCGGCTCAAGGCGGAGACGGTCGCGCACCTCTCGGAGCTCGGCGTCCTCTCCGGGGCGTGCTCGTCCGAGGCGATGGTCGACGTCGTGCTGCTCGGGCCGGCGCACCAGGCCTGCCGCGCCTACCTCTCCGGTTCAGGCGCCGTGGACCCCACGTGGATGAAGGAGACCCTGCCCGAGCTCGCATGCGCAGCGATGGGCAAGGTCGACCCGGCGAAACGGGCGGCGCGGACAGGGCGGCGCGCCGCTGGCGGGGAGCCGCGCCAGCGGGCCGGCGAGAGAAGGAAAGGCAAACCAGGTTGAGGAGGTGTCCGCTGATGCTCATCGCGACCTTGCTCTCCGGGCGAAGTCCTCCATGGTCACCCGAAGCCCGATGATGTCGCGCAGCGCACCGATGGCCTTTGTGCGTCGCCTGTAGAGCGTAGAGAGAGGTAGCCCTGCGTCTTCTGACGCCAGGAAACCATGGGAGTAGGAGGGACCATTCCGGGACCGGCCTCGCGCGCTCCTCTTGGCGATCTCGGCCTCGCCGTCCCACGAGGCGACCAGCGCTTCGAGCGCGCGCGTGGCAGCTTCGAACTCGCGCTTGGCAGCGATGCTGGCTCACCGCGGGAGGGCTGAGTGAGCAAGAGGCGGAGGCGGGCCCAAGGGCCCGCCCGCCGCGCCGACACGACCCCCGCCGGTCAGATCCAGCCGAGCCGATCTGTGCCCGCCCCCGGCGTCACGATGAGAAGGACAAAAATCTGCGGGTCGGGATGGCCATCAACAGAGGGGTCATTCGTCTTCGTCGTCATCGCCAAAGATCAAATCCGGTATGCCCAGATCGTCCGCCACCGATGCAGCGTTATCGACGACGCTCTGAACCTGTTCCGAGATCTGCACCGCTGCGCTGGAGGTCACGAGCTGCGCGCCGGCGGCTTGAGCAATGTTGGACCATGTGCTTCCGTCGGAGGTTGACGTATACCAAAGCTCGCCTGCCTCCTGCGTGTTCTGGAAATAGACATACAGCACCCCATTAAAGACGACTGGATATGGGAAGCTGGCAAAGTTGGCGGTTCCGCCGGCGTTCGGGAATGTTATGGCAGACCAACTCGAGCCATCAAATGTGCTGAACGCCAACCCTCCCGAGCTGGACGGCGCGTAAGGACAAACATAGAACACATACAGCACGTCATTGAAAACTACCGCTTGCGGCGGCCACTCCGCGCCCATGCCTGAGCTGGATTGATAGGTGATGGGCACCTGGGACTGCGTCCAGGAGCCAGCAGCGTAGACACTGTAGAAGAGCGGAACCGTGGCTGCCCCGGAGCCGCTGCCGGGCCCGCGATAGAAGACATAAAGCTGCGGGGAGCTGCCCCCGGAAGCGCCCAGCGCCGGATAGACCACGGCTGCGGGTGATCCCGACATGATGGCGGCGCTGGCGGCTATACCGGACGGCACCAGCTGGGTCTGCGCACCCCAGCTCGACCCGTCATAAACGACATACCACAACTGTCCCGCAGTGGCGCCTTGATAGAAGACATAGAGCTGGACCGCGCCTGTCGGCGAGTCCAACGGCGGGAAAGCAACGGCGGACGGGTTGCCCTGCGCAATCGCCGTGCTGGCGCCGGCGTTGGAGGGCGCCACCTGGTTCTGGGGGGTGGTGGATGTCCCGCTGCCCGCGGTGGCGTGGTAGAAGATCTGTCCGTTGTTCTGATAAAAAACGTAGAGTAGCGACGAGCCGGCGGTGCTGCTTGGGCCTTGTGGCGGGAAGACCGCCGCCGCGGGCGTGGCTGTAGACGAAATCACGGCATTGTTGAATCTGCTGTTCCAGCTCCAGTATTGCGCTCCGTTCGGAGAAAGCGCGTACCAGAGCTGCTGGCTGCCCCCTCCCGATGAAGTTGCGCCCTGCGACATGCACCACAGCCTGCCATTGAACGCGGCCATGGCAGCGCCGGTGCTTACAGCCAGCGCGCCAATCTGGGTAGGGGTCGGCGTGCCAGTTCCGGGAAATGGCGCATAGAAATATTCGCCGGTTCCACCCCCACTACTATTTCCACCTTCATAAAACAGATAGAGCGTCCCGTTATATACAAAGGAAGATACTCCCTCGTTTGTGGGGACAATCTGGGTCAGGGAGGGCGCGGTCCAAGAGGAGCCATCCGTGCTGGTGGTGTAAGCCAAGTTGGCGGCGCCGCTTCCTACATAGAACACATAGAGCGTGTTGTTGTAATTGACCGCGGAAGGCGAGCACGCGCTGTTCATGGTGATAGAGAGGATCTGACCGGAGCTCCATTGAAGACTTTCAGGAGAGCTGCTGCAGAACAACTGCCCATTCAAACCGGCATAAAATACATACACCGAGGATGAAAGGACGGCCGCAGACGGCGAATTCGTCATGTAAGCCCCATCAGCGTTTCCGGCAGAATTGGGGAGCGCACCAGTCGTGGACCAGCTAGGCGCTGACGTCGCCGCAAGGGCTGGTGACAGCGAAAGCGACTGCGTCACTTGATAGCACACGATGCCGGCTGTGGCAAACGCGCCCTGGTAAAACACACAGGTCGAGTTATTGAACGTGACTGCGGTCGGCGCTCCGGTCATAAAGGAGGCGTTCTCGACCGGGACATTGCTCCGGGTGGGCGGTGTACACTGACAATAGCAGAGCTGCCCGCCGGCAGATCCAGGATAGTTGCTGTTGTAGAAGAGAAATAGACCCTGCCCCGGCTCTCTCTCGGCCTGGAACATCGCGCCCGTTACGGTACCGCTGATGGTGGACACCGGGAGCGCTGCCGATGGGCTCCAGTCCGAGCCGTCGAAGACCGAATACCACAAATAGCCAGGATTGGTGGATGGCTGATAGAAGATGTTGGTCTTGTTGCTGCCCGGAGCGACAAAAGCGGAGGGCGATCCGGTTATGGTCACGCCGGGGACCTCGAACTGGCTCCAGGTATTGTCTGCCCCCAGCACGCAGCCGGTGAGCTGTCCGCTTGGGCTGGCATAGAAGACAGCCAACTGGCTTCCGCCGGTGGCATTGTCATAGAGGCTCACTGCCGCGGGCGAGCCGGTCATGATCACTCCGCTGGCTCCCACAGGGGTCGCTCGGGTCGACGAGCCCCACCCGGAGCCGGAGAGGCAGTTGTACCAGAGTGTGCCCGCGTTGTCGCAACCCTGGTAGAACACATACAGCTCATTATTGAATACAACCGCCGAAGGCGAACCCGTCAGCAAGCCGTTGGTGATCGCTCCACAATCGGTCCAGCTCGTGCCACCATTCGATGATGTGGCGTAGCAAACCTGGCTGCCGCTGCCTTGATAGAAGAGATACAGAAGGTTGTTGAAGGCGATCAACGAAGGAGACTCGACGGCGGCAACGTTCGTGGGTGTGGGCTGAACCCAGGCATAGCTGGTGGGGTCCAAGGACGTAGCGACAATCGCGCCGGAAGCCGTGTTGTACGCCAGGCAGAGCGCTCCGCTGCCGGGGACGGTGGCGGCCGAGGGTGATCCAGCAGGGGCCGTCGTCGGTATGGTGTAGATAACCCATCCGCTGGGGGTATAGATGGCGTATCCCAGGCCTTCGAACTGCGGCGACGTCCATTGAGCAACGACCCACGCCTGAGGCTGGGCGTCCGAGGAGAAGGAGACAGGCAACATGGCGCAGTTGCTGGGCCCTGAATACTGGGCGAAACTCACGACCTGGGATGGCGCATCATCGGCGGCATACTGGGACATGCTCCCCACCTGAATCGTGCCGCCCATGATGGTGTTGTTGTAAATGGGCGCCCCGATGTAGATGTCGGTCGAAGAAGCCATGTCGCCAGAAAATGCTTCCGGCGTAAAGACGGCCGCTGCCGGCGAATTTCCATTGTTGACCGCCGCGTTCACCATCTGCTGACTCGACCAATTGGAGCCATCGAAGGTCATATAAGCGGTAACGCCTCCCCATGGATAGAATATGTAGAGGAGCGGCGTAGTAGAGCCGGATGGAGTACAGGTCAAAGCGAAGACGTTCCCACCCCAGGCGACCTGCGGCTGCGGGTCTGGCAGTTGTGCGAACTCATAGCTCGACCACGTGCTGTAAGTCGCAACCATGGGATAGGCGACCTGCGGGGAGGTCGGGTCATCCGCGCCCACGGCGAAGATGTATAACGTCCCCTGATAAGCAACAGCGGACGGGCTGCAAGTGGAAAGCAAGTTGTTGCTGATTACTTCTCCGCAAAAGGTCCACGTCTTGCCGTCACTCGTGGAGTACCCTTGAACAGCAGACAGCGGCGGCCCAGATGGGGAGGCGATGCCGGTCGTGGTATAGAAGACGAAGAGCTGCGGCCCGGACGCGTCTGGAGAAGTCCATACGACGGGCGCCGGCGCGGTCCCAGGCGCTATCCCGTTGCCAATCACGGTCACCGCCGACCAGGAGGTCCCATCGTAGACGCTGCACCAGATCTCGCCGTCATTCTGCGTGCCCTGATAGAACACGTACAGCTGGTTGTTGAACATGATGGCGGCAGGCGGAGACCAAAGGACGGGCATGAGGCCCGGCAGTGACTGGCTTGGGGTTGCCACGCTCGAGGTGCTGGTGATGCAGTAGAGCGTGTTGGCTGCCCCCTGGTAGAAGATTTGCGTTACATTGCCGTTCACGTTGACGGCAGGCCGTGAGTACACCGCGCCCACCCCCGGGATTTCTACATAAGGGGTAAAGATCAGGTTTTCAATTTCATCTGTGAGCGACCAGGTATCGTTGATGATCCCCGCGATGCTTTTTACGACTTTTGGGACGTCCCCGGTCATGATCCCAATACACAGACTGACCGTGTCTTTGACCAGAGAAGCGCTGGTTTTGACTATGCCGCTACCCATGATTTACCTCCTCCAATGTCGATTCGCTGATGAATCGTCCGAGCTCGTGTTCCTGTTGCTGTGCCCAGGAGTCGAAGCGGGCGCAGTGTCATCCAAAGCGCCATCGACATCAAGCGCTGGCGGCAGCATCCGCCCACGGCCGTCGAAGCGCGGCCTGCGCTGTGCCCCGTCCGCGGCACCGCGAGCTGCCCGCTGGGGGCGCCATCCGGCTCCAAGGCCACGGCAGGCGCGAGCGGCAGGTCTGGGGCCCCTTAAGGCCGGGACAACCACCGGAGCTGATCTCGGTGACCACCCGCCGCTACCGCTGCCTGTTGCAGCGCCGTGCAGGCCACTCTTCTGATCACAAGGTCGGCGTCAAACGGAATCTCGACGAGATCACGACGAGGGCCAGCGGTCGTACCGTCCAGGCTGTATCGAGCGCCTCGCCGCCGGTATTCCGGAGGTTGGCTTCGGCGTGTTCGTCGCTGGCTACACCCCTGGGGCGGATGACGTAACACCCGGCACGAGATCCAGGCCGGTCACAAGCCTGGACCGCGGCGTCGAGCTCGCACGTACCGGGCGAGGACGCGTCTTCGCGTGCAACCGGCCGTTCCGTGCTCCCATCTCGCTGCCGACCGGCGTGGATCTCCTCGGGGGATTCAACTGCACGACGTGGGGGCGTGAGAACGACGATTCCACGCGGATTACGTCGCTAAAATCGGACTCCCGGGCCTTGACCGTCTCCCGCCCGTTCAGACGGGCTTGACACGATCCACGCGATTTGTGCTACGGTACCCCCGAAGCCACCCGACGTTGCGATGGCGGCCCGGCCTGCGTCGGTCCGTAGCGCGTCCCTGGTGGCCTGCGCGACCCGAGACCACCGGGACGACCGTTGTGGTCGCTGAGGCTCGGCGAAACATGGCTGAGACGGATTCGGGGGCCACGACGCTGCCCCTCCTCACGTTTGTTCTCCGCAATTACAAGAATTTCAACGCCCGCGCGACGCGCGACGCGCTCCTCGCCTACTGGCAGCACATCGAGCGAGGGGGGAAGATGTTCTGGGCCGTGGCCGGAGCCATGTCTTCGGCCCAGCTCGGCATCACGCTGGCGCCGGCCATCCGTGCCGGCCTGATCCACGGCATGTCCGTGACCGGCGCCAACCTGGAAGAGTCGCTGTTTCGCCTCGTGGCGCACGACGGCTACCGTGACTTCCCCGACTACCGTTACTTCACCAAGCAGGACGACACGCGGATCCTCGACAATCGGATGCGGCGCGTGACCGACACAAGCATCCCCGAGGACGAGGCCTTCCGCGCGGTAGAAAAGCACATCGTCCCCAGGTGGGAGCGGGCGACGGCGAGCGGCGAGCGCCGCTTCTGGCACGAGTACTTCTACGAGCTGGTCCGGGCGGTGGAGCCCGCGCTCCACCGTGGACCGCCCGAGGAGTGCTGGTTGCTCGCCGCCGCGGAGGCCGGGCTGCCGCTGGTCGTCCCGGGCCACGAGGACTCGACCTTCGGCAATATCTTCGCGTCCTACGTGAAGCGGGGCGAGTGCAGCGCGAGCATCGTGAAGTCAGGCATCGAGTACATGGCCGAGCTCTACGATCAATACCGCGCGCTCAGCGCAGGCGCGGGCGTGGGGTTCTTCCAGATCGGCGGGGGGATCGCGGGAGACTTCCCCATCTGCGTTGTGCCGTCGCTCAAGTACGATCTCGACGAACCGGCCCGGCCCTGGGCCTACTTCTGCCAGATCTCCGACTCGACAACGTCCTACGGCTCGTACTCCGGCGCCACGCCCAACGAGAAGATCACCTGGGACAAGCTGACCGCGGACACGCCCATGTTCGTGATCGAGTCGGACGCCACCATCGTGGCGCCGCTCCTGCTCGGAGCGCTGCTCGAGTGCAAGCGCCACCCGGCCGAGGCTCGGGCCATCATCGAGGCGCGCGGCGCGTGAGCGTCGGCCGCTTTCCTTGTTCGTATCCCTGAAGCGAGGTTGCAAGACGATGAGCAAGAAGAAGGTCCTGATCACGGGCGGCGCGGGCTTCCTCGGGATCAATCTGGTGCGGCACCTGCTCGAGCGCGGCTATGAAGTCACGTCGCTCGATCTCCTGGACTTCGATTACCCCGAGCGGTCCAGCATCCGCGAGGTGCGTGGGGATATCCGTGACGCGGCGACCGTCGACGCGGCGGTGAAGGGGCAGGACTTTGTCGTGCACACCGCGGCCGCGCTGCCTCTGTATACGCCGGAGGAGATCTACACGACCGACGTGATCGGCACGCGCGTGGTCATGAGCGCCGCGCGCCGCCACGGCGTCGAGCGCGCGGTGCACATCTCCTCCACGGCCGTGTACGGCATCCCCGACCACCACCCGCTCTGCGAGGACGACCGGCTCGACGGCGTGGGTCCGTACGGACAGGCGAAGATCCAGGCCGAGGTCGTGTGCCTGGAGGAGCGCGGCCGGGGGCTCGTTGTGCCCATCATCCGGCCCAAGTCCTTCATCGGCCCGGAGCGGCTCGGGGTCTTCGCCCTGCTCTATGACTGGGCGCTCGACGGCAAGGGCTTCCCCATGATCGGCGACGGCAAGAACCGCTACCAGCTCCTCGACGTGGCCGATCTCTGCGAGGCCATCTACCTGTGCATGACGAAGGATGCGTCGGTCGCCAACGACACGTTCAATATCGGCGCGAAGGAGTTCACCACCATGGGCGAGGACTACCAGGCGGTGCTCGACGCTGTGGGCAAGGGCAAGAAGATCGTGCCCTTCCCGGCGGCGCCGGCGGTGCTCGGCCTGCGCGCGCTCGAGGCGATGGGCGTGTCGCCGCTCTACAAATGGGTCTACGAGACGGCATCGAAGGACTCGTTCGTGTCGATCGAGAAGGCCGAGCGGGTGCTCGGCTACGCGCCGAAGTACTCGAACAAGGACGCGCTGGTGCGCAACCTCGAGTGGTACCGGGCGCACCGGAGCGAGTTCGAGAGCCGTTCGGGCGTGACCCATCGCGTGCCCTGGAAGCAGGGCGCGATCGGCCTGTTGAAGACGTTCTTCTGACGGGCGCGCGGCGTGGTGAACGCCGTTCTCTCGATCTCAGGGCGCGGGCTCCCGAAGCTCGTCGAGCCGCCGGGCTGGACGGCTGGGAGCTCGCGCGTCGCCGACATCGCGAAGGCGCGGAGGCTGCTAGGCTGGGCCCCGGAATGAGCATCGAGGACGACGCCCCCCTGCTGCAGGTGATGAGCCATCTCGGCCTGACCCGGGATGCGCTGCTCGGCACCGGCGGTGAAGCCTGCGTGTTCGCGCTGGGCGGCGAGCGGGTCGTGCGCGTCCACCATCCCGGGACCGTCCGGGAGACGGTGGTTCGACGAGCCCAGCTGCTCGAGGACTTCCACGAGCCCGCGAGCGCGGTGCCGTTCTCGATCCCCCGTGTCCTGGAGATGACCGAGCTGCACGGCCGCCTCATCACGTTCGAGCCGCGGTTCCCCGGGCGACCCCTCTTGCAGGTGCTCGGCGAGGCGGCCGGCGCCGAGCGTGAACGTCTCATCACCCGCTATCTCGAGGCCTCGACGCAGCTGAGAGCCCTGCGGGTGAGCGCTGCGTTGTACGGCGATCTCTGCGAAGCCGAGCCGATCCGGACGCCCTCTTACCGCTCTTACCTCGAGCTGCGCGCAAGGAAGAGCCTGACCTGCGCCGGGAGCGCGTTCGACGGCATCGATCCGGCGCGTCTGGCCGCCGCGCTGCCCGAGCCGGAGCGACCGAGCTTCGTGCACATGGACTTCTATCCAGGCAATGTGCTGGTCGAAGGCCAGGAGGTGAGCGCCGTGATCGACTTCGGGGGCCTACCCATCGTGGGAGACGCTCAACTCGATCCGCTGTCGGCCGTTATCTACCTCACGCCGTTCATCACCACGACCGCCACGGATCGCGACCGACGCCTCGCCCGGGAGTGGCTGCTGGCCCAGCACCTCGACGCGCTGTTCGCGCCTGCAGAGCGATGGCTCGCGGCCCGCTGGTCGTTCGCGACCGACGACGCGCGCCTGCATCGATGGTGTCGACGCGTGTTGCTCGGACACCAGGGGGATCCGTGAAGCGGACCCGTGGACCCACGCGGCGGGCGGTTCCTCCGGCCGTCTACACGGGGCCGCTCGTCTGCTTTGCCGATCGTCCAGGCGGGTTGGAATACACCTGGCGAGTCAGGGGGACAGCGCTGCACATGAGGCCGACGCGAAGCCCGGTACGCTTCGGCAGTCGCCGCGCCGCTAGAAAGATACGGCGGAGCGCTCCGACGCGGCCCTCGCTACTTTCGGTAACATCTGGGCCGCTCGCTACTTTTGGTAACACGTGGGCCGCTCGCTACGTTTGGCAACGTGAGCCGCTCGCTACTTTTGGTAACATGTGAGCCATTCGTGCGATGCGTCGACCCGCGTGCGTCGTGCATAATCCTTTGAGCGCCTTCCGGGAATTTGTATCCTCACCTCATGCCGAAATCTTTGCGATTCCTCCACTTCGAAAATTTTCCTGCGTCATCGTCCTTGGCGCTCGGTGCGATGTTGTTGCTGGGCACGCTGCACGTCAGCGGCTGCGGCGGTGATGACGGGGAGGACACCTCCAGCGGCACCACCGGTGGCCAGCAGACGACGAGCAGCACCAGCAGCAGCGGCGGCACGCCGGGGAGCTCCTCCTCCAGCGGCGGGGAGCCCAGCACGACCTCGGCGTCGACCGGGGGCGATGGCGGCGCGGACCCGGCCGGCACGGGCGGCTCGGAGCCGGCCGGCACGGGCGGCTCGGACCCGGCTGGCACCGGCGGAGCGGGTGCGGGTGGAGGAGGGACGGGCGGTGGCGGCGATGGAGGATCGCTGCCCGACTCCGGCATTCCGCCGGCGCCCGGCGGCGGCAATGTGCCGAAGCCGGCCGGCGCGGCGGGCGGGTTCAAGGTCATCGACTGGGCCGGCTTCGCGGGCGCCGTGACGTACAGCTTCGACGACGTGAACCAGACCCAGATCCAGCACTTCGATGAGATGATGGCGCTCGACGTGCCGTTCACCTTCTACGTCTGGACCGGTAAGCAGGAAGCGAACAACGCGGTCTGGAAACAGGCGCTGACGCGCGGGCACGAGCTGGCCAACCACACGAGGAGCCACTCGAGCAACGACAACGGCTCCGATACGGACGCCGCGACGAAGGACATGAAGGACAAGTACGACGTCACGCCGTACACGATGGCGGCCCCGAACGGCGCGGGTGTCTACGAGGGCATCGCCCGGACGCGCTTCATGATCAATCGCGGCGTGTCCAACGCCCTGATCGGCCCGAACGACAACAGCAATCCGTTCGTTCTGCCCACCTACATTCCCCCGACCAACGCCTCCAAGGCGCAGATGGACTCGGAGGTCTCGAGCGCGCGAAGCGGCAAGAAGTGGCGGACGTTCTGCATCCACGGCTTCACCGGCGGCAACGACGGCGCCTATCAGCCCATCCCGTTCCAGGCCTGGGTCGATCACGTCAAGGCCGTCAAGGCATACGGCGACGTGTGGATCGGCACCATGGAGACCATCGGTGCCTACTGGCGCGGCCAGAAGGCGATCACCGACGGCACCAACACCAAGAACGGGAACGACACGACCTACAACTGGACGCTCCCCACCAACTTCCCGCCGGGCAAGTACGTGCGCGTGACGGTCACCGGCGGCACGCTCAAGCAGAACGGCGCCCCGCTCAAGTGGGATCCGCACGGCTACTACGAAGTTGCGCTCGACGCGAAGTCCGTCACGCTCTCGCCGTGACGCGAGCCGCCCGAAGCCGCGCGCCGTCACCGGCGCGGCTTCGGGCGTAGCCGGCCCCACCCGCGGCAGGTCCCGCAGCTGGAGCTTGACGTCTCCGAAGCGTTTGGGTCTCCTCTCCTCCAGCGAGAGCGCGTTTCATGCCTGACACCAGCGGGAGTACGATGGGGAGCTTCGCTCGGTTGCTCCGCGAACCGGTCATTCATTTCCTCTTCATCGGCGCGCTCTTGTTCCTCGGCCACCGGCTCGTCGCCGGCGATCCCAGGGAGATCGTCGTCAGCACGGGGCTGAAGACGGACCTGGAACGGCAGTTCCGCGACAACATGGGGCGGGCGCCGACGCCGGCGGAGCTGGCGGAGGCGCTCGACGGGTGGAAGCGGGACGAGGTGCTCTACCGTGAGGCGCTGCGGGAGGGGCTCGATCGGCAGGATGCGACGGTGCGGGTCGCGCTGGCCGAGAAGCTGCGGACACGGGCGGCTCAGCCGATAGCGGCGCGGGAGCCCACGGATGCAGAGCTGGACGCGTGGCTGGCTTCTCACCGGAGCAAGTATGAGACGCCGCTGCGGTACGATTTCGAGGTCGTGACCTTTCCCAGGAGCGATCCGGCTGCAGAGGAGCAGCGGTCGACGTATCGACGGGCGCTGGCCGACGGTGCGGACCCGAGGACGCTCGGTCGTCCGATCGTGGGTGGCAACCTCACCCGCGATTCACTCACAGACAAGTTCGGACCGGCGGTCTCCGAGAGCATTGGCAGCTCGCCGCTCGCGACGTGGCAGCCCCTGGAGACCCAGGACAGCCTGCTGCTCGTGCGGGTCAACCAGGTAAGCGGGGGGCTGCCCGGCCGCGAGGCGATCCGCGCGATCCTCACCACCGACTGGGCCGCCGCGAGGAAGAAGGAAGCCGTCGACGAGTTCGTCAAGAGCCTCCTTGCGCAGTACAGATTCAAGGAGAGCCCTTGAATCGTTCGCGTCTGCTCCGGCTGGCTCGGTCGCTGCCGTTCTTGCTGGCCCTGCTCCTGGCGCCTGTCCCCGCGGCTGGCCACGCGCTCAACTCAGCGCTCCTTTCGCTGACGGAGGTGGAAGGTCATGACGGGCGGTTCCTCGTGCGCTGGCAGGCGAGCTCGTCCGCGCTGGCGGCCGAGCTCGCGACGCCCGCCGTGTTCCCCCCGGCCTGCAAGGTCGAAGGAGCGTATCTCGACTGCGGTCACGACGGCCTGGTCGGCACCATCGAGCTTCCCTGGCTCGAGGGGACCGAGACCAACGTGATGGTGGTTGTCGAGTGGCGGAACGGAAGCCGGCTCGTCCGGGTGTTGACAGGCAACGATCCGAGCCTGGTGGTCTACGGTATCCCCGCCTCCGCCGGGCTCCGCGCGCTCCGGCCTATCATGGTCGATTACACGTGGCTCGGCATCGAGCACATCCTGACCGGGTTCGACCATCTCCTCTTCGTCATCGCGCTCACGCTCCTCGTGCGCGGCGGCCGGAAGCTGCTCGGCGCGGTCACGGCCTTCACGGTCGCGCACAGCCTGACGCTCGCCTGCGCCGTGTTCGGCTGGTTGACGCTGCCTGCCCCGCCGGTCGAAGCGGCCATCGCGCTCTCGATCGTGCTGATCTGCGGTGAGTGCCTACGGTCGACCGACTCGCTCACGCGCCGGGCCCCCTGGGCCGTCACGTTCGCCTTCGGGCTGCTTCACGGGCTCGGGTTCGCTTCGTCGCTGCTCGACATCGGACTGCCGGAGAGGCATGTGCCGATCGCGCTCTTGTTCTTCAACGTGGGCGTGGAGATCGGCCAGCTCGGCGTGATCGCGCTGGTGGTCGCGCTGCGCCTGCTGGCCGCGCGGGTCCCCACGCAGCCGGCGACGGTGAGGCGCGGCGTTGTGTATGCGATGGGCGCAATGGCAGGCTACTGGTCGATCGAGCGCGTCGTGGCGATGCTGACGGACGCCCGCATGTAGCGGATCCCGCAGGCTGCGGCGTGGAGGCGGCCCCTTCGCGCTCCACGCAGCGCCCGGCAGGCGCCTCGCCGCTCACCGCTTCTCGCCGTTCCCCGGCGCAGCGGGCGCGCCGCCCCCCGGCGTCGCGTCCACCGCGCCCGGCCCGAGCAGCGTGCCGCACATCGTCTTGCACAGGATGTCGGTCGCCTTGCACTCGCACTTGCCCTGCTGCTTGAGCTCGAGCTTCCCGCGCATCTCCTCGACCGTGAACTGCGCCATCCGCTCGACGCGAGCCATGTCCCACCCCTCCTGGACCTGGCGGGGCGTCCGTGGCTCGGTGGCCTTGCCGTCGGGCTCGGCGCAGCAGCGGAAGCTCAGGAAGTAATAATAGAACCCCTCGTCGTGGGTGTAGATCTTCGGCCGGCACTGGTTGCGCACGCCCTTGTACCAGGGGCCGCCGGTGTGGACGCTGTCGAACTTGCCGCGCCAGCCGCCGCTCGTCTCGCTCGCCACCACCTCGTCGGTGTTCGCGGGCAGGTCGGCGACGCCATAGTCGCTGATGCACTGGGGCTGCGATCCGCTCCGCACCCCCTTCCAGAGGCGGGCCAGCTCGGTCGGGTCGCGCTTCGCGACCTTCTTCATGTCGGGATCGTCCCACATGTGGTCGCCGTTGCACTTCGTCGCGTCGCGTGAGTACCCGTAAGGGAACGGCTTCATCTCGGGGCCCTCGCAGGCGAGCGTCCATTCCGACTCGGTGCAGAGGCGCTTGCCGACGGCGGCGCACTTGACCTGCGCCTGGTGGAAGCGGTTCATCACCTCGGGCCGCTCCCCCTTCTTGTTCGGCCACTCGTACGTGTCGATGCAATAGCGCTTCTTCGTCTTGTCGCCCGTGCAGCGGGCCGGGGTGGGGGCGAACTCCTCGCAGATCGTCTTCTTGTTCGACTTGTCGTACCAGCTGCGGAGACAGCTGTGCTCGACCTCGCTGCAGTACTCGCCCTCGACGAGCTTCATGTCGGCCGGGCACGCCTGCTCCTCGGCGGCGGCGGTCTCCCCGCCGGCCGTCCCCGCCTGGGCGGGGGGCGCGCCGGCCTCCGGGGCGGGGGGCGCGCCGGCTCCGGGCTCGGCGGGGGGCGCCGCGGCCGCGGGCGGTCGGCCGTCGTGCGCGCGCGGGGAGGGCACCGACTGAGCGGGCTCCGGGGGCGCGCCGGAGCAGGCGGCGGCGAGCGTGAGGGCGGGGAGGGAGAGGGGGAGCAGGAGGCGTCGCATGCCCGGCGTCATAGTCGAGATCGCGGCGAGGGGAACCAGGCGTCGCGCCCCCGGATCGACGCCGTGCGCTCCGGCCGTGCCGGCGGCGGTCCGGCGGGGGTCCGCGCGAACTCCGGGCGGCGGCGCGCCGGGCGCTCTCCGGGAGCCCCGGCTCCGCGATGTGGCGCTGCAGATCTCGCCCTCTGCTCCGGCAGGCTATCGACGCGCACAGATCGCCGTTCCCGCCGAAGGCGCGTGATATCGTGCGCCCGAAGGCAGAAGGAGTATCGCTGATGATGCGTACGGCTCGTTTCGGTTCGCTGGTTCTTGCGTTCGTCTTTGCCGCTTCGGCGGCCGCCGTTTCATGCGGCGACGACGGCGAAGCCCCGTCCAGCGCGGCAAGTGGCAATGGCGGTGAAGGCGGCGGAGGAGCAGCGGGTGGCGAGGGCGCAGCGGGCGGCGGCGCCGGGGGATCGGACGCCGGCGGCGTGACGATTCCCGATCTCGACGGGGATGTCCGGGCGGTGACCGACGAGCTCGGGGTCCTCCACCTCGAGTGCGCGTCCGATGACGACTGCTTCGCCGCGCTCGGTTACTTCCACGCTCAGAACCGCTTCTTCTTCATGGATTTCATCCGCAACCTCGTCGAGGGATCGCTCGGCGGGCTGGTGAAGGCGGGCGCGCGGGTGCTCGAGCAGGACTATCGGAACCGCCATTTCTTCACGACGCGCGAGGGCGAGCCGCTCGAGAGGGCGCTCTACGAGCAGGCGAGCCCGGAGGTGAAAGGGCATCTGGACGCGTATACGCGCGGCGTGAACGCCTGGCTCGCCGACATGCGGAACAAGAGGAACGGCGCGACGCTGACCGTCGAGTACAACCTCGCGCTCATGGTGAAGGAGGCGATCCGCGACTGGAGGCCGGAAGACAGCACCGCCGTCGGCCTCTACGTGCTCAACGACCTCTCGAACAACAGCGGGCAAGAGCTCGAGCTCGCGGCGCAGATACCGCTGTTCGACGCGGCGCTCGCCGCCGATCTGTTCTCGCCCGCGCCGGTGTTCGACGCGTCCACCGTGCCCGCCGCGCAGACGGCGGACCTCGTGCGGCCCTTCGCGCCGGTGGCCGTGTCGCGGCTCTCGCCGCACCGGGCGCTCCTCACGGGCGCGGCGGAGCGCGCGGCGAAGGTCGGCGACGGCCGGAGCAAGATGGCGGGCGACGTCGGGTCGAACAACTGGGTTGTCGGCCCGGGCCGCACCGGGAGCGGCCACGCCCTCCTGGCGAACGATCCGCACCTGTTGCTCGGCAATCCCAGCATCTGGTTCCCCGTCGAGCTCGACGCCAAGAGCAGGGGCGACGGCGAATACCACGTCGCCGGCGCCACGATTCCGGGCATGCCGGGCGTGATAGTCGGGCAGAACGAGTCCATCGGCTGGGGCGTGACCACCGCGTACTACGACCTGGCCGACGTCTACCTGGAGACGCTCACAGGGGGCGGCGCGTCGGTCGCTTTCAAGGGGGAAGACGTGGCGATCGTCGAGAAGAAGTTCTCGTTCAAGGACGCGGCTTCCGGCGAGACGATCGAGAAGACCTTCCGCTGGGTCCCGCACCACGGGCCCATCGTGAGCGAGGACGCGGACGCCGGCACCGCCGTGACCATCCGGTGGCGCGGGCACGACGGCGGGACGGACCTCGACGCGTTCTTCGCCCTCGGGCGCGCCGGGAGCGTCGCCGAAGCCAGGACGGGGCTCGAGGCGACCAGCACCGTCAGCCAGAATTTCGTCGTTGTCGACACCGAGGGGAACATCGGCTGGTTCCCGTACAGCAAGGTGCCGGCGCGGCCCTGGGCGTCGCCCGAGGTGCCCGCGTGGCTGCCGCTCCCGGGTGACGGGAGCGCCGAGTGGGGCGACCCGATCCCGTTCGCCGAGCTGCCGCAGCTCCTCAACCCGCCTGCGGCCGCGATCGCGACGGCGAACGGCGACATGACGGGCGCGACAGCCGACGGCGATCCCACGAACGACGGGCAAGGCGCGCTCCAGGCGTGGGGCAAGGCCGACGGGACGCGCGAGCAGCGGATCCTCGATCTGCTCGACGAAGGCGGCGACGCGCATTCGCCCGACACCATGACGGCGATGCAAGGCGACACGTACTCGCTCTATGGCAGCTTCGTCGTGCCTGCCGTGCTCTCGGCGGCGGAGCTGGCGACGTTGACGGACGAGGAGCAGGCCGTCGTCGACGCGCTCGCCGCCTGGGATTCTACGTGTCCGACAGGGCTCGACGGGCACGATCCGGCGCGCGCGGGCAAGGTGGAGGACGCGACGCTCGCCGCCGAGTCGATCGGCTGCACGGCGTTCCACGCGACGTTCTATGCGATCGTCAGCGAGGCGCTGGGCGACGAGGCAGCGGCGGCGGGCGTCGATGAGCCCGGGTTCGGGCTGGCCGTCGTGGCGCGCGCGCTGCGCGATCCGGCGCGCCTGAGCTCGGGCCCCCTGCTCTGGGACGACGTGACCACCGACGGCGTGGCGGAGACGCAGGACGACATCGTGCTCCGGGCGCTCACGAAGGCGGCCGCCTCGCTCGCTGTCATCGGCCCGGCGGACGACTGGCGCTGGGGCCGCGTCCACACGCTCTCGCTCCGCAGCATCTTCGATAACTTCGGCCTCGCTGTGTACAACGCGGGGCCTTACGCCGCGCCGGGCGGGCTCTTCACCGTCAACGTCGCCAGCCCGAGATCGCGCGCGCTCCCGCCGGACGGCGAGAAGCCCAGCTTCGCGTTCGCCAACGGGCCGTCGATCCGCCTCGTCATCGACGCGGATCCGGAGGGCCCGAAGATGCGCTTCGGCCTCCCCGGCGGGTCGGACCTCCACCGCGAGAGCGCGTTCTACAACAACCTCCTTCCGCAATGGCTCGACAACGAGCCGCTCGAGTTCCACTTCGGGCCGGGCGCGGTGACGGATCCGGCGAGCGTGGTGGACGTCTCGCCGGCGCGCTGACCCTGCGCGATCGCGCGGCGGGCCCCGGCGGCGCCACGTCGCCGGTCGCCGCCGGCGCGAGCGTGCGGGTCATCGCGACCGCCGCCCGCGCAGGCGCGTGATCCAGACTCCCAGGCTCCCTCGGATCCGCGGGTTCTTGGGACACCGATGATTCCATTCCAATGTGCAGAGAACGCCGTTGCGCCTAGGGCTATCCCCTGCTCGTATCGGGGCGCGCCTGGCGCGCTTCTCCTGCGCTGCGATGAGGCGCGAATGAGCATTGGCCGTGAAGCGATCCCTGATTCGTGACCTGCGCCGGAGTCTGAATTACCTATCTCCCCACCGTGGCCGGCTTTCCGTGTGCCTCGCGCTCACCCTCGTCTCGGGCGGCCTGCCCGCGCTCGAGCCGCTCGCGCACCGCGCGATCTTCGACCAGATCTCGGCGAGCGCCGGTGTCTTCGGCCCCGGGAGCGGGCCGGCCGCGCCCGGGGAGCTGGGCGCCCGGGCCCTCGCCGGCATGACGCTCGCCCTGTGCGCGCTCGTCGTCCTCCGGCAGATCGCGGAGGGCCTGGGGGCGCTCTCCGTCTGGCGGGTGCGGCTCCGCATCAACCGGGACCTGCTCGACGAGACCACCGCGCGGCTGCACGCGCTGCCCCTCTCGTACCATCAGGAGAGGGGCGTCGGAGAGACCATGACGCGGGTCGATCGCGGCATCACGTCGCTCATGGACTGCCTCTCTTCTGTCGCGTTCCAGCTCTTCCCGGCGCTCGTCTACCTCGTGGTCTCGCTCGGGATCATGCTCCGGCTGAGCCCGCTGCTCGCGCTGGTCGCTGTCGGGTTCATCGTGCCTCCGCTGCTCCTCGGCAGGGCGACCACCGCGCGCCTCGTGGAGCGCGAGCGCGAGGTGCTCGACCGCTGGTGCGGTATCTACAACCGCTTTCAGCAGGTGCTCTCGGGCATCAAGACGGTCAAGGCGTTCGCGCGCGAGGCGGACGAGCACGCCCGGTTCATCGGCTCCGTCGAGGAGGCACAAAGCGAGGTGCTCCGGAGCATCGGGCTCCAGACG
Organism: Sorangium sp. So ce124; assembly: GCF_051525235.1. Lineage (NCBI taxonomy): Bacteria > Pseudomonadati > Myxococcota > Polyangiales > Polyangiaceae > Sorangium > Sorangium sp. So ce124. Next base: position 10,812,055 of record NZ_CP150312.1, read on the forward strand.
CGGCTCTCCGCGGGCCGGAGCGTGTGCGTCAACATCGGCCGCGTGGTGCTGCTCGGCGTGGGGGGCCTGCTCGTCCTCCGCGGGGAGCTCGGCGTCGGCACGCTCGTCGCGTTCCTCGGCTATGTCGGCGGCCTCTACGGCCCTGCGCAGACGCTCCTCGGCGTCTACGAGACGGCGCGCCGCGCCGAGGTCGGCCTGGCGGCGATCTTCGGCGTGCTCGACGCCGAGGTCGCGGTCGCCGATCCGGAGCGCGCCGTGAGCCCGGAGCACATCCGCGGCGACCTCGAGCTCGACCAGGTGAGCTTCCGCTATCAGCGCGCCGCCGGGCGGGCGGTCATCGACGGGATCTCGCTCTCGATCCGGGCCGGCGAGTTCGTGGCGGTCGTGGGCCCGAGCGGCGCCGGGAAGAGCACGCTCGCCGATCTGCTCCTGCGGCTGCACGATCCGACCTCCGGGGCGATCCGCATCGACGGGCACGATCTCCGGGCGCTGTCGCAGCGCGCGCTCCGGCGGAAGCTCGGGATCGTCACGCAGGAGCCGTTCCTCTTCGAGGACACCATCGAGGCGAACCTCCGGTATGGCTCGCCCGACGCGACGAAGGAGGCGCTCCGCGCCGCGGCGCGCGCCGCCTGCGCGGACGAGTTCATCGAGCGGCTCCCTCTTGGGTATCAGACCCTCGTCGGCCGCGGCGGCGTGGCGCTCTCCGGCGGGGAGCGGCAACGCCTCGCGATCGCGCGCACGCTGCTCAAGGACCCGTCGGTCGTCATCCTCGACGAGCCCACGAGCAGCCTCGATATCGCGAGCGAGACGGCGGTGCAGCGGGCCATCGAGGGGCTCTCGCGGGGCCGCACCACGCTGCTCATCGCGCACCGCCTCTCCACCACCACGCGCGCGGACCGCGTCGTCGTCATCGACGGCGGGCGCGTCGTCGAGCAGGGCCCGCCCGCGGCGCTCCTCCGCCGCGGCGGGGCGTACCGCCGGATGATGGATCTCTGGCGGGCGCACGAGCCCTCCGGGGCGAGAGGCCTCGGCCGCCGAGCGGGTGGGCTGGAGCTGCTCGAGGCCGCGGCCGTGCCCGGCGCGTGAGCGGATCCCGAGGCGCCGGGTCGAAGCATGATCCAGGAGCGGGGGCGCACGGCGACGCCGCACGCCCGATCTGAGCCGTCGCGGCGGGGGCCGGCCATCTAGAGGCTACCCGATGTCCGCGCACCTCCGCGTCGTTCGAAAGCCCCGTCCACCGGACGGCCCTGCCGGCGCGCAGCTCACCTCAGCCGACATCCTGCGCGGCCTGCACGCCAGGAACCCCGCGGCGGAGCGCCGCCTGCTCGACGCTTACGCGGGCCTCGTCGAGCGGATGCTGTTTCGCATCCTTGGCGACGTCCGGAGCCTCGAGGATCTGGTCCAGGACGTGTTCGCCCGGGTGTTCTCCCGCATCGACGACGTGCGCGAGCCCGAGGCGCTGAAGGCCTTCATCACCAGCGTCACCGTGTTCGTCGCGCGCGAGGCGCTCCGCAAGAAGCGCAGGCACCGCTGGCTCGCATTCTTCGCGAGCGACGAGATGCCGGAGGTCGCGGCCAGCGCCGACCCGGAGGCCCGGCAGGGCGTGCGTGCCTTCTACCGCGCCCTGGAGACGCTCGACGCCGACGATCGGCTGGCCTTCACGCTGCGCATCGTCGAGGGCCAGGAGCTCACCGAGGTGGCCGCCGCGTGCAAGGTGTCGCTCGCCACCGTCAAGCGCCGGATCCAGCGCGCGGAGCTCGCGTTCGTCGAGCGCTGCAAGAAGGACGAAGTTCTCTCTACCTGGCTCGCGGAGGGCGACCGATGGACGTGAGGACCAAAGACGTCGCGGCCGTGGGGCGCCGGGTCGCCGCGCACCAGGACGCCGCGCTCGAGCGGCTGGTGCGGCCGTCGACCACGGATCGGCTCCAGGCGATCTACCGCAAGGAGGCCGCGCTCTCGCTGAACGCCGGGGCGGCTCCCCTCTCACGGCGGCTCGGCGTCGCGCTCGCCGCGGCGTGCGTCGCCGCTTCGGTCCTCTGGTTCGTGCTGTTCCGGCCGGGCGACCCGCTGACCTACCGGGTCGCAGGGGCGCCGGGCGCCGTCGGCCGGTGGGTGGCGGCGGACGCGTCGCAGGTCGGGCTCGACTTCTCCGACGGGTCGCGCGTGGACCTCGCGCCCGGGACGCGCGCCCGCGTGACCGAGGTCGGCCCCCGGGGCGCGAGCGTCCTCCTCGAGCGCGGCTCGCTGCGCGTGCGCGTCGTGCATCGCGATGACACCCGGTGGGTCGTGGCCGGGGGGCCTTTCGAGGTCCACGTGATCGGCACCGAGTTCGACGTCACGTGGAACACGGAGGCCGAGGAGCTCACGGTCTCGATGATCACCGGCCGCGTGCGCATCCTGGGCCCGTGCGTCGACCCATCGGGGCGCGCGGTCGCCGCCCCCGAAGCGACGCGGCTGACGTGCGCGGCTCCTCGACCCGTTGCGCCGCAGGCGTCGTCGCCGGCGCCTGATCCGGAGGCAAGCCCGTCGGCTCGGCCTCCCGCCCCCCTCCCGAGCCCGAGCGCGGCCGCGTCCGCTCCCGCGCCGCCGTCCCTTGGCTCGCCGCGGGCCCGCGCGGGCGAGCCCCTGGCCGACTCTCCCGCCGAGCGCTGGCGCGCGCACCTCGCCGCGGGCAAGCTCGGCGAGGCGCTCGCGGACGTGGAGCTCCTGGGCATCGACACGGTGCTCGGGCGCGCCAGCGGCGCGGAGCTCGTCGATCTCGGCTCCGCGGCGCGGCTTTCGCGCAAGCCGAGCGTCGCGGCCCGGTTCTACGAGGCCGCGCGCCAGCGGTTTGCCGGGAGCGACGCCGCGGCCGCAGCGGCGTACCACCTCGGTCGCATGGCGTTCGACGGGCGCGGCGCCTGGGCGGAGGCCGAGCGCTGGTTCGCCGTGTACCTCGCGGAGAGGCCGCGCGGCGCGCTCGCGCCGGAGGCGCTCGGCCGCTCGATCGAGTGCGCGAGGAACCTCCAGCTCCGCGCGCGCGCCAGCGAGCTCGCCGCGCGCTACCTCGCGGCGTACCCGAACGGCGCCCACGCCGGGCTCGCGGCGACGCTCGTCCATGGGGCCGATTGAGGTCTCCGCTCGGCAGCCTGCACGCTGGATCGAGCCTTCGCCCGCGGAGGTCGCTGCCGCCACGCCGGCGCCGCCTGCGCTCGCCGGGAGCGCGCGCCGTGGCGAGCTCGATCTGCTGCGCGCTCGTCGCTTCGCTGACGTTCGCGGCGTTCGCGGCGTTCGCGGCCCCGTGCTCCGCCGACGAGGCGCCGCCGATCACGGTCGTCGCCGGCGCGCGCGGGGCGCTGGCGTACCGCCTGTCGCAGGAGCTCGAAGCGGCGGGCCTGCAGGTACGGGTCGAGGCGAGCCCGGCGGCGGCTGGTTCCGGCGGGCTGCTCATCGTCATCCCTGAAGGCGAGCAGGGAGCGATCGAGATCTGGTCGGACTCGAGCGGGCGCGCGGACCTGGTCGCGAGCGTGGCGCCCGACGGCCCGCTCGACACCCGGGTGCTCCGCGCGGCGGAGCTGGTGCGGGCGCTCCGGTCGACGGCCGGGGCCCCCGCCGGAGCCGCCGGACCAGCGCCGGCGGCCGTCGGACCGGAGCCGGCGGCCGTCGCGCCGGCTCCGGTCCAGCCCTCTCCCGTCGCGCCTCCTGCCGCGTTGCCCGGCGAGGCGTGGGGGAGCCCGCCGCTCCGCGCCTGGGCGCCGCCCTCGCCGCCGTTCGCGTTGCCCGCGGCGCCCAGGGCCCCGCTCGTCGAGGTGGGTGTCGCGATCGCCCTGGGATGGCAGGCGCCCGGCGCCTCGCTGGCGCTCGATGCCTCGCTCCGCATCTGGCCATCGGCCCGGATCGGCGCCGGGCTCCTGGCGGACCTGTCGATCATCGGTCCGGAGATCGAGGCGGCGGAAGGCAAGGTTCGCTTTCGCCGCTCGCTCTTCGGCGCCGAGCTCGCCCTCGCGCCCATCGAGAGGAGCCGTCGCTTCGGACTCGTCCTCTCCCCCGGCGTGGGTCTCAGCTACGTGAGCGCGTCCGGCGATGCGAGACCGCCCTATATCGACAGCGACGAGTCCACGTTCACCGCCCTCGTGTACGGGCGAGGCGAGGCGCGTTTCCGGCTCATCGACTCCGTGGTTCTCACGGCGGGCGCGCTCGGCGGCGCGGCGATCCCGCCTGTCGATATCCGCTTTGCAGGACGGGTGATCTCGACGTTCAGCCCGCTCGCGTCGTTCTCGTTCGGCGTCGTCGTCCAGCGGTGAGCCGCCGCCACGACAGGCGGCCATTCATAGGAGCAGGCCACGCGCGCTTCTTCAATCGCGATCGGAGAGACCTCCTTGAAACAGCTCCTCGTACCTGGATGCACCGTGCTCATGACGCTTGTCGCCGCATGCGACAGGATCCCGCTCGATCCCATACGCGATGATGGCGCCGGAGGTGGCGCGACGGGAGAGGGCGGGGCCGGCGGCGGCGGCGCAGGTGGCAGCGGTGGGGCCGGCGGTAGCGGCGCGGGCGGCAGCGGCGGCGCGGGCGGCAGCGACGCCGCCGCCGGCAGTGGCGGCGCAGGCGCCGGCGGCGCCGTCGGCAGCGGCGATCCTCTGTGGAGCCGGCACTTCGCCGCGGACCGAGGCCAACCCTTGGTCTGGACGGGCAGCCGCATCGCCGCGGACGAGGCCGGCAACCTCGTCGTCGCGACGGCGGTCGCCGATGGCGTCGACTTCGGCGACGGTCCGCTCTCGACCGGGGGCAACCTGGTCTTTTCCCTCGCGACATTCGACGGCGAAGGAGAACCCCTCTGGCACAAGGAATTCTCCGGTTCCGCCTACCCGCGTGACGTCGCGGTCAACGAGGCAGGGCTCATTGCCACGGCGGGTACGTATTACGGGACCGGCGTCGATTTCGGAGGTGGTTTGCTCGCGGGGCAGGAGTCGGACGGCGATGCCTTCGTGGCCGTCTTCACGGCAGACGGAGATCACGTCTGGTCGGCTCGAATCGGCGTCGATGGCGATCAATGGGCCGACAGCCTCGCCATGGATGCAGCCGGGAACGTCGTCGTGACAGGGACGTTCATGGGCCAGATCAGCGTCTGCGGCGCCTCACTGACCAGCGTCGGTGACATCGACTCGTTCATCGCGAAGTTCGACCCTGCGGGGAATTGCCTCTGGAGCAAGCAGCTCGGCTACACGGAGATCCACAACGTCGCCCTCGACGCGTCGGGCAGCGTCGTCCTCGCCGGCAGCTTCGGCGACTATTACGCCGAGACGATCGACCTCGGCGGCGGGCCGCTGACCACCGCGGGCAGCGAGGATATCTTCGTGGCGAAGCTCGATGCTGCCGGTGAGCACGTCTGGAGCAAACGGTTCGGCGACGAGGCGCTCCAGCGGGCGTACGGCGTCGCGGTCGACGGCGCTGGAAACGTCGTCATCAGCGGGACGTTCCTCGGGATCGTGGATTTCGGCGCAGGTCCGCTGGTGAGCGCAGGAGGGTACGGTCCTCTCGAGTCCGGCTCTGTCACGTGGGGCGGCAACGCCTTCGTGACCAAGCTGAACCCGGCAGGCGAGCTCCTCTGGGCCAAGCGCCTCGGGCAGTATGGCCCGCAGTCGGCGCTGGACGCCGCGGCGACCGTGGACGGCGACATCGCGATCACCGGCTTGATGTACGGCGACGTCGACTTCGGCACGGGCCTGATGGACTGCACCTACGGCGATGCCTTCGTCGCGAAGCTCGATGCGACGGGCACGGTCCGCTGGGTGAAGCACACAGGCGGCAGGGAGCAACAGTACGGCTACTCCACGGCCATGGACGCGACCGGCGATGTGTACGCCGCCGGCCCGTTCTTCGGCACCATCGACTTTGGCACCGGGCCGCTGGTGGCTCCGGCGCCTACCCGGGCGATTTTCCTCGCGAATTTCGGCCCCTGAGGCCGCGGACGGCGGTCCGCGAGATGGCCCTCAGCGCAGGCAGGCGCCGAGCCATCGCGCGGCGTTCCCTCCGAGGGCGGGGCCGAGGAGCTCGGGGGGCAGGTGAAGGCCCTGATAGGTGCCGATGGTGCGGGCCGATTGACGATCGGCGGTTTGACGAAAGAAGCGAAACTTGTCCTCTTTCAAGAGACCCATGTTCGACTCCGCCTGCAGGTCCCACAGCTCCATGGACATGGGGTCCAGTCCGCTGGTCACAAGGTCGGTCCCGAACAGGAAGCGCTCGGGCCAGCGAGAGAACAGCCTGAGGAGCTGGGCGCGATCCCGCTCGAGGCTCGCGAACCCCTCTGTCGCCGGGCCGGCAGAGCCATGGCTCGTGTCGACGAGGAGGCGCGGAAACGCCTCCATCAGGGACTCCATGCGCGCGAGGTCGGTGCGGCTGCCGCAGAGGTGCGCGCACACGAGCTGCAGGTCGGGGAAGGCGCGCAGGACCGCCTCGAGCTCGCTCCTGTAACGGACGGTGTTGGCATGAAGGAGAACCGGAATCGCCTGATCCGCGAGCGCCTGCCACATCGCCTGGTGCGAGGGGTCGTCGAGGGGACGCTCGTGAAAGAGGTTGTGCCCCTGGTAAAGCTTCACGCCGCAGGCGCCTCGGCTGCGCAGCTCGGCGAGGTACGCGAGGTCGTCGTGACCCAGATCCAGGGTGACGAAGGGAATGAGCTTTCCACGGTGAGCCGCTGCGGCGTCGAGGACGATGTCGTTGCCTGCGCGGTAGCCGGAGAGGCCCGAGCCGCCGCGGCCGCTTGTCAGGTCCGGGCTCGCCAGGATGACGGTGCGATCGATGTGATGCTTGGCCATGTGCGCGAGCAATGGTGCCACCGCGTTGGCCTCCGTCAGGTGCACATGGATGTCGATGACTTCCTGACGGGCCGGCGGAGTAGGCGACGAACGGCACCCCAGGGCGGCGGCGAGCGCGGCGCCCCACGCGATGCTCCGGAAGCGAGCTCCGCGATCGGCGCGCGAGCGCATCGAATGAGGGCGACGAGGACGGCGGCGATCACGAGAGCGATGAGGGACGATCAAACGATGCGGATCCATCGCCGACAAGGATACGCGGTGACAGGGATGGCGCCATGAAAAAGGAAGGAGTCGCGAGCATGTGAAAATGATGTGAGCTGATGATTGGCTTCTGAGCCTGATTCGTGCGGATTCGTGCGAACGCTCGATGTTCGCGCCTCGAGGGCGAGGTTCTGTCCTGGAGTTCGTCGTTCACCTGTGCCCAGTGGAGTTATTATGTCGCTCATTCGTAGCTCGGTTCGTCTCATGGGGGTCGCAGCGCTCTACGCGTCTTTGTTTGCAACGCCGTCTTGCTCGCGCTGGCTGGACGATGCCGTAGGCCCAGGCGCCGAAGGAGGCGGTGGCAGCGATGCCAGCGGCAGCGGCGGTACCGGCATCAGCGGCAGCGGCATCAGCGGCAGCGGTAGCAGCGCTGGCAGCGCTGGCAGCGCTGGCAGCGGCGGCAGCGGCGGCAGCGGCGGCAGCGGCGGCAGCGGCGGCAGCGGCGGCAGCGGCGGCAGCGGCGGCAGCGGCGGCAGCGGCGGCAGTGGTGGGGCTGGTGTGGGCGGGGCCGCGACCGGGAGCGGCGGAGCGTCTGTTTGCGCGGACGACGCCTACGAGGCGAACGACGCGTCCACCTCGGCGGCCCCGCTCGCCTATGACCATACCGACGACAGCCTCGGTCCCAGCGCGTGGTTTTCGAAGCTCGATCTCGTCCTCTGCCAGGGCGACGAGGACTGGTACCTGCTCGACACCACCTCTCTCGGGATCGAGGAGGTCAACTGGAGCCTTCGCGTCCTGGCCTCTGGGGCAGGGCTGTGCGGCTCGGGTTGTGAGCAGTATACTCCGCCCTCCGGCCCAGAGAACACGTTGATCGTGGAGGTCTACAGCGCTGCCACGATGGAGCTCCTCGGGGCCGAGGAGAGCGATCATGGACGGGTATGGCTCGATGGAGGGGGCGCGGATTCGGCGAACGATCTGCTGCTCCGCGTCTATGGACCGCCCGAGGCCAACTACCCGTACGACATGAGCTTCGTCGCCAAGTCCTATGAAGGGGAGGACGAGTGCGAGTGCTGAGCTTCGCCTGGCGCCGCGGCGCCCGCTCTACGACCCCGTCGTGCGGATTGCCTCCTGCAAAATAAAAGAAGCCCCGCTCGGCCCGTCGAACGCGCCGCTCGAATCTCGCATGGATCGCCGTGTCAGCGCGTCGATCTGCGCGTGAGCGAGCTTTACTTATCGCATTCGAAGGCTACCCTCCATTCATGCGAATCCTTGGAATCAGCGGGGGTCACGAGCCGGACCATCTCGGTTATCCGAGACCAGCATTCAACGCGGCGACGTCGCATGACGGCGCCGCCGTCCTCCTCGAGGACGGCGAGGTCGTCGCGGCGATCGAGCAGGAGCGGCTGAACCGCCTCAAGCACTCGAACAAGGCCCCGTTCCAGGCGGCCCGCTTCTGCCTGGAGAGCCGGGGGCTCCGCGTCGACGAGGTCGACCACCTCTGCTTTTACATCAGCGAAGAATGGTGCGACGCCCAGGTGAAGCGCGGGCTCTTCTCCGCCGGCCCCGAGCTGCGCACGGCGAACGACGTCATGAGGCGCCTCGTGCTCGCCGAGTTCGGCGTCGACGTGGGGCCCGAGCGCATCCAGTTCGTCAAGCATCACACGGCCCACGCGATGAGCGCCCTGACCGGGTCGGGGTACGAGAGCAGCCTGGTCCTGACGCTCGACGGCTGCGGCGACGGCGAGTCGGGATCCGTCTCCATCGGCTCCGGCGGAGAGCTTCACCCGTTGAGAGACATCCCGGAGCGCGACTCGCTGGGCAATTTCTACGTCCAGGTGATACGGTTCCTCGGGTTCTCGCTCTTCGACGAGTACAAGGTCATGGGTCTCGCCCCCTACGGCGATCCGCGCAGGTACCGGGCGCTGTTCCAGGCGATGGTCGCGCTGCTCCCGGAGGGCGCCTGGGCCATCGACTTCGACAAGATCGTCGATCTCCACGGCGCGATCCGGCCGCGCGCGCCGCGGGAGCCGATCACGCAGGACCACAAGGACATCGCCGCCTCGCTCCAGGAGGCGCTCGAGACCATCGTCTTCCATTGCCTGCGGCACTTCCAGCGCGAGACCGGGCAGGGGAGCCTCTGCTTCGCGGGCGGCGTCGCGCACAACTGCACCTTGAACGGGAAGATCCTCCGCTCCGGGCTGTTCGAGCGGGTGTTCGTCCAGCCGGCCGCGCACGACGCCGGCTGCGCGCTCGGCTCCGCGATGGCCGTGCACGCGCGAAAGGCCCCGGCGCGGCGGATGCCCGCGATGAGCCACCTGTACTGGGGGAGGCACATCGGCGAGCGGGGCGAGGTCGGGAGAGCGCTCGACGCGTGGCGCGATTTCGTCCGCGTGGAGGAGCTCGCCGACGCGCCGAAGGCCGCCGCCGAGCTGCTCGCGGCGGGCAGCGTGATCGGGTGGGCGCAGGGCCGCTCCGAGTTCGGCCCCCGCGCGCTCGGCAACCGCAGCATCCTGGCGGATCCTAGGCCGGCGGCGAACAAGGACATCATCAACGCCATGGTGAAGAAGCGCGAGGAGTTCCGGCCCTTCGCCCCCGCGGTGACGGAGGAGGACGCGCGCGACTATTTCGATCTCGGCGGCGCGGAGACCATGCCGTTCATGATCTTCACCGTGCCCGTCCACGAACAGAAGCGACAGCTGCTCGGCGCCGTCACGCACGTGGACGGGACCGCGCGGGTCCAGACGGTCTCCAGGCGCACGAACCCGCGCTTCTGGCAGCTCATCCGGGCCTTCGGCGACATCACCGGCGTGCCGGTGGTGCTCAACACCTCCTTCAACAACAACGCCGAGCCGATCGTCGATTCGGTCGACGACTGCGTGACCTGTTTTCTGACGACGCGGCTCGACAAGCTCGTCGTCGGCGACCACCTCGTCCACAAGAAGCCGGTGCCGCTGTCGGCCTATGCGGAGCTCGTCCCTTCGTTTCCGACCTTCGTGAAGCTGCTCTCGCTGCGAGGGCCCACGCCGGGCGGCTACGAGGTCGAGCGAGCGATCGTCACGACCTACAATGACGCACGAACCCCTGTCTCCGCCGAGGCATTCGAGGTCCTCTGGCGGGCCGACGGCCGGAAGCGGCTCCGCGAGCTGCTCGACGGCGTGGAGGATCGGGAGGCGGTGATCGCCGAGCTGATCGAGCTCTGGTCGCAGCGTGTAGTGCGACTGCTGCCTGCCACCGGCGATTGACGGCGGAGCAGGGGGGGAGCCGCCGAGCGCCCCGCGGACGGCGCTCCCCCGCATTCTACCGGTACCCCGCCATGGTGATGATCACGTCCTCTGGGCAGATCTGGTCAGTCTCCACCTCGAACCCGTGATCACACAGCATCCGCCGGACACGCTCACCTCTCCCGCCGAAGTCGTGCAGCTCGAGGACGACGGCCCGGATCCTCCCCCAGTCGTCGGGGCGGATGCCCTCCAGCACGTCGATCTCGGCCTTCTCGGCGTCGATCTTGAGCAAATCGATCTGCCCGATCTGCTCCCGCTCAATGAGCTCGGACAGCGTCTCGAGCGCGCACTCCACGCGCCTCATTCCACGCCTCATCCACCAGGCATGACAGTCGATGAGCACCGAGTTCACCGCGCGCGGGAGGTGCCTCATGTAGGCCGGCAGATCCGCGTGGTGCTTCTCCCGGATCCGCTCGTCGTAGATGGCCGCGAGCGTGGCCTGTTTGTCGTCGCTCGCCATCATGTCGTACATGCTGGAGATGGCGCCCTGGCGTGGCGCGTAGTGAAACGTCGCCGTGCCCGCGGCCCGACCCAGGCCCGCGCGGTGCAGGCGCACGCGCTCCGATCCGGATGATCTCAGGTTCATCCGGAGGAGCTCGAACGTCTCGGGGATCGGCTCGAAGCAGTGGATCCGCGCCCGTCCGCCGGTGCGCTCCAGCACCTCGAGCGCGAAGAGTCCGATGTTCGCGCCGACGTCGATCACGGTCACCTCTCCGCTGGCCAGGAGGCTCTGCACGTGAGGCCTGAAGTAGCCCTGCACCTGGAGATGCAGCGTCCTCGCCATGTCGGGGACGCGATCGTGAACGACCCTCTGGTCTGGCAACTCGATTGCGAACGTCTTCATAGGGGCTCATCCAAACGTTGTGTGTTCATCCCTCGCGCCGCCGCGCGCACGGGCGCGGACTCCGCTCACCCGCACGCGCGCGCGATCGCCCGCAGATCGTCGATGACGCAGCCGGCGACCCGCTGCGCGGTCGCCGGCGCATGCACGTTCGCGCTGTAGCGCCACCGGAACGTCAGGGCCCCTCCTCGGACGAGGACGTGGCACTCGAACAGGTTGAACCGCAGGTTCGTCGCCGCCTCGTCGTACCCCGTGGACTCGGTCGCCACGCGGAGGATCGAGCCCTGCGCAGGCGGCTCGACGCGCCCCTGGTAGTTGAACAGGATCCCCGGTCGATTCCGGAGCCGCCCGAGCTCCGCGCTGAGCGGGGCGTCGCCGCCCAGGTACTTGAGGAGGTTGTAGCCGTGGCCCCCGTTCGGGATGCGATCGATCTGCCGGCTCGTCTCGAGCAGCGCCGCGAGCGGCTCTTCCTGGCTCGATCGCCGGAGCACGAGCACCCGCTCGGCGCTCAGCCAGCCCACCGTGCGCGACGCGTCGAGCTCCGGGCGATGGGGCATCAGATCACGCCCCGAGTTGAGGACCATGATGTCCTGCCAATCGCGGCCCGTCCAGGCGGTCACGCCGCGGAGGACCGCCGCGATGAGGGCGTGCTCCGTGCTCACCCCGAAGCGTGCCGGCAAGTCCCGCAAGATGACCTGAGACTCCTGCTCCGAGAGCGACGCCCAGTGATCGCGGACCGACTCCACCGTATAGAGATGACGCGTCGCCGGGTGGTCCGCCGGGAGGAGATCGATCTCGTCCCAGGGCAGCGAGAGCCAGTAGGCGCGCTCGTTCGGCAGGATCTCGTCGCTCACCCACCGCTCGAGCGCGCGTGTCCAGCGGCCGGCCGAGGCGCCCGTGGGCGGCAGGCGGGGCGTGGCCGTCGTCGCGAGCTGATCGTAGATGGATTGCAGATCGAGCGCGGCGATCATCATCGACATCCAGTCGACGACGAGGTGGTGCGCGTTGAGCCACAACCGGCCTCGCCCCTGCTCGTCCCACCGGAAAAACACGATCCGGAACAGCCGCCCGCGCTCGAGCTCGACTTCGTCCTGCATGCGGTCGCAATGCCGCTCGAGCTCGGCCCGGCGCCGATCCTCCGGGATCCTGGACAGATCCACGCAGGCGAACGGCGCCTCGGTCCACGGCGCGTCGATCACCTGGCGAAAGCCGCTCGGGGCGCGCTCGAAGCGCGCGCGGAGCGCCTCATGGTGGTTGACGAGGACGAGCGAAGCGCGCGCGAGCCTGTCGAGATCGAGCGGCGCCACGGCCTCCAGCAGCAGGTTCACGTTCCAGCGCGCCGGGCGGGTGCGCCCGCGGGCCTCCTCCAGATACCAGCGCTGGAGGACGGTGAGCGGCCGCTCCCCACTCTCTGGTTCGACGTCCACCGCCGCGCGGTCCGGGGAGGCGCAGGCGGCCGAAAGGCGCGCGATCGTCTGGTGCTGGAAGAGCTGCCTCGGCGTGACATCGAGCCCCGCCTCCCGCGCCCGCTCGACCAGCGCAATGCCAAGGAGCGAATCCCCTCCGAGCGCGAAGAAATTGTCGTCGACGCCCACCCGATCCAGCTTGAGGACGCCGGCCCAGAGCGCGGCCATGCGGCGCTCTGCCTCCGACGACGGCGCCCGGTAAGCCGGGCTGGCCCCCTGGGGGTGGCGGCGAGCGAGCTCGAGGAGCGCGCTCCGATCGACCTTGCCGTTGGCCGTCAGCGGCATGCGCTCCAGCGCGACCCACGCGCTGGGCACCATGTACTGCGGCAGCCTCGCGGCGACGACCTTCTCCAGGGCGCGAGGCTCGAGCGCGGCGCCCCGCTCCGCCACATAGCAGGCGACGAGGCGCCTGGCCCCGCTCGGGGTCGACTCCACGCACACAACCGCTTGCTCGACCTCGGGATGCTGCGCCAGCGCGGCCTCGATCTCCCCGAGCTCAATGCGGTTTCCCTGGATCTTCACCTGGAAGTCTTCCCGCCCGATGAACTCGATGTTCCCGTCCGGAAGGAATCGCCCGAGATCGCCGGTCCAGTAGAGCCGCTCGCCCGTCTCCGGGTGCTCGAGGAAGCGCTCCGCGGTCTGCGCAGGATCCCGGTAGTAGCCGCGGGCGAGGCAGATCCCACCGACGTACATGCGGCCGACGACCCAGTCGGGACAACTCTGCATGCGCTCGTCGAGCACGTGGACTCGCTGGTTTGGGAGGGGCCTTCCGTAAGGGATGCTCCTCCAGGTCGAGTCCACCTCTCCGATGGGATAGAAGATCGACCAGATCGACGTCTCCGTCGGCCCCCCCGCGCCGATGACCCGCGCCCCGGGGCAAGCGCGGCGGATCCGATCGGGCAGGGGCACGGGGATCCAGTCGCCGCTCAGGATGACCCAGCGCAGCGAGGGGCACGCCAGAGGAGCGCCGCCGACGTGCTCGACGAACATCTGCATCAGCGCAGGCACCGAGTTCCAGACCGTGACCCGGTGGCTCTCGATGAGGTGCCGCCAGTGCGCCGGATCCCGCGCTGCCTCGGGCGAGGGGATGACCAGGGCGCCTCCCGCGCCGAGCAGGCCGAACACGTCGTACACCGAGAGATCGAAGTGAACGGCGGAGAGCGCGAGGGCGCGATCCGATGGGGAGACCTGGAAGCGCTCGTTGATCTCGAGGATCGTGTTCAGCGGACCGCGGTGGTCGAGCGCCACGCCCTTGGGCTTCCCCGTCGAGCCCGACGTGAACAGCACATAGGCGAGATCGTCCGGCCCCTGGACCGCCGCGACCGGGCTGTCGTCCTCCGACGCGGACGCGCTGTCGTCGTCGACCGCGATCAGGCGCAGGGTCCCGGGCCAGGCCAGCGAGGAGGTCAGACGCTCCTGCGTGAGGACGATCTCCACCTGCCCCTGATCCAGGACCGCGCGGATGCGCTCGATGGGCCACTCCGGATCGACGGGCAGGTACGCTGCCCCCGATTTGAGGGCCGCCAGGATCGCCACGATCTGCGCCCATCCCTTCGCCGCGGCCACCGCGACGAGCGCGTTCGGCCGGGCTCCGAGCGCGCGCAGGCGCCGGGCGAGCGCGCTGCTCTTCCGATCGAGCTCCCCGTAGGTGAGCGTCCTCTCGGGGCTGATGACCGCCGGCGCAGCGGGGTTCAGCGCCGCTTGCCGCATGAACCCGCTGTGCAGGAGATCGCTCGAGACCTCACGGGTGGTGCTGTTGACGCCGGCGCGGACGGCGCGTTGCCGCCCCGGGAGCTCGACCGTCGCCGCCCTGGTCCAGGGCGCGCCGTCCCGGGAGAGGCGGCTCAGGAGCGCCTCGTACGCGTCCAGGAGATCCGCCGCGAGGCCTTCAGGGAACAGATCGTCGGCGGAGCCGAAGTGCAGCACGAAGCCCCCGTCGTCCTGCTGGATCTCGTGCTCGATGCAGGGAGCCTGCGTGCCTTGTCCTCCTCCCTCGGTTCGGAAGGGCGCACAGACGCGCAGCCGGGCGGCCGTCGCGCCGGGGTGCCGCTCGGCTTCGTCCGGCGCTGGTGCCCCGGGTGCGGCGCGCGCGATGGCCTCGTCGAAGGCCCGGGCGAGGTCGACGAACGGCGCCTCGCCGCCGCGGCTCACCTCGATGTGCCCGCTCCCCGCGCCGATGGAGACGGACACCATTCCGCTCGGCGGCTCGCCCGGCGCGCCGACAACGACGGCCAGCGGCGACGTGCTCCACGCGGCGACCGTCTGCGCGAAGGCGGCAGCGACGGCGGCGCCCGGGGCCACGCCGAGGAGCGCCGCGCGCGCCTCGAGCCCGCGGATGAGCCCGGCGTCGACGCGCCGGGCGCGGCGGACGAGCCGAGGAGGCTCCCCCGCGAGGTCGCTCCGCACGAACGGGAGCGCAGGCGCCGAGAGCCCCCGGCGCGCGGCCGCTGCCGCCGCGGGTCCGAGCGCCTCGCGGCGGAGGAGCGCCGAGACCCTCTTGTCGGGCTCACGCGCCGCCTCGGTGAGGAGGCGCTGGAGGAGCTCGGCGTGGCGCGCGATCGTCGCCTCGCCGAACAGCGCCGTGTCGTACTCGATATGACCGCTCAGGGTCGCTTCATCGCGCTGCATCGACAGGGTGATGTCGTACTGAGATGTGCCGGGATCCAGGTCGATCGGCGTCACCCGCGCCCGGCCCAGCGAGACCGGCGCTGGCACCTTGGGCTGGAAGGCGAACATCACCTGGAACAGCGGAGTCCGGCCGAGATCTCGCTCCGGTCGAACGGCGTTGACGAGCCGCTCGAAGGGGATGTCCGCGTGCGCGAACACGCGCACCGCGGTGCCGCGCACCCGGGCGAGGAGCGCGCCGAAGGGCGGGTCGTCCCCGAGATCGCCGCGGAATACAAGAGTGTTTACGAAGCACCCGATGACGCCCTCGAGCTCGCGGTGATCGCGCCCAGCGATCGGCGTCCCGACGAGGAGGTCCGCCTGCCCGCTGAGCCGGTGGAGCAGCGCGAGGAACCCGGCCATCAGGACCATGAACGGCGTCACGCCGCGCTCGCGGCCGAGGTCCTCGACGGCCTCGGTCAGCGCCCGCGAAAAGCGGAAGTGGTGCCGCGCCCCCTGATACCGCTTCTCCGCGGGGCGAGGGTGATCCGTCGGGAGATCGAGCGTCTGGCTGGCCCCCGCGAGCTCGGCCTTCCAGAAGGCGATCTCCTCGCCGCGCGCCGCCTCGTCCCAGCGCTGCCGCTCGTGGACCGCGTGGTCGCCGTGCTGGACCGGGAGCGGCTCCCAGCGCGGGCGCTCGCCTGCCGAGATCGCTTCATAAGCGGCGGCGAGCTCGCGCACGAAGATCTCGTGCGACCAGCCGTCCGTCACGATGTGGTGCATCGCGAACGCGAACAGGTACCGCTCGTCGTCGAGCCGCGCGAGCTCGGCCCGCACCAGGGGGCCTCGGGCGAGGTCGAACGGGTGTCCGGCCATCCGCCGCAGCCGCGCGAGCGCCGCCGCCTCGCGCGCGTCCCGGGCGAGCGCGCGATGATCGATCTCCTCGAAGTCGAGCTGCGCCGATGGCTGGACGATCTGGACGGGAGCCCCGTCCACGACGCGGAACACGGTGCGGAGGGCCTCGTGCCGCTCGATGACGGCGTGGATCGCGCGCTCCAGGGAGCGCACGCACAGGGGCCCCGCGATCTCGGCCGCGCCGCCGACGTTGTAGGCCCCTGTTCCGGGCGCCAGCCGATCCAGGAACCAGAGCCGCGTCTGCGCGTACGACAGCGGGATCACCCCGCCCGGGTCGCGGCGGCGCAGCGCCGGACGCGTCGACGGACGCGCGATCTGCTCGATCCGCCGAGCCAGATCGGCGAGCGCCGGCGTGTCGAACAGCCACCGGAGCGGCACCTCGGCGCCCGCGCGCTCGCGGATGCGGGAGACGGCGCGCATCGCGAGCAGCGAATGGCCCCCGAGCTCGAAGAAATGGTCGGTCCTGCCCGGCGCGCGCCCGAGGAGCTCTTCCCACACGGCGGCCACGAGCCTCTCCATCTCGGTCGCCGGCTCCTGCCGATCGCGCGCCGGCGCGCGCTCCAGCGCGTCCAGGCCCGGGAGCGCCTTGCGGTCGATCTTGCCGTTCGGCGTCTGCGGCATCCGGGGCAGCTCGACGAAGCGCGCCGGGAGCATGGCTTCGGGCAAGAACGCGCGCGCGTGCGCCCGGAGGGCCTCGGGGCTCACCGGCCCCGCCGCGGGCACGTAATAGGCCACGAGCACCGCCTCGCCCACCGCGTCCCGGTGCGCCGCGCAGACGCACTCCTCGACGCCGGGGTGGCGCGCCACGGTCGCCTCGATCTCGCCGAGCTCGACGCGGAAGCCGCGGATCTTCACCTGATGATCGATCCGGCCGAGGAACTCGATCCGCCCGTCGTGCGTGATCCGCGCCAGGTCGCCGGTGCGGTACATCCGCGCGCCCGGCGCCGGCGAGAACGGGTCTTCCACGAACCGCTCCCGGGTCAGGTCAGGCCGGCCGTGATACCCGCGGGCGAGGCCCGCTCCGCCGATGTACAGCTCCCCGGCCACGCCGATCGGGAGCCGCTCGCGCCGCTCGTCCAGGAGGTAGATGCGCGTGTTGGCGATCGGGGATCCCAGGGTGATCCTGTCCGGATCGTCGACGCGCGCCGCGGCGGACCACACGGTCGTCTCCGTCGGGCCATACAGGTTCCAGAGGCAGCCCGCGCGCGCGCCGATCTCCCGGGCGAGGTCCGGCGGCAGCGCCTCCCCGCCTGCCAGCGCGCGGAGGCGCGGGCTGCCCGTCCACCCCGCCGCGAGCAGGAGGCGCCACGTGCTCGGCGTCGCCTGCATGACCGTCGCCCCCGAGCGCTCGAGCGCGCGCAGGAGCGCGGCGCCGTCCCGCGCCTCGGCGGCGGACACGAGGACCGTCCTTCCGCCGACGCTCAGCGGCAGAAACAGCTCCAGGACGGAGATATCGAACGACGCCGTGGTCACCGACAGCAGCACGTCGCCGGCGTCGAGGCCGGGCCTTTCCCGCATCGCCTCAAGGAAGTTCACGACGCTGCGGTGCTCGACCTGCACGCCTTTCGGGTGCCCGGTCGAGCCCGACGTGTAGATGACGTACGCGAGGTTCCGGCTGCAGGGCGGCGCCGCGAGCGGCTCCTCGGCCAGGCCGGAATCCTCGGTGAGATCCTCGAAGAACGCCGTCCTCTGCGGCTCGCCGGCGAGCGGGAGCCGCAGCGCGCGCTGCGTGAGCAGGACGGCGGCCCCGACGTCGCGCAGGATATAGGCGATGCGCTCGCCCGGCAGCGCGGGATCCAGGGGCACGTAGGCGCCGCCCGATCTCAGGATCGCGAGCAGCCCGATGACGAGATCGATCGATCGCTCCATGCAGATCGCGACCGGGACGTCCGGGCCGACGCCCATCGCGCGCAGCCGGCGCGCGAGGCGGGACGAGGCGCGGTCGAGCTCTCCGTACGTGATCTCGTCCTCACCGAACGCGAGCGCGACGCGCCCCGGATGGCGCCGCGCCTGCCGCTCGAAGAGCTCGTGGACGCAGAGCTCCTCGGGAAAAGGTCGCTCCGTCCGGTTCCATTGATCGAGGTGCAGCGCGTCGGCCTCGTGCACGACCGGCAGGTGGAGCACGCGCGTGTCGGGGCGCGCCGCCGCCGCGCGCAGGAGCGCCTCGTAGCTCCTGAGCATCCGCTCCGCCGTATCGCTGCGGAACAGGTCGGTGTCGTACTCCAGATCGAGCCGGAGGCCCTGCGGGCGATCCCAGGCCTCGACGGTCCAGTCGAACTTCGATGTCGTCACCGGCACCTCGACCGGCTCGACCGTGAGCCCCGTGAAGGCCGGCAGATCGGCCGCCGCGGTCTGCAGGATGAACAGGGTCTGGAACAGCGCCGCGTGGGACGTGCTCCGCTCGGGTTGCAGCGCCTCCACGAGCAGCTCGAACGGCAGATCGTCGTGCGCGAAGGCGTCGAGCACGTCGCGCTTCGTGCGGCGGAGCAGCTCGACGAAGCTGGGGTTGTCCGAGAGGTCGGCGCGGAGCGCGAGGTTGTTGACGAACATCCCGGCGAGCGGCTCGATCTCTCGCCGCGTCCGCCCGGCGACGGGCGACCCGACGACGACGTCGAGCTTCTGCGTGACGCGACAGAGGAGGATCTGGTACGCGGCGAGGAGCGCCATGAAGAGGGTGACGCCCTCCCGCTGGCACAGCGCCTTCACCGCCGCGCCGAGCCGGGGTGACAGCGTGAGCGACGCCTTCGCCCCCCGGTGCGCCTGCGAGGCCGGGCGCGGGCGGTCCAGCGGAAGATCGAGGAGCGCCGGCGCGCCGCGCAGCCGCTCCTTCCAGTACGCGAGCGCCCGTTGAAGGCGCTCCTGGCTCCACTGGCTCCGCTGCCAGACGGCGTGATCGCCGTACCGGACGGGCAGCTCGGCCAGCCGCGGGGCGCGCCCCGCGACGAGCTCATTGTAGAGCGCGCCGAGGTCCCGGAGCAGCACGCCCCAGCTCCAGTGATCGCTGGCGATGTGGTGAGTCGCCATGAGCAGGACGTGCTCCTCTGCGGCCAGGCGAAAGAGGGCTGTCCGGAGGAGGTCGCCTCGCTCCAGGACGAAGGGCGCCTGGGCGATCTCTGCGCACCGGAGGGCGAGCTCGCGCTCGCGCGCCGCCGGATCCACCGTGGAGAGGTCCGTGACCGCCACGGCGACGCCGGACGGCGGCAGCACCTCCTGGTAAGCCTCCTCGGCGTCCTCGCCGAAGCGCGTCCGCAAGATCTCGTGCCGCTCCACGAGGAGCGAGATGGCCCGCTCGAGCGCGGCCACGTCGAGCGAGCCCCGGAGCCGCGCGGCCCCCTGGAGGTTGTAGGCAGGGCTGTCGGGCTCATATCGGTACAGGAACCAGAGCCGCTGCTGCGCGAACGACAGGGGGAACCTCGACCGCGTCCCGGTCCGCTGCGGCCCCGCCGCCGCGCCGTCGCCGGACGGACGTTGTCCCTTCAGCTTCGCGACGAGCGCCTTGAGCTCCTGGGACGACAGGCCTTTGATCCGCTGCTCTAGCTCGCTCACCTCGACGCTCCTCTCCCAGGTTCCAGCGCGTTCACGGCTCAGGACGGCTCGCCGGGCGCGGCCGCGTCTGTCATCGACTCGAGCACCGCGAGGCGCTCGGCGAGAGCGCTCGTGATCTTCTCGGCGAGCCGGGCGACTGTCGCCCCCTCGAACATGTCCTGCTTCGGCAGCTCGACGTCGAACGCGTCGTTGATCCGCGAGAGGATCTGGATCGCCAGGAGCGAGTGGCCGCCGAGGCTGAAGAACTCGTCGTGGATGCCGATCGGCCGCCGGCCGAGCAGCTCCTCCCACTGCGCGCACACAACGCGCTCTATCTCGTCGCGAGGCCGCTCGTCGTCGCCGAGGGGCCGCCGCGGGCTCGCGGAGGGCTCCAGCCGGGCGCGGCGCTGCTGCTCGGCGAGGGCCGGGAAGTCGCGCGGCGAGACCACGATCTGCTCGGGCCCGGCGAGCGCGAGGATCTGCTCGAGCGCCTCCATCCCGTCCTCCGGGTCGATGCCGCGCGACGCCCTCCGCGACGGCGCGGCGAGGGCGGCGCCGCCGTGGACGCGCTGGAGGACGAAGCGGGTCACATCGGCGATGACCCGCCCCTGCTCGTCGAGCAGGGTCACGTCCGCGGAGAGCACACGGCCAGGCTCGGTCTCCTCCCGGCGCAGGCGAACATGGCTGAACAGCCTCGATGGAGTGGGCGCCAGGCAGACCACGCGGCCGTACCCCGCGGGGAGGTAGATCCCTCGAGGGTCGAGCACGGCGGTCGCCGAGGTGGCCACGTCGAGCAGCGCCGGGTGCAGGCCGTACACGGACAGGTCCTCCGCGAACTCCGGGTGAAGACGGAGCTCGGCGAGCGCCTCGTCCTCCCCGACATGGAGCGATTCGATGCAGTCCCAGCGAGGTCCCCACCGGAGCAAGCCGCTCGCGTTGACGGCCTCGAAGAGCTGCCGCGCGGCCGCCGGGCGGCAGCGCCGCCGGATCGACGCGACAGGCGCGCGCTCGCGCGCCTCGTCGAGCGCGGGCGTCCAGGTGCCCGACGCGAGCCGCTCCCTGGCCCCGGCGGGGCCTGGGGCGAAGATCGAGAATTCGGTCCGCGTTCCGCTCCGCTCGCTCTCCAGATAAACGTCCTGCGGCGCTCCGTCCTCCACGCGGCAGGGCGCGTGGAAGCGGACCTCGTGCAGCTCGACGGCGCTCATCCCCGCGAGCGTGGCCGCGGCCCGCGCCATCTCGATCAGGGTCGTGCCGGAGACCAGCCCGGCGCGCTGCGCCCGGTGCTCCGCGACAGGCCAGTCGCGCGCCAGGCTGAACCGCTTGTGGAACACCCGCGGCCCGGGCGCCGCGCCGTCCACCCGGTCGATCAGCGGGTGGTGCCCCCGGAGGCTCGACCCTGGCCCAGGCGGCAACGGCCCTGGCCGGGTGAGCCCGGCCCGCGCCGCCATCCCGATCTGCTCCCAGCCGTCCCAGGCGATGGCGAAGCTCGGGTTGCCGGTCGCGCTCTGGTGCGCCCCGGCGAAGGCGTCGAGGTACGCATTCGCGGCGGCGTAGTCGGCCTGTCCGATCGCCCCGAGGTGCGAGAACGTCGATGAGAACAGCACGAGGAAGGGCTGCTCTCGCTCCTGCCCGAGCTGGTCGGCGAGGTTCCGCGTCCCGGTGGTCTTCGGCGACAGCACCCGGCAGATCTCCTCGTTCGTCCGCGCCTCGAGCGGGCCGGCGCCAGGGACCCCGGCGCCGTGGAAGATCCCGTCGATGCGCCCGAAGCGGGCCCTCGCCTCGGCGAAGACGCGCGCCACGTCCTGCGGCTCGGCGACGTCACCGGCGGCGACGACGAGCTCTGCGCCCTCCGCCTCCATCCGCCCGAGCGCCTCGAGGATCTCGGCGGTCGCGGCCAGCGCCCCGTCGCGCTCCCGGTAGCTCGACCACTCCGATCGCGGCGGGAGCGGCGTCCTCCCCATCAGCACGAGCTTCGCCGACCAGGCGCGCGCGAGGTGCTCGGCAAGGCGCAGCCCGATCCCGCCGAAGGCGCCCGTGATCAGGTAGACGCCTCCGCGCCGCAGGCGCGACGCTTCCGTCGCCGGCGATGGAGGGAGGATCGCCTGGAACGCGGGCACCCAGCGCTGCTGCGCGCGCAGCAGCACGAGGTCGTGCTCCGGCTCGCCCGCGAGCTCCCGGAAGAGGGCCCGCGCCCACGACGTGGCGGCCTCCCCGTCGCGCGGCGGGATCACATCGACGGCGCGACAGCGGACGCCGGCCAGCTCGTTGCCCAGGCTGCGGCAAAGGCCGACGAGCGCGGCGTGGTCCGGCGAAGGGATCGTCTCGCCGGCGATCGCGTGGGCTCCCCGGGTCACGATCGCGAGCTCGATCCCCGCCCCAGGCGGCGCGGCGCCGAGGCTCCGCGAGACGGCGCACACGCTGAGCAAGCCCCTCCGCAAGATCGCTCCAGGGCCCTCGCCCGGCCCCCCAAGCGCGCTCCACAGGTGGACGATGCGCCGGGGAGAGAGGCCTTGCCCGTCGAGGGTCGAGAGCAGCGCCCGGAAGTCCTCCTCGCTGTCAGGGCGCAGGACGAACGCGAGGTCGCCCGACGCAGCGAACGCCGGCCCTGGGCGCGCGGTGATCACGCGAGCGCCCGAGCCGCGGACGTGCGCCTCCAGCGCGGCCGCGCCCTCGTCTGCGTCGGTGAGGAGCAGCCACGGCGCCCCGTTCTCGATCCGGGATACCGGGGCGGCCTCGTGGAGACGAGACCAGCGGAGCCGGAACAGCCGCGCTCCCCCTGTGTCCTCCGCGCCCCCTGTGTCCTCCGCGCCCTTGGGGGCCGTCGTCTCCGCCGTGCCCGTGGACGGCTCCGGCAGCCCGTCCTCGACCGCGTGGCGCCTCCGCTCGAAGGGGTAGGTCGGCAACGGGACGCGGCGCGCCCGGGCGTCCGGGAATACCGCCTGCCAGCGCAGGTCGGCGCCGCGCGCCCACAGCTCGCCGGCCGCCTCGAGCAGCACGCGGCGGCCCTTCCCGGCGTCGCCCGGCCCGGGCAGCAGCGGAACGGCCGCGCTCTCCGCGCTCCCCCCGAGCTGCGCGCGCACGAGCGAGCACAGCGTCGAGCCGGGCCCGACCTCCACGAACAGATGCGGTCCCTCGCCCTCGAGCGCCGCCTTGACGCCGTCGCCGAAGCGGACCGCGCGCCGCAGGTGGTCAGCCCAGTACTGGGCGCTCCGCGCCATCGCGCCCGTCATCCACCCGCCGGTGACGTTCGAGAGGAGGGGAATCCGGGGCTCGCGCAGCGTGATCCCCGCCATGGCCCTGCGGAACTCGTCCAGGATCGGCTCGGTCGCGGCGGAGTGGAACGCGTGGGAGGTCTGGAGCCGGCGGCCCTTGATCCCGCGCGCGCCGAGCTGCGCCTCGTACCTCGCGATGGCCGCCTCGGGGCCGGAGACGACGCACAGCTCGGGCCCGTTCACCGCGGCGAGCGACAGACCTGGCGTCAGGCTCTCGAGCGTCGCCCCCTCGGACAGCGGCACCGCGAGCATCGCCCCGCGCGGCAGCGACTGCATCAACCTCGCGCGCACCGCGACCGCCCGGAGCCCGTCCTCGAGCGAGAACACCCCCGCGACGCAGGCCGCCACGAGCTCCCCGACGCTGTGCCCGAGGAGCGCCTCGGCGCGCGCTCCCCACGACTCCTCCAGCAGTCGTGCCGCGGCGTACTCGACGGCGAACAACGCTGGCTGAGCGACCTCCGTCTCCCGGAGCTCCTCGGCCGGGCCGTTGAACAGGAGCGCTCGCAGATCGCGGCCAAGGTGCGGCCGGAGCCTCTCGGCGCACTCGTCCAGGGTCTCCCGGAAGACGGCGTGCTCCTCGTACAGCGACCGGCCCATTCCGGGGTGCTGGCTCCCCTGGCCGGTGAACAGCATCACCACGCCGGCGGCGCCCGTCCGCGCCCCTCGCCCCGGCCTGGGCTCGCGCAGCCGCGCGACGGCGTCGGGCGACGACGACGCGACGACGAAATCGCGGTGCGAGAACCTCCGCCTCCCCTCGAGCAGCGTGAACGCCGCGTCGCGCAAGGAGATCTCCGGGTGTCCCTCGAGGTGCTCCGCGAGGCGCGATCGCATCGCTGCCAGGGCCGCCTCGCTCCGGGCCGACAGCGCCAGGATCTCGCTCTCTCCGGCGGGGGTCGGCTGGTACGCCGGCCCTTCCTGGAGGACCGCGTGCACGTTGGCCCCCCCGATCCCGAACGAGCTCACGCCGGCTCGCCGAGGGCCGTTGTCCCTCGGCCAGGCGCGGAGCTCCGTGTTCACGTAGAAAGGGGAGCCGTCGAAATCGATCTCCGCGTTGGGCCGCCGGTAGTGGAGCGTGGCCGGGATCTGCGCGTGCCGGAGCGCCAGCACGGTCTTGATGAGACCGACGATGCCGGCCGCCGTGTTCGAGTGGCCCACGTTCCCTTTCACCGATCCGAGGGCGCACCGGCGGAGCGGGGCGGCGGCGCGCCGGAAGGCCTGCTCCAGGGCGCGGACCTCGATGGGGTCGCCAAGCGACGTGCCGGTCCCGTGCGCCTCGACGTAGTCGATGGTGTCCGGCCGAATGCCGGCCACCTCGTGCGCCATCACGATCACCGAGGCTTGCCCGTCGACGCTCGGGGCGGTGTACCCGACCTTGGCGGAGCCGTCGTTGTTCGTCGCGGACCCGAGGACGATCGCGTGGATGAAATCGCCCTGCGCGAGCGCGTCCTCGAGCCGCCTCAGCACGACGACCCCGACCGCGTCGCCGAACACGGTCCCCGCGGCGTCGGCGTCGAAAGGACGGCAGTGGCCGTCGGGGGAGCATGGCCCGCCCTTCTCGTAGAAGTACCCGCGCCGCTCCGGGAACATCACCGACGCAGCGCCCGCGATCGCCATGTCGCACTCGACGGCGCGCAGGCTCTGGCATGCTTGATGGACCGCCGCGAGCCCTGTGGAGCAGGCCGTCTGGACGCTGATGCTCGGTCCCTTGAGGTTGAGTTTGTACGCGACGCGCGTCGTCAGGTAGTCCTTGTCGCTCGCGATCAGGAGCTGCATCGCCTCGGAGGACTCGAATTTCTGGAGCAGCGCGCGGTGGTGCGAGAGGAGATACGAGTTCATCTTGGCGCCGGCGAAGACGCCTATCCAGCCGGGGAACCGCTCGGCGTCGTGACCCGCGTCCTCGAGCGCCTCGTACGCGCACTCCAGGAACAGCCGCTGCTGCGGATCGATCCACTGCGCCTCCCGCTCGCTGTATCCGAAGAAGTCGGCGTCGAACCACTCCGGCCTGTCGAGGCAAGGTCGCGCCTTGACGTAGCCCGGATCCCTCACCTGGGCGCGAGGGACCCCGGCGGCGATCAGCTCCTCTTCCGTGAAGCGGGCGATGGACTCCCTGCCATCGCGCAGGTTCCTCCAGAACGCCTCCGGATCGTTCGCCTGCGGGAACCGCCCGCTCAGCCCGACGATCGCGACGGCGTCGCGCAGATCTCCGAGGTCCTGCATCGCTCAATCCTCCGGCTTGCCCTGGCGTGAGGCCTGTTCCGGCGCGAGCCCGCGCCGCTCCAGGCCGCGCTCGCGCTGCCGCCGGGCGCGCGCGGTGATGGCGTCGAACCGGGCGCCCTCCGCCGTGCCCGCCGCGGCCCCGACCGCCGCCGCCTCCTCGCCTTTCGCCGAGGGGGGCGCGTTGACCCCGAGCGCCCTCAGGTACGCCGCCTGCTGGGACACCGTCGGATGCTCGAACAGGTGCACGAGGGGAACATCGCGGCTGAAGCGCTCGCGGAGGCTGCGCGCCATGCTGACGAGCAGGAGCGAGTCGCCCCCGAGGTCGAAGAAGTTGTCGTCGTGACCGACGCGCGGGCGCCTCAGCACCTCGGCCCAGATGCCGGCGATGGCGCTCTCCAGCCCGTCGCTCTCCACCGCGGCGGGCCTCACCCTGGCTCGCTCCGCGGGCGGCGGCGCGTCCTCCGGGGCTGACCGCTGCGCCTTCTCCGGAACCGACCGCTGCGCGCCTTCCGGGACCGACCGCTGCGCGCCCTCCGTCGGGCCAGGGAGCCTGTCGACGACGACCACCCTGACGGGCTCCTCCGTCCAGCGCTCCGCGACGTACGACGAGAGCGTTCGGGCGAGCCCATCGCGCGGCCGCTCCGGCCTCGCCAGGGCAACTCCCTGCGGCGGCGCGGCGCGCGTCGCGGCGTCGACCATGGCCGCCAGCGCCGCCGACTCGCGGGCCAGCGCCTCGAGGGTGGTGTCCGCGTCCGAGATGGCCCCCCCGACGAGGCCGTGGAGGTATTCGTGGCGCGGGCCGACATGGAAGAGGTGGGCGACCTGCGCGAAGTCGAATCCGCCCGTCTGACAGAGGCCGATCTGGTGATCCGGCGCCGTCGACTCGAGCAGATGGGCGATGACGCCGGCCTCCATGAGGCACAGATCCCGCGACCGGCTGCCGTACACCGGCTCGATGGCGCCGAGATCCGCCACGAGGTACACGCTGAACGCCGAGCTGTCGAACGCCTGCCCGTTGGGGCCTCCGTGGACCGAGCGGTCGATGTCCGCGCCGGGCTGGATCGCGACCAGCTGCTCGCGCTCCGGGTGGAAGTAGTACGTCCCTCCGGGGACCCGCTCGATCCGATCCGGCTTCACATACAGGTACACGTGCACCGGATACAGGTTGCCCGCCGAGGCATAGAGCTGCTTGGCGAGCGGATAGCCCGGCAGCCGCACCGGAGACAGCTGCCTCAGGAAGCGCGCCAGACGTTCGAAGGCGATGGGTTCGCTCCGGAACTGGCGATAGCTGCGCCGCCGCGCGAACGCCGAGAGATCTTCGTCCGTGCGCGCGCGGGCGATCAGGGGGATGGCGGCCCCGGAGAGATCGTCGCGCTGCGCCGGCTTGCTCAGCTTGAACTTCAGCTTCGCGATCGGATCCTGCAGCAAGGGGAGCTCCGGGTCCGCCGCGCCCTCCCGCGCCGTCACGTACGCGACCAGCCCGGCGCGCTCGCCCGCGGCGCGCTCCACCCTCGCTGCCGCGACGCTCGGGTGCTCACGGAGCAGCTCCTCGATCCCGGGCGTGCGCCCCGGATCAGCCGCAGTGTCCCGCGGAGGCGCGATGACCTGCTCTTCCACGCCGGGGTCCCGCGCTGGATCCGGAAGGGCGCTGCGATCGACCTTGCCGTTGCTGGTGAGGGGGAGGCGGCGCGCCTCCACGAAGGCGCTCGGCACCATGTAGTCCGGGAGCTTCGAGGCGACGAACGCCCGCAGCCCGGGCGCCTCGAGCGCCCTGCCCGGGGCCGGAACGACATGGGCGATGAGCCGCTTTCCACCGCTCGCCGTGCTCCCCACCGAGACAGCGGCGCTCGCCACGTCGGGGTGCTGCAGCAGCGCGGCCTCGATCTCCTCGAGCTCGATCCTGTGCCCTTGAATCTTCACCTGGAAGTCTTCTCGTCCCAGGAACTCGATGTTCCCGTCCGGCAGACAGCGTCCCAGGTCGCCGGTCCAGTACAGCCGCTCTCCGGTCTCCGGGTGTGTCACGAAGCGCTCGCGCGTCCTCTCTTCATCGCGCCAGTAGCCGCGCGCGAGGCCCACGCCGCCGATGTAGAGGCGCCCGGGCACCCCGTCGGGACACGGCTCCATCGCCCCGTCGAGCACGTGGAACCGCTGGTTCGCGAGCGGCTTGCCGTAAGGGATGCTCTTCCAGCTCGGATCCACGCGGGTGATCGGATAGGCGATGGACCAGATCGACGCCTCCGTCGCCCCGCCGAGGCTCAGCACCGACGCGCCCGGGAACGCCTCGCGGATGCGATCGGGCAGGGTCACGGGGATCCAGTCTCCGCTGAGGAGCACGGCGCGCAGGGGCGCGAGGGCGCCCGGGCGCTCCGCCCGGTGCTCCACGAGCATCTGCATGAGCGCCGGGACGGTGTTCCACAGCGTCACGCCGTGCCGGGACATCAGCTCCTCCCAGTGTCCGGGATCGCGCAGCCGGCCCGGCTCGGGCAGCACCACCGCGCCCCCCGCCGCCCACAGGCCGAAGAGGTCGTAGACCGACAGATCGAAGGCGAGCGACGAGAGCGACAGGACACGATCCGAGGCGTTCACGCCGAGGCGCGCGTTCACGTCCGCGAGGGTGTTCACGGCGCCGCGGTGATCGATCGCCACGCCCTTCGGCTTCCCCGTCGAGCCCGAGGTGAAGATGACGTAGGCCAGATCGTCGGGCCGCTGAACGGCCTCGAGGGGCGACTCGTCCTCTGACGGCCCGCCCGGCGCGTCCAGGGGCACGACGATCGTCCCCGCGGGCCACCGGGCCGGCTCCGCGAACCGCGCCTGGGTAAGGACGATCTGCACCTCGCCCTGCGCCAGGATCCCCCAGAGCCGCTCTCTGGGCCACGCCGGATCCACCGGCAGGTAGGCAGCCCCGGACTTGAGGACGCCGAGCGCCCCGAGCGCCTGCGCGATGCCCTTCTCGCAGGCGATGGCGACGAGGGTGTCGGGGCGCGCGCCGCGGGCCCGCAAGGCGCGGCCGAGGGCGTTGCTCTGCCGGTCGAGCTCCCCGTACGTGATGCTCCCCTCGGGCGCGATCACCGCGGGCGCCCCGCCGCGGGCCGCCGCGCTCCGGAGGAACGCCGCGTGGAGCAGCTCCTCCGGCGCGGCTTGCTGCGTCCGGTTCATCCGGGCGCGCGCCTCCTGCTGCGCGACCGGGAGCGCGACCCTCGCCCGCTGGAGCGCCTCGTCGCCGCGCGCCAGCCGGGTGAGCAGATCCAAATAGGACTCGAGCATCGCGCCGACCATCCCCTCGGGAAAGAGCCCCTCGACGACATCCCAGGAGAACGCGAGCTCTCCCTGGTCCTCGGTGACCTGATGATCGAGCCACACCTGCGGTGTCTGGGTGACCATGAAGACCTCCTTGCCGAGCCAGGAGAACAGCGACTGCGGCTCGACCCCTCCCTGGCCCAGCAGGCTCGTGAACACCACGGGGACGCTCGGCGCGTGCGCCTGGCGGAGCGCCGGGATCGCCCCCGCGCGCCGGTGCTCGATCGCCCTCCAGATCTGGTCCTGCGTGGCGCGCGCCAGCTCGGAGACCGCTTTGCGCCCGCCGACGTCGAAGCCCACCAGCACCACCGTGGTGAAGTCGCCGACGATCGCCGCGACGTCCTCGTGCAGCCGCGGGCGCTCGAACGACGTCAGCGTGAGCGAGAACTCCGGGCGAGCGCTCCACTTCCCGAGCACCTGGGCGAACGCCGCGAGGACGACGGCCGAAGGCGTGAGGCGGCTCGCCTTCGCCCGGCTCTTCAGCGATCCCCACGCGGCCCGATCGAGGCGCCCCCTGTGCCGCACGAACCGGGGCGGCGTGACGTCTCGAGGCTTCCTGGCGAGCGGCAGGTCGGGCGCCGGGGGGAGGCTCGCCACGCGCTCGCGCCAGAACGCGAGCGAGCGCTCGTGATCCGCTGTCTGCCGATGGCGCTCCGCATCCAGGATGCAGTCGCGGAAGGTCACGCCGAGCGGCGGCAGTTCGAGCTCGGGCTGCTCGTAGAAGCGCTCCAGATCGCGCGAGACGATCCCGCAGCTCCAGGCGTCGAGCGCGAGGAGATCCAGGTTGATGTGCACGCGGCGCCGGCCGTCCGGAAGGAGCGACACGCCGGCGTCGAACAGGGGCCATTCCGTGGGCGCGAACACGCGGTGGGACAGCCGATGACGGATATCGTCGAGCGCCCGGCCGGCGTCGGCCGGCGTCATCGCGCGGAGATCCCAGATCTTCGGCTCGAAGCGGGGCACCGTCCGCTGCACCCGCTGGAGCCCGTCTCCGGTGAACACGGCCCTGAGCATCCCGTGCCGCGCGATGACCCGATTCCACGCTCGCTCGAAGCGCTCGAGATCCAGCCCATCGCACTCCCGCTCGAGGTAGCCGTGACAGCCGACGCCCCCGAGGTCGAAGGCGCTCTCGCGCCCGACCAGATACGCCCGCTGCACGTCGGTCTGGGGAAAGGGCGCTCCCGGGTCGTCGTCGGCTGGGCTGACGACGGGGGCCTCTCCCTCGCGGCCGCCGGGCGAGAGCGGCCCCGCGAGCAGGCGCGACAGCTCGGTCAACGTCATTCCCTCGATCAAGCTCGCCGGCGAGATCTGCCTGCCGCTGAGCCCCGCGATGCGCTCCGCCAGCCGGATCGCCTTGACCGACTCGAGCCCGATCTCGACGAGCGGCACGTCCCAGCGCAGCTGCGCGCTGTCCACCTGAAGGACGTCTCCCACGAGCGCCCCGAGGCGCGCGGTACAGCTCGATCCGCCGGGCTGCGCGCCTCCCGTCGCGGAGGGCCCATCCTGGGCCGCGGCCGCGCCGTCGCGCGCGTTCGCGCCGTGGAACACGCCGAGGGGCTCCAGCTCGCCGCGCAGAAAGGCCGCCTTGCACGCCCTCCGCTGCACTTTCCCGCTCGTTGTCTTGGGGAGGCGGCGCGGGGGGAGGAGCACGACCGCGTGCACCGGGAGCCCGAACTGCTGCGCCACGGCGCGCCGAGCGGCGCGCGCGAGCGCCTCGAGATCGAGCCCGCGCTGCCCGCGCTTGATCTCCTGGCAGACGACGATCGCCTCGGGCTCCTCGGCGGGGAGGCTCAGCCCATCCTCGAGGCCCACGGAGAAGGCTGCTCCCCCGTCGGGCGCAAAGGCCTCGTGGGCGGAGCACACAGCGAGCTCGATGTCCTGCGGATAGTAATTGCGCCCCCGGACGATGATGACGTCCTTGAGCCGCCCTGTGATGAACAGCTCTCCCTCCTGCAAGAAGCCGAGATCGCCGGTCCGCAGGAAGCGCAGGTCGCCCGCGCCGCGCAGCCGCGCGCCGAACGAGGCGCTGGTCGCCTCCGGGTTCTTCCAGTAGCCGCCCACCACCGCGCTGCTCTCGACCCACACCTCGCCCACCTGCAGATCCGGCGCGGGCGCTCCGCTGGCTGGATCGACGATCGCGACGCGCGTGCCGGGCAGGGGCCGGCCGCAGCTCACGATCTCCTGTGCGTCGGGCTCCGCCGCGGCGCAGGCGCGCGCCCGCCCCTGTTGCAGCTCCGTGGAGCTCACCTGGACGACGCGCGGCGGGCGCCTCGGCGAGACGCTGACCCCCAGCGTCGCCTCGGCCAGGCCGTAGGAGGGCCGCAGCGCGTCGGGCCGGAATCCGCTCGGCGCGAAGGCTTCGATGAAGCGCGCGAGGGTCCCCGCGCGGACGGGCTCGGCCCCGTTGATCACCGTCTTCCAGGCGGACAGATCGAGCCGGGCGCGCTGCTCGGCGGTCGAGCTCGTCACGCAGAGATCGAAGGCGAAGTTCGGAGCCGCGCTGTGGTGGCCGCGGTGGCGCGACAGCGCCTCGAGCCAGCGCATGGGCCGGAAGATGAACGACGCCGGAGGCATGCTGATGCATCTGCCGCCGACGAAGAGCGGCAGCATGATCCCGTGAATCAGCCCCAGATCGTGGAAGTGGGGCAGCCAGCTGACGAAGGTGTCGCCGCGCGCGATCCCGAACCCCTCGGCGAGCATGCGGCAGTTCTGCAGGACGTTGCGATGGCTGACCATCACGCCCTTGGGGCTGGAGGTCGAGCCGGAGGTATATTGCAGGTACGCGACGTCGTCTGTCGTGCCGGGGGCTCCGCTCACGCGTCCGGCTTCCGCGCCCGAGGAGCGCTCCTCCAGCGTGTGAACCGCGAGCCCGGAGCGCGAGGTCGACGCGCTCCGCTCCCGCGGCGCGGCTCCCGCGGCGAGCGCGCACGCAGGGGCACAGTCGGCCGTGATGGCGTCGAACCGAGACTCCGTCCGATTCGGCCGCGGGAGCGAGGTCGGGACAGCCACCATGTCCGCCAGCAGGCAGCCGAAGAACGCCTCGATGAACTCGAGCCCAGGCGCGAACAGGAGGAGGACGCGGCTCTTCGCTGGATAACGCGCGCGGAGGAAGGCGGCGATCGCCTGAGCGCGGGCGTGGAGCGCGGCGAACGAGAGCGCCGCCGTCTCCTCTTCGCCTTCGTGGAGATGGACGTACGCGGGCGCGTCGCCGAGCTCCTCCGCGCGGCGAGCGAGCAGCTCAGGCAGTGACGTCAGGGCGCTCCGAGATCCAGACAGGTCGTCCTGTGCGGCGCCGGGCGCATGCCCAGAAAAAGTCATGCCAAGTGTCACGAACGGTTCCTTTCGATTCAAGCACGCAAGACCGCCTGCGCGCACCCAGGCGCTTCACCCATCGAATCGATGCATGCGGCCCGCAGCGCATCGAATGCTTTGCGGGAGATGCAGTGTGCGCCAACGGTCGAGGTGATTCACCGGGCTCGGCGCTCGCTTCGCTGCGAGCCCGAGAGGATCGTGGGTTACGGGGAACGCTCGAGCAACGGGCGCAGGTCATGACACGAAGGAGAGGGCTTGTCTAGCCCACCCATCGACGGAGCATGACGTCTCCCGATGATGCGGAAGAGGCCTGTGGCGCGGTGATGTGCTAGGCGCGCTCACCGCATGAACGCCTCGCAGGGGAGCAATCGTTAAGTAGTGTTATTTATTGTTGAGAACGACGCCGACCGACGAGCGCGGTCGCATGACGAGATCACACGCTCGATCTGTCGCAAACTGGCGAATGGTCCGCGCGCGGCGCACAGCCGCCCTCGGGCCGAGCGACGATGGCCTCTCGAGGCGCTGCTCCTGGTCGGGCGGCGCGCGCGTCCTCGGCGCCACGCGCGCCGCCCGCGCGCGCTTCGAGCGCGCCCGCGTGCTCGTTGCCCTCGCGTCCGCTCAGCCCTGCTTCGGCGCCTTCATCCGCGCCGGATCCACGCTCACGTCGCGCGCCACCTTGCCGAACGCGATGACGCTCCGGTCGCCGTTCCGCTCCTCGATGACCACGCGCCGCACCGACCACAGCTCCGGCCCCGAGGTCATCTCGAGGCTGCGCACGTGCTTCGCGACCTCCTCGGCCCGCGGCCGCGCCGCCAGCGTGATCCCGTCCGCGCGGCTCGGGATCGACAGATCGTAGCGCGCCCGCAGCTTCCCGAGGTCGCCGCCCAGCAGCACCAGGAGGTCCGACAGCACCGCCCCGAAGCGCCCCGCCGCGCCCCGCCCCGCGCCCGTCGCGCCCTTCGGCGTCGCGAAGCCGAACCCCTCGGGCGTGATCCAGTAGGTGATCGCGTCCGGCGGCTTCAGCTCCCACCGGAGGCGGTCGGGCAGCACCAGCGTCATCTCGCCGTCGCTCTTCACCGCCGTCGCCAGCAGGCCGATGCTCCGCTCCTGCGTGAACGGCGCGACCAGCGTCTTCACCGACGCGCGCGCCCGCGTGATCTCGGCGAGCGCGTCGCCCACCTCGTCCGCGCGCGCGCGGCGCGCGTGGCTGCCGACCGACAGCGCCCCGCCGCACGCCGCGAGCCCCATCAAGAAAGATCGTCGCTGCATCCTCGTCTCGTCCTCTGACATGTTCATGTCAGACGAGCGGGCCGCGCTCAATCCGCAATGGGCTTCGGCGTGTTGGGCCCGCTCTCCGGCAGGTCCGGCTTCGCGATGTACTCCTTCGGGAGCTCGCCCGTCAGGCTCTTCAGCCACACAACGATCTGCTCGACCTGGGCATGGGAAAGTTCCTTGCCGAGCTGGTGCTTCCCCATGAGCCGCACCGCCTCCTGCAGCGACGAGACGGACCCGTCGTGGAAGTACGGCGCCGTCATGGCCACGTTGCGGAGCGTCGGCACCCGGAAGACCATGAAATCGGCCTGCTTCTTCGTGATCTCGAAGACGCCGCGGTCCATCGTGTCCGGCCACGACCGCACGAGGCCGAGCTTCTGGAACATCGTCGCCCCGACGTGCGGGCCGAAATGGCACGTCACGCAGCCGACCTCGACGAACGTGTTGAACCCTTCCTTCTCCGCGTTGGTCAGGGCCTCGGGCTCCCCCTCCAGGAACTGGTCCCACCGCCCGCGCGTGATCAGCTTGCGCTCGAACGCGCCGATCGCCTTCGCGGTGTTGTTGGCGTTGACGGGCCACGGATCGTTCGGGAACGCCCTGCCGAACGCCTTCACGTACTCCGGGATCGAGCGCAGCGTCGCCTCCAGCCGCACCGGCGTCATCGCCATCTCGCTCGGGTTCATCATCGGCCCGTTGGCCTGGGCCTCGACGTTGTCGAAGCGCCCGTCCCACATGAGCGAGAAGAACCCCGCGGAGTTGTACACGCTCGGCGTGTTGCGGCGGCCGCTCTGGTGGGCGTGCCCGATCGACACCTTCGCCCCGTCCGCGCCGTAGCGGTCGAGCGGGTGGCACGAGTTGCACGCGAGGTCGTGGTTCTTCGAGAGCCGCGTGTCGTAGTAGAGCATCCGGCCGAGGTTGATCTTCTCGTCCGTGAGCGGGTTGCTCGAGGACGTGATGACCGCCGGCAGCGGGTTGAAGCTCCCGAGCCGCTCCGGATCGATCTGCACGGCCGGCTCGGCCGGCGCCTCGGCCGCCCCCGGCGCCGCGGTGGCCGCGGCCGGGGCGGCGGCCGCCGGCGCGGGCTGCGTCCCGCCGGTCGCCGGGGCGGACGCCGCCGCCGTCGTCTTCTGCACGAGCCAGGCGCCGACGCCGGCGCCCGTCGCCGCGACCAGCGCCGCCGCCGCCACGAGCGGGGCCGCCCTGCTGCGCTGCCGCACGGGGGCGGTCGGCGGATCGCCCGCCACGATGATCGTCCTCTGGAACGGCACGGAGGTGCCGGCGCCGGTCGTCGACGAGGGCGGGCCGTCC
This sequence comes from Sorangium sp. So ce124, assembly GCF_051525235.1. Classification (NCBI taxonomy): domain Bacteria; kingdom Pseudomonadati; phylum Myxococcota; order Polyangiales; family Polyangiaceae; genus Sorangium; species Sorangium sp. So ce124. Next base: position 10,846,363 of record NZ_CP150312.1, read on the forward strand.
GGGCGCCCGCGGATCAGGAGGCCGTGCGGGGTCGCGTGATGGCCGCTCTGGGTCGCGTGGTGGCCGCTCTGGGTCGCGTGGTGGTGACCGCTCTGGCCGAGGGGCCCGCTGTGCGTGACGTGCTCGGGCCAGCTGCGGGGCGTCCCCACGGGCGTGGGCGGGCGCCGCGTCGAGAGGTCACCGGGGTCCGGCCAGCTGCGGGACGTGCCCGCGGGCGTCGGCGTGCGCCGGGAGAGCTCCGCGCTGTTCTGCCAGCTGCGGGGCGTCCCCACGGGCGTGGGCGGGCGCCGCGTCGGGGCGTCGGGGTTCGGCGGCCCCTGCGAGGGCGGCGGGGCGTCGGCCTGCACCGAGTCGGGCAGGGGCCGCAGCATGCTCTCGTGGATCGAGATGCCGTGCGGCAGCAGCATCCGGCACTCGTCGAGCATCTCCGCCGCGCTCTGGAAGCGCAGGTTCCTGTCGATCTGGAGCGCGCGCGCCACGATCTCGGAGACCTCGTACGGCACCCAGGGCGCCAGGCTCTGGATGGGCGGCGCCGGGGTCGAGCAGATCGCGACGATGAGCTCGCCGAGCCCCCGCGAGTTCCTGTAGGGGGTGCGCCCGGCGAGCATCTTGAAGAGGACGATGCCGAGCGACCAGACGTCGGTCCGGCCGTCGACGTCCCGCATGTTGCGCGCCTGCTCGGGCGACATGTAGATGGGCGAGCCGATCAGGTTGCTCGTGGCCGTGAGCTCCTGGTGGTGCTCGAACGAGTCGTCGGCCTGGATCTTGGCGACGCCGAAGTCGAGCAGCTTGACCGAGTACTCGCCCCCGTCGCGCCGCGCCAGGAACAGGTTGGCGGGCTTGATGTCGCGGTGGAGGACGCGCGCGTCGTGCGCCTTGATGAGGCCCATGCACGCCTGGGCCACGATGCAGAGCGCGAGCTCGGGCGGCAGGGGGCCGAGCCGCCGGAGCATCTGGTCGACGTCCTCGCCGTTGAGCAGCTCCATCACGAGGAAGGGCAGGCCGGTCGCGCGGTCCCTGCCGCTATCGAGCACGCTCGCGATGTGCTCGCTGTCGATCGCGCCGGCCGCCCTGGCCTCGCGCTCGAAGCGGGCCATCACCGCCTCGTCCTGCGCGAGCTTGCTCGTGATCACCTTGACGGCGACGCGGCGGCCCGTGCCCAGGTGCCGAGCCTCGTAGACTGCCCCCATCCCGCCTTCCCCGAGCAGGCCGAGGATGAGGTACCGTTGATCGAGGGTCGTGTTGATCAGGTTGATGTCCGTCATGGTCTGGTCGACCCGGTCGCCGCTCCGATGCCGCGACCTTGGCGCCCCGAATCGCATTGTCGGACGGAAGGTCGCGCTAGGCAATCTTGCGGTAAGGCCACGCCGGACGAGAGGTGTCCCACCTCCGGTGTACGGGCGTGTGAAGAGATGGCACCCCGAAACCACGCCGAAATAATTGCGATTTCGCGTCGGGTGTGTCGCCGCTGCGCTGCGGGGAGGGCCCTCGTCATCGCGGCGGCGCGGCGCTTTCGTGCTCGCCGCGGGATGAGGCGCATCCCGGGCGCGCGGCTGTCGCGCTCGCTCGCCACGCTCGCCACGCTCGCCACAACGGCGTCACGGTATGGAGACGGCGCCGCCGCGCTTGCGCGAGGGACGGAGCGGTTATTTAGTTGCGTCTGTTTATTTAAGGATTGTCGTTGCCGCGCTCACCGCCTTCGTGGGGGGAGCCGGCGCGCTCCCAGGCGGCGTAGTCGCCGCTCGTGAGCAGCGGATCTTCGGGCATGGCGTCGGGCTCGGCCGTGTCGAGCGCCGGGTCGAACGCCGGATCGAGCAGCCGGGTGAGGTCGAAGCGGAGGAAGCGGCCGGCGAGGTGCGGGCCTTCGCTGACCCAGAGGACGCGCGCCGTGGCGTCCATGACGACCGCGTGGGTGGCGATGAGCGCGTCGATCGCGCGCCGGTCGCCGAGCGGCAGCGGCGCGCCGCCGCGCCCGCGCCTGTCGCGCAGGACGTCGATCGCCGCCTCGACCGTCGCGCCCTCGGGCAGCGCCGCGAGCCGCTCGTCGAGGCGGTCGCGCCGCGGGCGGGTCGAGGTCTCGGCCAGGACGCGGAGGTTGCGCGGATCGCTGGCGAGCGGCCCCTCGAAGTGGTTGGTGAGCGGCACCTTGCCGCGGCCCCGGCGCGCGTGCAGCGGCGCGCCGGGCGCCCGCTCGGCGATCGCCGCCTCGCCGCCCGCGTCGACGAGCATCACGAGGTGCGAGACCATCGGCGCGCGCGCCTCGAGGATCGCGAGCGCCTCGTCGACATTGCGCGCGCGGCCGAGCACCTCGCGCATCGTGTGGACGACCGGCTCTCCTGCCGCCCGCGGCTCGCCGGCCCGCCCGCCGTGGACGACGAGCGCGAGGCCCGCGGCGTTCATCCCCGTCACCGCGCCGATCAGGCCGGGCCAGGACACCGAGGCGTACGGGATCTTCCCCTGCTCGTGGACGAGGAACACCGCCTTCCCCTCGTCGAAGACGGGCCCGGCCTCGAAGTCGAAGTTGCGGGCGAGCACCGCGTGCCCATCCGCCGACGCCGTCCCGGTGAGCGCGAAGCTCGTGCAGCCGATGAGCGGCGAGTGCTCGAACGAGAGCGCGATGTCGTAGAGCGACTGGAGGAAGACGAAGCGGTGGTACGTGGGGAGGACGCCGTCGAACGGGTCGGGCGAGAAGGCGCGGGCCTGCGCGGCGATCTCGCGCCGCACGCCCTCGGTCATGCCCTGGTCCACGTCGCGGAACTCGAGGCGCGACAGGTCCATGATGAGCCACCGGAGCGGGGCGACGGGCACGTAGTGGTGGAACTGCTCGTAGAGGGTCCCCTCGTTCTTCACCATCTCCGGGTAGAAGAGCCGCCCGTGCTGGTGCCCGATCTCCTCCGGCGATCCCGAGAGGCGCGCCTCGAGGATCCGCCCGCGGCGGCGCACGTAGGCCGGGCCGAGCACGCGCAGCCCTCCGGGCCCCGCCTCGGGCTCGCCGGCGGCCGCCCGGATCGGGGGCGGCTCGATCCGCGTCGCGGCGGCGATGCCGAGGTGCGCGAGGGCCGGCGCGGCGAGGAGCGCGGCGGCCGCGAGGAGCTTGCGGCGGTGGCGTGCGAGGCGCGACGGCCGCAAATCAGGGAGGCGCCGTCGCCGGCTGCCGCGGGTGGGGGTCGAGCTCCGTGGCGAGCGCGCTCGCCGCGGCCGGGCGGACCGGGTCGTCCGGCGACAGCGTCGGCGCGGCCGGCACGTGGCGGAGCCCGCGCGTGAGCGCGAGCGTCGCCACCACCCGGCGGATGATCCGCGCCGGATCGCGCACGCTGTCGAAGTGGGTGAGCCGCTCGCCCTCGGGCGGGTAGATGACCCGGATCGGCACCTCGACGAGGCGGACGCCGGCGGCCACCGCGCGCAGCAGGATCTCCGCCTCGAAGGCGTACCCCTCGTCGCGGGCGCCGAGCGACAGTGTCTTCCGGAGCGGGTAGCGGCGCAGGCCGCACTGGGTGTCGGCGAAGGGGCGGCCGGCGAAGAGGGAGAGGAAGAAGTTCGAGATCCGGTTCGAGATCTGGTTCGCGCGCGGCGCGCCTGCGCCCACGAGATCCCGGATGCCGAGCACCAGCGCCTCGGGGTCGGCGTCGGCCTCGATGAGGCGCCGCGCCTCCTCCGGCGGGTGCTGTCCGTCCGCGTCGATGGTGATCGCGACGTCGAAGCCTGAGGCGAGGGCGAACTCCATCCCTGTGCGCAGGGCGGCGCCCTTGCCCTGGTTCTCCGGGTGGCTCAGCACCGTGGCGCCGGCCGCGCGCGCCCGCTCGGCCGTCCTGTCGGTCGATCCGTCGTCCACCACGATGACGGCGCCGGCAACGCCGTGGACCCGGAGCGCCTCCCGTGTGACGTCCCCCACGTTGCGCTCGGCCTGGTAGGCGGGAATGATGGCGCAGATCCGCATGAGACAGAGCGCGATTACCATGGTGTGCCCTGGATGAACAGCGGCAGCCGCCCGGAGCGCCGTCCTGGCCTGCTCCTGCTCCGTTGCCGTCCTGCGTTCCGTCGCGTCTGGATGAGCGAGGTCGTCTCGCTGCTCGGCGACTGGATGAGCTTCGTCGCTGTGAGCCTGCTCGCGCTCGGGGGCGAGGGGGGCGGGGTCGTGGCGCTCGCGCTGGTGATGGTGGGGCATCACCTCCCGATCGCGCTGTTCGCGCCGGTGGCGGGGGTGCTCGCGGACCGGCTCGATCGGCGGTGGCTGCTCATCGCGACGAGCGTCGTGCAGGGCGCGCTCACGGTCGGGATGCTGGGCGCCGCGGTCGCCGGCAACGTGGTCGGGCTGCAGGTCCTCGTCTTCGCGCGCGCGTCGGTGGGCGCGCTGCGGTTGCCGGCGCAGAGCGCGGTGCTGCGCCATGTCGTCGAGGAGGACGAGCTGCTCGAGGCGAACGCGATCGCGTCGGCGACGTGGAGCGTCATGTTCGCGGTCGGGATGGCGTTCGGCGGCCTGATCGCGGGGCTCGGCCCTGCGGCGGCGCTCGCCCTGGACGCGGCGTCGTTCGGCCTGTCGGCGCTGTTCCTCCGGGGGCTCCCCCCGATGGTGGCGGAGGGGCGGCCGGCGGAGGGCGGCATGCTGTCGGCGCTCGCGTCGGTGCGCCGCGACATGGTGCTCGCGTGGCGGCACGCGTGGGAGCGTCCTCCGCTGCTCGACGCGGTGCTCGCGAAGACGCCGGTCCACATGGCGAACGGCGGGGCGCTCCTCTTGCTCAACCTGCTCGCGACGCAGCTCCCTTTCGCGGGCACGGGCGCGCTCACGCTGGGGGTTCTCCAGTGCGTGCGCGGCGCGGGCACGGGGGTCGGCCCGCTGGTCGGCGTCGCGCTGGTCCGCCGCGGACTGCGGGGCGAGCGCGCGGCGACGGGGGCCGTCTGGGTGACGTTCGGGGCGATCGCGGTGTTCGCGGTGACCCGCCACCCGGCGGCGCTGCTCGCGGTCGTGCTCGTCTGGGGCCTGGGCAGCGGGGCGAACTGGGTGCTGTCGAGCTCGGAGATCCAGCGGCTCTCGCCGGATCGCTTCGTCGGCCGGCTCTCGGCCGTCGACAACCTGGCCCTCACGGTGGGCCTGTGCGCGACGTTGCTCGGCGGTGCGGTCCTGGTGGAGCGCGCCGGCGTCCCCGCGGCTTCCGCCTGGCTCGGCCTCGGGGCCGGCGTCGTCACGTGGCTCGGGGCGCAGTGGATGCTGCGCCGGCGGGCCGCGGTGGTCTCGGCGGTCTCGGCGGTCCCGGCGGTCTCGGCGGCGGTCTCGGCGGTCTCGGCGGTCTCGGCGGTCTCGGCGCCGCCTCCCTTGCCCCCCGAGACCGAGCGCAGCTAGCCTCCCGCCCGATGATCCCGGACGTGTGGGCGCCCCTGAGCGGCCTCTCCGTGCGCCGCTGCGAGGACGAGGGCCTCATCAACGGCACCTGGCTGGCCGGCGACCCTCCGCGGTACGTGGTCCAGCGGGTGAGCCCTATCTTCGCCCCGGAGGTCCACGACGACATCGAGGCGGTGACGGCTCACCTGGCCGCCCGCGGCCTCGCGACGCCGCGGTTGCTGCGCGCCGGCGACGGCGCCCTGTGCGCGCGCGACGCGGAGGGCGCTGTGTGGCGGGTGATGGACTTCGTCCCTGGCCGGACGCACCACCGGGTCGGCTCTCCGGCGCTGGCGCGCGCCGCGGGGGAGCTCGCGGCCCGGTTCCACCGGGCGGTGGACGATCTCGAGCACGTGTACCGCCACGTCCGCGCGGGCGCGCACGACACGGCGCTCCACATGGAGCGGCTGGACGGCGCGGCCACGGGCGGGGACGGGCGGCGGCTGGCGGACGCCATCCTCGACGCGTTTCGCACGTGGCGGGGGCGGCTCGACCTGCCGGTCAGGCACTGCCACGGCGACCTCAAGATCTCGAACCTGCGCTTCTCCGAGGCCGGGGAGGGGATCTGCCTGCTCGATCTCGACACGCTGGCGCTCCAGTCGATCGACGTGGAGCTCGGCGACGCGTGGCGGTCGTGGTGCAATCCGGTCGGGGAGGACTCGACCGAGACGCGCTTCGATCTCGAGGTCTTCGCTGCGGCGGTCGCTGGCTACCGCGAGGCGAGGCCGTTCGGCGCGGAGGAGCAGGAAGCGCTCGTGGACGCGGCGGAGCGGATCGCGCTGGAGCTCGCGGCGCGGTTCTGCCGGGATGCCTTCGAGGACCGGTACTTCGGCTGGGATCCGTCGCGTTTCCCGACGCGGGTCGCGCACAACCTGTACCGGGCGGCGGGGCAGCTCTCCCTGGCGCGCTCGGCGCGGCGGCAGCGCGGGGAGCTTGCGCGGCTGCTAGCCGGGGGGTGAGCGGACCTGTTCGCGGCCACGAAGGTGGTCGTGGTCGTTAACGTGAACGTGGTCGTTAACGTGAACGTGGTCGTTAACGTGGTCGTGGTCGTGGTCGTGGTCGTCGACGACACGACCGTGGACGTGAACGTTCTGCCGAATCTTTGGTCGACTTCCGGTCGACGTTCACGTTCACGACTGAGCCGTTGACGACCACGACCACGACCACGTTAACGACCACGACCACGACCACGTTAACGACCACGACCACGTTAACGACCACGACCGCGTTCACGACTACCACCCGCTGAGCACGCCGCGGGAATGTCGTGTCACACCCATGACAGCGGAAGTGCGAGGACTTCCGGCCGCCCGCGCCAGGCCGGCTGCACTGCTGAAGCGCTGCTCCGGAGGCAGCAGCGTCGCGCCGCGGCGCTGGCGAGCGCGCGGCTTTCGCCGGTGGTACGCCCTGTGCCTGCGCCATCCGCTGCCGCGCATCCGCGCTGCCGACGCGCTCGGCTGCTGGCCCTGTGCTCGCAGAGGAGCAGCGTCGGCGGCCGGGCTCGCTGCCCGCGACGCTGGCCAGAGGCCAGGAGAGGTGCCATCGCCATGTCAGAACGCAAACTCTTCTACCCGGAACGCTTCAAGACCGCTTCGCGGTACTACACGACTGGCCGCCCTTCCTATCCGAAGCTCCTCAGCCGCCGGGTGGCCCAGCTGGTCGGGCTCGATCGGGGCGCCAGCGTGCTCGATCTCGGGACCGGCCCAGGCTTCCTCGCGATCGACTTCGCGCCGCTCGCCGGGCCGGTGACCGCGGTCGATCCATCGCCCGAGATGCTCTCTGCGGCCAAGGAGAACGCCGCCCGAGCGGACGTGTCGATCCGATTCGTTCATGGCAGCTCGTATGAGCTCGGACCCCACCTCGGCCGATTCAAGCTCGTCACCATCGGTCGCGCCTTCCACTGGATGGATCGCGCCGAGACCATCAAGTCGCTGGACGCGCTGCTCGAGCGAGGCGGCGCGGTGGCGCTGTTCGGAGAGAGCTACCCCGAGGTCCCGGCGAACGCGTGGCACAAGGAGTTCCAGGCGCTCATCGACCAGTACTCAACCGATGACCCTGCGCGCCCGCAGATCCGCGAGTCCGCGAAGAACGAAGCCGTGCTGCTCGACTCGGCCTTCAGCCATCTCGAGCGCGTCTCCGTCCTCGAGCAGCGGGAGACTCCCGTGGAGCGCTTCGTCGACCGCGCCCTGTCGTTCGCGGCCACATGGCACGGCCGGCCGGGGTCGCGCGAGGAGGACCTGGCCGTCGACGTCCGCAACGCCATCGCGAAGTACGCCGGCGCGGACGGCACCGTTCGCGAGGTCCTGGAGGGGCACGCGCTGATCGCCCGCCGCCCGCGCGACGTGCTGGCCGACTGACCCGGCGGAGCCGCTTGCTCGTGGTCCTGGCGGCGGCCCTCGGCGGGTCGCCGCGAACAATGCACGACGTGCGCCTCGCGCACGCCCCTGCGCCCCTTTGCGCTCGTCAGAGATCCGCCACCGCGTAGGTCATCACCGGCTGCACTCGGCCCTTGACCGTGATCTCGCTGACGGGGCGTGTGTTGAAGACGTCCTTCACGAGGAGGTGAGTGTCCTCGCTGAGGAGCACGCTCACGCCGAGCTCCTTGGTCGCGCTCTCCAGGCGCGAGGCGAGGTTCACGGCGTCGCCGATGACCGTGTACTCCATCCGCGCTTCACTGCCGATGTTGCCCGCGACGACCTCGCCGGTGTGGATCCCGACCCCGGTCTTCAGCGCCGGGATTCCCCGCCTGGTGAGTCGCTCGTTGAAGCGCTCGAGCGCGGCGCGCATGCGGACGGCCGCGCGGACGGCGCGCACGGCGTCGTTCGGCCTGGGGACGGGCGCGCCGAACACCGCCATGATCGCGTCGCCGATGTACTTGTCGACGACCCCGCCCTCGTCGAGGATGATGGCCACCATCTCGGTGAAATACTCGTTGAGGAGCCCCACGAGCTCATGGGCGTTCATCCGCTCGCTGATCGTCGTGAAGCTCCGGATATCGCAGAAGAGGATCGAGACGGTGAGCGTCTCGCCGCCGAGCTGCACCTTGCCGGAGAGCAGGTGCTCGAGCACGGATTCGGTCATGTACTTGCCGAAGGTGCTGCGGAGCTTGTCGCGCTCCTTGAGGCCGTCGACCATCGAGTTGAAGCCCGTGGCGAGATCCTCCAGCTCGTCGCCGGTCTTCACCGCCTCCACGTGGACGTACCGCTGTTGCTCGAGCTGCTTGAGGGCGACGTTCACGCGGGAGAGCGCGCGCGACATCGTGCTTGCGAGGCGCGCGCCGAGGAGCAGCGAGAAGAGCGCCGCGACGGTGAGCACGCCCGCCGCGAACATCAGGTTCTGGCGCACGATGTTCCTGACGTCGCTCACGTCGAGCGCCATGACGATCGAGAAATCGCCGGCCTTGCCCCGGAGCGATCGGGGCGCGAAGCGGGAGAGTGCCCACAGCGAGCTCGCGTGCTCGACGATCGTGGGGTGGGTCTCGTCGCCGATGGCGGCGCCCTGGAGCAGCTCGGTCGGGAAGCGCGCCGTGCCCGTGACCCTCTTGCCCGACGGGTCGACGAGCGCGATCTCCACGCCGAGCTTCGTCGCCACTTCGTCGAAGTAGGTGTGATCGATGGGAATGCACGCGAGCAGCGATCCGGCGTCGCTCCTCGCATGCTGGGCGATCATGTACGCAGGCGGCGAGCCTTGCTGTCCATCGCACCCATGGACGAGCACGTCCCGCAGGTCGTCCATCTCGGCGAGGCTCGAGAGGCCCTCGGTGAGCCCGGGGACCTCGTCCGTGCTCGGCGGCGGCGCGTCGAGCCCCCTCGCCGCGACCAGCTCGCCGAGCTCATCGAAGGCGACGATGGCGACGTTGGGATGAGCGGCGATGACGGCCTCGAGCGCCGTCCCCACGGCCGTCTCGCTGCGCAGCCGGAGCCCCTCGACCAGCTCGCGCGTTCGTGACGCCTGGCGTGAGGTCGCCGAGATGGCGCGCTGCTGCTGCCTGAGCTCCAGCCGGAAGTTGCGGATCGCCTGCGGCACGCGCTCGCTGATCTGCGCGAGGAGCTGCCGGTGCATCACCCAGGACAACACGGGGAGGGCCGCGAGGGTCGCGAGCGACGAGAGCGCGACGAGGACGGTGAGCTTGGCGCGAACGGTGCTGAGGCGGAACATGAAGGCCTTCATCAAAGCAAAGTCGGCTTCCGGTGGACAGCGATTCGACATGTCGAGCTGACGTCGAAGTTCGAGCGCTCCTTGACGGAGACCAGCAGGGCCTCGGTGTAGACGGCCAAGATGTAGCGGGCATTGGTGATGAACGTAGCGGTGCGCGTCAGCACATCCGTGAACGCGCTGAGCGAGCCGAGGTCACGAAGGGGTGTTTCGGCAGGGATCCGGCGCGGGCGCTGCTGGGCCTTCCGGCGGTGTGTCGAACAGGGGGAGGTGCCTGCTGGCTGATGCGCCCGGGGATGTCGGACATGGGCGGGGGCCTCGCCGAGCAGGCCCCCGGGGATGTCGGACATGGGCGGGAGCCTCGCCGAGCAGGCCCCCGGGGATGTCGGACATGGGCGGGAGCCTCGCCGAGCAGGCCCCCGGGGATGTCGGACATGGGCGGGAGCCTCGCCGAGCAGGCCCCCGGGGATATCGGACATGGGTAGGTGCCTCGCCGCTCACGCCCCCGGCATGTCGCCGCGAGCGGTCCGGCTACAGCTCGGGATCGGCGCTCACCTCCGGCGCGGTCGGCGCTGACGCGCCGGGCACCGTCGGCGGGCTGGGGGGCGTGGGCGGGGCCTGCTCGGGCGCCGCGCGCCCGCGCCCGACCCGCTCGCGATCGGCGTTGAGCTTGTCGACGTAGGCGAACAGCCGCGCCTCGTGGTCGGCCGGCAGCTTGCTGCCCTCTTCCTGGATCTCGTCCCGGAGCGCCTCCCGGAACCGCCCGAGCAGCCCGACGGCGGCGCCGCGGAGCGGGCCGGTGGCCGCGGCGTTCTCGCCCGTCGCGAGGAGCGTGGCGCGCCTGCGCAGCAGGCCGTCGATGTCGTCTCCGGCGGCGACGAACGCCTTCACCCAGTCGTGCAGGGTCCCTCCGCCGGGGGTCGCGGCGGCCTTCAGCTCCGCCTTGAGCCGGGTCAGCTCGGGCCGGTTGTCGAGCGCCGCCGACGCCTCGTCCGCGTAGGGGGCGCGGAGCACGTCGAGCTTCGGGACGAACGCCTGCTGCGCGGTCGCCGCCGCTTCCTTGAGCGCCGCCGGCAAGGCGGGGTGCGCCTCGACGGCCTTGCACAGGAAGAAGACGGCCGCCCCGAGGCCGTCGTGCCGGGCGTCCGCCTCGGCGAGCTCCCTGGCCAGCGGCGATTGCGTGCCCGCGGCGTCGGGGATCGCGTCGATTTCCTTCTGCTTCGCCCTGAGCCGGGGCTCATACAGCTTGCCTGTCGCCGACAGGCGCAGCTCATCGGCCTTGTCGGTCAAGAGATCGCGCAAGGCGAGCTTCATGTCCCCTATCGTGAGATTGCGCAAGGTCACCTCCGTGAACGGCGTGATCGGCCACCCCCCCACGCCGCACGGGCGGTCGAGAGGGCGAGCCAAGGATTGTTGCTTGAGCGTGACAGGATAACGAACTTCTCGGCATCCGGTAGTCTGAATTCGATGGCTCGGAGACGGAGCGCCTGAGGATGCGCTGAAATCGTGCTGGAACCCGGCCGAAACTGGCGCTTTTCGCGGCGAGAACGCGCCGCCTGTTATCGGTTGTAATTGCTATTTACGATGTCGTTTGCTCCCTTCGCGGCCGCGGAGGCAAGCGATGACGTCCGGGTGGATGAGACGGGTGTGGCGGCGGTGCGCGGGTTGCGTTCTCTTGGTCATGGTGGTGAGCGCGCCCCTCGGCGCGTGGGCTCAAGCGCTGACGTTGCGCCGGATAGGCGATCCCCTGCGCGCGCGGCTCACCGGCGCTCGCGGCGGCGCCGAGCTCGCGGCAGCGCTCGCCGGGGACGCCGCCGTGCTCGCGAGCGTGGGCGGCCCCGCCGGCGGCCCTGGCGGCCTCGCCGTGGTCCCGATGGTGGCCTTGCCAGCGGACGTTCGCGCCGCCGGCGCCGGCCCAGGGGCGGACCCGTGGGTCCTGTTCGATGGCCGAGGCGATACGGGCCTTCGCAGCGAAACCGGGGAGAAGGTGCGGATCCGGGTCTCGTTTCCGCAGCCCATCGCGTTCGAGGCGCTCTCGCTGTACGGGCGCAGCGAGGGCGTGCTCACGGTCCGTGCGGAGGAGGCCGCCGAGCTTCAGGCCGCCTCCGGCCTGGTCGACGTGCCGCTCGACGACACGGGCGAGCGCTGGACGCGTCTTCCCATGGCGCTCACGGCCCAGCACGTCGTCATCGAGTGGCTTCCTTCGGGCGAGCGCGGGCCGCAGGAGATCCTGTTCTGGACCGCCGGCGCGCCCACGCGTGCCCTCTCCGAGGTGGAGCTCGCCGATCGTGTGCTCGCGGGGCAGCTCGCCGGGGCTTACCGGTTCGCTGCGACGTCCGAGCGGGCGACCGTGACGCGCACGGGCGGAGAGCGATCGTTGTCGTTCCACGTGGACACCGATCCCCGGGCGCTCGCGCGCGCGTTCCTCGTCTACGAGCTCGAGGGCCGCGGGCACTGGTCGAGCGTGAGCCGGCAGATCAACGGAACAGCGCCGCGCGGCGGCTCTCTGGCGGCAGCGGCCGCGACCGGAGGCCTGCAAGTCGAGGAGATCGCGCCCGCATGGCTGAGGCGCGGCGATAACGTCGTGCGGTTCCGGCCTTCCGCCGAGCACGAGCACGGATTCACCGTGAGCGCTCTCCGGGTGGTCGGGATCCCGCACGCCGGTGTGGTCGAGGCGCGTTCCGCTGCCGAGGCGCGCGCCCTGCCGGTCGGCGGCGAGCGCGCGCGTCGCACGGAGGCGCTGAGCCTCGATTTCGGCGCCCGCGTGGCGCCGCACGCGCTCCTCTTCCAGCTGACCAGCACGGGCGCAGGAGAGCTCCAGATCGCGCCCGGCGAAGGAGCGAAGGGGCTGCGCTTCGACCTGAAGGACCTGCCGCCGGGCTGGCACCGGTTCAATCTCCCGGAGTCAGCGACATGGCCGGGGGCGGCCTCCGTGCAGATCGCGCGGGTGAAGGGGAGCCACGCCGAGGTGTCGGACGTCGCCGTGGTGGCGAGCTCCGTCCCCTCCCGCGCGCGGCGGATCGGGCTGAGCACGCCGCTGCACGGCGAGTGCGCCGAGGGAAGAGCCCATGTGCGCGGGTTCCTCGATCTGGCCGGCGAGGACGCGTCGCGAGCACGGCTGTTCGCCGGCCCGGAGCCGGTTGCGCTGGGCGACGACGGCAGCTTCGAGCTCACGCTCCCGGAGCCCGAGGGGGCGAGTCACCGCGCGTGGACGGCGCGCCTCGAGGCGCGCCTCGAGGACGGTACGCGCCTCGGTCGCGAGCTCCAGCTCGGTCCGTGCGCCGCGGGCGCCGCCCCGAGCGGGCTCGTCGTGGACCACGGCGCGCCCTATGGCGCGGTGGTGAGCCCGGGCGAGGGCGCGGTGCTCTCGTTCGCGGGCGCCACGCTCGATATCCCGCCTGACGCGCTGGAAGAGACGACGCGCATCACGATCCGCCCGCTGATGCCCGTCCAGGTACAGCCGATGGGGCGCGCGATGCGCAATGTGACGCCCGAGGGGCGCGCGTTCCGCTTCGGGCCGCACGGGCTCAAGTTCAAGAAGCCGGTGAAGCTGACGTTGCCGGTCGACGCCGCGGCGATCCCGAGCGGCGCCAGGGCCAGGGAGATCTTCGGCTTCTACTTCGACGAGGCGGTCCAGCGATGGACGAAGCTCGGGCGCGTCGAGCAGGGCGGGGCCCGGGAGCTCACGAGCTTGACGGATCACTTCACCGATTTCGTCAACGCGGCGATCTCCATGCCGGACCAGCCGGGGGCGCAGTCGTTCGATCCCAACGCGATGAAGGGGATCCAGCTCGCGAGCCCGTCCGCGGGCGTGTCGTTCATCGAGCCGCCGGAGGCGAACGGCCGGGGCACGGCGCAGCTGTCGTTCCCGATCGAGGTGCCGCCGGGCCGGCGCGGCATCGCGCCGGATCTGGCGGTCACGTACGAGAGCGAGCTGGGCAATGGTTGGCTCGGCGTGGGGTGGGATCTGCGCGTCTCGGCGATCGAGATCGACACGCGGTTCGGCGTGCCGCGGTACACGGGCGACGAGCTCTACACGCTCGACGGCCAGATGCTGCGGGCCATCCCCGGGCAGCCGGGCAGGTACGAACGGCGCGTCGAGGGTGCCTTCGATCGCATCGAGCGCCTCGGGGCCGATCCCGGAAGCTTTCACTGGGTGGTCACCGACAAGGACGGCACCCGGTATACCTACGGGGACAGCGCGGATGCGCGCCTGGAGGACCGGTCCGGCGACGCCGGGATCTTCCGCTGGAACCTGGAGCGAGTAGAAGACACGTTCGGCAACCGGATGCGGATCTCGTACTTCAAGGACGCGCCCGAGGGCGAGGACTGGGTGCAGCTCTATCCGCGGCGGATCGACTACACGGAGCACGAGAGCGGCTTCCCTGGAGCGCACTATCACGTGGTCTTCTCCGTGGACGACGGAGCGCAGCGGAGAGACGTCGTCAGCTCGGCGCGCGCTGGCTTCGAGGTGCGGACAACGCGGAGGCTGGAGCGCATCGACGTGACCATGGGCCAGGCGCCCGATGCCGAGGAGATCATCCGGAGCTATCATTTCGCATACGACACGCCGGACCCGCGGCACCATCACAAGTCGTTGCTGAAGAGCATCGCTGTCCATGGGAACGGCGGTGAGGAGCCGCTCTACGAGCACGGCTTCGAGTACTTCGGCCTCCAGCAAGACGACGGCGAGCTGCAGGTGTTCTCGGCACCGACCGAGTGGGGCCGGCCTGCGGAAGGGCGCGATGGCCTCGGGGCCACGAGCTCGATCGAAGGGGGGCTCAGCGCGTTCGTCGGCGTGGGGCCGACGGTGTGTGATCCGCACGCCGGGCTGGGGGTCTCCGTCTCGTTCGGGGCGGACGACGAGGACGTCGCGTTCACGGACATCAACGGCGACGGGCTCCCGGATTTCGTGGGCAGCAACGGCGTCTGGCTGAACTCGCTCCCGGATCGGTCGAGCGGAAACGCGTTCTCGCCGGAGAGCGTGGGCAGCACGCACCAGATCACGGTCGGTCTGCAGGGGGCGGTGCACTTGTTCCAGGAGCTCGGAGGTGTCGGCCTCAACCGCGCCTGGAGCACCGCGACCGCGCAGAGCCTGCTGCTCGACATCAACGGGGATGGCTTCCCGGAGCTGCTCGATGGGGGCGGGGCGACGCTGAACCCGAACAACGCGCGGCTGGGGCCGGGCGCCCGGGGCGCCGGGTTCACGATCGACGAGGATTTCAGCGATGGCGAGCAGGTCGAGGCGCTCCGCAACGCGTTCTACCGGACCAGCCCGCTGGTAAAATGGGCGCCGCCGTACGACGGTGTCGTCATCATCGACGGCGGCGTGTCGCTGGCCGGGGGCGGCGCGGGAGACGGGGTGACAGCGTCGATCACGAAGACGACGTTGGCACCGCGGGCGAATGACAGGGCGCACCGCGAGCACCAGCCGCTCTGGCAAAGGGACATCGGGCCGAGCGATCCTGCGTGTGTTCCCGAGGGCCAGGCGGGTTGCGGGAGCGGCATCCGCCTCCAGGTCCGTCGGACCGACGCGCTCTTTTTCCGGGTGGACCCGAAGGAGGACATCGAGGGCGACATCACGCGCTGGAACCCGCGCATCCGCTATACGGAGCTCTGCTCGTCGGAGCTCTGCATACCGCTGCTTCCGGGCGAGAGGACGCGCGTCAACGCGCTCGGGCGTCCGGTCTTCACCTTCACCTTCGCGGACGACTTCTCCGTGCTCGACCGGAGCGTGCCGGGCTGGGTCGCGGGGGCAGACGGGCAGGTCACGGTGCAGGCGAGCTTCGTCCGGACCGACGCGGACGATGCGTTCGATGTGCGCCTCTTGCGCCAGGACGTCGACTCGGGGCAGAGCATCGAGCTCCATCGGACCAGGGTGTCGGGCGCGCAGCTCGGCACCGAGATCGCGTGGCCGGTGTCCGTGCTCCAGGGCGACCTCCTGTTCCTGTACGCCGAGCTCGGCGAGAACGTTGTCGACCCGTCGCGCGTGCAGTACCAGGGGTTTGCCCGGTACACCGAGGTGTGCGGCCACGACGGGGATCCGGGGACCTGCCGCGCGGTAGGCGAGTGCGCGCCCAGGTCCGGTGGTCCGTCCGGAAAGAGGGTTTGCGGGCTCGACGCGTTGCCCGGCGACCGCGGGCCGATCTCGGTGCCCGAGGAGTCGATCGTGGCGCCCGTGCAGCTGAGCGACAGCACGACCGGCGGGACGGCGCTTTCGCTGTCGCGGGTGGTCATGCCCGAGAGCGGGCCGGTCAGCCTGCTCGGCTCCGCCTCCAAGCGAGCGACGCAGGGGCCGGTGACCCTGCGGGTGGATCGCGGGAGCGAGCGGCTGTTCCGGGAGCTGCTCGGAGCGGAGGCGATCTCCCCGGCCAGGAGCGTGCCTGACCCGGGCGATCCGGTGGTGTTCCCGGTGATGGAGGGCGAGGAGCTCGCCTTCACGAGGTTCTTCGAGAGCGACGCGGACATGGACACATCGCTGTCGGATCCCGGAGCGTCGGTGTCGTGGCTGCCGCAGCTCGTGTTCAACGAGACGGGGACGGTGCTGGACGTGCCCGCCGTGAACGCTCGAGCGATCCCGGATGGGAAGCTGGAAGCCCGCATGGTGGGCGGGTTCCGCGGCTTCAGC
This sequence comes from Sorangium sp. So ce124, assembly GCF_051525235.1. NCBI lineage: Bacteria > Pseudomonadati > Myxococcota > Polyangiales > Polyangiaceae > Sorangium > Sorangium sp. So ce124. Next base: position 10,862,520 of record NZ_CP150312.1, read on the forward strand.
TATGGCGAGTGGACGACGGAGTACCCGTTCGACGAGAACCAGCTCCGCCGGAGGCCGGAGGCGAACAGGCCGCCTTACTTCACGCGCGTCGAGCCGCACTGGGAGGGGTACCATGCGGGCTGGGCGCCGGGGGACGCCGGGTTTCCTCTCGTGGGCAGCGTCAGCGGCCCGGTGTTCCGTGGCTCGGGCGCGGACATGTACATCCGGGCCGGGGAGCTCAAGCCGTCGCGCGTCGGCGGCGTCCGGCCGGAGGACGTGGCCAACGTCCCCGGGCTGAGGAAGAGCCACAACGGCTCGGCCTCGGCGGACCTCGCGCTCATCGGGTCGTTCCAGGTGACGACCGGGACCACCGAGTCGAAGCTGGAGCTCGTCGACGTCAACGGCGATGGGCGGCCCGATGCCGTCACGCAGGGCGGCGTGCGCATCCAGACGTGCGGCGGCGGGCGGTGCGACGGACAGCAGCCGGGGCAGTATGGCGCCCTGACCATCGATGAGCCGGGGGACTTCCGGGTCATCGAGAGCATGAGCGCGCGGTTCGGGTTCGGCTTCGGATCCGCGGCGTCCGCGATCGCGGAGAAGATCGAGGCGAGCGCCGAGACCAAGGAGGTGCTCAGCGTGCTGCCCTCGCTCGGCAAGAGCTGGGGCACGTCGCAGACGACGCACGACCTGCTCGACGTGAACGGCGACGGGCTTCCGGACAAGGTGAGGAGCGCGGGCGGCGTGCTCCATGTGCAGCTGAACCTCGGCTACCGCTTCGGGGACGAGCGCCCCTGGGCGGCGCTCGATCGGAGCGGCGATCCGTTCGAGCCGCTGCCGGAGGTCGAAGGGGACCCGCTGACCGCGCTGAGCCGGGTCTGGTCTCCGGAGCAGCTCTCGTCGGTGCGGGTGCAGGACAACACCACGAACAGCCTGCAGGTGGGTTATGCGGGGATCGGCGGCGGCATCGCGCACACGGTGAGCCGGACGCTCGTCGACTTCGTGGACCTGAACGGCGACAGGCTGCCCGACCGGGTGATCAAGCAGCCTGGACAGGGTTATTACCGGGTCCGGCTCAACCTCGGCGACCGCTTCGGGCCCGAGGAGAGGTGGAGCGCGCCGGCGGTGAGCGGCGGGCTGCCGTGGGGGGTCGTGCTCGAGAAGGAGTTCACGAAGGAGATCAACGGCAGCAACGACGCGCTGTCGTTCTCGGAGACGACGGCGTTCAACGCGGGGTATGGCGTGCCGATCAAGATCACGACGCCGTACGTGTGCATCGTGCTCGAGATCGCGGCGCAGCTCGGGTTGAGCGATGGACGGAGCGAGCTCGGATGGGAGGACCTGGACGGCGACGGGACGGCGGATCACGTGCTGAAGCTGAGCGAGGGGATGCTGCGCGAGAGCGACACGGCGCTGCGGGCGCGGCTGAACCTGACGGGCAAGACCAACCGGCTGTCGCGCGTGGTCCGTCCGCTTGGCGGCAGCATCCGGCTGGATTATGCCCGTGAGGGCAACAAGGTGGCCTATGCGAGCGGGCCGGGCGAGCTGAGCGTGGACATGCCCGGCAGCAAGTGGGTGCTGTCGCGGGTGGAGGTGGACGACGGCATGGGCACGCCCGCCTACGTGCACACGTTCGATTACCACCAGAGCGGGTTCTACGACCGGGCGGAGCGCGAGGACTACGGCTTCGCGCAGGTGACGGCCACGCGCGAGGACGGCTCGCAGATCGTGACGCGTTACCACAACCAGGACTATTACCGGCGCGGGCTGGTGGCCGAGGTGATCGAGCAGGATGCCGAGGGGCGGCTGTTCAGCCGTCAGCAGGTGGCGTACCGCGCGCCCGGGGCGCAGCCGACGCTGACGGGCTCGTTCTTCCCTAGGGAAGAGCTGCGGACGATGTCGTGGTATGAGGGCAAGACGACGGACCCGAGCGCGCCTGGCAAGCAGACGAGCGAGGAGCGGGACTGGGACGACCGCGGCAACCTCATCGGGGTGATCGAGCACGGCGAGCCAGGCACGCTGGAGGACGACGTCACGACCACGATCCACTACGTGACGTACGACGGGCCGCACGTGGTGCGGGCGGACAGCGTCGAGGTGCGCGACAGTGCAGGGAGGCTGCTGCGGGAGCGCACCGCCGGGTACAACGAGGCGACCGGCGCGGTGGAGTGGATCACGAACACGGTGATCGGCGGCAAGGATCCGGCGACGGGCGCGCCGTACACGGGAGACGCGTCGACGAATCCAACATGGGAGTTCTCGCACGACGCGTATGGAAACCTGGAGCAGGTGATCGAGCCGCGGGGCTTCAGGCTGACGTACGAGTACGACGATGTCGCGGAGACGTACCTCTCCCGGGTGGACGATTCGTTCGGTTACTTCTCGGAGACGTCGTCGGACTACCGCTACGGCGCGGTCAGCGCCGCGCGGGACGTCAACGGCCATGAGGTCCACTACGACTTCGACGCGTTCGGGCGGCTGCGGGCCGTGTTCGGTCCGGACGACCCGCTGACGGCGGCGGAGGCGACGATCGCGTTCGAGTATGCGCTCCAGCCAGGGGAGAGCGTCGCCGTGCCGGCGTGGGCGCGGACGCGGCACAAGGACGTGCAGCACCTGGGGGATCCGATCGACACGGTGACGTTCGTGGACGGGCTGGACCGGGTGATCCAGACGAAGAAGGATCTGGAAAGGGACCCGGGAACGGGGGCCGCGCCGGTCGTGGGCATGAGCGTGAGCGGCCGGAGGGTGCTGGACGAGCGGGGGCGCGTCTGGCAGCAGGGGCAGCCGGTGTTCGCGACGGGCGAGGCGACGGCGTTCGTGGACGTGCCGCTGAAGCACCCCACGACGTTCGAGTACGACGTGCTCTCGCGCATCGTCGAGCAGAGGGAGCCGGACGAGGAGGCCGAGACCGGCGAGGCGGTGACGACGACGAGCTACGATATCGACGAGCTCGATGGCGTGGCGATGTTCGTGGCGACGGAGGTCGACCCGAAGGGGAAGGTGCGCAAGGCGTACCAGGACGTGGACAACGCGATCGTGGCGGTCGAGGAGCGCAATCGGCTGCGCGGGTCGGAGGCGTGGACGACGCTGATGACGCGGTACGGGTACAACGCGGTCGACGAGCTCGTGCGGGTGATGGACGCGCGCGGGAACGTGACGACCGCGGCGTACGACACGCTGGGGCGGATGGTGACGCTGACGAGCCCGGATATGGGGCGTACGGAGTGGCGCTACGACCGATCGGGCAACGTCGGGGCGCGGCAGACGGCGAAGCTCTTGGCGGAGGGCGCGGGCAAGCTGATCCGGTACGAGTACGACTTCAACCGGCTCAGGCGGGTGAACTACCCGGACTCGGCGGACGTGACCTATGTGTACGGCGCGCCCAGCGAGGCGGGCGACGAGCACGGCAACCGGGCCGGGCGGCTGGTGGAGGAGCAGAGCGAGGCGGGGAAGAGGACGTTCTCCTATGATCGGCTGGGGAACGTGGCGAAGCTGACGACGGAGTTCCCCCGGCTGCGGGAGCCGCACCGAGGGCCGTACCAGGCGACGATGGAGTACGACTTCGACGGGCTCGGGCGGCTGCTGTCGATGAAGTTCCCTGGCTCCGGGGCGGAGGTGGTGACGTACGGCTACGACCGAGGTGGCCTGGTCCGGTCGGCCGTGGGAACGGAAAATGCCAACAGGTTTGAGACAGGCCGGACGGGAATTCTATGAGTGGATCGCGTTGAGGGACGCGTTCCGGCTCTGGCACCCGAGCGGCCGCTGCGTCTCGGCGGTTGGCGCAGCGACGGGCTCGGGCGCGACGCTGGTCGTTGCCGTGTGTGGCGGCGCCGCGGCCTCGTCGGCAGCGTCGTCGACGGACAGCGGGTTGATGGCTACCGAAGCGGGCGGCCTGCGGACGACAGGCGGACCGTTCGGGAAGCGTTCCGGATGCGCGGCGTAGGCCGTGTCGAGGGCGACCTGGCGCCGAGCCGCGATATCTTCGACGCGGCCGTAGAATACATCAGCAGGTGTGAAGAGAGCAAGACCAGAATGCTGGTGAAGGTCATTATACCAGCTGAAGAACTCCTGGCACCACGCTCGTGCATGCGCCAGCGAGGCAAAGCGGTCCGGATAGTCGGGCTGGTACTTGAGCGTCTTGAACTGCGACTCGGAGAAGGCGTTGTCATCGCTGACGTGAGGCCTGCTGAAGCTACGAACGACGCCGAGCGAGCCGAGGAGCTGAGCGAGCCCCTCCGACCTCATCGCGGAGCCGCGGTCGGCGTGCACCGTGAGCGAGCCGAACTCGACGCCGTGGCGGGCGACCGTCTCTGCGAAGAGGTGCTCGGCGAGCTTCGCGCTCTCGCGCTCGGCGAGCAGCCAGCCAACGGTCATGCGACTGAACAGGTCGAGGACGACGTACAGGCAGTAGAAGACCCCGGGCAGCGGCCCGCGCAGCTTGGTTATATCCCACGTCCAGATCTGGTTGGGGGCTGTGGCGGTGAGCGTCGGCTTGGCATGCTTCATCGGCCCGCGCTGCGCGCGTCGCTCGCCGCTCTCGCCGGACGCCGCGAGCAGGCGGTACATCGTGCGGATGGAGGCAAGGTAGACGCCGCGCGACAGCAGCGTCGCGTAGACCTCCGGCGGGGGCTGGTCGACGAACTCGTCGCTGTGCAACACATCGAGCACGGCTTGCCGCTCGGGGTCACTGAGCCGGCGTGGGCTCGGAACGGGCCCCTGCAACGCCGGTGGCCTCGCGGGCTGCGTCTGCCGGTAGAGCGTAGCGCGGCTGATGCCGAGTGTCGCACACGCCTGCGCGATGGGGACGTGCGGGTCATCGAGCTCTTCGATGGCGTCCATCAGCGCTCTTCGTCGCTCGTGAGATTGATGCCCAGAATGGCAGAGACTTTTTTTTGGAGATCGATGAGCTTCTCCGCGAGCGCGAGCTTCTCCTCGAGTCGGGCCGAGCGCTTCTCGAGCTCGGCAATGCGCCGGTCCTTCGCGTCCTGCTTCGGCTTGCGGCCGGGCTTGCGCCCCGCGAGAGCCTCGCTGCCGTGGAGGGCGAGCTGCTTGCGCCACGCCGTTAGGAGGGAGCTGTAGATGCCCTCGCGGCGCAGCAGCGCCTCGATGTCGCCGCGCTGGGTGCATGCGGCCGCCTCACGAACGATGCGCAGCTTCTCAGCCGCCGAGAACTTCCGCCTCTTGCCCGCCTTCGGCATGGTCTCGACGGCGACGCCACTCGCGCGTGGAGCAGCGCCCTGCGCCGCTGGGGCGAGGGTAGGATCGACGGATCGGAGATGGGAAGGCTTCGGCACGGGTCAGGTCCATTCTCCGCCCTCTCACCACAGATTTCCAGGGGGAGCCTGTCTCACCAGACGTTGGCACAGAGGGGAACGAACACGCAGATCAACCCGCAGCACCCGGACGAGCCGGCTGTGACGCAGTACCTGTTGCACATCGGGTACGACGAGTTCGAGCAGCGGGTGAGGGTGGTGCACGGCAACGGGATCGCGACGTCGTATCGGTATTACGAGAAGTCGCGGCGGCTTCAGCAGATCAACGCGGACCACCGCGACCGGTACCTCGTGGAGCGCGGGCAGCCGGCGAGGGCGTTCCAGCGGATGCGGTACGAGTACGACGTGGCGGGCAACCTGGAGCGCGTGCGGAACGAGGTGCCGTACGACCAGTCGATGCCGGGCTCGGTCCTGGTGGGGCCGACGACGCAGCAGTACGGGTACGATGATCTGTATCAGCTGCTCTCGGCGAGCGGGACGTACCAGGACCGGAGAGACTGGCAGTACCGGTACCGGCTGTCGTTCTCGTACGACGAGATTGGCAACATCCTGACCAAGGACCAGGCGAGCTACCGGTACGTGCCGCAGACGTGCCCCACGCCGGTTCCGGCTGGGTGCGACGGATGGCGCGAGGACCACGCGATCCGGGAGCAGACGTACCGGTCGGAGTACCAGTACGCGGGCCCGCAGCCGCACGCGCCGAGGCGTATCGACGAGCACCTGGTGGCGGAGTCGATGCCGTGGCCGCGGGAGATGCGGTACGACGCGAGCGGCAACCAGACCGGCTGGACGTACCGTGGCTCGGACACGCGGACGACGGACTGGAACGAGGAGAACCGTGTCACGCGGGTGAGCCAGAACGGTCAGGTGCTGTCGCGGATGCTGTACGACGGCGACGGCGAGCGGCGGGTGCACCTGCACCACGTGAGCGGCGAGGAGGAGACGGCGTACCACGACCAGCACCTGACGCTGCGCGATGGGCGGTTCGTGACGAAGCACATCTATGCGGGGCAGACGCGGATCGCGAGCAAGATGGATCCGGACTGGTTCCGTGACCCGCCGACGCTGTACTACCACCCGGACCACCTGGGCAGCACGAGCTTCGCGTCGAACAACGAGCAGACGCTGACGCAGCGGGACGAGTACTTCCCGAGCGGGGAGCTGTGGATCGACGCGTCGGACTCGCGGTACGAGCTCAGGCGGGCGTACGTGTTCACCGGGAAGGAGCTCGACCAAGCGACGGGGCTCTACTACTTCGGGGCGCGGTACTACGACCCGAGGAGCAGTGTGTGGCTGAGCCCGGATCCGATCCTGGACGAGTACATGGAGGGGGGGACGAGCGGAGGGGTGTTCAACCCGGGGAACCTCGGGCTGTACAGCTACACGCTGAACAACCCGGTGAACCTCGTCGACCCGGATGGGCGGCAGACGCAAGGGGCGAGCCGGAACTTCCCTCCCGGGGCCAATGGGTGCCGGCACCCGAGCTGCTTCAACGGGCCGGAGGGCGGCAAGTTCCACCAGGAGCAGATGCTGCAGCGGATGAACGCTGGCGCTGCGGCGGCGGGACGCACGTCTCGCGGTATCGGGGACGGCATGCGCCGGCTGCTGTTCAGGTTCGTCATGCAGCAGCAGGCTGCTCGGCCGCCGGCGCAGCCAGCCGCCGCACCGGCGCAACCGCCGCAGGCTGCGCAGCCGGCGAAAGGCCCGCAGCCGGCGCCAGCGGCGAAGCCGCCCCAGGGAGCGGAGGCGGTGAAGCCGCCGCAGGCGGCACCAAAGGGGGGAGGATGGGCTCCGCCGGCCGAGGCTGCAGGCAAAATCCCAGGCTCGTGGGGGGCGGGGAATCCGACAAAGAAGGGGGTAGGCGTGAGATGGCAAGATCCGAAGAACCAGGGGAACGGAGTCCGGATCGATCGTGGTAACCCGAACAATAGCCAATCGCTACAACAGGTAGATCATGTCGTGGTTAATTCGAATGGGCGGATTATTGGGCCTGACGGAAAGCCGATCCCTGGTCCGCTGAGCGAGCATCCCAATGCTCATATCCCACTGTCGGACTGGTTGAAGTGGAAAAACTGGAATGCGCCTTGAGCGGTGGTGTCAATGAGTGACGGAAAGCATGTGCGGGAGCGTGTCCGGGAGGTTTTGGCGCTGCTGTCGAGCTTGCAGCTGCAGCGCGCATACCAAGCGCGGGTTCCTGCTGTGAACGTGGCAGAAGAGCTGTTTAATCAATGGGATGACTGGTACAGGCCAGATAATCCACAATTTGGTGCTCTGTTCTCTGTCGATGAAATTCGTGCGCTCGGAGAATTCTCGAAGATCATCGATGCCATCGCCGAAGAGACCCCTCAGATGCTTCCTCCGCTGGAAGAATTCATGCAAACAGAGGCGTGGAGGCGGCTTTGTGCCGAGGCACAGAAGGCTCTGGGGGTACTGGCTATCCAGGGACCATCGGACTGAGGTGCTGGCTAGATGGGTGACGTCGTGGCGTAGCAGCTCGGTGAGGGCAGTGTCAGGATTGGATGGTTCTACGGATGAAAGTAGGATTCTGACGGTTGGCGCTGAGTTGTTCCGCTCAGTTGCCAGCGAGAAGCGTTCTGCCTGGATTGGAGACATACTCGAAGCCGGACACGCGGACGACGGACTGGAACGAGGAGAACCGGGTCACGCGGGTGAGCCAGAACGGTCAGGTGCTGTCGCGGATGCTGTACGACGGCGACGGCGAGCGGCGGGTGCACCTGCACCACGTGAGCGGCGAGGAGGAGACGGCGTACCACGACCAGCACCTGACGCTGCGCGATGGGCGGTTCGTGACGAAGCACATCTATGCGGGGCAGACGCGGATCGCGAGCAAGATGGATCCGGACTGGTTCCGTGACCCGCCGACGCTGTACTACCACCCGGACCACCTGGGCAGCACGAGCTTCGCGTCGAACAACGAGCAGACGCTGACGCAGCGGGACGAGTACTTCCCGAGCGGGGAGCTGTGGATCGACGCGTCGGACTCGCGGTACGAGCTCAGGCGGGCGTACGTGTTCACCGGGAAGGAGCTCGACCAAGCGACGGGGCTCTACTACTTCGGGGCGCGGTACTACGACCCGAGGAGCAGTGTGTGGCTGAGCCCGGATCCGATCCTGGACGAGTACATGGAGGGGGGGACGAGCGGAGGGGTGTTCAACCCGGGGAACCTCGGGCTGTACAGCTACACGCTGAACAACCCGGTGAACCTCGTCGACCCGGATGGGCGGCAGACGCAAGGGGCGAGCCGGAACTTCCCTCCCGGGGCCAATGGGTGCCGGCACCCGAGCTGCTTCAACGGGCCGGAGGGCGGCAAGTTCCACCAGGAGCAGATGCTGCAGCGGATGAACGCTGGCGCTGCGGCGGCGGGACGCACGTCTCGCGGTATCGGGGACGGCATGCGCCGGCTGCTGTTCAGGTTCGTCATGCAGCAGCAAACTGCTCGGCCGCCGGCGCAGCCAGCCGCCGCACCGGCGCAACCGCCGCAGGCTGTGCAGCCGGCGAAAGGCCCGCAGCCGGCGCCGGCGGCGAAGCCGCCGCAGGGGGCGGAGGCGGCGAAAACGCCTGTGAAGCAGGCAGCACCATCCAAAGAAGCTGCAGGGATCGATTAGGCTCGTGCCGCTCGCGATGCGGCTGGGCGACTCCCAGACGGAAGACCTGATCGAAGCAGCGCCGCATACGTGGGAATTGCACGTGACGGGAAAGTGGAGGTAGGACGATCTGGTCCACGTGTTCACGCGGAAGTTGATGCCGACCGGAAGCTCCCAGGGGGAACAATGACCGAGGTGAATGGCTGGCGGAGGAATCAATCGACAGGGAAGCTAGAGTGGATCGAGATCCCTGTGTGTAATTCGTGTCAACAGAAGTTTTCGCCTGAGAGATTCGTTCCGGGGACGCTGCGAGCTCCTGGCGGCACGTCGGGTTCCAAATGAAAAATATGAACGTCGCGGAGCGTCTCATTGGGGCCATTGACTGGACTAGCGTTCATGAGGCGGAGGGGACCGGAGAAAGGGTGAGAGATGCGTTGCTTGGTCTACTGAACGCAAAGGGTCCTGAGGAGTCTACGAAGGCTTACTGGGGGATAGAGAATCACGTTGTCATTCAGGGCGAGTTGTATGAGATCGCGGAGGCGTGTACCTCCGTGCTGGTTGCCTGTCTCGTAGATCTGCGCCCACGATTCGTGAGGATAGCGGTGCTCGATCTTCTGTTTCAGATTCTCGGGGGGTATGCGTCATCCTCGAGCTTCACTCCGGGTGACATCGTTGAACGATGTCACCGCGCGGCACGTGAGGGGCTATGGATTCTCATCGACGAAGCCATGCACGGTGAAAGAGAGGCCGCTCGCGATGTTCTTAGATTGCTCGGTGAAGAGGAGCGGGTAGACGCGCTTTTGAAATCCGCTCCCTAACCCGGCAGGGGGTCGGGCGCCGGTGAGGGGCACCGCCTGATGCATCCGATTAAGTAGTCCCAAGAAATTCATGGGTTACGGCGCGCTCACCGAGAACCTCGCCATCGCGGGGCATGAGTGAAACGAGCGCGGGTTCCCTCCGCCGCTCAGCGCGCCGGCTGTGCCGGCACGAAGCGCTCGATGACCGCCTTGCGAAGCAGCTTCGGCGGCAGGATGCCCTGGGCGAGCACGAAGTCGTGGGATCGCTGCGCGTCGAAGCGCGGGCCCATCCTGAACTCGACCTCTCGCCGCAGATCCATCAGCCGGGTGAACCCGTAGAGGTACGACGTCGCCTGCCCCGGTGCGCGGAAGGTGTAACGCTCCACCTCGGATTGCGCGAGGGGCGGCGAGAGGACCACCTCTCTCTCCAGGAAGGCCCGCGCGGCGGCCGGCGTGATCTTGCCCGCCTGGAGCTCCGGGTCCAGGAGGCCGCGGGCAGCCCGGACCAGGCGGTGTTGCAGGGAGACGAGCTGGCCCTCGGGCGGCATGTACGGGAGCAGGATGGCCTCCGAGTAAAGAGCCCACCCCTCCATGTTGGCGCTGTTCTCCGCGAAGACGGCCCGGGCGAGCGAGACGCCCCGCTCGACGAGCGAGGCGAACTGGAGCTCGTGCCCGGGGCGCGCCTCGTGGGCGCTGAGGGGCCATGACGCCGCGGCGTGGGTGAAGTCGTCGATCCCTCCGCAGCTCGTCAGAGGGCCCAGGGAGCTCGGCGGGCGGGATGTCGACGCCGTGCAGCTCGAGCAGGTACGCGTAGAGCGGCGGCGGCCGCGAAGTCGGTCCGCGCCTTCGGCAGGACGTCCTTGCGCAGCGCCGCGTCGTACGCCTCGAGCTGACGATTCAGCGCTGCCAGCGGCTCTTCGTGGCCGCTGATGGCGTATTTTCGGAAGAGCTCACCGATACCCTCCCGCACGCGGGCGCTGGTGGCGAGGTGCCGCTCGATCTCCATCCTGGAGGGCGCCAGCAAGCCGGGCTTCCCGAGCTCCTGGTCGGGCATCTTCCTCGCCTGCTCGGCGATCGGCGCGTCGCCCGCCTCCAGCCCGGCGTACCGCCGGAGCCGCGCGAGGGCCGTGGCTCGGCGCGGCGGCGGGATGCGGTCGTCGAGCAGGGTCGAGAGGCCCTCGAACACGAGCCCCGTGGCGTGCACGTAGGTGACCCTGGTCCTCTCCTCGAGCTCGGACCCGCGGACGGCCCGGTCCGCAGCGTCCAGCAAGATCTGAAGATCCTCGGCGACCGCCGGGTCCTTCTCGGCCGCTCGGCGCTTCTCCAGCTCCGCGATGGCCTCGCGGTACGCCGCGCGCAGGCGCGCCTCGACGCCGGGCGACAGATCGGAGATCTCCTGGTCGGCGCGCTCGACCCCCAGCGCGCTGGCGCGCTCTGGCGAGAGCCTGATAAGTCGTTGAAGTGACACCGCTTTTCAGGGGATGTCGGAGCGCATGGAAAACGTTCGGGCGACCCGGGCGGGGCCCCGCAGCTGGGGCTTGACGTCTTCGAAATGTTTGGATTTTCTTCTCCCCTGGCAGATTGCGGTAGATGAATTCAAGATAGTGAAACCGGCCCTGCGCGGCCGTGTCGGCCGACAGCGCGCTGAGCCGCATGGGAAAGCGAGCGGTGGAACATGGCAGACATCCGTCATCTGGTCATCGTGATGCTCGAGAACCGCTCTTTCGATCACATGATTGGCTACCTGCGCAGCACAGGCATGGACGTCGATGGGGTGATCGGCGCGACGAACTCGGACGATAACGGTACGCCGATCACGGGATATCATCTCGAGAGCACGAGAGCCCGGATCCGCCCGCATCATCTCCGAACGGACGTCGTGCGGCAGATCAACGGCGGCGCGATGGACGGCTTCGTGAAGGGCTACAGCACGAACAGCCACGTCGCCGAGATCATGAGCTGGTACGACCAGCGCGATCTGCTGACGTACGATAGCCTCGCGCGCCAGTACGTCGTTTGCGACCGGTGGTTCGCTTCGTTCGCGGGCCCGACGTGGCCGAACCGGTTCTTCGCGCTCTGCGGAACCAGCGCCGGGCGCACGGGGAACCTGCAATGGATCGACCGCGCGACGTTCTTCGACCTGTTGCCGGCCGATTCGTGGCGCTACTACTCGCACGACATCGCGTTCTTGCGCACCGTCGAGAAATACAAGGGCCACCGCGGGCTGCCGATCGCGAAGATCTCCTCGTTCTACAAGGCCTGCCGCGAAGGCACGCTGCCCAGCGTCTCGTGGATCGACCCGAACTTCACGCTGGTCGACGTGGACGCGCTGCTGAACTGGGCGAACGACGACCATCCGCCGGCCGACGTGGCGCGCGGTCAGAACCTGATCGCGCGCATCTACAACCACCTCATCGCGAGCCCGGCCTGGCCGCACGTGGCGCTGGTCGTGACCTACGACGAGCATGGCGGGTTCTACGACCACGTGCGCCCGCCGCCGTCGCCCGGGAGCGAGGCGGCGCCGTTCGATACGCTCGGCGTTCGCGTGCCGGCCCTGGTCATCTCGCCGTGGGCTCCGCGCGGCGTGCCGTTCCACGGCACACTCGATCATACGTGCATCGCGCGCACCGCGCTCGAGCTGTTCGCGCCCGATCGCGTGAACGCGCTGAGCCCTCGGGTCACGGCGTCTCCGAGCCTGCTCCCCGTGCTCACCGAGCCGAGGCCCCGCACCGACCAGCGCCGGCTCGATGGCATCCCGATCCTGGAGACCGCGGTCGCCCCGATCCACATGGGTCCGACCGCTCCACCCGGCTTTCATTCGATGGAGCTCACCGATAGCCAGCAAGAGATTCTGACGCTGAAGAAGGCCGTGCTCGAGGCCGGCGTGCCCGTCGAGAACCATTGAGCCAGAGCGCGGCACTCCGCGGCCGCGCTCTCCTCCGGACGATACAGGCGTCAACGGGCGCTGCGTCGACGGGGAGCCCGCTCGCCGGCGAGCCGCGCCCGCAGCGCCGCCCGCGCGGTGCTCTCTCCGTTATGCGTTATGCGCCCTTCAGCGCCGCCGTGCAGTGCCCGCAGCGCACCGCCTTGATGGGGATGCTCATCGCGCACTCGGGGCACTCCTTCGTCGTCACCTCCTCCGCGCGCTGCCTGTGAAGCTTCCCCATGAGCCGCACCAGGAGAAAGACGCAGAGCGCGACGATGAAGAAGCTCACCAGGTTGTTGATGACGACCCCGTACTGGAGGAGCACCGCGCCGGCCTTCACCATCTCCTCGGGGGTCGCGTACGGACCGGGGCCGCTCGGGGGCTTCAGGACGATGTAGTGCCGGCTGAAATCGATTCCGCCCGTCAGGAGGCCTATCGGCGGCATGATCAGGTTATCCACCAGCGCCTTGACGATGTTGCCGAACGCCGCGCCGATCACGACGCCCACGGCCATGTCGACGACATTGCCACGAATCGCGAACTTCTTGAAATCCTCCCAGAACATCGCTTCCTCCGGCGTCTGGGGCTGCTGCTCTCGCCGTGGCCCCGTTCCGCAGTCGCCTCTCCGTGATCAGGGTGCTGCCAGCTGCCTGCGCGGATCGCGCGGTGGCGGCGGTCGCCGCCATCCACGCAGGCGCCGCGGTCGCCGCGAGCAGCACGAACGGTGCCACCGGACTCGTCCGTGGGCTCACCCCGGCCAGCCGCTCGCAATTGCGCCCTCCGCGCGGTCGCTCCCGCTCTCTCCGTCCGCTCCCTGCGCGCACCGAGCCCCCGGCCGTCCCGCTCCCCCGCGCTCGCAGCGCGAGCCGCTGCGCCCGCGCTCGGTGCAAGAGCGCCACACCTGGGGCCAACTGCGCCACCTCCCATCGATTTCGCACATGGCGGTTTCCCGGCCCGGGGCGGCTCTCTAGGATGCGCGCCGGAGGAACCACCGAGCCATGGACCCCGATGCCGAGGCCGCCCTGCGCTACCGCGCCAAAGCCGAGCTACGGAAGCGCGCCCGGGCCGTCCGCAGCTCCATCCCGGCCGACGCCATCCTCGAGCGATCGCGCCGGATCCAGCGCGCGCTCGCGGAGCTGCCGGCCCTCGCCGCGGCCCGGCGGGTCGCGCTCTTCTACCCGATCGAGGGGCGCAACGAGGTCGACCTCCGGGGGCTCGATCCGCTCCTGCGGGCCCGCGGCGCCCGGGTTGCTTACCCATCCATCGACCCCGAGTCGCGCGCCATGACCTTCCGCTTCGTCGAGGACCCCGAGGCCATGCAGGAGCGCGGCCTCGGCTTCCGCGAGCCCGACGCGACCGACGAGGAGGCCGCTGCGCTCGACGTCATCGTCGTGCCCGCCCTGCAGATCGACCCGCGAGGGCACCGGATCGGCTATGGCGCCGGCTACTACGACAGCACCCTGCCGCGCTTCTGCCCGCCGGCGCATGCCGTGGGCGTCGTGTTCGACTTCCAGCTCGTCGCCGAGGTGCCGGCGACCCCGGGCGACGTCCCGCTCGGGACCATCGTCACCGACGCCCGCGTGCTCGCCGCCGAACCGGCCTAGGATGCCCGGGGCACAGGTGGGAGAGGACATCGCGAGCGACAGGCCCGTTCTCCTCGCGGCCATCGCCTCGGGCGCGATGATCGCCCAGCAGGTCGCCGGCCGGGCGACCCGCGACGCCCTCTTCCTCGGCAGCTTCGGCGCGGCCGACGTCCCCAAGGTCATGGCCGCCGGCGCGGTCCTGTCGTTCGGCGCCGTCGTCCTGCTCTCGCGCGCGCTCCTCCAGCTCTCTCCCGCGCGCGTCGTCCCGGCCACGTTCGCCGCGAGCTCCGCGCTCCTCGCCCTGGAGTGGGGCCTCGCCCGGCGGGCGCCCGGCGCCGCCGCCCTCGTCTTCTACCTGCACATCGCCGTCTTCGGCGCGACCCTCATCTCCGCCTTCTGGTCGCTCGTCAACGAGCGCTTCGACCCCCACACCGCCCGCCACTCCATCGGGCGCATCGCGGGCGGCGGGACGGTCGGCGGGGTGATCGGCGGCCTGTTCGCCTGGCGCGCCAGCCGCCTCATCGACGCCCCGACGATGCTCCTCGCCCTCTCCGCGGTGAGCGCGCTCACCGCCTGGGCCACCCACCACCTGGGCGCCGGGCTGGCGCGCGCGGCTGGCGCCGCCGGCGGGGCGGGGCGGACCGAGGTTGAGGTGGCGCGCACCGAGGTTGAGGTGGCGCGCACCGAGGTTGGGGCCGGGCGGACCGAGGTTGAGGCCGGGCGCACCGAGGTTGGGGCCGGGCGCACCGAGGTTGAGGCCGGGCGCACCGAGGTTGGGGTGGCGCGCACCGAGGTTGGGGCCGGGCGCACCGAGGTTGAGGTGGCGCGCACCGAGGTTGAGGTGGCGCGCACCGAGGTTGGGGCCGGGCGCACCGAGGTTGGGGCCGGCGGGTCAGGGCTCGCCGCGCTGCGCGACAGCAGCCACCTGCGCGACCTCGGCCTGCTCGTCGGGCTCGGCGCCGTGAGCGGCGCGCTGTTCGACGTGGCTCTCAGCGCCGAGGCGGCCGCCGCGATGACCGACCACAACGCGTTGCTCTCGTTCTTCGCGCTCTTCCACCTCTCGGTGAGCGTGCTCTCTTTCCTTGTGCAGTCGCTCGCCGCCACCTTCTCGCTCGACCGGCTCGGGCTCGCCGCCACCATCGGCATCCTCCCGGCCGCGGTCGTCACGAGCACCCTCTCCCTCGTGGTCGCGCCGCGGCTCTGGGCCGCCTCGATCGTCCGCGCGACGGAGGCAGTGCTCCGGAACTCGCTGTTCCGGTCGGGCTACGAGCTCCTCTACACGCCCCTGCCCCCGGACCAGAAGCGGTCGATCAAGACGCTCATCGACGTCGGCTTCGACCGCATCGGCACCGCGGCGGGCAGCGGCCTCGCGATGGGCCTGCTCGTGCTCGCCCCGGGCGGGTCGCTCCCGCTGCTGCTCGGCCTCGGCGCGGCGGCCGCGGGCGTCACGCTGCTCTTCACGCCGCGGCTGCACCGGGGCTACGTCGCCGCGCTCGAGGGCAGCCTGCGCTCCGGCGCCGTCTCGCTCGACCCGACGAACGTCGTCGATGCGACCACCCGCCGCACCCTGAGCGGCACCGTCGACGCGCTCAGCCGCGACAAGGTCCTCGCCGAGCTCGCTGCGCTCCGGAACGCGGCGGCGCGGCCCGACGTCGGGCGCGGCCCTGCCGACGGCGAGCGCACGTCGCACCCCGGCCCGCCGCTCTCCGGCCGCTCACCGCTCTCCGGCCGCTCACCCCTCTCCGGCCCCGCGCCGCTCTCCGGCCCCGCCCCCGGGGGCTCGCCGCGGCCTCCGGCGGGCGATCGCAGGGGCGTCGACGGGCCGCTGTCCGCGCGCGCCGCCTCGGCCGCGCTGGCGTCGGATCCGGTGCTCGCCGCCACGGCCGACCTCCGCTCCGGTGATCCCGAGCGGATCCGCCGTGCGCTCGTCCGGGAGCCGGATCCCGCGCTCGTGCCGCACCTCCTCCCGCTCCTGGAGCGCGAGGGGCTCGCCTCCGAGGCGATCCGGGCGCTCCGCGCCGTCGCCCCCCGCGCGACCGGCCAGCTCCTCGACGCGCTCCTCGACCCGTCCGTGAGCGTCGCCCTCCGGCGCCGCATCCCGCGGGTGCTCCAGGCCTGTCCCACCCAGCGCGCCGCCGAAGGCCTGATGCTCGGCCTCACCGATGAGCGCTTCGAGGTGCGTTATCAGTGCGGCGTCGCGCTCGCGCGGCTCCTCCAGCAGCGCGCGCCTGTCCACCTGCGGCGCGACGACGTGATCGAGGCGGCGATGCGGGAGATCGCGATCGGTCGCCGCGTGTGGGACGCCCAGCCCCCCAACGTCGCGCCCCCGGTCGAGGCGCCGCTGGCCGAGCGCCTGCTCGTCGAGCGGACGAGCCGCAGCCTGGAGCACGTGTTCCGCGTCCTCTCCCTCTGCCTCGAGCGTGAGCCGCTCGAGATCGCCTACAGGGCGCTCCACGCCGACGACGCCCACCTCCGCGGGACCGCGCTCGAGTACCTGGAGAACGTCCTCCCGGCGCCCATCCGCGAGAGCCTCTGGCCGTACCTGGGCGCCCGCGCGCCCGCCGCCCCTCCCGACCCAGGCGCCGTCCCTCCCGACCCAGGCGCGGCCGAGCCGCGCGCGCCGCGCCTGCCCGAGCACGCGCTCGACGAGCTTCGCCGCTCCGCCGCCAGCATTCCGCGGGCGTCGATCTCCGCTGCGCGGCGGCGAAGAGAGCCACGCACGTAGAGCGTGGTCCACCGCTCGTCGTTCCATCGAGCGACAAAAAGAAAAAAGCGTCGCCGGGGCCCGGGGGGGAGAGGCCACACCAGCAACGCTCGTCCGTGAATTAGCAGCTCACATGCCACTGCGAGAAGATGGAAATAGATTTAAATTTCGCATAGATGTCCCGGGCGCATCCTCCCAGTGTTGCAATCCTGCGATTTCATCCTTGCAGGCGAGCATCGTGTCGAGGACGTACCCCCCCGATCCAGCTCAAGGCCTCCACGCCCCAGGCGTCTACCCCATCTCCAGCGGTTTCCGCCCCCCTCTGCCCCATGCCGAGCAGAGCGGCGGTCTCCCGCACAGGAGACGGGCCCAGATCGGCGTTTTCGGCGCGCAAGCGCACTCCGGTGCGCTGAGCACCGAAAACGTCGAGGTGGGCCCGTATCCGAAGCGGGAGACCGCCGCTCTAATGGAGGGGTTCGCGGCGGTGGGCGCGCTGATCGAGGTGCTCGGCGATGGTGAGCCTGTCGGCGTCGCTCATGACGACGAAGCGGACGGCGAGCAGGTTGTCGCGGTCCCAGACCGGGCGGGCGCGCAGCCGGATGGGGCGCCCGACCCCGAGGTCGAGCTCGAACGGGGTCACGGCGGGCAGCGCCCGGCCCGCCAGCGCGGGCGCGCGCTCGACGACCATACCCGTGGGGGAGAGATCGATCGCGCGGCACCGGTGCCGGTGGCCATCGACGAGCGCCGAGACGGGGAAGTCAACCTGAGCGCGCGCGCCCTGCCTCCGATCCATGGGAGCCTCCTTGGTGTCCTCGTGACGCGGCGAGCCTAGGTCGCGGGGCTCGTCCGGGCCAAACATCGGGCGGGCGAGCCCCGCGGTCCGCTCGCGGCGCGATCTCGGCGCGCGCGGGATCGGTGCGATATGCTGGCGCGGCGAAAGGAAGGTGTGGCGATGCCCACGTGCCGCGAATGCAATAGCGAGGTCGACGAGCTCAAGACGATCAAGGTCGGAAGCAAGAAGAAGAAGGTCTGTGAGGACTGCGCCGACCGCGCGGCGCAGGAGGGCGCGATCGCCGAGGAGAGCGAGGCGGTGGTGCAGCAGATGATGGGCTTCAAGGGGAGGCGCTGAGCGCTCTCCTGCCCGCCGATTCCCGCCAATTCCCACCGATTCTCGCCCATCTCCCGCGCTCGGCGAGCCGCGCGCGCCGCGCGGACGCCCCGATCTCCCCGTCGAGCGCCGGCCCGTCGTCCCTCTCCACGATCTCCCGCGAGCCCGCGTCGCGCGCATGGACCCCGGCGGCGCGGCTCACGACCGCGCGGACGAAGGACACGGCGATCGGCGCTCGACCGGCGCAGGCCAGCCGCGACCCGGATAGCGGACCGTCCGCCAAGCAATCGAGCAGGACTGCGAGCTGTTTCTTGCTTGCAGCGCAGCGGTGCGCCGAGGAAGCGCGACCTCGCTCGGTTCACAGGCGCCGCGGCCGAGATAGCGAATGCGGGGGAAGGTAGGCAAAGGTCGTTGACTGACATGGAGAACCCAGTCGCATTGGAGGTTTACCCACATTTCCCGGGGATTTCGTCTGGATTCAAGCGAGCGGACGACCACTTCTCTATACCTTCCTTACATCAGCGGACGGACTGCGCATTGCAGTTCTGCATCGAAAATTTGCAACCGCGATGTGAAAAGCGGCCGAGGTGTGCGACCTAATTGGGTGTTCGTTTCGTTTTCGAAAGCATTTCGTCTTGACCCGTCGTGTTAATCCGGGAATAAGTTGTTTCACGAGAGCGCCGGTATCCGCCCCTCTGGTGCTGAATGGTCTGCACCGATGGTTCGCGGCGCGAAGGCACGCAGCGGGAGGCTCCTCTTCTGCCCCCTGATGCTTTCGCCCGTTACGGTCCTGTTCACCACAGGGGTTCGACGACGCCGGGGGAGAAAAAGCCATGCATTCGATTTCTCAAGGCTTTGGGTCGCGGTCGTTTGCCGCCGGTAAGTTCATCGCTTCGCTCGTGGCGGTGTCGATCGTCGGTTTCGGCTGCGCGCCGCTCGACGAGGACGTGACCGCAGAGGAGCTGGACGCGGAGGAGCAGGCGGCCGGCACGACGTATCAAGTCGGTCCCACGCGCACCTACAAGACCATCGGTGAGGTAGCCAGCAGACTGCAGGCGGGCGACGTGGTGGAGGTCGACGGCAACGCGACGTACTCGGGTGACATCAGGCTCACGAAATGGGGCACGCCCACCTCGAAGATCACGATCCGCGGCGTGCGGGTCGGCGGGAAGCGCCCCGTCCTGAAGGGCGGGACCAACACGATCGAGCTCAACGCCAACCACATCGTCTTCGAGGGGTTCGATGTGACGGGCGGCACCTCGCGGTGCATCTTCCAGCACGGGCACGATGTCACGATCCGTGACTCCGTGATCCACGATTGCCCATCGCACGGGATCCTGGGCGCCGACAGCGATTCAGGTTCGCTGACGGTGGAATACGTGGAGGTCTATAACTGCGGTAACGGTACGCAGAAGCACCCGATCTACATCGCAACGGACGAGTCCGCCTACCCGGGTTCCGTGTTCCGGATGCAGCACAGCTATGTCCACGATGCAATCGGTGGCAACGCGGTGAAGACCCGCGCGGAGCGGAACGAGATCTATTACAACTGGATCGAGGGCGGGCTCTACAAGGACCTCGAGCTCATCGGCCCCGACGGGCAGGATCCGGGGCTCGCGCGGGAGGACTCCGATGTGGTCGGCAACGTCTTCCGCAAGACGCACACGCAGTACGTGATCCGCGTCGGCGGCGACGGCACCGGCGACACCAACGGGCGTTATCGGTTCGTGAACAACACGTTCCTGCTGATGGCGGGGTCGAGCGCGGCGATCCACCTGTTCGATGGCATCGAGAGCATCGAGCTGCACAACAACATCTTCTATCGCGTCGGGGGCGGGAGCGTTCAGGTCTTCCGTGACGACGCGAGCTGGACGACCGGCAGCCCGCTCATCAAGGGCGTCAACAACGCGGTGCCCACGGGCACGACGGTGCCTTCCGGCTTCACGGGGACGCTGATCGTGAGCGATCCCGGCTTCACGAGCATCGGCAACCGCGACGTGACGCTGCTCTCGACGAGCCCGCTGCGGAACACGGGTGTCAGCTCGACGACGGGGATCTCGGGGCGCACGTTCCCGTCGCCGCTGGCGATGCCGCTGTACCACCCGCCGAGGGCGGCGCTCCAGGCCGTCGGCACCGCGCAGCGGCGGACGGCCGTGGGCGCGGTCGACATCGGCGCGTTCGAGTTCGGGACGACGACCACGACGCCGACGCCCACGACACCCACGCCGACGCCCACGACGCCGACGCCCACGCCGACCACGCCCACGCCGACGGCGCCTGTGTGCTCGGTCGTCAACGCTGGCCAGTGGTTCAATACGTCGCTTCCGTCGACCCAGCGGGGCACCTTCACGGCGACCTGGGACGTGACGCCGAGCGCGTCGAAGATCGACGCCGTGGTCGGCCTCTCGACCAGCTCCGCGAGCCAGTGGACCCAGCTCGCCGCGATCGTCATCTTCGACGAGGAAGGCAATGTCCGCGTCCGGAACGGCGCGAGATACCAGGCGCTCCAGGTGTTCCCGTACACCGGCGGGACGACCTATACCGTCCGGATGGTGGTCGACGTGGCGGCGAAGCGGTACTCGGTGTACATCCGGCCGAAGAACGGCGCCGAGGTGCAGCTCGCGAACAACTACGCGTTCAGGTCCGAGCAGGCCAGCGTCGCTTCGCTCGCGAACTGGGCGATGACGCAGACGATCGGAACGGCCACGCTGTCGGCCTGCAACTTCAAGATACAGTGATCCCACGGGGGCCGGCGCGATGAGCGCCGGCGCCTCCTCGGGGCGGTCGTCCAAGGGGGCCCGGCGCGAGGAGACGGTGCTCTTCGCGCGGCGCGGGGGCCCCGCCGGGGTACGCGCTCACCCGGTTCCTGATCGGGCGGCTCCGGCCGCTAGCGACGTCGAGAGGCTCCTCGCCAGGCGTCGAAGAGCTCAGCCGTCCTTCTGCGGACCGGCGCATGGGAGCTCGACCGTGAACGCAGCGCCTTCGCCGAGCTGGCTCTCGACGCGGATCGAGCCGCCATGCGCCTGGACGATCGAGCGGGAAATGTAGAGCCCCAGGCCGAACCCACCATAGTGCCTGGTGGAGACGGCGCGCGCGAAGCGCTCGAAGATGCGCGCCGTATGGGCCGTCTCAATGCCAATGCCATGATCCCTGACGATGAGCCGCGCGATCCCTGCGTGGTGACCGATGTGGATCTCGATGGGCTTGCTGGCCCCGAACTTGATCGCGTTGGAGAGCAGGTTGGTCACCACCTGATCGAGCCGCGACCGATCCCAGAAGCCCACCGCGGGCCCCTCGTCGTGGATCGACACCTCGCACCCGGCCCGCGCGAGGTTGAGCTCGAGGCGCGTGACGACCTCGCGGACGACGGCCGCGAGATCGACCTCCGCGAGGTCGAGGGAGAGCTCGTTCGTGTCAATCTGGGAGACCTCGAGGAGCTCGTCGATGAGGCGGTTCAGCCGCTGGCCCTGCGAGAGGGCGAGCTCGATGCGGTTCCGCAGGGTCGAAGACTCGAGAGGCTCTGCGGCGCGACCTGCCTTCAGCATCGCCTGGAGCGCGAGCGTGAGCGACGTCATCGGGGTGCGCAGCTCGTGGGACGCCACCGATAGGAACTCCTCGCGCAGGCGCAGCGCCTCCACGGTCTGGCGGTGGAGGCGCGCGTTGTCGATCGCGATCGCCACGCGGCGCGCGAGCTCCTCCGCGAGGCGGAGGTCCGCGCTCTCATAGCGCCCCGGCTTGGCGGAGCCGAACGTGATCGCCCCGATCGGCCCTCCCCTGGCGATGAGCGGAACGGAGAGCGCGGATTGAATCCCCGTCGCGCGGATGAGCCTCGCATGCTCGCCGTCGGCGCATATGGCCCGGATCTCGGCGTCCGTGAGCGTCGGCAGGAGCACCGGCTTTCCCGTCCGGATCGCGCGGGCAGCCGGGCTCGGCGAGCCGGGCCGGAGCGGATAGCGCCTCGCGAGCTCCTCGAGGAACACCTGCTTGGCCGGATCGGCGTGCGTCCCCGAGATCCGCTTCACCTCGCCCTCTTCGATGACGTCAATCACGAAGGAGTCGGCGAGCTCGCGGACAGACAGCGAGGCGAGCCTTCCCAGGACCTGCTCGTAATCGATCGACGCGTTGAGGAGCACGCTGGCCTCGGCGAGGAAGGCCATACGGCGCTCCGCCTCCTCCGCCGCCGCCCGCGCCGCCTGCTCCTCGGCAAGACACAGGGCGGCGTCCAGCGAGATGGCCGCCTGGGCGGCGAGGAGCTCGAGCACCTCCGTCTGCTCGCTCGTGAAGGCGCCGGTGACGAGGTTGTTCTCGAGATAGAGCATACCGACGAGCTCAGCCTGCTTGAGGATCGGCAAGCACAAAACCGATTTGGGCCGGGTCCGGGCGATGTGCTCGTCCGAAGAGAACGTCGGCGTCTCGGCGGCGTTCGCGAGGAGCACGTGCTGCTTTGTCCGCGACACATAGCTGATGATCGAGGCCGGCAAGAGCGGCGAGGGCGTCGCCGGCAGCGAGCCGAGGAGCTTCACGGAGGCCGCCTCTTTCTCGTCGAGGAGGGCCTCGGCTTCGATCATGAGGCTGCCTTTTCGGCAAAGGATCACGTATCCCTTCTGCGCCCCGGCCTGCTGGATCACGACCTCGACGAGCCTCCTCAAGAGGTCGTCGAGCACGATCTCGCGCGCGATGGCCTGCGACGCCTTGACGACCGACAGCACGTCGAGCCGCTCGGCCCCGACCGCGAGCGTGGCGGTGGGCGCGAGCGACCTCCGCTCGACGAGCCCTGGGTAGAGCCTGTCGAGCTGCCTCACCTTGCCGTCGGCCCCCCAGCGCACGTAGCGGGCGCGGGCCTCGCGCAGGTACCCATCCGCGATCTGGTCGAACCCGCGCGCGCGGTAGAACGCGGACGCGAGCTCATAGGCAAGACCCTCATTCTGGATGAAACCATTCTCCCCGGCCGACCGGATGGCCTGCTCATAAAGGCGCTCGGCCTCGAGCTCCCGGCCTTCGATGCGGGCCACCTCGGCCGCCACGAGGGCATAGCGGTTCAGCGAGTTCTCGGGGCAGTTGTCCGCCCAGAGCTTGAGCTTCTGGAGCTCCTTTTCGAGGGTCTGCGCGAATTCCTGCTGCCGCGCCGCCGGGGCCTCGGGGTAGAGCGCGGCCAGCGTAAGCGCGAGATAGAAATGGTGGGTGGCCTCGATCGGCAGGGTCATTACGGTGGCCAGCACGCCCGCGGCGAGCGCGGAGGCCTCCAGCGCCTCGGCATACTGCCCGGAGAGAAACGCGGATATCTGCTTTATGACGTAGTAGACAGCCAGCCCGCCGCCGAACGCCGCGCTCACGATCGCCGCGACAGAGGCGGCTTCGTCGAAGGGGCCGTCGTCGAGCCCAGCCGACGAGGGCGTCACGCCCTCCAGGCTCAGCACGAACTGCTGCTCGAGCCGGATCGTATGGAACACAGCGTCGTTGTGGCTCTGCCTGGCGAAGGCGGCATACCTCCGCGACGTGTCGAGGACCTCTTCGAGCGGGTCGCCCTTCTCGAAAAGATGCCACACGAGCCCGAAGGCGCAGTGCCCGGCCATGACCAGATCACCGACCTCTAGGCAGGCGAGGAACGCCCGCTCCCGAATCGAGAGCGAGCTCGCGATGTGCCTCCGCCAGAAGCTGAGATTGCTGTGGACATGAAGGAACATCCCCCGCCGCTTGCGATCGTCGAATTTCTCGTTCAGCTGCAGCGACATTTCAGAGAACGCGAAGCCCGACGGGATGTCGCCGAAGACCGCCACGAGCATGATGGCATAGCCCGTGTAGCCGGCGCACGACTCCTCGGTGTTCCCATATCGCAGAGAGAAGCTCAAAATCTTGGTGACGAGCAGGCCAAACATCTTCGGCCGCGAGAGGAAGAAGCACGGCATGGCGTCGACGAGCAGGCCGAGGATCGCGCGCACGTCGGGGTCCTCGACCACCGGCAGAGAGGCCAGGTCGGCGATGCGCCGGCCGCGCAGGAGGGACAGGACCTCTTCGTGCTCGGCGGCGAACGCCGCCTCTATCTCATCGTTCGACGCGGGGAGCTTCACCCCGAAGCGCCCCAGCGCCTCGACCGCGACCGTCGCTGCGTTGGCGCATCGCCCCGAGACCAGGTAGTGCCTCATGCGCAAGCTGTAGACCTTGGCACGGTCGGCGGCCTTCCGGGCGCGGCCGAGGAGCATCGTGAACAGCTCGTCCGCCGATTGAAATTCGCCGACGAGGTAGTCGCACTCGGAGAGCTCCAGATAGAGGGCGAACGTGTCTTCATACCGAGCGGTCCAGGCGTCCTTCGGCAAGAGGGCCGCCGCCCGCGTCAGGTAGCGCCGGGCCGACGCGTATGCGATTGAAGCCTTCGCCTTCTTCCCCGCCTGGAAATTGAGCCTGTAGAGCGCGTCCTTCTCGCGGGGGTCGGTGATGAGCGCGACGCTGTGGTTGAGGTGGTTCGCGACCTCGAAGACCTGCTCTGCGATTGTCTCCTCTGACAGCAGAGACAGGAGGATGCGGCCGATCTTGAGGTGCGCCTCCGCGCACAGCCGCTCCGGGATCCGCGAATAGGCTGCCTCCTGGACGCGGTCGTGGGGGAATCGGTATGCGCCCTCCAGGCGGAGGATGAGCCCGGTTCGCACGGCCGGCGAGAGATCCTCGTAGAGATCCTGCTCCGAGCGGCCGAAGGCGCGGGTCAGGATGGAGATCTCCGCGGTGCTCCCCACGCAGGCGAGCTGCCTCAGCGCCTTCTGGGTTCGCTCAGGGAGCCGCGCGAGCTTCTCGACCATCAGGTCGATCACGTTGTCGGTGATGCCTTTGGCGTAGATCTTCCGCATGTCCCACCGCCACGCCTCCGCGAGCGCGTCGAGCTCGATCAGGCGCTCGTCGTGGAGCGCGGTGAGGAACTGGATCACGAAGAAGGGGTTGCTGGCCGTCTTCTCCTCGACGAGGCGCGAGAGCGGCGCGGCGCGCTCGCGGGAGCAATGGAGGGTATCGCTGACGAGCGCGGTGAGGTGCTCGCTGGAGAGCGGGCCGAGCACGATGTCGGCGACGCGCGCGCCCTCCTTCCGCACCCTGTCGAGCGCCAGCGTGAGCGGGTGCGAGGGGGGCACTTCGTTGTCACGGTATGCCCCGATGACGAGGAGATGGCGTGCCTCGGCGTGGGTCATCAAATCCTGAAGGAGCTCGAGGCTCGCCGGGCCGGCCCACTGGAGATCGTCGAGAAAGAGCGCGAGCGGGTGCGGCCTCCGGGCGAAGACGCCGATGAAGCGCCGGAACACGAGCTTGAACCGGGTCTGCGCCTCGGCCGGCGGCAGCGAAGGGACGTTCGGCTGCCGGCCGATGATGAGCTCGACCGGCGGGATCACGTCCACGATGAGCTGCCCGTTCGCGCCGAGGGCCGAGAGGAGCCGCTCTTTCCAGGCGGCGATCTTCTCCTCGCTCTCGGCGAGGATCTCGTCAACGACCCCGGTGAACGCCGCGACGATCGTGGCATAGGGGACGTCGCGCTTGTATTGCTCGAACTTCCCCGAGGCGAAGAAGCCCCGCTCGCGGACGATGGGCTTCTCAAGCTCACGCACCAGCGCCGATTTACCGACGCCGGCGTAGCCGGAGACCAGCAAGAGCTCGGGGACTCCATCGCGGACGACGCGCTCGAAGGCGCAGAGCAGCCCGGAAATCTCCTTGTCGCGCCCGTAGAGCTTCTGCGGGATCTGGAAGCGGTCGGATACGTCCCGCTCGCCGAGGGGGAACGGCTCGATCGTGCCGCGGGAGCTCCATGGCTCGAGGCACCTCTCCAGATCGTGCCGGAGCCCGCGAGCGCTCTGATACCTGTCGTCGGCCTCCTTTGCGAGCAGCTTCATGAGAATGGCCGAGACGACGTCCGGCACCCAGGGCGCGCTCTCCGCGGGGGGGATGGGCGAGCGGGCGATGTGGCAATGCACCCACTCCATGGGGTCGGCCGCCTGGAAGGGCAGCTTGCCGGTGAGCATCTGGCAGAACGTCACCCCCAGCGAGTAGAGGTCGCTCCGCTCGTCGGGCGCTCGGTTCATTCGTCCGGTCTGCTCGGGCGACATATAGGGCAGCGAGCCCTCGATCTGCCGGAGGCCAGCGCTCGCCCGCCAATTGCACGGCAGCGTCGAGGCGAGCCCGAAATCGATGAGCTTGACCTCGCCCGTCGTGGGGTGGACGAGGATGTTGTCGGGCTTGATGTCTTTGTGGACGACGTTCCGCTGATGGATATCCGCCACAGCCGAGACGATCCGGATCGCGAGCCGCAGGAACTCCGCGACGTCCATCGGCGGGCCGACCGCTCGATCGAGCGACTCGCCGCCGAAGTCTTCCATGACGAGGGCCGGCCTGCCTTCGTAGGTCTCGAGGGCGATGGGCATCACGGCGGCCGGGATATTCAGCGCGCTCTGGATCGAATACTCGTTCTTCAACCACGTGAGGTGCTGCGAGCGGTGCTGCGGAGCGAGGACCTTGAGGACGACCGGCTGCCCGTCTGCGGCGCGGACTCCGCGATAGAGCACAGCTCTCTTGCTCGTGGAGAGGACCTCCTTGATGACGTACGTCGCGTCCATCTTTTCCCCCGCCCAGGAGCCACCTCGGCCGGCATTGCCCCGTGTATCCGTGAGTATCGTCGCGATCCCCTGAGAGCGCGTCTAGCAGTAAGTAGCCTGATTTATGCTGTTGAACCCGGCCGGCGGAAACGCCAACATCGGGCGGGCTGATGGGAGCGGCAGCAGCGGCGGGATGGTGGGTTCCGTGGTGGGCAGCAGGGCGGATTCCGCCGCCGGGTGGGACAGCCGACGCGTCATCAGCCGCACCATCGTCACAGAATGCAGCTCTCATCCTCGCGAAACGCGACGTCGAGCACCCAATGGCACTGGTTCTCGATAGACCAGTGGTCACGGATCAGGGATGCCATCGTTTTTGCACCGGCCCGGGCGCGGGAGCTGATGAAGAAGTGTGCTTGCGCGCTCCGGTAGCGTGTGCCCTGGGGCCAAGGTGTCGGGGAGCCGTGGGGGGGCCGTGAGCGCCTTGGGAGCGGGCCCGCGGCCCGTGAGGGGCCGTGGGGGCGTCGTGGAGGACCGCGGCGCTCGGGGGGCCCGGGGAGCCGCCCGAAGGCTCAGGGGCCCGCCCAGGGAGGCTCAGGCGAGGCCGCTGCGCTGGAGCAGGGCGTCGAGCGTGGGCTCGCGGCCGCGGAAGCTCTTGTAGAGATCCATCGGGTCCTGCGTGTCGCCGAGCGCGAGGATCTGGCCCCGGAACGCGTCGCCCACCTTCCGGCTGAACAGTCCCTCCTCCTGGAAGCGGGAGAAGGCGTCGGCGTCCAGCACCTCGGCCCATTTGTACGAGTAATAGCCCGCGGCGTAGCCCACCGGGCTCGAGAAGAGGTGCGAGAAGCCGGCGATCATGGCGTAGCCCTCGGGCAACGGGACGGGCGAGTAACGCCCGAGGACCTCGCGCGCGAACTCGACGACATCACCCTGCTCTCCGGTCCAGTCCATGTGGAGCGCGAGGTCGATCTCGGCGAAGCCGAGCTGCCGCATCGTCACGGCACCCGCGCGGAACGTGCGGGCCGCGCGCATCCGCTGGAGCAGGTCATCCGGGACGGGCGCGCCCGTCTCGTGGTGGCGCGCGAAGAGGTCGAGCGCCTCCCGCTCCCAGCACCAGTTCTCCATGATCTGCGAGGGGAGCTCGACGAAGTCCCAGGCGACGTTGGTGCCGGCGAGGCTCCGGATCGGCACCCGGCTCGAGGCGTGGTGCATCATGTGGCCGAACTCGTGAAACAGGGTCTCGACCTCGCGGTGGTTGAGCAGCGCGGGGCGGCCGCCGACCGGCGGGGTGAAGCTGCCCGCGAGGACCTCGAGGTGGCGCGCGTCCTCGCCGGCCGCGCGCCCATCCTCGCTCGGCGCGCCCGTGACGAGCCCGTGCATCCAGGCGCCGTCGCGCTTCTGCTCCCGCGGCACGAAGTCCAGATAGAAGGCGGCGCTCTGGGCGCCGTCCGGCTCGACGAGCTGGTAGGCGCGGACGCTCGGGTGCCACGTGGGGGCGGCCTGCCAGGGCGCGATGCGCACGCCGTAAAGGCGGTGGGCGATCTCGAACAGGCCGGAGACGACGCGATCCAGGGGGAAATACGGGCGGAGCGCCTCGTCGTCGAAATCGTAGCGGGCGCGGCGGAGCTTCTCGGCGTAGTAGGCGACGTCCCACGGCGCGAGCGGCGGCGCGTCCGGGCCCTCGATCTCGCGGCGGAAGGCAGCGAGCTCCTCCTTCTCGCGGGCGAAGACCGGCTCGGTGCGCGCCCGCAGCGTGTCGACGAAGCGGCGCGCCGCGGCGCCCGTCTTCGCCATCCGGTCCTCGAGCACGAGATCGGCGAAGCTCGCGTAGCCTAGCAGCCTCGCCTTCTCCCCGCGGAGCTCGAGGATGCGGCGGATGAGCGGGCGGTTGTCGTGGTCGCCCTCGGTCGCCCGCGTGTTGAAGGCGCGGTAGAAGCGCTCGCGGATCGTGGCGTCGTCGAGGTGCGTGAGCACCGGGATGTAGCTCGGCGCCTGCAGCGTGAAGCGGTAGCCCTCGATGCCCCTGTCCTTGGCGCCCTGGCGGGCCGCCTCGACCGCGCTCGGCGGCAGGCCGGCAAGGCGGGCAGCGTCCTCGACCACGAACTCGAAGGCGTTCGTCGCGTCGAGCACGTTCTGCGAGAAGCGCAGGGTGAGCGTGGCGAGCTCGACGTCGATCTCGGAGAGGCGCTTCTTGCCAGCCGGGTCGAGCTCGGCGCCGCTCCTCCGGAAATCGTCGAGGGTCTTCTTCAAGAAGCGGCGCCGCGGGCCGGTCAGCGCCGCGGCCTCGGGCGTGGCCGCGTACGCCTTGAGCGCGCCGTAGACGCCCTCGTTGAGGGCAATGCCGCTCAGGAACTCGCTGACCTCCGGCTGGACGGCGTTGTACGCGGCGCGCAGCGCGGGCGTGGTGGACGTCGATTCGAGGTGCGAGACGACGTTCATGGCGCGGTCGAGCCGGTCGGTGACGGCCTCGAGCGCGGCGAGGGTGTTGTCGTAGGTGCGGGGGCCGGGCGCCGCGACGAGCGCGTCGAGCCGGGCGCGGGCGTCCTGGAGCAGCGCGCGCACCGCGGGCTCGACGTGCTCGCTCCGGATGCGATCGAACGGGATCTCGAAGCCGAGAGTGAGCAGGGGATTGTCGGTCGCTTCGGTCATATCGTTCCTGGTTGGGCTTGAAGGGCCGGCGGACGGGCGCGGGCCGGCGACCCTCGGCCGGTCCGCGCAGCCCTACCTTGGTAAAGGCGCCGGCGAGGGTTGGCCAGTAGTTCGTCGTCCAAGTTCTTTCTCATTGCGTGGGAGGGGCGCCGAGCACCCTCCCCGGGGCCTGACGTCACGACGAGGGAAGAGCTTGGTGAGACGAGGTGAAGCGCGGGCGAGCGGCTAGACGCCCAGCCACCGCGCGACGATCGTGGCGAGCACGTCGGACGTCCCCGAATGGATGCTGCCGCCCAGGGCGTCGTCGATGGCGGAGGGGAGGCCGCTGTCCTCGAGGTAGCCAGCGCCGCCGCGGAGCCGGAGATCGTCGAGCGCGGACGCCACGGCCGAGTCCGCCGTGTGCCACTTCGCGAGCGCGGCCTCGGCCTGGCCGCGCTCGCCCTGATCCAGCGCCCACGCGGCGCGGTAGATGAGCAGCCGCGAGGTCTCCAGCCGCAGCTTCATCTGCGCGAGGCGGTGCGCGACGGCCTGGTGGCGCGCGATCGCCTGGCCGCCGATCTCGCGCTCGCGGGCGAAGCGGACGGCCTCGCCGAGGGCGCGCTCCATGGCGCCGAGGCGGAAGGCGAGGATGAGCGCGCGCTCGAAGGTCATCGCGATCTGGAAGACGGCGAGGCCGGCGCCGGCGCGGCCGAGGAGCGCGTCGTGGCCGACCTCGCAGCCGGTGAACGAGACGGGCGCGAGCCGCGCGCCCCGGAGGCCCGCGGTCGCGAGCGGCGCGCCGGGGAGGACGCGCGCGGCGCCCTCGCCCGCGGCGCGGGGGACGAGCAGCGCGGTGAGGCCGCGCGCCGGGGCCCCTCCGTCGCGGCCGCCGCCGTCGCGCGCGATTGCGAGGTACACGTCGGCCCGGTCGGCCCAGGTCACGTACCGCTTGTCGCCGGTGAGCCGGTAGCCGGCGTCCGTGCGGTCGGCCCTGGCCTGCACCGACGCGACGTCCGAGCCGGCGCCGGCCTCGGTCGCGGCGACCGTCGCCATGCACGCGCCGCTCGCCATGCGCGGCAGCCACGCGCGCTGCTGCGCGGGGGTGCCCACCCGCGCGAGCAGGAGCGCCACGCCGAAGAGGTGCGCCCCCGCGGCGAGCAGGACGCCGCCGTCGCGCAGGGTCGCGCCGAGGCCCTCGTAGGCGAGCGCCGTCGTGACGAGGTCGAGGCCCTCGCCGCCGAGATCGCGGGCGATCGGCAGGCCGAGGGCGCCGCCCCGGGCGAGGACGCGCATGCGATCGTCCGGCGCCGCGGCGTCGGCCTCGGCGCCGAGGGCGCGCATGCGGTCGTGGACGGCACGCTGGGAAGGGGTCCACCCGAAGTCCATCGCCGCTGCGATACCAGAGCCGGCGAGGGGCGGGGAGGAGACGAGGACGGCGCGCCGGCTCAGTAGGGGCGCTCTCCGGCGAAATTGCCGGGAGGATCGTAGTTGCACACCCAGATCTGCCAGGTGCCGCTGCCGAACGGCGAGCCGGTCGTGCAATCGGCGACCCCGCAGCCGAGGCGCAGGGAATCGGCCCATACCACCTGAGTGTAATGCCCGCAGGTGGAGCTGCAGGCGTTGCTCGCAAGATCGTAGTTGGCCGCCTCGTCGACCCACGAGGCGACGACGTCCTCCGGTGTGGGGGACGAGCCGGTCGACGCGAAGATGTTCTCTCCATAGTTGCTCGCGCTATGGCCGAACGTGCACCGGGCGGCATAGGCCTGAGCCACCGCGGCGATCTCGGGCGACCACGAGAGAGGGGGCACCCCCTGTTCGGCGGGCGGGTCGACCGCGGCGCGCGCGGCGTTGTGGGCCGCCGTCATCCCGATCATCCTCGGCGGCTCGCCGGCGGCCTGGCCGCTCGTCGGGCCCGCGTCGTCGTCGGACGAGGCGCCGCAACCGACCGTCAGGGCGAGCATGAGAGAGAGCTGCATGAACCGGGGAAGCTGTGGGCCGAGCGTCATCACGGGGCCATTGTCCTACGGCTCGGCCGAGCTCTGCAACGGCGATTCGATGAAGGCTGCTTGTACCCACGACGTGCCGTGTCATGGCGCGCCCGCAGCCGTCCCTGGACGGCCGCGTCCGGGCGTTCTTCCCACCTCTGCCGTCGACATGGACATCAACAGATCTCGTCGTCGTTGGCTCCCGTGCTGACGGGCTTCGCCCTAGGGTGACGTCGAGACGAGCAACAATTCCGCAGCATGGGCCTTGTCATGCGGGTCGATCTATGAGCTATTGTCGCCCTGCTTCGGAGGCGGCCGCGGTCCGAGCTCGGCGGCGAGCGTGCTCCCTCACGGGGTTTCACCGCTCTCCGTGGCAATTCGGCACCAGCGGCACGCCCGACAAAGAACCAAGGAGTTTCCCGATGAATATCCGTGTGACGTGGCGAATCGCGGCATTCCCGCTGGCGCTGGCGGCGCTCTCCGTCGTCCCGGCGATGGGGTGTGACAAGGTCTCGGAGCTGCAGAATGACGTCTGCTGTCGCGACTTCACGCCGGGCGCCGATCTCGCCACGGTGGAATGGGGTCTCGAGGGCGAGGCAGAGCTCAATTATGGTGCCTTCATGCAGTCCGTGTCGGACTTCACGGGCGCCGCGGGCGCCATCGTGGCGGACGTGACGAGCGCCTGTCAGGCGATCGCGCTGGACCTCGGCGCGGATGTGGCGACGATCACGGCGACGAAGCCGAACGAACGAGCGGTGCAATGGTGTGAGCTCGCCGTCGACGCGCTCGGGGACGCGACGGCCGGCCTGTCGATCACCTTCCAGCCGCCGAGCTGCACGGTCGACGCGAGCGTACAGGCGAACTGCGAGGCGAGGTGCAGCGCCAACGTGGAGTGCCAGCTGACCCCGGCGGAGATCGTCGCGCGCTGCGATCCTGGCCAGCTCTCGGGGCGGTGCGAGGGGAAGTGCACCGGCTCGTGCGAGGGCTCGGCCAACCTGGCGGTCCATTGCGAGGGCTCGTGCCAGGGGACGTGCGAGGGCACGTGCGACGGCGAGTGCTCCGCGACGACCGCCGGCGGCGACTGCCGCGGCGAGTGCCAGGGCACCTGCACGGGCGAGTGCCGTGGCTCGTGCGCGTTCGCGGCCGACGCAGCGGTGCAGTGCAACGCCGATTGCTCGGGCTCGTGCGACGTCCAGTTCAAGGCGCCGAAGTGCAGGGCCGAGCTCAAGCCGCCGAGCGCCGAGTGCCAGGGGTCCGCGGAGTGCAGCGGCTCCTGCGAGGCGAGCGCGAGCGCGAAGGCCAGCTGCAGGGAGCCCGCGGTCAACATCGAGGGTGGGGCGGACGCCGAGGCGGCGATCGCGACGCTCAGGGCGAACCTGCCGCGGCTCCTCGTCGTCGCGCACGCGCGCGGCGAGCTGCTCCTCGCCAGCGCCAAGGCGGTGGTCGAGTCGGGCGGCCACCTCGAGGGCGCGGCCACCGGCAGCGTGAAGGCGGGGGCGTGCCTCATCCCGGCCACCAATGCGATCACGCAGGCGGTCGAGAACATCCAGGCGGGCATCACGGGCAGCGGCAGCGTGATGGCGAAGCTGGAGATCGCCCCCCCGGGCCCCTGAGCGCAGGGCCCGTGAGCGCAGGCCCGGCAGCGGCGCAGGCCGCGGCGGGGCGCGCGTGAAGGAACCCGTCAGGCCAGCCGCTGGCGCAGGCCGCTCACCGCGGCGCTGCGCCCCTGGTCCGGGCGCGGAACGCCTCCGGCGTCACGCCGGTCCACCGCCGGAACGCCCGGTGGAACGCGCTCGGCTCGGAATAGCCGAGCAGATACGCTACCTCGCCGATCGCCATGTCCGCGTCGAGGAGCGCCGCGGCGCGGCCGCGCCGGACCTCGTCGAGCAGGGCGTGGACCGACGTCCCCTCGTCGCCGAGGCGGCGCTGGAGCGTGCGAGGGCTCATCCGCAGGCGCGCCGCGAGCGCGTCCAGGTCGGCCCCCTCGCGCAGCCGCTCGCCGAGGAGCGCGCGCACGCGGTCGGACAGCGCGGGCGGCGCCCCGCCCGGCAGGCGCGCCGCAGCGACGCTCATGTGGCGCTCGAGGAACGCGGCGAGCGCCTCGTTCGCGTGCGGCAGCGGACGGTCGAGCTCCTCCACCGGCAGGACCAGCTCGGTCGCAGGCGCCCCGAACAGCACCGGCGCGCCGAGCCGCCGCGCCTTCTCCTCCGGATCACCCGCTGGCGCGTGGCGAAAGCGCACCGCGAGCGCCTGGAGCGGCGCGCCGCACATGCGCCCGGCGTTCACGAGCGCGTCGAACGCGAACATCTCCGCGAGCTGACCGTGGGCCGGCCGGTCGGGCCCGAAGGGCACGAACCCGAGGTGCGCGCGGCGCCCGCGGATCTCCAGCGTGTAGCGCTCGCCGTCGTTCCAGATCTGCTGGTAGCGGAGCATCCGGCGGAACGACTCGCCCAGGGTCGGGCTGCTCATGGCGAGGAAGCCGAGCGCGTCGAAGTGCTCCGGCTCGAAGCGCGCCGCGAAGTCGAGGCCGAGGTGCGGATCGGCGGCGGCCGCCACGGCCGCCTCGATGAGCGCGTAGAACTCCTCGAGCGGCACGCGGGCGTCCGGATCGGCGAGCGCGGCGCCGGCGAGCCCCGCGGCCTCGAGCAGCGCCCGCCGATCCGCCCCGCGCTCCGCCGCATAATCCGCGAGCTGCGCGGCGGTGCGGGCCCAGATCGTCGGCACGGGCGCCCGCGGGGCCTGGCGCCGCATGTCAGCCCTTGTGGCGCGCGCTGTCACTGCCTCTCGGCCGGGCCGGCCCCAGGCTTCCGGGCGATCGGAGGAGCATCATGCGAAAGCACGGCATCGAGGAAGGGCGCGGCGCATTCGTCGAGGGCGCCTGGTACATCATCGCGGACGCGGCTTGCGTGGGCAAGCGGCCGGTCACCGTCGAGCGCTTCGGGACGCGGCTCGTGCTGTTCCGGGACGAGCGCGGCGCCCTGGTCGCGGCGCGGGCGCGCTGCCCGCACCGCGGCGCGGACCTCGGACTGGGGCGGGTCGTGGACGGGGCGATCGAGTGCCCGTACCACGGCTTCCGGTTCGCCTCGGACGGGCGCTGCGTCGCGATCCCGTGCGAGGGACGCGGCGCGAGCGCGCGCGGCGCGGGGGATGCGCTCGCGCTGACCCGGTACGAGGCGCGGGAGCACCGGGGCTTCGTGTGGCTCTTCTGGGGCGAGCGGCCGGCCGAGCTGCCGCCGGTGCCCTGGTTCGACGGCCTGCCGCCGGACGAGCGGCACGCCCACACGGCGTCGATGGACTGGGACGTGCCGTTCGCGCGCGCGATGGAGGGCATGCTCGACCTCCACCACCTGCCGTTCGCGCACCGCCCCTGGTTCCCCGGCGTCGGCGCGATGCTCGACCCTTGCGAGGTCCGCGTGGAGGGCGACGTCATCCACGTCGAGGCGGTGCTGCGCCACGACGACGGGGAGCCCTGGAATGGCCGTCGGGGGTGGAGGTTCGAGGTGGAGGTGCGCTTTCCGGGCGTGCTGCGCCTGTCGTTCGGGAAGCGCGTGGTGGGCATGGCGGGGTGCGCGCCGATCGACGCGGAGCGGACGGCGATCGTGGGGCGGTACTACGTGCCGATCCCGGTGATCGGGCGGTTGCTCGCGTGGCTCGGGTTGCGGGCGGAGTTCTTGCTGATCCAGCCGGGCGACGAGCGGATGCTCGCGTCGTCGGAGCCGCGCGACGCGGATCTCGACGCGTGCCGCTTCGTGCGCGCGGACGCGGGGATCCTCGCGTGGCACAAGATGCGGCGGGCGCGATTGAAGGCGCAGCGCGCGGGGGAGCCGCGCCGGCTGCCCGTCGAGGCGGGGTGAAAAGGTGCGGCTCGTGGGCGAGCCCAAGAAAGAACAGACAAGGCCTCTTCGCCTCGTACCAGACCAGGGGCGCCGAGGCCGAGGAGCACCTCATTGCGCGCTCGTGGACCGTTCGATAAGACGTTTAACATGGTCCACGCCAGGCGATCGAGCCTATCCACGGGCGGCGAGTCACGATTGCACGAATCTGCTCTACGACGATGTTGAAGGCCTATCAACCGGTCAACTGGCGCGCTCCGGACAAGCGTTGTGTGGAGGCCAGTTGCTCGTCGACATGCTTCCACCCACGCGCCGTCTCGTGAGGGCTGTGACAGCGAGGATGCTCCCCAGGAGCGTGCCGGCGTCAGCCGCGCATCGAGACGAGGGTCTGGACCACGAGCCGCAGGTCGTCCACGTCGAGCGGCTTGTCGAGCACCGCGTCGGCGCCCAGGCGGTAGGCTTCCGCGTGCGTCTCCGGGTCGCCGAACGCGGTGATGAGGACCACCGGCGTGGTCCAGTCGTCGCGGCGGAGCCCGGCCAGCAGATCGAGTCCGCTCGCGCCTGGCATCCGGATGTCGCTCACCACGACATCGACCGGGGCGCCGTTCCCGGAGACGAGCGCTTCGCCCATCAGCTCGAGGAGGTGCTTGGCGTCGTGCGCCTCCAGGACCTCGTAGCCGTCGCGGCGGAGGGCGGTGGCGAGGAGCAGCCGCAACTCCCTGTCGTCCTCGGCGAGCAGCACGCGGATGCGGGTCGCGCCGGGGTGGACGCGCGGCACCGGCTCAGGGGGCGTATTCAGGATCGAGGCAAGACCGCGCATCGAGTCGTGGGGCATCGGGCTCTCTCCTTGGTGAGCGGTCTGTATTGCAGGCCGCGTGCCGTCGGCCGGCGGCCGTCCGGAACCGACCGAGGTTGAGGTGGCCGGAACCGACCGAGGTTGAGGTGGCCGGAACCGACCCGGGTTGGGGTGGCCGGAACCGACCCGGGTTGAGGTGGCCGGAACCGACCCGGGTTGAGGTGGCCGGAACCGACCGAGGTTGAGGGCAGCGGAGGGCAGCGGGGGTTGAGGCAGCAGCCGCCGACCCAGGTTGCGGCGGACGTGCGGCGGACGGGCGGGTTGCAGCGGGCCGGCGGCGACCCCCGCGTCGGCCCATCCGGGGTGGGGCATCGTTCCCCGCCCGGGGTATTCCTCCGCGCCTCAGCCGCCCTTCGCGACGGACCCCTCCGGACGGACTCGTCCCAGCACGCCTTCCAGCGCCTCGATGCCGGCCGGCTTCGCCAGGTGGGCGTCGAAGCCGGCCGCTCTGGCCATGGCCACGTCCTCGGCTGCTGCGTAGCCGCTGAGGGCGACCAGCATGACACGGCCGAGCACGGGGTCGGCGCGCAGGGTGCGCGCCACCTCGTAGCCGTTCATGTCGGGCAAGCCGATGTCGCAGAGCACCACCTGGGGCTTGAAGGCGCTCGCCTTCTCGACGCCCAGGCGCCCCGTGCGGGCGACCTCCACGACATGTCCGCTGAGCTGGAGCGTCGTGGCGAGCATGTCCGCCGAGTCGACGTTGTCCTCGATGATCAACACGCGGCGCGAAGCGCACGCCGCTCCGGCAGCCGGGGGCTTCTCGCTCGGGCCTCCGGGTTCGAGGGGCAGCGTGAGCTTGAACGCCGCGCCCTGGCCGGGGCCGCCGCTCGCCGCGTCGACCGAGCCGCCGTGCATCTCGATCAGACCCTTGACGACGGCGAGGCCGAGACCGAGGCCGCCTTTGCTGCGGTCGAGCGTCGTGTCGGCCTGCGTGAAGGGCTCGAACACCCGCGGCATCACCTCCGGCGCGATCCCCGCGCCCGTGTCCTCCACGCGGACGATCGCCTGCCCGTCGCCCCCGACGGACACGGTCGTCTTCCCGGAGCGTGGCGTGAACTTGGCCGCGTTCTGGAGCAGGTTCCCGAGCACCTGCGCGAGCCGCGTCCGGTCGCCGTTCACCCACACCGGCGCCGGCGCGGCGCTCAGCTCGAGCGCGACCCCGGCCTGGGCGAAGGCCGAGCGGTGATCGTCGACCGTGCGCTGCGTGAGCGCGTTCAGGTCGAGGACCTCGCGCTGCAGCTGGACCTTGCCGCGGGTGATGCGCGTGACGTCGAGCACATCCTCGATGAGGCGCGTCAGGTGCCCGACCTGGCGCTCGATCACCGCGTGCGCCCGGCGCGCCTGCTCCGACCCGGGCTCGGCGCGATCGAGGACGTAGAGGCCGCCGAGGATGGCCGAGAGGGGGTTGCGGAGCTCGTGCGACAGCATCCCGAGGAACTCGTTCTTGCGCCGGTCGGCCTCGATCAGGCGCGCGTTCGCCTCCTCCAGCGCGAGACCGGCGCGCTTGCGCTCGGTGACGTCGCTCGCGGCCCCGAACCATTCGACGATCTCGCCGCTCGCATCCTTGAGCGGGACCGCGCGCGAGAACACCCAGCCCTGCGCGCCGTCGGCGCGCAGGACCCGGTGCTCGAGCTCGAAGACGCTCTTGTGCCGGACGGCCTCGCCGATCGCCGCCCGCATGCGCGGCTGTTCGTCGGGAGGAATGTAGTCCTGGAGCCACCTGCGGCTCGCCGCTCGCGTATCGGCGAGGAAGCCCCGGCTGCGGAGCTGCCGCATCTCGCTCCAGTCCGCGCTCAGCCGATAGAGCACCTCCGAGCTGGCCTCCGCCAGCACACGGAACCGCTCCTCGCTCTGCCGCAGCGCCTCCTCGGCGCGCGCCCGCTCCAGGATGTCGGCGGCCTGGCGAGCGATGAGGTCCAGCAGCCGGAGCGCGCGATCGCTCGGCCTCGTCGGCGCCCGGTAATGGGTCGAGAGCATCCCGAGCGGCTCGCCCGCTCGGCTCATGAGGGGCGTGGATTGGACCGCTCGCACCCCGGCCTTGCGGTGCACGTCGAGGGCGGGAGTGCCCGCGAAGATGGGGCTCGCCTCGACGTCCTCGACGATCACCCGCCCCTTCTGCTCCAGCGCCGTCCCGCACGCCCCTTGGCCCTCGACCACGTGGTCCCAGAACTCCACCCAGAACGCGGGTAATCCGCGGTGGGCGCCGATCACCAGCTCGCCCGACGCGTGATCCAGGAGCTGCATGTTGCCGAAGTCGGCGCCGGAGACGGCGATCGCCGCGTCGAGGATCTCGCCGAGGACCAGCGACAGGTTCTCTTCTTGCAGGAACAGCGAGCCGATCTTCAGGAGCCGGCTCGTGTCGTGGAGCTCGGCGCTGAGCTGCTCCTGCGCCTTGCGGAGCTCCTCGAAGAGCCGCTCGCGCTCCGCCTCTGCTTGCTTGATCTGGGTGATGTCGGTCAACGTCACGACCGCGCCGGCGATGGCGTCCTCGATGGTGCGGTACGGCAGGACGCGCAGCAGGTACCAGGCCTGCCGCTCGATCGTCTCGACCTGCCGCTCGATCGGGCGCAACGTGCGGAGGACCTGGCTCACGTCGGCAGCGAGATCCTGGCCCGCGACGCGGGGCGCGAGGTCGGAGATCGGCCGGCCGGCGTCGGCGTCGATGAGCCGGAACAGCGCCTTCCCTGCGGGCGTGAACCGGACGACGCGCTGCTCTTGGTCGAGGAAGAGCGTGGCGACGTCCGTGCTGCTGAACAGGTTCGAGAGGTCGTTGTTCGCCCGCCCGAGCTCATCCACCTTGCGGCTGAGCTCGTTGTTGACCGTCGCCAGCTCCTCGTTGACGCTCTTCAGCTCTTCCTGCGAGCTCTGCAGCTCCTCGTTGGCCGACTGCATCTCCTCGTTGGTGGAGAGCAGCTCCTCGTTCGAGGACTTCAGCTCCTCGTTGGCGGACTCCAGCTCCTCGATCGTGGCGCGCAGGCTGGCGCGCGTGGTGCGCAGCTCGCTCTCGAGCTGCTCCACCGCCGAGTCGCGCTCGGCGCCGGGCGCTAGCGGCTCGCCCGGCTCCGCCACCTCCGCCAGCCCGCCCGCCCGCTCCTCCAGGACCACCGCGAACAGGCCGTCCTGCTTGATGCCCGGCAGCGGCCGCACCGTGAGCCGCAGCCGCCGCATCGAGCCCTCCACCTCGATCGGTACGTCGTTCCGGACCACCCTCCTGCCGGTGCGCACCGCGGCGCGGAGCGCCATGCGCAGCTCGATGCGCAGGCTGGCGTGCGCGATCTCGAGGATGTTCGTGCTCAGGATCCCAGCCGGGGGCTGCAGGTACCGGCCGGTGAGCCCCGCCACGCAGAGGACCTCGCCCTCCGCGTTCACGACCGCGCTCGGCGGGCTGTACTCCTGCAGGATGAGCCGCTCGAAGGCGGCGTTGATCGCCTGCTCGTGGACAGGCTGGGGCAACGTGGCCTGCGGCAGGGGCGGCGCGGCGCGAGGCGCTGCCCGGCTCGCGAGCGGGAACTCGACGAGCGGCCGGACCGTGGACTCGGAGCGCTTGAAGATGCGAAAGCGCTTGTCGACCGTCTCGAAGAGCTCGGCGTGACCGGCGAGGCCCTCCGCGGGGCCCAGGAAGAGGTAGCCGCCCGGATCGAGGGCGTAGCTGAAGACCGGGATGAGCTTCTTCTGCAGCGCCGCGTCCAGGTAGATGAGCACGTTGCGGCACGAGATCAGGTCGAGCGCGAGGAAGGGCGGATCGCGGATCAGGCTGTGCTCGGAGAAGATGCACATCTCCCGCACCTCCCTCGCGACCTGATAGGAGGACCCGTCCTGCGTGAAGAAGCGCGCGAGCCGCTCCCGCGACACGTGGTCCGCGATGTCGGCCGGGTAGCGCCCCTGGCGCGCCTCGGCGATGGCGTCGGCGTCGATGTCGGTGGCGAAGATCTGGACGGGCCGCGCGAGGCTCATCTCGGCGAGGCGCTCGCGCATGAGGATGCCGATGGAGTAGGCCTCCTCGCCAGAAGCGCAGCCGGGCACCCAGATCCGCACCTGGCGGTCCGCGCTCCCCGACGCGAGGATCCGCGGAAGGACGTGCAGCCCGAGGTGCTCGAATGCCTCCGGGTCGCGGAAGAACTGGGTAACCCCGATGAGCAGATCCTTCGCCAGGAGCTCTGGCTCCTGCGCGTCCGCGCCGAGGAAGCCGAGGTATTCGGAGAGCGAAGGCGAGCTGCGCAGCAGGAGGCGGCGCCGAATGCGCCGGATCACCGTGCCATGCTTGTACTGGCTGAAATCATGGCCCGTCGCGCGCCGGAGGATCTCGTAGACCCGATCCAGCGAGGCCACGAGCTCCTCGTCCGAAGGCATCTCCGCGGCTGGAGGGCGCGGGACCGAGGGCGGCGCCGCGACCCGGCCAAGCCCCGCGAGCACCTGCTGCGCGCGCTCGATCACCTTCGCCGGCATCGCCTCGGCGGGCAGGATCTCGTCGACGACGCGCGCCTCGATGGCGGCCTTCGGCATGCTGTCGTACTTCGCGGTCTCCGGCGTCTGGGCGAGGGTGAACCCGCGGTGCTCTTGGATCGCGCGAAGGCCATCGGTGCCGTCTCCGCCGGAGCCCGAGAGAATGACGCCGATCGCGCATTCGCCCCGGTCCTCCGCGAGGGTTCGCAGGAAGGCGTCAATCTGCTCCCACCGCTCGGCGTCCATGGCCCTCACCTGGAACACGCCGCCGGAGAGCGCGAGTTTCGTGCCGGGCGCGATGACGTAGACGTGATCCGGCTGCGGGGCCGTGCCGTCGCTCGCCTCGACGACTCGCATCGTGGTCTGCCGCCCCAGGAGCTCCGCCAGCATGCTGGCGTGCTGCGGGGCGAGGTGCTGGATCACCACGTACGCGAGCCCGCTGTTCTCGGGCACGTGAGAGAAGAACTGCTCGAGCGCCTCCAGCCCGCCGGCCGACGCGCCGATGCCCACGACCAGCAGGCCTTGCGGCCGGCCTGCGCCTCGTCCCTCTCGCGCGTTGTTCGCCTGAGATGGATCCATGGAATGTCTCAGCTACCCCGCTTGCCGCCCGGCAGGTACATTTTGCTCTCGCGCCGGCGGATCGGATGAGGGGATCGGCGATTCCCGGGATCGCCTCCGCGGCCTCAGCTCCCCTTCGCCCCCTCGGCGCCCGGCTCCCACCGCTCCAGCTTCCGGTGCAGCGTCTTCCGGTCCAGCCCCAGGATTCTCGCCGCCAGCGTCTTGTTCCCGCCCGCCGCCTCGAGCACCCGCAGGATGTAGCGCCGCTCCACCTCCTCGAGCGGCACCAGCTCGGA
Source organism: Sorangium sp. So ce124 (assembly GCF_051525235.1). NCBI lineage: Bacteria > Pseudomonadati > Myxococcota > Polyangiales > Polyangiaceae > Sorangium > Sorangium sp. So ce124. The sequence continues at coordinate 10,903,652 of NZ_CP150312.1, forward strand.
CGGGTCGTCCCCCGCCACGAGCACGTGCGACGGCCGGTGCTCCCGGATCTTCGCCGGCAGGTCCTCCACCGTGATCTCCGGGTACCCCGTGAGCGCCACCGCCCGCTCCATGGCGTTCTGGATCTCCCGCACGTTGCCCGGCCACGTGTAGGCGAGCAGCCGCTCGGCGGCGGCCGGCGACAGGCCGACCACCTCCTTGCCCCAGCGCGTGGCGAAATCCTCGATGAAGCGCTGGGCGAGCAGCAGCACGTCGCTGCCCCGCGCGCGCACGGGAGGCAGCTCCACGTGGAGCACGTTGATCCGGTAGTACAGGTCCTCCCGGAAGCGGCGCGCCTCGACGGCCTCGTCCAGGTCGCGGTTCGTCGCGGCCACGATGCGCGCGTCGAACGGCACCTCCGCGTTCCCGCCCACCGGGCGCACCCGGCGCTCCTGGAGGGCGCGGAGCAGCTTCGGCTGCACCGCGAGCGGCAGCTCCCCGATCTCGTCGAGCAGCAGCGTCCCCCCGTTCGCCTCGACGAACAGCCCGGAGCGCGCCGCGCGCGCGTCGGTGAACGCCCCCCGCACGTGCCCGAAGAGCTCGCTCTCGATCAGCGACTCCGGCACCGCCGCGCAGTTGATCGCCACGAACGGCCCCTCCTTGCGGCGGCTCCGCGCGTGCAGCGCCTTCGCGACGACCTCCTTGCCCGTCCCGCTCTCGCCGGTGATGAGCACCGTCGCGTCCGCGTCGGCGATGCGCTCGATCAGGTCCTGCACGCCCCGCATCGCCGCGCTCCGGCCGATGAGGTCCGGGAACCCGCCGGGCCCCGCCACGGCGCGGCGCAGCCGCCGTACCTCGGCCTTGAGCGCGTGATGCGCGATCGCCCGCTCCAGCGCCAGCGCCAGCGCCTCGATGTCGACCGGCTTGGTCACGTAGTCGTACGCGCCCGCGCGGATCGCCTGCACCGCGGTCTCGATGCTGCCGAACGCGGTGATCACAACCACCGGCACGTCCGGCCGGATCTCGGCCGCCCGGCCGCAGACCGCGATCCCGTCCATCCCGCGCATGTTCAGATCGGTCAGGATGACGTCGAAGCCGTCGTCCGCCTCGAGCAGCGCGAGCGCCTCCGCCGGTGAGGTCCGGGTCGTCGCCTCGACGCCGCGCGACCGCAGGTCCGCCGAGAGCCACGCGCACATCGCCTCGTCGTCGTCGATGATCAGCGCTCGCCTGCCCATCCTCACCTCGATGGCTCGCCCGCCACCTCTCCTCGATAGCTCGCGTAGTACAGCGCATCGCCCGCGGCCAGCCGCGGCGCGGCCAGCCGCGGCGCGGCGGCCGCCCCGGCGAGCGCGCCCTCGCCCTCGGCCCGCGGCCGCCGGGCGCGCGTCATCCTGCGCCATCCTGCCCGCTCGGCGCGAGGTACACAGTGAACGTCGAGCCCTTGCCGAGCTCGCTCTCCACCTCGATCCAGCCGCCGTGCTCGCGCACGATCCCGTAGGACACGCTCAGCCCGAGGCCCGTGCCCTCGCCGACGTCCTTCGTGGTGAAGAACGGCTCGAAGATGCGGGGGATGTTCTCCGGCGCGACCCCCTCGCCGCCGTCGGTCACCCGGACGGCGACGTGCTCGCCCGGGGCGCCGCCGTGGTCGGCCGGCGGGCGCGCCTCGGCGCGCTCCACCCGCACGGTGAGCTCGCCGCCCCGCTTCATCGACTGCATGCCGTTCATGATGAGGTTCGTGAGCACCTGCTGCATCTGCCCCGAGTCCACCTCGGCGTGCGCCGCCCCGCCGGCCGCCTCGTCGAGGCGGAGCGTCACGCTCCGCCTCCGGGCGAGGGGCTCCAGGAGCGCCAGCGTCTGCCGCGCGATGTGCGCGAGATCGGCCGGCGCCTTCTGCGCCACCCGGCGGCGCGCGAAGTCCAGCAGCTGCCGGATGATCTTCGTCATCCGGTCCGCCTGCTCGGCGATGATGCGCGCGCTCTCCGCCGCCTCCTCCTGCGGCAGGCCGCGCGCGATCATCTTGGCGCGGCCGCCCACCACGTTGAGCGGCGTGCCGAGCTCGTGCGCGAGCCCCGACGCCAGCTTGCCCACGGTGGTCAGCCGATCCGCGTGCCGGAGCTGCTCCAGCGCGGCGATGCGCGCGGTCGTCTCGCGGGCCGCGCGCTCGCGCGCCTCGGCCAGGTGCTCGCACATCGCGTTGATCTCGTGGGCGATCCGCCCGAGCTCGTCGCGCTGCGGCAGGAGCAGCGGTCCGCCGAGGTCGCCCTCGCCGATCCGCCGCGCCTTGTCGACGAGCCGCCGCGTCGGGCGCCCGACGAGGACCTGCCCGAAGGTCATCGCCAGGAGCCCGCTCAGCGCCGCGAGGGCGACGATGGTGACCACGGTGTTGACCACGCTCGCCTGGACGTACGTCTCTTCTTCCTCGAGCGACTCGGAGATCTCGATGGCGCCGGCGCGCCCGGGCTCCACCGCGACAGGCGCGTACGTGTAGAAGCGCCCGCTCTTGTCGCCCTCGCGCTCGAGCCGGAAGACCTCGGTGCCGTGCGAGAGCTCCGCGATCTCGGCGGCGGGCAGCGCGGGCGCGAAGCGATCCCCGGCCGGCGCGTCGAGCCACACCCAGCGGAAGCGCACGCCATCCTCGCGCTCGCTCATCTCGTCGAGCAGCTGGAGCGCCTGGCCCATCCCGTCCCGGCGCCACGTCTCGACAACCGCCGCGCGGAGCGCGATGCCGATGAGGTGCTCGTCGCGCCGCATGTCCGCCTCGAAGAGCGCCCGCTCGCGCCGGACGGAGAGGTAACCGTACAGGCCCAGCGCCGCGCACATGACGAGGACGAGGGCCAAGGTGAGCTTGCTGGCGAGCCGCATGGGGTCGCCGGCTAGGATGCAGGACGCGTACGCGTTCTCAAGGTGCGCGTCCGCACGCCGGCCCGCCCGGTCCCGCCCCGGATCGCCCCGATGGGGCAAAACTCCCCTGGACGGGCCCCCGCGGCCCACGGCGCGGCGTCACCTGCGCTCCACGTCCTCCCACGAGCCCGTCGCCGCGAGCTGCGGCGCGGGCACCGGCGCCGACCAGCGCAGCGGCAGCGCGCCCTCCCGCCAGACGCCCTCGGCCACGTGGAACCGCAGGAGCCGCTGGGCGCCGGCGAAGGCCGAGAGCTCCGGCCCGTCCCAGAGCACCTCGGCCTCACCGGTCAGCGACAGCACCCCGCCGGAGGCGAAGTCGACGAAGAGCACCCCGGCGCGCGGGTTCATCGCCAGGTTGCCGAACGTGTTGAACATGGAGTTCCCGGTGAAATCCGGCGAGGTCAGGACGGTGTGGCCGTCCTCCTCGGTCACGCGCACGAAGCCCGGCTTGCCGCCCCGGTGGGACACGTCGGCGCCCTCGATCGCGTCGCCTCCCCGCGCGGCCGGCGCCGCGGTCGCGATGAAGAACGTGTCCGCGCGGCGGATCAGCGCCGCCGCGCCGGCGGAAAGCGCCGGCCCTTCCGCCAGCGCCGGGGGCGCGGCGGCCGCCTCCGGCGCCCTCACGAGCTCGGGCGCTCGCGCCTGGATGTACTGCGCGCAGTTGCCGAAGCTCTGCCCGACCTCGACCACGAAGCCTTGCTCGTCGGCCGCGCTGATCGTCCCGTTCATCCGGTTGCGGCGGCGGCTCTCCAGCTGGATGCCGAGGAGGCCGACGGGCGCGCCGGCCATGAGGTGCGGGCCGAGCGGATCGCCGGCTCCCGGGCGAGCCTCCACCGCGAGCGTCCGCGGATCCGGGGACGACATGAACCCCGGCTGCCCCACGATGATCGACGCCCACGGCCGGCGCCCTGCGTCGAGGGCCCCGACGAGCAGGAACGGCAGCTGCGCGAACAGCTCGCGGTGCTGGTCGGGCATGAAGTCCCGGATGATCCGGCGCCCGGCCTTCTCGGCGCGCTCGCGCGCCCCGGCCCGCGCCTGCATGGCCATCTCGCCCGGGTGATAGGGCGAGCCCTCCCTTGTCCACCCGGGCAGGGAGGTCACGACAGCGCCTTCTTCATCGGCACGAAGCCGGGCAGCGCCTCCACGCGGGCGAGCCACGCGCGCAGGTTCCCGTACGGATCCAGCGACACGCCGCCCTCGGGCGCGTGCGCCGTGTACGTGTAGAGCGCGATGTCCGCGAGGGTCGGCTCGTCGCCGGCCAGGAAGCGCTGGCTCGCGAGGTGCTGGTCGATCACCGCGAAGAGCTGCGCGGCGATCCCCTTGGCCTGCTCGACGTCCAGCTTGCGGCCGAACACGCTCGCGGCGCGCGCCGCCGCGGGCCCCGCCACGAGCTGCCCGGCGGCCACGGAGAGCCACCGCTGCACGTGCGCCGCCGCCACCGGATCGCGCGGGAGCCAGCGCCCCGACGGGTCGTACCGCGTGGCCAGGTACACGAGGATCGCGTTGCTGTCGGCCAGCGTCACGTCGCCGTCCTCGATCACGGGCACCTGACCGAACGCGTTCTTGCTCAGGAACTCGGGCGACTTGTGCGCGCCGCCCTTCAGATCGACGTCGACCTTCTCGAACGGCAGGCGCAGCAGCGACAGGAACAGCTCCACGCGGTGCGCGTGTCCGGAGAGCGCATAGCGGTAGAGGCGGATGGGGCTGGCAGGGAGGGGCATCGAGGGGTCCTTTCGGCTGTGGATGTCAGCGGGGAGCGGAACAGCCCGCGTGGGCCTCCCGCGCTCGCCGAGCCAGGATGCCCATTCCCGTGGCCAAGGGTAATGGTCGTCCTTGACAAGGGACCATTTCAGAAAATGGAATAATCCGATGGACCGCCTCGACTCCATGCGCGTGTTCGTGGCCGTCGCCGAGGAGGAGGGCTTCGCGCCGGCCGCGCGGCGGCTGTCCATGTCGCCGCCGGCGGTGACGCGGGCCATCGCTGCGCTCGAGGAGCGCATCGGCACGCGGCTCCTGCACCGCACGACGCGCGTCGTCCGCCTGACCGAGGCGGGCGCCCGGTACCTCGCGGACTGCAAGCGGATCCTCGGCGAGATCGAGGAGGCCGAGGCGTCCGCGGCCGGGTCCCATACCGCGTTGCGAGGGCAGATCGGCGTGACGGCGCCCGTCCTGTTCGGGCGAATGTTCGTCGCGCCGGCCCTCTTCGACTTCCTGGCGCTCCATCCGCGCGTGTCGGCGCGGACGCTGCTCGTCGACCGCATCGTCGACATGCTCGATGAGGGGCTCGACGTCGCCGTCCGGATAGCCCATCTCCCGGACTCGTCGCTCAGCGCGATCCGCGTCGGCTCGGTGCGGCGGGTGGTCTGCGCGTCGCCGGGGTGCCTGGCCGCGCGGGGTGAGCCCAGGGCGCCGGCCGATCTGGCGCGGCTCGACACGATCGGCTTCTCGCCGACGGGCTCACCCGAGGAGTGGTCGTTCGGGTCGGGCTCACGGGTCGAGAGTGTCTTTCCGACATCGCAGCTCCTCGTCAACACCGCCGATGTCGCCATCGCGGCGGCCGTGGCCGGGCGGGGGTTCGCGCGGGTGCTCTCGTATCAGATCGGCCCGGAGGTGCGCGCCGGGCGCCTCTCGATCGTGCTCGCCGCGCACGAGCCCCCGCCGGTCCCCATCCATGTCGTCCATCTGGAGGGCCGGCGGGCGGCGGCCAGGGTGCGCGCGTTCGTCGATTTCCTTGTCGAGCGGCTCCGGTCCGAGGCGTGGCTGAGCTGCTGAGCTCGCGATCGCGGACCATCGAGCGAGCTCACCCGGAGGGCGCGGAGGCGGCCGGCGCGGTGGCGCGGATGAGGTGCTCGAAGGCCCCGAGGGCGGCCTTCGCGCCGTCGCCGAGGGCGACGACGATCTGCTTGAACGGCGTGGTCGTCATGTCGCCGGCGGCGAAGAGGCCGGGCACCGACGTCTGCCCGCGGTCGTTGACGACGACCTCGCCGAGGCCGTTGAGCTCCACCGTCCCCTTGATGAACCCTGTGTTGGGGAGGAGGCCGATCTGCACGAACACGCCCTCGACCTCGATCTGGTTCTGCTCCTTCGTCTCTGTGTGCGCCCAGCGGAGCCCGACGACCCTCTGCCCGTCGCCCACCACCTCGGTCGTGCGCGCGCGGGTGACGATCTCGACGTTGGGCATGCTCTTGAGCTTGCGAACGAGGACCGCGTCGGCGCGGAGGGCGGGGGCGATCTCGAGCAGGGTGACGTGGCCGACCACGCCCGCGAGATCGATCGCCGCCTCGACGCCGGAGTTGCCGCCGCCGATGACGGCGACCCGCTTTCCCTTGAACAGCGGTCCGTCGCAGTGCGGGCAGTACGTCACGCCCTTGGTCCGGTACTCGGCCTCGCCGGGGACGTTCATGTCGCGCCACCGGGCGCCCGTCGCCAGGACGACGCTCTTCGCGCGGAGCGTGGCGCCGCTCGCCAGGCGCAGCTCGAACGGCGAGCCGGGCGTGATCGACTCGACGCGCTCGTGCTTGATGAGCTCGACGGGGTACGCGCGCACGTGCTGCTCGAGCGCCGCCGCGAGCTTGGGCCCGTCGGTCTCCACGACCGAGATGAGGTTCTCGATGGCGAGGGTGTCCATCACCTGCCCGCCGAAGCGCTCGGCGACGATGCCTGTGTCGAGGCCCTTGCGCGCAGCGTAGATGGCCGCCGAAGCGCCGGCGGGCCCGCCGCCGACGATGAGCATGTCGAACGGCTTGCGCTGGTCGAGCGCCTCGACGCGCCTCTTCACGGAGGAGCCGTCGTCGAGCTTGGCGAGGATCTGCGCGAGCTCCATCCGACCCTGGCCGAAGGGCTCGCCGTTCAGGAAGACGGTCGGCACGGCCATGATCTTCCGCTGCTCGACCTCGCCCCGGAAGAGGGCGCCATCGACGGCGACGTGGCGAACCCTCGGGTTCTTGGCCGCCATCAGGTTCAGCGCCTGCACGACGTCGGGGCAGTTCTGGCACGATTGAGAGAAGTAGGTCTCGAACCGGAGCTCGCCGTCGAGCCGCGCGATCTGCTCGAGCGCCTCTGCGCTCACCTTCGGCGGATAGCCGCCGACGTGCAGGAGCGCGAGGATCAGCGAGGTGAGCTCGTGACCGAGCGGGAGCCCCGCGAAGATCACGCGCGGCTCCTCGCCAGGGGAGTGGATGCCGAACGACGGCGTTCGCCCTTCGCCCTCGCGCCGCTCGTGGAGCTCGACGAGGGACGAGGCGCTCGCGACGTCGCGCAGGAGCGCGCGCATCTCCTCCGACCCCTGCGAGTCGTCGACGAAGGCGGTGACCGCGACGGGACGGGTCAGCCGTCCGAGGACGTCGCGGAGCTGGGTCTTGATGGAGTCTTCGAGCATGGCTGCGTTCCTTCCGGCGAATACGAGCGGGTCACGAGGCGAGTCACGAGAGATGTCGGGCGTCGCCGCGCCACGCGCGCGGCGACGCCCGAACACCTCAGATCTTGCCGACGAGATCGAGCGACGGCTTGAGGGTCTTCGCGCCCTCGTCCCACTTCGCCGGGCAGACCTCGCCCGGATGCGCGGCGACGTACTGGGCCGCCTTGACCTTGCGGAGCATCTCCGCCGCGCTGCGGCCGATGCCGAGGTCGTGGATCTCGTAGACCTTGATGACGCCGTCGGGGTTCACGAGGAACGAGCCGCGGAGCGCGAGGCCCTCCTCCTCGATGAGCACGCCGAAGTTGCGCGAGAGGGTGGCGGTCGGATCGCCGACGAGCGGGTATTTGACCTTCTTGATCGCCGCGGACGTGTCGTGCCACGCCTTGTGCGCGAAGTGCGTGTCGGTGGAGACGCCGTAGATCTCGACGCCCAGCTTCTGGAACTCGCCGTGGAGGTCCGCGAGGTCCTCGAGCTCGGTCGGGCACACGAAGGTGAAGTCCGCCGGGTAGAACACGAAGAGCGACCACTTGCCGAGGACCGACTCGTGCGAGACGTCCACGAACTTCCCCTGGTGGAACGCGGTGGCCTTGAACGGTTTGATGCGGGTGTTGATGAGCGACATTCTCTTGTTTCCTCGTTTCGGGGCGGGGGCGTCTCGTGCCTCCGCGCCGGCGAGAGGCAACGTGGTCGTTCTGCGCCGGCGGTGCCAATCGAACGATTTTATGAAACGTTCACTTTTTGTGATACTCCGCGGGCCATGGACCTCGAGCAGGTGACGCTCACGCAGCTCCGCTACGCCGTGGCGGTGGAGCAGACCCGCAGCTTCCGCACCGCGGCCGAGCGCTGCCACGTCTCGCAGTCCGGGCTCAGCATGCAGATCCAGAAGCTCGAGGAGCTCCTCGATATCGTGCTGTTCGACCGCAGCAAGAAGCCCGTCCTGGTGACCGAGGAGGGGGCGCGCGCCATCGCTCAGATGCGCGAGATCCTCCGGGAGACGGAGCGGCTCGGTCAGATCGTCGCCGGCGACGACGCTCCGGCGGGGCGCTACCGGCTGGGGATCATCCCGACCCTCGCTCCCACCGTGCTGCCCCTGTTCCTCGATCCCTTCGTGAAGGCGCACCCGCGCGTCGAGCTGTTCATCGAGGAGCTGAAGACCGAGGAGATCATCGAGCGGCTCGCCGCCGACACCCTCGACGCAGGGCTCGCTGCGACGCCGCTCCACGCTCCGGGGCTGAGCGAGACGCCCCTCGGACACGAGGCGATGGTCGCCTATCTCCCCGAGGGCGACCCGCTGCTCGACCGGAAGATGGTCACGCAGGCCAACCTCAGCGATCGCGAGCTGTGGGTGCTCCCGGAGGGGCACTGCTTCCGGAGCCAGGTGCTCTCGTATTGCAGGAGCGGCCAGGCGAGGCCCCCGCGCGGCGTTCAGCTCGAGAGCGGCAGCTTCGAGACGTTGATCGGGCTGGTCGACACCGGGCTCGGAGCGACCGTGCTGCCCGCGCTGGTGGCGCAGGGGCTGCCCCCGGACAAGCGCCGCGACCGCGTGCGGCCCCTCGCACGGCCGATCCCGCTCCGGGAGATCGGGCTCGTCACGTCGCGAACCCAGCTGCGCAAACGTGTCACCGAGGCGCTCGCGGCCGCGATCCGCGAACACCTCCGCCGCGCGCTCGGGCCCTCGCCCCCGGGCGGGAGCGTGCTCGATCCGCTGCTCCCCGAGGGCTGACGAGGCGTCCTCCACGCATCCGAGGGGCCGTGTTCACTGCGTGGCAGGCGGGAGCTCGTCCAGCGGCGGATGCCAGCGCGCGGAAGGTGTTGACCGGATGCACGACCGCTGGGACGTTCGTGGCTGGATGAACACCCCCGACGCTCCCCGCGGCTCTCTCACGGCGCCCGCGCAGCGCCCGCCGGCGGGGCTCGTCCCGCTCGAGCGCCCCGGCTTCGGCGCGGGCCTCAAGGCCATGCTGGGCGGCTACGGTTATCTCCTTCGCACGCCGGACCTCTGGCCGCTCGCGCTCGTCCCCACGGGCATCGCGCTCGTGCTCATGGTCGTGCTCTCCATCGTCGGCGTGAAGCTCGCGCCTTCGCTCGTCGAGCTGATCGTGAGGGAGCCGGGGACGGGGGGGCTCTGGACCGTGCTCATGGTCGTGCTGCGGATCCTCTCGCTCGCGGTGGTGCTCGTGGCCGCCCTCGTGATCTCGTTCGGGCTCGCGAAGCCGCTCTCGGGGACCGCGCTGGAGCGGATGGTGCGCAGGGCCGAGGCCGATGTCGGGGCGCCCCCGTGGCCGGAGGTCGGCTTCTTCGCGGACATGTGGCGCGCTCTGCAGTCGTCGCTCGTGGCGCTCGCCTTCACGCTCCCGATCCTCATCGTCCTCGGCGTCGTGGGTCTGCTCTTCGCGCCGGCGAACGTCGTCGTCGTCCCGCTCCAGCTCGCGGTGACGGCGCTCGCGGGGGCCTGGGACCTCTGCGACTGCCCGCTGTCGATCCGCGGCGTGCCCGTGGCGGCGCGGATCGAGTTCGTGCGCCGGAACCTCGCCGCGGTGATGGGCTTCGGCTCCGGCCTCGCGCTGCTCTCGTTCTTGCCTTGCGCGCTGCTCCTCGTGCTCCCGGCCGGCGTCCTCGGGGCGGCTCGACTCGTCGTCACGCTGGAGCGGTGGGAGGCCACGACGCGAGCGCCGCGCTGAGCTCGGGCTTGCCCGGGCCCGCGGCGCCGGGAACTGGACGGCACGGCGGTCTGCTACGTCGCCCAGAGCACCGAGAGATCGAGCTCGACGGCCTCGAAGGGCTCGGCTCGCACGCGCGCAGCGTCGCGGTGGACGGCGGCGGGCCCCCAGCCCCGGCCCGAGGCGAGCGAGAAGACCTCCAACGTCCGTGCGATCGGGTCGACCAGCCATGTGTAACGCACGCCCTCGCGCGCGTAGATCGGCATCTTCTCGTCACGGTCGAAAGACGCTGTCGACGGGCTCAGCACCTCGCAGATCCAGTCCGGAGCGAGCGCGAAGTAGGCCGTCTGGGGCAGCTCGGGCATGCGCTCGCGGCGCCAGCCGGCGAGGTCGGGCACGAGCGCGTCGATCTCGTCCGGCGCGTCCGGGTCGGGGAAGTGCAACTCCGGCTCGTCCAGGATCCACCAGCCGCCTGGCCCACCATCGCCGAGGCCGAAGGGGCCGCCGATCTTGATCCCGAGGACCGAGCTCGCGTTGGCGTGGCGCGGCGCCGGGCGGGGCAGGACGTGGAGCACGCCCCTGATGAGCTCCGCCACTTGGTTGGGCGGGACGGCCTCGAGGTCGGCGTACGTGGCGCGGCGCTGCTTCGCGGCGGGCTGGCCCATGGGCGAAGCCTGCACGGGGGTGGGCGGCGGGGCAAGGCAGCGAGGCAGGGCAGCGAGGTGCCTTGTCTCGAGACCCGTGGAGTGGCGAAGGGCGACCGCCGCTCGGACCCTGACTCGGCGGATGAGCGCTACATCCAGAGGCGCGCCACGATCCCGTACGTCCCTGGACCAGGCACACCCCCCTGGTTCTCGCCGCAGATCACGACCTTGTGGCCCGGGTAGACCGCGGCCCGCTGGATGCCGCCCGAGTCGCCGACATACAGGGAGAGCACCCCGCCGACTCCGAAGTTGGGATCGAGCCTACCGTCGCGCAGGTAGCGCGCGAGCACCGGCCCAGGCGTGGCGCCGCCGGTCGCATTGCCCACGACCAGGATCCGGCCGTCGGGGAGAACGATGGCGTCCTCCGCCACGTCGTCGCCGTCGGTGATGGGGAGCGAGACGACGCCCGACGCGCCAAAGCTCGGGTCGGCCGCGCCGTCTTCGAGGAAGCGGCGGACCTCGAAGTCGGCGCCCCCGTCCTTGCCGGCGCTGCCGCCCACGAGGATGCGGCCGTCGTCGAGGACGGCGACCGCCGCCGTGCGCTCGCTGATCGCGGACGCACCGAAGACCTGCTGGCCGCCGGTCCCGAAGGTGGTGTCGGGCTGCCCGTCGGCGAGGAAGCGGGCGATGATGCCGTCGGACTGGCCCCCCGCGTCCACCTCGCCCACGACCAGGATCCGGCCCTCGCGGTCGACCGCCACGGCCCTCGCGGTGGAGGCGCGGTCGAGCGCCCAGAAGCCGTTCGGCGCGGCGAAGGCGGTGTCGAGCCTCCCATTCGAGGAGATGCGCGCCACCATCATGCGCCCGTCGCGAGCGCCAGCGACGAGGATCTTGTCGTTGGCCAGGACGAGCCCGTCCACGACCGTCTCTTCGCCGCCCGTATCGACCAGCGCCTTGCCGTTGTTGCCGAACTCCGGGTCGGTGGTCGCGCCGCTCGCCCCGACGCGCCAGAGGGCGATGTCACGCGGCTCCGGGGTCTCGTGCCAGCCTATCGCGATGATCTTGCCGTCGACCTGGTGCCCCACCGCGAACGACTGGGCCTCGGCGCCCGAGCTGCTCCCGATCCTCGTCGACAGCAAGGCGCCGCCGGCGAAGTCGGGATCCAGCGCGCCGGCGCTGGTCAAGCGCGCGATCTTCATCGACGAGCCGCCGAGGCCGCCGATGCCCCAGCCGGTCGCGACGATCCGCTCGCCGACCACCTCGATATCGGTGAAATAGCCGCCGTCGTCGTTCCCGAAGCGCACCGGCGCGATGCCGGTCGCCACGCCGAACGTCGCGTCCAGGGAGCCCGGGCGGCCGGTCACGAGCGCGTTCGTCACGGAGGCGGTGCTCTCCAGGGCCCCGGAGGTCGCCTTCAGGGAGAAGGAGATCGTGTTGCCCAGGGCGAGCGGCGCCTCGGCGCCTACCACGATCTCGGCCTTCGTCTCCTTGGCGGCGATCGTGATGGTTTTGACGACGAGGCCCGCAGGAGGGCTCACCGCCGCCACGGTCACCTCGCCGTCGAAGCCGCCGGTGCGCCGTATCTCGATCTCGACAAGGTTCTTCCCCCCGAGAGGCACCGTGACGTTGGGCGTCAGGACGACGAGCGCGAGATCCATGACGTCAGGGCCGTGACCGCCGCCGCCGGCATCGCCGCCGCCGAGCCCGCCGCTGGCCTCGCCGCCGCCGCCAACCCCGGAGGGCGCGCCCCCGCTCCCTTGAGACGTCTGGCCGTCGGGCCTGACGGTGTCGCGATCGTCGCTCACGTCATGAATGCCCAGAATCTGCTGGCAGCCCGCGAGAGCGAGCGGGAGCGAGGGCACGCACAGAAGCGGGAGTAAGGCGGCGAGCCGCCAGCGAGGACGCATTGCCGCCATCGTCGCACCCCCCCTCGCGACGTCAACCCGGACCAGGAGCTGCTCAGGGCGCGCCGGCCGGCGCTTGCCCAGCCGGCTTTTCCGCGGGCTTCGCGCCCTTGTCGGCTTCGTCGCCGCCCGCGCCCGTCGCCGCCCCGCCAGCCGGCGCCGACCCGGGAGCCGCCGCCGCATCACCCCCTGGCGCCGTCTCCTCGAGCAGCTCGGCCAGCTTCTGCTCGGCGTCCTTGTCGAGCGCGCTCTTCGTGTCGAACGTCAGCATCGGCAGCGGGCCCTGGTTCATCGCCGGCAGGCGCCCGTTCCACCGCTCGAGCGCGCGGTACTGCAGCACCGCCGGCGTCGTCGACAGCCGGATGATCGTGTTCGCCTTGGCCTCGGAGCGCGCGCGGATGAGCAGCGCGTCCGCCTCGCCTCGGGCCCGCTCCCGCGCCGATTCGGCCGCGCCGCGGGCCGTCGCGATCGCCTGGTCGGCCTCCGCCCTCACCTGACGCACCCGGTTCTCGGCCTGGATCGCCTTCTGCGTCGCCTCCATCGCCTGGTTGATCGCCGCAGCCACGTTCTCGGGCAGCCGCAGCGCGCCGTTGATCGTGAGCTGATCGATCCGGATGCCGTCCTTCTCGAGCACCTGCTCGAGCTCCTTCTGCACGTCGTGGATGAGCCTCGTCTTGCCCGACCCGTAGATCTCCTGGACCGGCATCTTCGACGCGACCGAGTTGAACGCCTCGCGCACCGCGTTGCGCACGTAGCGGTCGGCGAGCCTCATCAGGTCGTTCTCGCGGAAGCGCAGGTACAGGTGGGGCGCCTTGTCCGGCTCGATGTGGAACGACATCCCGATGTCCGCGCCGACGTTGACGCCCTCGGAGGACGAGAACGTGATCGACTCGTCGACCGTTCGGCCCTCGTGCGTCGACGCCGTCCAGACCACGTTCTGCACGCTCGTCGGAAACTGCACGATCTGCTCGGTGAGCGGGTTGTAGAACACCCAGCCGGTCACAACCGGGATGTCGCTCACGCCGCGGTTCGAGCCGGCGAGCTTGACCCGGATGCCCACGTGCGCGGCGTCGATCCGCGTCACCGTGGTGCACGCGACGAACAGCATCGCCACGAGGAGCACGAGGCCGAGCGCGACGCCGCGCAGCGCGCCAGCGATGCCGCCCTGGCCGCCGAGCTTGATGGAGGAGGGGATCTTCGCCATGGCGAGGTTCTACCTCAACCGCCGCCCCTTACGAGGAGGTCGAGCGCGCTCGCGCCGCCTGTGCCGATCACCCGTCGCGCGGATCGCGCGTCCCCTTCGCGTCGTCCGCGCGCTCGCGCCCCGCCCTCCGCCTGCGCCGCCGCTTGACCGACACCCCGCTCGACTGCATCGCGAAGAGGAGCGCCTCCCGGAGGTTCGAGAGCGTCTTGATGTTCGACAGATCGAGCCCCAGCGACACCACCGTCTGCGCCACCTCGGGCCGGATGCCGACGACGATGCCCTGCGCCCCGAGCAGCGCCACGGCGTCGATGAGCCGCAGCACGTGATCGGCGGTGGCCGCGTCCACGGCGCTCACCCCGGTCAGATCGATGATCGCGTGACGGCAGCGGGTCCGCGCCACGGCCTCGAGCAGCACCTCCATCATCTGCTGCGCGCGCTCCTCGTCGAGGACGCCGAGCACCGGCATCGTCAGCACCCCCCTCCAGACCTCGATGATCGGCGTCGACAGCGCCCGGATCGCCTCCTGCTGCTGCTCGATGATCTCGAGCCGCTCGTTCAGCACGGCCTGCTGGCGCTTCTTCTCGGTGATGTCCGTCGCGCCGCCCGCCATCTGGAACGGCACGCCGTTGTCGTCCCACTCGGCCATGCCGCGGACGAACACGTCGCGGTACTCGCCGTCCTCGCGCCGCAGCCGGTACTCCACCTCGAACGGCCGCCGCTCCTCGAGGTGAGCCCTCAGCGCGGCCTGCACCGGCCCCTGGTCGTCGGGGTGCACGCGCGCGAAGAAGCTCGCGAACGTCCCGCCCCACGCCTCTCGGCGGACGCCGATCATCTGGAGCATGCGATCGCTCCACTCCACCGTGTCCTCGCGGATGTTCCAGAACCAGACGCCCTCGTTCGACGCCTCCGCGAAGAGCCGGTAGCGCGCCTCGCTCCTCCGGAGGGCGGCCTCGGCGCGGCGCAGCTCGGCCACGTCGGTGGTGCCGCCGATCCACCGGAAGATGTTCCCCGCCGCGTCGCGCTGCGGCAGCGCGCTGACCACGTGCTCCCGGTACGTCTGATCGCTCGCCCGCCGCAGGCGGAACTCCGTGTCGTACGGCTCGCCCGTCGCGAGGCTCCGGGTCCACGCCGCCACCGTCTTCGGGACGTCGTCCGGGTGCAGCACCGCGAGCCAGCCCTCGCCGATCATCTGCTCCTCTGTGCGATCGAAATAGTCGAGGACGGCCCGGTTCACGAAGTTCAGCTGGCCGTCCGGGCGCGCGGTCCACACCTGGAGGGGCATCGCGTTCCCGAAGAACCGCAGCTGCGCGTCCAGGTCGCTGAGCTGCGCGTCCAGCAGCCCAGCCCCGCTCGCCGGGCCGCCCGCCCCGCGCACACGGCTCGGCGGCGGCGCGTCCCGCCCGTCCGGCTCCTCCGCCTCCTCCTGCCCCGCCCAGGAGGCGTCGCCGAGCGCGCGGAGGAGCGGCTCCTCCAGGTCGAGCGTGCGGTCCGCGCGGCTCTCCGCGATCCGCGCGCGCACGAGGCGGAGGAGCTCCCTCCGCACCTCTTCCGCGATCCGGCCGCGCAGGTAGTCCTTCGCGGAGGCCCGCGACTCGGCGAACCTCACCGACTCCGCCGACAGCTCCGCGACGTCCAGGAAGATCCCGAGCGGGGCGCAGGGCCTCGGCGTGATGCGCAGCGTGAGGGTCACGTCGAGCCGGTGCTCCTCCGCCTCTCCCTCCGCGTCGACCCGCACCGTCACGGCGTGCGGGATCGCGACATCGAACGCGCCGCTCATGCTCCGCGTCGCCGCCGGGTCGCCGACCTCGAAGTCCATCGTGAGCCGCGACGGCCTGCCGAGGACCTCGAGCTCCCGCTCCTCGCGGCGCCCGACCGGGAGGAGGGCGAGCGCCTGGCGGCGTATCACGTCCTCGGTCATCGCGAGATCGACGATGCTCCGACCCAACTCCTCGAGCGTCAGCCCTCCGTCCTTCACCGCGTCTCCTTCCCGATGTCCCGATCCCGCGCTTCCCCCGGTGTCCGTAGTCCTCCTCGCACCCGGAGGGCAATCGTGTGACGTTAACGCAGCGCGCCGCTCGCCGGAAGCCCTCGCGACGCTCAGCTCGACGCCGATGTATACCGGCCTATCGCGCGCTTCCACACGCCACGGGCGACCGCGCCGAAGACGACCGCGCCGAGCGCCGCGGCGGCGGCCGTGCGCGGGGCGATGGTGCCGAGCATCGCCTCCGCCGGGTACGTGGTCATCAGCGCGAGCGGGACGATCACGGTGAAGACGACGCGCCAGAAGCCGGTGAAGATCGTGACCGGCCAGCGCGCGAAATCGAAGATGGAGTTGAAGAGATAGGCCAGGTTGTCGAGGCGCACGACCCAGAACGCGGCGGAGATGACGAGGATGCAGATGGAGTAGAGCACCAGCGTCGCCGTCACGAGCAGGCCGAGCGCCAGCGCGACGTGGGCAGGCGCGGGGGCGCGCCCCATCTGGGCGAAGGCGTAGGTGAAGATCGCCACCGCGGCCGCGGCGTCCACGACCTTGCGGATCTCGAACCGGGCCGTGGAGACGAGGAACTGCGCGTCGGCCGGCTTGAGCAGCGTGAAATCGAGCGTGCCCTTCCGGATCTGGTCGACCACGCTGATGAGCGACGGGTTCACGGCCCCCTCGAGGATGCCCTTGAGCAGCGTGAACCACCCGACGACAACGAGCGCCCGCTCGTACGTCCAGCCCTGCACCGGCGGCCGGGCCACGAGCGCGATGTGGAGCGGCACCAGCCCGACCACCGTCCACACGACGGTCATCACCGCGCCGAGCAGGAAATCCCACCGGTACTGCATCCCGAGCGCGATCGACACGCGCAGCTGCGTCGCGAGCAACCGGAGGTAACGCACGCCGCTCACCCGCCGAACGCCGAGAACCGCCGGACCCCCGCGCGCCACGCGACGAGCGCGGCGGCGGCGGACGCGGCGGCGAAGGCCCACTGCACCGCGAGCTCGGTGAGCGCGCGGCCCGGGTCGAGCAGGCCGGTGATGAGCTCGACAGGGAACGCGAGGCTGTAACGGAACGGCAGGACCCGCGCGAGATCGGCGAGCCACGAGGGGAACAGCTCGATCGGGACGAGGTAGCCGGCGAGCACCATGAAGGCCGCGAGGTAGACGTCGAACACCGCGGTCGAGCTGTCGATGACGAACGCCAGCGAGCCGATCAGCGCCATGGTGAAGAAGTTGATCGCCCAGGCGCCGACGAGCGAGACGACCCAGAGCCCGAGCTCGAGGGCCGTCGGCTGGAACCGCTCGCCCGACGTCGCGACGAGCGCGATGACCGCGATGGGCAAGCAGAGCGCCGCCCGGAGCGGCAGCGCGGCGAGGTTCTCGGCGGCGTAGGAGAAGAGCGGGTGGATCGGCCGGAGCAGGCGCTGCGAGAGGGCGCCGCTCTTGATGTCCATGTTCATCTCCCAGACGAGCCACGAGCCGGTCAGCTGCCGGACGATGAGGATGGCCAGGAAGTACGCGGAGAAGTCGCGCGGCCCGAAGCGGCCGACCGGCGCGCTCGCGGCCACCGCCGACCAGAGCGCGAGGCTCACGAGCGGCATCGTCGTCGTGAGCATCCAGATCAGCATCTCGGCCCGGTACGCGAGCGCGGCCGCGATCCCGACGCGGAGCAGCGTCGGGAACGCCCGGGCGGCCCGAGAGAACCCGCTCATGACGCCGCCCCGCCCGTCGAGCCCGCCGCGTCGCCTTCCGGCACGCCTTCCGTTCCCACCGAGGGCTCCACGCCCGAAAAGAGCTCGCGCATCACCTCCTCCAGGGGAGGATCCTCGACCGTGAGATCCGCGATGTCGGTGCGGCCGAGCAGCCAGGACATCGCGTCGCGCAGCTCCGCCTGCGGGACCTGCAGCACCGCGTGGCCAGGATCGAGCGAGAGGACGGCGCCCACCCGCTCGAGGAGCGCCCGGTCGACAGGGTTCTTGAAGTGCAGCGCGATCCGCTTGTGAGGCCGCATGCTGCGGACGAGCGCCGCGAGGTCGCCGTCGTAGCGCAGCCTGCCCTTGTCGATGACGATGACCCGCGGACAGAGCGCCGCCACGTCGTCCATGTAATGGGACGTGAGCACGATCGTCGCCCGGCGCCGCTCGTTGTAGCGGCGGATGAACTCGCGGACGCCGAGCTGCATGGCCACGTCGAGCCCGATCGTCGGCTCGTCGAGGAACAGGATCTCCGGCCGGTGCAGCAGGGCCGCCGCCAGCTCGCACTTCATGCGCTCGCCGAGCGAGAGCTGCCGCGTCGGCTTCGTCGCGATCTCGGCGATGCCGAGGAGGTCTTCCAGCTCACCGAGGGTCTCCTTGAAATCCGCGTCGCCGATCCCATAGATCGCTCGGTTCACCGCGAAGGTCTCGGCGGGCGGGAGGTCCCAGAGCAGCTGCTGCTTTTGCCCCATCACCAGGGTGATCCGCTTGAGGAAATCGGGCTCACGGTGCCGCGGGACGAAGCCAGCGACCTCGACCTTGCCGCCCGACGGGTGGAGGAGCCCGGAGAGCACCTTCAGCGTCGTCGTCTTCCCGGCGCCGTTCGGGCCGAGGAAGCCGACGCGCTCGCCGGGGGCGATCGAGAACGAGAGGTCCTCGACGGCGTGGACGACCTTGGTGCGGCGCCGGAAGAGCGAGCGCACGGTGGCCGAGAAGCCGGCTGCGCGCTCGTGGACCTGGTACGTCTTGGAGAGCGACTCCACCACGATGGAGCTCGACGCCTCTGCCATGGGCGGCGGAGACTAGCACCTCCGTGCTGGAGCTCCCGCGACGGTCGGCGCTCGACCGGCCGATCCCGTGGGCTAACCTCGTGACGCGGGGGGCAACGGCCGCCGGAATTCCCCTATGCCGCAGAGCTCCAAGGACGACACGATCCACGACCTCCCGCTCGCGGCGAGCGGCGCGCGGCAAGCGGCCGACCCCGCGGACGCCGTGGCGACCGGCCCGCGGCAGGTCCTCGCAGGCCGGTACGAGCTCCTCGGGCTGGTCGGCATCGGCGGGATGGGCAGCGTGTACCGCGCCCGCGACCTGGAGCTCGAGGAGCTCGTCGCGGTCAAGGTGCTGCGCCGCGAGCTCAGCGTCGCGCCGGAGGTGACCGATCGGTTCCGGCGCGAGGTGCGGCTCTCGCGCAAGGTGACGCACCCGAACGTGGCGCGCGTCTTCGACATCGGCGAGCACGAGGGCGACCGGTTCCTGACGATGGAGTTCGTCGACGGCGAGCCGCTCGCCGCGCTGCTCGCGCGCGAGCGGCGGCTCGGCGTGAGCCGCGCGCTCGACGTCGTGGAGGGCGTCTGCGCTGGCCTCCACGCCGCGCACCGGGCCGGCGTCATCCACCGTGACCTCAAGCCGGACAACGTGCTGCTCGGGCGCGACGGGCGCATTGTCCTGACCGACTTCGGGATCGCGCGCGCGGTCGCGAGCGGCGAGGCGGGCCAGACGCTGGGCGCGGTCATGGGGACGCCGGCGTACATGGCGCCCGAGCAGGTGCAGGGCGCCGACGACGTCGACGCGCGCGCCGACATCTACGCCCTCGGGGCGATGCTCTACGAGATGCTCACGGGTGAGCGCGCGTGGCAGGGCGACGCGCCGCTCGCCGTCGCCGCGGCGCGGCTCTTCGCCGACCCGCCGGATCCGCGGCTCCGGCGCGCCGACCTGCCCGACGCGCTCGCGCGCGTGGTGCTCCGCTGCATGGCGCGCGAGCGCGACGACCGGTACGCGTCCGTCGAGAGCGTCGTGCACGACCTCGCGTCGCTCACCCGCCCGGCCACGGCGACGCCGCCGGCGTTCACGCCGCCGCAGGGGCGGACGGCGGTCTCCGGGGTGACCCCGGGGGCGAGCTCCGGCGTGGCCGAGCACGGCGGCAAGAGCGTCGTTGTCCTGCCGTTCGCGAACCAGGGACCTGCGTCGGACGCGTACCTGGCCGAGGAGCTGACGGACGATCTCGTCGACACGCTCTCCATGACGCCGGGCCTCCGGGTGAGGCCGCGCGGGGCGCTCGGGCGGCGATCGTCCTCCGAGCTCGATCCGCGCGAGATCGGGCGGGAGCTCGGGGTGCAGGTGGTCGTCGGGGGCTCGGTGCGGCGGCGCGACGGGACGGTGCGGATCAACGCGCGGCTCATCAGCGTCGCCGACGGGTTCCAGCTGTGGGCGAAGCGCTTCGATCGCCCCGAGGCGGAGGTGCTGCGGATCAACGACGAGGTGGCCGAGGCGGTCGCCGCGGCGCTGACGCTCGACGGGGCCGCGCCGAACCGCACGGCGCCGAGCGATCCCGTCGCGCTCGACCTGTTCCTGCGGGGGCGCCACGAGTACCGCCGGTTCTGGCCGGAGCACCAGGAGCGGGCGATCGCGCTGTTCGAGCAGGCGCTCTCGCGCGCGCCCGAGGATCCGATGATCCTGTCGGCCTACGCGCTCGCGCGCTCCCGCTTCTGGTTCTTCACGGATCGCGGCGGGGACCTGGCCACGGAGGCGGCGTCGCGCGCCGTCGCCGCGGCGCCCGGGCTGCCGGACGCGCGGCTCGCGATGGCGTCGGTGCGGTTCCAGCGCCTCGACGTGGTCGGCGCGATGCGGGAGCTCAAGGCGGCGCTGGCGTCCCGCTCGGGGAACGCCGAGGCGGAGGGCCTCATCGGCCACATCCTGCTCGAGTGCGGCGCCTTCGAGGAGGGCGCGCGGCGCGCGCGGTCCGCGCTGGCGCGCGATCCCGAGGTGGTGCTGGCGGCGCAGGCGCTGGCGCGCGCGTACACGCTGCTGGGCAGGTGGTCGGACGCCGAGGACGTGATCCGGGCGCATCCGACGGTGGGGAGCGGATCGGGCTACACCGTCCTGCGGATGCGCCGCGTGCTCTGGCAGCGCGACCCGGAGGTGGTCGAGAAGCTCTCCCAGAAGCGCGTGAGCGAGGCCTTCCCGGACCTCCCCGCGCCGTTCGCGCAGGTGATCGACGACCTCATCGAGGGGCGGCTCTCGGACGTACGGCCCGTGCAGGTCGAGGGGGAGCGCCCGCCCGTCACGGCGCTGCGGCGCACGTCGTTCATCCGGCAGCTCCAGGCGGAGTTCGCGGCCTTCCTCGGCCAGCGAGAGCTCGCGCTGACCGCGCTCGAGCTCTCGCTGGCCGACGGCCTGTTCGACCTGATCTGGATCGAGCGCTGTCCCGTCCTCGCGTCCCTGCGCGACGAGCCGCGGTATGCGGCCGTCCACGCGGCGGTGCAGCGGCGGGCCTCCGCGGTGGTCGCGGTCTACCGCGAGCGCTGAGGCGCGGCGCGCTGCCAGCGCCGCGGCGCTCAGCTCGGCGCGCGCGCAGCTCGGCGCGCGGAGGAGCGCGAGCACGCCGATGTAGAAAAGCGCTCAGCTCGGCGCGCGGAAGAGCGCGAGCACGCCGGTGTAGAGGGCGAGCCTCGCCTGGCCCCGGGCCCAGGGGGCGATCTCGAAGCTCGAGTGCATGCCGGCGATCGGGAGGTCGGCGAAGCGCTGGCGCAGGATGCGCGCCTCGACGTCGGGCGTCCCGTACAGGCCCTGGCCGCGCCCGGCGCAGGTCAGGTAGAGCGCGAAGCGGGGGGCCGACCCGAGCGCGCTCCGGGACACCTGCCGGGCGATCCCCTCGAGCCCGGCGCGGCCGACGGCGGCGTCGCGGACCGCGAACGCGAGGCGCGCGCCGGGCCTCGCTTCGTCACCCAGCAGGAGCCCCCGCCGCGAGGGATCGATGCCGCGGACCGGCCGCAGCACGTAACGTGGCGCTGCCGCCTCGGCGGCGTCGCCGCGGTCGGCGCCCGGCGCGCCCGGCGGATCGAGCGGCGGGTCGGCCAGCGCGGCGAGGATGAGCTGCTGCGCGCTCGGCGGCTCGCCGAGCGTGGCGGTCGCGGCGGAGAGCAGGTCGAGCGCCGGCCGCCCGCCGGCGCGCAGCACGACGCCGCCGCTCGCGTCGTCGATGCTGTGGAAGCCGGAGAGCAGCCTGGCGGCGGTCGAGGCGTCGACGAGCGGCGGGGCGAACCCGGTGATGGCGAGGCCCGTCGCCGGGCCCTCGATGAGCTCGCCCTGCGCCGTCACGCCGATGGCGGAGCCGGAGGCCGTCCCGGCGCCGAACAGGCAAGCGTTCGGCGCGGACAGGGCGAGCGCCTCGAGCCGCTCGGGCGCGAACGCCCCGGGCCGGGCGAAGAGGATGGCCGTCGCCGAGCGCTGGCCGACGGCGCGGGTGAGCGCCTCCGCCAGGAGGCGGCTCGGCTCCTCGGCCCGCTCGGGCAGCGCGAAGGGGGTGACCTGCCCGCCGGACCACAGCACGCCGCTCGCGCCGGTGTCCCCCTCGATCTCGCCGCGCTCGCTGAGCACGCCCGCGGCCGGCACGACGCAGGCCGGGACGCCGCGCCAGGCGCCACGGACGAGCTCGGCGACGCCCGAGGCGCGCTGGGCGAGCTGTCCGGAGACGAAGACGACGCCGCCCGACGGCGACGGGACTGCGCTGCGCAGGTCGGCCAGGTGCTGGAGAAGGCCATCCGGCCCACAGGTCGCCGAGAAGCTTCGTGCCATGGCTGGCTCGCCCATCCTAACCGAGCCTCCGACCACTCGACAGGCCCCGCTCAAGAAGTTTATCGTGCGACAGTCGCGCCGGCGCCTCGGGGATTTCCTCACGGGACGGCGAGCGAAGGACCGGGCAACCTCAATGAGGATCCAATCGTTTGGCCGCACCGATGTCGGGCGCCACCGGCGCGCCAATGAGGATGCGTTCTTCCGGGACGATGAGCTCCGTCTCTACATCGTCGCGGACGGCATGGGCGGGCACGCGGCCGGCGAGGTCGCGAGCGCCGAGGCGGTCGAGACGATCTACGGCATGGTGAAGCGGGGCCTGCCCGCCATCGGCGATCCGAACGAGCCGCTGACGCAGCCCAAGGCGCGCGCCGTGCTGCGCATCCTCGAGGGAGCGATCCAGGCGGCGACGTACATGGTCTTCGCGATCGCCGAGCTCGATCGCGACAAGAGCGGCATGGGCACGACGATCAGCGCGGCGCTCATCGTCGGCGGCGCGCTCGTGACCGGCCAGGTGGGCGACAGCCGCATCTACCAGGTCCGCAACGGGACCGCGGTGCAGATGACCGAGGATCACACGCTGATCGCGTGGCAGATCAAGAACGGCCTCATCTCCGTCGACGAGGCCAAGAGCTCGCCTCACCGCAACGTGATCACGCGCGCGGTCGGCAACCGGGACTACGTCGAGGTCGATACCTCGATCGTCGCCGTGGAGGAGGGCGATCGATACCTGCTCTGCTCCGACGGGCTGCACGGGTATCTCCACGCCGAGGAGGAGGTCGCGAGCATCGCCTCGAAGGGCGGCGACGTGGCGGTCGACCTCTTCATCGACCTCGCGAATCGGCGCGGGGGGCGGGACAACATCACGGCGGTGCTGGTCGAGGTGGGCTGACGCGCCCGCGCGAAAGTCGGCTACGCTGCCAGGATGGCGTTGAAGGACAGACTGGTCACCGAGGGCATGAAGCTCGCCGCGAACCCGAACGTGGCGAAGCTGATGCAGGACGAGCGGTTCATGCGGCTGTTCATGACGGCGATGAGCGTGCCCGGCCGGGTCTCCTCGTTCACCGCGGAGCAGAAGGAGACGTTCGCCAAGGCGATGGGCCTTGCGACCGTCGAGGAGGTCCGCGACCTCAAGCGGACGGTGGCCTCGCTGGAGCGCGAGCTCGCGAGGCTCAGGCGCGAAGGCTGAGCCTCGCGCGCGGGTAGGATCGGGGGGCGAGCAGGGTAGGGGGGCGAGCGGCGCGGCGCGCTGCCAGCAGCGCCGCCGCGCCCCCGCGAAGGGTCACTTCGTGTCGCCGCGCGCGTAGATGCTGGCCACGTAGTCGAGCACGTCGCGCGCCGAGACCTCGTTGTACCCGAAGTACTTGATCATCCGGGTCTTGATGATGTCGATCTTCTCCTGCGTCTCCTTGTCGATGACGCTCGACACGAGGGTCTGGAGCTTGATCGCGTCCTTCTGATCCTCGAACAGCTTGAGCTCGAGGGCGCGGCGCAGCCGGTCGTTCGTGTGCCACTCGAACTTCTTGCCGTCGACCGCGAGCGCGCCGATGTAGTTCATGATCTCGCGGCGGAAGTCGTCCTTGCGGTTCTCGGGGATGTCGATCTTCTCCTCGATCGAGCGCATCAGCCGCTCGTCGGGCTCGACGTCCTCGCGGGTGAAGCGGTCCTTCACCTTCTCCTTCAGGGTGTAGGCCTTGATCGAGTCGATGTAGTTCGCGGCGAGCTTCTGGATCGCGTCCTCGTCGGCGCTGATCGCCCGCTGCACCTCGTTCTTGACGATCTCCTCGTACTCGCGCTTCACCATCCCGATGCACTCGGTGAAGCGCTTGCGCTGCTCGTCGTTCGTGATGAGCGAGTGGTGCCGGAGGCCCTTCTCGAGCTCGCTCATGACCATGAAGGGGTTGATCGTCCCCTCGCCGAGGTCGTTGACGAGCGCGTTCGAGATCTTGTCCTGCACGTAGCGGGGGCTGATGCCCTCCATGCCCTCGCGCGACGCCTCCTTGCGGAGCTCCTTCACGGTGTCCTGCGTGTAGCCGGGCAGGACCTTGCCGTCGTAGAGCTTCATCTTCTGGACGAGCGACAGGTTGTGCTTCTTCGGGTCCTCGAGCCGGGTGAGCGCGGCCCACATCGCGGCGACCTCGAGCGTGTGAGGGGCGATGTGCTTGCCGCGGATCTTCTCCTTGTTGAAGTCCTTCTCGTAGATCCGGATCTCCTCCGACACCTTCGTGATGTACGGGATATCGATCTTGATCGTGCGGTCGCGGAGGGCCTCCATGAACTCGTTGTTCAGGAGCTTCTTGTACTCGGCCTCGTTGGTGTGGCCGATGATGACCTCGTCGACGTCCGTCTGGGCGAACTTCTTCGGCTTGATCTTGTGCTCCTGCGACGCGCCGAGCAGGTCGTAGAGGAACGCGACGTCGAGCTTCAGCACCTCGATGAACTCGACGATGCCGCGGTTCGCGATGTTGAACTCGCCGTCGAAGTTGAAGGCGCGCGGGTCCGAGTCCGAGCCGTACTCCGCGATCTTGCGGTAGTTGATGTCGCCGGTGAGCTCGGTCGAGTCCTGGTTCTTCTCGTCCTTCGGCTGGAAGGTGCCGATGCCGACGCGGTCCTTCTCGCTGAGCACGAGGCGGCGCACGCGCACGTGCTGCATCACCTTCGACCAGTCGCCGCCGTACTTGTCCATCAGGCGGTTGAAGATGAAGCGGCACGCGGGGTCGAGGTCGCCCTCGGTCCGGACGTGGTGCTGCGCGCTCGAGAGGCCGAGCTCGCGGAACGCGCGGTCGCGCCACGCCGGCGGGACGAGGCGCAGCGGCTCCTCGTGCATCGGGCACTTGAAGCGGGCGCTCTCCGTCCCGGCCATGCCGACGTCGTCGAGGTTCACCCAGTCGAACGTGTAGAGCGCGCCGTCGGGGGTCGTCGAGTAGTGCTCGATGCCCTTCTTGAGGAGCCGGGCGATCGTCGACTTCGACGAGCCGACCGGGCCGTGCAGCAGGATGACGCGCTTCTCCGGGCCGTACCCCTCCGAGGCGGCCCGCAGCACGTGGACGAGCCGCATCAGCGGGATGTCGAGCCCGTACACGGCGTCGGCGCCGCCGTGCATCTCGTCCTTGAAGAAGTTGTACCGGATGAGCTTCTTCTTGTTGTCGGTGTATTCCTCGATGCCGTAGCGGATGATCATGTCGTACGCCCGCTGGAACGCGTTGCGCGTCACCTGCGGGTTCTGGCGCACGATCTGGAGGTACTCTTCGAACGTGCCCTCCCACGCGAGATCGCGGTAGAGCGCGAAGTCCTGCATCGCCGCGATCTTCTCAACCATCCCTGTCCGCAACTCGCCCATTTCGCACCCTTTTTCTCCAGGGCGACCGCGGGGCGGCCTTTGCCGCCGGAGGTGCAGGGACAGATCTCGGCTCGCCGAGCTCCGCCCCCGTCTCGCGTCGCGCGCCCAGGGGGAAGAAGCCAAGCTTAACACCGATCGCGGGGAGGCAAGTCACCGCGCCCCGAGGCGCGCTCCATCATCCGGAACGGGAGCGCGCAGCGGAGCGGCCGGTCGCGCGGGTGGAGGCGCGAGGTGCGAGGGCGACCGCGGGGAGGCGACGTCAGCGAGGCACGGCCCCGCCGGAGCGCGTTCCCTGCGCGCCTCCCCAGGAGAGCCCGCCGCTCTCGACGACGCCGGGCCAGGAGTCGACGTATTCCGACGGCTCGCCGGGGGCGGAGATGTCGATCCAGAAGACGCGCCCGGCGCCGGGGCGGCGCACGTCGACATGGACGAACTTGCTGTTCGGGTAGAACCCGCAGCCCACGTCGTCGAGCGTGCGACAGAACTGAAATAGCGCGGTGTTCGGGACGCCCATCACGTGGATGTCCATGGCGCGCCCCTCGGCGTGCTGGCTGTGGTGCGTGCCGGACGCCGGCCTGCGCGCGGCCGGCGCGTCGCGCGTCGTCGGCGCGCGCGGCCTGTACCCGCTGAAGATGTGGATCCCGCGGCGCGGGAAGGCGTCGGCGATCTGCTGGAGCAGCCAGAGCAGGCGCGGGTGGACGAGGCGGACCTGGGGCACCCACTCGAGCGCCCGCTGCCAGGTGTCGGCGTCGGGCTCATCGGGGAGCTCTGCGCCCGGGTCCGGCGCGTCGGGCGGACGGGCCATGATCGACAGGCGATCCAGCGCGCCGGGCGCTACGGAGCCGTCGCAGCGCACCAGCTCGAAGGCGTCGTGCTGGCCGCCGTACCGGGCGAACTGGACCGGGCCCCTGCGGCAGCGCCAGTCGAGCGGTTGCTTCTTCGGCAGATCCCAGAGCAGATCGAAGCCGTTCGAGGAGAGGCTCGGCCCCGTGGTCGCGAGCACCGGCGGGCCGAGGATCGGATCGAGCTGGCGGAACCACGCCGGAGCGGCTGGATCGAGCCGGAGAGGGCCGGGTAGCTCGAAGGGGATGAAGGGAGAGCCGGCGCTCGCGAACGCCGTGGAGCCGAGGGCAGGGGAGGCGAGCGCGTGCTCGCCGAGCGCGTGTTCGCCGAGCGCGTCCGGCCGCGCGCCGCCCCAGGCGAGCTGCCACCACGGCTGCTCCCGCCATTTCCCGTAGGCGCTGCTCAGGTAGAGCCGGAACGGTCCAGGCCGCTCGACGGCGGCGTTGTGGAAGGCGCGGAGGAGCGGCAGCTCCGGCGCGACCGTCTCGTTCAGGTTGAAGCTCGCGCGCTTCGGCGGCTCGTCGAGCAGGCTGGCGCTGGCGCGCTGGGGGGCGGCAACGAGCAGCGCGGCGAGGCCGAGGGCTGTCGCGAGGCTGTGGACGGCGGCGCGGGACGTTGCCGGCATGGGATCGACGAGGGGTGAGAGTGGGGCGAGGAAGGTAGCTCACCCAGCGGGCGGGCGACCCTGATTTGCCACAAACCGCCAGCTCGGGGGACGAAAACCCACCCGCGGGGGGATCCCTGGGCGTTAACCAAGCCTCCCGCCGCGTTCTCCTACATCCGAACGTTTACGTTTACGTTTACGTGGTCGTGGTCGTTCACGGCCTATCGTTGACGACCACGACCACGTTGGTGATCGATGGGCGCGTGGCGCGCGCTCAGGGGGGCGCGGAGGCGCGCGTCAGCCTGTCCCGCACGGCGTCCCACGCAGGATCCTCGGGGACGGCGGCGATGACGATCACGTCGCAGCCGGCGTCCTCGAGCCGGTGCAGCGCGGCGTAGAGCGCCGCGGCGTAGCCGGCGGGATCTTCCGGGAGGAGCTCGGCGTGCGGCCCGGTCGCGGTGCGGCTGCCGTGCTCGATGGCGCCGGCGCGCGCCCCGGCCTGCGCGGCGCGATCGAGCTCGCCGCGGACGGCCTGCGCGGGGACCAGCGCGACCTGGGCGCGGGGGGCGTAGTGGCGCGCGTGGGTCCCCGGGGACGGGGCGCGCTCGGCCGGGGCGGTGATCAGCGCGGCGGCCGCCTGGAGCGGCACGAGCGCGGCGATCGCCTCCGCCGTGACGTGCCCCGGGCGGAGCACCCGCGCCGGCGAGCGCGTGACGTCGACGATGGTGGACTCGATGCCGACCGCGGTCGGCCCGCCGTCGAGGATCGCGTCGATGCGCCCGCCGAGGCTCTTCTCGACGTGCTCGGCCGTGGTCGGCGAGATCTCGGTGGAGCGGTTGGCGCTGGGCGCGGCGATCGGCAGCCCGACCGCGTCGAGAAGGGCGCGCGCGACCGGGTGGACGGGGATGCGGATCGCGACCGTCGGCCCGCCGGCGGCGACCACGTCGGCGACGCGGTCGGGCCGGCGCGCGACGATCAGGGTGAGGGGCCCCGGCCACATGGCCTGCGCGAGCCGCTCCGCGTCCGCCGGCCAGCCGTCCGCGAGGGCGCGGGCGGACGCGACATCGGGGACGTGGACGATCAGCGGGTTGCCGGGCGGCCTCCCCTTCGCCTCGAAGATGCCGCGCGCAGCGCGCGCGTCGTCGGCGCGCGCGCCGAGGCCGTACACGGTCTCCGTGGGGAAGGCGACGAGCCCTCCGCGGCGGAGGATCTCGGCGGCCCGTGCGATGGATGCCGCGTCAGCGGCGAGCCGCTCGGTTCGCATGCGCCGCGGTCCATGTTGCCCGGGCGCGCGGGAGGCAAACGAAAAGCGATCCCCTCCGGCCGCTCGTTTGGATGCCCCCCGCGAGGTCGCGATCTGGGGCAGAGGCTCCTCTCGTGAGCCGACGGCGAGGTCGCGATCTGGCGCGGAGCCCACTCGTGAGCCGACGGTGAGGTCGCGATCTAGCTCGGAGGCTCCTCGTGAGCCGATGGCGAGGTCGCGACCTGGCGCGGAGGCTCCTCGTGAGCCGATGGCGAGGTCGGGACCTGGCGCGGAGGCTCCTCGTGAGCCGATGGCCTGGTCGCGACCTGGCCACTTGTATGAAAAGATCCATTTCTTCAGATCGGGACCGGCCTCCGGGGCCGAAAAGATCCTCCGCGATAGGTCGTGACCTGTTCGCGGCCTCGCAAACGAGCGCCGGCGCTGGTCGTGACCTTTGGCACAGGTCCTTTCTCGACGTGCACGCACCAGGGGCGCCGTATCAATCGTACAGATCCATTGGCGCCGTCGGTGCGCTCGTATCGGAAGGGTGGGCAGCTCGCGTCGCCTTGGAGCTCCAGCCGCCGGTCCTCTGGGTGTACTGGTTCCACCCACCAGGAGTCCGGCGAGGGATCCGGAGAGAGATTTCAACGCAAAGTCGCAAAGCCGCAAAGCCGCAAAGAAACAAACTTCGTACATCCTTGCGTCTTTGAGCTCTTGGCGTCTTTGCGTTGGAATCCTCATTGCTCGCTTCTTTCGCGCGCCAAGGACGATTTGGAAGCAAAGCTGGACCGCTACACGTAATGCCGCACAGCCGGGCCAGGCGCCGGCCAGCTTGCGGCAACGCGTGCTGCCCGCTTCATGCGGGGCCGCGCTGCTGTGCCTGGCGCGTCACCGAGCTCGCCGCGCTCAAGGGCCTTTCGCGCGGCCGAGGGAGCGGCCGTCGCCGTCGGCGTCGATCCAGAGCGGCGCCGTCATCGCGAACGGCGTGATCTCGCCCGGGTCCCCCGCGAGCACCGGTTCGAGCGGCCGCCGCCCACGGACGATGGCGACGACGAAGGTGTCCTCGGCGACGGAGATCGCGCCGTGCGCGCTCTGCCCGGGCCCGCGGTCGCCGCGCGCTGCGCCGGCGCGGGCGTCGGGCCCTTGCGCTCGTCGCCCGCCGCCGGCTCCGAGGACGACGGGGATCGCGATCTCGTCGAGGAGCGCGCCCGCGGGCGTGGTGCGCGCACCTTCCAGCGGGATCGGCGCGCCGATCGCGACGCCGCCGACGAGCACCTGGAGCTCGCGCGCGTCGACCCACGGGACGCGCTCGACGCGGATCGAGAGCGAGAGCCGCCCGCCGCGGGACCCGCGCCGCAGCGAGGCGACGCCGCCCTGGCGGGTGTCGCCGAGGCGCATCGTCACGAACGGCCCGTTCGTGAGCACCACGTCGCGCCGGCGCCGCAGGCCCGCGACGAGATCGGCCACGTCGAGCCGGCCCGGATCATCGTCGGCCACGGCGACGTACGTGCGCGGGGTACCCGCCTCCGCGCCGTGCAGCCCGTGGCTGTCGCTGGTCGCCGTCGGCGTGACCGGGTGGGACGCGCGGAGCAACGCCCAGAGCTCCTCGAGCGCGCGGTCTCGCGCGGCCGCGTCGCGCGCGGTCCAGACCTCGACGGCATCGACGCCGGCGCCGTCTCCGATGATCTGCGCGAGCAGGCTCGGGCCCTGATCGGGCGCGACCTGCGGCGCTCCGGATCCATGCAGCGGTGAGCCGCCGCCGTGCTGCCGGCTCACCTGGACGACGCGCTCGCCGGGCAGCGCGCGCACCTCGCGGAGGATCTCGCTCGCGGTCTCGTCGACCCACCGCAGCGCGCCCTCGCGGGGCGCGGCCGCCTCGCTGCCGAGCGGGAACACGCCGAGGCTCCCGAGCCCGGCGCCGCTCCGGCCGCTCGTGAGCTCCACGCCCGGGAGCATGCGCAGCCGCGTCTCGAGCCGCAGCGCGGCGACGTCCGGCTGGAGATCCGAGGCGAGGTTGTGCTCGCTCGCCACCGCGCACTCCACGCCCTCCGCCGCGCTCCAGAGGAGCCGCGGGGCCGAGGAGACGCCCGCGTCGGCGCTCCGCGCCGTGTGCTGCCGGAGGTCGCAGGCGATGTAGCCCGACGTGTCGACCACCCGCTCCAGCGTGAGATCGAGCCGCGACGTACCGCCGTCCGCGACGTCGACCGCCGCCTCGGCGAGCGCGTACTCGGGGCCATGCGATGCGACGACGCGGACTCGCCCGGGAGGCAGGGAGACATCGAGCTCGCCCATGAGCGCGAGCCGGGGCGGCGAGAGGGCCTTGCCGGTCGCCGCGTCGAAGAGGCTGATCTTCGCCGGCGCGAGCGGACCGAGGGCATCGGGGGCGGCGGCGGGCGCCGAGGCGCCGCCCTCGCGCACCCCGAGGTAGAGCCGGCCGGCGCCGGAGAGCGTGAGCCGCGCGGGGGCCATCTCGCCTGCGCGGATCCGGATCCGCGCGCTCCGCAGCGCGCGGCGGCCGCTCCCTTCGAAGCCGACGAGGTAGAGGCCGGGCGGCGCCTCGGCGGCGAGCGGCGCGCCATCGCCGGTCCGCAACCACAGATCGAGCGCGGCGGCGGGCGGCGCGGCGCCGTCCTCGGCGATCGGCGTCAGCGTCACCTTGCCGGCGAGGGGCGGGAGCGGCGCGCCGCGCCCGTCCACGAGCTCGAGCGCGACGCCGCCGGGCGCGCCGCCGCCCAGAAAGAAGAGCTCCGTCTCGACGGCGAGCGAGTCGCCGCGCGGCGCGACCGCGAGGATCCGCTGGTACGCGGCGCGCCCGCCGGGCGGCAGCGCGGCCTGCCGGGCGAACGTCACGTCGCTGAAGCCTTCGCCGCTCCGCGCGCGGACAGTCGCGCCGTCCACCGGGGCGAGCGCGTACGCGACGCCGGTCCCGACGCCGGCCAGGTACGGCGCCTCGAGCTCGCCGCGGAGCCCCGGCGCCATGCCGGGCGCGACGTGCTCCGCCGCGCCCCAGTGGACGACGTCGCCGAGGTCGAGCGCCTCGACCGGGCGGTCGCCGTCGTTCTGGAGCGACGTCGTGATCGTGACCGCCCGGTCGCCCGGCCGGAGCCTGTAGCGGGTGGTGACGGAGAGCGCGCCGCCAGCGAGAGCGCGCCCGCGTACCTCGCCGCGCGCCTCGATCCAGGCGGCGCCGTCCTCGCCGCCGCCCGTCGTGATGTCGCGGTAGATCACCTGTCGCGGCGGCGCGCCGAGCCGCGTGACGATCTGCCCGAGCTCGTCGCGGCGCGCCCGCGCGTCCGCGGCGTCGACGAGGTTGCCGCCGCTCTCGGCGAGGCCAGCCCCGGGGCCGAGCTGATCGACGACCACGGCGATCGCGTCGTTCTCGAGCACGTAGTCGCCGGGCCGCCCCGCCGCGAGCGGACCGGAGAGCGCGTCCGCGGGCCCCGTGATCCGCCGGACGCGCGCCGGCTGCGCGGCGCCGCCGTCCCTCGGGCAGAGATCGCCCTGCTCCGCGCCGCCTCGCCCCCACCGGCAGAGCATGCCGAGGCGCTCGACGGCGCCGGAGGACACGACAACGCTGCCGCCCTGCACGGGCGGCGCGCAGGTCGCGGAGGCGAACGCGAGTGCGCAGAGGCTCGCCGAGCGGAGGGCGTGGCGCGCGGCGCGCCCCGCGCGCGCGGGGCTCCTGGGGGGGCGGGGGCTCTCGGGCGAGCGGGTCATCGGTCCTCTTCCGATGCGCGGCCGCGGCGCAGATTGGGTCAGGAGCGCTCGGTGGCGAGGACGAAGAGGGAGGCCAGCCCCAGGCCGACGCCGAGCGCGCGGCGAGCGGTGAACTCCTCGCCGAAGAGCAGCGGCGCGAAGAGCGCGGCGATCGCGATGCCGCCGGCGAACACGATCGGCCCCGTCGCGGTCACCGGACCGCCGATGCGGAGCGCCATGAAGGTGAGCGTCGCGACGCCACCGATGCACAGGCCGGCGGCGCAGGCCCAGAGCACGCCCTGGGCCGACGGAGGCGCCTCCGCGCCAGGGCGGAGGAGGAGGAAGACGAGGATCCCGACGGCCGCCGTGCCCTCCACGCACAGCGCGCCAAGGGCGTCTCCGAGCCGCCCTGCCGCCGCGCGCAGCATCAGGTAATGACCGGCCATGCAGAGCGCGGCGAGGAGGGCAGGGACGTACCAGGCGGACATGTCGTGGGTCGCAGCCTACTCGTCGTCGACCATCTCCGGGTAGTCGCCCGGCGCGAGGTTGTCGAACCGGGTGCACGAGGAGGTGAACCGCGTGAGCACCTTGCCCGTCGGCCCGTTGCGCTGCTTGGCGACGATGAGCTCGGCGATGCCTTTGTGGTTGGTCGTCTCCGGGTTGTAGTACTCGTCGCGGTAAATGAAGATGATGTTGTCGGCGTCCTGCTCGATCGCGCCCGACTCGCGGAGATCCGACAGCTGAGGGCGCTTGTCCTTGGTGGTCCGCGTCTCGACGGCGCGGTTCAGCTGCGAGAGCGCGATGACCGCCACCTTGAGCTCCTTCGCGAGCTGCTTGAGCCCGCGGGAGATCTCGCTGATCTCCTGCTCGCGGCTGCTCACGCCGTCCCGCCCCTTCATGAGCTGCAGGTAGTCGATGACGATGAGCCCGATGCGCCGCCCCGAGCTGCCGTCGCTGGGCGGCCGGTCGTACTCGGCCTGGATGCGCCGCACCTTGGCGCGCAGCTCGAGGAGGGAGATGGCCGGCGTGTCGTCGATCCAGATGGGCAGGGTGGACAGGAACGAGGCGGCCTCCGTCAGGCGGCGCCAGTCGTCGGGCTGCAGGAAGCCCTGGCGGAGCTTGCCGACGTCGACGCGGCCCTCGCTGCAGACCATACGTGTCGCGAGCTGCTCGCGGGGCATCTCGAGCGAGAAGACGGCGGCGCCGAAGCCGGGATCGTGCCGCTCGACGCCGTGCCCCGACTGGTCGGGCCCCGGGGAGCTCACGGTGCGCGGCGACGCCACGTTCACGGCGAGGTTCAGGACGAACGACGTCTTGCCCATGCCGGGGCGGGCGGCGATGATCGAGAGGTCGCCGTCGTGCAGGCCTGCCGTCTTGGCGTCGAGCTTCTCGTACCCTGTCGAGATGCCGGTGATCCGGTCGCCGCGCTCGGCGGCGGCGGTGATCTGCTCGAACGCGGCCTTGAGCACCTGGGCGATCGGCTGGGTCGCCGTCCCCTGGGGCGTGCGGGCGAGCTGGTAGACCGCCTGCTCCGCGCCGTCGATGTACTCCTGCACCACCCCGACGTCGCCGTACCCCTCGGCCGCGACGCGCTGGCACGTGGCGATGAGCTGCCGCACGCGCCATTTCTCGTAGACGACGCGCGCGTGCGCCGCGACGTGCGCGACCGCGGGCGTCGCGTCCGCGAGCTGGGCGAGGTACGCCGCGCCGCCCACCTGGGCAAGGCGCTCCCGGTCGCGCAGCCACGACGCGACCGAGACGATGTCGATGGGCGTGCCGGCGGCCGCGAGCTCCTGCGCGGCCTCATAGACGCGGCTGTTCGCCTCGCTGTAGAAGTGGTCCGCTTTCAGGATCTCGAGCACCCGATCGAGCGCGTCGCGGTGCAGCAGGATGGCGGAGAGCACCGCTGCTTCGGCGTCGAGGTCGTGCGGCGGCACGCGTCCGGCGACGATGGGAGGCTCGATCCTCTGAGGCCGCTGGCCTCGGCGCTCCATCATTCTCATCATCCGTGCTTCTCCTCCCCACCGATTCCCCCCATCCCGCCCCGAGCTTTTCCACAGGTGCCGAAATGGGCGACGCCCCGGAGGGGAAACGTTCCTCCGGGGCGTCGGGTGCAGGGTCGATTTCCGTCTACCAGAACATGGGCAGCCCTGAGAAGGGTTTCTGTTTGCATTGCAGTGAGCGTTCGTGCGGTGGGCATCCCAATGCAGGTTCCACGTCGAGGGGGCGCTCTTCCATGATCGGCGGCAGGCTCGGACGCTTTCGCGGTGGCCTCCTCGGCTGTCGCTGCCGAGGGGCCTCGGGGCGAGGCGCCGCCGCCGCCGGCGAGGTATGGAAATTGAGCAACCCCGGTCTCATCGCCATTTCTTTTCGCGCTTGACTCAGCTGCGATGACGCTTCGCACCTCGGCGTGAGCCATCGCGGGGAGCCGCCATTGTGGATCACAAAACACGCCATACAAGGATTGAGCCCGCCGAGGTGGTCTGCGTCGGTGAAGCGCTGTGGGATCTCTATGCGCCCGAAGGCATTCCGCTCGAGCAAGCGAAATTGCTGCGCCGTGTGCCGGGAGGCGGGGCGGTGAACACCGCGACGGCGCTCGTCCGGCTCGGCATACGGTCGGGGCTGTGCGCCGCGCTGGGCGATGACGCGATGGGGCGCGGGCTGAGAGACGAGGCCGCGGCGGCCGGCATCGACGTGGGACGGCTGTCGCTGAGCGCGGCGCGCACAGGCCTCATGCTCGTGGCGATCGAGCGCGGCGAGGCGCGCTTCGCGGGGTACAGGCAGGGCGAGAGCGAGGCGCAGGCGCTCGCTGCAGCGATGCCCGAACGATGGCAGACCCGGGTCGTACACTTCACCGGGATCGCGCCGGTGCGCGGGGCAAGCGGCGCGCTCGCGCGGGCGGCCGCGAGCGCCCGCCGCGAAGGGTGCGCCGTCTCGGTCGACGTCAACGCGCGCCCGCGGATGTGGCCGCGCGCCGAGCGCGCCGCGTCCGCCCCCGGCGCGGGGGCCGGTACCACGTCGGCTTCCGACGCCGGCGCAGGCGTGCGCGGCTGCTTCCGGCTGTTCGGGCAGGCGGACCTCGTGAAGTGCAGCGCCGGCGACCTCGACGTGCTGGGGACGACGGCGCGCGGGCTCCGCGAGCGCCTCCGCCCCGAGGCGACGCTGGTCGTCACCGACGGCGCGCGGGAGACGCTCCTGCTCGGCCCCGGGGGCGAGCGCGCGGTGGCGCCGCGCCCGGTGCGCCCGCACGATCCGACGGGCGCGGGCGACGCCTTCTGCGCCGGGATGCTGGCGAGCCTCGTCTGGGAGGGGCGAGCGCGGTGGGGGGACGCGGCGCTCATGCTGCGCGCGGTGGCGCGGGGGCACGACGTCGCGCGGGCGTGGGTCAGGCGGAAGCGCGGCTGAAGAGGGCGCGCCGGCGCAGCGGGAGAGGGAACTCGGCTGAAGAGGGCGCGCCGGCGCAGCGGGAGAGGGAACTCGGCTGAAGAGGGCGCGCCGGCGCAGCGGGAGAGGGAGCGCGGCTGGAGGGGAAGCGCGGGGGCGCGGGTCGAGCCGCGCTCCCCGGCGCTGCGCTACTTGGCGGAGACCGTGACCTCGACCGACGCCGTGATGGACGGGGCGAGGCGGATCACGACGGGGTGGGCACCGAGCGACTTGATCGCGTCGGTCTCGATGCGGCGGCGGTCGACGCTGAAGCCCTGCGCGGCGAGCGCCTCTTCGATGTCGCGCGCCGTGACCGAGCCGTACAGCTTGTCGCCCTCGCCGACCGGGCGGCTGATCGTGAGCTTGACCTGGTTGAGCTTGGCCGCGAGCTGCTCCGCCTCGGAGCGCGTCTTGGCGGCGCGCGACTCGGCGACCCGCTTCTCGTGCTCGATGCGGGACACGTTCTCGGCGGTGGCGCCCACCGCGAGGCCGCGCGGGATGAGGTAGTTGCGCGCGAAGCCGGGGCGAACCTTCACGAGCTCGCCGCTCTTGCCGACGTTGTGGAGGTCCTCCGTGAGGACCACATGGATGTGGGTTGCCATGATCGACCTCCTACGCCGTGACGGTGAACGGCAAGAGCGCGATGTTGCGCGCGCGCTTGATCGAGAGGGTCACCTTGCGCTGGTGGCGCGCGCAGTTGCCGCTGATGCGGCGCGGGACGACCTTGCCGCGCTCCGAGATGAAGTACTTGAGCGCTTGCGGGTCCTTGTAATCGATGACCAGCGCCTTGTCCGCGCAGTAGCGGCAGACGCGCTTCCGGCCCGTGCGGCGGCGCCCCGGGGCGTCGGCGTTCAGGTCGGGCGTGCGCCCGAAGTCGCGATCGTCGTAGTCAGCGCCGCCGTTGCGGCCCATGTCACTGTTGCGGCCGTTCATAGCTCAGCTCTCCTCCTCGTCGGCGGCGCCTTCCGCCTCACCCTCTTCGGCGTCGTCGAGCTCGCCCGCCGGAGCCTGCTCGGAGCTCCGGTCGATGCGGCGCTCCGGCTCGATCAGGCCGAGCTGACGCTCGCGCGAATCGTCGCGGTCGTCCTCCAGCGGCGCGAGCTCGAGGCGCTCGAACTTCACGTCCTCGTCGGCGATCGTGACGCCCTCGACCTCGACGTCGTTGCGCACGAGCACCGTCTGGTACTTCAGCACGCCGTCGGAGAGGCGCAGGTTGCGCTCGACCTCGGAGACGACCTTCCCGCCGCCGAGGTACTTCAGGTACACGTAAACGCCGCGGCGGTGCTTGGCGATGTCGTACGCGAGGCGGCGGCGCCCCCACGTCTCGACCTTGGTCAGCCGGCCCGACTCGCGTCCGACGACCTCGGCGAGGCGCGACCCGATCCGCTCGGCGCCGTCGGCGTCGATGTCGGGTCGCAGGATGTAGATCGTTTCGTACTCTCTGGCGCGCCCGGGCGCCGTTACCTGTCGGCTCATTCAGTCTTCCCTCTCGGCCAATGGCCCCGGGGCGGCGCCCCGGAGCGAGGAAAGGAACAGCCTGTCGAGCGACGCACCGGCGAGCTCGGCAGGCTGTTCCGTAGAGGATCAGGGCTTCTGCGTCGGGGGGAGGGGACCCTTCCCTTCCTTCGCGGCGGGGGCTGGATCCGTCGACCCATCCCCCTCGCCCTTCTGCCTCTTGCCCGGCTTGGGCCGGGTGTTTCGGACGTTCATCGCGGCGTCGAAGCCGCGGGCGGCGACTTCTAGCACACTTTGGACAGCTTGCTTCAAGCAGTCGGGCAGGCTCGCGCGCTCGACGGCGTCGAACCCCGACAGCACGTAATCCGCGACCTCGCCCCGGAAACCCGGGGGCGGCCGTCCTACCCCGAGGCGGACGCGCCCGAAGTCGCCCGTCCCGCCGTGGGAGATGATCGAGCGCAGCCCGTTGTGCCCCGCGTGCCCGCCGCCGACCTTGAGGCGAACCGTGCCGAACGGCAGGTCGAGCTCGTCGTGGAGCACGATCAGCTCGGAGGGCGCGACCTTGAAGAAGGCCATCGCCGGCTGCACGCTGCGCCCCGACTCGTTCATGTAGGTCATCGGCTTGAGCAGGATCGCCTGCTGTCCGGCGATCTCCGCCCGCGCGTGGACGCCCGAGAACTTCTCGCGGAACGGATCCGCCCGGACCTCGTCGGCCAGCGCGTCGATGGCCATGAAGCCGACGTTGTGCCGGTGAGCAGCGTATTCCTTGCCGGGGTTCCCCAGGCCGACCACGAGCAGCATGACGAGCTGGTTCTGCTGAGTCCCTGGAATCGGGCAGGTGAGGCAGGTGAGGCAGGCGGGGAGCGAGGCAGGGCGGGCCGCGCGCGCCTCGCGGTGCGGAGGCGCGAGGCGGCCCGCTCCCGGATTACTTCTTGTCCTTCTTGTCGCCGGCCGCGGGGGCCGCGCCCTTCGCGGGGGCAGCCGCGCCAGCGGCGGGCGCAGCGGCCGCGCCAGCGGCCGGCGCGCCGGCGGCGGGCTTCGCCTCTTCCTCGGGGCCAGCCTTCTCGGGCGCGTTGACGACGGCGATCGTCTGGTCGTCCGCGAGGAGCGTCTTCACGCCCTCCGGCAGCTTCAGCCCGCTGGCCTTGTACGAGTCGCCCAGGTCGAGCTCGGTCACGTCGATCTCGACGAACGACGGGATCTTCTCCGGCAGGCAGCGCACGGGGATCGTGCGGAAGATCTGCTGGAGCACGCCGCCGGTGACCACGCCCTTCGGCTTGCCGACGCAGCGGAAGGGGATCTGCACGTCGACGGGCTGGTCGAGCTTCACCTGGATGAAGTCGGCGTGGACGAGCTCCCGCGAGATGGGGTGGTAGTCGTAGTCGCGCACCATGACGGTGAGCGTCTGGCCGTTCTCGATGGCCAGCTCGACGACGGAGTTCTTGCCGTGGTCGGAGCCGAGCACCTGAAGGAGCGCCTTCGGCGAGATGGCGACCGACTGCGGCGCGAGCTCGCGCCCGTAGGCGATGGCGGGAATCTGTCCGGCGCGGCGCAGGCGGCTCGACGCGCTCTTGCCGCTATCCTCGCGCCTCGTGGCGTTGAGCTTGATGATGTCCATGACGACGGCTCCAGAAGTGA
The DNA here is from genome assembly GCF_051525235.1 of Sorangium sp. So ce124. Lineage (NCBI taxonomy): Bacteria > Pseudomonadati > Myxococcota > Polyangiales > Polyangiaceae > Sorangium > Sorangium sp. So ce124. Next base: position 10,942,129 of record NZ_CP150312.1, read on the forward strand.
TCCGGGTGTCCGCGGTGCGCGGTCCACCCCGGCGTAGGGTGCGGCGCTATAGCAGAACGGAGAAGAGAAAGTCGAGCCTTCGTCGCCGGAGGGCGCGTTTTGTGTCTTTTGAGGGTTCTGGCGAGGGGGCGCGGGCGACCTGCGTCGCCGGTGCGTCCCGCCGCCGAACGCGCGCGGCCGGTCAGACGAAGAGCGAGCTCACCGAGTCCGAGTGATGGATGCGGCGGATCGCCTCGGCGAGCAGCCGCGCCACCGAGACGACCTTGAATTTACCGGAGGCCCTCGCCTCGTCCGAGAGCGGGATCGAGTTCGTCACCACGACCTCGGTGAGGGGCGAGTCCTTGATGCGCTCGACCGCCGGGCCGGACAGGACCGGGTGCGTGGCGCAGGCGGCGACGCTCCTGGCGCCCTGCTTCATCAGGGCGTTGGCGGCGTTCACCAGGGTGCCGGCGGTGTCGATGAGGTCGTCGAGGATGAGGCAGTGCTTGCCGGCCACCTCGCCGATGATGTTCATGACCTCGCTCTCGTTCGCCCGCTCGCGGCGCTTGTCGATGATCGCGAGCGTGCCCTGGAGGCGCTTCGAGTAAGCGCGGGCCCGCTCCACGCCGCCCGCGTCCGGGGAGACGATGACCACGTCCTTGCCGTAGTGCTCGCGGAGGTGGTGCTCCAGCAGCGCCGGCATCGCGAACAGGTGGTCGAACGGGATGTTGAAGAACCCCTGGATCTGCCCGGCGTGCAGGTCGAGCGCGACGATCCGGTTCACCCCGGCGGCGACGATGAGGTCGGCGACGAGCTTCGAGGTGATCGGCGTCCGCGGCGCGACCTTCCGGTCCTGCCTGGCATAGCCGTAGTAGGGGATGACCGCCGTGATGGATCCGGCCGAGGCGCGGCGGAGCGCGTCGACCATGATCAGGAGCTCCATCACGCTGTCGTTGACCGGCGAGCAGGTGGGCTGAACGACGTAGGTGTCGACGCCTCGGACGTTCTCCTGGATGACGCAGAACGTCTCGCCGTCCGAGAAGCGCGACACGCGCGACTTCCCCATCGGTTGCTCCAGGACCTGACAGATTTCCTGGGTTAGCGGGAAATTGGCGTTGCCGGAGAAGATACTGACTCTCTTGAACACGGCGCGCCTCCAGCCCGTTTCGGGGAGCGCGGCTCTATCAGTCGAACATGGGCACGTCAAGCGACTCTGTACAGCGATCGCTTGGCTGTACGTGCGTATCGTGACCGGCGCCGCAGTTCTCGCCTGCGTCCACCCGCATTTCGTTCGGCGCTGCTTCGGGTTAGGTAGCGGCCGTGGAGTATTTTGCTGCCGCCGCTTCCGGGCAGGGCGGGCGCGCCGCGGCCGGGCCGCGGGGCAGCCTGGTGATCATCGGCAATTTCGACGGCGTTCATCTGGGGCACCAGGCGCTGCTCGCCGACGCGGCGCTGGACGCGGAGCGGCGGGGGCTCGAGCCGGTGGCCCTCACGTTCGCCCCGCACCCCGCGAGCGTCCTCGGCCGCACGCCGCCGGCGACCCTGACGGCGCTGCCGCGCAAGATCGAGCTCATCCAGCGCGTGCAGCCGACGATCCGGGTCGACGCGGTGACGTTCGACCGCGCGTTCGCGGCCCAGACGCCGGAGGAGTTCGTGCGGCGTGTGCTGCTCGATCGGCTCGCGGCGCGCGTCGTCCTTGTCGGCGCGAACTTCCGGTTCGGCCGCGGGCGCGCCGGCGACTTCACGACGCTCGGGCGCCTCGGCGAGGATCTCGGCTTCGAGACGCGATCGCACCCGCTCGTCGGCGACGCCGAGGGGGCCTGGTCGAGCACCCGCGTCCGAGCGGCCGTCGCGCGCGGGGATCTCGAGTCGGCCGAGCGGATGCTGTCGCGCCCGCACATGCTGTCGGGCGTCGTCGCGCAGGGGGCGAGGCGGGGCCGGACGATCGGCTTCCCCACGTGCAACATCGACGAGATCGACGAGGCGCTCCCGCCGTTCGGCGTGTACGCGACGCTCGTCGATCGGGTGACCTCGTCGGGCCGCGCGATCGCGCTCGCGCGCGGCGTGGCCAACCTCGGCGTCCGGCCGACGGTCGAGGCGTCGGGGCAGGCGCGGCCGAACCTCGAGGTGCACCTCTTCGACGTCGACGAGGATCTCTACGGCGCGGCGCTGCGCGTGCACCTGATCGCCCGGCTGCGCGAGGAGCGGCGGTTCTCCGGGCTGCCGGAGCTCAAGGCGCAGATCGCGCGCGACGCCGAGGCGGCGCGGGCGCGGCTCGCGTCGATGAGCGCGGATCCGGCGGCGGAGGGGGCGTTTCGCTGAGCGGTCCGGCGAGGGTGAGCGAGCGTCGGATGTGGTAGCGTCGGCGGCGATGGAGCGCCGGGAGCTCGACGGGCTGACGCGGGAGGAGCTGATAGCGCGCGCCGAGGGGCTCGGGGTGCCGCGGCCGCGCCTGCTCACGAAGGTCGAGCTCATCGACGAGATCGTGGCGCGCACCGCGCAGAGCGAGCCGGAGCGGGCCCGCCTCCGCGGCTTCCTCGGGCGGGCGCGCGATCTGCTCTCGCGCGTGGTCGAGCGGGGCTTGCACATGCCGGAGACCGCGCGCGCGCTGCGCGGCGAGGCGCCGCCGGAGCAGTGGCCGCCGCCCCCCCCGCCGCCGCCGCCGCGGTCCACCACGACGCTCGCCGAGATCTATGCGTCCCAGGGGCACACGGACCGCGCCATCGCGGTGCTCGACGAGATCCTCGCGCGAGCGCCGGAGGACGAGGATGCGCGGCGGCTCCGGGAGAGGCTCATCGAGAGCGCGCCGCGTGGGCAGGGGGCAGGCGCGGAAGCGACGGGCGTCGACGCGGAGGATGCGGACGCGGAGGATGCGGACGCGGACGCGGAGGATGCGGACGCGGACGCGGAGGATGATGCGGACGCGGAGGATGCGGATGCGGACGCAGCCGCGGAGGATGCGGACGCAGCCGCGAAGGATGCGGACGCAGCCGCGAAGGATGCGGACAGCGCCGCCGCGGAGGCTTCCCCTGCTCCGTTCGCGCGGGACGATGGCGCGACCGAGCCTCGCGGGGCCGCGATCGCGAGCGAGCACCAGGGGCAGCCCGGGCCCGTTGCCGGAGCGCCTGGCGACGTTCCGGTGCAGCTACCGCCAGATCCCTCGCCTGCCGGTGTCGAAGCGCCGGCGTCGCCCGTCGCCCCAGGGGTGGCGCTGGGTCTTGCGGCGGCCTTGCGAGACGAGCGCGCGGAGCTCCCGGCGCGGTATGACGTCGACGAGATCGTCGGTATCGCGGTCGATCACGAGACAATCTACCTCTACTGGGAAGTGCGACCCAGGACGCTCGCGCGAGCGCGGGCGCGTCGCCCGGAAGGGCAGCTCGCCATCCGCGTCGTCGCGGTGATGCCGAGCTGGGAGCGGCCCGTGGTCGAGCAGCGGGATCTCGCCATCGACGCGCTCTTCGGCGACATGTTCGTGCGCGACATCCCGTCCGGCGCGAACCTCCGAATGTGCACGGGCTGGCTCGCCGGCGAGGTGTTCGAGCCTTTCGCGGTCGGCCTCGAGGTCGCTGTGCCACGCGCGTTGCCGGCTTCGCCGAGGCCGTCCTCGGAGGAGCCTCCGGCCTCTGTGCCGGCGCTGACGGGTGAGGCCTCGGAGGAGCCTCCTGCCTCTGTGGCGGCGCCGACGGGTGAGACCTCGGAGGAGCGTCCGGCCTCTGCGTCGGAACTGACAGGTGAGATCCCGCCGGGCAGCCCCAGTGCGTCGATGAACGTCGCGGAGCGGGACATCGAGGGCGACGTCGGCGATGCGGTATCCCCGGCGCTTGACGCGATCGCCGCGGGGACGGCGTCCCTGTCGATTCCAGGTGCCAGCGGAGAGCACGGCGAGCCTGTCGCCGTGATCGGCGCGAGCGGAGGCTCGGTGACCACGGCGCTGCCGGCGTCGAGCGCGCAGGTCGCCAGCGATGACGTGGAGATCGAGGCGGCTGCGGCGGCGGTCGTCACGAGCAGCGACGTCGAGCCCGCTGCGCCGGCCGCGACCAGCGACGTGGCCGCCGAGGCTGTCCGAGCGGCCGCGCCTCGCGGCCTCGAGGCGGTCGCGCCTGGGCGCAGCGCGACGCTCGTCGCGGAGCCGACGCTCCCGTCGCCCGACCAGGCGCCGGCGCGCTTCGCCTCGGGAACGGCGCCGACGCCCGAGGCGATCGCGCAGGCGGTCGCGGCGACCCGCGGCGCGGCGAGCGAGGGACCAGCCCGCTTCCCGTCGGGAACGGCGCCGACGCCCGAGGCGATCGCGCAGGCGGTCGCGGCGACCCGCGGCGGTTCGAGCGAGCTGCTCCGAGGAAGCGGCGGGAGTGCGGGACCTCACGCCAGCGAGGCGCTCCGGCGCGCAAGCGCGGAGCGGGGCTTCTCCCCGGGCGGCGGGCCGCGCCTTGGCGCCGATCGGGGCCGATCCCTGGGCGGTGGAGCGGAGCTCTGGCGGAGCTTCACCACCCCGGCGCGCCCGCCATCCCGGGGCCGCTGAGCGAGCCGGTCGACCCGTCGAACGCAACTCGCGACGCGCGGCGGTCGACCCTTCTCGCGTGCACCCGAACCACCGATCCATCGCAAGCTCCGCTCTCCTCCTCCTCGGCGCGCTTGCCTGCGCTCTGCTCATCACGCCGCGCGCACGCGCGGAGCTCCCCCTCGACGACGAGCCCACGGCGCTCGACCCGCGCGTGGACCGCCTCGACACCGCGCCCCACGAGCTCTGGGCTGCGCCCCCGGGCAGCGCGCAGCCGCTCTGGCTCGCGGTGGAGCTCGGGATCGCTCGGCGCGAAGGCGGCCAGCGCTCCCTCACCGGCATGCTGCTCGCGAGCATCCCCCTCGAGCGGCTATCCACCCGCTCTGGCGCGCCGCCTCCGCCGTCCGCCGTCGCCGAACCCGCGGCGCCTCGGCTGAAGCCTGCCCCCGTGACCCCGAGCCCGCCACGGGCGGCGCCGGAGAGCGAGCTCCCGGAGACACCTCCGCCCGCGCAGCCAGCCGAGGCCGAGCCGCCGCTCCCGCTGCCGGTCCGGGTCACGCCAGCGATGGCCCGCGCGATCGTCGAGGCGGCGCTGCGGCGATCCCGCCTCCTCGATCCCGAGGCGCGCATCGACGCGATCGCGTCGCGCGCGCGGACGTCGTCGCTCTTCCCGGAGCTCCGGCTCCGCGTCTCGCGGCTCGTCGATGAAGCCGAGAGCCTGGCCCCCACGGAGTACGATCCGACGCGAAGGACGGCGTCCGGCGGCACGAGCCTGTGGCTCGAGGCGCGCGCGACGTGGCGGCTCGACCGGATCGTCTTCGCCGACGAGGAGATCGCCCTGGAGCGCCTCCGCCGCGAGCGCGCCGAGCTGCAGACGAAGCTCACGGCGCGCGTGCTCGAGCTGCTCTTCGCGTGGCAGCGCGCCGTCGCGCTCGCGGCCGATCCGGGCCAGAGCCCCGAGGAGCACCGCACCGCGACGCTCGCGGCGCTCGAAGCGGAGGCGACCCTCGACCTGCTCACCGGCGGCTGGATGACGCGCTGGCGCGCTGCGCGCGAGTGAGCCCGCGTGCCTCCGCCCGCGCAGGGCGCCCGCGCGCTACAGGATGGTCTGCGAGAGGGTCACCGCGCGCCTGCCGGTACCGGCGTCTCCGTCGGGATCGGTCACCGTCACCTCGACCTCCACGACCTTCCCGAGCAGCTCCTCGATCTTCCGCTCGCCATCCAGCCGGAACCGCAGCCCGGCGAGCTTGCAGAAGCCGCCTTCGTCGGGATCCAGGGTGAAGATGACCTCGAGCGGCTCGATCGCATAGCCGAGCTCGGGCACGAGGCCGTTCACCACGGTGAGCGAGCCGGACCGGCGGAGGTTCTTGAGCCGGATGGCGACGAAGATGTGGTAGCCGCCTTGCGGCCCAGCCTCCACTTGGACCTCGTCGAGGTCATCGAGCGGGAAGTAGTCGGCCTGCCCCTCCCCGACGAGGACGATCGGCTCCCCCCCTGCGGCCGGCTTGCAGAGGTCCGGCTCGGCGTCCGCGTTCCACGAGGTGGTGTAGGGCTCGAGCTGCCGGGGATCCACGTCGGGAGCGCTGCAGCCGCCGGCCACGCAGGTCTGCGGCGCCGGGCACGTGGCCGCCCCGGGCGCGACGACGCACTCCCGCTCGAGGCGCACCCGGAGCAGCAGCGTGCGGCCGCCGATCACCCGGGTCGACGCGGTGCGGGTGAGCAGCGGCCTCTCGGCGTCCTCCGGTCCGAACGCCTCCAGGGAGATCTCCACGGCCGCGCCGTCCTCGAGATCGCTGAAGAAGAACTCCCGCGGGAAGAACAGCTGCCCGTTCTTCTGCGCCAGCGCGTCCTCGTGGACGACGTCTCCGTCGGCCCGCAGGACGACGCGCAGCAGGTCGATGTCGGCGCCTGCGCGGAGCTCGCTCGTCACCCCGAACACCACGGTCCCGGTGGTGGGCCCCGCAGCGCCGCAGCCTGCGACGAGCAGGGCGCAGAGCGCGAGGGCGGCGAGCAGGAAGGTGCGGATGTTCATGGCGGCCTGGCCGCGAGGGGCGCGGCGCCCGTCGCTCCATCCTCGCGGCGTTCGGTCCTCCTGGGCCATGCCGACGGCGTGTGCGGCGCGCTGCTGCCGGGCGCAGCGCGCTACTGGATGCCTTCGATCGCGGCCAGGAACACGTCCGGGCCGACGAAGTCGTTGAAGCGCTTCCGCTCGGCGCCGGTGGAGTCGTACAGCACCACCGTGGGCAGGCCGACGACCTTGTACTTGCCCTTCACCGCGTCGATCTGCGGATCCTCGTCGTCCGTCGCGTCGACCTTCACCGCGACGAAGTGCGCCGCCTTGGCCATGACACGAGGATCCGAGAAGGTCTCCTTCGCGAGCTGCTTGCAGGCGCCGCACCACTCCGCGGTGAAGTCCACGAGCAGCGGGCGTCCTTCCGCCTTCGCCTTGGAGACGGCCACCGGCTCCTCGTGCAGCCACGTGAGCTGCGGCGACGCGGCCTCGCCGGCCACCGCCGACGGGACGGGCGAGGCGAGCTTCGGCAGATCCAGGCTCGCGATGAGCAGGAAGCTGCTGGCCACCGTGAGCGCGATCCCGACCCCCTTGCGGGCCTTCACGCCGGCGCCGCCGTCGTCCCAGGAGAGGTGCACCGCGCCGAGCGCGAGGCCGACCGCGACGAGGCCCGCCATGACGGCCATGAACTGCGGCGTGGGCTGCGCGAGCGACGACAGCGCCGGGAAGGTCGTCTTCAGGAAATAGAGCGCGACGACCATCATCACGATCCCGAAGAACGACTTCACCCCCAGCATCCACTTGCCGCCCTTCGGCAGCGCGAACGCGAACGCGCCGACGAGCCAGAACGGCAGGCCGAGCCCGAGGGAGAAGGTGGCGCCGACCAGCGCGCCGAGGCCGACGTTCTGGGTCTTCCCGATCCAGAGGATGATGCCGGTGAGGACGGGCCCGGTGCACGGCGCGGCGACGAGGCCGCTCACCAGACCGAGCAGGAAGGCGCCGCCGTAGCCGATGCCCCCGACCTGCGAGAGCCGCTGCATCAGGGTGTCTGGCAGCGTCATCTCGAACGCGCCGAACATGGAGAGCGAGAGCGCGATGAACACCGCCGCGATGCCGACGATGACCCACCTGTTCGAGAGCACGCCGCCGAACAGGCTGCCCGTGAGCGCCGCGACCACGAGCATCGTCGTGAAGAGCACGACGATCCCGAGCACGAAGCTCGTCGAGAGCAGCATCGCCTCGCGCCGGGACTTCGCCTCCCGCGCCCCGAAGATGCTCACCGTGATGGCGATCATCGGGTACACGCAGGGGGTCAGGCACGTGAGCAGCCCGCCCCCGAGCGCGGCGAGCGCGGCGAAGAGCGGGCCGGCCTCCAGACCGCGGGTGAACAGGTCGCGCTGATCATCGGCCAGCGCGAGCGCCGGGGACGCGAGCGTGGCGAGCGCGACCAGCGCCGGGAGCGCGGGTCCGAGCGCGCCGCGCGCGCCACGTCGGACACCCGCCGGCGCGGCGCCGGCGCTTGCCTTGAAACGAGTCGAAGCGGTCATCACGAAGGTTCTATAGCAAAGCGATCGGGGTCGTGCGGCGCGCCGCCGTCCGTTCAGGCCGGCATCAGCGCTCCGCGAGGGACGCGAGCGTCCGGCGCGCCGCCTCGATCTCCGCGCCGAGCGCGATCGCGACCGCGGCCCTCCCCGAGGTGCTCCGCTGGACGAAGGCTTCCAGGTATTTCTTGGCCTCGTCCCAGCGATGGTCGAAGTAGGCCATCTGCCCGAGCACGAACCGGCCGTAACCCTGGCCTGCCGGCACCTCCGAGAGCCGATCGATCAGCGCACCGAGCCCCTCCACCACCTTGCCGCTCTCGCACTGCACGACGGCGAGGTGGCCCTGGTAGAGCGGCTTGTCCCGCGTGCCCCAGCGCGCCGCGCGCGTGAGCGCCCCGATCGCCTCGTCGTACCGGCGCGCCAGGTGATACACGCTGCCCAGCGTCCACCAGTGGAACGCCCTCCGGCTCGCCGGCCCCGTGCGCGCCGCCAGCCGGAGGTGCCCGACGGCCCCCTCGATGTCCCCGAGGGCCTGCTTCGCGCGCGCCGCGTCCTGGTGGGCGACGTCGCTCAGCACGCCGAGCGCCAGGATCTGCTCCGCCACCTCGGCTGCCCGCTCGAAGCGGCGTGTCTCGAAATACGCGAGGTAGAGCTGCCGCAGCAGCATGGCCTGCGTCGTCCGGTCGAGCGGCCCCCGGAGCGACAGGCCCCGCCGCGCCCAGAGCGCGCGCGACCGCGGGGTCGCCGCGCCCAGCGCGCGCCGCAACATCTCCTCCGCGGTCAGCGCCGCCGCGGGCGCGCGCCGTCGCGGCGCATTGCTGGGCCGTTTCTCTCGTGGAACATTGGGGCCAGCGTCATTCCCGCTGCCCGCAACGGACGGCGCCGTCGCTTTCGTGCGTCGCCGCGTACCCCCGGAGCCTGTACGGACGGATCGAGCGCCGCCCACGCTGTCACCGTGCTCGCTCGCCTTGCGCACAGAAAGCAATCCTAACAGACCTGCACACGCGTTCCAGCAATACGCGACGTTTCCATCTTGACTCGGGCCAGGTGGCGGGCGGGCGGCTGGTCGTGGACGACGGCGAGTTGCCGGCTGGGGTTGGTCGTGCGCCACCGTGGGCCGTCGGCTTCGGCTGGACCTTGTTGCGCCCCATCGAGCGTGGCGCCATCGTCGCGGCCATGCGTCGCCGTCCTGGCTCAACTTCCCTTCAAAGGAGGCGGTATTCCGTCTCCACGGTCTCCGGCAACCTGGGTCGGGTCCTCAACCTGGGTCGGGTCCTCAACCTGGGTCGGGTCCTCAACCTGGGTCGGGTCCTCAACCTGGGTCGGGTCCTCAACCTGGGTCGGGTCCTCAACCTGGGTCGGGTCCTCAACCTGGGTTGGGTCCTCCCCATCCCCTCCTGGCCCGCGCCATGCTTGGCCTTGCTCGCCGGCCTTCTGCTTCTGGCCGGGTGCGGGCACCCGGCGAGCCGCGACGAGTGCGAGGCGATCTTCCGGAGGAGCGCCGAGATCGAGCTCCGGGCGCAGAACGTCGTCGATCCGAAGATCGTCGAGGAGCGCACGGCGGCGGTGCGGGACGCCCGCGGCAAGGAGCTCATCGACAGGTGCGTCGGGCGCCGCATCACGGACGCTGCGATGGTGTGCGTCCGGCAGGCAACGACCCCGGAGCAGGTCGATAAGTGCCTGGAGTGACGCGCCCCGCGACCCGCGCCGATGTCCTGGCAACCCTGGCGATCGTCCTGCTGGTGTTCGGTATCCTCGTGGGGCGCGCCGCGCTCCGCCGCGCCGCTCCCCGCCCGTCCGCCGAGGCGTGCGCCGCGCTCCTCGATCGGTACGTCGAGCTCGTCCTGCGCGCGGCCAACCCCGAGCCCGCTGCGTCCCAGGTGGCCGAGAGGACCGCAATGGCGCGCGAGGCCGCCGGCGAGCGCGGCTTCGTCCGCTGCGAGGCCGACCTCACGCAGGCGGAGGTGGCGTGCGCCCTCCAGGCGGGAACTGCGGACGACCTGGAGCGCTGTCTGCCCTGACGCGACCAGCGTGCGGCCCGCGGAGGACCAGCCCCGACATGCTCCCCTACCGCGGAGGAACGGCGGAGGAGCGGCGGAGGAACGTGAAGGGACGCCGGCGCGCTGCGAATCGTTCCGGGCGCGCCGCGCTGTGATAGTCTCGGCCGTGGCGAGCGCTCCCCGCTGGCGCGATCTCCTCACCTCCCCACCCTCGGATTGCCTGTCGTGAAAGCCCCGTCGCCCTTGCTCGGCTTCAACAACAACGTCCGGCATAAGGGGCGGTTGTTCCACATACAGACTGAGGACTCGGGCATTCGCCATCCTCACATCATCACGCACCTCTTCGCCGACGGCGGGCGCATCCTCAAGACCACGAAGACCTCGTACGCGGAGCACGTCGGTCAGGCCTCGCTCGCGGAGACGGTTCGCGGCCTCATGAAGGAGCAGCACAAGGCGATGTTCATCGCCCTGCGCGACGGTCACTTCGACTACCTCTTCGATGACGCGGCCGCCCCGCCCGTGTCCGCGGGCGCCGTCGCCGCCCCGTCGCACCCCGAGGCGAGCAAGCCCGCGCGGGCGTCGTCGCCGTCGTCGCCCGAGGTGACGGGCGCGCCGAAGCCGCCCCCGCCTTCCCGGCCCCTCGCGCAGCCCGTGGTGCCGCCCGTCGTGCCTGAGGCGTCGCCGCGCCCGAAGCCGGCAGCCGCGCCCACGCCGGCGCCCAGGCCCGCCGCGCAGCCCGCGAGGCCAGCGGCCGCGCCCGTCGCCGCAGCGCCGCGCCCCCCGGCGGCCGAGCCGGCGCCCGCTTCGGCCAGCGGGCGCCCCCGGCTCGAGCTCGATCCCGTCGCGCTCCAGGCGCTCGGCAGCGGGCGCGCGGCCAGCCCGCTCGCCGGCAGGGCCGTACGCCCGGCGTCGCCCCCAGAGATCAAGCCCGAACCGTCCATCGATCTCGATCTCGACGCGCTGGAGCGCGCCGCAGCCGAGGCACAGACGCCGTTCTTTCAGCAGATCCAGGACCTCCCGCCGCCGCCTGCGTCGGTGATCGGGCGGCGGGCGGAGTCCGCGGCCTCCGGCGCCGGGGTCTACAGCAACGTCCATCCCGAGCAGCCCGTCGCGCCGCCCGCGCCCCAGGTCGCGGTCGAGCATTTCTCGGGTGGCCCTGGCTCCGGCCGCTACGCGGCCTCGCGCCCGGCCAGCATCTTCGCGACGAACCGGCCGGCGGAAGGCGCATCGATCTTCGGTGAGGACCTGATCAGCGAGAAATCGCTCGACGAGGTGATCCTCAGCTACCTCGCGGAAGATCTCGACAGCCCCCCGGAGAAGAAATAGCCGGGCTGCCGCCTGGCGTGGCGGACGCGTGGAGCAGGTGCGTGGGGGACAGCGTGGCGCGGGTGGGCAGGCGGGTCGGCAAGCAGGTCGACCAGGCGGTGGTCACCTGATGAGACCGGATCGGACCGCAGACGACGCCGATGGAAAGCGTCGCAGGGGCGCGACCGTGGCCCGCATCTGGCTGCGGCCGATGTCGTATCTCCTGGGCGTCAGCGTCGCGACCCTCGCCGTCGTCCATTTACTCGACGTCGCGCGGCTCGAGAACGCGCACCTCTCGCTCTGGGAGGTGTTCGCGCGCATGTCGCCGGGCGACGCCGAGCACATCATGAGCGGCATCGGCGAGGTCATCGCCGCCATCCTCGGCATCGTCATCACGGTCGCGTCGATCATCGTGCAGCTCGCCGCGAACCGCTACACGCCGCGGATCACCGAGATGTTCTTCCGCGACCGGACGAACATGGTCGTGATGGGCTTCTTCGTCGTCAGCGCGGTGTTCTCGCTCTGGGTCAACTTCTCGATCCGCGTCGGCGGGGGCGGCCCGACCGAGGACGTCTTCGTCCCCGCCTACGGCGTCCTCGTCACGATGGCGCTGCTCACCGCGAGCCTGCTCATGATGGCGCCGTACTTCGGGTACGTGTTCGACTTCGTCGAGCCCGACAACGTGGTACGGCGGATCAAGACGAGCGGCGTCGAGCAGGCGCTGCGCCCCGAGGGCGGGGAGAGCGACGGCGAGGTCGACGAGCGGCGGGTGACGGCGCTCTCGTCGCTGGAGCAGCTCGCCGACGTGGCGCTCAACGCGATCGACCAGAAGGACAAGGGGATCGCGTCGAAGACGATCGACTCGCTGTCGGAGCTCGTCGTCGCGTACCTGCCCCACAAGGCGACGCTCGACGCGCGCTGGTTCCAGATCCGCGATCGCCTCGCGAAGGACACCGACTTCGTGAGCATGAACGCCGAGGCGCTCGGCAAGCTGTCGACCGCGCGGACCTGGCTCGAGTACAAGGCGCTCCGCCAGTTCTTGATGGTCTATCGCGAGGCGCTCACGGCGATGCCCGACCTCATCACGCGCATCGCCATCGACACGCGCTACATCGGGCAGACCGCCATCGCCGCTGGAGACCGGGCGGCCGTCGCGGTCGTGGTGAAGTTCTTCAACACCTACATGCGCAGGTCGCTCAACGCGAAGGACATCGCCGCGGCCTACAACAGCCTGAACCAGTACCGCTACCTCGCGGAGGAGCTGCTCAAGGCGGGCTGGGGGGATGAGGTCCTCGAGATCGCGCGTCATTTCAAGTACTACGCGCAGACGGCGCACGCGATGGGGCTCGCGTTCCTCACCGAGACCGTCGCGTTCGATCTCTGCGTGGTCAACGAGCGCGCGTACGACCTGCACGCACCTGCCCGGGACGAGCTGCTCCAGCTCTTCCTCGAAGTGGACAAGGAAGCGGAGCTCGATCAGCAGGAGCCGTCGCTCCGCGGCGTCCGCAAGGCGCAGGTCAAGCTCGCCACGTACTACCTGCAGAAGGGCGAGGAGGGGCTCGCGCGGAAGATCTACCGCGACATGCGCGACGAGCGGCCCGACAGGCTGCGCTCCATCCGCGCGGAGCTCCTGGCCGTGACGAGCAACGAGTTCTGGGAGATCAACGACCGGGGCGCCGTGTTCGAGTACATCGAGCCCGAGCGGCGCCAGCTCATCCACCGCTTCTTCGAGTGGTTCCCGGCGACGACCATGCGGGAGCCCATCCGCGAGGAGCACACGCAGGAGTGAGCGAGGAGTGAGCCGCGCCCTCTCGGTGAGGCGGGACCCAGTCCACGCAGGCTGTATCTGCGCCGGGCATCGACGCGGTGATTCCGGCGGCGCGCGGGCGGCGGTAGGATCGGGCATGCCTTGCTTGCACCCTCTCCACCCCGAGCAGGAGGGCTAGCCTCGACGGAGTCGAGATCGAGCGCTGCACACCACGAGATGCCCGCCTCCCGCCCGCGCCGCAAGAACGCCGAGTCCGATCCGCCGCCGGAGCTGTTCGCCGGCAAGTACCGGCTCATCCGGATGCTGGGCAAGGGCGGGATGGGGGAGGTATGGCTCGCCGAGGAGGGGCCTCCCGACGCCCGGCGCCACGTCGCGCTGAAGCGGCTGGTCCCGAGGCCAGGGCTCGGCGAGAGCGCGAGGGAGTCGTTCTTCGCCGAGGCGCTGGTGATCGCGCGGCTCGATCACCCGAACGTCGTCCGGCTCGTCGAGTTCGGGGAATTCGAGGGCTCGGTGTACCTCGCGCTCGACTACATCGACGGCCCCGCCCTCGATCGCGTGCTCAAGAAGGCGGGCGCGTTCTCGCCGCGCGCCGTGGCGTACATCGGCCGGGAGATGGCGAGGGCGCTCGAGGCGGTGCACGGCCTGTGCGAGGACGAAGGGCAGAGCTACGCGGTCGTCCACCGCGACGTCTCGCCGTCCAACATCCTGATCGGGCGGGACGGCCGTGTTTGCCTGACCGACTTCGGGGTCGCGCGGATACCGGGCCTCGCGGACGAGCAGTCCGACAGCAGCGTGTTCAAGGGGAAGCTCCCGTACATGCCTCCGGAGCAGGCGCGCGGGGAGCCGTTCGACGGGCGCGCGGACGTGTTCTCCCTGGGAATCACGCTCCTGGAGGCGCTGCTCGGCAGCCGGGTGCGCAAGGCCGAGACGCAGCGGCAGCTGATCATGGGCGTCGCGTCGATGCCGATCCCCCGCGCGCGCGAGCTCCTGCCCGACCTGAGCGCGCGGCTCTCGGCTGCGCTCGACGCGGCGACCGAGTTCTCCGTCGACAAGCGGACCGCCAGCGCGGGCAAGCTGGCCGGCGATCTGGAGCAAGTGCTCCGCGAGATGGGCCACGGCGCCGAGCAAGACGCCCGGAGCGAGCTGAAGGAGCACGTCGAGGCTTACATCGCGAGGACGGGCTCGCTGAGCGGCGCCGGTTACCGCGCCTCACCGTCGCTCCCTCCGGAGAGCGCGCCGAGACAGAGCTCGCCGGGCGTCGGGCGAAAGGCGCCGGCGGTCGCGACCACCTCCGCTGACCGTGGGTCGGTCCGCCCGTCATCGCCCGATGGACGGCGCAGCGTGCCTGCGGCGGGCCGGAGCGATGCCCCGCTCCCTCTCGGCGCCGCGATGGGCTCGCTCTCGGTGCAGTACCTCGATTTCGACGGCCCGGACGACGTGCCGCAGCGCCCGCTCCTGCACGCGATGTCGACGACGCCGGAGGGGGAGCTCCAGCGAGGGCTGGGCGCGGTCGAGTCTGCAGACGGCGTGGCTTCCACGATGAGCAGGCCGCCCGGAGCGAGCAGGCCGCCCGGAGCGAGCAGGCCGCCCGGAGCGAGCAGGCCGCCCGTCGCGAGCACGCCGCCCATCGCGAGCAGGCCGCCTGGAGCGAACACGCCGCCCGTAGGCAGCGAGCCGATCGCGGCGCCGGCGGTGCACAATGGCGGGGAGGTGGCGCCTGGGGAGGAGCCCGCGTCTACCGGGCTCAGCGCCGAGCAGCTGCGGCGCAAGCGGACGATCTTCTATGCAGGGCTGTTCGTGCTCGGGACGCTCGCGACGATCCGCCTGATCTTCGTTTCCTACTGCTAGCGCAGATCGAGCTGCGCGCCGCGAGCGCATGGGCGACCCCGTCAGGGCTCGCCTCGGAGCCGCCTCTCGTCAGCCGCTCTGGATCGCGCGGAGAACGGCCGCCTCGTTGAGCGCGTGACGGCCGCCCTGGAGCGAGGCGAAGCCCGCGCGCGTGAGCGCGGCAAGCGCGTGCGCGGCGCGCCGGATCTCGACCTGGCTGCGCGAGCCGCCGCGGGCGGCGAGCTCCTCCGCGGTCAGCGCCGCGCCGCGGGCGAGCAGCTTCGCGGCCAGGGCGACGTGCGGCACGGACCGGGGGGATCGGCGCCGCGCGTGGCTCCTCGCGGCGCTCACCATCTGCTTGACGCCGCGCACCTCGAGCATCGTGTTCGCCGGCATCGCGAGATCCCGGAGCGACGGAGCGGCCGGCTTCGCGATGATCTTCACGGCCGCGCCGCCCGACGCCGCAGCGGGCGGCAGCGCGGGCGCCCCGAGGACGCGGTCCACGGGCGCGCCGAGCGCGGGAGCCGCGGGGGCGCGCGGAGCGGCAGCCGCGGGGGCGCGCGGAGCGGCAGCCGCCGGCGCCTGCGCGACCCCGTCATGGCCGACGCGCGCCACGATCTCGCTCTGGATCACCACCTTGACGACGCCGGCCACCTGGAGCGCGGTGCGCAGCCGCTCGGCCTCGGCCTCGGCGGCTCTGCGCGCCTCGTCGGCCCGGGCGAGCTGCTGCTGGAGGCGGCGGATCTCGGCCCGCAGCGCGGCGCTCGGATCCGGGCCGTGCTGGCTCGCGCTCTCGGCCGCGAGCGCCTCGCGCAGCTCGTCGATGAGCGTGCTCAGCGTGGCGTCCGCGACGCGCGGCGGGCCGCCGGGCTCGCCGGTCCAGCTCGGCGCCTCGCCGCCGTGGGCGGTGTGGCGGGCGCGCCAGCGCTCGAATCGCCCGGCGGCGGGCAGGAAGAACTCGCCGGCCGGGAGCGCGCGGAACTCCTCGAACGTGTGCCCGTCCACGAGCGCCTTCACTGCGTCGTAGTCGCGCTCGATCTCGAAGCCGCCGATGGCGGGGAAGTTGAGCTGGCTCATGAGCTCCTTCGAGACCGCCTGTGTGCGCTGGCTGGCGACGACGAGGAGGACGCCGCGCTTGCGGCCCTGCTTGGCGAACCGGTGCAGGAGTTCGGAGGTGAGCGACGCCCCCGATTGAGGCGCGAAGACGTGCACCTCCTCGATCACGAGGGCCGCCGGGGCGCGGCGCTCCGACAGGAGGACCCAAAGCCGCTCGAGGAACGGGAGCGCGGCCTCTTGCTGGGAGCGGTTCGTCGGTTGATCCGACAGATCGACGATGAGGCCGAGCCCTTCGTCGAGCACCCTCGCGAGCGCGGTCTCCGCCGCGCGCTCGCCGGAGGGCAGCGGCAGGTCCGCGTGGGCGCCGCCGAGGACGAGGACGCGGAACCGCTCGCGCAGCGTGTAGAGCTCCCCCTCGGGATCGATCGCGACGATGGGGATGCCGGCCGCGAGCAGCTCCTCGCAGAGCACCCCGACGCCGAAGCTCTTGCCCCGGCCGGAGGAGGCCCAGATGCCGACGCGCAGCCCGGTGCGCGCGTAGTCGGAGAGGTCGAGCTGGAAGCCGTCGCAGAGGGAGAAGATCGGGCTCACTGGGTCGCCTCGGGCCGGGGGTGGGATCGGCGCGCTCGGTGGAAGACTGTAGGCGAGCGCGCGACCGGGCGGGAGGCGAGGGCAGCGTCGCGGCGGAGTCGAAGGCCACGGGGCACGCCGAGCCTCTCTGCCATCGGGTCCGACGCGCCCCACGGGATCATCCGCGTCGTTCGGCTCGCAGCGGCGTATTTCCTGCGTCTCGCTCGCCTGCCCAGCGGCTGCGCCCGGACCCCACGAACCTGCACCCCGCTTCACGGAGGAACCGAGACCGTCGGATAGGCGACGTGATCGACGCCGACGTCGTCCACAGGTGTCGTCTCGAAGCTCCAGGTCCCGCCGGGCGGAATGTCGTCAGCCGCGCTGCTCGTCGCCATGCCCAGCGGCCGTCCGACGCGATTCACCGGGAATACCGTTATCTTGGGGTCACTCACGGCCACATCGAGTCGGTTCTCGAGCGTGCCCGTGTAGGCGCTCCCGGCGCCCCTGCGGACGGTCTTCACCTCGCTGGCGGTGACGGCATCGACAGGGACCACGTCCACGGTGAAGGCCGGAAACCTGTGCTGCAGATACCCGAGCTCCTCTATCACGAGCTCGCCGGGGAGATCCGTTGATCCAGTCATCGCAATCTCGCCCGGAGCGATGCAGGGAATCATCACGCCAGAGCCGTCGTCTATCCGATAGAGCCGGCCGCTGAGCAAGCTACCGCCCCAGGTCGTCACGAGCTGATCGGCCTTGTCGATGAAATAAAACATCAGGCCGGCGTCGCAGGACGGGCTCTCTCCGTCGTTTCTGACAGCGGCGTAGAGCTCGGGACCCGTCGCCCCCTGCACCAGGGTGAAGGCAACCAGCTTGAGCCCGGCTCCTTCCTCGTCCATCTCGGTGCTGGACAAGCCCTCCGGCACGAAATGCAGGCCCCCGCCGGGGTCCCCGTCTTTTCCGCCCCCGCCCGTCCCCGAGCCGCTCGAGCCAGCTCCCGCCTCGCCGCCGCCCACGCCTCCGCTGCTCGCGGTTTCGCCGGCTGGCAGGCGGACTCCACCGCTCCCCGACGAGCCGCCACTGGCAGTATCCCCGCCGCTGCCGGCAGTGCTCGCCCCATCATCGAGGGCGCTCCCCGAGCATGCGAGAGAGAGGGCAAGAGCGACAGCCCCGATGACGACCAAGGACTTCGATTGCATCCGCGCCCTTCCCATGAACCGCGTCGACGACGTCGCGAGCCAACCCGGCTATCCGGGCCAGAAATGACCGCCCTGACCGCAGATGACCCGATTGGCGTGGTGGCCCTCACGTCCGGTGATGCGGCGCGTTGTCCACGAATGAGGCTCAGAATGCCATGGTTGCACATTTGGGGAGCTACTGGATTCGTGAGGTCTCTCCACTCCGTGGCGGCCGCGCTCGCCGAAGCGGCCGAGCAGAGCATGCTTATGGCTCCGATCACGCCGCCGCGCCGCGTCGCAATGACGCGCCTGACGGCCCCTACAGTGGCTCGCGGGCGTCGCTGTTCCGCAGGGAACTCGGCGTTCGCGCGCCTCTCGGGCAGCTCGTCGTGGTCGAAGCGGCATCAGCGCGCCGCTCGTACGCCGGCGTTTCACTATCACGTCTCCAAGAGAAGCCGTCGGTCAGGCGCGCGTGATCTAGCGGATGGCGACCTCCGGGCCGACCCATAACTTTTGATCCGCTCCCATGATCACTCCGGCGCGGACCGGGAATAGTGAGGTCATGCGAACGTTGCGTCAACTATCGTACATTGGTACGACAACATTTTTGGCGTCATTAACCTTCCTCGCTGGCTGCACTGGCGAGATCGCATCCGGTGAGGATGAGGTCACCGGCGGCGGGAATACCACCGGCGGCAGCGGCAGCGGCAGCACCGGTTCGGGGGGCACGGACGAACCCGACAACGGTCCCCCCGAGGTCTGCATCCCCGGCATCCCGGTGACCACCCAGATCCCGCGGCTCCTGAACCGGCAGTACGACAACACGGTGCGGGATCTCCTTGGCGTCACCACCGTCGACAGCAAGCTGCCGTCCGAGCAGCTCGTCGACGACTTCGACGGCCCGATGACCCCGGACGCGTGGCGCCTCTATCAAGAGGTCGCCGAGAAGATCGCCAAGGCAGTGATGGCTGGGCCGAACAAATCCAAGTTCATCAGCTGCGACCCTTCGGCGGCCGGCTGCTTGGAGCAGACCATCAAGACCTTCGGCCGCAAGGCGTTCCGTCGCCCGCTGACCGATCTGGAGGTGGCGCGATTCCAGAAGCTGGGCCAGATTACGCCGGCAGGAACGCCGGCCGAGGTCGCCGAGGCAACGCTGGTCGGCTTCCTCGTGTCGCCCTCGTTCCTCATGCTCCCCGAGCTGGCGACCGACCCGGACGCGTCGGGTCAGGGCATCAAGCTGTCCAGCTACGAAGTGGCGACGAAGCTTTCGTACCTGCTCTGGGGCTCCGCTCCGGATGAGGTGCTGAGCGCGGCGGCGGACAACAACGAGCTCCAGACCAAGGAGCAGATTCTGGCCCAGGCGCAGCGAATGATCGCCGTGCGCGAGAAGACCGGGCCGCTCGTGACGTCGTTCCACCGCAACTGGGCGCAGATGAACAACGGAAACGCCCACTGGTGGAAGATGGATCACGACACCGAGACGTATCCGCTGTACTCCGACGCCGCCAAGCCCAGCTGGCAGGCGGAGCTCGACTCCTTCTTCGAGGACGTCGCGTTCGAGGGCGGTTCGTTCGACGACCTCCTCCTCAGCAATGTCGCCTTCGTCAACAAGGACAACGCGGCGATCTACGGGCTCGATCCTGCGAGCTACGGCACCGAGCTGACCAAGGTGGAGCTGGACGCCAACGTGCGGCCGGGCTTCCTGACGCGCGTCGGGTTCTTGAGCTCCTACGCGGGCTACGACGCCACGAGCCCGATCCTGCGCGGCGCGTTCATCTCGGTGTACCTGCTCGGTGTCAATCCGGGGCCGCCCATCCCCGGCGCCACCATGCAGACGGTTCAGGGCGACTTCGCGACGCAGCGCGCGCGCGTCGAGAAGCTGACGGAGCCTGCGACCTGCAACGGCTGCCACTCGATCATCAATCCGCCGGGATTCGTGATGGAGGGCTTCGACGGCATCGGAAAGTTGCAGACGACCGATCCGCTCGGTGGTGCGATCGACGCGAGCGTCACGACGAACACCATCGACTTCGGCGACGGTAATGTGAAGGAGATCTCCTCTCCGTTGCAGCTCATGCAGGAGATCGCTCAGCTCAAGAAGGCCAAGCAGCTCTACGCCGAGGCGTGGGTCTCGTACGCCTTTGGGCGGGATCCGAACGGGAAAGATAAGTGCGTCGTCGACCAGATCGACACCAAGCTGTCTGAGGGTGGCTACAGCATCCTCAACCTGCTGGCCGATCTCACTCAAGCGGATTCCTTCCGCGTGCGCGTCCGCGAAACGCCGTGAAAGCTGAGGAAACTTGACCATGAGCAAGCAACTGAACCGCAGAATCTTCCTTCGTGGCCTGGGCGGAGCCGCCCTGGCTGCGCCGTTCCTCAGCTCCGTGTGGGAGCGCGACGCCAAGGCCCAGAGCGCTTCCGGTGGGAAGGCGTTCATCGTGATGTTCACCCACTACGGGTGCGTCACGAACAAGTGGTTCCCCACGAAGACCCAGGGTGAGCTGACGGCCGCCGATCTCGAGTCGACGAGCCTCGCGGCCCTCGCTCCCTACGCGAAGAAGCTCCTCATGCCGCGCGGCATCCGCTCGATGAACGAGTGGACCTCCAACATGAAGCGTGGACAGGGGAACGACTCCCACACGCAGATCGTGGGGTCGTTCTTCACCTGCCAGCCGGTCACGCCGAACAGCAACGACCCGTTCAGCTTCAACCAGGCGACGAAGTTCAACGCGAAGCCTGTCGGTCCTTCGCTGGATCACGTCATGGCCCAGCAGCTCAGCCCGCAGGGCACGCCGCTGCTCATGGCCACGGCTGGCCAGAACGACAACGCTCAGTCGGCGATCTCCTACTCCGCCGCCGAGACCATCTACAGGGGCCTCAACGCGTCGCAGGCATTCAGCAGCCTCACGGGTCTCTTCCAGGCGGGGCAGCCGATGAATCCGGACACCTACGCGACGCTCCGCGGCAAGAGCATCCTCGACCTCGTCAAGGATGATCTGCAGACGCTCGAGCGGTTCGATATGAGCCAGGCCGACAAGCGCAAGCTCGCAGCCTGGAAGGAGCTCCTCAACCAGACAGGTACCGTCGTGGCTTCCGCGCAGTGCAGCGAGGAGCTCGGCGTGATGCTCGGTGCGACGTCCGCGAACGCCTCCAAGGCGGCGGGCGGTGGCCTGGGCGTCGACGTCCTCACGACCAAGGTCTCCGGCGATCTGGATGGAGCGGATGTCTATTCGGCCATCGCGGCGCTCGCGGCCGCCTGCAACGCCAACCCCGTCATTTTCCTGAAGTACCCGGGAAATTACAATTTCAAGGGGCTCGGCATCACCATGGAGTCGCACTCCCTCTCGCACCGCCTCGACAATGCAGGCATGACGGGCAGCTGCCTGCCCAACGCGCTCGAGTGGCTCGTCAAGGTGGACACGTATTACGCGCAGAAGTTCGCGAAGCTCGTCGGAATGCTCGACAGCATTCCCCAGGGGAATGGGCAGACGGTCCTCGACACCAGCGTCGCCATCTGGTTCAACGAGATGTCGGACGGTAATGCGCACAACCTCAACAACGCTCCGATCATTCAGGCCGGCAGCGGCGGCGGGTACTTCAAGCAGGGTCAGATCATCAACGTCGACCCCTCGTCGACCCCGACGCAGGGCAACAGCCTGTCGCAGTGCGCCAACGGGTCCGGCCAGGTCAACGGTATCAACCAGGGCACCGGGACCGATGCGAAGGTCGGCAACGCGCCGATCAACAAGTACTTCTGCAACATCATGAACGCCATGGGCGTGAAGGCGGGCGCGGACGGCTTCCCTGCGAAGGGTGGCTCCGCGGAGGTGACCAAGTTCGGCTATTCCGACAAGACGGAAGAGTTCATCGGCGGCAAGGGAGCGGTCGCCGGCGCCTCGATCAAGAATCCGGGCGGGTTCACGGAGCTCAAGGCCTGAGCACGCTCGGAGCCAGGCCCTGAGCACCCCGACGAGCTCGGGTCCAAAGACCCCTTCTTCCCGAAGGGGTCTTTGCGTTTGTGTGCCGTCGGTGACCACGGGCATCGAAAAATTGCCGCTCTATGTGGCGTGGCTCATGTCGCGACTTTGTTCTGCCCGACGACGGCGGACGGCGATAAGCTGGACATCTCTTCTCATGTTCATGCTGGCGAAGCGTCTCCTCATCCCGGCTGCGTTGCTCCTCCCGCTGGCCTGCTCGAGCGAGGTGAGCGAAGGTGCAGGCGGGGGCGGGGACGCTGGTGACGACGCGCTCGTTGTCCCGGAAGACCTCACGATCATGGCGCTCCCCGGCGGAAACGGCGTGCTCAACGTGATCGCGCTGACTCTTCGCAGAGGGCCGACCAACACCGAGCTCTACGCCGCCTTGAGGAACGACGGGGATACCCCTGCTTGCAGCGCTGCCCTCTCCGTCGAGCTCTACAACAAGGCCCAGCAGTCCCTGGCATCCGGGATCAACGGGCTGCTGACTCAGCATTTCTATCGAGTCACGGACGGCTCGGACGCGATCGCCGCGTGCGTGGGTCCAGGTGACGTGACCATGACCGCGGTGACGGATCTGCCCTCGGACATCGTGATCGAAGACGTGGGATACGTCGTCTACCGGTGCCCCTACTTTGCCCTCGACGTCGTTCCCATCGATGGCCTCACCATCAGCGACGTGAAGGCCGTGACGGGTGGCGCCGGCACGGCGTACGCGGGCACGCTCTTCAACGGACTCGACGTCGCGGTGAGCGATCCCTCCGCCACGGTCTTCTCGGTTACTCGCGTCGGGCGTCCGCTCGGCGTAGCGATCGCCAGCGGCGCAGTCCAGGTGCCGCCGGGCGGCAGCTGGGCCTTCGAGACGAACACCGTGGAAACGCCCGGAGCTGATCAAGCCGCATATCCGGCAGGCGCGATGGCAAAGCAGTAGACCATCCCATGAGCCGCTCGGCTAACCCTGACACGAGGCGTTTCCGAAGAGCAGCCGGCGCCTGCGCGCGTGCAACCCAGGGCGCACGTGTGCGGAGACGCGTCACGCGCGGTGAAGGAAGCTGCCGTCGGAGGCGGCTTCCTTCACGCTGCGCCTGTAGGCGCCGCAACCCGTCGGCGGCTACTCGCCAGGCACTGCTACTCCTGAGCGCCGTCGGCGATCCATTGCGTGAGCGCCTGGATGTAGTCGGGGGGTATGCACTTGGAATCCCCCTCGTTCACGCATTCAAGGGGCATTCGCGGAGTTGCGCCGCACGGCCCCTTCAGGATCTTGATGAGCCCGCTCTCTTCCGGATTACCGGGATTGATGAGATCGCCGCAATTCTTGGTTGTGTGAGAGCTCACCCTCGTGTGAAGCTCTTCGTCGAGCATCAAGTTCAGGGGGTTCATGTCGTCGTTATGGCAACCCGCCCCGAAACAGGCGTTTTGTATGACGAACTGCAGCGTCTCGAAGGTCGGTTCGATCTCGCTGCCGCTGCCGGTCGAGCCGCCGTCGCCACCGGTGCTCGCGCTGGTCGAGCCAGCCCCGCCCGAACCGCCGGACCCGACCGCGCTCGAGGTAGACACACTGGCGCTCGTGCTGCTGGCATCCGTGCCGCCGGCGCCTCCAGCGCCGGTATCGTCAGGGTCGTCGGAGCAGCCTGGAAGCGGTGACAGGACGGCGACGAATGCTACCGCGATGAAGCTTGAGATTCGAAGTTTCATGGTTCACGACGAGGATGGTGAGAGAGAAGGTTTAGCTCTCGTTCCCGTTGGATCGAAGCAAAAGGCTTCGAGCTTCGGATTGCAGAGGCGACGTGCGATCTCTGACCGCGTCGCCCGTGGGCAAGAGCTGCGCGAGGCGAGAAACGTCCTCTTGTACGGATAGAATGAGCAAACGCGAGCCGAAAATCAAGCGGTTCGTGGGGCCCATGCTCGTGTACAGCCCTGCTGTACGCGTCGATTGACATTCGTGCCTTGTGCGCTCCAGCCGGTCTCACGTGTCCAAGAGCGCCTCTCAAAACCACGCGTGACCAGGTTACCAGATAGCCGGGGTCGTGCGCATCGCGTCGTTGCTCCTCGTCGCACCATCTCAGCAGGGCTCGTCGCCGCGCGTCGCGCTGCGCCCGTGCTCGGCTGCTTGGCTGGGTCCGGCACGAGCCGCGTCGGGGGGAGGAAATCCAGACGCGATCCGGATGTCAAGCGCCTCGGAGTGGCCGTCCCATCGTACAGCCATGCTGGACGCGCTGGTTGAACTACAAACCGCCTTGCGCCCAGCGCCCGGGCGCAGCCATCCTTCGCAGCGACGACTCGCACTCCTCCGACAAGGAGCTCCCCGTGACCGCCGCTTCGCTCTTCGATTTGGCAGTGCAGTTTCATCGAGCCGGGCAAGTCGATCGAGCAGAGCTCCTCTATCGCGGCGTGCTCGAGCAAGCGCCCGGGCATGGCGATGCGCTGTTTCTCCTCAGCGTGCTCGCCGTCCAAGCCGGTCGGCTCGCGGAGGCTGGCGGGCTCCTCGAGCGAGCCGTCCGCGTCGCCCCGAACAACGCCCTCTACCTGTCGCATCTCGGCGACGTATACCGCTGTCTCGGCCGGAGACCCCAGGCGGCCGCCGTGCTGCTCATGGCCGTCGCTCGAAAGCCCGACTTCGCCGAGGCGGTGTTCAACCTCGCTCTCACGTTCGAGGAGCAAGGGGACCTCGATGCGGCGGCGGCGTGCTACGAGCGCGCCCGCGATCTCGAACCCGGTTTATTGCAGGCGGGTGAGCGCCTCGCGAGCCTGAAGGGCAAACGGGACGGGTCTGCCGCCGGGGTCGGTCCGGCAGCGGCGCGCAGCCCCGAATCGAGCTTGAGCGCGTCCGACGCCCTGGCGGCCCTCGGCGAGACGCTGCGCCTCGGCGGCCGGCCGGACGACGCCGCGGTCTGGTACCGCGTGGCGCTGCGGCTGAATCCGCGGATGGCGAACGCGTACACTGCGCTCGGCGCGATTCACGCGGACGCCGGCCGCTTCGACGAGGCGATCGACGATCTGCGTCGAGCGCTCGAGATCGACCGAAACTTCCATGTCGCTCGGGAGTACCTCGCCACCGCGCTCGGCGAGTCGGGGCTCCTCGACGACTCCCAGGCGATGTACCGCGAAGCCGTCGCCCTGTGTCCCGACGATCCCGCTGCTCACAGCGCTCTTCTCTTCAACATGCCGTTTTGGCCGAACGTCACCGAGAGCGACATCCTCGCCGAGGCGCGTGCGTGGAATGCCCGGCATGCCCGCCCCCTCGCCGCGCAGGCTCCCCAACACAAAATCGATCGCTCCCCCGACCGGCGGCTCCGCATCGGTTACGTGTCACCCGACTTCCGAACCCACGTCCAGTCTCTCTTCACGATCCCCCTGTTCCAGAACCATGATCACCGGCAGTTCGAGATCTTTTGCTACTCGAGCGCGGACAGGCCGGATAACCTGACCGAGCGCATCCGCGGATACGCCGATGTCTTTCGCGAGGTCGCCGCCCTGGACGACGCTGCCCTGTCCGAGGTCGTTCGACGCGATCAGATCGATATCCTTGTCGATCTCACCATGCACATGACCGACCGCCGCGTCCTGGTCTTCGCCCGCCGGCCCGCGCCCGTTCAGGTGTGCTGGCTGGCGTACCCCGGGACGACGGGCCTCGAATCGATGGACTATCGCCTGTCCGATCCCTTCCTCGATCCCCTCGACGCAAACACGGACGTCTACTCGGAGGAGACCATCCGGCTCCCCGACTCCTTCTGGTGTTACGACCCGCTCACCGACGTCCCCGACGTGAGCTCTCTCCCCGCTCTCACGGAGGGGAGAGTCACCTTCGGCTGCCTGAACCACTTCAGGAAAGTGAATGAAGGGGTGCTTCGCGTCTGGGCGAGGGTTCTGGCCGCGGTGCCCAGGTCGCGGCTCACGCTCATGGCGCCTCAGGGAAGGGCGCGGGACCGGGTGCGCTCGATCCTCGCGGAAGGAGGCGTCCAGCTCGATCGGATCGAGTTCGTCGATCGGTGCGGGCGGCTCGACTACCTGCGAAGGTACCGCGAGATCGACGTCTGTCTCGATACCTTTCCTTCCAACGGCCATACCACGAGCCTGGACGCGCTGTGGATGGGCGTACCGATGGTGACCCTCGCAGGTGAGACCGTGGTCGGCCGCGCCGGCGTCTGCCAGGCGATGAACCTGGGCCTGCCGGAGCTCATCGCGACGACTCCGGAGCAATACGTTCGGGTCGCCTGCTCGCTCGCCGAGGACCTCGAGCACCTGGGCGAGCTTCGCCGAACGCTGCGCGATCGCATGAAGCGGTCGCCGCTCATGGACGGCCCGCGCTTCGCCCGCAACCTCGAGTCGATCTACCGCGACGTCTGGCGCCGTTTCTGCGCTCGAGCCTGAGGCGAAGGCCGCTCGACGAACGCACCCGGCCGGACGAATTACAAATACGTTCGCGGGCCCGCGGGGATTGTAGGGGCGATGGAGAGGTGGCACGCGCGGGCATCCGGAGGGCGTTCCGGGTGGCGGCCGGGCGGCTGCTTCCATTGAAGCGAGAAAAGTACGATCATGGCAAAGCGCGTGAACCGAAGAATCTTCCTCCGGGGGCTGGGCGGAGCTTGCGTTGCAGCGCCCTTCCTCGGCTCGCTCACCGACCGCACCGTGATGGCGCAGCCGGTCACGCCGCCGAAGCGGCTGATCGTGATGTACACCCACTATGGCTGCATCACGACGCGGTGGTTCCCGAGGAAGTCGCACGGCCCGCTCACCGCCGCGGACCTCCAGTCGACGACGCTCAAGCACCTGGCGCCGTACGTCGACAAGCTCCTCATGCCCCGAGGCATCCGCGCGATGAACGAGTGGACGGTGGGGCTGGAGCGGGGGCAGGGGAACGATCGCCACTTGCAGGTGAACGGGTCGTACTTCACTTGCCACCCGGTCACTCCCAACAGCGACGACCCGTTCAGCTTCGACCAAGCGACGAAGTTCAACGCCAAGCCGACCGGTCCCTCGCTGGACCACGTCATCGCGCGACAGCTCAGCCCGCAAGGCATTCCGTTGCTCTTGAACACCGCTGGTCAGAATGACGGCGCTTTCTCGGCGATCTCCTACTCCGCCGCCGAGACCCTCTTCAAGGGCCTTAACGCGTCGCAGGCCTTCAGCAGCCTCACGGGCATCTTCGAACCGGGGAAGCCGACGTCTCCGGACACCTACGCGGCGATGCGCGGCAAGAGCGTCCTCGACATCGTGAAGGATGATCTGCAGAGGCTCGAGCGGCTCGACATGAGCCGTGCCGACAAGCAGAAGCTCGCTGCCTGGAAGGAGCTCCTCGACGCGACAGGAAGCGTGGTGGCTTCTTCGCAGTGCGACACGTCCCTCGCCATGGCGCTCGGCGCGACGCAGGAGAACGTCGACCTGGCGAGCACGACTCCGAGCGTCGACGACCGGCTGACGCGGCGAATCTCGGATGGTCTGGACGGAGCGGACCTCCATTCGAACCTCGCCGTGCTCGCGGCGGCGTGCAACGCGAACCCTGTCATCTTCCTGAAGTACCCCGGGACCTTCCTGTTCAAGGGGCTCGGCCTGGCGTACGAGAGCGCCAGTATCTCGGGTCGCCTGGACAGCGCGAACATCACGGGGACCTGCGTCCCGGGGGTGCTCGACATGCTGCTCAAGATCGACGACTACTATGCGAGGAAGTTCGCCCACCTCGTCGGCCAGCTGAACCGTATCGACGAGGGGGACGGGACGCTCCTCGACAACTGCGCGGCCGTCTGGTTCCAGGACGTGTCGGACGGCTGCGCCCGCAACCTCAACAACATGCCGATCCTCCAGGCCGGCAGCGCCGGCGGCTATTTCAAGACCGGCTGGGCCGTGAACGTCGACGACGGCTCGCCCGATCTCACGACCGGCAACAGCGAGATCACGTGTGCCCCTGGCACGTCGGACCAGGTCGACGGGGTCTCCCAGGAAACGGGGACCGATCCGTCGCTCGCCAACGCGCCGATCAACAAGTACTTCTGCAACTTGATGAACGCCCTCGGCGTCAAGGCAGGCACGGATGGTTTCCCGGCAAAGGGCGGTTCGGAGCCCGTGACCCACTTCGGCAGGTACGACCGGACGGAAGACTTCATCGGTGGCGGGACCAATCCTTCCACCCTCCACGATCCAGGCGAGTTCACGGCGCTCAGGGCGAACGCCTGAGCGGTTTCGTTCCCGAGCCTGTCGCGCGCTCGAGTGATGAATGCGCCGCGTGGGCCCGGTGCTCCGGCGCTCCGCGCTCATGACACGTCCTCTTAAAGCCATGCGCGAAGATTCTGCCGCGCGAGCGGTCTCAAGAGCGCTTGCGGGCGCCAACTCACCGAATCGGGTATTGCTGGTTGGGCCGCGTTGGAATCCTGCGCCAGGGGATCAGTTCGGTGCGGGTCGGGGATAGTGTCGTTATGCGAACGCTGCGGCAACTGGCGTACATCGGTACGGCGACACTTTTGACGTCATCAACTTTTCTCGCTGGTTGCACTGGCGAGATCGCGCCCGGTGAACCGGGAGTCTCCTCCAGCGGTGGGGAGACTTCTGGCGCCGGTACGGGGGGCGGAGCGGAGGAGCCGGACCCCGGCGACCCGGATGTCTGCACCCCCGGCATCTGGGCGACATCCCAGGTCTCGCGGCTCTTGAACCGGGAGTACGACGCGGTGGTGAGGGATCTGCTCGGCGTGACGAGCCTGCCGAACGCCCCCACGGGCAACCCGTCCTCTCTCCTCGTGGCCGACTTCGAGGGCAGCATGACGGATATCGCCTGGAACTCCTACCTCGTGGCAGCCGAGAGCATTGCCGCCGAGGTGATGGCCGGGGCGAGCAAGTCCAAGTTCATCGCCTGCGATCCGGCCGCGGCCGGGTGCCTCGAGTCGACGATCCGCGCTTTCGGCCGCAAGGCTTTCCGCCGCCCTGTGACGGACGAAGAGGTGCAGCGCTACATGCGCTTCAACACGCTGGAGCCCAAGGGCACGCCCGCGGAGGTCGCCGAGGCCATCCTCTTCGCCATGCTCGCTTCGCCCTCGTTCATCACGGTCCCCGAGCTGACGGACGACGCGGAGAGCGGCGCCATCAAGCTCTCCAGCCACGAGGTGGCGACGAGGCTCGCGTTCCTGCTCTGGGGCTCCATTCCAGATGACGCCTTGAACACGGCCGCAGACGCCGGTCAGCTCACCACCAAGGAGCAGATCCTCGCGCAGGCGGGGCGGATGGTCCAGGACCGCGCCAAGACGGCGCCGATCGTGGCCCTGTTTCATCGTGCTTATGCGGACATCCGTCAGGGGTCGCACTGGGGAACGGTCGAGCACGACACGACCCGGTTCCCCGACTACTCCCCGGACATCGTTGCTCCGATGCTGGCCGAGATCGACGCCTTCTTCGAGGAGGTGGCGTTCGACGGGGGGTCGTTCAAGGACATCTTCCTGAGCAACGTCGCGTACGTCAACAAGGACACCGCTCCGATCTACGGGCTCAACGCCGCGGACTACGGCGCGGAGCTGACGCGGGTGGAGCTCGACCCGACCGAGCGGCCGGGGTTCTTGACCCGCGTTGGGTTCTTGAGCTCCTACTCGTCCTTCGGCGCCACGAGCCCGATCCTGCGGGGCGCGTTCGTCTCCAACAGGCTGCTCGGGCTCACCCTGAAGCCGACGCCCGGCGCGGACCAGACGCCGCGGCCGCCGGGCCCGTTCTCCACGGAGCGTGAGGCCATCGAGGCGCTGACCTCCCCTGCGGGGTGCGTCGAATGCCACAGCAAGTTCGTCAACCCGCCGGGCTTCGTGCTCGAGAGGTTCGACTCCCTTGGCAAGGTGCAGACAAAGGATCTGCTCGGCGGCGACATCGACGCGACGGGCGACGTCTACTTCAGCGACACCAACACCAGGGCGATCACGACGCCCCTCGAGATGATGACCGAGCTCGGTGCGGGGGAGATCGCCAAGCGTCACTATGCCGAGCAGTGGGTCTCCTGGGCTCGCCGGAGGGTGCCGAACACGAACGACGCCTGCACCGTCAACGAGCTCAGCGACAAGCTGTCCAACGACGGCTACACAATCATCAATCTGCTCACCGATCTTACCCAGGCCGATTCGTTCCGCCTGCGCACCATCGTCGGGAACTGAGAAGGAATACGACCATGATGAAGAACCTCAACCGAAGAGTATTCCTCCGAGGCCTGGGTGGAGCCGTCGTCGCTGCACCTTTCCTGGGCTCTGTCGCCGAGCGTGACGCGGAGGCGCAGTCGGCCGGCGGCGGCGCTCCGAAGCGGCTGATCGTGCTCTTCACGCACTATGGCTGCCTGACGAACCGGTGGTTCCCGAAGAAGTCCCATGGCGAATTGACCGCCGCCGATTACGAGGCGACGACGCTCAAGCACCTCGCTCCCTTTGCAAAGAAGCTCCTGATGCCCCGTGGCATCCGGGCGATGAACGAGTGGAGCTTCGGGCGGACCCACGGCCAGAACAACGACCCCCACGGTCAGGTCATGGGGTCGTATTTCACCTGCTACCCGGTGACGCCTGAGAGCGACAAGTTCAACGCGAAGTCGACCGGGCGGTCGCTCGACCACATCGCCGCGGAGCAGGTCAACCCCAATGGCGCGGCCCCCCTCGTGATGCAGATCGGCGGGGTGCGGCAGGATTCTTTCTCCAATTTCTCGTACGACCAGCCCAAGCAGATCTTCCCTGGCATCGGGTCTCCGACGACGATCTACAACAACCTCACGGGCCTCTTCGGTCAGGGCCCCGTGTCGCAGGATACGTACAAGGTGGCCCGCGGCAAGAGCGTGATCGACGTCGTGCGGGAGGATCTGGAGTCCTTCGAGAGGGTCAGGATGAGCAAGGCGGACAAGCAGCGACTCTCCGACTGGAAGGACCTCCTCCACCAGACGACGAACACGGTCAGGGCCCAGTGCAGCGCCGCCCAGGCAGAGGCGCTCGGTTTGACGGCCCAGTCCGTGCAGGCGGCCTCGCAGGGGGGTGGCCTCGGCGTCGACCTGTCGAAGTCGACGAACGTCATGATGGACCTCGCGGTGCTCTCGGCCATCTGCGACCAGAACCGCGTCATCTTCATGAAGTTCCCCGGGGGCGTCACGTTCAAATGGGATGGAATCAATCACTCGAAGGACTCCCATGGCATTTCCCACCGCGTCGGCGACGCCAACATGGGCGGGGACTGCGTTCCTGGTGTCATCGAGATGATTCAGGAGATCGACGACTGGTACGCCAAGAAGTTCGCCTACCTCGTCGGTCGGCTGGACAGCATCGATGAGGGCGACCGGAAGCTCCTCGACAACACCGCGACCGTCTGGTTCCAGGAAGACTCCGACGGCAACAGCCACAACCTCAACAACCTCCCGATCCTCCAGGCGGGGGACTGCGGCGGCTACTTCAAGGTGGGCCAGGCCGTGAACGTCGAAGGGGGCAAGGCCGACCTGGCCGTCGGCAGCAGCGAGGCTGCCTGCGGACCGGGCCAGACGAAGCTCGACTTCGCCGCGATCGATGGCACAGGGACTCCGCCGGACGTCGCCACGCAGCCGATCAACAAATACTTCTGCAACCTGCTGAACGCCATCGGGGTGAAGGCTGGCGCGGACGGCTTCCCGGCGATCGGCGGCTCGGCAGAGGTGACCTGCTTCGGCAAGCACGACGACACAAAGCTCTTCGTCAGCGAGAACAACCCGGTGTCCATCAAGAATCCTGGTGAGTTCAAGATGCTTCGCGCGAACGGCTGATCGTCGCTGGTGCCGGGTCGACCCGCGTGAGCGAGATGCAAAAAGGCCCCTCCTGAAGGGAGCGGACTTCTTGCATCAGCACGACGACGCGGAGCTCCGGGGCGGAGCCCGCGTCGTCGTCATCGGCCGCTCACTGCGGCGCGCCGTTCGCGACCCATTGCTCGATCGCGTCGATGTATTCCTGGAGCAAGCAAGTGTATTCCGGGCCGGGCACGCCGACGCATCCGTTGGGCATGCGGGCGATATCCCCGCAGGGGCCTTTGAGGATCTTGACGAGGGCGCTCTGTTCTGGCTCGCCGGGGGTGACGAGCGGAATGTCTCCGCACGCCTCGGAGATGTGCGTCGTCAGGGTCGTGTAAAGGGTGTTGTCGTCCACGAGCGTCGGCTTCGCCTCGCCGTTGTGGCAACTCGCAGTGGAGCAGCCAGCTTGCGCGACGACCGCCCGGACCGTCTCAAAGGTCGGGTCGACCGCTGAGCCGCCACCGCCGGTTCCAGCGGAGGTCGAGCTGGAGGCCGTGGCCCCTCCGGCGCCATCCCCGCCCGAGCCCTCCACGCCGGA
This sequence comes from Sorangium sp. So ce124, assembly GCF_051525235.1. Taxonomy (NCBI): domain Bacteria; kingdom Pseudomonadati; phylum Myxococcota; order Polyangiales; family Polyangiaceae; genus Sorangium; species Sorangium sp. So ce124. Next base: position 10,974,122 of record NZ_CP150312.1, read on the forward strand.
CGCGGATGCACTCGAGCTGGACCCTCCACCGGTCGTGCCGGCTTCCGAGGTGCCGGTGCTCCCATCGTCGGAGCAGCCTGAAAGAGGGGAGAGGAGGGTGACGATCGCTGCGGCGGCGTAATTTGAGAATCGAAGTTTCATGGATCGTGATTAAAGTGGTTGGAGAGAAAAGTATAGTTCTCTCTCACTGGCTGGGACCAAAGGAGAGGCTTCGAACCGTCGGGCCTTCAAGGCGAAGCACGATCGATGAATGGATCTGATGAAGCCAAACTTTTGTGAGCACGTCGCGCGTGCCCCGGCGGCTCGCTCGGTGGAGCGCTGAGCGAGGCCAGGGGTGCCGTCCTGAAGGGCAGGACGAGCAAGAGCGTTTGAAAATCAAGCGCTTTGTCGTGGCACTCCTCGCATCCAGCGATGCTGTACGCGCCGATTGACGTACATGCTTGATCCCTCAAGCCGGTCTCGACTGTCAGAAGTGCTTGCAAATGCCGTCGCTTCGGGGCGCGTCCTCGAGCGCTGGAGTCGCGGGCGGCTGCTCGGCGCCGTCGGGCACAGCCGAGCACGTCGAGCGTGGCGAGGACGCGATGTGGCCCGGCGCGAGCAGGGTGGGTACCCTTCGCCCATGAGCGATCCCTTCCTCGTGCCCCCCGGTCCGCTCGTCGATGCCGCCTGGCTCGCAGCGCACGCGGGCGATCCCCGGGTCCGCGTCGTCGACTGCCGCTGGTACCTCGGCGGTCGCCGCGGCGTCGACGAGTACGCCCGCGGCCACATCCCTGGCGCCATCCACCTCGACGTCGATGCCGATCTCTCCAGCCCGGCGCACGGAGGACCAGGCCGCCACCCGCTCCCCGACGCGGCGGCGTTCGCGCGCGTGCTCGGCCGGATCGGGGTGGCCCCAGGCTCGGTGGTCGTCGGCTATGACGACGCCGGTGGGGCCATCGCCGCCCGGCTCTGGTGGCTGCTGCGCTACTTCGGTCATCCCGGCGGGCGCGTGCTCGACGGCGGACTCCAGGCGTGGACCTCCGCGGGACACCCCCTCTCGACCGAGGCACCCACGTTCGCGCCAGCGCCCACCATGGATCTCGCCGCCGGCGGCGCCCCGGTCGCGGACAAGGCCGCTGTCGACAGGCTGCGCCGCGACTCCGCGGCGGTGATCCTCGATGCGCGCGCCCGCGAGCGCTACGAGGGGCAGACCGAGCCCGTCGATGCCCGCCCGGGCCACATCCCCGGCGCCCGCTCCGCCCCGTTCGTCGAGAACCTCATCGCCCCCGGGGGCGCCTTCCGCGAGCGCGCCGAGCTCGAGCGGCGCTATCGCGACCTCGGCGCGCTCGATGCAGCCACCGTGGTCTGCTACTGCGGCTCCGGCGTCACCGCCTGCCACGACCTCCTCGCCCTGGCGACGCTCGGCCGCGAGGACGCGATCCTCTACGAGGGGTCCTGGAGCGATTGGGCCCGCGACGCCGCCCTGCCCGCAGCCAGAGGCCCCGAGCCCTGAGCGACGTCAGGCGAGCGCGCGGCCGACCGTGGCCTCGATCGTCTCGCGCAGGTAGCGCACCGCCAGCGTGACCGTGCGCGCCGCGCTCTCCGGCGTCGGCTGGAGCGCGGGCGCGACCTCCATGACGTCGCCGCCGATCAGGCCGACCTCGCGCCCGAGCCGGCGGATGAGCGCCACGACGAACTCGGGCGACAGGCCGTCCGGCTCCGGCGTCCCCGTGGCGTCGGCGTACGCGGCGTCCGTGCCGTCGATGTCGTTCGAGAAATACACGCCCTCGACGCCGGTGCTCTTCACGTGGGCCACGATGGCGTCGAGCGCCGCCGCCGGATCGGCGCGGCACTCGGCCGCCCAGAACTGGCGCACGCCGTAGCGGCTCTCCCAGTGCTCGCGCGGCTTCTGCGACGCGCGGACCCCCACCTGCGTCAGCCGGCCGCCCCGCCCGACAAGCTCGTTCGCGTGGTACGACCACGTGGCGAAGCAGTACGCGATGCCGAGCCGCTCCTCGAGGAGATCGGTGTGCGCGTCCGGCTGGACGATGCCCCACGGCCGCTTCCGCGCGCGGGCGAGCGCGCGCGCGACCGGCAAGGCGGTGGAGTGATCGCCGCCGAGCACGATGGGGGCGACGCCCGGGTTGATCGAGAAGACGAGATCGAGCGCGCGCTCCGCGATGGAGAGCGGCGAGACCGGCAGCCGCGACGCCGCGGGCTCGGGCACACCAGGGTAGAGCGCGCGGCGCGACGCGGCCTTCTGCGCCTCCGAGAGCATGTCGTCGTGCAGGAGCTGGGGGACGACGAACACGTCGCCGATGTCGACGAGCCCGACCTCGCGCTCCCGCTCGGGGAAGTCCGGGAAGGCGTCGAGGAGCGCGGTCCGGATGGCCTGCGGGCCCATGTTGGAGCCGCGGAGGAACCCCGCGCCGACGTCGGAGGGCACGCCGAGCAAGACGGCGCGCGCGCCGGCGATGCGGTCGAGCGACGCGCGGAACCGCGCGAGGACCTCCTCCTCGGTCGCGGCGCCGTAGAGCCTCCGCTGGACCTCGAGCTGCTGCGCGCGGCCGGTCGAGACGAGGTAGAGGCCTCCGGCCGCCGGACGCAGCAGGAGCGCGAGCTCTTCTTGCGGGGTCATGCCCGACGAGGGTACGCCCCCCTCAGGGGGCCGCCAGCGAAAGGGCGGACGCGGGCAGAGGGAAGCGCTCGGCCGTGAGGTGGGGGACCGGCGCGCTCATCGCCGCGGGCCAGCTGGCGCCGCACGCGACGACCCGGAGCGCGCGCAGCACGCCCGCGTGCGCGACAAGGAGGTGCGGGCGCGCGCGGGACGCGACGTCCGCGTCGGACGCGACGTCCACGCCGTCCACGCCGCGCGGCGCGCGCGGGGCGCCGAGCTCGCGCCAGAACGACCGCACCCTGGACTCGACCTCGAGCGCCGATTCGCCCCCGGGCGGCCCGACGCGCTCCCAGCCGTCGAGCCACGCGGCGTATGCGATCGGGTCGTCGCGCTCGATGTCCGAGAAGGCGCGCCCCTCCCAGGCGCCACAGGAGATCTCGGCGAGGCGATCGTCGAGGGTGTGCGGCACCCCGAGGCGCTCCGCGAGCTCGGCGGCCGGGAGCGCGCAGCGGGAGAGCCGCGACGACCAGACCTCGCCGGGGCAGACGCAGAGCTCGTGGAGCGCGCGCTCGATCGCGGCCGCGGCAGCCTCCGGGGGGAGCTCCGCGGCGACGTCGAGGCGGCCGTAGCAGACGCCGGAGAGCGCGACGGGGGCGTGGCGGAAGGCGATGAGGCCGTGGGCGAGGGGATCCACGCGCGCGCCCGCGGCTCAGCCGCCCCGCACGAGCGCGAGGGCGAGCAGCGCGGCGCACTCGGCGATCTGCTGCGTCGCGCCCAGGAAGTCGCCCGTGAGCCCGCCGGCGCGGGCGCGGAAGCGGAGGCCGCAGATCGTCGCGGCGGCGGCGGCCGCGACGAGCATGCCCGCCGCCTCGGCCGCCGTGAGGGCCCCTGCGGCGTGCGCCGCGGCGAGCGCGAGCGCCGGCCAGAGCGAGCCGAGCAGCGCCTGCGGGAGCGCCGCCTGCGCCACCGGGCGGCTGCGCGAGCCGCTCTGGGTGACATAAGGCAGCGCGACCATCAGCCAGATCGGCGGGGTGCGCGAGAGGCACTGCGTCAGCACGAGGGCGACGGGCGCCGCTGCGTCGAGCCGCGCGAGCAGGGCGACGCGCAGCACGAGGACCACGATCAGCGCGGCCGCGCCGAACGCGCCGATGCGGCTGTCCTTGAGGATCTCGAAGATCCGCGCGCGATCGAGCGCGCCGCCGAGCGCGTCGGCCGTGTCCGCGAGGCCGTCCTCGTGGAACGCCCCGGTCAGCAGCAGCCCGAGGGCCACGGTGACGCTCGCCGCGACGAGCGCGCCGCCCCGGTCGACGAGCAGCCACACCGCGGCCTGGACGGCGCCGAGCGCGGCGCCCACGAACGGGAACCAGGCCGAGGCCCAGCGCCAGTCCGCCTCGGCGTAGGGGAAGCCGCCGACCGGGACGCGCGTGAGGAAGGTCGCCGCTGCGCGGGCGCCGCGCAGCACCGGCGGCATCGTCATCGCGTCCCGGGCCGCGCGCGATCGGGCACGCTCGCGCTCGCGAACGTCGCCATGCCGGCGTGGAGGGCGCAGGCCGCGTCGAGGAGGGGCAGCGCGGCCAGCGCCGCGCTCGCCTCGCCGAGCCGCATCCCGAGGTCCAGCAAGGGGCGCGCGTCGAGCGCCGCGAGGACGTGGGCGTGGCCGCGCTCGGCCGAGCGGTGGGCGAAGAGCATGCCCGATCGCGCCCCGGCGCACATCCGGACGAGCGCGAGCGCCGCCGTCGAGACGATGAAGCCGTCGACGAGCACCGCCATCCGCCGCTCGATCGCCCGCGCCATGGCGCCGACCAGCGCGGCGATCTCCTTCCCGCCGACCGCCTGCACGACGCGGTGCGGATCGGTGCGCTGGACGCCCGAGGCCCCCTGCGCGCGCCGCGTCGCGTCGCGAACGACCTCGATCTTGCGCGCCAGCGCGTCGCCAGAGACGCCGGTCCCCGCCCCGACGACGTCCTCCGGCGCGACCCCGAGGAGCAGCGCCGTCATGGCCGCCGCCGCCGTCGTGTTGCCGATGCCCATGTCGCCGAGCAGGACGACGCGCGTGTCGCCCCCGAGCGCGTCGATCTCCGCGGCGCCCGCGCGGAGCGCGCGCTCGTAGACGGCCTCCGAGAGCGCGTCCTCGATCCGCAGGTCGCCGATGGGATCGTCGGCGACCGGATCGCGCCGCAGCCGCGCTCCATCGCCGCCGTCGACGCGCTCGTACGGGTGGGCGACGCCGACGTCCACGACCCGCAGCTCGACACCGAGGTTCCGGCAGAGGACGCTGGCGGCGGCGCCGCCGCGCACGAAGTTCGCCACCATCGCCGCCGTGACCTCCGGCGGGTACGCCGACACGCCGTGCCGGACGACAGGGTGATCGGCGGCGAAGAGCACCGCCGCCGCAGGCCGGCTCGCGGGCGGCCCGCCCTGGATGCCGGCGAGCGCCACGGCGAGATCCTCGAGCACGCCGAGGCTGCCGCGCGGCTTGGTCAGCGTGTCCTGCCGCGCGCGCGCCGCGCCCACCGCGCTCGCGTCGAGCTCCGGAAAGACCCAGTGAGGCGAGAGAGCCATGTCCGGGTTCTCTACTCCGACACGCCGGCAAGCGGGCACGGCGCTGCGGACTCCTTACGGAAACAGGAGTCCTTCGGTCCTATCGGTGGAGCTGAGGGGGATCGAACCCCTGACCTCATGACTGCCAGTCATGCGCTCTCCCAGCTGAGCTACAGCCCCGGTCGTTGGGAGCGGCATATCTACAGCCTCTCGCGCCGCTTGTCTCTACTTTTTTTCGACCGGCGCGTTTTTGTGTCCAAGGGCGTCGGTTCGCGGCTGCTCGCGTGTGTTTGCTTCCGTTTGCGTGCGTTCGCTTCCGTTTGCGCTCGTCGCCTGGTGGGTGTGCCCAGCGGAGGGGGGCGCGCGGCCTGGAGGCGATGCGGCCGCCGGGCCGCGGGGGCCCTCAGAAGTTCATCAGCTTTGCCAGGTAGTACTTCATCGTCTCGGTCGTCCCGCCGCCGATGCGGAGGAGCCGCTGATCGCGCCAGGCGCGCGCGATCGGGAAGTCCTCGATGTAGCCCCAGCCGCCGTGGAACTGCAGGCAGGTGTCCACGACGTCGTTCGCCACGTCGCCGGCCAGGATCTTCGCCATCGAGATGAGCTTCACCGTGTCGAAGCTGATCGGCACCTTCCGCACGTACCGCTCGTCGTTGTAGTGGTCGACGCACTTGTACGCGAACGCGCGCGCCGCCTCGCAGCGCGTGTACAGGTCCACGAGCTTGTGCTGCCACGACTCGCGCTTGATGATCGGCTTGCCGAACGCCACCCGCTCGCGCCCGTACTCGACCGTGCCGTCGAGCGTCATGAACGAGCTCGCGATCGCGCTCACCGCAGCGACCAGCCGCTCGGTCTGGAAGTTCTGCATCAGGTACGCGAAGCCCTGATCGGGCTCGCCGAGCAGGTAGCGCCCCGGCACCCGCACGTCCTCCAGGAAGAGCTCCGCGGTGTCCGAGGACTTGTTGCCGATCTTCTTCAGCTTCTTCGCGACGTTGAAGCCGCGGAGCGCCGTCGGCACGAGGAAGAACGAGCAGCCGTGGGCGCCCTTGTCCGGCGACGTCTTGGCGAGCAACGTCACGAAATCGGCGCGCGTCCCGTTCGTGATGAAGGTCTTCTGCCCGTTCAGCACGTAATCATCGCCGTCCTTGCGCGCGATCGTCCGGATCCCGGCCACGTCGCTGCCGGCCGCCGGCTCGGAGACGCCGAGCGCGGCGATCTTGTCGCCCGCGAGCGCCGGCTTGAGGAACTCCTCGATCTGCTCCCTCGTGCCGATGTCGCTGATCACCGGGGTCGCCATGTCGCTCTGCACGAGCAGCCCCATCGAGACGCCCGCCATCGTGCAGCGCACGAGCTCCTCGGCCTTGGCCGCCGAGAACCAGTAGTCGAGCCCGGCGCCGCCGTGCTCCTCCGGGAAGTGCGCGCCCAGGATCCCGAGCTCGCCGGCGCGCTTGAACACCCAGTTGGGAAAGCACTCCGACGCCTCCCACTCCTCCACATGAGGAGCGAGCTCCTTCTCTGCGAAGGCCCGCACCGTCTTCCTGAACTGCTGATGTTCTTCCGTGAACGGCTGCCACATCGCGAACCCCTCCTCGCCGGCACGACCGAGATGATTCGTACACGAAACATTTTCCAGCGCAAGCGCCGCATCTCCGCGCGTCTGCCGCGCCTGGTCCGCCGCGCGGGCCGCGCAGGGAACCTCACGGGGCCGCGCGGCGCCACGCGGGCTCCACGCGGCGCCGAACGGGCCGCGTGGAGCCCGATGGAAAACGAGGGCCGACGGCGCGGCGCGCGACCGTGCGGGCCGCGGCGCGAGCGGCGCGAGCGGTGCGAGCGGCAGAAGAACCGCCGAAGAGCGAAAAATGAATCGGCACGCGCATCCATCCACGCAGTCTGCCGGCTCTGCTAGCCTCCGGGCCACATGCGACTCCTCGTCCTGTCCCGCAATGCGTCCCTCTATTCGACGAGCCGGATCGTGCTCGCGGGGCGCGCGCGTGGTCACGACGTCAGCGTCATCGATCCGCTCGATTTCCAGATCGTCGTGTCGCGCGGTCGCCCGTCGTTGCTCGTCGGTGGTTCGGCCGTGCCCCGCTTCGACATCGTGATCCCGCGCATCGGCGCCAGCATCACGAACTACGGCCTCGCCGTCGTCCGCCAGTTCGATCTCATGGGCGTCCCCGTCCTGAACGGCGCCGTCTCGATCGCGAGGAGCCGCGACAAACTGCGCGCGCTCCAGCTGCTCACGCGCCGCAAGCTCAACGTGCCGATCACCGTGTGCGCCCGGAGCCCGGCCGGCGTCGAGGCGGCGCTCTCGCTCGTCGGCGGCTGCCCCGCGATCGTGAAGCTCCAGCAGGGGACCCAGGGCATCGGCACCATGCTCGCCGAGACGCCCCACGCCGTGCACGCGCTGCTCGAGACGTTCTGGGCCATGGGCCAGGACATCGTGCTCCAGGAGTACGTGCGCGAGTCGAAGGGGCGCGACATCCGGGTCATCGTCGTCGGCGGCCGCGTGGTCGCCTCGATGCGCCGCGTCGCCAAGCCGGGCGAGTTCCGCTCGAACCTCCACCGCGGCGGCAAGGGCGATCGGGTGAAGCTGCCGCGCGCCTACCGGAGCGTCGCGATCCGCGCCGCCAAGGCGATGGGCCTCGAGGTCGCCGGCGTCGACATGCTCGAGGCGCGCTCCGGGCCGAAGATCCTCGAGATCAACAGCTCGCCCGGCCTGGAGGGGATCGAGCGCGCGAGCGGCGTCGACGTCGCGGGCGCGATCATCACCTACGCCGAGCGGTACGCGGCGGAGCAGCGCGGCCTCAGCCGCCGCACGCTCGAGGCGCGGATCGCCGAGGTGATCCACGACGAGCGCATGCCGGCGCCGCGGCGGCTCAGCCGCGCGGCGGCGGAGAACGGGGCGGGCGCGAGCCGCCGGAAGGCCACGGCGCTCACCGGCGGGAGGGGCGCGCGGAGGGCCCTCTCGTGACCCTGCGGGTCGAGGCGGCCGGCGATGCGGTCGTCCTGACCATCGATCGTCCCGAGCGCAGGAACGCCATCGACAGCGACCTCGCGAGCCGCCTCGGCGAGGTGATCCGCCGCGCCAGCGCCGACCCGCGCGTGCGCGGCGTCGTGCTCACCGCGACGAGCAGCGACGTCTTCGTGGCGGGCGGCGACATCCGCGAGCTCCACGCGCTCTCCGCCGGCGGCGCGGAGGGGGGCGAGGTCCTCCGGCTGTTCGAGGGCCTCACGGCCTTCGAGGAGAGCGAGGTGCCGATCGTCGCCGCGGTGCAGGGCGACGCGCTGGGAGGCGGCTGCGAGCTGTTGCTGCTCTGCGATTTCGTCATCGTCGAGGAGCACGCCGCGCTCTCGTTCCGCCACGTCAAGATGGGCCTGTCCCCGGCCTGGGGCGGGCTGACGCGGCTCTGCGAGCGGGTGGGGCCGCTCGCGGCGGCGCGGCTGCTCCTGACAGCGGAGAGGATCGACGCCGCAGAGGCGCTCCGCGTCGGCCTCGTGAGCGAGGTCGTCCCCACCGGCGCCGCGCGGAGCCGGGCGATCGCGCAGGTCGGCCGCATCGCCGAGGGCCCGCGCGCGTCGGTCGCGGCCATGAAGCGGTCCTTGCGCGAGGTGCGCGAGGCGCTGCGCGCCTCCGCCGCGGAGGTCGAGCGACGGGCGTTCGCCGAGCAGTGGAACGGCCCGGAGCACCGGCGCGCGATGGATACGTTCCTGAGCAAGAAGTGACGGTGGCGCGGCGTGGAGGGCGCGGAGCGGCAGGACCCTGAGGGCGCCGAGCCCCCGCTGGAGGGCGCGGAGCCCGCGCCGGCGAGCGCCGAGGCTGCCTCGGCGAGCGTCGGGGCCGCGCCGGCGAGCGCCGAGGCCGCGCCGGCGAGCGCCGAGGCCGCGCCGGCGAGCGCCGAGGCGGCGCCGGCGAGCGCGCTGCTCCCGCCCGTGCCGCCGGCGATAGAGCACTTCATCGGCCGCCGGCCGCACCTGCGCGCGCTCCAGCGCGCCGCCGAGGCCCTCGTGCTGGAGCGGCCCGTCGCCGTGTTCGTCCACGGCGCCGCGGGCATGGGCAAGAGCGCGCTCATCCACCACTTCTTGATGGGGCTCCGCCGCGACAGGGGGCCGGTCGTCCTGCGGGGGCGCTGCGCCCTCGCGGCGGGCGAGTCCTACAAGGCGTTCGGGGGCGTGATGGAGGCGCTGAGCCGCTTCCTCCGGCGGGTCTCGGGCGACGAGGTGGAGCGCCTGCTGCCGCGCGACGTCCACGCGCTCGCCCGGGTGTTCCCGGTGCTCTCGCGCGTGCCGGCCGTCGCGTCGGCGCCGCGCGCGAGCGAGTCGCCCGACGCGCAGGAGCTGCGGCAGCGCAGCTTCGCCGCGCTCCGCCAGCTGCTCTGGCGGATCGCCGAGCGCAGCCCGCTCGTCGTGGCGATCGAGGACCTGCAGTGGAGCGACATCGACAGCGTGGCGCTCCTGCTCGAGCTCACGCGGCCCCCCGACGCGCCCGCGATGATGTTCCTCGGCAGCTTCCGGGACGAGGACGTCGCCACGAGCGCGCCGCTCCGCGCGCTGCTCGACGGGATGGGGCTCGAGCGCCCGGACGCCGAGGCCGGGACCGCCGGCGCGCGCGGGCGGATCGAGTCGGCGCGCCGGGACGGCGAGCTGGGCGAGATCGCGGTCGGCCCGCTCTCGCCGCTCGAGGCCGAGGAGCTCTCGCTCGCGCTCCTCTTCGCGCGCGACGACGTCACCCGCGCGCGGGCGGACGCCATCGCCCGCGCCTCGCGGGGCAACCCGCGGCTGCTCGGCGAGCTCGCCCGCGACGCGCAGGAGCTCTCGGGCGAGGACGCCGCCCGGGGCGACGCCGCGTGGAGCAGGGCGCTCGACGCGCGGCTCCGCCGCCTGCCGGGGCAGGCGCTCCGGCTGCTGGAGGTGATCGCGGTCGCCGGGGAGCCGATCGACGCGGCGGTCGTGGCGCGCGCGGCGAAGCTCCGCGACGACGAGCTCGCCTCGGCGACGACGCTGCTGCTCATGGAGGACCTGATCTCCGCGCGGCGCGCCGGCGAGGGCGAGCTCGTCGAGGCGTCGCACGACAGGGTACGCGCGGCCGTGGTCGGCCGGCTCGGCCCGGAGCAGCTCGCGGCGCGGCACCGGAGGCTGGGGCGGGCGCTCGAGGCGCTGGGGACGGCGGACGCGGAGGCGCTCTCGCGGCACTGGCTCGGCGCGGGGGACGCGGCGCGGGCGGGGCGGCTCGCCGAGCGCGCGGCGGAGGAGGCGGCGGAGGCGCTCGCGTTCGAGCGCGCGGCGCGGCTGTACGAGCTCGCGCTCCGCCTGCGCTCGCGCGAGGCGGATGTCCCCGAGGCGGAGCGGCGCGCGCTCGGCGTGCGGTGCGCCGACGCCATGGTCAACGCGGGCAAGAGCGCCGAGGCGGCGAGGATCTACGCGGCGGCGGCGGAGGGGGCGGACGGCGCGCTCTCGCTGGAGCTCCGCCGGCGGGCCGCCGAGCAGTACCTGCGGAGCGGGCACATCGATGAGGGGATCGAGCTCGTCCGCGCCGTCCTCCGGGCGGTCGGCCTGTCGTTCCCGGAGACGCCGCGGCGCGCGCTGGTGGCGCTGCTCCTGCACCGGGCGGAGCTGCGCCTGCGGGGCCTCCGGTTCCGCGAGCGCTCCGAGGCGGAGGTGCCACCGGAGGAGCTCGCGCGCATCGACGCCTGCTGGACGGTGACGGTGGGGCTGTCCGGCGTCGACATGGTCCGCTCCGCCGAGTTCTCGGCGCGCGCCCTGCTGCTCGCGCTGCGGGCCGGCGAGCCGTACCGCATCGGCCGCGCGCTCGCGTTCGAGGCCTCGTCCGCGTGCATGATGGGGGCGCCGGGCCGGGCGCGCGCGGAGGAGCTCGTCGCCGCGGTGCGGGCGCTCTCGGAGCGGCTCGCCAGCCCGCACCTCCTCGGCCTGTCGATGATGGTGTCGGGCATGCTCGAGGCGTTCACGGCCGGGCGCTGGAAGGCCGCGTCCGCGTGGTACGAGGTCGCCGACGAGCTCCTGCGCGACCGCTGCGCCGGCGTGTCCTGGGAGCTCGCGACGACGCAGCTGATGGCGTCGTGGGCGCGGTACTACCGCGGGCAGATCGACGCGCTCGCGCGGACGACGCCGGCGGTGCTCCGCGCCGCCGAGCAGCGGGGGGATCTCTACGCGGTGGCGATCTTCAGCGCGCAGGCGACGTGGGTGGCGCTCGCGTCGGACGACGTGGCGGGCGCGCGCGGCGCGATCGCGGGGGCGCTGTCGAGGTGGACGACGTCGGGGTTCCACCTCGAGCATTTCGTCGGGCTGCTCGGCGAGACCTACGTCGACCGGTACGCTGGCCGCGCCGGCGCCGCGATGAAGCGCCTCACGGACGCCTGGCCGAGGATCGAGGGCTCGATGCTGCTGATGATGCAGAACAGCCGGGTGATGGCCCACGTCGAGCGCGCGTGCACGGCGCTCGCCGTGGCCGAGGCGGCGCCCGATCCGGAGGCGCTGATCCAGGCGGCGCTCCGGGACGCCGCGGCGCTCGCCCGGGAGAAGACGGCGTGGTCGGACCCGTTCGTGCCGCTGATCCGCGCGGGCGCGGCCGAGCTACGGGGCGACAGGGAGGCGGCGATCGCGCAGCTGGAGGCGGCGGCGGCCGGGTTCGACGCGGCGGACATGCCGCTCTATGCGGCGGCGGCGCGGCGCCAGGCGGGCGAGCTGCTCGGAGGGGAGAAGGGGCTCCAGCGGCTCCTCGTGGCGGACGCGGTGATGGCGCGGGAGCGGATCAAGAGCCCGGCGCGGTGGGCGGCGATGCTGGCGCCGGGGTTCGGGCGGGGCGAGCGGGTCGGCTGGGGCTGACCCATGGCGTCTGGCGGTCGGGGAGCCGCTAGCCCGAGCCGCCGCCGGGCAGCGGGCCGAATTGCTTCTCGTAGGCCGCGAGCCGGGCGGCGAGCCGCTTCGCCTCATCGCCGGCGGCGCGGGCCTGCTCTTCGGCGGCGCGGGCCTGCTCCTCGGCGGCGCGAGCCTGCTCCTCGCCGGTCGGCAGCACGCGCCCGTGGGTATCGATCCAGCGCAGCCAGTCGACCGCGAGGCCGCGGTACGTGCCGTGGCGCACCCCGAGGCGCAGGCCGAGGCACGCGCTCACGACCTCGCCGTTCGCCTCGGGCGGCATCGGTAGGTAGGACCGCGTGGCTCGATCGAGCGCATAGGCCTCGAGCTCGCCCGAGAACGGATCGAACAGGTAATACTCCGGCACGTGCAGGAGCTTCGCGTAGATCCGCATCTTGTCGCCGCGATCGACGGCCTGGGTGCTCTCGGAGAGCAGCTCGATCACCACGTCGGGCGTCCTCCCGTCCTCCTGCCAGACGACCCAGGACTTGCGCTCGCGCCTGTTGGTGTCGAGCACCACGAACACGTCGGGGCCTCGGAAGTCGTTCTTCTTCGCCTGCAGCTCGCTGAAATAGATGGCCATGTTGCCGGCGACGTACACGTCGTCCCGGTCGCGCCAGAACAGCTGCAGTGCCTCGATGAGCAGGCCCATCTGCGCGAGGTGGCGCTCGGATTCCATCGGCTCTCCATCGTCGTACGGGAGCTCGTCCTCGCCGGGCGGGGGAATCGGGATGAAAGAATTCTCGCTCTGGAAGGGCATACGTCGCTCCAGGCGCAGCGTACCCCATGCCGCGCGCTGGCGCAGCCGGCCGACCGGGGCTGCGCGTCAGCGCACCGCCAGCACCACCTCGTGGGCCTCGGTCCTCGCCGGGATCTCCCAGCGCTCGATCATCCGGCGGATGACCGCCTCCGGCACCGCCGCCTCCCGCGCCCGGTTCTGCGCGAACAGCGTGGATGCTGGCACCTCCACGTAGACGACGCGGATCCTCGCCCCGTAGTCGGCCGCCATCTGCAATAGCGGGCCGCGCCGCTGCCGCGAGAGGTTCGTCCCGTTCCACACGAACCGCTCGCCGCGCCGCAGGTATTCCTTCGCCCTCTCGCGCGCGGCCTGGACCACCTGTCCCTGCGTGTCCGCCGGATCGATCTCCAGCTCGCTCCGCAGCGCGTCCAGGGAGACGACCGGCCAGTCGGCGAGGTGGTGGCGAACATAGGTATCCTTCCCGGCGCCCGGGAGTCCGCTCATCACCACCACCTCGGAGCGCGTGTCGTCGTAGACCTCGATGTCCGGGTGGCGGCCGCCAGCGAGATCGGAGCGAAAGTACACGAAGCGCGTGTGATCCGAGGCGAAGGACCGCGGCGCGGTGTAACACCCCTCCTCGCGGCAGAACTCGCGGAAGAGCTCGATGTTGTCGACGACGCGCCCCATGTCCGCGCAGACGCGCCCCCGGATGTCGGCCTCGGCCACGAGCGCGAGCAGGTCGCAGCGCGCCTGGAGGCTGATCTCGGCGGCGACGCGCCGCGCGTCGTCGCGCTCGATGAGATAGAACGGGATCTGGTGATAGCGCACGAGCGCGCACACCTGCTCGCGCAGCGCGAACGGCGCGCCGAGCTCCCAGAGCAGGCGGCGCGCGAGGAGCTCCCCCGCGCGTGAGTGGCCCTTGGCCGTGATCCGCCCGTCCTCCTCGCGGGTGGTCGCCGGCTTCGCCACGTCGTGGAGGAGGCACGCGAGGTACACGACGCGCTGCTCCTCGGCCGGCAGCGCCTGCCATTCGGGCAGCCCGAGGAGCGTCTCCAGCACCATGCGGGTGTGGATCCAGACGTTGCCCTCGGCGTGGTGGATCGGGTCCTGCGGGCAAGCCTCGAGCGCGCGGACCCAGTCGAAGACCTGGAGCTCATTCCAGGGGACACGCCCCGGATCGGGCGTGAGCAGGTCGAGGAGCGAGGACGCGGAGGACATGACGGAGGACCCCTGGCGAGCGCGCGGTCGGCTCCGCAGTCAACGCCGCGCGCCGCGCAGCGCGCGTGAGGGCCGTAGCATGTCCGCGAAAGGACGCCGGTGCTACCCTGACGCCGCCATGTCCGCCAAATACCCTCGCTCGTTCCACCTGCCGTGGTCCCCGGGCGGAACGTCCGACGACAAGAGGATGGCGGACGTGTCGGGGCTGCTCGGCGTCGAGATCGTCATCACCGAGAAGTGCGACGGGAGCAACCTCACGTACACGCGGGCGAGCGTCTTCTCCCGCTCGCACTCGGGCCCTCCGTCCCACCCGAGCTTCGACCTCGCGAAGGCCACGCACGCGAGCATCGCGCACCTGCTCTCCGAGGGCATGTCGCTCTTCTGCGAGTACTGCTATGCGGTCCACTCCATCGAGTACGAGGCGCTCCCGGGGTATTCGCTCGTCTTCGGCGTGCGGGACGACGTGCGGGGCCTCTTCTGGGAGTGGGACATGGTCGTGGCCCAGGCGAACGATCTGGGGCTCCCCACGGTGCCTGTCCTGTTCCGGGGCACCGTGGAGGGCGAGCGCGAGCTCGAGGCGCTGACGACCGCGCTCGCGCGCGAGCCCTCCGCGTTCGGCGGCCCGCGCGAGGGCGTGGTGGTGCGGGCCGCCGGCGAGTTCCCGGACGCGGCGTTCCAGCGGCGGCTCGCCAAGTGGGTGCGGCGCGGGCACGTGCAAACGGACGAGCACTGGATGCACCAGGAGATCCGGCCCCAGCGGCTCGCGCCGGGGCCGGCGCCGGCGCCAGTTGACGCGTCACCGCCGTGAGGCCAGCGCCGCGAGCCGATCGCAGAGGCCTTCGCGGATCGGGCCGTACGCCTTGCGGTACTCCTCCCAGTCGAGGCGCTCGTCCGCGAGGATGTCGCGCCAGTACGGGTTCGCGGCGCCGTAATCGTGGAGGACGCCCGTCTCGGCGATCTGCACGGCGAAGAGCGGCACCCGGAGGGCGTGGAAGAGCTTCTTCTTGGAGGCCTCCGGCTCGTCGTCGAAGCGGGCGCCGGCCTTCTTGAAGTCGGACGCGGAGCGGCTCGCGGCCGACGCGGCGAGCTTCTTCCTGTCGAGCTTGAACGGGAAGGGCGGCCTGCCTTCCTTGAGCCGGTGCTCGGGCGGCAGGAACAGGCACTCGAGCGCGAAGACGCTGTGCTCGGCGATGGCGCCGCGGAAGGTGTCGAGGCCGTGGACGACGACGTTGACGCCCGGCGCAAAGGCGAGATCCTGCCGCGCGTCGCGCCGCGCGAGGACGGCGACGAAATCCTCGTCGGACGTCGCGGACGCGGTGGCGTACACGCGCGATCCGGCGCGGAAGACGCTGTGGACCTCGCCGTCGTTGCGGCCGAGGACGCGGAGCACGGTGGAGAGGCTCATGGCAGCGGCCTCGTTCGAGGGACGGTGAGCATCGCGCCGTTGCCATCCCTGCGCAACGGTCGGCGCGCGCGCGACGGAGCTGGCGGGATGGTCAACCTTCGGTCGTCCGCTCGCCGGCGCCAGGGGGGAGCGTCGTGTCGTCGCCTGGGGTTGCCGAGCAGCTCCGGTGCTCGCGCCGAGCGCGCCGGCTCAGATAGGCCACGATGATGATGTTGATCACCAGGATGACGATGCGCGTCAGTCGCCATCCATGGCGGACGAGGTCCATGATCTCGAAGGGGACGAGCGAGGCTGTCGTTCCGACGACCAGCCAGGGGGCCCACCTGTAGCCATGGCGGAGCGACGAACCCTCGATGAAGCTGAGCAGGGAGTCCGCCGCGAGCGCGGCGCTCACGACGTGGGCGCCGTGCGGCGTCGTCGCCTTCGAGAGCACGTCCATCAGCGCGGCGCTCCAGGCGCTCGCGCTCTCCCTGCCCAGCGTGACCGCGAACGCGTGAGCCCTGGCGGCGAGCCCGGACGAGGCCAGGAGGAAGATCGCGATCGCCAGCACGATCTGCAACACCGATTTGGCGAGCTTGTAGACGATGATGACGCGCACGCCGAGCGCCCGCCGCAGAGCATGGGCCTGACCGGCTGCGAATCGATCCCTGGCGGCCATTCGATCCATCCTGGCACGTGTCTCCCGCGCGCGGCGGCCCGTATCGACCTCGAATAGGCCCGCCGAGCTCAACCATCGGGACGCCATGGAACGAACCCGGCCACGAAGCAAGGATGGGCCCGAACTTCGGGACATGCGCGACCGTGGGCTCGCGGAGCTCGACCTCATTGACATCACGCGTGTCGAGGACGGCAGCTGGCGCGACGTGTACGGAGTTCGGGCCGTGGCCTGCGACGTCCCGGCCGGCTGCACGGCCTTGCCTTGCCAGCGCCTGGCCGCTCCCGCGGCAGCCGTGGTCGCCAGCGTGTATAATCATGGCGCTTCGCCGATGATCTCTTGATCAGGGCAGAATCCGCGCGAGGCATTCCTGCAAGTGGGGTACATATGGCCGTCGGGCAGCAGCAAGCGAGTCAGCAAAGCCTGTTCACCGATGATTTTTTCTACTTCATCCTGAGGCTTCGAAAATCCCGTATCCAGTCCGTGGTGGCCCGCGTGCGGCGCATGTATCCAGACGAGTCGCCGGAGCAGCAGGCGCGCCGGCTGATCGCATCGACCAAGGCGATCTCTTTCGCCGCGGGCGGCGTCGTCCATGTGCCCTCCATCATCCCTGGGTTCGGCATCGTGTACGAAGGCGTGGGGTTCGTTGCAGGCACATCCATCCTTACCAGGATGCACCTTTACCTGGTCCTCGAGATAGCCCTGCTCTTCGGGAAGGACATCGACGAATCCGAGCGCGTCAAGGAGCTCGTGGCCGTGGTGGCGGCTTGTGCCGCCAGCGCCGCCGCGCCGGTGGCCGTCCTCGCGGTGAGCTTGAACCCGGCCTTCGCCGTGGCGACGGGCGCGCTCGCCGCGGCGGCCGTCTCCCGGGCGATCGGGGAATCGGCGATCCGCCGCTACCAGCGCTCGACGGCGCCCGAGGCGGCGGTCCCCGCGCCCGCGAAGGGATAGCGCCCCCGGTGGGGAGCCCGGGCTCCGTGCAGCTGGACCGGCCGGCATCGACGGCGATGCCGGCCGCCATCGGAGACCCCGGGAAGGAGCCATGTTTGCAGCACAAGGGTGTTGGTCGCCACACCTCCGGCGGAGCGCGAGCTCACCGGCGGCCGTGACGCTCTCCTGTGAACCCGGTGTTTCCTCGACCGTGGTAGCACTGTGCTCGGCGCCGCCTCCGTCGGCGGCGCCTCCGCGCATCCAGGAGGGTCCATGGCCGTCGCCGACTCGCACGCTGCTCGTCCCCAGAAGACCGATCACCTGCCCGAGGCCGTCGAACGGCGGGTGGCGGACGCCCTCGCCGCGCTGTCGCTCGAGCAGAAGGTCCGCCTGCTCACGGGCGCCGACTTCTGGAGCACGCACCCCGAGCCCGCGATCGGCCTGCGCCGCATGGTCGTCTCGGATGGCCCGGTCGGCGTGCGCGGCGAGCGCTGGGACGAGCGCGATCCCTCGGTGTGCCTCCCTTCCTCCACCGCCCTCGCGGCCACATGGGACGAGGGCTTGCTGGAGCGCGTCGGCGCCGCGCTGGCGTCGGAGGCGCGGCGCAAGGGCGTCGACGTCGTCCTGGGGCCGACCGTCAACCTGCACCGCAGCCCGCTCGGCGGCAGGCACTTCGAGTGCTTCTCGGAAGATCCCCTGCTGACCGGCCGGCTCGGCGCCGCCTACGTCCGAGGGCTGCAGGCCCACGGCGTCGGCGCCACGCCCAAGCACTACGTCGCCAACGACTCGGAGACCGAGCGGTTCACTGTCGACGTCCGGGTCGATGAGCGCACGCTGCGCGAGCTCTACCTCGCGCCCTTCGAGCGGATGATCACCGGCGCGGGCGCGTGGCTCGTGATGGCCTCGTACAACGCCGTCAACGGGGTGACCCTGACCGAGAGCGCGCTGCTCGCGTCGCCGCTCGAGGACGAGTGGGGCTTCGATGGCGTCGTGGTCTCCGACTGGACCGCGACCCGCTCCACCGAGGCCGCGGCGCGCGCGGCGCTGGACCTCGCCATGCCGGGCCCGGGAGGGCCGTGGGGCCAGGCGCTCGTCGCCGCCGTCCGCCGCGGCGCGGTGCCCGAGAAGGCCATCGACGACAAGGTCCGCCGCCTGCTGCGCCTCGCCGCCCGGGTCGGCGCCCTCGAGGGCGTCGCGCCGGCCGCCCCCGTCCCGGCCCCGCTCTCCGGCGCCGAGGCCGGGACGCTCGCCCGCGAGGCCGCCGCGGCCGGGATGGTGCTCGTGCGCAACCAGGGCGACGCGCTCCCCCTCGACGCGGCCAGCTTGCGGCGCATCGCCGTGATCGGCCCCAACGCCGCGGCCGGGCGGATCCAGGGCGGCGGCAGCGCCAGCGTCCACCCGCACTACGCGGTCTCGCCGCTCGACGGGCTGCGCGCCGCGCTCGGCCGGCGCGCCGACGTGCTCCACGCCGTCGGCACCCGCATCCACGAAGGGCTCGTGCCCGTGTCCGGAGACCAGGTCGTCGACCCCGTGAGCGGCCAGCACGGCGTCCACGTGCGGCTCCTCGACGCGAAGGGCGGCGTCCTGCACGAGGAGCACCGCGACGTCGGGCGCCTCACGTTCATCGGGGATCAGCGCGCGAACGAGGCCGCGGTGATCGAGGTGACGGCGCGGTTCCGCGCAGCCGAGGCGGGGCTCCACCGGATCGGCGTGGCCGGCGTGGGCCTCTACCGCCTCACCGCCGGCGGGCAGGTCCTCTTCGACGAGGCCATCTTGCCGGACAAGGAAGACATCGCCGCGGCCTTGCTCGCCCCGCCGCAGCGGGCGGCCGAGCTGTCCCTGGCCGCCGGCCAGGAGGTCGATCTCGCCCTGACGCACACCGTGCCCGTGGGCACGCTCGCGGTGGCGTTCTCCCTGGGCGCCGAGGTCCCTGCGGCCTCCGACGAGGAGGAGCTGGCGCGCGCCGTGGAGCTCGCGCGCTCCGCCGACGTCGCGATCGTGGTCGTCGGCACCACCGAGGCGATCGAGAGCGAGGGCTTCGACCGGACCACGCTCGGGCTCCCCGGCCGCCAGGACGAGCTGATCAGCGCCGTCGCGGCCGTGAGCCCCCGGACGATCGTGCTGGTGAACTCCGGCGGGCCGGTGACCATGCCCTGGCGCGACGAGGTGGCCGCTGTGCTCCTCACGTGGTTCCCGGGCCAGGAGTTCGGCGCCGCCGTCGCCGACGTGCTGCTCGGCGCCGTGGAGCCCGGCGGCCGCCTGCCCACGACCTGGCCCGCGCGCGTGGAGGACGTGCCCGTGCTCTCGACGAAGCCCGAGAACGGCAAGCTGGTCTATGCCGAGGGCCTGCACATCGGGTACCGCGCCTGGGCGCGCGCCGGCGTCGCCCCGGCCTACCCGTTCGGGCACGGCCTGGGCTACACGCGCTGGGAGATCCTCGACGTGGAAGCGCCGAGCGTCGCCGCCGGCGCGGCGGTCGAGGCGCGGGTGCGCGTGCGCAACGCCGGGGCGCGCCGCGGGCGCCACGTGGTCCAGCTCTACCTGTCGCGGCCGGACTCCGGGGTCGAGCGCCCCGCGCTCTGGCTGGCCGGCTTCGCGTCCGTCGAGGCCGAGCCCGATCAGACCGTCGACGTCGCCGTCACCGTCGAGCCGCGGGCCTTCGCCCACTGGGCGGCGGGCCGATGGCAGGTGGAGCCCGGCGCGTACACGCTGCATGCGGGACACTCGGCCGCCGTCCTGACGAGACAGACCACGGTGCACCTGCACGACTGAGAGCGCAGCTGCGCGGCCCCGGCGCTGCGCGCGCTCGCCGGGAGCGATCCGGCGATCCCCGGATCGAGTCGATGAGCCCGGAGCGAGGCTTCGCCGATGATCATGGCGGGCGCCTCGCTCCCCCTCGCCATGCCTTGGTGCAAATTGCCCCAGCGTGACCGATGCGCGCGGCCGATTCCCCGCCGAAAAGGCGAGTCCGTGCTGGTCTTGTCGTGAGGGCGCGCGGGCGAGCGTCGAGCTCGCCGGCGTTTGCGCGCGCGACAGGACGTGGGCTCTGTGTTTCGCCGCGCAGGCGCCCCTGGAGGTGAGGAGACGGCTCCTGGTTCGCCGCTTGCTTTCCTGGAGGGCGACCCATGATGGACGAGCACCATGTCCCCGGCCAGAGCGGATGGCTCGCGCTCGCCGGGAGAGGCGATGAGAGCACGGGCGGCGTTTCGTCGAGCGTCCGTGGATCGCAGCGGGAGCGCGCCGTGGGCGAGGTCCTCGCGGGCAAGTACCAGATCGTGGGTCGGCTGGGTGCCGGGGGCATGGGCACGGTGTGGCGGGCGCGCAGCCTTTGGCTCGACGTCGACGTGGCGATCAAGGTGCTCCACGAGGAGCAGCTCGACGCCCACGCCGCCGAGCGGTTGCTCCGGGAGGCGCGCGCGACGGCGAAGCTCGGCCATCCGGCGATCGTGCGCGTGTTCGATTTCGGCGAGACCGACGCGGGCGAGCCGTTCCTTGTGATGGAGCTGCTCGAGGGCACGCCGCTCTCGAGCTGGCTGGAGGCGAGGGGCCGGGTGCCGGCGGAGCAGGCGGTCCAGATGCTCTTGCCTGTCGCGTGTGCGCTCGCGACGGCCCACGCGCAGCGCATCGTCCATCGCGACATCAAGCCTGCCAACATCCTCATCGTGCCCGACGGCGCGGGCGGCCATGTCCCGAAGGTCGTCGACTTCGGCATCGCCAAGCTCGCCAACGCGGCGAGCCCTGCGATCACGCAGCGAGGGATGATCGTCGGCAGCCCGGAGTACATGTCGCCGGAGCAGGCCGACGGTCAGCTGGACGTCGGGGAGCAGACCGACGTCTGGGCGTTCAGCGTTGTGATGTACGAGCTCATCACCGGGCGGCGGCCGTTCAGCGGGGAGACGCTCAGCGCCGTGATCGTGTCGATCTTCAGCAAGGAGCCGGTGCCGACGACGGAGCTCGGCGCCGGCGACGAGGCGCTGTGGGCGATCCTCCGGCGCGGGCTGGCCAAGGCGCCGGCCGATCGATGGCCCAGCATGCGCGCGCTCGGCCGCGCCCTGGCCGCCTGGGCGGTCGAGCGCGGGGTCACCGCGGACGTGGCGGGCACGTCGCTCGCTCACCAGTGGCTCGCGCGAGGGGCGGAGCCGCCGCTGGCGGCGGGGACGGCGGCCACGATCGCCGCGCCTGCGGGCGCGATCTCCGGGGCGGAGGTGGCGGCGCAGCGCCCGGCCGTCGTCCGGGAGGCGCCGGGCGCGCCGCCGACGCCGGCGGCCATGCCCATCGCGCGCCGGGGCGGCACCATCGAGATGCCCAAAGCATGGCGCGGAGCTCCGCTCGGGCTCACGCCCCCGCCGTGGCTCCAGAAGGCGCTCGTTGCCGGGGTTCTGGCCTTCGCCGCGCCTCTTGTCGTCGTCCTGGGGCTGGACGCGCGGGGTGGAAGGGCGAGCGCAGGCACTGCTCAGCCGGCGGTCGTTGTTGCGGCTGCTCCTGCCGTCGGCCTGGGCGCGTCGGAAGCGCTGCGGGGGACGGCGTCGGCCGCGCCCTCCATCGGCGTCGCGCCCCCCGATGCCGGCGCGCGGCGCGCGGCTGCTCCCGAGACGGCCGTGAGGGGCGCGCCGGTGGACAGCGCGCCTGCGGAGCGGGACGAGCAGAGCGATCCGCGGGAAGGGCCGAGCGACCCATGGGACGAGCTGTTGCCGGCCCCGGTGGAGCCGCGCGCTCGGGTGGCCGAGCCGCGCGCTCAGGTGGCCGAGCCGCGCGCTCAGGTGGCCGAGCCACGCGCTCAGCGGACCGAGCCGCGCGCCCAGCGAGCTGCGTCGCCGCGTCCGCGGCCTGTCTCCACGTCCATGCCGCTGCCGGCGGCGCCCGACTTCTGAGGTGGTCATGCGCACTCCCGGGGTGAAGCTCCGTTTCCTTCGTGGTTCTGGCGATCTGCTGCTCCTCCTGGTCACGCTCGCCGCGGCGGCGCTCGGGCCGGGAGGCTGCTCCGTTCTCATCAGCGAGGAGCTGTCCGACAAGGCCGACGAAACGGAGGGCGCCGGAGGGCTCGAGGGCCAGGCCAGCGACGGGCGTGGCGGGGGCGACCTCAACGGCAGCAGCGGCGCGAGCACGAGCAGCACCGCCGCGAGCAATGGAGGCAGCGGAGGCAGCGGGAGCGGCGCTGACCCGAGCAGCGGAAGCGGCGCTGACCCGACCAGCGGAAGCGGCGCTGGTCCGAGCAGCGGGAGCGGCGCTGACCCGAGCAGCGGAAGCGGCGCTGACCCGACCAGCGGAAGCGGCGCTGACCCGAGCAGCGGGAGCGGCGCTGACCCGAGCAGCGGGAGCGGCGCTGACCCGAGCAGCGGAAGCGGCGCTGGGCCGACCAGCGGAAGCGGCGCTGGGCCGACCAGCGGGAGCGGCGCTGGGCCGACCAGCGGGAGCGGCGCTGGGCCGACCAGCGGGAGCGGCGCTGGGCCGACCGGCGGAAGCGGCGCTGGCCCCACCGGCGGAAGCGGCGTTGCCGCGAGCAGCGGGAGCGGCGCTGGGCCGACCAGCGGGAGCGGTGCTGGCCCCACTGGCGGAAGCGGTGCTGGCCCCACCGGCGGAAGCGGCGTTGCCGCGAGCAGCGGGAACGGCGAGGGAGGCGAAGGCAGCTGGACCGGCGAGGGCAGCGGAGGTGGTGCTGGCGCGAGCGGCGAGGGAGGCGAGGGCAGCGGAGGCGGTGCTGGCCCGAGCGGCGAGGAAGGCGCGAGCAGCGGGAGCGGCGGGAGCGGCGCCGGAGGCGCTGGAGCGAGCAGCGGCCCTGGCAGCGAGGCGACCTGCAATGGCCATTACGCCGATTGCGACGGGGACCCAGCGCACCATTGCGAGACCAACCTGTGGAACAACGACGCTCATTGCGGCGCCTGCGACAACAGATGCCCCGCCCGCACGAAGTGCCGGCAAGGAGAGTGCTCATGAGCGCGCGCCCCGCAGCGCGATCCGCACGGCTCGGCGTCGCGCTCGCCGCGGCCTTGCTCATGGCCGCGGCCCCGCTCCCCGCGTCGGCGCACGACGCTGGCGACGTGGAGTCCGCGCGCGCGCTGTTCGTCCAGGGGGCCAAGCTGGCGAAGCAGGGGCGCTGGGAGGAGGCGCGCGCGCTGTACGCCCGATCGCTCCAGATCAAGGCGGCTCCCCTCACGCGCTACAGCCTCGGCGTCGCGCAGAGGGAGACCGGGCACCTCGTCGAGGCGCTCGCCAGCTTTCGCACATTCCTGGCCGAGCCGCCGACGCCGACGACCACGCCCTACGTCGGGCCGGCGCGCGAGGCGGTCGCAGCGCTCGAAGGGCGCATCGGCCGAGCGACGATCGCCCTCAAGCCTGCCGAGATCGACGGGCTTGCGCTGGCCGTGGACGGGCGGCCGCTTCGCGCGGCGCCTGGTCAGGTCATCGAGCTGGAGCCGGGCGCTCACGAGATCTCGGCGAGCGCTCCAGGGTTCCGCGCTGCGGTCGCCCGGTTCAGCGTCGGCGCGGGCAGCTCGGTCGAGGTCCCGATCGCCCTGGCGCGAGCCACGACCGAGGCGAGGCATGCCTCGGCTGCCGGGGGCGCGCTGCCTCCTGTGGCCGGCGCTGCCGATGCATCGCCGAGCCGGACGCTCCCGTTCGTCGTTCTGGGCGCGGGCGGCGCGCTCTTCGCCGGCGGAGCCATCCTCGGGCTCTCCGGCGTGAAGCAGGCAGGCGATGCCCGCTCGAGCTCGGGCGCGGACGCGGGCGCCGCGCGGGCCAAGGGGATCGCCGGCGACGTCCTCGGCGTCACCGGTATCGCGACCGTGGGCGTCGGGCTCTACCTGCTGCTGAAGCAGCCCGCGCCGAGCACGCCCAAGACGGGCTCCGTGACGCCATGGCTGAGCGCGTCCGGCGCGGGCATCGAGGTGCGGCTCTGAGGCCGCGCGGCCCGCGCCGAGCCCACCGCGGCGGCGAGCGCTCGACGCCAGGACGCGGGAAAAGACGCGAAAGAGAGGCGGCGAGGGAACTTCCCGGCGGAAGCGAGGACATGGTACTGCGCGCCCATGCGCTCGCTCGTGACGGTGCTGTCCCTGGCCGCGCTCCTGGCCGCGGGCGCATCCGCCTCGGCCAACGGCGACGGGACCAGCCCGCCCCCTGCGGCCGCGCCCGCGGCGAGCGCTCCTCCTGCGGCCGCGCCCACGGCGAGCGCGCCCGCGTCCCCGCAGGACGCGGCGGCGGCCCGCTGGTGTGCGCCGGAGCTCGCGTCGCTGCCCGGTGAGGTCTGCGCGTTCCTGCCGGCCAGGGAGGCGCCTGGCCCCCGGGTGCTCGTGATCTTCCTGCACGGCGTCGTTCAGCCCGATTCAGGGTGGCAGTGGGCGCAGCAGCGGGGCGCGGCGCGGGCCGGCGCCCGGCACGGGGTCGCCGTGATGATGCCGCGCGGCCGGCGCGGGATCGGTCCGAAGGCCATGGAAGACTGGTGGTGCTGGCCCACCGCCTCCGCCGCGCAGGCGGCCCACGAGGACGCCCTGATCGCCGAGTGGGACGCGGCGCGCGCGGAGCTCGAGCGGCGCGCGGGCGGGCGCTTCGAGCGGGTGCTCGTGTTCGGCTTCTCGAACGGGGCGTACTACGCGACGTCGCTGGCGATGCGCGGGCGGCTGCCGGTCGACGGCTACGCGGCGTTCGCTGGCGGATCGGGCGCGCGCTACCTGCAGCGGGCGGGCGCGCAGACGAAGCTGCGCGCGCCGGTCTTCGTCGGCTGGGGCGGGAAGGACCCGGCGCACCAGGACCAGGTGGCGCTCGCGAAGATGCTCCGCAGGCTGAAGTGGCCCTCGAGGTCGCTCGGCAAGCCGCGCGCGGGGCACGCGATGACCGACGAGCAGGTCGACAAGGCGTTCGCGTTCCTGAGCGGCAGGCGAGGCGGCGACAAGGCGCCCGGCAGAGGGCGCGGAGCTGGATCGCGATGAAGGACGCGCTGACGACCGCGCTCTCCCCCGATTTCCTCGAGCGCGAGGCGGCCCGCCTGGGCGCGCTGCTCGCGGATCACGTGCGCAGGGCGCAGCGCCGGGAAGGGCCGGTGCTGGTGCAGCGATCGATCGAGGAGATCCTCGCCGCGCTCGACTGCGATCGCACGGTCGCGCACGGCGGCGCGGATCTCGCCGCCCTCGTCGCCACCGTCCTCGACAACAGCAACCGGCTGCACCATCCCCGCTACTTCGGTCACCAGGTGGCCGTGCCGATGCTGTCGTCGTCGCTCGCCGACCTCGTGCACGGCGTCCTGAACAACGGCATGGCCGTCTACGAGATGGGGCCGGCCGGGACCGCGATCGAGCGCGGGCTCCTCCGCTGGATGCGGGGCAAGATCGGCTGGGGCGCCGAGGGCGACGGCGTCATCACCCACGGCGGGAGCCTGGGCAACCTGAGCGCGCTGCTCGCGTGCAGGGAGCGCGTCGCCCCGGGGAGCTTCAAGGCGGGCGTCCCGCCCGGCCTCGTCCTGCTCGCCTCCGAGGCGGCGCATTATTCCGTCGCGCGCGCCGCTGCCATCATGGGCCTCGGCGGCGATGCCGTCGTGAAGGTCGCGGTGGACGACGCGCTGCGGATCGTCCCGGGGGCGCTCTCGCGGGCGTACGAGGAGGTGAAGCGGGCGGGCAAGCGGGTGCTCGCCGTGGTGGCCAACGCGGGCGCGACGCCGAACGGGGCCTTCGACCCGCTGCGGGAGATCGGCGCGTTCTGCCGGCGGGAGGGGCTCTGGCTCCACGTCGACGGCGCCCACGGCGCGGCGGCGCGCTTCACCGAGCGCTACCGGGACCTCCTCGACGGCGTCGAGCTCGCCGACTCGCTGGTCTGCGACATGCACAAGATGCTCGGCACATCGACGCTGGCCTGCGCGGTCCTCGTCAAGGATCCCGCCGCGCTCGCCGGCACCTACGAGCAGTACGCGCCGTACCTGCACGGCGACGACGAGCGGCAGGGCGTCGATCTGTCCAAGCTCACGTTCGAGTGCACGAAGGCGCAGCTGTCGCTCAAGCTGTTCTTCAACCTCGCCCTCGTCGGCGAGGCGGGCATGTCCGCGCACGTCGAGCGCCTCTTCGACGCCGCCCGGCGCTTCCACGGCCTCCTCGCGCGCCGGCCGGCGTTCGAGTGCTTCGGCGCCCCGCAGGCCAACATCCTCTGCTTCCGGGTCGGCCGCGACTCGGCCGCGCAGGATCGCGTCCGGCGGCAGATCGTGGAGGAGGGGAGCTTCTACATCACGCGCACCACGCTGCGCGGCGAGTCGTGGCTGCGCCTCGTCATCATGAACCCGCAGACGACGGACGGGGACATCGAGGCGCTCGCGGCGCGCATCGAGGCGCTCGTCATCGACCGCGCGCCGCCGCCCTGATGACCACGCGCCGGGCCGCGTCCGCGGGCGGGGCGCGAGGCGGTCAGCCGCCGCCTCTGGCCCCGGTCGCCGCGGCCGACGGGGGCACCGGAGGGTCGCCGGCCGGCACCTGGAGCATCGCATAGTTGATCGTTGTCTCGTTGCGCAGCACGGTGACCACCACCATGTCGCCGGGCACGCGGGCGCGCAGGTAGCTCTCCAGGCCTGCGAGCGAGTGGACTGGCTGCCCATCGACAGCGAGGATGACGTCGCCCGGCTCCAGCAGCGGGGATGTGAAGCTGCGGATATCCATGCTCGCGATCCTCGCGCCCTCCCCGGTGGTCGGCTGGATGGTGAGCAGCCAGGGCGCCGGGACGGAGGTGGCCGTCGGCGCGCGGCTCGACCGCTTGTCGCGCTTCTCTGGCCTTGTGATCGCCGCCGGGCTCGCCGGCGCGCCGGTGCGCTGCTGCGTGTCCTCGGCGCGCTGCTGCATGTCCTCGGCGCGCTGCTGCGAGGCCTCGACGCGCGGGCAGTCGCCGCGGCACGCGCTGACCGCCAGCGGGACGAGCGGCGTGAGCACCCCTGAGAGGCGTCGAGCCCACCCGTACGCGCCGCGCGTCCGGAGGGGCTGATCCCGCTGTTGACTGCCATGCATGGCCCCGGCGTCCTCCGCGTGTCCTCTGCGCGTTCACCACGCGTGCTCACGTGGCTCACGTCAGTTCACGTCAGTTCACGTCAGTTCACGTCAGTTCACGTCAGTTCACGTCGCTCACGCCGAGAGCTGCAAGATCCCAACCACCGATTCCCCGCCGCTGTCCGGGCCGTTGTTCGGCGCGCGGCGATGACCGGGGCGAGGCGGGCGCGGAGGGCGTTCTTCTCTCTATCTCGCTGCGCCTCGCAATTCCGTCTCTCGCGAGCCCGAGCGGCGTCCTTGCGCCTTGAACTCACCGGAAAGCAGGGAGGGTGTCCATCCCTGGCGCGTCGCGCTCATGGACTGGGGGGCCGTGGCGCCGGGCCGAAGTGCGCGGGGAACACCCGCTCGAGGAACTCGTTGCGCAGGAGCCCGTCGGGATCGACGAGCCGCTTCAGGCGGACGAACTCCGGGAGCGCGTGCGCGTACATCGCATGGAGGTGCTCCGCTGTCGCGTGGACGTTCTTCACCAGGTAGACGCGGCCGCCGAGCTCGAGCGCACGCGCGCTGAGCTCGCTGAGGCGGAGGCGGAGCCGGTGGGCGCTCTCTTCCTCCGAGACCTCGAACGCGAGCGTCACCGCGAACCCGTCGGTCCCGTGGTTCGCCGAGAGGAGGAACTGGTCGCCCTGGATGTGGAGCACGTCGAGGAGGAGCGGCGGTATTCCGTCTCGGGTAGCGATCTCATCCACCTTGCCAAGGAAATCGACGAGCCGGCGCAGGCTGTCCTCCGGGGCGCTCGGGTCGTAGGGGATCATGAACGCTTGCTGCACCGTGAGCATGGGCATCCCGAAGGTCTGCGCG
This sequence comes from Sorangium sp. So ce124, assembly GCF_051525235.1. Taxonomy (NCBI): domain Bacteria; kingdom Pseudomonadati; phylum Myxococcota; order Polyangiales; family Polyangiaceae; genus Sorangium; species Sorangium sp. So ce124. The sequence goes on from NZ_CP150312.1 coordinate 11,001,881, forward strand.
ATGCGCTTCGCGCGGACGTTGCCGTCCATGAAGAACAGGTAGCCCATGAGCTCATCGACGTACGGGCGTGAGACATCGAAGAGGAAGCGGTCGATGAGGGTCCAGAGGCCCCGGCTCACCACGGACGCGCGCATCAGCCACTCGATCGGGACGCGGAGCACGTGCCGGGGGCGATGGATCAGCAGCGGGCGGAGCTCGTGCGAGGTCCCCGGGACGTACCGCGACCGGAGGACCATGCCCTTGCTCCCGTCCAGGGTATGGAAGGCGATGGAGAAGAGCGCCTCCGGGATCCACCCGTCCTCGACCGCGGTGCCCCCCTCGGACTGCAGGAGCTGCTCCGGGCGTGGGAGGAGCGCCGTCGCGAGCTCCTCGAGCGAGGTGCAGCGCGTCGCCTGGGTGACGACCCGGATCGGCGTCCCTGCCGGGGCGACGCGCGCGATGCGGTACGTGACATCGATCACCGCGCCGAGGTAGCCGAGCCCGCCGATCACCGCGTGGAACAGCGCGCTCGTCGCGTCATCGCGGCTGAGGGAGAGCAGCTGTCCGTCGAGGCGGAGGAGGGAGAGCCGCTCGACGTAGTGTCCCTCTTTGCTGGCGATGCCCGAGAAGCGCGAGAGGCAGTCCCCCGAGACCGTGCCTCCCGCGGTGGCGTGGCTCGTCGAGACGACCGTGTAGGGCACGAAGCCGCGGGCGGCGAGCTCGCGGGCGATGGCTCCCCAGGTGGCGCCGGCGCCCACGGTCATCCGTGCTCCTTGCGTGTCGATCTCGATGGATCTGAAGTGGTGCATCGAGATCACGATGTCGTCGTTCAGCGCCTGGCCGTCGAACGACTGGCCTCCGGCGCGGAACGTGACCCTGCGCCCTGTCCGCCTCGCCATGCGGAAGAGCACCCTGAGCTCCTCGACCGACGCCGGAAAGTACACGTCTCCGCACGATCGTTGCAGCCCGCTGTAGCCCTGGAGCGAGAAGAGAGGTCTCCGTCGGATCTCGTCGATCCGTGGCGCCAGCGGCGCCTCCCCGACGTGGGCGAGCCCGGCGCCGCCGCGTTCGTCTTCGCGAGGGGAGCCCGAGGGCGACCCGCCGATGAATCGAGCGACCATGTTCAACCCGACGGCTGGCAGAAATGAACCTCGCCCGTCGTCCTGGCCCAATCGGGAGCAGCGCGCATCCCACCAGCTTCGCTCGTGGCGGCTCGGAGGGCCAAATTAGCCGCTGTTTTCGCGTTTCAGCCGTAGATCCCCGGGGCAGCGGCGTTAACCAAGCTCGTACCAACGTAAACGTTGAGATGTAGGAGAACGCGGCGCGAAGCGTTGGTTAACGCGTAAGAGCCCCCGGGGAGGGGGCTCTTACGCGGGGCGCCGACGGGCAGGTGTCTGAGTATCGCTTAAAAGCCGCGGAGCTCGACGTGGATGTTGCGCCGGTGCGCCGACTGCTGGAAGCGCCGGAGGAGCTCTGCGACGTCATGGTCGATGTAGGAAACCCCCTGGGCATCCACGACCACGTGGGTGTCGCTCGGCAGCCGCTCGAGCAGCGTGACGAGCTTGCCCTGGGTGAAGAAGTAAGCCGCCTTGTTGAACCGGATGGTCACCCGGGCCCCCTCGTGGATCACGTCGAAGACCCGGGACATCTGGGTCCTCAGCACGAAGAGGACGCCGACCGCCAGGCCGATCGCGATGCCCTTCAGGAGATCGGTCAGCACGATGGCCACGATCGTCACCACGAACGGGATGAAGTGGTTCCAGCCGAGCTGGCGCATCTCGGCGAAGATCTTGGGCTTGGCCAGCTTGTAGCCGGTCACGAGCAGGATCGTCGCGAGGCACGCGAGCGGGATGCGCGAGAGCAGCCCCGCGGCGAAGACCACCGCGAGCAGCAGGAGCGCGCCGTGCGTGAAGGCGGAGAGCCGCGTCCGCGCGCCGGCGTTCGTGTTGGCGCTGCTGCGGACGATGACCGACGTGACCGGGAGACCGCCGGCGAACCCGGAGAGCATGTTGGCGAGCCCCTGCGCGACGAGCTCCCGGTTCGGCGGCGACTTGCGGTGCCACGGATCGATCCGATCCACCGCCTCGAGGTTGAGCAGCGTCTCGAGGCTCGCCACGATCGCGAGCGTCACGCCCAGCACCCACACCTCGGGCCGCAGCATCGCCGACCAGTCCGGGAGCTGGAGCGCGCTGACCAGGTCGCCCGTGGGCAGCGTCACGAGGTGCTTCTGCTCGAGGGCGAGGGACGGGATCGCCGCCTTGAACAGCTCGTTGCCGAACGTCGCGACGAGCACGGCGACGAGGGGCGCGGGGAGCCAGGAGATCTTCGCGAGGCGCGACTTCTCCCACCCGACAAGGATGGCGAGGCAGACGGCGCTGAGGAGGAACGCGCCCCACTCGATGGCCTGCGCCGCCTGGCCGATCATCGTGAAGGTGTTGCCGCCGTCGGCCTTGAACGACTCGGAGGCGAAGTTGTCCTTGTCGAAGCCGACGGCGTGGGGGAGCTGCTTCAGGATGAGCAGGACGCCGATGGCCGCGAGCATCCCCTTGATGACCGAGGAGGGGAAGAAATGGCTGATCGCGCCGGCCCTCAGCAGGCCGAGCCCGAGCTGAAGGACGCCGCCGATCACCACGGCCATCGCGAACGCCTGGAAGCTCTGCAGGCTGGTGATGCCCGCGAGCACGATGGCGGCGAGCCCCGCCGCCGGGCCGCTCACGCTGAGCTGAGCGCGGCTCACGAGCGGGATGACGAGCCCGCCCACGATGCCGGCCACGATGCCGGAGAGGAGCGGGGCCCCCGACGCGAGCGCGATGCCCAGGCAGAGCGGCAGGGCGACGAGGAAGACGACGAGGCCGGCCGGGATGTCGTACTTGAGGTTCGCGGTGAGGCGCGGATCGAGCGGCGGCGCGCTCTCCGCGGGCGGCGATTCCCGGCTCGCACCCGGGCTCTCGGAACTAAGCGCCACGGCGCCGGCGGGATTCACCCCCGCGCCTGCATGGATAGGATTCGGAAGCTGCATCGAACGGGCCCTCTCGATTCGAGTTAAGATGTGGATCGGTGTCGAACAGGCGCTCAGATGGCCCGCCGGTAGACCGCTGTCTCCGGCAGCGCCGACGGGGGCGCCGCGTCACCGATCGGCCCGAACTGGCCGGTCGAAGCCTCGAATTGGAAGACCTGTCCGGTCTCGATCTTGAAGACCCAGGCGTAGAGAGAGAGCTCGCCGCGCGCGAGCCGCGCGCGGATCGTCGGGTGCGTCCGGAGGTTCTCGACCTGGGCGAGCACGTTCTCCTCCACCGTGATCGTCAGCCGATCCGCCCCCTCGATGTGCGGGTAGTTCTCCTGCACCAGGCGGCGCGTCAGCTCCGCGTGCTGGAGCCACGCTTTGACCGCCGGCAGCTCGTCGAGGCCCGAGGGATCGAGCAGCCCGCGCATCGCGCCGCAGAGCGTGTGGCCGCAGACGATGATGTGCTTGATCCCGAGGTGCGCGACAGCGAACTCGATAGCGGCGGCCTCGCTGCCGTTGCTGGCGCCGTACGGCGGCACGATGTTGCCGACGTTGCGCACGATGAAGATGTCGCCCGGCTGGGTCTGCGTGATGAGGTTCGGGTTGATGCGGCTGTCCGAGCACGTGATGAACAGCGCCTCGGGCCGCTGACCCCTCGCCAGGTGGCGGAAGAGGTCCTGATGTGTACCGCACACCTCGGCATGGAACTTGTGCAACCCGTCAGCGAGCTTCTGCATGGAATAAACCCTCTCGTTGGCCGCGCCGATCCGGCGCGGCAGCCGTCGTGAACACCTCCGATTCCAGCGACTCCGAGCCGGACCGCGAGCGGCCTCGGCCACGGAGCTAGCCTATCAGTTCAGGAAGCGTGGTGGAGGATGACGGAGGGGAGGGTGGGGGACGGGGGACGGGACGCGGACGGGCCGGAGATCGGCGACGAGAACTGCGCGCGGCGGCGCCGCGCCGGCGCGCGGCGCCGATCGGGAGGCGACGGAACGACGGGCCCCGTCGCGGGCCGGCGGCTGCAAGGCCTCGAGCACACCGTCGTTCTCGCTGGCCCCGGTACGAAACGATCCCGAAACATCGGAGTTGCCGGCTTCGATGCTGCTGATATTCGTCCGTCCCAGCGCAGCGGGGGCGAGGATCAGCAGGAAGAGCAGCGCGATCCGAGGGAAAAATGACCGGAGGGCCAGCATCGTTCGAGGAGTGACAGGCTGTCGGCCGCGGGAACCAGGGACGCGCCCTGTCTATTCCCTAACCTGGCAGCGGTCTCGGTTCGTCGCAAGACACAACGAGGTGCAGATCGTGTGGGGCAGAATGTCCCGATCTGGGGCGGACGTCTCGCGCCTGAGCCAGCACGGCGTCACGTCCAAATACCCGTACCAGCGACAGAATTCAACCCGCCGTCAATGCCGTCACGATGGCGTCGCGGAAGCCGCGCATCTCGTGCTCACCCGCATATTTATAACGAGGCCAGAAGAAGCCCTTGAGACCGTCCCGCCGACGGCGCGGGACCACGTGGATGTGCACGTGGGGGACGCTCTGACTGACGCGGTTGTTGATGGCGACGAAGGAGCCATCTGCGGAGCATGCGGACTCGACGGCGCGCGCGAGGCGCTGGGCGGTCGCGAAGAGCGGACCGACGAGCGACGCGGGAACATCGGTGAGCACCTCGTGATGGGCGCGCGGGATGAGCAGGCAGTGGCCGGGGAAGAGCGGGCGGTGATCCAGGAACGCCAGGACCTCCGGCTCGTCGAGCACGACGTGGGCCGGCGTTTCGCCCCGGGCGATGCTGCAGAACACGCAGGGGCGGGACGGCATGGTGAGCCTCGCGCTCTTCGATGCCGCGCGGCCTGCCTGGCGTCAATGCCGGCCGCGCGGGCAGCGGCGCGCGCCCGCGGCCACGGCCACGCAGTGCGCGCGCGGCCGTGGCCACGCTGGGCGCGCGCTGCTGCGCTGGGGGCCCGCGGCCATCAGTGGCTGGCCAGGATGGCGTCGATCGAGCCGTAGGTGGCAGGTTCGCGCGTCCAGTAGTCCAGGAGAAGGCCGCCGGCCGTCATCCAGGCCCTGTCGAAGCCGCCGTCCTGCGACGTGACGCGCACGACGTGGTCGCCGCCGTGGAACGCCCAGTGGCGGCCCGTGTGGTCGAAGTGGTCGATGAGCGCGCCCTGCCGCGTCTTGACGTGGAGCGCGTCGGAGGGATCGTCCCACGAGGTGTCGATGATGAGCTCGTAGACCTGCCAGATGTTGCCGGACGGCAGCACTCCCCAGTCCACCTGGACCCCGGAGTCGTTCGGGAGCCCGAAGACGAAGCAGCGGGGCATGCGCCGCGCCGCGTGCCAGAGATCGCCGTTGCGGCTCTGCTCGTGGTGGAGCGTGACGAGCGTGTCGCGCGCGAGGCCGAACGCGTCGTTGTCGCCGGGGCTGTCCCACACCCGGCGGAAGAGGTGCTGGCAGAGCTGATCGGCCCCGGCGGAGAACCCGACGGTGAGCAGGCCCCGCTGCCGGCGCTCGTGCAGGAGGCGCCCGAACTTGCCGGGCTCTCCGTCGAACATCGCGCCGAGCTGCTTGTAGCGCCAGAGCCCCGTCGTGCTGTAGCCGCCGCCGAGGATCACCACCTCGGACGACGCGAGGTAGCGCCACAGGACGTCCACGTCCTCCCTGCGCAGGTTGCTGGTCCAGTAGAACGGCACGTGCTCGAGGCCGAACCGCTCGTAGAACCGGAAGAACCAGCTGAAGTTGCCGTACGCGAACTCCTGCCGCTCGCGCTCGTTGCCGTCGCGGGGCGCCTCGGACATCGGCAGGAACAGGATGCGCTTGTTGTCCCGCCCCGAGAGCGCCCGCTGCGCGATGTAGTGGTCGTGGATGAAGTTGCAGCGGTTATGGGAGCTGTAGAGCAGCGCGGTCCCTCTCATGAGGGCGCGCATCTGAGCCGCTCGCCGCGCCTCGCGTCAAGGGGCCGCTCTCGGCGGGCGAGCTCGGCGCGTCGACCTGCGAGGCGCGGCGCCGGTCGGCCTCGGCCGCTCGTTGGTCGACCACGCGCCGCGCGTCAGCCGCGCCGCACCTGCTGCATCTTGCGAGGGATGGCGCCCGAGCGCATCAGCATCTCGAACGCCTCCTTCTCGAGCATCGGGTGGACGCCGCGCGGCGGGACGCCCATGGGGCTCTTCTTCTTCGTGACGAAGCCGCTCAGGTACTGCGGGTTGAGCGCGCTCAGGCTCCGCAGCGTGGTCTTCATCTGCTTCGTGTTGTTCGCCCACGCATAGGCGAACGCGCGCGAGCGGAGCAGCTGCGGCTTGAGCTCGGCGAACGCCTCGTCGTTCGGATCGAAGGTCTCGAGCAGCTCGACCGCCTTCCCGGCCTGGCCGGTCCGGGCCCACGCCTCGCCGACGATGGCGGCCATCATGGCGCGGATCCTCGGCTCCTTGTGGCGGGTCATGTCGATCTTGTCGACGAGCGCCCGCGCCTCGTCCGTCTCGCTCAGGATGAGGTGGATCATGCCGCGCTGGGCGCGCGCCTCGTCGGCCATCGGGGCCATCACCTTGTCGAGGTTGATGGTCTCCAGCGTCCGGAGCGCGGCCCGCGGGTCCTCCTGCATCTGGAGCTGCGCCTTCGCGAAGGTCGCGGCCGCGTCGTCCTTCTTGAACTCGGTGTCGAGCTTGGCGATCGCGTCCTTGCGGGCCTCGGCGGAGTCGGCGGTCTGCACGATCTGCGCGACGGCGCGCGTCCGGGTCGCGAAGCGCAGCGCCCACACGATGACGCCGCCGACGATGACCGTCAGGACGCCGGCGGCCGCCTTCGGCCAGACCCCCGGGATGGCCAGGGCGATGGCCCAGACGATGAGCGCCGGGATGCCGACGCGGATGGCGAGCGAGCGCGGGTTCAGCTGGGAGAGCGGGTCGGCCGCGGGCTTTCCGCTGCGGAGGGCGGCGATGGCCTGCTCGCGCTGCTGCTTGGGGCTCTGCTTCTTCGGGGTGGGTTTGCCGGGGGTCTTCATCGAGGTCGTGGAGCTGATTTCCTGCGCGGGGCGCGGGGTCTCATAGCCGGCTTGCGGGGGAGCGGCCAGCGGAGGCGGACGGACGAGCCGATCGGCCCCGGGGAGGGGGCTCGGGCGGTGGGGCGGCCGCGAAGCGGACGCGGGGTTCGGGGCGGAGCCCCGAGGCGGAACTAGCTCGCGGCCCTGTCGGGGTCGCTGCTGCGGGCGCTGGGCTCGCCTTCGGGCTCGGCGGCGGGGACGGGCGTGGAGGCCGGGCGGGCGGATTCGAAGCCGCGCAGCGGCGGGAGCGGCTCGATCGCGGGGGCGATGATCGGGACGCCGCGCTGCGGCGGGATCGTGGCCGTCGGATCGGCGAGGCCCAGCGTCGACTCGCGGAAGTGGAGGAAGATCGTCTGCGCGATCGAGAGGCAGGGGACCGCGAAGAGCGCGCCGGTGATCTGGAAGAAGTGCTCGCCGACCAGCAGCGAGAGCACCACGAGGACCGGGTGGATCTTCGCCGAGTCGCCGATGATCTTCGGGTTCAGGAAGTTCGCCTCGAGCTGGTGGATGCCCACGATCCACGCGAGCACGCCGGCCGCCGTGCCGAACGACTGCGTGAGGCCGATGAGGACCGCCGGGACCGAGCTCAGGATCGAGCCGAAGATCGGGATCAGCGACATCACCGCCGCGAGGACGGAGAGGATCGGCCAGTACTTGAGGTCGAAGAGCCAGAAGCCGATCGCGGAGAGGACGCCGTTGACGAGGCAGATCAGGAGCTGCCCGCGGACGACGCCGGAGAGCCCCCGGTCGAGCCGGCGCAGGAACCGATCGAACGAGTCGCGCGAGGTCGGGTGCCAGAGCTCGCGGAAGAAGCGCAGGATCTTCTCGTGCGTCAGGATGATGTAGCCGGCGAGCATCAACGTCATGAAGAGGTTGAAGATGCCGCGCGAGATGGCCGTCGCGATGGCCTGCCCGATCCGGAGGACCGCGAGCGAGTTCTCCTTCAGGTAGGTGGCACCCTTCTCGTAGCCCTCCTGGAGCATGTTCGCGCTGGAGAGCCCGCGGTGCCTCGGGCGCGCCTGCGCGATCTGCCAGACGCCGTCGCGCGTCTCGCGGACCTCGACGTCGTCGGCGATCTGCACGTCGAACGAGCCGTCCGGCCCGGGCAAGATGCGGATCGGCGGGCGCTCGGCGCTCTCCTCTCCTCCAGCAGGGGCCGCGCTGGAGTCGGGCGGCCGCGCGGCCTGATCGGGCTCCTGGGCGGGCGCGTTCGCCGGCGGCGGCGCCTCGGGCTCGCGGCCCGACCAGCGGTTGAGCCGCGCGTCGAGCGCGGGCAGGTACTCCTCGCGGAGGCGCGCGGCGAGGCGCGGGGCCTCGGCGGTGAGCGCCTTCCCCTCGGCGATGAGGCGCGGGACGCTGAGGGCGAAGAAGCCCGCGATCCCGGAGAGCACGAGCGCGTAGACGACGAGGATCGCCGCCCACCGCGGCACGCGCGCGCGCTCGAGCCGGAGGACCGCCGGCGTGAGCACGTAGGCGACCACGAGCGCGAGCACGAACGGGAGCAGCACCGCGTGGGAGACGATGAGCAGCGCCGCCGTGAGGACGGCGCTAACCGTCAGGAACACGGTGCGCCGCGAGGGGCCTTCGCTCACAGCGCCCCGCCGCGCGCGGCCCGGCCGTGGGTGCCCTCGTCGACGAGCGACGCTGGGAGGTCGGCGAAGAAGCCGAGCAGGTGGTCACGCGTCGCCTCGAGCGCCTGCGGGACGACGCGGACGTCGGCGAGCACCGGCATGAAGTTGGTGTCGCCGGGCCATCGCGGGACGATGTGGACGTGCAGGTGCTCGGCGATCCCGGCGCCCGCCGCGGTGCCCAGGTTGATCCCGACGTTCATGCCCTCGCACTTGAGCGCGGCGCGCAGGCGGGTCGTCGACTCGCGCACGAGGCGGAAGAGGGCCTCGTGATCGGCTGGATCGAGCGCATCGAGCGAGGCGACGTGCGCGTGCGGGACGATGAGGAGGTGGCCCGACGCGAACGGGTAGCGGTTGAGCATGACGAACGCGCGGCGGGTCGTCGCCACGACCAGCCGGTCGCGCTGTTCTTGCTCGGATGCGCGGGGAATGCCGCAGAAGATGCAGTCGGCCTGGCCCTTCGGCGCAAGGATGTAATCGATGCGCCAGGGCGCCCACAGGGGGTTGCCCATGTCGCGGAGACGCTAGCACGGCGGCATGGCGCGCGGGACCACCGCTCGCTCGTCGCCGCGCCGTCCTCGCAGTCGCCGCGCAGGCGCGCCTCGCGTTCCGCCGCCCCGCCGCCGATGGAGGCTCAGAAATGGATCGGCGTGGCCGCGAGATCGAACCAGAGCGAGAGGCCAAGCCCGGCGGAGGTGCCGAGCGCATCCCAGACGAAGTCGCGGACCGAGGGGGTGCCGTGCCCGGCGGCATCGTAGACCTCCTTCGCCAGCCCAGCGCCGAGCGCGACCGCGGCGCCCACCGCGAGCCGCTGGCGGAGGTCGCTGGTCGCGAGCGCGCCGAGCGCATAGCCGCCGCCGGCGAGGGCGATTGACGCGCAGAAATGGCGCATCTTGTCATCGCCGAACCACGGGTCGGCGGCGCGGAGCGGGGCGTAGGCGCGCGCCAGCGGCTGCGCCTGGAACCCCGCCCAGGGAGCGGCCGAGGCGCGGGGGCCGCCGGCGCGGGCAGCGGGAGCGGCCGTGATGCGGGGGCCGCCGGCGCGGGCAGCGGGAGCGGCCGTGATGCGGGGGCCGCCGGCGCGGGCAACGGGAGCGGCCGAGGCGCGGGGGCCGTCGGCGCGGGCAGGAAGAGCGCTGAGCGCCAGGGCGGTGAGGACGGGCGCCCCGAGGGCGGAGCGCGCAAGGAGGCCTCTCATCGCGGCATCGTCCGCGGCCTCGCGGAAAAAGCAAGAGGCGAGGCCCTGGGGAGGGCCTCGCCTCTTGTCGACATCGGGTCCACACGGCGAGCCGAGGGCACCGGGGCGCCCTCGGCCCGCCGCACCTGACGTGCGGCGGGTGAGCGCCTGGCGCGCGGCAGCGTCAGCGACGCCGCGCGCCGATCAGCGTCACTTCAGGTCCAGCTTGGCGCCGAACTTCTCCTTGATGAGATCGCCGATCGTCCCGGCCACCGGCTTGTCGTCGTCGTCCTTGCGCTTCTGCTGCTGCTGCCGGACCGGGGCGGGGCGCTCCATGCCGATGTTCTTCATCGTCAGGAAGAGCCTGCGGTCGACCGTGTCGAGCGACGAGATCTCGGCCTTCACCTTGTCGCCGACCTTGAGCTTGCCTTCCTCGGGCTCCTGCACGTCGCTCTGGGAGATGAGCCCCTCGACGCCCTCGCGCAGCCGCACGAACACGCCGTAGTCGACGATGCTCACCACCTGGGCGTCGTCGAGGACGCGGCCGGGCGGGTACTCCGTCAGCATGCTCGGCCACGGATCGTCCCAGAGCTGCTTGATGCCGAGGGAGACCTTCTTCTCGTCGTGGTTGATCGAGAGGATGATCGCCTCGACGTCGTCGCCCTTGTGGTAGAGGTCGCTCGGGTTGTTGACGCGCACCGACCACGAGAGATCGCTCTTGTGGACCATGCCGTCGACGCCCTCCTCGATCCCGACGAAGACGCCGTAGTCGGTGAGCGATCGGACCTTGCCCGCGATCTTGTCGCCGGGGTGGTACTTGTCCGTGAACAGCATCCACGGATCGGGCTCCAGCTGCTTGAGGCCGAGGCTGATGCGCTTCGCGCGCGCGTCCACCTCGAGCACCTGGCACTCGAGCTCCTGGCCCACCTCGAGCAGCTTCGACGGGTGCTTGACCTTCTTGGTCCAGCTCATCTCGCTGACGTGGATGAGGCCCTCGACGCCCGGCTCCAGCTCGACGAACGCGCCGTAGTCGGTGATCGACATGACCTTGCCGCGGACCTTCTTGCCCGCCGGGTACGCCTCCTCGGCGTGGTTCCAGGGGTCCTCCTGGGTCTGCTTGAGGCCCAGGGAGACGCGCTCGGTGTCGGCGTTGTACTTGAGGACCTTCACAAGGACCTCGTCGCCGACCTGGAACACCTCGCTCGGGTGGTTCACGCGGCCCCACGACATGTCCGTGATGTGCAGGAGGCCATCGATCCCGCCGAGGTCGACGAACGCACCGTACTCGGTGATGTTCTTGATGGTCCCCTTGACGGTCATCCCTTCCGTCAACGTCTCGAGCGTCTTGGCCTTCATCTCGTCGCGCTCGCGCTCCAGGAGCACGCGCCGCGAGAGCACGATGTTGCCGCGCTTCTTGTTGAACTTGATGACTTTGAACTTGTAGGTCTGGCCGATCAGCTTGTCCAAGTTGCGGATCGGGCGGAGATCGACCTGAGAGCCCGGGAGGAAGGCCTTCACGCCGCCGCGGATGGTGACCGAGAGGCCGCCCTTCACGCGCTGGCTGATCGTGCCCTCGATGAGCTCGTCCGCCTCGCAGGCGTTCGAGATCTCATCCCAGACCTTCATCTTGTCGGCCTTCTCCTTCGACAAGGTCACGAGGCCGTCGTCGTTCTCCCGGCTCTCGATGTAGACGTCGACCTTGTCGCCCGCCTTGACGGCGCTCTGGCCCGCGGCGTCCGCGAACTCGCGGAGCGCGATCACGCCCTCGCTCTTGCCGCCGATGTCGACCACGACGGAGTCGCGGTTCACTGCGACCACGGTGCCGGAGATGATCTCTCCTTCACGCGCGAAATCGCCCCCCTCCACGCTCTGTTCGAAGAGCGCGGCAAAGCTCTCCATGCTCGCCCCGGACGAGCCAGCCTCCATATGGATGTTACTAGTCATGTTGTTCGTTCTTGTTTCCTTTCCTTCCCTGGGATTCGCCGCGCGGGCGCAGTCGTGGACCCTAGGTGCCACGCACGAGCGGCGGAGGGGCAGGCACACGCGTACCGATGCACCCGGGCCCCTCGGGAGAGGCGAGCCTGTAGTCTGAGGAGGGGCCTCTGTCAATGCAACGACCGAGCCACTGGAGGTTTTTGTAGGTCCGGTCCGTTTTGGTGGGAAGGATGTGCCCGCCCGCTCAAAGCGGCGCGACCTCAGGGCGCGGCGCCCGGCGCGGCGCCGTCGGCGTTGCGCGCGTCGCGGGCGCGGTGTGCGAGCTCTGCGCAGGCCCGATCGAGGCCCTCGTAGGGCCATTTCGTCCGGATCTCGACGAGCTCTCCCTGCGCGAGGGCCTGGGCTCCCTCGAGCGCGGCGCCCGCGCCGACGACGTCGACGGCGTCGGGGAGCATGGCGAGGGCGAGCTTGAGGCTCCCGAGGAGCGCCTGGGTGTCCGGGGCGAGCGCCGCGGCGGCCTCGCCCGACGCGGGCGCGAGGCGCATCGAGAGCGCGGGCTCCGCGCCGAGGGCGAGGGTGCCCGAGGCGTGGTCGACGCGGCGGAACAGCGCTCCGGCCCGCGGCAGCACGCCGGAGACCGCGGCGGCGGCGCCGGACCACGCGGCGCTGGTGAGCGCGAAGGTGACGGCGCCCTGCTCGGGCAGATCGAGGCGCCGCCACTCATCGGAGGAAGGCAGCGCGGCCCTCACGATCTCGGCGTCCGTGCCGAGGACGAGCGTGCCGTCGTCGGCCTGACCGAGCACGGCGCGCGGTCCGATGAGGAGGAGCTCGCCCTCGCGGCGGACGCCGGTCCAGCCCTCGTCGCGGGCGACCTTCTCCATGCCGGCGACGAAGCGGCCCTTCGGGATGCGCCCGCCCGCGAGCGCGACCCAGCTCGTGGCGTCGGTCGACGCGACGACGATCTCGCGCAGATCCGACGGGAAATCGAGCCCGGTGGCGGCCTCGATGCGCGCCTTCCGCGACGCGGTCTCGGGCGCGTCGTCGAGCAGCGGGAGGAAGTGCCGGCGCACGGGGCCGAAGAGCGCGAGGTCGGCGGTCTCGAGGCGGACCACGATGTTCGCGTCGCCCGGGATGTGCTGCCGGGCCGTCGGCACATAGCGCCAGAAGAAGAGGTAGACGCAGAGCGCCGCGCCGGCGAGCAGCGCGGCGAGCGCGATCGCGAGCACGAGGCACGCGGCTCCGCGGGGGCGGCCCGGGCGCTGCGGGGCGGCGGGGGCGCCTTCGCCGGGCGGCGCGGGGCGCGCCTCTGCGGGAGCGGCCCCCGGCGCCTCCGCGGGGTCGCCCTCGGGCGCGGCGAGGTCGTCGGTCACGGTCGGTCGGATCGGTTCTTCGATCAGGGTGTCAGGCATCGGCTTAGCCGGGGGAGCGCCCGGACAGCAGGGCGAGCACGAGGGGCGCTGGGAAGAGCCAGCGGAGCCGCACGGTGCTCTCCACCTGCTCGATCGAGAGCTCCTTCATGAGATCTGCGTAACGTACATCCTCGACGTTGTCGCGGAGCACCTCGAGGAACCGGCGGGCGCGCCCCGCGCCGGCCGCGTCGACGCCGACGAGCTCCACGTCGAGGCGCACCCCTTCGTCGTGGAGGGACGCCACGGCGCGGACGCGCGCGACGCCCGCGACGAGCGCGCCGATCGACGGGAAGCGCCGCGCGAGGTAGGGGGGCAGCCGGCGCGCGTGCAGGTCGAGGCTCACGAGCCCCTCGGCGGCTGGGTCGCCGCGGCGCGCGTCGGGGCCGTCGCGGAGGACGCGCGCGACGCTGCTCACCTCGACCGCCGACACGAGCGCGACGGCGCGATCGCCGAGCGCGATGATCCGCGCCGTGTCGGCGCGCGATCCCCCGACGCCGCCGCGGCGGTCGAAGACGGCGACGCGGTCGACAGTGCCGCCGTCCTGCGCCGCCCGCGCCGGCTCCCAGCGGCCGGGATCGGGCGTGAGCCCGGCCATCCGGCCCTCGAGGACGACCACGCGATCGCCCTCCTCGAGATCGGCGAGCCGCAGGCCGAGCCAGACGACGTCGGCGCGCTGGAGGGCGCTCTCGAGCGCCTCGTCGGGCACCTCGTCGAGCGCGCGCCGGGCGAGCTCGTCCGAGGCCGCCTGGCCCAGGCCGTCGCGCATGCGGGCGACGTCGACGCGCACGACGAGATCGAGATCGGCCGGCAGCAGATCGGCCGGCTCGATGCGCCGGACGACGCGCGGGCCGATCGGGCTCGCCGCGCGCGCGGGGTGGCTGGCGCCTGCGACCTGCGGCGCGGCGTCCCCGCAGGCCGGGAGCCCGAGCGCCATCAGGGCAGAGGCAGCGGCGACGGCGGCGGCGCGGACCTCAGCCGCCGCGCGCACGGATCTCCACGAGGGTCGCCATCTCGTCGATGATCTCCTGCGGGCTCCTGTGCCCGGAGTCGACGAGGATCGCGTCGTCGGCCTTGCGGAGCGGCGCGACGGCGCGCTCGCTGTCCGCCTTGTCGCGGCGGAGCACGTCGGAGAGCGTCGCCTCGAAGCTGACGTTCATGCCGCGCGCGACGAGCTCGTCGTACCTCCGCTTCGCGCGGATCTCGGCCGGCGCCGTCAGGAAGAACTTCACCTCGGCGTCCGGGAACACAACGGTGCCGATGTCGCGCCCCTCGAGCACCACGCCGCCGCCCGCGCCGGCCTGCCGCTGCATCGCGAGCAGCGCCTTGCGCACGGCGGGGATGGCCGAGACCCGGCTCGCCCCGAGGCTGATCTCGGGCGCGCGGATCGCGCTGGAGATGTCCTCGCCGTCGAGCAGCACGCGCATGCCGCTGCCCCCCAGGCCCGACTGGGCCGGGGCGTTCGCGGGCGGGGGGGCGGAGGAGTCGGGCGGCACGCCGTGCGGGCTCCGCTCCAGCGCGATGCGCCCGCCGCGCGCGAGATCCTCGGCGAGCGCGCCGATCGCGCCCTCCTCTTCCCACAGGAGGCTCGCGCGGCGGGCCGCGAGCGCGACGGCGCGGTAGATCGCGCCGGTGTCGACGAGCAGGTAGCCGAGCCGCTCGGCGAGCCCCCGCGCGACAGTGCCCTTGCCGGCGCCGGCCGGTCCGTCGATCGCGACGCGCAGCCGCCGGGGCTCGCCCCGGGCCGGGAGGTGGTGCGCGTCGTCCTGTCGTTGTCGTTCGGTCACCTGCGCTCCTCCTCCTCTCTCGCTCACCGATCGCGCGCTCACGCGGCGCGGGCGCCCTCGACCTCGATGCGCGCGCCCAGGGCGCGCAGCGTCCCGACGAAGAGGGGAAAGCTTGTCGCGATGCAGCCCGCGTCGCGGACGCGCGTGGGCCCGCCCGCGGCGAGCCCGAGCACGGCGGCCGTCATCGCGATGCGGTGATCGCCGCGGCTGTCGACGTCGGCCGCGTCGAGCGGCCGGTCGGGCCTGCCCTCGACGAGGAGCCCGTCGGTGCGCTCCTCGCAGCGCAGGCCGAAGGCGCCGAGCACCGACGCCATCGCCGCGATGCGGTCGGTCTCCTGCGCGCGCAGCTCCCGCGCGTCGAACACCTCGGTGAGGCCGCGCGCCCGCGCGCCGAGGCCGAGCAGGATCGGCAGCTCGTCGATGGCGCGCGCCGCGAGCTCGCCGCCCGCGCGCCCGGCGCGCAGGCCGGCGCCGGAGGAGGCGGGCGCGACGTGGATATCGCCGGTGGGCTCGCCGAGGGCCTCTCCCTTGATCTCGACGGCGACGCCGCCATCCATGTCGCGCAGCACCTCGAGCAGCCCGGTGCGCGTCGGGTTGAGGCCCACGCGCCGCGCTGTCACGCGGCTCCCCGGGACGATCTGCGCGGCGGCGACGAGGAACGCGGCCGCGGAGAGGTCGCCGGGCACGTCGAGCTCGAACGCCGGGAGCGCGCCGGAGAAGCGGGCGGCGTCGAGGCAGACCATCGCGCCGACCGAGTCGATCGGCACGCCGAGCGCGGTGAGCATGCGCTCGGTGTGATCGCGCGAGACGATCGGCTCGCGCACGAACGTGGGGCCGTCGGCGTAGAGGCCGGAGAGGAGCAGGGCGCTCTTCACCTGGTCGCACGGGATGGGGATCTCGTGCTCGATCGACGAGAGCACGTGCGGCTTGGGGAGCGGCCCGACGTCGAGCGGCGCCGAGATCTCGCCGATCTTGCGCGGATCGAGCTGCCCCTCGATGTGCCCGCCGCGGAGCCGGAGCGGCTTCGCGACGCGCTCCATGGGGCGGCGCGAGAGCGACGGGTCGCCGACGAGCCGCGAGGCGAAGCGCTGGGCGACGAGGATGCCCGCGAGGAGGCGCATCGTGGTGCCGGAGTTGCCGCAGTCGATGGGGCCGTCCGGGGCGCGGAGGCCGGAGAGCCCGGCCCCGTGGACGACGAGGTCGCCCGGCGACGGCTCCTCGACGCGGACGCCCATGGCGCGCAGCGCGCCCACGGTCGAGAGGACGTCGCCGCCGAGCGTCCCGCCCCGGATGCGGCTCTGCCCGGTGGCGAGCCCGGCGAGGAGGAGCGCTCGGTGGGCGATGCTCTTGTCCGCAGGGACCGGCACGCTCCCGATGAGCGGCCGCTCCGCCGGGTGGACGATGAGGTCGGGCACGGGTTGCCGTGTAGCAGAACGGCGGGCGCAGGCACAGCGGGCGGGGCGCCGAGGGCGCAGCGCGTGCGGCGGGGCCCCGAGGCCGCAGCGCGTGCGGCGGGACGGCGCGGGTGCGGCGGGACGGCGCGGGCGCCCCGATGCTAGGGTCGGCGCGTCGCGGCGGGTCGACAGGAGGCGGCATGGACGAGGCAGTGGACGTGGCGGCGCGCGTGGCGGTTCGGCTCGGGGCGATCCCGGGCGTGGTGGCGGTCGTGCTGGGCGGATCGCGCGCTCGCGGCGCGGGCCACCCGGACTCGGACGTCGATCTGGGCATCTATTACGAGCCCGAGAGCCCGCCCGACCTCGCGGCGCTGCGCGCGCTCGCGCGGGAGCTCTGCGCGGGCGGCGCCGAGGGCGACGTGGCGCCGCTCGCGCGGGAGCTCCACACGAGCGCCGCCGAGGACGTCGTCACGCCGCCCGGCGCGTGGGGGCCCTGGATCAACGGCGGCGCGTGGCTCGAGATCGAGGGGCACCGGGTCGACTGGCTCTACCGGGATCTCGCGCGCGTGCGGCGCGTGATCGCGGAGTGCCGGGCGGGGCAGGTGACGTGCGACTACCAGCCAGGGCACCCGCACGGCTTCCTCAGCGCCAACTACCTGGCCGATATCCACGACTGCCGGCCGCTCTTCGATCCGGAGGGAGCGCTGGCTCCGCTGAAGGCGCTCGTGACGCCCTATCCGCCGGCCCTGCGGAGGGCGCTCCTCGAGAGGTTCCTGTGGGAGGCCGGCTTCGCCATCGACACAGCGAAGAAGGCCGGGCGGCGCGGCGATGTGTTCTACGTGAGCGGCTGCCTGTTCCGCGCCGCGGCCTGCCTGGTGCAGGCGCTGTTCGCGCTGAACGAGCGCTACCTCTCGAACGAGAAGGGAGCCCTGCCGAGGACGCGGTCGCTCTCGCGGTGCCCGCAGGGCTTCGCCGACAGGGTGGAGGCGACGCTCGCCGCGCCCGGCGAGGGCGCGGAGGCGCTGCTCGCGCGCCTCGGGCGCATGGAGGCGATCGCGCTCGAGGTGCGCGACCTGTGCCGCCGCGACGGGCCGAGCTGCTAGCTAGCGAGAGCCGGCGCAAGCAGCGGCGCACCAGGAGCGACATCTCGGTGCGGTTTTGGAGGGGGCGCCGGCGCGAACCGCCGCGCAACGTTTCGGCCGGCGGCTCACGACCGGGAGTTCAGCCATGGCGAGCGCCATCACCGGCCTCTCCGCCGCCCCTCCTCGGGAGCGATTCAACTTTCGCGTCCAAAGCGGACAGGAAACCGCGGCCAGGTCTACTTCACGAGTCGCTGCTCGGTGACCGTGAGAGTGCCTTTCCCGATGGACCCGTAGGCCGTGGCGCTTCCCAACTGGGATGATGTCGATGTGTCAATCTTGGTGAACACCTGGATCGTGTGCTCACCGGAGCCCACATCCTTGCTCACCCAGGTGAACGCGTTCGCGCTCGTCGTGCTCAACATAAGCGAAATTTCTTCTGGCGTCCATTGGCACTCGCTCGCCAGGATCGTCCCATCGCCGTTGGTATCGGTGCATTTCTGCATGATTCCGGAGAGCGTCGCCGACAGCGTCTGGGTTCGCTTGCAATACGTCACGGTTCCAGGGTCGGCTTCCTTTCCGTCGACCAACACCTTCGTAACCACGGCAGCTTCCGCGGTCGATGTGTCCTTGGTCCCCCCCTGGCTCTTCACCGTGGTCTCCGTTATAAGCCCACACACGAACGCGGCATTGATAAAGAGGTCCTTCTGTTCGGACGTCTTGAGCTTTGCTTCCATGATTTTGGACCAATTGAGCTGCGTCTGGTTGAGAATGGCGACGTCGCCAGTCCAGTAGGTCGCCTTGGCTGACGCCAGGCCCCCCTCCAGATCGCCGAAATCGCCCGGATCCGTCTCGTCGCCGCCGACGACGCATCCGCCCAGAAACGCGACGCTCGCAAGATAAACGGCTGCTGCGGTTACGTTCCTTCGGATCATGTTGGTCCCCCCTTCGACATTGAGCCTGTTCGTTGATGCCTTGTTGATGTCTTCCAGGCCGTGTTGATTATCCAGCCTGCAACATGGTTGCCATGTTTTTCTGTGTTGTAAGTTCCTCCAAATGTCCAGCCGTGTGCACGGTTTGCACGTAGAACACAGAAATGGTGGATAATCGGCAATGTGTGGCATGCCATGTGTGCACTCCTGGAACAGATGCGAGTGGGGATCGTCGAGGCCAAATGCGCGTGTGTCCACAGCCAGGTCCGGCCGACGTGCTGAGACGACCTGGCCGATCCACGGATGCGCCGGTCGGCTCCGAACGTCTCG
Source organism: Sorangium sp. So ce124 (assembly GCF_051525235.1). NCBI lineage: Bacteria > Pseudomonadati > Myxococcota > Polyangiales > Polyangiaceae > Sorangium > Sorangium sp. So ce124. Next base: position 11,020,565 of record NZ_CP150312.1, read on the forward strand.
GTCTGAACACCGCAGGAGATGCGACCGGAACGTGTTCGTGCCGCCCTCTGACGCGGGTTTCGCTCTTGTTGTTGCTTTTTATCGGGCCTGTGCGTGTTCCATTTTCAACGGACATGGAGTTTGCCCGTCCTCTTTCGGCTCCATCGAGGGAAGAGAGACTGCTCGGAGCCCGAGGCGAGCTACTTCAAAAAGGACGCTGTGCGCGCAGTGGTACCGAGCGTGCGGCGAGCAGCATTCTTGACTTGATCAGCGAATCCGAGCACATGGAGAATCCACAGACTCGGGCTTCTCTGCCCGAACTTCCTGGGCGCGTGGCGGCTCGGCTCGGCGCGATCCCGGGCGTAGCGGTCGTGCTGGGGGGGCTCGCGCGCCCGCGGCGCGGACCACCCGGCCTCGGACTCGATCTCGGCATCTACTACGAGGCCGAGCGCCGCTACGAACCGGAGCGCCGCCCAATCTCGCGGCGCTGCGCGCGCTCACGTGCGATCTGCGCCGGCAGGGCGAGCCGATCTGCTAACATCGGCCGAGGCCGCCACTGCCGGCGTCGGCCGCCATGGTCGCCGACGGCGCCGCGGGTGCGGGCCCCAGGCACACATCGAGCGAGGACGAGGAGCCATGGAGTCGATCAAGCTGGAGCACGGTCCGTCGGAGGAGCAGCTGGCGAAGCTCGGGGCGCGCGGCTGGCCCATCTGGACGAAGGAGGTGTCGACCTTCCCGTGGCACTACGACGAGCGGGAGATCTGCTACCTGCTCGAGGGCGACGTCCTCGTGACGCCCGCGGAGGGCGGCGGCGCGCCGGTGCGGATCCAGGCGGGGGATCTGGTGACGTTCCCCGCGGGGCTGAGCTGCACCTGGGAGGTGCGCTCGCCGGTGCGGAAGCACTACCGGTTCGGCTGAGCGGGGGTCGCGGCGCCGAGATCCCCCCGCGCTCTGTCTCAGAGCACCAGACACTGCACCAGCTCTTATTTCTATTTACTTGGAAGAAGTGCTTGCGCCGATGCTTCGACATTATTAGAAGTAAGGTGTGTCGTCGACGCTCGAGCGCCACGCCGAACAGCTCGCCGCGCTGGGTCACCCCGTGCGGCTGGCGGTCCTGCGCTTCGTGGTACAGGCCGGCGCGGAGGGCGCCTCCGCCGGCGACATCCAGGCGCACGTCGGACTGGCCGCTTCGACGCTGAGCCATCACCTGAAGCGGCTCGTCGATGCCGGCGTCCTGAGGACACGCGGGGAAGGGACGTTTCACTACTACAGCGCCGACTACGAGGCGCTCCGTGTCCTCACAGCGTACCTTTGGGAGGACTGCTGCAAGCGCGGCAAGGGTTGCTGCTGATTTTTTTTGCCCCTCTAGTTCGATATTTTTGGAAGGAGAGCGCGCGATGAATGTCCTCAAGCCTCATATTTCCCTCAACGTCTCCAACATCGACACCTCGGTTGCCTTCTACGAGAGGGCCTTCGGCGTACGCGCCACGAAGCGTCGTCCCGGCTACGCGAAGTTCGACCTCGCGTCGCCTTCCTTGAACCTCACGATGCAGGAGGCGCCGCGTACCGGCGTCAACGCGAGCCACTTCGGCGTGCAGGTGGCGAGCACCGAGGATGTGCTCGAGGCCAAGAGCCGCTTCGAGGCCGCGGAGCTCAAGACCTTCACGGAGGAGGACACGGCCTGCTGCTACGCGGTGCAGGACAAGGTCTGGATCGAGGATCCCGACGGCAACTCGTGGGAGGTGTTCGTGGTGAAGGGCGAAGCGGCCGTGATGGGGAGCCAGCCCAGCCAGCCCCCGATTCCCTCGAAGAGCGATGCCGCATGCTGCGCGCCTGGGTGCTGCGTCCCATCCAAGCTCGACGATGCCGCCGCGCGCTGATCTCGCCCGCAGAGCCGTCGCCGAGGCGCTCGGGACGGCCCTGCTTCTCGCGACCGTGGTCGGGTCCGGGATCATGGCCGAGCGTCTCGCTGGCGGGAACATGGCGATTGCCCTGCTCGCGAACACGATCGCGACGGGGGCCGCCTTGGTGGCGCTCATCCTGACCTTCGGGTCGATCTCCGGTGCGCACTTCAACCCGGCCGTCACGCTCGCCGACGCAAGCCAGGGCGGACTCTCCTGGCGCGAGGTGCCTGCCTACCTCCTGGCCCAGGTTGCCGGCGCCTTCGCGGGCGTCGCCGTGGCTCACGTCATGTTCGGCGAGGCCCTCTTCTCGGCATCGCAACATGAGCGCTCAGGGCTCGCCCAGATGGTGAGCGAGTTCGTGGCGACGTTCGGGTTGCTCGCCGTCATCTGGGGCGGTGTCCGGAGGCGGGCCGAGGCGGTTCCTTTCGCCGTCGGCGCCTACATCACGGCCGCTTACTGGTTCACCTCGTCGACGTCATTCGCCAACCCGGCGGTGACGCTCGCCAGGGCCGCAAGCGATACGTTCGCCGGCATCCGTCCGGCCGACGCACCGGGGTTCATCGTTGCACAGCTCGCAGGGGCGGCGGCGGCAACTCTGGCGTTTCGCTGGCTCGTTCCTGCCCTGCCCAAGGTCGCCGATCGCGTGGTCGATCGCGCGCTTCCGGAGGATATTCGATGAAGACCGTGCTCTTTGCCTGCGTTCACAACGCGGGTCGCTCTCAGATGGCGGCGGCGTGGTTCAACGCCCTCTCCGATCCCTCCAAGGCGCGCGCCATCTCGGCCGGTACGGAGCCCGGCCCGCGCGTCCATCCCGAAGTGCTCGCCGCGATGGCGGAGGAGGGGATCGATCTCTCGGCCGTGAAGCCCCAGCGGCTGACCGATGCGCTGGCCAGCCAGGCGGCGCTGCTCGTCACCATGGGATGCGGGGAGGTGTGCCCCGTGGTTCCAGGGCTGCGCCGTGACGACTGGCCCCTCGAAGACCCCAAGGGCAAGCCGGTGGAGCGCGTGCGAGAGATCCGCGACGAGGTCCGCGTGCGCGTGTCCGAGCTCGTGTCTCGCGAGGGGTGGGCTGCTGCGCGACCGGCCGAGGAAGGCTGAGGAGGAGCCGCGAGCCGGCGGGCGCAGCGGCGCACCGGCGATCGCCGCCGGGCGGCGCCTCGACGCAAGGGGACTGCCGGCAACACAGGAGGGCGATTTGGTGAGAAATTGTGACCGCGATTTGCAATGCGTTCGCGAGAGCAAATTCGGTCTGTGGGGTATTCAAAGCGCAGGCAGACCTATGTTAGTGCACGTCTGCCCGAGGGATGGACGCCGCTCCGGCCGAGGCTGAGGCTGAGCTGAAAAGGCGGTACCGCGCCGGATTGGGCCGGCGCGGCATCCGGTCTCCTTCGTAGGGCCGAGGTGCGCTTTGCTGCGTTCTGCGCTGGTCATCTGTTGGTCGCACGTGGCGGCCGTCGCGATGTTCCTCCTCGCGCTCGAGCCAGCGTTCGCCGCGCAGCCGCCGCCGCGGTCGCCGCGCGTGACAGCTTTGATCAAGGAGGCAGAGGCCGCCCTGGAGCGGCTCGACGTCGCGCGCGCTCGCGACCTGTGGGCGCAGATCTACGATATCGAGCGATCCACGGTGGGGATCTGCCAGCTCGGGCAGCTCGACCGCCGACTCGGGCGCTGGGTGGACGCCGTGGTGGAGCTCACGCGCTGTGTGCAGGAGATGCGCCCGCCGGCCACGCCGAGGGAGCGGCGGCTCTACGAGACGCGGCATGCGGACCTGGCGGCGGCGCGGCTCGAGGTGGCGAGACTCCACGTGTTCGCGCCCGCCGGGGCGGCGCCCGTGCTCGTGGACGGGCGCCTCGTGGACGAGAGCGGCCAGATCTACGTGGCGCCCGGGCAGCATGAGATCACGACGATGTTGCCGGATGGCCGCAAGGCACGCTCCATGGTGCACGTCACCGCGAGAGAGTCGCGCGTCGTCCTTTTGAGCGCCGAACCGGCGAGCGTGCGCTCGGTCGCTCCGTTGAAGGCGACGCCGGCGGGCGCGCCGGTACGGCCAGCAAGCCCCCCGGCCCCGTGGCTGCTTTATACGGGGTCCACTGCGTCTGGCGCGCTCCTGGTGTCTGGGATTGTGCTGCACATCGTGGCATCGACTGAGAACAGCGCTCTGAGGGCCGAGATGTGCAGGCTCGAGTGGGAGGAGAACAGCGAGACGCGAAGCGCGATGCGCGCTATCGATGTAGAGCAGCACCTCAGCACGGCAGCCCTCGTCGCTGGTAGCGTGTTGGGGGCCGCGACGCTGGCGATCGCGGTGCTGCCGAGCGGCCCTCAGGTCCGCGCAAGCGCGGGCGGCGCGGAGGTGCGGTTCTCGTGGTAGAGCCTGGTACCGTCTGGGAAGGGCACCGGATCCTCAGCGAGGTTCATAACGGCATGGTCCGCACGTTCCTCGCCCAACAGGTAGGTGGTGAGGGCGCCACCGTCTGGCTGCACTTGCGCGAGGGCCAGACGATTGACCGGACGGCCTTCGCTTCGGAGCTCCAGCGCTTGCAGGAAGTCGGACGAGCGGTCCCGCAGGTGGAGTCTGTGCTCTACGGAGATGCGGGCGGCGTCTCTGCCTGGGTCGCGTGCAAGCGAAGTCATGGGATCAGCATCAGAGATGCCACGCGCGGTGCCGATCTCGGAGCCACCGCGCTGCACATGGTGATCGAGATTGCCCTGGCGATCCAGCGGTGTCACGCGCTGGGCTGGTGCCATGGGGCGTTTGGTCCAGACCGCGTGTTCATCACGTCGAATCGGGATTACAGCATCAGCCAGTTCGGCCTCGTCCGGCTGTTCCGGATCGAGCCGCACGAGGCCGCGCTGGAGCCGCTCGTTGCGCCTCCTGAGCTCCTTCGCGGCGACCGGGTGGGGCCCCGGGCTGACGTCTACGGCCTCGGGACCCTGCTGTACGAGCTCGTCTGTCGTCGCCCGCTCGACGTCGGCCACTCAGGTGTGTTGGGGGCACAACGGGTTAAGCCTGCGATCCCCATCGACATTCCGCGTGCCGTGGCTGCCGCCATCGAGATGGCTTTGGAAGAGGAGCCGCGCAATAGGTACAGGAACGTCGACCACTTCATCACGGTGCTCGGGGGCCTCGCGGATGCATGGCCCACGCTGGACCGGGCACCGTGCCGGAGCGAAGAGCACGCCCCCGTCACCGGAGCGGCGCCGTCGACCTTGCGCAGCTCCCATCTGGAGAGTCCGTGTGCGCCAGGGCCCGTGACAGAAGCGTCGGGCACCCGGCCGTCCGAGAGAAGGCCGTCGGCGGCGCCATCGAATGAGGATGAGCTTCTGCTGTTGCAGGTCCCTCCGCTTGACGTGCCATCGCCGACGGCGCCCGCATCGAAGGAGCCCGTCCTTCCGCCGCTCTCCCTCGGCCGAGAGCCTGGGCGAGAGCTCATGATGGTCGGGAGCGGCCCTGGCGGTACGCCGCCCCGGAAGCTCGCGAGCCGCGTCGCCGTTTTGCTTGCTGCGACGGCCGCGCTATGCGCAGGCGCTCTCTGGCTTGCGCGCCCGACGACGATGGCGCTCCGCGCGGAGAAGCTGGAGACGGTGCTGGTGGAGCGGGTATCGCCGCTGCGCGAGCAGCAGCGTTTACCGTCGCCGGACGGTTCGGCGAGGGCCGCCCCGACGGAAGCGGATAGCCACCCGCGTGTTGCGCTCTCGCAGCGAGCAGGCGCGACGGTGAAGGCCGAACGGCGCCGGCCGTACTGCGAGGGCGGCGATTTCAGCTGTGGTCCTGCGTTGTATTAGGAGGGCTTCTGTCGATGCGATGCGTTCTTCTGTTCATCGCCGTGAGCGCTGGGGTAGGTTGCGCCCCAGCTCGCGACTGCCCCGGTCGAGGTCCCCGCGAGGGATACCCAGCCGTGTGGCTCTGGAAGGGTACGCAGAACGAGGCGCACGACTGCGCGGAAGATACGGATGTCCTCTGGGACGGATGGCAGAAAGATACCTCTACCACGCCGGAGTCGCCGACGTTCTCACGTGCTTGTGCCGGCGTTGTTCGAAGTGATATTCCGGAGGGCTATACCCTCTGTGTGATCCCCAGCCTGGTGGATGATGTCTGCTGGGAGGGATACGAGGACAGAACAACGTATGTTGAAGAGGATGGAGAAGAACACGAGATGTGCTGCACCCCCAGGGGGACGCCGCCGACGGTGACCGCTCAAAGCTACGACGGATGCACGACATGAGCGACGGGGGCGCTGGCGTCCTCAGGCGTGCGTGTCGGCTCCTGTTCTGGGGTGCTGTCAGCGCCTCGAGCAGCGGGTGTATCCCCGATCCCGAGGTTGCGGGGAAGGTCACCGTCTCGCGGGGCGGCGAAGCGCTGGTGATCGACACCGGCGACGACGGTACGAGGGCCGTGGACGCAAGCGACGATGTTTCAGGGTGGTGCATCGTGCGCGATCAAGGTGAGCTGAGCGTGGCGGTCGCGAAGGATGGCGCGTCGCTTTCCTTCTTTGACGTGATGGACGAGCCCGGCTCGCCTCACACATCCGCGAAGATCGACGGAGAACTGTACCAGGGGGCTTGCGAGATCATCATCGAGGGTCTGCAAGATGACCCCTACGAGGCCGACGTGTCGGCGGGGCCGTGCGACCTGATCCGGCTCTTCGACGGTGCAAAGGCGCGCCTGGAGACGGCGGTATTTCACGTCTCGGACTGCAGCGGGGCCGAGTAGCCGGGCGGCCTCTCCTGAGGCTATCGCGCCCTCTCCGGCGGACCGTCGTCGGCCTGCGCCTTGGCTCGAGCAGCGCGGACCGCTGCGAGCCAGTGCGCCTGGTCCGGGTCGCTGTTCCACGGCGGGGCCTCCCGGTAGAGCGTGTCCCAGTACTCGCGCGCTGCCGCCTCGGCCGTCTCGATCTCGCTCTCGCCGTCGGGGGCGTCCTCGACGCGGTCCGCGAAGGCACGCCAGGGTTCAGAGGCGTGGTGGCTCAGATTCGGCCACGGCCGGCCGGGCGCCCCGTCGAAAACCTCACCGCTGCTCTGGAGATAGCTCTCGTAGGCGCTCTGAGCGATGGCATCGCGCCGGCGGCGGTTGACATGCCTCGTGCAACAATCACGAACCGCTTGGGCCCATTCGCGGTCCTCCTCCGGCACGTCGTCTCGCCATGCGCTCGCATAAAGATCGCGCATCTCCTGCTGGCGTGTCAGCCACCCCTGTCGATCGTCGGGGACCGGCGGTGCCCGGAGGGCCTGGTCGCGCGCGGCGCGGAGGGCTCGCTCGCGCGCGGCGCTCGGTCCGGGGTACTCCGGCAGCCCGGCGCCCCAGTACCACGGCGGTTCCAGCATCGGAGGGATGGGCCTCTTCATCGAACTCGGGGTTCCGCGGAGAGCGAGCCGAAAACCCCGCTGGAAGGCGCGGAGCATCCCGGGCCGGTGCTGCTCGGCCGTGTCGTCGGAAGCAAGGGTCCGCCAGAGGTAGGTACGGTGGAGGCGCGAGGCTGCCGCGGCCGCGGCCTGTTCACTGTCGCTGGCGGGCGCTTCCTCGAACGCGTCAACGAAGGCGATGAACGCGCTCTCGATGGCGGCGAGCAGCATCGGCCACGGCGGGGTGAACGCCCGAGGAATGTGCCCCTGGCTGCCCCGGAGAGCGCTTTCGCTGGCTCCCGGCTCTATGCCGTTCGGTCCCTGATCGTCGACCCACTTCCTGAAGCTCTCGCGGTGCGCCGCCGCCCATGCGCGGTCCCTCTCCGGCAGATCGTCGTACCACACTTCGGCGCACAGCTTGCCCAGATCCTCCGAGCGCGACCTCCATTGTTCGGGATCCTGGGTCGAGAACAGCGCGTGTCCAAGCGCCGCTTCGCGCACGACGCGAGGTACGAAGGGCTTCGTCTCCCCCAGCGAAGGGTTCATGAGCAATCTCCGGGTTGACCGCACGTGGGGTCGGTGGGCTCTACGCCCGTCAAGGTCATACCTACCAGAAGATTCGGCCCGCCGCTGCGGGCTCGACGCTGACACCCGACCACGCGAGCGTCGTGATGAAGCGGACACCGCACGTCGCCACGATCGCCACATGCTGCGTCGATAGATAGGCCGCGCCGGCCTCCATGGCCGGGAAGAATCCAAGATACCGCAGGCACAACCCCCATGCGTTGCACACAGGGATGCGCCCGAAGTCGAGCCGCGCCGCGAGCTCGAACGACAGCGGCGCACGGAACGGCATGCTCCGGACGGCCGCCGTGGGGCCGGTCAGCACGCCGAGCCAGCGCGCGTCGCCGCCCAGACCGAAGAGGCCCACGTCGGCGCCGATGCCGATGTCCACGGCGTTGCGGACGGGCCATCGGCGCAAGCCGGTGACCGATGGCATGATGCCGCCCGTCGCGCGCGTGGCACGCGACCCCAGCACGACGTAGGTTGCCTTGACGTCGATCTCCCAGCGCGGCGGCGCGCCCTCTTCCGCCCGCGCGACCGCGGGCAGGAGCGACAGCGCGACGAGCCCGGCGCGCGACCCCCTCCGAGCACTACCTGCCCATCGCCGGCGGACCATCGTCGGCCTGCGCCTTCCTTCGAGCGGCGCGGACCGCCGCGAGCCAGTGCGACTGGTCGGGGTCGCTGTCCCATGGCGGGGCCTCCTGGTAGAGCGTGTCCCAGTATTCCCATACGGCCGCCTCGGTCGTCGCCTGCTCGCTCTCGCCTTCGGGCGCCTCCTCGACGCGGTCCACGAACGAACGCCATGGTTCCGCGGCGAGGTGGCACAGGCTCGGCCACGGCCGAGCAGGCTCCCCACCGAAGCGTCCATCGCTGCTCTGTAGATAGCCTTCGTAGGCGCTTTGCGCGAGGGCGTTTCGCCGGGCACTGTTGACCGACATCGTGCACGCGTTGCGGAACTCTGCGGCCCAGAGGCGGTCCTCCTCCGGCACATCGTCTCTCCATGCGGTCGAATACAGCGTGCGCAGTTCCTCGTCGCGCGCCGTAAGCTCCTCTCGATTCACCGGAAACGGCAGCGCCTTGATTGCGCGCTCGCGCGCGGCGCTCGGTCCCGGGAACTCAGGATATCCAGGTCCCCCCCAGTAACGGGGTGACGTCAGCATCGGCGGGATGGGCCGCGTCAACGTCCTCGGTTTTCCGCGGCGGCCGATCCGAAATCCCCTACGAAAGGCGCGGAGCGCCTCGGCCCGGATCTCCACGGCCGTATCGTCGGACGTCAGCGTTCGCCAGAAATAGGTCCCGTGGAGGCGAGACGTGGGGTCAGTCGGAGCGAGTTCGCTTGTGCCCCCGTGCTCGTTCTTGAAGGCCTCGAGCATGAAAAAGAACGCGCTCTGGACGGCTTCCAGCAGCATCGGCCAAGGTGGGGCCGGGTGTCCGTCGACGCGTCCGTGGCGGCTCGGGAGAGCGCCTGCGTTTCTTCGGCCGACGCCCAGGGGGAGCGAATCGTCAATCCACCGCCTGAACTTCTCGCGGTGCCGCTCGGCCCATGTGCGGTCCTCCTCCAGCAAGTCGTCTCGCCACGCTTCGGCGCAATGCCTGCCCAGATTCTCGAGGTCCCAGTTCCATGATTTGGAGTCTTTGGTTGTAAAGAGCCCGTGTCCGCAGACTGCTTCGCGCAGTTGAACCCCTCCAGGTGGGAAGTTCGACCACCACTTCACGGCCGATCTCCCGGTTGGCCGTCGGGCGGATCGAATGGCATTGCCGCAATTCGGTGTCTCAGCTCGTCGCGATCGCTGGGATCCACGATTGAGCGGCCGCATGCAAACATGACGAGCAGAACGCTGCGCCGATGGTTCATCGGTTCCCCCCCCTGATTCACCGATCCACGTACCCGCAGACGGTGGCCGACCTTACCAGCGGTCGCCGCCGTAGGTCAAGCCGCGACGGACCACCTGGAGGACGGTGACCGGCGCCCAAGCGCCGCCGCTGGCCGGGGCTTCGCTTTCGAAGAAATGGCAGTGACGGTGCCGAACCATTTGCCCAACATCGCCGGATCGAGGAAGCCCGCCCGAACCGCCCTTCACCAGCAGCGCAGAGTTGCGCCGTTCGTTCGAGCGCGGCTCCGCGAACGCTCGCGCCGCTCGACCTGGGTTGAGAGGGCACCACGCGCTCGGCGCCGTCCACCGTGGAACTCCGGCTCCATCCGCCCCGGGTCTCGACCGAAATATGACCCCGTGGGCATTTTTTATCGCTCCGGCCTCTGGCGATATCGTCCCAGGCGTAAGCGTCGGGTTTGGGGCGATGGCGATGCTCTAGCGCAGGCGTGAAGCGCGGTCCTCTCTTGCCCGTGCGAGCTCGCTCAGGAACAGCGACGCCCGCAGGTGCGCATCGGGAGGCGCGGCGCGGGGACTGGACGCACGGATGGCTTGATGCTCACCGCCTGTCCATGGAATCCTGCGCGCATGAAGCTGCTCCTGAAGGCCATGGTGGCCGCTGCGGTCACCGTGATCGCCCTTGGCTGCTCGATCGTGGACCCCAGCGACCGTGAGGAACTGAGACAACAGATCGCGATGCTGCCTCCCGAGACGCTGTCGTCCTGGGATAGGTGGAACATGAACGTTAACGCGGTGCGGTGGCTCAGACTATACAAGGACCCCAACGATCAGGTGGGCAAGCTCCAGTGCCGGTTGAAGGCCGGCGGCACCTGGAGCGGCTGGAACGACCAGGAGCCGACGTACACCGTCGCCGACTTGCTCGACTGCCTCCTCGAATCAGGAGATATCGCCGTAACCTACACGATGTGTGCCGACAAACTTCAAGCCGTGGACGGCAAAAACAGGGAGAGCAAGATCTTGCGTGAGGAACAGGTGCCGGGGGTGACGAATGTCGAGTGCAGGTTCGTTTGGGATTCCCGCTACGAGCCGGAGAAAGTGCCGTCCAACCTGACGAACCCCAGATCGATCACAGTCGACGAGCTGATCGACTGGCTGATCTCGCTCCCGGCGCCGCCTCCGGGATTTGCTGCCCCTCAGCTCGTCCCGCTCCTCTGCCCGCTCGGCGCTGGACCAGGCTGGGGGTGCCCACCTCGGCCGACGGACCTTCCGGGCGAGCAACCCACCGACCCGACGGGCGGTGAGCCAGGGGATCATCCATGAAGCTCACAACGTCGCGCGTATGGTACCTCATGCGGCGCATCGAGGTCGAGGCGGGCACGGCGAGTCACCTATTTTCGCCCCAGGATGCCTTGGGTCGGAACATGGACCTCGAGACCCTGGGCAGGCTGTGCGCCGAAGCATGGCACGACGACCTGCCCGAGGCGGACCGCGCATGGGCCGAGGCGCATCGTGAGAAATTCGGGAGGTGGGTCGACGATTCTCGGCCCGAGGCCATCCGTCCCAGGGTAGACGCGGGCTCTCCCCAGAGCCTCACGGGCAGGCTCGGCAAGGAGCCCGCTCCGCCGTGGCCGATGCTGCTCGAAGCCGTTAAGAGCGCGTTTTTAGCCTTCGTCGTGGACTTCGGGCAGACGGTCGAGGGCGAGGGCGAGGGGGTGACGGGCGATCCGGCGGCGCGCCTTCATTGGACGTCCGTCTGGCGGGCGCTGACGGTCGATGACGCCCCCGAGGTGGACCGGCCCTCGGCGCTCCGCGCCTTTCGGAGGGGGTTTTGGCGTGGGCGCCGCGGGCTCCCGAGCTCCATGACGAGGCCCATCCCTCAGAGGCTGGAGGCTGCGCGGTTCTGGCCGATGCGTACGCTGCCCCATCTCCCCGGACCGAGCGCGGCGCGCAACCGAGCCCTCTGGGACGCATCGATTCACTGCACGGATACCAAGGAGTACCGGGCGCTCCAGCAGGAGCTGCGCGATCTCTATGCGAGCGCCTGGCGAGACGACGTGCCGGAGGAGGACCGCGAATGGGCCGAGTCCTACCGCCACTCCTGCGTGAACGAGGTCAACCGTCGCCGGCGAGACGCTGTGGCCCAGAGCGCATATGAGGGCTTTCTCCAGAGCAGCGACGGGCTCTTCGACGGAGAGCCCGCAAGGCCGTGGCCGAACCTGAGAGGCTACGACTCGGACCCATGGCGTGCTCTCGTGGATGCCGTCGAGGACGCGCCCGAAGGCGAGAGCGAGCTCGCGACCGCCGAGGCGGCAGCGCGCGAATTCTGCGACTCGCTCTACCGGGAGGCCCCGCCGTGGGACAGCGACCCGGCCAAGGTGCACTGGCTCGCGGCGGTCCGCGCCGCGCGACGAAAGGGGCTGTCCGGCGATGTTCCGCCGGACGGCGGGGCGTAGCGCTCACGGAATCCCATTTGCCTTTGGCACGGAACTGCCGCTCCCTCCGCCCCGGGTCTCGACTAAAATAAGGCCCCATGCGCTTCTTTCGTCGCTCCGGTGGGATCGTTTTCTCCATGAAGAGCGCTCGCGCGCTCGCGCGCGCCGCCGGGGTGCTCGGCGCCGTGTTCTGCGCGGCGTGCGCTGCAGACCCCGAAGCCCCGCCGCCCGAGATCTCGGTCGGCACGGTCGACGGCACGGACGCCGTGCTCGCCCTCGTGCGCGGCGAGGGCTCGGTCACGCTCTACGTTTGCGGCGGCGTGAGCAGCTACGCGACCATGACCCGATGGTTCGAGGGAACCGAGGACCCGAGCGGCGCGTTCTCGCTCGAGAGCGACGGGTGGACGGCGACCGCCGATGCGGGCGGGGAATCCGGCCGGCTGCGCACGCCCGTGGGCGCGGAGCTCGCCTTTCGCGCGCGCCCCGCGGCGCTCGACCGCATCGAGGGCCTCTACGCAGCGGTCGACGGCGGCTGCCGCACCGGCGCCGTCGTCTTCACGCCCGACGACGCCGAAGCGCCGGCGCTCCAGGGCACCTGGTGCGGCGCCGGCGATCTCTATGCCCAGGTGACGCCGATCCGCCCGCTGTCGGTGCTCGATCGGCATGGGATCGAGGTGCAGGTCGAGCTCAGCGGCGCACGGAAGAAGCTGCTCGTGACCCCGCTCGTGCGACCCTGAGCCCCCGCCGCATCTCCGCCGTCCCGCCCTATCTCCGCCGTCCCGCCGCGTCTCCACCGCGCCTCCGCCGTCCTGCCGCGCCCGTCCCACCGCACCTCTGCCGTCCGCCCGCTCTGGCGTTGAATCCAGGCCCCGTCCGATCGAAGGTCGGCGCATGGCGGACGCAGCTCGGCCGCGGAGGCGGCACCTTGCCCTGCCCGCGTCGCGCTTCATCGGCCGGGAGGGCGAGCTCGCCGCGATCGCCGGGCTGCTCCGGCGCGGCGAGCGGCTCGTCACCGTCTGGGGCCCGGCCGGCATGGGCAAGACGCGGCTCGCCCTGGAGCTCGCCAGCCGCTGGGCCGAGGCGCAGGCCGGCGAGGCCGTGTGGCTCTGCGAGCTCACCGGATGCCGCGACCTGCGCGCCGTCTGCGGCGCTGTCGCGCGCGCGATCGGGGCGCAGGTCGCGGCAGGGCGCCGGGAAGCGACGCTCGTCGAGCGGATCGGCCGCGCCCTCGCGACCGAGGGGCCGGCGCTGCTCGTGCTCGACAACCTGGAGCACGTGCTCGAGCAGACAGCGCCGGCCCTCGATGCGTGGGTGCGCGCGGCGCCCGAGCTCCGCTTCCTCGCGACGTCGCGCGAGCGCACCCGCCTGGCAGGCGAGATCAGCTACGAGCTCGGCCCCCTCGGCCTCCCCGCGGAGGGCTCGACCGAGCGCAGCGCGGCCGTGGCGCTCTTCCTCGATCGCGCCGCGGCCCACCGCGCTGCCGCGCCGCTGCCTCCGCCCGGCGACGAGCACCTCGCCGACGTCGCCGCGCTGGTGCGGCGGCTCGAGGGCATCCCGCTCGCGATCGAGCTCGCGGCCGCGCGCGAGGGCGTGCTCGGCGTGCGCGGCCTGCTCGCGCGGCTCGGAAGCCGGCTCGACCTGCTCGCGGGCGCGGCGCGCGGGAGGGAGGCGCGGCAGGCGACGCTGCGCAGCGCGATCGAGTGGTCGTGGGACCTGCTCGACGACCGCGAGCGACGGGCGCTCGCCTGCTGCTCCGCCTTCCACGGGCCGTTCACGCTCGCGGCGGCCGCCGCCGTGCTCGCGGAGCCGGACGCCGCCGTGATCGATCGGATCGAGGCGCTGCGCGACAAGTCGCTGCTCCGCGCGGCGCCCCCGAGGAGCGACGGGGCGACGCGCTTCGCGCTCTACGAGGTGGTGCGAGAGCTCGCCGCCGAGAAGCTCGCCGAGCGCGGGGAGCGTGAGGCCGCGATCGAGCGGCACGCGGCGTTCTACCTGGCCGCCGGCGAGGCGGCGGCCGCGGACTTCGAGCGGCGCGGCGCGCTCGACGCGCTCAACCGCATCGCCGGCGATCTGGAGGAGCTGCTCGCCGTCGCCGAGGGCGCGCTCGCCCTGGCAACGGCGCCGCGCGCCGGCGCCGAGGCGGTCGCCGAGGGCGCGCTCGCCCTGGCGACGGCGCCGCGCGCCGGAGCCTCGGCGGCGGCCGAGCGCGCGCTGCGGGCGCTCTGCGCCATCGAGCCCGTGCTCAGCACCCGCGGGCCGTTCGGGGCGCAGCTCGAGCTGCTCGACCGCGCGCTCGCGGCGGCCGAGGCGCTCGCGGCAGATCCGCGCGTGGTGGCCCGCGCGCTCGCGGCGCGGGGGCGCGCGCGGCGGCTCCGAGGGCAGGCGGAGGCCGCGCTCGAGGACCTCGAGCGCGCCCGCGCGCAGGCGGCGGCGCTCGGCGCGGAGGCGCTCCTCTCGGGGATCCTCGCGGACCTCGGCGTGCTCCACCACGGCCGGCGCGACATGGAGCGCGCGCGCGACCACTACGCGCAGGCGCTCGCGCTCCACCGCGCCCTCGGCGACCGCCGCGCCGAGGGGCGGGTGCTCGGCAACCTCGGGGCGCTCCACCACGACGAGCGCCGGGAGACCGAGGCCGCCGCCTACTACGAGCACGCGATCGCGATCGCGGCGGAGATCGGCGACGGCCGGATGGAGGGCATCTTCTCGACGAACGCCGGCCTGCTCGAGCAGGAGCGCGGGGCGCCCGCGCAGGCGCGCCGGCGCTACGAGCGCGCCGCCGCGATCCTCGGCGAGGTGGGCGATCTCCGGCTGCTCGCGATCACGCTCGGCAACCTCGGCGCGCTCCACCACGAGGAGGGGCGCCTCGCCGATGCGCGCGCGTGCCACGGCCGCGCGGTGGGGCTGCTGCGCGAGGTCGGGGACCGCCGCTCCGAGGGGATCGCCCTCTGCCGCCTCGGGGCGGCGCTCGCGTCGGTCGGCGCGGTGGACGAGGCGCGGCGCGCGATCGAGCCCGCGGAGCGGCTGCTCGCGCAGCTCGGGGACGAGCCCGACGTGGAGCTCGCGCGGGTGGCGTCCGGCTTCGTCGACCTGGCGCTCGCCCAGGCGGCGCGCCGCGCGGGGCAGGGGGAGGAGGCGGCGGCGCACGCGGGCGCGGCGCGGCGCAGGATCGCGCGCGCCCGGGAGGGATCGCCGTCGAGCGCGAGCCGATCCGACGACGTGCGGCTGCTGCTCCGGATCCTGGAGCGCAGCCTGGCGGCGCTGGGCGGCCTGCCCGAGGCGCGGGCGGAGGGCGAGCGCGAGCTCCTCCTGACCGAGGGGGCGCGCTTCGTCCGCCCGCCGGGCGGCGGCTGGCACGACCTGCGCGAGCGCCACGCGGCGCGGCGCCTGCTGCACGCGCTGGCCGAGCAGCAGCGGTGCGCGCCGGGGCGAGGGCTCTCCCTGGCGGCGCTGAAGGAGGCGGGGTGGCCGGGCGAGCGGATCTTGCCGGAGGCGGCGGCGAACCGGATCTACGTGGCGATGAACCAGCTGCGGAAGCTCGGGATGAAGCCGTGGCTCCGGAGAGACGCAGAGGGGTACTCGCTGGATCCGGCGCTGCCGGTCCACTACGTCGCGGTGGAGCCGGCCGCGGGGGGTACTGGTCGAATTTGAACAGGGAGGCAGGGAGAAAAAACTTAGTGAATCTCCCGTCTCCCTGTGATCTTTCCCGGGCAAAGTTGACCACCATCCGTAGCTGCGCGGCCGCGGCGCGCAGCTGTGCGGCACTGGCGCCCCTGCTGGGCGGCACTGGCGCTCTGCTGCGCGATCCAGGCGTCCCCGCTGCGCAGGCCCGGCGTTCTCCTGCGCGGCCTCCGCACCCCTCCTGCGCGCCCCTGACGCCCCTGCTGCGCGGGCCCAACGCCTTCCTGCACAGCCTCGGCACCCCTCCTGCGCGCCTTGTTATGTGTCCTACATCACACCCGTGCGGGTCCTGCGCGGCCTCGGCACCCCTCCTGTGCGCCTTCTTGTGTGTCCTACGTTACTATTGCGTGGGTCCTACGCAGCCCCGCCGCCCCTCGTGCGCCGCCTCAGCGCCCTCCTGTGCGTCCGACGTGCCCTCCTGCGCACGCATCAACGTGAGCTACGCAACGTTTGCCCCTCCTGCGCATGCCTCCGTGGGATCCATGGTGCGCCTCGCGACGGGAGCGCCGCGATCTCCCCTCTGGCCAGAGAGCCCAGGGTGGACCGAGGCGCTTCTCGATCATCCGCCCTTCCGTCCGGAGGGGCGCATACCCCGACAAGGAGGCAATGTTTCCTAACTCGACGGAGGCATCGGTACATCCTGTAGAGCGTCAGTAAAAGTTACTGTCGCTTGACACATCCCCACCCCGCCCCGCGAGCACCCTCTCCGCGGGCCTGCGAAATGGATGAGAGAGCAAGGGCGACGGCGCCGCGGGGAGGAGCGCGCGAATCGCTTTAAGAGGGGATTAAGGGGCGATCCTCGGGCGGGGACGTAGCCTGCTGCGCGGAGGTCACGCCATGCGCATTATCACTTCTGTCCTGTTGTTCCTCGCCCCTGCCATCATCCTCGCCGGATGCGGTGAGAGCCGTGAGGCCGATCCGGCTGTCAATTCGAGCGGCGCTCATGGCGCTGGATCGGGAGGATCCGGCGGTGACGGCGTGGGGGGTTGGGGCGGCGGCGCGGGTGAGGGCGGCGGTCCGGGTGAAGGCGGCGGCGCGGGTGAAGGCGGCGGCGCGGGCGCGGGTGAGGGCGGCGGCGCGGGTGAGGGCGGCGGTCCGGGTGAAGGCGGCGGCTCCGATGGCCGCGGTGGAGGAGAGCCGTCCGGCGAGCCGGTGGATTGCACGAACCTACCCCACTTCGCGGCCGGCAAGCAGCCGGTGGTGTTCCTCCACGTGGCTCCCGGCGGGACGGACGCCGCGGGGTGCGGGACGGAGGAGGCACCGTGCTCGACCCTCGCCGCGGCCGTGAGCGCGGCGACTCCGGGGACGGCGGTGCGGATCCACGCCGGAACGTACGAGCCCGAGCAGATCAGCGACGTCGCCGGCACCGCCGAGGCGCCGATCTGGATCGGCGGTGCACCGGGGGAGGAGCGGCCGGTATTCGTCGGTGGGGACCCGGTCCTGCACTTCTCGCGGCTGCACCACGTGGTGATACACGACCTCGAGATCACCCAGACCTTGCCTACCAGAGACGTCCCCGCGCTCATCGTCGATGACGGCGAGGCCTACGCCGATCCGACAGCGACGCAATTCGTCGCTGTCGAGCGCGTGTCCGTACGCGACATTTACACGTATTACGCCAAGGCTGTGCGCTTGGCCGGACTCCACGACTTCTGGCTGCTGGACAGCCAGTTCATCGACATGGACACGACTGAAGGGCTGCAGATCATGGGGTCGCACCGCGGCGTGGTCGCCGGCAATGCGCTCGGCAACGGCGTCGTGATCGGGGGCGGCAGCTCGGACGTCGAGATCCGCAACAATCGCATCTTCGATATCATCGGGGGCTACGGGGTCCAGCTCGGCACGATCGTGTCGCCCGAGCAGTTTCGCCCGCCGGTCGCGCCGGGGGCCGACATCATCGAGGTGCAGGACGTACGCGTGCTCGGAAACCTGATCGTGGCGCCCGGCGTGGCGGTCTCTTTCAACGGCTGTGTGGGGTGCCTGGTCGCCAACAACACCATCGTGTTCCCGAACCACAGCCTGCTGTCGTTCTTTCCCGGGTCGGGAAGCGTGGGCGAGAACCCCAGGGTTCGGACGACGGCGGACAATCGCTTCGTCAACAACATCACGTACTATCGCCGCAGCGACGTCGGGGCGAAGGAGTATTCCCCGTCGTTCCCGACGCTGGCGACGAATTCATTGCACACGAACCTGTGGTACGCGGCCGACGATCCGGAGGCGTCGAGTCCGGTCGGGTCGCCGCTCACGGACGACGGCTCGATGGCGGGGATCGATCCGGGGTTCGTCGACGTCGCCGGTGAGGATTATCACCTCAAGCCGGACAGCCCCGCCGTGAGCAGCGGGACGCCGCTCGCGGCGCTGTCGACCGATCTCGATGGAGCTTGCTTCGACGACCCACCTTCGCGCGGCGCGCTTCAATAGCAGCAAGGGCGAACCTCGCCCGCAGGCGATCGAGAGCCCCCGGAAACGACGGGGGGCGCGGTTCCCCGGAGGCACCGGTACGGACGCGAGACGCGAAAGGACACCTGATGAGCGTGATGAGCCTCACCGAGGCACAGCAGAGTGAGGGCTGGAACGGCTTCCTCCTCGCGCGCCTGCCGCTCTGAGACGGACGGCTCGCCCCGAGCGTCACCCGTCCTCCTCCAACTCCTCTCCTCCACCCTCCGCCTGCCCCTTCTCGGCCGCCTCGCGCGCGAGCGCACCCGCATGGATCGCCCGCACCTCATCCATCGTGCTGACGCCCTCTACAGCCTTGTCAGGCCTGTATCTCCTCACCCGCGCAGACCGCAGCGCGATCCCCCCGGGGTACCGCGGACTCGCCTGCACGTCTTCAAAGGCGACCTCGACGACGATCTCCGGCCGCACGTACACCGTGCCGGCGTCGCGGCCGATCTCGAGCTCCAGCAGCCGCTGGGTCTGCCACGCGAGCACCTCGTCGCTCACGCCCTTGAACGTCTTGCCGAGCAGGACGAAGCCCCCGGCCGAGGGATCGCGCGCCCCGAGGTGCAGGTTGCTGAGCAGCCCCCGGCGCCGGCCGGTCCCCCACTCGGCCGCGAGCACCACCAGGTCGAGGGTGCGCGCCCGCTTCACCTTGAGCCACGAGCCGCGGCGCCGCCCCGCCTCGTAGGGCGCGGCGAGCGACTTGGCGATCACGCCCTCATGGCCGCGGGCGAGCGCGTCGGCGAAGAACGCCTCGGCCTCGGCCGCCGTCGGCAGCTCGATGCGCGGGACGCGCAGCGACCGGTCGAGCACCTGCCGGAGCGCGGCGGTGCGCTCGCTGCCGGGCCGGTCGAGCAGATCCTCGCCGTCGAGGTGCAGCACGTCGAAGAACAGGGCGCGCAGCGGCAGCTCGGCGCGCAGCGCGGCCGCGTCGTGCGCGCGGCCGAAGCGGCGCATCGTGACCTGGAACGGGTGCGGCGGGCCCTCCGCGCGAAAGGTGAGCGCCTCGCCGTCGAGCACGACCGAGCGGACCGGGAGCGCCCGGACGATCTCGGCAATCTCGGGGACCGCCTTCGTGACCGGGCCGAGGCCGCGGCTGAAGACGCGCACCTCGTCGCCGGCCTTGTGCGCCTGCACGCGCACGCCGTCGAGCTTCCACTCCAGCGCCATCGCGCGGAGCTCGCTCAGCGCCGTCGCGACGTCGTCGGCCGACTGCGCCAGCATCGGCTGCACGGGGCGGAGCAGCTGCAACGAGAAGCGCTGGAGGCCGAGCGCCCCCTCGAGGAGCGCGGCCTTGGCCACCTCCGCCGCGTCGCCGGCGAGCATCACCGCGCGCCGCAGCGAGGCCGGCGGCACCCGCGCCGCGCGCGCCACCGCGTCGATCATGACCGGCTCGATCCGCTCCTGGCGGAGCTCGCCGGCGAGGAGCCGCGCGAAGAAGTCGCGCTCGCGATCGGCGGCGCGCGCGAACAATCCCCCCAGCGCCGCGCGGCGCGCCCCTGCCGCCCCCGGCCCCGAGGCGCGCGCGATTTCCGTGAAGACCGCGTCGGCGTCCCCCAGGGTGAGCGCAGGCTGGGCGACGGAAGGAGAGGCCCGGCGGGCCTCGGCGACCACCCCAGGCCCGAGGCCGAGCCGTCCCTGGCGCAGCCGACCGGCGAGCCAGTCGACGCCGATCTGCACCTCCGCGGGCGAGAGGCGGCGCAGTATCGCGGCGAGCGCGGCGATCTTCTCGACACGGCGAGAGAGCGCGGCGACACGCCCGGAGGTGGCGACGAAGTCGGAAACGAGCACGCGGACAACCCTACCCTGGCACCTCGAGAGCTCACGCTCGACGGGTCTCGTGATGAGGCCGCTGCAGGGTGTCCTCCGCAACCGAGCCGGGGAACTCCGCAGGATCGGACCTGGCCCACGGGCGCCAAGTGTTCTCCGCATGGGCCAAGAGAGCCTACCAAAGGGTGTACGGCGGCGGAGCAGAAAAGCGCTCTCCCGCGCCGGGATCGTGGCCATTCGCGATTGCAACCACTTGCGGGGGCGAGCGAAGAATTATCACGTCATCTGCAGTCGAATTCCTCGCTCGGCCGCCGCCAGCGCCGCGAGCAGGCAAGAGCGCGATCGCCCATCAGACGATCTCGTGTGCTGCTCGCCATCGATTCACCAGGTGCGAAGCGCATGACGCGCCTGCGCCGCCGCGCGGGGGGGAGAGCGCGCGGAGCTGCCCCGCCGTGGCCGCGGACTCCCGAACACGCCGCGAGATGGCCCGAGCCGCGCCCGTCTCCCTCGACGGCGAGATCGCTCCGTTTAGTTGACCTCCGACGCGGGCCTTGATACCGGATTGGCGGTCGGCACGCCGTGGGCAGGTGAACACGGCGGGCGGGCGCGGTTTTCCTCAACCACAGCTCAGGAATAGCGCCCTCCGCTGACAAGGCCGCCGGTTTTGGCCTTGGGAGCAGCTGGCTTGGTTTTTGCGCAGCACCTCTCCGGCAGCTGGACTGTACTGGAAGGAGCTGACGTGGTGTTGGTGTCCGCACGGGAAGGCGACGGAGGTTCTTCGATGGTGGAGCGGCAAGTCCGGAAGCGGGTGGGCGTCGTGATGGGCGGCTCGTCGGGTGAGCGCGACGTGTCCCTGCGCTCGGGCGCGGCCGTCGCCGAGGCGCTCGAGGCGCGCGGTTACGATGTCGTGCGGATCACGCTCGGGGACAGGTTCGGCGCGGAGCTCTGCGCGACGCTGCAGCGGGCGCGGCTCGACGCAGCCTTCCTGGCACTGCACGGACGTCTCGGTGAGGACGGGTGCGTGCAAGGCGTCCTGGAGCTCGCCCAGGTTCCGTACACGGGGTCGAGCGTGCTCGCGAGCGCCCTCGCGATGGACAAGCTGAAGGCCAAGGAGATGTTCCGGCTGCACAACGTGCCGACGCCTCCCTACTACACTGTGGGTGCGAATCAGGACCTCGAGGAGCTCGATGCCATCCATGGCTCGTTCGGGTTCCCCGTCATCGTCAAGCCGCGCGGCGAGGGGTCGAGCCTGGGCGTGACCAAGGCCGGGTCGCTCGAGGAGCTGAAGTCGGCGCTCGCGCTGGCGTTCGAGTTCGACGACGCCGCCATCGTGGAGCGGTTCGTGGCGGGGACCGAGGTCAACGTGGGGATCCTGGACGGGAAGGTCCTTGGCGCGATCGAGATCGTCCCGAAGAAGGGGCTCTATGACTACGAGGCCAAGTACACGCCGGGCATGACCGAGTACCACATGCCGGCGCGCCTCCCGCCGACCCGCTACCGCGGCGTCCTGAACCTGGCGGAGCGGGCGGCCCAGGCGCTCGGGTGCACCGGCGCGGTGCGGGTGGATCTGCTCGTGACCGGCGGAGAGAACGAGTACGTGCTCGAGGTGAACACCCTGCCTGGCATGACCCAGACAAGCCTCCTGCCGAAGATCGCGGAGGCCGCAGGCTACGAGTTCGGCGACCTCTGCGAGGCCATCCTGGCGAGCGCCAGGCTGCACCAGCCGGTGCGGCGCCGCGCGCCCGCCGCCTCGGAGCTGCGGCTCAGCGAGCGGGGACAGGCCGAGAAGCGGCTGCGCCTCGTGAAGTCGGCGATCTGAAGCGAAGGTGAGCGCGGCTCCGGTGCCCATGCCGGAGCCTGGGCGCGGCCAGCCAATCCAAGCGTAACCCGAACAGTCAAGCTCTCAAGGCACCCGCTTCATCGTGATGAAGTCGGTCGCCATGCCCTCGACGAGGGGCTTGAGCTTGAACACGTCGCCTTCACAGCGGTACTCGAAGAGGGTCCCGGGGCGGTCCATGCCCGAAAAGGCGTTGGTCGCGGGCACGGGCATGTCGCGGCCGCCGAGCGTGGCCTTGGTCTCGACGCGCAGTCCGCTCATGTCGGCGCGCGTCGTCTTCCAGCGACCGGGGCCCGCGGGCTCGTATTCAGCGCTCGAACGGCCGTTCATCTTGAGCGTGATCGTCAGCGCCGTCCCGGCCGTGGGCGCCTCGAACACGTTCTCGACACCGCCCTCGCTCGTCTCGCACACGTAGCTGCCACGCTCGTTGCCGCTGAACGTGCAGATGTACTTCCCGCGCTCGCTGACGACGCGCGCGCCCGACGAGCTGCGCGCCAGCGTCTCGAGGAACTGATCGGCATAGTCGTATTCCCACTTGCCCGCCGGGCAGCTCGCCGCCGGCGCTACGGCGGACGCGCCGCTCGGAGCAGGCGCGGCCGGCGCGGCCGCGGCGGTCGCGCCCGCGGACGCAGGCGCGCTCGCGGACTCGGAGCGGTCACAGGCTGCGAGCGCAGCAATCGACATCACGGTGAACGGGAGCAGGTGCGGACGTGCCATGCATCGAGGGTACGCGCCCAGGCGCTCGGCTGCACCAAGAAGGGACGTGCCGGCGTCGAGGGGGAGGGTCGTCGGGAAAGCGAGCGCCAGGGCGGGCGCGCCGCCCGGTCAGGCGATCGACGGCGGGCTCCGCTCGAGCTGTCCTACGCGCTCGGGGTGGAGACTGTCATCTTGCCGAGCAGCTCCTCGAGAAATACCTTGTAGTTCAGCTTGCGGGGCTCAGCCCCCGTGGAAAGGCACGAGGGGAACGTCTCGAACACCGCATCATCGTTGGGGTTGCCAAAGTACACGATGCTCAGCCGCTCGCTGCCCGCGCGCTCCCTGGGCGTCACGACCTGGTGCCTCGTGGCCTTGAGGCGACCGTTGCTGATGAACTCCATCATGTCGCCGATGTTGAACCGGCGGTGAGTCAGGCTGCCTCGCGGAAACGCCTGGACCGCGCGGCGAGCAGCGCGGCGAGCAGGAGCCAGGGCGCGGACGAGCCGGCCGGGTCAAGGCCAGCGCCGCGCGCCAGGGCGCAGCCGTTGCCGTGCGCGCGCGGCGGGGCGCTCCCCTCCGGTGCAGGCGCCGGAGGCGCGCCACCGGCGTCGCCGCCGGAGCCGCCAGAGCCCGTTGCGGCTGCGTCGCCACCCTGGCCCCCGCCACCGTGACCCTCGCCGCCTTGGCCCCCGCCGCCCTGGCTGCCGCCGCCAGCGCCGCCCCCGGAGCCGCTGGCGGCCTCCGCGAGCAAGCAACCCCCGGCGATGCACTCGCCGCCTGGACAGGGCGCCCCGTCGAGCTTGTAGCGCCGCTCGCAGGCGCCGGTGGCCGGGGCGCAGACGGCGCGCCTGCAGGTGGAGGTGTCGGGCTGCGGGCACACGAAGGGATCGCCGCCGACGCAGGCGCCGTTCTGGCAGGTATCGGTCTGCGTGCAGGCGTTGCCGTCGTCGCAGGGGCTGCCGTCGGGCTTGCGCGGGTTGCTGCAATCGCAGGCGTCGCCGACCCCATCGCGGTTGACGTCGGCCTGGTCGGGGTTCGCGATCAGGGGGCAGTTGTCCACCGTATCGCCGACGCCGTCGGCGTCGTCGTCCTCGTCGCAGGCGTCGCCGAGGAGATCGCCCGCCGGCAGGCCACCATCGGTGTTGGCCTGGAGCGTGTTCGGGACCGCAGGGCAGTTGTCCTCGCTGTCGGCGATGCCGTCCTCGTCGCTGTCGAGCTCGCAGGCTCCGCCCCTGCACTGCCCGCTGAGGCACTCCTTCGGGAGCGCGCACGGGGCGCCGGCGGGCTTCTTCGGCAGGCAGTCGCCCCCGGTCGCCGAGCAGTAGGCCGAGTCGGCGCACTGGGTGTCGAAGGTGCAGCCCGTGAGGCAGGCGCCCGCGACGCAGCGGTACTCGGCGCAAGATCGGGTGTCGCCCTCGGCGCAGACCCCGCGCCCGTCGCAGAGGGGGGCCTCGACGAGCTCGGAGGCGTCCTTGCACGAGGCCGCGCCGCAGGGGCTGCCCTGCGCCCGCAGCTGGCAGCCGCCGCGGCCGTCGCAGAGGCCGTTGGTGCCGCAGGAGGAGGCAGGCTCCGCGGCGCAGTCGTCGTCCGGATCGGCGCCGGCCTGGATGGGGCCGCATGCGCCGTCGGGGCCGGCGCCCTTCTTCGCGGCGGAGCAGGCCATGCACACGCCCGCGCAAGGGGTATCGCAGCAGACGCCATCGACGCAGGAGGCGCCGGCGCAGTCCGCGTCGGTGTCGCAAGGGTCGCCGGGGAAGGCCGCGGTGTAGAGCTCGGCGCTGGCGAGATATATGCCGGGGCCCACGCCGCCGGTGACCAGGACCTTGCCATGGCGCAGCAGGGTCGCTGCGTGTTGAGATCGCTCGGAGTACATCGTCCCTGCCGGAGACCAGCTGTCCGTGGCCAGGTCGTACACCTCCGCGCTCGCGCTGCCATGGCCATAGACAGAGGCATTGCCCGCGACCAGGACCCGCCCGTCCAGGAGCCGCGTCGCCGTGTGGTTCTGGCGCCCGGTGCTCATGGGAGCTCGCGGCGTCCAGCGATCGGTCGCCGGGTCGTACAGCTCTGCGCTCGCGAGCCCGCTGATCCCCTCCGAATCCGGGGAGCCGCCCGTGACCAGGACCCGCCCATCGTCCAGCAGCGTCGCCGTGTGCGCCCGGCGCCCGGCGCTCATCGGTGCTGCCGCTGTCCAGCTGCGCGCGTCGGGGCTCCAGAGCTCCGCGTTCGGGGCCTCACCGCGGGGCCCGTAGCCGCCTGTGACCAGGACCCGCCCGTCGCCCAGCAGCGTCGCCGCATGCGCATTGCGCGCGGCGATCATCGTCACCGTTTCCGTCCAGGTGTCTTCCTCCGGGTCGTAGATCTCCGCGCTCGCGAGGTTGCTGTAGTTGGCCCCGACGCCGCCTGTGACCAGGACCCGCCCGTCGTCCAGCAGCGTGGCCGTGTGCCCCTGGCGCGCGGCGATCATCGGCGCTGCCTCTGTCCAGTCGCGCATCATGGGGTCGAAGATCTCCACGGTCGCGAGCGCGCCCTCCGCCCTGCTCGCGTAGCCGCCCGCGACCAGGACCCGCCCGTCGCCCAGCAGCGTGGCCGTGTGCGTGTAGCGCGCGTCATGCATCTCCTTCGCCGCGGTCCAGGTGCCGTCGGCCGGGTCGTAGATCTCCGCGGTCTTGAGGTCGATGGCGTCGGCCCCGTAGCCGCCCGCGACCAGGACCCGCCCGTCGCCCAGCAGCGTCGCCGTGTGCACGTAGCGCGCGTCGCGCATCGGCGCGGTCTCCGACCACGGGCTCGTGCCCGGCGGGTCGTAGACCTCGGCGTTCGCCTCGATGCCTTGATTGCCGCCCGTCACGAGCACGCCGCCGCGCGGGAGCAGCGTCGCCGTATGATCGCTGCGGCCGACGGCCATCGCCGGCGCGTTCGACCAGGAGCCCTCCGCCGGGTCGTAGATCTCCGCGTCCGCCAGGTGGAGGGACGAGTGGAGGCCGCCTGTGACCAGGACCCGCCCGCCGTCGAGCAGCGTCGCCGTGTGGTCGAAGCGCCCGAAGCTCATGGGCGCCGCCGGCGTCCAGCTGCCGTTCACCGGGTCGAACAGCTCCGCGCTCGCGAGGAACGTGCCGTCGCTCGTCAAGCCGCCCGTGACGAGGACTTGCCCGCCGTCGAGCCGCGTCGCCGTGTGCCCTCGGCGCACGGTGCTCATCGATCGCGCCGGGGTCCAGGTGTTCGTCGCCGGATCGTACACGTCCACGGTCGAGACCTCGCCCGCCGCCCCGGTGCCGCCTGTGACGAGGACCCGCCCGTCGGCCAGCAGCGTCGCGGTGTGCGCATAACGCGCGGTGCTCATCGGTGCCGCCGCGGTCCAGATGCCCTCCCGCGGGTCGAACAGCTCCGCGCTCGCGAGGAACTTGCCATTGCTCCAGCCGCCCGCGACGAGGATCCGCCCGCTGTCCAGCCGCGTCGCCGTGGGGCCCTGGCGCGCGCCGTTCATCGGCCGCGCCGGCGTCCAGCGGTCCTCCGCCGGGTCGTACAGCTCCGCGCTCGCCACCGTCGTGCCCGAGCCGTCGGAGCCGCCCGCGACGAGGACTTGCCCGCTGTCCAGCAGCACGGCGGCGTGCTCGAGGCGCGGTGCGATCATCGGCTGAGCCGGCGCCCAGCTGTCGTCCGCCGGATCGTACAGCTCCGCGCTCGCGGCATAGCCCTCGCCGCCATAGCCGCCCACGACCAGGACCCGCCCGTCGTCGCCGCCCAGCAGCGTGGCCGTATGCCCCCCGTCCCGCCTCATGGCCATCGCGCCGAGCGGGCGCCACAGCGGATCCACGAGCACGAGCTCCCCCGACGCTTCGACGAGCAGCGCGATCTCCGCCCCGCGCGCCTCGAGGCGCGCCGCGATAGGCCGCCCGCCCTCCGCGAACGCTCGCGGCGCGGTGACGCGCAGCCGCGGCGTCCCCGCCGCGTCCACCACCTCGACGGCCTCGCCGCGCTGCCGCAGCGCCGCGCCGTCCACCTCCCAGACGGCCGCGGGCTCACCCGCCGGCGCGGCGCCCGGCGCCACGGTGAGCCATTCCTCGATGCCCCCGGCGGCCGCCCGCCAGAACGACGCGCCGCCCGCGCGGCCATAGATCACCGCGCCGTCGACCACCGCCCCCTGGCCGGACGCGCCGGCCTCCCGCACCCGCACCTCGAAGCCGCCCGCGCCCGAGAGCCGCATCCAGCCGCCGCCGTCGCGCGGCAGCTCGGCCTGGAGCCGCTGCCGTCCGCCGCCCGGGCCGGCCGCGCCGAGGGCGAAGCCACCCTCGGTCGCCGCCGGCGCGCCGGGAGCACCGCTGCCCAGCACCTCGGCGGCCTGCGCCGGGAACCGGCGCTGCACGAGCGCCGCCGCCGCCGCGCCGTCGTGCCCCGCCGCGCACCCGAGCGCGCCCATCCACCCCACGACGGCCAGCACCAGGACGGCCATGACCAGCACGCGAAGACCCGACCCAGCTCGCATGCCAGCGAATGTCTCACGCGGTCACGCCCGCAACAACAGCGCCGCGAGCGCGGCTCACACGAGCGATGTGCAGATCCCGAACCGGGGATGATAGACCCCGACTCGGCGCTTGCCGCTCCGCGTCTCGGGCGTCACGAGGACGACCACGCTCCTGTCGAGCGGCGCGTTCGCGCGAATCCGCACGTGCTGGCCGGCGACGACGACGTGCCAGATGTTCACCGTCCCGTACCTCGTCACGACGGCTCCCTCGTAGATGTGCGCCGCCGACGGCGCGCCGCGGAGCGCCAGGCGGCACGCGGCATAGCTGCCCAGCAGCTGATACAGGAGCACGAACGGCATGACGCCGAGCGAGACCGTGAGGAGCATCGCGACGAAATCGACGTGCCGGTAGAAGGCGCCGACCCCGAGCAGCCCCGCCCAGAAGAGCAGCGAGTACCCCACGCCGGCCAGCTGGTGCCGGACGTGCCGCAAGGCCGCCCAGGGGCGCGGGGGCGGCGCGCGGAGCTCCTCGGGCAACTGGATCGCGTTGGGGGGCTCCATGGCGTACCGCTCCGGCATACCCGGGGCGGCAGCGGAGCTCAATCGGACAGCGCGCGAGTCGCCGCGTCTTCCCGCGCTCCTCCAGCCGCTTCGCCGCTCCCGATGCGCCTGCGCTCGCCGCCGGAGCCCGCTCTCCCGGGCACGCCGGCGATCACGGCGCGAAGATGACCGCCCCGCCCGGCGGGACGCTCATCGAGAGCACGCCGGTCGCGGAGACGATCTCGCTCGATCCGCCGAGCGCGTCCCTGAGCTCGGTGCCGGGCGGGAGACCGAGCGCCTGAGCGACCTCGACCGAGATGCGCTGCTCCGTCCCCGCGCGCGTCAGCGCCACCACGGCCGACTCCCCCCGGCCGTGCCGGCGGCCGAAGACCAGCGTGTCCTCGGTGGCGGTGAGGTTCACGTAGGCGCCGCGGCGGAGCGCGGGGATCGCCCGCCGCGCGGTCCCGAGCGCGCGCACGAAATCGAGCGTCTCCAGCTCGTCCGCCGTGAGCTCCGCCTCCGGACGCCACACGCTGCGGTTGTTCGGGTCGGCGCCGCCCCACTCTCCGTACTCGTCCCCGTAGTAGAGCAGCGGCGCGCCCGGGAGGCCCAGGAGCCACGCCATCGCGAGGCGCGTCCGCGCGTACACCTCGGGCGACCCGGGCGCTTCCGCGGTGTCCGACCACTGGCGGCCCGGGACATCCCGGCCGCGAGGCCCCGCATCGTCGCGGTAGTCGGCGAGCGTCGCGAAGCGGGCCGTGTCGTGGCTGCCGAGGTACGGCGTCATGATCGCGCCCTCCGGCCACCGCCGCTGCCCGTGCTCGACCCAGTACGCGGCGTGCAGCATGCCCTCCTCGCCCCAGCCGAACGTTCGGTAAGAGACCCCGTGATAGAGGACGAAATCGAACTGGCCGTCGAGCCCCTGAGGGCCGATGTACCTCGCGATCGTCCCGTAGTTCTCGTCGTTGCACGGGTCGGCGCAGTCGCTCCAGCCCATCGCCGTCTCGCCCATCAGGAAATAACGTGTGCCGGCCGGCTCGAACGCCTCCCGGACCTCCGCGGCGAGGTTGCGCGTCGCGATCTCCTCCACGTGCTTCACGGCGTCGACGCGGAGCCCGTCGAGATCGAACGCGTCGAGCCAGTAGATCGCGTCCGCCACGAACGCCGCGTTGGCCTCGGGCACCGTGTGATCCACGTCGGGGAGGTAGCTCGCGAACATGCAATCGAGCGCGTGCGACGTCCAGTCGCACCCGTCGGTCCCGCAGACGCACCCCGTCCTGAACCAGCCCGGGTGAGACGAGACGTACTCGTGATCTTCGTGCACGTGGTTCACCACGAAGTCCTGGAGGACGCGGATCCCGTGGCGGTGCGCCTCGGCCACCACCGCGCGGAGCGCCCCGGCGCCGCCGAGCCGCGGATCCACCTCGCGCGCCTTGATGGGCCAGTAACCGTGATATCCGGTGACCCGGTGGACTCCATCGCTCGCCAGGTAGGCGCCGGCAGGGTTCTGCTGGAATGGCGTGAGCCAGATGGCCCGCACGCCCAGGGCGTCGAGCGTGCCTTCCTCGATGGCCTGCCTCAGCCCCTCGAGATCCCCGCCGGCCCAGTCGCCCCGCGGATCGGCGCCCGGCGTGGCGGGCGGGTTCAAGGTCGGATCGCCGTCGCGGTAACGATCGGTGACGACCATGTAGATGAGCGCGTCCTCCCAGGAGAACGCCTCGGCCTCGACCCAGAACACAAGCCGGAGCGGCTCACCGGCGCGGCCGCTCCGGGTCGCCCCGCGGAGGGTGACGCGGTATTTGCCGTCGCCGAGGCCTCCCAGCTGGATCCGCACGTCGCCGCGCGCGTCGATCGAGAGCTCCCGATCCGTGAGCGGGCGCGCCCCGCCGTCCTGGCCCTGTAGAACCGCCTCGAACGCGGCCGCCTCCGGGCCCGCGCCTTCGATGCCGTCCTTGTACACGAGCCGAGCCTCGAAGGCGCCCTGTCCGGCGGCAGGCCGCGTCGCCTGGCTGGACGCGACAGAGAACGACGGGAGGCGGCAGTCAGGGACCTTGACGGCCGAGTTCTCGACCCCGTCGACGTACTTGCGTCGCCCCTCCGCCGGGTCGAGCACCCACGAGATCTCGCCGCCCGACCGATAGGCGATCTTGTAGCCGTGCAGCCCCGGCGGCAGGTCGACGGTGGCCACGAGCCGGCCCTGCGTACCGCCCTGCAGCTGCGGGGCAGCGCCGAGATCGAAGCCGTTCCACTCGCCAGGGACGCGGACGTCCGTGGCCCCGGGAGGCGCGTTGAACGTGAACGAGGTCGGACAGAGCACGTTCCCGTACTGGGCTCCTCCGCCCGCCCCGCCAGCGCCTGCGGCCTCGCCGCCTGCGCCGCCTACGCCAGCCGCCTCGCTGCCGGCAGCACCGGCGCCTGCCGTCCCGGCGCCGCTCGTACCCTTCTCCTGGCCCGCGTCGAGCTCGCGATCGCCCCCACACGCGAGCGGGACGGCAGGGAGCATGACGGCGCAGACAGCGGCGATCACGACGGCAGAACGGCGGCGCGACATGGCCTCGAGCAGTATCCGATCGCGAGGGGCATGTCAGCGCGCGCGTCGCCCTGAACCACCGCAGCCGCTGCGGAGAACAGCGATGCTCCGCCCATGCTGTCGCGTCGCTAACAGACTCGCGCAGTTTCCGTCGGGGCTCGCCCCGCACCCAGGCGTTCGCTTCGCGCTTTGTCGGGCCGAACCGCGTGAGCTCACGCGCTCGGAGCGGCCTGGTCTCGCGACCCGATCAAGGCGTGTACCGATAGAGCTCGATCCAATCGTAGGTCGCGCTCGCCTTGCCCGTCTCGGCCGTCACGGCCCCGGCCCACTCCGCGCTCGACGACGCCCAGATCGTCATGAGCACATTCTGCGGAAGCATCATGAGGTCGATGCGCTCCGTCCACTCGTGTCGGAGCACGTCGTCGACGGAAAAGCGGGCGCCGGACGGTGTCCATTCGATCTGGTACGTGTGAAAGTCCGCGCTCGGGTCGAAGCCGAGGTCCACCTTCTGCGGATGCTGAGTCGGACTGACGGATTGCGTCACCGGGGGCCGTACCGGAGCGCCAGTGTACACCATGGCGTTGAACTGCACGTCATTCGGCTCGGCCCCGAGGCACTCGATGTCGAGCTCGTTCCAGTTGTCCGCTGGCCAGGGGGTGTAGATCGTGACCAGTGACGAGACGACCGCCGAGCCTCGGGCCAACTTGACGCGAGCGCGCACGCGCCCGTACGTGAGCGAGTCGATGGAGCGAACCTCGGCGCCCAGGAAGGTCTTGGCGGCTCCGGAGCTGTCGGCGGTGCCCTGGGGGGCCGGCGTGAGCCGGAGCACCAGCTGCCCACGTTCGATGGTAGCGGCGGATCGCGAAAACAGCGCCAGATTGCCCGTCCAGGAATGTGTCATCAGCTGCCAGCGAGCTGCGTCCAGCTGATCGAAATCGTCGCGGAAGAGCAGGGTGAAGGCCTCTTCGGCCGGGGGAGGGCCGCCCGCTGAGCCGCCGTTACCCGTGGCGCCTGCCGCTGCTGTGCCATCCTCCGTTCCCCCGGCGCCGCCCGCCCCGCCCGCGCCGCCCGCGCCGCCCGCCCCGCCCGCGCCGGCTCCGGTGCCGGAGGCGCCAGCCGCAGCCCCAGCCCCCGTCATGGAGCTACCCGTTCCGGCGCTGGAACCACCACCAGCACCCGCGCCGGTGCCGTCCCCGCCAGCCCCCGTCGCAGAGCCCGGGGGCTGGCTGGAGTCGCCACAGGCCAGCGCGGTGAATGCGGAGAACAGAAGCGAAGCGACCGTGCAGCGCGTCGAAGACATCATGGGCTCCACTTGGCGCGCCGGGTGCGAGAGCGCTTCGCATTTTTTGCTTCCTGTCCGCGTCACCGCTGCCGCACACTGACCTGGCCTTGAGCGCTCGGCCCGCGTTGTTCCAGCCCTTTCCGATGCTCGCCGGCCGGCGCGCCCAGGTCTTCCGCCACCAGCCGCAGTACCGTCGGCCCCGGCACTTCCACGAGGAGCCGGAGATCAACCTCGTCGCTCGCGGCACGGGCATCATGGGCGTGGGGAAGCGCGTGGTGCCGCTCGTGGCGGGCACGCTGCTCTATTTCGCGCCGGGGCAAGATCACGCGCTCCTCGAGGAGAGCAGCGATTTCGTTCTGTACGTCGCGGCGCTCCGCCCCGAGCTGGGGGCTCGCGTCGCGGGGGCCGCGTCGAAGGTCGCGCTCGACGCTGTGCAGCTCGCGCCGGCCGTGCTCGCCGACGAGCTCGCGCTCCTCGGCGCGCTCGACCGAGCGCGCGACATCTCGGTCGTGGAGCATCGCCTCGCGGAGCTCTTCGAGCGGTCGCTGTCGAACGTGCCGCTCCCCCACGTGGTAAGCCGCCGCATCTTCGAGCTCTTGCGGCTCGATCCGAATCTCCCCGGGGCGGCCCTCGCGGCGCGCCTGCACACGGGCGAGAGCGGGATCAGCCGGCGTTTTCGCAAGGACGTGGGCGTGAACGTCGTCGAGTACCGTGCGCGGCTCAAGCTGATGCAGTTCGTCGCCGAGGTGGATCGCGGCGCGAGCTTCGCGCGCGCGGCGTACGCCGTCGGGTTCGGGAGTTATGCGCAATGCCACCGCGTCTTCACGCGCGCCCTCGGCTGCGCGCCCCAGGACTATTTCGGCGGCCAGCGCGCGGCGCTGACCGAAATGACCGTGCCGATGCACGGATGGTAACCGTGAACTCCGGTGACCTGGCGGACTCCGTCGCTCGTCAGGTAGGCGCCGGCAGGGTTCTCCTGGAACGACATGCGCCAGATAGCCCGCACGCCCAGCGCGTCGAGCGTGCCGTCCTCGATCGCCCGAGGCGCGTTGAACGTAGCGGCTCTCGGCCGAGGCAGCCTGGCGACGACGCCTCGGGCGCGCACGCCGCCGAGCCCGTCGGCTGATGCGAATTCGTGCAGGATCGCCCGCAACGCTGGCCATGATGCGGGGGCGGGGAATGGTATACCTTGCCGGGGAGGGGGCTCCTGCTGCCACTGCCGAGGCTGCCTCGCCCAGCGCCTGAATGACGAGCCCGTCCCCTCCCTTTCCCTACACGATTCGCGAGACCATTCACGAGGGCCGCGGTACCGCCGTGTACCGTGCTGTTCGAAACGCCGACGGCCATCCGGTGGTCCTCAAGGTGCTCGACCCGAGGAGCTGCCGGCCGCAGGACCTCGCCCGGCTCAAGAGGGAGTACGAGACGGGCAAGATGCTCGACGTGGGAGCCGTCGTCAGGCCCCTCGCCCTGGAGATGTACGATGGGGCGCTCGCCCTCGTCATGGAAGACTCCGGCGCCGAGCCGCTGGATCGACGGCTCGGCGCGCCGATGGCGATCGGCAGGTTCCTCGCGCTCGCCGTCCGCATCGCGGAGGCCGTCTCCGACATCCATCAGCGAGGCGTCGTTCACAGAGACCTCAAGCCCGCAAATATCCTGGTCATTCCCGCGACGGGCGAGGTGAAGATCGCCGATCTCGCGCTCGCCTCACGGCTCTCCGGCGAACAGCACGCCTTGGGGCCAGCACGCCTCATCGAGGGGTCCCTGCCTTACATGTCGCCCGAGCAGACAGGGCGGATGAACCGTGGGATCGACAGCCGCACCGATCTGTATTCCCTGGGCGTCACGTTCTACCAGATGCTCACGGGGAAGCTCCCGTTCGACGCCCGCGACCCGCTGGAATGGATCCATTGTCACGTCGCCCGCGCGTTCGCGGCCCCGTCCGAGGTGGTCTCCGAAGTGCCCGAGGCGATCGAGCACATCGTGATCAAGCTCCTCGCGAAGATGCCCGAGGAGCGCTACCAGACGGCCCGCGGCCTTGGCCATGACCTGAAACGGTGCTTCGACTCATGGCGCCGCGGTGGGAGCGTCGCGCCCTTCCCGCTGGGCGAGCAGGACGCGTCGGGCCGCCTGCGGATCCCGCAGAAGCTCTATGGGCGCGACGAGGCGATCGCGGCGCTGCTGCGCGCCTTCGAGGGCGTGATCGACACCGGATCTCCCGAGCTCGTGCTCCTCTCGGGCTACTCCGGCATCGGCAAATCGACGCTGGTCCACGAGCTGGACAGGGCCGTCGCCCGCGAGCGGGGGTTCTCCGCCTCGGGAAAATTCGATCAGCACAAGCGCGAGATCCCTTACTCCACCATCGTGCAGGCCGTTCAGGAGATCGTGCTCGAGCTCCTCGCCGACAGCGCGCGGATCGCCGCATGGAAGCAGCGGTTGCTCGAGGTCCTCACGGTCAACGGGCAGCTCATCGTCGACTTGATCCCGCAGCTCGAGCTGGTCATCGGCCCGCAACCGCCGGCTCCCGAGCTGCCGCCGGTCGAGGCGCAGAACCGGTTCCGCATCGTCTTCCGGCACTTCATCGGGGTGTTCGCCCGGAAGGAGCACCCCCTCGTGCTCTTCCTCGACGATCTCCAGTGGGCCGACTCGGCGAGCCTCTCGCTCTTGCAGGATCTGGTGACGCACCTCGACACGGGGCACCTCCTCGTCGTCGGCGCGTATCGCGACAACGAGGTGACCCCCTCGCACCCGCTCATGACGGCGCTGGGCGAGGTGAGGAGGGAGGGCGCGCGCGTCCGGGTTATCGTGCTCGGCCCGCTCTCCCGCGAGCACCTGTCCATGCTCGTCAGCGATATGCTCCAGTGCCGCCCCGAGGACGCCGCGCCGCTCTCGGCGTTGGTCCACGAGAAGACGGCCGGCAACCCCTTCTTTGCGATCCAGTTTCTCCTCGCCCTCCACGAAGAGCGGCTGATCGAGCTCGACCCGATCGCGGGCGCCTTCCGGTGGGACATGGCGAAGATCCGCGCCAAAGGCTTCACCGACAACGTGGTCGACCTGATGGTCGACAAGCTCGCGCGGCTCCCCGCGGGCACCCAGGAGGCGCTGAAGCAGCTCGCCTGTCTCGGGAGCGCCGCGGACGTCGGCGTCTTGACGATAGCGTGCGACCGCTCGGAGGAGGCGCTGCACGAGGATGTCTGGCAGGCCATCCTCGCGGGGCTCGTCCTCTGCCACGAAGGCACCTACAAGTTCCTGCACGACCGCGTCCAGGAGGCAGCCTACTCGCTCATCCCGGAGGCTCGGCGGGCCGCGGTGCACCTCGAGATCGGCCGACGCCTCGCGTCTCGTCTGCCAGGCGGGGCGGTCGAGGAGCGGGCGTTCGACGTCGCGACCCAGCTCAATCACGGCGCTCACCTCATCACCGATCCACGCGAGAAGGAGGCGCTCTGCCGGCTCAACCTCCTGGCAGGGATCAAGGCGAAGGCCTCGGTCGCCTACGCCTCGGCGCGCAGCTACCTGGCGCAGGCGACGTCTCTCTTGCCGCCGGACGCCTGGAGCGCGCGGTACGAGGACACGCTGATGCTCTACCTGGAGCTCGCCGAATGCGAGTCCATCACCGGCAACTTCCAGCCGGCCGACGGGCTGTTCGATCTGATCCTCCAGAACGCCCGCTCCAGGCCCGACCGCGCCAGGGCCCACCGGCTGCGCATGCGGCTCTACCAGATCGCCGGGCGACACCGCGACGCCATGACGGTCATGATCGAGGCCCTGCGGCTCTACGGGGCGACGCTGCCGGAGACCGACGAGGAGATCCAGGCCGCCGTGGAGGCCGAGATCCGGCAGGTCCCGATCGCCTTGCGCGGCCGCCGCATCGCCGATCTCGTCGATGCGCCCGTGGCGACCGACGAGGACGTGCGGGCGTTCATCAGCCTTGTCGCCGAATCGGCCCCCCTCGTGTTCTCCGTGCGACCGGCGCTCTGGCCGCTGCTCACCGCCAAGGGGGTGAACGCGTCCCTGCAGCACGGACCCGCCGAGGAGTCCTCTTTCGTTTATAGCTGCTACGCCGCGGTCATGGTGTCCATCCTCGGGGACGTCCCGGGCGCGTTCCAGTTCTCCGAGATGGCGCTCAGGCTGAACGAGAAATTCAAGAGCGTCACGGCCATGCTGAAGGGGAGGCTGCTCTTCCACCACGCGGGCGTCATCAGCATCTGGTACAGGCACTACGCGACGAGCATCCCGCTCATGGACAAGGCATTCCTCGATTGCCTCGACGTCGGAGACTTCATCTTTGCCGGCTATTTGACGTACAACATGGTGTGGCTCGTCCTGGAGAACGGCGACCCGCTCGACCGCGTGATCGAGGTCGCGCGGAGATACGCCGCCTTCGCCCGGCAGACCCACAACGATGTGGTGTACCACGTGGTCCGGCTCGAAGAGCAGCTCGCGGCGAGCCTGAAGGGAGCGACGCGGGCGCCGACGAGCTTCGACAGCGGCGCCTTCGACGAGGCGAGCTCGGTCGCGATCTGCCAGAAGGCCGGCTTCGGCCTTGGAATCGCTATATATCATATCATGAAGCAGATCGCCGCGTTCACGCACGAGCGTCACGCCGAAGCGCTGGAGTCCGCGGCCGCCGCCGCGCTGATGCAGGGGCAGGCGGCGTCTCTCGCCATGGAAGTGACGCACCACTTCTACCACGCGCTCACGGTGACGGCGCTCCACGCGCAGGCGCCGGCCGAGCAGCGGCGGCGATTCGCTCAGACGCTCGAGAAGCCGCTCCAGAAGCTGAGGCGCTGGGCCGCGGGCTGCCCCGAGAACTTCCAGAGCCGCTACGCCCTGGTGTCCGCCGAGGTCGCGCGCATCGAGGGCCGGGACCTCGACGCGATGCGCCTCTACGAAGAGGCCATCCGCTCGGCGCGCGAGAGCGGCTTCGTCCACGTCGAGGCGCTCGCCTACGAGCTCGCGTCTCGGTTCTATCGAGCGCGAGGGTTCGAGCGCTTCTCCGATACGTACCTGCGTGAAGCCCGCTCGTGCTACGTGCGCTGGGGGGCCGACGGCAAGGTGAAGCAGCTCGAGCAGCGCTATCCGCAGCTCCTCGAGCGGCGGCCGCTCGAGCCGACCGCCACCTTCGCGGCCCGCACGGAGCTGCTCGACGTGCTCGCGGTCGTCAAGGCGTCGCAGACGATCTCGGGCGAGATCCTCTTCGAGAAGCTCCTGCGGACCCTGCTCGAGTCCGTCCTCGAGCAGGGAGGCGCCCAGAAGGGCTGCCTCATCCTCG
Source organism: Sorangium sp. So ce124 (assembly GCF_051525235.1). Lineage (NCBI taxonomy): Bacteria > Pseudomonadati > Myxococcota > Polyangiales > Polyangiaceae > Sorangium > Sorangium sp. So ce124. The sequence goes on from NZ_CP150312.1 coordinate 11,057,113, forward strand.
TGCGGGACGGCGATCTGACGATCGAGGCGGAAGCCGCGATCGAGGAGCGACAGGGGACCGTGACCAGGGTTCTCCAGTCGTCGCCGGTGTCGTCCTCTCCGCTCCTCCCTGCCTCGCTCCTCCACTACGTGCGGCTCACCAAGGAGCGTGTGCTCCTCGATGACGCCGCCGCGAAGGCGGGCAGGTTCTCGGGGGACGAGTACATCGTCCGGCACAATCCGAGGTCGGTCCTCTGCGTCCCCATCTTGCGGCAGGCCGAGGTGCTCGGTCTGCTCTACCTCGAGAACAACCTCACGACGCACGCGTTCACGCCCGAGCGGCTCCTCGCCCTCGAGCTGCTCGCCACGCAGGCGGCCATCTCCCTCGAGAATGCGCTCCTGCTCGCCAGGGAGCGAGAGGCGCGGGCGGCGGCGGAGGCCGCGGAGCGGCGCACGGCGTTCCTCGCCCACGAGCTGAAGACGCCGCTGACTGGCCTCCACCTGAAGCTCGACACGCTCGCGCGATCGATCAAGCAGCAAGAGGCGGTCTCCGCGTCCTGGCTGTCGTCGTCCCTCACGTCGTTCAAGCGCCAGCTCGGCCGGCTCAACCTGCTGATCGACAGCCTGCTCGACCTCTCACGCGTCCAGAAGGGGCGGCTCGCCCTGACGCGTGAGCCAATGGACCTGACGGCGCTCGTGCGGGACGTCGTCGGCCGGCTGAGCGAGCAGGCCGAGCTGGCTGGATGTGCGCTCCACGTGCGAGCGGAGCGCGCCGTCGTGGGCCGGTGGGATCGGCTGCGGCTCGAGCAGGTCGCGACGAACCTGCTCACGAACGCCATGAAGTACGGCGCCGGCAAGCCGGTCCGGATCGTCGCCGACGGGGACGGGGCCGTCGCTCGCCTCTCGGTCTCGGATCAGGGCATCGGGATCTCCGAGGCCGACCAGCGGCGCGTGTTCGAGGCGTTCGAGCGCGCGACGGGGCTTCATCAAGCGCAGAGCCTCGGCCTCGGGCTGTACCTTGTCCGGGAGATCGTGCGAGCGCATGGAGGGCGCGTGGATCTGCGCAGTCAGCTGGGCTCAGGGACCACGTTCATCGTCGAGCTGCCCGTCGAGCCGGAGGGAGAGCTCGGCCTCGCGCAGCCGTCCTGAGGAGAGGGGCGCGCGGGCCGCCTGGTGCCAACTGGGCCTTGCAGCGCGGAGCCGAGGGGATGGAGTACTTTGGCCGAAGGTGGGGTCTTTTGAACCGCCAGGACGCCATAAGACGCCATAACGATGTGATGTCGAGGCGGGCGGCGGGCCACCGGCCGGCTGATTCGGGTTGACACCGCTGATGTGAGCGTTCACATTTGTCTGGGCATCCTTCCGCTTTGCCCTGGATAGCGTCATGCGCACCGGGCCCTTCGTCCTGGGGATCGGGATCGAGCTCAGCGCCGACTCCTTTCGCGAGCAACGGCGTGGAGGCATCGGTCGCGCCCTACTCCCGCCGGGCGCGAGAGCTCGACTCGTCATGGGCAAGCGGCAGCTGTCGGAGAAGTCATCATGAAAAGCATATTTCGATGGTCTCTCGGGCTCACGCCTTCGCGCATCGCGTTCTCGCTCATCGGGCTCCTTGCCTGCAGTGAAGCAGATGCCCCGGTCGAAGAGCCCGGATCCGCAGGCACCGGCGAGGCAGGCGGGGCAGGCGGCGCGCCTTCCAGCGTCGTGTCCTCGGCGTCTACAGGGGCTCTCGCTGGCGGAGGGCCCGCAGATGGGAGCGCGCAGAGTACAGCCGGGGTGGGCGGAGAGGCCGCGGGGCCGAGCACAGGTGGGGTGGGTGGAGGGGCGTCGGGGGCAGGCGGCGCGGATGAGCCGGGCGTCGGCGGGAGCAGCGGCGGAGGCTCGGCCGAGCCCGTGTTTCATGTCTTCCTCCTCCTCGGGCAATCGAACATGGCCGGGTACCCGAAGGCCTTGGCCGCAGACAAGACCGAGAATCCCCGCATCAAGGTCCTCGGCTTCGATGCCTGCGCCGCGACCGGGCGCGTCGAAGGCGCGTGGGACGTCGCTGCCCCGCCGCTCCACGAATGCTGGAACGGCGCGATCGGGCCCGGCGACTACTTCTCCAGGACGATCCTCGAGCATTACCCCGCCCAGGACACCGTCGGCCTCGTCCCGTCCGCCATCAGCGGGGAGAAGGTGGAGACGTTCATGAAGGCGGGGGGGAGCAAGTACAGTTGGATCCTGTCGCGCGCGAAGGCGGCGCAGGAGATCGGCGGCGTGATCGAGGGGATCCTGTTCCATCAAGGCGAATCGAACTGCGGCGACCCCGCGTGGCCCGGCAAGGTGAAGACGCTCGTCTCGGACTTGCGCGCCGATCTCGGTATCGGTGACGTGCCGTTCCTTGCAGGAGAGCTCCTGCATTCGGGGTCGTGCGCAAAACACAACTCGCTCGTAAACCAGCTCCCGGGGCTGATCCCCAAGGCCTACGCCGTTTCGGCGGAGGGGCTCGCCATCGATCCTGCCGACACCTGGAACCTCCACTTCGGCCACGACGCGCAGGTCACCCTGGGCAAGCGCTACGCCGAGAAGATGATCGGCGCCCTCGGTCTCTGAGCGCTCCCTGCGCGCCGCGCGGTGGAGCGTTCAGGTACGGCTCCTGGCGGGACTGTTCCGCGGTGGCGAACCGTCGCGATCGGTCGCATCCCGGGGATTTGGGGAGGACGTGACGACGGATCGCAGCCTCTCGGAAGGCGTGGGCCCAACCCGGGCCCAATTGTCAAGCCCAGGGCCTGGGGCGCTCGCCGTGACCGATCCGTCGCCGGGTTTCGTGCGCCTCCCTAGACCTGTTCATATTGGCTCGGACGGACGGGTGCCGGAGGTCGTGCGGTGTCCCCTGAGTCGGCGATATCGGGGCGAACGTACGCAGCTCCACGCCCGGGACTGCCTCACTGTCGGCACCGCCAGAGAGCGCGAATGCGCAGTGGGCGGGCGCTGATCGTCCCAGCTCCTCTTCCAACGGCCGCGACGGTGACGAGGGCGTGCTCGCTTCCCCAGCCGGGACGACAGAGCGGTGCCTCCGGTTCAAAGGCTCGCGCCAACGCCGCGGACGTGCCTTGTCCAAAGTAGGAATGCGCGCGAGAAGTGAATTTGGCGACTCTGCGTAAAAAGTTGACGCTGAATTGTCGTACGCTATAGCAGCGCCTTACATCTGCGGCTCTTGGGTCCCGCACCCCACGATAGCGGTGCGTCGAGGCGGGATTTCTCAGCGCGCCTTGTCGCGGACGCGACTTCGCGTCCACGTCGACGGTCGATTCATAAAGAGAAAGGATCGGTCATGCGACACCCATGCATAGCCCGCCATCTTGGAGTGGTGCTCTACGCGCATCTGACGCTGGGATTGGCGGCCCCCGCGTTCGCGCAAGGGGGTGATACGCTCGTCTCTGTCGGCAGCCCGGCCTCGCCTTTTTCGCAGAACAAGCAGAATGAACCGACAGTCGCGGTGGATGCCAACCATCCGAACGTGGTTGCGGCCGGGGCGAACGACAATATCGATATGGAGGCGTGCGACGCCGGCGATCCGACGACCTGCCCGTTCACCCAGGGGGTCGGCTCCTCCGGGGTCTATTTCTCCTTCGACCGTGGCCAGACCTGGACGCAGCCGACCTACACCGGCTGGACGGCCAGAGATTGTCTTGGACCCGAGGAATGTACACCGCATGTCGGGCCAATCGGAACGCTGCCCAAGTACTTCGAGAACGGGCTGGTCTCCGACGGCGATCCGGCGGTCGCCTTTGGTCCTCGCCCAGGTCCGGACGGATTCTCGTGGGACAATGGCTCGCGTCTGTACTATGCCAATCTGACCGCCAACTTCAGTGCCGAGCGCGGCGAGCAGGCGTTCAGGGGCTTCGAAGCCGTCGCCGTGTCCCGCATCGACGGAGACCCGGAGCTTACTCCCGAGATAGTAGCCGACCAGAACAACTGGCTGCCTCCTGTCATCGCTTCGCAGCGTCAGAGCTCAACGACGTTCGCCGACAAGGAGCAGATCTGGGCCGACAATGCCGAGAGCAGTCCGTTCTTCGGCAACGTCTACGTCTGCTTTGCCCAGTTCCGAGGTCAACAGGGCGCGGCGGCGCCGCTGACAGTGATACGCTCGACCGATGGCGGCGATACCTGGGAGCAGAAGCAAGTGACCCCTGCGCACAACGTCCCGCCGACGATGTGGGGGCAGTCCGGCTGCACCATCCGCACCGATAGCATCGGCGTGGTTTATGTATTCTACGAGCAGCTCCAGTCACCCTTCCGATTCTTGCCTCCGCACGGCGCGCACATGCTGGTCCAGTCGTTCGACGGCGGGAGAAGCTTCACACGGCCACGGGAGCTCTTTCGTATCACCGATCCGTGCTTCTTTATCGATCCGGTGATCGGCCGCTGCGTCATGGATGGCATCGCAGGCGCACGCAATGATCTCGCTGGCGCTCCCAATGTCGATATCGCGAACGGTGCTCCGACTGGGGGCGACGCCACAGACGAGATCGTGGACACGTGGGTCGACGGCCGAGATGGCTTGAACAATGAGCGTGTCATGCTCAGCCACTCGACCGATGGTGGGGCGACCTGGTCCGGTCCGACGACGATCCAAAGCCCCGGCGACCGCGGGTACTATACTGCACCTGCCCTCTCTCCCGATGGAACAGATCTCTATATCGTCTACAACGCGTTCCGCACCCCGTTCCGTAACAACACGACAGATCCGCGGAGCCTCGTAGGCGTGGTGCTCCACGCCGACATCGGAGTGGGAGGCGCGCCGACAGGGCTTTCTGAGTTGCATCGCGGTGATCCAGGCGATCCCCGCGGCTCCAGCCAGAACGACCTTGTGGCCGAGTTTCTGGGCGACTACGTGTACGCGGCGGCGACGAGGGACTTCGGCGTCGCTGTCTGGAACGACGTGCGTAACGCCGCAGACTGCCCCGCGATAGACGCCTTCCGTCAGTCGCTGCGCACCGGAGGCCCGGTTCCCACGCCGAGGCCCAACACCGACTGCCCGCCCACTTTCGGCAACTCGGATATCTTCGGAGGATCCTTCGCTGATCCGACGCCGTAACCAAGAGATGGGTTGGCAGCACCCATCGTTCGGGTACGAGCGGAGCGTTGCCTGAGCCGTGCTTGCCCGTCACGCCGAGCACATGGAGCTTTCGTGCCACGGAGCCATTTCGCGTTGAATTGACGATCCCGACGTCCCGTCAGGCTCCGAATGCACCCGGAGCAGGAGGCGAACGACCCGCAAGTACGGCGAAGGTGGCGTGGCGCAGCCGCCGCCGAGTGGCATCGTTTGGCCCGTCCGCAGCCGGGAGTATCCGGCAAAGCACCGCGGAGGAGAAGAATGACGAGAGTCAACGAAGGTACCCCCAAGGCCGTCGGCGCGGCGCTCTTCGTGCTGCTCACCGCTGCCACGACGCATGCCATGCCGAAACCCGTGCCTCCCGATCCCGACCACGTGAAGGTGGTGGGGAACGGCAGGGTCATCCGGGTGACGCCGGTGGGGCTGCAAGACGATTTTCAGGCCATGGCGACCGACACGAGGAACCTGCAATGGGCGCTGAACAACGTGGCGCGCGGCGGCCGCATCGCGCTCGGCGCCGGCACGTTCCACGTGAGCGAGACGCTGGCGGCCGAGGGCCTGGACGCGGAGGTGCGTGGCGCCGGCATGAACGAGACCGTGCTGGTGGCGCGCGGCCGCGCCGCGAACGGCACGTACGTGTTCCCCCTGCTGAATGAAGCGTATCGTGAACGGCTGTTCGCACCGGGCTTTCCGCCGATCCTGGCGGTCTTCAACAAGCCGCCTTCGCGCAAGACGCCCTGGCAGCTGACCAGCACGAACCTCACGCTGCGCAATCTGTCGTTCACCGTCGAGGGCGAGGGGCCCACGTTGACTTACTACGGCACCGAGGTCAGGCCGGTGTGGGCGGCCGTGCTGGTGACCGGATCCAAGGGCAACTACGACCCGACGAAGGACTTCAAGGTGGAGCATTACGACGTGTCGATCAAAAACGTGGGCGTGTACGGCCAGATTCTGAGCCCGACGTTGGGCAGCAATCTGATGGAGGGCCTGGTGTTCATCGGCGGAGAACAGTGGCTGCCGGTCGAGCCCGACACCGCCAACGGTGGCTGGAATGAGTTCGACCACCTTCCGGTGAACGGGCTCGTGACGGTGAAGAACTGTGTTCTCGAGCATACTCAGCTTCACTCGGTGGCCGTGGAGACGTTCCTGTCGCCGCCCGCCAGCCTGGAGGCTTTCGAGGCCCAAAGCGCCTTCCGCTTCCCGTCCCCGCCGCAGGACGTCTACCCACAGGCGTTCGCCGATATCGAGAACAACGTCTTCGACGATTCGGGGCACGGCGTGGCGACGGATCCCTTTCTGATTGCCTTCGGGACGCTGCTGCTGAGCCCGTCGAACGCGCCGCTGACGGTGGAGCACAACCGCTTCTTCGACTCGAACGGGCACGCCGTGGGCGTGCTCGCGGGCCAGAGCCTCACCGAGACGAGCCGCTGGCCCAAGGAGCCCTCGACGGTGAGCTTCGCCCACAACGAGATCGAGGCGGTGGCGACAGGGCCCTTCAACGCGTCGTCCCTGTTCATCGCGGACCTCAGCGAGCTCGACGGGGCGCCTTCGTACCTCCAGCCTTCGGTGCGCTTCAACCATATCGATGCGGCGCCGGGCTTTGGCAGCAGCCTCATCGAGCACCTGATGGGCAACGGCCTGGTGGCCGACCACAACGTGCTGTCGGGCAGCGCTCCGCTGGGCATCAGCGTGGGCGCGCCGAACATCCTCGTGGGCACGCCGCTGCCCTGCACGAACGACCTGCTGACGCTGAACAACTTCGCCAACTTCAGCGGGCAGCCCATCTTGCTGGGCCCTGGCTCGCGGTCCTGCACGGCGAAAGTCCACAACGCCTCCGACGTCGTCGACAGCGGAATCAACAACACCATCGTGGTGGTCGGGCGGGGCGGCGGCTGATCCTGCGCCTCATCCTCGGAGCGCGCAGGCGGGGGGGCCAGGACAAAGCTGCGCGCTTCCTGTATGTTCGCGCGATGAATGCGACGAATATCGAAGCCGACGTCTGCGTGGTGGGCGCAGGGTTCGACGTCGAGGTGGCCACCCGCGAAGAGCTGCATTTACCTACGCGCTGGCACTGCAGCTGCAGGCACCCGGTTTGACGTTGCGCTGATGGTAGACAAGCTCACATCAACCTTGGCGACGCAGGAGACCCAAGTCTCCTCGAACGTGAGCCGACTTGTCCCCTGGGCCGCTACCGAAAACGTCCCACCTAGTGTAGGGGGGACTCAGGAATCCCTGCAGCTGCACATCTTTGCACTACCGGCGCGCGCGCTGACTCAGAGGAGCCCCATCGCGCCCAGCTCGCGAGCCGAACCGCGCGTCCGCTGGCGCGGACCGGATCTCGATCAAGCCGGCGCGATCCCCAGCCACCGGCACCGCGGCAGCCAGCTGGGCCTGCTTCGACGCGCGCCTGCTTCGGCGACTGTCTGCGCTCGAGCGCAGGCGTAGAGGCCTTGTCGTCGCGCGCCAGCAGCCACTTCCAGTACATCAGCGTGCGCGGGTTGATGCCGAGCTCGCCGGCGAATTCGGCCGCCGTCAGCCCGCTGTCACGCCACCGCTCGACACGTTTCCGCCACTCCTCCCGAGGGACCCGAGAGTGCTCTTCTGCCATGCCCGGCACTCTGCGCCCCTGGCTCAGCGCTCGTCACGACGTGGTTACACGAACGGATACCACCAATCGCGACATCCTACGGCGCCAGCATCGCATGCGTCGTTCAATCGCAGATACGCTTTTCTCATCCAAGCGGCCCAACCGGCGGATGCTGCCGGTCGCTATCGACCGGTTTCTCTGGCGGGACTGTTCCGCGGCGCTGAACCGTCGCGATCCGTCGCTTCCCCGGGGATTTTGGTACGGACCGGTGGCCTGGGTAACGGTTTTGACCGGCAGCCTGGGTAGCACCTGGACGGACCGGGAGCTTAGGTGACACATGTCGTAGAGGACCGGCGACGGAGGAGCGCCGGTGCCCTGGAAAGAGACATGTTCAGTGGACGAGAGGCTTCAGTTCATCGCGCAGGTCAACGAGTCGGACGAGACGTTCGCGGAGCTGTGCCGGCGGTTCGGCATCAGCCGGAAGACGGGGTACAAGTGGGTGGAGCGCTACGAGCAAGCCGGACCTCGCGGCCTGGAGGAGCGGCGGCCTGTGGCGCACACGTTCCCGCATGCTGCCGAGCACGCCCTCGTCGCCGGAGTACCCGGACACGATGACCATTCGACGCCTCGACCACACGCGAAAGGTGAACCTCGGGGGCGCGCACACGTTCGTCTCCAAGCTGATCGCCAATGAGCCGGTGGGGCTGCTTCCGATCGCGGACGACGTCTGGGAGCTGTACTACGGTCCTGTTCTGCTCGCGCAGGTCACCCTGAAGAACAAGGAGCTGCAGCTCTCGAAGATGCGCTGACCTGCGAGCGCGCACGCCGGATCGTGACGACAGGCTCGTGTAGACCGAGACCGTGGTGAGCGTTTTGTGTATAGATCCTGGCGGTCCGAGAAAGCGCGGCGAGCGTATCGCGTCGACGAGGATCCGGCTCCTGTTTCGAGTCCTCCCGGAGCAGGGGCCAGTGGCTCAAGGAAGTGTCACCGCGGCTCCCGGTCAGAAGTGTTACCAGGGCTCCGCTCGTACAAGGAGGTGGAGAGATGGCCGGACCTCCTCGGAGAGATGGCCGGACCTCCTCGGAGAGATGGCCGGACCTCCTCGGGGAGATGGCTGCACTTCCTCGGGGAGATAGCCGCACCTCCTCGGAGGGATGGTTGCACCTCCTCGGGGAGATGGCGGATTGGTCCGAGTCTGCTCAAGTTGAGCAGACTCGGCGCAAGCAACACCTTGCTTGCCGGGCATTTTCCCCGGGATCTCACGCCTGTCCAGGAAGCCTCGAGCGCTGGCTCCCATCTTGCTCTGTCCGCGCCCACCTGAACGGAGAGCGGAAATTCATGCGAACGTTGAAGATCCCGGCGGTGATGCTCGGCACCTGGCTGGCCGCGGCCAGCGCGGGTTGCGAGAACAGCGCCGAGGAGCCGAAGCCGGGGCCCACGGGCTCCAGCACCACGACGAGCAGCGGCGGTCACGGCGGCGAGGGCCAGGGCGGCGACGGCGCCGGGGGTGCGGGGCAGGGCGGCGACGGCGGGCAGGGCGGCGACGGCGGGCAGGGCGGCGCGGGGGGGCAGGGCGGCGCGGGGGGGCAGGGCGGCGATGGGGCCGGCGGGCATGGCGGGGGAGAGCCCAGCACGTTCTGCCAGCCCGACGCCCTGGCGCCTTGCTACACCGGCCCGGCCGGCACCCAGGGCGTGGGCGCCTGCGCGGCGGGCTTCACGATCTGCGACGCGCTGGGCTCGGGCTATGGCCCGTGCACCGGCGAGGTCCTGCCCTCGGCCGAGGCGTGCGGCACGATCACCGACGACGATTGCGACGGGCAGGTCAACGAGGAGGACGCGGGGTGCGCCTGCGTCCCGGGATCGGCGCAGCCTTGTTATGGCGGCCCCGCTGGCACCGAGGGCGTGGGCGCCTGCCACGCGGGCACGCAGACCTGCAACGCGCTGGGGACGGGCTACGAGGCCTGCACGGGCGAGGTGCTGCCCTCGGTCGAGACGTGCACGAGCGCCGCGGACGACGATTGCGACGGGCAGGCCAACGAGGAGGGCGCGGGGTGCGTCTGCGTCCCGGGGTCGACCGTGCCGTGCTACCAGGGCCCCGCGGGGACCGAGGGCGTGGGCGTCTGCCACGCGGGCGTGCGCACCTGCAACGCGCAGGGCACGGGCTATGGCTGGTGCACCGGCCAGAGGGTGCCCGACGAGGTGGAGTGGTGCGCGAGCCCCCAGGACGAGAACTGCGACGGGCTGGTGAACCCCGCCTGCGCGCCGGTGACGCTGGCGGCGGGGAGCGCGCACTCGCTCGCGGTGCGCTCCGACGGCACGATCTGGGGCTGGGGCGACAACGGCGATTACCAGGTCAGCGTCTACCAGAACGCCGGGGTCTATGGAGATCCGTTCTTCGTCCAGGAGCTGAGCGGCGTGACCGACGTCGCCGCGGGTTACGGGCACTCGCTGGCCCTGCTCGCGGACGGCACCGTCCGGGCCTGGGGCACCAACTACGGCGGCCAGCTCGGGACCACCACGACCATCCCCGATCTCGTCGTGGTGCCCGGCCTCGACCAGGTGATCGACGTGGCGGCGGGGCGATATCACTCGATGGCGCTGCGGTCGGACGGCACGGTCTGGACCTGGGGCGATAGCTCCTCCGGCCAGCTCGGGGACGGCACCGTCGGCTGGCGCGCGACCCCGGCGCCCGTGCCCGGCCTGAGCAACGTCGTCGCCATCGCGGCGGGCGACATCCACGCGCTGGCCGTGCTCGCCGACGGCACGGTGTGGGCCTGGGGCGAGGGATCGCAGGGGCAGCTCGGCGACGGCGCGTCGGCCGACAGCGCGGTCCCAGTGCAGGTCTCGGGGCTCGACGGGGCGATCGCGGTGGCCGCGGGGACCTGGCACTCGCTGGCGCTGCGCTCGGACGGCACCGTGCGGGCCTGGGGCGAGGGGTCCGAGGGCCAGCTCGGGCAGGGTGTGGCGGCCGACAGCGCGGTGCCGGTGCCCGTCGCGGGGCTCGACGCGGTGACCGCGATCGCCGCGGGGATGGGGCACTCGCTGGCGCTGCGCTCGGACGGCACCGCCCGGGCCTGGGGGAGCAACGGCAGCGGGCAGCTCGGCAACCCGGGCTATTCGTGGTCGCAGCCGCATCCCACCCCGGTGCCCGTGCTCCTCGACCAGATCACCGCCATCGCCGCGGGCGACATGTACGCGCTGGCGCTGCGCGCCGACGGGACCCGCTGGGCCTGGGGCGACAACGACAGCGGGCAGCTCGGCTACCACGATGTAGGATCGTCCGTCGGGGTCCCGGTGGAGGTGTGGCCTCACTGGTGAGCGCGGTGTTGCCGAGCCAGCTCATTGATGGCCATGAAGACCGCTTGGATGATGGCCATCATTGCGCGGCTGCACGCCCACCACGGACGCGATGGTGCGGGCGTACTCGGGCGCGTCAAGGGTGCGCCACCTGCCGGTCGCCGCTACGCGCCCTTGGTCCGCCCTGCGTGCGCCCGCTGGGTGGCGCCCCGGGTGATGGGCATACGGATGCCACCGGAGGGGGTTCCAGGCTCCGGATGGCAGCAAGAAGTCGGCTCACAAGGTGCCGCAAAAGGCCCATCTATGGGTTGCTGTACGGTGGGACCGGTGATGCCGCGAGCCCTTCACCGCGGGCGACGCGGCGGCGCAGAGCGCCCCGTTGGGCCACACCGGAGCCGCCCTCGGCGGCGAAGCAGGCGGAAACTACGAAAATCGCGACTGCTTCGGCGACCGCTCCTCATCGACCGGTGTTTCTGGCGGGACTGTTCCGCGGTGGCGAACCGTCGCGATCCGTCGCATCCCCGGGGATTTGGGGAGGGCGTGAGTGCGCCGGGATAAACCGGCACGGAGATGGGTATGCAAGAGACCTACATCAAAGGCGTAGCGAGCCATGATGGCCCCGAGTCATGCGCAGGCATCCGTGAGGAGGTCGGCGAAGCGTTGGCAGGGGTACGCGCAGGCAGGGACACTGAGCCGCGAAATACCCTCGATCGGGGTGCCGACGCTGTTCACGCAAGCGGAAGGCCACACGACCAGGAGCGCCAGCGCGAGCTCCTGGGCGACCCCGCGCGGTCGAAGACCCCGAGCATGTGCGGACTCTCCGTGTGCGAGAACCGGGAGATCCCCTGGCCTCCCGCCCTCGATGGCGAGGTGGGACGCAAAGGAAAGGCCAAGGCCGTGAGCCGATGATGAACGGCCAGGGGAGGTCAGACAGGCCCATAGTACCGACGAAGCTGCCGAACAAGGCCGGGCAACCGGACGCGGAGGCCGTGGAGGGAAGGGGTCTGGCCAAGGGGAACGCGAACCAGCAAAACACGCCCCGGACGCAGCGCCGGACAAGCGTGCCCAGTGCGCTGGATCGCGTACGGGAAGTCGCAAGACGGGACAGGAAAACGAAGTTCACGGCGCTCTTCCACCATCTCACCATCGACCGACTACGAGCCGCATTCATTGCCCTGCAACGGAATGCGGCACCCGGAGTCGACGGGGTGACGTGGGAGCAATACGCGGGCAACCTGGAGGACAACCTCCTGGATCTGCACGCTCGATTGCGCAGTGGGGCGTATCGAGCAAAACCGTCGCGGAGGGTGTACATTCCGAAGGCAGACGGGCGGCAGCGGCCGCTCGGCATAGCCTCGTTGGAGGACAAGATCGTCCAGCGAGCCGTCGTCGAAGTGCTGAATACCATCTACGAAGCGGATTTTCTCGGCTTCTCGTACGGATTTCGGCCGCGGCGCAACCAGCACCATGCGCTGGATGCTCTCGCCGTCGGGATTCGTCGATGTAAGGTGAGCTGGGTGCTCGATGCCGACATCCGTGGTTGTTTCGATGCCATCGATCACGGGTGGATGGTGAAATTCCTCGAGCACCGAATCGCGGACAAGAGGATGCTGCGTCTCCTTCAGAAGTGGTTGAACGCAGGAGTGATAGAGGGTGAGGAGTGGACGAGGGGGGAGGATGGCACTCCGCAAGGAGCAACGGTTTCACCCTTGCTGGCGAACATCTATCTCCACTATGTACTCGACCTATGGGTCCAGCAATGGAGGAATCGGCATGCGCGCGGGAGCGTCATCATCACGCGTTTTGCGGACGACTTCGTCGTTGGATTCCAGTACCGCACGGACGCCGAGCGGTTCCTGCAAGATCTACGCGAGAGATTGCGGAAATTCGCGCTGGAGTTACACCCCGACAAGACCCGCATCCTCGAATTTGGACGCTTCGCGGCGTCCAATCGACAGGAGAAAGGTCAGGGAAAGCCGGAGAGCTTCAACTTCCTGGGTTTCACGCATATTTGCGGAAAGACTTGGATGGGGAAATTTCTCGTCGTACGGCGAACCATGCGGGAGCGGATGCGGAAGAAGCTGCACGAGGTCAAGGCCGAGTTGCAGCGGCGCCGACATCTCCTCATCCCCGAGCAGGGGAAATGGCTGCGAAGTGTAGTGCAAGGACATTTCTTGTATTACGCCGTTCCGTCCAACGGGCAATCGTTGCAGTGGTTCCGTACCCAGGTGACCCGTCACTGGCATCGCGCGCTCCGCCGCCGAAGTCAGCGTGACCGCACCACCTGGGCACGAATGCAGCGACTCGGTCAGCGCTGGATCCCCCCTGTACGCATTCTGCATCCCTGGCCGGACGAGCGCTTCCGCGTCAGAACCCGAGGCAAGAGCCCAGTGCGGTAGTGCCGCTCGCTGGGATCCGCGCGGGGGGCGGCCCGAGCCCACAAGGTGAAGGGCCGTCCCTACCGCAATCGACGGATCGCACCGCCTCGGGAGGGATGGGCCCAACCCGGGCCCAAGGGCCAAGCCCCGGGCTTGGGGAGCTCGCCGTGACCGAGGCGTCACGTCGGGCTGCGGTGATCGCCTCGCTCGCCAGCACCCTGAGCCACGCCGTCGCCCTCGGGGATGAGGTGGCTGCCCGGGTCGTTCACGAAGCGATCGGTCGGCTGCTCGGGCTGCCGGTGGCGCCGCGCGCCGAGGCGCGTGCGGCGCGGTCAAGAGCGGCGCGGTGACCGTCGTGCAACGCACGTCCGGCGACATGCGGCTCAATCCGCATCTGCACGTGGTCTTCCTCGACGGGGCTTATCACGAAGATGGCACCGAGCTCGTGTGGAACGAGCTCGGTCACCTGCGAACGCGCGAGGTCGGTCAGGTCATAGAGCCCGCCGTCGGGCGGATGCTCCGTTACCTCCGGCGGCACGGGCATCGCGAGAGCGAGCACGACGTCGAGGAGGACGACGAGCCCGAGGCCGCGCTCTGTGCCTCCGCCGTCTCGGGACGAGAGCCGCGCCATACGTCGTCGCCCCGCAATGGCTCCGCGGGCTCTCGCCGTCTTGTCCGAGCGCGCTCGCGTACGACAAGCCGCTGTGCGCTGCGCTCGATGGCTTCACCTTGCACGCAGCGACGCGCGCCGGTGCGCACCATGCCGCGGCGAGGGAGGCGCCGCTGCGTTACGTGCTGCGACCCCCGATCGCAAAGGAGCGCATCGAGCCGCAGCAGGACGGCCTGGTGCGGCTCTCGCTCAAGCGCGCCTTCGCCGACGGGACTGCCCTTGTGGACATGGATCCGCTCTCGCTCCTGTGCCGCCTCGCGGCCAGCGTCCCGCCGCCGCGCTTTCACACCGTCAAGTACGCTGGCGTGCTCGCCTCGGCAAGTCGCCCACGTTGGCGCGCAAGCGCATCGGACCGCGCCCTGCGAAGCCACAAGAGCCTACGAAGGCGGACGATGACGCCGCTCCGAAACGCAAGCGTGGCGGCTATCGGGCGGTCGACAAACCGCGCCGAGCTCTTGCGCCGCACATGTGCGATCGATGTCCTCGAGTGCCCAGCTTGCAAGGGGCGGATGAAGCTCGTCGCCATGGTGACCGAGCCAAGGAACATCGCCCGCTTCCTCTCCGCGCTCGGCGAGCCGACCGACGTCCCAGCTCGCTCTCCCAACCGAGGGCCGCCGTACTGGAAGAGCACCGTTCTGCGCCGCAAGGCGCCCGGTGACGCCGCATAGCGTCTCGCGACGCGCCTCCCGGGCCAGACCAACGCCCGGACGGACACGTGGGCCCACGGCACGTCGATGCGCCCCGTAGCGCGCTCGGCGCCGCCCGGACCACGCTCTTTCGGCCCAGGACCGAGCCATCACGACGCTCGCGGTCCCACCCTTTCGGTTTGCTGCGCTACACTGCTTCGCGCTGCGATCCGGCTTCTTTTACCTACGCGCTACACTGCTTCGCGCTGCGATCCGGCTTCTTTTACCTACGCGCCGAGCGGCTCGTCCGGTATTGCGCGCGTCCCTGCTTCGCTTTGGAGCGGCTCAGCATCCTCCGCGACGGTCGGGTGGCCTATCAGGTGAAATACCCGCGGCGAAAAGGAACGCATCGGGTGATGACGCCGATTGTGTTTTTCGCGAGGCTCGCCGCGCTGGTGCCGCCGCCGCGCCATCCGCTGGTGCGCTACCACGGTGTGCTCGCGCCGCATGCGAAGCAACGCAGCCTCGTGGTGCCGAAGGCGACGGGGAAGGCGCGTAAGGGCGAGCAGCGCGCCGGAGCTGATAGCGCGGGCAGCGATGACAAGAAGAAGACGACGACGATCACGCCCTTGCCGGCGAGGCAGGCGCCGAAGGGGCCGGCGAGAGGCATGGAGACGCCGTCGCGCAGAGGAGACGAGCGAAGCGAGGCGGCGCCGTCGGCAGTGTCGGAGCGAGGCGCTCGGGACGTGGCGGTTGGGGCGCTGCTGACGATGGTGCATGGCGCGGTCGAGCGCGAGCGGGTGTCGACTGCGCTGGGCGCTGTACTGCCGTGGGCTGATGTTGGATTCGTGTCGGAGGGGATCTCGGTCCGGCATCTTGATCGGCTGCTGGATGGGCTCCTTCTGGCGACGTCGCCTCGCGTCGAATGGGCGAAGCTTTTGCGGCGGACTTACGCAGTAGATGTTCTCGCGTGCCCGCGATGCAGCGGGCGGATGCGACTCATGGCCGCGATCACGGACAAGGCGACGGCGAGGAAGATCTTGAGCCACCTCGGTCTGTTCGCCGAGCCGCTGGAGTGCCGCGCGCGGTACCCGGCGGACCCCGCGTGACGAAACTGAAAGGGGAGGGACGCTGCTCGACGACGTGGCCGGGGGGAGGTCTGCCCTGAGGTGCGTGCGCCGGCCATCACGACGCGCCGCGAACCGCGACGGCGGCCGTTTGGACGAGCTCAGTAGTGTACAGCTATACGGTAGGATGCCTTCCGCTTGGTGCCAGTAGTGTACAGCTATACGGTAGGATGCCTTCCGCTTGGTGCGACGTCGCGGTAATCGCAGGCGTTTCACGAGTGGAAGGCCTGTCTGATCGCATAAGGCCCGTTCTGTCGATAAGCTCGTACAGTCGGACTGCACGAGCCAGGAACGGCTCCGAGAATCTTGACTTTGCGGAACGCGTTTGCTTGTCCTATCCGCCAAAGCGCTTGACGACGCTGAGCGGCTGGGCGAGGACAGAGTCACCATGAGGCGTTGGCTACTGGCTTTGGGCGTGTGCGTTTCCACCGCGGCGTGTGGTAACGGATCGAATGGGGACGCTGCCGCGAGCGGGGGCGCGGTTGGCACGGACAGCGGTGGGACGGGCAGCGGGGGCACGGCCTCCGGTGGTGCGACGGGCTCTGGGGGAACGGCCGAAAGCGGCGGCGCATCCAGCGGCGGCGCATCCAGTGGTGGGGCTGGCGGCTCGGGGTCGGGCGGCTCGAGTGGGGCCACGGGTGGCGCGGCTTCGGGCGGGCAAGCGGGCAGCGGCGGCCAAGGAGATGCCGGAAGCGGCGGCACGACCGGTAGCGGCGGCTCGGTCAGTAGCTGCGTCGGCGACCCGTTCCCCACGGCCGATCCTACCAAGACGGGCCCCTTCTCGGTCACCGCAGACAAGAACGTCGGCCCCCTCGCCGGCGTCGTTCCCGATCCGATCTATGGGGACGAGCAACAGCGCTTCAACGTGTACCGCCCGAGCAATATCGCAACCAGCGGCCACTGCCATCCGATCCTGATCTGGGCCAATGGCTACAAGGACAATCCGGAGCAGAAGCCGCCGAAATGCGTCGTCAACTCCGGCAGCAATCAGTGGTGCGGACAATACGGACCGATCGTCAACCATCTCGCGTCCCACGGTTTCGTCGTGGTGGCTTCTCTCAGCACCGCGACCGCCGAAGGCGATCCTCTTCCCACGACCGCGGGCCTCGATTGGATCTTGGAACAAGCCGAGGATGCGAGCAGCCCGTACTATCACGCCCTCGACACCACGAAGATCGGCCAGCTTGGCCATTCCTATGGGGGCATGTCGACTTGCAAGACGGCCTCCGATCCCCGTTTCTCGGCCCTCGGCACGATTTGCGGCACCACTGCCCTCAAGGGAGTGCACACCCCCATGTTGTTCTTCTGCGGGGGGAACGACTCCACGGTGAAATGCAGCGGGGTCCACGATGTCTTCAAGACGGTCACCGATCAGCCCGCGTTTTTCCTCAACGAGCTCAAAGCGGATCACGGTAGCTGGGTCTATCAGGGCGCAAATGGCGTGTCCCTGTCGTCGGCCGCGGCCTGGTTCCGCGTTCATCTGATGGATGACACAGCGAACAGGAACTTCTTCTACGGCGACAACTGCAAGTTCTGCACCGATGGCCGCGCGCAAGCAGAGCAGAACGCCCTGATGAAGGTCCCCTGAGCGACGGGGCCGATCTGGCTAGGCTTCACTGACTCACGAACGTCGTCACGCTCATGGCTTCGAGGGCCATCGGGAGCGTGGCGTCCGTTACGGTGACGGGAGTTCCTTCGGCCCAGTTCTTCGAAGCGGCGGTCACGAAGGGGACCATCGCGCTTGGCGCGGTGCCGCCTGCGAAGGCGAGGGGAACGGTCTGGGCGGAGGTTGTCTCGTTGATGGCGACGACGACGACTTTGCCGCTGTCGTTTGTGTAGGCGCTGACGAGGACCTTTTCCGGGAAGACGCCGGTGACGGCGACGCGGTGGTAGCCGGGGCGAATGTAGCGGGTGAAGTTTCCGAACGTGTAGTAGCGCTTGGTGGTGACGCTGCCTGACTGCTGAATCAAGCCTTCGTTCGTGGTGTTGCCCGAGTACCACCACCAGAGCCAGGCGTTGGCTTCGCCGACCACGAGCGCGCTGTGCACCCAACGGGCGATGACCACGCCGTTCTCGATGGTGTTGCTCGGTCCCTGTTCCGGCCACCACTTCACGCCGGACATCTCGGTCTGCCAGACTTCCTTGTCGCCCCGAGGCGGGACATCGTCCGGCCAGGGGTAGGCGACCTGAGTGTCATATTGGTGGGTCCCGAGGATGTCGAAGGCGGCCCACGCGTCCGGGTCGGCAGCGAGCGCGTGCCGGTTCGCGAGGCGCGTAGGAGTGCAGCCCTTCACCGCGGGCGACGCGACGGCCGAGGGCGCCCCGTTGGGCCACACCAGAGCCGCCCTCGACGGCGAAACAGGCGGAAGCCATGAGAATCGCTACTGTTTCAGCGACCGCTCGTCATCGACCGGTGTCTCTGGCGGGATTCCTGGCGCGCGGCCCTAGCGATCGCTCAGCGGCTCCTTGTCGCGCGCGTCCGCGGCGAGGTACTGGCGCAGGTGCCGGCGGAGGGAGACCCGCGTGATCCCGAGCGCGCTCGCCGTGTGGGTCACGTTGCCGCCCTGGGCCGCGTAGACCGCGAGGATGTGGCGGCGCACGGCCTCGCCGAGCGACGCGCTGCCGCGCGCGGGCGGCGACGGCCGCAGCGCGCCCGGCGGGCCCGAGCGCGGCGGCGCCGAGGGACGCGTCGCCGCGCCGATCTCCGGCGGCAGGTGCTCCAGATCGAGCGGCGCGCCGTGCGCCCGGAGGAACGCGCGCTCGACGACGCTCCGGAGCTCGCGGACGTTCCCCGGCCAGGGATACGCTTCGAGCTGCGCGAGCGCGCGCGGGGAGAGCCCGGCGCTCACGAGCCCCGTCGCGCCGCTCTGGCGCTGGAGGAAGTGCTCGACCAGCCTGCGCACGTCGCCGTCGCGCTCGCGCAGCGGGGGGAGCGAGAGCGCGAGCCCGCCGACGCGCCGGTGGAGCGCCTCGTGGAACGACCGCTCGAGGACGCGCGCGGCGAGATCCTGGCTCGTCGCGGCGATGACCCGCACGTCCGCGACCAGCGCCTCTCCGCCGCCGATCCGGCAGAGCGGCTCCCCGTCGAGGACGGCCAGGAGCCGCGGCTGGAGCTCGAGCGGGAGCGCGCCGATCTCGTCGAGGAACAGCGTGCCCCCCCGCGCGAGCTCGAGCAGCCCGGGGCGCGCAGCGGGCCGCCCGTCGGCCCCGGCCGCCACGCCGAAGAGCTCCTCCCGGAGGCGCTCGGCCGGCAGCCGCGCCGCGCTCAGCGCGACGAAGGGACCGCCCGCGCGCGGGCTCGCCGCGTGAAGGAGCCGCGCGCAGAGCTCTTTGCCCGTGCCAGGCTCGCCCGTGATGAGCAGCGGCGCGCGCTCGTGCTCCGCCAGCCGGCGCAGCTGCTCCATCGCGCGCGCCCAGCGCTCCGAGGCGCCGATGAGCCGCACCTCGCTGTCGTCCTCGACCCAAACGACGCGCGTCATCCCGCCGCCGGACGAGCAGGGGTGTTCCGTGCGCCGGGAAGGGGCCGCGCTTTCTTCCACATCGCATCTCCTCGATTCATGGGCAGACGGCGAGCGACGCGCCTGCCGTTTTCTGGATTACCGAGCTGTCCTCAGCGCAGGCGGCGACCGGGGATGGGCCGCCGTGAACGAAGATGGGAACGATGGCTGGACGATAGATGAACGATGGCGGATGAACGTCGGCCACGAGGCGGCGACGAACAACGAGGGATGATGGCTGACACATGCCGGATGATCTCACCCGGTCAGCGACATCCACTCTACCGCGAACCAGGGTCTCTTGGAAGGGAGATCCCGACCGGCGGCGGCCGGGCGCCGAGGAACTACGTGCTCAAAATTTGTGCGTACGCGCGGACCTGGGTTAGTCGACCCGTGTACCCGAAAGGAGAGACGACGAGATGAGCTCGAAGCGCAAGACCCCGGCCCGCACGAAGACCACCCGGGCCCAGAGCCTGGTCGCCGCCCCGGTCGCCTCGGCGCAGCCCGAGAGCGCGGTCTCTGCCCCCGCCGCCGCCGAGAGGCCCTCTGCGGCCGTGAAGCTCGCCGCCGAGCGCGCGAGCGTCGATGCCCCGAAGGCCGCGCCTCCGCGCCCGCGGCTGTCGCGCGAGGAGCGCCACGGCCTGATCGCCAAGGTGGCCTATGGATATGCCGAGAGGGCCGGCTTCCGGAACAACCCCGTTGAAGACTGGCTGAACGCCGAGCGCGAGGTCGACGCGCGGCTCGAGCGCCTCGCCAGCTGACGTCTCCGCCGCGGCGGCGCGGGCGGCGCGGGGCCCCGCGCGTGCCCATGCGAGCGCGACAGGCGCGCTCGCGTGGGCGTGGGCGGCGCCCTCGGCCGGCGAGGGGGGGCTCCCGTCGGGCCGGCGGCGGCGCCCGTGGGCCTTCGAGGCTCGTAGCCGCGCCGCGGGACGAGTATCCTCGCGCTCCGCGTGGGCGGTGGGCCCACGGTTCGCGGTCCACGCGCGCCCGGCCGCCTGGACCGCGGAGGTCTGCACACCGATACTTGCGCCATGCATTCAGGTCACGTCCTCGCCAACCGCTTCCAGCTGGAACGCCTCGCGGGCTCCGGCGGGATGGGCGCGGTGTGGCGGGCGCTCGACCGGCAGAGCGGCCACGCGGTCGCGCTCAAGGTGATCTTCAACCAGGGCAGGGAGCACGTCGTGCGCTTCCAGCGGGAGGCGCGCCTGCTCGCCGAGCTCGAGCACCCCGTCGTCGCCCGCTACATCGACCACGGCGTCACGGCGGACGGCCTCTACTACCTCGCCATGGAGTGGCTCGAGGGCGAGGACCTCGGCGCGCGGCTGTCGCGCGGGCCGCTCGGGATCGAGCACAGCCTGATGCTCGTCGGCCGCGTCGCCGAGGCGCTCGCCGCCGTCCACGCGCGCGGCATCGTGCACCGCGACCTCAAGCCGACCAACGTGTTCCTGCCCGGCGGCGACATCGGGAGCGCGAAGCTCATCGACTTCGGCATCGCGCGCCAGGCCGACGCGACGTACGAGCTCACCCTCACCGGCTCGGCGATCGGCACGCCCGCTTACATGGCGCCGGAGCGCGTCCGCGGCGACGTCGACGTCGACGCGCGCGCCGACCTCTACTCGATCGGGTGCCTCCTGTTCGAGTGCCTCACCGGGCGGTCGCCGTTCGTCGCCCAGCACCCGCTGTCCGTCCTCGCCAAGGTGCTCTTCGAGGCCGCGCCGCGCCCGAGCACCTTCTGCCCGAACATCCCGCCGCCGCTCGACCTGCTCGTGGCCCGGCTGCTCGCGAAGAACCCCGCGGAGCGCCCCGCGGACGCGGGCGAGGTCGCCGCCGAGCTCCGGATGCTGAGCGTTGTGGAGGGCAACATGTCCACCGGCAACGGCCTGCCGACGCCCGCGCTGACGAAGAGCGAGCGGCGGCTCGTCAGCGTCGTCCTCGCGGCTGAGATGAGCGCCGGCAGGCGCGGCCCCCCGTCCGCTCGCCCGCAGGCGATCGCGGGCCCCCAGCGGGCGAGCGACACGATGCTGTCGGGGCACCACGCGACCGTCGTCTCCGGCAGCAAGGAGGCGCTGCCCGAGGGCCTGCTCGCGCCGGCGCCGCCGGCGAAGCCCCGGCCCGCGCCGCCGCCGACAACGCCGTTCCACGAGGTCCGGCAGGCCGCGCAGGCGCACGGCGCGGTCCTCGAGGTGCTCGCCGACGGCTCGGTCGCGGCGGTCGTCGCGGGCGCGGGCTCGCCGACCGACCTCGCCGGCAACGCCGCCCGCTGCGCGCTCTCGATCCACGCGCTCCTGCCCGGGGCCTGGGTGGCGCTGGCGACGGGCTGGGACGTCATCGCCGGGACGCAGGCGGTGGGGCAGGTCATCGACCGCGCGGGCGCGCTGCTCGACGCGCGGGTCCGCCACGCCGCGGAGGATCCGTCCTCGGGCCGGCCGGTGCTCATCGACCAGATGACGGCCGCGCTGCTCGGCGACCGCTTCGAGATCGCGGCGGGCAGCCAGGGCCCGACGCTGCTCGGCGCGCGCGAGCCGCAGGACGGCGGGCGCAAGGTGCTCGGCAAGCCCACGACCTGCGTGGGGCGCGAGCGGGAGCTCCGCGCGCTCGAGGACGTGCTCGACGAGTGCGCCACCGAGGGGGTGGCGCGCGTGGTGCTGGTCACGGCGGGGGCGGGCGTCGGCAAGTCGCGCCTCGCGCACGAGCTGGTCCGGCGGGTCGAGGCGCGCAGCGAGCCGGTCACGGTGTGGCGCGCGCACGGCGATCCGATGCGGGGCGCGGCGCCGCTCGGGCTGCTCGCGCAGACGGTGCGGCGCGCGGCGGGCCTGCTCGACGACGAGCCCGTCGAGGCGCGGCGGGAGAAGCTCGCGGCGCGGGTCGCGCGGCACGTCGGCGAGGCCTCGCGGGAGCGGGTGACGGAGCTGCTCGGCGAGCTCGTCGGGGCGCCGTTCCCGGAGAGCCCGGCGCTGCGCGCGGCGCGGCAGGACCGCGCGGTGATGGAGGAGCAGGCGCGGCGGGCGTGGCTCGATTTCCTGCGGGCCGAGTGCGACGCGCAGCCGGTGCTGATCGTGCTGGACGACCTGCACTTCTGCGATCGCGCCACCGTGGACACGCTCGACGCGGCGCTCCGGTTCCTGCGGCACCAGCCGCTCATGGTGCTGGCGCTGGCGCGCCCCGGGGTGCGCGAGGCGTTCCCGGGCCTGTGGGAGGATCGCGAGGCGACGGAGATGCGGCTCGGGGAGCTGTCGCGCCGCGCGTGCGAGCGGATCGTGCGGGAGGTCCTCGGCGACGCGCCGCCGGAGGCCGAGCTCGCGGCGCTCATCGACCGGTCGGCGGGGAACGCGTTCTTCCTCGAGGAGCTCGTGCGCGCGACGGCGGACAGGCGGGCAGGGGAGGTGCCGGAGACGGTGCTCGCGATGATGCAGTCGCGGATCGCGGCGCTCGAGCCCGAGGCGCGCCGGGTGCTCCGGGCCGGGGCGGTGATGGGCGAGGTGTTCTGGCGGGGGGGTCTTGAGGCGATGCTCGGCGGGGGCGGGCAGGTGCCGCAGCTCGAGTCGTGGCTCCTGACGCTCGAGAAGCGCGAGCTGCTCGAGCCGCGGCCGGAGTCGATGCTCCGCGGCGAGCCGGAGTTCGCGTTCCGTCACGCGCTCGTGCGGGACGCGGCCTACGAGATGCTGACGGACGCGGATCGGGCGCTCGGCCACTGGCTCGCGGCCGAGTGGATCGAGCGCGTGGGCGGGGACGATCCGGCGGTGCTCGCGCTTGTCGACTGCCACTTCGGCCGCGCGGCGGACGGGGCGCTCTCGCTCGGGAACGCGGACGGCGCGGCGGGGCACCTGGCGCGCGCGGCGGGGGTCCGCGTGCGCCGGGGCGAGTTCGACGCGGCGATCGGCGCGATGACGCGGGCGTTCGAGCTCTCGGACGTCGCGCGGCGTGATCCCGACGAGCTCGGCCGGTGGGTGGAGATCCTCTCGAAGGCGGCCGGCCACGCGCGCCGCGCGCCGTCGCTGCCGGCGGCGTCGGACCGCATCCTTGCGCGCGTCGATGCGGTCGGCTCGCTGGAGCTCCGGGTGAAGCTGCGCATCGAGCTCGCCCGCGCGCTCGGGGCGACCAACCTGTTCCGGCTGTCGCACGACCTGCTCGACGACGTTGTCGAGATGGCGGTAGGTCGCCGCGAGCTCCTGCAGGAGGCGCTGACGGTGGACGTGGAGGTCTCCTGCCTTCAGGGGCAGCTCGCGCGCGCGCGGCGGGCGGCGCTCGACCTCGCCGCGCTCGGACCGACGGACGACCCGCGGGCGCTCCAGTCGGTCGCCCTGGCGCGGGCGACCTCGGGGGATCGGCCCGGGGCGCTGGAGGCGATGTCGCGCTGGGAGGCGGCTGCCCCGGGCGATCGGGTCGCGGAGGCGGTGCGGGCGAAGCTGCTCGTGACGATCGAGCTCTACGCGGGGGATTTCCGGGCCGCGGCGAAGGCGTGCGAGCGCGCCATCGAGCTGGACCGGACGCTCGGGCTGCGGTTCGACGGGGTTGTGAACCTTCACAACCTGGCCTACGCGTGCGTGCGGCTGGGCGAGCACGAGCGGGCGCGGTCGCTCTTCGCGGAGTCGCTGGAGCGTGCGGACGAGGCGGGGTACGACCGGGTGGCCGCCTCGAACCGGATGTACCTCGCGTACCTGGATGGGGTGGCGGGGGCGGGGGACGCGCGGGAGCGGCTGCAGGGGCTCATCGCGCGGGCGGAGGAGCAGGGCTACTGGCACGACGTGCTGCAGGGGCGCTGGGCGGCGGCGATGCTGCTGAAGAACGCGCGCAACGACGCGCTCGCGCGGCGGGAGTTCGAGGATCTCCTGGAGCTGTCGGTGCGGCTCGGGGATCCGCTGCTGGAGAAGGACGCGCGCGCCTGGCTCGACCGCGTCGAGCGGTGAGGGGAGTCGGGGCGCGCGGGAGGGCATAAGGCCAGCCCCCGCCCCCTCGGTCACCAACGCGGTCGTAGTCGCAGTCGTAGTCGTGGTCGTGGTCGTGGTCGTGGTCGTCGACGACACGACCGTGGACGTAAACGTTCTGTCGAACCCTCGATCGGCGCTTGTCGCCGCCTCCGGCTGACTGGCCACATCGAGCGCCGCTTTCCGTTCCGCTCAACATAGCGGAGGGATAGATGCCACTTCCCGGAAGACGTTTACGTTCACGAACGAGCCGTCGACGACCACGACCACGACCACGACCACGACCACGACCACGACCATGACGGTGAGCGATGGTGGGGGAGGGCGTCGTGCCCTGAGCGCGACCGAACGAGCTTGGTGAATACCGATGCCCTCATCCGCCTGGCTCGGTCCGATCTTGTTCGGCGCTCTCAAGGATTCGACGCGGATCGCGGTTCGGGAGCGTCCCGGCGATTTGTGACGGCTGGCGGGGGCGCCGCGCAACCTGAGGGAAAGAAGCTTGGCTTCCATCACCGCAGAGGAACCATGACCCACTCGTATCGACTCGCCTCCTTCTCGATTCTCGGCTTGCTGATCGCTTGCAGCTCGACAGATCCCGATGTCTCGTCCGGCCCCGGCGCGGGCTCTGGAGGAACCCCCGACGCGGCTGGGGCGATCAGCGGCGGTGGCACGACGGCCACGGGCGGTTCCGGTACCACCACGGCCGGCACAGGCGGCGCCGGAGCCTCCACCGGCGCAACGGGCGGCGTCACCGGGGGCGCGGCCGGCACGGGTGGAGCGGACACGGGTGGAGCGGACACGGGTGGAGCGGACACGGGTGGAGCGGGCGCTGGTGGCGGGGATACGGGTGGCGCGGGCGCCGGTGGTGAGGGCACCGGCGGGTCGACCCCGGTCGGGGACCTCCACATCACGGATCCGGTTCCGGGCTTCGCGAGCGTCGCCGGCGGCACGACCGGCGGTGGCACGGACCTGAGCTCGGCCATCACGGTGGACTCGATGAGCGAGCTCCAGGACGCGGCGAAGGGCGCGACCCCGGCGATCATCCTCGTGAAGCCCGGGAACTACAGCGGGACGCTCGCGCCGGGCGCCAACAAGACGATCATCGGCATCGGCCCCGGGGTGACCATCGCGGGCAACATCCGGATGAGCGGCGCCGACGTGCACAACATCATCATCCGCAACCTCGCCGTGCGGGGCGCGCGTTGCGCCAGCTACGACGAGTGCAAGGGCGGCGCAGACGCCGTTTACACGGGGAACGGCGCCCACCACGTCTGGCTGGACCATCT
This sequence comes from Sorangium sp. So ce124, assembly GCF_051525235.1. NCBI lineage: Bacteria > Pseudomonadati > Myxococcota > Polyangiales > Polyangiaceae > Sorangium > Sorangium sp. So ce124. Next base: position 11,082,580 of record NZ_CP150312.1, read on the forward strand.
GGATATCTCCGACGGCCAGGACGGCAACTGCGACATCACCCAGGGCGCCGACTACGTCACCGTCTCCTGGTCGCGCTTCTATTACACGTACGACAAGGAGCACCGGTTCTCGAACCTGATCGCCGGCAGCGACGACGAGCCGGCCAGCGTGGGCAAGCTGCGCATCACGTACATGAACAGCCACTGGGGCGAGCGCGTCGATTCACGCCAGCCTCGCGGGCGGTACGGCAACGTCCACATGCTCAACAACTATCACAAGACCGGCGGCGGGCAGATCCACGGCGTGGGCAAGGACATGGCGCTCATCGCCGAGAACTGCGTCTATGATGAGAACAGGTCGATCTGGACGGACATGGGCAGTCCAAGAGGCTGGAAGGGGATCGGCAACCAGGGGACCGGCGACGACTTGAACGCCTCGAGGGGCACCGTCTTCGAGATCCCGTACCGCTACACGCCGATGCCGGCGTCCCAGGTCGTCGCGGCGGTCACCTCCAAGGAGTGCGGAGCCGGAAACACCTGCACGCTCGCTTACTGACCTTGCGCGCAGCGCCGCCCAAGTTGCGCAGATTCCTGCGCAACTTGCGCAGGACCAGCCCGCGCTCGCGCTCCTCGGCATCGCGTCCGCGAAGCACCTGGCCAGGTCATGGGCCCTCGACGCGAGGCGTGGCACGGAGTGTGATTACTCAGGGCCACAGAGGATCGCACCATGACCGACAGAATGCACCGGCACCTCACCAACAATTCTCGCCGAACCTACGGCGCCGCATCGCTGCTCGCCGCGGCGTTCATGATGGGCTGCAGCGCCGAAGCGATCGAAGCGGAGGACGCCGCCCCGCTCGAGCGGGCCGCGGCTGCCGACGGGCTGCGCTTCGCGAGCGAGCATGACGCCCTCGGCTGGGTCGCCAGGCGGGCCGAAGAGCTCGACATGGGCACCACGACGGTCGAACGGGACGAGGACGGCCGGATCACCAGGGTGGCCGGCGTGTCGATCGGCTCGCCCGACGAGCTCGCCCTGACGAAGGCGCAATTGATAGGCGAGCTGGGGGGCGAACGCCATACGGTCGAGATCGCGGGGGAGCGCTTTCTCCTGCAAGGCCAGGAGCCCATCGTGATGGCCGCGGCGACGCACTGCAACGGCGGCCTTTGTACGCAGGAAGAGTCGTTCAAGAACGATTACTACGTGTACCGAGAGCTCGGCAGCCGAACCTCGGTGACGTCAGGGGGGTTCGAGACCCAGCGCAAGACGATCCAGGGCACCGGGGAGTACGAGTGCGTCGACCTGCCGGGGCCCCTGCCCGTCACGTGCAACGGCTACTGCAGCTATTCGGCCGGCTGCCCTTCGGGCTTCACGAAAGAGAGCTCCGTCGGCTACCCCACGTGCAGGACGACCTGCGTCGGCCAGGTACGAAACGTGTCGCTCTCGATTTCCATCGCGGGCTTCGAGTTCTACGATTCGAGCGGCATTCTCGTCCCCTCCATTCCGGAGCGGAGCGGCTCGACCCACGATTCGAGCCTCGAGGTCAAATACTGGGAGTATGGCATCGGCATCGACTCCGTGATCTCCGACGCCGACGGCCTGTGCGGCTCGCATTCGACGTCGGGTCCGGACGGGTTCGTCGTCGCCAAGAGCCACTGGGGCAGCGTGCCCAGCGGTTGCCTGTAGCGCTCGCCCGGAGCGCGCGGCCCGAGGTCCGCTCGGCGAGGCGGCTGGATGGCCTCGGTCCGGAAAAATAGATACCCTGTCCGCATGCGCCAGCTTGCTTCGCCCTTCGCCGCCCTCTCGCTCCTGCTCTCGTTCACCCCGCCGGCGCTCGCCGAGGAGACCGTCACGGAAGGGCAGTGGGCGAAGTCCTATGGCTTCCGCCTCGGCGTGGAGGCGGACGTGCTCACCAGCACCATCGAGGCGAACCTCCCCGACTGGGAAACCGTGAGCAGCGACGGGACGAGCGGCGCGTGGGAGGGGAACTCCTTCGTGGCGTCCTTCGCGGCGGTCGCCCAGATCAGGCTGATCGGGGGGCTCCACCTCGACGCCGAGCTGCCTTTTGCGTACGGGAGCAGCCACGCGAGCGCGCCCGGCCCGGGGCAGGGCGACGCGGCGGAGGGCGACGCGGCGACCGTCGCGCCGGAGCTCGAGGGGTTCTTCTTCGGCAATCCCTCGATAGGACTTCACTACGCCGGGAACATTACCCCCATGATGATGCTCGTCGGTGGGCTCTCGGCCTCCATCCCCATCACGCAGGATCCGTCCGACGACACGAAGGCGGCCGCGGCGGCGGCGCTGGCCGTGCGGGGGTACTTCGACACGCAGCGGGCGCTCCTGGAGCACGTCCCGCTGCGGGCCCGGGGCGGCATCGAGCTGCGCCCGATCGAGGCGCTCTATGTGCGGAGCGATCTCGTGGCGATGTTCGCCATCCCCACGGGCGGCGGGGACACGGAGTTCTTCATCGAGCAGAGCAACGAGGCGGAGCTGCGCAGCGTGGGCGGGTTCGGGGTCGGCGCGCGGCTCCAGGCTGCGTTCCCGCTCACACAGACCGACAAGCTGCAGCTCGCGGCCGAGCCCTTCGTCGGGGTGGAGCCGCCCACGTCGGGCCTGTACTTCCGGGCCGGGCTGCTCGTGGCGCTGGACGAGCCGCTCGGGTTCGGTCTGGAGCAGGGAAAGCTCGCGACGGTCCGTGTCGCGGCGGGGGCCAGATTCTGAGTTGGTGGCGGCCGTGTGGTGTGAACGGATAGGCCTGCGGGACGGATCTGTGCTGGCACGGGGGGCTGCTAAACATCCCTGTGAATGAAGCGACGGACAGCGGCGCTCAGCGCCGATGCGCTGATCGCGTGGGCACGTGGCTTGGCAGGAAATGAGGACCATTTGTCCTTTCTGCCAAGGTGGTATTGTGTGATGGTTCGGTCAACTCCGGCAGAGAGGCGCGCCATGGAAAGACCGTTCACGATCGTCTTCATCCTGTATCCCCGGCTCACGCAGCTCGACTTCACGGGCCCGTTCGAGGTGTTGCAGCGCCTGCCCGGCGCGCGCCTCGTGGTGGCCTCCCGCGAGGGCGGCTCGCTGTCCGCCGACAGCGGCCTCACCTTCAGCGGGCTCGCCCGCCTGTCCGACATCACGGAAGCGGACGCGATCTGCGTGCCCGGGGGCTACGGCCTCACGGCGGCCCTCGGGGATCGGGAGCTCGTCGCGCATGTCCAGCGCCTCGGCCGCGCCGCGCGCTACGTCACGTCGGTGTGCACGGGCTCGTTGCTGCTCGCCGCCGCGGGCCTGCTCGAGGGCAAACGCGCCACCTGCCACTGGGCGTTCCGGCCGCTGCTCGCCGAGGTCGGCATCCAGACCGAAGCGGCGCGCGTCGTGCGCGACGGCAACGTGATCACGGGCGGCGGCGTCACCGCCGGCATCGACTTCGCGCTCACCCTGGTGGCGGAGATCGCCGGCGCGGACGTCGCTCGTTCCATCCAGCTCGGCATCGAGTACGATCCGCAGCCCCCCTTCGACGCCGGCTCCCCGGAGACCGCGCCCGCCGAGGTGCTCACCCGCGTCCGCGATCGCGCCCTGCTCCAGGTTCCCGAGCGCCGCGCCGCGCTGCTGGCCGCGCGCGCCGCGCTCGCCCGACCGGTGTGACTGCGCTCCCGGGAGCCTCCTCCCTCTCCCTGCGGGAGAGGATCGGGGGGCGGGATTGGTCGTGAGCCGCCGCGATCCCCTTGAGCCCGGCGACGTTCGCCTCCACGCTCGTGCCCACACCGCGCGGCCGCTGAGCGCAGCCGCTTTGCTCGGAGATGATCATGCCCCTCGAACGCCCTGCCTTGAACCCCAGCGATCTCGAGCCCCGCACCGGCTCGACGTACCCCGAGCCGTTTCCCGCGCGCGTCACGCCGCGCGAGAAGCGCGCCCTCGGCCTGACGAAGATCGGCGTCAACCTCACCACGCTCTTCCCGGGCAAGGCGTCGGCGCTGCGGCACTACCACTCTCACGAGGACGAGCTCGTCTTCGTGCTGGAGGGCGAGGTGGTGCTGCGCACGGACGACGGCGAGCAGGTGCTCACGGCGGGTCAGTGCGCGGGCTTTCCGGCCGGCGCGCGCAACGGACATCACTTCGTCAACCGCAGCGCCGCGCCAGCGCGTTACCTCGAGATCAGCAACCGCGATCCCGAAGACAGTGTCGAGTATCCCGACGAGGATCTCGCCTTCCGCAAGGTGGGCGGCGAGTACGTCTACACGCACAAGGACGGAACACCTTACTGAGTGGATGAGGTGGTGAATGACCACCGCGAGAGATGGGATCGGGTCCACGCGGTGCTGGGACGCAGCGCAAAGCAGGTCAGCCGCGCGCCGCGCGACGGCGCCGGAGGGCCATGAGGCCGAGCAGGGCGAGCGCGGCGCCGCCGGCGCCCCGGCGCGGATCGCTCGATGTAGCTCCCGCGGCGCGGCACGCGCAACCGCCGTCGTCCCTGGATTCCCCACCAGCGGAGCCGCCGCTCGAGCTGCTGTTGCTGGTGGAATCGCCGCCAGAGCCGGATCCACCGCTGCCGCCATAGCCACCGCCGGCGCCCAAGCCGCCGGAGCCGCTGCTCGAGCTGCTGCTGATGCTGGAATCGCCGCCCGAGCCGTCAGAGCCGCCGGAGCCGCTGCTGGTGGTAGAATCGCCGCCGCTCATGCACGCGCCGCCGACGCACACGCCGTCGGTGCACATCGCGCCATCGGGCGCGATGTCGTCCGCTGGGCAATTCACTGAAATGCCATTGCACGTCTCGGCGACATTGCATTCGCCGACGGCGTCACGGCAGACCCACCCCGCTGGTGCCAGCACATCGGGCGTGCAGGTCTTGTTGGCGCCGTCGCACTGCTCCGCGATATCACAGGGGCCCGCCGCAGGTCGGCAATCCGTCGTCACCCCGGCGACGGCGTCCGCCGGGCACGCCGAGTCGGCCCCGTCGCAGCTCTCCGCGATGTCACAGGGCCCCGTGGCAGCGCGGCATTGCGTGCCCGCGGCGGCCAAGGCGTCCGGAGGGCAAGCGCTTGTGCGGCCGTCGCAGGCCTCGGCAACGTCACACACGCCCGCCGACGCGCGGCATTGCGTCCCCGCCGCGACCTTGGTGTCCGGAGGGCAAGCGCTTGTGCGGCCGTCGCAGACCTCCGCGACGTCACACACGCCCGCCGACGCGCGGCATTGCGTCCCCGTCGCGACCTTGGTGTCTGCCGGGCAGGCACCGGTGCTGCCGTCGCAGACCTCCGCGACGTCACACACGCCCGCCGGCGCGCGGCATTGCGTCCCCGCCGCGAGCCTGGCATCCGCGGGGCACGAAACGCTCGTCCCATCGCATACCTCGGCCGCGTCACAGCCCCCCGCGGCCGCTCGGCATTCGGTGTTCGCTGCCAGCACACCGCATGTCCCGTTCAACGCGGCCCCCGCGGCCGCACTGCACGCCTGGCAGTCGTTCGATACGCCGCCGCCGCAGGCCGTGTCGCAGCACACGCCATCGACGCAGAACCCGCTCGCGCACTCGGTCCCGGTGGCGCACCGCTCGCCGCTTGTCTTATGGATCACGTACACGTACGCGGAGCCGGCGTAGTTGCCTTTGGCGTCGTCTCCATGCACCCCCACGAGCGCCGTGCCGTCCGACAGCGCAACCGAATCACCGAAACCGTCGTCTTTCCTCGGGTTGGTCGCCACGAGCGCCGCCTGCTGGGTCCAGACGCCGGCGCTACGTTGGAACACGTAGGCCGCGCCGGCGTCCCAAACGGCGTTGTCGGACAGCAGCGCCCCCACGAGCGCCGTGTCGCCCGAGAGCGCGACCGAGCTGCCAAAATAGTCCCACGTCTCGCGGTCGGTCGCCATGAGCTTCGCCTGCTGGGTCCAGACGCCGGCGCTGCGCACGAACACGTAGGCCGAGCCGGAGTCCACGATTTCGTCGTCGTCGTCTCCTTGCGCCCCCACGAGCGCCGTGTCGCCGGAGAGCGCGACCGCGCTGCCGAAAGTGTCATCCCGCGCCGGGTCGCGCGCATGCAGGCTCGCCTGCTGGGTCCAGACGCCGGCGCTGCGCACGAACACGTAGGCCGAGCCGGGTTGAAAGCCATGGCCGCCGGGCGACGCCACGAGCGCCGTGTCGCCCGAGAGCGCGACCGCGCTGCCGAGATAATCGAGCGCCGCGCCGTTCGTCGCCACGAGCTTCGCCTGCTGGGTCCAGACGCCGGCGCTGCGCACGAACACGTAGGCCGCACCGGAGCTCGAGCCCTTGTCGTCGTCTCCTGGCGTCCCCAGGAGCGCCGTGTCGCCCGAGAGCGCGACCGAGATGCCGAAATAGTCGCCCTCCGCCGCGTCGGTCGCCACGAGCTTCGCCTGCTGGGTCCAGACGCCGGCGCTGCGCGCGAACACGTAGGCCGCACCGGCGTTCAAACCGTGGTCGGCGTCTCCGCTCGCCCCCACGAGCGCCGTGTCGCCCGAGAGCGCGACCGAGGTGCCGAAATATTTGTCCGCCGCCGCGTCGGTCGCCACGAGCTTCGCCTGCTGGGTCCAGACGCCGGCGCTGCGCACGAACACGTAGGCCGAGCCGGCGACGGGCCCAGCGTCGTCGTGTCCGTAGGCCCCGACGAGCGCCGTGTCGCCCGAGAGCGCGACCGAATCGCCGAAAAAGTCGGTCGCCGCGGCATCGCTCGCCAGGAGCTTCGCCTGCTGCGTCGTGATCAGCGGATCGATCTCCACCGGATATGCCGCCCCCGCGTCGTCCACGTGAATCGATATCTGCCCCGCCTCCACCGAGAGCCACGCTTGCAGCGCGTCTCCCTGCGCGTCCTTCACGAGCAGATCCGCATACGAGAGCGCCGCCCGGCCCTCGGCGTCGACCAGCCGGATCGCCTCCCCGCGGCCGTCGCCGTTCGCGTCGTCGAGCTCCGCCCGGAGATCCCCGCCGAGCTCGATCGTCACGACCTTCGCCCCGGTGCACGCGGGGGTCTCGGCGATCACGAAGCCCTGCTCGAGCCCCAGCGGGCCGTTGAGGTACCACGCCAGGAGCCCTTCGTGGCGATACAGGACCCGGTTGCCCTCCGCCTTGGGCTCGGCCTCGGAGACCGCGGACACCGCCTCCTCGCACCCGAGCCCCGCCGCGCGCATCGATAGCGACCACGGCGCCTCGTCCGACGCGACCCACGCCCCTGAGCGGTCGAGCGTCGTCGTGAACCGCTGCGCCTCGTTCTCCACCAGAAGGCGCCCCGGCCGCACGACCATCGCGGCGTATGCTGCCGACGCCGCTCCCTGTACCGCGGCGATGTGCGCCGCGCGCAGGTCCTTGGGCGTCGTGGCCGACGAGAACCCCGCCGCCGGCGCACCCTTCGCTTCGCGCTCCGCTCGCTCCGATGCCTCGGGAGAGCTCCCGGGGAGGCCGTCCGTGGCGCACGACGCCGCCACGATAGCCATGGCAGCAGCGAAGACGCCGCAGAACCACCCTCCACGAGGCCGCAGATCGGTAAGAGAATGCATTGAACAAAGGTATGCCGAGTGAGGGAGCCGTGTAAACCACGTCGCCCGCGGCGACGCGGATGACCCAGGTGAGCTGATCGGGTGGGCGGCGAACTCGGCGCGGTGTACGGCTGCGGCGTCGAGCCGCCGCAGCCGGGTGGTGCGGTGCTTACCGCAGGGAGCGCTGGAGAGGGTCGAACCGCCAAGAACGCCAAATTATTGAGATCTCTTGGCATCCTTGGCGGCTTGGTGGTTCCCAACGTACCGCACTTTCGGCCAAAGTACCGCGCTACCCGCAGCTGAGGCGCGCGAGCGCTCCGATCGGGAGCAGGATACCGGCGAGCATGTTTCCGACGAGCGCGCTTCCCACAGGGCTCGTCTAGATCTCCAGCTGCGGCCCGCCGTCGAGGACCAACAGGTCGAGATCGCGGAGCTGCTCGCGGTCGCCCACGACGTCGATCCGGGCGATTTTCCCCTGCGCGAGGGTGAAGCGGAGCACCCGGAAGAGCCGCCCCTTCGGGGCCAAGACGATGCCCACCGTGCCGTCCACGAGGGCGGGGCGCGCAAACTTGGCGCCGCGCGCGGCGGGGATCGCCTGTTTGGCCCAGGCGCGCGCGCCGCGGACCTCGCCCCCGGCCGGGGGCTCGGCCGTGGCGTCGGCGTGGATCACGACGTCCGGATCGAGGATCGCCACGAGCGCGTCGAAGTCGCCGCCGCGCATGGCCGCGATGAAGGCGTCGACGACCTCGCGCTGGCGGCCGACGTCGGCGTCCGGAGACGGGGGCGCGCCCTGCACGCGGCGGCGGGCGCGGCTCGCGAGCTGCCTCGCCGCGGCCGGGGAGCGGCCCACGATGGAGGCGATCTCCTCGAAGGGGACCGCGAACAGGTCGTGGAGCACGAACGCGAGCCGCTCGGCGGGGGTCAGCGTGTCGAGCACCACGAGCAGCGCGAGGCCGACGGAGTCGGCCAGCACCGCCTCGCGCTCGGGATCGGTCCCGGCCTCGCGGTCCACGGCGGGGTCGGGCGCGGCCATCGGGTCCTCGCGCCGCGCCTTGCGCGAGCGCAGCATGTCGAGGCACACCCGCGCCACGACCGTCGTCAGCCACCCGCCCAGGTTCTCGACGCCGCTCGTGTCGGCGCGGCTCAGGTGAAGCCAGGACTCCTGCACGGCGTCCTCCGCCTCGCTCAGGGAGCCGAGCATCCGGTACGCCACGGCCTGCAGGTGGGCCCGGTGGGCCTCGAACCGCTCCGCCAGCCAACTATTTTCATCCATCGGTCACACTCCCTCGTCGTGCTTCGTCATGGCTGTGACGGACGAACCCTAGCCGATGTGACGACGCGAACGGACGTTCTGCGTCCTGTCACGGTTGGCGAGCACACCCGAGCCCCTCGGGAGGAGCACGAACATGCTGAAAGCACGGATGAAGAACCCCGCCATGGTCATCCCCGACGTCATGCAGCCGATCTACGCCCTGATCGGCGCGGTGAAGAAGAGCGGCGTGCCGGCGCGGACGCTCGAGCTCGTCCACCTGCGGGTGAGCCAGATCAACGGGTGCGGCTTCTGCGTCGACATAGGCGCGCGCGAGATGAAGAAGACGGGCGAGACCGACGAGCGCATGTTCGCCGTGGCGGCGTGGCGCGAGGCGCCCTATTTCACCGACGCGGAGCGCGCCGCGCTGGCGCTCGCCGAGGCCGCGACGAGGCTCAGCGACCGCGCGGATCCGGTGCCCGACGCCGTCTGGGAGGAGGCCGCGCGGCATTACGACGAGCCGGCGCTCGCGGCGCTGACCCTGCACATCGGGCTGGTCAACCTCTTCAATCGGTTCAACGTGACAACGAGGCAGATCGCCGGCTCGATGAAGTTGGATGCGCGCGCGGACAACCGCTGACGGGGAGAAGCCGTGGGATTAGCGTCCTAGTACTACAGTTGCACATGCTCCGGGCCGGACGACTCGTCAATGCGGTTCCAATGCGGTTCCGCGCAAACCTGGTGCGAGCTGCAGAGCCCGGGTGCCCACCGTCCCGCCGAGCCCGACGTCGAGCATCCCGAGGCTTAGATGGTTGCGCCAGTTCGCCAGGCAGCAAACTGCAACTGTAGTACTAGGAGCGACCAGAAGGGGCGCTCATGCCCCGGCGCGCGGTGAGCCACACGGCCCCGCCGGCGGCCAAGAGCGCGGCGGCGCCGAGGAGATAGAGCCGGCGCAGGGCGACCTGCGTCTTGTCGGGATCGAAATCGGTGAGCGAGCTCCGCGCGCCGCGCGGCAATACCCAGGCGTCGCTCCCGCCGCCGATCGCGCGCAGCGCGCGGCCGAGCGTCTTCTCGGGCGCCATCCGGCTCTGAACGTACAGGATCCAGCGGCCCAGCGGCGTATGCCCCTTCGGCTTCTGCTCCATGGACGTGATGACGCGGCGGAGCTCGGCGGCCGTCTCGGCCGCGCTCCCCTCGCCCGGCAGGCGGGCCCATTCCCCGTGACCCGGCAACACCCACGCGAACCTCAGCCAGCCGGCCTCGGCCGCCGCGAGCAGATACCGCACCGAGCGGATCTGGCGCTCCCAGTCCTCCCAGCATTGCAGCCGATGCGCCACGAGTCGACCCAGGAGGCGCGAGTAGCTCAGGTGATCGCCGGTGAACAGGAAGCGGCCTCGGTACAGGAGGCATAACGACCCCGGCGTGTGCCCGGGCTGCGGCAATACCATGATCTCGGCCTCTTTGGCCGCCTCTCGCGAGAGCGACTCCCCCTCGAGCGAGAGCGGGCCGAGCTCGTTCCCGAGCTTGATCTCCACGTCGCCGGTCGAGGTCATGTACTTGTTCTCACGGAGGTTCACGTCTGCGGCGCCGATGATGCGGCGGCAACCCGGGAAGCGGCCGGCGAACTCGGCGTGGTGGTGCGTATGATCCCGGTGCGTCAGAAAGAGCCACCGCACGCCGCCGTGCTCCGCGAGCCAGCGGAAGACCTCCTCGCTCGGCTTCGGGGGATCGATCAGCACCCCGCCTCCGTCCCGCTCGATGAAATAGGACAGGGCGCCGAAGTTCTTGATGGATGGCTGTCCGATGACCCAGACGTCATCCTCGATGGACCGCGGGAAACCGCCCCAAGGCGACCCGAGATCGCCCCGACGAGCCCGCGCCGCTCCCGGCTTGAGCTTGATGGCGCCGAACGGGCACGCCGCGATCGCCGTCCGCGCCGCCATCAGATCTTCCTTGCTCCGCGGCTGCCGCAGCACACCCGTGAAGGCGCCGTCCTCGTAGGAGTCCGGCAGCACCGAGAGGCGGCGGCCTTCCCGGAGGTCGCTGGCCGGCGCCACCTCGCCCAGGAGCTCCGGCGCGTAGTTCCGGCACGTGCCGGCGCCGCAGCACTTGCGCGTGACGAAGAGCTCTCCCCAATCCTCGACATGCGTTTCGTCTTGCATCGCTGTACCTCGTGGATGGCAATAGCCAGTAGAGCGTCTGTCAGCCGAGCTCGGCTCGCGAATCGCGCGCGAACTCCAGGAAGGTGCTCGCATTGTGGCCCGCGAGGCGGCACACCTCCACGGTCAGATGAGGATCATGGAATTCTCCATTGCTTCGCTGCCAGCCCTGGCCATGTCAAGAGCCACGGTACGCTCTCCCGCTGCGCTTGACCAGGCAGCGACCGGCGAATAGCCTGTTCGACCAGGCTGCACAATGTTCGACTTCGACGCGATGGCGACGTTCGTGGAGGTGGCGCAGCTCGGGAGCTTCAGCGCGGCGGCGAAGGCGCTGCGGCTGCCGCGATCGACGGTCAGCGAGCGTGTGGCCCGCCTCGAAGCCTCGCTCGGCGTGCGGCTCCTCGAGCGCACGACGCGCGTGGTGCGACCGACGAGCGCCGGCGCCGCTTATCACGAGCGCTGCGCGCGCATCCTGTCCGAGATGGAAGAGGCCAACGCCGCGGTGAAGGACCTCGAGTCCTCCCCACGCGGCGTGTTGCGGGTGGCGACGCCGCTCCTGTTCGGCCAATCTTTCCTCGCCAGCGTGGCAGCGGCGTTCACGCAACGCCATCCCGCCGTGGAGATCGAGATCGTCGCCTCGGACCGCCCCGTGAACCCGATCGAAGACGGCTTCGACGTGGCCATCATGCTCTTCGCTTCCGACGACGACTCGAGCCTCATCGCGCAGCGGCTGACGGGAGGTGACCTGTGGCTGTGCGCGACCCCATCTTACCTTGAGGCGCGTGGCAGGCCGAAGTCGCCTGTCGATCTCGACGAACACACGTGCATCGTCTACGGCGAATCGCGCGTGACGCGCTGGACGTTCGAGCGCGGGCGCGAGGTGCGCCGCGCCGACGTCCGCGGAACGCTCTCGATGAACTCGTTTGCCATGCTGCACGAGGCCGTTCGCACCGGTGTCGGGATCGCGCCCGTGCCCAGCATTCTCTGCGCCGAGGACGTGCGCAGGGGGCGCCTCGTCCGCGTGCTCGCCGACTGGTCGATCAACCGCAAGGATCTGCGCGTCGTCTACCCCAGCAAGCGCCACCTCTCGCCGCGCGTCCGGTTGTTCGTCGACATGCTCGTCGCCGAGTTCCGCAAGCGCGTGGCGGCGACCGCAGAGCCTCCCGCCAGCGAAGAGCGAAGCGCACGCGCAAGGCGAATGACGAAAAAAAGAGGACTGCGGCGAGAGTAGCCGTGTGGCCTGAGCGCAACCGGACGAGCTTGGTGAAAACCGATGCCCCCGGCCGTCTGGCTCCGTTCTATTTAGCTCGGCGCTGATATTGCCTGACAAGCTGCCTGGTGCGGTGGGCACCCCGCGAAGGAGCCCGCTCGGCCGCCGAGAAGCGCGCTGGCGATCACGGCCCTTCATGCAGCAGAGATTGCCCGAAAAATTCCCCCGAGGGAGGATCGCCGGTCGCATTCCGTCCTTCTCGGCACTACGATGACGATCCGACAGCAGCGCCCCTGAAGGATGCGAGGGGGGCAATGATGGAGCTGCGGGATTACACGCTGGAAAAGGTAATCTACGACGGCAACGAGACACGGGTATGGCGCGCGGTCCATGTCCCCTCGGGGGCGCGCGTGGCAATCAAGATCCCCGTGGCCGAGGTGGCCAGTCCGCGTGTGATGGGGCGGCTGATCCACGAGCACCAGGTGCTCATGCAGCTCGCACAGGTGCCCGGGGTGGCGCGCGCACGGGCGCTGGAGCAGCGGGGCGGCACGGCGGCGCTGGTGCTGGAGGATCCTGGCCTCGGCTCGCTCGATCGCCTGCTCGCCAAGCAGGGGCGCGTGCCGGTCGGGGCCGCGCTGCGGTTCGGCCGGCTCCTGTCACGGGTGCTCGAGGGGGTGCACGCCGCTGGCGTGATGCACAAGGACATCAAGCCGCAAAACGTGCTGGTGGACGAGGCGTGCGAGAGGGTCACGCTGCTCGACTTCGGCATCGCCTCGCTGTTGTCCCAGGAGGCCACCGAGGCGAGCATCCCCGAGGCGCTGGAGGGGACGCTTGTCTATATTTCCCCGGAGCAGACGGGGCGCACAGCGCGCGCGCTCGATACGCGCACGGACCTGTACTCGCTGGGGGTGACGCTCTTCGAGGTGATGTCGGGGCGGCTGCCGTTCACGGAGCGCGATCCTCTCTCGCTGGTGCACGCTCACCTGGCCAAGGACCCGCCTCCGCTCGACTCCGTCGCCCCGGAGGTGCCAAGGACCGTGGCAGCCATCGTGGCGAAGCTCCTGGCCAAGGATCCCGAGCGGCGCTACCAGACGGCCCGCGGCGCGGCAGAGGATCTGGAGGAGGCCCTCCGTCGATGGGACGAGCGGGGCACGGTGGAGCCGTTCGGCCTGGGAAGAAAAGACTTCTCGCGCAAGCTCCGGTTGCCACAGGTGCTCGTGGGACGAGAGCGCGATGTCGAGCGGGTGGGCGAGTCCTTTGCGCGCGCCGCGCAGGGCACGACGGAGCTCCTGCTCGTCGGCGGCCCCTCGGGCATCGGCAAGACGGCGCTGGTCCGCACGGTCTACAGGGATATCGCGCAGGCGGGGCGCGGGCTCCTGATCGCGGGCAAGCACGATCAGCTCGCGCGGTCGACGCCTTACGCGGCGCTGGCTCAAGCGTTCGGGGCGCTGATGCGCCAATGGCTCTCCAGCTCGGAAGCGGTGCTCGAGGCCTGGCAGGAGCGGATCCGGCGCGAGGTCGGGGACAACGCGCGGCTCATCGCGGACGTGGTGCCGGAGCTCGACCTGGTCATGGGCAAGCTGCCGCCGGTGCCGCCGGTCGAGGGCGAGCAGGTGCTCAACCGGCAGAAGCTGACGTGGCTGAATTTCGTGCGAGCCGTCACGGCGCCGAACCCGCCGCTCGTGATGTTCCTGGACGACATGCAATGGGCCGACAGCGCCACGCTGATCATCCTGCAGACGCTGCTCACGGACGTGGAGCGCAAATCGCTGCTGGTGATCGCGGCGTACCGCGACAACGAGGCGCCGCCCGAGCACCCGCTGTGGAAGCTCGTCGAGGCGGTGGAGAAGAGCGATGCCAAGGTGTCGCGGATGACGGTGGGCCCGCTGTCGGGAGAGCAGGTGCAGAAGTGGTGCTCGCGGACGCTGGAGAGCGAGCCCGCGCGGGTGGAGCCGCTGGCGCGCGTGCTCTCGCGCAAGACCCGCGGAAACCCCTTCTTCCTGGAGCAGCTGCTGCTCTCGCTGCACCGGCAGAAGCAGGTGGTGAGGGATCCGGAGAGCGGGGCGTGGCGGTGGGATCAATCGTCGCTCGAGAAGGCGGGCGTCACCGATAACGTGGTGGCGCTCCTGACAGACAAGGTGCGTGAAATGCCCGAGCCGACGCAGCAGCTCCTGGGGCTCGCGGCCTGCGCAGGCCACACATTCCACCTGCAGGATCTGGAGCGGCTCAGCGGGTGGGAGCGCGCCCCGGTGACGGGGGCGTTATGGCCGGCGCTGGATGCAGAGCTGGTGGTGCCGGTCGACGGGGCTTACCGCCCCGCGCAGGCGCTCGGCGTCATTGGCGCGGCGGCGATGGACGCGGCGTACCGGTTCCTGCACGACCGCGTGCAGCAGGCGAGCTACGAGCGGATCTCGCCGGAGCAGCGGGTGCTCGCGCACCTGGAGATCGGCCGGCGGCTCCAGGCGCGTCATCTCGCCGAAGGGGGCACGGTCCAGCAATTCCTGGAGCTCGTGCGGCACCTGAACCTGGGCTCGGCGCGGCTCGAGTCCGTGGAGGAGCGCAAGGAGCTCGCGCGGCTGAACCTGGAGGCCGCGCGCTGCGCGAAGGCGGCGAGCTCCTACCGATTGATGGCCAACTTGCTGGACAGCGCGCAGGCGCTCCTCGGCGGACGCGCCTGGGAGCAGGAGCGCGCGCTGTCGGCGGAGATCGGGCTGGAGCGCCTGGAAGCCGCCTATCTGCTGCGGGAGTTCGACGACGTCGAGGCGCGGGCGCTCGCCTTGCTGGACAGGCCTCTGCCGGAGGTCGCCTGGCTGTCGGCGCAGGAGATCCGCACGCGCTGCTGTGTCGCCACGGGCCAGTACGCGCGCGGAATCGGGCTCGGGATGGCCGCCCTCGCGAAGCAGGGCATCACGTTCCCCGACACGGATGAGGCGTGTCAGGTCGCGCTCCTGCAAGAGTCCACCGAGCTGGATCAATGGCTGGACCGTGACCCGGACGGGTTTGATCGAATGCAGGTCGATCCGTCGCTGGAGCACCGGCTCATCGATGCCCTGATGACGCAGGCGCAGCTCTGCGCGATCTACGGTGGCCGGCCGATGCTGTATTCGCTCGTCATCGCCCGCATCGTGTCCGAGGCGATACGGCGGGACGCGCTCACGCCTGCTGCCACCCTCATGATCTGCAGCTTCGCCAACGCGTGGTCGGTGGCGACGGGCATGTATCGCCGTACCATGCGCTGGCTCACGCCCGGGGTGCGCGCCGCAGAGCGCGTCGGCTCCGCGATGCTCCCCGAGTGCCTCGCGCTCAAGGGGATCTACCTGGGCTACTCGAGGCCCATCGATGAAGCGTCCCCCGTTTACGAGCAAGCCATCGCTGCCGGCCTGAAGATCGGGTCGTTTCAAGGCACGAGCTGGGGGCTCCTGTGCGACTTGCTCTACTACCGGCTGTGGCGCGGCCTGCCGCTCGGCCAGGTCGACGCGCAGCACAAGGCGCGCTGGGAGCTGGTGCAGCGCGCAGGGGACGCCGTCGGGCGACACCATTTCGAGCTGGTCGCGTCCTTCTGCGAGGTCTTGATGTCTCCTGACGGCGCCGAGCGCCTCCTGGAGGAGGAGCCATTGCCACGAGGTTCGCGCTCCCTCCTGGCCGACGGGGATAGGTACACCGGAGGGTTCGCTCGTACGCTGGAAGGATATCTGTTCTGCGCTGTTGGCAAGTGGGAGCGGGCGCTGTCGAGGATGCGGGAGGCGGAGCAATTCCAGGCAGACCTCCTCGGGATCCCGATGGTGACAGACATCGCGCTCTTCCTCGCGCTCGCAGCAGCGAAGCGCTGGCCCGTCGCCGTCACGGACGAGGAGCAGGCGCGGCTGCGGCAGCACATCGAGCACAGCCTCGCGCGATTGCGCTACTTCACCGAAGGCTGCGAGGCCAATTTCCTCCACAAGCTGCGCCTCGCCGAGGCCGAATACGCCCGCGTCCTGGGCAAGCCCGATGAGGCAGCGGTCAGGTACGACGAGGCCATCGAGCTGGCCCGCGAGCACCGCTTCCTGCACATCGAGGCCCTGGCAGCCCAGCTCGCCGCCGAGTTTCGGCTGGAGGCGGGCAAGACCCACGTCGGGGCGATGTACCTGCGCGAGGCGCGCGACGCCTACGCGCGCTGGGGCGCTGACGCGGTGGTCGCCCATCTGAACGCGAGGTATCCCGCCGTGCTGAAGGCGTCCCTGCACGAGTCGGCCTCCGAGCGTACGACCGTGATGGCGACCACCACGACCACGGGCAGGTCCACGGGCGCGCATTTCGACGTGAAGACCGCGGTGCGCGCGGCGCAGGCCCTCTCGGGCGAGCTCGACCCGGGGCGCGTGGTGGGCCGGCTGATGGAGCTCACGCTGGAGAACGCGGGGGCGCAGCGCGGCGCCCTGGTGCTCAGCGAAGGGGACGCGCTCTCGGTCGTCGCTCGGCTCTGGGTGGAGGGGACCCGCATCGAGGCAGGGCTGTCGGAGCCCCTCGGGCAGAGCCACGACGTCCCCGTCGCGGTGGTGCAATACGCGGCCCGCACGGGCGAGCCGGTGGTGACAGGCGACGCGAGGTCCGACGCGCGCTTCGCCGGCGACCCGTACCTGGCGTTGCACGCGGTGCTCTCGCTGCTGGCGCTGCCCTTGACGCATCGGGGCCACGTGGTGGGCGTGCTGTACCTGGAGCACCGCGACGTGCCGTCGGCGTTCCCTCCCGCGCGCGTGGAGCTCCTGTCAGTGCTCGCCTCGCAGGCGGCGATCGCCGTCGAGAACGCGGTGCTGTACCGGGACCAGGAGGTCAAGATCCAGGAGCGGACGGCGCAGCTGCGGATCGCCAAGGAGGCGGCCGACCGCGCCAATCGAGCGAAGAGCGATTTCCTCTCGAGCATGAGCCATGAGCTGCGCACGCCCCTCAATGGCATCCTGGGTTACGCTCAGTTCCTCATGCGAGCGCCCGAGCTCTCGCCGAAGAGCCGCGAAGGGGTGCAGATCGTGAAGAAATCGGGCGAGCACCTCCTGGCGTTGCTCAACGACCTCCTGGATCTCGCGAAGATCGAGGCCGGCAAGATGGAGCTCGTCGCCCGGAGGTTCGACTTCCCCTCCTTCGTGCACAACGTGGTGGACCTCTGCAGCGTGCGCGCCGAACAGAGGGGCATCGCGTTCACCCACGAGGTGCGGGGCCCGGCGCTCGCCGCCGTGTACGCCGACGAGAAGCGCTTGACGCAGGTGCTCCTGAACCTGCTCGGCAACGCCATCAAGTTCACGGAGCGCGGCGCGGTCACCCTGCTCGTCGACGCCCTGGGCGAGGGCGGAGACGGGCAGCGCGACGTGCGCTTCCGGATCGAGGACACGGGCACGGGCATCGCCCCGGAGCACCTCGCGCGCATCTTCGAGCCCTTCGAGCAGGTGGGAGACCAGAGGGTGAAGAGCGAGGGCACCGGGCTCGGCCTCGCCATCAGCAAGAGGATCATCGAGCATATGGGCGGGACCATTTATGTCGAGAGCGAGCTCGGCAAAGGCAGCGCGTTCACCGTGACGCTCACGCTCGCCGAGGCGCTCTCTTCCGCGGCCGCCGACGAGGCTCTGACGTGGGCCACGATCACCGGTTATCGCGGCGAGCGCCGCAAGATCCTCGTCGTGGACGACAACCCCGGCAACCGCGCTCTGTTCTGCGATCTGCTGGTCCCCATAGGCTTCGACCTCGTCGAGGCCGACGGCGGCGAATCCGCGCTGCGGCTGGCCCTGGAGCACAGGCCTGCGCTGATCCTGATGGACCTGGCCATGCCAGGCCTGGACGGCTATGAGACAACGCGCCGCCTGCGGCAGATGCCCGAGCTCGACGGGGTGGTGATCCTGGCCTCGTCGGCGAACGTCAACGCCGCCGAACAGCCGAAGGGGGCCCACGCCGGCTGGGACGACTTCTTGCCGAAGCCGGTGCATGCCAACCTGCTCTTCGAGAAGATCGCGCGTTTCCTGCGCGTGGAATGGACGCACGAACCGGTGAACGCCACGGCCCCCGCGGCGGTGAAGGGGGATAGCGCGCTGGTGCCGCCCTCGGCCGAACAGCTATCGCTGCTATCGCGGCTGGTGGCGTCGGGCCGTATCCGGAAGGTGCTGGCGGAGGCGGAGCGGATGCAGCAAAGCGAGCCGCGGCTCGGCCCCTGGCTCGAGCAGCTCCAGACGCTGGCGCGGACGTACCAGATGCGGAAGCTGCAGGAGTTCGTCGAGGAGCATGCCGCGGTCGGCGCGGCGGTGGCCGACGGTCAACTGTCATGAGCAGAGCCTCCGCGCCCGGTGCTCGTGAGGGCACGATCCTCGTCGTGGATGACATGCCCGCCAACCTGGCCCTGCTCGTGGATCATCTCGAATCCGCAGGTCATCAGGCGCTCGCCGCCGAGGACGCGGAGGCGGCCCTGAAGCGGGCCAGCCTCATGAAACCCGACCTGATCCTGCTGGACGTGGTGATGCCCGGGATCGACGGGTTCGAGACCTGCCGGCGCTTGAAGGCGGCCGAGGGCACCCGCGACATCCCGGTGATCTTCATGACCTGCCTCGGAGAAGTGGCGGACAAGCTCGTGGGGTTCGAGGCGGGGGGCGTCGACTACATCACCAAGCCGTTCGAGATTGAAGAGGTGCTCGCGCGGATCAGGACGCACCTGAGCTTGCGCGAGGCGCAGAAGGAGCTCGAAGCGAAGAACGCGCAGCTCCTGCGCGCCCACCAGGAGCTGGAGCAGCGGGTGCGAGAGCGCACGGCCGAGCTGGCGAGCTCGAACGCCGCCCTCGAGGCGGAGAACGCCGAGCGCCGGCGCGCGGAAGTTGCTTTGCGCGAGAGCCAACACCTGCTTCAGGCCATCTTCGACAACTCCACGGCGGTCATCTACGTCAAGGACCTCGAAGGACGCTATTTGATGATCAACCGCCGCCACGAAGAGTTGTTTCATGTGACCGCGCGGTCGATCGCCGGCAAGACCGACTATGATCTGTTCCCCGCGGAGTGTGCCGATGCGCTTCGCGCTTTCGACCGGCAGGTGGTGGCGGCCGGGGGGCCGCTGGAGATGGAAGAGATCGTGCCCCAGGACGATGGGCTCCACACGTACATCGCGATCAAGTGTCCGCTCTTCGACGAGTCGGGCCGGCCGTACGCGGTTTGCGGGATCTCCACGGACATCAGCGATCGAAAGCGGACCGAGGCGGAGCGGGAGATGCTCCTCTCCCGCGAGCAGGCGGCGCGGGCGGAGCTCGAGCGCACCGGGCGGCTGAAGGATGAGTTCCTGGCGCTGCTGAGCCACGAGCTGCGGACGCCGCTCACCGCGATCCTCGGCTGGTCGCAGCTGCTCCGTATGCGCGGCCCATCGGACGAGATCCTGGGCCGGGCGCTCGGGACGATCGAGCGGAACGCGCGGGCGCAATCCAAGCTCATCGACGATCTGCTGGACATGTCGCGTATCATCGGCGGGCGGCTGAGCCTCGACGTGGAGCCGGTCGATCTGACCGAGATGCTCGAAACGCTGCTGGAGTCGACCGAGCCGGCGGCGAAGGCGAAGGGGATCCGCCTGGAGCTCAGCGTCGAGTCGCCCGGAGAACAGGTCATCGGGGACCCGAATCGCCTCCAGCAGATCGTGTGGAACCTGCTCAGCAACGCGATGAAGTTCACGCGGCAGGGCGGGCAGGTGAGGGTATCGCTGCGCCGCGAGGGGTCGTACGCGCGCCTCGCGGTGAGCGACACGGGGATCGGCATCGCGCCGGAGTTTTTGCCGTACGTCTTCGAGCAATTCCGGCAAGCAGACGCCTCGACCACGCGCGAGTACGGCGGGCTGGGTCTGGGTCTCTCGATCGTGCAGCACCTGGTGGAGCTGCACGGGGGGACGGTGGAGGCGGCCAGCGCAGGGAAGGACCAGGGGGCGAGCTTCACGGTGAAGCTGCCGCTGGAGGCCAAGCACGCCGAGGCGCTGGCCGGAGGAGAGCCGCCCTCGACGCCGCAGCGCCGGCCATCACGGCATCGTGGCGGGGAGCTCTTGAATTTGAAGGGGGTGCGGGTGCTTGTGGTGGATGACGAGCCGGACACGCGAGAGCTGCTCCTGCGGATATTGGCGGAGTGCCAGGCGGAGGTGCGGACGGCGGGCTCGGTCGTGGAGGCCCTGGCGGAGCTGGAGCGAGATCGGCCGATGGTCCTTGTGAGCGACATCGGCATGCCGCACGAGGGCGGGTATGAGCTGATCCAGAAGGTACGGCAGTTGCCGGAAGAGCGTGGGGGGAGCGTGCCGGCGCTGGCGTTGACCGCGTTTGCGCGCGCCGAGGACCGCGCGCGGGCGCTCAGGGCCGGATACCAGATGCACCTTGCCAAGCCGGTGAAGCCGCCGGATCTGGTGGCGCACGTGGCGACGTTGGCCGGGCGAATCCATGGCGGGGCGAGGTGAGTCGAGGCCGAGCGCGGACCTGTGGACGTTCATCGGCTCCGTAGGGTGTAGCTTCGGCCAATCGAAAGAGGCGAAATGATGAGATCGTCGGCGAGCGCTGGCCTGATGCCGCGCGACTGTCACCGTTCGTGGTGACGCTCGGCACCCGCTCGCGGGAGAAGCGTATTCCTGCGCGGAGAGCTCGGCACTTCGGCTTCTTGTATTTGCGCGCTGCGGCATGGCCGTGAGCGAGCCGGCGCCGGGGTCCGGCTCCCTCTCCCGCGGCTGCGGACCGCGCTGGGGCCCGTTCCGCTCTCCCGCGGCCCGCCGCTCGTGCATCCGGGGGCTGGTCGGCGGCGAGTCGGCCCGAAGCCAGGGGCAGCTTGCGCAAATTTCGATGCCGGGCATTCTGCCTGTGCGACGGGCCCTTGGCGTCCGGCGAAACCTTCCCGATAATCCCGACCCGTTCAACCCTCGAGAAAACAGTGGAAACGAAAAATTCTACCATCATTTACACGAAGACGGACGAGGCGCCGGCCTTGGCCACCTATTCGCTCCTCCCGATCGTCGAGGCGTTCACGAAGGCCGCCGGGGTCCGGGTCGAGACGCGCGACATCTCCCTGGCGGGCCGCATCGTCGCCAACTTCCCCGAGCGCCTGACGGACAACCAGAAGCTAGGCGACCACCTGGCGGAGCTCGGCGAGCTGGCCAAGACGCCAGACGCCAACATCATCAAGCTACCCAACATCAGCGCCTCCATTCCGCAGCTCGTGGCCGCCATCAAGGAGCTGCAGCAGCAGGGCTACGCCGTGCCGGACTATCCCTCCGAGCCGAAGACCGAGGAGGAGAAGGCGATCAAGGCGCGTTACGCCAAGGTGCTCGGCAGCGCCGTGAACCCCGTCCTGCGCGAGGGCAACAGCGATCGCCGCGCCTCGCCGGCCGTCAAGGACTACGCCAAGAAGCACCCGCACTCGATGGGCGCGTGGAGCCGTGAGTCGAAGAGCCACGTCGCGCACATGTCGAGCGGCGACTTCTACGGCAGCGAGAAGTCGGTCGTCGTGGACAAGGCGCAGGAGCTGAAGATCGAGCTCGTCGCCGGCGGCAAGACGACCGTGCTCAAGGCGAGCGTCAAGGTGCAGCCGGGCGAGGTCGTCGACGCCAGCGTGATGAGCGCCAAGGCCCTGCGCGCGTTCTACGCCGAGCAGGTGGCGGACGCGAAGAAGCAGGGAGTGCTGTTCTCCCTGCACCTCAAGGCCACGATGATGAAGGTCAGCGACCCGATCCTCTTCGGGCACGCCGTCAGCGTGTTTTACGCCGAGGCGCTCGAGAAGCACGCTGCCACGCTGGCCAAGGTCGGCTTCGACCCGAACAACGGCATCGGCGACCTGTACACGAAGATCCAGAGCTTGCCGGCAGACGAGAAGGCGGCGATCGAGGCGGACATCAAGGCCCTCTACGAGCAGCGCCCGACGCTCGCCATGGTCGACTCCGACCGCGGCATCACCAACCTGCACGTGCCCTCGGACGTGATCATCGACGCCTCGATGCCGGCGGCCATCCGCTCCAGCGGCAAGATGTACGGCACGGATGGCAAGCTCTACGACGCCAAGTTCACGATCCCCGATCGCTCCTACGCCGGCATCTACCAGGCCACGATCGAGTTCCACAAGCAGCACGGGGCGTTCGACCCGCGCACGATGGGCACCTCGCCGAACGTGGGGCTCATGGCGCAGGCCGCGGAGGAGTACGGCTCGCACGACAAGACGTTCAAGATCGCCGAGAGCGGCACGGTGCGCGTCGTCGACGCCGCCGGCAACGCCCTGCTGGAGCAGGAGGTCGAGGCCGGCGACGTCTTCCGCGCTTGCCAGACGAAGGACATCGCGATCAAGGATTGGGTCAAGCTGGCCGTCTCCCGCGCGCGCGCCACCGGCGCCCCGGCGGTGTTCTGGCTCGACGAGAACCGCGCCCACGACAAGAACCTGATCGCCAAGGTCAAAGCCTACCTGCCCGAGCACGACACCAAGGGCCTGGAGCTCCCGATCAAGAGCCCGGTGGAGGCGATCAAGTTCACGCTTGCCCGCATGAAGGAGGGCAAGGACACCATCAGCGTCACCGGCAACGTGCTGCGCGACTACCTGACGGACCTGTTCCCGATCCTGGAGCTCGGAACCAGCGCCAAGATGCTCTCCATCGTGCCGCTGCTGGCCGGTGGTGGTCTGTACGAGACCGGCGCCGGCGGCTCGGCGCCGAAGCACGTCCAGCAGCTGCAGAAAGAAAACTACCTGCGCTGGGACTCGCTCGGTGAGTTCCTGGCGCTGCAGGTCTCGATCGAGGACCTCGCCAACAAGACCAACAACGCCAAGGCCAAGGTGCTCGCCAAGGCGCTGGACACGGCGATCGGCCTGTTCCTCGAGAACAACAAGAGCCCGGCGCGCAAGGTCGGCGAGATCGACAACCGCGGCAGCCACTTCTACCTCGCGCTCTACTGGGCGCAGTCCCTCGCGAAGCAGACCGAGGACAAGGAGCTGGCGGCCAAGTTCGGCAAGCTCGCCCAGACCCTGACGGACAACGAGTCCAAGATCGACGGCGAGCTGATCGGCGCGCAGGGCAAGCCCGTCGACCTCGGCGGCTACTACCATTTCGACGATCAGAAGACGTTCGCCGCGATGCGGCCCAGCGCCACGCTGAACGCGGCCATCGACGGCTTCTCCTGAGCCGCGCGGGGTCCCCGCCGAGCGCGCGCGTGGCCACAGGCGACGCGCTCGGCGGCGACGGCCGTTCAACCACCGTGCGACCGAGTCACGCGCCGGGGGAGCGCCTTGACGCCCACCACCGAGCGATGACACCATGTCTGAAATCGTTTGGTGGACTGGAGCAGGGAATGGCCGGACGAGGACGAACGATCAGGGGAGATAAGCCCAAGCCCAGCGCCGGCGGCGGTGGAGAAATCTCTCCAGCAAAGCTAAATCCGTTCGAGGGGAAGGACTCCTTCGACGGTGAGACGTTCGATGGGCTCACCCTGGAACGAGCGGACCTGAGCGACCGAGATTTCTGCGGCTGTGTGTTCCGGCGTTCGAAGCTCGGCGAGAGCCGCTGGACGCGCGTTCGGCTCGAGAACTGCGTCTTCGAGAGCTGCGATCTGACCAAGGCCGACCTCACCATGCTCTCGCTGCGCGGCGTGGCGTTCAACTCCTGCAAGCTGATGGGCGTCGACTGGACGAACATCGCGAAATTCCCCGACGTGTCGTTCGAGGATTGCGACTTGCGGTATGTCATCATGGATTCGCTCGCGCTGCGCAAGACGCGCTTCGAGCGGTGCGCGATCACCGAGTCGGTGTTCGCCGCGACGGACCTCGCCGGGGCTGTGTTCGAGGAGTGCCGCTTCGCGGGGACGCGCTTCGAGGACTGCGACCTTCGAAACGCGCAGTTTCCTCGATCCCAGGATCTGTTCATCGATCCGGCGAAGAACAACGTGAAGGGCGCCCGCATCCCGCTCGAGGCGGCGATCCTCCTCGCGGCTTCGTTCGGCATGCACGTGCTCGGCTTCACGGAGAAGGACGGCAGATAACGGCGCGGGTCGCCGTGCGCCGCGGCCTCGAAAGACCTGCATCCTTCACGGCTTCGCGGCGCTCCCCAGCTCAGCCGGGAGCGCCGCGTCGAGCCAGGCCTCGAACGTGCTCGACAGCGCGCAGGTCGCCGCGCCGCCGCAGAGGTCCGCGCGCTTGGCCGCGAGCTCGCCCTCGATCGCCTCCCGCGTGGCTCCCAGCGCGCGCGCGCAGACGAGGTTCTTCGCCGTCTGAGCGACGTTCACGCCGCTGCCGGCCGTCACGACGATCGCCGCGGGCTTCTTGCCGCACGCGCGGCCGAGCGCCCCGGTCGCGCTGGCGTCGGTCGCTGAAAACGAGCCGTCCTGCACCGAGTGGAAATAGAACTTCGGCCCGGTCACACGCGACGGGCAGCTCTTCACGCCGCAGTCCGCGCCGAGCCACGCGACGAAGGGACCGTAGCTCCCGATGTCCGGCCGCATGTCGTGATCGAGGTGCTCGATGCCGAGGCCGCCGGAGACGCTCGGGGCCTTCGCATAGGCGGACACCGCTCCGTTCGAGAACGTCCAGACCGGGCTCGGCGCCGCCGGCTTCGCGCCCGCGGCAAGCGCGTTGAGCTCGTAGGGGACGATGAGCTCGTCGTTGCCGTCGTCGTCGAAGTCATAGACGTTCAACGCGGAGATCGCGAGTCCACCGGGCGCGACCTCGATCGTTCCCAGCGGCGCCGCGGAGCGCTTGCCTTCGAGGTCGATCCGCACAACCTCGATGTCGAAGGCGAGCGCCCGCGCCGCGCCCTCGCCGGCGCCAGCGGATCGCGTCAGCGACAGCGCC
This sequence comes from Sorangium sp. So ce124, assembly GCF_051525235.1. Taxonomy (NCBI): domain Bacteria; kingdom Pseudomonadati; phylum Myxococcota; order Polyangiales; family Polyangiaceae; genus Sorangium; species Sorangium sp. So ce124. The sequence goes on from NZ_CP150312.1 coordinate 11,107,428, forward strand.
CAGGAGCCGAGCCCCGCCGGCTGGCAGACCCCGAATTTCGGCAGGCGCGTCGCCTCGGCCGTCGAGACCTTCTCGGGCCCTTCGAGCTTCTGCGCGTCGGAGATGCGCGCTCGGTTCTGATCGAGGAGCTCCTGGCAAGCGCGCCGGTGCGACACCACGGAGCCGGCCCAGTCGAGCTTCGCCGTCGTCCCGTCGATCTGGAGCTCGTAGCGCGTGTCGGTCCACTCCAGCGTGACCGTCTGCTTGGCTTCGGCCCGGAACGGCGCGACGAGCCGGAACTCGCCACGCTCGTCGGCGAGGACCTCGTTCGACGGGCCCGCGTCGGGATCCTCGCCGGCGTCGGCGGCCGCCGCGGGCTCGCTCGGCTTTTCGGCTGCGGCCTCCGCGCTCGGATCGTGGAGCACCGCGCGGACGGGGTGCCCTCCGGTCCCGTTCTTCTTCCGGCAAAGCAGCTCGAGCCATCCATCGAGGCTCTTCGCTTCGCAACCGAGGCCGACGGCCGCTGCGATCGACTCGCTCCGGCCGTCCTTGAAGGACGCCGGCGCACCAGAAGGCGCCGGCGCAGCCGACGGCGGAGCCGGCTCGGTGGGCGCCGCAGCCGCGGGCGCGGCGGCCGACGAGGCTACCTCCGCAGCGGCCGGCGACGCTGTCTCCGCGGCGGCCGCCGCCGGTGCGCTCGATCCGGCGCTCGGTCCCGAGCTCGCCGCCGGCAGGCCGGCCTCCTCGGATTTCTGACAGCCAACGAGAATCCCCAGCAGAAAGCAAGCGCTCAATGTTCTCATGGTCCGGTCCCCTGGATCCAGCAGCCTGCGTACCAGCTCGGAGGCACGGGCGAAATGCCTCTGCTGGCCCAAGGATCGGCCGTGGCGCGTGTCGGGGTGGCCACGGCGTCGTGTTCCGGGCGCGCCGGGCGAACCGAGCTCGATCCCCGCCGGCCAGATCGGATAGGCTGTGCGTCCCATTCAATCGCGGCGTCAGGCGCCTGGAGAGAGCAGATGAGCGAGTCCAGCATTCACGGGGGTTGCCTTTGCGGGGCGGTGACATTCGAGGTCGATCCGCCGTTCCTGTTGATGGCCCATTGCCATTGCTCGCGCTGTCGCAAAAGCACGGGCGCGGGCCACGGCACGAATCTGGCCGTCGATCCCGGCCAGCTCCGATGGCTGTCAGGGGAAGAGGCCATCACACGCTATGAGCTGCCCACGGCGAAGAGCTTCGGGAAGTGGTTTTGCAGTCATTGCGGGTGTCCGGTCCCGCGCCAGAGGCGCGGCGGCAAGATCATGGTCGTCCCGGCGGGTTCGCTGGATACGGCGCCGCCCATCTCGCCGACGGATCACATCTTCTGGGCATCCAGAGCGCCGTGGGGGTGCGCCAGCGGAGGGCTTCCGACCCACGATGAGTACCCAGCGTCGTGGTAGGACGACCGGGCGTGTCGTCCCCTCGAGCGTCGCGCAGGGTCAGCGGGTCACGCTGCTGTCCGGCCCGGCGCCCTTGGGGGGCTCGTAAGGCTCGGGGCTCTTGCCGACCGTCCTGAGGTTCACGAGCTTGTTGAGCAGATCGAACCAGAACGGCGCGCCGAGGGAGGCAGCGGCCGCGGTGATGAGGATGCCGGGGGTCAGGAGCCTGTCGAGCACCCCGCGGATCCAGCCGACGATGCCCTGGCCGAGGATCGCCGCGATCGCGTTCCAGAGCTTCGGAACGCTCGTGTGCTCGGGGGCCTTCACGCCCCAGGTGATCTCGACGTCGAGCCCGGTGAGCCGGGAGCGAGCGCCGCTGGCCTCGGCGATCGCGGCCATGATGTCCTCGTTCTGATCGACGCCGCCGGCCTGGGGCGCGGCGCGGGGCGGCGACTTCGCTATCTCCTGCGCCGCCGCGATCAGCCGGGCGCGCACCACCGCGTCGCGCGAGAGCGCGCCCGCGAGGCGGATGCTGTCGGCGTTGAACCCGACGCAGAGGACGAGCGCCGTCGCGCTGATGATCAGCTGCGCGCGGCGCTTGTACCGGCCGGCGGCCCGGTCCATGGCGTCATTGAACCAGCGCTCCAGCCGGATGTTGGCCTCGCGCATGTCCTTGACCGTGGAGTCGACGATCGTCGTGAGGGCGCGCCGGAGATCGCTCTTCGGCGGCATGCTCCGGAGGATGTGCTTCAGCTCGTCGAGCGGGTCCTCGTCGCGGCTCGGCGCCGCCGCGATCTCGCCCGGCAGAGGCGCGGAGGCGCTCGCCTGCGGCGGCGGGACGCCGTCGTTCGCCTGCTGCGGAGGCGCGGAAGCGGCGTCGCTCGTCGGCGACGCCGCGGCGCCGGCGCCGGCGCCGCTCGGCGAAGGCGTGGCGGCGGCGCCGGCCTGCGGGGGCGGCGCCGCGGCGCTGTCGGGCCAGGGGACCTGCCGCAGGGTGTCGATGAGCGCGGCCACGAACGCGTGCGACGGGATGTAGGACGGCCCTACCCAGCCGTACTTGAGATCCTTGATCAGCGGGTGCTCGCGGAGCCTCTCCGCGAGCGGGCTCGGGTGCGGTCCCGGCATCACCCGGGTGCGCACGAACACGACAGCGCCCCGCGCCACGCGCTTCATGACGTGCTCCAGCGGGGGGCTCTTGGGGGCGGCGGTATCGGCGGCGCCGGGCGACCGCTTCACGTGCGCGTCGAGCTCGCTATCGGCCAGCATGATCTCGATGCTCTGCGCCAGGTTGAGCGCGCGCAGCCGGAGCACGCCGGCGAGCGCCTCGTGGATGGCCGAGCAGAGGACGCTGAGCAGGAAGAAGACGCTGACGAGGCCGATCGCGATGTCGAGGGTCGTTCCCATGGGCATCCGGAAGGACAGGGCGCGCAGCGCAGGCCGGCGCGCGTCGCGCGCTCCCCCGGCCAGCAGGGACAGGGAGGAAGAGGCGGCCCTGCGAGCGCCCGTTCCCCGCCGCGGCCCGACCAGCAACTCCCCTCCGCGGCCCCATAAGCATACGCCACCCGGCGCCGCGGAGCGAGCGCGAGAGCGCGCTCGCTCCGCGCGTCATCCCACGCGTCATCCCCGCTCGATACCCCGGGATCTTGGTCTACCATCACGCCCCCGTGACGAGCTCCACGCTACCCCCCGAATCGCGGCGCAGCAGCGCGCCGCAGCCGCGCGCCTCCTGGGTCCAGGAGAGGACCGACCTCGACCGGACGACGCTTCGGCCCAGGCGCGACCGGCTCGTGCACGAGCCGCCGCCGGCGTCGCCGCCCGGAACGCTCGTCATCGAGGAAACGCAGCGGCCGAAGATCTTCGTCATCGACTACGACGCCGAGGTCGTGTCCGAGAAGGAGATCCAGCGCGTCGACGAGTGCATCCCCTACCTCACGGACGACCGGCCCTCCATCACGTGGGTCGATGTCCGGGGGCTCGGGCACAAGGGGACCTTCGAGCGGCTGGGCGAGATCTTCCGTGTCCACCCGCTCGCGCTGGAGGACATGGTCAACGTGCCCCAGCGGCCGAAGGCGGACGTCTACGGCGGCGAGCACGTCCTCATCATCGCGCGGATGGTGCAGGTCAACGAGCGCTGCGTGCTGCGCACCGAGCAGCTGGCCATCCTGGTCGGCAAGAGCTTCGTCCTGACGGTGCAGGAAGAGGCCGACTGGGACGTCATGGAGGCCGTGCGGGAGCGAATCCGCACAGGCCGGGGCACGATCCGGGAGCGGGGCGCCGATTACCTGGCGTACGCGCTGCTCGACGCGGTGGTCGACGGCTTCTTCCCGGTGCTCGAGCGGCTCGGCGAGCACATCGAGGACCTGGAGGTCGAGGTGATCGACGCGAAGCGCCGGATGTCGAAGCCGATCCACGATCTGAAGCGGGATCTGCTCACGCTCCGGCGCGCGATCTGGCCGCAGCGCGATCTCGTCAACGCGCTGCTCCGCGAGGACAACCCGATCATCGCCAAGGACACGCGGCTCTACCTGCGCGACACGTACGATCACGCGGTGCAGCTGATGGACATGGTCGAGACCTACCGCGAGCTCAGCTCGGGCCTCATGGATCTCCACCTCTCCGGGATATCGAACCGGATGAACGAGATCATGAAGGTGCTCACGATCATCTCGACGATCTTCCTCCCGGTCACCGCCATTGCAGGCATCTACGGGATGAACTTCCACCACGAGACCTCGCCGTACAACATGCCGGAGCTCGACTGGTATTACGGCTATCCGTTCGTATGGCTCCTGATGCTGGCGAGCGTCGTCGGGCTGCTCACGTACTATCGCCGCAAGGGCTGGATCAGGAAGGACGACGACGGCGCCTGAACGGCGGCGAGCGCGGCGCGTCAGCGCTTCTTCGCGGGCGCGTAGAACGCGAGGTTCCTGAGCAGGCGCGGATCGCCGGGGCGGCGCGCGAGGGCCTTGCGCAGCGCCGCCTCGCCGGCGGCGAGCTCGCCGACGTGGAACGCGCTGGTGGCGACGAGGTCGAGCAGCTTGTGCTCGTAGACCTCGGCGTCCACGAAGAGGGTGGCCTGGGCGGGGAAGGGGAGGGCGGCGCCGCGGGAGGCGAAGAGGTACGTCAGCGGCCAGCACCGCTGCCCGTACCAGTGCCAGGCGACGGCGAAGAGCGGCTCGGCGCGGTGCGGGCTGTGGGCGTGGGCGTCGAGGTAGCGCTGCTGCACCTCGGGCCAGGGGCGCCCGAGCGCGGCGGCGGTGCGCGCCATGCGGAACAGCGATTCGTAGACCTCCTCCTGCCAGCCGCCTAGCGCGGCGCGCCGCTCGTAGGCCTCGAACGCCTCCGCGTGCCGGCCGAGGCACTCGAGCGTCTGCGCGAGGTAGAAGGCGGCGCGGGCGTCGCGGGGGGATCGGGCCAGCGCGGCGGAGAGCAGCTCCAGGTCGCGCTGCCATCTCCGGGTCTGGGCGGCGGCGTCGCGGCGAGAGAGGTCGTGGACGATGTGGGCGTCGGGGACGCGGATCGAGGGGGGCGGCTCGCCTTCCTTGGAGAGCACCTCGTGGGTGGCACCGACGTAGCGCCACCCGGCCGAGGCGCGGGCGAGCCGGGCGGAGTCATAGACGGAATCGCCATAGCGTACGCGGACGTGGTAGGCGCCGTGCCCCGGGCCCGACGCGTCGCGGCGCTCCTCGCAGAAGCGACGGAGCGCGTCGCCCGCGACGAGGCGCTCGTCGCCGCTCAGCATGAGGGTGAACACGGCCGCGTCGCCGGCCAGATCGAGGGCGCGGCTGCGCGTCGTGCCGAAGTCGATGAAGGGCTCCTCGATGAGGTCGCCGGGGACACCGGCCATGGCGGAGCGCACCAGGGCCTGTGTGCCGTCGGTGGAGCCGGTGTCGAGGACGGTGAATCGGTCGACGTGGGGCCTGGCCGAGGCGAGGGTCTCGCGGATGGAGGGGGCCTCGTCCTTGACGATCATGACGAGCGCGAGGAGGGGGGGCGTCACGGGAGCAGTATGCCGCCGGACGCCGGTGGACCGGGGCAATTAAAAATTGAAGAGGAGACGGGCGCGCGCGCGCCGGAAAGCGGGAGAGGTGACGCGCGGCGGCGGAGGTGCGGGCGCGTTCTCTGCGAATTGGTCGCGGCCCTGGCGTTCTGTATACTCTCCATGTCATCGCAATGAACGTGCGCGGACGCTGGAGTGCTCTCCTGTTCATCGGCGCGGCGGCGCTCCTCGCGCTTGCCGGCAGGGCGGAGCGCGCCTCGCACGATTCGGGTTCTGCTCCCGGAGGGCGCGGACCGCCGGGCCACCCGCACTTCGAGAAGGCGCTCGACGTGGAGGTGTTCCAGCGCGGAAACATCCACACGCACACGTCCCTGAGCGACGGGGACAGCGAGCCGCGCGACGTCGTCCGCTGGTACCGCGAGAACGGGTATTCCTTCGTGGCGCTGACAGACCACAACCAGCGCGTCGATCCTGCGATGTTCCAGGATCCCTCGTCGACGTCGAATTTCGTCGTGATCCCCGGCGAGGAGATCACGATGTGGGCAGAGGGGAAGCCCGTGCACGTGAACGCGCTCTGTACGCGCGCGACGATCGGCGGGGGCGCTTTCCTGACGAAGGGGGAGGCGCTGAAGTGGGCGATCGGCCGTGTGTGGGCGGAGGGGGGTGTGGCGCTCATCAACCACCCGAATTTCGACTGGACTTTATCGGCCGGCGACCTCCTGGCGGCGCCCGCGGCGGAGCTCCTGGAGATCCACAGCGGGCACCCGTACGTGTACACGGACGGCGACGCGACGCGCCCGTCGCACGAGGCGCTATGGGACGCCGTGCTGACGGTGCGCGGCGCGGCGGGAGGGGGGATCGTCGGCGTCGCGGTGGACGATCTGCACCAGCTCATGGCCGGATCGGGCGCGCCGCCCGCGGGGCCCGGCCGCGGGTTCATCGAGGTGTTCTCGCGGGAGGCGTCGCGCGCCGCGATCTGCAGCGCGCTCGCCGGGGGACGGCTCTACGCGTCGTCCGGGGCGAGGCTGCGGAGGATCGCGATCGCCGGGGACGCGTTCTCGGTCTGGCCGGTGGCGGCGGGCGCTGTCGTCGAGTTCGTCGGGCGGGGCGGGCGCGTGCTGGAGCGGCAGCAGCCCACGGAGGGCCGGGCGACGTACCGGCTCCGCGGCGGGGAGCGGTACGTGCGGGCGCGGATCACGCGGCCGGACGGGAAGCGGGCGTGGACGCCGGCGTACGCGACCGTGGAGCCGTAAGCGTCGCGGGCGTCGCTGGCGTCGGATGGCCCTCCCCGGCGGCTCACGCCCCCCCGCGCTTCCCGTCCAGCCGGGCCAGCACCGCCCGCGGCGACATCGTCGCCCGGTAGACATAGATCTCCCCGGCTTCGTCGTCGCCCAGCACCTCCTCGCTCACGCGGAGCTGCTTGCCGACCGCGAGCAGGATCCTCGCCGGAAACCCCTTCCGGATCAGCTCGACGCGCCGCCACACCGCGTCCCGGCTCCAGAACCCGAACGCCTCGAGGTACACTTCCTCCCCGGTCTCCGCGTTCAGGAACACCAGGTCAGGGACGCACACCACCTCTCCGGGCAGCGCGAACAGCCGCTCGTTCGGCGACACGGTCCAGGGCGACCCGAGCTTCCTGAACCCCTCGCAGAACGCGTCCAGCTCGGGTGTCGTCTCCGCGAGCTCGCGCCCATGGTACAGGAGGCCGTCCGCCGGGCCGATCTCGACGGCGAGCGGCTCCTTGTCGCGCCCCCAGCGCAGGTCGGCCCGCAGCCGGAACGAGGCGCACGAGAGCACCGACGGCAGGAACATCGCGAGCCGCAATCCATACCGCTGCACCGCGTCGAACAGGCTGAACGGGCCGTCGAGCGCGATCGTGTAGCCGGAGACCGGATCGCCCTGGACCACGTGGATGAGCCCGTGGAAGCGCGCCGCCCGGAAGATCCGCCGGTACCGCTGGGCGCTCTCCCCCTCGATGCGGATCGTCACCTGCGTCGCCCGGAGGAGGATCGACTGCGCCAGCGCCAGGTTGTACCGATCCAGCAGGATCTCGGGCGCGTCCGCGGCCGCGCGCCGGAGGATCTCGGCGCCGCGCAGGTCGGCGTACAGGCCCGCCTCGATCGCGGCGGGCGTCGTGCCGAGCCGGGCGGCCACCTCGTCGAGCACGGCGGCGCGATCGAAGCGGGCGCGGACGTCGAGGGCGCGGTGCGCCGCCGCCGCCGCGTGGAACAGCTCGCGCCGGAGCGCCTCGGGATCGACGCCCTCCTGCACCTCGTACTCGCAGCCGTCCTCGAGCACCTTCCTCAGGCCGAGCGAGGCCACGCGATCCCGCGCGGGCACCTCGATGGCGTCGAGCGCGGCCTCGACGTCGTCGCGGCGCTCGCCGACGCGCTGCGAGAGGATGTCGAGGTACGCGCGCGCGACCGGCAGCAGGCGCTCGGCGGCCGCCCCGCGGAGGTACTGCGGCACGACCATCCCGCCCCGGCGGCGGACGCGGACGAGGTCACTGGTAAGCAATGTGCTCCCGGCGCTTGTCGCTCACCCGCTGCTCGCTCGTGCCGAGGGCCACGAGCTCGTAGAGGATCGCCGTCTTGTTCTCGCTCCGGCGCAGGATGCGGCCGAGCCGCTGGACGTGCTCCCGCACCGAGCCGCTGCCCGACAGGACGATCGCCACGTTGGCCTCGGGCACGTTGACCCCCTCGTTCAGCACCTTCGAGGTGACGACCGCCGACAGCGCGCCGCGGTTGAAGGCGTCGAGGATGGCGCTGCGCTCCTTCACCTTGGTCTGGTGGGTGATCGCCGGCAGCAGGAACTGCCGCGAGATCTGGTAGACCGTGGCGTTGTCCTCGGTGAAGACCAGGGTGCGATCGGCGCGGTGGGCGTGGAGCAGCCGGGCGAGGACGTCGATCTTGCCGGGCGCGCACAGCGCGAGGCTGCGCTGGCGGCGGTACGCCTCGAAGGCGCGGCGGCCGGCGTCGGACTGCGAGCTCAGCAGGATGAATTGGCCCCACCCCTCGGGCATGCGGATGCCGTTGGCGCGCAGAAAGCCGATGTACACGGCGCGCGCCGCCTCGTACGCGGCGCGCTCGTCGTCCGAGAGCGGCACCTCGAGCCGGACGACGTCGTAGGCCGCGAGGTACTGCCCGGAGAGCTCGGTGATCTCCCGGCGGAAGACGATCGGGCCGATGAGGTCGTCGTAGCCCCGGCCGTCGGCGCGCTCGGGCGTGGCGGTGAGGCCGAGGCGGAAGGGCGCGAGGCACATCTTCGCGGCGAGCGCGTACGACGGGCTCGGCAGGTGGTGGCACTCGTCGAAGATCACGAGGCCGAAGCGGGCGCCGAGCCGGTCCATGTGGGCGTGCGCGGAGTCGTAGGTGGTCACCGTCAGGTCGAGGACGTCGTGATAACCGCCGCCGAGCAGGCCGATCGGGACGCCGAACGCGGCGGAGAGCCCGTCGTACCACTGGTTCAGGAGATCCAGGGTGGGGACGACCACGAGCGTGCTGCGCTGCCGGGCGGCGATCGCGAGCGTCGCGACGAACGTCTTGCCCGCGCCCGTCGGGAGCACGACAACGCCCCGGCTGCGCCGCCCGGCCCAGGCGTCGAGCGCCTCGCGCTGGTAGGGGAACGGGTCGTGCTTGGCGAGCGGCGCGAGCGGGAGCGCCTCGTACTTGCGGGCGGCGTCGGTGAACGGGACGCCGCGGGCGCGGAGCCTCAGGACGAGCTCGGCGTAGTCGATCGCCGGCACGCGGTAGACCCGCTCGCGCGCGTCCCAGCGGCAGGACGCGGGCAGGCACGCGGGGTCGAGCGGCGCGCCCTCGGCGGGATCGCCCGCGTCGCCGCCGCCGGGCTCGTCCGCGCGCTCGTCTGCGTTTGATGGCAGCGCGCTGCTGTCGAGCGCAGGCGCAGCCGCGAGCGCCGGGCGCGGGGCGAGGCCTTCGATGCGGAGGGTGCCGCCCTGGAAGCTCAGGGCGATCGGCGCTGTGCGGACCGGCTCGGTCATCGGCGCGCTCTTTTGCCGCGGGCAGGGCCGCGTGCCAAGCGGAGATGGCCGGCGATCAGGCCAGCTCGGTCGGCATGACCGAGGCGCCCCGGAGCGGCGCGCGGTAGCGCACCCAGACGAGGGGGGACTCGTGCAGCGTGATCGTGAGGGCGCTTCCGGCGCTCACCGGGAGCTTGCGGCCGAGCTCGCGGTGGATGTAGCGCGCGATGAGCTCCGGCGTCGAGCGCTTGCCCTCGAACGCGGGGTGCTCGTCGAGGTTCCGGTAGTCGATCTCGGCGAGCACGGCGCGCAGGCTATCCCGCAGCGCGCTCGTCTCGACCACCTGGCCGAGGGGCGAGAGCTCCTCGCGCTCCACCTCCACGCTGACCGTGTACGTCGCGCCGTGCAGGCGCTGCGCAGGGCCGAACTGCACGCCCTTGAGGCTGTGGGCCACCATGATGTGATCGCGGACGCCGACGGTGTACATGGGTCCACTATACCCGCCGCACCGGCGCTGGAGGGAGATCCCAATCGCCTGTCACGGCACACCGGAGTAAGGTGGGGGCGACCCCCCATCCAGCCCCCGCCGCGGCGGACGGGTTCGTGCGGGACGCAGTGACCGGTTGACCGTTGCCAGGGAGGATCGCCGATGAACAGCGAAGCGAGCGTGCTGGCCCCAGGGTTCCTCATCGCGTCGCCGCCGCTCGGCGATCCGAACTTCGACCGGACGGTCGTGCTCTTGGCGGTGCACAGCGAGGGCGGGGCGCTGGGGTTCGTGGTGAACAGGCCAGCGCCGATGACGCTGGGGGAGCTCCTGTCGTTCGCGGGTTATGGCAACGACCTGAAGGACCCGGCGCCGGTTTACCTCGGCGGGCCGGTCCAGCCGAGCTCGGGCTGGATCCTGTGCCTCGATCCGGCGCTCGGGGCCGAGGAGACAGGCGTGATCCCGGTGGGCTCGCGGGTGCGGGTCACGTCGTCCCGGAGCGCGTTCGACACGCTCGCGGCCGACGCGGTGCGCGGCACGGCCGCCGCGGACCCGCGGCGCAGGACGGTGCTCCTCGGTTACAGCGGCTGGGGGCCCGGCCAGCTGGAGCGAGAGATCGCCGCGGGCGCGTGGCTGCCCGTGGCCCTCGACGAGGGGATCCTGTTCGACGTGGCGGCGGACCAGCGCTGGGAGCAGGCCTATGCGCTGCTCGGTCTGCGCCCCATCGAGGTGATGTCAATGCGCAGCATCGGCGAGGCGTGAGGGGCAGACCCGCTTCGGATACGGGCCCATCTCGACGTTTTCGGTGCTCGGCGTACAAGAGTACGCCTGTGCGCCGAAAACGCCGATCTGGGCCCGTCTCCTGTGCGGGTCTGCCCCGCTGGCGTCCTCCTATGGGAAGAGAGCAAGGGGACAGCTGGGAAAAGAGCAGGGGATGACCCGATTGACGCGGCGACCGTGAGGACGAACGTTGGCGGCCCGTCACGACTGGGCACGGAGGGCGCTCCCGGCGCCGGATTCGGTCCAGCGAGCGAAGAGCACACGATCTACGAGAGGAGCGATGATGGAGATCAATATCGGAATCGACGCCAAGAACCGCGAGCTGATCGGCGCCGGGCTGGGACGCGTCCTCGCGGACACGTACACGCTCTATCTGAAGACCCACAATTTCCACTGGAACGTCACAGGGCCCATGTTCCAGACGCTCCACCTCATGTTCGAGCAGCAGTACAACGAGCTGGCGCTCGCCGTGGACCTTGTCGCCGAGCGCATCCGGGCCCTCGGCCTCCCCGCGCCGGGGACCTACAAGCAGTTCGTCGCGCTCTCGACCATCAAGGAGGACGACGGCGTCCCCAAGGCCACGGACATGATCAAGCGCCTCGTCGAAGGCCACGAGACGGTCGCGCGCACGGCGCGTGAGCTCTTCCCCGTGGCCGAGAACGCCAACGATCAGCCCACCTGCGATCTGATCACCCAGCGCCTGCAGGTCCACGAGAAGACCGCCTGGATGCTGCGCAGCCTGCTCGAGTAGCCCCGGCGTTGCGGCCGCCGGCCGAGCTGCGGAGAGGAGATCCCTCGATGCAGCCGGCCGGCCCGGAGCGGCTTGACAGCGGTGAACGAAGGGGGTGACGCTGTCGGGTCATGGGTGGAACCTGGGCGAAAGCTGGTTGGATCGGCGGGGTGGGAGCGCTCGTCGCCGCCGGATGCTCGGACCTCATCGGCGCGGACTGGGAGCGGTACACTCCCGGCGACGGTGAGGGAACGGCGGCCGGGAGCGGCGGCGGCGCGGCGGCCGGGAGCAGCGGTGAGGGCGCGGCGGCCGGGAGCAGCGGTGAGGGCGCGGCGGCCGGGAGCGGCGGTGAGGGCGCGGCGGCCGGGAGCGGCGGTGAGGCGGGGGGATGCGGGCTGAACGGCGAAGGCGGCAGCGGCGCGGGCGCAGGGGGCGGTCCAATCTCGTCGATGGCCCCGAGCTGCCTGACCCTGGCGACGCAGTGCGGACCGGACGGGATCAGCTGCTGCGACAGCCGGCTCGTGGACGGCGGCGTGTACACGAGGAGCTATGACGGCGTGACGGGCTCCGCCGAGCAGAGGCGGGCGATCGTGAACGACTTCTGGCTGGATACCTACGAGATCACGGTTGGCCGGTTCCGTGAGTTCATCAAGGCGGGGAGAGGAACCCAAGAGAGCCCTCCCGAGGATGGCGCCGGAAAGCACCCGGCGCTGCCTGACAGCGGGTGGAAGGACAGCTTCGTGGAGTTCCTCCAGCCAGACACGGAGACGCTGATGACGGAGCTGAGGAAGTGCACCCCTCCCGATCGCGACACGTGCAGCGCTCTCGGGGCGCGCTGCTCGACGTGGACCGACGAGGTCGCATCCCACGACGACGAGCGCCTCCCCATGAACTGCATCACCTGGCACGAGGCAATGGCCTTCTGTGCGTGGGACGGCGGGCGATTGCCGACAGAGGCCGAGTGGAGCTATGCAGCGGTCGGCGGCGACGAGGAGCGAAGCTATCCGTGGGGCGATACGGCCGACGAGGACCGTGCGGTCTTCGGCTGCTACGGGTACACCGAAGCGTCAGGCAGCCCCTGCACGATCGCCGATCTCCTGCCGGTCGGATCGAGATCGAGCGGTGACGAGGCGACCTCCGGGGATGGAAAGTGGGGCCAGGCAGACCTGGCAGGGAGCCTGTGGGAGTGGACGCTGGACGGGCACAGCGACGATTACCCGATCTCATCGCAGCGCTGCGACCTCTGCGACAATTGCGCGAACCTGACCGCTGGCTCCGAGCGCGTCATGCGCGGCGGGTGCTTCGACGACGACATCGAGAATCTCACGACATCCCATCGCCTCCCCGGCAAAGCCGCGGAGCGCTACTACGGTCTTGGCGCCCGGTGCGCGAGGGATCGGTAGCCGTCGCCCGCGCGAGCGGACGGGGCGGCGGCGCTTCGAGCAACCTCGCTCGACGGTGTGTCGCCGCGGTTAAACTTTCGCAAAGCCGAATCGACATCCCCGCCTCCGCGATATCCTCCGCGATTCTCCGCGAGGAGAGCCAGCACCGACCTAGCGCCCGGCCCGCGCGCTCACGCCACATCTGCGCTGCGGAGGCCTCCATGGTCCCGCGGCGCGCGCCTCCGTCGATGAGATCGAAACACGAAGTTCACGCAGCGGTCGCAACACCTCTGTCAGACCCCACCTCCCTCACCTCGTGCATGCCCATTCGCGCCCGCGCCGCTCCCGGGAAATTGGGGTCAAGGCCCCGGTGACCTACCGCTCGGATGGCCATTTTCACATCGACAGCGAAAGTACGACCATTCCTGCACTGCGTCAGATTGTAACTTGACATAGTAATGCGGCACTATATGTATACCCACCAATAGCTGGCTGCGGCCAGCGCGCGCCCAGGGCGCGAGGCTGGCTTTGGACTGTTGCCGCGCTGGAGGTCCACCCATCATGCATCGATGGGTCGTTCCTGGAGCGTGTCATGGTAGTGCGCGTCGTGCGCGTGGGGATCGCATCCGTACCTATCGCATTCATCCCGGGATCCTATCGAGGGTTTCCATCCGGCGCCGCCTCCTGGCCTCGGAGAGCATCGCGGTCGCATGACGGCCGCGGGCTCGCCTGACGGTGTCGGGCCTTTTTCCTGGCACGACGCCGAGCTGAGCCCGTTGCTGGCGGACCAGACCTGGAGATTTGGAGCATGATCACCCGTTTCGACTTCTTTACGCCGCCCTCGGCGGGCGCTCCCCTCACCATCCTGAGCGAGCGGCTCCGGCGCCGGGGGGGCGGACGCGCCGGCTTCTCCGTTGCCATCGAGCGAGACGATCTGGCCCGCGACGGTTACGGTACTGCCTCGTATGTTCACATGATGGCCTCGGCGGGGCCGGATCGGCTGTTTCAGGACGGGCGCGTCGACGTCTCCTTGCCTCCTCCTTCGCTCAGGCTCGACGCGCGCACGGTCGTTCGGGCTCGCGGTCGTCGCGATGGGATCGCGCCAGCGCGGACCGAGCCATCGGCCGGCGTCCTGCTGATCACGTTGTGCGCGCTCAGCCCGCAGGATCGCGCGCGGTTCCTAGCGCAGTTCGAGCGAGCGGCCGGCTTCATGACAACCCGAGAGGGATTCGTCGCGAGCCGCCTGTTCGAGGCCGTGCCCGGCGAACACGCCGGCTGGTTCGTGAATATCGCGCGTTGGACCAGCATCCCCGCGTTCAAGTCCGCATTTGCGAGCCCCGTCTTCAAGGACATCATCAGCGGCGGCTTCCAGCCGAAAAGCCAGATCATGCTCGCCAAACTACCTAACTCGTGACCGAGTGAAAGACCTATGATCGCTCGAATCGATATTGCAGAGGCAGACAACACCCAAGTGCTTCAGCGCTCGTGGGTGGGTGCTGCGCGCGAGCTGGCCACGCGCCCTGGCTTCCTGAGCGCGCGGCTTCATGTCGTCTACAAGCGCATCAACGCCCGCGGGTACGACCTGGTAAGCATCGTCCGATGGACCGACATCAACGCCTACTACGCTGTCCAGGCGTCCGGGCCGGCGCAGCCCTTGGCGGCGGATCGCGGCATCAACCTGTACGGCATCGTCGATCGAAGCGAGCACACGGAGCAGCCGGCCCGGGAGTCGCACCTCGTCATCACCAATCCCTATCGCATCAAGCAGCCGCAGGCGGCGGAGAACGCGAAGATGTGGGGCGCGACGAAGGATCTCATGGGCAAGCGCCACGGGTTCATCGCCGCCGAGCTGTTTCAGAGCTACCATCCGGAGACCGACACGTACTACTTCGTCAGTCGTGCCGAATGGGAGAACGAAGAAGCGTTCATGGCGCAGTTCGCCGGCAAAGATTACAAGGACCTCGTCGCCCCCTTCGAAGGAACATTCCAGATATGTTTCTCGCGCGTCGCCGAGGAAATCACGAAATCCGGGTGAAGCCATCGCGGTCGGCTTTCACTCACTGCGCAGAGGGTTGAGTCATGGTCATGGTCATCGATCTCCTGGAAACGTCCAACCGCGCGGCAGCGACGAGCGCGTGGAGCGCCGTGTGCGCTTTCCTGTCCGAGCAGCCAGGCTTCGAAGGGGGGCAGCTCCTCGAAACCTTCCAGACGCTCAAGCCACGTACGAGCTGGGAGATGACCAGCGTGTGTCGCTGGCGTTCGGCCGAGGACTGGGAGAGCGCGCGCGCCGCCGTCAGGCAAAACGCAGAGCTCGTCGCGGTGCTGGGCGCGGCAGGCACCAAGTTCACCGGGTTCAAGATGAGCCTCGCCGACGGCTCCCCGTACCTCTTCAGCCCGCCGTCCGGCCACATGGTGCTGGTCGACGTCATCTACCTGCCCGAGGAGCGCATGACGGCTTATGCCGCCATGTGGGCCGAGGCGGCGCGCTATATGAGCCAGCTGACCGGGTACGTCAACTCCAGCCTGTTCGTGAACAAGAACCTCGCCGACGAGGTGAAGTTCATCAACATGGCGGAGTGGGAGAGCGCCGAGCTCTTCTTCGCCGGGGTCCACAGCGATCGCTTCATGGAGATCGTCGACGCGTTCAAGTCCGATTTCTCGCTCTATCTGAGCCGCCGTGTCGCGCTCGTCGCTCCGCCGGCCCGCTGAGGTGCGCGCATGATCTACTGGATAGACGTTGTCGACGCGGCGGCCGCGCCGCGCTACGCCGATCGCTGGCAGGACCACGCGCTGGCTCTCCGGGAGCGGCACAGCCTCCGGACCGCAGAGCTGTTCACGGTGATCGAGCCGATCCGCGACGTGAATTACACGCTCCTCTCCGTCTACGCTTTTGACAGCGATGACGTGGACGAGGCGGCGCTGCGCGCGGGGCTGACGAGCGACGCGGCGGCTGGGGCCGTCGAGGGCACGAAGTGTCGCCTGGGCATCATGCTGTCCGAGCTGACCCAGACGCTCCCTGGCCACGCTTGGCTGATCAACCCGTTCGAGATCAGCGAGGTCCAGATCCCAGGCGTACTCGAGATGTGGGACAAGGCGAAAGATCACATGGCATCGCACCCAGGCTTCCTGAACGCCCGGCTGTTCCGCTCCGCCGCCCCGTCGACGAGGTACGGGCTGTTCAACGTATCGCAATGGCGCAGCGCTGAAGACTTCAAGGAGTCGCTTCGCGACAAAGCGTACGACCGCCATCGCGAAAAGTCGATGACATACCGGCTCCACCCTTCGCTGTGCACCCAGACGCACAGCCTCAAATTTGAAAGGAGCTGATCATGTCTCAGGTGGCGCTCGTGACCGGCGCGAGCCGTGGAATCGGACGAGAGATCTCGCGCTGGCTGGCCAGCCGCGGCTTCGATCTCATCCTCGTGGCCCGTGACGCCGCGAAATTGGCCGACAACGCGGAGACCCTGCGCCGAGAGTATGGATGCACGGTCAGCGTCGTCGCGGTGGATCTGTGCGATTTTGACGCGGCGCGCGGCGCCGTCCAGGCGGAGATCCGGCGGCGGGGACGCCTTGATGTGCTGGTGAATTCAGCTGGCATCTTTCGCTTTGGCACCAGCGCCATGACGGTGGATGACCTCGACGCCATGCTGTCGACCAACGTCAAGGCGGTGCACAACATGTGCATGGCCTGCGTGGACTCGCTCATCGAGTCGGGATCGGCCCATATCTTCAACGTCGCGTCCATCACCGGCGTGGAGCCGTTCGCCGTCGTCGGAGGATACGCGACCAGCAAGCACGCGCTGGTCGGCTACAGTCGGTCCTTGGCACGGGAGCTGTTGCCCAAGGGGATCAAGGTGACGACGTTGTGTCCGGATGTGGTCGACACTGACATGTCGGCCGGATCGGGCCTGGGGCCGGATCAGATGATCGCAACGACAGACATCAGCCGGGCGATCGAGTTCGTCCTGTCGCTGTCCGCTGCGGCGCTCGTCGATGTTCTGGTGATAGGCTGCAAGCCCGTTACAGGCAGTGTGCGCTCGGGGGCATGACGCTGAAGCTCGGTCGCTCTGTCACACTGCCTTACGGGAGCCGGCGTCCGCGCGGGCATTGGCGGGTTGGATGATCGATGGTGGGCTGCTCCAGGACCGAAAATACGATGATGCCGAATATGGATTTTATCAGCAGCGGCAGGCTCGGGCTGCTCGTTGTGCTCGCCGTGCTCGCCGGGTGCGGATTTCCCAAGACGGGGGCAGCCCCGGGGCCGGTCTCTCCCGCCGCCGTGCGCGTCGCGCAGGCGAAGTGGCCTGACTCCTCCGCCGAATCGCTCTCGGCCGGGCGCGATCTCTTCATCGCCGGCTGCAACGGCTGCCACGGATACCCCGAGCTTGAGGCGACCCCTGAGGCTCAGTGGCCCGGTACCATGAAGCGGATGGGCCCGCAGTCGGGGTTCGACGAGGCCCAGACCGAGCGCGTGCTCCGCTTTGTCCTCGCGGCCCGCGGCGCACGATAATCTCCTGCTCACGCGGCCAGGCAGGCCGACCTTCATCACGGGGCCCGCGGTGAAGCCGGCGCGTTATCGCTCGCCTCTGCTCCGAGAGCCTGGTACCGATGGAGGCCCGCCGCCGCCACAGGGGCGCGGCGCGGCTCCGGCGGCGATCCCACGCCCGTGCGCCGATCCCCGCGGCGCGCCCTGGGCGCAGCAGCATCTACAGTGGCCATGAGGAGGATCGTGCGATGGCACGAGCACTAGAGATAGCTTCGGTCGTACTCACCAGCGCCTTCGCCGGTGGCAGCCTGCTTGTGTCCACCGCCGTCGCTCCCAGCTTTTCATCCATGCGTCCCGGCGAGTTCCTGGACTGGTTCGCGGTCTACGGACCGCGCATCGGGATGACGCTCTTCCCGCTCGAGGTCGGGGGAACGGCGCTGTGCGGGCTGTCGCTGCTCGCCGCCATCAAGCGGAAGCAGAGCCCGCTACCCTGGGGCTTGGCCACCGCGTGCATGGCCGGCACGCTCGCCCTGCTGCCTCTCTACTTCGCGCGCGCGAATTCGGGGTTCATCGAGAAGACGATCGATATCCAGGATGTCCCCGCGCAGATCACGTCGTGGTCCAACTGGCAGTGGGGTCGAACGGGCCTGAGCCTGGTGGCCGCGGTCTTCGCAGGGTGGGGAGCGCTCAAGCAGTCTTCGGAGTGAGGCCCGGCGGCGCTGGAGCGAGCGCTCCGGCGCACCGCAGCCCTCAGTACCTGAACACCATGAGCGTGAGGACGGAGAACCTGAACAGGTGCTCCAGCCCCGTGTACATGGTGAGCTTTCGGGAGAGCGCGAGGGCATGCTGGAGGTCGCCACCCCCCTCGATGAGCTTCGAGAGCCGGCGCCAGGTCGGGAGCACGAGCGCGGCGCTGACGGCGAACAGCACGAGCGTCAGCACGAGCCCGATCTGAATTCGCATCGAGACCCCTCCGAGCCCGCCGTGCGCCGCCACGAGGGCGCCACCCGTTGCGATCGTCAAGAGGCCCGAGGCGAGCGCGATCCTGATGGACCGCCGGGCACGCGGGACCAGGGCGTCGACGTGCGGCCTGCCGAGGAGCAGCGTGCGCCGGGTGTCGCCGGGCATGGACACCGCGGCGGCGAGCCAGAACGCCATCGCGATGAGATGAAGCAGCTTCACCAGTGAGTAGAAGTAGAAAGGCATTACCATCGTCCTTATCGGCCGTCAGCCATTCGTCGCTGACCGTCGGCCGCTGGTGCTCTCGCTCTCTCCAGCGCTCACCTTCGCCGGCCTCGGCGGTCCGCCCGACCGTCGCGGAGGTGACCGGCCGGGATCGCTGGAGCGTTCACCTCATCAACACGCCGCCGTTCACGTGGAGGACCTGGCCCGTGATCCACCGGCTGTCATCGGACGCGATGAAAGCCACCACATCGGCCACGTCCTCGGGGGCTCCGACCCTGCCGAGCGGGGTCATCGAGACGATCCCCTGGATCATCTGGTCCGGCATGTTCGCGCGAAGCGCGTCGGTGTCGACGATCCCCGGTGAGACGGCGTTCACCGTGATCCCGCGCGGCCCGAGCTCGGCCGCGTGGACGCGCGTGAACGCCTCGATCGCCGCCTTGGCGCCAGCATAGAGCGACGTCCCGTGCATGGACATGCACGAGAGATCCGAGGAGATGTTGATGATCCTTCCGCCCTTGCCCATGAGGCGCGCCGCCTCCTCCGAGGCGAAGAACACCGAGCGTGCGTTCAGATCGAAGAGTTTGTTGAACGCGGTCGGCTGCACGTCCTGCATGGCGCACACCTCGAACGTCGCGGCGTTGTTCACCAGGACGTCTATTCGGTCGAACTCTGCCGCGACGCGCGCGAAGAGCAGCTTGATCCCCTCGATCTCGGAGACGTTGGCGCGGACGGCGATCGCGCGCCGCCCCATGCCCCTGATCTCCTCGACCACGCTCGATGCGGCCACCTCGTTCGCGCTATAGTTGACCACCACGTCCGCGCCGTCGCGCGCGAGCCGCCGCGCGACGGCAGCCCCGATCCCGCGTGACGCCCCGGTCACCACCGCAACGTTGCTCTTTCTCATCGCTGTACCTCCATCCTTATCGCAGCTTCGCGAGCGCGCCCTGCGTCCCGCTGGCAGGTCGGCCATGAGGCCTCGTGGATTCGTGTTATGCGACCAAGGTCTCGAAGCTGATGCCCAGATCCTGGCAGACGACCTGAGCCGCAGCCCGCCCGCTCCCGGCGCTGATGCCTCCGCCCGGATGGGTGCTCGCTCCGGTCATATAGAGTTTGTCCACCGGGGTCCGATAATGCCCCCACCCGGGCATCGGCCTCATGCTGAGCGACTGGAAGAGGTAGTTCCCGATGTGCGTCCCGTCGCCCTCGACGAAGGACGAGTTCCACCGTTCGAAGTCGAGCGGGCTGAACACCTTCCTGCCGAGGATATTGGCCTCTCCCATGTTCGTGGTGCGGCGCTGCAAGTGGGCGAGCACGCCGGCCGCGAGGTCGTCCTTGAGCCGGTCCCAGTGCGCCGCGCCCTCTCTCAGGTGATAGGGCGCATAGTGGAGCAGGTAACCGGAGTGCTTCCCGGCAGGGGCGCGGGTCGGGTCGAAGAGGCTTTGCGTCATCATCAGCGGACCATCCGTACGGACCCGGCCGTGATGGAAGTCCTCGAAGTGCTGCCGGAACTCCGGCATATTACCGGGAGCGAACTCCACGATACAGGACTTGTCGACCTCGTCGCCGGCCTTGTAGCGCGGAGCCTCGTGCATCGCCAGCACCTGATGGAACAGGCTGAACGGGTTCATCTTGATGCGGCGAGCCATCGTCGTGACGTCGGGCGAGAGCTGCTCCGGCCGCAGCATCTGCAAGACCAGCTGCTGCACATGCACCGCAGACACCACGGCCTTTCGCGCGCGGATCTCCTCGCCGGACTCGAGCACGACGCCCTTCGCTGCGCCGCCCGCCACGGTGATCCTCTTCACGCCGCTCTGGGTTCGTATCGTCGCCCCGAGATCCTTGAGGCACGCCTCCAGCTTGTCCGTCAGCGCTCCGCTGCCGCCTTCGGGCAGGCCGATGCCATAACGATGGACGAACGGGGTCATCATGTACAAGATCACGCCGGTCCCGGCTTCCTGGGGCGAGATGATGACTTCCGTCGTGAATCGGGCTATGGCGATCTTGACGAAGTCGTTCTCGAACCAGTCGTCGAGGAGCTGCAGGCTGCTCATCATCAACGCGCGCATGAGCTCACGGCCTGGGCCGCTCTGCTGGAGCATCGCGAACAGGTCGCCCGCCGGCGGACAGGGCGCGTAGAAGGCCGGCGTGAGCATGTCGAGGCCCGCGGATGCCCAGTCGTAGAACTTGCGGTACGCGTCGGCGTCGCGCGCGGAGAACCTCTTCTCTATCATCGCGCACGTCTTCTCTACATCCCTGTAGCAGGTGTAGGAGGAGTCGTCCGGAAAGACCACGGAATAGAGCGAATCGGGGTAATGGAACTTCAGGCCATATTTCGACTTGAGCCCGAGCTCGTCGTTGACCAGGAGAGGGTTCGCCTGGATGAAGATGTGGCAGGTCGACGCCGGGTCGTTCTTGAACCCCGGAGCGGCGAGCTCCTGCGTGACGCATCCCCCGCCTATCCAGGGGTTCTTCTCCAGGACGCAGACGTCGAGGCCAGCCTTTGCGAGGTAGGCCGCCGTCGCCAGCCCGTTGTGCCCGGCTCCGATGATGATGATATCATGCTCGTTTTTCATGGTGATCTGTTGCTCTCCTGGGCGGATTCCGCCGCTCAAAATTCCTGGCGAGCTGCGGTCCTCTGCTCAACAACGGACTGGAGGGCGCGCTCGAAGTCGTCGCGATTGACGAACGGGACCAGGAGGCCCTTGTGCCTGAGCCTCGCGAGCGAGACGCCCATCGCCGCCATCCTGGACCGGACGAGCACGCTGACGCAGCGGAGGCGCGGCCTGTTCTGTGTGATCCAGGCAACCATCCCGGCGCGGTACTCGCGGTCGAAGTCCGTGAGGCGCTCGGCGTCCACGAAGAGGTCCGCTGGATCGCCGGAGGCGGCGAGCGCCTCGAAGCGGCTCAGCAGCGGCGCGACGAAGGCGGCCTCCCCGTGGCCGGTGCATCGAATGACGAGCACGCCTTGAGCGGGGTGCTCCAGGCGTATCTCGCCTCGGTTCGTGCTGAGCCTCTCGGCGCCGGTTCGCGCTGATTCACCCGCGTTCATCAGCGGCCCCCTCGCCGTACGCCGAAGGCACGTTCGCGCTCACCTTCATCGCGCTCGGCCACGACGACGGCGACCGCGAAGTTCGCCTGATGGGACATGGTGAGATGTAGCCTCTCGACCCCGAGCCCCCTCGCGATCTCCGTCGAGGCGCCGGAGAGCATGAGCCTCGGGCGGCCGTCCCCGACGCGAACCACCTCGAGCTCGTGCCATGCGAGCCCGGCCGGCGCGCCGAGGGCCTTGACGCACGCTTCCTTGGCGGCGAACCGGGCCGCAAAGTGCTGAGCAGGGGAGCTCCGCATGCGGCAGTATTCGCGCTCTGCCGGGGTGAACAGCCGCTCCTCGAACCGGCCCTCGTGCCTCTCGATAGCCGCCGCGATGCGGCTGATCGCGCAAAGGTCAACGCCGACACCGATGATCATCCAGCCAGCCTTCCACGTCACTGGAGCGCCGAGCAGCGCGCTCGCGCGACGCATGTTTCATGAAGGGAAGATGCCAAGGAAGCGGAGCCACCGGGGGCTTGCTGGCGGCGACGCTCGGGGGCGAGCCTCTGGGGTCAGGATTCCTTGGCGCGGTTGACGAGGCTGAAGATGTCAGAGACCGTCTTGATCTCCTTCTCCGCGCCGGCTCCGAGCTTGATCTGGAAGGCTCGCTCCACCTCGCAAACGATCTCGATCATCTCGGTCGAGTCCACGTCCATATCGTCCTGGAGCGAGGCGGCATCCGAGAAGTCGTTCATGGGCCTTCCGAGGAACTCGGAGAGGATCGTCTTCACCTGGGTCTCGACGGTCTGAGCGCTCTGCATGACATACTCCTGTACTGGCAAATCGTCTTGTCTGATGTGTCGCGTGGGGTACGAGATTGGTCAGGATCGGTCGTTGCCGATGATCATCGACACGTTCATGCCACCGGATCCGCGGCTGTTGATCTGGGCGTAGCGCATCGCGCCGCCCTTGATCGCCTCGGTGGTCACCGCAAGGTTGCAATTCGCGTCGGGATGGTCGATGTTCGTCGTGGGCGGGACGGTCTCGTAAAAGAGCCCCATCGCGGCGAATGCGGCATCCATCGCGCCGCTGGCGCCATACAGGTGTCCGATCATGGACTTCGGCGCCGAAACCTTGACCTTGCTGCCCAGCTCGCCGAACACCTTGTGGATGGCCGCGGCCTCCTGCGCGTCTCCGTCCACGGTGCCCATCCCGTCCGCCATGATGAAGGAGACGTCGCTTGGTTTGATCTCGGCGTCGTCGAGCGTCTTCTGCATCGCGATGCTCAGGCCCCGCTCCTCCTTCGGGAGCGGCGCGGGGTGGCAGGCATCGTTGGACAGGCCGAAGCCACGGATTTCGCCGTAGATCCTGGCGTTCCGGCGGATCGCGTGCTCCCTGTCTTCCAGCAAGAGGAACGCGGCCCCCTCGCCCGGGACGAGCCCGCGCCGAGCCGTGTCGAACGGGCGATACGCCGTCTCCGGCGACGCGCCCGCGTTCTGGTTCACGATGCCGTCCGTGAGGCATGCGGAGTAGGGCAGCGGCGACATCACCGCCTCCGTGCCGCCGGCGAGGATGATCTCGCAGCTTCCCTGCGCGATGGTCCGCGCGGCATAGCCGATGCTGGCCAGGCCGCTGGCGCGATCGCATACGATGGTCTTGCTGTGCCCGCGGAGCCCGAAGAGGATCGAGACCTGCCCCTGCGGCGCGGCAGGGAACCAGGCGGTGGCCTGGTGGGGGCTCACGTCCCTCGCACCCGTCGTGTGCAGGTGCCGCAGCTCCCGATCGGTCACGGTCCATCCGCCGAAGCAGTTGCCCACGTAGACGCCGAACTCGTGCTTGTTGACCTTCTCGAGGTCCATCTCGGCGTCCTTGATCGCCATCGTGCAGGCGGCGATCGCGTACTGGGTGTAGGGGTCCAGCTTGCGCGCCAGGCGGACCGGCATGAAATCCAGCGGGTCGAAGTCGAGTAGTTCGCCGCCGAAGGAGGTCGGGAAGCTGCTGGTATCAAACTTCGTGATTTGGCGCAGCGCGCTCTTCCGGTTCAGGATATTGGACCAGACCGTTCCACTGCCGATGCCGTTCGGAGCGAGAAGGCCGATCCCGGTGATGACAACGCGACGATTCATTGTTGTGCTCCTGCTCAGCTCGGCGCGCAAAACACCAGAGCGCTGTGAATTCCGGAGAAACCGCTCGCGGCCTTCAGAACGACGTCCACCTTCCTCCGGATACCCTCGTTGGGGACGTAGTTCAGATCGCAGGAGCTGTCCTTGCTCTCATAGTTGATGGTGGGGAAGATCTCGGAGTTACGGATGGAGAGGACCGAGGCGACGCTCTCGAGCGCGTTGGCGGCGGCCAGGGGGTGCCCGACCATGGACTTCAGCGAGCTGACCGGGACCTTGTAGGCGTGATCCCCGAGCGCCAGCTTCAGCGCCGCCGTCTCGTTCGTGTCGTTCTGCTTGGTCGAGCTCCCGTGCGCGCACGCATAGTCGACCTGGTTCGGCGCGATGTCCGCGTCGACGAGCGCGAGCTTCATCGCGCGGGACAGGTCGATGCCGTCCGGCGCGAGATCGGTCATGTGGTATGCGTTGTTGCACGACGCGAAGCCGCCGAGCTCCGCGTAGATCGTCGCTCCGCGGCGCAGCGCGTGCTCCCGCTCCTCGAGGATCAGGATCCCGGCTCCTTCGCCCAGCACGAAGCCGTCGCGCTGGGAGTCGAACGGCCGCGAGGCGCGCTGCGCGGCGTCGTTACGCCTGCTCGAGAGCGCGCCGAGGATGTCGAACGCGGCGAACGCGATCGGCGTGATGGGCGCCTCCGACGCGCCGCAGATCATCACGTCGGCGTCGCCCATGCGGATGCTGTCGAGCGCCAGCCCGATGGCGTCCAGGCCGCCCGTGCACCCGGTGCTGAGCGTCGAGCACGGCCCGCGAGCTCCGTAGATGCTGGCGACCTCGGCCGAGGCCACGTTGAACGTGGACGCCTGGTAGAGCGAGCGCTGCACCCACGTCGGGTTGTACGGCGCGGTGCCTCGCTCCGTCAGGACCAGGAACTCCTCTTCCATGAACTTCGTCCCGGCGATCGCGTTGCCGATGCAGACGCCGATCCGATCATGGCCCGGAGCGCCGTCGCCGAAAGCCGCGTCATCCATCGCCATCTTGCTCGCCGCGACGGCGAACTGCGCATAGCGGTCCAGCCGCCGGACTTGGTCTTCCCTGAGGCCGCAGGCCCTCGGGTCGAAGCTCCGCGCCTGTCCGGCGATCTTCGACTTGAACCCGTCTACCGAGAACTGGTCGATCCCGTGGACCCCGGAGCGCCCGGCCATCGCTGCCGCCCAAAACTGCTCGACGCCGATGCCGTTGGGCGCGATGATCCCGAGTCCAGTGATGACTGCCCTACGCCGCTTACCCTTCTGAGCGTACTTCACGAATTTTTAACCTTCTCTCCCCCCCGCCACGTTCCTATCCGACCACAAGAGGCATCAATAGTTGCCCAGCCCGCCGCAGACGTTGAGTGCCTGTCCGGTGATCCCACGAGCGCTGTCCGACGCCAGGTAGGCCACCATCGCCGCGACCTCGCTCGGGTCGATGTAGCGACCGATCGGGACGCGCTGCTCGATGCGCTTCTTCGCGTCCTCGACGCTCACGCCCCAGATCTTCGCGTAGCCCCCTCGCGCCTTCTCCGCGAGCTCGGTCTCCACGAACCCCGGGCAGACGGCGTTCACCGTGATGCCCTTCGGCGCCAGCTCAAGGGCGAGCGACTTGGTGAAGCCGATGATCCCGTGCTTCGACGCGCTGTACGCGGCGGCGTAGATCACGCCCTGCTTGCCGCCGGTCGACGCGACGCTGAGGATCGTCTTCAGCGTGCCCTCGGGCGTGTTGTTGAGGACCGACTTGGTGACATAAAATACGCTGTTCAGGTTCGTATCGATGATCTCCCGCCACAGCGCGTCGTCCATGGTCGCGGTGGCCCCGCCGCCGCCGCGCCCTGCGTTGTTGAGGAGGACGTTAATGTGCCCGAACTCCTGGACAACAGCCTTGACGGCCGCGTCGACCTCTTGCGGCGACGAGACGTCGCAGACCCCGATCATCACGCGGTTCCCCAGGGCGCGGAGCTCCGCGCTGGTCTCCTCGAGCTGCTCCTTCGAGCGCGCGAGGAGCGCGACGCTGAACCCGTCCTTCGCGAGCCGAACGGCCGCCGCCTTGCCGATCCCGCGGCCGGCACCAGTGATGAGAGCGACCTTCCGATTCTGATCCGTCATGATAGACTCCTCTAAGCCTGCGTCTCGGTACGAGCCTTGACAGCCAGCATCGTCCCGCGACTGTTGTCGTTGATCGCCTTGGTCACCCGCGCCAAGGCGTCGCTGGGGCTGATGTCCCCCCAGATCTTCTTCATGCCCTCGGGCTTCAGCTCGACGGCGTGCCACGAGACGACCCGGACGCCGCCCGGCACGCGCTCGATGAGCCACTTGCCGCTGTGCCGGCGCAGCACCGGCGGCGGCTCCGGCTGGAAGTAGCTGATGCTCGAGTTCGGCGTACAGTGCCGGATCGACCGGATGCGCTCCATCTGCCCCTTCACGTCCACGGTCATGATGAACTCCTGATCCTGACCGTCGTCGTACCGCATCTCGACGCCATGGCAGTGAGGGAGCACCTGCGGCCAGTCCTGCGCGCGCGCGAGGAGCGGATACACGGCCTCGGGCGAGGCCGCGATCGTCATCTCCTCTTCGAACTCGCCATAGAGCTCGTTGTCCCGGCCCGGGATGGTCTTCGACTCGAGGACTTGCTTGATCGCCTGGAGCTCGCGTTTGCTGTTCGTGTCGGTCGACTTCGACATGAAGCTCTGCGCCTCCTCGGGCGTCGAGACGCCATCGATGAGCCCGCGCACGTCCGGCTTGATCTCGAACCGGTGCTCCAAAACGATGAGCGTCCCGGTCTGCAGGGGGAAGAAGCGCCAGAACCCCTCCATGGCGCTGAGCAGCGGCGACGGCTGCACCTGGCGGAACGAGATGGCACGCTGCTGGGGGAAGAACTCCCTGATGGATCGCCAGGTCATCAGCTTGCCGTTGGCGAGCGCTGTGATCTCGATGAGCTGCGTCCTCTCGCTCCGCTCGATGACCTTGGCCGCCTTGCAAGGCGGGAAGATCTGCGGCCATTTCTCCACGTCTGCCGACAGCGCGTAGGCGTCTTCGACATCAGCGGCTACCTCGATCGTGTGCTGATAATAGTTCATTCGCCCCGTCCATTCCTTGTGTCGACTATCGACAATAGTGTCCCTTCGGCGGCTGCGTCGCGCAGCGCCGATCGCCTTCGTGGTGTGGCTTCGAGAGGCGCCCTGGCTTCGGTGGAGCGCGAGGATCTCGCGCTCCGATTCAGCTCGCCTTGCCGCTCTCCTTGGCCACCGCCAGGCGGCCTGTCAGCCTGAAACCATCGCGCGCCATCCTGATGAGCAGGTAGATGTTCGTCGCTCCCGCCGCCAGCTCGACGATCTGGAGGCCGACGAACAGCGGCCCGAACTCCCCCCGGCTCGCGAGCCGGTAAAGGACGAACGCGCAAGGCACAAGGATGAGGATGCCGTTCATCGCGATGAACTTCATGCGCCGCTTCTTGCCCTCCACGATCCTGCCGGTGCGAGCGCTGGCCAGCGAGTTCCCGCTGCCGCCCGCCGCCGCCATGCTCGGAATCAGCAGGGCGAGGCCGTAGAGGATGGTGCGCTTCACGGTGACGATGGTCTCGGTATTCCCGGAGAGCTCAGCGAGCATCGTGGATAAAAAGAAGATCGAAATGATACAGAGCGCGAGTATTCCAGCGATGCCGTGCACGGTCCTTTTCATGTCGCTATTCCACGAAGGCTAGATGATCAATAAGCGCCGAAGCCGGCCGGCAACGAACTTGCGCCGGAACGACCCGCCATCCCCACGACGCACATCGCATGTCCGCTATCCGACTGGGCGCTCGGTCGATGGGTGACTGAGTACGTGCCCTATCAAGTCAAGGTAGTCGGCATCACTTAGTATTGTAGGATGGCGTGGTGCGTCAAGCGAAAACACTGTTGCGTTTTCGTGAACAATCGTTGCGCGCGCAGTGCGGTCCATCGACCTGGAGCGGTTGTGCGGCATTCGGGTACGGCGCGCTCGCTGAATGCTTCAGGCCAGTGCCAGTCTCCGCCAAACTGACAAAAATGGCTCGTGAG
Source organism: Sorangium sp. So ce124 (assembly GCF_051525235.1). NCBI lineage: Bacteria > Pseudomonadati > Myxococcota > Polyangiales > Polyangiaceae > Sorangium > Sorangium sp. So ce124. The sequence goes on from NZ_CP150312.1 coordinate 11,135,064, forward strand.
CGCCGTTGCCGGCCAGCGATGATGGCGGGTCAGGCGCAATGGTGGCCGGCCAGTCGTGGTGGCCGGCCAATGGTGGCCGGCCAATGGTGGCCGGCCAATGGCGGACGCCGCTCTGCCGGCGATGGCCGCAGCAGGCCGTGACTCCGCCGCGCCCGTAGCGCTCGTCCCTGAGCCCGGTTTGACGGAATTTAATGATTTGTTCCGGAGTGCGCGGTCAGGGGCGGCTTCCCGGGTGAATGCCGTCGTATTCCTGCTGTTCGCCACCGAAGGCGCATGCGCGCTCGGTATCGCCGGGTTCATGGGATCGGCGCGCGCTGAGATGAGGGTGCCCAGGTGCGCTGGTCGCACTTCCGTCGTCGGGGAGCTGATGGGCGGCGTGCACGGCCGCCAACCGCCTACATGACGCCTGCCAACTCCGGCTGCGCATCTGCGGGCACGCGCACATCGATGTCGCGCTCACGGCCAGGGCCCCTCACCGAGCGAAGCCGTCGATAGGGCGACACGGCGACGCGGCCCGAAGCGCTCGCGCTGCTCTCCGGTGCAGACACGGCGACGGCGGGCGGCGCGGCGCCGCGTTCGTCTGCGCGCGACTCCCCGATCCTTCCGCCCGGCTCAGCGCGCGTTCTTGACGAGGAACCCCTCGCCGTCGATCGCCACCGCGCGCTCCTTCAGCAGGCGGCCGACGGCCCGCTTGAACGCCTTCTTGCTCAGGCCGAAGAGCGCCCGGATCTCCTCGGGGCTCGAGCGATCACCGACCCTCGGCGCGCCCGGGCGCGAGAGCCGCGCGAGGATCTCCTGCGCGTCGTTCTCGACCTCCTCGTGCGCGTGACCGCGGAGCGAGAGGTCGATCCTCCCGTCGGGCAGCACGCTCGCCACGCGGAACCGCGCCGCCTGGCCGCGGGAGAGCGCGTGCGGCTCGTCGGCGGGGACCAGGCCGACGAACCTGCGCTCGACGATGACGAAGAGGCCGATCCCAGGCTCGTTGCGCCACGCCTCGCCCTCGACCCACTCGTCGAGATCGAACTCGCCCTCGTCACGCAGCATCTCGCTCACGCGCATCGTCCCCGCGAGGCGCCCGGTCCTGTCCACGAGCAGCCCCACCGGGTGCCGCTGGCCTACCTGCGGGTCGCGGGTCTGCTCCGCGCGGGGGATGAGCAGCTCCTTGGGCAAGCCCCAGTCGACGAAGGCGCCGAAGGGCGCGACGTCGGTGACCGCCAGAAAGGCGACCTCGCCGAGCGCGACCTTCGGCCGGCGCGTCGTGGCGATGGGGCGATCCTCCGAGTCGAGGTACACGAAGACATCGAGCTCGTCTCCCTCCCTGGCGCCCTCGGGCACCTCGCTGCGCGGCAAGAGGAGCACCGGCGCGTCCGGGCGAAGGTCGCCCGGATCGGCCGAGAGGAAGGCGCCCGGCGGGCCGAACCGCCGCACCGGCAGGGTCACCACGCGCCCGAGGAGATGGTCGTACGGCATCGGCGCGCAGTCTTGCACAGGGCCGGGGCGCGCGGTCGGTCGGTCGCGTCTCTTTTTGGCGCGATGACCTCCCGATCCCACAAATGAGTTGAAACTGCCTGAAAGACGCCGAATGGTGAGCTGTCGAGGCGCCAGGGACGCCAAGAGAGAGAACCCCTCTTGGCGCGCTTGATGGTTCGTTTCTCGCTTGAACGACGCGAGCGATCTTCTAAGAAGGCGAACGGGGTGAAGCTCCTCCAGGTCCTTCGGGGCGTGCCGCCCGCTGCGGCTCCGCGAGCGACGAGCGCGTCTCGTCGGGCGTGGAAGCGACTCGCGGTCGCCGCCGGTCTCCTGCTCGTCGCGCCCGTCGTCGTGGCGCACGGCCGCGTATGGTTCGACGGCGCGACGCCGTCCGAGAGCTCTGGCAGCCCCGCGCGCGGCCGGCTGCTGCACGGGCACCCGCTCCGCCCCTCGGGGCCCGGCTACGTGACCTACTCCTACCTGGGCGCCAGCCTCGGGCGCCAGTACGTGCACGGCGCCGTTCGCGGCGCGCTGGAGGAGGCGTTCGCCGCGTGCGCGGCGGCCAGGCCAGGGCGGCGCTTCGTCGTCGGGGAGACGGGCCACCGCGATGGCGGCCGGTTCTGGCCGCACCGCACGCACCAGAACGGGCTCAGCGTCGATATCTTCGTCCCGCTGCGCGACGGCGCGGGGCGGCCCGCGGACGTGTCGACCTATCCCTGGAACGAGCTCGGTTATGGCCTCGAGTTCGACGCGCAGGGCCGGTGGGGCGAGCTGATGATCGATTTCGACGATCTCGCGCGGCTCCTGTCGGCGCTGGACGAGAAGGCCAGGCCAAGGAAGCTCCGGATCCAGCGGATTTTCCTCGCGCCTGAGTACGTGCCGCTGCTGCTCGCGAGCCCCGCGGGCCGCACGCTGGGCTCCCTCGCAGGGGCGATCCCACGCGGCCCGGTGTGGTGGCGGCACGACGAGCACGTGCACATCGATTTTGCATTCGCGGCCGGCGGCCCGCGCTGAGCGAAGCCATCGACGGGTGATGGCGCCGGAGCCGCTCGCGCTGCTCCTTCTGCCGGCCCTCACCCACGACCGAGTCAGGCCCGTCGCTCGCCTCCACGCACGAGGCCGGCGGCTTGACGAGCCGGTTCCATGACGTTACCGCTGGGAAGGCCCGCGAGCGGCGCGGGTCGCGCGTCGCGCAGCGGGGAGGCGTGGAGCCCGCCATGGACGACAGCTCCGGATACCGCATGTACGTGTTCCGCAGCGGCCGCCGCGACGTCCCGGGGCGGCGGCTCGTCGACGAGCTCGCGGTCGACCTCCAGGCGATCGCCGGCCCCGGAGGCGCGGAGCGCCCTCGCGACGTCGTGCTCCGCGCCTTGATCCGCGCTGGCGAGCTCGAGTCCATCCTCACCGACGCCGGCGCGGAGGGCGCCTCGGCGCTGGCGCAGCTCACCGACGATCTCGCCGCCGCGCTGATCGACGGTAACGACGCGGGCGCGCTCGCGATCGCGGACGGCGAGACGTCTGACCACGGACAGCCAGACGTCTGGCCACGACCAGCCAGACGTCTGGCCACGCCCGAGGCCCTCATGGCCGTCGAGGTCCCGGCGACCGTCTCGACCTCGCCGCCCGAGGGGTTCTCGTTCTACGCGCTCCACCCGCTCGATTTCGCACGGCTGGCCGAGCGGCTCGCGTCTCCGCCGGCGCCGGTCCGGGTCCTCGGCATCCGCAGCATCGGCACGACCCTGAGCGCGGTGACGGCCGCGGCGCTTCGTCGGCAGGGGATCCGGGCCGGGCGCATCACCGTGCGCCCATCAGGTCACCCCTATGACCGCCGCGTCGAGCTCGACACCGGGCAGCTCCGCTGGGTCGAGGACGGCATCGCCGAGGGAGCGCGGTTCTGGGTCGTCGACGAGGGGCCGGGCCTCAGCGGCTCCTCGTTCCTCGCCGCCGGCGACTCCCTGGTTCGCGCGGGCGTCCCGCGCGCGAGCATCGTTTTCCTCGGCTCCCGCGCGCCCGACCCCGACGCGCTCGTCGCGCCGGACGGCGCCCGCCGCTGGCGGTCCTTCCGCTCGGAGCGCGCCGAAGGCGGTGCGCAGCTCCCCGGCGATGCGGGCGAGCCCATCGGCGCCGGGGCGTGGCGCCGCCGCTGCTACGAGGACGAATCGCGCTGGCCGCCCTCCTGGACATCCATGGAGCGCCTCAAATACCTTTCCCCGGACGAACGCCGGATCCTCAAGTTCGAAGGGATGGGCCGCTACGGGGCCGAGTGTCTGGAGCGGGCACACGGCATCTTCCGGGCCGGCTTTGGGCTGGAGCCGCGCGACGAGGGCCAGGGATTCTTCTCGTATCCATGGCTCCCTGGCCGCCCGCTCCAGGCCGATGAGCTATCCGCCGCGGAGCTCAAGCGCCTGGCCGACTACTGCGCTTTTCGCGCCTCGGCCTTCCCTGTGCCGAGCCCTGCGGCCGACGAGCTCATTGCGATGGCACGCACCAATTTCTCGCTGGAGATGCGGAGGGAGCTCCCGGGTGAGCTCCACCTGGAGCTCGCGCGTCCGGTGATCGTCGATGGCAGGATGGATCCCCACGAGTGGCGCAGATCCGCCTCGGGCGAGCTGGTCAAGGTGGACGCCTGCGGGCACGGCGATGATCACTTCCTCCCTGGCCCCGCGGACATCGCCTGGGATCTCGCCGGCGCCATCGTCGAGTGGCGGATGCCGCGAGGCGCCCGGCGCGCCTTCCTGGATCGATATCGGCGCCGCTCCGGCGATGATCCCGAGCGGCGCCTGCCGGCGTATCTCCTCGCCTACACCCTCCTGCGTCTGGGTCACGCCGCGATGGCCTCGGCGTCGCTCCCGGACGAAGGCGAGGCGCTGCGCCTCTCCGCGGCGCGGCACCGCTATCGCGCGGCCCTGATCGAGGGCCTCCGCCCCGCGGCCGCCTCGGGGGCGCTCGGCTAGCATCGCGCGCCGGAAATCACGACAGGAATTCTGCGACGGCGAGGCGGGCGCGGATGACATCTCAATGAATTTCGTTCTGTTCTGAGTGATTCACCGCCGAGCGGCTAACGCGCCGCCGGCAGCCGTCGCGTCGCCCACTGCGGACGGGCCGGCGTCGACATCGACCGCGCCCGTCGCGCGGTTGCGCAGCGGCCCGCTCGCGAGCTTGCTCGTGATCGACGACGGATGATGCATCTCCTCCCACATTCTCCGCGATGCCTTCCTGCCTGGCGGATAGCCGCCGCTCTCTCTCGAAGTCACCTTTGCGCATTGACCGGCTCTCCGGGAGTGGAGCGCGGCACCGAAGAGAGCCGACACGCGACGGTGAGCACCGGGCAGCTGTGCTTTGCGGTCGGCTCGCCTTAAGAAAGGAGCGTTCCAGCAGGGTCGTATCGGAGGGTCGCCATGAGAAAGTCGCTCGCAAGTCAGGTCCCGGTCTGCATTCCCAAGCTTCCGCCGCCGGAAAAATGGAAGGAGCTGGCCGTGCAGGCGAAGGCCGTTCGCCCGGACAACCTGCCGCCGGGCTTCAATATCGAGGACATCGATCCCACCGAGCACGGCAGGCTTGCGCTCGTCATCAGGCTACGGTGGCCGAAGACGGGGGTGAGGCTCACCGTCGGCTTCCTCGACAATCCGGAGCCCGCGCTGCGGCGCAAAATCCTCGCGTACGCGAACATGTGGAGCAGGACTGGAAATATCCAATTCGTCGAGACGCGGTCCTACGCGGCGAGCGCGGACGTCCGCCTCGCGCGTGGCGAAGGGGGCTACTGGTCGTGGCTCGGCATCGACATCCTCAACCACCCGGGTCAGCAGACGATGAACCTCCAAGGGTTCACGCTGAGCACGCCGGATTCCGAGTTCGAACGCGTCGTTCCGCACGAGTTCGGCCACACATTGGGGTTCCCGCACGAGCACCTCCGCGCGCAGATCGTCGAGCGCCTCGATTTCGAGAGGACGATCGCCTACTTCATGCGGACCCAGGGCTGGAGCCGAGAAGACGTGATTTTCCAGGTGCTGACGCCGCTCGAGGAGAGCTCGATCTTCGGCACGGCCAGGCCCGATGAGGAATCGATCATGGCCTACCAGATCCCCGGCGAGTGCACGAAGAGCGGGAGACCGATCCTCGGCGGAGTGACGATCAGCGACAGCGACTACGCCTTCGTCGCGCGCGAATATCCGAAGCCCTAGCGCTGAGCCGAGCCGAGCGCTGGTGCCGCAGGCGTCCGCCGCGCGCGCGTCCGTCGCGCGTGGCGGATTGACGCTCGGTAGTCCCCGACTGTGAAGGTTCGCCATGAAGACCAGGAAGACCAAGCCAGCTGCTCCCCGCGCTCCCAGGGCAATGAGGCGGCCCGAGATCCCGCTCTCCCCGCACGCGGAACGCGCTGCGGCGAGCCTCCACGTGGTGCTGATCGGTATCGACGTTTACTCCGGCGGAGTCTCCCCGCTCCGCGGCTGCGTCAATGACATCGACGAGATCCAGGAGTTGCTGCTGAATCGGCTGGGCGTGCCGGCGAACCGGATAAAGCGGTTCGCCGCCCCCCTGCGCGGCGGCCCGCCGCGGCCGACGACGGTGCCGACGCAGGCGCCGACCCAGGCGAACCTGATCGCGGCGCTCACCGCGCTCGGGGATGAGGTGCAGCCGGGCGACCGGGTGTTCATCTATCACTCCGGTCACGGCACGCGCAGCGAGGTGATCGATCCGAGGGACAACAGTCGCTATTATCGCGAGGCGCTGCTGGCGACGGACAGCAATATGGCGGATGGGGAGAGGCTCCTCTTCGATTGGGAGCTGAACAGGCTGCTCGGGAGGATCGCGGCGCGAACGCCGGCCGTGACGGTGGTGCTCGATTGTTGCTTCTCCGCGGGGGCGACGCGGGAGGTGCCGGAGAAGGGGGTACGCCCGCGGTTCGTCGAGTCGCCGCGGCCGTTCGCGCTTCCGCCCGAGGTCGCGCCGCCCCCGGCGACGGGGGAGCGAGGTGCAGCGAGGAGGCTAGGCGTCGGCGCGGGCGATTTCATGGTGGTAGCGGCCTGCCTCGACGACGAGCGGGCCCGCGAGTCGGACGGCAGCGGCGGTGAGCCTCCCGCACCGGGCCGGCAGCAAAAGACGCATGGCCTGCTCACGCGCGCGCTCGTGGATCAGCTGAGCGCGCTCGAGGATACCACGCTGTCGGAGTTGCGCTGGGGCCAGATCTGGCGCACGGTGGTCGCCAAGGTGGAGGCGATGAACGCGAATCAGCACCCGTGGCTCTCGAGCTCCCCGGTGAGACGGGTGTTCGGCGGGCCGCCGGAGGAGGGAGACATCGGCTATTCCGTGACCTTCGACGCGGCGAGCGCGACCTATCGACTCAACGCGGGATCCCTGGTGGGCGTCACCGAAGGCGCGGTCGTGGCGCTCTATCCGGAGCTAGGGACGCCAGGCGCGACGGCGGTGTTTCCGCCGGTCGGCACGCCAGAGGATTTGAGAGAGCGAATCGGCCTCGTTCGCGTGATTTCGACCGCCCCCGCGACGTCGTCTGCGAAGGCCGATCCTGCGATGCCCCCGCCTTCGCCGCCGCCGAGCGCGCTCATGCGCGGTCGATTGATCCGGCCCGGCGAGGCAGCGAAGCTCGTCGTGGCGCTCGCGCCGCACGACGAGGCGATGGCGAACCGGCTCGCCGCCTCGCCGTTCCTGAAGATCGCGCAGGCGGGGGACAAGGGCCAGATCACGGTGGTGCAGCGCTCGGACAAGTCCTGGGCAATCACCGACGACATCTACGGGACCGGGGAGGAGCCGGGGCCGCCCCTGCCGACGCTGCCCTTCCTGGCGAACACCGCGCCGCCGGCCGACGCCAGGGACATCGCGGTCGCTCTGGTGGAGCACTATTACCTCTACGCCGCGCCCCTGCGAATCGCGCGCAACTGCGCCGATCTAGAGCATTGCCTCCAGATGACGCTCCTCGATTGCAACGCGCAGATCGGAGTGCTGCCGCCGGAGCTGGCCCAGAACCCGCCGCTGCCAGCGCTGCAGCCAGCCAGGCGGGCCAATTACGAGGTGAAGGCGGGCCGCTTCGACACGGTGAACGACAGGTGGATCACGCTCGGAGACTGCTACTGTATCCAGATCGAGAATCCCTCGGACATCGACCTGTGGGTCACGCTCGTCAATTGCGACAGCGAGGGGCGCGTGAGCATCTACGCGAGCCGCTACCTCATCGCAAGGAAGAGCCGCGCGACCTTCTGGTCTTCCTCCGGCGTCCTCGGGGATCCGATGTGCGCGACGCTCGCGGCGGGGCAATCGCTCGGGGTGGATCGCTTCGTGGCAATCGCGACGACGAACAACACAGCGTCGCTCGATTACCTCAGGCGAGATACGTCCTTCGCCGAGATAGCGAGCGGAGTCGAGGAAAAGGGCGAGCACGCGCGCGGCGCATCGGAGCGTTGGACCGCGGACGTCGTGGTGGTGCGAATGACGGCGAAGTAGAGCAGCTTCGGGTCGATGACGGGGGCTGTGAAGGGTGGCCACGGGAGAGGGAGCTCATGATATCTCGGCATGATCTGTATGGCCTCCCGTGCGGCGCTCTCCATGTGTTCGTCGATTTGCCGGAACGTGCGGTCCGTGATGCATTCGTCGACGAGGCCATCCGCGAGATGGAAGAGGCACGGAAAAAAGGGGAAAAAGGACTCCTGACCGAGCGCTTCCTCCGGGAGGAGCTGCAGCGTAAAATCGAGCGATTGGCGGCGCATCTCGCCACGGTGATCGATCTGGCCGCGCGAATGAAGGCCGCGCGCGATGGCGGCGACGCGCGCGAGGAGGACCGGCTGTTTCGTGCCATCGTGATCGCGAAATGGTTGGGTGGCGCGCTCATCAAAGCGCTGCTCGGTGGCCCAACGGCGGGGATGTCGCGCGTGGCGCTGGTGGGCGGCAAGAAGCTAGAGCTGGTGGCGCAGACGGGACACAGCGGCGTGATTCGCCTGATCTCTTTCAGCGCCGACGGCTCGCGGCTGATCACCGCAGCTGGCGACGGGCGCGCCATCTCATGGGCCGCGGCGACGGGTGACGAGCTATACACCTTCTGGCTTGATTCCGCGAGGATGGGCGATCCGGCCGGCGTGGCCCTGTCGCCTGACGGAAGGCAAATGGTCGTCGTGGGCGGCGAAGGGGCGGCGATCCGTTATCCGCTGCTGGATGAGATGAAGTGGCTATCTCTGCACGCTCCGTTCAGACTGCGCAAGGTGCGATTCGCTGCGTTCTCGTCGGACGGTGCGAGGCTCGTCACGTCGGGCGCGGAGACGATCGTGTGGGCCGTCAAGGAGGGGAGGGTCGAGGCCGTGCGCCGGTTCGGCGAGCGGAGCGACGCGACGGCGACCGTGGCGGCGTTCTCGCCGCGCGGCGATCTCGTGCTCACGGAGGGACCCAATCACGACGCTATTCTCTGGAATGCAAGGACAGGGGCCCAGCTCCAGGCACTTTCAGGGCATGCGGCGCCGGTGCGGGCCGCCGCCTTCTCTGCTGACGGCGCGCGCGTCGCCACGCTCGACGCGGCGGGTGTCGTGATCGTATGGGACGCGCACACCGCGGGTCGGCTCCTCGAATTGGCGATCTCGAGCGCGCCGACCTCGATCGCGCTCTCGACCGACGGACGGTTGCTCTTGACGGTGTCGCCCGGAGCGGCGGTGCAGCTGTGGGAGCTCGACGCCCGGCCGCCCGCGCCGCGCGCTTCGGTCGCGCAGGCGCTCGCCATGATCGGTGGAGCGATCCAGGCGGCGGATCTGTCGCCTTCGGCGCTGTTGACGTTGCTGGTGGTTGGCATGGCGGACGGCTCGCTTTACGCCATAGATTGGGTAAGCGGTGACGTGGTGTGGTCGGTCAAGGCGATGCGGCTCGCGTCGACCTGGATTGAATTCGCCGCTGATGGGCGCCGTTTCACAGTGGCGCGCGAGGACGGGATGGCGCACGTGTGGGACGCCGGAACCGGCGGGCTCGCCGAGGTGCGCCCCGCGACGGCGCCGGCGCCCTCGCTGGAACTCGAAGCCATCCTTCCTGGCCAGGTGATTCGCAGTGCGCAGAGCGGCGAGGAGATTGGCTATTACGAGCGCGAGAGCATGCCGAATAATCCTCTGGTCCGCGCGGAGCGATTGGGCTCGGTGGGGCGCTGGCTGCTCACGCACCGGGACGGCCAAGTGAACGTGCTCGACGAGAAGCGGCTCCCCGGACAATGGCTGCTCACCGCCGAGTGCCAGTGGGGCGCGATGATCGCGCACGCGACCACGACGGCGCTCTCACCGGACGGGCGCTTCGTGCTCGGCGGTACGGCGAGCGGCACCGTGGAGCTGTGGAGGATCGGCGTCGCAGCGCGGCTGTGCACGCTGCTTTCGCTGGCCGACAGGAGATGGGCGGTCGCTGACGACGAGGGTCGCTACGACACGTCGCAAGATGGTGAGGCGGCGGGGCTCCACTGGCTGCTCGATCTGGAGCCGCTCGCGCTCTCGCAGCTCAAGCTGCGTTATTACGATCCGGCGCTGCTCGCCAAGAAAATGCAGCTTCGCGCGGAGCCGGTGCGCGCTGTGACGCAGCTCGCGCCAAAGCTGTTTCCGTTGGTGAGGACGACCATCCTGGAGAGGGGGCCGAAGAGGCCGGCGGTGCACGTGGAGCTGAGCGGTCAGGGCAGCGGAGCCCGAACGATCCTGGAGCACGAAGAGAAGGGGCCGACGCTGTACGTGGAGCTGCGCGACCAGGGTGGCGGATTCGGAACGATACAGATCGTCATCAACGGCAAAGAGGCGCTCGTCGGCCGCCTCGCACAGGACGAGTCTGGTCGGCCGTTTCTGGTGGCGGAAGGGCGCCGTCAGGATATCCGGGTCGACGCGCTCCGTGACGAGGCGACGGGTGCCATTCGCGAGATGTCGTTCGAGTTCTCGCTCGCCGGCCACCCCTACCTGCACCAAGGCGACGCCAGCAATCGAGTCACGGTCGTGGCGATGGACGCTGACGACGTGCTGGCGAGCCGCGGCAGCGAATCGCGCTTCGCGGCGGCCGGTACGCCGGGGCGCGTGCCGCCCATGCTGTGGGGCATCATCGTCGGCATCTCGCGGTACCAAGGCCCCAGTCTCCGCTTGACCTACGCTGGTAAGGACGCCGCGGACTTCGGCAAGGCGCTGCGGTTCGTCGCCGAGCCGTTGTTCGAGGACCGCGTGAAGGTCAAAGTGCTGAGCACGGATTCCGGCGACACCGCGGAGTGGCCGACGCGCGCGAACATAGAGGCCGCCTTCAGGTGGGCCGAAGGTGCGAAGTCGGAGGACGTCCTGGTGGTCTATCTGTCGGGCCATGGCGTGCAGGTCAATGAGGGGAAGGACGACGAGTTCCATTATCTGACCCAGGACGCGGTGGAGCGAGCGTACGCCGATCCCGTGGTCTGGCGCGCCAGCGCGCTCTCTAGCCTGGAATTGACAAAGTGGATCAAGCGCGTGCCGGCGCTCAAGCAGGTGGTGCTGCTCGACACCTGCCACGCCGGGCGGTTCCTCAAGGATCTGACGGAGGAGCGCGAGGTGCCGTCGAGCTACCAGCGCGTGCTCGAGCGGATGAGAGACCGAACCGGGCTGTGGTTGCTCGCGGGGGCGGCGGCCGACGCGGTGAGCTACGAGGCGAGCCGTTATGCGCAGGGGTTGCTCACCTACGCGCTGCTGTCCGGCATGCGCGGAGCGGCGCTGCACGGGGGCAACCTCATCGGCGTCGGCGAGCTCTACAACTACGTCGTGGATCAGGTGCCGCTCTTGGCCAAGGGGATCGGCGGCGTACAGCGCCCGTTGCTGGCGGTGCCCGCGGGAGGGTCCAGCTTCGTCATCGGAGCGGTCGACGCGGCGCGGCCCGGGAGCTTCCGTCTCGCCGTGCCTCTGCCGCTCGTCGAGCGCAGCTCGTTCCAGGATGAAGAGGAAATGGACGACGGGCTCGCGCTCGGCATGAACGTCGATGAGGCGCTACGCGGTCTGGCGGAGGGGCAGCCCCCGCCGTTCGTGTTCGTCGATGCCACCGGGGTGCCGGATTCGCTCCGTCCGGCGGGGCGTTACCGCCGTGCGGCTGACGGCTCGATCCGCGTGACGGTGCGCTTGTTCCACGACCACCAGCGCGCGCTCGACACCATGGTGGAAGGGCGCGCCGACGCCGTGGACGCGCTCGCTCGCCGCATCGCGGCGATGATGGCGGAGAGCATCCGCCAGGCGCGCGGTCCGATTGCCTGAGGTCTAGCAAAGGCGGGCAAGTCGCGGCGAAGCGCCTCGCGGGCGACCCAGGTCGAGATCACGGTATCCGCGCTCGATCCCTGGCAACGAAACACGCTCAGCGTCCACGTGATCCGCGTTGTGGAGGCCTCCTCCTCTCGCGAGCGCTTCACCGGACCTTGCGGAGCCTGGCTCCGCCGGCGCCGGGCGGCGCCGCGGCGGCGGTCTGGAGCGGGCGGATCTCCAGGCCCCGCCGCCGCAGGGCGTGGGCGATGCCCGCCTGGAGATCACCGCGGGTGGTGACGCCGCTCAGGTCCACGCCGAGCTGCACGATGGTCTGCGCGACGGTGGGCGCGATGCCGACGAGCACGACCTCGGCGCCGAGCAGCGCCGCCGCGCGGACGGCCCGGAGCAGATGGTCGGCGACGCCCGTGTCCACCATCGGGACGCCGGTGACGTCGATGAGGACGACCGAGGCCTGCTCGCGCTCGATCGCGGAGAGCAGCGAGCCCATGATCTGCGCGCTCCGGTTCGAGTCGACCGTGCCCACGAGCGGCAGCACAAGGATCCCGTCGTGGACCGGGATGACGGGCGTCGAGAGCTCGCGCACGACCTCGAGCAGCCGCGCCTGGCGGTCGTAGGCTTGCTCGATCTGCGCGAGCTGCTCGGTCCGCTCCCGGTCCCTCCGCGCCCGGAGGATCGCGGCGGCGAGCTGGTTCCCGAACGCGGCGATGAGCGCGACCTCGTCCTCGGTGATGCGCTCGTCCGAGCTGCCGACGCCCAGCACCCCGAGCGCCTCTCCGCCCGCGCGGAGGGGCACGTAGACCCCGGTCCGCAGGCCGGCGCTCGTGGCGGCCTCACCCCAGGCTTCGGCCTCGCGGCGCTCGTGGAGATCGTGGCGCACCACCGGATGGCCCTGATGAAACGCCGCGACCGCCGCGCTCCGAGGGGTGTCCAGCGGGTGCACGATGGAGAGATCAACTCCGAAGTTCCTGCCGAGCCCGGCGCGGGAGGCGAGCACGCCGCGCTCGTTGTCGACGAGCCCGATCCAGCCGATCACGTAGCCGACCTCGTTCACCAGGAGCTCTGCCGTCCTGTCGAGCAGCGGCGCCTCCTCGGAGATCACGGCGACGGCGTCGCCGGCGCGGTAGAGCGCCTCCACCAGCCGGACCTTCTCGTCGATCTGCTTGCGGCTCCGGATGCCGAGCAGCGTCACGGCCGAGAGCTGGGCGACGAGCGTCAAGAGCTGCCGCTCCTCCGGCGAGTACACGTGAGGCGCGCCGTAGTTGGCCGACAGGGAGCCGAGGAGCCGGTCGCCGTGCATGAGCGGGAACAGCGCCATCGAGCGAATGCCCATCTTATCGACCATGAGGCGCCGCGTCGTCTCGTGGAGACGCGGGTCGGTGGCGCAGTCCTCGTACAGGATCGGGTCGCCCGCGGCGATCTTCTCCAGGCCGGGGTAGGCCGAGCGCTGCAGGCGCGTGCCGGCCGGGACGGGCGGCGCGCCGCCGCGCTTCCAGACGCCCACGATCTCCAGGACGCTGTTCGCGTCGTCGCAGAACCTGCTGAGGTAGAAGGCGTCGTGGCCCAGGCAGGACAGGCTCTCGACGGCCGCCGCGAACAGGGACGCCTCGTCGGTCGCGCACGTGATCGCGCGGGTCGCCGCGATCATGGCGGGCACGAGATCGAGCGACGCCGGCGTCCCGCCGACCTCACGCGCCCCGTCGCTCGCCGGCTCTTGCCGGGACGCCAGCGGCGCAGGGATTTCATCGCGTGTCCCGTCGCGCGTCGCGGGCGATCGGCGGTCGTCTGAGTCCGTCATCCGTCCATGCTACGTCTGGTTCGTGCCAGGTGGAACCTGACGCATCCATCGCCGTACTGCGCCTGCACCCGCGGCGGTCGCGACAGAAAGCCCCGCCGGTCGGACCGAAATCCCCGCCATGTCGAGGCTGCACGACGGGTGATACGCCTCTTCTGAAGGCGGTCCGGGCGACCGTCCGCCGAGGAGAAGGCGTGATGAAGACGGACGAGCACGAGAAACACGCAGTGAGCTTCGGGCGCGAGCGAGCATTGAGCTACGACGACCAGGTTCGCCGCTTCTGGGCGGGTTATGGCGTCATGCAGCAGGTCATCGCCGAGGTGATCGTCGCTGCGCTCCCCGACGAGGAGGCCGCGTCGCTGCTGATCGTCGGCATCGGGACCGGGAGCGAGCTGAAGCCTTTCGCGCGCTACGCGGGGGCCGGCGTTCGTTTCACGGGCGTCGATCCCTCGCCGGAAATGCTCGCCGTCGCGAGAGAGAAGCTCGCGGCGGAAGGCCTCCTCGAGCGGACGAGCCTGCATGCCTGCGAGCTGCGCGATCTCGCGCGCGGGCCCTTGTTCGACGGCGCCCAGATGATCGGCGTCCTGCACCACGTCCCGGGCGATGAGGCGCGCATCGAGCTCTTGCGGGAGGTCGCAGGGCGCCTGAAGCCGGGGGCGCCCTTCGTGATCGGCTGTCGGACCGGAGACGATCCGCTGCTGAGGGCCGTCGAGGACCGGCGGGCCCTCGCGGAGGGGCGGCCGCCCGAGGCGGCGGAGCAACGACGGAAGGCCATGGCGTCGTTGAAGATGCCGGCCTCGGACGCCGAGGTCTTCGCGCTCCTGGCCCAGGCAGGCTTCATTGCGCCTCGCCTGATCTTCTGCGAGCTGGAAATCAAGACCTGGGTGACGCGCTACGAGCCATCCACGCTCGGCGCGTGACGCGGCGACACGCGGGGCCGCGGTTCCGCCCGATGTTGCTCCTCGTCAGCCTGGCAGAGCTCGACGCGACGGTACGGGAGAAGCGTGGCGGAACGCCGCAGTGAGGCACGCGCGCGGTTCGGGCGTGGAAGGGAATGACAGGCGATGAGGTGCGCTCATCGGGCGCAGGCGCGTTCACGCAAGCTCCTTCCGCGCGTTTCTCTCGACGAACGCTCAGCCCGCACGCCTGGATCGCGCTTTGCAATTACGGAAGACATGCCGCAAGACATGCTGCAAGACGTACATCGACACGCCGCGTTCATCGTGGGGGTCATGGGGTTCTCGCTGACGCTCGGCTGCGCCGGCGAGCCTGGAACAGCCGAGGCGATCGAGGAGAGCGCCGATGCGTTTTCAACGGCGCCGGGTGAGCCGAACCACGAGGAGATCACCAGCGCCGCGCTGTCGTTCCTGAAGCCTGCGGTGATCAGCGCTCTGAAGATCGGCAATGTGTCGACGGACGCCGAGTTCCACTTCAGCAATGCTGCCCACTTCGACGACTGCAACTTCAGCGGAGGAGCCGCGTTCATCGCCGAGAAGCAAGCCGAGGCGGTGGCGGCGCTGGGCTCGGGCATCGCGCAGCTGGATGGCGATGCGCTGGCATTGCTGGCGTTTTCCCGTTCGCTTCACGCGGTGCAGGACTTCTACGCACACACGAACTGGGTCGAGCTCGGCGGCGACGTCCCCGTGGACCAGTCGCTCACGGCGTTTCCCGCGCTCACGCCGTACTCCGCCGTGCCTTCGACGGGCTTCATCGTCGTGCAGGGCAAAAAGCCGAGCGGGACGGCGGTGACCCGCGACGACGATGCGCCGTACCCGGAGTACGCGATCGTGACCTTCCGCCAGCGGCGGACGAACGCTTACGGCCTTGTCTCGGGCACGGTCGACTACGAGCCAGGCGACCACTGTCCGCCCCCGGTAGCGATGACCCACGACGAGCTCAGCAAGGACAAGACCTCCTTGACCGATCGCGTCGAGCAGCATCTCGCGGCGAAATCGCTCGCGATCCAGCAGACGCGTCATGAGTGGTGCCGGCTCAACCAGCTCGCTCACGACGCGTGGGGCGACGCCGGGACCGCGCGCCTCGCGGCGTGGGTGGCCGACCCGAGCTCGGCGCCCGACTGCACCACCGAATGAGGCGGAGGCGTTCTGGCGCGCTTCGTCAGCGAGGCGCGCCGGGTCGAGAGGGCGAGTCGCCGGCGCTCACCGACCTTCGATGACCAGATCGCGGAGCGTGTCGTCGAGCTCGGCGCGCGCCATGGCCACGTCCTCGATGCGCTGGGTGATCTTCGCGCCGATCTCCTCCGATTGTCGGGCCACCTCGGCGAGCCGGTCGAGCATGGTCTGGCGGAGCTTGCCGGCCTGGGGCGTGCGCTCGATGGTCCTCAGGCTCTCGCGCAGCTCGGCGGCCCGGTCGATCAGCTCCGCGCGCCTCCGCCGCAGCGGGTCGAGCTCGTCGTTCGCCGCGTCGAGCGCGCGCCGGAGCGCGAGCGCGCGGTCCAGCCTCGCGCGGAGCTCGGCCGGGAGGCTCGAGCCCTTCAGGTAGAGCGAGAGCCGCTCGCTGTCGGCCTGGACGAGCGGGATTTCGCGCTGCGACAGCCGTGTCTCCTCGACCACGACCTTCTGGGGCGCGCCGGGCGCGAGCTTCTTCTCGACGAGGCAGGCGTCCGGCGTCGCGTCCGTGCACCCTGGGAGGCCCTGCGGCTCGAACCCTGTCGCCCTCTCGTGGCGGATGAGCAACGTCTCCGGCACGTCCCGGCCGGGCCTCACATCGTAGACCGTCACGCGCCGGTACCGGTCCTCCACGCGCAGCGCGCCGCGGGACAGCGACACGAACCGCACCGGCACATCCGTGGTCATGCTCGTCGCGCGCACCTCGGTCGAGCTGTCGATGGCGTACGGGATCGTCGCGCTCTCCCCGGGCAAAAGGCGCGTGAGCACACCCTCGCCCACGAAGGTCCCGCCGGAGAAGATCGACACGGATCCGGGCTGGAGACCGAGCGCGCTCCGGTTCTCGATCTGCGCGGCGCGGAAGGGGTGGGTCGCGCTCGCGGGTGCCGCGGGATCGGGGCGGAACAGGAGGACGTCCGCGCCCGCGACCGGGCGGTTGATGAGCGTGATCAGCGCCGACGACTTCTTCGGGAGCGTCACCGGGTTCGCGATCGCGTACCGGAAGGCCCCGGCCACGGCGTCCACGCTCGCCGCGCCCTCCGGCACCTTCTCCATCGCCTCGGGCGTGACGGCCGGCGCCTCGCGCCCCCGGCTGGGGGCCTGCGCCTGCCCGACGTCCAGGGCGCGCAGGGCGACGCGGCGGTTGCGCTGCCGGGCTTCCTCGGTGTCGCCGGCGACGAGGGGCACCTCGGCGCCGCGCGAGCGCGTCACGAGCTCGGCCGTGACCCCGAGCTGGAGGAGCGCCGCGCGCACGGCCGCGGCGCGCCGGGCCGCGAGATCCGCCGCGCCGGCCTCGTCGGACGACGCGTGCCCCTCGACCTCGAACGCGCGGAGGTGCGGGACGCTCTTGAGCGTGCGCGCGAGCTCCTCGATGAGCGGCCTCGCGCGCGGCGGGATGACGTCCGAGCCCTTGTCGAAGGGCACGGCGGTCAGGATCTGGACCTCGCTGCTGGCGACGCGGACCACGTGCGGGCAGCCGTGCCGGTCGGGTTGCGGGCTCGTCGAGCCGGGCTCGCGCGGGCAGGCGTCCTCGTGGTCGAGCACGCCGTCGCGGTCGATGTCGGGCCCGGGCGAGCGCTCCGCGAGCACGGGGGCGAGCGCGCCGCCCTCGCCGTCGTAGACGCCCTTCAGCTCCGGCCTGTCGAGCATCGCCGGCGCGCGCAGGTTCGAGGCGTAGGAGAGCGGCGCGCCCGTCGCGAGCGTCACGTCGACCTCGCTCCAGTCCTCGTCGCCGATGTTGCTGATGAGCGCCCAGGCCTGGAGGAGCGCCCGCTTCTCCTTCTGCCCCTTGGCCGGCAGGATCACGCGGTAGGTCGCCTTCCAGGCGGCGGTCGGCACCGCGTACGCGATCGACACGGGCCTCCTCGCGGCCGGCGAGAAGACGAGCTCGAGCTCGGTGGGCTCCTCGGGCCCGCTCGCCTGCCCGGAGCGCGGCAAGAGCGCGCTCACGGTGGAGGGGGTCTCGTTCGGCCCGAGGTTTTGCTCGACGACCACCATGCTCTTCAGCACGTCGTCGACCTCGCGCTCCCGGAACCGGAGCGTGAGCCGCTCGCCCGACATGACGCCGGTGCGCTCGAAGTAACCGAGGCCGTTCTGGTACAGGACGACGTGCCGCAGGCGGAGATCGACCGACGGCCCTTTCGCCAGCGGTCCGGCGCACGCGCTGAGGGCCAGCGAGAGCGCCGCGAGGAACGCGTGCTTCATGGGGGCGAGCTTTCCGTGGAGAAGTGGAAGTAGGTGGAGGTGCTGGTGCGCCGGCAGTGTACCCGACGCAGAACGACGGCAAGCGGTCGAGCACGGCGGCGGCGCAGCAGCTCCCAGCTCACCTGGCCGCAGCGAAGGCGCATACCGCATCTTCCCGCCAGGGTCGCTGCGACGACGGGGCGGGGCCGATGAAACCGAGCGCTCCTCGGCGCGAACGGGCGGCGTGGGTGCGGCGGCCCCCGCGCGACGTGCTACACAGCGGGCTCACGCTGGCCCTACGGGGCGATCGCCCCCCGAGCACCGAGTTGACTCAGCCCCAGCCCCACAATCCTCTTCACGGTGTCACGCTCCAGATGATCCTCGAGCACCTGGTCGCGCAGCATGGCTGGGAGCAGCTCGGACGCATGATCAACATTCGCTGCTTCAAGTACGATCCCAGCATCAAATCGAGCCTGCAATTCCTGCGACGGACCCCGTGGGCCCGGCAGCAGGTGGAGGCTCTCTACCTGCGGGACAAAGCCAAGCCCAGCCCGTGATCGGCCCGCTCGATCGCACGCCGAGCACCGGGATCCGGGAGCGACGCGGTGTCGTGATCACCGCGATAAGCGCGCAGAACGAATCATGATGTCCTGGCTGCCGTATCCGACGGCCACCCCGCTCGGTCAAGCATCGTCCCGGGACGATCAGGCCCCGGTCTTGATGCCGCGGGTGCGCATCACTTCCTCCAACGCTGGAGTCAGGCGCCCGGGGCGCGCACGAACTGCTCGTAGACCACGAGCGTGACCGGCTTGTCGTTGGCGACCTTGACGAGGATGCTCTTGACGCGCAGCCATTCGAGGCCGGTCTTGCCGGCGCCCACGCGCGGTACGCCGATCCGCGCGATCCCCGCCCCGGCGGCGTGCGCCACCATCGCAACGAGCGAGCGCTCGAGCGCGGCGAGCGAGGGCCGCTTCGTCGCGTTCTCCTGGATCGTGAGGCTGTACACAGTGTCGCCGCCCTCGCTCCAGACGAAGGCCTCCCCGAGCTGGAGCTTCCGCTCGGCGCTCCGCTGCTCGAACGCCGGGAGCAGGCCCGGCCAGCGCTTCTTGAAGGCCACGGAGATCCCCGTGTCCATCTTGCCCACGCAGCTCACGCCGTGCGCGTACGCGTGGAGATCCGGGGTGTTGAGGAGATCGCCCTTGGTGAAGATCGTCGGCACGCGGCGCACCCTAGCACTGCCGCGGTCAGTTTCGTGAGATGCCGACGGGCTCGCGAATGCGAGGCGAGGGGCCGCCTATGCCCCCGCCACCTCGAGCGCGCCGTTTCAGCCCATCCGGTACGTCCGCACCGGCGCCCCCCGTACGAGCCGGTCGTGCTCGCTCCGGCGCGCGGCGTCTTCCTCCAGCCCGAGCAGCCGACCGATCGCCTCGTGAACGACCCAGGCGGCCTACAGCGCTTCGCCGCGGAGGCCCTCGCGCTTCCGGACCGGGACGTCGAGCTCTGTCGGCGGGGAGATTTTCTGAAAGGTCTCCCCCGCTGGTGTCCGTCTAGCGGGATCGCGAGCGTCGGCGCCGCACCCCGAGCGCGGCCGCCGCGATCGTGAAGAGTGAAGCGTAGGACGCGCTCCGCGGCGACTCGTCGCCGGTCATGCGGCAGCCGCAACCGCCGTCATCCTCGCTGCCGGCCGCGCCGCCGGTACCGGTCGTGGCGGCCGTAGTCGCGGATGTCGTGTCGCCGCCAGTGCCCATACCGCCGCTGCCATTGCCGCCGGCGCCGCCGGTGCCCATACCGCCGGTGCCATCGCCGCCGGTGCCGCCGGTGCCATTGCCACCGGTGCCGCCGGTGCCCATACCGCCGGTGCCATCGCCGCCGGTGCCATTGCCACCGGTGCCGCCGGCGCCCATGCCGCCGGTGCCATTGCCGCCGGCGCCGCTGACGCCCATGCCGCCGGTGCCATCGCCGCCGGCGCCATCGCCGCCGGCGCCATCGCCGCCGGCGCCGCCGACGCCCATGCCACCCCCGCCGCCCGCGCCGGACGCGGCGGTCGTGCAGGTCGAACCGCTGGGCGCGAGCGTTATGGACGTGGCCTCCACGACGCTCACGGACCCCGACGACGAAACCCGATAGAGTCCGGGATAGAACAAGTAGCGCCTCTCGGTGCCGGTCACAAAGATGTTCGAGCCATTGGTGTAGGCACCGTTACCACGCGACCATTGTGTGGGTGCCGTTCCGTTCCACTGGAACGCCTGGATCGGCTGATTCTGCTCGTTGAGGGTTCCCGCAGCAAGGGATCTGCCGATGTTGTCCGAAACAGTGGAATTCGTCACCGTCATGTCAAGGATCGTGTAGTTGGCCGGATCTGCCCCGCCGCTTCCGTTCAGGGTTCCCGTCGTGAGAAACGTCCCCGCTTCGGTATCGAAGGCCCAGTTCCAGCAGATGTCTGCCCTTGCGCTCGGTGACAATGCCAGAATCACCACGGCAAACATCAGACTGATCCACTTGCAAGCGCCAGCGCGTCTTGCGTTCATTGCGATTCCTCCCAGGTTAGGGCTACTGTGTGCGCTCTACCGTGGAGCGCACAACTCGATTTGCTATGAATTGCATGGAGCGCGCAACGCGCCTGTGACGAAGAGGCACGCTCTGAATGGCAAGCACTGAATTAATGTAAATTGGCGCATTGCGGTGCCCCGCAGGCTGTGAAGTGAAGACAGCCTGCAGCACCGTGGAGGTCGGCCCATCGGCCGTCGACGGTGGGGGGCTGGGGTATCCGAACGCGATTCGAAAGTCAAGCCCGGGTAGTGGCCGTCCCACCATACATCCATGCTGCACGCGCTGGTTAGTACTACAGTTGCACATGCTCCGGGCCGGACGACTCGTCAATGCGGTTCCAATGCGGTTCCGCGCAAACCTGGTGCGAGCTGCAGAGCCCGGGTGCCCACCGTCCCGCCGAGCCCGACGTCGAGCATCCCGAGGCTTAGATGGTTGCGCCAGTTCGCCAGGCAGCAAACTGCAACTGTAGTACTAGCCCCTGGTTTCTCCTTGATTCACCGTCTTGCCGGAGCCGTCATGGGGCAACGGCGAGCCTCAGCAGACGCCGCCCTGGGCCGTCGCCCAGCTCAGGGGCAGCTGCTGGTGAAGCTCAGCAAGCTCTGTACGCAGGCGTCCGCCTGAGCTTGGCTGGTGAGCGGCATGGAGGTGAGGCTGTTGGCCGCCGACACGTATCCGCACTGGTCGGGCTCCGGGCCGAACTGGCCGGTGGCAGCGAACTCGACGAAGGAGCCCTCGGGGCCGCTGAAACTCTTCAGATAGTAGTAGATGCTGCCGGGGCCCATGGTACCCGAGTAGTTGATGCACCGGACGGGGGGGGGAGGGGGACCCCACCCGGGCATGCCATCACACGGGCACGCCGGCGCCGTGGGCTGGCAGGTGCCGCTCTCGCAGGTGGAGCCCGACCCGCACGAGCCGCAGTCGAGCGTCCCGCCGCAGCCATCGGCGATCGAGCCGCAGGTCGCTCCCTGAGCGGCGCAGGTGGTGGGGACGCAGACGGGCGTCTCGCAGTTCGTCCCCGAGAAGCCGGGCGCGCACGAGCAGGTGTACCCGTTGACCTGATCGTTGCACGTGCCGTGGACGCAGGGGCTCGCCGCGCATTCGTCGATGTTGGTCTCGCAGTTCGTCCCCGAGAAGCCGGGCGCGCACGAGCAGGTGTAACCGCCCTCGGTCGCGGCGCAGGCGCCGCCGTTCTGGCAGGGGGCCGAGGGGCAGGGGTCGGTGCAGGTGCCGTTCTGGCACAGCAGGCCGTCGCAGCACGGGACGGTGGCGTCGCACGGCGCGTTCACGGGGAGGCATCCCTGGCCGTTGCAGGTCGGGTCGTAGAGCGGCGAGCTCGGCTCGGTGCTGGTGATGTAGTCACCGTCGTGGGCGCTGTGCGCGTTGATACATGCCTGGTCGCTGATGCGAAGGATCGTGTACGGGTTCCTCGCGGAGCCGGTGTGGTGGCAGATCTGGACCTTCCCGCTGGGATCGAAATAGGTGCACTGCTCGGGGGTGAGCGCGTCATGCGCCTCGCCCACGGCATCCCCGCTTTCATCGCCGTCGGCCGCGGAGGGGCCGGCGCTGGTACAGCCCACGAGCAGCAGGGTGGAGAGAGCCGGGATCGCCAGAGGGTGGAGAAGTGAACCTGCAAGAGACCGCATGGGTGGTCATCCTTTCAATGTTGTACTTGCGCTGGCTGGAGAAGGGTCGGGTCGGCCTGTGCAAGCTTGAGGCCAGTGTCGAATCGGCGCTTTCGGGGTGATGTTGACGCAGGCCCCTGCATGGCATTCGGTGTGTGCGCGCCGCCGGTTCCCGTCGCCCAGGTCCAGTCGCGTCGCCGCCTGCTGCTGCCTGAATGCCTCGCCTGCGGAGATCACGACGCACCGCCGTGACCGACCGCGGCGACCCTGCCGAGTTCGATGACGGAGCGATCTTCCACCATAGGTCCAGGCGAGGATGCAACAGCGACGAGCTCGTCCGTGCGCTTGTCTTGCCGTTCGTGGACAGCTTGCTGCCGTTTCTGGACAGGCGACATCGTTCGCGCGCGAACGATGGTGATCTGCGCGATACGTCGAGGTAGAAGCCGACGACCGGTACGCCGTGGTGAGCTGCGGGCGGTTGGCTCGGGGTGGCGTTGTCGCCGGAGTCGTTGCTCGTGGGTGCCAGCGCTCGTGACGTTCAGGGCCGGCGCCGCGGCCGGAGGCGTGGCAGGCCCGCGGCCGCGCGCCCCGCGGACAGCGTCTCGGAGGGGCTCTCGCCGAACCGGCGCTTGTATTCGACGCTGAACCGCCCCGGGTTGCCGAGCCCGAGCGCGGCCACGACGCCCGCGACCGACGTGCTGGCCGAGGGCTCGGCCAGCTGGCGGCGCGCGAGCTCGAACCGGCGCTGCCGCAGGAAGTCCATCGGTGGCAATCCCCGGCTCGCCACGAAGGCTGCTCGCAGAGACCGCTCCGGCACGCCCGCCGCGGCGACGATGTCGGCCAGCGTGATGGGCTCCGCAGCGTGCGCGGCCATATACTCTTCAGCCTTGCGGACGCACGCCGGGGCCACGCGCGGCTGCGGCGCATCGAGGATCTCCGACAGGCTGTGACGGGTGTGTACCAGGAGGCTCGTGAAGAGAGCTCCACGCAGCTCGGCGAGCAGCATCGGCGAGGCCCAAGACTGCTCGATCTGGCGGCGGAAGAGCTGCGCGACCTCGTGGACCGTGCGGCCCGGCCCGTCCTCGATGTCGAGCGCCGTGCCGAACCGGATCGGGCCGCGCAGCGCAGCGCCCGTGAGCGTGGTGAAGTGGGCGTCGAGCGCACCGCGGTCGATCACGAGGGTTCGCCCGTGAAACGCCCCGCTGACATCGAGCGAGCAGGATCGCCCTGGTGAAAACAGCGCGGCGCGCCGGCCCGGCACGACGCGGAAGGGCTCGCCCGCGTGGTCGCCGGCGCTCTCGCCGCCGGCCGAGAGAGACAGGATGTACTGGTCCCCGACCGCCGGCACGAAGGCCCGCCCTCCGCCGGGCCAGTCGCCCGCCACGACACGGAGTGTGCCGAAGGAGGCGACCTCCATCGCACAGCCGAACGATGTGCCGCGCTTGGGCTCGAGGGTCGCGCCCACGTAAACGCGGCGGAAGGCCTCCCGAGCCTCGCCGACGTCGCCGGTGCACACAAGCTGAGCCCGCGCAATCCCCGCCCACGGCGCCTGCGCGGCGCGCGAGGGCCCTTTACCCTTATGGCTTGTCTGGACAGAGCGAGGCGCACGACCCGACATTGGAGGAGAAGGGAGCACAGATTTTAGTGAATGCGAAATTTTACGTGCCAGCCAGGTAGAACTCCGCGTCTATCGCACCCTGGCGCCGCGGAACAGTCCCGCCAAGGCTTTGGGACGCTGGACGCGCCGAACCAGGGCGGGCGCGAAGCCCGGAACGCCTGTCATGGCCGCGGCGTCCCGGCACCGGACGGAGTGACACTACGTGTGCCCGGACGTTTACAGGAGAGCATCCGAAATGACACTACGTGTGCCCGGACGTTTACAGGAGAGCATCCGAAATGACACTACGTGTGCCCGGACGTTTACAGGAGAGCATCCGAAATGACACTACGTGACCCTACGCGTTCACAGCGCGGGGTCCTGGTGAACCTGCGCGCCTGATCTGGGAGGTGCGGAGCCTTCCTGCCGAGCACGCCTGCGTTGCTTTCTTGCTTTCGGCGACGGCCGGTCCACGCCGAGGTTCACGGCCGAGCTCGGCGGCGCGTACAACGTGAGAATGGCCAAAGCCAAGACCAACAACAAAGACACGGGGAAGGCGCCTGCGTTGCCTCCCGCGGGGAAGCACTCCTACCGCGCTTGCTACAAGCGCTTCGCCCCGGAGGCCCTCGCGCTTCCGGACCGGGACGTCGAGCTCTGTCGCGCCGACGTCCGGATCGCCTTCGCCAACGTGAAGCAGGGCGTCGCGGCGGCCTGCGCCGATCCGGCGCGGGTCCGCAGGGCGCTGCCCGAGCTGCCGCTCGATGACGTGCTCGCGCTGCCGGACCTCGGCCGGGCGCTCGTGTTCGCCTCGACCCGCGTCACCGCCAGGCCGGCCAGCAGCCGCGAGGTCGAGGCGAAGCTCAAGGTCGTGGCCGAGCTGCGGGAGCCGATGCTCTCGCTCGCCGAGACCCTCGCCAGGCGAGGCCTCCTGCCGAGGGACGTCGTGGCGGAGATCCGCGCCGGCAGCGGCAAATACGACATGGCCAGCGACGGCATGGCGCTGGCTCACCTGTACGACGAGCACGCGGACGCGCTCCGCGGCAAACACCCCTTCACGCGGGAGGAGTTCGAGCTGCTGCGCGAAGCGAGCGAGTGGCTGCTCGACAACCTCACCCCCGACGGCGCCCGCCGGCCCGCCGCGAAGCAGCGCGGCGAGGCCGAGGCGATGCGCGACCGGCTCTGGACGCTGCTGGTCCGGCGGCACGCGGACCTGCGGAAGATTGGCTATTACCTCCACGGCGATGCCTTCGAGGACGTCACTCCGAAGCTCCAGTCGCGGGTCGTCAAGGCCGCGGCGACGGAAGAGGTCGACGAGGAGGAAGTCGACGAGGAGGAAGTCGACGAGGAGGAGGCCGACGAGGAGCCCGCGGAAGCGTCGCCGTGAACGGCTCGCGACCTGAGGTCATGGTTCCTCCCGCCTCGGCGGCGAGCGCCTTCCAAGAATCAGCTGCTCTGCTCGACGCTGTGGAGGTGTAGCCGCTCCGCCAGCTTCGGGCTCGGCTTGGGTCGCCCTCGTTTCGCTTCGCCTCCGCGCGGCGCGTCGGCACGTGGGATCGACAGGCGTCCGCTCACCGCCTCCATGGCCGGCTGGGCAACGCGCCGGCGGCGCCGAAAGCCTGCGGCCTCGTCCGGCCCCCCGCTCTCGTGCTGCCCGACCGCGCGACGAGGGCGTCCCTTCGCGCCGGCGGGGCCGCCCTCGCTTCCTGGCCATGCGACGTGCGGCGCTGACAACTCCAGCACCCCCGTCGTCGTGCTGGGGACGTAAGCGCCCGCCTCCGCGCTCCGTCGCTTCGCCATCGCAAGGCGACTCTACGCACTCGGCCGTCCTCGACAAGGACGCTTCGGAACGCGCTCCGCGGAGCGGCTACGCGCCAGGATGGGAGCCTCCGCGGCGGTCTGGACGGTGCGCCCGCACCTCGGCCGCCGTGGGGGCGGGGTGGGCGCCCTCGACCTCGACCGGGACGCCGAGGAGCTGCCCGGCGAGGAGCTACCCGGCGCCGAGGAGCTCGCCGGCGAGGGCACCCCGGCGGCCGCTGGCGACGGCGCGGGGGCGAGGACGGCCGCGAAGCTCGCGGCGGCGCTCCTCGGCGCGACAGCGGGGCTGCTAGGGGTCCCGGCGAGCCCCTCGACCTCGACCAGGACGCCGAGGAGCTCGCCCGGGGCGCCCTCGACCTCGACCAGGACGCCGAGGGGCGGCCTGACGGGGCCGCGCGGCCGCTCCGCGGCGGCGGAGCTCGGGGGCGTCGCCCCGCTAACAATCATCCTGGCAGCACGTTATGTGAAAAGCCCCGGACTCGAGGCGGGCCGGAATGTCGGTTCTGTCCCTCAGATCGCGGCATACCGACGAAAAAACGTCGGCCTCGTAAGGCCGCTCCTTGGTCTTGGTGAATATGACCTCGCAAATCCCCTCATAGTAATATCCGCCGAGCAAAGCGACGACATTGGGCTTCTGAGGCGGATCCTGGACGACCCCATCGGATTCCATGAGATATATCATGCCGAAGTCATCCGGCGCGTACTCGCTGGTAATTCACGAGCGCGCGTGCGACCTCTCCCTGTGGACCCGTGGCGGTGATCTCATGCTGACCAGGAGCGACATAGACGCCCCTGGTTGCGTCTACTTCCTTGCCGTCCACTAGGCTTCGTGTCGACCGCGGCGGCGGCAGGACACGAATTTCGCCTACCTGACGCCGCGCGGCCGCAAAGTCGGCGTGCCTCACCTCGAAGAAGCGGCGCTCCGTCTCGTCCTTCGGAGCGGGCATCTGCTCGACACAAAGGGATAGCTCGTTTGCGGCAGCATCCCAGCGACCGATACGGAGATCCAATTGCCCAAGCTGGCAGAGAGCCGCTGTCGTTGGCTCAAGGTAGTTGATCCGAGCCCATATCTCGCGAGCGCGGGCCACGTCCATCCGCTTCATGGCTGCGTCGGCCTGCCTGAACAGCTCCTGCAATTCGGGCGAGCGCGGCGGAGGGGCCGCCGCCTGGACTTGCGATGCGAGGGAGAGGCTTAATAAAGCTGCTACTTGCGATGCGAAAATTACTCGTGTAGAACCGGTCACGGTTCAACTCGGCGCGAACGAGGGGGACCCTACGCCGTGCTGACCCAATTCAGCACGGCGTTGCTTTTGTATACGATCCGTGCAGTCAGGAATAGCTGGTCAGAAAGCAAGGGCTTCGGTGACCTGACATTGCGTTTTCGCGCCGTGCTTTCTCACGAAAAACGAAAGCTCAGCGCCAATGCTCAGCAGGCGTAAGCTGGGACACGTTGACGCCTGAGCTTGCGCACAGCGTCGCCTCCCGTGCCGTGACCGTGACCGGCGCAGCTCCGGGGGGGGCCGCAAGGGGTCGGGGCGGGTCCCGGGGAGCGCCACCGCACCCCCTCTCCCTGCATCGCTCCCTGCGGCATTCCGGTATCAGGTGCGGCTGGTCAGGGCAGCGGACGCCGAGGAGCGGCTCGAGCGGGAACGGCGCGGCGGCCCCGCGGCGGTCGGTAATGGGGGGTGTTGACGCTCAGGCTGGCTGATGGTCCGCCGAGCAAGCCGCTTGATGGCCATCGCGGGCGTGCACGGTTGCGGTGAAGGAGGGCGATGGCCATCGCTCGGACGCGCGCCTCAGGGCGGCTCGCAATGGCCATCATGGTTCGTGGCCGTCGGCGCCGGCGAGGTGTTCGTTCGCCAGCGCCGAGGGGGGCCCGTCGTGTCGGTCAGCGTCAGCTGCCGTCCGTTGCCAGGTCGCCGACAATGCGCGCCATCACGTCACGCTCGACGAGTTTCTTTTTCCGTCGCGCCGCCTCGCGCAGCGCGGCGGTGGCCATGCGGTCGATCTCGCGCAGGCTCGATCCAGCCGCCTCGTGGAGCAGCATCAGAGCGTCCGCGGTGAAGACGTCGCGGTCGGCGCCGGCGCGGCTCATCCGGAGCCGCACGTACTCTCCAGTATCGTCGGGGACCATCGCACCGATCGACAGACGCCGCTCGATGCGCGAATACAGCGAGCGATTTTTGCGCAGCTCAAGCCGGTCTTGGAGGTCGGAGAGCCCTACCAGAATCAGCGACAACAGGGCGCGGCTATCCCATTCGTAGTTCAACAAGATGTGGAGATGATCAAGCGTGTCTTGGTGGAGCAGGTGCGCTTCGTCCAGCAGGAAAACCGGGTGAATCCGCTCGCGGCCGAGGGTCTCGATATGCGCGCTGACAGCGTAGAAGACGGCCGCCGCGGTCGCAGCGGGGTTGAGGCCGAGTGCATGGCAGAGCTGGCGATAGAAGTCGCGGCGGCCCAGCGTGGCGTTGTGGCAGTAGGTCAGCCGGAAGCCTGCCTGCGGCAACCGATGACGCACTGCCCGCAGCACACACGTCTTGCCGGCGCCGGGCTCGCCGACCAGCAGCACTTGGGCGTGCTCGTGCACGGCCTCGCACACCTCCTCGACGAGCTGCTCTTTGGAGGGCGGCAGCCACAGGTCGCCGTCCTGGATCTCCTTGGAGAAGGGGGCGGCGGACAGGGTGAAGAAGCGGACGTAGGACTCGCTCACGTCTCACCTCCGCGCTCGCTCGTGTCGGCGCCAGTGCCCAGCGAGCGGCCGAGCGTTCGCGCGGGGTTGAAGTCCACGGGTCGTGTCGGCTTGTCCACCACAGGCCCGCCGCACGGCAGCCGCTTGCGCCGCGCGTTGCGCTGCGGGTCGACCGGATGCAGCACCAGGCGCTTGCCCTCGTGCTCGACCCACGGCGGCTCGTCGGGCGCGACGAAGCACCGGGCGACGGAGACGATCTGGCCGGCGAGGTAGCCCTGATCGAGCTGCCAGGCGACACCGTCGACAGAGACGATGTTGTCGCCCGAGACGCGGCGTCGGGTGCGCTCGGTGAGCGCGACGCGCAGCGCTTTTTCGTCGACGACGCCTTCGGCGGCGGGGCGGGCCGCATAGACCTTCGCCGGGGTCTGGCCGAGCAGGCCCGCGTGCGGCGCCGTGTGGTAACGCCTGTCGAGGAAGGCGCGGAGCGTCGTGTTGATGTCGGCGAGCGACGCCACAGCGCCAAGGTAGGTAAGGCACCCTTCGCGCAGCGTGCGCCAGAAACGCTCCATCTTCCCGCGCGCCTCTGGGTCGTACGGCTTGGCGTGCAGGAGCGTGATGCCGAGCCGCGCGCACGCGGTTTTGAGGACGTCGCCGCGGTAGGTGGAGCCGTTGTCGAGATAGAGCGCGTCGGGTTTGCCGTGGCGGCGCAGAGCGTCGACGGTCATGGCGAGCATGTCGACCTCCTTCTCGGTCGTGTGCGCCTCGAGCGCCACGACGTAGCGAGAGGCGTCGTCAAGCAGCCCGTGGATGCGGAGCGGCATCGCTTTGCCGCCGACGGTGCAACCGGTCACGTGGCAGACGTCGCCGTGCCAGAGCGCGCCGGGGCGCTCGGCTTGCCAGCGCAGCCGCGTCTTCGGCTCTTGCTCGGCACGCGCGGCGCGGCGGCGAAGGCCGTGCGCCGCGTACAGTCGCCGTACGGTGGGCTCGGAGACCTGGGTCGCCTCGAGTCGCCCCTCGTCGACAAGCGTCTTGAGGATGAGCGGCACCGAGGCGTCGGGATGCTCGCGCCGAATGTCGAGCAGCAGCGTGCGCAGCTCCTCCGACAGGCCCTGCGCGAAGCCGCGATCGCTGCGTGGCTGTGGGCGCAGGCCGTCGAGGCCAGCGGAGCGATACGCATATAGCCAGCGCTCGAGCGTGGGCACCGAGTAGGTGCGCGTGCTGTGTGCGCCCGGCGGTCGAAACCGCTGCTCGCTCAGCACACGCAGCGCGGCGGCGAGCTGGCCGTGGGTGAGCACGCGGTGCATGAGAGGGCCGATGACCGTGGCGCGATAGATCGCGACGGTCTCGGCGTGGTCGGCGGGGCCGAGGGCCATTCGGACAGGTCCTTTCTGCGCCTTGCTGGCGCGCGGTCCTTGTCCGGGATCGGCGGCGTTTTCGGCAGGAATCCTCTCAGGTGGGCTGGTTGATCGGGGCTCCTCGGGGGCAGGGGCCCTCATGCCGCATGCGCGGCGCCGAAGAAGGCGCGCTGCTCGATCGGCAGCGCTCGGGTCGTCGGATCCGCGCTTGCCGCGAGCGATGTCGCGACGGCGGCTGCCCTCTTTCGGAGCGAGGCGGACGGGCCTGGGTCGGGGGCGTCCGAAAACAGACGTCGCTGCGCGACGTCGCGCGCCCACCGGCGCAGCGTGGCCCAGCCGGCGGCGGCGCTGTCGCCGAGGATCTTCGCCGGGCCCACGCGCCGACGGACCTCGGCCGCCGTCGCGAGCGCCAGACCCCAGAGCGCGAGGGCGAAGCCGATCGCGGCGGCGCTGTACACGCGGAGGCCGAGCACGCCGCGAGGAACGACGAGCAGCACAGCGCGGCAACCGAGGCAGCGGTAGCGGCGGGCCGTCACCGAGAGCACCTCGGGGGGATGGTCTGGGGTAGCGGGGCCCCAGACCTGCCGCTCGCGCCTGCCGTGGCCTTGGAGCCGGATGGCGCCGCCCAGCGGACAGCTCGCAGCGCCGCAGACGGGGCAGCGCGCAGGCCGCGCTTCGACGACCGTGGGCGGCTGCTGCTGCCAGCGCTTGATGTCGATGGCGCTCTGGATAACACTGCGACCGCTTCGATTCCTGGGCACAAGAACCGGAGCACGACGAGGAGACTGTCCGCCAAGATCAGGTCTCCTCGTCACCTATTTTGTGGCCGGCACCGCGCCGCTGCTCCGCTCCTGCGGTGGACCTACCCCGTCGTGAGGCAGGCGTGGGAGCGACGAGGGGTGGTAATTTTCGACCGATGGACGGAAGTGGAGCGCCCGCGCGGGAAGGGCTTCTCCGAGCCGACGCAACCGTGCTCAGAGGGGGGCTGCGATGAGAATCTTGAGGGGCCGGATGTAATGCGTCGTGCGCCGCGGCGCTCTGGAGTCGTCCTCTCGGGTCGCGTACGCGGAGCGAGCATTCTCCTTGATGGCCAGCCTCGTTGGGCGGAACCCCTCACCATCAAGCATCGTGCTCGGTGCGGTGGGCTGCCGCATCAGTGAGAGCGCGCGGTAATAGGGGGGCGGAGCCGCCGAGGAGGGCCGCGAGCTCGCGGCGGCGCTCCTCGGCGCCGCCGGGGCTGCTGGGCGCCCCGGCGAGGGGCCCTGGGGCGGGCGGGGGCGGGGTGGCTAGCACTCGACTTACGGCCCGGCGCGGCCGCGAGCGCGGTCTGGGCCCGCCGACCTCGGGGAAGATTTCGACGAGGCCGACCCGAGCGGCGGGGGCCGCGCGCCGTGCGTCGCGGCAAACCCCGCGAGGACGAGCAGCGGATCGGTGAGGAGCTCCTCGCCCTCGACGCGCACCTCGTCGAGCTGCCGGGGTTCGGCGGCGGCGATTGGGGGTTGATCGCGACGAGCTCGCTTCATTGTCGCACGCCGCTCTCCACGTCAGCGTACGAGGGGGCACAACCTGAACGTGGAAGCCGACACTTGAACGTGGCCGTCAGCTTGCTCGCCTGACGCCAGCCAGCTGCCTGCACGATCGCGGGCGCAAGCTGGAGAACCGCGTAACCTTTGGCCGGGTCAAGGTGTCACTGGATCGCCTCCAGTGCGTGCAATCTGTGTTCGGGGCTCACCTCGGCGGGTTTGCCCGTCAGCTCGATCTCCGCCCAGTGCACCTTGCCGGGGAAGCGGTTGTCCCCGCTACCTGCGAAGTCGGGGCACAACGGGCCGCCAGTCTTCTTGCCGACCATCAGGAAGGCGTCCACGTTGAAGATAATCGGATTGGTCCTAACGATATGGCCCGGCGCATTGTCCGGTGTCTCGTCGAGCGGGTCCTCACCGATGTCCGGGGACTCGGCGAGCGGGAGAGGCTTGAAGTCGCTCTCCCTGGGCCCCTTCGTGAGGAGCTCCACCGTGCCGCCCTGGCCCGTATCCGTGCCTGTGTAGGTAAACTTCATGCGGACCTCGTACGCTTCGGCCAGATTCAGCAGCCGAGGTTCGGCTTGGACGTAGTACCGTTCGAGCCCAAGGTAGTTGTATACGTAAGTAAGCCTTCCGTTTTTGACATAGAGGCCAAAGCCGCCGAAATCGTTGCCCCGGGCGAGTATCACGCCGTTCGGCGCTTCCCCGAGGGGGCCCTCGATCTTTGCCGTGATCATGAATGAGCGGTTGAAGTTGTTGATCACGCACGGGTCGGAGACGAAACTGCCGTCGACGTACCTCTGCGTCGCGCCGACCGGGGGGGGCGACTGTTCCAGGCGCTCTGTCTTTTCGTCGTTGAGGGGAAAGACGTTATATCGGGCCGCAGTGATCTCAAAAAGGTTCTTCAGCTGCGCTAGTACTTTGGGGTACTTTGGGGCGAGGTTGGTTCGCTGGGTCCAGTCCACGTGCACCTGATCATAGTCCACACCCTCATACGGCGGCTTCGTCCCGTCCGGAAGCTTATAGTCGTACGTGTAGTAGAGCTTCCACACATCCTTTTCGTAGTTCGGATTGGATTCCCAGTCCCAGGGCTTCGAGTGAAGGGTGACGGCGGTCCAGCCTTCATGGTAGATGCCACGGTTGCCAAACATCTCGAAGTACTGGGTCGTGCGGAACTCGGGCGCCTTCTGGTTTTTGAACGTCTGGAGGAAGCTCGTACCCTCGATGGGCGTCTGCAGCACTCCGTCGACGCTCAACGGCTCCGGCAATCCGGCCGCTTCGAGGATCGTCGGAAGCACATCGATCACGTAAGTGAATTGGTGTCGCAGCCCCCTGTCGCCCCGGACGATGTGGTCGTTCCCGTCGCCGTCTTTCCCTGGCCAATGGACGATCATGCCGTTGCGCGTGCCGCCGAAGTAGCTGGCAACTTGCTTGGTCCACTTGTACGGCGTGCACATGGCCTGGGCCCAGCCGATGGCATAGTGATTGTACGCTTCCTTGGTACCGAACTTGTCTATGTTGTCCTTGATGATCGTCTTCTGCTCATCGAGCGGTTTCTGGATGTTATTGAAGCCGATCATCTCGTTGAAGGTGCCCATGAAGGTGCCTTCGGCGGAAGCGCCGTTGTCGCCGAAGATGTAGATGATCAGCGTGTTATCCATGAGGTGGAGGTCCTCGAGCGTTTTGATCACCCTGCCGACCTCTTCGTCCGTCTGTTGGAGGAAAGAGGCGTAGAGTTCCATCTCGCGGCGCAGGGAATCCCTCATGTCGTCGAACATTTCATCGTCCCACTTTGGAACGTCTTCGTTGACCGCCGCCTCCGCGTCCTCTGGAATGACGCCAAGCGATTTTTGATTTTTGCAAATCGTTTCGCGCAGTTTGTCCCAGCCACCTGCGATATCCTCGTTGTTCTCATACCAATCAAGGCAGTCGTCCGGGATCTGGTGGGGCGCATGGGTCGCGCCGGGAGCGAAATAGATGAAGAATGGCTTATCCGGCGCCATCGCATGCTGCTGCTCGATCCACTTGATGGTCTGGTTTGCCAGATCTGTGGTCAGGTGGTAGTCCCCGTGGTGAGGCGTTTCGATGTAGGTCGTTCCATCGTAGAGGGTAGGGTAGAACTGGTTGGTTTCGCCGGCCACGAAGCCATAGAACTTCTCGAAGCCCATGTAGGTGGGCCAGTGGTCGAAGGGCCCCGATGGGCCGGTCTCCCAGACGGGCACCTCGTGGCACTTGCCGAAGTGAGCCGTCGAGTAGCCGTTGTACCTGAGGATCTTGGCGATCGAGGCGGCGGTGTTGGGGATCATCGAGGTGTAGCCAGGCGCGTCGGTATACAACTCGGTGATGCAACCCATGCCGACGGAGTGGGGGTTGCGGCCAGTCATCAAGGCGGCGCGCGTCGGGCTGCACAGGGCTGTCGTGTGGAAACGGGTGAATCTGAGTCCGTTTTCGGCGAGCTTTTTGGCTGTCGGGGTACGAATGACCCCCCCGAAGGGCTCCGCGGCGCCGAAGCCGACATCGTCGAGCAGGATGAGGAGCACGTTGGGGGCGTTCTTGAGCGGTTCGATCGGCTTGATGGGAGGGAAGTGGGAAGCTGGGTCCTGGGCATTGTACATCACCGGGCCGACATAGGGCCGGTCCGGAATCGGCAGGATAGTGCGCTTGAGAAGGTCTCGATCCAACGGCATGGGTGACACCTTTCGATGGAAAGTTACCAACGAATATACATAATCATTGGTAGGTATGGAAAATAGTACTGGATAATAGTTTTATAATGCTAAGGAAAAATAGCTCGCTGATTTCAGGAGCACGATACGTCCGAGACGTCCGCCAAAGGCGGCGCATCAGGAGCTTCAGCGGCGTACTCCCCTCTGATCCACCCTCTGGCCTGATGCGTTGCCACAAGGCGGTCCCCGTATCCGGATTCAGCGCGCATGTGCAGCGCGCGGAGGTGCAGCCGGGCGCCTTGGGGCGCTCGAGGCCGACCTGCTCCGGACACGCCGTGCCGTCCAGCATGGGCGGCGCCTCGCTGTCCGTGGGGCACACGAGGGGCTGACACGCGGCCGGCGTCGTGCAGGACCACGCGCCGCCCTGACAATGACAGACCGGCCCCCAGTCCGAGTACCCGCCGCAGGTCATCCCACGATTGCGTCGTTAGGGCGCGCTTGCTTTCCTGACAGCGCTGACGTTTCATGCCGTCCCATCCGCGATCGATCCTGGAGGCGAACCCCCCATGCCCCGCGCGACTCACGAGGACGTGCCCCGCCGGTTCGAGATCCACACCCGCGACCACCACACCGCCGTATCCATATGGGAGGGGCTTTACGGGGAAGTCGACCCCGCGCTCCCGCGCGGTTTCGAGTGGCGCGCCCACGCCGTGGACTTCGGCCCCATCCTCTTCGTCCAGGACCATACCAGCGACGCGATCTACCTGGACGCCCAGGTGGACGCGCCGATGCTCGTCATTCCCGTCCGCGGCAGCGGACGCGCGGCGCTGGGACGCGACCGCGCGACCCTGGGACACGGCGGCGGCCCAGCCATCTTCTCGCCTCACGGCCGCTCGAAGGTGAACTACGACGGCGCGATGGATGTCATCACGGTGCGCTTCGACCGAGGCTATCTCTGCTCCCAGCTCGAGTCGATCACCGGCGAGGTCGTCCGCGAGGACTTCCAGTTCCAGCTCTCGCTGGACTCCCGCCCCGGAAGCGGATCCTACGTTGAGCGACTCTGCCGCTTCATGGCCGCCGAGATCAACGCGGGCACGGACATCGATCACCCCCAGGTGTTCGCCGGGCTGACCGAGTCGCTCTCGCGCGCCCTGCTGCTGGGGCAGCCTCACAACCTCGCTCACCTGCTGGAGCGGCCCACGCCGCCGTCGAGCCGGACGGTGCTCCGGCGGGTCGAAGAGTACGTGGACGCGCACGCCGCCGGGCCGATCAGCGCGGTCGATCTCGCCGCCGTTGCCGGGACGAGCGCCCGCTCGGTCGAGGCGGCGTTCCGCGCGCACCGCGGGACCTCGCTCGGAACGTTCCTTCGCGATCGGCGCCTCGTCCGCGCGCAGCGGGCGCTGCTCGCCGAGCCGCACCTCGCCGTGCTGCACGTCGCGCGCGCCGCCGGCTTCGCCCGGCGCGAGGTCTTCGAGTCGGCGTACGTGCGCGCGTTCGGAGAGCGCCCCGAAGAGACTCGCCGGCGCGGTCTCCTCGCCGCCGGAACGGCGCCCGGCGAGGCCGAGACGAGCCGGTGCGCGGCGCCTTCGGCCGCCATCGAGCCTGCCACCCTCGCGGCGCGGATGGCGCTCCTCTCCGCGCGAGAGCGCGAGGTCTGCGAGGCCGTCGCGCGGGGGCTGCTCAACAAGCAGATCGCGGAGGCGCTCGGGATCACCGAGCGGACGGTCAAGGAGCACCGTGCGCGCGTGATGGCCAAGCTGGGGGCGAGGTCCGCGGTGGAGCTGGGGATCCTGCTGCAAAAGGCACGTGAATAGCTTCACTCCTACGTCTCCTCGTCGCGACGACCCGTGACGCTGCCCAGAGGCTGAGGTCGCCACCGAGCCCGTTCAGCGTCTCGACGGCCGCCGCGCGCAGCTCGCCGAGCGCCTCGCGCGCCTCGCCGGAGACGGCGCCGCGCCCGGGAGCGCGATGCCGCCCTCGATGGCGGCGGGCCAGATCCAGTTGCCTGTCCTCAGTGGCAGGTCGCCCCCTTCTGCTGTGCCCAGCTCAGGATCTCCGCCTGGCAGGCCGAGTTTTCCGCCGGGGTCACCGGGAGGGATATTTCAAGATGCCCGTAACCGTAAAAGGAGCAGTAGGTGTTGGTCAGAATGTCGTAGATGCAGCAGAAGGAGGAGCTGCCGCCGCCAGGAGACCCACTGTAGAGTGTCCAGGCCGCCGACCCGTCCCCGGCGTTCAGGTAGGCCAAGCTCGACCCCGGCTCGACGCTGGCGACGCTACCACAGGGGCCCGGCCAAGAACTGGCGCTGCACGAACCGGCAGGCAGAGGCGAGGTGGCCAGCGCCGCCTGCCACTCGGGCAGGCTCGAGCACGGGCAGGCCGTTGCCTGCGTCTCGCAGTTGGTCCCGCTGTAGCCAGCCGGGCACTGACACGTATAGCTGTTCACGCCGTCCACACAGGTCTGGACCTTGCCGTTCACCGCGAAGTAGTTGCACTCGGAGGCGGTGAGCGCCTGCTCAGCGCTCCCGAGGTGGTCGTCCTCTGCCGGCGTGGAGGTGCACCCGCTGAGCATTGTGACGGACTTCGCGCCCAGGAGCGTGAAGAGGGACATGCGGACGAGCGGTGTCTCGCGCGTCATCGGCGATACTCCTTTTCCGGTGGAAGGTGCCGCGCGCAAGCTAGCGCTACGAAGTGGGGACGACCATCCGTACCTTGGTACGGCTTGTAGGCCCCGGCGAGATGTGGTTCAATCGCGAAGCCGCCGGCTTCGTCTTGTCGTCGCTCACTTGTCCTTTATCATCGTCTCCAGCGCCCGCCGGGCCGCATCGTTCAGCGAATTCAGGACG
Organism: Sorangium sp. So ce124; assembly: GCF_051525235.1. Classification (NCBI taxonomy): domain Bacteria; kingdom Pseudomonadati; phylum Myxococcota; order Polyangiales; family Polyangiaceae; genus Sorangium; species Sorangium sp. So ce124. The sequence goes on from NZ_CP150312.1 coordinate 11,171,507, forward strand.
AGATCGCCGTACACCCTGGCTCGATCGTCCCTGAGCCTGGCGACCGCGGGCAGCACCGCCGCCGCGATGGTCGTTCCCTGAAGCCCTCGCCGTGCGCCATGGCCGAGAGCGCGCGCAGCTCGGGCTGGCGGGCCGCCTCGGATTTCGATGAGGATACGCTGGCGCGCGTCGTTCGCGCACTCTGGGAAGCTCCTCCATTGGCAGGTACGGACGTCGTGCCGAGTAGAACGGCGACCGTGCCTCGACGCACGGTCGCTGCACGGAGCGCCGCGCAGGCTCGTGAAGCGCTGCGCGGCGTCCAATTGGCGACGCCGTCCCAGCTAGAACGACTGGTTGATCAGCACGCTCACGTTGTTTTCGAAGTAGTTGGTCGTGGCGATGTCGAGCTTGCCGTCGCCGTTGAGGTCCACCTCCGCCAGGCCGTAAGGCCTGTTGTTGCCGGTGGAGACGAAGGTGACGGGCTGGAAGGCGCCGGCTCCGTCGCCCAGCAGCACGCCCACCGCGCGGTTGTTAAAGCTCGTCGTGGCGATATCGGGCCTGAGATCGCCGCTGAGATCCGCGATCGCTACGTCGAGGAGAAAACCGCCGCCGACGGGATGAACGACGGGGGCCTGGAAGGTGCCGTCGCCGTTGCCCAGCAGCACGGTCACGTTGGCAGAGCTCTGGTGGGCCGCGGCGATGTCGGGCAACACCCCGGCCCCAACCGCTCGCCTTGCCATCTCGATGTTCATGATGGCCCGGAGGAGCATGCTTTGTGCCGTCCTGAATGCGATGAAATCTTGAGAGGTTACGAATCGTGGTGCCGCTTTGTGCTAGGCCTTGACAGGTCTGTGCCAGGTGGTCGAAGGCCTGTGGCACGACGAGGCCGGATGCCCGGCCGGAGCACGACGGCGGCTTCGACTCAGCGCTTCCTGGAGCGTGAGAGTCCCTGGGCGATGGAGCCGACGATGGTGATGCCGGTCCCGTCAAAGCCCGATGCCACCAGGGTGCGGGCCAGCGCGGGCTGGATGCCCGTGATCATGGCGGACGCGCCGAGCAGCCGGATGGCTCGTACCATCTCGATCAGGTGCCTGGCGCCGGCCTCGTCGAGCGCCGCGGCGCCGGTCATATCGAGGATCACCCGGTCGACCCCGGAGCCGGCGATCGCAGGCAGGAGCCGCGCCGCTATCTCCGTGCTCCGCTCTCGGCTCAGCGCCCCGATGATCGGCAGCGCCAGCGCGCGCTCGCCCACGTCCAGGATGGGCGCGGAGAGGGCGAGGATCTCACCGCGCTGCTGCTCGACGAGCGCCAGCGTCGCGTTCAGCTCCTCCAGAAGGCGGCCGCGCTCCTCGGCGGAGCGCTCCGCGCCTATCCGCGCCGTTTCGTCGGTGTGGTGGAGCAGAATCCCCATGGCGCCCGTCACGGGATCACGCACCGCTCGCCCCTCGATCGCGTGCAGGCGCTCTCCATCCACGGTGCGGACGATCATCTCTCGCGCCACGGTGTCGCCGTCCAGCGCCGCCTTGAGCATCGCGTCCGCCTCGCCGGGCTCGCCCAGCCAGGCGCTCCACGTCCTGGTGCGGCCGAACGCCCGCAGAGCCGCCGGGTTCTGCATCAGGAGGTCTCCGGTCGGGTCGACGAACGCGATCATCACGGAGGTGTGGCGCAGCGCCTCGATGCCTCGGAGGAGCTCCGGCTCAGGGGCTCCATCCGGGGGAAGCGCCTGGCTCAAGATCGCGAATCGCCCATCATCGAGCTCGACGCCCGAGGAGTGGAGCGTCACCGTCACGGGCACCCCGCGCGGGTAGAAGGTCCAGCTCTCGCGCACGACGCCCCGCTCGCGTACCTGCGCGGCGAGGGCCTGGATGCGCGTCCGGACCGGCGCAGGCACCTTCGAGAAATCGCGCGCGAACAGCTCGTCGCGATCCTGCGCTCGCCACAGCTCCAGGCCGGCCTCGTTCACCCAGCAGACCCGAGAGCGGTCCATGTCGAGGACCCACACGGGGACGGCCGACATCTCAAGCCCGGCCAAGCGCTGCGCAAGCTGCATCGGCGTCACCCTCGCTTACCGGGCCGCGGCGCGCAATGGGAGCCGGTCGGCTGTTGTGCCAGGGCGGCCGCGGAGCGGATGCCGGGGCTCGGGGTGGAGCGCCGGGCGCGGAGCGCCGAGAGGAGATCGCCGCGACGGGCTTGGCTACGGCGATCCCACGTCTCGCGCTCATTTCTTTCCCGACGGTGCTCTACGGAATTTCCGCGATGGTGCGGTGAGGACCACGGCGATAGGTTCCCACCTGCGATCCCTGTTCGTCCGCGGCAGCCGCGCGCGGCAGCTGTGTCGAGCTCCATGCCGGGCTGACCGGAGAGCGCACGCTCATGCTCAAGCGCCTGATCCTCATCGACGGCCCCCCTTCGAGCAGCGATGGACCCTCGATCTGCGGGACGCCGCTCCTCTCCCCGTCCGACACGGCGGCGCTCTCCAGGGAGTTCCCTGGCGTGGCGGTGGAGAGCGGCGCGCCCGGCCCATCCGGGGGTGCGCTCCACGCCGTCGTCGACGGCCGCGCGTGGCGCTCGTCGGCGCTCGACCTGTGGGCGCTCGACACCCGCCTGCACGCGCTCGACGCCGGCGGCCTCTTCGACCTCCGGATCGAGGGGCTCGATCGAGCGGGCGCCGCGCGCGCCGCCTACGAGGTCCTCACACGGTGCCAGCGCTTCATCCGCAGGAGGAACCTTGCCTCCGCGACCGCTGTCTTCGCCCGGATCCTCGGGCGGCACCGGGAGCTCCACGATCTCGACAGGCCGCTCGTCCGCGCCGATCACGATCATGCGGTCGACGTCTGGCAATGGATGCTCCGCCTCGAACCGCGGGCCGGCGTCGCGGTCCAGGCGGCGGCGCTCTTCCATGACGTGGAGCGGCTCGTCTCCGAGGCGGACGTCCGGAGTGAGCACCGCGCCCCGGACTACCAGGCGTTCAAGGACGAGCACGCGCGGCGCGGGGCGGCCCTGACGCGCGCCGCGCTCGCCGGCGTCGGGCTCGCGCCGGAGATCCTCGACCGGATCGGCGCCCTGGTGGCATCGCACGAGCGGCCGGGAGGCGACGCCGAGCTCGCCTTGCTCAACGACGCCGACGCGCTCTCGTTCTTCTCGCTGAACAGCGCCGGGTTCCTCGACTGCTACGGGCCCGAGCACACCCGCGCCAAGGTGGCGTACACGCTCCGCCGCCTCCGGCCCGAGGCAAGGGCGCTTCTGCCGCGGATCCGCTGCCGCCCCGAGGTGGAAGCGATGATCCCCGGCGAGCCGGGCAGGCCGGCGGCGTCGGCGCCGGAGATGCAGGCATAGAGGAGGTCCGCGCCGCCATGAGGCTCGTCATCTTCGGTCTGACGATCAGCTCTTCCTGGGGCAATGGCCACGCCACGCTGTGGCGCGGCGTCGTCTCCGCCCTCGGGCGGGCCGGGCACCGCGTCACCTTCTTCGAGCGCGACGTCCCGTATTACGCCGCGCACCGGGATCTGAGCGCGCTCTCGCACGGCAACACGCTCCGGCTCTACACCTCGTTCGAGGACGTCCTCCCCGAGGCCAGGCGCGCCGTCCGCGAGGCCGACGCGGCGATGGTCACGTCGTACTGCCCCGACGGCGGCCCCGCGACCGACGTGGTCCTCGAGTCCGGCGCGCTCAAGGTCTTCTACGATCTCGACACGCCTGTGACGCTGGATCGCATCCAGGCCGGACAGCCGGTCGGCTACATCGGCCCTCGAGGCCTCGTCGATTTCGACTGCGTGCTCAGCTACACCGGCGGCGCGGCGCTCGATCAGCTCCAGGCGAAGCTCGGCGCCCGGCGGGTGTTCCCGCTCTATGGCAGCGCGGACCCGGCGGTGTACCGCCCGGTCCCGCCGCGGGACGCCTTCCGCGGGGATCTCTCGTACCTCGGCACGTACGCCGCCGACCGGCAGGCGGCGCTCTCCCGCCTCTTCCTCGAGGCGGCGAGGAGGCTGCCCGAGAGGCGGTTCGTCATCGGGGGCTCGCTCTATCCGGGGGACTTCCCGTGGGCGCAGAACGTCTATTACATGCGCCACGTGGCGCCGCCGGATCACCCGGCGTTCTATTGCTCGTCGCGGCTGACGCTCAACGTGACGCGGGGGGCGATGGCGGCGATGGGGTACTGCCCTTCCGGCAGGCTCTTCGAGGCCGCCGCCTGCGGGACGCCGATCCTGAGCGACGGGTGGGAGGGGCTCGACCGGTTCTTCACGCCGGGGAGGGAGATCCTCGTGGCGGCGACGACGGACGACGCGGTCGCGGCGCTCTCGCTCCCGGCGGGCGAGATCGCGGCCATCGCCCGCGCGGCGCAGGAGCGGGTGCTCGCGGAGCACAGCGCGGCGCGCCGCGCGGCGGAGCTCGTGACCATTCTCGAGTCGGTCTCGGCTCATTGAACGCAGTCGAGGTCGGCTCATGGAACGGAGGGACGACGCGATGTGGGGAGTGATTCCGGCGGCGGGCCTGGGCAGCAGGATACAGCCGCTCGCGTTCTCGAAGGAGCTGCTCCCTGTGGGGACGCGCAGGGACGGGGACGTGGAGCGGCCGCGCGCGGTCAGCGAGTACCTCATCGATCGCATGGTGCTCGCCGGGGCGACCCGGCTCTGCATGGTGATCTCGCCGGGCAAGTCGGATATCGTCGAGTACTACGGCGCGAGCGTCGGCCCGGCGCACATCTGTTATGTGGTGCAGCCGGCCGCCGCCGGGCTCTGCGACGCCATCTTCCGGTCGCTCCCCTGGATCCGGCCGGAGGAGGACGTGCTCGTGGGGCTCCCCGACACGGTGTGGTTCCCGGAGCACGGGCTCTGCTCGCTCGGCGGCGGGGGGCTCTCGTTCCTGCTCTTTCCTGTCGAGCATCCGGAGCTCTTCGACGCGGTCGTCACCGACGAGGAGGGCCGGGTGCTCGAGATCCAGGTCAAGCAGCGAAGCGCGCGCTCGCGGTGGGTCTGGGGCGCCTTCAGGCTCACGGGGGCTGTGATGCGAGAGCTCCACGGCCTCTGGTGCGAGCGCGGGCGGGAGGACCCGTACATCGGGACGCTGGTGAACGAGTACCTCGCCCGCGGCGGCAGCGCGCGCGCCGTGCGGGCCGGAGAGGCCTATGTCGACGTGGGGACGCTGCACGGCTACCACGAGGCCATCCAGCTCCTCAGCCGCGCTGCCGCGTGAAGGGAGGGGCCATGGAGAGGTGCGTCGAGGGAGCGACGAAGTGGACGCGGGAGCAGATCCAGGAGCGCGTGCGGGGGCTCGGGCCGTGGTTCCACAACCTCGATCTCGGCGGGGTGAAGACGGCGCCCGACCATTTCCTGGGCGATTACCCCGCGTTCAAATGGAGGGGCTTCGCCGACGCCGTCCCGGCGGATCTCACGGGCAAGACGGTCCTCGACATCGGCTGCAACGCCGGCTTCTACTCGCTCGAGATGAAGCGGCGCGGGGCGGCGCGCGTCCTCGGGATCGACAGCGACGAGGACTACCTGGCGCAGGCGCGCTTCGCCGCGGAGGTCTCCGGGGCGGACATCGAGTTCCGGAACCTCTCCGTGTACGACGTCGGCAGCCTCGGAGAGCGCTTCGATCTCGTGCTCTTCCTGGGCGTCCTGTACCACCTCCGCCACCCGCTCCTTGCGCTCGATCTGCTCCACGAGCACGTGGTCGGACACACGCTCATTTTCCAGAGCATGCAGCGCGGCAGCGCGGAGGTGGCGCCGCTGGAGGAAGATTTTCCCTTCTCCGAGGAGGAGATATTCGACGAGGCGGGTTATCCCCGGCTCCATTTCGTGGAGCACAGCTATGCGCACGACCCGACCAACTGGTGGGTGCCCAACCGGGCTTGCGCCGAGGCGATGCTGCGGAGCGCCGGCTTCGAGATCGTGAACCACCCCGAGCCCGAGGTCTATCTCTGCCGTCGGCGCGAGAGGGCCGGTGGTCGTCCGCCCGGCGCCGTCTACCCGGCGAGGCGAGCCTTCGAGAAGGGAGAGCTGGCGTGATCGAGGCGGTGATGCTCTGGAACGAGCCCAACAACAAGTCGCACTGGGATTTCGAGATCGATCCCGAGTGGACGACGTATGGAACCATGGTGAAGCTCGCAGCGGACGCGATCCGGAGCGAGCGCCACTGGTTGCTGCGGGTGCTGGGCGGCATCTCGCCGATCGATCCGGGGTTCATCGCCAACATGGGGCGGCAGGGCGTGCTCGAGCACGTCGACGTGGTCGCGGTGCACGGCTTCCCCCTCGACTGGAATCACTGGCAGATCCACGAGTGGCCCGCCAAGCTCGAGGAGATCCGCGTGGTGACCGACAGGCCTCTCTGGATCACCGAGGTCGGCGTCTCCACGTTCGGCGCCGAGGAGGTGCAGGAGTTCGGTCTCCGGCGGAGCGCCGAGCTGCTCCGCGGCAAGGTCGAGCGGATCCACTGGTACAGCCTCTATGACCTGCCGCGCGCGTGGCCGGCGACGACCCGGCACCGGGAGGCCGAGGGCTCGTCGTATTACAGGCATTTCTACATGGGCCTGCTCCGCGAGGACGGGACGCCCAAGCGCGCGCTCCGGCTCTTCCCGGAGTACACCCCTGAATTCGGTCTGTGCCAGTGGTTCCACTTCGAGGACCACCGGCTCGACGACGCGGTGGCGTGGCTGAAGGATCTCGGGGTGCGTCACCTCCGCACGGGCCTCAGCTGGGCCGACAGCTTCCGCCCCGGCGCGGAGGCCTGGTTCGACCGGCAGATGAAGGCGCTCGAGCCGTTCGAGGTGACCCTGACCTACTGCTTCACCCCCGAGCACGCCGGCGTCCGGCCCCACCACACGAGCCCTCCGCAGCGGATCGAGGAGTTCGCCGACTTCTGCGCCCGGATGACGCGGCGCTACGCATGAGATGCCGCCATGCGTAACGCCGTACGTGCGTACGTAAAGGAGCGCGTAGGCGCCTGCTCGTCTGTCCGCGTTTTACGCGCGTCTGGCGCGCCGCGTCGCCGTTTGGTAGTGTGGAGATCGCTGCGTTTTTCGCCAGGACGACCTGACCGCATGCACTCCAGGTGGCTCATGTCCCACGTCGCGAGCACGCCGAAGCGAAAGAGGAGACCCGAGGAGCACCGCGGCATCCCGGGGGGGCGACCCGAGCCGCGCACCGGGCTGCGCAGCAGGCGCGCGGAGGTGCTGTCGTGAACCTCGCCGTGCTGCGCCGTCAGGGCCCCTCCGCCCAGGAGCTCGCGTGGCCGCCGTTCTCGTGGCTCTCGTCGGGCCGGGCGCCGCGCTGTCTCGTCGTGCTCGCCCATCCGGACGACGAGACCATCGGGCTCGGCGCGCGGATCGGCCGGCTCAGCCCGATCGAGGTGGTCCACGTGACCGACGGCGCGCCCCGCGACGAGCGCTTCGTGCCGGCGGGCCTCGCCGGCATCGGGCGCGAGCGCTACGCCGCGCTCCGGCGCGAGGAGGTGACCCGCGCCATGTCGGCCGGCAACGTGCCTGCGGGGCGGCTCAGGTGCCTCGGCGCTGTCGACCAGGAGGCGATCGAGGAGGCGCCGAGCCTCACCCGGCGGCTCGTCGAGCTGTTCGCCCGGACGCGGCCCGAGGTGGTGTTCACCCACCCCTACGAGGGCGGCCACCCCGATCACGACGCGGCGGCGCTCGCCGTCCACGCGGCGGCGGTGCTCGCCCTCTGGAACGGCGTCACCTCGCCGCTGATCTTCGAGGCGGCGTCGTACCACGCCGCGCGCGGCCGCCTCCGCACCGGCGAGTTCATCGCGCACGCCGGCGTCCCCGAGATCGCCCTCCGGCTCTCGGACATCGAGGCGTCGCGGAAGCGCGCCATGCTGGCCTGCTTCGCCAGCCAGCGGGAGGTGCTCGCCCCGTTCGGCGCGGAGGTCGAGCGCTTCCGGCCGGCGCCCGCGTACGATTTCCGCAGGCCCCCGCACGACGGCCCGCTCCATTACGAGCGCCTCGGCTTCCCGATCGACGGCGCGCGCTGGCGGCGGCTCGCGGCGAAGACGCTCACGCTGCTCGGCCTCGAGCGTGAGCTGTGCCTCTGACGGTCCTGCTCGTCGGTTATCCGCTCGCGCCCGTGGGTCCGGACGCCGTCGGCGGCGCCGAGCAGGTGCTCTCGATGCTCGACGAGGCGCTCTCGCGCGGCGGCCACCGGTCGATCGTTGTCGCCCCGGAGGGCTCCGCGTGCGCCGGGACGCTGGTCGCCACGCCGGCGCCCCCGCCTGGCGCGGCCCTCGACGAGGCGGCGCGGGAGCGGGCCTGGAGCCATCACCGGAGCGCCGTCGCCCGGGTCCTGGACAGGTATCCGATCGACCTCGTCCACATGCACGGCGTCGATTTCGATCGCTATCTGCCCGAGCCGGGCGCGTCGGTGCTCGCGACCCTCCATCTCCCGCCGAGCTTCTATTCGCCTGCGGTGTTCTGTCTCGAGCGGCCGAGGACATTCCTCCACTGCGTGTCCGCGACGCAGCGGCGCGCCTGTCCGCCGGAGGCGCGGCTCCTGCCCGACATCCCGAACGGCGTCCGGCTGGAGCACTACCGGCCGAGGCGGTACAAGCGCGGCTTCGCGCTGGCGCTGGGCCGGATCTGCCCGGAGAAGGGCTATCACGTCGCCGTCGAGGCCTCGGTCCGCGCCGCCGTGCCGCTCGTCATCGCCGGCCAGGCGTTCGGGTACGAGGAGCACACGCGGTATCTCCGGGAGGTCCTGCTGCCGATGCTGCGCGGCCCCGGGCCCGTGCGGCGCTTCATCGGCCCGGTAGGCCTCGCCCGGAAGCGCCGCCTGCTCGCGGCGGCGCGGTGCCTGCTCGTCCCCAGCCTGGTGCAGGAGACCAGCTCGCTCGTGGCCCTGGAGGCGCTGGCCTCGGGCACGCCGGTGATCGCGCTGCGGGGCGCCGGCGCGCTGCCGGAGATCGTCGAGCACGGCCGGACGGGGTTCCTCGTGGACGGCGCGGTGGAGATGGCCGACGCGATGGCGAGGGTCGACCGGCTCGATCCGGCGGCGTGCTGTCGCGCGGCTGAGGAGCGCTTCTCGGCGGCCACCACGACGGCGGCGTACCTCGAGACGTACCGCCGGATCCTGCGCGCAGCGTGAAGCGCCGGGTCGCCCTGCTGGAGGATGGAGGACGACGCTCGCAGCCTGCGGCCGCGCCGCAGGCATCGCGCGGGCCTCTCAGCGAGCGTTGCAGGCGAAGACGTGCTCGATGGCGTCCACGCACATCTGCTCCGCGACCTCTCGGGTGACCCGAGACAGCACCCGGAACCGCGTGAGCTCGGTCAGGGTCTGGTACACGTTGACCTCGGCGATCACCTCTCCGTCGCCAGCGGCCTCGGCGCTGTAGAAGAGGCGGATCAGGTTGTTCGCGTTCGCCGGTACGCCCCGGAGCAGGAGGTGAAACTCGATGCTGGGGGTCTTCTCGCCCACGTCATGCTCGATCCGGTAAGCGTGGCCTGACGAGGCGAGCTCCCCGCCGATGGATTCAAACGTGGGAATGAAGATGTCGGCCAGGATCCGCCGGAATTCATCGATGAAAACCTGGCGCCGATCCGGCGTGTTGGCGCCGTTCGTGCTCCGGGCCAGGCGCTCGCCGTATTTCTTTTGAATGATCCCCAGGCGGATGCGGGTAGTTTCATCGATGGCCACGTGGGTGTCCCTCAGGGGTCAGAACAGGGCGGGCTCTCGGGGCGCTCTCGCGGACGGCTCTCACGGACGGCTCTCGCGGAAGACCGAGTGGACGTCACTTCAGAACCAGGACCTTGATCTGGCTCGGGACAATGGTCGTCGAGTTCGTATTGATCTGGTTCCCAAAGCCGTTTGCGGAGAGCACCACCGCCGGTTTTCCCTGCCACAACGTGTTGCGAGAGAATCGGAGACGCCTCGCGGGGCCCATGTTGCGACCGGAGATCACGCCACCAAGGAGCCCAGGGTTGTCGCCGGAGGTGAGCGGAATGGTGGTTGTCACGGTATGGGCGGGAGCGACCCCGATGCGCACTTTGTACGCGGGGGACGTCCCCATGGGCTTCGCTGCAAAGTTTGGAAATGGGACGGGGACCATCGTCGGAAGACGGCAGACATCCGGCATGCCAAAGTCCATTCCACCGCTCGACGTGATTGCAAACATGTTCGGTCACCCTACCTGGATCTGATCGGCATCGATTTTCACGACGTGGCACGCGGTGATCTTGGCGTTCTCGCTGTGGATGGCGAGGTTGCCCTTGGCCGCATAGTCGATGCGCTCGGCGCGCACATGGTCCGCCTCTTCCACGATGCGGTAGGAGCGCTTCACCCTCTGCGACAGCCGTTCGAGCGTCGCGTCGAGGCTCCGGCCGATCAGCTTGGCGCGGTCGACCTCGCCGCGAGCCACCTTGCTGAGGAACGAGAACAGCTCCAGCGCGACGTGCCCCTCCTTGGCCTGGACACGGAAGGTCGACGCGGCCATCGAGAGGTCCTTGCCGGCTGCCACGTGTACACCGTCGGGCGCCGAGAGGCCCAGCGAGCCGCGCCGCAAACGAATCTGGAGATCGCCTTCGGAGACGAGGTGTGAGGGCGCGCCCTCCTCCCGCTCGAGGACGGCGAGGATGTAATGCGTGCCGTTCACGGCGGTGAGGAGCACCAGGTCTCCGGTGGCAGGCTCCAGCAGGCAGCTCGTCGCGCGCTTCGCGCGGACCTCGCCATGCTCGGTCTCGACGACGTACGCGGAGCCATCGATGCGGAGCACGGCGCCGTGTTCGCCGTAGGCTTCCCGCTGGTATTGTCTCGCTCTTGCTGCGCTCTGCATGGTTTCCTCATGAGTGAGGGGTGCGTTGACTGCCGGCAGGCCTCCCAAGGACGTTGGCCTGCCAGTCTTCTGCTTCCTTGAGCTCCTGGTCGTCGCCGTGCGCCAGCGCCTTGCTCGGCGGCCAGATCGTGCCCTTGTCCGTCACGCGGTGCAGCCGCGCGCGCGACAGCGTCGCATCGGAGAAGTCGGCGGACGACACGTCGGCGTGGGAGAAGTCTGCATGGCTCAGGTCTGCCCGGCAGAAGCGGGCACCCGGGCACCTCGCCCGGTGCCAGACGCTCATCTCGAGCCGCGCGCCCGAGAGGTTCGTGGCGCCCGCGCGCGCGTCGACGAAGAGCGCCTGGCTCAGGTCGGCCTGGGTGAGGCTCGCGTTCATCAGGGTCGCTTCGACGAAGTCGGCCAGCCGGGCGACGGCGCCGTCCAGTCGAGCCCCGGTCAAGTTGGCGCCCTTGAAGCCGCATTGCGTCAGCGTGGCCCCCGAAAAGTCGCAACCCTGCAGGTCGGCGCTGGTAAATTGCGTTCTGCTGAGGTCCATCCGCCGGAAGTCCTTGGGCCCCATCCGCACCTCGATCAGGATCGCCTCCACGAGGGTAGTCCCCGTGAGAATGGCCTGGGACAGGTCCTGACGGAACAAGACAGCCCTGGTCAAGTTGGCCTGAGAGAAGTCCGTGCCCTCGAGCGTGACGCCAAACAGGGTGCCGTCGGTCAGGTTGGCACGGACGAATCGGGCGTTCTTGAGCTCGGAATGGTCGATGGTAGCCGACGAGAGGTCGGCTCCGGTCAGATCGGCCGATTCGAGGTCCACGGCCGAGACGTTCGCTCCGACCAGCGAGGCGTCGGCGAGCACGGCCCCCGCGAACGTACAGTCCATGGCCGTGCCGAGGTGAAAATCCAGCCCCTTCAGGTTGGCTCCCGCGAGGTCACAGCGGTGAAAAATCGCCTCGCGCACCTTGACGCCGGTGAAGTTGGCGTTGGTGAAGCGGACATCTTCGAAGATCCCGCCGGAGAGGTCGAGCCCCGACAGGTCGAAGCCCGACAAGTCCAGCTCCGAAACGACCTCTTCTTGTTCGATCAGCTTGCGCAGCGCTTCCCTGTCCATGCTCCCTCTAAGCCGGTATTACCCTGAGTCGCTTGAGGTTGGCGCCGGCAAAGCTCGTGTCGTCATCTCCAACCATTCGATCGGCGCACACGCTGAACAGGTTGGCCTTCTCGAAGTTGGCCCCCTGGACGCACGCATGGTTCATGATGCTCTGCCTCAGGTCAGCGGCGTAGAGCGACGCCCCGGTGAGGTTGGCGCGGGTCAGCATGGCCTCGGCGAGGTTCGCGCGATCGAGGCTCGCCTCCGTCAAGTCGGCCTCGTTGAGCAGCGCGCCGCGCAGGTCGGCGTCGGAGAGGTCGCTGCCGGCGAGGTTCGTCCCCATCAGGTTCGCGCCGGCGAGGGTCGCGCCGGCGAAGTCTGCGCCAGCGAAGGACGAGCCCATCACGCTCGTGAGGTCCTTTGCCATCACGTTCCGGAAGATGGCGCGGTCGCCCTGGGCGGCGATGAAGGTGGCGGAGCTCAGGTCGACGCCGGTGAAATCGACCTCGGTCACGTTCACCTCGTTGAAGGTGCACCCCGAGAGCCGCGCGCCCACGAGGCGCGCCCCCGTGAGGTCCACCTGCTGGAACGTCGCCTCTTCCGCGACGGCGTTCTCCAGGTTGGTGTCGCAGAAATTGGCCTCGGAGAGGTCGGCGCGCGAGAGATTGGCGTCGGACAGATCCGCTCCCCAGAGGTCCGCCTTGACGAGCACGGCCTCGCCGAAATCGACGCCTCCACCTGCCTTCACGTCCCGCAGGCACGCCGAACCGAAATTGGCTCCGTTGAGCTTGGCCTCCGAGAGATCCGCGGCTTCCAGGTTGGCTCGCGCCAGGACGGCGCCTGTGAGCTTCGCCCTTCGCAAGATGCTCCCGGTGAGAAAGGCCGACTCGAGCATGGCGCCCTCGAGGTCGATCCCCTCGAGGTTGAGGTGAGAGAGATCGGCGCCCGTGAGGTCGCACCCCGCGAAGCTCCGCCCCTCCTTGTGCCCGGCCTCCACTTCGCTGCGAAGTCGCAGGGACTCTTCGCTGTCGAGGGGCGCGGAGGCCGCCAGGAGGTGCGCGAGCCGAGGCCCGTCTTCGCCCAGCTCGGCGAAGGACGAAGCCCTGTCGTCCAGATCCTCCGCAGACGCGAAGCCCTCGTCGTCCGCAGGCTCACCGCCCCAGGCCTCGTCCTCGGGCAGGGTGTGGGCAGCCTCGGGCGCCTCGTCGGGGAGGTGGAATGTGTCGTCGAGGTCCTCGTCAGCGGCGGCCTGGGTCTCGTCCTCGAATGCTTGCCAATCCAGCGACGACACCAGCTCTTCGCTCTTCTCCGGCGTGAAGCCCTCGCTCGTCAGCGACTGCCGCACGCGCTCGCGGACCTCCGACATCCTGATCTCGCTCGGACCGTCGGCGGCGTTCTGACGCGTCCTCGCCAGCAACGCGCCGACGTCGACCCCGTGCGCGGTCAGCCCGCCGCTGAGCCGACCCTCGACCAGGCGGACCACGGCCTCTTCGGATTCTTCCGAGTCATCGAGGGACGCAAGGTCGTTGGAGGGCTCTTCCTGGGCGAGGTGCGCCTCTGGATCGATGCCACGGTCTCGCAGCTGCTTCTTGCCCCATTCCATGAGCGCTTCCTGCGCGCGAAGCGCTTCGGCCTCCTCGGGGTCGTCTTCCAGGGCGGGGGTCGTCGTCGGGGCCGCAAACGCGAGTGGCTCCGTGTCCGCCTCGTGGCTCACCCCCGCGTCCGCCTGGGACCATGCAGGGCTCTCTTCTTCCTCCGTGCCCTCCGGGAAGTCCGTGGCTGGCTCCGCCCCTTCCGCGTCGGCTGCGGCGGCGAGGTGCCCGGGGTCGATCCCCATCTCGGCGAGCTCGGCCTCGGTCGCCTCGATGTCGGGGTCCCTCTCGAGCTCGGCCTCGGCCGCTTCGAAGTCGAGGCCCTCCGCTGCTCCCGCTCCGTGGACACCGGCGGTGACGACGCCGGCGCCGGCCGCGGCTCTGGCAGCGCGCTTGACGGAGCGAGCCGGAGTGCCTCCCAGAAACCCTTCCCGCCTGAGCTTTGACGCGAGCCCGGAGAGCGTGTCATCGGGCAGCGGCGGCGCCTCCGGATCTTCGGGCTCGGGCATGAGCGTGTCGTCCTGGTCATCCGGGAGATCGTTGCTCTCAAGGCCAAGCCGGGGGATGAGGTAGTCGTGGTAATACGCGGCGGGCCTGGGGGCACCCATGGCTTCGCAGGCAACCAGCACCGCCACCACGTCGTCTGCGTCGTCCTCGGAGATCTCGATGCCGCCGCGGAAGAGGACGACCCCACGCTCGCGGTGCGGGAACAGACGCACCGTGTCGAGCTTCATCGCGGGCTCGTGGATCTCCACGCCGTCGCTCGTCTTGAGGCAGACGAAGCATCGACTCACGACCCCGGGAAGGGCGCCTTCGATCCGAGGCTTGTCGGGGTGCATGTTCTCGACGACGAAGGTCTCGTCGCCCCTGAAGAACCCGTCGATCTGCTGGTCTTCCGGAGCCATGTTGAACAGCGTCGGGTCCAGATCCCGCGCAAAACCAGGGAAGCACTCGTCGCGCCACGCCGCGTCGTAGGTGCCGATCTTGGAGAACCGCTGGGGCCACGTCAGGTCGTAGCCATCGAGGCCGGCGGGCGTCGGGCAGTCGCTGCGCGCGTGGATGAGGTGCTTGGGCGACTCGATGTTGGGGAGCGCCGCGCTCTTGTCGCCGTGGCCTTTGCCCAGCGGGTTCCTGGCAAAGTCCTTCCCGCCAAAGGCGTTTCGCCAGGTGACGGGCATCTCGGTGAAGGGCGTCGGATCCGACATGCCGAGCATCCCCCACGTCCGGTCGCCGATGACGTAGAGGCTCTTGTTGATGGGCCCCAGCTGGACGCGGACCGAGCTCGCGGGGCGGGCGGTGCGCCCCGGCGGATAGCAGCGGCCCGTGACGAGGAGCTCGCCCCGGGTCTTGGGGTTGAACTCGTCGAGGAGGCCGTCCTCGCCGAGCTCCTCCATGGCGATCTTCCAGACCGTGGGCTCATAGAGCAGCCGGGCCGGCCGGTCGTAGGAGAAGCCGACGAAGGTGGTGACCACGAGGTGCGGGGTGCGCTGGTGCATGAAGACCCTCGGCACCACCCCGAGGCGCATGGGCTTGACGATTTTCATCCGACGGACTCCAGGGTAGCGGGCTCGATGGATCGTTCGGCTCAGCGCCGGGCGCGAGCCTGTTCCACACTCGATGGGTGAATTACTTCAGGATGTGCAAGTCCGCATTCGAGAGACCGAGTCGAGTTTTGATCGTCATGATCTCGGCTGAGGCCTTGTAGCCCTTTGCCGAGATTTCTGCTGCGTTCAATTTCTTTATCTCCAAGGGGGCACGTTTGAACGCTAGCCCCTTGATGTTCTCGTATTTTGTTCCGTTGATGACCTCGACGCGCGAGCCGATCTTGGTCGTGTAGAGGCCTGTTATCTTGCTCTCGGCGGGGCCATGGATGGTGCTCGAGCTCGGTCCATAGACCGTGGTTTTTCTGCCGCCATAGATCTTGGCGGTGTTACCGCCTCTGATCGTCTTCGAGCTTCCCCCCGCGTGAACGGTGGTCGTTCGCCCTGCGTAAAAGTGGCTGGTGGCATGGCCGCGGACGTCTGTGCGTCGGGTCCCGTTGACATCGGTCTCGCTGGTGCCGTTGATCGTATTTTTGTTCGATACGAAGACCGTCGTCTCTCGCCCGTTGAAGAAGGTGCTGTCGTCCTTGCCTCTGATCTGGGTGTTGCGCTTCCCCATGATGCGCAAGCTGCTGTTGCCCCTGATGGTGGCGAGGCGATCGCCCACGAGCGTGAACGTGTCGTCGCCCCCGATCTTCGTGGTGCGATCCTTCGTGATGGTGGTCTTTCGGTTGCCGCGGAGGATCGTCTTTTCATTGCCGAGGATGGTCGTGTGGCGATAGCCCAAGATCACGTTCTGTGAGTATCCAGCGATGAAGCTGCCGGCGTACCCCCCGACGGCGCTCAAGCTGAAGCCTCCGATCACGCTCTCGGAGATGCCCACGGTGATCGCCGTTCGGTTGCCAGTCACGATGTTCTCGGAGCTGCCTCCGATCCACACATAAGCGTGGCCTTGCGACTTGACCTCATACGACGCGCCGCCGTTGGGCGCCCCCATTCGGAGGTAGGTGTTGTCATAAGGCGTCGACAGCGTGACCCGCTCTTGCCCGGCCTGGTCTTCGAGCTCGAGCCGGTTCCGCCCGCCCGTCTGGATCACGTTCCGCGTGTTGTTCCCCGACGTGACCGGGCTCGGCGTGAGCGCGTTGGGCGCGACGCCGACGATGGCCGGCCGGTCAGGATCGCCGCCCTCGAAGGCGCACATGACCTCGACGCCGGCGCGCAGCGGGAAGTGGAAGCCCTCGATGCCGCCGCCGTGGGGCTGGAGCATCCGGACCCAGGTCGACGCCTTCCCCCCGCTCAGGTCGCTCTCGTCGAAGAGGAACTTGATCCGGTAGCGACCATGGCTGTCGATCTGCGCGTACTCGCTGACCGCCGCGCCCTCGACGATCGCGATCTCGGTGCCGAAGATGCGGGGCCACTCGGTGACCTGCGGCGCGCGGAACTGCGTCGTGACGGGGATGGCCTTGGCCTCCATGCGGTAGTTGTCGGTCCACGTCGTGAAGTCGCGGAGCTCGGGCATGTCCGGGGCCTGGTTGGACCAGTGCTCGATCTCGATGGCCAGGTACTTCGTGTTGAACGCGGCCCGCGGGTGGTCCTCGACCTCGAAGGTGAACCCAGGGACCACCGTCGCTGCCTTGCCCATCGCCTGGTACACGACGCCGGTCGCGGCGAGGCTCTCCGCCTTGATCCGCGCCAGCCGCGCCCCGTCGCCCGACGAGAAGAACCGCGCGCCGTACAGGCTGACCTCGCCGAAGCCATTGGGGCTGACCGACGCCTGCCCGGTGACCGGCACGGCCGGCGTCGCGTAGTTGTAGTCCTTGAGGCGGACCGTGCCGGGCATGGCGTCATGCCGGCAGGTGAAGGCGTGGAAGGTGTCCTTCGCGGTGTTGGCGCCGCCCGGCTGCGGGTAATAACGAATGGGCTTGCCGCCATGCGGCTGATGGGCCGACTTGTCATCGACCAGCACAAGCGTCTCGCCGCCCTCCCCATGCTCGAAGTAATAATAGATGCCTTCGCGCTCCATCCACCGGGTGATGAAGGCGTAGTCGCTCTCGCGGTACTGACAGATATGCTCTTCGGCGGCGTAGGATCCCTGGAGCTGGAGGGCGCAGTCCGTGACGCCGCCCTTCTGAAGGACGGCTTGAATGATCTCCGGGATCGCCTGCGCGGTGAAGACACGGCTGTGAAACGACATGGCGAGCAGGGCGAGGCGCGGGACCATCGTGGCCCTGAAGACGGACCGACCGACGAACTCGTTGATGAGCTCGATGCTCCCGAGGACGCCGCTTCGAAGGAAGGGCTCGCCGCCGTCGCTCCGCTCCAGGGAGATGCTTACCGGCTGCCCCACGGCCGCGGCCATATCAAAGCTCTGGCCGGCGTCGTTCGTCATCACCAGGTAGAGCTCGAAGCGATAGAGCTTCGAGATACCCTCGGTTCCATGAAAAGCTACGAGCTTGGTGGAAGAGGGCAGGGCGCTTGATTGGACGACGAAATTGTCAGGCATGGCGAGCCTCACGGGTGGGAAACAGCGGCAGGCGCAGACGCGCTGGAGAGCCTAGACGGAATTTGTGTCAGTTGTGTGGCGTGGCGCCTGCTTGTTGTTGTCCGTCGGTGACGACGACGCGACGAATTCGTCGCAGGCGAGGTCATGGGCTTGACGACTCCCTGCTCGCGCCCATCGTCACGCGCCATCGTCGGCGGTCCGCGCGGGCTCGCCTCTTCGCCTCCGGCAGCGCAGGACCGCCGTCCTCGCGCGGCGCGCTACATTCGAATCAGCGGTCGGCCTGCGAGGGCTGTCAGGAAGAGCGCCAGCGCGACGGCGCCGTAGGCGACGCCGAACGCGATGACCCATCGCACCGCCCGCCGCATGCGCGGCGCCGACCCCGACGCCCGCGCCGACAGCCAGTACCCGACCAGCGGGACGGCCTGCAGCGCGTGCATCCCGAAGAAGTGGGCTATGCGCAGGTCGCCTCCTCGGGTGCTCCAGTTGACGACGGGGAGCCCGGGCCCGCCGTCGGCGACGCCGACGCCGTGCGCGTTGTGCGCCGACATGACGCCGCCTTCGGCGCAGGCCAGCAGGAACAGGAGGAGACCCAGCCGGATGCCCCAGAGGTAGGGAGCCGGCAGCGGAGGTCGCGTCGCCCAGAACCTGTACGCGAGGTACGCCGCGAGCGCCGTGTTCACGAGGATGGCGATGCCCATGAGCGCGAACACCGCGCCGTCGAACAGCGTCGATTGATTGAAATGCGACGCCACGCCCCGCGCCGCCTGCGCGGTGATCGCGATCATCTCGAAGCTCACCATCGCCACCGTGCCCCAGACGACCGCCCTGCGGCCCCTCGGCGGGAGCGCGACATCGCCGACGAGCCAGTTGATCGTCAGGAGGTAGACGGCGATCGAGGCGGCGAATTTGGCCGGCTTGATCCACGGGTTCACCCCCATCACGAGGCGCGCGTCGAGCGGGGCGACGGCGAGCAGCAAGACGAGCAGCGCGACGTGGGCGGCGGCCGCCGCGAACAGGACGGGGCTCCGCCTGAGGAGCTCCTCGATCGAGCGGGGGAGCTGGAGCGAGGTGGTCACAGAGCGCGCGCTCATGTCAGGCCTCCCCGGCGCGGCGCTGCGCCGCGGTCGTGACGACGGCGCGCGCCGATCGAGCGGCGATCGCGCGGACGGCGAGGTAGAGCGAGAACCCCATCGGCCCGAGCATCAGCGTCAGATAGAGCACCGGGGCCATGAGCCACGGCGAGATGTCGCGATCTCGGCTGTCGAGGTACACCCACCGGCCCACGAAGAGATCGAAGGTGAGGAAGTGAACCCAGCCGATCGTGGCGCCCGCGGGCGAGCCGAGCAGCGGGGCGACCGCCGCGAGGCTCGGCTGGTTGACGATCGGCAGCACCTCGCCGATGACCGGGAGGACGAGCGCCGTGTAGAGCAGCGCGGGCGCGACGACGACGAGCGGCGACTCCATGATCCGCCGCGTCCATCGAGCGCGGGGCAGAAAAATCATGAGGAACCAGAACGGCATCACGAGCAAGCCGCTCAGTCCAAAGACCTTATCCATCATACCCTCCACCGACTGCTGACTGTAACGATGAAACTATTCGTAACAGTGTTAACTTTGCGAGAAAAAAAGAGAGCGATCAGGGGCGCAGGCCCCGGACCATCATCTTCATGGCGATCTCCATGGTCCGGCCGACGTCATCGGCGGTGAAGCGGCCGCGGTCGGCCAGGCCGAGGGCGGTGATCCCGTGGACCAGGGCCCAGACCACCTGGCTGTGGCGCTCCACGTCGCCGCGCTGCATCAGGCCCGCATCCATCGCGGACGCGACCGCGTTTTGCAGGACGTCGAACGAGTCGATCATCGGCTGCTGCCGCGCTTTCCGCTGGTCGAAGACGAAGTCGAAGCGCTGCATGAACATCAGCCGGTAGTGCACCGGGTTATCCATGCCGAAGCGAACGTACGCGGCGCCGAGCGCCACGAGCCGCTCGATCGGGTCCGCCGTGCTCTCGGCGGCCGCGACGAGCGCCCGCTGGAACTCGGTGAAGCCGTCGTGGACGATCGCGAACAGGAGGTCGTCCTTGTCCTCGTAATAGCGGTAGATCGTCGTCGCCGAGTAGCCGATGCGCTCGGCCACCTGGCGCATCGAGAACGCCTCGTAGCCCTGCTCCAGAAACAGCTCGCCCGCCGCCGCCAGGATCGCGCCCCGCAGGTTCTCCTTCTGCTGCTCGCGGCGCTGCAAGCTCGACGCCTGCAGGCGCTCCGCCTGGGTCGTGCCGCTGGTCTTCGTGGTCTTCGGGCGCGAGCTCGCCATGTCCGTGTCGCCTGGTCTCCGGGCGGCGCAGAGGCCGTCCACGTCCTCGTTCGTAACAGTGTTACTTTTTATAACGATGACATCGGATGCCGTCAAGGATCTCTTCGCGAGGGCGCCGCGAAGGGCTCCGGCTGGAGCTCGATGCGTTGTGGGAGGAAGTCGATCAGCTCGGCGCCGAGGAGGGCGAAGCGCCGGAGGAAGACCAGGAGAGCTTGCCGCGGTAGCCTGCCGGCGGCGCCTCATGGCGCCGCCCTTCGTCAGCTGGCCTCGCAGGTGGGGTCAGTTGATGGGCACGAACTCC
This sequence comes from Sorangium sp. So ce124, assembly GCF_051525235.1. Lineage (NCBI taxonomy): Bacteria > Pseudomonadati > Myxococcota > Polyangiales > Polyangiaceae > Sorangium > Sorangium sp. So ce124. Next base: position 11,191,582 of record NZ_CP150312.1, read on the forward strand.
CCACACGCCTGTTCGATCGCCGCGAGGGCGTTCGTGAGGCCGTCCTCGAGGTGCCCTTCGCACAGGTCCCAGAAGAACCCACGGCCGTCGGCGGCGAACAGGTCCACGAGCGTCTGCATGTCCTCGGCCTCTTCCGCGTCCCCATAAGCGCCCGCGCACTGCCGCCTCCCGCCGATGCCGAGGAACACCACGTTCTTCGCGTCACCCTTCGCGGCGACCAGCCGATCGTGGATCTGTCGCGGCGTCTGGCGCGGGACGGGCTGCTCGTCCTCGTCGGTGATCGCCACCACGACGAGCAGCGCGTCGTTGCGGAGGAACCCCGCGTTCTCGGCGGTCGAGAACGGCGGCTCCAGCGCGGCGGCGACGGTGGACGCGGGCTGCTCGTCGTCGCTGTCGCCGGTGCACTCGACGTCGTCCGCATAGAGGTCGGCAGCGCACTGGAACTCGCCCGTGAGGTCGGTGCTCGTGCTCTCCATCCACGCCTTGCCGCTCTGGAACGAGCAGTCGCCCGCGGCGCCGCGCGTGTGGAAGGTGGCGGGGAGCGGGCAGGCGTCCATCACGGCCGCGCGGAAGTCGATGATGCCATCGATATCGAGCAACGCCTGCGCGAACGCCGGGAACACGACGTCGCGCATCGATGCCTTCTCCTCATCCATGCTCGAGGAGTTGTCGAGCGCGAACACGACATCGACGTGCTCGCACCCCGTCGCGCCGTTGCCTCCTGCTCCGCTGGTCCCGCTGCCGGACCCGGACCCGATGCCGGAGCCAACCCCATCGCCGAAGGAACCCCCCTGGCCGCTGGAACCCCCCGCCGGCGCATCGCCCGAGCTCGAGCCGCCCGGCGAACCGCCGGTATCGCCCGTGCCCGAGTCCCCGCCGCAGCCCGCGATACCCACCGTCGCCGCGCAGAGCGCCGCGCACCATGCCCTGAGATCCATGCCGCTCTCCTTCGCTCTAAGTTAAGGGCGTAGTGCCCCTGCCGTTCGCCGCACGGCCCTGTGCGACAATCGGGCGTCAGAGCGCTCACGGTATCATGAGCGCCGCACCGGCTCCACGGTCGGCTCGACTCAGCCGTTCGCAGCCCGGGGCAACGGTGCGTCATCGTCCGACACAGGGAGCCCAGGTGCGCGATGGCCCAGCCCGAGCGCGCTCCGGAAACCCTCGATCGTGCGGCGAAGACCCGTGCGCAACGGCACCTTGGGCTCGAACCCGAGCACCCGCCGCGCGCGGTCGATCACCGGCTGCCGCTGCCTCGGATCGTCCTCGGGCAGCGGGCGGAACACCACCTGACCCCGGCTCCCGGTCAGGTGGAGCACCTCCTCGGCGAGCTCCAGCACCGTGAACTCCTCGGGATTGCCCAGGTTCACCGGGCCCGTCTCGGCCGGGTGCTCCGTCAGCCGGACGATCCCCTCGATGAGGTCGTCCACGTAGCAGAAGCTCCGCGTCTGGGATCCATCGCCGTACACTGTGAGGTCCTCACCCCGGAGCGCCTGTACGATGAAGTTCGACACCACCCGACCGTCGTCGAGCGCCATCCGCGGGCCGTACGTGTTGAAGATCCGCGCCAGGCGTACCTCGACGCCGCGCCGGTGGAAGTCCATCACCAGCGACTCGGCGCAGCGCTTCCCCTCGTCATAACAGGAGCGGATCCCGATCGGGTTCACCGCGCCCCGGTAGTCCTCCGGCTGCGGGTGGACCTCGGGATCGCCGTAGACCTCGCTGGTCGACGCCTGGAAGACCCGCGCCCCGCAGCCCTCGGCGAGCTTCAGCGCGTGGAGCGCGCCGACCACGTTGACCAGCGTGGTCCGGACCGGATCGCGCTGGTAATGCGGCGGGCTCGCCGGCGAGGCGAGGTTGTAGATGCGATCGACCTCCCGCTCGTACGGCTGCATGACGTCGTGCTCCACCAGCCGGAAGCGCCGGTGAGAGAGGAGATGGGCGACGTTGTCGCGGGAGCCCGTCGAGAAGTCGTCGAGCGCGACGACCTCGTGGCCCTCCCGGATCAGCCGATCACACAGGTGGGAGCCGACGAATCCGGCGCCCCCGGTCACCAGGATGCGCAGCGCTGCGCTCATGTCTCTCTGACCTCCTCTCCAGGTCGACTCGCCACGTCGACGTCCTCATTCCCGGTCCCCCGGGCGCTCCGGCGCGTCCTGCTCGTCGAGCAGCTCCCGGGTGTACCTCTCCAGCGCCTCGGCGCGGTGCGCCGCTGTGTGTCGGGCGAGCACGCGCTCGCGCGCCCGCTGGCCGATCGCGATCCGCTCCCGCTCGGGGAGCTCGCGGAGCAGGTGGAGCACCTCCTCCGGGGAGCGGGCGACCAGGATCTCCTTGCCAGGCTCGAAGAGCTCGTCGAGCCCAGGCCAGTCGTCGCTGATCACCGGCACGCCGCACGCCGCCGCCTCGAAGAGGCGCACGCTCGGCGAGTACCCCGCCTCGATCATGTCCCGGCGGGTGACGTTGAGCGTGAAGCGCTGCGCGCCGTAAAAGCCGCGGTGATCGCCCGGCGGGACGTGATCGGTGCGATCGACGTTGGTGGGCCAGCCGAGGTCCGCCGGGTACTGCGGGCCGGCGACAACGAAGCGGCCTCGCCCCCAGCGGCGCGCCGGCGCGACGAGGAGCCGGTCCAGCGTGGGCTGGCGATCGGCGCTGTACGTGCCGAGGTAGCCGAGATCCCACCGGGGCGGCGCGCGCTCCGGGAAATACTCGTCCGGATCCACCGAGCAGTAGAGCGCTCGCGCCCGCTTCGCCCCGTGGCGGCGCTCGAGCCGCTCGAGCGTCGGGCCGCCCGTGAACGAGAGGTACAGGTCGTACCGCGGGATCAGCGCCGGAGACAGGTACCCGGCGCCGCCCCGCTCGATCTGCTTGAGCGTCACCGGCGTGTCGATGTCGTAGAACGCGGTCTTCCCGCGCGCCGTCTCCGTCACCCAGGCGCCGACCTCGGCGCCGTCGGGCACGTAGGACCCGACGACCACGAGGTCCGCGTCGCGCACCGCGCCCGCGAAGCGCGCGCGGAGATCGTCGAGCCCCCGGTAGAGCTCGGTCCGGCCGTAGGGCGGGCTCGGGAGGTCGCGGTTCTCCGCGTAGAACGAGAGGTCCCGCTCCAGGAACAGCACGCTGTGCCCGCGCTGGGCCAGCCGCCTGAGCAGCCCGCGGTACGTGGTCGCGTGGCCGTTGCCCCACGACGAGGTGATCGACAGGCCCAGGAAGACGAAGGAGATGGGCTTCACGGCGGCGTGTTCGCGGTGAGGGTTGCGCCGTCGGGGCGGGCCAGCAGCGCCTCGACCTGCCTCGCGCGCTCGGCGTAGGTGTGCCCCGCGAGCACGCGCTGCTTCGCTGCCCTGCCGATGGCGCGGGCCCGCTCGGGCGTGAGCGTCCGGAGGATCTCCGCGACGTCGTCGCCGCTCCTCGCGACCAGCACCTCGCGCCCGGGCTCGAGGAAGAGCTCGATCCCCTCCCACGCGTCGGTGACGAGGCACGCGGCCGCGCCCGCGGCCTCGAAGACGCGGGTCGCCGGGGAGAAGCCGACCGACGCCATGCTGTCGCGGGCCACGTTCAGCACCGCGCGGGCGCTGGCGTTGAAGGCGTTGTGGTCCGCCGTGTAGACGTGCCCGACGTAACGGACGTTCGAGGGCATCGCCTTGTCCTGCCAGCCGCTGCCGCCAAGGAGGAACCGGAGCCCGGGGAGCGCGGCCGCGGGCCGCAGGAAGAACTCCTCCACGCGCCGCTCCCGGTCCGGCAGGCGGTTGGCGAGCAGCGCAAAATCACAGTGAAATCGAGGATCCGGCGCGACCTCGAGGTGGGTCTCGGGGTCGAGCGCGTTGTAGATGGGCACGCAGCGCCGCGCGCCGAGCGCCTCGTAGCCGCGCACCACCGGGTCGCCGCCGCCGTAGGTGAAGACCAGGTCGTAGCGCGGGATCTGCGCGCGGAAAGGATCCGACGGCGCGGCGCGGACCCGCTCGAGCGTGGCCGGGGCGTCGACGTCCCAGAAGATCGTCGTGAGCCCCGGCCGATCGAGCGCGGCGACCTCGGCCTCGAGCAGCTCGTCGAAGACGCCGACGCCGCTGGCCTTGACGACCACGTCGGCGCTCCGGGCCTGCTCGACGAGCCGCCTGGGCTCCGCGGGGTCGGTGCCGGAATAGACGACGACGCGGGCCCACGGCGGGTCCTCGATGTCGCGGTGCTTCTGCCGATCGTAGGCGTCCGGCTCGTGGAAGGTGATGCGGTGCCCTCGCGCCGCGAGGGCGCTGAGGATGCCGCGGTAGTAGGTGGCGGCTCCGTTCCAGTAGGCGGAGACGAGGCTCGATCCGAAGAAGGCGATGTCGAGCGATCGGCTCGGGGTCGGGCGTGGGTTGCGTCGGTTCATGACGTGGCTCGCTGGGGTGGGGCGGCGGGCGCGGGGCGGTCGACCTCGACGCCGAGCTCGGCGGAGATGGCGAGGAGCTCGTCGACCCGGTGGGCGCACGTGTGGCGCGCGAGGATCGTCGCGCGCCCCCGCTCCGCCAGCTCGGCGGCCAGGGCGGGCTCGGCGAGGAGGGCCGCGAGGTGCCGCTTCATCTCGTCGCCGTCCCGGGCGACGAGGTAGTCGAGGCCGGGCGAGAACAGCCCCTCCGCGTCGCTCCACGGCGAGCAGACGAGCGGGATGGCGCAGGCCATGGCCTCGAACGGCCGGATGGTCGGGATCCCCGGGAGCGAGGCGACGTAGGGCCTCCTCGGGACGTGGACGGTCACCCTGGCCCGCGCGAACGCCTCGGGAGCGCGGTAGTTGGGGAGCCAGCCCCGGTGCTCGATGCCGGCCGCGTCGAGCGCGGCGCGGGCGTGCTCGGGGTAGCGCACCCCGTGCACGCGGGCGGAGAGGCCGAGATCGCGCGCAGGGCCGATCAGGAACGCGTCGAGCTCGCGGGTGCGCTCCTCGTCGCCCCAGTTGCCGATCCACACGAGATCGCGCTCCGGCCGGGCCCCGCGGCGCGGGCGGAACACGCGGACGTCCGCGGCCTCGTGCCAGACGAAGGCCTGGCGGGCCCAGTGGCGCGCGAGGTAGAGGTCGCGGATCACCCGGCCGAAGGCGAGGACGCCGTCGTAGCGGGTGAGGTCGTAGCGCGCCATGGCCCCGGGATCCGTCACCGACCGGTGGTGCGTGTCGTGGAAGAGCAGCCGGTACGGCGCGCGCGGCGCGCGTGCCCGGTGCGCGCCGATGCGGGCGACCAGCTCGGGCTCGCTCCACTCGTGGACGATGACCAGCGAGGTGCCCTCGAGCGCCTCGTCCAGGTCGAGCGAGGCAAGGTCGTAGCGGATCGGATCGACGCGCGGATAGACCTCCCTCACCTCGCGGAGCGGCGCCTCGCCGTGATCGGCGACGAGGTTCTGGAGGCTCCAGGCGTCCCTCGGCTCGAAGGCGCGGACCTCGTGCCCGCGCTCGGCGAGCTCGGTGACCACGCCGCGGAGGAAGTGCGCGTTCCCGTGGTTCCAGTCGGAGAGCAGGGAGTGGCAGAACAGGGCTATGCGCATGGCGCGCTCGCCTTCTTCGCGGGGGGCGCGGCCGCGAACCCCGAGGTCCCGCGCCGCTCGAGCACCTCGGCCGCCCCGCGCGCCGGCGAGCGCGCTTCTTCGCTGGGCCCGCGGCCGAGGAGCTCGCCGTAGAGGCGCAGGTAGCCCCGGGCCATCCGCCGCGCCGAGAAGCCGAGGGCGCGGGCGCGGGCGCGCGCGGCCATCTCGCGCCGCGCGCCGGGCGCGTCGATGAGCGTCCAGAGCGCGCGCCGGAGGGCCTCCGTGTCGCCGGGATCCACGTAGAGGGCCGCGTCCCCCCAGACCTCGCGCAGGCTGGGGATGTCGCCAAGGACCAGGGCGCACCCGGAGAGCGCCGCCTCCAGGACCGACAGGCCGAACGGCTCGTAACGGGCCGGGTGAGCGTAGATCGACGCGCGGCCGAGCGCGGCGGCGACGGCGGAGGGCGAGAGCTCGCCGAGGCGCTCGAGCCAGGGGAGGGGCGAGGGGTGGGGGATCGCGCCCGCGCCCCCGCCGGGGCGGACGTCGCTCCCGGCCACCTGGATCGGCCAGGGCAGGTGAGGGGCCACCTCGCCGAGCGCCTCGATGTTCTTGGCCTGGTCCCAGAGCCGCCCGACCGCGAGGACGAGCTCCTCCTTCAAGCGCGGGGCGAACCGCGCGGGATCGGCGGCGTTGGGGATCACCTCCGTACGCGAGCCCGCGGGGAGCGGGCCGTGGTGGCGCAGGAGGGCGTCGAGCATCGCCCGGGTCGGGGCCACCACCGCCGACGCGGCGGCGAGCCCCCGGGCCACCTCGCGCCGGTAGCGATCGTACCGCGGCGGCGCCTCCCCGCCGAGGACCGCCGCCCACCACGAGAGGACGCACGAGTGGGCCACCACGAGCTTCGGGGCGCGGAAGTCGAGCGCGCCGTGCGCATAGCCGTTCAGGTGGATCAGCGCCGGGCGGAGGCGCTCCTCGAGCTCGAGGAGCCAGTCCCCGGCGCGCGCGACGTCGTCCCAGGGATCCTCCATCCACTCGAGCCGGAAGGAGCTCTCGAAGACGGCGAGCCCGGGCACGCGGCCCGCGGCCTCGCGCTGGGGCCCGGAGAGCGGCCCGCCCAGGGTGGCGAGAGACGTCCTGACCCCGCGCGCCGCGAGCGCGCGCGCGAGCTCGATCGCATAGGAGAAGACGCCCCCCACCGTGTCGGCGGTCATCAGGACGGAGCCGGGGGCGCGCGCGGCGTCAGCCATGGCCGGGGGGCGCGATCTCCAGCGCGGAGAGCGGGAGAGGGCGGCTGTCCTGGAGGTCGCTGAAGCGATCGAACCGATCGAGGTAGTCCGCGACCGAGCGCTCCCACGCCTGATCATCGGGTGCGCCCCAGCGCATCGTGTACTCGGGTGAGCCCGGGTAAGGGAACATCGGCACCGGCTCGTTCGCCCACACGCCGTGCTGCCGGAGCCGCTCACGGAAGGCGGCGACGTCCGCGGGATCGTCGGTCGGCGACTGGATCAGGTTCGCCTGGACGAAGGGGACGCTCTTCTTGGCGTGGATCAGGAGATCGCCGAGCTGCTCGGTCGAGAGCTTGCAGCGCTTGGCAAGGAGGCTCCTGCCCTCCCGGGTGATGCTCTCCACCCCTGCCTCGATCGAGACGCACCCCGCTCTCCCGAGCAGGTCGAGCATCTCCCGGCTCCAGTTGTCGACGCGCATCTGGACGCCGAACGACACCGGGCGATCGACGAGCGCCTCGAGCAGCGGGCGATCCGGCAGGAAGATCTCGTCGATGAAATAGACGTAACGGACGCCCTGGGCGACGAGCCCATCGAGCTCGTCGAGGAGCACGTCGAGAGGGCGCTTGCGGTAGCCCTCGCGGAAGTTGTCCTTCGCGCAGAAGGTGCAGTGGTAGGGGCACCCTCTGGACGCCTCGACCTCCGCGCCGGGGCCGATAGGCGTGGCGTCGAAGCGGTGGTGGTGGTGGGCGTGGCGCGCCACCGTGGCCTCGTCCCAGCGGAGGGCCGGCAGCCGCCCCATGTCCGACGCGCGCGGGCCGCCCTGCACGCGCGCCTCATCGCCTTCCTGCCAGGCGATCGAGTCGATCTCGCCCCAGCGCGATCGCGGTCGATCGGCGAGCTCCACCAGCACGTCCTCGCACTCGCCCATCACCACGGCGTCGACGCCGAGCTTGCGCAGGGTGGCGCGGGGGGTGGTGGAGGCGTGGGGGCCCACCGCGAGCCGGAGCCCCGGCAGCCCGTGGAGCGCGCGGAGCGCCTGCTGCGGGACGCGGAGCTCGGGCGGCGCGCAGCGCCAGAAGAGGTAGCTCGGCGCGGTTGTCACCACGATCGCGTCGGCGCGGAGCGCGGCCACCTCGTCGCGGAGGGCGCCGTCGTCGATGCCCCGGGCCTGGGCGTCGACGACGGTCGCCTCGTGCCCCGCGGCCTCGAGCAGCGCCCTGGCGTAGCCGTATTCGAGGGGCAGGTGAGGCTCGCGGCAGCCGAAATAGATGCTCCCCTCGAAGCTCCAGGCCGGGTTGACGAGCGCGAACCTCACCGGACGCCCCCCGCGCACGGCTCCTTCGCGGGCTGGCCGGCGCCGGCGGCGGCTTTCGCGGCGCCGGTCGTCTCCGTCATCTCCCGCAGCCAGCCGTGCAGCCTGCGCACCCCCTCGCGGACCCGGACGCGCGGCCACCACCCCGTGGCCGCGGAGAGCCGGCGGCAGTCGGAGACGTAGTACCGCTGATCGCCCGGCCGCCACCCTTCGAAGCCGATCAGGGGGCGCTTGCCGTCGAGCTCCTCGATGAGGTCGAGCAGCTCGAGCAGGCTGAGGGTGTTCTCCGGGCCCCCGCCGACGTTGAACGCCGACGCCGAGATCTGCCGGATGTCCCTGCGGGCGAGGAGGAGCGCGTCGACGAGGTCGTCGATGAAGAGCACGTCCCGCACCTGCATCCCGTCGCCGTAGAGGGTGATCGGCTCCCGCCGGAGCGCCTGGAGGAGGAAATGAGCGACCCACCCCTGGTCCTCGGTCCCGAACTGGCGAGGACCGTAGATACAGCTCATCCGGAACACCGCCGCGGGGAGCCCGAAGGTGCGGGCATAATCGATGACGTACTGGTCCGCCGCGCCCTTGGAGCAGCCGTAAGGGCTGTGGAAATCGAGCGGGCGGGCCTCGGAGACGCCGGAGGCCCGGAGCTCCGGATCCGTGGGCTCGTAGCGCCGGCCGCTGCACGAGAGTGGGACGTCGGGGAGGCCGCCGTACACCTTGTTGGTCGACGTGAGGAGGAGCGGCGGAGGGGCGCTCTCCGCGCGGATCGCCTCGAGGACATTGAGCGTCCCGCGGGCGTTGATCTCGAAGTCTTCCACCGGCTGGACGAGGCTCGTCGTCACGGCCACCTGGGCGGCGAAGTGGAAGACGCTGGAGGCGCGCCGGACCGCGGCCGCGACAGCGCGGGCGTCCCTCACGTCGCCGGTGATCAGCGTGACGCGGTCGCCGTGGGTGCGCCTCAACCACTCGACGTTGCGCGCCACCGAGGGGCGGGAGAGGTTGTCGAAGAGGATCACCGCCTCTCCCGCCTGGAGCAGGCGGTGGGCCAGGTTGGCCCCGATGAAGCCGGCGCCGCCGGTGATCAGCGCCGGTCGTCCTTCCGCCAGGGTCGCGCCGCCCGGATCGAGCGCCGCGGCGCTCATACCGTCAGCCCCCTGGATTCCAGCTCTGCGCGGGCCTGGGCGACAGCGTCCTTCGCCACCTGCCCCTCGAGCCAGTCGGCGAGATCGCGGAGCCCCTCCTCGAGCGACACCCGGGGCGCATACCCGATCTTCTGCTGCGCCGCGCCGATGTCGGCGAAGCAGTGCCGGACGTCGCCCAGCCGGGATTTCCCGACGATCTCGGGCTCGATACCGCTCTTCCCCATCACCTCGCGGACGCGCTCGGCGACCTCGCGCACGGTGTACGACCGCCCGCTGCCGATGTTGAGCACCTGGCCGACCGCGGCGTCGGCGCCGAGGGCCCGGACGCAGGCGCGGGCGACGTCGGTGACGCTCACGAGATCGCGCCGCTGCAGCCCGTCCTCGAAGATCACCGGCGGACGGCCGTTGAGGAGCCTCGCGGCGAAGATGGCGAGGACGCCGGTGTACGGGTTGGAGAGGGCCTGGCGGCGGCCGTAGACGTTGAAGAAGCGGAGGGCGACGGTCGGGATCTGATAGGCGCGCCCGATCATCAGGCAGAGCCGCTCCTGGTCGTACTTGGAGAGCGCATAGACCGACTCGAGCGACGGGGGCTTGGACTCGGGCGTCGGGATGGGCACGAGCGCCTCGCCGGCCTCGCTCCGGACCTCCCAGTCGCCGCGCCTGAGCTGCTCGAGCGGCCGGCTCGCGCCGGGGACGACCGCGCCGGAGGCCGTCCGGTAGAGCCCCTCGCCATACACGCTCATGCTGGAGGCGACGAGCAGCCTCGAGACCGGCTTCTCGGCGAGCTCCTCGAGGAGCACGGCGGTGCCGACGTTGTTGATCGAGGTGTACTCCGCGATCTTGTACATGCTCTGTCCGACCCCGACCGCGGACGCGAAGTGGACAACCGCGTCCACGCCGCGGAGCGCCGACCTCACCGCGTCGCGGTCGCGGACATCACCCACGATGAGCTCGACCTCCGGGTCGAGGTACGCCGGGCGGCGGCGGTCGGGGCCGTGCACCTGAGGGACCAGGCTGTCGAGCGCCCGGACGCGGGCCCCCTGGCGCAGGAGCTCGTCGGCGACGTGAGAGCCGATGAACCCTGCTCCACCGGTGATGAGGACGTGGCTTGTCATATCCCTCTGGTTCGATGATCGGCGCACGGCGTAGACGCCGCGAGCCCGGGAGGAACAGGCGAGGCGAGCGAGGCCAGATGAGGCCGGGGGTCGATGTCCCTTGCGATGACGTCGTGCTCCGGCGGATCGCTGCGCGTCGTTCCCTGCTCCGTTCGTTGCAAACAGGGCATGATCGTTGCCCCGGACGCCATCCGAGTATCATGCGACTCACGATCACGCAAGCATCGTTGTGAGGTATTCAACAAGGGCCCGCTCCGTGCGATTTTCCGTGCTCCGCTGAGGAATGCTCGAGTCTGGCGAGCCCATAGGGGCTTTCCCGCCTGTCTTCCGGGCCGGTCTGTACCGTTCGAGTGCGCGAGATCCGCTGACGTCGGAGCGGTTAGGGTGAGCCCGTAGCGATGGTTCTGATCGGTTGCGTGTCGCCGGCGGCATTGCATTGAGCCCGGAGGGATTCCCAGGCATTCTGGCGGCGTGCGAGCGGCGCCAGCGCGGGAGCGCGCGAGCAGGGCGGTGAGCGCCGCGTGGCCCGGTCGGGCACAGGCGCTGCTAAGCTCTTCCGTCGCCCGCAGCGTGCGGGCCTCCCGTACGAGCAAGAAGGAGAGGAGCGATGATCGTCGTCACCAACCGCATCCCCGTCGCCGAGGGCCACGAGGCCGATTTCGAGGATCGCTTCAAGAACAGGGTCCACCTGGTCGATCAGGCGCCCGGCTTCATCCGGAACGAGGTCCACAGGCCGAGGCCGATGAAGCTGGATCACGCGACCGGCGCGTGGAGCCCGGACCCGGACGCGCAGGGGTTCTACGAGGTGAAGACCTGGTGGCGGTCCATGGACGACTTCATCGCCTGGACGCGGAGCCCCGCGTTCGCGGAGGCGCACAGGAACCGCGCGCCGAAGGAGATGTTCGCGGGCCCGAGCAAGCTCGATATCCACGAGGTATTTCTCAGCACCGATCTGAAGGGGTAGGCCCGGAGCGCGCCGGCGATCGAGCGACGACCGACGACTGACGACCGAGCGAGCGCCGGCCTCGCCCGGCGCCTCGAGCGCCGCGTCGACCCCTGTAACACCGACACAGCGCGGGGCCTGCCGGGACGGTAGACCCGGTCCCATGCATCTGTTATAGCGGATCCACGTAGACGGTCTGATCTGGTCCGGCCCGACGCGCGGAGCCGCCCGGGGAGGAGGCGTATCGGCCAGGTCGCCTGCCGCCCTTCACGGCCCCGTGCCGCGGGCAGCGCGCGCTGGTCCTCGCCGGCGGCGCCTGAAGGACACGCGAACGCCCAGAACCAAGGAGACGCAGCGCATGCGGTTTCGTCCGGATCCCACCTTTTACCCGTCGCCGCGCCTGGCGATGGAGGCGCCGCCCGAGCGGCTGGCCTACGTGACCGCGCTCGACGCGGGCGCCGCGCTGAAGCGCCCGGGCGAGCTGCGCCATGACGCGCTCACGGTCGTCGATCTCGATCCGAGGTCGCCGGCGTACGGCACGCTGGTCTCGGTCAACGAGCTGCCGACCTATGGCGATGAGCTCCACCATTCCGGCTGGAACGCGTGCAGCGCCGCCCTGTGCCCCTACGCGCCGCACCCCCACGTCGAGCGCCGCTTCCTCCTGCTCCCGGCGCTCCGCTCGTCGAACATCTTCGTCTTCGACGTCAAGCCGGACCCGCGCCGCCCCGAGCTCGTCCACACGGTGCGCGCCGAGGAGATCGCGAAGCGGGCCGGCTACTCGCGCCCGCACACGCTGCACTGCGGCCCCGACGGCATCTACGTGAGCGCGCTCGGCGGCCCTGACGGCGACGGGCCGGGGGGCATCTTCGTGCTCGACTGCGAGAGCTTCGATGTGCTCGGCCGATGGGAGATCGATCGCGGACCGCAGTTCCTCCACTACGACTTCTGGTGGCACCTCGGCCACGACACCCTCCTCACGAGCGAGTGGGGGACGCCGAAGATGATCGAGGACGGCGTGAATCCGGAGCTCCTGCTCGGCAAGAAGTACGGACACCGCGTCCATGTATGGGACCTGCGGAAACGCAAGCACCTCCAGGCGCTGGATCTCGGCGATGAGCACCAGATGGCGCTGGAGCTCCGCCCCGCCCACGACCCGACCAAGGCGTATGGCTTCGTCGGCGTCGTCGTGAGCGTCAAGGACCTCTCCGCCTCGATCTGGCTCTGGCATCGCGACGGCGATCGGTGGGCGATCCGCAAGGTGATCGAGGTGCCGGCCGAGCCCGCGGATCCCGACCTCTTGCCGCCGCTGCTCAAGGGCTTCAAGGCGGTGCCGCCGCTGATCACCGACATCAACCTCTCCCTCGACGATCGCTTCCTCTACGTGTCTTGCTGGGGCACAGGCGAGCTCCGCCAGTACGATGTATCGGACCCGTTCCACCCGAAGCTGGCCGGCTCGGTGCACCTCGGCGGCATCGTGCGACGGGCGGCGCATCGCCGCTCCGGCCCGCTGCGGGGCGGGCCGCAGATGGTCGAGGTGAGCCGCGACGGCCGGCGCGTCTACTTCACGAACTCGCTTTACGCATCGTGGGACGAGCAGTTCTATCCCGAGGGCGTGGGCGGCTGGATGGCCAAGGTCGATGTGGCCGCGGGCGGGGGCATCGCGGTCGATCCCGAGTTCTTCGTCGATTTCGGCGCGCTGCGCCCTCACCAGGTGCGGCTCGAGGGGGGCGACGCGTCGTCCGACTCGTTCTGCTACCCCTAGCCGGCCATGATGCCCTGGCTCACGCTGGCGCTCCTCGGCGCCTATCACGGCGTCAACCCTGGCATGGGCTGGCTGTTCGCCGTCGCCCTGGGCCTGCAGGAGAAGAGCAGCGGCGCGGTGCGGCGGGCGCTCGTCCCCATCGCGCTCGGCCACGCGGCGTCGATCGGCCTCACGGTCGCGCTGCTCGGGGTCGGGCTCGCGAGCGTCCCCGCCGCGGCGCTCCGGTGGCTCACGGCGGCCGCGCTCGTCGCGTTCGGCGTGCTCAAGCTGGTCAGGCCGCGGCACCCGAGGTGGGTCGGGATGCGCGTCGGCTTCCGCGACCTGACCTGGTGGTCCTTCCTGATGGCCACCGCGCACGGCGCGGGGCTCATGTTGCTCCCGGTCTTCCTGCTCGGCGAAGGCAACCCCGCTCCGTGCCACGGCGGGTGTCACGACGCGGCTGGCCTGTCGCTCGCGAGCCCTCTCGGCTACCTCGCCGCTGTCCTCGTGCACACGGCCGCCATGATGGTGGCGGCCGCTGCCGTCGCGCTCGTGGTCTATCACAAGCTCGGCGTCGCCATCCTTCGCACCGCCTGGTTCAACCTCGATCGGGCCTGGGCCGTCGCGCTCATCGGGGCCGGCGTCATCGCCGTGCTGCTCTGACGTCCGTTGTGGCGGGCGACCGGGCGACGGCCTGGCTCCCGAGCTCGCCCGCACCCACCTCAACGCCCTGACAGTCGACGGCGGCCCGCCTGCGCATCTCTGCGCGATGTGCAACCGTCCCCGACAACTCTATAAATTTGGCGCGCATCGCGCTGACCTAGCCCGATCGTCTTCCAAGGCTCGCACATGGCCAGGGATTCACAGTATGTCAAGCTCGAGCTTCTCCACGAAGGGGCAGATACCCTCGTCTTTCGAGCGCGTCGTAAAGAAGACGACCGGCCGGTAGTGCTCAAGGTCTTGCGACGCGACCACGCCGACCCCCGCGCTCTCGGGCGGCTGCTCCACGAGTACGAAATCGCCAGCGCGATCGAGGCTCCCGCCGTCGTCAAGCCTTACGCGATCGACGCGCTCCACGGCCAGTCTGCGCTGATCCTGGAGGACTTCGGGGGCCGCCCGCTTGATCCTCCCCCCGGCGAGCCGATGCCGCTCGAGCGCTTCTTCCCCCTCGCCCTCCGCATTGCCGCGGCGCTCGCCGAGCTGCATCGGCATCACCTCATCCACAAGGACATCAAGCCTCAAAACCTGCTCTACAACCCGGATACCGACCAGGTTAAGATCACCGATTTCGGGATCGCCTCCCGAGCGCCTCGCGAGTCCCAGGATCTCACCCGCGCCGGCCTCATCGAGGGGACGCTGGCCTATATGGCCCCGGAGCAGACGGGCCGGATGAACCGCTGGATTGACGAGCGGACCGACCTGTACTCCCTCGGGGTCACGTTCTACCAGATGCTGACGGGCCGCCTGCCCTTCGAGGCGCGCGATCCCCTGGAATGGGTGCATTGCCACATCGCCCGAACGCCGACCCCGCCCCACGTGATCCTGCCCTCCGTTCCCGCGCCGCTGTCCGCCGTCGTGCTCAAGCTGCTGGCCAAGGCCGCCGAGGAGCGTTACCAGAGCGCGCTCGGCCTGCGGCACGACATGGAGGCGTGCTTCGCAGCGTGGCGGGCCACCGGCACCATCAAAGCTTTTGCGCTCGGGCAGCGTGACCTCTCCGACCGCTTCCAGGTCCCGCAGCGGCTCTATGGACGCGAGCGCGAGGTCGAGGCGCTGCGCGCCGCCTTCGAGCGGGTGGTGGCGCAGGGCCGGACGGAGCTCGTGCTCGTGTCGGGGTACTCGGGCATCGGCAAAACGTCGCTCGTCGCCGAGCTGCACAGCCCGGTGGTGCGGGAGCGGGGGTGTTTCCTCTCCGGCAAATGCGACCAATACAACAGGAACATCCCCTACCTTCCTTTCCTCCTGGCGTTTCGGGGTCTCTTGCAGGAGATCCTCTCCGCCAGCGAGGAGCGGGTCGACCGCTTCCGGCAGCGTCTCCGGGAGGCCCTTGGCCCGAACGGTCGGCTGCTTGCCGACGTGCTGCCCGAGATCGAGCAGCTCGTGGGCCCGCAAGAGCCCATGCCCGAGCTTCCGGCGACCGAAGCCCAGAGCCGGCTGCTCGCGACAATCCAGCGCTTCGTCGCGGCGACGGCCCAGAAAGAGCACCCCGTGGTGCTCTTCCTCGACGATCTTCAATGGGCCGACGCGGCCAGCTTGAAGCTCGTCGAGCAGCTCGTGACGTGCACCGAGACCGCGCACCTGCTCCTGCTCGGCGCCTATCGCGACAACGAGGTCGCCCCTGCGCACCCGCTTCCGCGCATGCTGGCCGAGGCGAAGAAGCGCGGCGCCGTCGTCTCCGACGTCGTCCTCGCGCCGCTCTCGGGGGCTGACGTCGGAGCGCTCGTGGCCGAGGCGGTCCACGCCAGCGCGGCGCAGGCCGAGCCCCTCGCGCGGCTGGTCTACGACAAGACCGGTGGCAACCCGTTCTTCGTGCTCCAGTTCTTGATCGCGCTGCATCAGGAGGGGCTCATCACCCTCGACGCGGAGGCGGGCGCGTGGCGGTGGGACATCGCCGCGATCCGCGACAAGGGCTTCACCGATAACGTCGTCGAGCTGATGATGGAAAAGCTAAGGCGGCTCCCGGTCCTGGCGCTGGAGGCGCTCAAGCTCGCCGCGTGTCTGGGCAGCCGCCTGGATCTCGACACCCTCGCGGTGGTCGCGAAGCGGTCGGCGGCAGAGCTCCGCGACGCGCTCGAGGCGGCCGTGCAGGAGGGGTTGATCGTGGGTCAGGGCGGGACCTACAGGTTCCTCCACGATCGGGTGCAGCAAGCCGCCTACGCGCTGATCCCGGCGGGACGGCTCGCCGAGGTGCACCTGGGGATCGGCTGGCTGCTCTTGAAGCGACAGCGCGCGGAAGACCGTGACGACATGATCTTCGACGTCGTAGGTCACCTCAACCGCGGCGCGGCGCTCGTCCGTTCCCGGGCGGAGAGGGAAGAGCTCGCCGCGTTGAACCTCCGGGCCGGCAGGAAGGCCAAGGCCGCGGCGGCGTTCCACGGCGCGGCCGCCCACTTCGCCGCGGGCATGGCGTTGCTCGCGCCGGACCGCTGGGAGACGCAGTACGAGCTGACCTACAACCTGACCTTCGAGCGCGCCTACGCCGCGTACGTCACAGGCAGCTTCGAAGACGCCGAGCCGCTCTTCGAAGAGCTCATGTCTCGAGCCCGGACCGAGCTCGAGAGGGCCGCGGTCGTCGAGCTCGCGGTCGGTTTTCATGTGACCCGCAGGCAAAGCGCCGGCGCGCTGGAGCTCGGGCTCCGGTGCCTCCGCGCCTTCGGCATCGATTTACCGATCCATCCCACCGACGCCCAAGCCGAAGAAGAGACCGAGCGCGTGTGGCAGGCGCTGGGGGACCGGGCGATCGAGGATTTGATCCGCCTGCCCCCGATGACGCACCCGGAGATCAAGGTCGCGATGGGGGTCCTGCGAGGTGTGGCCCTCGCCTCTTATTTCGTGGACCCGAACCTGATGTATCTCATCGTCGTGCGCAAGATCGAGCTCAGCCTGCGCCACGGCAACGCCGAGAGCTCCGCCCACGCGTACAGCACCTTCGCGGTCGAGATCGGCCGGAGGTACTGGAGATACAAGGAGGCGTTCCGCTTCGGCGAGCTCGCCTGCGGCCTGGCGGACGGGAGCAGCCTCCTCACGAAGTCCTACGTGTTTACCATATTCGGTCATCACCTGAGCTTCTGGCGGCGGCACTACCGGGAGGCTCCCTCTTATGCGCGTATCGGCTTCAACGCCGCGATCGAGTCCGGCGATCTGCATCTGGCATGCAGCAACTGCCAGTTCTCCCCGCTGTTCCCGCTCTCCTGCGGCGAGCCTCTCGAGGACGTCCTTCATGAGGTCGAAGATCGACTTGGCTTCGTGCGCAGAGCCCGTCATGCGTTCTCTCATGACATTCTCCTCGGTATTCATTGCCTGATCCAGACGCTGCGAGGGCGGCCAGTCCGCCTCTCGATGCTGGATGGATCGGTCCTGGATCAGGCGGCCTTCGAGGCGCGGCTGGATCCGAAGGATCTGGAGGGGGCTCACTGCTTCTACTATATATTGAAAGCACAGGCGTTGTTCGTGCTCGGCCACCCCAAGGAGGCGGTCGCGGCGACGATCATCGCCAGCGCCGAGCAAGCCTGGCGGTTCGAGATGGGACCGTTGATCGTCGAGTTCGTCTTCTATCGGACGCTCGCGCTCGCCGCCGCCTGCGAAGAGCCGCCGTCGTCGCAGCGGGAGCTCCCCGAGGGCCTCCTCGCGGGCGAGAGGCAGCTCGGCGTGTGGGCGGACAACTGCCCCGAGAACTTCCTCCACAAGCACGCCCTGGTGCGCGCCGAGATCGCCCGGCTCCTGGGACACGAATCCGAGGCGAGCCGGCTCTACGAGCAAGCCATCTCGTCGGCGCGGGAGCACGGCTTCGTCCAGCACGAGGCCATCGCGTGCGAGCTCGCTGCGGGGTTCTCCCGCGCGCGCGGCCTTCCCATCGCCGCCGATGCCTACCTGCAGATGGCCCGCGCCGGCTACTTCCGCTGGGGCGCTCATGCCAAGGTGGAGCAGCTCGACCAGCGCTACCCCCACCTCGTGGAGCGCAAGCCCATCGCCCCCACCGTCACCTTCGCGCTGCGGGCCGAGCAGTTCGACGTCCTTTCGGTGGTCAAGGCATCCCAGAGCATCTCCGGGGAGCTGAAGCTGCCGCGCCTGCTCGAGACATTGCTGCGCGTCGTGGTCGAGCACGCAGGCGCCGACGATGGGCATGTGCTCCTCGTCCGCGGCGAGCGCCTGTCGACAGCGGCCGCCATCGAGGCGAGCGGGGGGGCGGTGCGATCGCTCGATCTGGGCGAGGCGTCGACGGCGGCGCTCCCGCGATCGATCCTCAACTATGTTCGCCGGAGCCGCGAGCGCGTGCTGCTCGACGACGCCACCGCCCCTCACCCGTTCCTGGAGGACGAGTACTTCACGCGCAGGCGGCCGAGGTCGTTGCTATGCCTCCCCATCGCGCGCCAGACCCGGCTGCTCGGCGTCCTCTACCTGGAGAACAGCCTGGTCGCCGGGGCGTTCACCCCCGGGCGGCTCAACGTGCTCGAGCTGCTCGCCTCGCAGACGGCGATCTCGCTGGAGAATGCCATGCTCTATTCCGATCTCGAGGAGGAGAACTCCGAGCGGCGGAGGGCGGAGCAGGAGCTCAAGGCCAATCAAGAGATCCTCCAGGGCATCGTCGACAACTCGGCGGCGGCCATCTACCTCAAGGACCGCGAGGGCCGCTTCCTGCTCGCCAATCAGCGCGTGTGCGACCTGTTTCGCGTGCCGAGCGAGCGGCTCCTCGGGAAGACCGACGCGGAGATCGTCCCCGGTCCGATCGCGGAGGCCCTTCGCGACCACGACCGGAAGGTGCTCGAGGCGGGAACGCCCATGGAATGGGAGGAGGAGCTGCCGCTCTCCGATGGGCCGCGCACCTTCCTGTCGGTCAAATTTCCTCTCGGCGGGGGCGCCGCGCCGCGCGCGCTCTGCGGCATCTCCACCGACATCACCGAGCGCAAGCAGGCCGAGCGGGCCCAGCGCTTTCTGGCCGAGGCGAGCCGCAAGCTGATGGCGCTGGGCTACGACGCCACGCTGGCCAGCGTGGCCGATCTCGCGGTGCCCGAGCTCTCCGACCAGTGCCTCGTCAGCGTCCTCTCCGAGGACGACGCGATCTTCGGCACCGCCGCCTCAGGGGTGCGCCTCGAAGAGATCCAGGCGCTGACGCCCCCCGCGGCGGCGACGTCGACCGAGGCCGAGATCGGGGACGCCCGCGCCCTGCCCCTGATGCAGCAGCTCGGCGTCCACGCCTACCTTCGCGTTCCGCTCAGCGCGCGCGATCGATGCCTCGGGGTCATGTTCCTGCTCGCAACGGCGCCGCAGCGTCGTTATGGGCCCGCCGACCTTGCGCTGGCCGAGGAGCTGGGGCGACGTGCCGGCCTCGCGCTCGACAACGCCCGGCTGTACGCGTTGGCCCGCGAGGCGATCGGGCGGCGGGACGAATTCCTCACGATCGCCTCTCATGAGCTCAAGACCCCGCTCACGTCGTTGCAAATGCAGATTCAGAGGATCGAGCGGCTCTTGCGCCACGACCCGTCTGCGCACCTCAACCCAGGGCGGATCGAGACCATGCTCCGCGTCCTCCATCGGCAGAGCGCGCGGCTCGGGAATCTGGTGAACGAGCTGCTCGATGTCTCGAGGCTGAACGCCGGACGACTGACGCTGGCGTGCGAGCCAATCGAGCTCACCCGCCTGACCCGCGACATCGTCGAGCGGGTGGCGCCGCAGCTCGCGGCGGCCGGCTGCCGGGCAGAGCTCGACATGGACGAGCCGGTGGCTGGGGTCTGGGACAGGTCCCGCCTGGAGCAGGTCCTGCTCAACCTCCTGTCGAACGCGATGAAGTACGGCATGCATCAGCCCATTCACGTGGGCGTGCGCAGGCAGGGGGACTCGGCGTTGATCACCGTCCGAGATCAGGGGATCGGGATAGCCGAGGAGGATCAGGCCAGGATCTTCAATCGCTTCGAGCGCGCGGTGTCGGTGCGGAATTTCGGCGGCCTCGGCCTCGGCCTGTATCTGGTGCGCTGGATCGTGACGTCGCATGGCGGGACCGTCCGGGTGGAGAGCAAACCGAACGCTGGAGCGACGTTCGTCGTGCAGCTCCCCTTGCGTTCCCCGGCGGTGGGCAACCAGGACGAAACGTCATGCTACAGGGCTGACGACGACGGCTTGGCCCCTGTCCCAGGAAACCGCTGGGAGCTCGGCAAACTATGATCGGAGGCCCGCGGCTGCCCTGGTGAGAACCGCCGCGCGCGGCACTCGGCGCGATCGAGCGCCTGTCAACCAGAATCGGTCAAAGCCTGTCTCGATGCGGGCCCTCCTCCCCACGAGCGTATGCATCGTCCGGTCCCAGCGGCGATCCGCGCCGCCGCCTGGCCTGCGGCTTGAACGCGTGCGGCCTCATGGATTACGAGGCCGGCCGGCCGTGCTCGTCGGGCCGCGGCCTTCTGCCGCGCTGCGCCGATGTCCCGCGGGATCGTCACCATGTCAGAACATCATCGAGCAGCGTGGGACACCGGCGTCGGGCCGTGGTGTCCCGCGGGCCCGGGGCAGGGGACGAGGGCGCGTCCCGAGCGCCCGCGCGGCGAGGTGGCGCTGGAGCGGCCGCGGCCGGCGCCGAGGCGGACCCTGTATCTCCTCCCCAACCTGATCACGCTGTCCTCGGTCTTCTGCGGCTTCGACGCGATACGGCTCTCGGCCTCCGCGCGGTCCGACGACGACTTCCAGCGCGCCGCGCTCCTCATCCTCTTCGCGATGCTCGCCGACACGCTCGATGGCCGCGTCGCGCGGATGACCCGGACCGAGAGCGCGTTCGGCGTCCAGCTCGACTCGCTGGCCGATCTCGTCTCCTTCGGCGTGGCCCCGGCGCTGCTCGTGTACCAGTGGGCGCTCCACCGCCTGGGTCTGGCCGGCGTGCTCGGCGGGGCCATGTTCGCCGCGTGCGGGGCGATCCGGCTCGCCCGCTTCAATGTCCTCTCCACGGGCGGGGCGGGCAGGCCACCTTCGCCCGCGAGGTACATCGTGGGCCTCCCCGTCACGGGCGCGGCGGGGATGCTGATCGCGATCGTCATGACCCACCGCGGCGCGGACGGGCAGCTCGGCGGCGCCGGCGTCGAGCTACCCGTCCTCGCGACGACGCTGCTCGTCTCGATGCTGATGGTGTCGACGCTCCGGTTCCGCTCGTTCAAGGATCTCCGGCCCGGCCCCCGCACGCTGCTGGCCATCGCGCTCGCGCTCGGATCGATCGCGCTCCTCTCCGTCCGCTGGGGGCCAGCGCTCGTCCTCGCCCGGGGGCTCGGCGCCTATGTCGTGCTCGGCGTCGTCGAGTCGCTCTGGCGGCTTCCGGCGCTACGGCGCGGCGCTCCGGCCGTGCTCGCGGCGCGCGCCCGGGGAGGCGAGGAGCGGCCGTAGCGCGGCGCGCCGATCACGGCCTCCCTGACTGCCAGTACCCGTTCCCCTGCTGCTTCCACCACTTCACCTCGGCGCTCGGGGACCCCGGCCACGCGCGATACGTGTAGATCCCGTCGTCCAGGAGACAGATCGGGTCCTGGTTCTCGTGGCTCAAGCAGACCTTCCCGGGCCCTCTGTCGTACTCGAGATAGTAATCCACCTGCTCGGGGTCCTGTAGCCCATCACTCCAGATATTTTTCGTTCGTGCCTCCCATCTGCCCATCGACACATAGGTGAACGTTCGATGGGTGGTCCCGGTGACCCCTCCGGCCCTGGTAACGGGCCCGGAGTACGCATAGATCATCATCTGCGCATAGGCGGCCGCCGACGTGAGCGACACGACGGCCAGGGTAGCGAGACCGCGGCGTAGCCTGCTCATGGATCACCCCTCCTGCCATTGAGAGAACGATGCTTGTCTCGAACGATCGGCTGTACGTCAGGTCCCTCCGACCTTGACGCGGTTCACCCTCTAGAGCCCTGGCGCTGACCGTCAACCCTGTGTACCTGCCTCCGGGTATACGCTTCGCGCGGCCGCGAGCAGGCTCGTGCTGGCTGCGCACGCGGCGCTCCGGCGCTCGACCTCGATGGGCTGTCGTGGAGATCCGGAGCGAAGGAGCCGGCTGGCCGCTCTGCGGGACCAGCCCGATCGACTCCTCTGCAACCGTGGTCCGGGGCGGCCTCGGGTCACGGCGACCCGGGGCCGGCGGGGCAATCCACGCTCGTGCGAGCGGCGCCTCAGAACGCCGAGCCGTTCGCGCGAAGGCCCGGAGAGGCGCTCGCGCCAAGGGTGCTGTGCAGGACGAACGGCGCTCCCGGGGAGGCGTCGGGGCTGCGGTTCATCGAGACGCCGTCCTGCGCCGCGAGCCCGCTCGCGTAGGTGACCGTGTCCACGGTCGTGCCCGAGGCGTTTCGCAGCGTGACCGTGTCCCCGCTGTTGCCGAGGTTCAAGGACCCCGTGGACGCCGCGACGGCCCCGCTGCCGCTCGGCACGGCGGACGCGCCGCCGTACACGACGATGGCCGTCGAGGGCCCGAGCGACGCGCCGGTCGGGAAGGTGTGCCGCGTCGACGTGCCGTCCGACAGCGTCCAGCCGGCGAGGGCGGCCGCCGCCGTGCCGACATTGACGATCTCCACGAACTCGCCCGCCGTGTTGCTGCCCGGCTCGTTCGCGAGGACCTCGTTGATGATCACGGCGGCGGTGCCCGTGCCCCCGCCGCTGCCGCCGGCTCCGCCGCTGCCGCCGGCTCCGCCGCTGCCGCCGGCTCCGCCGCTGCCGCCGGCCCCGCCGCTGCCGCCGGCCCCGCCGCCGCCGTCGGGGACCAGGAAGTCGCGCACGACGCCCATGTGCTGCATGTTCGAGGCGCCGCTGTCCGACGAGAGCGCGGGGCTGATCTCGGACAGCGGCGAGTAGACGCGCGTGTCCGCCACCAGGCCGTTCGCGAAGCTGCTCCCGCCGATGACGACGGCCGTCTCGTACGCCTCCAGGTCCCCGTCGACGAGCACCCAGTCGTAGGGCTTCGTCCTGCCGGCGTTGGTGTTCGCGTTCCCGTTCCTGTCGGCGGGATAGGGCCCGGCCGTGACGACGACGTCCGAGAGGCTCGAGACGCACGCCTCGGTCCGGCTCCCCGTGTTGAAGTCGCCGCCGATCACCAGGTAATCGCCCTGGGCCACGTTCGCCTCGATGAACGAGACGAGGTCCTGCGCCTCCGTGTTGCGCGCCGACGCGCTGGAGGTCAGGAGGTGGACGCTGATCGCGAACACGTGGCCGGGGCCGGGGATATCGATGCGCGCCCACGCGAAGTCCCGGTTGCTCACCGACGTGTCGTCCCACTCTCCGGACGCCACGATCGGCCACCGGCTCACGATCCCGTTCGGGATCTGCGCCCCGCTCTCGCGGTAGTAGCTGAACCCGGCGCCGAACGTCGCGTCCACGAAGCCGCGGATCTCGGACGCGGTATTGCCTCCGTAGTTGAACTCTTGCAGCAGGGCGATGTCGGGCTTGATTCCCTGCAGGATGCGCTTGCCGTGCCCGGGATCGTAGCTCTGGTTGTTGCCGCTCGTGATGTTGGCGGCCATGAGCCGGACGCGCGTCGACAGCGCATCGCTGTGCTCGCCGAGGAGCTCCGCCTCCGCGCCCTCATCCTCGTCGAGCGGCAGATCGGCCGCGCACGCGGGCATGGCGAGCGCCGCGGCGAGCAGAGGCAGTCGAATCCATGAGCATCGCTTCAAGAAAGAAGACGTCGATCGCATATCGCTGCACCCGACCTTTCTGGGGATCGTCTCCTGAAGCATCCCCTCGAATTCTTCGGGAAAATTCACAGGGAGGCGGGGAGACGGGGAGTGAAATCACTCCGTTCTCCCCGTCTCCCCGCCTCCCTGTTGAATTCTTCTCTAAAAATGTGAGCAAAACGAGGGGTTTGTCAGGAACGTCGCATTACAGCACGGAACGATGGCGTGGCGGTGTCGCGTTCGTCCCTGTTCCATGCAGTGAGGATGCCATTCCGGTTGCGGACGGACGACACCCGACGTCGGGCGCGCTGGTCGGCTCAGCGGCTCGCCATCGCGAACGCGATCCCGCTCTGGAGGGAGCTCTTCACCGCGCAGCGGCCCATGTTCGCGCCGCGCTCGGCGAGGCGGTGGGCGACCTGGGGGCGGATCCCCGTGAGGACCACCTGCGTGCCGAGGAGGCCCGCGACCCGCACCGCCTCGAGCAGCGCCTCCATCGCCGGCGGATCGATCTCGTCCACGCCGGTCAGGTCGATGATGGCGATCCGCGTGCGGCGATCCGCGATGCCGCGCGACAGCGCCTCGATCATGCGGCGCACCCGCCCGGCCTCGAGCGGGCCGATGAGCGGCACGACCACCACGTCGTCGCGGATGGGGATGAGCGGCATGGACAGCTTCGCCAGCGCGGCGTCCTGGGCCTTGATCACCTCCTCCTGCAGCCGCGCGCGCTCCTCCTCGGCGCGCTTGCGCTCCGTCATGTCGATGCCGGTCATGATGACGAACCGGACCCGCTCGTCCCTGCCGCGCAGGACGGCGCCCGACCACGCCGTCACCCGGCGGGCCCCGTCTGCAGCCGTCCACGGCACCTCCACCTGCTTCGTCGATCCGCCCGAGCCGAGCTGCTCGAAGAGGCCTTTGAGCTGCGCCGACGCGCGCGGATCCGGCGTGAGGTCCCAGAGGAACCGCGCCTCCCGGAGCCCCCGCGCGCTCCCCAGCGCCTGCTCGGCGGCGCTGTTCGTGCGGACGATGCGACCCTGCGCGTCGAGCGCCACGATGAGGCCGTCGACGAGGTCCATCACGGCCGCCATGAAGTCCCGCTCCCTGCTCAGCATCTCCTGCGCGTGCTTGCGCTCGAAGATGCGGCCGAGCTGCCGCGCGATGCGGCCGATGGTCGCCGTGAACTTCCCGTCGTCCGCGTGCTCGGCGTCGGAGAAGAACTCCAGCACGGCCACGACGTCCCCGCCGACCACCACGGGGAACGCGAACCCCGCCTTCACGCCCAGGTTCCTCGCGAGCCTGGCGCGCGGGAAATTGGCGTCCGTCGTGACGTTGCGCACCCACGCCGGCTGCTTCGAGGCGAGCACCCTCCCGGGAAGACCAAGCCCCGCGGTGAACTGTGTCGCCTCGGTGACAGCCTTGAACGTCGCGAACTTTGCTTCATCGTTCAGGTGCCAGAGCGCCGTGGGAAGGAGCAGAGACGGATCGTCCGCGGCCGGCATGTACGCATGCCCAACCGGCCAGCCGAGGTGATTGCAGATGTGCGTGATGGTGCGATGCAGCGCCTCTT
The DNA here is from genome assembly GCF_051525235.1 of Sorangium sp. So ce124. Taxonomy (NCBI): domain Bacteria; kingdom Pseudomonadati; phylum Myxococcota; order Polyangiales; family Polyangiaceae; genus Sorangium; species Sorangium sp. So ce124. Next base: position 11,216,444 of record NZ_CP150312.1, read on the forward strand.
CGACGCTCGCTGCCTCGTGGACGTCGACGGTGACCACCCGGAGCAGGTCCACGAGCGACCGCTCGTCCGTCAGGACATTGTCGAGCCTCAATCGAGCTCGCGCCGCTACTTCATCCGAGCGTTTGAGGGGGCAAGTCATGCATGAAGCCGTAACATGCGCCATGTATCAAATCCGTTTCGACGCGGCGTCGTCGCCGGTCCGCTCGTTTCGCTCGTTTGCCATTGATCGGCGCGGCGCCCGCGGTCCCCGGCCAGCGCCGCGGCGTCGCGGTGACGTCGCCGGGCGGGCGGCGGGCGCGCCGGGGATCCTGGGAGATCACGGCGCCGGTCATCGGAGTCGTCGCTGGACGGTGGCGCGCTCTTCCCCTTAAGGTGTCGACCCCCGCGGCGGCGAGGCGGCGTGCGCGGGAGCGCGGGCCGTGAAGCAGGCGACGGCCGCGGCGCCCTCTCCGGCTTCTGCTCCAGTCTCTGACGGCTTCTGACGGACAAGGATGATGATGCTCTCGAACTGTCTTCGCCGGTGTGCGTTCGTTGTGGCGTTGCTGGCTGCCGTGCCGGCGCTCGGGGCGCCACCGCCGGCCGGCGCCTCGGCCGAGGCGCAGCAGGCCGCCCGGACCAAGGCGCACGAGGGGCTCAAGCTGTACGGCGCGGACCGCTGGCAGGAGGCGTTCGACGTCTTCCAGGAGGCGGATCGCCTCTTTCATGCGCCGACGCTGGTGCTCTACATGGCGCGGTGCCAGCGCAAGCTCGACCGCCTGGAGGCCGCGCGCGACCTGTACGAGCAGGTCCTCGGCGAGCCGCTCCCGGAGGATCCGCCGACCGCGTTCCTCGAGGCGCGGAAGGACGCCGAGACCGAGCTCGCGGGCGTGCGCGCCGCGCTGGAGGCGGCCGCGGTGAAGGCGCCGCCCCGCGCCGAGCCCGCGGCGCCGGCAGGAGCGGAGGCCGGCGGCTCGCTGGTCCCCGCCGGCGTCGCGTTCGGGCTCGGGGCGGTGGGCATCGGCGTCGGCGCCGTGACCGGCCTCATGTCGCTGTCGCAGGTCTCGGACATCAGGTCGCGCTGCGAGGGCCGGCGCTGCCCGGCCGAGCTGCAGGCCGACGCGGATGCAGCGGCCACGCTGGGCCATGTGTCCACCGTGAGCTTCATCGTGGGCGCGGCGGCGGCAGCGACGGGCGTCGTGCTGGTCGTGGTCCGGCCCGGCGGCGGCAGCGGGCCCGATGCCGCGGGCGCGCCTGCGGCAGCGGGCGCGCCGCCGCGAGCGCCGCGCGGCGTGGTCTGGAGCGCCGGGGTGGGCCTCGGGCGGATCGAGCTGCAGGGGAAGTTCTGATGCGAACGCTGGCGCCGCGCGCGAGGAGGGGCTGGCGTGTCGGAGCGCTCGCGGCCCTGGTGCTCTCCGGCGGCAGCGCGTGCACGAGCATCTCCGGGATCGGCGATCTCGAGTTCGGCGTCGGCCAGGGCGTGGGAGGCACAGGCGGGGGCGGCGTCGGCCAGGGCGGCGTCGGCCAGGGCGGCGCGGGCGGGAGCGGCGCAGGCGGCGGCAGCACAGGCGGGAGCGGCGCAAGCCAGGGAGGCGCTGGCGCCGGCGAGGGGGGTGCCGGTGAGGGCGTCACAGGCGGGGGAGGCGACGGGGGCAGCGGCGGCGGCGCCGGCGAGGGCGGCGCCGGCGGGGGTCAGCCGCCGGGCCCTCCGACGGCGGCGGAGCTGCTCGCGCTCACGGCGTCGTGCCGCCCGGCCTCGTCGGGAAGCTTCAGGAACGCGTTCGACGGCAGCGCGGAGCCCGGCATCCCTGTCTGCCAGCTGAACGGGGCGTACTTCTGGCAAGCCGGGATGGGGATCGACTGCGACGGTCTGTCCCACGAGTCCACCGAGTGTCCCTCGTCGACGGCTCACACGGCGCTGGCCGACTCGCAGGGAAATGCGCTCGACTCGGTCCACCTCCCGTTCGTCGTCGCCCCCAACAGCTGGCCCGACGAATGCGCCGCGGTGGCGTGGAACCACAGAGACGCCGGCGTCGAGCTGGGCGCTGTGGTGGCGGTCATCCGCGGCGACACGGTCGCTTATGGCATCCTCGGCGATACCGGGGAGTGCGATACGATCGGGATGGGCTCGTACGCGATGGCGCAGGCCGTGGGCATCGAGCGGCCGGGCGCCGGGGTGGCGAGCGGCGTCACCTACATCGCCTTCGCGGGGCCGCGGGCGGTCGTCGATCCCGTCGAGGACCACGCGAAGGCCGAGGAGCTGGGGATCCAGCTCGCGGCCCAGCTCCTCGCGGCTCCCTGAGCTGGCGGTACGGGAGCGGGAGGATCGCCTTCGGGCGTGGGAGGATCGCCTTCGGGCGTGGGAGGATCGCCCTCGGGCGTGGGAGGATCGCCTCCGGGAGCGGGAGGATCGCCCCCGGGCGTGGGAGGATCGCCTCCGGGCGTGGGAGGATCGCCGCGGGGTGGCGCAGGGCCGCCCCGCGGCGACCGTCATCGCGACGTCAGTCGCACGTCGCGGCCTGACAGGCCTCCATCTCCGCGCCGCACGCCGTGCCGATGCAGGTATTGCAGGCCTCGGCGTCCTGGCCGTCGCACGCCTCGATGCAGGCGCCGTTCCCTCCCGTCATCTGGCAGGCGAGCGCCGCCGAGAGCTGGGGGCCGACGCTCTCGCAGCTGTTCACCACGCAGCCGTAGGCCGCGGCGTCATCCTGGGCGCTGCCGAGGCACTCGAACGCCTGGGCGCACGTGGTCTGCCCGTCGCCGAACCACGTCGCGGCCTCCAGGCCCTCCTCCGTCCGGCAGTTCTCGTAGGCCGGGGAGCGCGGGAAGTACGGCCCGATCAGCATGCACATCTCGTCGCGGGTGGTCAGGCCCTGCGCGATGTTGCGATCCTCGACGTTGTTGAAGTCGCAGTGGTAGTCCAGGGACTCTCCCGCCTTGACCTCGAGGAAGGGCGAGAACTCCTTCGACGGGACCCCCTCCCACCTGTCGTGGGCATAGAGCTCCGTCATCGTGCCGTCGAGAGCGACCTTGTTCGCGACATAGCCGACGCCGCGCCGGTGCATGTGCGACTGGATCCTCACGACGGAGATATCGTTCTCGGTGACACAACGCATCCGCGCCGTGGAGCTTCCGTGCGCCGGCACGCTGATGAAGGGGTTGTAATGGAAGAGCATGCCCGCCTCGACCTCCACCTCATCGTCCGCGATCGTGTAGAGGTTGATGCGCGCGTCGGTCTCGATGGGGTTGGACGACGAGTTCAGGTAATGGGTGTTCATGAGGAGCACCGTGCCCGGCGGAACCTTGAGCGCCACGCCCTCCGGGAGATCGCCCAGGAAGGAGTTGCCGTCGGGCGACTGGGAGCCGGCGACCACGCCGTTGACCTCCCAGTCGGCCTGGGGGCCGTCGTTGCAGTCGTGGACCTGGGTCGCGTCCAGGGCGACGCCGCGGCGCGTCTCGGTCGGGATCGACGTGTAGGGCGTCGTGTACAGGAGCACGTGGTGGCTCCCGCCGGAGAACCGCACCACCTCCCGGTTGACGTTGAGCCCCTCCGCCGGCGCGACGAACAGCTGGCAGCGCTCGATCTCCTGCGCCGGCTGGAGCGTGGAGACCATCCGATACTGCACGCCGGTGCCCTCGGCCGGCGGCGCCAGGATCTCGTCCTCGGAGGGTTGAGGGGTGGGGCTCGAGGAAGAACAGCCGAAGAGCGCAGTTGCACCGAGGAGAGCGATGAGTGAGGTCGTTGTTCGCATGCGTTGATCCCTGCCGTATGTTGATATCGCATCTCGCGCGCGCCCGTCGTGTCGCGCGCACATGGCTCCCGGGGGCTCGCGGGGGGGCGCGCACCCAGGCAAATCGATCGACGCCGGCTGGTCCGCGCCGGCATGTCCGCGGCCGACCTCACCCCGCCGAGGGCGGAGTCGGACGCATCATGAAGTCATCTCCAGGATCGAGGGCGGCCGCGCCAGCTCGGCCGGTCCCGCGAGCCCCATCTCGGGGAGCGGCCGAGCGATGTGTCGATGGCGAGCCGCACATCGAGGCGAGCCAGCGTCGCCCCGATGCAATAGTGATTGCCGCCGCCAAAAGCAATGTCCTTGTCGGCGCCCCGCTGCAGATCAAACGCGACAGCGCGGGGGTGGACGATCGTACCGCTGGCCACGTCGACACGTACGCTCAGCGACGCGAAAACCTCCCCACCGTCCTCGCTGCCACCCGCAGCGGCGCGGGGCTCCTGTGGCGACTTGGCGGTTCCCTCATCCACGCAGGACGGGGGAGTCCCCCCGCCACGCACATGTGAGTCTGCCGCGAGAGCAAGGACAGGCTGTGCTCGTTCCGCTGCTCGCAGCTCGCTGTTCAAGGCGAGCTGCGGGGCGTTCGTCGTGAGCGCCCACGCTGGACGATCGGTCATGAGGAGGCCATCACGCAGCAAGGAGTCGACATCCTCAGCGCCGGAGGACGAGCCACGCGCCCCGCGTCCGTTCATATGCCATGGCACATCGAACGCCTCGGTCGACAGTGCGTACATCCTTTCGCTTCGCCGTGAGTTGTCGCCAGGTTGCGCTCGACCGCGGTTGCGTCCGGCGTCGAGCATCGTTGAATGCCATGCGGACGAGCGCCTGTCGAGCCTCGATCCAGGCCCCGACGGGGCACCCGGAGCGGCATTGACGGGCTGTTTTGTCGCTGTTTTCGCGCTGGTGCAGGTCAGATCATGTGTTGAGTGAAGAACTGTAAAGACGTTTTGATAAGTGTGATGTCGCGAGCGCGGCGCAAGGCAGCGAGGTAGGGGCGCGCCGGCGCGCCCGCTCTTCCGGCGGGGCGAGGGCGATCCGGGCGTGCACCGTCGCTCGGTCGCTCGCGCGCTCACGCCGCTCGCGTCGCTGCGCGCGCACCTCGGCCGCGCTCTCTGGTAGCGTGGGCCCGTGCAGCCTCGCGCCACCGCCTGCCGCCTCCCTCCTGCGATCGTCCTCGGGGCGGCCGTCGCCTTCCTCGCTCCGGCCTCGGCGCGGGCCGCGGACCCGGCCCCGGCCGTCGCGATCGACCTCGGGGGGGTGCAGCTCGAGCTCGTGCTGGTGAAGGCGGGGCGCTTCCGCCAGGGCTCGCCGCCCGCGGAGGCCGGGCGCGGCGACGACGAGGCGGTCCGGGACGTGACCCTCGGCCGCGACTTTTACCTGGGGAAGTTTCCGGTCACGGTCGGGCAGTTCGCGCGCTTCGCCGCGGAGACCGGCTACCGCACGGAGGCCGAGGTCGGCGCCTCGGGCGGGTTCGGGTTCGACGGCAAGGGCCTCTCGCAGCGCAAGGAGTTCACCTGGAGGACTCCCGGCTTCCCGCAGACCGACGTGCACCCTGTGACGCTGGTGACCTTCAAGGACGCGGGCGAGTTCACCCGCTGGCTGACGCAGAAGACCGGCCGCGCCTTCGACCTGCCGACCGAGGCGCAATGGGAGTACGCCGGCCGCGCGGGGACCCAGACGCGGTTCTATGCGGGGGACAACGAAAGCGCCGCGGCCGCCATCGGGTGGTTCAAGGCCAACGCGGGGAGCGGGACGAGGCCTGTCGGGCAGAAGCAGCCGAACGCCTTCGGCCTGCACGACATGAGCGGCAATGTCTACGAGTGGTGTCGCGACTGGTACGGCCCCTATGCGCCCGGCGCGGCGGTCGACCCCGAGCAGACGGCGCCCCCGGCCGGCGACAAGCCCCGGCGCGTGCTGCGCGGCGGGTCGTGGCTCAAGGACGCGAAGCACCTGCGCGCCGCGGCGCGGTACCGCAACGACCCCGGCAGCCGCAACGCGGACAACGGCTTCCGCGTGGTCGCCGCGCTCTCGGCGAGCGCGCCTGCCGTCGCGCCCGGGCCGACCCCGCCGCCGGCGGCGACCGCGCAGGCGCCTCGCTCGAGCTCCTGGTCGACCGCGGCGATGGTGGGGTTCGTCGGCGGCGGCGTCGTCCTGGCCAGCGCCGTCGTCGGCCTCATCGGCCTCCTCGTGCACCGCGCGGTCGGCCGCAGGCCCATGGCCGGGGGGCCGCCAGGCGTGACGTTCCGGCCGCAGGGCGACGGCCTCTGGCTGCACGCGCCCCCGCACCTGCACGGGTCGGTGCTCCACTACCGGTGCCTCGTGAAGGGCGCGATGCGGCGCGCGTCGGTCCCGATCGAGCCGGGCCCGCGCGGGCAGTTCGTCTACACGGGCGGCGTCCCGTCCGCGGTGGAGGTGGAGCAGATCGGCGCGGCCGCGTGGGCAGCGCCGCGCGCGGCCGGGTGGGCCGCGGCGCCGTCCGCCGCGCCGCGCGCGGCCGTGGGCGCCGCGGGTCGACGCTCGAGGGACCGCATCTCGAGCGCGCCCGACGTGGCCGCCGCCGCGCCGTTCCGCGGCTATCCGTCGGCCTACTGAGCCGCGCCGCTCGATCGCGCATGTTTCGCATGTCCCGCATGTCCCGCATGCGCCGCCCGCTCTGCGCCGTCTTCGCCGAGGCGCCCGCGCACCGCGCCCGCGCCGGCCGCACGCTGCGCGCGCTCCGGCTCGCCGGGCTCGCGCCGGTCGACCTCACGGCGGCGCCGCTCGCGGCCGCGGCGGAGGAGCTCGCGGCGGGGCCGGTGTGGCTCGTGCGCGGGGGCGCCTGGCCTGCGCCCTCCGCCGCGCTCGAGCCGGAGCCGTTCCCGCCGCCGAGCGACACCGGGCTACCGCTCTGCGCGCTCGGCGCCGTCCTTGCGCCGATCGATCTGCCGGCGATCGTCCCTGCGCGCTCCGACGCCACGGCGTGGGCCGACGCCGACGCCACGGCGTGGGCCGAGCTACTGCGCGCCACGGGCGGCGAGCTGAGCCGCGCCGCGCGCGCCCGCCGCGCTCCGGGGCTGCCCCGCGCGGCGAGCGTGTACCTCGACGGGGCGCTCGCCGCGGGCGTCGCGGCGCGGCTCCGCGCGGGCGAGCCGCTCGACGCCGCGCTCCAGGGCGAGCTCGGGGCGCGGCGGGCGCGCGTGGTGCGGCACGCGCCGCTCGACGTGTGCGACGACGCGGCGCCGCGGGTCGCGCAGGTGGTGACCAGCTTGCAGCAGGGGGGCGCCGAGCGGATCGCGATCGACCTCGCCAGGGAGCTGCCGCGGCGCGGCGTGCGCTCGCTCGTCTGCGCTGTGTACCGGCCGACCCGCGCCACGTTCGCCGCGCCGCCGGGGGCGCTGGATCTGTCCGATGCGCGCGGCGATCGGGAGGCGCGCTTCGACGCGCTCGCCCGCGGGCTCGCCGCGTGGGGCGCGGATCTCGCGCACGCGCACCTGCTCGACGCCGAGGATCTCGCGCGGCTGTCCGCGCGCGGGTTCCGGCCGCTCGTCACGGTGCACAACGTGGCTGCGGGCTGGCCGGCGGGCCTGGAGCGCCTCGCTCCGGACGACGCGGCGCTGCTCGTCGCGTGTGCGCGCGCGGTCGAGGCGGAGCTCGCGGAGCGCGCGCTGCCGATCCCGGCGCGCACGGTCTGGAACGGCATCGACCTCTCGCCTGCGGAGGCGGCGCGCCGGTCCGGGTCGGCGGAGGCCGTGGCGTGGCGGCGGCGTCTCGAGATCGCGCCGGACGACCTCGTGCTGCTCGCCGTGGCGAACCCGCGGCCGCAGAAGCGGCTGCACCTGCTGCCTGGAATCCTCGCGGCCACGCGGGCCGCGTTGGCGGCGGCCGGCGATCCGCGGGCGGCTCGGCTCGTCATCGCCGGGAGCGCCTCGCCCGGCAGCGAGCAGGCGCTGGCCGCGGAGGCGGAGATCCGGCGCGAGGTCGACCGGCTCGGCCTGCGCGCCGAGGTGCGCTTCGCGGGGGCGGTCGGCGACGTCGCCGGCCTGCTCGCGGCGGCCGACGTCCTCGTGTCGCCGAGCGCCCACGAGGGGCTGAGCCTCGCGCACCTGGAGGCGCTCGCGGCGGGCCTCCCGGTCGTCGCGACCGGCGCCGGCGGCACCGCGGAGATCGCGGCCGAGACGCCGGCGATGGTCCACCTGCCGATCGACGCCGCGCCCGAGCGGATCGCCGGGGCGATCGTGGCCGCGGCGCGCGCCGGCGCCGCGGGCGATGCGCGCGACCCGTCGACAGGCGGCCGGGAGGTCGCGGCGGAGGCGCGCGCCGGCGTGGGGCCGCCGAGCGGCCGGGAGGTCGTGGCGCGGCACTTCAGCCTCGCGCGGATGGCCGAGGGCTACGCGCGGCTCTACCCGCGGGCGATCGCGCGGAACCGCGGCCTGCGCCGGGGCGACGGGCTGCTCCTCGTCACGAACAACTTCTCGATGGGCGGGGCCCAGTCGAGCGCGCGCCGGCTGCTGCTCGGCGTCGTGGCGGCCGGCGTGCGTGGCCGGGCGGCCGTGATCGAGGAGCAGCCGGAGTACCCGACGCCGGGGCGGCGCGCGCTCGAGGCCGCAGGCATCCCGGTGCTGGCGGTGCCTCCGCCGGCCGACATCGAGCCGGCCGAGGCGGTGGAGCGGCTGCTGCGCGCGATCGAGGAGGACCCGCCTGAGGCCGTGCTGATGTGGAACGTGATCGCCGAGCACAAGGTGCTCCTGGCCGACGGGCTGCTCGACGTCCCGCTCTTCGACATCAGCCCGGGCGAGATGTACTTCGCCTCGCTGCGCCGGTATTTCGCGTCGCCGCGCCGCGGGCTGCCCTACCGCGCGCCGCGCGACTACGGCGCTCGCCTCGCCGGGGTGATCGTCAAGTACGGGGCCGAGGCGGCGCTCGCCGCCGAGGTGCTCGGGGCGCCGGCGCACGTCGTGCCGAACGGCGTCGCGCTCGGCCCGCGCCCCGTTGCGGCGCCGCGCTCGACCCCGCCCGATTCGCACGCGTCCGGCGGCGGGCGCGCGCTGCTCGCGATCGGGACGGCGGCGCGGATCCACCCGCACAAGAAGCTCGACGAGCTCCTCGCCGCGCTGCGCCTCGCGGCGCCGCGCTTGCCGCCGCACGTGCTGCGCATCGCGGGCGGCGTGGAGCGCGGCGCCGAGGCGCACGCCGAGGAGCTGCGGCGGATGGCGGCGGGGCTGCCGGTCGAGTGGGTCGGCGAGCTCGCCGACACGCGCGCGTTCCTGCGAGAGCTCGACGTGTTCGCGCTGATCGCCGAGCCCGCCGGGTGCCCGAACGCGTCGTTGGAGGCGATGGCCGAGGGGCTGCCGGTGGTGGCCACCGCGGTCGGCGGCATGTCCGAGCAGGTGGACGACGGCGTGACGGGCCGGCTGGTGCCCCCGGGCGACGCGGAGGCGCTCGCCGCGGCGCTCGTGGAGCTCGGCGCCGATCCGGCGCGGCGGGCGCGCATGGGGGCGGCGGGGTGGGAGCGCGCGCGGGAGCGGTTCTCGCTGGAGAGGATGGTCGCCGACTACGTGGGCGTGTGCCTGGGCGGGCGGGACGCGCGGGCGAGGTGAGGTGCTCGCCAGGTCGGCAGGGATCGCGCGAGCTGCCTCTGGTTCGGGAGTTTCACTCGATTTCTACGCAGATGGCATCACCGAGCTGGCGAGAGTCGGTCGCGCGGATGCCGCAACCGTAGCCTACACCGTCGATCGATCCCCCTCCGCCGATCCTCGCGATCCCCCAGTACCCGACGTGAGTGCATATCTCATCCGAGTAGGCGGAGGCGGTAGCGAAGTCCACGTGCTCGAAGCCTTCCAGGCACTGCTCTCCGCCTCTCACCACCGCAAAGGTGGTCCCGTCAATGTCAAAGAGCTGGTAGTTGGGCTTGCAGAGCGTGTATTCCAGCTCGCGGGTATCGTTGGCGTGCTGCTGGCAGTTGTTCCACGGGCCGTCTATCGAAGCCCCGTCTGCGAGACGAAAGACCCCTGAATAGGGGAGCTCATCGCAGCGGGCGAGAAACGTCCAGAAGGCGTCGACTGGGGCGAGCGGCGTGTATCCTGCGGGGCAAGCTTCTCCTTCGTAGACTCCGAACACCGTCTGAGCTTGAGCGGGTGCGCTCAGCGAGATGCCTCCGGCGACGAGGCTGCAGAGCAGGGCGCGCATGGCCGTCACGTGATAAGTGTGTTTCATTCGTTTGCCAATGTGTTGTTATGCTGGGTTAACTTCCAGGCCAAGCGCGAGGCCAGGTTCCATCCTCCGTCATGCCCTCTGCACCGGCGAGCCACAAGATGAGCCCGCCGCAGCCGGAGGTCCGGAGGCAGGCGCATCCGAGCCGCCCCGCCCGGCAACCGCGCCAGGATCATGTCCAGAGTATGCGTCGACACGGTGGGCGACACCAGACAGCGAGCTGGAACGGCGGCGTTCGAGAGGTGAAACAGTGCTATCGGGCGCGGGCGCGTCGGCCCTGGATCCGGGCGGGCACGGGCAGACACGAGAGGGCCGGCATCATTCCGCCATCGCATCTCCGCGCAGCATCGCGCCGCACAGCCGGCGTCACTTCAGGCGCAGGTAGAACTCCGCCGCGTCGAGGCGGTTCATCGAGCCTGCCGGACCGGTGATGATCGCATGTTGGCCGGCGACGAGCAGACCGGCCGTGGAGAGCGCCTTCATGCCGCCTTCGACCTGCTTCGCCGTGGCCCCGGACGCGGACAGATCGACGCCGTCGAGCGGACCGCTCAGGTCGGTGTTCAGGCCATGCTCGGAGAAGGAGGGACAGGGATACGTCACGCACACGATCCCGGTGCTGTCGACCCGAGAAAAGTGGCCCTTCGGCGTATTGCCCGTCGCCCCGAGCCAGATCTCGCTGGCGACGAGGACGTCAGCCGGCCGCGACCGCAGGTCGCCGAGCGCGACCTGCTTCAGGCCGCCGCGGACCAGCGCCTGCCCGGCGCCGAACGCCTCTCTGGCTTTGGCCTCGGTCGAGCGGTCGAGGCCGAGCCCGGACAGATCCAGCTCGAACATGTGGCATTCTTCTTGCCAAGTCCCATCGGCGCAGCGGGTCACGCTGGTGTTGACGCGAGCGACGAAATGGCCGCCGCAGATCGGCGCGACGCATTTTCGGTAGTCAGGATGGGTCGCGATGAAATAGTCCGCCACGGCGACATCGGCAGCGGCCAGCGCGCCGACATCGTCCTCGACGTCGAGCTCGGCCTGGGCGAGGTCCCCCGCGAGGCCGCCCTCGCGCGGGGCTTCGCAGGCGAGCGCTGGCGCGGCCAGCACGCCGAGCAAGGTCAGCAGCGAGAGGCGATGATGGGTGAGGTTGAACATCGGTGTTCTCCAGGAGCGGACACGGGTCAACGTGGATGCGAGCGCCCGGGCCGGTCCGCAGGCTCGGGACGCCTTCATGGGCTTCCACGCGTCGAGGGGGCGAGCTGTCGCGAGCATGGTACGCCCCCGCCGCCCTGCCACCTGCTCGCCGTGCTTCGCCCGGAGACGATCGGCTCCAGCGAATGAATGTAGTGTGCTAGCAGACCTGCCGAGTGAAAAGCGGGTCGGAGCAAGAATTCGACGAGCAACGAGGCGTCGCGAAATCGACATGAAGTGACGTGGATTGTAGGGGACTGTCCCCCAAGCTCATCGGTGCTTTACGGAGAGCTTGACCAACTATGCTGGCACGGGATCGCGCCGATTCTTGCCGCGGTTCTGACTCGGATTTTGCCGCTATCGTTGCTCGCGCATCCCCGTCCTCCGTGGCCGAGCGCCGCGGGGAGCATCCGATCTCGAATCGGGACCAGGGTTGGCTGGCCGCATGAGGGTCGGTCGCAGCGAGCTGCGTCCTACCCCGGCTTCTTCGCCACGAGGAACGCAACCATCTTCCCAGCACCAACGTCCCTCTCCTCGATCTCGACGAACCCTGCCTCGCGCATCTCGCGGAGGATCGTCTCGCGATCGTAGGTGTAGACGAACGGCGCCTTCCCGAACCAGCGCATCACCGTGATGATCGCGCCGTAAGGTAGCCAGGTGCTGCCGAGGCAGACATTGGACGAGATGAACGAGCCGCCGGGCTTGAGGAGGTCGAAGATCGTCTTGAGGGTGCGCCTCCGATCGGGGACGAGGTGGAGGATGGAGTAAGCCCAGGCGCTGTCGAAGTGCTCGGGCTCGTACGGGGTAGGTCCGTCCAGCGTGCCCTGGCGGAAGGTGACGTTGGTCGCGCCTTGGGACTGCTTCTTCTGGTTGGCGATGCGGATCATCTCGCCAGAGACGTCCATCGCGTGGATGTGGCCCGCGAACTGCGACATCTCCAGGGCGAGCGAGCCGGTGCCGCAGCCGATCTCGAGGACCGTCGAGGCCGGGCGCAGGCGCTCGCGGGTGATGGCCTTCTTGCGCTCGAAGGCCGCGACGTTCGCCACCGGCTTGGCGGCGTACTTCTCGGCGAGGTCGTCCCAGAACTTGGCGTCGGCGGTCATGGTGGTCATGGTGGTCGATGAGTCTACGCACGCGGCGCGGCTGCGCCCGGTGCAGTTTCGTGACGCAGGGGCGCAGTTTCGCGCCACCCCTCGGCCTCGCCGCGAAACAGCGCCGCGCGCTCCGTCATCGCCGCGGTGATGCCCTCGCGCGCGGCCCGCAGGCGCGCGTTGTCCCGGAGGTCGCGGTGGCTGAGGAGCCAGAAATCGGCGACGTGGCGCAGGTCCGGCCTCGCGAGGCGCTGCAGCCCGGGCTCCGGATCGCCGGCGTACGTGGGTAACATCGCGAAGCCGAGGCCCGCGTGCGCGGCCTCCATCATGATCGCCATCGACTCGAACGTGCCCCAGATCGGAACCTCGGGATAGCTCGACGACGCGACGAGCTCCTTGACGATCCTGTGCACGCTGGATCCGAGCCAGCGCGCGGGGCGCGCGCCGCGCTCGGGGTCGAGCCGGGCAGCGTGCGCGGTCGCGACGTAGCTGCAGAGGGTGATGGGGGCGAGCCGCCGCCCGATCAGGTGCTCCGGCGGGGACGCGCCGGGCGAGAGCGCGCGCACCGCGACGTCGGCCTCGCGCTTCGACAGATCCAGGTTCTTGGCGTCGGCATCCAGCTCGAGCTCGATGCCGGGATGCTGCTCGCAGAGGCCGGCCAGGGCGCGGAGGAGGATCTTCGCGATGAACGGGTCGGTGCAGGTCACCCGCACGGGCCCCTCGAGCCGCGCGTCTTGCCCGGCGATGCCGCGCTCCAGCGCGGCCATCTCCCGCTCGACGCGCTCCGCCCCCGAGACCATCTCGTTGCCCGCGTCCGTCAGCTGGTACCCGTCGCGGTGCCTGTCGAACAGCTTCACGCCGAGCCGCGCCTCGAGGGCCTCGACCCGCCGCGCCACGGTCGAGTGGCTCACGCCGAGCATCGAGCCCGCCGCGCGGACGGAGCCCGTTCGAGCGAGCGCGAGGAAATGGCGCACGTCATCCCAGTCCACGACGCCGGCCAGCATACCCGTCGCGGGCGCGCGCGACAGATGCAGATGCGAGCCGCCGCGACCGAGGGCGCCGAGGCGCCGCGGGTCGACGTGGCGGTCGAGGCGCGCGTCAGGCGGTCTGCGAGAAAGAGGGCCGAGCGACCGGGGGCTCCAAGGAGCGGGAGGCGAGCGCGCTTTTCGGCATGAGGAGGACCAGCATGAACGGCCGGTGGCCATCGCGCTCCTCCCCGGTGAAGCGCACCAGGGCGTCACCGCCGCGAGCCCGGAGGCTCGCGCGCACGATGTCGAGCCCGACACCTCGACCGGCTACTTGACCGATCGTCTCTGCGGTCGAGATGCCGGACAGGAAGATCTGGTCGCCCAGGGCTTCATCGGGCAGCGCATGAACGCCCGCCCGCCGACGCAGCTTCTCGAGTGAAAGCCCGCTGCCATCGTCGAAGATCTGGAGCTCGAGCGCGCTCGGTCCGCTCCGCACACGAACATCGATGCGGCCCTGCGCTGGCTTGCCGGCGAGCGCTCGCACGTCGGGCCTCTCGATGCCGTGATAGAGGGAGTTGCGGAAGCACTGAACCAGGATGTCTTTCACGAGTCCCGTCCAGTCGCTGGCCAGCTGCGCCTCGGCCCGCTCCGTGAGCACCGCGGGCGCGGGCTTCCCGAGCTCCGCGGCCAGGCTCGGCAACATCTCGCGCGTCTCGTCGACCAAGCGCGCCACCGACGTAGGGTCGAGGCGCGCGAGGACTCCACGCAGCTTGCGCGCCAGCTCCTCGGCCGCGTCGGTGGGAGCGGCCGTCGCGACCAGGCCCCGGATGTCGTGAAGGACACCCTCGCTCCGTTCATCCACCCTCTTGATCACGGCCGTCAGCCTTTGCTGGCAAACCGACTCGTACTCCGCGACCGTCCGCTCGACGGCGTCCAATCGCTCCAGCAGCTCGTGCCTGTCGCTCGGTCGCTCTGGCTCCCGGCGCAACGCCTGGCAGGCGTGCTCCGCAGAGTGCAGGCAGTCCACCAGGTGCGTGAAGCCGTGCAGGCGCGCGTTGCCTTTCAGGGTGTGCAGGTTGCGCAAGGCGGCATCACAGGTCTGCTCGGAGCTCTCGACATGCGGCCCGAGCGCCGCGCGGTTCGCGGCCAGCAGCGCGCGACAGTCGGCGCAGAACGCTCGTGTTGCATCGACGCCGCGATCGAGCGCCTGCACGATCATGTCGACCTCGCGCTCCTTGTTGCGCGCCGCTTGCCTCAAGCTGCGCAGCAACGTCACGTCGCGAACCGTGACCAGCATGCGCTCCACCTGGCCCGCTTCCGACTCGATGAAGTTCCAAGATATCTCCAGGAACTGGGGTTTGCCGCCGGGACCCGTACGCTCCACTTCCCGGATCAGGTGATGGGTGTTCAGCTCCGCCAGCCACTGCTCTTGACCGAAGGCGCAGCTGAGCGCTGCCTCTGCCGCGCTCCATGCGTCCGGTCGCACGTTGGAGCCGTCGAACAGCAGCGCGAGGCAGTCGCGACCGACCAGCTCGGCATTGCCGAGGATCTCCGCCAATCGTCGAGAGTATCCCGGTTCGACGCGCCGGCTCCGGCCGATCGTGAAGACGCCCTCGTCCAGATTGTCGAGCATCGAAGCGATCTGACCGTTCTTGAGCGCCAGCTCCTCGGTGCGCTGGGCCACGCGTCGCTCCAGGCTCTCGTAGAGTTGTGCGTTGTAAATCGAGATCGCTGCCTGGCTGGCAATCACCTGCAACGCAGCCAATCGATCGAGCGTGAAGGCATACGCGCTGACGTTGTTCTCCACGTACAGCGCGCCCAGGACGTCGCCCTTGCGCATGATGGGAGCGCACAACACCGAGCGTATGCCCCGTTTTCGAATCTGCGGGTCCGCCTGGAAGGCGCTGGCCTTCGACGCGTCGTCCAGCGCGACGGCCTCTCCCGTGCGCAGCACGTAGCTGACGACGGTGGGGCACAAAAAATCGGCTTCCGAGTACTCCACGCGCTGCGAAAGGCTCGTGATCGGCCGCTCCACATGGGCGCGCGCCTCCGCGTAGTACGCGCGATCGGTGTCGTCTCGCAAGACGAGGCAGCCGTGCTCTGCTCCGGCGTTCTCGATCAACGTGGCCATCAGCGCGGCGAACAGCCGCTCGGTCTCGACCTCAACGAAGATGCTCTGCGTCGCCTTGAGCAGGGACGTGCTGTCGAAATCCTGGCCGGCCGCCATCGCGCCGCGTGGTGTCGCGACGTCTCCTCGGATAATATCCGCGAGCAAAGCGGGGTGCTCACGCGCCAGCAGTTCGAGCTTCGCCGTGGCGCCCCAGCCAGCGTAGAGCCGGTAAGCCGCCTCCAGGCATGTCTTGGCGTGAAGGGGATCGTCCAGCGATAGCCACATCTGGGCCTGGTGCTCGTGGGCGAGCGCCCGCAGGTGGATGAACCCGTCTCCGGCCGTCCTGATCGCGTCGCGGTAGCGGGCGAGCACGACTTGCAGCGGCTGCCCCGTCAGGCGCGCGTGCTCGGCGGCCAAGAAGTGGGCCTTGTGAGCGAAGTTCTCCGAGCACAGGCGGGACCAAGCCTCGAGCTGCTTCAGGTTCTCCTCAATGACAGCGAGCAGGGCCTCCCGCGCCTCCGGGCCTCCTTCGCGGCACGCCCTCGCCGCCAGCAGCCCTTCGAAGAGCTTGTAATCGGGAAGCGAGAACTGCCCCGCCGCGATGATCAAGAACTCCCGGGTGAACTCCATCCACTGACGCGCCGAAGCGAAGTCCCCCAGGATGAAGCTCGTCATCATCTGGGCTTGCCCATAGGCGTAGGAGTACTGGGTGCTCTTCTCGGCGACCACCACGGCGGTCGCTTCGTGGTCGGCCGCGGCGACGGCCTGCTTCTCCGATTCGCGTGCCGTCAATCGAGCGACGGCTCGCTCGACGACCAGCGCATTGACCAGCTGCCCTGCCGCCGAAATGTGCGTCAGGTACTGCCGCAGCTCCGCCACCTGCTCGCGGCAGGCCCGCAGCCGCGCACCGACCAAGAACGAGCGCTGGGCGCGATCGTTCTTGGCATAGGCGACGTGCTGCAGGTCGCCGAGCATGAGCCCGCTCTTCTCCCCTCGGTCGTAAACCGCGAACAGATCTCGGTAAGTCGCCTTCCAGTGTGCAAGGAAGCCCACGAACACGAAGCACACGCCCGATTCGACCGGGGTCGGCGAGAAGCGCTTCAAGAGCTCGAAGGCAGCCAGGCCGATGCGATAGGCGGCATCGTAGTCCCCGAGCATCGCGAGGAGGATGATGCCGCAGTCGGCGAAGTTCTTGCACGAGACCGCGTCGACGCCGCGGCATAGCGCCAGGTCGAACATGATGAGCTCCGCCAGGAAGAACAAGGGCGGATAGGTCTGAAACGCCGGGGGAATCACCTGCGCCAGCAATTCGAGGACCAAGCGCGACCCTGCGTCCTCTGCCGTCGGAAGAGCCGCCAGGCCCTCGATCGTCACGCGCGCCAAATGCGCTTGCAGCTTGCCGATACCCTCACCGATGCCCTGGTTGATCTCGTCGGGCGCCTCCGGCAAGCGCACGCCGAACTCGGCCAGCGCTGCGCGTACCTGGACCACGGCTTCCAGCATTCGCCCGCCGTGCTCGAGGATCCGGGTCTTCAGGACATGAACTCGGCCGCGCGCCAGGCGGTCGGGGGCGAGCCTGAACGCCTCCTCGCAGAGCGCTTCGACATGCGGATCAGCCAGCACGAACGCTGTCTCGGCGCGCGCGAAGACCGCTCGAAAGGCCAGATCCGGCGAACATTCGCTCTCGCAGCTGACCAGCAGCTCGACGGCGATCTCGGCGTGGGCTCCCGCGATGCTCCACGCGCCGCTCTGAAGCGCCTGGTGACTCGCGGTCAGGTTGAGCTCCACGAGATCGAGGTGCTCTTCTCGGTCATGGATCGCGCCGCGAGCGGCGTTCAAATGATGAAGCACCTCGAAGATTCGACTCGGCGCGCGATCGCCCCGCAGGCGCTCGCGCAGGATCCGTCCGATGCGACCATGAACTGCCACACGCTCCGCGTCGCTGGCGCGTGAGAGCGCTGCCTGCTGCACGCGCGAGTGTTCGAAGGCGTACGATGCAGACGCGTGGCTCCGGCCAGGCGCTGGCGGCTCCGCCGGAGCCTCGACGGAGACCTCGGACAGGAGGCCATGGGCCAGCCCCTCCCGAAGGAGCTCAAGACACGCCGCGAGCGGCCTGTCCACGGCCTCCGACAGGGTCTGCAGATCGAAGCGCATGCCGAACCACGCTGCGGCAGACAGCAGCCTCGCCGCGTCGGGACCGAGGTTCTCGAGGCGCTCCGCCATCAACGCGCCGACATTGTCGCAAGCGGGGTGCGCCTCCGCGCGCTGCAAATCAGCGGACCATCGGCCGCGCTCGACCTCCAGGCGCAGGATGCCCCGTCGATGCAAGGAAACGAGCAGCTGACCGATGAAGAACGGGTTACCGTCGGTCTTGCGCCTCACGATCTCCGCGAGCCCGCGGGCTTCAGCGACAGGCGCGCGCAGCGAGCGAGCCACGATCTCCGCGACCGCCTCGGAGGACAGCGGCCCGAGCGGCAATGTCAGCACGACCTTCTTCGCCCGGCGCAACGCTCTCTGCAGGTTCAGGAGCGTCGGTACGTCGCTGACATCACCGCCGCGGAGCGCGGCCAGCACCATCACGTGACTCGAGTCGGGGTTCGTCAAAATGGCAGACAGCACCTCGGCAGAGGCGGCGTCGAGCCACTGAGAATCGTCGAGGACGAGGGCGAGGGGACGCTCCGGCGTGGCGAAGATACGGATGAAGGAGACGAAGACATGCTGCAACCGGCGCTGCGCCTCGATGGGATTCAACGCGACGATGGACGTGGAGGGACCGGTGACGCAGGAGAGCGCCGGCACCAGCTCGGTCATCATGCCTGCGTTGTGCCCCAGCGCTGCGGTCACGCGCTGCCGCAGCTCCGTCAGCTCGGCTTCGGAGAGCGACAGCAGGTCCCCTGCCAGGCGTCGTAGCACCTGCGCCAACCCAGACAGCGGCACTGCCTGAGCTCGCTCTTCGAACGCCGTCGACAGCAGGCGCGCCGGCGCTCCGCCGTGCCGTTGCAGGAACTCCGCGAGTACGGCGGACTTTCCGGCGCCCGCGGCTCCTGGCATGAGCACGAGCAGCCTCTTGCCGGAGCACACGTCGCGGAGGGCGCCTCCCAGCGCCGACAGCTCGGCGTCGCGTCCTTGCACGTCTCGGCTGACCGTGAATCGACTGGAAACGTCGTTCACCCCCAGGACCAGGGCAGGGAGGGTCTGCGTTCGCCGGAAGCTCTCACAGAGCGTGGTCAGGTCGCTCAGCAGCCCGTGGTCGCTCTGGTAGCGCTCGTCAGGATTCTTCGCGAGCAGCTTGGACACGAGCTGTGCGAGGACTGGCGGCATGTCGGGCGACAACTCCGTGACGAGCGGAGCGCGCTTGGACACGTGCGCGTGAGCCCAGCCGATGGCATCGCTCGCCGCGAACGGCAGCTGGCCCGTCAGCATCTGGAAGAGCGTGACGCCCAGAGAATAGTAGTCTGCTCGGTGATCGGGGCGGCGGTTGAGGCGGCCCGTCCGCTCCGGCGCGACGTGGGCGAGTGAGGGCGCGGGCTCGCAAGCGGCGCCGCCTGCCGCGTCCTCGGAGACTGCCAGGAGATCGGCAAACTCGACGCGTCGAGTCTCGAGGTTGACCAGAAAGCTGCCATGGCTCACGTCCTCATGAAGCAGCCCCTGCTCGTGCAAGCGATGCAGCAAGCGAGACATGCCGAGCGCGAGCTCCAGGCACGTTCCGACCTCCAGACCCTTCGCGGGGATCTCGAGCGGTGCGCCTCCGAAGTCCTCGACGATGAGCGAAAGCTCGCCGTCCACCTCGCGCACGTCGCCGTCGATCGCGAGCGTGCCGACTCGACGCCACATCTGCAGCTCGAGCTCCAAGACCCGGCGCGGCTGAGCGACCTCGTGCCGGAGCGAGTGCAGCAGCGCGCTCGCGCCGGAGGTCGCGCGGCGCGCGCGCCGCCAGATGCTGCGCGGCAATACGGCCACGGTCTCCGTGATCTGATAAGCGTCCTCACCGAGGTGCGCTTGACTGTTTCGGTTCATTGATCTGCGCCCCGCTCGCTTTCGTCGGCCGACGCTGGTTCTGCGTGTGCTCGAGAACGGCGCTCCCCCTGAGCGCTGACGGAACCACAGCGCTTCGCGACCCCCTGCCGGGAGCCGCTCACCCGCTGCGCCCCCGTCCTCTCCCGCTCTCCTCCTGGCGCCCAGTGCTAGCCCTGGCGCCTCCCGAGGGAGAAGGGTCGGCGGCGCGCTCTGGCCTAACGACGAGAACTCGACGAACCAACGCAGGGAGAAGGAAATCCAAAGCCTTCCGAAACGTCAAGCGCCAACTGCGGGACGTCGCCCCGGTCGGCAGCGCATTCGTCGCTGCGATCTGGCACACACGCACGAAAAATCGATGCCATATTAACGACTTAACCCATGGGTCGAAGGACGCCGCCGTCACTCCACAGCCTGCGGGAGCTCGTGCCTGCCGTGCGCTCGGGCTCCGTGTGCCGGGGGGGGTCGAGCGCGGAGAGCGCGCCGAGCCAGCCGAAGTGCTCCTCGGGGACCGGACTCGACCGGCAGGTCGTTCGCCGCTGCGCGACATCCGCGCGCTGAAGCAGAAGGCGGCGGCCTTCCAGGATGAGCTCGCTTTAGAAGTCCTTGTAGTCGACCTTCATCTGATCGTAGGGCGCGATCATGCTCTCGATGACATCGCCGCTCGGCGAGAAGATGCGCTCGTGCCACTCGGTCGGCTCCCAGATGAAGGTGCCGAGCCCGCGCTTGTCCGGGAGGTTGAACATCAGGTCGTTGGCGGCGCGCTTCTCCCACGAATACTCCGCCACCGCGAACTTCAGGTCGGGATAGCGCTTCACGAGATCATCGAAGTTCGCCTTCCACCCCGAGGGCGGCCCCTGGTACTCGGTGTAACAGGACTGGCCGAGCACATCGAACTTGACGCCCTGCCCGCGCACGCCGTCGACCCACCAGCGCGTCGCCGCGTTGTCGTCGCAGCGGTCGAGGTGCAGCATGACGGTGATCGTGTCGTCGGCGTCCTTGACGCCCTGGATCCCGGCTTTCAGGAGCGAGCCCAGCCCCTGGAACGCCTGCCCGGTGACGAAGCCGTCAGGCCACAGCAGCCCCTGCGGGATCTCGTTGCCGATCTGGACCATGTCCGGCCGCGCGCCGGCGGCGCTCAGCTGCTCGATCGCGTCCCGCGTGAACTCGCGCATGGCGCTCGCCAGCGCGTCGCCCTCGAGATCGGTCCAGGCGACGGGCTTGTGTTGATCGTCGGGGTCGGCCCACACGTCGCTGTAGTGAAAGTCGAGCAGGAAGCCCATGTTCGCTCGCTTCACGCGCCGCGCCATCTCGATCGTGTGCTCGAGATCGCAGAAGCCCTCTGGCGAGTAGGGGTCGTCGTCGACGGCCGCGTCGGCGTACACCGCCGTGGGGTCATTGAACAGGCGCAGGCGGATCCAGTTGAACCCGTGCGCCTTCAGGATCTCGAGGATGTCCTTCTCGACGAGCTCACCCGTCCGCGGGTCGATGTCGCGGAACACCTTGCCTCCGGCCTCGCGCTCCTGCACCCAGGAGATGTCCGCGCCGAGGATGAAGCCCTGGGGCGCGCCCGGCGTCCCGTCGCCTCCGCTCCCGCCCGTGCCCGCGCCGCCCGCGCCCGCGCCGCCGGTGCTCGCGGACGTGCCACCCGCGCCGGCTCCGCTGCCGCTCGTGCTGCCGCTCGCGCCGCCCGCTCCGCTCCCCGTGGACGCCTCGGCGCCCGTCGACGCAGCCTGACCGGCGCCGCCCCCGCCGGCCGCCCCGGCCCCCGAGCTCTCACCGCACGCGGCGAGCGCCGGAAGCAGCGCCATCACACCCATCCATCCCAGCTTCTGTCGCAGCATCCCTGACCCCGGCGAGGATCCTACCATTGGCCATTCGCGCGATCACGGCGCACGAAGAGGGCGCGCTCGCGATCGCGGCGCCGCCGGTAGAAAGATCCGCTGTCGACAGGCCTGCCGCAGCGGCTGGAGAGATGCAGCTGATGCCGCTGAGCTCACGCTATCTCAAAGAAGCGCCCGCGTCTGGGCGCATCAATGGCGAGGGCCCGCCGCACAGCCTGTGCGCGGCGGGCCCTCGGACTGCTCACAGACGATGTGTTACTGCTGCTCCGGCCCCTTGCCCATCCAGTAGCTCTCGGGCGGACCCAGGAGGCTCTCCTTCACGCCACCGGCGTCCACCACGATCTTGTGGACGACCACGCCCGGGTGGACCATCCACACCTTCAGCGTATGGTCACCCGCCGCAGCGATCGTGTGCTTGGTGCGCATGATGTTGGCGTTGTCCGAGGTGTGCCGCTCCCAGATCTTGTTGCCGTTGCCGTTGAGCTCGACGGCGTAGCTCGTGTTGACCTTCTGGATCGGACCGTCGTCGAACGACACCGCGTACTGCAGGCCATCGGCCCAGTTCTGGAAGTTGTTCCTGGGCGACACGTAGACATACACGTTCACCGGGCCGCTGCTCGTGAGGTGCATGTCGTACTCGAGGCGAGGCGACTCGGCGCCGGGCACCTGGGTCTCGGCCGTCACCGGGAACGGCGTCACGCCCGACCCCGTGCGCCCGATGTCCGGGAGCACCTTCCACTCGACGTCATCCGTGCCGATCGCGCGGCTGTAGTGATCGGCTTCCATCGACACATAGCCGTTCGCCTCGATGAAGCGGTTCGGCTTCCACGCGACCTGCCGCGGATCCTCGACGCGGGCGATGACCTCCACCGAGCTCCCGTCCGAGCCGGTGACCGTGATCGGGACATCGACCGGGAACGTCTGGTTCGTGGGGATCATGACCCAGTCCACCCTCACCGTCGCGCGCACCTCCTTGTCGACGATACCGTGGCTCGGATAGACGTTCAGCCACGGCGGGCACGGCGTGTTCGCGGCCCAGCCGGAGGGGCACTCGACCGGGAGAGCGACGTCGATCGTGTACTCGAGCGGCGCGCTGCCGCGGTTGAACACCTCGATGTACTGCTCGGGCTGCGTCTGATACCGGCTGAACGCCGGCAGCACGGGGGTCGCGGCGCTCCCGTCGCCTGCCCCGTCGGCCGTCCAGAAGTTGCTCGATCCGTCGATCGCCACGCCGAGCTCCGCCGCCGCGGGGACATCGATCGAGACGAGCTCGGGCCAGATGAACTCCTGGATGTTGTTGTACTGGTACTCGGGCTGCTGCCAGGACGGGTTCCCCGGCGCGCCGTAACCGATGTGCGGCTGCGTCTGGAACCCTTCCCACTTCCCGCTGGCGAGATCGTGGTTGTAGTAGGAGGCGAGCGCCAGATCGTCCTGGAGCCGCGCCTCCGCGACGGCCGCCAGGTCGTTCGTGGCCGCGCGCCCCTGCGCCGCGTAGAGCTTGTTCTTGAACCCTGCCAGGCGCAGCGCGTACAGGTTGGCTGTCGCCTTCACCTGGTAGAGCACGAGCTGGAAGTAGGCGTCCTGCGCCTCCTCCGGCAGGAGCCTCGCCGCGAACTCCGCCTGCGAGGCCAGCGCCTCCCACTCCTCCGTGACGCTCTCGAGCTCGCGGTAGTTCGTGAGGCTGAACGGGCTCGCGCCGTCGTCGTACGTGACCGCGGCCGTGTCGGGATCCGGGACGTCGGTCGTGGGCGCGCTGACCAGGAGATCGTAATCGACGGTGATCTTCCGGTTGGTCAGCTCCGGCTTGCGATCCGACTGCAGCAGCGAGTAGCTGTGCAGGATGTCGGCGATGATGTCCGCGTGCTCGGAGCCGAACTGCTGCTCGGTCCACCGCCGCTCCCAGTCGCCGATGCGCTCGACCGGCCAGCGATCCGGGTTCCACGCGTAGTCGAGGAAGAACTGGAGCGGCTGCTCCTCGTTCTTAAAGTCTCCGACGTTGACGACCCAGAGCCGATCCACGCCGTAGTTGTAGGCGAGGTGGAGCTGCTCCCAGACGTTGGGCAGGAGGATCGTGTCGACCCACTTGTAGTTACGGCCGCCGCCGACGTAGTCGAAGTGGTAGTAGAGGCCGTAGCCGCCGGCCCGCTTCTCGCTGGGCTTCGGCAGGCGCTTCATGTTGGACCAGTTGTCGTCGCAATAGACCACCGTGACGTCGTCCGGCACGGTGATGCCGGCGTCCCAGTAGCCCTGGATCTCCTTGTACAGCGTCCAGACCTGGGGGATGGTCGTCACGTCCTGCCCCGTCACGTCCTCGAGGATCTTCCGCTGGGCCGCGACGATATTCTGCATGAGCGGGATGCCGTCCGCCGGGGGCAGGCTGACGTCGCCGGGGCCGCGCATGCCGAGCGTGACGACGCCCTCGATCTTCTGGTCGACCATCCGCTGGATGCCCTTGGTCCAGTGCTTCTTCAGCGCCTCGGAGTTCACCGAGAAGCGCCACTCGCCGGTGCCGCCGTACGGATCGTTCCCTGGCTTGGTGATGGTGCCTGCCGCATCCCTCTGCGCCGCGACCACGTGGCGATTCCACTCCTCGATACCCTGCATCATCGGGGCCTCGTGCGAGGTCCCCATCACGACGCCGTACCGCGTGGCCGTCGCGTGGTTCTCCGGGTCGTCCTCGCCGAACGCACGGCCCCAGACGGCGGGCCAGATGTAGTTCGCCTTCATGCGGAGCGCGACCTCGAAGATCTTCTCCCAGTAAAGGTGGTTGAGCCCTCCGGGGAAGCCCTCCGCCTTGCCCGGCCCGAACATCTTCGCCGCCCAGTTGCCCGTCGCCGGGTTCTCGTCGTTGATGAAGAACCCACGGTACTTCACCTTCGGCTCGCCCTGGGTGTGCTGCCCGGGGAGCACGAACAGCGCCTGCTTCTTCTGCACCGGGACGTCGTCCCACCAGTACAGGGGCGACACGCCGATCTGCGAGGAGAGGTCGTACGCGCCGAAGATGGTGCCGCGCTGGTCGCTGCCCGCGATGACGAGCGCTCGGTCCACGCCCTCGATCGGCTGCTCGACGATCTGCGTGACGAACGTCTCCCACTTCCCGGTCAAGCCCGAGACATCGAGCCTGTCGCCCTCCACCAGCTGATCGATGATCGGGCTCTTGCCCACCGTCCCGACGAGGACCACTTCCTTCGCCGACGCCGGGATCTCGTGGCTGACGGCGGCGGCGGTGCCGGTCACCCGCTGGATGTCCGCCGCGAGGTCGTCCACGACGCGGTTCACGCCCGCATAATCGCTCTCGCTGACGACCAGCGGAGCGACCTTGCCGCCCACGGCGAGGGCGAAGCGACCCGCTCCACCCTCGGTTGAAACGTACTTCTCCAGGGAGCCCGTCACCGGGTCGACCGGCGACACCGGCGTCTCGCCGGGCGGGCCCTGCGGCCCCGGCTCGCCCGGCTCACCGGGCGCGCCCGGCTCCCCCGGATCGCCCGGATCACCCTTCGCTCCATCCGACCCGCAGGCGGCCAGCGAAGCGAGCGACATGGGGAGCAGCAAGCAGAGTAGCGAGGATCCGATTCGACCCTTCCTGATGGCCATGCGTGCGTAACTCATAACGGTGTTTCCCTCGTTGATGCGGCTGACCGGCGTCGTCGACGCGCCCGCGCTGGACACGGGCCGTGACCTCCGGCGCTGAGGCCGGGCGCTCCTATGCAATCGTCCAAATCCATGCGGCGATCCGCGCGATCGCGACCGTGATCCCGGTGATCACGAGGCGCTGTTCCGAGCGATCACGCCGCGGCGATCCCGGTGATCACCACGGCGCGACAGATGAAGCTCGGAGGCGGCGTACGCCTTCTCTGCACAAGTTGGCTGGGTGTCACCCAGGTTGCACCTCGCTGGTGTGGCCCGGGAGAATTCCCGCAGCGCGCTGATCTGATCACGCAATCGCCTCGATTTTTCGGGTCGGCATCCATTTTCGTCGTCGCGGCGCGCGGGTGGATGCCGTCATGCATCGAGGTGGCTGTTGCACGGCGCGCGCGTCCCCTGGCTTACCGCAGCGGTGATGAGTGACAGTGTTTATGAAGTTCCGCTCGTCGATGGGGAAGAAGGCGTTGTTTCGGTAAACGATGTTTCCCTGAGCCTCTGCAACCGTCGAGAGCGACGCCGCAACGACATTCAAAACGCCAAGTTGCCGCATCAGCCACGCTGCCTCGAAGTGAACAAGAATAAGTAATGCTCGTTACAAATAAACCAAGAGAGGGGTATAGCCAGGCTGGCCCGTTCCGCCGCGATACTGCTTCGAGAACAGCGCCATTGCAAGAGGGGGCTTTCGGGCGCTCCAACAGACCTTCGAGGCACGGGGTTTGTGTCATCATGTGCCGTGGTGGTGACCCATCGTGGCCCCTTTGTGCCATCGTGGGTCGCTGGCAAGAGCTGAAGGCGGCGCGTCCATGTCGCGGCGCCGCGGGTTGCGACGTCGTCGCCCCGGCGCTGTGGGCCTGCGGATGGTTGCTGGAGCCGCGGAGCGCCACGGCGCCGCCGCGATGCGAGGACGGTGTGGCGCGCCGTTTGCTCTGCGCCATGCCTGGCACAGTCTCCACAGACTCGTCGAAAGGGCAATACCATGAGAGCACATCGCGTCATTCAAGGAGCGCTCCTGCTGGCAGCGGCGCAGCTTCCTTTCATCATCGCTTGCGCGCCCGTCGTCGAGGGCTCGGACGGCGCCGAGACCGAGGCGGAGCCGGACAGGGGCGACGACACGGATCCCGGACCGGAGTCGTCCGACACCACGTCGGGCGGCGGCGCGGACGTGCCTGATCCG
Organism: Sorangium sp. So ce124; assembly: GCF_051525235.1. Taxonomy (NCBI): domain Bacteria; kingdom Pseudomonadati; phylum Myxococcota; order Polyangiales; family Polyangiaceae; genus Sorangium; species Sorangium sp. So ce124. The sequence goes on from NZ_CP150312.1 coordinate 11,242,422, forward strand.
GCCCTGGATCTCTTCGCTTGCGGCTTCGAGTTGAGCTGTGAGCGGGTCGTCGTGCACATCTCTCCGATCCCGCCAGAGGCGCTCACGTGCGCGGCCAAGCTCGTCATCGGCGGCAGCACGGGCGTCCTCAGCTCGCTGCTCACGCCTGGCCCGTACATCGACGAGACCGAATCGCTGATTTTGGTGCTGGGCGACGGCACCGCGCTGGTGCAGACCCGCGAGAGGCACTGCGGGCGCGAAGGGATGGAGTGCGGGCCGACGCCGGTGTGGGAGGCGCCGTCGCCGCATCAGATCTGCGACCTCGTCGTCTCCCCGGACGTCGAAGCAGCGTGCGAGGAGGACGCCGAGGGGTGCGGCTGGAGGCCGTGGGCTGACCTGGCGAACTGCCGGGCCGTCGAGGAGCACACCTGCGAGGACGTCGCCGCCCTGCTCGCGGCCAGGTGATCGCGACGGGGCGCGCCGACCGCGAGCCGCCGAGCTCGCGGGCAGCGACAGGCAGATCCTGCTTCAGAACGGCCAGATCGTCTGTTCCAGCTCGGAGAGCGAGGAGACCTGGGACTCCCATCCTTCGAGCCTGAGCTGGAACCTGAGGTGGCTGTACCTGTGCAGCAGCGCGAGGGCCATCAGCTTGCGACTCAGCGCTGGGCCCAGGTCGGCAGGCGGGTATCCGTAGGCGCCGAGGATGGCGCGCTGGAGGTCCGCGCTGCCGGCTGCCAGGAAGAGGCACGGGCCCAGGAGATCGTACTCGGGTGCTCCGAGGCACGCGTCCGCGAAGTCGATCATGCCGGTGACGCGCCACCTCCCGTCCGCTCGGGTCACGAGGAGGTTCTGCGGGGTGTATTCGCCGGTCAGCAGGACCGGGACCACGGACCTCGGCAGGAGGGCGTGGGCAGACTCGAGGTAAGCCGGGATCTGCGAGGCGAGGCGCTCGGGCAAGCCCATCCGCCGGTGCCGGCTCTCGCATCCGGCGATCTGGCGCTCCAGGAACGCATCCCAGCCGAGATCGATGCTCTCCAGTCCAGCGGTGGGCAGCGCGTGGGCGGCCCTCATGATCTCGCCGATGCGGGCGAGCGCCTCGGCGCGCTCAGCGCCGCTCATCGCGGGCCAGGCCTCTTCGAGCGTGCGCCCCGGGAGGCGCGATATCACGAGGTAGGGCCAGCCTTCGAGCTCCGCTTGCCAGAGGAGCTCCGGCGTGGCCACGGGGACGGTCCCGTGGAAGCGCCCCAGCGAGAGGCGCTCGGCCTCGAACTGGTGCCGGAGGAAGGGCGGGAACAGCTTGATGATCTGGCCTGCGTCGTTCGAGACGACCACGTTGGTCCCGTGCGCGAAGGCGGAGAGCCCGCCCGACGAGAGCCCGTGGCGCTCGCACACGACGCGGATCGCCGGGAGAAAGGCCGGGAGGTCGGCGCGGATCCGGTCGAAGCCGGCGGGGCCGTCGAACGACGGGAACAGGGATCGATCGCCAGGGGGCGCGCTGTGATCGGGCGGCATCGAGGCGGCGGGTACCGTAACCCGCGCGCGCCGGCGCGGCCATCGCGGAATCGGACCGCGCGCGCTCGTGGTGAGCTTGGGCCGCGGGCCCTGCGCGAACAGGGAGATCTGGTGGCGGGGCCCGAGCCGTCGGATAATCCTCTGCGGGAAGCGTCGTCTGTGTATCCGGCATTGAAGGCCGGCAGCGCACGGCGAAGGCGGCGCGGGGCTCGCGGCGCTGGCCGCTCGGCCCAGGTCCAGTATGCTCCCGGGCCGCCGTGAGACCCTGCCCGCCGTCATGCCGCTGATCGTCGTCGAGGACCTGCGCAAGGCGTACCGGGTGGCCGAGCGCCGGCCGGGCGCCCTGGGAGCGCTCGCCGGGCTCGTGCGCCCGCGCTACCGCGCCGTCGACGCGCTCGCGGGCGTCTCGTTCTCGCTCGAGCGGGGCGAGCTCGTCGGGTACATCGGGCCGAACGGCGCCGGCAAGTCGACGACGGTCAAGATCCTGGCGGGCATCCTCGTGCCGGACTCGGGGCGATGCGAGGTGGCCGGCCGCGTCCCGTGGCGCGAGCGCGTCGCGCACGTGGGGCGGCTCGGCGTCGTGTTCGGCCAGCGCACCCAGCTCCTGTGGGATCTGCCGGTGATCGACTCGTTCGAGCTCCTCCGGGACATCTACCGCGTGGGCGCGGCCGAGCACGCCCGCGCGCGCGACGAGCTCGTCGCGATGCTCGACCTCGGGCCGCTGCTCGACACGCCGGTGCGGCAGCTCAGCCTCGGCCAGCGCATGCGGTGCGATCTCGCGGCCGCGCTGCTCCACGCGCCCGACCTGCTCTTCCTGGACGAGCCCACGATAGGCCTCGACGCCGTCTCGAAGCTCGCTGTGCGCCGCTTCGTGCAGCGGCTCAACCGCGAGCGCGGCGTCACGGTGATCCTGACGACGCACGACATGGATGACATCGAGGCCCTCTGCTCGCGGGTCATCCTCATCGCCGGGGGGCGGGTGCTCTCGGACGGCTCGCTCGAGGCGCTGCGCGCGCAGGTCACCGCGGAGCGCTGGCTCATCGTGGACCTGGCGGACCCCGCGGCGGAGATCGCCGAGCCGCGCGCCGAGGTGATCCGCCGCGAGGGCGCCCGCGTGACGCTGCGCTTCGACCCCGCCGCCATCTCGACGGCCGAGCTGGTCGGGCGCGTCACGGCCCGCTACCCGGTGCGCGACCTCCTGGTGCAGAACCCGCCCATCGACGAGATCGTGGCGCGGCTCTACGGCGAGGGCGGCGAGGCGGGGGCGCCGCCGTGAGCGCGCCGTTCGAGAGCTTTGCGGGCAATTTCGCTGCCTGTGCCGCCGTGTTTCGGGCGCGCTGCCGCGCGCTCCTGCAGTACCGCGCCGCGGCCGCGGCCGGGTTCGGCACGCAGCTGTTCTGGGGGTTCATCAAGGTCATGGTGCTCGAGGCGTTCTACGGGAACGCCATGTCGGGCGCGCCGCCGCCGATGGCGCTCGGGCAGGCGATCACGTACACGTGGCTCGGACAGGCGTTCTTCCAGCTGCTGCCGTTCTCGACGAACCCCGACCCCGAGGTGCGCGAGCTGATCCGCACCGGCGCGGTGGGCTACGAGCTGGCGCGCCCGCTCGATCTCCACGCGCTCTGGCTCGCCCGCGCGCTCGCCGCGCGCGTCGCGCCGACGCTGCTGCGCGCGGTCCCGATGTTCGCGGTCGCGGTGCCGCTCCTCGGGATGGGGCTGCCGCCGTCGCTGGCCGCCGCGGGCGCGTGGGCGGCGGCGATGGTCGGCGCGGCGGCGCTCGTGGGCGCGTTCGCGACGGCGGTGACGTCGACGATGCTGTGGACGACGTCCGGCGACGGGATTGCGCGGATCGTGCCGTCGCTCGTGCTCGTCGCCTCCGGCATGATCGTGCCGCTGCCGCTGTTTCCGCCGTGGATGCTGCCGTGGCTCGATGCGCTGCCGTTCCGGGGCATGGTCGACGCGCCGTTCCGGCTCTACCTCGGGCACCTGCCCGCGGGGGCGCTCCCCGGCGTGCTGCTGCACCAGGCGCTGTGGACCGCCGCGTTCGTGGCGCTCGGCAGGGCGATGGTCGCGCGCGGCCTGCGCCGGCTCGTGGTGCAGGGCGGTTGACGGAGGGGGAACAGACGAGATGTCGCTCGATGCAACGAGGCTTTACCTCCGGCTCGCCGCCGCGTCGCTGCGGGCGCAGATGCAGTATCGCGCGTCGTTCGTGATGTGGTCGGTCGGGCAGTTCATCACGGTGGGCATCGAGCTGCTCGGGGCGTGGGCGCTGTTCGACCGGTTCGGCGCGGTCCGAGGGTGGCGCTTCGCGGAGGTGGCGCTGCTGTTCGGCCTCGTCAACGTCTCGTTCGCGCTCGCCGAGTCGTTCGGCCGCGGGTTCGACACCTTCTCCGCGATGGTGAGGTCGGGCGATTTCGACAGGCTCCTCCTGCGCCCGCGCTCCACGGCGTTCCAGGTCGCCACCGGGGAGTTCCAGTTCCTGCGCGCAGGGCGGCTCGCTGTCGGCCTCGTGATGCTCCTGTGGGCCGGTAGCGCGCTGAGCGTGGGGTGGACAGCGGCCAAGCTGGCGCTGCTCGCCGGCGCGGTTGTCGGCGGCGCCTGCGTGTTCTACGGGCTCCTCGTGCTCCAGGCCACGCTGTGCTTCTGGACGATCGAGTCGCTGGAGATCATGAACGCGTTGACCTATGGCGGCACGGAGGCGGCGCAGTACCCGCTGACCCTGTACCGCGACTGGTTCCGGCGTTTCTTCACGTTCGTCGTGCCGCTCGCGTTCGTGAGCTATATCCCCGCGGGCGCGCTGCTCGATCGCCCCACGGTCCCGGCGCTGCCCGAGGCCGCGCGCTGGGCGTCGCCGCTCGTGGGCGTGGCGTTCCTGCTCGTGTCGCTGCGCATCTGGCGCTTCGGGGAGCGGCGGTACCAGTCCACCGGATCCTAGGTCTCGAGGAGGCGGTCCTTCATGGGCTGGTTCGAGAGAATCTGCGATTGTTCATCACGCTGAGCTGGCACGTGCCCTTGCAGCCCGAGCGAATATCACAGCTCGTATTCTGCGGGCGCATGCTCTCTGCGCAAAAAAAACAGAACGGTGGCGCCCTTCTCCCGCGTGTCCAGCTGGATCTCCATCGGTCCCAGCGATCCGCGGTTCAAGGAAAACTGGAGGAACTTATCGTTGGGAATGCGTGGCCATTCGGGGTGGGTCAGCTTCGCGCGACAAAGGCTGGAAGCACAGACGACATCGTGGACGCTGACCTGTGGACCCAGCTGCTCGGGAATCACCCGTGTGATCACCGGCTCTGTCTCACGACGCCATGTTGGATCAGGCGGCTCGGCGTCGACTCGCGCGCTCAACTTGTCCCAGAACGCGATTCGCGCTTCGTGCAACGAACGCTCCTCTTCCTCGGGCTCGAGCGGCTTGCGCACGTCTATACTATCGAGCTCTTCGCCGTCCCGCTCACCGCTGGTGCGAGGCTGGTCGGACTCGAGAGGGCCGACCGTATCCTCGCCCGCCGAGCCATGCTGCGAACGGATCGCAGCCTTCAATGCCGCGGCTCGCGGACGATGAGCTCCGCGTTTCAGGGCTCCGGGGCGCCGACCGTCCTCCGAAATCAATCCGCCCTCGCGCTCGATCGTCGAGGGAGCTGAAATGCGCCCCAAAACGTATGCGCCTAGCAGCGCTGCTATGCCGGCTAGCAGGATGAACAGCCGGTGCGATCGTCGTTCAATCACTGGTTCCCGCATGGACGCCCCGAGTTCAGGATCTACATGATTCGGATCGGTTGGTTCGAATCAATCTAGTAGACGCGCACGGTCTGGAGGCCAGACGATCCACCTCCTGGAATCAAGCAGCTGACGCCGTATATGTGTGAAGCGCTCTGCGGCGAAACGGTGATCGTGGCGGTTTTTGCCACGCTCCCGGTGAAGGTCCCGGTCCCTGACTCAATGATTGGAGTCTCGCCGAGCCCGTTGCCGTCCTGGTCGTGTGCGTATCCGATGCATATCGTGTTCGCGCCGTTCGTGTCGTTGTTGTCGAACATGCGGACCCGAAAAGTCACCGTTCCTCCGAGTTGATGGTCTACCGGGATTGCGCAATGGACGGTCATTGAATTGCTCGATAGATTCATGATGGCGTTGGTCGCGCGCGATACATCGACGCCATTGACCAGGTGGCACGCGGCGGCGTTCATTGTCGCTCCAGCCGACACGTCGCCCGAGCTCAATAGAAGACCCAATGCGGGGAGGATTGTCAACGTAGCGAGCTTCTTCATGTGTCCGTTCCACTTTCCCAAGGTTGACCAACGATCGGCTTCCCCGAACGTTTGGTATGTATGCTCCAGTACGACGCGCTCATGGTTGTCGCTCTGCGAGGCAGTTTCGGCCCGCGGATTTGTTGATCCTGCAAGGCTCGGCGCGTACGCGACGTTGCGCATGCGCCTCATGTTCGCTCTTCCGAGCGCGATTGCATGTCACGTGCCACATTCGGGAATCGCCAGAGTTCCCCGTAAGCCGCGCCCCGTACGCCAGTCATGAGACTCCTGGCGCGACATGCGGCCCGATCCTGTGTGACATGTCACGGTTCTCGGCGTGACATGTCACGGTTCTCGGTGTGACATGTCACGGTTCTCGGCGTGACATGTCACGGTTCTCGGCGTGACATGTCACGGTTCTCGACACATCGGCCCGCACGCTGTGGAGTGGAGGCGCCCTTTCGATGTGTAGATAAATTGTCGATATGGCGTCGCTCTTTCGGGGCGGCCGAATCGCAGGGGGCATGATGTCCACTGCCATCGGCGGCCACGAAAACCTTGATTGTCGACGCCGTCTGGACGCGCTGTCCTCTGAAGGGATCCTTCTGGCCTGGCGCAGGCGTAGCCAGCAACAGGGGCACAGAGGGGGACGGGGCGAAATAGAAACGAAAATGGCAATGGGTGCGAGGTCGCGGTACCGCAATGTTGCGGCCGCTTGACGCTCGTGCCCGGTGCCTCTATAGCCGCCAAACCCTCGCCGCCCAAGGATCTCAGCATGTCGATCAAGGACTATCTCTCCATCTCATCCGAGGTCAGGAAAGCGCTCGCTGGCGGCCGGCCGGTGGTCGCGCTGGAGTCGACCATCATCACGCACGGCATGCCGTATCCGCAGAACCTCGAGATGGTGCAGCGCGTGGAGGCGGTAGTCCGCCGGAACGGCGCCGTGCCGGCGACGATCGCCATCATGGACGGCAAGCTCGAGGTGGGCGTGAAGGGGGACGATCTCGAGCGGCTGGCCAGGGGGGGCGGCAAGGCGGCCAAGGCCTCGCGGCGCGACGTGGCGGCGCTCCTGGTCCTGGGCGGGATGGCCGGGACGACCGTGGCGACCACGATGATGGCGGCGGCCTGGGCCGGTATCCAGGTGTTCGCCACCGGGGGCATCGGCGGCGTGCATCGCGGGGCGGAGACGACCTTCGACATCTCCGCCGACCTCGAGGAGCTGAGTCAGACGCAGGTGGCGGTGGTCTGCGCGGGGGCCAAGTCGATCCTCGACATTCCCAAGACGCTGGAGACGCTGGAGACCCAGGGCGTTCCGGTCCTGGGCTACAAGACCGAGGATTTCCCGGCCTTCTGGGCGCGGCAGAGCGGGCAGAAGGTGGACCACAGGATCGAGAGCGCCGAGGAAGCGGCCAGGGTCATCGCGCTGCAGTTCGAGCTCGGCATGGGCGGGGTCCTGGTGGCCAACCCGATCCCCGAGAGCCATGCCATGGACGCCAGGGCGATCGAGGCGCGGATCGACGAGGCGATCCGGTGCGCCGAGGCAGAGGGGGTGAGCCGGAAGGACCTGACGCCGTTCCTCTTGAATCGCATCTTCGAGCTCACCGAGGGCAAGAGCCTCATCGCGAACATCGCCCTGGTCGAGAACAACGCGGCGGTGGCGGCGGAGATCGCGGTGGCGATGAGCGAACTCGGGGCCAGGCCCAAGTCGAAGTCGAAGTCGAAGTCGAAAACGAAGTCGAAGGCATGAGCGAGGCCGGCCGCGTGCTCGTGGTGGGCGACGTGATGACGGACGTGATCGTCCGCCCCGAGGGGCCGCTGGTGCGCGGCTCGGACCGGCGCGCCAAGATCGAGAGCCGCCCCGGAGGCTCGGGGGCCAATCAGGCGGTGTGGCTCGGCTCGATGGGAGCGAAGGTGTCGTTCGTCGCCCGGGTCGGAGCCAGGGACAAGCCGCATCTCGAAGCCTATTTCAGGAGCTTCCATGTCGACCCGATCCTCGTGGCCGACCCGCAGAATCCGTCGGGCGTGCTGGTCATCCTCGTCGACGCCGACGGGGAGCGGAGCTTCCTCACCGACCGTGGGGCGAACCTCGCGCTCGAGCCTTCGGACATGCCGGTGGGGCTCCTGGACGAGACGCGGCTGGTGCTCCTCTCGGGTTATTCGCTCTTCGCCGGAGGGCCTCGGCGGGCAGCGCTGCGGCTCGCCGAAGAGGCGCGGCGCCGCGGCGTCCCGATCGCCCTCGACGCCGCGTCCGTGGGCTTCCTGCGGGAGGTGGGGGTCGGGGACTTCCTTGAGTGGACACGAGGGATGTCGACGCTGCTCGCTAATGCCGACGAGGCAGAGGCGCTCTCGGGCGCGGGTGACCTCACAGCGCAGATGATCGCGCTGGGCGCCTATTTCGAGCGGGTGATCATCAAGCGTGGCGCGCGGGGCGCGGCGGTGGGCGGACGGCAGGGCGTGCGCCTCGACGAGCCGGCGCCTCAGGTCGAGGTGGTGGACACGACCGGGGCCGGCGATGCGTTCGCGGCCGGGTTCATCACCGCGGAGCTCCAGGGCGCGCGCGAGGCGGAGTGCCTGCGGCGCGGGATCGAGGCGGGATCGAGGGCGGTGAAACAGCTGGGTGGGCAGCCGGAGCAGACGGCGTGCTGAGCGGCGATCAGCTCGCCCGCGCCTCCGCTGCGGCCGCAGCCTCGAGCGCCGCGGCGAGCTCTGCGTCCTTCGCCGCGATCCGCGTGAACGCCGGCCGGCTGCACACCCGCGCGACGTAGTCCGTCACCTCCGGCAGCTCGGGCACGAGCTTGAACTTCACCATCCACTCCAGCGCCTTGCCCCAGAGGACGTCGGCCGCCGTGAATCGGTCGCCGAGCAGATACGGCCCCTTCCGGAGCGCCTCCGCCACCACGCCGAACATCGTATCGAAATCTCCGTACGGAGACGTCGCGGCCGGGGCCGGATCGCGCTTCATCGCCCGATCGACGATGGCCGGCTCGAAGCACGAGCCGTAGTACGCGATCCACCGGAGGTACGGCCCGCGCAGCGGATCCCCGATGGCCGGGGTCAGGCCGGCCTCCGGGAACAGATCGGCGAGGTAAATGACGATCGCGACCTGCTCGGTGACGAGCGCGCCGTCGTGCAGGATCGCGGGCACCTTCCCGAGCGGGTTCACGGCGAGGTAAGGGGCCTTGCGCTGCTCCCCGGCCTTCATGTTCAGCACGCGGAGCTCGTGGGGCGCGCCCAGCTCCTCGAGCAGGATGCGCGTGCCCACCGAGCGCGAGTTCGGGGAATGGAACAAGACGAGGTTGCCCCTCGGGGTCGTGGTCGAATCAGCCATGTTGCTGCCTCCTGGGCGGACGCTTCTACTGCCCGGGCCAGGCGCCGTATTGTAAAACAGCGCCACGCGCGATCATGAGCCCGAGCATCACCCCCGAGGACCCCACCCGCGGCATCCTGAACCCCGCCGCGGGTCTCCAGCGCTTCTTCGAGCTGCACCGCCACGCGCCCGCGCCGGACCTGGCCAGGCTCGTCGACTGGCACTGGGTCGTCCGCTGGTCGCTCGCCGCTCCTTTCGAGCAGGAGGTCTTGCCGCACCCCTGCGTCAACCTGGCCATCGAGGCGCCGGGCTCCGCGGTGCACGGCATCGGAACCCGGCGCGAGGTCGTCCGGCTCGAGGGCACGGGGCGCGTCGTCGCGACGAAGTTCAAGCCAGGCGGCTTCTTCCCGTTCGCGCCCCTCCCCATGCGCCGGCTGGTCGACCGCGTCGTCCCCCTCGCCGAGATCTTCGGCGACGCGGCCGGGCCGTTCGAGCGCGCCGCGCTCGACCAGCCGGACGACGCCGTCGCGATCCGCGCCGTGGAGGAGCTCCTGCGCGCGCGCAAGGGCCCGGAGGACGCCGGGCTCGGCGAGGCGATGGCGCTCGCCGTCCGCGCGCAGGAAGACCGCGACATCCACCGCGCCGAGCATCTCGCCCGGGTCGCGGGTGTCTCGGTCCGCACGCTGCACCGCGCGTTCGAGCGGTACATCGGCGTCGGGCCCAAGTGGATCATCCGGCGGTCGCGCGTCCACGAGGCCGCGGAGCGCGTGGCCACGGGCGCGCCCGTCGCGTGGGCGGCGCTCGCGCAGGAGCTCGGGTATCATGATCAAGCGCACCTGATCCGGGAATTCAAGGCCCAGGTCGGCTTCACACCGGCCGTCTATGCAGAGCGGTGCGCGGCAGCGAGGTCGAAAGGCGGCCCGCCCGGCGTGAAGGGGTGAGCTGCGGGTTCACGGCCATCCACAGCGCAAGAAGGCTCCATGATGCGCAAGGTCTTGGTTCAATTTTCTTCAGCTGGAAGAACCCGACGCGGCTTGCGTCAAAGTTCCTCTATCGATAGCATCCACGCGCCAATCGCGCGCCGTCGTCGGCGACGCCAGCTTTAGAGGTCATCGAACATGCGTCGATTTCAGAATCGCGTTTTCGTGGTCGCGTCGTTCTCTTTGGGGCTGTTCGCGGCCATGCCGGTGTACGCGGCGTCAGTGCAGGCGGTGAGCCGGGCGACGTGGGGAGCGAACGGCGTCCCGAGCTACGTCAACATGAACATCTACGTGCCGGACAAGCTGGCCGAGAACCCGCCCATCGTGGTGGGCTGCCACTCTTGCAGCACGCCGGTGAGCTCGTTCTTCAACAGCATCTCGGGTGTCAAAGCGGGCGCCGACAAGAACGGCTTCATCATCATCCTTCCGGAGGCCACCGGCCGGAACTGCTGGGATGTGGGCACAACGAAATCCCTGACCCACGACGGCGGAGGCGACACGCAGGCCGTCGCTCAGATGGTGAAGTACGCGCTCGAGAAGTACAAAGGCGACCCGAAGCGCGTCTACGTGATGGGCGGCTCTTCCGGTGCGATGATGACGCAAGCCATGCTGGCGGTGTACCCGGACATCTTCCGGGCCGGCGCGGCGAGGGCGGGGGTGGCAGCCGGGTGCTGGGCGGACGGCTTCGACGCGGGCCAGCAATGGAGCAACAACTGCGCGGGGGGCAGGACGAGCAAGTCGGCGCAGCAATGGGGAGACCTGGTCCGCGGGATGTATCCTGGGTATACGGGGCATCGCCCCCGCCTCCAGATCTTCCACGGCACGGCGGACGCGACGATCAACTACAAGAACCAGGCCGAGGCGATCAAGGAATGGACGAACGTCCTCGAGCTGAGCGAGACCCCGACCTCGACCGACATGATCACATCGGGCGGGACCACCTATGATCGCCAGTTCTGGAAGAACGAGTGTAACCAGACGGTGTTCGAGGCCTGGTCAGGAAGAAACGGCGCGCACTCCATGGCGTACGAGGCCGACGCCATCCTCGCGTTCTTCGGTCTCGACAAGGCCGGTGGCGCCGATCCGGAGACCGATTGTTCCGAGGCTGCCGGCAGCGGCGGCACGGGTGGCTCGGGCGACGGCTCCGGGGGTGACCAGAACGTCGGCGGCGCCGGGCCTGCTGCGGGGAGCGGTGGCGCCTCGGGTGACGGCGGAGGCGTGGGCGAGGGGGTGACCGTCGGCTCTGGCGGGCAGCCCGCCGGCGGCGGCGAAGTCACCACGACGGGCGGCAGCGACCCGAGCGGAACGAGCGGCACGAGCGGCACGAGCGGAACGAGCGGAACGAGCGGAACGAGCGGCGCTGCTGACAGCGCCACCTCCGGCGCCGGCTCGGATTCTGCAGGTGAATCGGGTGAGACAGGCGGGTGCGCGGTCGTTACCGGCGATTCTAGGCCGAAGAGCTCGTACGCAGCGGTCGTCGCCATGGGGCTTGCGCTGTTGACGCTTCGTCGCCGGCATCGAAACGCGGGGCGCTGACACGTGTCTTGTCGGTGAGCTGAAGTCACCCCTCGATTTTTTTTTCGAGAGAATTCACAGGGAGGCGGGGAGACGGGGAGGAAAATCCTACAAATCTCCCCGCCTCCCTGTTCAATCTTTCTCATGAAATGCCAACAAGGAGGTCTCCGCGCTAGAAGGGCACCTCCGGAATCGGTGCGCGGTCGAGCCCCGGCGTAGTCGTCGGCGGGATTGGCGGCCTCCTGGCAGGAGCGGGGACACCCGTGTGCGGTGGCCTGGGCGTGGCGCTCGACGGCGGCCGTGCTGCCGTGGTGGACGTCGAGGGCGCCGCGGTCTCGCCGGCGACGTCCGCTGCCGAGCCCGTCGCTTCCGCAGCGGGCACCGCGGGTGTCACGCTCTCCAGCGGCTCCGAGGAGCGCCCGACCTCTGCCGACACGCTGGCGGCGACCTCCGCTGACGCCGGCGCGCCGGCCGATGCGACCTTCGCGCCCACTGCGTCCCCGCCGCTCGTTCCGCCCCCGCCCACCGCGATGGTGACGCCGGCGCCGAGCAGCATCGTCATCGCGATGCCGGCCACCAGCATCGCGCGCTGAGGCCGCTGCTGTCCGGCCTCCTGCGCCGTCGATCCGGCGATGGTCAGGGTGCCGGGGCCCGCCGAGCGAGGCGCGGATGCTGGCTCGTCGAGCTGGGCGGCGTCGAGCGCTATCGTCCCGCTGAGCCTCGGCCGAGCGGTGCTCGGCACGCCGGAGCACGGGGATTGCAGATCCGGAATCGATGGCGACGCAGTGCCCGCGATACGGCGGAGCTCGCCCATCATCTCTCCGATCGACTGGAAGCGCTCCGCCCGCTCGCGGGCCAGCGCCCGCGCGAAGAAGGCATCGATCTCCGGCGGCAGGTCGGGCGCGATCAGGGACGCGCTGGGCACCGGACCGACCAGGATGTTGGCGATCACGGCGCCGAGCTGGGCCCCCTGAAAGGGCAGCTCGCCGGTGATGCCATAGAAGAGGATGACCCCGAGCGACCAGAGATCGCTGCGCTGGTCGATGTCCTTTTCGCCCCGGACCTGCTCCGGGCTCATGTAGTGGGGCGAGCCGAGCAGCTCCCCGGTGCGGGTCACCTCTTCCGTCAGCACCGCGCCCGTCTCCTTGACGATGCCGAAGTCGAGGATCTTGACGACCTCGTCCTGCTCTCCCTCCACACGCACGAGGAACAGGTTGGCAGGCTTGAGATCGCGGTGGACGAGGCCGGCGTCGTGCGCGCGACGGATGGCCTTGCCGGCCTGCAGGAGGATCAGGGTGGCGTCCACGAGAGAGAGCCGGCCGACGCGCTCGAGGCGCGTGCCCAGGTCCTCACCCTGAAGCAGCTCCATCACGAGGTACGGAGTGTCGTCGTCGACGCCAAAGTCCTGGACGTAGACGACGTGTGGGCTCTGAAGGCTCGCTGCGATCCTCGCTTCACGCTCGAAGCGAGCGAGGAACGTCGACGACGCAGCATAGGTCGGGTCCATGAACTTGACCGCGACGAGAGAGCCCAAGTTGACGTGTCGCGCCACCCACACCGAGCCCATCCCGCCGTGCGAGAGAGGTCGCTCAAGACGATACTTCCCACCTACGACGGAATCCGGAGCGAACTGCATGGTGATGGCTTCCTCCTGATAGCCGAGGGGAGGCGAGGGGAGCGTACAGGATAGGAAAGGCGCCGGCCACGATGAGCCGGGAGATGTTAGATGGATTGTCCTTCTGCGCGCCACGTTCCGGGCGCCTCGGGCGCGATACAGCCACGAGATGGCTCCCCGGAGCGCCGTGACAGGCGCGGTCCGACGCGGGCGTCGACAGCGCCGTCGCGGGCGTCGGCAGCGCCGTCGGTGAGTGAAGTTCCTGACAGCAGCGGTGTTCGGCGAGGGGGATGCGCTCGCGACGACGGCGAGCGCGGACGCCGCGCGGGCCGACGCTGCGCGCTGGTGGCGCGCAGGTGGCCGGCGCACCGGGGCCCCGCTTGCGCAGCGCAGCACGCCGGGCCTCCGCGGCGGTCCGCCGGAGCCCGCGCCGCCAGAAACCACGGCGCCCCCACATCCGGACCCCCGCGCGGCAGCACGAGACCGCCTGCGAGATCTATTGCGATCTCCTTGCCTCCGTCTAGAATCCACACTGCAATGAACAAATTGTTTTGCAATTCAACTATCATCGTTGCTGGTCTCTCCCTCGCTCTCGGCGTGCTGGCCTGCGGAGAAGACGACAGCCCGGCAGACGGGAGTGGGACGGGCGGGGGCGGCGGGGCGACCAGCGGGTCGGGCGGTGGGGCGACCACGGGGTCGGGCGGCGGGGCGACCAGCGGGTCGGGCGGCGGGGCGACCAGCGGGTCGGGCGGCGCGTCGACGTCGACGTCGGCGTCGAGCGGCGGGGTGACGACGGCGTCGGGCGGCGATCCCAATCCCGATCCCGCGAACGCGCGGACCTTCGACCACCGGCACGCGAGCCTGGACGGCATCCCGGCGAGCTGCACCGAGGCGCTCACGTCGGGGGACTTCGTCTTCCATTACGCCCACCGCTCGCACGGCTTCCAGATCATCGTCGGCGCCGAGAGCATCGAGGCGAAGACGCCTACCTACGCCTTCGAGACGGAGTATTGCGACGTCCCGCAGCAGGAAGGCGCCTTCCTGATGTGGGACGGGATGATCGACACCAACCTCATCCCGGGCGAGGAGTACTGGGCGACCGAGGCCGGGATCAACGACGTGCGCACCATCCTCGGCGCGCACCCGGAGATCCGGTACTCGATGTGGGCGTGGTCCTCGGAGATCTCGGAGCAGACCGAGGAGGACGTGCAGCGGTACCTCGACGTGCTCGACGCGCTCGGGGAGGAGTTCCCGGAGGTGACCTTCATCTACATGACGGGGCCCGGCGACGAGGAATACAACGGCGTGAACCGTACGGAGCGCAACCAGCAGATCCGCGATTTCTGCCGGGATCACGGGAAGATCCTCTATGACTTCGAGGACCTCGACGTCTACGCGGACGGCGAGCGGCACACCGCGACGGTGGGCGGCGTCGAGATCCCGATGCAGCACCCGCGTTACGACGTGGAGACGTCCGGCAACACGGAATACGAGCACACGCACACGACCCAGGGCGCCTGCGAGAACAAGGCCATGGCCTTCTGGCGCATGATGGCCGAGCTCGAGGGGTGCGCGCAGTAGCCCCCGAGGTCGGCGGGCGCGCGGGCTGGCGCTCGGCCGCGGCGACGCCGCGAGCCGCTGTCTTTCCTGTCGGTTAAGTCCCGGTTTCCGGCGGAGGACTCCGCCGGATCGCGTCGCTCACGGCTTGCGGGCCGCCTTGCGCCCATGCTACTCGGCTGTCGCACGGGCATGCTCCCCCGCGCGCATCCCGCGCAGGGGCGCCGCCTGGCAGCCGATCGGAGGCGGGCCATGGAAAGCGCGATACCGCTCGGGAAAAAGCAGGTCATCGACGGCCAGCTGCGGGTCTACTACTACGGTTACTGGATCAAGGCCTACGAGGCGCCGGCCGACACGCTGCTCGCGAAGAAGCGGCTCATCGAGGCGCTGACGCGGCGCCTGTTCAACCACGTCGAGCACGGCATCAACGTCCCAGGAAAACGGCTGGACGAGGCGCGGCTCGCCTTCGAGTCGGAGGCCGATCCGCAGCGGAAGCGCGTCAAGGCCGCCATGCTCGCGGGCGCGATCTTCAATCGGGCGGCGGATATCTTCACCAAGCTCGTCGAGATCCAGGAGCTCGGCGTCACCATCGAGCCCGACAACGCCCTGATGCGCGAGTGCGGAGAGCACCTCCTCGAGGCCCTGACGCTCGGGAAGATGGTGCTCCACCGCAGCGGCGAGGAGGGGCTCGACGAGCTCTGGGGCGAGCCCTTCAAGGCGTTCTCGTTCCCGATCGAGGCGTTCTACAACAGCCGGTATGTCAAGATCGCCCAGAGCATGAGGGCGATCGACGGCATTCGCGACGCGATGATCGCCACCTTCACGGGCTCGCCGACGTTCGCCGGGCTGGACCGCCTGGCCCGCGAGTTCGCGCACGCGGCCAAGATCAAGTGCGAGACGCTGCGCACCGACGACGACATCTTCGAGGTCTGGACGTCGTTCGTCGTGTCGGCGGAGAAGCTCGCCGCCTTCCGGCCGCTGCTCGGCGAGGACGCCTCGCCCCACGAGCGGGAGCAGGCGGCCCAGGGCGTCGAGCTGATCGTCCGTGGCAAGAACGTGATCTCGTACATCACACGCGCGCGCGTGCCGATGCCCAAGACCACGAGCGAGCTCCTCGAGCGGTACGAGCGCTATCGCGTCACCTACGGCGTCGCGCCCGCGTCCGGGCCCGCGCGCAGCGTCGCCTGAGCGGACCGCCGCGAGCGCAGAGGCTTTCACGCTCATGAGCGTCAGCGGAGCGGTGTTGTAGGCGGGCGCCCGACATCTCGCCTGTCTGCTGTCACGGAATGTTTCCGTTGACGCTGGGGCGCGCGTCTCTGTATCACCAGGTGATGAAACGCGCTTTGATCCTTTCGGGAGCGCTCTTTATCGGCCTCTCGTCGCTCCCCGCGAGCGCGCTGGTCACGCAGCCGAACGGCAGCGTCATGCCGCGGGACTCGAGGAACAACGAGGTCCAGCTCTACACCCTGTTCACCAACCGGGGAGAGGCGCTCGACTACCAGGCCGATGGGAACACCGAGCCGTCCACGTTCTCGCCGCTCTGCGGCTTCACGGCGGAGCTGGTGCTCAGGCAGACAGGGTCTCGCCTCGGGGTCGGCTGGTACAACGTCGATCCCGCTGCCACGGCGCCGCCGGCGCGCGGCGACATCCACGAGATCGTCCCCGCCGGCTCCGCCGTTGGCACCGTCATCACCGCCGCGGATATCCGGAGCGATCTCGCCTATGCGGGCGGGCAGATCGGCTTCGCGCTCCTCGGCTCGCAGATCCACTACTCCGAGCAGCGGTGGAATCAGGTGTGCACGGGCTGTACCGCGCCCGGGCCCTGGGTCACCGCCGTCATCTACGCTTCGACGGTGACGCCGAACGCGTTCTACGTCGCGTTCGAGGATGGCGACGTCGGCCCGAACCCCGGCGACTTCAACAACGATGGCGACTACAACGATTATGTCTACTTCTTCAGCGGCCTCACCTGCACCGGCGGCGGCGAGCCGTGCGACACCGGGCTGCCCGGCGTGTGCGCGCCAGGGGTGACCCAGTGCGCGGCGGGTGGGCTCACCTGCCAGGGGCTCGTGCCGTCGTCGCAGGAGACCTGCGATGGGCTCGACAACGACTGCAACGGCGCCACCGACGAAGGCGAGCTCTGCCCGCCGGATCACGTCTGCGACCGGGGCGTGTGCGTGCAGGCGTGCGGCAGGGGCGAGTTCGTGTGCCCCTCGGACAAGGCATGTAATGCCGCGGGGTTCTGTGTCGAGCCAGCTTGCGCCGAGGTCGCGTGCGACGCGGGCGAGGTGTGCGTCGGCGGGCGGTGCCGCGCGCCTTGTGATGGAGTGCAGTGCCCCTTCCCGACGGTGTGCCGGGTCGGGGTGTGCGTCGACCCGTGCAGCACCGTGACTTGCGAGGAGGGCACGGTCTGCGACGGCGGCGTGTGCAAGCCGGAGTGCCCGTGCACGCCGTGCCCGAGCGGGCGCGCGTGCGAGGAGGCGAGCGGGCTTTGCAGAGAGTCGGCCTGCGTCGGCGTCGAGTGCCCGCCTGGCCAGCGCTGCGACGCGGGTACGTGCGTGGACTCGTGCGCTGGAGCGGTGTGCCCGAGCGGGCAGACCTGCTCCGGCGGCGCCTGCGTGGAGGACACGAGCACGACAGCGGCCAGCGGGACCGGCGGCTCGACGGGTTCGGGCCTGGACTCCGGCGCGGGCGGCGGCCTCACGGATCCGGCCGGCAGCGGCGCCACGGGCGGCAGCGGCGGTGTCGGCGGCGGCTCGGGCGGCGGCGGCTCGGGCGGGGCCGCCGCGGGCGGCTCCGGCGCGGACGGCGGCTGCGGCTGCACCGTGGCCGGCGCGCGCGGCTCGCTCGGGGCGCCGCTCGCGGCGATCGCGCTGGCGCTGGCCGGCGCGGTTCGCCGGCGGCAGCGCGGCGGCGCTTCCGCAAGGGGCCAGGCGCCTCGAGGATAGGAAGGGGCATGACAGCGCCGTGACCGCTCCTCTCCGGGGAGCGGTCATGGCATAGTCCGTTCATGAGACATGAGCTCCTTGGCTCCTTGCTGTGCGGACTCCTCCTCGCCGCCTGCAGCGATGACGAACAGGTGTCGCCGATCGGAGGCGGCGGCGCTGGCGGCGACGCGAGCAGCAGCGCTGGCGGCGGCACGACCGGCGACGGCGGAGGCGGAGGCGGAGGCGCAGCGCCGGTCGCCTGCGGAGGGGACGTGGGAGCGACCTGCGGCGAGGCGGAGTACTGCGCGACGCCCGACACGACGTGCGCCGAAGACGCGCAGGGCGAATGCGCGCCGAGGCCGCGGGTCGGGAGATGTCCGGACGAATGTCAGGGGGTCTGCGGGTGCGATCAGCGCACCTATTGCAATGAGTGCATGGCGCACGCGGCCGGGGTGAACGCGTCGAGGGATACGGTTTGCGCAAGCGCAGACTACGTGATCGCCGATCACGACCGTGTCTACGTGCACCACGCGGACCTGCGAGAGGATCGGTGTCTGGTGATCTCGATCGCGTCGTTCGCCGATAGCGATCCGCTCTATGCCGGGATCGAGCTGGAGGGGCTCTGGGGCGTGCTGGACGTGGCGCTCACCGACCAGATGGGCGATTGCACTGACACGGGCATGCCGGACCCCGACGAGCGCGCTTATGCGGTGACCGGGGCCACCGGGACGATGACGTGGGAGGCTGAGCCGGACACCGGCATCCCGTGCGTCATCGACATGGATATCACCATCACGCTCGACGGGGAGCCGGGGACCCTGCGCTTCCGGGAGACCGGCGTGGTCGTCGACAACACGTGCCTGTAGCGGTCCAGCACCCGCGTCCCGCGTCGTCGGCGCGCACGTAGCACGAGCTCAGTGGAGGTGTACCTGCGTCCAGGGCAGAACGTTCTCTGCTCCCTTGACTACCGGGCCGCGAGAGGACGAGACTGCACCGCCATGGCAGGCTCGACGTGGTTCAACGTGTCGGTGGCGACGGCTCTGGCAGGGATTGCGGTGTCCGTGTCGGGCGGCTGCGCATGTTCAATCGGCGCGGACTCGTCCAGCTACGAACCAGGTGAAGGGTCTGGCGGTGCGCCCGGCAGTACCGGTAACAGTGATGCTCCGGGGAGTGGGGCGGGTGGAACCGGCGCTTCGGCGCAGGGCAGCGGCGGCGAGAGCGTGGGTGGGGGCGTCCCGGAGTGCTCAGGCCGCGAGACGAAGTGCTCGGAGAACACGCCGCGGCGATGTGTCGATGGGCGGTGGGAGAACGGCGATCCATGCGCCAGGCAGACGTGCGTCGACGGAACGTGCATCGGCGAGTGCGGCCCGGAGGACGTGCGCTGCTCGGACGACCGGCCGCAGCGGTGCGACGAACACGGGGCGTGGGAGGAGGCGGAGCCATGTCCTGCGGCAGCGCCCGTATGCGACCGAGGGAAGTGCGTGCCGCCGAGCTGCGTCGGACTGGCCGAGACGTGCGGGCCGGGTAGCGACGAGAGCTGCTGCGCGACCGCGGAGGCGGCGCCCGGAGGCACGTTCAACCGGGACAACGATACGAGGTATCCAGCGACGGTGAGCGGGTTCTTGCTGGAGCGGTTCGAGGTGACGGTGGGGCGGTTCCGCAGGTTCGTGGAGGCGTATCCCGGGAGCAAGCCGGCGCCGGGAGCGGGGGCTCACCCGCTGATCGAGGGGAGCGGGTGGAATGCGGAGTGGACGAGCAACCTGCCCGCGGACGCAGCGGCATTGAAGGCAGCAGTCAACTGCAGCCCGACCTACAAGACGTGGAGAGACGACACCGACGGAGGTACCGAGCACCTGCCGATGAACTGCCTGAACTGGTATGTGGCGTTCGCGTTCTGCGCGTGGGATGGGGGCCGGCTAGCGACGGAGGCGGAGTGGAACTACGCGGCGGCAGGAGGAGACGAGCAGCGGGCGTATCCGTGGTCGAATCCGGCGAGCTCGACCAGAATCGATAACAGTTATGCGGTGTATGACTGCGCAGGGGATCGGTCTGCGTCTGGCGAGTGTGCGTTCAGCGATATCCAGGCCGTCGGGTCGCGGTCGCCGAAGGGAGACGGGAGGTGGGGGCAGGCGGACCTGGCCGGGAACCTGCGGGAGTGGGTCCTGGACTGGTACGCAGCAGACTATCCAAACGAATGTAATGATTGCGCCAATTTGACCAGCGCCACGGGCCGGGGGTTCCGCGGCGGGAGCTTCGAGTTCGATGACTCGGAGCAGCCCCGGTCCACTGCGCCGGACCTGCTCTCGTCCCGACGTAACGGCCTCGTCCCGTCGATCAGCGGCGTCCCCTTCGGGGCCCGGTGCGCGAGGACGCCGTAGGTGCTCATCGGCGCCATACCCGTCGCGTGCGGTGCATTCGGTAGATTCGGGTGTCCGGGACGCGCCGGGCGAGTGTCTGGAACGCGGGTTGCACCGATCTGGTTCCGGACATCACCGCTTTTTCTCTCGCTGCTTCACCATGCTACCCGGTCGCGTGTAAACCCGGGGCTTCGCGTAGCGCTAATCCCACGCAGCCAGGCGTCTCGCGAGCGCTTCCTGCGCGCTGTGAAGCGCTCTCGTACGCCGCTTGTACGCCGTGCTGAGGGGCATCTCTCTCGTCTCGGCGATGTCTCTCATGGGGATCTCGTGGAGGTCGCGCTGGACCAGCACCGAACGCAGCTCGAACGGCAGCTCCCGGACGACTGATCTCAGCAGGCGCCGCCGCTCCGCTGCGAGCAGGAGCTCGAGGGCGGTCGCGCGCTCGCCAGCCTTACACAGCTCCACGGGGTCCGTGATGACCTCGTTCCGCCGAGATGCCTTCGCGTGGTAACGCGAAGCCAGGTTCACCGCGAGCCCGTTCAGCCACCGCGCGATCGGGCCACGCGTTGGGTCATAGCTGCCGAAGCTCATGACAGCCGCCAGGAAGACGTCCTGGCTCAGGTCGTGCCGATCGCGCTCGGGCACACGGAGCCGCGCGAGCCACCGGCGAACGCGCCGAATCGTTTCTCCCTGAAGGAGGCATTGGAACGCATGAGCCCGAGACGGGCTTGCGGCAGGCTTCACCTTGTTCTTCCTGGGTCTCGGCTGCGCCGCTGTCCGTTGCGCGGTGCGAGGCGCGCCGGATGCGCTCGAACGAGCCGTCCTGTCGTGCCGGGCCGGAGGAGCCGGCTCGTCGGTGAAGACGTGTGTTCTGATGGAATGCATCATCGCCCCTCGCGAGGGCAGCGCCAGAAGCTCCATGGCTCGCCTCCAGGTGAAACGTGAATGCCCCGCGCGAACGCTCGTCGGCGCGCGGACACGATCGCTCCTGAGCGGACGTCGCACGGCGCGCGACGCCCGCTCAGGAAGCGCTCAATCCCCTATGACAAAGGCCGCGAACCACGGTGGTCCAGCACCGCCTCCGTGACGAAGGCCACGTCGTTCGCGTCGATGTTTACTGCGCGGTCATCACCTGAGCCCGGCCAGCTGCGCCTCGCGTTCACCAGCCAGGCGACCGCGCGGGAATCTGCGTCCATGCTCCTCCAGCAGGCGTCGCGCCTCGACGAGCGACACGACATCACCGGCCGCCATGGCTGTCCGTGCGCGGGCGATCAGCTCCTGCTCGCGGGAGCTGATCCTCGGGCGGCGCTGCGCCGCTGGCCAGCCTGTCGGCATGGCGGAGACGGCAGGGGCCGTCACCGCCCCATCCAGCGCCGGAAGGGCCATCACCGCCCCGTCCAGCGCACCGCTCACGCGCGCCGGCTCGGCGGGGCCCCTCGCGGCCTGTTCGGTTGCCGGCCCGGTCGTCCTCCTGGAGAGCAGAATGGCCATGGAGGGGTGGAGAGGCTCGAGGGGCTCCATCGGGCCCACGGCCAGCGCGCCGAGCGCCGCCGCGCAGGCGACGGCAAAGCCTCGCGCCACCCAGCGCGTGGGGCTACGTCGCCACCAGGAACACCGCTCCAGGAGCCAGGGCGGGAACAGCGCGGCGCGCAGCCGGCGAGCGCCGCGGCCTCGTTGCCTCGCTTCCCTGCGGGCCGCCGCCTCTTCGAACTCCTCCCAGGCCCGGCGCAGCCGACTTCGTGCCGTCTCCAGCGGGATCTCCTGCTCTCGGGCGACCTCGGCGATCGGCCGCTCCAGGAGCTCGCACGCGATGAACACCCCGCGGCACCGCTCGCCGATCTCCTCGATGAGCTGCCGCACCAGCTCCGCCTCCTGGCGAGCGATGGCGTGCTCCTCGGGGCTCTCCCGCTCGTCGCAGAGCGCCGCCTCGTCGAGGCCCGTGAGCGCCTCCTCGCGCCTGCGCGACGCTCGCCGGTGATCGCGGGCCGTGTTCAGGACGACGCTGTCGCACCACGCGCTCGGGTTCCTCGCCGATCGGGCCTGCTCCCGCCGCTCCCAGAGCCGCACCATGGCGTCTTGCGCGACGTCGTCGCGGTCCCGCTCGGGCACCCCAGCGTAGCTGATGAGCGATCTCACGCGGGCGGGTACAGGGCAGGTCGGCGTTGGTCGGTCCACGGTCCAGCAGACGATCCGAGCCCGGCCCGACGGTCAAAAAATCGACCGAGCCCTCGCAGGAGGCGCGGCGAGTGGCCCTACGATGGGCGAGCCCGAAGAAAGGACCAGCGGCTCGGTGAGCTCTCCTCCGCCGCCGCCACACCTCCGCCCGCTGCGGATCTCAACGGGGGCCCAGCAGCCGTCGTGGGCGCGGTGCTCGTTCCGTCCTCAAGCCTTCCGGAGCGGAGTCACGCATTGCATCATCATTGCTGAAATTCTCATGCGTCCGGTCGCTTGAGGACGATTTCCGACCATCGTGAGCTCACTGGACCGCGAGACGGATATACGAAGAGGCTCGGCGGTCGCGGGACCGTGCGCGTTGACATGGGCTCGCGCGCAGGAGTATCCAGCGTGGGGTGCGCCATGCGCTCCTCTCCGTCTTGCCGTGCGTCTTTGTCGGCGTCGTCGCGGCGCTGGAGGGCGTGGCGAGCGCGCAGGATCCCCAAGGGCTTGCGGGGCCGCAGGAGACATCGACCGCGGAGGATCTGCTGCGCCGCGCTCGGCAGGCGCGCGATGCCAGGCGATGGGCCGAGGCCGAGGCGGCGTACGAGGCGGCGCTGAAGGCGGTCGACGCGGCGTGGACGACCGACGCGGAGCGCGCCGAGATCGCCGCGGAGCTCGGCCTGTGCGAGCTGGCGCTGGGCAGCTATCGAGGCGCGGCAGACCACCTGGCGCAGAGCTTGAGACACCGCGGCGCGCTCCGCAGCCCGCTTTTGGAGCGCGCCGAAGAAGGATTGTTGAAGGCCGAGCGCCGGGTGGTGACGCTCTATCTGGGTGTGAGTCCACCGGACGCCGAGGTCTTCGTCGACGGCAAGGCGCTGGGTCGCCGTGCGCCGACGTACGAGCTGTTCCTGGAGCCGGGGCAGCACACCGTGCGGGCGCGGCTGGATGGCCACAGCGAGGCGGTGGGCGCGTTCGACGGGCAGGCGGGCAAGGCCAGCTCGCTGACCCTGAAGCTGCCTCGCGCGCCCGAGCGCGGCGCCCAGGAGCGCGGCGCGCTCACGGCGGCCGGCGCCGGCCCGGTGCGGCCGGCGGCCCCGTCGCCACCTCCGGCAGCGCGGCGGTCGCTTCCCCTGACGGAGCTCCGGATCGGGGGCGTGGCGCTCGCCACGGCGGCGCTGGCGGCCGGCACGGTGTTCCTGCTGCGGGCCGATGTGATTGACGGCAACCTGACCGAGCGCGACATGGTGCGCCGCCGGCAAGGCTGGACGCCGACGACGTGCTGGTGGCCGAACGCGCCCTCGCCGTGCGCGGAGATCCGCAACGAGGTGGCCGAGCGGGGCCGGTTCGCCACGCTCGGCAATGTGGCGCTGGTGACGGGGGCCGTGTTCGGGGTCGCGACGGCGGCATCGTTCCTCGCGGAGGGATGGCTCCTCGGCGGCACGCCGGCCCGTGAAGGCGTTCATGTGATTCCGAGCGCTACGGGAACGCAGGCCGGGCTCGTTCTTCAGGGGGTGTGGTGAGGCGACGAGGGGCGATGGGAACGCGCGGGCGGCAAGGTCGAGGAACGCTGCGTTCGGTCGCGGCGATCGCGCTCGGCTGCGGGAGCGCAGCGGGGGGCGCAGGGTGTTCCTATGCCGAGGACTGCACGACGACGTACAGTTGCGAGCCGCTCCCCGGCGAGACGCCGCCGGCGCTGCCGGCGTCGCCGTGTGACGGCGATCCCGCGACGAGCCCGGCGAAGGACGGATGCGGGGTGTTCGTCGCGCGGAGCGGGGACGACGCGAGCGACGGGACGAGGGAAGCGCCCGTCAGGACGCTGCAGCGCGCGGTGGATAAGGCGTCGATGCCCGGGGGGACGCGGCGGGTGTACGCCTGCGCGGAGGACTTCGAGGAGGGGATCTCGCTGCCGTCGGGCGTCGCAATCTGGGGCGGCCGGGACTGCGGCGCGGAGGCGTGGACCTGGGGCGGCAAGGACCGCCTCACCGAGATCGCGCCGGCGCCGGAGCGGGTGCCGCTCATCGTGGAGGCGCGACAGGCGAGCATAACGTCGGTGGTGTTCGGCGTGCGGCTCGTGGCGGCGGACGCGATTCGGCCGAGCGGGTCGTCCATCGCGATGATCGTGCGAGAGGGCGCCGCGGTGAACGTGGTGTCGAGCGAGATCCTGGCAGGGAACGGTGCCGATGGGGCGGATGGGAACGATGGCGCTCCCCGGGATGCGCCGTGGCGGGCGCCGGATGGGGCACCTGGCCATCCGGGCGCGCCCGGGTGCATAGCGGACTGGACCGAGGGCGCTCCGCCGGCGATGACCGTGTGCGAGGACGGGACGAGCTCGATCGGCGGCGCAGGCGGCGACGGCGACGTCGCGGCGGGCGGCGACGGCGAGCCAGGCGCACCGCCGCCATGGGCTGGCGCGATGCACAACGGTGAGGGAGGAAAGGGCGGGCCAATGGGCTGTACACCGGGCGAGTGGGGTGGCGATGGAGGGCCCGGCGCGAACGGGGTCGGAGCCGGGAAGGGAGTGGAGGAGCCGCTCAAGTA
Source organism: Sorangium sp. So ce124 (assembly GCF_051525235.1). Taxonomy (NCBI): domain Bacteria; kingdom Pseudomonadati; phylum Myxococcota; order Polyangiales; family Polyangiaceae; genus Sorangium; species Sorangium sp. So ce124. The sequence goes on from NZ_CP150312.1 coordinate 11,267,107, forward strand.
CGGAACCATCAGCGCGCGCGGCTGGCAGGGTTTCTCGGGGCAAGACGGCCAGAACGGGAGGATCGGCCAGGGAGGCGGCGGCGGGGGCGGCGTCGGAACGAACGGGCAGTGCCGCCCTGTGGATCCGCAAGGCGGACCGTCCGGTGGCTCGGGCGGGGGTGGAGGCTGCGGGGGGCGCGGTGGCCAAGGCGGCGGTTATGGAGGCGGTAGCTTCGGGATCATCGCCTTGCATGCTCACGTCATGGTGGACAAGACCGACATCCTCACCGGCGATGGGGGTCGCGGCGGCAACGGAGGGAGGGGGCAAGAGGGGGGCAAGGGCGGGCCACGCGGCGCCCCTGGAGCTATCCCAGGCACAGCCTACTTTGCATGCGAGGGTGGATTCGGCGGTACAGGAGGCAAAGGCGGCCATGGCGGCGGAGGGCTCGGGGGCGTCTCCATCGCCGTCGCGCGCGTGGACAGCAGTGTTCACCTCACGGAGAGCGCCGACTGGAGGTGGGGAGCCCCCGGTGCCGGGGGACACGGAGGCGATCCGAGCGACGACAAAGCCAAAGGGCAGGACGGCTGTACGGCCGTCCTCTGGGAATTCCCCGAGCTGATTGCGGCGCCCCGATGAGGGATTTCGCACGGGGATTGACCGAGAGAGGAACATGAAGATCACAAGCACCGCATGGGTCCTTCTGCTGTCCTCTCCAGCCGCCCTGGGGTGCGGAGCAGAGCCGTTCGTCCCACCGTGCGCGGAGGGGGGCACCTGTGACCCAGAGCCCTCGGCCGCGCCCTCGGAGGAGGAGTGTATCCAGGGGCTCGCCGCGCTGCGCGTGCAGGCTGGGTGCGGGGTGTTCGCGAGCCGGTCGTTTGGAGACGACGGCAATCCCGGCACGATGGAGAAACCGGTGAAGACGCTCGCCCGTGCGGTCGCGCTCGCGCCGCGTGCTCGCGGGCGGGTGTTCGCCTGCACCGACTCTTACGCTGAGGGCATCACCTTGCGCTCCGGCATCGATCTGTGGGGCGGCTTCGTTTGCTGGGCGAGATGGATCCACTACACGGAAGGGTCAGCCAGCGGGGTGGTAACGCTCCTTTCTCCAGACGCCGGGGGTCCCCCGATCACCGTGGTGGCAGCGCAGGACGACGGCGAAGGGGCCACCGATGGCGTATCGACGATCGTGGACATGCAAGTGCAGCAGAGGCGCATGGTGGAGCCGGATCGCTCTTCCATCGCGATGAAGCTCCAGCCGGGCGCGGTCGTGGAGGTGCTTCGGAGCGTGATTGAGGCGGACAGGGGCGGGGGAGGCAAGCACGGCGAGGATGCGGTCTACGTCGATCCGCAGCCATCGTACGGGGAGATCGGAGCGATCGGCAGGGACGCTTGCTCGGCAGCGACCGTGGCCGGCGCGCCCGCCGTGACAACCGTGTGCGGCGACATGGTATCGACGGGCGGCAAAGGGGGCGACGGGACCCCGGACCGCGGTGGCGATGCCGAGGACGGCAAGCCGCTGACGGCCTCGAACTCGAGCTACGTAGGCTTGGGCGGCGCGGGCGCAAAGGACGGCGCCCGGTGCGAGGACGGTCGCCGTGGGGCAGACGGCGCGCCGGGCGAGCCTGGCGCAGCCGGCGAGGGTGGACGTCTCACCGAGGCCGGGTGGGAAGGTGTGCCCGGCCGCCAGGGCGGCACGGGAGCGCCCGGCCAGGGGGGCGGAGGGGGCGGCGGCGCGCCGGGTGGCCGGAGCGCCTGCGGCAACGCGGCGCTGGGCGGCGCGTCGGGAGGCTCGGGCGGCGGCGGCGGTTGCGGCGGCAAGGGCGGTTACGGCGGCGCTGCGGGCGGCGCGAGCATCGCCATCTTCGCCCATCCGGGCAGCAAGCTGACCCTGCGGGAGACGCGCGTCATCACGGGCCCGGGCGGCGGCGGAGGTCGAGGGGGCCGAGGCCAGTTCGGCGGGCAGGGCGTGCAAGGAGGCCCGCCGGGGCTGGATCCGCCCATGCTCGGCGAACACGCCTGCCGAGGCGGCTACGGCGGTTGGGGCGGCATGGGCGGCTACGGTGGCGGGGGCTCAGGCGGGCCCTCGATCGGCATCGCCTACGCCGACGACGAGCAGCTCACCCTGGATCGCGTTACGTTCGAGATCGGCGAAGGCGGCCCGGGCGGCATCGCGGAAGTGCTCGACGAGACGCGCGACAAGGCGAATCAGGGCAGCGACGGCTTCTCCACCGAGATGATGCGCTTCTCGCCGTAGGTCCGCGCGCGGGATCGCCGCGACCGGTTACCCTGCTCGATCCGGAGTAGGGTAGGACGAGCGCCTCGCCCCAGCACCAGCCGCTGTATTGATGGCCGCTCCCATGGTCGCTCTCCGCGGCGGGAACGTCCACCGCGCGTCGTGCGCTCGCGTCACGTGCAGCGCCGCCGGCGAGCATGCCTTATGCGTTGTCGTTGCTCGGCCCTTCCAGCGGCCCCTCGGGCGCGTCCCACCCGCCGGGAGGCTCTTGGATTCCCAGCGCGGCGAGTAGCTCGCGGGCGGCCGCCGAGATGCCTTTGGGGATCTCGGGCCCTGGCTCCCAGGCCGACAGCAGCGCGCGAAGCCTCCGGGCGGGCGCGGCGAATTTCTGCTGATCGAGCTCCGTTCCGAAGGCGGACAGCAGCTGGTCCACGTGCTCGATCAGGTGCTCTCGCGATGGCCACGACGTCGCCTTGGCCCACAAGCGCGGCGAGGCGAGCGCGCCGGCGATGTTCACGGCGCCCGCGACCGCCTGGGCCAGCCAAGCCGCCTTCTTCGACGCGTCTCCGTAGCTCCGCGGCGCGGCCGCGGCCTCCGCCGCGGGCGGCGGCTCGGCTTCGCCCGTGTCGCGATCGATCGCCCGGACCTGATAGCCGTCGTCGTTCTCCCAGCCGCAGGCGGGCACCCTTATGCCGAGCGAAAGACAGAAACGCCGGGCCGCCTCGTACACTGCCTGCGGGACCTCCTCGCCCTCTCTCCAGGTAAGAACCGCCTCCCGGAGCTCGCGCGCTCGCTCGCGGGGCTCATCGAGCGGGAAATACCCGATGTGGTCGTCGGCCGCCTGGAGGACTTCCGCGCGCGTCGGTCGTCTCACGAGGGTCGACAGCCTGCGGGCCGAGGTCATCTCACGCAACAGGTCGAAGGCGTTGTTGAGGGCCTCGCCCTCCTTGTCGTCAGGGTCCGATCTTCGACGGATGGTGCGCGGCTCTCGCGGTTAGGTAGGCTTCACGGTATCGTCTCTCCTGCTCACGGATACGGCATACTACGCCGCAGATGGCAAGCACACTTCCTTCCCAGCTCTCCTTGCATCGATGATGTGAGCGGTGTTGACGAGCCCGATGTGAGAGAACGCCTGCGGAAAATTGCCGAGCTGGCGACGCAGCTCGGGGCTGTACTCCTCGGCGAGCAGGCCGACATCGTTGCCGAGGGAGACCAGGCGATCGAGGAGCGCCTCCGCCTCGTCGAGGCGGCCGACCATCGCGTAGTTGTCGGCGAGCCAGAAGCTGCAGATGAGGAAGGTCCCCTCGTGCCCCGGCAGGCCGTCCACCCCCGTCTCGGTCGCGTAGCGCAGGACGAGGCCATCCCGGGTGAGGCCCTTCTCGATCGCCGCGACGGTGGACAGCATGCGGGGATCATCCGCGGCCAGGAAGCCCATGTGCGGGATCAGGAGCACGCTGGCGTCGAGGGCCTCCGAGCCGTACGATTGAGTGAACGCGCCGACGCGCGTGTTGAATCCGCGATCGAGCAGGTCGAGGCGGATCTCCTCGCGCAACGCGCGCCAGCGCTGGAGCCGCTTCTCCAGTCGATGCTGTCCGCCAACGCCGAACTCCTCGTTCATGCGTATGGCGCGATCCACGGCCACCCAGGCCATCAGCTTCGAGTGCGTGAAGTGCAGCTGCTTCGCCCCGCGCACCTCCCAGATGCCTTCGTCCGGCCGCTGCCAGGACTTCTCGACGAAGTCCACGATCTCCACGATGGGGTCCCACGTGTGCGGCAGATCCGGCAGGCCTTGTGCATGGGCGTCGTAAAGCGTGTTGAGCACCTCGCCGTAGACGTCGAGCTGAAACTGATCGTAGGCTCCGTTGCCGATCCGCACCGGTCTCGATTCCTCGTATCCCGGGAGCCACGGCAGCTCGATCTCGGTGAGCCGATGCTCCCCGGCCACGCCGTACATGATCTGCAGCTGCGCAGGAGCGCCGGCGACCGCGCGCATGAGCCAGTCGCGCCAGGCCTGAGCTTCCTCGAGGTACCCGCCGCGCATCAGGGCGTCGAGCGTGAGCGTGGAGTCGCGCAACCAGCAGTAGCGATAGTCCCAGTTGCGAAAGCCGCCGAGGTCCTCCGGCAAGGACGTGGTCGGCGCCGCCACGATCCCACCCGTGGGCGCATAGGTGAGCGCCTTCAGCGTAAGGAGCGACCGCATGACGGCATCACGCCAGCGGCCCTGGTAGCGACAACGGCCCGCCCACTCTCGCCAGTGACGCTCGGTTCGCGCGAGCTCCTGCTCCGCATCGACGGGGTGAGCCGGCGCGTGTTCATGCGACGGGTAGAACGTGAGGGTGAACGGAAGGCGCTGACCCGCGCGGACGACGAAGTTCGTCTCCAATCGGGCGGCGTTCCAGTCGGGGTCAAGCGATGCTGGGCTGCTGAACGCAAGCGCGGCGGGTCCAGACGTGAGCGTCGCTCGGCCTCCGTCACACTGGATCCACGGGATCACGCGGCCGTAGCCGAACCGCGCCCTCAGATCGGAGTGCATCGGCACTTCGCCCTCAATTCCTTCGACGATGCGGATGACGTCGTGGGCTCCGTCGACGAGCCGGCTGGCGTCGCGCGGGGCGACGCCCGGGGGCATGAAGTCGATCAGGCGCGCGCGGCCGCTCTCACAGGCGAACTCGGTCTCGAGGACCAGCGTGTCCCGCCGATAGCGCCGCTCCAAGCTTCGTATCGCCGTGGCTGGCCGGATGGTCCAGTAGCCGTGGTCGTCGCGTCCGAGCAGCTTCGCGAAGCACGCGTCTGAGTCGATGCGTGGCAGGCAGAGCCAGTCGAGCGAGCCGTAACGCGAGACCAGACCGACCGTGGTCGTGTCACCGATGAGACCGTAGTGTTCGAGCGGAGCTGACATCGCTACACTATGCATGTCCGTGCCTGGACCGCAATCCTGGAGCCGATCGTTCGCCGCCCAGACTGCCTGATCCGATCCGCGTCCGCAGCGCCGTGCCCCACCACGTTTGCTCGCTCATGCACCAAATTGGCAATCCGCCGAGAGCTGCTCCGCGACAGCACGCGGATGGGCACGCCCCTTGCCTCGCCGCCGGAGGCGCGAAGGTGTACTTGGCAACCCGGACACACGGATCTGTCATGCTGCAAGCAAGAAAGCTCATCAATGCCCTCGTGGCGGGGCGGCGCGACGCCCGTCTGCGAGGAACACGGAAGAGTTGCGCCCTGGAGTTCAGCGACGACGAGCGGGTCGTCGTGGAGGTCAACGACGGGGAATTCGGGATCGCGCCCGAGAGCGCGAGCGAGGATTGCCAGCTCTCGTGCTCGCTCGACGACTTCTTGAGGATCCTGCGCGGCGAGCAGAACCTGATCACGGCGATCATGCAGGGCCGCGTCGGCGTGCGAGGAGACATGGCCGTCGCACAGATGTTTCAGAGCGCCTTCTGCCCGGGGGACGAACAGACTCTCGAGGCGACGCGGTGAAAGTTCGTCACGGGAATCGGAGGGGCACATGGAACGGCAAGTGAGCATCCTGGACGGCGGTACCTTCGTCGTCAGCGACGTGCGCGGCAACATCGAACACTCCGTCAACCGGCCGCTCGGCCTCTTTCACCTCGATACGCGCTTTCTGTCCGAATGGATCCTGACGATCGACGGCATCGTCCCGGCCGCGCTGTCCACCGACGACGTGCAGTACTTCCAGGCTCAGTTCTTCCTCGTCCCGAGGCCCGCCGCCATGTACGTCGAATCGACCCTGTCGATCGTCCGAACCCGGTTCGCGGGCGACGGGTTCCACGAGGACCTCCTGCTCATGAACCACGGAAAGGCCCCCGTCGACCTCGAGGTCCGCATCCAGGCCGCCGCCGACTTCGCCGATCTGTTCGAGGTCAAGGACATGCTCCAGAAGAAGGGCGAGCGCTATCACCGCATCGAAGACGCGCGGCTCGTCCTCGGATACCGTCGCGAGCGATTCGTGCGCGAAACATGGATCTCCGCGTCGCAGCCCGCGCAGGTCGATCCAACCGGCCTGACGTTCCGGGTGCACATCGAGCCGCACGGCAGCTGGAGCACCTGCCTCGACGTCCTGGCGGCGATCGACGGCCTGGAGGAGCGGCACAGTCGGGTGAAGTACGCCCATGGCGAGAACCACGCGCGACCGAACATCGGCACCAGCCTCGAGAGCTGGATCGACAGGGCGCCACGGCTCATCACCTCGAACGACGCCCTCGCGCGGACCTATGAGCGGAGCCTCATCGACCTCGCCGCGCTTCGATTCTTCTCCAAGCTCATGCCGGACGCCGCCATTCCGGCCGCTGGCCTGCCGTGGTTCATGGCGGCGTTCGGCCGCGACAGCATCATCACGAGCCTGCAAGCGTTGCCCTTCGTCCCCGAGCTCTCGCGCTCCACGCTCCGCTACCTCGCGCGCCGGCAGGGCAGCCGCCGGGACGACTTCCGCGACGAGGAGCCAGGAAAGATACTCCACGAGGTTCGATGGGGCGAGCTGACAGCCTTCGAAGAGCGGCCCCATTCCCCCTATTTCGGCTCCGCGGACTCGACTCCGCTCTTTCTGGTCCTGCTGGACGAGTACGAACGCTGGACCGGCGACGCCGAGCTCGTCCTGGCCATGGAACACACCGCGCGCGCCGCTCTTCGATGGATCGACGAGTGGGGTGACCGCGATGGCGACGGGTATGTCGAATACGACACGCGCAACCCCGAGACTGGACTGGAGAACCAGTGCTGGAAAGACTCGTGGGATTCCATCGTATTTCATGATGGAACGCTCGCGCCACGGCCCCTCGCGTGCTGTGAGATCCAGGGCTACGTCTACGACGCGAAGGTGCGGAGCGCCCGGCTCGCTCGTGAGCTCTGGCGGGACCCCGAGCTCGCGGCGCGCCTGGAGCGAGAGGCGGCGGAGCTGAAGCGTCGATTCAATCAAGACTTCTGGATCGACGATCGCGGGTTCTTCGCGCTCGCTCTGGATGGCCACAAGCGCCAGGTCGATTCCTTGACGTCCAACATCGGCCACCTGCTCTGGAGCGGTATCGTCGAGACGTCGAAGGTGGAGAGGGTGGTCGAGCACCTCGTCGGCCCTCGTCTGTTCAGCGGCTGGGGCGTGCGCACCATGGCCGACGACGAGGGCGGGTACAATCCCATCGGGTATCACGTCGGCACGGTCTGGCCGCATGACAATTCGCTCATCGCGCTCGGGCTCCGGCGCTACGGCTTCAGGGTGGAGGCGGGGCGCATCGCGACGAGCAACCTGGCCGCGGCGCCGTTCTTCCATTACCGCTTGCCGGAGGCGTTCGCTGGATATCCACGAGAGCTTACGAAGTTTCCTGTCGAGTACCCGACCGCGTGCAGCCCGCAGGCCTGGGCCACGGGGGCTCCCATGCTCTTTCTGCGCGCTGTGCTCGGGCTGGAGCCGATGGGCGATCGCCTGCTCGTCGATCCGGCGGTCCCTGGCGAGTTCGGGGAGATTCGACTCCTCGAGATCCCTGGGCGCTGGGGCAGGAGCGACGCCTTCGGTCGGGCGCGCCCGGAGCCCGGGGCGAGAGCGGCGTGAGGCGTTCGGGGGCCGAGGGAGCTCGGACCAGCTCGAACCCACGTGACGGCGACCCGCTCTGCCCGCCAGAAGCCCGGCCGGAGATGACCGGACTTCTGGCGTGGGTAGGGGTCAGGCTGCCGGAGCCATGGCTTCTCGGCGCTCCGGCGGCGCCATGAACTCGGGACCCACCGGATCGCGCACCGTCTCGGCGAGCACGGCGTCGATGTGAGCGCGGGCTTCGTCGTCGAGATGCCAGCCCATCACATCGCCGATCGGCGCGAGCTCATCCGGTCGTCGCGCGCCCCAGAGAGCCACCGAGACTCCCCGCTGGTCGAGCACCCAGCGCACCGCGAGCGCGAGCACGCTCCGAGCGTAGCGGTCACGCGCGAATCGCTCGAGGCGCCTCACGGCTTCGAGGTACTGCGCGAAGCGTGGGGGTTGGAACTTCGGATCGGTCTTCCTGAGGTCGTCCCCCTGGAACGCGGTCTTCTCGTCGATGGCGCCGCTCAGGAGCCCGCGGCAGAGCGCGCCGTACGTGAGCGTGGCGACCCCGTTGTCGTGGCACCACGGCAGGATGTCGCCCTCCGCCTGCCGCTCGAAGAGGTTCAGCGGCGGCTGGGCCGAGGCGATCGGCGCGACGGCGCGGAACCGGACCATCGCGTCGATCGAATAGTTGGAGACGCCGATCGCGCGGATCTTGCCGTCACGCTGGAGCTCGAGGAGGGCCCTGGCCGTCTCCTCGTAGGGGGTCTGCGGATCCGGCCAGTGAACCTGATAGAGATCGATGTAATCGGTGCGCAGCCGTCTGAGCGAGAGCTCTATCTCCTCGAAGATCTGCCTTCGCGTCCCGTTCCTGAAGAGCGCGTCCCCGCGGCGCTCGAGGCCCACCTTGGTCGCAAGGACGACCCGGTCGCGCTGACCCCGCTCGGCGACGGCCCGTCCGACGACCTCTTCGGAGTGGCCGAACCCGTAGGCCGGCGCTGTGTCGATCAGGTTGATCCCGAGGTCGAGCGCCGCGTGAATCGTTCGAACCGACATGTCGTCGTCGGCGCCGCCCCATTGATACCCGCCCATGGCCCAGGTCCCGAGGCCGACTCGACTCGCCGGGATCGGCACATCACGAATGTTCGCAACCTCCATAGCCAGCCTCCTTGCGGCAAAACGACGCCCGGTCACCGCCGCATCTCGGGCGCCGCTTCGTTCTCCGATCTCTCCGATCGCCGCCGGCGCAAGACGACCCGGGCAGGAGAGCCGTCGAGACCCTCGAGGCGCAGCGGCAGGCAGACCAGGTCGTACCAACCCTGCTCGACGCGCGAGAGATCCAGCCCTTCGATGATGCAGACTCCGGCGGCGAGCAGGACATGGTGCGTCTCGGCCCCGCGATCCATGCCTCCGATCGACAGGTAGTCGATCCCCACGGTCCAGACGCCTCGCTCGACCAGGTGATTGGCCGCCTCGAATGACAGATAGGTGTAATCCGAGCGAAATTGCGTTTCGTCCCAGTGCGCGGAGTTTCCCGTCTTGAACAGGACGCGATCGCCGGGGCGGATGTCGGCGGGATCGACGTGGGCCGGCGTGATGCGATCATACTCTCCGAGATCGAGGACGCGCGCTGGCCCGATGAGCCGCTCGAGCGAAACACGGTCGATGCCCGCGCCGTGGACGATGAAATGAGCCGGAGCATCGACGTGCGTGCCGGTGTGCGTGCCCAGCGAGAGATGGGAGACGGTCGCGGGATCGCCGCGCTGGAGATCCTGCGTCTGGACGATCTTTACCTCGGGGTTGCCCGGCCAGTGCACCATCCCGTTACGGATCGGTACACTCACGTCGACCCACAGCTCCTTCGACTGGTTCAGGGCTGATTGTTTCATGGATGCCTCCCTCGGAGGCATCCATCGTGCCCGCTGGCGTCGACGAGGCGGCGGCCTCAAGCGGCCATGAGGTTCACGGGCGACATCGGCTCCTGTCCGGACAGGACTCGGACGATCTCGTTGGCCGCGAACCGTCGGACGAACTCGATCGACTCGTCCGAGTAGTATGCGGCGTGGGGCGTGATGACGACATTGTCGAGCGAGAGGAGCGGGCTCGTGGGCTTCCAGTCGCGCCGCTTGGCCGGCTCCTCGGCGATGTCGTCGAGCCCGGCGCCCGCGATCCAGCCCTCCTTGAGCGCCCGGTAGAGCGCGCTGTCGTCGATGATCGGGCCGCGGGCGGTGTTCACGAGGATCGCCGTCGGCTTCATGCGCCGGAGCTCGCGTTCCCCGATGAGACCACGCGTCTCGGTCGTCAGCGGCGCCTGGAGGACGAGGTAGTCGGAGCGCTCGAGGAGCTCGCCGAAGGGCACCGGCGCGGCGCCCGCGGCGCGGATCTCGTCCGGGTCGAGGAAGGGATCGTGCGTCATGATTCGCGCGCCGAAGCTCGCCATCCTCGCGCTGATACCCCGGGCGATCGCGCCGAAGGACAGGAGCCCCAGGGTCGCTCCCCGTATCCGGTGGATCGGCCGGCCGTCCTGCCAGGACCAGGAGCCACGGCGCGTGGCGCGATCGTAGGCGGGCAGCTTGCGGGCGAGCGTGAGCAGGAGCGCCACGGCGTGATCGGCGACCTCGTCGGCGCACCAGTCGTTCGGCGCGTTGGTCACGCGGATCCCGCGCCTTGTCGCCGCCGCGACGTCGACGGTGTCGACTCCCGTGCCGTACCGGGCGATGACCCGGCAGCGCCGGAGCCCCGAGATCGCTCGCTCCTTGACCTCCGCGTACTGCGTGAGCACGCCGGCGGCGTCGTGGGCGGCAGCCGCGACATCCTCTTCGGTCTTGCACTGCGCGGCGACGACCTCGAAGCCGGCCGGCTCCAGGAGAGAGCGCTCGACGTCAATGTCGCCGAAATCGTAGTCCAGCACGACGACCGGCCCCGTCCTTTCCATGCTCATGGGGTTCACCTCCGTTTCCAGAACCGTTCAGTGGGAGTGACGGGGCAGCCCGCGAAGCTGCACCAGGTGTTGGTACCGAAGGGCAGGCTCGAGGCACGCGCCGCTGGACAGCGGACCGACCGTGCTCCGGTAGATCTCCTGCCATGGAGTCTGGCTCTCGAGCTGCGGCAGCTTCAGGGACTTGCGGCGCTTGTCGAGCTCCGCGTCGGAGAGCAGCACGTCGACGCGGCGCCGCCGCAGATCGATCTGGATGCGATCCCCCGTCCGGAGCAGCGCAAGGCCCCCTCCCACCGCGGACTCGGGCGACGCGTTCAGGATCGAGGGGCTGTCCGAGGTGCCGCTCTGGCGGCCGTCGCCGAGCGTGGGCAGCGACGTCAACCCACGTCGAATCAGCGCGTCGGGGGGCTGCATGTTCACCACCTCCGCGGAGCCGGGATAACCTACCGGCCCCGTATTGCGCATGACGAGGATGCAGCTCTCGTCGATCCCGAGCGACGGGTCGTTGATGCGAGCGTGGTAATCCTCCGGCCCCTCGAACACGACGGCGCGCGCCACGAAGACATCCGGATGTTCTGGATCCGACAGGTAGCGGTCGCGAAAGGCATCGCAGATCACGCTCGTCTTCATGACGGCCGAGTCGAAGAGGTTCCCGCTCATGACGAGCACTCCTGCCGCGCTGCGGAGGGGGTCCTCGTACGGTCGGATCACGTCGCGGTTGGTGGCGACGGCGCTGGCCACGTTGTCACCCACGGTTCGTCCGGATACCGTGAGAGCGTCGGCGTGGAGGCGGCCCGCGCGGAGCAGCTCGTTCATGACCGCGGGGGCCCCGCCCGCGCGATGAAAGTCCTCCCCCAGGAAGCGCCCGGCGGGCTGGCAGTCGACGAGCAAGGGGACGTCTTGCCCCACCCTCTGCCAATCGTCGTCGGTCAAGTCGACCCCGACATGGCGCGCGATGGCATTCATATGGATCGGGCAATTGGTCGATGCGCCGATCGCAGAGGCGACGGCGATCGCGTTCTCGAACGCGGCCTTGGTCATGATCGCGCTCGGCGTCAGGTCCTCGTGGACCATCTCCACGATCCGACGTCCAGTAGCGTACGCCATCTGCGCCCGCTCCCGGTAGGGCGCCGGGATCGCCGCGCACCCTGGCAGCGTCATGCCGACGGCCTCGGCGAGGACGTTCATCGACAATGCCGTTCCCATGGAATTACAGTGCCCCGCGCTGGGCGCAGCCGCGGCGACCATGTCCATGAACTCCGCGTAGCTCACCTTGCCAGCCGCCAGCAGCCTGCGCGCCTCCCAGACCACGAGCCCCGAGCCGGCGAGCCTTCCCTGGTAATACCCGTTCAACATCGGCCCGCCCGAGAGGACGATCGCGGGGAGGTCGACCGTCGCCGCCGCCATCAGGCAGGACGGCGTCGTCTTGTCGCAGCCCGTCGTCAGCACGACGCCGTCGAGCGGGTAGCCGAAGAGCACCTCCACCAACCCGAGGTACGCGAGGTTCCGGTCGAGGGCTGCAGTGGGCCTCTTGCCCGTCTCCTGGAGCGGGTGCGCCGGGAACTCCAGCGGGATCCCGCCGGCGTCACGCACGCCGTCCTTGACGCGGTCCGCCAGGCTCAGGTGGTGGCGATTGCACGGCACGAGATCGCTCCCCGTCTGGGCGATCCCGATGATGGGGCGCCCGCGTTGGAGCTCTCCGCGGGTCAGCCCGAAGTTCAGGAAGCGCTCGAGGTACAGCGCCGTCATCTCCGGATTGCCCGCGTCGTCCCACCAGGCTTGACTTCGCAGCGTTCGCCTCTGGTTCACCGCTCCCTCGCTCCCGCAGAGGCCGATCGCGCCGCGCTCCGTCCGGGAGCCGGAAGCCCTCCGTCGCGCCGCTTCGTCGAGGCCTCTCCGATCTGGATCACCGTCTTCACACCGCCCCCCGCTGCTCGCAGCAAGGCCGGCGCCTCGTCGAGCGCAACCCGTCGCGCGATCACGCGGCGCACGGCGTCGGGGAACCGGATTAGGCACTGCTCCAGCATCCGGACGGCGGCTTCGTACGAGGCGTGGTCAGCGTTCACGGTCCCGAACATCACCTGATTCTGCATGACGAAGTTGTGCATCAGACCGGCGCCGTCGAAGCCGAACTCGGGCCTCGGCGCGGGGACGCCTGTGAGGATGAACGTGCCATTCACCGCCAGCGCGGGGAGCGTCCGGAACGCGAATTCTGGCACGCCGACCGCTTCGACGATCACATCGAACCGGCCCATGCGGCTCGCGAGCCCGTGGATGTCGGTGGACTCGCTCGACACGTAGTCGGCGCCGATGCTGCGCACGATCTGGGCCCGATCGTCGTCATCCGGCTCTCTCGAGAAGACGACGGTCCGATAGCCCTTCACGACAAGGCCCATCGCCGTGAGCACGCCGATCGGTCCGGCGCCGAGGACCAGGGCCTGCGCCCTGTCTTTGTCCCATGGCAGGCGGGCCAGGATGGCGTCGAGCTGGGCGAACGCTTTGGCCGCGACGCTCAGCGGCTCGACGAGGACGCCGAGCTCGCCGACGGCCGGAGGGACGGGGACGAGGTAGCGTTCCTCCTCGACGAAGAGCTCGGTCATGAAGCCGCCTGCTCCCGAGATGCCGCGCTCGACGAACTGCCCCGTCGTGCAGAAGTCCTGGTGCCCGACGCGGCAGGCCGGGCACTCGATTCGGTTGCAGGGACGGCGCACGGTCGGCACCACGAGATCCCCTGGGCGAACGCGAGCCACGCCCGCGCCGGTGCGCACGACCTCCGCGAGGGCCTCGTGTCCCAGCACGAGCCGGTCCGTCCCTGCCGGCGCCGACCCATAGGCGAATGCCGCAATCTCTCGGTCGGTTCCGCACACGCCGACTTCGAGCGTGCGCAGCAGGACGTGCCCGGGTGCCAGTCGCAGGCCATCCGGTTCGTCTTCCTCGATGAGACGCACAACCCTCTCGGACATCAGCGCCGCAAGCGATCTCATGCGCTCTCTCCTGCGACAATCGGGGGCACCGCCGCCGTGCGGGCGCTCCATGCGCCGCTCCTGGGAATGTCGCAAGCCCACGGGGGGCAGATCGGCTCGCGACGCTCGGGCGAGCGACCTAGTCGTCGTCGGGCGGTTCTGGCCGGCGAATCGATCCTGCCCGCCGTCCGCGTCAGGGCGGAGGCTTGCGGCTGCCCGGCGGCGGAGCCGGGGCTTCGGTTGCGGCGGCGCCGGCCGCGGTGGCCAAGCCGGCGACGATGCCATCCCAGTGGCTGCCCTTCCAAAGGACCTTGCCGCAGCGGTCGCACCGCCAGAACTCGTCGTGGCGATCCGCGACCACCGCCGGCACCGCATCCCGCACGCTGTCCTTCGGGGCGGCCGTGAGCGCGCCGCCGCACGCCATGCAGCGGGGGTCCCGCACGGGCAGCCCGAGCTCCCGCAGCACGAAGCCGGCCTGCTCCGTCGGCCGCAGCCCGCGCGGCACGTAGAGCCCGCGCACGGCCGCGGTGCGCAGGGAGCGCCGCTCGAACACGCCGGCGTCGGAGCTCAGCAGCACCCGGCCGGTCTGCTGCGCGAGGCGCACGAGATCGCCGTCGTCGATGCCGTGCTCGAACATGGCGTCGTAGCCCGCGCCGCGCAGCCAGCGCGACAGGCCGCCCAGCATCGCGTCGCACAGGAAGCTCGGCGCCCCCGCGCCGCCCTGCGCCGGAGCCGCGCTGTCCTGCGCCGCCGCGGCGCCTTGCGCCGGAGCCGCGCCGCCCTGCGCCGGATCGGCTCCGCCGCCCGCCTCACCCACGAGCACGCCCCATCGCGCTCAGGATGGCGGAAGGCCAGCGGGCGGCAAGGGCGCCGCCGGCGAAATCCCCACGCGCCCGCCGCGCGCTGCTACCGTCGCCGTAGGGTCAACCGATCGTGGAGGAGTCGATGTCGATGAAGCGTGCATGGTGCTCCTGCGTGGCGGCCGCGCTCGCCGTGCTGGCGAGCGCGCAGCAGGCGTCGGCCTACTGCCGCTCGAACACCTGCAAGAGGTCGGAGCTCTGCCTACAGGACGACCAGCCGGTCGGTGATTGCAAGCCGCTCCGCTGGGCGGGCGATTGCATTGGTTTCAGCATCCAGGAAGACGCGTCCAGCGAGATCTCCTACCAGGAGATCTCCGACGTGCTCGATGCCGCGTTCGACACGTGGATGCAGGCGCCCTGCGACGGGGGAACGCCGGGGCTCCGCGTCCAGAACCTCGGGCCCGTCGCCTGTGGAGCGGTGGAGCTCAACGCAAGGGACGGCAAGACGAGGATCGTCGACGGCCTCGTGCCGGGCAACGCCAACGTGGTCGTCTTCCGCGATATGGAGTGGCTCGCGAGCTCGGGGCACAACACCGAGATGCTCGCGCTCACGACGGTGCAGTTCGACAGGAAGACCGGTGAGCTCTGGGGGGCCGACATGGAGATCAACAGCGATCTCTACGACTTCACCGTCGGGGACGACTCCGCCGCGCCGAGGGAAGATCTGCTCGCCATCGTCACGCACGAGGCCGGGCATTTCCTGGGCCTCGACCACTCCATGGCCGGCCCCGAGGCGACAATGCACGCCAGGTACGACAGGTCGGACCCGATGAACTTCCGAACGCTGCACGAGGACGATATCGCGGGCATCTGCCAGATCTACCCCCCTCGGGATCTCTCCGCGTCGACCTGCAACCCCATCCCTCCACACGGGTTCGCGCCCGAGTGCGCCGAGGATCAGCTGGTCCGCTGCAGCGCGGCGCCGCCCGCCGCCGGCGGCCCAGGGTGGAGCGCCCCGCTCGCCGTCATCGCGATCGGCGCGGCCGCCTGGCTCCGCGCCGTCGGGCGTCCCCGCGCCGGCGAGCGCGGCCCGGATCGGCGACTGCCGCACCTCAACCGAGGTCGCCGGTGAAGCGGATCGGCACGCGGAACGCCGTGAACATGGCCTTCACGTGCCTGGGCGAGAAGAGGGCGTCGAGCGTCGTGTCCTCGACCCCGCGGCCCTTCACCAACTCGTAGAGCTCGAGCAGCGAGTACGCGCAGAAGAGCTCGAGGCGCTTTCCGATGTGCTTCAGGATCCTGCCGCGGCTCCTGTAATACGGAGCGTAGTCGCCCTTGTAACGACGATCGAGCGCTTCGATGCGGTACTCGTACTGCACGTAGGAGCGCTCCCCGAGCGCGCGATTGCAAAGGAGCTCGGCTCCGACGTACGCGCCGGTGTCGCCCACCTCGACGCCGGGCCCGTCCCCGAAGACCCAGAGCCCGTCGAAATGGGGCTCTTCGGCCTCCCGCGGCTCCTCGTGCGTCTTCGGGTGTCCGGGCGAGACCGAAAAGCACGCTCGAAATTCGTCGCGGATCTCGGCGCTGCGTGCGAGGAGCGCCTCCATCTGCCGCTCTTTCGGGACCGAAAGCAGTTTGGCTGTTTTGCCCATGAGCGGTGCTTAGAACATCACGACGTGGGTTCGGAAGTCGGGTGACACGTAACCGATGCGGAGCCGCCGCTCGGACGAGCGATCGTTGTTGTGGGGGCCTGTGCGGCGAGGGGGCGGGCATGCCCCGATTTCGCAAACTACACCTCCACGCCCTCCAGTCGCAAGGCCTGTGCGAGGCGGTCGCGGCAACCTTCTGCGATGACGCCGGCATGCGCTGCGATGATGCGTTGGGCAGCAGGATCTGAGCGAGATCGAGGCGAGGCTGCGGCAGTTCCCGACCGGCATCGACGACTGGACGTTCACGACCAAGAACGGCTCCGAGATGCGCCTCATGGTCGTGACGCCGATCGCCGGATCCACCACGCCTATGCGCCGATCCCGGGAGGGAAGCCGTAGCTCGCGCTGCCGTTACTGTGGCTCACGGCTGGAGGGCGCGCGAGGAGCGGCTGGGCGTCGAGGCTTCGTGATCCCTCGACGAGCGGCTCGATGGCCGCTATCCTGTCACCGTCCGCAACGAACGCTACGCCCAGGTGTAAGGATGGATACAGCCCAGTCAGACGATTGAGCCGCAGCAACCCCTGAAATCGTTGCTGCGGCCATCTGCTCTCGATCGTTCGACGAACGCCGTCCTGGAGGCAGATCGCCGCCGAATGTCCACCATTTGCGCGGGTGTATCGTCGTGCCTCGAACAATATCAAGAACCTGGAATTTCTCGCTGTCCGCAGCGCTGCTGCTGATGGCTCCTTTCGACCTGCTGGCCTCGCTGGCCATGGATGTCTACCTGCCGGTGGTGCCGATCATGCCAGGCATCCTCGGCACATCGCCGGCGGTCATTCAGCTGACGTTGAGCCTCTACATGGTCGTCCTGGGCGCGGGACAGCTCGTGTTCGGGCCCATTTCGGACAGGATTGGCCGCCGGCCGGTCCTGCTGGGCGGCGCAGCCTTGTTTGCGGCCGCGTCGTATCTGCTTGCGGGCGCCGTATCCGCCGCAGCGTTCGTCGTTCTTCGCATTCTTCAGGCGCTGGGCGCGGCCGCGGCGCTCGTCGCGACCTTCGCGACGGTGCGCGACGTCTATGCGGAGCGCGCCGAGGGGACGGTGATCTACGGCCTGTTCGGCTCGATGCTGGCGTTCGTGCCCGCGCTGGGACCCGCGCTCGGCGCTCTGCTCGCGGACCACCTCGGCTGGCGCGCGATCTTCATTGCGCTCGGCGTCGCCGCCACCGCGGCGGCGCTGAACGCGGCGCCGAGGTGGCACGAGACTCGGCCCGTGAACGCGTCGAAGCCACGCGCGGCGCTCGGTGGGATCCTGGCGGACGCGTCGTTCTGGACCTACACGCTCGGTTTCAGCGCGGCGATGGGCGCGTTCTTCGTCTTCTTCTCGACCGCGTCACGGATCCTGATCGATCGGGTCGGCTTCTCTCAGCTCGTCTTCAGCCTCGCCTTCGCCACCGTCGCCCTCGTCATGATCGCGACGACCCGGTTCGCGAAGCGATTCGTGGCGCGATGGGGAAGGGCCGGGAGCCTCGTCCGCGGGATGGGGATGCTGCTCCTGGGAGCCGCGCTGCTCGCCGTCGGGCAGGTGATGGCCTCTCCGTCGTTCTGGACGTTCATCCCGCCCATGTGGATCATCGCGATCGGCATCGTGTTCGCCAGCTCGGTGACGGCGAATGGCGCGCTCCAGCGCTTCAGCCACGTCGCCGGCACCGCTACCGCGCTCTACTACTGCATCGAGAGCCTGGTCGTGGGAATCGTCGGAACGACGCTCGTCATCCTGCTGCCTGGGGATACGGCATGGCCGCTGGCGGCCTACTGCGCGCTCATGGCCCTCGTTGTGCTGGGCTTCGTCAGGCGGGTGGAGAGGTCCCCGGCTCGGGATGTCCTGTGCGCTCGCGAAGCGGATCGCTCAGATCATGAAGCCGCCTGAAACGTCGAGATCGGCGGCGGTCGTGTGACGGCAGCTGTCGGATATCAGGGCAGCGATCACGTCGCCCACGGCGCGGCGCGCGCGACGCCGTGGTCGGGCACGGACGGCATCGCCGCCCACGAGGAGATCTCCTGTCGTTCCATGCTCATTCAGGGCTCCTGTTGATTCGATTCCGGGGTTGTCGGCGAGCCGGGAGCGAGCGCGGCCGGGTCGCGGGGGGACGGCGCGAGCAGGGCGACCCGCCCCGTGGACACGAACTGCGAACGCGAACCGACGAGAGCCCCCGAACCATCATGGCGGATGCTCGTGGCGGCCGCCAGCAGCGGCCGATCTCGGGCGTGGCGCGCGGCACCCCCGTGGCAGCATCGTTGCAACGCCGGCGCGGGCGACCCTCACGGCCCCTCTCGGGCCCTCCACCGGAGGACCGGAATGCACATCACCCACGCGACGAACGCCGTCACCGAGGACGTCGGCGGCCTGCTCCACGGCTGCCTGGCGGACGCTGAGCACGACCGCGACATCCCCGAGATTGACCTCCTGAGCCCGCTCACGATCCGCGGCGTCCGCTTCCGGAGCCGCGTCGTGATGTCCCCGATGTGCCAGTACTGGGCTCGCGGAGGGCTCGCCAACGACTGGCACCTGGTCCACCTCGGCAGCCGCGCGGTCGGCGGCGTGGCGCTCGCGATGGTCGAGGCCACCTCGGTGACGCCGGACGGCCGGATCACGCCGGCCGATCTCGGCATCTGGAGCGACGCGCACGCCGAGCCGCTCGCGCGCATCGCGCGGTTCGTCGAGGCCCAGGGCGCGATCGCCGGCATCCAGCTCGCGCACGCCGGCCGGAAGGCGAGCTGCGATGTGCCCTGGCGGGGCGGCGCTCGGCTCAAGACACCGGAGGAGGGCGGCTGGGCGGTGGTGGCCCCGAGCGCCCTGCCGTTCGCCGAGGGGGATCCGGCCCCGCTGGCGCTCGACGAGGCGGGCATCGACGCCGTTGTCGACGCGTTCGAGGCGGCCGCGCGCCGGGCGCTCGGCGCGGGCTTCCGCGTGCTCGAGATCCACGCGGCGCACGGCTACCTGCTGCACGAGTTCCTCTCGCCCCTCAGCAATCACAGGACGGACGCCTACGGCGGCAGCCTCGAGAACCGGATGCGCCTCCTCCTGCGCGTCGCCGAGCGCCTGCGCCGGCACATGCCGGCGGATCTCCCGCTCTTCGTCCGCATCTCCGCGACCGACTGGGCCGAGGGCGGCTGGGACATCGATGGTTCGGTGGAGCTCGCTCGCCGCCTCCGCGACCTCGGGGTCGACCTCATCGACGCCTCCTCCGGAGGCCTGGTCCCGAGGGCCCGTATCCCGGTGGGCAAGGGATATCAGGTCGGCTTCGCGCAGAGGATCCGCGAGGAGGCGAGGATCCGCACCGGCGCGGTCGGGCTGATCACCGAGCCCCGGCAGGCCTCCGAGATCATCACGGGCGGCGACGCCGACCTGGTGTTCGTCGGCCGGGAGCTGCTGCGCGAGCCCTACTGGGCGATCAAGGCCCAGCAGGAGCTCGAGGCGGAGCCGACCTGGCCGGTCCCGTACGGATATGCCGTGAAGCGGCGGGCGAGGTGAGATGAAGCCCTCGTCGTCCTCCTCGCTGCCGGGGAGCCTCACGGTGCTGACGCGCGGGCCGAAACGGCGGGCCAGATCTTCCAGCGCCGCTTCGTTCCGGCCCGGCGCGATGACGCAGCCTGCCCCCATCGCCAGGGCGATGGCGACGCCGGCGCTGCCGCTCGCTGGCCGCAGGAGGGCGACTCCTTGTCGTTCAGGGTACGGGTGGATCAGGTCACCGCGCCGCGCTTGTGGAATTGCGGCTTGTCCCAGGCGCCGCTCTCCAGAAGGTCGCGCAGCACGTCCACCGCGTCCCAGACGTCGACGAAGCGGGTATACAGCGGGGTGAAGCCGAAGCGCATGATGCGCGGCTCGCGGTAGTCGCCTATCACGCCACGGGCGATCAGCGCCTGCATCACCGCGTAGCCCTGCGGGTGCTCGAAGCTGACCTGGCTGCCGCGGCGGGCGCCGTCGCGCGGGGTGATCAGGGTCAGCGGATGCTGTCCGCAGCGGGCTTCCACCAGCTGGATGAACAGCTCGGTCAGCGCCAGCGACTTGGCGCGCAGCGCGGCCATGTCGGTATGGCGGAAGACGGCAAGCCCGCATTCCACCAGCGAAAGCGCGGTGATCGGCTGGGTGCCGCAGAGGAAGCGGCCGATGCCGTCGGCGGGGGCATAGGCGGGTTCCATCGCAAACTGCCGGGCATGGCCGAACCAGCCGGACAGCGGCTGCCAGAAGCGGTTCTGATGATGCGGCGCCACCCACAGGAAGGCCGGCGCGCCGGGGCCGCCGTTCAGGTACTTGTAGGTGCAGCCGACGGCGAAGTCGGCGCGGGCGCCGTGGAGGTCCACCGGCACGGCGCCTGCGGAATGCGCCAGGTCCCACACGGTCAGCGCGCCGGCCTCGTGCGCGAGCGCCGTGACGGCGGCCATGTCGTGCATATAGCCAGTCTTGTAGTTGACATGGGTGAGCATCAGCACCGCCACGTCGTCGCCGATCGCCTGCGGCAGCTCCTTGGGCGAGTCGATCAGGCGCAACTCGTAGGCTGCGCCGCCGCCCATCTTCAGCAGCTCGGTCAGGCCCTCGGCGATGTACAGGTCGGTGGGGAAGTTGTCGCGCTCCGACACGAGCACCCGGCGCTGGGGCGCGGTGCCCTGCTGCTGGCGCAGGGCGGTGGCCAGCACCTTGAACAGGTTGATGGACGTCGTGTCGGTGACCACCACTTCGCCGCTGCCGGCGCCGATCAGCGGGGCCAGCAGGTCGCCAAGGCGGCGGGACAAGTGCACCCATCCGGCCGTGTTCCAGCTACGGATCAAGCCGTCGCCCCATTCCGCTTCGATCACTTCCCTGGCACGGATCAGCGACGCCTTGGGGCGAGCACCCAGCGAGTTGCCGTCCAGGTAGATCACGTCGTCCGGCAGCGCGAACTCGTCGCGCAGGTGGCGCAGCGGGTCGCTTGCGTCGCGGGCAAGGCAGGTGTCGCGGGTGGTTTGCAGGCTCATGTCAGGCGTCCTTCGGTCCAGCAGCGCAGGGGCGCAGCATGGCACGGACCGGACTCGCGCCCAGGGTGGCCAGCGTGAACGGCAGGGCGATCCGTCGTGGTCGCCGGGCGGCATGTCCTCCAGCTGCAAGCCTTCCAGGATGGCGAGGCCGCGGTGGTGGACTTGCCGATACCTGTCCTGCCTTTTCAAGGTTTCCGGGGCCAGCGACGACGCATCGACGCCTATCAGGCGCCAGCGGCGAGCGCCCGTTCGACGGCCTGCGCGTAGGGCATGGGCGTGAGCGGGATGATGGCGCGGATCGGCCTCACATCGCCGACGAGGTCGGCGTCCACGCCCAGCAGCAGGTCGGCGAAGGCGCCGCGGGGCAGGCCAGCCAGGCGCTCGAAGAGCCCGGCGAACGGCGCCAGCAGCCAGGGCAGGAGGTGCAGCTTCCACGGCGGGCGCCGGCCGAGCACGCGGGCCGCCACGTCGACCATCTCGTCGGTGGTGAACGCCACGTCGCCGCCCACGTCGAAGGCCCGGCCGAAGGTGCGCGGCTCGTCGAGGCTGCGGACGAGGTAATGGACGAGATCGTCGAGCGCGATGTTCTGCATGCGGTTCCGGCCGCTGCCGAGGATCAGCGCCACGCGCCGCCGCGCGTTGGCCAGCGTTGTCTCGAAGCCGAAGCCGCCGCGTCCCACGATCTGCCCCGGCCGGAGGATGGTCACGTCGAGCCCGCTGCCGAGCAGCATCTGCTCGGCCTTCCAGCGACCGCGTGCCCAGATCGAGCGCGTGTCGGGCGTGATGCCCAGGAAGGTCACGTAGAGCACGCGCCGCACGCCGTGGAGCCGGCAGGCCGCCACCACGTTCTCCAGGCCGCGCACCTCGGTGTCCACGAAGGTCTCGCCGGGCGCGGCGCCCTTCTGCGGCGAGAGCGTGTGCACGCAGTTGAACACGGCCTCGCAGCCGCGAGCCGCTTCCTCGATGGAGGCGCGGTCGGCGATGTCGCCGCGCACGAGCTCGGCGGCGGCGGGCAATCTGGCGCGGGCGGCGTCGAGGTTGCGCACGGCGCAGCGGACCAGGAACCCTTCCTGGAGCAGCACGTTGACGAGGCGGCGGCCGGTGAGCCCGGTGCCGCCGAGGACGAGCACGGTTCGCATGTCCTCATCGATAGCGATGGCCTATCGAACGCACCATGCGCGAGCGTGCCGATGACTGTCGCGAGCGTACGGAACGATCGACGAACTTCAGCCGCGCGCTTCGTTGCGGTAGTCCCGCGGCCGCTTGCCGGTGACGCGCTTGAAGGCCTGGCTGAAGGCGCTCTCCGACGAGTAGCCGAGCGCGGCGGCGATCTGCGAGATCGGCGCTGCCTCGTCCCGCAGCCGCCGCTCCGCCAGCCGCATGCGCCACGCCGTGAGGTACTGGAGCGGCGCCGTCCCTGCGGCCTCCTTGAAGCGCACGGCGAAGGTGGTGCGCGACATCGCCGCGGCGCGAGCCAGCTCCTCGAGCTTCCAGTCGCGCGCCGGCTCGCCGTGGAGGAGGCGCAGCGCCGCCGCCAGCCGCTCGTCGCGGAGGGCCCGCAGCCAGCCCGCGGGCAGGCGTGGCGCCGTGGCCAGGTGGGCGCGCAGGATCTGGACGAACAGCAGCTGCGCCAGCATCGACGCCGAGAGGAAGGCGCCCGGCGCGCCGCGCGCGGTCTGCTCCGCCAGCAGCTGCTCGATGAGCCAGCGGATGGGGGCTGCCTGGGGCGCGGTCGCGTGCACGTGCAGAAAAGGCGGAAGCGCGCTCTGCACGAGGTCGGCGTGGCGCGGATCGAGGGTCACGCCGCCGGCGAGGAGCAGCACCTCGGAGCCGTCACCGATGGTGGAGAAGAGGTGGCGCTTCTGGGCCAGCAGGCACCTCACGTCGAGGGGCGGGGCCGAGAGATCGCTGCCGACGAGGAACCCCTTTCTCCCGGGCAGGAGCACCGCGTCCCCCGGCTCGCCGCGGATCGCCTTCTTGTGGCCGTCCAGGCGGAACCAGCAGCCGCCCTTGGCGACGAGCGAGATCTTCATCTCGCCGGGCGGCGGGAAGTGGACGGCCCAGCGGCCACCGGCGGCGATGCCTCCGGCCATGACCGAGGTGGCCTGGGTGAGCCGGAGGATGTCGGTGAGCGGATCGCCGGCAACGGAGTGGATCGCAGCGTCGAGCGACACGCGTCGCACTATGGCGCATGCCGCCAGGTGGAACCACCGCGCGACGAGGCGCGCGGCGAGCGCCGCGGTGAGCGCGGGGAGCAGCGCCGCCGCGCCGGCGGCGACGCCGGGGTTGCCGGTCGTCCCTCCTCCAAGGTGCCATCACCACCATCGTTATCTCGATGCCTTGATTTTCGCTGAAGCGACATTCATGGGAGAGCAAGGCCAGCAGCCCCGAGGGAGACGAGTGGGCTTCTGAGGAATGCATGCTCTCGCCAGTAGGTTCAGAAGCGCTCGCCGACCAGCTCTTCGCTCTTCGCCCAGAGCGCCGCTGCCCGCTCCGGATCGAGCGCGTACGGGCGGACCCCTTCGCTGATGGGATCGATCGGGTCGAGGGTCACCCTCGTTGTGACATGGCAGTTTTCGCAGTAGCGGCCTCCCACCTCGTCCGCCGCGGCCACCACGCCAGCCCAGACCGAGGTCGCCGCGCCTTGGAGAATGGTCTTGAGCGCGAACGGCGGTTTGCCTCGAGCAGCGAGGTCCGCGTTGCTCCGCTCCACGAAGGTCGCGAGGGCGTCGTCGGGGAGGTGGCGCCCGAGCTCGGTCTCGATGACGCCCGGGTGCACAGCGGTGGCGCGCGTCCCGCGCTCACGGAGGCGTCGATCGAGCTCCACCGCGAACAGGATGTTCGCGGTCTTGGAGCGCCCATACGCGACGAACGGCTCGTAAGGCGTGCGCTCGAAATGCGGATCGTCGAGGTCGACGTCCGAGTAGCGATGTCCCGAGGACGATAGAGCCACCACCCTCGAGCCTCCACGCAGCAAGGACGCAATCCGATTGACGAGCACGAAATGCCCGAGGTGGTTCGTGCCGAATTGCAGCTCGAACCCGTCGTCGGTCAGGCCGAACGGACACGCCATGACACCGGCGTTGGCGATGAGAACGTCGAACGGCTCCCCGCGCTTCAGCAGGTCGTCGGCGCAGCGACGGACGCTCGCCAGCGAGGCGAGGTTCAGCTCTACCAGCTCCAGGCCGCCGGAGCCGGTAGCCGCCGCCTGCGCCCGGCGGGTGGCTGCTTCCGCCTTGGCCAGGTCACGCGCTGCGCCGACCACGTGGGCTCCATGGGCCACGAGCGCGCGCGCCGTCTCGATCCCGAGGCCGGCAGAGACGCCGGTGACCAGGATGCGTTTGCCGCTGAGATCGCGGCCCGCGAGGACTTCCTCTGTGGCCGACGTCGCTCCAAAGATCTGGGCCATCGTTGTCTCCTGCGAAGAAGCTGCTGTGCGTCGACGCGCGGGCCCTCGCCCGGCGGACCCCACACCGAGGCTGCGAAGCGCGGCACAATCACCCACGCTCGGTCTTCATCGGCGCGGGAGCCCCAGCGTCGGGCCCTGGGCGCGGCGATTCCACGCGTTCTTCCTCTGGCTCAGGGGGCCTTGTACTCCGTGGCGACATCCAGGACCCAGGTGACGCCGAAGCGGTCCTTGAGCATCCCGTAGAGGGGCGTCCACCCCGACTGCGCCAGAGGCTGCGCGACGGTCGCGCCAGCGGAGAGCTTCTCCCAGAGCTCGGTGATTTCCTTGGCCGAGTCGCCGCGGACCGAGACAAAGAACGCGTTCTTACCCTGCTCCCATGGCATGCGGGAAGGCACGTCGTAAGCCATCACTCGGAAGCCGTTCTTGGCAGCGACCTGGCCCCACATCACCTGATCGGCCTCCGACGGAGTTTGGACGTTTTGTGCGTCCTTGTAGGTCACGATGGTGATGTCACCGCCGAACACGAGCTGGTAGAACTCCAGCGCCGCTCGGGCGTCGCCGCGGAAATTGAGGTGGTTGGTAACGCTGACGGTCATGACGTTCTCCCATGCATTTTCAGGGTTTTGAGCGTGCCCGCGCGCTCGCGGATCGTCGGCGCGACGGGGATTTGTCGACCCGTGAGGCAGCGTGATCGGGTCGGTGACCTGGCGAGTCTGGTGGCACGTCGGAGGGCTGATTCCGGAGGGCTGGTACGATGACTCCGTCAACCATCGACACGAGGAAGGCCAGGTCGATCGGCTTGCGCTGGACCAGGGTGCGGTAGGCGGCCATCGACGGGATGACCTGAGACAGCGTGCCGATGTCGGCGGACGCCGAGATCTCGCCGCGGGCGACGGCTCGCTGCATCAGCGCGAAATGCGCTTCGGCCCACGGCTGGACGACCGCGCTGTTTGCCGCCTCGGCGAGCGCCTGCTCCTGCGAGAGCAGCGAGGCGAGCCCGGTCATGATCTTGAGCTTGTGCTCGGCTTCCTCGATCGACTGCGGCTTGAACAAGCCGAGGAGGTCTCCGCGGAGCGTGCCCGTGTCGGGCAGATGCTCGAGATCCACCTGTTTGCGCTTCATGTGCGCGACGGCGTCGATGACCAGCTCCGCCTTCGAGGTCCAACGGCGGTAGATGGTCGCCTTCCCGGCTCCTGCTCGCGCGGCCACCAGGTCCATCGTCAGGCCCGCAGCGCCCACCTCCGCGAGGACCTCGAGCGTCGCGTCGAGGATCTCAGCGTCGCGCGAGTGGTCTCGCTTTCGCCCGGGTTGTGCGGGCTGGACCTCAACCGAGTCGCCTTCCTTCCGAGTCATCCAGGTTGCCTCTCGACCTCTGGACTTATCGATACCCGGCGGTTCCGGAACTGTCAAGTTCCGAAACTTGAAGGTCTCGTTTTTCTCCCGCGTGCGCCTTGCGCAGGCCCATCCGGTCGAGCAGGCCGAGGAGCTGCCCGATCGCCGCGTGAACGACCCTGGCGGCCAGCTCGTCCCCGAGCGCCGCTGCGCTGGCGTGGAGCAAGGGGAGCCTGGCGGAGCGGGCGGGCCGACGTGCCGGGCGCGACCGCCTGCGTCCGTGCTGCGCCGGCGGTCACATTCGGGTGGGCTGCTTTGTCCTGGGAGCGGACCCCACCCGGAGAGGACATGAAGAAGCTGCTCAGGATAGATGCAAGCGCCCGCACGCAAGGGTCGATCTCGCGGAGCGTGGCGGACTATTTCCAGGTACGCTGGACAGAGTCGAATCCAGGCGGCCGCGTCATCGTTCGCGACCTCGCCCGGTATCCGGTGCCGCACCTCGACGCCGCGACCATCGCTGCGTTTCTCGCGCCCCAGCCGCCTTCCGGGGGGCCGCCGCCCGAGGGCCTCGTGCTGTCCGACGCCTTGATCGACGAGCTGAGCTCGGCCGATCACTTGCTGATCAGCAGCCCGCTGTACAACCTCACGCTGCCATCGACCCTCAAGGCGTACTTCGATCACGTCATCCGCAATGACCGTACGTTCACGCAGGTAGAAGGGCGCTACGTGGGCCTCCTCACCAGCAAGTCGGCGTCCGTCGTGACGACGCGCGGCGGCGTCGCCTCGCCCGCCGCCGCGGACGAGCTTCAGACCCGCACGCTGCGGGCGATACTGGCCTTCATCGGCGTCACGAAGGTCGACGTGATCTCGCTGGAGGGGATGAGCGGAGACGAGGTCTCTCGGTCGCGTCGCATAGCGTGCGCGCGGGCCGAGATCGACCGTCTCTTCGCCTCTCCTGGAGAGCCTGTGTGGCTCGGGCCGTTCACCGAGGAAGATCGCCGGGAGATCGGCGGGCTGCGGGCTGCGCAGGCTGCTGCCATCCAGCAGGGCGACGCGGAGGCCTACGCAGCGCTCTGCACCGACGACATTCAGCTCCTGATCCCGGGCCACGATGTCGTCTCCGGCCGCGAGCGGTTCCTCGCGTGCGAAGCGGATCTCTTCCGGAGCGCGAGCTTCGCGTCGTTCAGGAAGATGCCGGAGCGGATCGAGGGGAGCGGCGACCTGGCCGTCGAGATGGGCCGGCAAGAGGTGGCCATGCGGCGCGGCGGCGCCGCGGGCGTCTTCGCCGCGCGGCAGAAGTACACGCATGTTTTCCGGCGGACGGCGCAGGGCTGGCGCTTCGCCGTGCTGATGTCCAACGCCATCGAGTAACCGTCATGGATCACCGAACGCATCTCTTCGAGAGCCACCGCTCCCTCCTCGAGGGGCTCGCTTACCGGATGCTCGGCACGCGCGCCGACGCTCTCGACATCGTGCAGGAGACGTTCTTGAAGTGGAGCCAGACAGACGTCGACCAGATCCGCGACGCGCGCGCGTGGCTCGTCACGGTGTGCAGCCGCATCGCGTTGAACACGCTGCAATCGGCGCGTTCCCGGAGAGAGACCTACGTGGGCACATGGCTGCCGGAGCCGTTGATGGAGGATACGCGGAGCCCTGACGAGGAGCCGCAGATCGACGAGACCGTCTCGGTGGCGTTGATGCACGCCCTGGAGCGGCTGACGCCGAACGAGCGCGCCGCGTTCCTGCTGCACGACGTGTTCGGCTACAGCTTCGATGAGATCTCCACCCTGCTCGGCAAGGAGAGCGCAGCGTGCCGGAAGCTCGCCTCCCGTGCCCGCGCGCGGGTCCGCGACGCGCGGCCGAAGTTCGCGGCGTCGTCCACCGAGCACCAGCGCCTCCTGACCGCGTTCCTGAACGCCGCCCGCGCTGGCCGGATCGACGAGCTCCGCAGCCTGCTCGCGGAGGGCGTGGAGCTCCACGCGGACGGGGGCGGCAAGGCCGAGACGGTGACCCATGTGCTCCGCGGCGCGGACGCGGTGAGCACCTTCTTCGTCCGCGTCTGGAGCGCCGCGGCGCATCCCGACGGCCGCTACCGCTTCGTGGCGCGGTGGTTCAACGGTTCCCCGGGGCTCCTGGTCCACGACGAAGATCGGCTGATCGCCGCCGTGAGCGTGAGCGTCGACGAGGGCGTGATTCGAGGGATCTATGCCCACCGCAACCCAGAGAAGCTCGCAGCCTTTCTCGCGGAGGCTGGCTGAGCGGCGCGGGGCCGGGGAGGGAGGGGCTGGAGAGCAGCGGCTGGTTGAGAGGAGAGGGTGCGTGCGGGGCGAGCGCCTCACCATGGGCCTGATGGCGGGCGCCCGATCGACGGGGCTGGCGCTCGGCGAGCGCCGCGTGGAAGCGGCGCTGTCGACTTACACCTCCACGCCCTCAAGTCGCCAGGCTTGTGCGAGGTGGTCGCGCCAACCTTCTCCGATGACCTCGGCATGCCCTACGATGAGACGTTGGGCCGGTCGCTCCAGCATGGCACGGATGGAGCGCGCGGCCGCGGCCTTGTCCGGAATCTTCTTTCTGGCGTCGGGGGGTACGCGCACCCGCTCGTAAAAGCCGGTAATGCGCGCGGCATAACGCAAAGTCCAGTGGTCCTTGGCGCCGGCGCAAAGGACGATGTCTGCGCCGAGCAGGGTCTGCGTTGGCCGATGGTAGAGCACTGTCTCGTCCCAGAACGGCACGCCCTGAAGTGGCAAGGCCTCGAACTCAGGGACCTGCTCGCCGAACTGGGCGTCGTGGATATCCATGTGGAGTTTCAACGCCTTGTTCCTGTTGAGCGCCGACGCCGGTCCCACCACCTTCGCGTCAGGGAAATGGGCCGCCGCCGCGGGTGCCCCGAGGTGATGCCAGCAGTTGGGTACCACCAGCCAGCGCACTGGGCCCAGGGCTCGTAGCTGCTCTGTCAGCGCATCGGTGGGAGGGGCCGGAGTGTGCAGGAGCAAACTGCCGTCGTCGAGGCGTACGACCGTGGTGCGGGCGCGCATCCGTACCCCGCTGAACCACACGGGGCGGTCCAGGGTCCAGATCTTGTCATCGACCACGGCGGTGAGAGCGCTGTCAGGCATGCGGGCGACCTCCTCCACGCGAGCGCCAGGAAATCCAAACGCGATCCGGAAGTCAATCTCGCCGGGCGCTTTTCGAAACCGTGGAACGGCGGGATCACCGTTCGCGGCGATCCGCGTGTTCGGCAGCCACGGCCATTCGTTCTCAACCCGAAGCGCTGGCTGGCCGCCTCTTCGTTCTCTTCTTCTTCTCGCCCTCGCGCGCCCGGTCTGCCGCCCGCAGCGCGCTGAGCTCGCGCCGGAAATCCGCGGCCGCCGCGTAGTGCTCATCAGCCGACCGAATGACGCCGGCGATGGCGCCGCTGCAGCGCGGGCACTCGCTCCGATCGGACGTCAGCGCCGTGCGGCAGCCCGGCTCGGAGCAGAGATCGTACTGCCACCAGCGGCCGACGGCCCAGCCGATGAAGGGCGCCCCGACGAGCACGGCGAAGGCGAGCTCCCCACCGGCGCGCGGCAGGGCGGCAGTGACCAGGAGCGCCCCGCAGAAGCCCGCGAACAGGCCGAGGAACAGGCCCATGCCCGAGTGCGCGCGCCGCAGGCGGAAGACCGGCCGCGGATCGCCCTCCTCGAGCTTCGTCATCGCGGCGGGCCCCTCCTTCGGATCGTCCCAGACGTGGCCGCACTTGTGGCAGTGCCAGCGCCTCGGCAGGAACAGCAGGAGCGGCGCGGCGAGGATCGTGAGCGCGGTGGCGGCGCTCGAGCCCTCGAGGCGCAGGCGCTCGTGGAAGCAGTAGGCGAGCTCGCAGCGCGGGCAGCGGACCCCGCCTGCCTCCTCCTCGTCGTCGTTGCTGGCCGCCTCCCCGGGATGGACGTCGAGGAGCCTCTCCACGCGCTGGAGATCGCCCTCGCGCACCTGCAGCTGCGTGCCGCCGGCGGCGCCGCTCAGCAGCGGGTTGTAGCTCGCCGCCTCGAACACGTGGCACTCGATGCCGTTGGCCGAGAGCAGCGTGCGGTCCATCTGGGCCGCGACCGGATCGAGATAGCGGCGGACGGTGATGAGCTTCCCCGTGCCCGAAGCAGCATCCAGCTTGTCGCGGTACGGCAAGACGTCGCCTCCCCTGGGTCGAGACAGTGTCGCCCGGCTATTCGGTGAATCCCAGGGCTAGGAAATGCAAACGCGATCCGAAAGTCAATCTCCGCGCAGTGGCCGTTTCACTGTGCAGCCACGGTGCACGCGCTGGTGGACATAGAGAGCCTTACGCGATCCGCATCCCTCCACAGGATGGGAGTACGCGTTCGGCGACCCCCATCCTGTCGTCGAGCCTCTGCGCCGCTTAGAAACCCGTGCCGGAGGCGTCGATGGACGAAAGCACATGCCTCGCGGCGGGCGTGCCTCGCGTGCCTGCGGCAGGCAAGACCCAAGGCGACCACATACAGCCGCAGCGGAACGACCCAGGAGCCGCTCGTTGAGAGCGCGGAGGCCGGGCGCCCTCCCCCCTGCGGGAGCACCGGAGGCACGTCCTCCTGACACGGCACGGAATCTCCGCTGGCCTTGCAGAGGGTGGCGGCCATGGGGTAGCTGGAGAGGTGTAACCGCCGTTCGCGCTCGGGCGCCGCGTGGCCGCGAAGAGCGCCGCCGTCCAGACGCACTTCCCCTCGCGATAAAATAGTTCAACGACGACGGCAACTTCGATAAGCTGCGCTTCACAATCGCGGCGGAGCACGCGATCGTGCTATGCGTAGGAGATGCTCGTACACCGCCTGAAATTCTCTTCTTCCGCCGTCCTCGCGTGTGTGGTGCTGCTCGTCGCAGCGTGCAGTGATGACGCCGACTCGACGGGCACGACGACGGGCGGAACCGCGAGCTCGGCCAGCTCCGAGACCACGAGCGGCAGCGGGACAGCGGCGGGTGGCGGCTCGCCCGGCAGTTCCGGCTCGAGCGCGACCAGCGGGGGCGCGGCGAACGCCGGTGGGGGAGGCACGGCCGGCGGCGGCACCGGGGGCGCCGGCGGAGCGGGCTCGGGTGGCATGGGCGGCGGATCCGACGGTGTCGGAGGTACCGCGGGCGAGGGAGGTGGCGCAGGGGGCAGCGCTGGCGCGGGCGGCGGCCCGGCATTCCAGCCCTGCCCGGCGAGCGGCCCCTGTAAGATCATGCCCTTCGGCGATTCAATCACGCAGGGATTCAACGTCGCCGGCGGCTACCGCGCCCCGCTGTTCCACCTCGCGCTCGAAGCGAACCGCGACATCACCTTCGTCGGTTCCGCCAGTGATTACAGCGTGCCCATGGTGGACGGAGTGACGTTCCCGAGGAACCACGAGGGTCACGGCGGCTGGACGATCGAGGGCAACAACGGCATCGCGCAGCTCGTGGGCACCAGCATTCCGAATTACAAGCCCAACATCATTACGTTGATGATCGGAACGAACGACATCAACGGTAACATCAACCTTGCGGACGCACCGAATCGCCTGGGCAAGCTGCTCGACTCGATTTTCATGCGTGATCCGAACATCCTCGTGGTGCTCGCGCAGATCGTGCCGACGAGAAACGACGGCACGAACAACAACGTCAAGGCCTACAACGCGGCCATGCCCGACCTGGTTTCGACGCGCGTCAGCAAGGGGCAGCACATCGTGCTGGTGGACATGTACACAGCGTTCACCAACGACCCGAACTACAAGCAGTCCCTCTTCGCCGACAATCTCCACCCGAACCAGGCAGGGTATAACCGCATGGCCGATGTTTGGTTCCAGGCGTTGAGCCCGTACCTCCGCTGAAATCGAAAGGCGAACGCCACCAACGCTCGAGCAGATTCGCGGCGCACGCCGTTCGAGACTGTCGAGCATCGCCATGTGGGCTTCCGGGTAGCGCGCGCCGGCGACTTCGCTCGCGGGCACCGCGGCCTCGAGCTCAGCGACCTCCGACGCGTCGAGCGAGACATCGAGGCTCGACAGCGCCTCCACGAGCTGTTTGCGCGTGCGGGACCCCAGGGTCGGGACGATCGTCACGCCCTGAGCCGCGCCCTTCGCGCGGACCCACGCGATGGCGAGCTGCGCCGGGGACACGCCCTTTTCCGTCGCGAGGCGCGCGAGCGCATCGACGAGGGGTTGGTTCCTCTCGGCGTTGCCCGCGGAGAAGCGGGGCATGTGCGCGCGGTAGTCGCCCTCGCCCGACGGCTTTGCGCCCGTGAGCAGCCCGCGGGACAGGACGCCGTACGCTGTCATCGCGATCCCGAGCTCGCGCAGGGCCGGGATGACGCCGACCTCCGCGCCGCGGCTCACCAGCGCATATTCGATCTGCAGATCGCAGATCGGATGCACCGCCGCCGCGCGCCGGATCGTCTCCGCGCCGACCTCGGACAGGCCGATGTAGCGGACGTAGCCCGCCTTCACCATGTCGGCGATGGCGCCCACCGTCTCCTCGATCGGAACATTGGGATCGAGGCGCGACGGCCTGTAGATGTCGATGTGATCGACCCCGAGGCGCGACAGGCTGTGCGCCAGGGCGTTCTTCGTCGTGGCCGGACGCGCGTCGTGCCCGAGGATCTCGCCGTTCGGCCCGCGGAGCGCTCCGAACTTGACGCTGAGGAGCGCCTTGTCGCGGCGACCTCGCAGCGCCTTGCCGACGAGGAGCTCGTTCTTGCCCATGCCGTAGAAGTCGCCGGTGTCGAGGACGTTCACGCCGCGCTCGAGCGCCTCGTGGATGGTCGCGATGCTCTCCTGATCCGCGATGGCTTCGACGTCGCCGTCCGGTTCGGTCAGCCGGAGCCGTCGGCGTTGAAGTCTCGCCTTCTCCTGCGCACGCGCATCGTCACCTGCGCATCGCCGGCGTACCTCGCGCGCCACGGGGCGCCACGCCGCCCGAGCGACATCGAGAAGCACCCGTGTGTCCTGATGCGAGATCCCTCCACGGGGAGCCCTTTCGCATGGGAGTTCGTGCGCGGGAAGAAGGTCGTCCGCGTGAGCGCCGCTGGACAGCTGATGGTGAACGGGGTCGGTCCGCTCCTCGCGGCGTGCGTCGCGGTACAGGGGATCGCGCAGGTGCTCGAGCTCTACACGCGCGAGCTACTGGCCGACGGACGGCTCGTTCAGGTGCTGCCGGAGTGGGCCGAGGAGACGTATCCCCTCTACGCGTACCATCATGCCGCACAGCTCGTGTCGGCCAAGATCCGCGCCTTCCTGGAGTTCGTCGTCGCGCTGACGCGCGCATAACGTCACGATCGCCGGCGCCGCGGCCCCTTCGATGACGTGAACAAGCGAATCAATGGGTTGCGAGGCCCGGCCCATCTGCCGGGAAGCAAGGTCCAAGGGCAAGGAATGCGGAAAAGAGAGGAACCGCAAGGGGCGCAAGGGACCAGAGACGAGAACTTCTCTTGCTCGTCCCTTGCGTCCCTCGCGCCCCTTGCGGTTTCTCTTCCCTTCTGTTGATTTCCTCGGGACTCCAGCGCGATCGGTGCGCTAGGCCGCCCTCGAGCGATCCACGCGGAGCTCGATCCAGGGAGAGGTCTGCTCGGCCAGCGTGCGGTAGGTGAGCGCCGCGGCGCCGACGAAGAAGAGCGCGAGCGCGGCCGGGCCGATGTCGATGCTCCCGGCCGACTCGACGGTGCCGAGCACGCTCGCGTGGAACGCGCGGAACGGGCCGAGGTGGAGCGCCGCGAGCGCCCCGCCGAGCGCGATCGCCCAGGCCCGGTGGAACCGCGCGCGCTGGGCATGGTGGGCGATGACCGTCTCCGAGGCGACGCAGAGGCTGCCGTGCGCGGGCGCCCGGAGCACCCAGGCCCGCGCGGCGTCGCGGTACCCCGTGCCGGCGGCGCTCGCGTCGATCTCGCGGCGCACGGAGCCCGCGATGTAGATCGTGTCGCCGGGGCGGACCTCGGACACGTAGGCGGGCGCGCCGCCGCGCCTCGTCGGGACGAAGGTGGTGTCGAGGCTCAGCCTGCCGCTCGTCGGCTCGACCCGCACCGCGGCGCCCGAGGGGAGCCGGAGCGAGAACGCGCGCGCCCGCGTCTGCCACGCGCTCGGCGCGGCGCCGGCCTGGCCGCCGCACGGGATCTCGACCGCGATCACCGCGTCGCCCGGCGCGGCGTCCTCCGCGCTCACCTCGCCGCGCAGGAGCGCAAACCCCTCGCGTATCGCGCCGGGTGATGCCGAAGGGCTCCGCGCATACGCGGCGATCTGCGAGCGCCGCCGGTG
This sequence comes from Sorangium sp. So ce124, assembly GCF_051525235.1. Lineage (NCBI taxonomy): Bacteria > Pseudomonadati > Myxococcota > Polyangiales > Polyangiaceae > Sorangium > Sorangium sp. So ce124. Next base: position 11,301,191 of record NZ_CP150312.1, read on the forward strand.
GTGGAGGCAGCGCCCGATCGCGATGGCGACCGCGACGCCCAGCACCACCCCGGCGACCCCGTAGACGATGAAAAGGCTCGCGACGAAACCCATCGTCACAGCGTAGACGTGCGGCGTCGGGGCGTCGAGACGCGGTGTTGGTCTCGGGAGCGCCGGGAGAGCATGGCGCCTGTCTCGCACCACAGGCGCACGCACCGATCACCGCGGCGCGCCGCGGCCGGCGTCGGCGCGCACAGCGCCGCCGGCGTCAATCCCACCTCGTGTGTGGCGCGCAGTGCACCTCCCGCCTGCTCCGCCGCGTGGCTCTCGTCGATTGGCACTCCGGCCGTTTTGCGGCCCTGTCGTTCGCGATCGGTCGTTCGTGATCTTGGTTCGACAAATGCTCGTAGTTTCGATTGCTTACAGCGATCCCCCTCCTCACGTTCCGCTCCTGCTCCATCGCTGGAGCGGTGCGCTGGTGCGCCAGCGAACGGTCGTGAGGCCCGCCGTGCGCTTCGCGCGAAGGCCCGAGCGCCGCTGCGCGCCAGGGAGCGCGCATCCACAGGTGAGGCGCGGCGGGCACAGCCGCCCGGTGCATTGCGGTCTGGACGGGCGAATTGTCACGGCGGGACGCGATTTCGCTATGACGCAAGCGCCGCTCCAGGGTCGGGCGCGAGGCCGCGTCCTGCGCGTCGGGCGTGGCTGGCGCCGCGCGTCAAAAAGGAACGATAGAAGTTCAACGCGACGCCGGAAGCGTGTTAAGGGAGACGCCGTGTCCGACCAGCTCAGCTCGGATCTCGCATCGCTCCGGATCCAGCGGGACGTCGATCCCGATCGGCGGAGCCCGCTCCGCACCGCCCTCGTCGCCGCGGTCGTGCTCGCGGCCGTCGCCGGCGCCGCCGCGTTCGCCCTGCCCAGGGCGCAGAGCGCGATCTTCAAGGCCGAGGTCACCACCACCGAGGTCGCGCTGGTCTCGCCGGCGCAGGCGTCGATCTCCGTGACGTCGACCGGGTACGTGGTCCCGCAGGTCGTGTCCAAGGTCGGGGCCAAGATCCCCGGCCGCATCGCGCGGGTGCACGTCAAGGAAGGCGACGTGGTGAAGCAGGGCGACCTGCTCGTGGAGCTCGAAGACGCCGACCAGAAGAGCCTCGTGGCCGCGGCCCAGGCCAAGGTCGCGGCGGCGCGGGCGCGCGCCGCGGCCTCCCGCGCGAGCATCCTCGAGGTGGAGCAGCAGGTCGCGCGGGAGCGGCTGCTCGTCGAGCGCCAGGTGACCGGCCGCGCGTCGATGGAGGACCTGACCGCGCGCATGCACTCGCTCACCCAGTCGGCGGCGGCGGCCGACGCCGAGGTCAAGGCCGCGGCGGCCGACGTCGAGAGCCTCCGGGTCACGCTGGTCGACCGGAGGATCATCGCGCCGATCAACGGCACGATCATGTCGAAGCCGCCCGAGGTCGGGGAGGTCGTCGGCCTCGAGCTGCCGCACTTCGTCGAGATCGCCGACTTCTCGTCGCTCGTCGTCGAGACCGATGTCCCGGAGACGCGCCTCTACCTCGTCGAGCCCGGCAAGCCGTGCGAGGTCGTCCTCGACGCGTATCCGTCGAAGCGCCACCGCTGTACGACGCTCGAGATCGGCAAGCGGGTGAACCGCGCCAAGGCGACCATCCCGGTGAAGGTAAAGTTCGTCGGAGAGCCGAAGGAGGCCCTCCCGGAGATGAGCGCGCGGGTCAGCTTTCTCGCGGAGGCGCTGTCCGAGGAGGCGATGAAGGAGCCGCCGAAGCGCGTCGTCCCCGAGTCCGCGGTGGTCGAGCGGCTCGGCGCCAAGGTGGTGTTCGTTGTCAACGAGGGCCAGGCGAAGATGGTGCCCATCAAGGTGGGCGGCCCCGCGCCCGGCGGGCTCGAGCTGCTCGACGGCCCGGCCCCGGGGGCGCGCCTCGTGGCGAGGCCGGCGGCCGACCTCGCGGACGGTCAGAAGATCAAAGAGAAGGAAAAGGGGAGCGAATGACCGAGGGGTATCGCGACGGGAAGCCGAAGCCCATTGTCGAGCTGCAGGGGGTCGGCAAGAGCTATTTCCGCGACAAGGAGCCGATCGTGGTGCTCGACAACATCACGCTCGACGTCCCGGAGGGGTCGTACGAGGCGCTGATGGGGCCCTCGGGCTCGGGCAAGTCGACGCTGCTGAACCTGATCGCCGGGCTCGATCGCCCGACGCGCGGCTCGGCGCGCGTGGCGGGGCAGGACCTCACGCGGATGAGCGACGGCGAGCTGGCGCGCTTTCGCTCCAGGACGATGGGCTTCATCTTCCAGGCCTACAACCTGATGCCGGTGCTCACCGCGGTCGAGAACGTCGAGCTGCCGCTCCTGCTCACGAACCTGTCGGCCTCCGAGCGGCGGAAGCGCGCGCAGACGGCGCTGCGCGTCGTCGGGCTCGAGGAGCGGATGGGCCACTATCCCCGGCAGCTCTCCGGCGGCCAGGAGCAGCGGGTCGCGATCGCGCGGGCGATCGTGAACGACCCGACGATCATCGTGGCGGACGAGCCGACCGGCGATCTCGATCGCAAGAGCGCCGACGAGATCCTGGCCCTCCTGGAGAAGCTCAACAAGGAGTTCAAGAAGACCATCCTGATGGTCACGCACGACCCGCAGGCCGCCGAGCGCGCCACGGTGACGCGCCGGCTCGACAAGGGGAACCTGTCATGAACCTCGTCTCCGTCGCCGCCAGGAACGTCCTTCGCAACAAGTTCAGGACGCTGCTGACCGTGATCGGCGCGGCGGTGGCGGTGCTCGCGTTCGTGCTCCTCCGGACGGTGCTCTCGGCGTGGAACGTCGCCGCCGACTACGCCGCGAAGGACCGGATCGCGACGCGGCACAAGATCTCGTTCATCCTCCCGTTGCCGAAGCGCTACATGGACACCGTCCGCGAGGTCCCCGGCGTGACGGAGGGGTCCTTCATGAGCTGGTTCGGCGCCAAGGACCCGCGCGACGCCAACAATTTCTTCGCCTCGATGGCCGTCGAGTCGAAGACCTTCTTCAAGGTCTACGACGAGATGGTCGTCTCGCCCGAGGACATGGAGCGGTGGCTGGGCGACAGGAAGGGCGCCATCGTCGGCGACGTCCTCGCGACCCGGCTCAAGGTGAAGCCGGGCGACACGGTGACGCTGGAGGGGACGATCTACCCGGGAAACTGGCAGTTCAACGTCTCGGGGATCTACACGGCCACGCGCAAGTCGATCGACAGGTCGCAGTTCATCTTTCACTACGACTACCTGAACGAGTCGCTCCCCGAGCGGCAGCGCGACCAGATCGGCTGGATGACCGCCCGGATCGACGATCCGTCGCGGAGCGCGGACATCAGCGCGGCGATCGACAAGATCTTCGACGAGAAGGACGTCCAGACGGCGACGATGAGCGAGCGGGCGATGAACCTCTCGTTCATGGCGATGATGTCGGCCGTGCTGACGGCGCTCAACGTCGTGTCCGTCATCATCCTTCTCATCATGATGATGATCCTCGGCAACACGATCGCCATGGGCGTCCGGGAGCGGTCGCGGGAGTACGGCGTGCTGCGCGCGCTCGGGTTCGAGCCGAAGCACGTGAGGATCTTCATCATCGGCGAGGCCGCGACCATCGGGCTTCTCGCGGGGTTCATCGGGCTCGTCATCTCGTATCCGATCGTCGAGCTCGGGCTGGGCCGATGGCTGGAGGAGAACATGGGCTCCATGTTCCCTTATTTCCGGATCGAGCCTGCGACGATGGTCATGGCGGTGCTGCTCTCGATGGGGCTGTCGCTCGCCGCGTCGCTCATCCCGGCGCACAACGCCTCGAAACTCTCGGTCACCGACGCGCTCCGGCGCGTGGCGTGAGCGATCCACGCAGCCTGTCTTCGAGACCCTGAAAGCGGGAGAGAGCGCTCATGATCCCCGTCGCCTACAACGTTCGAAATCTGGTGGTGCGCAAGACGACGACCCTCGCGACGGCGTCCGGGCTCGGCCTCGTGGTGTTCGTGTTCGCGTCGGTGCTGATGCTCGCGAACAGCGTGGAGCGCACCCTGGGGCGCACCGCGCGGGACGACGTCGCGATCGTGATGCGGAAGGGCTCCGACGCCGAGATGGTGAGCAGCATCGAGGAGCAGCAGATCGGCGTGATCCTCGCGAGCGCCGAGGTCGCGAAGCGGCAGGACGGAAAGCCGGACGGGGTGGGGGAGGTGATCGCGGTCATCCTCCTCGAGAAGCTCGGCACGGACGGCATCTCCAACGTCCAGGTGCGCGGGGTGCCCGACGACGTGCTCGCGTTCCGCTCGCAGGTGAAGATCATCGAGGGCCGGCCGGCGCAGCCGGGCACGGACGAGGTGATCGTGGGCAAGGCGATCAACGGCCGCTTCAAGGGCCTGTCGATCGGCGAGTCGTTCGAACTGCGAAAGAACCGGCCGGTGAAGGTCGTTGGGGTGTTCGAGGACGGCGGCTCCTCGTCGGAGTCCGAGGTCTGGGCCGATCTGCACACGACGCGCTCGGCGTTCGGCCGCGAGGGGAGCGTCTCCGCGGTGCGGGCGCGGCTCGCCTCGGCCAGCAAGTTCGACGCGTTCGAGGCGTCGATCGAGCAGAACCGGAACCTAGGGCTCGAGGTGATGCGCGAGAGCGTCTATTACGAGAAGCAGTCCGAGGGGACGAGCATCTTCATCAAGGTGATGGGCGTGCTCATCGCTGTGTTCTTCTCGATCGGCGCCATGATCGGCGCGATGATCACGATGCACTCGTCGATCGCCAACCGGCAGCGCGAGATAGGCACGCTGCGGGCGCTCGGCTTCTCGCGGTTCAGCATCCTCCTGTCGTTCCTCATCGAGTCGGTCCTCCTCGCGCTGGCGGGCGGGGCGCTCGGCGTGCTCGCCGCGCTCGGCATGAGGTTCGTGCGCTTCTCGACCGTCAATTTCGCGAGCTGGTCGGAGGTCGTGTTCACGTTCGAGCCGACGCCCGGGATCCTGGTGACGTCGGTGGCGATCGCGGCGGTGATGGGCCTGCTCGGCGGGTTTTTCCCGGCGCTCCGGGCTGCGCGGATCAGCCCGATCCAGGCGATGCGGGGGTGACCCGGGTGAGGGGGGCGGCGGGGTAGCTCGCGGGAATTCCAGCGTGGAGGCGCAGAGCCGGGAAGTCGCGTAGGGCCTGCGCGGTGTTCCGGCGCGCACGGCGCTCCCTTGGCCGGGGACGTGCTCTCCCCTCGGCGGGGGGAACAGCATGCCCACGATCACCAAGGCGGTTTACGTGAGCTTCGCGGCGGGGAGGAGCGTGGACCGGCTGAATCGGCTCTCCTCCCTGGTCCAGCGGACAGAGCTGAACTCCCTGGTGATCGATATCCGATCGGAGGAGGGCGCGCTCCTCTTCGAGCGGGACGAGGTGACAAGGGTCCAGCTGGGCGCCCTCCGCGACGCCGGCATCTACCTCATCGCCCGGCTCGTCGCGTTCAAGGGCGGCCCGCGGGGCTGGTACGACCCCGGATCGCAGCCGCGATGGCGGGAGATCGCGGAGATCTCGCTCCGCGCGTACGACGTCGGCTTCGACGAGGTGAACTACGATTACGTGCGCTACGGCGCGGCGCGTGAGCCGCGGTCGCGGACGCCGATCGAGGAGAGGGCGCCGACGATCCGCGCTTTCTTCGAGTTTCTCCGCGCGGAGGTCGGCAATGCGGCGTCTCGCCCGATCTCCGCGGATGTCTTCGGGTTCACGCTGCTCGGGCCACAGGACGGGATAGGCCAGCGGCTGGAGGACGCCGTGGAGCTCTTCGACTACGTGATGCCGATGCCGTACCCCTCGCACTGGGGCCCTGGCAGCTTCGGGTTCGCGAACCCTGCGCATCACCCCTACGAGATCGTGCACGCGTCGCTCTCGGCCGGCTGGCGCAGGGTGGCGGCGCTGCCCGGGCGCATCGGGGTGCTGCGCAGCTGGATCCAGGCGTTCGATCTGGACAGCTCGCGCCCCATGCAGCGCTACGAGTACACGCCGTGGCACATCCGGGAGCAGATCCGAGCGATCGACGACGCCGGCTGCGCGGGCTACGCGGCGTGGAACCCCCGCAGCCACTACGACGAGAGCGCGTTCGTCGGCGCGCCGCGGGACACGGTGTGAGAGCGCGGCCGCGACCGCTCTCGCCACGCCCGCAGCGGGGCTATCCGGCGGCTTTGCCGCGGCGAGCGCGCTTGCCACGCCGCGCTGCCTGTGAAATCAAACTTTTTGCCCCGCAACGCGTCGAAGCGGACTGTGCTCTACCCCTATGACGACGACGCCTCTAAGGCCCGACGTGACGACCCCTACAGGAACCTCGCCGAGCTCACTCGCAACGCCAAGGAGTTTCGACGGCAGATCCGCGATGGCGACCCGACGAGGCGCGTTCGCCATGGGATCGCAGGCATCATGCTCCTCCCGCTCGTGACAGTGATCGGTTGCACCAGTTCACCCGTCCACGACTTCTCCGTCAACGACTTCTATGACGCCATGCTTGGCGCGCTCTGTGCGGACCTCACCGCATGCTGCGGCGTGACGGTTCCTGCAGACGCGTGCGTGGACCAGCTCCGATCCTCGATGGGCGCGTACCCCGAGCTCCAGGCGGAAGCTGTCGCGGCAGGGCGGCTCGAGTTCCGCGAGGGTCCGGCGCACTCTTGCATCGATCATATGCAAGCGCTGTCGTGCCCCGACTTCGAGGCAATGGGAGCCTCCGGGGCGCTCGCGTGCGACGGCGCCTTCGTCGCGAAGGTCGCGACGGGGGGCGACTGCGCGTTGTCCGCGGAATGCGCAGACGCGGACGCCTACTGCGAGGTCGCGATCTTTGCGCACCTCGGTACGTGCGTGGTGAAGCCGGGGTCCGGCGATCCATGCACGCGCGAATGTGGCGATGGCCTTGTGTGCGAGCTTGACTCGAGCAAACGTGGCTCTTGCGTCGCGGCGAAGCCCAACGGCCAGGCATGTGCGAGCAACCGCGCGTGCCTGAGCGGCTACTGCAACGACTCAGGTGGTGAGACCATCTGCAGCGACCCCGAGGCCAACGGGCAGCCGTGCGCCAATGACAGTCAGTGCAAAGAGGGCAACTGCGACACCTCGAGCGACCCACCCGTCTGTGCGCCGAAGAGGCCGAACGGCGCGACATGCACCACGGGCGACCAATGCGCGAATGGCGCGTGCGTGGACCATCAAGGTTCGGGCGTGTTCACGTGCGCTTCGGCGGCGTCCGGATGCTCCATCTCCCTCTGATCGGCATGACAGTTTCGCGGGGCGGAAATGCCGCAGATTTCTCGCCTGCGTCGACCCAAACTTCACGAGTGGGTCGCAGCTCCTCGGGATGAAGAGCGCCGCGCGTAGGTAAAAGAAGCCGGATCGCAGCGCGAAGAAGTGTAGCGCAGCAACCCGAAAGGGTGGGACCGCGAGCGTCGTGATGGCTCGGTCCTGGGTCGAAAGAGCGTGGTCCGGGCTGCGCCGCGCGCGCTGCGGGGCGCATCGGCGTGCCGTGGGCACACGTGTCCGTCCGGGCGTTGGTCTGGCCCTGGTCCTCCCCGCTTGCGCGGGCAGGACCACCTCCCTCGCCGCGGCATGGTGCGCACCGGCGCGCGTCGCTGCGTGCAAGGTGAAGCCATCGAGAGCGACGCACAGCGGCTTGTCGTCAAGAAAAATCGACACAAAGAGCGCCAGACGAGCGCCAGACGAGCGCCAGACGAGCGCCAGACGAGCGCCAGACGAGCGCCAGACGATTCACGAGCGATGATGCGCGGGAGTTGAACGTGGCAGAGGACCCAGGTCGCGGAGAATGACGCCAGGCAGCGCAGGGCCGCTGGAGGCGAAATTTCTGACTTGATTGTCCTAAGCACCTGCGGTAGCGGGCTCGACCATGACCGAATCCCAGCCCAAACCGTCGAGCGGCAACCTCCGCGCCGCCCTGCTCATCGCACTCGGCTTGCCCCTGCTGCCTGCGGGTTGTTTGAGCGTCGTGGGGACGAACTATTGGCTCCGTTCCCGAGAACAGGTGGTCGAGCTCAGTCCGTCCAAGGTTGCCGAGCTCTCGGATCTGCCGAGCTTCGTCCAGGTGCGCGGGAGGGCCGAGGGCGGCGTCGAAACCACGACGGACAACAACGTGCTGTTCCGCGTCGCGGGGTACCCTTCGGTCGTGTTCAGCGCCGAAGGGGCGAATGACCGGGAGCGCACCATTGCGCTCTTGAAAGGAACCGAGTTCGACGGTCGCATGTACACGGCCGAGGATTACAGTTCGATGGCCGTCAATCAGTTCGCGGAGCGCGCCAAGATGAGCGACGCGCGCGTGGTTCGAGTCGGTGAAACTCCGGCGAGCCAACGCTGGCACTACAAGCTCCAGTTCGGAATCGCAGGCGGCATCATGACGCTTGCGCTGATGTTCGCAGGTTGGATCCTCGCGAACCGTTCGCGCTTCACGGGTGAACCTGCGAAATGATGCGGTCCCCCGCTCCAAGGCGAAACTGCGTCACGGCGCCTGTAGGGCACCCGAACCGTTGTCGCCCCAGCACACGATGCCGCCGTTCGTTTTGACGGCGCACGTGGGATAGCCGCCCGCCGAAACGGCGGTGTAGGGGCCTGATCGCGACTCGTGAACGAGCAACCCACGCGCGCTCAGCAGCAGGGCTTCTGAGCGCTACCAGTCGCTTCCGGCTTCGAACTGTGGGACGCAGGCGCGGGCGAAGGTGTCGGGGTCGTCGGCGCGGCAGGGGTCGGCGCGGCGGAAGCCGGTGAAGGTGATGTCGGCGGTGGCGATGTCGTGGGCGTCGCCGCTCGCGGCGTCGAAGCAGTAGAGCTCGCCGCCGCGGCTGAGGTAGGCGCCGGCGACGAGGGTTTCGGTGGTGTCCTGCTGGGCGAACTTGGCGATGAGGACGCCCCAGCCGACTCTCAGGTAGAGCGTGTCGCCGGTTCGAGCGTGATCACCGGTCACCTCGACGACGGGCTCGCCTTCGAGCGTGCCGGTGATGGCATACTTGCCCAGACGGCGATCGTGGCAGTAGCGGAGCTCGCCCGGTACGACCTCGCCGCTGCAGGTGAGCGTGCCCAAACCGCCAAGCTCGACGGCGGCATACATTCCGTTTCGCACGGCACGCGCCTCGCCGGCCGCGCAGAGCAGCTGACCATGGCTCGAGATGAGGGCATTGCTCAGCAGGCGCACCGGAAACGTCAACACCCACTGCCGGAGCGCCACCTCGGGCAGGACGTCCTCGATCAGGTTCGCCGCCGTGGCACACATGCGTCCGCCCAGACACGACGGGCAGAAACCGCGTCCTTTACAGCTGAAGGCCACCAGCCGACTCTCTTCGCAGCGCTCGCACCGGAGCCGCGCGAACCCGCGGCAGAGCAGCCCGCAGTCGAGGTAGGCTTCGAGCTCCTTCTTCGCGTGCTTGGGTATCCGGACGGCGATGGCGCCGTCGTCGATGGCCCCGTACAGCGTCTCCACGTTGTCGCGCACGATCTCGTAGAGCGTCGTCTTCTCGGGACGACGGCGCTCGTAGACGACGCCCGTGGTGCGAGCCGCGCTGGCCACACGGCGCCGACACCGCACGCCGCACGCCACGCGGTGAGGGCGCGTTTTCGCCGCGAATTTCGACAACCCGCCGGGCTATCGCCCATGGCGGCGCCATGGCGGGCCGGGGGCCGGCGGGCCGCGACGCTCGCTGCCGCGGCGGCGGAGGCGCTCGCCGAGCCCCCGGCTCGCGCTCGATATGTCGGCGCGCGAGAACGTAGAGCGCGAGCGCGCAGCGTTGCAGGACGAGAGCATCCGGGTGCAGCAGAGCCGGCTAGCGGAGCTGTCCACGCGATGATCCCGATCACCGAGCAGGTGATGGTCATGCCTCTCCTTGGGACCATCGATGAGCAGCGTGCCAGGCACGTGCTTGAATCTGCGCTCGCTGGCGCCGAGGCGCATCGTGCGCGTGCTGCCTCCGTGCCAGCGCCACGCTCCGGCGGCAGGCGCACAGGGGCCGCGATCACCGCCCGTCGGACGCGTTGCGCGCCCGGTAAGCGCGCTGCTGGCACGCCCGCGAGCAGTAAGCCCGCGGCCGCCCCGTGGCAGGCTGGGCGATCTCGCGGCCGCACTGCGCGCACGTCGGCCCCTCGTCACGCCGGGGGGCGTCGCCGGGAGTTTCGTCACCAACGCGCGCCGGGGGTCGTGACGTTTCGGGACTTTCGTCACACTGACCGGAGCGCGACCGGACGAGCGCCTCGATGCCGTCGAGCACGCGCTGGAGGCCGAACAGGAACACGTCCTCCGTGAACGGGTGGTCGTCGAACGCGCCCGAGCGCATCAGCTTCGCCATCGTCGGGTGGCGCGCCGGGTCGAAGAGCTTGTCCCAGAAGTACGCGCGCTCGGACCACCACTGCTCGTCGGTGACGCCGGTCTCCTGCTCGGCCTCGACAGCGTCCACCGAGAGCCTCGCCGCGCCTCGGACGTACCCGTCGACGAGGTGGACGGCGGCGAGCACCTCGCGGGGGGTGAGGCCGATCCCGCAGGCCGCGCGGAGCTCCGCGTCGTACGCCGCCATCCCGTTCGGCCCCATCACGGGGCGCACCGGCGTCACGAGCAAGAACCACGGGTGGCGGTGGTAGAGCGCCCAGTCGGCGAGCGCCGCCGCCTCGAGCTTAGCCCGCCACCCCCCGGGGACGCTGTCCACGAGGGGCAGCTCCCCCGCCGCGGTGTCCAGCATGAGATCCAGGAGCTCGGCCTTGCCCGGCACGTACCTGTACAGCGACATCGTGGTGAACCCGAGCTTCCCGGCGACCCGCTCCATCGACAGCGCCGAGAGCCCCTCGCCGTCGGCGAGCTCGATCGCGGCCCGCACGATCTGATCGAGGCTCAGGCCGGGCCTGGGCCCCCGGCTCGGCCGCTTCCTGACCCCCCAGAGGAGCTCGAGGCTGCGCACGGCGTCGCCGCCTCCGCTGTACTCCGTCGCAGTTTTTCGCCGTCTCTTTGGTTTGACAGCCATCCTTCAACTGCGTATACCACACACAGTACAGTGTACGGCGTAAACAGTTGCTGGAGGTCCGCTTGAAACAGCACGACGAGAGGCCATCGAGGCGAACGACGCGAACGACGACCCTGCTCCTCCACGCGCGCGGCCTCGCGGCCTCCGTGCCGCTCCTCGCGCTTTCCCTCGGATGCGCGGCGCAGGAGGCGGAGACGGCGCAGGAGCCGACGTTCTGGCAGGACGTCGCGCCGATAACGGCGTCCAAGTGCACCGCGTGTCATCAGGAGGGCGGGCTCGCGCCCTTCCGCCTCGACGACTACATCTCGGCGAAGGCGCGCGCCGGCGCGATCGACGACGCGGTGCGGGGCGGCCATATGCCCCCTTTCCTTGTGAAGCACGACGGCTCGTGCGGCGACTTCAAGGACGACGAGACGCTCACCGCCGAGGAGCTCGACGTCATCCATCGCTGGGCGACCGGGGCGCGCGCCGAGGGCGATCGCGCGGGCGCGCCGCCCACCCCGCCCGTGCCCACGCTCGAGGGCGGGGTTGACTACATGACGCCGCCGATCACCCCCGTTGTCGACCCCGCCGATCCCCTCGCGGCCCACGACGAGTGGAGGTGTTTCCCCGTGGACCCGGGCCTCGACGCGGACCGCTTCATCACCGGATATCAGGTGACGCCCGGGGTCCGGTCCATCGTTCATCACGTCACGGTCTATCGGGTGACCCCCTCGGAGGCGTCGCTGGCGGAGGGCAAGACGAACCAGGACGTGATGACGGAGCTCGACGAGGCCTCGCCGGACCGGCCCGGCTGGGAGTGCTTCGGCGGACCGGCCGACGAGCTGCCGTTCCAGCCGCTGTTCGCCTGGGCGCCCGGGCAGGATGTCGTCGAGTTCCCCGGCGGCACCGGGGCGCCGGTCTCCGCGAAGGACGTCTTCGTCGTCCAGGTGCATTACAACATCCATGACGACCACGCGGGCGCCTCCGCCGAGGACTCGACGCGCCTCCGGCTCCGCTACGAGGACACCGTGGAGCGGCGCGCCGTGTTCGTCGGGGACGACGGCTTCATGACGACCCTCTTCGAGCCGGACGGCCCGGACACGCTGCCGCCCGGCCAGCAGGACGCCGCCTACACATGGCGCAGGACGCGGGCGGAGCTCGCGCTCGACCCGGCGCTGCCCTCGATCGAGGTTCTCGGCGTGATGCCGCACATGCACGAGCGCGGGCGCACCTTCGACGTGCGCGTTGGGTCGGGGACGCAGGAAAGCTGCATCGCGCGCGTGGACGACTGGGACGTCCACTGGCAGGGCGTCTATTGGTATCGCATGCCGCCGCTGCTCGACCCGAGCTCCTCGCTCGAGGTGACATGCACCTTCGACACGCGCGACGCCGAGGCCCCGGTGCTGCCGGGGTGGGGCACGCAGAACGAGATGTGCAACCTGAACCTCCTAATCGCGCTGCCGATGACACAGTGACGTCGCGACCGCCCCTCGCCCGCGGTCTCCCGGAGGAGCGCAGGGCGCCACGAGGCCCGTTTCCTTTCTGCGGCTTTGCGTCCTTGCGTTGAAATCTCTCTCCGGATCCCTGGCAGGACTCCTGGTGGGTGGAACTAGACCCCGTAGACTTGCTCCACGATCGACGCGATCAGCTCCACGGACAGCGTCACGCCGCGCTGCTGGCGCCACGCGACATGCCCGTCCGGTCGGATCAGGAGCGCGCCGTCCTGCTCGATCTGCGCGAGCGCGTGCACCGCGGCCCGGTGGCAGGCAGGGATGTCGGCCGAGCCGAGCCTGAACAGCCGGACGCCGTGGCCCGCCTCGACATTCTCGAGCGCCTCGAGGTCCGCGGGCAGCGCCTCGACGGCCGCGCCGAGCAGCAGGATGGAAGCGCCGTAGTCGATCATGGAGCGGCTGCCGCGCTGTCTCCTGTTGCCGTCCAGCCAGAAATGCGGGAATCGCGCGCCCGGCCGGGTCGACGGGATGTACGAGGACACCCGGTCGTCGACCTCCGGCGGCCTCGTGCCGTCGCCGAGCAGCGCGCCCTCTTCATACGTGTAGCCAAGGTCGAGCCCTATCCGGTCGAAATGCGACCTCTGCTGCGCGATGGCCGCGAGGACACGCTCTCTCACCGAGGGATCGCGGTGGTACCGTGAGAGGATGCTCTCTCCGTACTGATGCACCTGCCGCTCGGTCCAGGCGCGGAGCGGGGCAGGCAGCGCGCGCATCGTGGAGCTCGCCAGCTTCTCGTTGACCCACTGAGCTTCCTCGACCTCGATCCCGAAGGCCTCCGCGACCTCGCTCATCCTCTCGAAGTTGAGCCGGCTCTCGTCGCAGTTCGTCTCGATGACAGGGCGGCGCTCGGCCTCGTAGCTGTCGAGCAGGCCGGGCGCCGCCCGCCGCTCGATCACCATCGCGAGCTTCCAGGCCAGGTTGTGCGCGTCGCCGATGCCGGAGTTCATGCCGAGCCCGCCCGTGGGCGGGAAGCGATGGGCGGCGTCGCCGACCAGGAAGACGCGCCCGCTGCGGAAGCGCTCCGCCACCTGCGCCGTCATGCGCCAGTGGCTCATCGACGTGATCTCGATATCCACGTCGTCCCGCCCGAGCGCCGCCTTGATCTTCTTCTGCATCACCTCGGGCGTGTACTGCTCGATCTTCTCGTGCGGCGTCGCCACGGGGAGGTGAAAGACCCAGCGCTTCTCGACGTGGTGGGCGATGAACACGCTGCCCGGCGCCTTGGGGGAGAAGATGAAGTAGAGCTTGCCCCGGGTGCGGACCACGCGGCGCAGATCCGCCTGAAAATAGGCGTTGACGACGTCGAGCAGCTTGTCCGGGCCCTTCATCTCGATCCCGAGGGCCTTGCGGCTCCGGCTCCCGGCGCCGTCGGAGCAGATGACGTACTGGCTCCGGACCGCGAAGGTCTCACCCGTCGTCCTGTTCGTGATCCGGCTCGTGACGCCCTCCGCGTCCTGCTCGAAGGACTCCCACTGGTGGTGATGGAGCGCCTGGATCCGCGGCGAGGCCGAGACGCGCTCGCGGAGGAGCTTCTCCAGCTCGACCTGCGAGATGTTGAGGTAGGGCATGGGCGCCTCGAGGTGCTCGCGGTACTTGCGCCCGATGCCGTTGGCTCGCAGATCGATGCAGCCGAACTCCTCACCGATCGTGCCGCAGAACAGGATCTTGGCGGCGTCCTCCTCCGGCGACGCCTCCGCGGACAGCTCGCGATAAGCGAGCCCCAGCTCGTGGAGGATCTCGATCGAGCGCGCCGAGAGCTCGTGGGCCTTGGGGTGATTCTCCAGGCCCGGCCGGCGCTCGATGAGCACACAGTCGACGCCGCGCCTGGCGAGGCACAGCGCGCTCACCATCCCCGAGGGGCCAGCGCCGATGATGAGGACGGGAGCAGAGACGGTGCGATCGCTCATGTGGCGGCCCCTTGCTTGTGACACAGGGAGACGCCGGCGAAGAGCAGCGCCGCGGACGTGCCGAGGTGCAGCATGTTCGGCGGGAGGAAGCCGAGGAGGACCCGGCCACCGGCGTCGAACTCGGCGCCGGCGGCGCTCTTGAAGACGGCGGCCAGGATGAACCCGCCGATGTGGAGGGCGCCCAGGAAGGCGCCTGTCCGGACACGCTCCACGGTGCGCGGCGTGGCCGTCCAGAAGAGGTAGATCGAAGCGAGCGCGCCGAGGGCCCCCGCGCTGATCTGCCAGAGAAGGTGGAACCTCGCGTGTCCGGGCCAGTCGGGGTTCCGGAGGTGATGCGGATCGAGGATGTCGATCAGCCCGGTCAACAGGCCGTAAGCGACGGCCGCCAGGATGCAGAGGGCCTTGCCCGCGGCCCACGTCGTGGAAGATGGCGCGTGTTCGGAGCTCATGACAGAGGGATAAAGCGCGGGAATCACGTGCACAATGACCATGAGTGGCCATGCGGTGGCCGGAAATGGCCACGCATGCCGCCCGTGCCCGCGGAGGTAGCGCTGTCCGTGCCGCCGCTTCGGCCCTGGGGGCTCCGGTCGTGCGTGGCGCGGTGAATGGGGTCGCCGCTGGTCGCATCCAAGCGGAGACCGAGCGAGCGTCGGCAGCCAGGAGGCCGCCTGGCGTCTCGCTTCGGGGAGGTCGCACGGCTCATGCCGACGTCTCGCTCGATGAGCTGCCTCGGAGGGGAGGGCCCGGTGATCTGGCCGGCCGGTACGAGCGCGAGCACCAGGGAAAGGAAGGATATGGGCACAAAGGCGATTCATGGCCATGCGTGGCGTCTTGCTGCATGGTGTTTTGCGCGATGGGGGGTGCTGTTCTTGCTCGTCGGCCTGCCGTGCGGGTTCGGATGTGCGGCGCCTGCGGGTGACGCGCTCGCCTCGTGGCAGGTCGAAGGAGCGCGCCTCCAGCGCCGCGGCGCCAACGTGGAGGTCCTCGACGCGGCAGGGGAGGCGAGGATCATCGTGTCGGCTCCCGAGGCCTATGCTTCGCCGCTCGGACGCATCGCGACCCGGCTGGACGTGCAAGGCGATGTGATCTCGCTCTGGATCGAGGAGACAGGCATGCCGCTCCTCGTCGACCCGGCGTGGACCGTCACGGCCGCACCCGAGGCGACGCTCCGCGAGGTGCACACGGCGACCTCGCTCGCGGACGGCAGGGTGCTCATCGCGGGCGGATACAAGCAGGATACTGACTTCACGCTGTTCCCGGTCGCCACCGCGGCTATCTACGATCCCGTGCTCGACGCCTGGGTGCCTGCTGCTCCGATGAACGAGCCGCGGGGGGCCCACCAGGCGACCCTGCTCGCCGACGGCAGGGTGCTCGTCACGGGTGGCGGCGGGGCGCTCGGCACGGCGGAGCTCTATGATCCCACGACCGACACGTGGACCTTCACCGCGCCCATGACCTGGGCGCGGGGGGCGCATACCGCGACGGTGCTCGACGACGGGCGGGTGCTCGTCGCCGGGGGCCTCGCGGCGGCCACCGCCGAGATCTACGATCCCACGACGGGCGGCTGGTCGCCGACGCCCGCGATGGCCATCGCGCGCAATGACCACACGGCGACGCGTTTGCTGGACGGCCGCGTGCTGGTCGCGGGAGGCAGGACCGCGGCGAGCAACACCTCCTCCAGCGTCGAGATATACGACCCCACCACCGGCGCATGGACCCCGGGGCCGAGCATGCTTCAAGCCAGATCCGGGCATACGGCGACCTTGCTGGAAGACGGCGACGTGCTTGTGGTGTCCAGCTGGGGGGTCGCGACCGAGGTCTACGATCCCGACACCAATGAATGGACGCCCGCCGGCCCGCTGAGCGTGCCGCGCGACAGGCACACGGCGACGCGGCTGTGCGATGGGCGGGTCGTCGTCTCGGGCATGGGATCGAACCTCCACATTGCCTACCCGGTCGAGGTCTACGATCCGAGCACGCGAACGTTCTCGTCAGGTCCCGTGAACGACGGGGCCCGCCGCGCAGGTACCGCGACCCTGCTTCCGGATGGCAAGGTCCTTTTCGTCGGCGGCCTGCGCCATCCCGGGGCCGAGATCTATGATCCCTCGGCCGCCCCCGCAGGGACGCCGATCGGACCGGTGAACACGCCGCGGAACTTCGCAAAGGCAGTGGAGCTCCCGGACGGAAAGATCCTGATCGCGGGCGGCATCGGCCCGATTGCGGTCAACGAGCTTTACGACCCCTCGAGCATGACGCTCTCCACGGCGGCTCCCTTGAACTTCGCGCGGTCTTCTCCCGATCTGACACGCCTCGCCGACGGCAGGGTGCTCATCAGCGGCGGTATCCCGAACGACTCTCCGGCGCTGGAGTTGAACAACGAGATCTACGATCCGGCGGCGAATGTCTGGACGCTGGCCGCGCCGGACAGCGTGTGGCGATCCAAGCACACGGCGACCTTGCTCGGGAGCGGCGAGGTGCTCATCGCGGGAGGTGAGATGTTTTTCGACCCCCTCGACCCGTACACCATCGACAGGATCCGATCGGCCGCGCTGTACCGGCCGGCCGACGACACCTGGGTCCCTGTGGCGCGGATGAACGTCGGGCGCGCGGAGCACGCGGCGACGCTGCTGCAAGACGGCAGGGTGCTGGTCGTCGGCGGGCGCAATGGACTCGAAGACAGCACGGGCCTCTCGACCGCGGTAGCGCTCGCCAGCGCCGAGATCTACGATCCAGCGACCCATACCTGGTCGCTGGCGGCACCCATGGGGACGCCTCGGAGCCACCCTGCGGCGACGCGGCTCCTGGACGGCCGCGTGCTCGTCGTCGACACGACGGCGGAGGTCTACGACCCGGCGACGAACGTCTGGACACCCACGGCGCCGATGTTGATCGGGTCGGGCGTGAACAACTCGGCCCTGCTGTTGTCGACGGGCGAGGTGCTCGCCATCGGCGGGACGGTCGCGCAGATCTATCGTCCTTCGACGAACTCCTGGACACCCGCTCCATCCACCGTGATGTCCCACCTCGCTCATGTGACCGCGTTGCTTCCGGGCGACCAGGCCCTCATCGTGGACGGGAAGAAGGATGCGGAGCTGTACGATCCCCATCCGCGGAGCGCCGGGGACAATGGCTGCGGCCCGGGTGGAGACAGCGGCGCTGGCGGCGGAGGCGGCGCTGGCGGCGGAGACGGCGGAGACGGCGGTGCGGGCGGCGCTGGCAGCGGAAGCGGCGGCGTGGGCGCTGCTGGTGGCGTGGGCGGCGCTGGTGAGACTGGTGGCGTTGGCGCCGCTGGTGGAATTGGCGGTGCTGGCGACGCGGATGGCGCTGGCGGTGTGGGCGGTGCTGGCACCGCCGGTGGCGCTGGCGGCGTTGGCGACGCGGGTGGCGCCGGCGGTGTGGGCGGTGCTGGCACCGCCGGTGGCGCTGGCGACGCGGGTGGCGCCGGCGATGCGGGTGGCGCTGGCGACGCGGGTGGCGCTGGCGGTGTGGGCGGTGCTGGTGGCGCCGGCGACGCGGGTGGCGCTGGCGGTGCTGGCGGCTCTGGCGGCGGCGACAGCGCCGTGGGCGGCGCTGGTGGCGTGGGCGGCGCCGGCGGCGGCGAAATGAGCTCGTCCGTTGGCTCGGCGGGCGGAACCTCGACGGGCACAGCCGGCGGAGACGGCGGGAACGGTGCAGGAGGCTCCGGCGGCCCAGGGGCAGCCACCGTATCGAGCAGCGCTGCGGGGGCCGGACCCGATGAAAACACGGGGTCATCGAGCTCATCGACCGGCCCCGGAGAGGGATCGCCGAGGGACCACGGCTGCACCATGGGGCCAGCGGCGTCAGGTGGCGGAACCATGGCCTTCTATCTCGCCGTCGCCGGAGCCGCGCTTCAGCGTCGACTCTCGCGGTCGCGGGTCGGCGGCCGCTCCAGCCGCGCTCGTCCTCGGTAGTCCGTCTCCCTGCTTTCTAATTCTCTCGCCACAATGCCACTGAAATGAGGGGGGCAGCCGGCGGCCTCATCTCGTGGCCTTCGTCCGCGCCGCAGGCGCCTTCGCGGCTCCGCCGCTCTTCGCCTTCGCCCGCGCCGCAGGCGCCTTCGCTGCACCCCCGCCTTTAGCCCGCGCCGCAGGCGCCTTCGCGGCTCCGCCGCTCTTCGCCTTTACCGCCGCCGCAGGCGCCTTGGCGGCTCCGCCGCTCTTCGCCCGCGCCGCAGGCGCCTTCGGGGATCCATTCTTCCCGAAGCGCACCTCGAACGCGCCGGCGTCCTCCTCCATGAATCGGAGGAGCGCCTCCCCTTCCTCGGCGAGCTGCTCGCGCGCCGCCTTGCCAAGGGCCTCGAACGGATCGAGCACGAGCGCCGCCGTGGCCCTCTTCCGCTCGATCGTCCATGTGCCGGCCACGAACCCGTCCACGAGGAACGTCGGCAGGATCCGCAGGTTGGCGGACATGACGATCCGCGGGCGATGCTCGTCCGCGATGACCCGCGTGCGGTCGTCGTGCGCGAGAAGGAGGTTGTCGTAATCGGGGAGAAACCGGGCCGGCGCGGCGGTGTCCGCGGGCGGCCGCGGCGCGTCGGGCAGGTCGAAGAGCTCCCGGCCTCGCTCGTCGCGGAACACGCAGAGCTGCTCTCGCATGGCGTGGAGCACCTCCTTGACGCGGGTCAGGCCGGACCACGTTTGCACGTCGGTCGCTGTCGCCGGGCCGAACGACGCGAGATAACGCAGCACGAGCGCCTGCGGCGCGCCGCCGTCGCGGAGCGGTTTGCCGAGCCAGGACGCCGCCGGGGCGAAGTCCGCCGTTCCCGGGTATCCCCACGGGGTCTCGGCCGGCACCTGGACGACCGGCAGGTGCATGCGAACCGCGAGGGCCATGGCCCGCACGTCGCCGTCGGCGTGGAGCTCGGCCAGGTGATCGCGCAGCTCGTCCATGGTCCGCGGCTCCGCGTCGAAGTACGCGCGCGCCAGGGCGACCAGCCGAGCGATGTCGAGGGCGTCCGCGCGCTCGCGGAGGACAGACCGCATCCCGGCGTGGAGCACCGGCGCGATGATCGGGTGCAGATCCAGGTAGTCCCTTGCGCTCACGAGGTGCAGCGTGCCGCGCAGGAACGGCGCCCGGACGACCTCTCGGCGCACGACGAGCTGGACGAGCTGCTCGCGCCGGAACGCCGCGAGCCGGGACCAGAGCCCGATGAAAGGCGGCCGCGCCAGCTGGGCCTGGAGGGCGATCAGCCGCTCGATCCCGTGGACGACCGTGGTTTGCTCCCGCGCGAGCAGCATCTGCCGCGCGAGCGTGGCCCGGTTGAGGTCTCTTCGTGTCAGCGTCGGGACGGTCATGCAGCCCGCGAGCTTACGCGAAACGGGGCTCATCCTCTATGGGTCGCCTGCAGCTCCTGGCCAGAGCAGCAGGTCGCGAGCCTCACGTCTGGATTCAGGGGGCGAGGACGAACGAGAACAGCGCCTCCTCGTCTCGATTGGGTCAGAATCGATAGAGCACGTTGCCCTTGTCGCCAGAGACATAGATCGTCCCTGACGGGCCCACGGCGACGCTGCTCAACGCGTAGGTCGGCACCGTCCCCGTGACCGGCTCGAGCCCCACCTCGAGGTGCTTTTTCACGACCCAGGTGTGCCCCGTCGACGGGTCCACGCGCAGCAGGCGGCGCTTCCCGACCTCCACGACGAGCAGGGTGCCGTCCAGATCGACGGCCATGCCCTCCGGCTGATCCAGGCCGTCGGCCACCACGAGCGGCGGAGAGAGCGTCACGCCCCCCGCCGCCACCTGGAGGACCTGGCCCGTGGCCCAGTCTGCGGCCCAGAGGTCGCCTCCCGACACCGCGAGGCCCGAGGGCACGGTCATCGGCGCGAGCGTCACGGGGCCGCCTGCCGTCTGGCGGGCGACGCGCGCCGCGCCCGGCCCCGCGCCGAGCTCGGCCACCACGAGATCTCCCTGGAACCGGACCGCGTTGAGCGGCGAGACGAAGTTGCTGTACGTCTCGAGGACCGTCGCCGTCGCCGGGTCGTAGGTCTGGACCACGCTGCTGAACCACGCGGTCAAGATCAAATTCGAGCCGTCCGCAGACACCGTGGCAGGCGCGTGAAACTCCGATTGACCGAGGAACGACCGCTCGACGCCCAGCGGAGCGCCCGTGTCCCCATCGAACTTCCGCAGCGACGACAGATCGGCCACATAGACCGATTCGGCGCATCCTTCGGTCGTCACGGCCACGCCGCCGGGCATGATCATGCCGCCCTGCATGATCGTGCGCGTCTGGCCGTTCGGCTTGATCCGGACGATGAAGCCGTCGCTGGCGCTCGACACGTAGAGATTGCCCTGCGGGTCGAAGGCGAGGTTGTCGAGCCCCGGCGTGAGCTCCGCGATGACCTCCTTCTCGCCCGTCTCGATGTCGACCCGCACCACCTCGCCGTTCTGATCGACCACGTGGAGCCGGCCGAGCCCGTCGAACTTGGCCGCCGCAGGGATGAAGAAGCCGTCAGCGACCGTCTGGAGGTCGCACTCCACGTCCGGGTCGACAGCGCCAGTGCAGGAGTCCACATCGATGCTGATCACCCTGCCTTGCGTCCAGATCGGCCCGTACAACCTGCCGTCGGGCCCCCAGTCCATGCCGTTCAGGAAGCCGAGGTTGCTCGCGATGTGGCGCGGCGGAGCCGACAGCTCCGGATCGACCTCGTAGAGCCCGTCACCGAAGAAGTCGAGCGCCACGAAGAGCCGCCCCGTATCGGAGAACGTGATGGGGTTGACCCCCGGCGCGACGAACTGCTCGGTGATCGCGCCCGACGGCGCGTGCCTCACGACATTGCCAGGGATGAGCGAGGTCCAGTAGAGCGAGCCATCCGGGCCGAACGTGAGGTCGTCCGGGCCATCGATCCCGTCCGACGCGTCGAGCCGATCCACGATGGCTCCGCTGTTGCGGTTCACGATGGCGATCTCATTGCCAAGGAAGCTCGCGACGTACAGCCGACCATCCGGCCCCACATTCATCCCATTGGTGCCGTGCATCGGCGACCCCTCGGCGAGGATCGGCCGCTTCGCATGCGCGGGCGGCGAGGCTGCCAGGAGCACCGTGCCAGCGAGCACGAACGCAAAAAGCCTGTGCATAAGCTCTCCCTTCAGCGCCGCACCTGGACCGGCACACCCAAGGATCACGATGACGTCAGGCGCGAGACCAGCGCGACGGCGCGAACCTCCGGCGGACTTTGTAGTCACGCGGGGTTGTTCTTACGCTAACATAATCAGGAGGCTTACCCAAGCCCAAAATTCGTGCAATGGGTGCGGACGCGTCGACATCGCCGGCGCGGCCGGCGTCGTCGCGATCGTCGCCATCGTCGTCATCGTCAGTTCCTGGGTGGCCATCCCGCGTGGCGCGCGCCGCGTGACACCCGAGCCGGCGTGGTGGTATGCGTCGGAGTCGATGGCTGCCAGCATCTGCCTGCCTGCGTACAACGAAGTCCGCACCATCGAGGCGACCCTCACCGAGCTGTCGCGGCTCGGCCCCGAGGTGGACGAGATCCTCGTCTGTCTCAACGGGTGCACGGACGGCACCGAGCGTGTCGTCGAGGCGTTCCGGGAGCGGGAGCCGCGGCTCGCCGTCATCGAGAGCGAGCTCGGAAAGAACAACGCATGGAACGCCCTCGTGGCCCGGGCGCGCAACCGTCGCCTCGTGTTCACGGACGCGGACGTGCGCCCGGCCGAGGGCTCCATCTCGGCCCTGCTGCGCGCCCTGGAGCGCTCTCCGCACGCCGCCGTCGCCGCGGCCTTCGAGCAGCCGCGCGGGGCGCCGCCCCCGCCGCTCGGCACCGTCCTCCGCCTGCTGACGACCAGCCTCGGTCAGGACTACATCTCCGGTCGCCTCTATGCCATCGATCGCGATCGGCTGGGCGCGGTGATGGCCGATCGTGGGCTCCTGCCCGCCGGGACGCTCCCTCGGCTGCCCGTCGACCTCGTGACCGAGGACTCGTGGCTCACGGCGCTCGTCGCCGGCGACGCGCTGGTCGTGGTCCCCGAGGCGCCCATCCACTTCGAGGTGGACAGCATGGCCGACGTGGTCCGCGCGCTGGCGCGCAACGCCGCCGCGAGAGAGCAGCTCCGCTCGAGCTACCCGGAGCTCTACCGCCGCGACGGCGCCCGCCTGCTCTCGGCGCAGACGGCGGCGAAGATCCTCCTGGACCGGCTGAGATCGGCGCCGGGGCCCGGCGCGGTCACGCGCGGGCTCGGGGGAATGGCCCTCAGGGCCGCGATCCACCGCGTGCTCGGACAGCGGATCCGGGCGCAGCGCGATCGCATCCTGGCGGACGTCAGCGCCGGCCGCGGCGGGCGCGTCATGGCCACCTCCGGCCGCCTCCCGTCGAAGGGCGGCTGAGCGCCTGCCCCGGCTGGGCGCCTCTAGCGCGGCAGGCGGGTTAAACCCACCAGAAAAGAGCAGAGTTTCGAACCGCCAAGCGCACCAAGGACGCCAAGACGCCAGAATATTTTCTGCTCTTGGCGTCCTTGGCGCCTTGGCGTCTCATTTCACGTTCGCTCGACGTGAACGGCGTTCGTGCGGCTGAGCTCGTATCCCGCGAGCCTGCTCCCCGCGCTCAACACCGGACGTCAGACGCGCGGGCGGAACCAGTCGATCGTGCGATCGAGGCCCGAGTCGAGATCCACCACAGGGCGCCAGCCGAGCAGCTCCGTCGCCCGGGAGATGTCGGGCCTGCGCCGCTGGGGATCGTCGATGAGGCCATCGCTCATCGTCAGCTTCGCGCGCCCGCCGGTCTTGCGGATGATGAGCTCGGCGAGGTCCTGCATCCTCGTCTCGGCAGGATTCCCGAGGTTGACCGGCCCGGTCAGGTCCTTGGCGTTCATCACGCGGACCAGCCCCTCGATCAGGTCGCTGACGAAGCAGAACGAGCGCGTGCGGTGGCCTCCGCCGTACAGCTCCAGCGCCTCGCCGCGGAGCGCCTTCACAACGAAGTTGGCGATGACCCGGCCGTCGTTCCGGTCCATGTTCGGGCCATAGGTATTGAAAATGCGCACGATGACGGTATCGACGTTTCGGGTCTGGCGGTACTCCCAGAAGTACGTCTCCGCGACCCGCTTGCTCTCGTCGTAGCAGGCCCGCGGCCCGATGGGGTTGACGTTCCCCCAGTAGTCCTCGTGCTGCGGGTGGACGAGCGCGTCGCCATAGACCTCGGAGGTGGAGGCCTGCAGGACCCGGGCCCCCAGGTCCTGCGCCAGGCGGAGGACGTTGATCGCGCCGAACACGTTCGTGTTGAGCGTGTGCACCGGATCAGCCCGGTACTTCACGGGCGACGCCGCGCAGGCCATGTTGTAGATCTGCTCGACCTCGAAGCGGAACGGCTGGCTGACGTCACAGCGGTGCAGCTCGAACCGCGGGTTCTTCAGCAGCGGCGCGAGGTTCTCGTCACGCCCCGTCACCATGCTGTCGACGCAGATCACGTGGTGCCCGTCGGCCAGAAGCCGTGCGCAGAGGTGCGACCCGAGGAAACCAGCCCCACCCGTGACCAGGATTCGCTTGCTCGCACTCATCGGAAAAATACCTCCTTGACGCGCTGTTCGGTAAAGCTCGGGGCCGTGGCACCGTGATCGGTCGAAGGACCTCTACCATAGGAAATAGTAATTACAAAGACCGGATGACATCTGGAGGCGAGTTCCTTAATATGCCGAGCGTGCACCGCTCGCCTCGCTACCTGGGTTCGCTCGTCCGCGCAAAGCTCGCCCGCGAAGCGCGTCCGATCTGGGTGGATGTGTGTGTTACCAATCGATGTCATCTGAGCTGCGAGTACTGCTACGGCGACTACCACCACCGGCAGGACGACATCGGACAGCTCAAGGTCGAGCAGCTGTGCGCGATCGTGGACGAGGCGGCGGCGCTGGGGACGGCGGTCCTGACGCTCACGGGCGGCGAGCCGATGCTGCACAAATCCATTGGCCGCATCATCGAGCGGGCGGTGAGCCGAGGGATCTCGGTCGGAATGGTCACCAGCGGATTCCGCGTCAAGGAGCGCGTGGATGAGCTCGCGAACCTGAGCTCGATCGTCGTGAGCGTCGACGGTCCGGAGCCGATTAACGATCTGAACCGCGGTCAGGGGACCTTCGCCGTGGCCATGACGGCGCTCGAGGCGTGCCAGGCGCGCGGCATTCCGCGCATCGTGAAGGCGGTGCTGAACCGCCGGAACAAGGACCAGGTGCCCTGGCTCCTCGATCTGGCGGGCCGCTTCGGCGCGCGGCTCGAGGTCGTCATGAGCTACGCGCCGCAGTCCGATCGGCAGCTGCGCGTGCACGGCGACAACTCCCTCGACGCGGGCGAGCGGCAGGCCCTGGCCGACGCGCTGCTCGAGCAGAAGCGCCGGGGGGCGCCGATGGTCTTTCGCGAGCTCGTCTGGGAGAACATGGCGCGCTGGTGGCAACAACACGACGCGGATCGCGTCACCCGGGAGGAGCGGCGAGAGCGGTTCCCGTACCTCCCGTGCAGCGCGGGCAGGTACTACGCCTTCATCGACGGCGACGGCCGCATGTACCCGTGCAACCAGCGGCTCGCGGACTTCCCCGCCAGGAGCGTGCTCGAGGTCGGCGTCCGGGCCGCGTGGGAGCACCTGCGCGATCACGGCTGCTTCGCCTGCGCGGCGCCGTGGCTCAACCAGCAGCACCTCGTGAGCAGCGAGAAGCTCCTCGCGCGCAGCCTGGGGCGAGATCTGCTGGCGCGGGTCGCGCGTGCCTGAGCGGACGCTCGCCATCGTCGTGCTCGGCGGCTCCCGCGGGATCGGGCGGGCCATCGTCGCGCGCGCGCTCGCGGAGGGGCACCGGGTGTTCGCCGGCGCGCGGGACGAGCGGGCGCTCGTCGCATTGCAGCAGAGCGCAGCGCCCGAGGGCGCGGGCCGCCGGCTCGGCACGGGCGCGGTGGACGTCGGCGACGACGCTTCCCAGCGCGCCTTCTTCGGCGCGGCTCGCGCTTTTCTCGGGGGGATCGACGTCGTCGTCAACAACGCCGCCCGGGAGGGCTATGGGCGCCTCGACGAGATGGCGCTCGAGGACGTGGAGGCGATCGTCCGCACCAACCTCCTCGGCGTCATCCTCGGCTGCCGGCACGCGGCGCAGGCGATGGGGGGCGGCGGCCACATCATCAACGTCGGCTCCGAGGTCTCGTTCCGCGCCGTGCCCATGAAGAGCGTCTACTGCGCCACGAAGTTCGCCGTCCGCGGCCTCAGCGACGCGCTCGATCTCGAGCTCGCGCCCCGGGGGATCCGGGTCTCCCAGGTGCACCCCGGCTGGGTGGACACGGGCCTGCACGAGGACGAGCGGCGGCGCCGGGGCTCGGTGTCCCGGCCGCACGACGGCGGCGTCCCGGTGGACCGGGTCGCCGAGACCGTGGCCGCGCTCTGGCGCGAGCCGCGGGCGCAGGGCGGCGCTCCGCTGCGGCTCCGCCTCCGCAGCGTGGTGGGAGAGCTCTTTCCGGCGTGGGCGCGGTGGCGGACGCGCCGGGCGTTCGGGGAGCAGCTGAGAGAGGGCTGAGGCGAGACGGCAGGGCGGGGGACCGCCGCGACGCCGGACCGGAGACCACCAGGAGGTTTTCTTGACCGTTGCAACGACGTCCTTCGCTCAACGTGCAACCGCGCCGCCTCCTCCGGCGGATCCGGGCGCCCCCGTCGTCGTCGAGGGCCTCGACGCGGTGGGGGACGTGCTGCAGCGGGCGCGCGAGCGGGCGCAGGCCGTCGCGATCGCCTCGCGGGACCTCGAGTGGCTCGCGGAGCGCCTCGGCCTGTCCGAGCGGACGGCGGAGGGGCTCCCGGTGGTCCGGTTCGGCTCGGGCGAGCGGGGCGGCCTCGACGCCGCGGCCACCCGGGCCGTCGAGGTGCTCGTGGCCCTGTCGGTGCTGCTCGGAGGCGCGCCGCTGTGGCTGACGATCGCGCTGCTGATCCGCCTCGAGTCCCCGGGCGGGGCGTTCCACGTCGCTCCGCGCGCAGGGCTGCGCGGGAAGCCGTTCCTGTTCTTCAAGTACCGGACGATGCGGACGCGGCGCCGGGACGGCGAGGACAGGAGCGACGCCGCGCGGCTCTCGGTCATCCGCGGCGAGATCCCCGGCTTCGTGCGCGACGATGGGGTCGTCATCCCCAAGCACCCGAGGGATCCGCGCATCACGCGGCTGGGCGGCGTCCTGCGCTGGCTGTGCCTCGACGAGATCCCCCAGCTCCTCCACGTCCTCAAAGGCGACATGGCCCTGGTGGGGCCGAGGCCCTATCCGATGGCGGAGTACGACGCGCTCAAGGCGTGGCACCGCCTCCGCACCGACGGCCGCCCCGGGATCACGGGCCTGTGGCAGGTCGTGGCGCGCAACCAGGTGACCTTCGACCAGAGCGTCATCCTCGACATCTACTACCTGGCCAACGCCAGCTTCTGGGGCGACCTGAAGATCATGGCGATCACGCCGCTGCGCATGCTCTTCGGCGTGGGGAGCTACTGACGTGGTGCGCCGGGCGATCGACGACGCCGCGAGAGGCCCGCTCCTCGGCCGCTCAGGCGGCCCCGAGGTGGTCCCTGACGCGAAAGAGGACGATCACCTCGCCGGCCACGAGGCCGAGCGTGACCACGAGCTTCACCGCGGCCGCGCCGGCGGCGCCGTGCGCGGGCACCGCCCACAGGTCCCCGGCGGCGATGAGGAGCACGGTCGCCGTCCAGAGGGCCGCGTACGGGCGCTGCTGGCCCGCGGCGAACAGCATCGGGCCGATGGCGAGCTCCGGCACCATCCACACGAGCGCCGTGGTCAGGAGCTGCAGCGGCAGCACGGCGCTCGCGTAGTCGGGGCCGAACACGATCCGGACGAGCGGGCCGCCCATCCAC
Source organism: Sorangium sp. So ce124 (assembly GCF_051525235.1). Taxonomy (NCBI): domain Bacteria; kingdom Pseudomonadati; phylum Myxococcota; order Polyangiales; family Polyangiaceae; genus Sorangium; species Sorangium sp. So ce124. The sequence goes on from NZ_CP150312.1 coordinate 11,328,373, forward strand.
CACACGACGGCGCTCATGAGCGCGCCCGCGGCCATGAGCCCGACGAAGGTGAGCGTGGCGAGGCGCCTGCGGGCGCTCGCGGAGCGGCTGGCGACGAAGGCGGGGAAGACCGCCGCGCGCACGACGCCCGGCAGCATCATGGCGCCGCCGATCATGCGCTGGACCGCGCTCATGTCGCCGACCGCGTGGGGGGTGCTCATCCAGCCCAGCATCAGGAGATCGAGCTGGAAGTAGAGGGGGCTGGCGAGCATCACCACAGCGAGCGGCCCGGCCTCGCGGAGGAAGCCCTGCGGCAGCGCCGCGCCCTCGCTGGACCACTGCCGGCGCTCGAGCAGCTGGGCGGCGAGGGCCAGGGCCAGCGTGAGGGCGACCAGGTGGCCCGCGACGAGGCTCCACGCCAGGCCGAGCGCGCCGAGCCCGGAGAGCAGCGCCCCCGTCCCCAGCCCGAAGGACGTGACCGCCATGGTGACCGCCACCATCACCTCGCGCTCCATCCGCTGGTGCCCGCGGAACACCTGGTTGAGCATCTCGACGAACGAGGCCATCAGCCACGCGGCCGTCAGCAGCCACACGAGCGTCCGGCGCGGCGAGGCCGCGCCCGCGAGGAGGCCGACCACGAGGCCGACGGCGCCGGCGGCCAGCGTCACGGCGAGCTTGAGGCGCACGAGCGGGCCGATGGGAGCGCCGGGATCGCGGGCCACCTCCCGCGCGATGAACAGGTGAAGGCCGAGGTCCGAGAGCTCGCCGAGCAGGAAGCCCACGGCGAAGGCGTAGCTGTAGTCGCCGAAGCCCGCCGGCCCCAGGTGCCGCGCGGCGACCACGGCGAGGAGCATGCGGACGCCGCGCGAGACGAGATCGCTCGCGGTCTTCAGCGCCATGCTGCCCGAGACGCTTCGCCTCGCCGGCGGCGGGGCGTCCTCGCGGGGCGCCGACGACGTCATGGATCGAGGAGATCCCTCACCGGAGGTCGCCGCGCGCGCATGCCGCTCCCCTATCGCCCCGATCGCGGTGCGGTTCAACTTCCCGGCAGCAGTCACGTGAAGCGGCAGGGCGCCGCGCGCCGTGCGTGAAGGATCGAATCCAGGAGAGGACCACGTGAAGACAAGCACGGATGGCAACGTTTCGTTGGTGCAGCTCAGGCGAAAGGAGTCGCTGGTCTCGGCGGACATCGAGCCGCCGGAGATCCTGCTCGAGCGAGCCCTCGCCCTGGCCGTGCCGGCCGCGCGCCCGGCCGCCGCGCCGCGGCCCCACGGCCAGACGCGAGCGCTCACGCGCCGCGGCGTGCTGTGGCTCGGGCAGACGTGCAACCTGCGCTGCCACTTCTGCTACTTCCTCGATCGGATCGAGGACAAGGAGCACCCCGAGCACCCGTTCATGTCGCTGGAGAAGGCGCAGGAGATCTGCCGGACCCTCGTCGAGTTCTACGGGAACGACGCGATCGACATCCAGGGCGGCGAGCCGACCATCTGGCGCGACATCCATGCGCTGATCCGGTACTGCGCCGGGATCGGCCTCGCGCCGACGCTCATCACGAACGCGCTGGTGCTCGACAAGCGCGACAAGGCGCAGCAGTTCAAGGACTCCGGCGTCGCCGACTTCCTTGTCAGCGTCCAGGGGCTCGGGAAGGCGCACGACGCGGCCGTGGGCGTGAGCGGCGCGCACGTGCGCCAGATGCGCGCGCTGAACCACCTCATCGCGCTCGACGTGCCGTTCCGCGTGAACTGCGTGATGTCCAAGCTCGCGGTGCCGCAGCTGCCGGCGATCGCGAAGCTGTCGGTGGAGCTGGGGGCGCGCGCCGTCAACTTCCTCGCCTTCAACCCCTTCGCGGATCAGCGCAAGGAGGGCGCACGCACCGCGGAGAACGTGCCTCGTTATGGCGATCTGCGGGGCCCGCTCGACGAGGCCCTGGACGTGCTCGCGCAGGCCGGCGTGGAGGCGAACGTCCGGTACCTGCCCCACTGCATCGTCCCCGAGCGCCACTGGCCGTCGGTGTACAACTACCAGCAGCTCTCGTACGACCCGCACGAGTGGGATTTCGCGAGCTGGACGTGGACCAACAAGGGCCCGCAGCGGATGCGGGCCGGCGCCGTGTCGCCGCCCGTCCCGCTCGGCGCGCGGCCGCGCCTCGGCCGGCTCCGGCAGCCGCTCCTCCGCCTGGCGGACGCGATCGACCTCCGGGGCCGGATGCTCCGCGCCGACACGAACCCGCGGCTCGGCCCCGTGATGAGGAAGCTGGAAGGGCTGTCCTACAGGCTCCTCCGCCGCCGCGGGGATCGCGATGAGGCCTACCGCCACGACGCGCTGAACCGCGTCGAGCACAACGGCTACCAGAAGGGCGCGGGGTGCCAGCGGTGCGCGCTGCGCGACATCTGCGACGGGTTCCACGGCGACTACGTCGCGATGTTCGGCACCGACGAGGCGCGGCCCGTCCTCGATCGCGAGCCGGTCACCGATCCTCGCGCGTTCATCAGCGCGCAGGACAAGGTGGCGCCGGCCAGGGGCGAGGCATGACCGTCGCTGCGCCCTCGAGCGCGCCCCGGGTCGACGTCCTCGGCGTCCCCGTCACGCGGCTCTCCTTCGAGCAGCTGCTGCGCCGCCTGGACGAGGCGCTGCAGGCGGAGCGCGCCAGGCCCGACTACTACACCTACGTCAACGCGTACTGCGCCACGCTGGCGGCGCGCGAGTCGCCGTACCGCGCCTCGGTGTCCCAGGCCGACGTCGTGTACGCCGACGGCATCGGGGTGGTCTGGGCGGCGCGGCTGCTGGGCGGGCCGTGCCCGGAGCGGATCAACGTGGGCCCGGTCGAGCTGGGCCGGATCGCGGACCTCTGCGCCGAGCGCGGGGCCTCGGTCTTCCTGCTCGGCGGCGCGCCCGGGATCGCCGACGATGTCGCGCGCCGCCTGGCCGCGGAGCGCCCGGGGCTCCGGATCGCCGGCGTTCACCACGGGTACTTCGCCCCCGAGGAAGAGGCGGCGGTGGTCCGGGAGATCAACGGCTCGGGCGCCGCCTTGCTCATCGTCGGCCTCGGCCCGCCTAAGCAGGAGCTCTGGGTGAGCCAGCACCTCGGGGCGCTCCAGGTGCGCGCCACCTGGTGTATGGGAGGGCTTCTGGATCAGGTGGCGGGCGCCGTCGCGTACCCGCCCGAGTGGGTGCGCCGGAACCACGTCCAGTGGCTCTACCGCCTGGCGGTCGAGCCGCGGCGGCTCTGGCGGCGGTACCTGCTCGGCATCCCGGAGTTCATCGGCCGCGTCGTACACCAGCGCCTTCGTCCGGAGAGACAAGCATGAGCGACCAGCGACCCTTCATCCCCATGGTCTTGCCGCAGGTGGACGAGCCGGACGCGATCGCGGCGCAGATCGCCGACGTCCTTCGCTCGGGGCGGCTGAGCAACGGCGGCCCGCTCGCGGAGGGCTTCGAGCGGGCGATCGCGGCGTTCCTCGGCGTCGAGGAGGCCGTGGCCGTATCGAACGGCGCCGTCGCGATCAGCCTCGCCATCGAGGCCGCGGCGGTGCGGCGGGGCAAGGCGATCCTCCCGGCCTTCACCTTCATCGCGACGCTCAACGCCGCGGTGCACGCGGGCTTCGAGCCGGTCTTCTGCGACGTCGACCCGGAGACCTGGACGCTGGATCCGGGGCACCTGCGCCGCCTGCTCGCGGAGCACGGCGCCACGCTGGTCCTCCCGGTCAACGTGTTCGGCGTCCCGCCCGATCTGGCCGCCATCGCGCGCGAGGCCCGCGGCGCGGGCGCGGCCGTGATCTACGACAACGCGCACGGCATGGGCACCGAGACGGCGAGCCGGGAGGCCGAGGCGCTCCTCACCGCGACGACCTACTCGCTGCACGCCACCAAGGTCCTCGTGGCCGCGGAGGGCGGCGTGGTCGTCTCCCCGGACCGGGAGGTCAGCGCGGCGATGCGCCGGCTGCGCAACCACGGGCTCACGCAGCCGCTCTCGGCGTCGGTCCCGGGGATGAACGCCAAGCTGGACGAGCTGCGCGCCGCCCTGGCGCTCGCGTCGCTCCGCCGGCTCCCGGAGGCGCTGGCCCGCAGGCGGACGTACCTCGACCGGCTGCGCGCGGCCCTGTCCCGGCACCCGCAGGTGTACCGCGCCCAGCGCATCCCGCCGGGCGTGAACCCCAACGGGCAGAACCTCGGGGTCGGGTTGATCGACGCCCCGATCGACGACGCCATCGCGGCCTTCGCGCGGCGCGGCGTCGAGGCGCGCCGGTACTTCTACCCGCCTCTGCACGCGCTGGACTGCTTCCCCGCGGGCGTCGCCCTCCCGAACACGGACCGGCTCTGCGCGGGCCAGGTCTGCCTGCCCCTGCACGGCCGGATGAGCGAGGAGACGCTCGAGCGCGTCGAGGCCGCCATCCACGGCGTCGCGGAGGAGCTGGAGGCGCGGCGGCTGCTCGCGCGCTCCTCGATGCCCGCCCTCCTGGGCGCGACGTAGGGGCGGCTCCAGGGATCCGACGCCATGCGCATGGAAGGAGCGTGGGACCGCCTGAGCACCGCGGCCGGCGTGATCGGGCTCATGGCCTTCGCCGTCGCTGCGTTCACCCCGGCGGCCGCGCCGCTCGATCGCTGGATGGCGTCGGCGCCCGACGCCGGGCAGGCCGACGCCGTGGTCGTCCTCGGCGCGGACGTCGATCCGGACGGGCGGCTCCCCGAGGATTCCCTCCGGCGCGCCGTCGAGGGCGTCGCGCTGTACCGCGGGGGGCGAGCGCCGCTCGTTCTGATGCTCGGCAGCCGCAACGGGCCGGCCAGCGAGGCCGAGTCGCGCGCGCGCCTCGCGCAGGGCCTCGGCGTCCCCGCGCCGGCCCTGCTCACGGAGCCGCGCGGGCTGACGACCGCGGTGGAAGCCCAGCGCAGCGCGGAGCTCCTGCTGCCCAGGGGCGCAAGGAGGATCCTGCTCGTCACCGGCGCGCACCGCATCGTGCGCGCGCGCCGGCTCTTCGAGCGCGCGGGCTTCGAGGTCCTCGCCGCGCCCGTCCCGGAGGGGTCGCCGGCGTCGAACATCCCGGGGGAGCGCCTCTCGGCGATCGGCCGGCTGCTCCAGGAGCTCGCGGCGCGCGCGCTGTCGCGGCTCCGCGGGGAGGTGTAGCGGTGTCGGACGCGCTCTACATCCTTGGCGTCGTCGCGGCCACGTCCTGCGTGGTCTATGCGGCGGGGCGCCGCCGGGGCATGCGCGCCGGGCTCCTCCCGCCCGCGCTCCGGCGCGCGATCCGCTGCGTGGGCGTGTGCCTCCTGTTCTGGGGCGGCAACGTCGCCGTCGGGGCGGCGGTGGCCCTGCTCGTGCGCGGCCTGGGGCTCGGGTTCATCTGGCTTTACGTCAACACCGACGTCTCCGTCCTCGTCCTCTCCGCGCTCCAGGCGCTCGCCTTCGAGTCGTGGCGCACCGAGCACGAGCACGAGCGCGAGCGCACGGCCGGCGCCTCGCGCGCCGACGATCCCCCCGGATGCCCGGCCGCGCCGGGGCCGGCACACGATCCCCCGCATGGGGCAAAAGGAGTGAAGCGATGAGCACTGCAGCCGTGGAGGAGCGTCCGGTCTCGAGCCGGTGGAGCGACAGGGCGCTGCGCCAGACGGCCGGCTACTACGGGCTCTTCATCTGTCTGGGCCTCATCACGGCGATCACCGGGCCGACCCTGCCGGATCTGGCGCGGCAGACGGGATCGAGCGTAGGGGACATGGGCTCGCTGTTCCTCGGCGGGGGGGTTGGTTACACGCTCGGTACGCTCTGGGGAGGCAAGCTGTTCGATCGCGTGCACGGGCACACCCTGCTCGGGGGAGCGCACCTGGTCGCTGCAGCGTGCCTCGCTATCATCCCGGCCGTCCCGTGGTTATGGCTGCTCGTGGTCCTGGCGTTCTGCCGGGGTCTCGCGGAGGGGTTTGTCAACACGGGCGCGAACGCGCTGCTCCTCTGGACGCACGGGGAGAAGGTCAGCCCCTTCATGAACGGGCTTCACTTCTGCTTCGGGCTGGGCGCGTTCGTGTCGCCGCTCCTCGTCGCGCGCGTCCCGGGGGCCTGGGGCGGTTACCACGCGGCGTACTGGGCCGTGGCCGCCTTCTCGGCCCTCGTCGCCCTGGGCGTGCTCTCGATGCGGCACTGCCCCGAGCCCCGGGAAAAGGGCGGGAAGGACGCCGCGGCGAAGGGCGCGGATCGCTCGCTGCACCTCCTCCCGGTGCTCGTCGCGGTGCTGTACCTGTTCGCCTACGTCGGCGGGGAGATCTCGTTCGGGAGCTGGATCTACACCTATTCCCTCACGCTGGGCGTCGTCTCGGCGACCGGGGCCGCGTACCTGACCTCGGGGTTCTGGCTCTCGTTCACGATCGGGAGGCTGCTCTCGATCCCGGTGGCGATCCGCTTCACGCCGCGCCAGGTCATCCCCGTGGGGCTGGGCGGCTGTCTGGTGCTGTCCGCGATGATGCTGCTCCTGCCGCCCTCGAGCGCGCTCCTGTGGGGTGTCGCGCTCGGGCTCGGGCTCTTCATGGCGCCGCTCTGGCCCAGCGGCTTCACGCTCGCGGGGCAGATCGTGCCCATGACGGCGTTCGTGACCGGGCTCGTGCTGGTCGGCGACAGCCTAGGCGGCATGGTCCTCCCGGCCCTCACCGGAAAGCTGATCGAGGGGGTGGGCCTGGAGAGGCTGGCCTACTCGCTGCCGATGCTCGTGTTCGGCAGCCTCGTTGTTTGTGCCTTTTCTTATCTCTGTCTGCTCGCCCTCGACAGCAAGCGAGCAGGGGAGGCGCCCGCGGCGAGCGCCGCGCGCGACGGCGCTCCGCCGTGAGGCGGCTGCCGCGGCCTGCTGCAGGGGTCTTCTCCGGTCTACCAGCTTCCGGGAGCCTCTTGCGCGGGCTCTCCGCCCTGAAGCTCATCGCGGAGCGGATACCAGGCTGGTGGGCCCTTCTTCAGGAGGTTCACCGTCTCCTCGTAGCGCCCCTTCGTGGTGCGGTGGATGAGCCCCGCAAGCTCGTGCGTCAGGTCCGCCGGGCAGTCGACGTGCTCAAGGTAATCGAGGATATCGCCGAGCTCGACGTCCTTGAGCGGAGGGATCGTCCGGACGCGGAACTTCGCGTTCCGGAAGTTGGAATCTGCCTCGAACGCCGAGAGCTTGCTGCCGAGCCGAGGGATCTTCGAGGACTCAATCTCGAGCGCCACGGTGGCGATGACCCGCAGCTCATCCGGACAGATTGAGGCGATCTCATTGCGGACGAACTTGAGCCACTCCGTGACGTGCTCGGGGCTGAGCTCAGGCTGACGCAGCGGGGGCGCACCGAACACGCCCCAGTCGAGCCAGAGGATGGGAACGGCACCGCCGATGCGCCGCGGCGCGTGGGCGCGGAGCACGTGCTGGAGCGGGGCGGTGGCCTCGTGGCGGAGCTGGAGCCTGAGCCCGTGCGCGAGGTTCGTGGCGAGATCCCGGGGCGTTCGCTGCTCAGGGAACCTCAGCGCGATGTGCCGGATGTGCATCCGCTCGCCGGCGTCGCTCTCGACGCGGGCGATGATCTGGCCCGGCAGCCGCTCCAGCGAGTTGCCCGGCGACCCATAGGCGAGCGCCGCGATCACCCGCCGCCGCGGGTCGCGGGCCAGATCGGAGATATAGCCAAATACCCGGCTGCGCTGCTCCTCCCTGTCGAGCCATTCTGGGGGGAAGTAGGGCAGCCGATCCGCCGCCGAGGACCGGAGCGTCGTGAAGGCGCTGTAATGCGTGTGGACCACGGGGGTGATCCAGGCAAATCCCTCGGTGGACGCTCGCCCCCCGAGCTGGTGCAGGGCGGCGACCGGATCGAGCCCCTCGCGCAGCCACGCCCCGAGCCACTGCACCGCGAAGCGCGAAGCGATCTCGGACCACGCGGTCGTCGCGTTGGCGATCACGACGGGCACGTCGGGCAGGAGCTGCGCCCCGGCCGAGTGCCAGCCCGCCTGCCCGGTCTGGCAGCCGTTCAAGAAGACCACGCGCGGCGGGCTCGCGCGGATGAGCCGCGCGAGATCGCGCATGAGCGTCGGCTCGGGGTGGCCCTCGCCGAGCTGGAGCGCGAGCTGGCCGTCGGCGACGGCGCCGTGGCCGTAGAAGTAAACCACGTCCGGCCGCATCCCTCGCAGCGCGCGCTCGATCTGCGCCGGCGTCTTCACCACGAGGAAGCGCGGCGACGCCGCGTGCCCGGGCGAGAGGCTCTCGAACAGCAGGCCGAGATCCCGGAGGTGCGCGGCGGTGCCGATGGGAGCTGTGCCGGCGATCTCCGGGGCGATGACCAGGATCGAGCCCGGGGCCTGGAAGTGGACGGCGGGCTCCGAGTCGAGCTCGAAGCACACCTCGAAGGTCCACCCCTCGTCGAGCAGCAGGCGGCCGGTCCACATCGCCGCGCGCCAGGGCAGCCCTTGCAGCAACGGATCACGGCTGCAGATCCGTACGCGCAGCGGGAAGCGGCAGGGGTCGGGCCTCGGCTTCGGCTCGGGCTGCCGGAAGGCCGCGCGGAGCACCGGTACCCACTGCTCCTCCGCGCCGAAGAGCGCCTCGAACAGGGCCGCGCCGGCCTGATCGAGCTGTCTGCCGGTGAGGCTCGCGTCGAGCTCGGCTCTGTCGCCGCGGGCGAGCACGCCGTGCAGGGCGGCGAGGCCGCGCGCGTCGCCGGCGCGATAGGAATCGCCGATGGCGGCGAAGGGGCTCGCGTGGGTCGCGACCTCGCCCTGGGCGGGGACGACGTAGGTGCGGACCAGGTCACGACCTTTCCGGGCGAGATCGATGGTGAGTGTCAAGCGCTCGTCTTGACGCGGCATGCAGCCTCCAGGGGGATTGTACCCGAGCTGCGCTCGGCGCGGCGTCCCCTTGCGCGTGCTTGCGGGTCCTGCGCGCCCCGTGGAAGATGCGATCCATGGTCCGCGATCTCGGCCTTCGGCGAGCGCTCCGGAAGCTCGACCGGATCCCGGCGGGGCCCGCGCTCGCCGCAGGGCTCGGGGCCGGCGCGGCGCTCGGGTTCGTGTGCCTTCGAGAGCCGAGCGCGGCAGGGATCGCGGGGTTCGTCGCGCTCGTCGCCGCCGCGGTGCCGCTCGCGATCTCGGCCAGACCGATCGCGGTGCCGGCGCAGGGCCCTGCGGGCGAAGGGGCGCGTCCAACCCTGGGCGGTCGATTGAAAGCCGCGCTGAACAGCGGGGCGGCGCTGCCGGCGCTGGTCCTGGCGGGGCTTCTGGGGGTCGTGGTCTGGCGCGAATTGCGAGCGCGCTCGGCGCCGGACATCCCGCTCATGCCAGCGCCGCCGGAGACCGCAACGGCGACGGTTCACGACCGCGCAGGCGCGCCAACGGAGCCCCGCATCCCTGCTCCAGCGTCGTCGGCGACGGGGACGGCAAAGTTCCCCATCTCCCCTCCTTCATCGAGCCCGCGCGAGCCCAAAGCCACCACGCCGCAGCCCCCGCCAAGGGCCGGCGCTGAGCCCTGATCAAGCGTCGGCGAGCAAGCGGTGACGCCCAGGGGGAAGGAAGCGCTCGGCGAGCGCCATGCGCGTCGGGTGCCAGGGCGTGTGGGCTTGCGGCTGGGCTAGGGAGCGTGGGGGAGCGGCTGGCATGCTTTAGAAGCCCGCTGCGCATCGATAGAGAGCTCGCCGAGGTAGCGGATGCGATCGGCGGCGGTGAGGCATGCGCCGGTGCGGGCATACCATGCGCTGGACGATATGAGGTCCCAGCTCCGGGCGGTCTCGTCATTGGGCGAGGTGGTGAGCACACGCAGTCCATCCGGGCTGAATGCCGCGAAATGGACAAAGCCTGCGTGCCCTTTTAGGACGATGGGCTCGCCAGAGCGATCGGCGTTCCACACCCGCGCCGTTCTGTCGTCCGAGGCGGTGACGATCCGCTGACCATCGGGGCTGAAGGCAGCGGAAGCGACCCGGGCAACGTGCCCTTTCAGGACGATCGGCTCACCGGAGCCATCGGCGCCCCATACCCGCGCGGTGCCGTCCGAAGAGGCGGTGACGATCCGCTGGCCATCGGGGCTGAAGGCGGCGGAATAGACCGAGCTCTCGTGCCCTTTCAGGACGATGGGCCGGCCGGAGCCATCGGCGTTCCACACCCGCGCGGTATTGTCGACGGAGGCGGTAACGATCCGCTGACCATCGGGGCTGAAAGCGGCGGAGTTGACCCACCCCGCGTGCCCTTTCAGGACGATGGGCTGGCCGGAGCCATCGGCGTTCCACACCCGCGCGCTCTCGTCGAAGGAGGTGGTGACGACGCGTTGACCATCGGGGCTAAAGGCAGCGGAATAGACCGAGCCCTCGTGCCCTTTTAGGACGATGGGCCGGCCGGAGCCATCGGCGTTCCACACCCGCGCGGTTTTATCGAAGGAGGCGGTGACGATCCGCTGATCATCGGGGCTAAAGGCGGCGGAATAGACCGAGCCCTCGTGCCCTTTTAGGACGATGGGCCGGCCGGAGCCATCGGCGTTCCACACCCACGCCGTACCGTCCGAGGAGGCGCTGACGATGCGTTTGCCGTCCCGATTCCATGCCATTGATCTCACTGTTCTCTCGTGCCCCTGAAGCGTGAAGATTTCAACAACGCCTGTGCCAGAGCTCCGTGCGATCTCGAGCACGTCGCGACCGAAACGTCTGCCGAGCTCAGCCGTCCCCACCTTTCGGGTGTCTCCATCCGATGACTCGTCCGGTTCGCGCAGCGCGTGGAGGATCACCACCTGATCTCCCCCATCCCACGAGCTCCGGCTAAGCGCTGCATCCACGGCGTCGAGATCCAGGGGTGCCTTCGCGCGGATCACGATGTCCGCGATGTGCGAATCGAGCAGGCGATCGGCGATAATTTCACCGAGACGATCGCGCGGCCTCACCTCGATCACCGTAATGCGGCGCCTTGGCTGTGGCCCGCGGTCTCGGAAAGCCGGGAGGCTCGTGCCGCACCGCTGCACGATGATCCCTTCTGGCAGAGCCTCCTCGCAAGGCCTAGACTCTTCGTGAAAAGTCAGCGCGATACGCGCAGACGGCTGGATTGTCGTCGATGTCCAGAGCGCTCCCCGCCCCCCGGTGACGAGGAGATCTCCATTCGCCTGCATCGCCACCTGACACCACGCGCCCGTATCGTCCACCGCGCAGATGTCGACATCTCGACCGAGCAGATTCGCCGCCGCGCCAAACCCGAGGCCACCGGCGAGCCCCACGGCAAGCCAGAAGCGCCCAGGTCGTCCGCGGATCGTCTCCGCGCCAGAGACGCCGGCCGCTACGCCGAAGCCGATCGCCTGCAGCATCACCCGCACCTCGTCAGGCCGGTCTCGCAGAGACCAGGGCAGCACGATCGCGGTCCTCGTTCCCTCTGCCTCGCGCGGCGCGAGCGCGGCCGAGCGGCGCTTCACCGCCTCCTCGAGATCCGTGCCCATATGGGAGAAGAGCTCGCGGGCCGCCTGGTCCGGCCGGTCCCAGATATCGATCAGCGCTCGCTCGATCCGGAACGCCCGCTCGGCGGGCGTTCCGATCCACGGCACCGTCGCATCCGCCTGCCGTCGCGCTTTCGCCTCCGTCGCGTAGCGTATCCGCCAGAAGCGGATCGCGCGCTCGAGCAAGCTCCCCCGTCCCTGCTCCGCTCGGCGCAGCCAGTCGCAGAGCGCCACCCGGACCGGGAACGACCAGTCGAGCAGCCCGCCTGGTTCCGTGGCCTCGCGGTGGAGCGCCTGGATGAACCATGGCGAGACGCGCAGGCCGAGCGCGCGCCGGAGGGCGAAGGCTGTCTCCTCGTCGACCGGCCGCGGGCTGAGCGCGCACGCGGCGGCCCAGGCGCGGGCATCGCCGTCGAGCCGGCGGCGGACGGGCTCGCGTCTCGGCGGGAGCCGGCCACCGGCCAGAAAGAGCGCGGCGTCCTCGGGCTCGAGAACCGGGATGCGGTGGGCGCCGGCGATGCCGGAGAGGCCCGAGCGCCCTTGCCCGAAGTCGATGAAGGCGAGCCGTGGAAAGCGGGCGAGGGTGCGCAGGAGCCGGGTGAGGCGGGGCTGCCGATCGACGCCCGCGTGGCGGATGGAGAATGCCTGTCCGTCGGTGAGGACAGCGACGATCGCGTCGCTCTGCTGCTCCTCGAGATCGGCCGGCGTGAACCTCATCCCATCGGGCGTCGCCAGCCAGTCCGGCACGGCCCAGAACGCGGCCTGCTCGACCGGGAGGCCGACCCGGCGTAAGGCGGTGACGATCTCGCGGGCGAGCCGGCCGATCGTGGGATCGGGCGAGGACTCGTCCACCCAGAGCCACACGGTGTGGTGCCGGCCCTGCCGCTGCAGATGCAGGGTGGGGAAGCCGAAGGCGCGCGCGGTGGCCTCTACCGAACGATCCGCGTCGAGCGCGTCCGATACCTCTTCCGTCATCAAGCGACCGATGCCCCAGACGAGCGCGTCCTCGGAGCGCGCATCGAGGAGCTCGAGACCGCGGCGCGGAGGGCTCGACAGCGAGACCTCGGGAGGGCCTGGGCGAGAGGGCGCAGGCGCGGGCTTCGGAAGGTAGAAGCGGCGGCGCATCCCGATCCAGAGGCCGGCAGCGGTACCACAGGCGAAGAGGGTGAGGGCGAGGCCGAGCCGGCCGTCGAGCCGGGAAACCTCTCGAAACTCAGGGGCGAGTGCCTCGAACGTCCGTGTGTCGGGCGTTACTTCGGCGGCAGCATCGGCCTCGGCGGCAGCATCGGCCTCGGCGGCAGCATCGGCTCTGGCGGCAGCATCGGCTCTGGCGGCAGCATCGGCTCTGGCGGCAGCATCGGCTCTGGCGGCAGCATCGGCCCCAGCGGCAGCATAAGCCCCGGCGGCCGCATCGGTTCTGGCGGCAGCATGGGCCCCGGCGGCAGCATCGAGCTCATCGGGAGCAGCGCTCGTGTTGGAGACATTGACCTCGGCGGGGGCATCGACGTCGGCGCCGGCATCGGTTCCGGCGGCAGCATCGAGCACCTCGGGAGCAGCGCTCGTGTTGGAGGCATTGACCTCGGCGGGGGCATCGACGTCGGCGCCGGCATCCACCTCGACACGCGCGCCGGTGTCCGCATTGACGCCGCTCTTCGCCTCCGGGATGTGCGCAGACCAATCCACGGCCGTGAGCATGGCGGCGACCGGCGCAACGAGCCCTCCGAGCACAGCGACGAGCACCGTGAGCTTCCGCAACCTCCGCAGGTTCTTCCCGGCCCGATCGGGCTCGGGTTCCAGCAGCGGGAGCCGCGAAGCAGGGCGGGCCCGCTCCCGCAGCGCGAGCGCGGCCTCCGCGCCGGCCGCCCACGCGTCGAACACGCGCTCGAACCGTGCCCGGTCCGCAAGCGACTTGACCATCACCGCGGCCACGAGCCCGCGGAGCGTCGGCAGGTCGATGTCGGCGTCGAGCGAGAGCACCCGGTGCAGCCGCACCGTCTCGGTCACGCCGACCGTGATCCCCGCCTGCCGCAGCGCCTGAAACAGCGCCTCAAGCCCCAGATCCGAGCTCATCGCGCCGCCGGCCGCTCAGAGCTGGGCCAGATCGTCCCGGTCCTTGATCAGCGCCGAGAGCGCCGGCAGCGATCGGAGCGGCATGCGCTGCAGCTCGGCGGCGGAGACGCTGCCGCGCGCGCTCAGCAGCGTGAGCCATACGAGCAGCTCGGACGTCGCCGGCTTCTTGCGCAGATCGCGGTCGCGCAGCTCCAAGAAGCGCTTGATCGCCACCTCTCGCGTGGTCTCGTCGAGGCGCGGGAAGTCGCCCATCCGCGCGTCCACTGCCCGGCGCACGAGCTCCGGGGTGAACTCGATGTGGTGGAAGATGCACCGGCGCAGGAACGGCTCGGGCAGGCGCCGCTCGCTGTTGCTGGTGATCACCACGAGCGGCGGCGGCCCCCCTCCGCGGCGGCCGACCTCCTCGCCGGTCTCGAGCACCGTGAATCTGTGCTGCTCGAGCACGTTGAGCAGATCGTTGGGAAAATCCCGAGGGGCCTTGTCGATCTCATCGATCAGCACGACCGCGCGCCCCTCGGCGAGGAACGCCCTCCAGAGCACCCCCTCCTGGACGAACTTGCCTTTATTGATCGGCTGGCCCTTGAGGTTCGGATCCTGCGCCGCGTGGAAGTAGCCTACCGTATCGAAGCGGTAGAGCAGATCGCTCGCCACCGAGGTCGAGCGGACGTAGAAGGGGAACAGGCGATCCTCGATGCCGAAGTGCCAGGCGACCCAGAAGGCGACCTGGGTCTTGCCTGTCCCGGGCTCGCCCGTGACGAGCAGCGGCGCGCCGACTGCGAGGGCGGCGTTGATCGCCAGGACGAGCTCCTCGTGCGGCTGGAAGTGCTCCGCCGCGACCCTGTGGCTACCGATCGCCTGCGGGATCTCCTGCGCATCGAAGGCCTTGCGCTGCGAGGCGTCGCGGCGCCTGGGGTCGAGGATCCGGAACGCATCGGGCACGGTGCAATCCTCCGGAGGCCGGTTGTACCATGGAGCGCGCCCGAGGGGGCTCCCTGCGGGCGCCGCCGGCGGTCACCGCGAGGCGCACGCGTCGACCACGCGGCTGTCCGGGCGGCCGAGGCGCTGCGCGCTCACCTGCTCTGGCCTTGCGCGGGGCATGCTTCTATGATTGCTTCGAAAATCGCGCCCCTTTCCCAAGGAGGGACCATGGACCAGCACAAGCCGCACGGCAGTCCGAAGGCCGTCGTGTCCGCAGACGTCGTGAAGCGTCTGTTCGCGGAGTCGGCCACGCCCGAAGGCATGCCAGACGCCGCCGATCCCGCCGAAGCGTTGACCGAGAAGCAGCGCCAGGAGCTCTTCGTGAAGCTCAGCGCCGCGCGGGCCCAGATCGCGAACGCGGATCTCGGTCCAGGCATCATGAGCTCCCCGGACGCCGCGCTCGGAGCGCGGCTGCAATCGTGGCTCGCCGAGAAAGCCGAGGAGCGCGACGCCAAGCAGGCAGCGCTGGCGTCGAGGGAGATCCAGTTCGACGAGCGCGATCTGCGCTGGGGCCTCAGCCTGCTCAGCTGGCTGGGAAAGCTCGACAAGGTGGCCCAGAAGCGCCCCACCGGCGGCCCCGAGGAGCTATCCCCGAAGTGCCGGATCGGCATCGCCGGCGACTGGGGCTCTGGCCTCTACGGAGCGCCCCGGGTGGGCGCCCAGCTCGGCGCCCCCGGCTACGCGTACGCGATCCACCTCGGCGACGTCTACTACGCCGGGACCGAGCACGAGATCGAGACGCGCTTCCTGCCGTACTGGCCCCACGGCGAAGGCGTCATCGGCCGGGCGCTCAACTCGAACCACGAGATGTACTCCGGCGGTCACGGCTACTTCAACAAGGCCCTCCCGGCGCTCAAGCAGGAGTCCAGCTACTTCGCCCTGCGCAACGCCGACTGGCTCATCCTCGCGCTCGACACGGGGTACGACGAGCACGACCTCGACGCGCAGCAGGTCGACTGGATCCGGCAGAACGTCGCCGCCGCGGGCGCGCGCCGGGTCATCCTCCTGTCGCACCACCAGCCCTTCAGCGAGCTCGAGAGAGGTGGCCCGAAGCTCGTCCAGGCGCTCAAGCCGCTCCTCGAAGCGCACAAGATCTTCGCCTGGTACTGGGGCCACGAGCATTGCGCGTTCATCTACGACGAGCACCCGGCCTGGAAGCTCCACGGCCGCTGCATCGGGCACGGCGGCTTTCCTTACTTCAGGTACAAGGGCAACACCGGGCTGAAGCACCAGAGCGAGCTGGGCTCATCGCACTGGCGCATCTTCAAGCCGAGCGCGAGATCGCCTGGAGGGCGCCTGCTCGACGACCCGAACCCCTATGTCGCGCCCAAGGCCAAGCCCGAGGAGTATGGCGCGCACGGGTATGCGTCGCTCGTCTTCGACGGGCCGTCGCTCGTCGAGCACTTGCACAGGCCGACGGGCGAGATCATCTACGCGAAGCAGCTCACGCCATGAGCGAGCACAAGGACCTCGCCGAGCAGGTGGCGATGTGGCGGCGCGCCGCGGAGCGAACGCTGCAGGGCCAGCGCGTCAAGGAGGCGATCAACAATCCGCGTGGCCTCGTGCCGCCAAGCGCAGGCATCGACGATGCGAGCGCGCAGATGGCGGTCGATCTCCTGCAGGCCGGCGAGCTGCCGAACCCGGCGCAGCTCGCGTCGCTCGCGCAGTGCCTGCGGCTCCTGCGCACGCCGCTCTTCGTCACCCAGGGCGCGATCGTCGATCCCGCGCCGGCGCTGCCCGACGCCGAGCCTCGCTGGCGCCCCGGACAGTGGGGCGCCTTCATGCAGCGCTCCGCGGTGTGGCTGCGCGCCGTCTGCCGGGTCGACCGCGCGGAAGGGGCGCCCGAGGGAACGGCCTTCCTGGTCGGACCCGAGCTCGTCATGACGGCCGGGCACGTGGTGATGGAGATCTCGCTCGGCGTGGGGCGCCTGATGCGCGGCCAGGCGACCGTGCGCTTCGGGCAGGAGCGCAACACCCTCGATCCGAACCCCCCCATCGACGTGGTCTCGGTGATGTTCCTGGACGTGGAGCTCGACATCGCGCTCCTGAAGATCGACAGGACCCCTGACAGCGTCGCGCCGCTCGTCCTCTCCAGCCGGCCGTCGGCGCTCCACGCCGAGGTCGCGGCGGTCGGCTACCCGCGCAAGGACGCGAGCCGCAACCTCGGGATCGGCGTGGCCATCTTCGGGGAGCCGTTCGACGTGAAGCGGGTCGCGCCCGGCGAGATCATCAAGCTCCTGTCCGGGGAGTTCCGCCACGACTGCTGCACGCTGGGCGGCAACTCGGGTTCCCCGATGCTGGAGGTGGCGACCGGGAACGTGCTCGGCGTACACGTCTACGGTCTGAACGGCTGGTACAACGTGGCCGTGTCGGCCGACAGCCTCGCCAGGAGGCCCGACCTCAAGGACAAGATCGAGCGCTGGGCCGACTGATGCCGAACCCGAGCTGGCGCGCGATCCTCATCGCGATCCGCGATTACCCGAACATCGTCGGCCTCTCGGGGTCGTTCAAGAACGCCGACAAGGGCGCGCTCGTGTTCCGCGACTGGGTCACGACGACGGGCGGCGTCCCGCCGGAGAACGTCGTCTTCCACCTCGGCGTCGAGGGGGAACCACAGCCCGCAGGCACGCTGCCGGCGACGCGGGACGCGATCCGGAAGAGCCTCCTGGCGATCGGGAAGCATTGGAAAGACGCGACCGAGCGGCTCTACTTCTACTACTCTGGCCACGGCTTTTCGTTCAAGGACGGGCCCCAGTCCTCCGTCGATCTCATCACGACATCCGAGTTTCAGCACCTCGAGGACACGGATCCCGCCCTGCGCGTCGACGTGCTCTGCCGGGTGCTGTGCAACCTGGGAGGGAAGGGCCGCCACTTCATGTTCATCGACGCGTGCCGCAACGAAGCGGAGCTCATGATCTTTGGCGGAGATCTGAACATCAACGACCTCAGGCCGTCGGTCACCGGCAGGCCCGATCAGTTCGTCTTGCAGTCGACCACGAGCGGCGCCGCTGCGGCGAGCGGCGGTCCCCTGGGCAGCCCCTATGCTTCCGCGCTGCTCGACGGGCTGAACGCGGTGGGCAGCTCGAAGATCTGGCGGTCTTCCAACCTCGTCGTCACCTTCAGCTCGCTCGCGGAGTACATGAACGAGCGCCTCAAGCCGCAGGAGGTGGAGCCGACCGGCAAGGGTGACCCCGTGATCCGGGAGGTGCGCCCCGTCCCGGTGTACACCTGCACGGTGACGTTCGTCGTCGGCTACGAGGCGGGAACCGCCCTGAGCCTGCGGATCACCCGGCCGGATGCGGACGAGAGCGCCGGGCGTGAGATCGAGGTCATCAGCAATCCGATGCAGATCGAGCTGAAGACCGGCGTCTACCGGTTCGACGTTCACTCCACGGACTTCACCGCGACCGTCGAGCCTGCCGGCCCCGTCGGCGTCTTCGAGGACATGGAGGTTCGCGTCGCCCTGCGCCGGCGTGATGCCGAGCCGCTGGTTCTGGGAGTGCCGCTCGACTTCGACATGCCGGACATGCTCGAGAAGATGCTTTCTCCCTCGATGCGTGAGCTGGAGTCACGTTTTCTTGGGCGGAAGAGCGCCACGTTGCGGCCGCTCAGGAGCGGTCCGAGCCCCCATGGCCTCGCCGAAGAGCTCCTCGGGACGCTGATCCTCGCTGGCGTGCCCGTGTACCGGCGGCTCGACCTCGCGGATGGCGTGCCGGTCTTGCTGGCGCTCGCGGCGACGCAGTGGATCTCCTTGCGCACAGACCCGACCAGCTCCGTTCTAAGGCGCTTCGCTCCTGATCTGGAGTGCGGGATGCTCCCGGGCAGCCAGGGCGTGCTGGTGCTCGTCGTGGGCGACGATCGACCGTCCATATCGCTCGAGCGCGCAGGCGAGCCGCCGCGCTTCGCGCTTGCCCAGGAGATGCGCTTCACGCACGCGGTCTGGGCAGCGGGTCGGGTCTCGACCGAGCCGTTGCTCGTGACGGTCTCGTTGCCAGGTAGACAGCTGCTGGCGGCCGCACCGCCGCTCCTGCCCGAGCACATGACCTTGCTCGTGGTAGAGAGCCGACCTGGGGCGAGCCCGCGTCTGTTCTGCCTCGCCATCCCGAACAGGCACAGTGCTGGGCCAGGAGACTCGATATCGCAGCTGGAGAATGTCCTCCGGTTGGCGCGCATCGAGGACGCGATCGTCGACGGCACCGCGACATTCGAGAGAAAGTCGCTCGACACGCTGGTGGATGCCGTCGTCGGGCCCGCCGCGTGCCATGCGCTCATCGCCGACGCGCGCCTCGACGAGGCGCGGCAGCTCTGCGGCGCGCTGGCGTCGCGGTATCCGGAGCTTCCGGACGTCTTCGGCCTGCAATGCCTCCTCGACACGAGCCGCCCTTGCCCCCCCGTGCCGGTCTACCCCTTCTGGCTGGAGGGCGCGCTGGCAATGCGCCCGAGCGGAGTCTTCAAGGAGCTCGGGATGGTCCTGTCCCTGACCGGCCCCTGGGCTTTGTGGCGAGCGCCGGCGCTGCCCAGCGCGGCCTGGCAGCCATGACGCGGTGGGCGCGCCCTCCGAGGAGGATGCGCGCAAAGCGCTCCGATTTGGGCGCGCAGCCAGCGCAGCGCGCCCTTGTACACCCCGGCGGGCGATCCGTCCTACGGGCTGCGGAGGGGAGGTGCGCGTATCCGGGTAGTTGTGTCCTGTGGCAGCAAGGTCTCCTCGAATGCCCGCCGCAGCGCGTTCTCCTGTCGGCTAGGCGGAGCGCGCCCGCGGCCCTGCGGCGCTTCTCATGGCGCGCGATATCCCTGCCCTGGGTCGCGCAGGGCGCCGCAGACGCCTCCGAGCGCCTCTCCGACCTCCGGCGACCAGCCCAGGCCGCGCAGCCTCGTCGCATCGAGGGCGGCGTCCATGGCCAGGAAGCCGGCGAGGGGGCCGTGCGCTGCGAGGGCTTCCGCGAGGCTCCACGAGCCCACGGGGACCCCGGCGGCGTCGGCTATCGCCGCGAAGAGCGCCGCCATGGGCTCGGGCGACGCCTCGGCGGCGTGGAATACGCCCCTCGCGTCCGACTCCAGCAGCATCGCGTAGGCCACCGCCAGATCCCGCACGTGGACGGTGGACCAGCGGTTCTCGCCATCGTCGATAGTACGCGCCACCCCCGCGGCGCGCGCGCCGTGCACCAGGCCCGCCACCGGACCTCCGCCGTCGCCATAGACGATGGGCGGCCGCACGACCAGGCCGCGGACGCCCGCCGCGCCGAGCACGCGCGACTCGGCCGCAACGAGCCACTCGAGCGCTCCGCCGGGGTTGACGCTCTCCTCCTCCGGCACGGGCACCCGCGAGGAGCGCGCGCGGGGCGCCCCGGTCGTCGTGATGAAGACGCCGCCGCTCATGGCCGAGAGCATCGCCGTGACCGCCGCCTCGTCCGTGGCCGGGCGATCCTCTCCTGTCGTCGCCGCGGTGTGCACCACCCCGTCGCCGGCCGCCGCCGCGCGCGCGAGCACATCGACCTGCGACAGATTCCCCAGGATCGGCTCCGCGCCGGCGGCCCGCACCTTCGCTGCCGACGCGTCGCTGCGCGCGAGCCCGCGCACCCGGTGCCCGCGCGCGACAAGGGCGCGGGCGACCGCAGATCCGATGAAGCCGCTCGCGCCGGTGATGAAAACGTCCATGGTTGCCTCCTCGTGAATCGGTGGCTGAACCATGGCGACGGGCCGGGGGACCCTCCATGTGATAGAGTCCAGCGCTCTTTTGTGATCGTCCAATGCCCGATGTCCTGACAGCGCTGCTCCGCCACGTGCGCATCGAGACCAGCCTCTTCGGCCGCGTCGAGCTCGGCGCGCCGTGGGGTGCTCGTATCGGCCGCCGGGAGATCGTCCTGCTCCACCACCTCCTCGAAGGCGAGATGTGGCTGGAGCTGGACGGCCGAGAGATCCGCGTCGGCCAGGGCGATCTGCTGCTCTTGCCGCACGGCGTCCCCCATTGCCTGAGGCACCGGCCGGGGGCAGCCGTCGTCGACGAGGAGCGCTGGCTCTCGCCGCCTCGGCCGGGCGTGCAGGCGGTGCGGCGCCGGCTGGGCGGCGACGGCGCGAGGACGGTGGTGCTCTGCGCTGCCATGCACGTCACGGGCGCCGGGCGGTCGCTGCTGCTCCGCGCGCTGCCCTCCGTGGTCCTCCTCGACGGCGGGGAGGGTGAGCCGGTGCCCGGCCTCGGCCGGCTCCTGGACGGCATCCGCGACGAGGTGCGCGGCCGGCGGCCGGGCGCGCCGGTCATGGCCGCTCGCTTCGCGGAGCTGCTCCTCCTGCAGGCCATCCGCGCGGAGCTCGAGCGCCCCGCGCCGCCTGGGTCCTTTCGCGCGGCGCTCGCGGACGAGCGCGTCGCCCGCGCCCTGGACGCGCTCTACCAAGGCCCGGCCCGCGCGTGGACCGTGGCCTCGCTCGCGCGGGAGGCCGGCATGAGCCGCTCGGGCTTCGCCCTCGCCTTCCGCGAGCACGTAGGAGAGGGCCCGCTCCGCCACCTGACGCGCTGGCGCATGGAGCTGGCGAAGGAGACGCTGCGAGAGCGCCCCGGGCTCGCGCTCGCCGAGGTGGCGTCGTCCGTAGGTTACCAGGACGAGGCGGCCTTCAACGTCGCGTTTCGCCGGGAGGTCGGGGTCCCGCCTGGGGCGTACCGATCCAGGGACCGCGAGCCAGGATACTGAGCTTCAGAGAGCGCTGCGTCTCTTTGCTCGACCGCGCTATCTGGTGAGACGATGTCCTTGGAGCCACGGCGTTATGGCTCGGCACCCGTCGAGCGAGCGGATGGATCGGGACGCATACGCGATGAGCTGTGGCGAGACTGAGAAATTCCCTTACTTGCAGCCCTTTTCAGCGGGCAAATTGAGCAAGAAGGACGGGGGCGATTGGCCGTCGGGTGCATTGTGGTGCTGTTCGCTGCCCAAAGATATTTGCAGGGATGCGGGAAGATCCTTGCACTTGCAAACGTGTCCTCGCTTTACCGCCTTCCTGTTGGGCTGACAGCACGTCGGGCGCGTTCGTTTCCGATCTGGACAGGGGGGGCCGGTCGGGTAGCGTAGGCTGCCGTGCGTATCGCATCGAGAGCGGACCTGACGCAGGGCCTCGAGGCGACCCAACCCGCTCCGGGAAAAGACTCTCCGCCGGGTGAGGGCGACGAGCGCGGCGAAGGCGACGAGCGCGCACGGCATACGTGGCGTCCAGCCGCCGTCGTCGCCGGCCGGTACCGGCTCGATCGGCTGCTCGGTGAAGGGGGCATGGGCGTGATCTGGGCCGCGAGCCACACGCTGACTGGCAAGCCGTTCGCGCTCAAGTTCGTGAAGGGCGGGGCCATGCGCGGCGCGGTGGGCATGCGCCTGCTGCGCGAGGCGAAGCTCGCGAGCAGCGTCCGCCACCCCAACGTCGTCGAGGTTCACGACGTCGAGATCGAGAGCGGGGCGCCCGTGATGGTCATGGAGCTCCTGTCCGGCGAGTCGCTCGCAAGCAGGCTGCGTCGCGAGCCGAGGCTGCCCCTCGGCGAGGTAGCCTCCATCTTCCTGCCGGTCATCTCGGCGGTCGGGACGGCGCACGCGCTGGGCATCGTCCACCGCGACCTGAAGCCGGAGAACATCTTCCTTGTCGACGGATCGAGCGAGCGGGTCAAGGTCCTCGACTTCGGCATCGCGAAGCTGACGGCCACGAGCGGACAGGACGCCCAGACGACGGGGCTCACCGAGAGCGGGACGAGGCTTGGCACGCCCTGCTACATGTCGCCGGAGCAGACGTTCGGAGACCGACAGATCGATCACCGTACCGACAACTGGTCGCTCGGCCTCATTCTTTACGAATGCCTCTCGGGCGTGCTCCCGACCCGGGCCGACAACGTCGGCCAGGTGTTCAAGATCATCGTGACAGGCGCGATTCCCCCGCTGGAAAAGGTCGCGCCCGACGTGCCCCGGGAGCTCGCCAGGGTGGTTGGCCGGTTGCTGTCGACGGACCGCCAGGCTCGGCTTTCCGACCTGGGCGAGGTCGCTCGCGCGCTCGCGCCGTTCGCGCAGGGCGCGGCGCCGAGCTTCAGCGCGCCGGAGCCGCCCGCATTGCGCCTCTCCGAGCCGCCCAGGGCGCCGGGCGGCGAGGCGGCGGATGGAGACGTGGTGGACCCCCTGGCCGCGACCGAGCGCCTCGGCGCCGCGGCGCGCCGCGATGAACTCCGCTCGACCGGAAGACGCCTCGGCCTGCGGGCGGCGGCCTGGAAGATCGGCCTCGCGATGGCGCTCGCGGCCGTCATCGCTGGGGCGCTCGCGCTGCGCGGAGGGCCTCGTCCGGTCGCGGCGACCACCGTTCCCGGGCCGCGCTCCAGCTCTACTTCGGCGCTCGCCCTGTACAGCGCCGCGCTCCAGGCCGCTCGCGATGCCAACGAGGGCAAGGCGGTGGACGGCCTGCGGCAGGCGATCTCCATCGATGACTCCTTTGCCGATGCGCACCTTCGCCTCGCGATCTACGCGCCGGAGCTCACCGAAGCTCGGGAGCACTATCAGCGCGCAGAGGAGCTGAGCGCCGCGCTCGACCCCCGCGATCGAGCGCTCCTTGCGGCCATGGATCCCGCGCTCGGCCGCGACCCCGCGGATACGGCGCGCTGCGCGGAGCGGCTGACCGCGCTCACGGCGCAGCACCCGTATGATCGCGACGCGGAGCTGTTGGCCCTCCTCGCGCGTTGCGCGCTGCGATCGGACGTCCATACCAGCGTCGCTGCGGCGAGGCGGGCCATCGGGATCGACCCCCAGTACGCGCAGGGATGGGCCGCGCTGGCGAGGTCGTTGTGGCAGCTCGGGAGCTTCAACGACTCCGCTGCCGCCATCGACCGGTGCCTCGCGATCTCGCCCACGGCGGCCAGCTGTTACGAGATCCGGAGCGAGCACCACAGCGCGCTCGGCCGCTGCGCGGACGTCGAGGAGGACCTGTGGCTCACGCGGCCCATGACGAGCGGAAGGAGCCGGCTGATCTTTCGCAGGCTTGCGTGGTCGAGCTATGCGCAGGGGCGCTCTCTCGACGCGGTCCGCGAGGCGATGCGGCAGAGCCGGGTCTCGCTGCCGCACAAGGAGCGGCGCTTTACCGCGCTGCTCGACGAGTCGAACCTGAACGCGATCCTGGGCAATTTCTCGCAGGCCGAGGACCAGCTACGGCAGGCGCGCATGTACATCAGCGCGGATTCTACGGGGCACGCCGATGTCGTCCGCGCGCTCATCGATGTCTGCCTCGAGACCGATCGCAGGCGCGAGGCAGCGGACATCGCCAAGACGTGTCTTGATAATTATAGCGCCTGCGCCGGCGGCTCGCCGGACCTCTTGCGCGTCATGCTGCATGCCGGCCTCATCGCCAGGGCCGAGTTCCAGGAGAAGGTGGCCGAGCTCCTGTCGCGGTCCCGCGTGCAGGGTGCGGCGGATCCTGCGCGCTCCGCCGTGGTGCAGGCCTACGCGCGGTGGATCGAGCACCCCGAGGAGGCGGCGGAGGCCGTCCCCGTGCTGCCGCTGACCACGCTGATGAGCAATCAAGTCGGGCAAGAGGTCCAGGCGGATGTCGGCGCGGTCTTTTACCTCGCGGGCATGCCTCGCCATGCGATCCCCACGCTTCGCAAGGCGGTCACGACGTGCGATATGCTGGGCTGGCCGGTAAGGTACGTCCGCTCGTTCTGGTTTCTCGGTCAGGCCCTCGAGCAGATGGGCGAGATCTCCGGCGCATGCGAGGCCTACGCGAGCGTGATCGAGCGCTGGGGGAACGCCAGCCCGCGCTCGGTGACCGCCGAGCAGACGCGGGCGAGGATGAAGGCGATCGCCTGCGGACCGGTCGAGTGACCGCTCCCGCTCTTCGTGCCGGGGTCCGGCCATGGGAACCGGCGGCGCCATTGTTCTGAATTTCAGTTCAATGATGTGCCGAAAATGCAGATTCTCTTCGCTGTGCTGCGCGCCTACACTGGTGCACATGGGCCGAGAGCTCGGCTCGCGCCGCGCCCTGCGGCAAACGACCTATTTACTGGAGGAGAACTTATGCGTGAGGAGACGAGGCGGGCAGCATTGCGTGCAGCAGCAAGGGTCGCGCTGGGAGCGCTGGCCTGTGGCGCCCTGGCGGGCTGCAACGGACGTTACGTCTCTGGTGGGCAGTCGTCACCGCTGGATCCCGACGAGGAGATCCCGGCGGAAGTGCCGGACGCCCCGCCGCCCGCCGGCGGCGGTGCGACGACCGGAGTCGGTGCGACGACCGGAGTCGGTGCGACGACCGGAGTCGGTGCGACGACCGGAGTCGGTGCGACGACCGGCGGCGGTGGGGAAGCTTCGACGGGGAGTGGGCTCGTTCCGACACCCGATGAGGGTGGCGCGGGCGGAGCGGGTGGCTCCCCGCCCGCTCCAACCGGGCTCGCGTGCGCCGAGCAGGTGAACCTCGACGACACGGAGGCTCGCCCTCGCGCGGAGCTCGATTGCTGCCTTGACTACACCGCGCAGCGCGTGCCTGCCCCCGGAACGGGGTTCTCCGAGGAGCAGCGGGCGGCCCTCGCTGGCGACGCCTCCTTCGTGAACTGCTGCACGGCGCTGATCGTGGGTGTTGGCGCCGACGCGATCTCCTACAGAGAGGCAGAGCCCGTCCGGCAAGTCTGCTGTTTCGGTGACGTTGTCGCTCCCGAGGCGGAGCTCTACAACGAGAAGTACTGCACGCCCTGGGGCCCCCCGGTCCCGCCGGCGCTCGACGCCTACGATGCCCCGTCGGAGGTCGCATGAACGCCGCGACGCTCGATCTCCGCGGCGAGGCGCGCGCGCGTGCCTTCGTGAGCGGGTATCCCGCGGCGCTGTTCCCGTCGGCGATCGGCACCTGGCACGCGCGGATGGTGAACGAGCACGGGTCGTCGGCCGTGTTCGAGGCGCTCGCATGCCAGCTCGCCGGGGCGGGCTTCCCGCCGGAGCTCGCCGACACATGCCGGGGCTTCGCCGACGAGGAGCGCCATCACGGGATCCTTTGCGGCGCCGTGGTGGAGGCACTCGGCGGGACGGCGACCGCGAGCGTCCCGGAACGCCCGGAGTTCCCCCTGCACCGCGACGCGCCCCCCCGCGCCGCCGCGCTCCGCAACGTGATACACATCTGCTGCATGAGCGAGACGGTGGCCGTGGCCCTCATCGGCGCGGAGCGGCTGGAGATGCCGCCCGGGCCGCTGCTCGATCTGCTGACGCGCATCTATGCCGACGAGGTCGGGCACGCCCGCTTCGGCTGGCGCCTGCTCGAGCAGGTCGCGCCGGAGCTCTCCTCGGCGGAGCGGCAAGCGATCGAGCGCTACCTGCCCGTCGCGTTCCGGCACCTCGTGGAGCACGAGCACGCGCACTTACCGGCCCACGACGCCCCGCCGGACGGGGAGCAGCTCGGGCTGTGCAGCGGCCTGAAAGCCCGGGTGTTGCTCGATGACACCATCGAGGAGGTCATCCGCCCCGGGCTTCGCCGCTTCTTCGATTGCTGATCGTCGCCGCAAGAGCATGCCGGGCCAGACCAGCCCGGAGGGCGACGTGCGCCTAGGCGGGCCGCCAGTCGTCCGCGTGGAGCTGAGGGAACGATATCTTGCATGTCCCGGCATCGATGCCGACGATCAGGGCCTGCCCGTTTTGATCGAGCAGTCCCTCGCGAACGGAGCGGTCCGGCAGCTCGATACGGTATCTCTTGAACGGGACGGGTTGCGGCGGGTCCCCATCGTCCATGAGCTGAATCTCGACCCATGTCTTGTCCTCCCTGGCCGCAGGCTCTGGGTCGTCGGGCTCGAGCAGCTCAGGCGGCGCGAAGGGCGCGCCGGAAGCGACGTACGGCATCCGGTAGGCGTGGAGGCGGCCGTCGAGCAGCGCCTCCCGCAGCCGCGCTCCGAGCGCCCTCGGATCGAACGAAGGCCCCGTCGACACCGGAAAGCCGAGCGCCTCGCCGATCTCGGCGAGGAGCACCCTGCCGTGGACGGCGTCGGCGAGCCACGCCTCCAGCCGTGACGTCGCTTCCAGCGCAGGAAGGGCCTTGGCCCCGTCCGGCAACGGCGCACCATACCGCCGCGCGATCCACACCTTGTCAGGGAAGTAGCCGAAACCCCAGCGGTCGTGCATGGCGTTCTCGATTCGCCCCTGGCCTCCATGGCATCACGCCGCGCGGGGGAGAGTCAAGCGCGAGTCAGGAGCGGATCAGGGCCTTGATGCGCGTGGCCTTGGCCGTCGCGCCTCCCGGTCGCCCCCGCTCCTCGCGGCCGTGCGCGCCGGCCCGTTCGCGGCGCTTGAGGGCGCCGCTCGGGCGAGCTACGGTGCTCGTCGCATCGCTTGCTCGCGGATGCTCGCTCCGGGATGATGGGATGACCGATGCCCCACCAGCATGTTGTCCGACAGGGAGAGTGCCTCTCGAGCATCGCCCCGAAGTACGGCTTCTCCGACTGGCGGCTCATCTACAACCATCCTGACAACGCCGAGTTCAAGAAGAAGCGCCCCAACCCGAACCTCATCTATCCGGGCGACGTGCTCGTCATCCCGGACGCGGCGCCCAAGGAGGTCGAGGTCCCGACGGGCGGGAAGCACGTCTTCACGGTCAAGGTCCCGAAGACGATGCTCCGCCTCCTGCTCGAGGTCGAGGAGCCGTTCGCGTACGAGCTGACGTACCGCGACGTCGTCATCGCCGGGACGACGGACGGCAAGAGCCCCATCGAGCACCCCATCCCCGCCGACCTGGAGGACGCCGAACTCGCGGCCTGGCCGGACACGCCGGGCAACGAGACGGCGCGCGCCGGCGGGGTGACCTGGGCGCTGAAGCTCGGGCACCTCGATCCCATCGAGGTCCCGAGCGGGGTCCAGGGGCGCCTCAAGAACCTCGGCTATTTCTCGCGCGAGGTGGACGGCAAGGACGGGCCCGAGCTGGCCAATGCGGTCGCGTGGTACCAGTCGGCGTCGGGGCTGGCGCCGACCGGGGTCCTCGACGACGCGACGCGCGCGAAGCTCCTGAAACGCCACGACGGCGCGTGACGAGAAGGAACGAATGGCACAGACGGCCGCGGTCACGATCACCCTCCAGAAGGTCCTCGGCGTCGACGGGCTGATCGCCGGCGCGAAGAAGCCGTATGCGCTGGGCTTCATCGCCGGGCGGCGCTTCGGGCGCAGCAAGCCGATCCCGGCTGGCGCCAAGGAGGTCGATCTGACGGCGGAGGCGGTCCCGTGGAAGCGCGAGGTCGCCGCGAACGGGGCGATCCCGGTCGCCGTCGAGATCTGGGACGATCTGGGCGACGCCGGGCCGAAGCGCCTCGGCGCCGTGACGGGCAGCCTGAGCAGCCCCTACCCGACCCGGGTCCACGAGCTCGGCGGAGGTCCGCTCCTGCGCTGCGACGTGCTCACGCGCGAGGTGCCCGGAGCGCCGGGCGCAGCGCCCGTGCCCCGCGTCGCCGAGGGGGAGAAGACGCGCGCGACGCTGCGGGTGCCGAACACCGTGCTCGTCTCCATCACGGAGATCCTGGGGCTTCATGCGCCCGTCTCGCCGGGCGCGCCGGGGGTGAAGCGCGCCGAGGCGAGGCCCGGGTACACGAGCCAGGACCACCTCGGCCGGGTGTACCTCAACAGCGACCTCGCCGGGAGCTGGACCAAGGACAAACAGCTCATCCAGCTCACCGCCAAGGTGACGATCCAGCGGGGGAAGCTCCCCGCGGACGCGAAGATCCGGTGGACGGTCGTCGAGCCGGACGACCCGACCAACGACGATCCCGGCTTTCACGCCGCGTGGGGGGCGTACGTCGACAAGAAGGACTATGACGCCGCCGGCAACCACCAGGGCTCGCGCGCGGCCGACAACGAGGGCAAGCCAGCGAAGAGCCCGCCCTGGGAGGCGGTCGCCGGCTTCGCGCTCGCGTCCGCGGCCGCGACAGAGGCGAAGACGACGATCGTCGGCGACGAGAGCAAGGTCGTCTTCCACTGCCCGGACACGGCCGGGGACAACTTCCTCCTCCGGGCGGACATCGACGCTGCAACGCACGTGGAGGGGTTCGGCGCCGAGACCGGCATCATGACGATGTGGCACCGGATCCGGGTCGAGTCCATCCGCATGAAGAGCGCGTTCGTCCTGCCCATGGACGAGGTGCCCGTGCCGTTCGAGCCGTGCTGCGTCCAGCTCGACTGCGAGCCGGAGAAAGAGGTGCCGGACCAGCCGCACATGGCGCCCAAGGACGACGACCTCGAGACCGAGTGCGTGGCCTACGTGAACAAGGTGTTCTCGAACAAGTCGAACCCTGGCTGGTTCTGCGTCATCTCCGCGATGGAGCCGCACCCTCTGCCGATCAAGAAGGGCGACAAGGTCTTCGAGGGGGACGTCGAGCTGAAGAGCGCAGGCGCCGGCGCCAACCTCTCCGAGTTCTTCGAGGTTCCAGGGACGTTCCCCGATGTGGATTTCGCCGAGCTGACCTCCGGCTCGGAGACGGTCGGCTTCAACCTGTTCAGCGTACAGACCGAGACGACGGCGGCCGGCCCGATCACGCGCTGCTGGATCGTGGAGCACGACGCTCAGCCGGACTTCACGGCGGGCGACGGGTCGATCGCCCATGCGTACAAGGTGCGGTTCAACTACTCGCCCAGGTTCCGGAAGAAGGGCGGCGCCGTGACCCCCGGCGGCTACGGGATGGCCGCGAACGTGAAGGCCAAGCTGTTCAACCCGGGCGCCTTCTACACCGCCGGTATCAGCCCCACCGTGACGGCCAAGGGCAAGGAGTACTTCGCCGGCCGGACCATCATGTTCACGCACCACAGCGCCTACCGCGACGCGGGCACCGGCCTGCCAAAGCCGACGTACCGCGGCCGCATCGTCGGGACCATCGTTCATGAGCTCGTCCACGCGTTCGGTATGCCGCACAAGTGCGGGTACTTCGACTTCCGCGCGCCGCGGGACAAGACGTGCTGCATGAACTACAGGCCCAACTGGATGCTGGACGACAAGCGCAACCTCATCCGGGGGACGTCCGGGAAGACCGGCAGCGACGTCTGCGGCAGGCACCTCAAGGAGGTGAGGCGGGTCCACCTCGAGGACAACAAGGGGCTCGCGTGGAAGTGAGCGCGCCGGACATCACACCTCCGGGCCCGGCCCTCGTAGGCATCGATGTCGAGCCGGAGTACGTGCTCGGCTTTCCGATGTTCGTGGGCATCACGATCGGCAGCGTGCCTCCGGGCGCGTCGCTCATGCGGCTGCCGCTGCCGTCGCCCGCGGCGCTGCGGGGCGCGGTAGGCATCAGGCTATGGCGGCCGGGCGAGGCGGAGCCGTTCTTCGAGGAGGCGCCTACGGCCGTGGTGGATCCCGATCTCTCGGCGCCGAGCTTCCGCCTGCGGGCCGGCGAGGTCCGCCGGCTCCTCGTGGAGATCGCCGAGCTCCTGCCGGACGATCTGGCGGCGGGGGAGGTTGACGGCGTGCTGCTCTACGGAGCCCCGCCGCACGTCGCCGCGAGCGGCCGCGGACGGCTTCGCTTCCGGGAGCCCACGGCTGCGGAGCGCGCTTTGCTCGACGAGCTCCGGCCAGAGGTCGAGGCGGCCGGCTCGTTCGGGCGCTGGCTCCGCCGGCCGCCGTCCGATCCGACCCGGCTCGCGCCGCCCGCCGATCCGGGCGATCCGCTGCGGTACCTGAGGCTCATGAAGTACCTGATTCACGGCCCGGAGGAGCTCGCCGCGGTCGACCCGGCGCGGCTCCGCGTGCTCGGCGGCGTGTTCGCGCCCGAGGCGTGCGGGCTCGCCGCGGAGCTCCAGGCCGCGCGAGATCCCGGGGCGTTCGCCGGGTACGCACAGCAGGTGAAGGCGGCGTATCCGGGGCTTGCGGCGTGGATGGACGCGATCGCGGCCGGGCAGAGCGAGATCGCGTGGGCGCGGAGCCATCGGTGATGAACAGGATGAGCCCTCGAGCGTGGGTCGGTGCCGTGGCCCTGGGGTTCGCGGCGTTTTCGAGCTCCGGTTGCGGTCGCTCCCAGGCGCCGGCGCCCGACCGAGCGGCGCCGGATGTGTCCGGCGTCGCGGCGGCGCCCGGGGCCTCCGCGACGGCGCCCGGGGCCGTCACGGAGGCGCCCGAGGTGGCGACCGCGCCCGGGACCGCCGCGCCGCCGGGCGCTGCACCCGCTCCCGCGCAGCCCGCGAGCGCTGCGCCGTCCGCGCAGCCCGCGAGCGCTGCGCCGTCCATGGGCGCCGCGGGGATCAGGAAGCCCTCGCCGGGCGCGCGCGGCCCGTCGCCCGATGCGAAGCCGAAGCTCAAGTGCGGCAGGACGTATTGCAACGCCGCGGGAGAGTGTTTCGCACCGTCGCCGCCCCAGTGCGAGTGAAGGAGCTCGGGACACGGGGGCAGGAGCTCCAGGGCACACGGCAATCGAGCTGTCGTGGAAGCACCTGAAGGCTCACCGCCGCTCTGGCGGGTACTCACGATCCCCCCCGCGGATCACCCGCGCTTCTGCGGCCTGCCGCGGGGCGGCGCGGGCGCCGCCGGCTCCGGGACCGCGGCGGGCGCCAGCGTCTGCCGCGCCAGCTCTCGCGCGTAGGCGAGGCGATCGGCCGGCGAGCCGAGCGCGCTCAGCCCCTCGTAAAGCCCCGCGAAGAACGTCGGGAAGAAGACCGCCGAGAGCGCCGCCACCACCCGGCGCGCCGCCGCCCGCTCCTCGAGCCCGGGCACCGCCGCGCGGACGAGATCGCGCAGGCGCTCCATCACCGGCGCGAAGAGCTTCGGGAAAGGACCGCTGTAGTCGTCCGCGTGAAACGCGTCGTGCAGGAGCGCCCTGCCCACGTTCGGGTACCGCATCCCGCCCTCGAGGTAGTAGCCGAGCAGCCCGCTCAGCGCCTCCAGGGGATCACCGGGCATCCGGGCGAGGAAATCCTCGCTGTCCGACAGCATGTTCCGGATCGACCCCTCGAGCGCCGCCGCGACGAGCGCCTCCTTCGACCGGAAATAGTAGTTCACCGCGGCGATGTTGACGCCGGCCGCCGCCGCGAGCTTCCGCACCGTCAGCTGCCCGATGCCGTGCTTCTCGATCTGATCGATCGCGGCGACCACGAGCCGCTGCCGAGGATCGAGATCGTCCGCAGGGGCGAGGGGGTCACGGTCGTTCATACAATTGTTTGAAACATACCTTGACGATGCTCCCGGCGGGCGTCAATTGTTGAAACACATGTTTCAAACGTTGGTTTCGTCAGGCGCCGGAGGTGCACCGATGGTCGATCGGCGGAGGTTTCTCACCCACACGGCGGTCGCGGGGGGCGCGGCGGCGCTCGGGTTCGCGTCGGGCCGCCGCGGGGTCGATCAGGAGGTCGCGTCCGCGCGGTTCCACGGCGACGACACGCTCGGGCGGGGCCAGGCGGCGCCCGTCTGGCACCGGTTCAAGTTCATCGGCCAGCCGGTGATGGACGCGCAGATCGTGTTCTGGCTTGGCCTCGCGTCGATGGGGCTGACCGACGTCGGCGAGGTGCTCGACACAGCGACCCGCATCCTCCCGGGCGACGAGCGCTCGTGGTTCGACCAGTGGCTGGCCACCGCGAAGCGGGTGCAGGGCTACGGCGACGAGGCGGAGGCCCGCGGCCATACGCGGAGCGCCGCGTCGCACTTCCTGCGCGCGGGCGCGTACTACCGGGCCGGGCTCATGCGCTACGCGGACCGCTCCGACCCGCGCCTGGTCGAGGCGACGATCACCGGGCTCGACCTGCACGGGCGGGCGCTCCGCATGCGGGGCTACGACTCCCGGCAGGTCGATATCCCCTACGAGAACGGCGTGCTCCACGGCCGCGTCCATTACGCGCCCGGGGTGGCGCGCGCGCCCGCGATCGTGCTGCAGCAGGGGCTCCACGCGTGGCCCGAGGACACCATGTGGGTCATCGACGGCGCGCTCCAGCGGGGCTACCACGTCCTCTCGTTCCACGGCCCGGGGCAGGGCGCCTCGCTGCGCCTCCACGGGCACCCCTTCCGGCCCGACTGGGAGGTCCCCGTGGGCCGCGTGCTCGACTTCGCCGAGCGCGACGAGCGGCTCGACGCCGGCAGGTTCGTCCTGATGGGCCTCTCGTTCGGCGGCTACCTCGCGCCGCGGGCGGCCTCGCGCGAGCGCCGCCTGCGCGCCCTCGTCGCCAACCCGGGCGTCGTCAGCTGGCGCGACGCGATGCTGCGCCACTTCGCGTCGATGCCCGGCCTTCTCGAGCTGCACAGCCGCGGCCCCGCGGCCTTCGACCGCGCCATCGACGCCGCCTCGGTTGTGATGCCCGACGCGCGCTGGTACTTCGACGACGTGGCATGGAAGCACGGCGTCTCGACGCCGCACGAGGTGATCGACGAGCTCCGCAAGTACGACAACTCCGATGGCGTCGCGAGCATCCGCTGCGAGACGCTGATCATGGAGGGCAGCGCGGAGGACGCGTCTCCAGGCGAGTCGGAGCGCCTCTACGGCGCGCTCACGTGCCCGAAGCACATGATGGTGTTCGACGCGGGCACGGCGTCGCAGGTCCACTGCCAGGGCGGCAACCAGCTCCTCGCCCAGGCGCGGCTGTTCGACTGGCTCGACGAGCGGGTGGCGCGATGAGGCCGGCCGATCGCGCCGCCGCGCGCGCCACGGACGAGCGTCGAGGCAGGGGCCCCTCCCGCCGGGGCACGCGCCCCCCGCGGCTCCGCGCCCTGGCGCCGCTCCTCGCCCTGGCGTCGCTCCTCGCCCTGGCGTCGCTCCTCGCGCCGGGCGCTGCGTGGGCCCAGCTCCCCGATCTCGTGGACCTGAGCGCGCAGTACATGCCGGGCGCGGCGATCGAGGACCCGCGCCCCGTGCGGGCGCAGGTCTCGTCGTACGAGGTCAACGCCAACGCGCCGATCCCCCTCGGGGAGAGGACGTTCCTGATCCCGGGGGCGACGTACCACGTCGAGGCGGTCTCGTACGCCGGCACCTCGCCCGGCTTCGACGAGCTCCGGGCCTTCCACGCCGTCGATGTCCCTGTGCTGTTCGTCCAGCTGCTCCCCCACGACTGGTCGCTCTCGCTGCGCGTCGCGCCGGGGCTCGCGGGCGACTTCGAGGCCGTCGACGGCGGGCTCGTCCGCGTCAGCGCGCTCGGGCTCGTGACCCACACGCTCTCGGACAAGCTCGTCCTCGGCGGCGGCGCGCTCGCGTCGTACAGCTTCGGCTCGTTCCTCCCGCTGCCGGCCGCGTACGTCGACTGGACGCCGAGCCCCCTCTTCCGCGTCGAGGCCTTCCTGCCGGGCTTCGCGGCCGTGAAGCTCCTGTTCGCGGATCGCGTCGAGGTCGGCCTGCGCGCGGACCTGGCGGGGAACGCCTACGCCGTGCGCGACCCGCGCGTCAGGGGCGCGTGGCCGTGCGCTGCCCAGCCGGCCGACGACCCGGCGACCGAGCAGGACGAGCGGGCGGCGCGGCCCGAGGAGTGCATGGATCACATCGCCTACTCGGTCGCGACCGCCGGCGTGACCCTCGGCGTGCGCGCGTTCGCGTCGGTGTGGCTGAACGCGCAGGCGGGACACAGCCTGTTCCGTCGCTACGAGCCGATGAACGACGAGGACGACGGCATCCCCGGAGGCGGGCAGAGCATCCCGAACGTGCTCTTCTTCCGCGCCGGCGTGACATGGCGCATCCCGAAGAGCTGAAGCGCGACTCACTGCCGCGCACGCGCGAGCGTATAGCTGCACACCGGATGGCCGCCGCTTGCCGGACCGTTGAAGACGGCTCGACGCCGGTGCATCCTCCGCCTTATGCGCCCGGGAGAGGTCATCGACAGCCGCTTCCAGCTCGAGCGCGTCGCGGCCGCCGGTGGGATGGGGACGGTCTACCGCGCCGTCGACCGGGCCACGGGGGCGCAGGTCGCGCTCAAGCTCCTCGGCCAGCCCGACCGGAGCGCCGCGCACCGCTTCGAGCACGAGGCGCGGATCCTCGCCGAGCTCGATCACCCGCGGATCGTCCGGCACGTGGCCCACGGCATCACCCCCGACGGGGTGCCCTACCTCGCCATGGAATGGCTCGAAGGGGAGAGCCTCGCGCAGCGCCTCGCCCGGCAGAAGCTCGATCTCGAGGAGAGCCTCGCCCTGCTCCGCGCGGCCGCCGAGGCGCTCGGGGCGGCGCACGCGCGGGGCGTCGTCCACCGCGACGTCAAGCCGAGCAACCTGCTGCTCGTCGGCGGCGAGGTCGCCGGCCTCAAGGTGCTCGACTTCGGCATCGCCCGGATGAAGCGCACCATCGGCGCGCTCACGCAGACCGGCTCCGTGATGGGGACCCCGGGCTACATGGCCCCGGAGCAGGCCACCGGCGAGCGCGACCGCCTCGACGCGCGGGCCGACATCTTCTCGCTCGGCGCCGTGCTCTTCGAGTGCCTCACGGGCAGGCCCGCGTTCCAGGGCCAGCACGTGATGGCCCTCCTCGCGAAGCTCCTCATGGAAGACCCGCCGCGCGTGCGGAACCTCCGGCCCGAGCTGCCGCAGGAGCTCGACGAGTTCGTCGCCCGCATGCTCGCCAAGGACCCGGAGCAGCGGCCGCGCGACGGCTCGGCCGTCATCGAGGCGCTCGACGCCCTCGAGCGCGATCCGACGAGCGGCCTGGCCGCGCCCCCCGTCCTGTACGAGGCGATCACGGCGTGCGAGCTCCGGCTGCTCTCGCTGGTGGCCGCGAGGGAGCCGCGCTTTGCGCCCTGCGACAGCGCGGCCAGCACGCTCGTCGCCGCGGAGCCGAGCGACCTCACGAGGAAGCTCTACACGAGCGCGCAGCCGTTCGGGGCCCGCGTGGACGCGCTCGCCGACGGGACGATCGTGCTCTCGATCGCCGGCGTCGGCGACGCCGCGCTGCAGGCCGCGCGCGCGGCGCGGTGCGCTCTGAAGCTCGGCGAGCTCGTGCCGGAGGCCTCCGTCGTGCTCACGACCGGCCGCGCCGAGCACACAGGCAGCCTCCCTGTCGGGCCGGTCATGGACCGCGCGGCCGCGCTCCTCGCCCTCGCGGAGCGCGACGCGCGCCCGGAGCGGAGGCCCGCGCCCGTGTGGATCGACGACGTGACGCGGGCGCTGCTCGACGCGCGGTTCGAGATCGAGCCGGCGCGCTCCGGCACGTTCTTCCTGCTGCAGGAGCGCGAGGTCGGCCGGTCGGCGCGGACGCTGCTCGGGAAGCCGAGCCCCTACGTCGGCCGCGACAGGGAGCTCCGGAACCTGCGCGAGCTCCTGGAAGACAGCTTCGGCGGGCCCGAGCCCCGCGCCATCCTGATCACCGGGCCGCCCGGGATCGGCAAATCCCGCCTGCGGTACGAGCTCATCGAGATCCTGCGGGAGCGGCACCCCGAGCTCACCGTCGCGGTCGGCCGCGGCGACTCGCTGAGCGCGGGCTCGCCGTTCTCGCTCCTCGGCTCCGCGCTCCGGGGCGCGGCCGGGATCACCGGCGGCGAGCCCGCCCCGGCGCAGCGCGAGCGGCTGCTCTCGCTCGTCGCCCGCGCCCAGGCGCTGACGCAGGGCGAGAGGACGCGGATCGCCGCGTTCCTCGGCGAGATCGTCGGCACGCCGTTCCCGGGCGAGGCCGATCCGAGGTTCCTCGCGGCGCGGCAGAGCCCGGCCTTGATGGCGGATCAGATCCCGCTCGCCTACCTCGACTTCATGGAGGCGGCGTGCGCGGCGGGGCCCTACCTGCTCGTGCTCGAGGACATCCAGTGGGGCGACGCGGCGTCGCTCAAGCTCATCGCGCGGGTCCTCCGGGAGCTCCGCGACCGGCCCTTCGCGGTGCTCTACTTGGCGCGCGTCGAGGTGCGGAAGGTCTTCCCCGTCCTCTGGGAGGGCAGCGAGGTCCACGAGATCACGCTCGGCGCGCTGCCGCGCCGCGCGGCCGAGGAGCTCGTGCGGCAGATCCTCGGCGACGGGCTCCCGCCCTCCGAGGTCGCGCGCCTCGTCGAGCGCGCGAGCGGCAACGCCTTCTACCTGGAGGAGCTCATCCGGGCGGTCGCCGAGGGGCGCGCGGACAGGCTGCCGGAGACGATCCTGGGCATGGTCGAGGCGCGGCTCGAGGCCATCCCCGCGGAGGCGCGGCGGCTGCTGCGGGCGGCGAGCATCTTCGGCGAGGCGTTCTGGAAGACCGGGGCGCTCGCCCTGCTCGGCGACGCCGGCGGGTCGACGCTCGCGGTGGACTGGCTGCCCTGGATGCTCCAGCGCGAGCTGCTCGAGCGCCGCGAGCAGAGCCGCTTCTCGGACGAGGAGGAGTACGCGTTCCGGCACGCGCTCATCCGCGACGGCTGCTACGCGATGCTGCCGGACCACGATCGCGCGCTCGGGCACCGGCTCGCCGCCGAGTGGCTCCTGCAGGCGGGAGAGCACGACGCCAAGGTGCTCGCCGAGCACTTCGAGCGGGGCGGCGAGCCGCGGCTCGCGGTGGAGTTCTACCTGCACGCGGCGGAGCAGGCGCTCGCCGGGAGCGACCCGGCCGCCGCGCGCGCGCTCGCGGACCGGGGGCTCGCCCTCGGCGCGGAGCGGGACGTCGAGGCGGTGCTCCGCGGGATCCGGGAGGGGGCGTCCCGCGCGCTGGGCGTGGCGGACGAGCGCGCCGCGCTCCCGTCGCGCTCGTGAGCGCTCAGGGAGGCCGCTTCCGAGGCCGCGGGTGCCGTCACTTCCGATCGGAGGCGAGAGCCACGCGCCGAGGAGCTACGATGGGCCTGGATTGACTCGAGGCTGCAGCCTCCAGCAACTGGAGGCTGCCTCCTCCAGGATGGCGCGCGGAGCCCGCCTTTCTCCCTGATCGCCCCGCGAAAACCAACTTGGTTCGGCGCTTGCTCTCCGGCTTGCCAGCCAACGAATCACGCGAAGGCGAGACGCGCGCCGCGACTCGCCCGGAGAGCTCACCATGATCAGGCCGATATTCTCTCTGCCCCCTGCTATGATGTCAGCGCCTGCGCTGCCGGGCGCCCATGCCCTTACGACCCTGCGGCGCGGCGCGGCGATGCTCCTCGTGACAGCAGGTGTGCTCGGATCGAGCGCGTCGGCGTGGGCGGCGGAGCCCGACTTCAACCACGATGGCTACGCCGATCTCGTCGTGTCCGTCAGATCCGAAGATACGACCCTCCCCGGAGTGCTCCTCAAGAAGGATACCGGCATGGTTCACGTGATCTACGGATCGAGCCAAGGAGTGTCGGCCACCGGCGCGGGCGGCACGGGGCGCACCGATCAGACCTTCACGATGGACAGCCTCGGTATGAGGGGCGTCGGCTCCGAGGCAGGCGACCGCTTCGGGACGTCCGTCGCGTGGGGTGACTTCAACAACGACGGCTGGACCGACCTCGCGGTCGGCATCCCCGAGCGGGACCAGGTAGGAGCGGCCGCAGCCGGAGCCGTCGC
The DNA here is from genome assembly GCF_051525235.1 of Sorangium sp. So ce124. NCBI lineage: Bacteria > Pseudomonadati > Myxococcota > Polyangiales > Polyangiaceae > Sorangium > Sorangium sp. So ce124. The sequence goes on from NZ_CP150312.1 coordinate 11,366,094, forward strand.
CATCATCTATGGCCTGCCTGCGCAAGGACAGGTCCTCGCGGGGCTCCAGCCGGGCGGCCAGGCTGGTAACGCAAGAGCACAGCTCATCACCCAGGATTCCCCGGGCGTGGCCGGGACCCCGGAGCAGGACGACCGGTTCGGCACCTCGCTCGCGTCGGGCGACTTCAACGGTGACGGCATCGACGACCTGGCCGTGGGCGCGCCGGGGGAGGACTATCCCACGGGCGGCGTCAGCATCATCTACGGCTCGGACGCGCCGGAAGGGCTCGGTCACGGTAAGTTCGGCAGCACGCAGCGCTGCTTGTCGCTCGAGCGGAGCTGCGGAGACATCTACTTGGCAGGGACCGCGCTCGCGGCCGGCGATTTCGACGGTGATGGCTACGATGATCTGGCGATCACCACCGATTGGTTCGGCTATGGCATGATCTCGCTCATCTACGGCACATCGAGCGGCTTCACAGCCAGGGGGACGAACACGCTCAGACGCGGGTACGACGGCCTGCGGGGGAATGCCTTTGTCGAAGGATTCGGCGAAGCCCTCGCAGCCGGAGACTTCGACAGCGACGGGTTCGCGGACCTGGCCGTCGGCGTGCCCGATGACGTCGTGCCGCCCGACGGCACCCCCGTCAACATTCGGCGTCAGGGCTCGGTGAACGTGGTTTATGGCACGAGCGCAGGACTGTCGACCGCTGGCAACCAGCTCTTCTATCCGTGGCTGCTGGGAGGCGGCGATGTCAACGGGGCAGGGTTCGGTTGGGCGCTCGCGACCGGCAACCTCGACGGGCAACACGGCGACGATCTGATGATCGGCGCGCCCTATGACCGCGGAACGGGCGATGGCTCCGCCGGCGCCGTGTACACCATGTACAGCCTGCCAGGCGGGCTATCCGCCGCGTCCAGCAAGCGCTGGAGCCAGGAGAGCCTCGTCGGGTACGGCTTGTCCTCCTATCCAATATGCAGCGAGTTTCATGGTGACGGGGACCATTTCGGGCGCGTCCTTCAAGCGGGCGACTACAACAACGATGATCTGGGCGATCTGGCGGTCTCGGCGCCGGGAAAGAGCCACACGGCCAAAGAGTGGCATGAAGGCATGGTCTTCGTGCTCACCACCAGACGCGCGACGGTCCGCGGCGACACCCAGCAGCATTTTTCAGCCGCGCAGTCGATCTACCAGGGCAACGACGACGTGAACGACATCGCCGAGAAGGACGATGGCTTCGGTCAATGACCGCCTGATCCCCCGCCATCGTCGCGGCGCTGCTGCCGCTTCCTCTGCGGGGTCTCGTCGCAGCCGCCGCCAGCCGCACGCAAGGTCTCCATGATGACCTTCCGCAGACAGGCGGCCGCCGGGTCCTTGTGCGTCCGCTCATGCCACGCGAGCGAGATCTCGTGGCCGAGGTCCTTCACGGGCAGCTCGACGATCCGGACAGGGAGGTGCGACCCGAGCGCCACGGCGACGCGGCGAGGCATGAACGCCACCAGGTCGCTGGCCGCTGCCGCCATCGTCGCGGCCGCGAAACCAGGGACCACCAGGGCGATCCGGCGGACCAGGCCCTGCGCGCGGAGGGCCTGCTCGACCATGGCGTGACCACGACCCGGACGGCCGAGCGGGATGTGCACGTCGATGAAGCCGAGCCGCGGGAAGGAGCCCCGCGTCAGACGCTGGCCCACGATCGGGTGATCGTGGCGGACGACTCCCACGGTCGGATCCCGGTAGAGCGGCGCGACGCGCAGCGCAGGGTCGCGCTTGTGCACCCCGATCGCCGCGTCGAGCCCGCCCGCGGACATGCCCCCCGACGCCACCAGGTAATCGACGCTCACCACGCGAAGCCGCGCGAGCGGCATCTCCCGCGCGAGCGCCGCCGCGACGGGCGGCACGTCCGCGATCTGCGAGTTGTCGGCGCAGGCGAGCGTGAGCTCCCGGGTCGACGAGCGCGGGTCGAAGACCCGCCGGTGCTCGATCATCGACCGCAGCTGGCCCATCGCCGCCGCGAGCTCCGGCAGCAGCTCGTCCGCCGCCGGCGTCGGCGCCATGCCGCGGCCATCGCGGACGAGCAGCGGATCGCCGAGCAGCTCGCGGGCCCTGGCGAGCGCGTTCGAGACCGCCGACTGCGTGACGCCCAGCCGGCGCGCGGCGCGCGTCGCGCTGCGCTCCTCGAGCGTGACCGCGAGGACGTGGAGCAGGTTGAGGTCGATGGTCGATAGATTCACCATGGTGATATTCTGTATCACGAACCATCACTGGAGATGGCACATGGCCTCTGTCTAGATACGGCCATGTCCACCCGCGAGAGGCGCCCGACCCGCGCTGGTTCCGCCCTGCTCTGGCTCGCCGCCGCCGGCCTCGCCGCCGCCGGCTGCGACGACTTCCACGAGTGCGATCCGCCCGATCCGGAGCGCCAGGCCGAGCTGCCCGCGGCGCTGTCGGAGACTGGCCTCTACGCTGACATCGCCGCGCGCGCGGTGGCGAGCGACGTGGTGGCCTACGAGCCCGGGTTCGAGCTCTGGAGCGACGGCGCCGAGAAGCAGCGGTTCATCCGGCTGCCGCCCGGCGCGCAGATCGACACAGGCGATCAGGATGCATGGCAGTTCCCCGACGGGACCCGCCTGTGGAAGGAGTTCCGGAGGGATGGGGCGCTCGTCGAGACCCGCCTGCTCGCCAAGGTGGGCCCCGCCCCCGAGGACTGGGCCTCGGTCGCCTACGTCTGGAACGCCGACGGGTCCGACGCGCTCGCGACGCCCGGCGGCGCCGCGGACGCGCGCGGGACGCCGCACGACGTGCCCGCGGCGGCCGAGTGCATGGGCTGCCACGGCGGGACCAGGAGCCGCGTGCTCGGCTTCTCCGCGATCCAGCTCGCCACGAGCCGGGGCGAGGTCGACCTCGACGAGGTCATCGCCCGCGGGATGCTGTCGGATCCTCCGCGCCAGCCGATCCAGCTGCCCGGAGACGCCGTGACGCGCGACGCCCTCGGCTGGCTGCACGCGAACTGCAGCCACTGCCACAACCGGAGCCGCCCGAAGAGCGACGGCGCGCGCTGCTATGACCCGGAGCGCAGGTTCGATTTCACGCTCCGGGTCGGCGAGCTCGCGTCCGTCGAGTCGACGGCCACCTACCGCACCGCCATCGGCCAGGTGATCGACCCGGGCGATCCCGACGGCAGCGATGTGATGGAGCGCGCCCGGAAGCGCGATCCGGACTGGCCTTCGATGCCGCCCCTCGGGACCGAGATCGTGGACGAGGCCGGGCTGGACGTCCTCCGCACCTGGATCCGCAGCCTCTAGAGCGATTTGCGGTTGAGCTTGGTACAAGCTGAGCACGGTCGGGCGGGACGGTGGCATCGCTGATGCTGTTGCCTACCGCATGGGCCCGTACAGCATCGACCTGCGGCAGCGGATCATCGACGCCTACCAGAACCGTGAAGGAAGTATCCGGGAGCTGGCCGAGCGGTTCGAGGTCGCCCCGAACACGGTGCAGAACTATCTCACGCAGCTGCGCGCCACGGGCGACCTCGCGCCGAGCCCGCACGGCGGCGGCATGCCACGGAAGCTCGACGACACAGACGAGCGGGCACTGATCGCGCTGCTGGAAGAGAAGAACGACCGGACGTTGGCAGAACTGATCGAGCAGATGGAGCAGCGTCACCATGTGCACGTCAGCGTCTCGACGATGAGCCGCACACTGCACCGGATGGGGATCACCCGAAAAAAAGGACGTTGGGTGCCAGCGAGCAAGACCGCCCGGACGTTCAACAGGCCCGCGCGAGTTTTCAAGATTGGGCGGGGACCGCAGATGCGCGCCGCTTGATCTTCGTCGACGAGTTCGGTGCCAACCTGGGCATGACCCGGCTCTATGGCTACGCCCCCAGCGGGCAGCGGGCCTACGGCAAGGCGCCGGCGAACGCGGACCCGAACCTCACGCTGGTGCTCGGGCTGGGGCTGCAGGGGGTGGTGGCGCCGGTGGTCTTCGAAGGCGCCATGAATCGTCCTCGATTTGAGACGTACGCCCAGGAATATCTGGCTCCGGTGCTGCGGCCTGGCGACATCGTGCTCGTGGATCGACTCAAGCCACATCTATACCCCGAGGTCCGCGCGGCCATCGAGGCGACGGGTGCCGACTACCACCCGCTGCCGCCTTACTCGCCTGATTTCTCGCCGGTGGAAGAGTGCGGCAGCAAGATCAAGCAGACCCTCCGCACCGCTGGGCAGCGGACCGTGGTGGGCGTGCTCGACGCGATGGACAGGGCCCTCCACCAGGTGACGCCGAAGGACGCCGAAGGCTGGTTCCGCCATGCGGGCTACCTCGACCGACCCCCTCGTCCCAGACCGCAGCGCAGGGGCACGCCTCGGAGGCGTGCGCCGCGGATTCGCACGCCTCGCAAGCGTCGCGCTCGGGATCCGCCACGCCCCGCCCGAGGGGCGCGGTCTGTACCAAAGCCAATCGCGAACCGCTCTAGAGCGGCGGTCACCCGCTTCGGATACGGGCCCACCTCGACGTTTTCGGTGCTCAGCGCACCGGAGTCTCAGGATCCTACAGATCTCGCTTGATGTGTGTTGGGCGACGTGATCAAAGCTGCGGATGGGTTCACCTGCAGCAGAGCACGCAGCGGCACTCGCCGAGGAGATGAGCGACGCGCACTTCGGCGATGCGCGGCTTTCGAAGCGCCAGACCAAGCTGGTGCAGAAGCTGGCGCAGGCGCCGGACAAGAGCTTCCCCTCGCTGCTGTCCGACAGCGAGCTGGAGGCGGCGTACCGTTTTTTCGGCAACGACGCCGTCACGCCCGCGGCGATCCTGGCTCCGCATGTGCACGCCACCCTCGCGCGCATGGAGGCCGAGCCGGTGGTGCTCGCCATCCATGACACCACGACCCTCTCCTTCCGCTCGGACGGCCAGCGGCAGGGGCTCGGACGGCTGCGCTCCTCGGGGCAGACGTTCTTCGCCCACTTCACGCTGGCGGTCAGCGGCGATGGAACGCGCCGCCCGCTCGGCGTGCTCGATCTGAGCACGCACGTGCGCGACGACGGCACGATGGACAACGAGCACGACCGCTGGGGAGAGCAGGTGGAGCGCGTCGCGGCCTTGGGCGCAGCTCCGCACGACGTGGTGCATGTCATGGACCGCGAAGGCGACGACTACGGCCTGTTCGCGCAGCTGTTGAGCGCAGGGCATCGGTTCGTGATTCGGCTCGCGCACAATCGCCTCGTCGAGGCCGACGCCCTCGGAGAGCAGGCCAAGCTCGAGCAGGCGCTCGCGCATGTTCAAGCGGTGGCCGTACGCGAGGTAGAGCTTTCGCCGCGGCCGGCAGCCAATCGCAGCCCTCAACAGAAACGGCTGCATCCTCCGCGCGCAGGACGCTTGGCCAAGCTCGCCCTTGGAAGCACGCGCGTGACCCTGCGGCGACCGAGATCCCAGCCGCGCGAGCTGCCGGCGACGCTCTCGCTTCAGGTCGTGCGTGTCTGGGAGCTCGAGCCGCCGCCGGGCGAAGCGCCGGTCGAGTGGGTGCTGCTCACGAGCGAGCCGGTCGAGTCCGTCGAGCAGTTGACGCAGCTGGTTGACTGGTACCGGGCGCGGTGGATGGTGGAGGAGTTCTTCAAGGCCCTGAAGACCGGATGCGCCTACGAGAAGCGCCAGATTGAGGACCTGCACGGCTTGCGCAACGTGCTGGCGCTCTTCGCGCCCATCGCCTGGCAGCTATTGCTGCTGCGCAGCGAGGCTCGGCGCGCTCCGGAGCAGCCCGCGACCGCCGTGCTCACGCCCACCCAGCTCGCGGTGCTGCGGGTCTTCGCGCGCAAGCCCCTGCCCGAGAACGCCACGGCCCGCGATGCCTTCCTGGCCATCGCCGGGCTCGGCGGACACCTCCGGCGAAACGGCGAGCCCGGCTGGCAGACCTTGGGCCGTGGCTACGAGCAGCTCCTCACCCTCGTCCAGGGCTGGAGCGCCGCGAGGGAGGTGGGGAAATTATGATCAATCCTGAGACCGGAGTGCGCTTGCGCGCCGAAAACGCCGATCTGGGCCCGTCTCCTGTGCGGGAGACCGCCGCTCTGCTCTTCGCGTAGCAGAGGTGGGCGGAAACCGCTGTAGCCTCTGAAGCAGGGCATCCATCGCGTCGTCAATCGATTGCAAGAATGACCTTCCTCTCTCTCTCTCTCTCTCTCTCTTGCTTTTTTGCGCCTTGGCGCCTTGGCGTTAAATTCTCCGATCTCCCGCTGCGAGTAGACACGCCCATGCACCGCCTATCCGCCACCGACGGCATGACCTTCCGAGCAACCATCTCTCGTTGAGGGTTTGGCGATTCCCAAGCGAACGAGACGTCGGCTTATTTCGATCTACGTCACGAGCTGATCGACGTTCCTGCGCGGAGATTTAGCCGTGCGCGGCGCGCAGCTGCGCGCGGACAGCCGACGGCGTCGCCCCGGTCTCGCGCCGAAACGCGCGCTGAAACGCCTGCACCGTGGCGAACCCGACCGCGTGGGCGATCTGCTGGTTCGACAGCGTCGTCTCGCGGAGCAGGCGGCGCGCGTGCTCGGTGCGCAGCGTCGCCCGGTACGCCATGGGCGGCGCGCCCGTGGCCTCGAGGAACCGCCGGGCGAGCGTGGCGCGCGAGACGCCCACCGTTCGCGCCAGGGTGTCGACGTCCCACGCGCGCGCCGGGTCGTGCACGAGCTCGGCGATCGCGCGGGCGACGACGAGGTCCTGCGTGGCGCCGAGCGCGGCGAGCTTCGCGGGCTCGCGGTCGGCGAGCAGCCGCACGAGCTCGATGAGGATGAGCTCGAGCCAGCGACGGCGAGCCAGCCCCGCCCCCGGGCGCGTCTCGTGCAGCTCGCTCCGGAGGCGCGCCAGCGCGTCGGCAAACGAGGGCCGCGCCTCGATGGCCCGCGCGCCGGCGTGGATCACCGTCGGCAGGACCTGCAGCAAGGGGGCAAGCGCGTCGTGCTCGAACCGGAACACGCCGCACAGCGCGCGCGCCGTGGTGGCGCCGCGGCCGAGCACGCGCTCGCCGTCCTCCTCTCGCGAGACCTCGAGCCACCGGTCGAGGAGCACGGGCTTCGCCCTCGCGTCGCCGTGGTCGACGCGGTGCCCCACGTTCGGTCGCACCAGCGCCACGTCGCCCTGGTAGAGCGAGACAGCCTCTCGCCCGGCGCGCAGCACGCAGCTCCCCTCGGTCACGTGGTGGAGCACGAGGATCGGACGCGCCGGAAGCTCGAGCGCCCAAGCCCCTCGCGCTGCGGTCCGGCAGACAAGCTCGGACGAGAGTTTTGCCATGAAAAACCGGCTCGATAGCGGGTCATCCTGGTACATGGCGCGAGCCTAGCGATGATCCATAGCGCTCGCAACGTGAGCGTTCAGGGACATTCGTTGCGCGCGCCGGCCATCGCGGGCGCGCCCGCTGAGGGCTACATCCAGCCCATGAACAACGCCACTATCGCTTCCTCCGCCTCGTCCCTTCCGTTGCGCCGCCTCGGCGGGGCGGGCATCGCCACGCTGCTCACCGGCCTCACGCTGTGCTTCATCGGCGCGCGTTTCCTGGTTGTCCCCGGCACCGCGGCCGCGGCCTTCGGCGTGCCGCTCGCTGGCCTCGCCGCGTACGCTGTCGCCAAGGGAGTGCGCGACCTCTCCGTCGGCGCCTTGCTCATCGCCTTCGCGCTCCTTGGCGAGCGGCGCGCCGCGGCGCTCACGCTGCTCCTCGGCTCCGTGATCCCCGTCGTCGACGGAGCCATCGTGCTCGCGTGGCGCGGCGCTCACCCGGGCTACCTCGCGATCCACTGGGGCACCGCCGTGTTTTGCATCGCGCTCGGCGTGCTGCAGCTCCGCCGCCGTGCGTGACCCTACCAAGCGATTGAAGGAGTCCCATCGATCACTGTGAGCATGATGGGCGTCCACGGCATCGCGACCGTGCTCGGCTACCACGTGCCGGAGGCCGTGCCGTGGACCGCGGGGGTGGGCCGCATCCTGCTCACGGTCGGGCTCATCCTGCTGTTCGTCCTGCTCGGCAAGCGCCTCACCGAGCCCGTGAAGCCGGACGCGCGATGCCGCTTCGGCCCACTCCTGGTCGCACCGCGAGCTGCGCTGCCCTTCATCCCGGATTCCGTGCGTCACCGCGCTCGCCCACATCAGCGCTGGTCGGGGCCAATCCGGCTCGAGGAGACCGTCGGGCGTGGAGGGGGTGGAGCACTGGCCGGGCGGCAGCGATTTCGGTAACCACTTATCGAGCAGAGGCCGCTCCGCCGCACCGGCCAGCCGGTCGACCTCGCGCCCGTCGCGAGGGAAATTGACACCCGTCGTGTGAGCGTTCACAGTGGGCCCGCGCTCATCCTTTCGATCCGAAGACTGCACGGGCCGTCATGCGCACCCGCCAGAGATCCTTGTAGCCGGGATTGGCGGCCAGAACGACTCAGGACATGACCATGAGAAAACACAGCGCTTGCATAACGGCGATGATCCTGATCGGGTCCCTGCCCATGTCCTGCGGAGTGGACGAGCAGGTAACGCCCGTGGAATATCCCCTGACCATCGAGGCGAAGGGGGACGGGACGACTGATCCTCCGCCTGGAACCTACCTGCGCAGGGCCGGCACAGTGGTGACCGTGACCGCCAGACCCGCGCCGAGCGCCGACTTCACGGGATGGAGCGGGGCCGCGAGCGAGGCGGACGACGTCGTGGAGGTCACGGTGGACGGGAACAAGACGCTGACCGCCGCCTTCGAGACAGCGAGCTGGCCGGGCGAGCCCCAGTCCACCTACCTGAACCCGATCCTGCCCGGCGATCACCCGGACATGAACATCTACATCGAGGGGGACGATTTCTACATCACCGGCTCCAGCTTCAACATCTCACCCAACGTCGAGATCCTGCACTCGCGGGACCTCATCCGCTGGGAGCGCGTGTCGCGCGTCGTCGATCCGGCGTGGTCCGGCCTGGAGGCCTCGACCTCGGCGGGGGGCGGGACGTGGGGCGGCTTCATCGTCAAGGTCGCCGCCGGCTACAGGGTCTACTTCGCCGTCAACTTCAACCAGTACTTCGCGGAGGCCGAAAGCCTGGCAGGGCCCTGGGGAGAGCCCGTCCACGTGGAGCCTGTGGGCCCCTACACGCCGCCCGGAGAGGACCCGGAGCTCGTATCGTTCGACCGCGGGACCGGCTATGACGACTCGGTGTTCGTCGACGACGACGGGACCACGTACCTCGTCGTGAAGGCGGGGCAGTGCAAATGGAATGGAGGGACGGGCGGCGAGGAGAACAACTTCGGCGTCAACCTGCTCCAGAAGCTCGATCCCGAGACCGGGCAGCTCAGCGGCGAGTCGATCGATCTCAGCTTCGTCAACTGGGACGTGGAGAACGGGGGGTGCGGTGATCCCGCGGCCAACCCCGACAGCGCGGTCGAGGCCAATTGGGCCGAGGGGCCCACCATGACGAAGCGAAACGGCTTCTACTATTACTTCGACTCGACCCACACGGGGTGCGGCGGCGAGCAGTACGGGTGGCGCTCGGCCACGCTGAGCAGCAACCCCGAGGACTGGACGCCGCTGGGCAGCGTCCTCAAGGGAGAGGCCCCGTTCAGCGGCGCGCAGCACAGCACCGCGCCGTTCCAGATCGCCGACGGCACGTGGTGGGTCTTCTCCCACTCGTACGAGTGCGAAAGCAACTGGCGTGGCCTGGGCCGGCAGGGGTTGCTCAGCCAGGTGACCTGGATCGACGACGAGAGCGGCGCCGGGGTCCCGGTCGTGAACGGTCGCCTGGGCGAGCCGGCGCCGGCGCCGGCGCTGCCGCCCAGCGACATCCCGTTCCTGCTGCCCGTCAACGACGAGTTCACCGGGGACAAGCTCGCACCGGCCTGGACTTTCTACGGCAACATGCCGTCCGATCGCTACTCGGTCACCGACCGCGCCGGGTGGCTCCGGCTCAAGCCGGCGGAGGACGAGACGCGGTGGGTGATCCAGAAGGACGCGCTGCACGCCAAGGCGATGATCGTGAGGATGGACTTCGCCCCCGAAGCGGAGGGCGACGCGGCTGGCGTTCGCCTGGGCAACGCCGTCCCGGAGCAGGATCTCACGGCGTTCCCGACGTGGGTGCACCCCATCAGCCAGGAGGTGTCGGTGGCGCGCGTCCGGGCGGACGCAGAAGACCGGATCCGCTTCTCGTTCCGGTCGGTCGTCCCCGTCCTCAACGCCGACGAGAGCGCCCATGAAGCGGTGGACGCGACCGAGATCAGCTTCGATGCCCCGGCGCCGGCCGAGCGCACCCTCTGGCTGAAGCTGGTGCACGGCAAGGACCACGAGGCCACCGGCTGGTTCAGCACGGACCGCCTGATCTGGACCCAGGTGGGCGAGCCGATCGACATCAGCGCGCTCGAGGACTACGATACAGTCAACATGGGCTGGGTCGGCAGCCAGGCCGGCGTCTTTGCCAGCAACGCGAGCGCTGACTTCGACCTGTTCACGTACCGCGACGGCTTCACCGCGATCGCGGCCGCGGAGCCGGACCAGGAGTCCGGCACCGAGGTTGTGTCGAGCCAGTCGGCAGGGCCGGTGCTGGGCGGCCTGGAGAACGGCGACTGGGCCATGTACGGCAGCGTCGATCTGGGCAGCGGCGGCGTGGCGTCGGTCGAGATCGAGCTGCAGGCCTCCAGCGCGAAAGGCGGCGCCGTCGAGGTATGGCTCGACCCGCTGGCGGGCGGCCGCCGCGTCGCGACCTGCGATGTCCCCGCCACCGGCGGCTGGGAGACCTGGACGACCGTGACATGCAAGGTGAGCGCCGTCGGCTCCCACGAGGTCTACCTGAGGGCAAAGGGCGGCTCTGGTGAGCTGCTGCGCCTCGCGTCCCTCCGCTTCGTGCCTGGGAAGAACGGATGAGCTCAGCGTAATGTAGACCGGGTGGCGCTCGAAGACGACGATCGGCTCGAGATCGTCCCGGATCACACGCCCGCTGTCCAGCCGGCCGCTGCCAGAGGGCGGCTATCGATCTTCTCCGCGAACGCCGCAGCCGCGCAAACGCCGTCGTGAACTCCAGCGTAATGAAGGCAACATACCGCAGCCGAGTGAACTCGTTGGATCCGTTGGTTTTTGTAGGCGGATCAGTGGGTCGTACTTTTGTACGTTATGTCGACTGCCCGTCGTTGGCGGGAAATTCGTGACAGGTCGGAACGGCTTTGCGCGGGCTATCCTCCGCCCCCCGGGCGCGTCAGGCGATGGCCGCGACGCCCATCGCCTTTCGCCCGATCATGGCGTCAGTAGACGTAGACGCTCTTGGGGATGAACGGCAGCGGGCTCAGGCCGCTCTCCGCGTAGATGGGGTACGGGTAGCCGATGCAGTCCTCGTTCTGGAACATCGCGGCGCCGACGCCGTTGGTGTTGTAGGCAGAGTGTGCCCTTCCCTCCCAGCCGTGCTCCGGAAGGTTGACGCACGTGCCCACCTGCGGGTTCAGCGCCCGGACGTTGAAGATTTCCCCGCCGTAGTCCTCCTCCTCGAAGAGGCAGAGGACGCTGTCGAACGGGCAGGGGACGGGGTCCTCCTGCGCCGAGGCTATCTCGGGAAGCAGCAGGCCTGCCCCCGCGAGGAGGCCGGCGCCCACCAGGACACGCAAGCTCAGGGAGCGGGACGGAGTGAAACGACGGAGGTTCTGAACGTGCTGGAGCAAGTGCATGTGGTTTCCTCCTCCTGCCCACCCAGGGGCAGGTACTGCGGAGGGACCTAGCACCGGAGGCGATTCACGCATCCCCATCTTCGACTGTTGTTAACATGATTTAGCATAAGAACCACGCGGGCTCGCATGTGCCTGGAATCTTTCATCCATCCCGGATGGCGGCTTCATCGACATGGAAGTTCTTGTGGCGCCTGCCTCGAACTCGTTGCATGAGCGGCACGCGAGGCACACTGGAGGACGCATCGGGGTACGGTCACTACCACCTGTCCTTCACCAACCCGGGCTTCACGGGGTGTGGCTTCGTCGACCCCGGCGACGGCCAAGGGCCGGGGACCGCCAAGCTGATCGGCGGTGCGTGCGGAATACCGAACTGGCCGGCGGAGCCGCGCAAGCTCCAGTCCCACGTCGCGAACCAGTGGATCAAGGTCTGGAACGGGACCAACGAGAGATTTCCGCAGCCGTTCAGGATGTCGACCATCACCGTGGGGGACATGCCCATTCAGCTCTGGTACCGCAGGATCAGCGACGGGCAGTGGTTCGTCTATGAATCCCTGGCGGCAAACACGATCCACACGCTGTTCATGGATTACTCGAGCGAGGTGTTCTTCAAGGCTGCCAGCGAAGATGCTGTCGGTCCTTACACGATCTGGAACTTCGAGGTCACCGCCCCCTCTTGAGGCCAGCCGGGCCTCACGACCCCGGACGCTCGCGACGGTCCGCGGCGACACCCAGCAGCATTTTTCAGCCGCGCAGTCGATCTACCAGGGCAACGACGACGTGAACGACATCGCCGAGAAGGACGATGGCTTCGGTCAATGATCGCCTGGTCCCCCGCCATCGTGGCGGCGCTGCTGCCGCTTCCTCTGCGGGGTCTCGTTGCAGCCGCCGCCAGCCGCACGCAGGGTCTCCACGATGACCTTCCGCAAGCAGGCGGCCGCCGGGTCCTTGTGCGTCCGCTCATGCCACGCGAGCGAGATCTCGTGGCCGAGGTCCTTCACGGGCAGCTCGACGATCCGGACAGGGAGGTGCGACCCGAGCGCCACGGCGACGCGGCGAGGCATGAACGCCACCAGGTCGCTGGCCGCTGCCGCCATCGTCGCGGCCGCGAAGCCAGGGACCACCAGGGCGATCCGGCGGACCAGGCCCTGCGCGCGGAGGGCCTGCTCGACCATGGCGTGACCACGACCCGGACGGCCGAGCGGGATGTGCACGTCGATGAAGCCGAGCCGCGGGAAGGAGCCCCGCGTCAGACGCTGGCCCACGATGGGGTGATCGTGGCGGACGATACGGCCATGTCCACCCGCGAGAGGCGCCCGACCCGCGCTGGTTCCGTCCTGCTCCGGCTCGCCGCCGCCGGCCTCGCCGCCGCCGGCTGCGACGACTTCCACGAGTGCGATCCGCCCGATCCAGAGCGCCAGGCCGAGCTGCCCGCGGCGCTGTCGGAGACCGGCCTCTACGCTGACATCGCCGCGCGCGCGGTGGCGAGCGACGTGGTGGCCTACAAGCCCGGGTTCGAGCTCTGGAGCGACGGCGCCGAGAAGCAGCGGTTCATCCGGCTGCCGCCCGGCGCGCAGATCGACACCGGCGATCAGGATGCATGGCAGTTCCCCGATGGGACCCGCCTGTGGAAGGAGTTCCGGAGGGATGGGGCGCTCGTCGAGACCCGCCTGCTCGCCAAGGTGGGCCCCGCCCCCGAGGACTGGGCCTCGGTCGCCTACGTCTGGAACGCCGACGGGACCGACGCGCTCGCGACGCCCGGCGGCGCCGCGGACGCGCGCGGGACGCCGCACGACGTGCCCGCGGCGGCCGAGTGCATGGGCTGCCACGGCGGGACCAGGAGCCGCGTGCTCGGCTTCTCCGCGATCCAGCTCGCCACGAGCCGGGGCGAGGTCGACCTCGACGAGGTCATCGCCCGCGGGATGCTGTCGGATCCTCCGCGCCAGCCGATCCAGCTGCCCGGAGACGCCGTGACGCGCGACGCCCTCGGCTGGCTGCACGCGAACTGCAGCCACTGCCACAACCGGAGCCGCCCGAAGAGCGACGGCGCGCGCTGCTATGACCCGGAGCGCAGGTTCGATTTCACGCTCCGGGTCGGCGAGCTCGCGTCCGTCGAGTCGACGGCCACCTACCGCACCGCCGTCGACCAGGTGATCGACCCGGGTGATCCCGACGGCAGTGATGTGGTGGAGCGCGCCCGGAGGCGCGATCCGGACTGGCCTTCGATGCCGCCCCTCGGGACCGAGATCGTGGACGAGGCCGGGCTGGACGTCCTCCGCGCCTGGATCCGCAACCTCTAGAGCGGCGGTCACCCGCTTCGGATACGGGCTCAGCTGGGCGTTTTCGGTGCTCAGCGCATCCCGGGCCTGTTTGTAAAGAATATTTAAAAATGGAGCTCCGGGCCGCGCCGAACGTTGAACATCGTTCTTGTTCAGCTACATCATCGCTCGTCTGAGGTCGCTCCTAGCACCGCCTGACGCCCCCGGCGCGCGGCCTCGCGCGCCGGGCGGCGAGGGCTGCCTCTCCGGCGGTTTCCCCGCCGGGGCGTGGCTCACGAGGCCCACGCCGCACCGCCGGGCGGCTCGGATAACTCCGCGACCACAGCTGAAGAGTGGATGAAACGCGCCGCTTTCCTGCTCGTGGCCGCTCGCCACGGCCGGGCGCTGCGCCTCTAACGGAGAAAGCTCGATGGGACGCTCGAAGATGGGGCTGCTGCTCGCGTGCGGGGTCGGAATGGCGCTGTTCGCCGGGGGGTGCTCGGAGGCAGAGGACGAGATTCCGGAGCCCCTCGATGAAGCTTCGCAATCGCTCGCCCTGGCGGATCGGCTCGCCGAATGCGCGCAGGATCCGCGCGTGGTCGCCGGGCTCGTCTCGCAGGACATCTGCGCGGGCGCGGGTGTCTTCTTCCACGAGACGTTCGACGGCAACGGCCGCACCTGCGGCACCTGCCACCCCGTGGCCAACAACACGACGCTCGACGTGCCGTTCATCCAGGCCCTCGACCAAACCAACCCCAATGACCCGCTCTTCGTGTTCCGGCAGGTGCCGGAGCTCGCCGAGCTCGAGACATCGGATCTGCTGGACGACGCGGCCATCCTCGAGAACGTGGACGGCTTCGCCGATCCGACGCACCGGTTCGTCTCGCGCGGGGTGAACCACGTCCTCTCGCTCAGCACGAGCATCCGGGCGGATTCGGGGGACGGCACCACCAATCCCCCCACGGAGCGGACCGGCTGGGGCGGGGACGGATCGAGCGACGGCACGCTGCGCGGCTTCCTCAAGGACGCGATCACCCAGCACTTTCCCAAGCGCCTCGCCCGCGAGCCGGGCGTCGATTTCCGGTTGCCGACACCGGAAGAAGAGGACGTGACCCTGGCCTTCCAGCTCAGCCTGGGCCGGCTGAACGAGCTCGATCTGGCGAGCGTTCGCCTGTTCGACGCGGAGGCGGAGGACGGCCGGCAAGCGTTCATGGACCCGAACCGCGGCCGCTGCAACTTGTGCCACCACAACGCCGGCGCGAACTTCCAGGACACCGGCAACAACCGCAACTTCGACACCGGCACGCGCACCAAGGGGTCGCCGCTCAACGGGGGCAGCTTCGGGGGCGAGTTCCTCGCGGACGGCGGCTTCGGCGGGCGAGACCTGCCGGCGCCCAACTTCGACGCCACGGGCATCGGCTTCCCCAACTCGTTCGGCAACGGCACCTTCAACCCGCCGCCCCTCATCGAGGCCGCGGACACGCCGCCCTTCTTCCACAACAACCTGCAGATCAACGACAAGGCGGCTCCGGGCATCACCGACGCCGTCACGTTCTACGCCTCGACGCCCTTCCTCTTCTCTCCGGCCGCCCAGGAGCTCGAGCAGCGCTTCGGGACGCCGCTCAACCTCGTGCCGCTCGACGCGAACGCCATCGCTCGCTTCCTGCGCGCGCTGAACGCCGCCTTCAACGCCGACATCGCGAAGCAGCGGCTGGACGCCGCGCGGGTGCTCGTCGACCAGTTCGCGAACACGCGCGCCGACGTGCAGCAGAAGCTGATGGAGCTCGCCCGCGTCGAGATCGACGACGCCATCGAGGTGATGGCCCCGATGACGCTGTATCCCGCCGCGGCGCAGCAGCTCGACCTCGCGCGCGGCGAGATCGCCCAGGGCCTCGCGGCGAGCTCGGCGGTCGAGCGCCGCAATCGCATCGTGAACGCGACCGCGCGCGTGACGACCGCCCGGGCCCAGTTCGGTCAGAACATCACCTTCGTGCTCGGCCAGGGCAACCTGATGTACTGAGCGCGGCCGTGGCGCCGCGCCCCCGCGCCGCCACGCCCCTCCTGCCCACCGAAGAGCCCGTCACCCGTCGGGGATGACCCGGGCGTGACGTGATCCCA
The DNA here is from genome assembly GCF_051525235.1 of Sorangium sp. So ce124. Classification (NCBI taxonomy): domain Bacteria; kingdom Pseudomonadati; phylum Myxococcota; order Polyangiales; family Polyangiaceae; genus Sorangium; species Sorangium sp. So ce124. The sequence continues at coordinate 11,382,103 of NZ_CP150312.1, forward strand.
CCCACTTTCCCGTGCGCCGGGATAAACCGGCACGGAGACGGGTATGCGGAAACCTACGTCGAAGGGCCCCTCAGTCGATCGCGAACGTCGACAGGCGGGCGGCTCCACGGAAGACGAGGTAGACGTCGTGTCGCCCGTAAGCGCCGTCGAGCTCGGCGGTCGCGGTGGCGTAGGCGTACACGTCGCCCGTGCTCGGCACGACGGCGGTCCCAACCACCTTGCCGCGGACCGGATCGTCGAGCCGGATCTCGACGAGCGCGTCGCCCGCCTCGGCGCGGGCGAACCCGCCGCTGAAGTGGCTGGCACCGCTGCCCAGCTCCACATCGGAGAAGCGGAGCCAGTCGCCCGCGGTGGCGCCCACGGCATCGCCCCACTCCATGCTCTCGTCGACCAGCTCGATGCCGGCGTAGTCGTCGAAGTCGAGCGCTCGCGTCTCGCGGGCAAGGTCGCGCGCCGGGATGCGCTCGCCGCGCACGCGCACGACCGCGCTCCGGCGGATGTCGGCCGAGGAGGAGCCGACCATCAGCTCGACGCCAGCCGCCTCGAGGACCCAGCGGCTCCGGGTCACGTCCCAGTGGGCGAGGTCGGAGGCGGCGAAAGCGAGCTCGACCGTCCGCTTCTCGCCCGGCGCGAGATGGATCCGCCGAAACGCCCGCAGCTGCTTGGCGGGCTGCGGATCGCGCGACGATGGCTGGCGGCTGTAGAGCTGAACGACCTCGTCGCCGGCCCGCAGGCTCGTGTTCGTGACGTCGACGCGCACCGAGATCTGGTCGCCGGCCTGGACCGACCGGGCGCTCAGCTGGAGGTTGTCGTACCCAAAGGTCGAATACGACAGCCCGTACCCGAACGGATAGAGCGGGTCACCGTCGAAGTAGAGATAGGTCCGCCGGGCCTTGATGATGTCGTACTCGAGGACGTCCGGCAGGTCGTCCGCCGAGCGGTACCAGGTCTGGGTCAGTCGCCCGGCAGGGTTGTGGTCGCCGAAAAGGACGTCGGAGATGGCATGGCCGGTTTCCTGGCCCGCATGGGTGGTCCACAGGATGGCGGGGACGTGGAGCTTCTCCCACGGGATGGTCACCGGATAGCTGTTCTCCATCACGAGGATGGTGCGCGGATTGGCGGCGAGCACCGCCCGTACCAGGGCGGACTGCCGCTCGGCCAGCGCCATCGACGTGCGGTCGTGATCCTCCCGCCCGTTGATGAACGGCATGCTGCCGACGACGACCACGGCGGCGTCGGCGCCTGTCGCCGCGCGCACGGCCTCATCGACGCCGCTCCGGACCACGTCGACCGCGAAGTGAGCCGCGTTGGCCGCCTCGGTCGCGGTCAGGGCGAGCGCGCCGTCCTCGGCGATGGTCAGGTAGACCTCGGGTCCGGCCCAGTCGAATGCCTTCTCGTATCCGGCGTAGCGGATGACGTGCGTGCCGTCGCTCTGCGGCTCGAGGACGAACTGCTGCTGGACGAACCAGCCGTACGGCTGGGCGGCGCGGTTCGCGAAGTTGGGGCCGAAGTTGAAGCGGTCGACCACCTTGCCGTTGGCCGCGCTGCGCAACGTGACGATGCCCTGCCCCCAGTCGAACACGTCGAACTCCTCGGTGGGACCCGCGCTGGCCGCGCCGACGCGCAGGATGTCCCCGTCCTCGTCCGCGCCGGCGGTCACGTAGCGGCCGCTCGCGACGTCGCGCAGCACGATCCGGTCCACGCCCTCGCTGGAGAGGACAGTGGCGCCGCTGAGCCGCTCGCGGATGCCGTCCAGGGGCGTGACCCGGTACGGCAGCGCCCCGGAGTACCAGTCCGTGTAGAGCGTGTCCGAGAGAGGCCCGACGACCGCGATCCGCCGCGTGGCCGACGGGTCCAGCGGCAGGAGGCGACGCCTGTTCGCGAGCAGCACCATGGCCTCGTCGGCGGCCCGGCGGGCCAGCTGGCGGTGCTCCGGGCTGTCGATGACCTCGGGCCCGATGCCGGCGTAGGGGCCCCCGTCCGGGTCGAAATCGCCGAGCCGGAGGCGGACGGAAAGGACGTGCTCGACGGAGGCGTCGATGTCCTCCTCGGTGAGAAGCCCTTGCGCGAGCGCCGAGTGGAGAATCTCGATGGTGCGCGCGCTGTTGGCGTCGTCGACGGTGAAGCTGTCCACTCCGGCCAGGAGCGTGGCCGCGAAGGCCTCCTCGCTCGTGGCGAAGTACTTCTGCGAGGCGCTCAAGTTGTTGGGGGCCCAGGCGTCGGACACGTTGTAGAGCGTCTTCTCCGTCCAGCTCCGCACGACCTCGCCGACATCCGGGTTGACGGTGCACGGCCTGCCGTTGACCAGGTTGTAAGATGTCATGACGCCGGTCACGGCGTCGGCGGCGATGGGTATCTTGAAGGCCAGCTCGTCATACTCGTGCTTCACGCGGGGGCGCAGATTCGACGACGTGGTGTCACGATGAATCTCGTTGTTGTTGGCGAGATAGTGCTTGATGACCGGCGCGGTCTTCAGGTAGAGCGGGTCGTCCCCTTCGAGGCCGCGCCCGTATGCGGTGGCGATCGCGCCGGAGAGGAGCGGGTCCTCGGAATAGCCCTCCTCGTTGCGCCCCCAGCGCGGGTCGCGCAGGAGGTTGACCACGGGCGCCCACACCTGCAGACCCCAGACGCGAGGGGCGAGCGCGTGATGGCCGCGAGCTTCGGCTCCGACAGCCTCGCCGACCTGCCGGATGAGATCCGTGTTCCAGGTCGTCGCCAGGCCGATCGCCTGCGGGAACACCGTGCCGGTAGCCGTCACGACGGCGCCGCCGTTGTCGCGATCGGTGGACCAGGCCACTCCGTGCAGCGCCTCGGTGCCGGCCTTGAAGTCCGGAATGCCGAGCCGCGGAATGGCAGGCTGAAACTGATGCAGGAGCGAGATCTTCTCGTCGAGCGTGAGCCGGCCGAGGAGGTCGCGGACGCGGATCTCGATCCCCAGACCGGGATCCTGGAACGGCAGCATGTCACTCGCGCTCGAGTCCGAGGGGTGAAACGAAAGCGCGAGGACGAACGGAACGGAAGCAGCGATTGAGCGAAATCTCTTCATCGGTCGTCTCCTTTGGGACCGGGCGCCGTGGTTGAGCCCTTCTCTTCCAGCGTGATGACCAGCTCGCCGCCGGTCGCCCTGACCAGCGCTCCCCGCGGGTGCTCCGCGCTCTCCCCGCCTTCAACGGCCGCGACGCGGCGGTTGACGAGGAGAACGTTCCAGGCACCTGGGGCGCCCGCGGCCTCCACCCGCACCACCGGGCCGTCCCGGGACGTGGTGAACGTCGTGACCGCGTCCCCGTCCGCGCCCGGGATCACGGTGGTGACGCGGGCGCCGTCCGCCGGCTCGTACACGCGCAGCGTTACACCATCCGCGTGGTCGTAATCGGGACGGTCCTCCACCGCGCCCTCGGGGATCACCGCCCCCGGCCGGACGAGCAGCGGCACGCTGTCGAACCCGTGGCGCTCGCGCACCCAGCGGCCGCCCTCGACGCGCTTCCCGGTGAGATAGTGCGTCCACACGCCGCGCGGCACATAGTAGGAGAGCTCCCCGTCGGCGGAGAAGACGGGCGCCACGAGCAGGTCGTCGCCCAGCATGTACTGCCGCTCCAGATGCGTGCAGGCCGGGTCGTCCGGGAACTCGACGACCATCGCGCGCACCATCGGCAGGCCCTCACCGTACGCCTGCCGCGCGGCCCCGGCCAGGTAGGGCATCAGCCGCATCTTCAGCCGGGTGAAGCGCCGCAGCACCTCCACCGACTCCTCGTCGAACAGCCATGGCACCCGGTAGGAGCCGCTTCCGTGCAGCCGGCTGTGCGACGACAAGAGCCCGAACGCGATCCATCGTTTGAACACCGCCGGATCGGGGGTGCCCTCGAACCCGCCGATGTCGTGGCTCCAGAAGCCGAAGCCCGTCATGCCCAGCGACAGGCCGCCCCGCAGGCTCTCCCCCATCCCCTCGAACGTCGACTCGCAGTCTCCGCCCCAGTGCACCGGGAACTGCTGCCCGCCCGCCGTGGCCGAGCGGGCGAACACGACCGCCTCGCCCTCGCCGCGCCGCTTGCGCAAGAGCTCGAACACCGTCTGGTTGTAGAGGTGGGTATAGTAGTTGTGCGCGCGTTCGGGGTCGGACCCGTCGTGGTAGACGACGTCGGTGGGGATGCGCTCGCCGAAGTCGGTCTTGAAGCAGTCCACGCCCATGTCGAGCAGCGCGTCGAGCTTGGCGGCGTACCACGCGCGGGCCTCGGGGTTGGTGAAGTCGACAATGGCCATGCCCGGCTGCCACAGGTCCCACTGCCACACGTCGCCGTTCGGGCGCCGCAGCAGGTAGCCGCGCGCCCTGCCCTCTTCGAACAGCGGCGAGCGCTGCCCGATGTAGGGGTTGATCCAGACGCAGATGCGCAGGCCGCGCTCCCTGAGCCGGCGCAGCATCCCGGGCGGGTCGGGGAACACGCGCGGGTCCCACTCGAAATCGCACCACCGGAACTCGCGCATCCAGAAGCAGTCGAAGTGGAACACGCTGAGCGGCAGGCCCCGCTCGGCCATCCCGTCGATGAACGAGGTGACGGTCGCCTCGTCGTAATTGGTGATGAACGAGGTGGACAGCCACAGCCCGTACGACCAGCCCGGCACTCGCGCGGGCCGCCCGGTGAGCGCTGTGTACTTGCGCAGGATCTCCCTCGGCGTCGGCCCGTAGATGAGGAAGTAGCGCATCGACTGGCCCTCGACGCTGAACTGCGTCCGCGACACCGCCTCGGAGGCCACCTCGAACGACACGCGCCCGGGATGGTCGACGAACACGCCGTAGCCCGCGTTGGTGAGGAAGAACGGCGCGTTCTTGTACGCGTGCTCGCTGGACGTGCCGCCGTCGTTGTTCCAGATGTCCACGACCTGGCCGTTCTTGACCAGCGGCCCGAACCGCTCGCCGAGGCCGTACACGAACTGGTCCACGCCGAGGTGGAGTTGCTCGCGCACGTAGTGGCGGCCGTCGTCTGTGTCGATGATCGCCATCGCCTTCCGCGCGCTGCCGGTGAGGCGGCGGCCCCCGGCCAGGAAGTCCAGCCTCCACCCCTCGCGGCGCCCGACCCGCACCGACAGCGCGCCGGAGGTCAGCGTGGCCGCTTCCTCGTCCACCGTCACCTCCCCGGTCGGGTCGGTGGCCAGCTCGAACGCCGGGCCGCGTGGCCGCTCGCCCGCGAAGTGCGTGATGGTGACGCCGATGACGTCCGGCATCGGGGACGCGCAGGTGACGGTCACCACCGGTCCCTTGAGCAGGTCGCCGCGGTGCCGGATCCGCTGGATGGGCGCGTGCACGACGAACGACGCCGGCCCGGCGTCGATGTCGAGGACGTCCATCGGGTAGACCGCGTGCACACCCTTGCACATCTCCCAGTAACCGTCAGTGAACTTCATTCTTTGATCGCTCCTGCTGTGAGTCCGCGCGATAGCGTGCGCTGGAAGATGAGGTAGAAGACAACGGTCGGCAGCAGGCCGAGCAGCGCGGCGGCGCTGGACATGGTGGCGTCCATCAGCCGCTGCCCCTGCAGGACGCCGAGCGCGACCGAGACCGTCTGGTTGTCGTTGGAGATGAGGAAGATGAGGGGGATCAGGAACTCGTTCCAGGTCCAGATGAAGAAGAAGACGAGCATCACCGCCAGCGTGGGCCGCACGACCGGCACGACCACCCGCCACAGGATCTGCCACCGGTTGGCGCCGTCTATCCGCGCCGCATCCAGCAGCGGCCGGGGGAACGCCGACATCACCGACGACAGCAGGTAAGTGCCGAACGCGCTCTGGATGACGGTGAACACGATGATGACGCTGACCCGGGTGTCGTAGAGCCCGAGTTGGTTGGCCAGGTAGTACAGCGGGTAGACAAGCGACTCCTGCGGCAGCGTGTTGGCCATCAGCAGCAGGACCAGCACCCACATCCGGCCCTTGATCCGGCCGATGCCCAGCGCGTAGGCGTTCAGCACCGACAAAAGGACCGCCAGCACGGCCACCGAGCCGCTGATGAGCAGGCTGTTGAGCAGGACGTGGCCAAAGCCGACGCGCTCCCAGAAGCCCCTGATCCCCTCGAGATGGACTCCCTCCGGCGGGGCAAGCGGGCCGTTGGCTGTGTACTCCGCCGGCGTCTTCAGCGCGTTGAAGACCACCACGGCGAAGGGGATCAGCATGATCCCGGCCAGCGCGGCCAGCGCCGCCAGCACCGCGTAGACCGACGGACCCCGGCGGCGCCGCCGCGACCGGTTCCGCGCGGGTGCGCTCACCGGGCTTTTGGCCAGCGTCGTGGTCACCGCTCCTCCCCCAGCTCACGGCCCTGCAGCCGCAGGAAGACGATGGTGAGCGCGATGACGATCAGCGTCAGCACGGTTGCGATCGCCGAGCCGTAGCCGACGTCGGTCTTCTCGAAGAAATGGACGTAGGAGTAGTAGGACGGCACGTTGGTCGCGCCTCCCGGGCCGCCCCTGGTGAGCACGAAGATGTGCGGGAATGCCTTGAGCGCGGCGATCGTCGTCCACAGCAGCACCACGAAGATCTCGGGCCTGATCTGCGGGATCGTGACGTGCCAGAAGCGCTGCGCCCACGAGGCCCCGTCGATCTCGGCCGCCTCGTACAGCGAGGGGTCCACGCGCTGCAGCCCGGACATGAAGATCACGAGGGGGAATCCGATCTGGATCCAGACCATGACCCCCATGACGCTCCACAGCGCGGTGGCGGGATCGCCGAGCCAGTCGTGCGCGAGCGAGCCGAGCCCGATCGCGCCCAGCAGGACGTTCACCGCGCCGTTCTCGGGGGCCAGCAGCCAGCTCCATACGATGCCCGCGATGACGATCGGCAGGACCTGCGGCAGGTAGATGCAGGCGCGCAGGGCGCTGGCGGTGCGCGGGCCGAAGTGCCTGTCGATCAGGTCGGTCAGGGCGGAGGCCAGCACGAGCCCGATCATCGTCGGGAGGATCGCCATCCCGACGATGACCAGCGCGTTGTGCCGGAACGACGCCCAGAACTCGCCGTCCGTCGCCAACTCCCGGTAGTTATCCAGCCCCACCCACGTCGGGGTGCCGACGCCGGCCCACTCGGTGAAGCTGGTTCCGATGTTCATCAGGAACGGCACCCCGATGACCCCGGTGAACAGCAGCAGCCCGGGGATCAGGTAGGGCAGGTAGGCGAGCCGGTCGCGCCCTGTCAAGCTGCGTGCTGTCACTTGGGCAGGCCGCTGTCGTAGGTCTTCTGGAGGCCGCTGAGCACCGACTGCGGCGAATCGCCGTTCATGAGCTTCTGGGTCTGCGAGACCCACTGATCGTAGAAGCCCGGGGCCGGCCAGTCCGGGTAGTACGCCAGGCCGTTCGACTGGGCGAGGGTGTTGAAGCCGTCGATGAGCTTCTTGGCCCTGGGCTCGGTGATGGCCGAGCTGTCGGCCGCCACCGGGACGCCGCCCGCGTTGCCGAGAATGTTCTGGATCTTCTTCTTCAGCGTGATGTCGATGAAGTCGTAGGCGAGCTGCTTGTTCTTCGATCCCTTCGGGACGACCCACAGGTTGCCGCCCGATCCGAGGGTCATCTTGGCGCCGGGCCACACGAAGATATCCCAGTCGAATTTGGCCTCCTTGGCCACGCGCCCGAACCACCAGTTCCCGGAGAACATCATCGGGAACTTGCCGCTCATGAACGCCACCCCGGCGTCCTCGCCCTTGGTGCTGACCGAGCTCTTGGCGATGTAGCCCTTCGTCACCCAGTCGGCGAACGTGGTCGCCGCGTACGTCCATGCCGGGTCGGTGAAGTCGGTCTTGCCGGTGTAGCGCTGGAACGCGTTCACCCACGGCTCGTCGGCCTTGTCCAGCGCGAGCTGGTAGACGTACTGCTGCGCCATGTACTCGGCGCCGCCGTTGGCCAGCGGCGTGACGCCCTTGGCGACGAACGCGTCCATCACCTTGGTGAACTCGTCGAACGTGGTCGGGACGCTGACGTCGTGTTTCTTGAACAGGTCCTTGTTGTAGTAGACCTGCGTGTACTCGGCGTAGGTGGGCACCCCATACCACTTGTCGCCGCCCATGATGCCCTTGTCGTCGTACTTGGCGACGACCTGCACGCTCGGGCTGATCAGCTTGTCCCAGCCGCGCTTTTTGACCTCGGGGGTGATCTCCTCGAGCAGGCCCTGCCTGGAGAGCAGCCCGGCGGTCGCGTTGCCCTTGTTGTACTCCATGACGTCGGGGGCGCTGTTGGAGTTCACGATCATGGGCGCGGTCTTCTGGATCTGCTCGAAGCCCTTCTGCTCGAGCTTGACCTTCACGCCCGGATGGGTGGCTTCGAACTCCTTGATGGCCTCGTTCCAGGCCACGCCCATGCCGCTCTCGGGAGCCTCGTAGTGCCAGACCCGCAGCTCCTTGCCGCCGGACTCGCCGTCGTCGCTGCGACCGCACGCGGCCAGCGTCAGGGACCCTGCGGCGAGCGCGGCGAGCAGCGCTGCGCCCGTGACTCTTGTGATCATAAATTTCCTCCGGGGTGAGAAACGGACATCGGCCCTCCTTTTCGAAGCGCTCCGAGTGCAGGGATGATAAACCATATGTGAACGTTCACACAACAAGGAAGCCGGACAAAACGCTTGTCACGTGTTCACCTGGGAGAATGTGGGCGACCGTCGCCGCCAGGCGCACCGGGAGGCAGCACCCATGAAGATCGTGGGAAGAGTGAAACCGCCAAGGCACCGAGAGAACACAGGGATATCGCTACTCGCGGCGTCCTCTGCGCCTCGGCGGTTTGTAGTTCTCTCGTCCTCGTCCGAGCACCGATTGGCCGCCTGTAGCTCTCCCATCCGAGCGCCGCACCAGGGGCGGCGCGGGTACGACGCCGCGCGGTCCGGTAGATCCAGGAGAGCGATGCGACGCAAGCCATCGATCGTGCTCTCCTCGGCGGCGCTCCTCCTCGCGGCCGCCGGGACCGGCGGCGCCCTCGCCAACCCGCGCCCGGCCGCGAGCGGACCGGCGAGGACGCCGCCGTTCATGGACGGCGGGCGCCGCGTCGCCGTCGAGCGGCTCGGGCCGGCACAGCGCTGGGCGCGTCGGGCGGCGCGCTCTCGCCGGTGCGGCTCCACTGCCCCGGCGGCCGCACGGTCCAGGCGAGCGTGGGCGCGACCGCGATCGTGAGGGTCGATCCCCGAGGCCGACGCGAACGTCTCGACGACGTCGTCCGGATCGAACCGGAACTGGAGGCCGGCGCCGCGCGTGTCGGGCAGCGCTGGCGGCGAGCTCCGCGGTCGAGCCGCGCCGGACGAGGTCGGAGCGGCGCAAGCTCTGCGCGACACACCCAGGTTCTTGCGTCCCTCGTGGATCTCCAGGCTGGCGCGGGGGGCGTGGCGAGGAGCGACGGGGCTCCCTCGAACGCCAACGCCCTGGGCGAGGCAGAGAAAGCCGTTGCGATGGCGATGAAGGTCGTCGTGCCCGAGCTACCGGACAGGCAAAGGAGAATCCGACGTGATCAGCTTCGTCGAGACGACTCGGTTCTCCGCGGCCGTCGCAGGACAGAGCCAGTTCGCCTTGTCGATGAACCGCACCGTCCGATCGAGCGTGCCCTTGTCCAGCAGCGCGGGGACGAGCTTCCGCAGCTCCGCGGCGATCCGGCAGGGGTCCGGCGGCGGCAGCGACAGCACCGTCTTGGCCTTGCCGGCGCTGTCGGGGATGGCGGCCGAGGTGGCACAGGACCGGAGCAGGCGAGGACCAGCGCCGAAATGTTTCACACGGCAATGAAATTGGATTGTATCTTTTGGATACCGTAGCAAAAATCCATAACCTCACAACAGAATAATATGGATCTGGGATTAGAGAACAAAGTCGTCATAGTCACCGGGGGCGCTAGAGGTATCGGAGCAGGCATTGTACGAGCGCTTGCAGACGAGAAAGCCATTCCGGTAATCATTGGACGGGATGAGGGCGACAATCTGAAGCTATATCAATCGATCGTTTCGCAAGGGTCTAAATGCGGATACGTAACTGCCGATCTTACGTCAAATGACGCATGTAGATGGGCCGTTGAAGAAACAATGTCAAAATTCGAAAGGATCGATGCGCTTGTTAACAATGCGGGTGTAAATGATGGCGTGGGCCTGGCCTCGGGAAACTATGAAAAATTCATCGGCTCGCTTCACAAAAACCTGATTCATTATTATTTGATGGCGCACTATTCATTGTCGGAGCTGATCCGTAACAAAGGTTCAATTGTCAATATCGGATCGAAGACAGCCGAAACAGGGCAAGGCAATACCTCCGCATATGCGGCCGCCAACGGAGGGCGGAACGCGCTCACGCGCGAATGGGCGGTGGAGCTTCTGCCCTACGAGGTCCGGGTAAACTCTGTAATTGTTGCGGAATGTTATACCCCGTCATATGACACCTGGATCAAAACCTTTCCTGACCCGGAAGAAAAGTTGAAACTAATAAACGAAAGAATTCCATTGGGAAAACGAATGACTACAAAGGAAGAAATTGCCGCGATGGCAGTTTTTTTGCTTTCACAAAAATCCTCGCACATCACCGGACAGCTCATTTATGTGGATGGAGGATATGTGCACCTCGATCGTGCACTGCTTTAATTTAATGCGTCATAGCAATTGACGGGGTGGTCACGATGGCGTTGGTCGGGTGGTTACGGCGAGACAGCAGTTCCTGGAGCGCGTCGCGACGCGACTCGCGGCGTTCCCCGACGGCGCGGTCCGGGAAGACCTCTCAAAGATGATGGACATGCTCGTGTCAATGGTGATCCGAGGCGCCGAGAAGGGCTACTTCCGCGTCGCCCAGCGATGAGGCAGCCCCGGGACCGGAGCCGTCCGGGGCCAGGTTGAACGCGGTGCCGACCAGCGCAAGTGGCTGAACGCCTGGGGGAAGTTCCCGAGCAGCCCCCGCTCCCGGGGTCGTACTCCTCGGAGAGGCAGGCGCCGCGGCGCGTCCATCAGTCCTTCATCGGGGCGAGCCGGTCGTGCCCTGTCAAGCTGCGTGCTGTCACTTGGGCAGGCCGCTGTCGTAGGTCTTCTGGAGGCCGCTGAGCACCGACTGCGGTGAATCGCCGTTCATGAGCTTCTGGGTCTGCGAGACCCACTGATCGTAGAAGCCCGGGGCCGGCCAGTCCGGGTAGTACGCCAGGCCGTTCGACTGGGCGAGGGTGTTGAAGCCGTCGATGAGCTTCTTGGCCCTGGGTTCGGTGATGGCCGAGCTGTCGGCCGCCACCGGGACGCCGCCCGCGTTGCCGAGAATGTTCTGGATCTTCTTCTTCAGCGTGATGTCGATGAAGTCGTAGGCGAGCTGCTTGTTCTTCGATCCCTTCGGGACGACCCACAGGTTGCCGCCCGATCCGAGGGTCATCTTGGCGCCGGGCCACACGAAGATATCCCAGTCGAATTTGGCCTCCTTGGCCACGCGCCCGAACCACCAGTTCCCGGAGAACATCATCGGGAACTTGCCGCTCATGAACGCCACCCCGGCGTCCTCGCCCTTGGTGCTGACCGAGCTCTTGGCGATGTAGCCCTTCGTCACCCAGTCGGCGAACGTGGTCGCCGCGTACGTCCATGCCGGGTCGGTGAAGTCGGTCTTGCCGGTGTAGCGCTGGAACGCGTTCACCCACGGCTCGTCGGCCTTGTCCAGCGCGAGCTGGTAGACGTACTGCTGCGCCATGTACTCGGCGCCGCCGTTGGCCAGCGGCGTGACGCCCTTGGCGACGAACGCGTCCATCACCTTGGTGAACTCGTCGAACGTGGTCGGGACGCTGACGTCGTGTTTCTTGAACAGGTCCTTGTTGTAGTAGACCTGCGTGTACTCGGCGTAGGTGGGCACCCCATACCACTTGTCGCCGCCCATGATGCCCTTGTCGTCGTACTTGGCGACGACCTGCACGCTCGGGCTGATCAGCTTGTCCCAGCCGCGCTTTTTGACCTCGGGGGTGATCTCCTCGAGCAGGCCCTGCCTGGAGAGCAGCCCGGCGGTCGCGTTGCCCTTGTTGTACTCCATGACGTCGGGGGCGCTGTTGGAGTTCACGATCATGGGCGCGGTCTTCTGGATCTGCTCGAAGCCCTTCTGCTCGAGCTTGACCTTCACGCCCGGATGGGTGGCTTCGAACTCCTTGATGGCCTCGTTCCAGGCCACGCCCATGCCGCTCTCGGGAGCCTCGTAGTGCCAGACCCGCAGCTCCTTGCCGCCGGACTCGCCGTCGTCGCTGCGACCGCACGCGGCCAGCGTCAGGGACCCTGCGGCGAGCGCGGCGAGCAGCGCTGCGCCCGTGACTCTTGTGATCATAAATTTCCTCCGGGGTGAGAAACGGACATCGGCCCTCCTTTTCGAAGCGCTTCGAGTGCCGAGATGATAAACGACATGTGAACGTTCACACAACAAGGAAACCAAGCAAAATGCTGGTCACGCGTTCACCTGGGAGAGTGTGGGCGACGTCGCCGCCAGGCGCACCTGGAGGCAGCGGCCATGAAGCTCGCGTCCATCATGCTCGACAGCGCATAGGGCCCCGCGCCTGGCCGCTTCACTCGGATCCCGATCCTGCTCTTGCCCAGGTATTCGCGGCAGGTTTTTCCGATACGAGGTTCCTGATCAACACCAGCTACCCCAGGAGGTCACTCCGCTGGCTGCGGAGCCCTCCGTGCCAATGTGCCTGAAACACCGACCCTCAATGCGCGTACTGCCGGAGGGCGAGTCCGGAGCGTTTGATGAAAGAAGAGCAGCCCTCTCAGCAGACGATCCAGGCGCATTGTGCGCTGCGCGCGCGATTCTCCGTGCGATGCGCAGCCACGCCCGGATCCGGCGGCCGCGCGCACTGGCGCGCGGCGGAGGCAGGCGGCCTTCATGAAAGGGGGTTTGCTAGGCGGATCGGTTGTGCCGAAGATGGCATCACGCTGCGCCGTGGGGTGAGGCCCACGTCGCGTCACGACAGCTCTCTCTTGCGTTGGAGCAGGTGGATGAACGTACGACTCGTTGCAGGTCTTTTCGTGCTGGCGCTGTCGGCTGCCGCGGGCTGCGGAGACGATGACGGCCAGGTCGGCGCCGGCGGCAATGGCGGCTCCGGCGGCGCTGGCGGTGGCGGCGGCGTCGACGCCACGAGCACCGGAACTGGCACCGGCGGTGGCGGCGGCGGCGGCGGCGGCGCCGAGCCCACCGGCGGTGGCGGTGCTGGCGGCGCCGAGCCCACCGGCGGTGGCGGTGCTGGCGGCGCCGAGCCCACCGGCGGTGGCGGTGCTGGCGGCGCCGAGCCCACCGGCGGAGGCGGCGGTGCCGAGCCAACAGGCACCGGTGGCGGCGGAGGCGGCGGTGCCGAGCCAACCGGCACCGGTGGCGGCGGCGCCGCCGAGCCAACCGGCGGTGGCGGTGCTGGCGGCGCCGAGCCCACCGGCGGAGGCGGCGGCGGCGCCGAGCCAACCGGCACCGGCGGCGGAGGCGGCGCCGAGCCAACCGGCACCGGCGGCGGCGGCGGCGCCGAGCCCACCGGCGGAGGCGGCGGCGGCGCCGAGCCAACCGGCACCGGTAGCGGCGGAAGCGGGCCGGCGGGCGCGCTGTACGAGGCCTGCGCGATGGATGATGAGTGCACCGGGGACATCTGCCTCTCCGAGGAGGAACTTGGATACCCGTCCGGGCTCTGCTCGGACCTGTGTGAGCCCGCGGCCGAGCCAACGCCGGGCGGAGAGTGCGACGGCGGGGTCTGTCTTGATATCTTCGATGGCGTGGGCGCGTGCCTGGCGCTCTGCAGCGCGTCGTCGGAGTGCCGCGACGGTTATGCCTGCGAGGACATCGGCGGTGGCATCCGGGCCTGCGTCCCGAGGTGCACCTCGAACGCGCAGTGCCCCTCGCTCGGCGTGTGCGACACCCTGAGCGGCGTCTGCACGCCAGGCGAGACGGACTGCGCGAACCACGAGGACGACGACGGGGACGGGTCCTACGACTGCGCGGACACCGACTGCGCCGCGACCTGCACCCCGATCGCCGAGGCCGCCTGCGCGAGCGCGACACCGATCGTCTCGACGACGATCCACGGCGACACGTCGGGGGGCACGAGCGGGCTGGAAGGGACCTGCTACCTCGGCAACACGGGGCACGGACCGGAGGAGATCCACCTGTTCACGCCGCCCGCCGGGCAGTCGGGCACGCTCGTGGTCGAGCTCGAGTCGCCGACCGAGCATAGCGTCTATGCCCGTAGCTCGTGCGCGGACATGCTCTCCGAGATCGACTGCTCCGACGAGAACTACCCCCACGATGGTTTGCCCGACGAAGAGCGGATCGAGATTCACGTGAGCGACGGCCAGACCGTGCCGATCGTCGTCGACTCCTATGAGCCGCGGGAGGCCGGTCCCTACACCCTGAACGTCAGCTTCACGCCGGTCGTCTGCGGCGACGGGACCGTCGGCTCGGCCGAGCAATGCGACGACGGCAACACCACGAGCGGCGATGGCTGCTCCGCCACGTGCGCCTACGAGCCCGACGTGCTGTGCGAGAACGCGGTCGAGCTCGTGATCGGCGAGAACACGGGCAACACGGCGACCGGCCCCTCGGTGTTCGAGGGCAGCTGCCTCGGATGGGACGCGCCGGAGACGATCCACAGGTTCACGCCGCCGAGCGACGGCGCGCTCACGCTGACGCTGTCCGCCGAGACCGACCTGGGCATCTACCTGCGCGAGAGCTGCGCGGACTTCGGCTCCGAGCTCGCGTGCGTCGACGACGAAGGCCGCGGCCATGACGAGACGCTCGTGATCGATGTCACCGGCGGCGAGCCCCTGTTCGTCATCGTCGACACCTACACGTCGATCAACAGCGGCCCCTACACGCTCACCGTCGCCTTCACCCCCGCTCCCTGAGGTCGACGCTGCCGTCGCGGGCGCTCACCGTGGGACCCGATTGGCAGGAGTTCAGGCTGCCTTTCGACACTTTCCCTCTTGACCACCTGTCGGTTGCCAGCGTCGAGTTGATAGTGACGCTGTATCAGCGTAGCAACGCCGATCCGGGAGGGGGCGTCCCGCGCGCTGGGCGCCGGGGGCGCGGCGCTCTCGTCGCGCTCGTGAGCGCTCAGGGCGACCGCTTCCGCGGCCGCGGGATGCCGTACTCGTCGATGCGGTTGATCAGCGTGCGCAGCGAGACGCCGAGGAGCTTGGCGGCGCGCGTCTGGTTGCCCGCGGACCGCTCGAGGGCCTCGACGACGCGCTGTCGGTCGGCGGCCTTCATCTCGAGCCGGAGCCTCGCCAGGGCGTCGCCGCTCGGCGGCGGTGCGTCGGCCGGCGGCAACCCGGCGCCGCTGGGCGGAGGCGGCGGCAGCGCGACGCGGCCCGACGGAGGTGCGTCGCCGCTCGACGGGGGCGCGGCGCCGCCGGGCGGGGGCGCGGCGGCGCTGGGCGGCAGCGCGGCGCCGCTGGGCAGGGGCGCGGCGCCGCCGGGCGGCAGCGCGGCGCCGCTCGGCGGCAAGGGCGGCGGCGGGGGGATGGTGCCGCTGGGCCGCGACGCGGCGCGGCTCGACGGGGGCGTGGCGCCGTTCGTCAGGTGCGGCGGCAGATCGGCGGGCAGGACCGACTCCCCTGCGCACAGGACCGCCGCGCGCTCGATCACGTTGCGGAGCTCGCGAACGTTCCCCGGCCAGGCGTACGCCTCGAGGGCGGCGAGCGCCTCGGGCGAGATGCGGGGCGCGCCGCGCTGGTCGAGCTGCCGGCACGCCTCCTCGAGGAACCTGCCTGCGAGCGGGCCGATCTCGGCGATCCGCTCGCGGAGCGGCGGGACGACGAGGGAGATGCCGTTCAGCCGGAAGTAGAGGTCCTGGCGGAAGGCGCCGCGCGCGATCTCCGCCTCGAGATCGCGGTTGGTCGCCGCCACGAAGCGGAGGTCGAGCCGGCGAGGGGTGCGGCCCCCGATGCGGAGCACCTTCCGGTCCTCGAGGACGCGGAGCAGCTTCGCCTGGAAGGCGAGGGGCAGCTCGCCGATCTCGTCGAGGAACAGCGTGCCGCCGTGGGCCGCCTCGAGGAGGCCGGGGCGCGCGTGGCTGGCGCCCGTGAAGGCGCTCTTCTCGTGGCCGAAGAGCTCGCCCTCGAGGAGCGACGGCGGCAGCGCGGCGCAGTTCAGCTCGACATAGGGCCCGCTCGACCGCGGCGAGCGCGCGTGGAGGGTCCGGGCGAGCACCTCCTTGCCCACCCCCGTCTCGCCCAGGATGAGCACGCTGATGGGGCTCCGCGCGGCGCGGGCGGCCTGCTCGTAGAGCGCCACCATCACCGGGGCCAGCAGCACGATGTCCACGGGCGGCTTGCCGCGGTCGGGCTCCTCGGCCGCCCCCGCGGGCGCGCGGCCGACGACGACGGTGGTCGCGCCGAGGTTGAAGCGCTCGCCGACGCCGACCTCCGCGCTCTCCCGCGAGAGGCGCCGCAGGCGGTGCGTGCGCGCCGTCAGCGCGCGGGCCTGCGGCTCGCCGACGAAGGTGCCGTTGGCGCTCCCGAGGTCCTCGATCCGGAGCGGCGGGCCGACGTGGAGCGCCGCGTGCCGGCGCGACACCGAGCGATCGTCGATCCGCACGTCGCACCCCTCGTCGCGGCCGAGGACGACGCGGCCGTGGGGCGGCAGCGGGGCGAAGGTGACCGTGCTGCCGGCCACGATCGCGAGCCGGAGCGTCGTCGTGCAGGAGCCCCGCACATCGCCGCCGGGAAAGCCTTCGTCCACGAGCACATCCTACGCGGCGCCGCGCGCCGCCGTGCGTTGGTTTGGCGTTGGTTTGCACGAATCATGCAAAACCGTGCAGAGCGATGCGGCCGCGCAGGCGATCGCGCGGCCGATCGTGCAGTCGGGTGCACGATCGGCGCACCGTCCGCCGGAGCCCTCGCGCGGCGGCGCCGCGAACCGTCGGGGACGCTGCTCGGCACGCCTCCTGCTGTCCAGGAATTCGGGCGATCGCGAGCGTCGATGGCGACCTCAGCGACGGCGCGCGAAGGCGCGCCCGAGCGGGCTCTGCAGCGGCACGACCCGCCCCCTACGGATCACGGATCAGGAGCGAGCATGTGCACCGAGCATGGATCTTTCAATCGCAGGCGCCTTCTCCAGGGGCTGGGCCGTACGGCGGCGGTGGCCGCGTTCGCACCGGCGTTCCTGTCGACCAAGGTGGCTGAGGCGTACGCGCAGCCGACGTACGAGCACCTCGTCCCTGGGCGGCCCGAGGGCGTCGGTCTGTGCTCGGAGCGCATCGAGGACGTCTTCGCGCGCATCCAGCGCCGGGTGACCGACGGCCTGTTCCCGGGCGCGGTGGCCCTGATCGCGCGGCGGGGGAGGATCGTCGGGCACCGGGCGTTCGGCTCCCGGGTCCGCGGCGCGAACGAGCCGATGACGCTCGACACGCTGTTCGACCTGCTCTCCATCACCAAGGTCCTCGCGACGGCGACGTCGGCGATGATCCTCGCGCAGGACGGTGTGCTTCGGCTGAACGATCGGGTGGCCGACTTCATCCCGGAGTTCGCGGCCAACGGCAAGCAGGCCATCAAGGTGCGCGACATGCTCCGGTACACGGCAGGCTTGCCGCTGGACAGCCAGTTCCTGGACGATCCGGACTGCGAGCGCGTCTGGCAGCGCATGGCGGAGTCGCCGCTCGAGTACGTGCCTGGCACGCAGGTGCTCTACAGCGATCTCACCTACCGCCTCCTCGGGCGGGTGATCGAGGTCGCTTCGGGCATGGATCTCGACGCCTTCGCGAAGGCGCGCATCTGGGGCCCGCTCGGCATGAGCGACACGACCTTCAACCCGTCGGGGGCGCTCATCTCGCGGACCGCGGCCACGGGCTACTCCGAGATCCGGGGGAGGGTGGTGCGCGGCGAGGTGCAGGACGAGCAGGATCACGCGCTCGGCGGGATCGCCGGCTGTGACGGTGTCTTCTCGACGGCGCGGGACATCGCGGTGTTCTGCCAGATGATCCTGAACGGCGGCAGGTACGGCGGCGTCCGCGTCCTGAGCCGCCAGGTCGCCGCCGCGATGGTGAGCAACCAGACGCCCGAGGTGAGGGCGTCGGAGACCGACGTGTCGCCGCTAACGAATCTCCTGATGACGCCCAAGGGGTATGGCTGGGAGCTCGCGACCCACCGCTTCTCCAACGGCGGGTCGCGCCTCTCGAGCGGCTCGTACGGCAAGGCGGGCGGCACCGGGTGCTTCCTGTGGATCGATCGCCGCCGCGAGCTGATCGGGGTCATCCTGACGAACCACGGCTTGCCCACGCCGTTCGATGAGATCGGCTGGAACCGGATGCTCGACGCGGTCGGGAACGCGGAGTTCTTCGACGGGATCGTCAACGCCGTCATCGACGAGTGAGCCCGGCGTCGGTCGGTGGAGGGGGCGCCGTCACACGGTGATGACGATCTTCCCGCGCGCTCTCCCCTCGCCGAAGTAGCGGAACGCGTCGGGGACCTCGGCGAGCGGAAAACAGCGATCGATGACGGGGCTCAGCTTGCCCGCCTGGAACAGCTCCCCCAGGGCGGCGAGGTCGTGGTTCGCCTTCGCTGCCAAAAGGCGCATCTTCTTTTGCTCGCTCCTCGATATCCACGGCCCGATGAGCAAGAGCTGAAAGATTCGACCGATGGAGCCCCCGAGCATCACGTAGGTCCCCCCTCGGTTCAGCGCGCGCGCGTAGTCGAACATCGAGCGGTGGGCCGCGGCGTCGAGGATCAGATCGTAGGTCTTCCCGCTGGCCGTGAAGTCCTCTCTTGTGTAGTCGATGACCTCGGCTGCGCCGGCCGACCGCATCGTCTCCAGCTTCTCCGTCCGGTCCACGCCGGTGACCTCGGCTCCGAGCGACGTGGCGATCTGGATGGCGAAGGTGCCGACGCCGCCGCCTGCGCCGTTGATCAAGACCTTCTGTGCGGGCCTGAGCCCTCCCTCGTCGCGGAGCCCCTGAAGGGCCATCGCGCCTGCCTGAGGGAGGGCCGCGGCTTGCTCGAACGTCATCCCGGCCGGCTTGGGCGTCAGCGCGCTCTCGCGGGCGCGCGCGTACTCGGCGAATCCGCCCCAGCCGCACTGGCACAGATCTCCGAACACCTCGTCACCGGGCCGGAAGCGGGTCACGTTCTTGCCAACCGCCTCGACCCGGCCTGCGATGTCGGCTCCCGGGACCTTGTGCTTGGGCCTGAGCAGCCCCCAGAAGCGAAACAGCACCGGCGTTCCGGTCACGAGATCCCAGTCCCACGAGTTCACGGAGGCCGCGTGGACCCTCACCAGGACGTCGTCGTCGCCGACGTCGGGCCTCGGGATCTCCGCGAGCCTCAGGACGTCGGGGGAGCCGTATCGGTCGTAGACAATCGCCTTCATCTCGTCTCCGCGGCGCTCCCGCGGCCGCTCAGGCTCCCTCCAGCGCCGGGCGGCGCGGCCTCACTTGCCGCAGCCGACGCGCTCCGAGTTGAGCGCGAGGTCGTCGTACCACATCGTCTTGGCCCCGCCGTGGTACTTCTCGAACCCGAACTTGAAGAGCTTGTAGTCGTACGGGCCCCAGTCCGTGACGCCCATCGCGGTGACCTCGGTGCCGTCCACGAACACGTTCACCGAGCGGCCCGGCCCGTTGTAGTGGAACTCGAGGCAGTACCAGGTGTTCGCGACGAGCTTCACGCCGCCGCTGCACATGTACGTTCCGCCGTTCGAGAGCTTCTCTTTGTCGTCGCTCTTGCGGTTCAGCTCGAGCTGACACTGGTGCTCGCCGATGCGGATCTGCTCCCCGTTGTTGGGATCCCCGTTGCCTTCCACGGCCGCGACATACGTGTTGTGGCCCATCTGGATGTCGGTGGCGCTCTTGAGGTAGATCCTGCCCCAGAAGTTGCTCGGCACGGCCACGCCGAGCATCTGGCTGAAGTCCGTGCCCGAGACCTTGACGGAGTGGGTGCCGCTGTGACCTGTGCTGTCCAGCGTCACGAACTCGCCCATCCTCGCGCGCAGGTACTCCGGGAAGAACTGGACCTCGGAAGGCAGCGAGCCACCCTCGAAGTCGGAGCAGAAGATGCTGCAGCCGCCGGGGTCCGTGCCGCCGGTCGCCGCCGTGCTGGTCGTTGTGTCGCCGGCTCCGGTGCTCGCGGCGCTCGCGGTGACGTCGCCTGAGCCGCTGCTCGTGGCGCTCGCGGCGACGTCGCCTGAGCCGCTGCTCGTCGTGGCGCTGCCGCTGGTGGCGCTGCCGCTCGTGGCGCCGCCGCTGGTCGCGCCGGGGCCGGAGGAGGTGCTCCCGGGGCCCGGGCCCGCAGCGTCGTCGCCCGACCCGCCGGCGCCGCCGGCCCCGGAGCTGGATTCGCCGCCGCACGCGGCCACGGACCCGAGCGTGAACATGGCAAAGAAGGCAAAGGAACGAGCCGAGAAGGACATACTGGGAGATCTCCTCAAGAACGGGCGCAGAACGGCCCAAGCGATGCGCGCGATACTACCAGTGAACGCTGCGCGTGTCAGGCAGAACCGGAGGAGTGCGCCGGGGCCAGCTCAGGCCTGACGGAGCCCCATCGCGCGCGCGACTCCATCCCGGTATGCCAGCCAGGCCGCGTGCGCTGCGGCGACCGCGGACGCGATCGCGTCCGCCATCGGGCCCTCGTCCGGCGCGTGCCCCAGCACCATCTCCCACGCGTCCCGCCGGTGCCCCCCTTCGACAGCCCGGTGCGCCCTCGCCAGGCGCATGCGCTCGGGCGGACACCCGTAGTGCCGCACCATCGGGTGCGCGCGCAGCGCCTCCTCGATCGGCGGCGCCTCGCGCTGCCCGAGGAGCTCTGCGCGCTCGTGCACGCTGCCCTCCACGAAGATCGTCAGCACCGCCGCGCCCACGACCCACGGCGGCGCCGCGCTCACGCGGTCGAGCAGCGCCCTGTAGGCGTGGGCCTCGGGCTCGAGCGGGATCGACTCGTCCTCGATGGCCGCGCGCGGGATGCCCAGGCCGTCGATCATCTCCAGGAAGAGCGCCGGGTGCGACACGCCCAGCGAGAGCTTGCCCGTCTGCTCTTCGAAGAGGTTCTCGGCGAGGGCGCTGCGCACCGCGGCCGGCGGCGACTGGCCGAGCACGCGCGCGAGCAGCACCGGGAAGTCGCGCACGTAGACCCGGTATTCGTGCCTGAAGTGGACCGCGAGCTGGTCTCGCGTGAGGCCGGGGCCGGTGAGGTGCGCCCAGGCCCAGTGGTTCTTGCGGTCCATGATCGCGAGCAGGCGTTCCTGAAGACGACGCGTCATGCGGCAGCTCCTCGGCAAGGGGGGAGCCTTCGTTGTACAGCACCGAAGGCGTCTGCCCAGCGCCGTCGTCGCAGCTTGCGCGGAGGGCGGCGCGCCGCCAGGATCAGCGGCAGACGACGTTCGCGTCGTTGCGTCTGGCTGCTCTCCGACGGAGCGCGCCGAGCGCCGTCGTCGCGAGGAGCAGGAGCAGCGCCGCGGGCGCGCGACGGTGGCCGGGCACCGTGCAGCCGCAGCCGCTCGGCTCGCCGGTGCTGCCCGCAGCGCCGGCCTCTCCCCCGCTGCCGGCTCCGCCGGCGCCCACGCCCGCCGTCCCGGCGCCTCCACCTCCTCCGGTGTCGCCTCCACCTCCTCCGGCGCCGCCTTCACTCGTGCTTCCGCCTCCGCTCGATCCGCTCGTGGCGGCCGCGCTCGAGGCCTCGCCCGTCCCGCCCGGCGGCGACAGCGTGTACATGAGCGCCGCGCCGGCGGGAACGTCGGCGGACAGGGCGTCGCTCATGCCGCTCACGTCGGCGCGACGCCACAGATCCCGGATCACCGGCGTTCCCGTGACGCCCAGCTGCGAGAACGACGCGGACATCGTCATGTCCCGGTCTCCATGATTGAAGAACGCCACGGCCTTGCGGTCGCCGCTCAGGTCACGGACCCAGATCTCGCCGCCGTCCACCGTCGTGCGGCGGCCGCGCGCGCCGAGCGCGTCCTGGTTCACGGCGAGCACCTCCTCGTTGGTGAGCAGCGCGAGCGTCCACGCGTCCGAGCCGAGCCGCGCGGGGTTGCCGCCGAACATGAGCGGCGACGGCAGCATGGTCCAGAGCGACATGATCGTGACCTGCTCGTTTTGGGTGAACCTCGTCTGACCCGACGCGTGCCATTCGTTGCGCGGGCCGAGGTAGCCGAGCGGCAACATGTCGAGGTCGGGCCAGTGGCCCGGGGTG
The DNA here is from genome assembly GCF_051525235.1 of Sorangium sp. So ce124. Taxonomy (NCBI): domain Bacteria; kingdom Pseudomonadati; phylum Myxococcota; order Polyangiales; family Polyangiaceae; genus Sorangium; species Sorangium sp. So ce124. The sequence continues at coordinate 11,404,192 of NZ_CP150312.1, forward strand.
AGGTCGCTCACGCCCTGCCAGGTGCTCGCGGCGCGGAGCACGCCGGGAAGATCGGTGAGCGCGTTGTAATCCCAGAAGTCGTTCACGACGCGCCACATGTTGGCGTTGCTGTTCAGGTGGCCGGACGAGGCGATCAGCCACGAGGGATCGTTGGGACCCGGCGAGAAGCTCAGCATGATCGAGCGCCCGGTCTTCTCCACGGCCCTGTGGATCGCATCGGCCTCGGCCTGGTGGTACCTGCGCGTCGAGTTGTTGAGCATGTCGTCGATCTTCACGAAATCGACGCCCCAGGACGCGTACTGCTGGAAGAGCGCGTCGTACCAGGCCTGTCCCGCCGGCGTGTCGCCGCGAACGCCCCACATGTGCTCATCCCAGGGACAGGGATCGTCGGGGTTGCCCGCGTCGCGCGTGGTGTAGCTCGACCCCGCGATGGGGAGATTCGCGTTGTACGATTTGCGCGGCACGCCGCGCATGATGTGGATGCCGAAGCCCAGGCCCATCGCGTGGATGCCGTCCGCGAGGGTCTTGAAACCGTTGCTGCCCGTCGCCGATGGGTACTTGCCCGTGGCCGGCACATAGCGGCCGTTCGCGTCGATCGGCTGCCCGGGCTCGTACCATCGATAGTCGATGACCACGGTGTTCCAGCCGTACGGCTGGAGGTACGTCCTCACGGCTTGCGCCTGCTCGATCATGTCCTGCTCGGTGACGCTCGCGCCGAACGAGTCGTAGCTGTTCCAGCCCATCGGAGGCGTGAGGGCGAGCGTGCTGCCGGACTGCAGCGTGTACGTGGCGCTCGCCGTGCCGGCGGCGTTGGTGACGGTGACCTGGACCGGATAGGAGCCGGCGGCCGGCGTCGTCCCCGAGATGATCCCCGTGGACGACGTGAGCGTGAGCCCCGCGGGCAGCCCCGAGACAGAAAACTCGAGCGGCGCCCGGCCGGTGGCGGGGATGGCGAACAAGAACGGCGACGAGGGCGAGGCACCGTACACGAACGGGCCTTGCAGGCGCGGCGTGGCGGGCGCCTCCGTCATCGAGATGTCGATGCTCGACTGCGCATGTGCGGCGCCGCTCAGGGCGCTGGTCGTCGCGAGCGTGGCCCCAGCCAGAAGAAGGAAGGCGCGAGGTCGTTTCATGATCTCCTCTGAGCTCTTGGATGCATGTCAGGATGGCGTTCGGCGCACGAGCATCGATGCCCGTGCGTCGCGCCGTGAGCGGTTGCGGCAGCTAGCTTTTACGGGGCGCGTCGAAGCCCTGGACGGTGGTGGGCTCACCGAGCGCCTGGGTCGCGTGGTCGAAGACGGCGTAGCGGCAGCCCATCAAGAGCTCATCCGTGATCGCATCGGAGACGGCCGAGCGAACGGAATCAGCGCCGAGAGCGATCGGATGACGAACGCCTCGGCGCGCATGACGACCCATCCAGGGCGAAGCAAACAGATGCGGTTCAGGCTGATTGTGAACGTTCACATTGTCCGCGTCAATTCGAATCGACCGGCCCGGAGGCATCGTCCAGCCCGAGGGAGGACACGGCTGGCGGGGCTCCTCCGGAGCGCGGCGTCGATCACGAGGAGCGGGCGTGAGGCGCCGCGCTGGTCCTGCGCAGGAGCACCACGGTCTCCAGGCGCGGCTCGAACAGCGAAGCCCGCGTTATTGTGAGCGTTCACATTTTGTGAATCAGTACGCTCTCGCGCCGCGGGGATGGCGGGAGGCAGAGAAAGAGAGAGTACGCAGGGAGACGGGGAGGAGAGAGATAGATACAGGCCAAGGTGGAGAGGTGGGGACCCTTCTCTCTCCTTCCGAAAAAATTCTCGCCCCCCGTATCCTTCCGGCCGCGCCGTTCGTCGGTGGGCCATGACGACGACACCCCCGACCGAACGACGCCTCTACGTCTCCATGATCACCTCCCTCGACGGCTACATCGAGGGCCCGGGCCGCGAGCTGGACTGGTTCCAGGACGGCAACCCGCAGTTCGAGCGGTACTGCGGCGAGATGATCGACTCTGTCGGCCTGGCCGTGTACGGGCGCACCTCCTACGAGCTGATGCTCCAGTACTGGCCCGACGCCGAGGCGCGCCCGCGCTCGCCGCAGGACCTCGCGTTCGCGCGCAAGATGAACGCCCTGCCCAAGGTGGTGCTGTCCCGGACCCTGACGCACGCCGCGTGGGCCAACACCCGCGTGGCCCGTGACCCCGAGGAGATCGCCGCGCTCAAGCGGCAGCCCGGCAAGCCGATCGTCGCCTGGGCCGGCGCCGCCCTTGTGTCGACGCTGATCGAGCACCGCCTGGTCGACGAACTCCGCCTGGTGGTGCACCCGGTGGTGCTCGGGGGAGGCACGCCGCTGTTCGCGCGCCGCGATCAGCGCCTCTCGCTGCGGCAGATCCGGACCCAGAACCTGGGCGGCGGGCTGTCGGTCCTGTGCTACGAGCCGGTCTGGTCATGAGCGACGAGCCGCGCGACCTCGGCGAGCTGAGCAATGACGTGAAGGCGTCATGGCAGCGGTTCCTCGACGTGTTCGAGCCGCTCCGGCCCGAGCTGTACCGCTATTGCCGCTACCTGACCCGGAGCCCGTGGGACGCCGAGGACCTGGTGCAGGACACCATGGCCCGCGGCTTCGTCACGCTCGGCACCCTGTTCCACGAGCTGCCCAACCCGCGCGCCTGGCTGTTCCGGGTGGCGTCGAACCTCTGGATCGACCGCGCCCGGCGGCAGCGGCTCGAGCGCGACGCGATCGGTGAGCCCGCGGCAGCGGCTCCGGCGCCAGGGCACGCGCCCGACGAGCGGGCGTCGCGCGAGGCCGCTGGCACCCTGGTCGCGCACCTGTCGCCCCAGGAGCGCGCGGCGGTCGTGCTCAAGGACGTGTTCGATCTCTCGCTCGAGGAGGTCGCCGCGTCGCTCTCGACCTCGGTCGGCGCGGTCAAGGCGGCGCTGCACCGCGGCCGCGGCAAGCTCGTGGCGCCCGAGGCCGATGAGCCGCGGGCGCCCGCGCCGGGCGTGCTCGACGCCTTCTGCGCCGCCTTCAACGCCGGCGACCTGCAGGCCCTGACATCGCTGCTCCTCGACAGCTCGATCACCGAGATCGTCGGTGTGGTGACCGAGTACGGGCGCGAGCCCCCGGCCGATCCGCGCACCGGGTCGTTCGTCGGGAGCCTCTCGCCGATCACGACCACCGACGCCGGCGGGGTCGATGCCCGTCACCTGGTGGGATACCTCGGCGGCCCGCCGCGCTGCGAGGTGCGCGAGCATCGCGGCCAGCTCTTGCTGCTCTTCTGGTTCGATCACGACACCGGACCCGCGGTGCGCACCGTCTGGACCGTCGAGACCGACGGCGAGCACATCGCCCGCATTCGCAACTACTTCTTCACCCCCGATGTGATCGCCGAGATATGCCGCGAGCTCGCCGTGCCCTTCCGCACCAACGGCTACCGCTACTGGATCCACGGTTAGCGGACGCAAGGGTGAGCACGGCGAACAACGCCAAGGGGCGAGCCGAGAAGTACGTGCTGGAGATCTCCACGACAACGGGCGCAGAATGGCCCCGGCGATGCGGGCGACCTCCCGACCTGCCTTCGAGCTGACGAGCCACCGCGTCGGGCGGCGCTACGAGGGCATCGGCCGCGTCTTCGGAGGCCTCGCGCTGCTGGCGAGCGGGGGAGGGCCTTTTCTGGTCAGCGTGATCGCCCTGGTCCTCGCGCACGTGCTGGGCGACGATCCGAGCGTCCGCGGGTTCGCGTTCCACGCCCTGACGCTCACCGCGCCCGGTGTGGTCGTCGGCCTGGGCCTCTCGTTCGTGAGCGCCCTGCTCACCACCACCGCCGTCGGCTGGAAGGGGCCGGTGCGCGTGGCCGCCGACGCGGCCGGGCTGCGTTTCGACTCCGGCGCCGCGGAGCGCTCGATCCCGCTCGCCGAGATCCGCTCCGGCCTCGTCCTGTCGGACCTGCGCGTCCGCGTCGAGCTCCGCCTGCGCCGCGGGCGGGTGCTCGAGGTGCACATCGCGCGGGAGGAAGAGGGCGCGCGCCTGCTCGCGGCCCTCGGGCTCGGCCCAACGGAGCGGCGCGTCGCGGTCTCGCTCGGCAGCGTCCACCGCGAGCTCGCGGCCGGCTGCTTCGCTCTGCCGGCCTTCATGATCCTCTGGCTCGTCGTGATCATGGCGCTCTTCGAGCCGCTCACCGGCGGCTCCGGACCGGTCGTGGCGTGGTTTGCCCTCACCGTGCTGTCGACCTGGCTCCTCCGCCGCGCCGTGCGCCGCACCCAGGTCGTGGTGGGCACCGACGGCGTGCGCGTCGAGCGGTCCTTCTCGACCGCCTGGATCCCTTACGCCGAGCTCGACTCGGTCGAGAGGCGCGACGATGGGCTCCTCCTCTATCGCCGGGGCGGTGACGGTCCGGTCGTGCTCCGGACGGGGGAAGCCCTGACAGAGACGCTGGCGCAGCGCATCCGCGATGCGCACGAGGGCGTCGCCGGCGGCGCAGCGCCGCGCGGCGCCGACGCGCTGGAGCGGCGCGGCCGCGATCTCGCGCTCTGGCGCGAGGACCTCCGCAAGCTGCTCGCCGGCGACGGCTACCGCGCCATGGGCCTGACCCCCGAGGACGCGCTCCACACGCTCGACGACGCCAACGCCCCGCGGGATCGCCGGGTGGGCGCTGCCTTGCTCCTGCGCGTCGCCGGCTACCCCGAGGCGCAGGAGCACATCCGCATCGCCGCCGAGGGCACGGCCGACGATGCGTTGCGCGCTGCGCTCGAGAGCGCCGCCGAGGAGGAGGTCGATGACGCGGCGCTCTCGAGCGCCCTGCGGTGAGCCGCGCCCCGCTGAGCCACTCTGGGCCACCCGCGACGGGGGATCGGGCGGCGCTGCAGAAGGCGAGAGCTCGGAGATATCGGGCGTTGGCGAGATGGCACATGCCCTGCACGGTGCCGTCAGCGGAGGTGTTCATGTCGCGTAGCTTTCTTCCGGAAGATGCAGCCTTGTTGTCACCGCTGCCCACGCCGCCGCCTCGGACGGCGGCCCTGGTGCAGCGGGTGTCTCGAGCGGCCGCAGCGGCTGCTGCCGTCTTCGTGGTCGCCTGTGGTCCTGCGGGCGTCGACGAGGGACACGACCCGGGCGATCAAGGCGAAATCATCCCGCCGATGCCGCCGCCGCCTCCGGACGAGGAGATCATCCCGCCGATGGCGCCGCCGCCGGACGGGGAGGATGGCGAGATCGTCCCGCCGATGCCGCCGCCGCCGCCGGACGGAGAAGATGGGGAGATCATCCCGCCGATGCCGCCGCCGCCGGATTGCGAGGGTGGGGAGATCATCCCGCCGATGCCGCCGCCGCCGCCGGACGGAGAAGATGGGGAGATCATCCCGCCGATGCCGCCGCCGCCGCCGGACGGAGAAGATGGGGAGATCATCCCGCCGATGCCGCCGCCGCCGCCGGACGGAGAAGATGGGGAGATCATCCCGCCGATGCCGCCGCCTCCTCCCGATGGGGAAGAGGGGGAGATCATTCCGCCGATGCCGCCGCCTCCTCCCCCGTGCAAGTGAGGCGCTCGATCATCGCACCGTTGCGCTCCCCAACATCGTGAGGTCGAAGATGGGCGAACAGGAATGCGAGCTGGAAGTTGCGCCCGAGTGGTGGCGCTGGGCCACGGAGAACCTGCTGCGCGGCGTGCCCGAGGGGGTGATCTCGGAGCGGCTCCAGGCGGCCGGCGTCAGCGGCGCACAGGTCAAACAGCTGCTCTCGGCCATCGTCTGTTCGCCCATCTTCGTCGCCGCTCGGCCCTTCGCCAGGTCGGCGCGGCGGCACGAGATGCTGGCGCGGCTCCAGCAGAGAATGGCGTCGACCGCCTGCGATCCGACGGGAGTTCCGCGGCGCTCCGGCGTGTCTGGCGAGGAGCTCCGCGACGTCTATGTCGCTGGCAACATCCCGGTCATCCTGACCGACGTCGTGACCCGCTGGCCCGCCTTCGGCCGGTGGACGCCGGACTACCTCTCCGAGCGCTTCGGCGATGTCGTGGTCGACGTCACGACAGGACGCCAGAGCGATCCCGACTACGACATGCACGCGGCGCGGCACACGGCGAGCACGCCGCTGCGCGACTTCGTCGCGCGCATCGTCGGCGCCGCGCGCGAGGAGACGAACGACTTCTACATGGTCGCCAACAACCGCGTCCTCGAGCGGACGAAGCTCGGCGCGCTGCTGGACGACGTGGTGCTCCCGGACGGGTACTGCGCCGTTCAGCGGCTGCTGGGCGCCTCGGCGCTCTGGCTCGGCCCTGCCGGGACCGTCACGCCGCTGCACTACGACACGTCCAACATCCTGTTCGGGCAGGTGTACGGCAGGAAGCGTTACCGCATGATCGCGCCGTTCGAGACATCGCTGTTCGACGGCGCACGCGCGATGTACGCCGATCGGGATCCGGAGCAAGGCTCGATGGCCCCGGTGCTCGTGAAGGACGTCGTGCTCGAGCCGGGGGAGGCGCTCTTCATCCCGGTGGGCTGGTGGCACCACGTCCGCGCGCTCGACGCGAGCATCAGCCTGGGGATCAACAGCTTTCCGTTCCAGAACAACTTCGACTGGTACCGGCCGAGCAACATCGGTTAGCCAAACAACTCGGCCGTCGTTCACCAACGTGAACGTTTACGTAGTCGTGGTCGTGGTCGTGGTCGTCGTCGTCAACGGTAGGCCGTGAACGACCACGACCACGACCACGACCACGATTACGACTACGACTACGTAAACGTTCGGATGTAGGAGAACGCTTAACGCCTATGGCGGGGTGGGAGCGGGTCGGACGCCCTGCCCGCGCCGCCAGGAGGCGCCTCGGCTGGCATGCTCTCTCCCCGCCTCGGGCCCATGAACCTGCACGAGCGCGCCGTCTTCGGCATACGATGGCTCGCGGGAGGCTGCGTCTTGACCATCAGAAACCTCGTGTTTCAGGGCGGCGGGGTGAAGGGGATGGCGTACGTGGGGGCCATCGACGAGCTCGAGAAGCGGAACGCGCTGGCCGCCGTGACCAGCGTCGCGGGCACCTCGGCCGGCGCGATCACGGCGGCGCTCCTCGCCGTCGGCGCCGGCGCGGAGCAGGTGGGGCGGATCCTGCGCTCGACCGACTTCACCTCGTTCATGGACGGCGGCGGCTGGGTCGTCGGCGACACGGTCCGGCTCTTCAACGGCTATGGCATCCATCCGGGCAAGGCGTTCGAGACCTGGCTCCGCGCCCAGATCGCCGAGCTCACCGGGGTCCTCACGGGGCGCGCCCAGCCCGACCTCACCTCGCCCTATTCCAGCCTGTCGCCTGATGATGCGGTGTCAAATCGGCTTAGGTAAGGTGTGCCTCGTGCATCAAATTGGCATACCCATACGTGGCCAGGGTCATACGCGGTAGCACCTCCAATAGATACAGGCGGGGCCGCTTGCACACTCGGCAGCGCGTCGAGGATCTCCTCGCTCCCCGCACGCCATCGAAAGGACCATCTCGTCATCTCGGAAGGCCTCGGGTGATGCGCGTTCCGACGTTCGATGATGCGGCCTCGCGTGTGGTGGTACCAATCATTGAGCCGTTTGGCTACGTACAGATCCCCCGTGTGTGAAAACCATGCATCGAGCTCAGATTTAGCGTTGATTGCATTGGCAAAAGCTTTAACCGGTGAGAGCCACTCTTGCGATAGCTGTCGTAGGAGGAGCTCGTCAAAGCGCGATAGTAAGAGCCCATGGCCTGCCCGTCGGGGAAAGAGTCCGGCATGGTAACGGCCAAGGTTGGCCAACTGCGGGTGGAACATGCTCCCAGATGCACAGAACCTAGAAAAGGCGACGGGCGAGCGGCGGCACCACAATTTCCAGAGCGTAGCCGCGAGAGTGGTCTCGAGCTTCGACCATTGGACCACAGGCGGCTTGCGTAGCAGAGCATCGGCGACATTGAGGACGATGGCCCTGCCTGGGCCGGGCCCTTGCGGAAATGCTCCGGCGGCGTCTGGGCTGAGATCAACGACGAACAGCGCGCGCCCTCGCTCGACTACGGAAGCGCAGATCCGACAGAGGCTCATCAGGCCGCCTGGTGTCGGCGGAAGCGCCACGCAGACCGGCGGCCCATCAGAACGCGCAAGCTCTTCATTGAGATCGGTAGACGGCTCTCCACCCAAGTATCTAACGCGCGCAGCACGATGACGTTTCGGATCGATTCTTGATGGCCCCAGCAGGAGCTCGTCATCGTCGACCACGACGGGGGATGCCACCTTGGCTAGAGCCGCTCCGGCGACCCTGCCCATGGCAACGTAGACTGCGCCCTGTATCGGATTATTCATCATCTGAATCCGCATGATCTGCATTGGCACGCTGGTGGGTATGGTGTGCCCGATTGGCAGGCTTCAAAGCAACTCCTGCACGATGTGTGGCGCCATTTGTCGCAGCCTGGATATCCCGTGATGCACTTGCCGCCGATGTCTTGGCAATCGACGAACATGTCTGTGCATGTCTTGTCGGGCGTGCACCCTGCCATCTGCTCAGTGGCGCCGCTTCCCACGTCGTCACCGTTTCCGTACCAGTCCCCCGTAGCTGCTGACCCCGGTGGGTAGGGTCCTCCGGCCCCTGTGCCTTCCGTCCCCCTAAGATAGCACTCGCCCACGTCGTAGTTGCATGCCCACACCGTGAGACCGAGAGGAATCAGAACAGGGATCGCCTTCAATTTCAGCCAGTGGCGCATGCTCCTCCTCCGAGTTTTTCCAGATGCGTGTGCGGAGGGGCGGCGTCAACCGTGATTCAGGGCATGGATTGCGTCCCTGCGGCTGCGGTTTGTCAAATTCGCCCCGGTCCGAAGCAGAGCTCGAGCTGAGCGCAGCGGGTTGCACATTGTCGCGACCGAAGCGCAGGCTCTCCTCGACCGCGCCGCGGACGAGGCCTGGCGCCTCCCGGAGCTTCGCGAGCTCGGCAGGGTGGTCGAGGAGCGCGAGCACGGTGTTCGCGATCTGGTTCACGGAGGTCACGAATCCCGCGGCGACCATCTGGAAGCATTGCATGGCCGCCTCGCCCGCACGCTCGGTGTCTCCGTCTTCTGCCTCGATGAACCTGCTCGCGACGTCTTCGCCCGGCGCCTTCCGGCGCTCCTCGACGAGCCGCATCATGTAGTCGACCATGTCGCAGCAGCTCTGCTTCACCGCCCGCTTCTGCTCCTCCGAGCTGACCCCGCCGCCTGCGAGCTTCAGGAGGTCCGTCGACCATCTCATGAACTGCGGCCGATCGGACTCCGGTATCACGAACATCTCGGCGAGCGGCGCGGCGGAGATCCACGGCCAGGCTAGGGTATCGCCACGCCGCCGTGAAGCGGCCTCACCGCGCGCCGATCGCCGCGCGACCGCGGCCGAGATGGGCGCGCGAGGCTCCGCGCGGCGCGCCCTGCCAGGCGCTGGCCCGGGGCGGCACTGCCGCCCTCGCCGACGTGGGCGCCGAGCGGGACCTCAGCGAGCAGGCGCCATCGCCAGGACGATCTTGCCACGCGGGCGGGGGCGAGCGCCGTCGAGCATCTCGTGCGCGCCGCGGACCTCCGCGAGCGGCAGCACGGCGCCGATGTCGACCGAGAGCTCGCCCGCGTCGAGCAGGGCGGCGATGCGGTCGAGGTGCGCCGTCGTGACGTCGACGAGGAAGAAGCTTGCCCGCACGCCGCGGCGAGCGGCCTCCTCCTGATCAGGGGTCGACACCGCCGAAACCAGGGTGCCACGTGGCCTGAGCACGGCGAAGGACCGCGCCTGCGTGTCGCCACCGACGAGGTCGATGACGGCATCGACGGCCTTGGCGGCATCCTCGAAGCGCTCGCTCCGGTAGTCCACGACGACGTCCGCGCCGAGGCTGCGGACAAAGTCGCGATCCTTGGCCGAGGCCGTCGCGATCACACGGGCGCGGGCCCGGCGCGCGAGCTGCACCGCGTACGCGCCGACGCTGCCGGCCGCGCCGTGCACCAGCACGGTCTGTCCGGCCTCGAGCTGGGCCTCATCGAACAGCGCCTGCCACGCCGTGACGGCGATGACCGGCACGGAGGCGGCCTGCACGTCGTCGAACCGGAGAGGCTTGCGCGTCACCATGCATGCCTGCGCCAATGCATAGCCCGCCTGTGCGCCGGTGAAGCGCCTGTTGGCGACGCCAAAGACCGCTGCGCCCGGCGCGAGGCCGGTCACCTCGGGGCCGACCGCGACCACGGCACCAGCGAGGTCCGAACCGAGCGTCAGCGGCAACGGCTGGGGCAGCACGCTCTTGCCGGCACGAATCCAGGCGTCCCACGGCCCGACCCCGGCCGCCGCGACGCGGACCAGCACCTCGCCCGGGCCCGGCAGCGGGACCGGCACCTCTTCCATGACGATGACCTCGGGGCCGCCGAACCGGTGGACTCGGGCGGCGTCGGTCGAGCTGGGAAGCATCGTGGTGAACATGGTGTGGCCCTCGTGAGCGTCGAGGGGGCGCGCCGGCAGAACCAACGCGCCCGCGCAGAGCCCGCCCGCGGGGCCCGCGCCGCTCGAACGCCCCGGCTTCGGCGCGGGCCTCAAGGCCATGCTGGGCGGCTACGGTTCCCTCTTCCCTGGCGGCGGATCGGGCGGGCGTGTCTGCCGCTGCCCGAGCCGCCGCGTCGGCGGGGCGCGAGGTCAGAATTGCGTGAAGAAGCTCCAGATGGCCGAGCTCGCGAAGCTCGGTGTCTGGTGGTCACCGGGAAACTCGCAGCGGTGCACCGGGTATCCCTCCCGGCATCCTTGATAGGCGACGCACGAGTTGGAGCCCACGGGGCTCGTCTCGGTGCTGCAGCCGTTCTTGCGCACGAAGACGTCGAGCGCGGCTCTTCCGGCCGAGATGGGGACGACGCTGTCGGACAGGCCGTGCGACATCCAGACGGCGACGGGCTGGGTGTTGGATTGGTTGCAGCCGCTGTAGAGGGCGCCGGACATCGGCGCGATGGCCCGGAAGACGTCGGGCATATCACAGCCGAGCGCGTTCGACATCATCCCCCCGAAGCTCCACCCGGTCGCGAAGACGCGGCTCGTGTCGACGCACAGGTTGGCTTTGAGGGAGTCGACCATGGCGCGGGCGAAGGCGACGTCGCGCCCGCCCGTGTTGGCCCAGCCGTTGTCGATGCCGTTCGGCGAGACGAAGATGGTGCTGCCGTTCGCCAGCGCCTTGAGCCCATAGTACCCGTTGTTCACGACGTCGTTGGCCGATCCTCCGCGCCAGTGCCAGCCGAACACCAGCCGATACGCCCTGTTCGGGTCGTAGTTCGCCGGAATGTCGAGCACGTACTGGCGCGTGGTGCCGTTGACGTTGATGGTGCGGTTACCGCTGGTCAGAGAGGTGGGAATTCCGCAGCCGGCGCTGCGCGTGCCGGCAGAGCCGCCGCCACCACCGGAGCCGCCGGAGCCGCCGGAGCCGCCGGAGCCGCCGGAGCCGCCGGAGCCGCCGGAGCCGCTGGTGACGCCGGAGCCGCCGGAGCCGCCCGTGCCGCCGGTTCCCGAGGCCACGGGCGTGAGTCGGAATTGCTGATTGGTGCCGCCGTTCGACGCCCATTGAATCACGGCGGTGCCGTCCGCGGTGCCGCGGCCGTAGACGTCCAGCGACTTGCCGCTGTGGCGCGCGGTGAGGCGCACGACGCCGCTGGCGACGTCCGTGAACGACCACTGCTGGTTTGTCCCGGTCCAGCAGGAATATTGCTGGATGGCGGCGCCGTCGCTGGTGGAGGCGCCCGTGACGTCCATGCAACGGTTGCTGTTGACGTTGCGGATGCGATAGTAGCCGCCGCCTGCCGATTCCATGCGGAACTGTTGCCGCGTCGAGCCGTTGCAGCTGGCGATCTGCATGGCCGCTCCATCAGCGGTGCTGCCTCCAGCCACCTGCACGCATTTTCCACTCTGGACGCCGACGATCGTGTAGACCGCGCTCGTATCGATCGTGATGGCGCCCTCGAGCGAGCCTGCCTCCTCGAGCTCGGCGTCATACGCCCCCTCGGGGCCGATGACGCACGACACGGCGAGGATGCCCGTCGCCGCCGCAAGCAAGCTCTGCTTGGTTCCGAATCTCATCTTGTCCTCCTCGTCATATTAAGTAAGTAAAACTGGAGTCTTCCCGGCTCAACGCTGCCCTTGCGCAGGTCGGGGTCGCTCGCCGCGCCCTCAAGGCTCCCGAGCGGACCGCCGCGCCGGCCATTGCCGCTGCGGATGGTTGTCAAGATGCGCGCAGAGTGGATAAGTTCATTTCTTGCGCGCCAGGCAGCACGAAGAGGGAATCTATTGTTCCGGGCTGGCAGGCCCGTCAAGCCGATTGTGCATCGCGAACGGGCCTGATCCTCATGAAGGTGCGATAAGCTCAGATATAGATTTACGATGGTGACTTGACGCCGACATGGGGTCGAGCCCTCCACGGGCGCGCTCGCCAGGCGCGCGAATCTCGTGCGAGTCTCGTTGAGATCGCCTGCGACCAGCGGACCTCGCCGGCCGAGCTCGGCATGCGAGCGCGCTCGAAAAGCTGGAGTGAGAATGGATGAGATGCCGGGGGCCAGGAGATCCAAACGCGGAAATCAAGCCCCTCGCAGCGGCCGTCCCATCGTACAGCCATGCTGCACGTCGATCGGCATATCGAACCTTATTCGGTCCGCCTCACTCCTGGAAAAATGATGCTGTATCAAAATTATTTATGCATCGATAGGCCCCCTTCACGCCACAGCCTGCAGGCTCCGACAGGACAATGAAGCGCACGAGCAGTAGCCACCCGATCATCGAGCAGCTGGCGTTGCCGTACAACACAACCAGAATGTTCATGGTGCAGCCCCCCGGAGAGGCCTGCTGCTGGGCGGGGGACGTCGGGTCGCTTCCGGGGTTCCCTCCGCTGGGATCGTTGCTGCAGCCACGGTCCCACTGGCCAGGACCGCGATCCCAGGCGCGAGCGGCATGACCGAGCGCTACTTCATGACCGTCTCCTGGATGCGCATGAGGGCCCATCCGGAGCGAAGCAAAAGCAAGACGACCGGCCGACAGTGTGAGCGTTCACATGTCCGGTGTCAACTTCGATCGACCAGCCTGCCGCTCGGCTAGCGAGGTGCGCGCTGCTGTGAACATTCACAATTTCACCCAGCCAGTGCGCTCGCGCCGCCGTTGTCGCCTCGCTGGCCAGCGCCCTCAGCCGCGCCGTCGCGCTCGGGGATCACGCCGCGGCTCGTGTCGTCCACGACGCGATCGGCTGATTGCTCGGGCTCCACCGCCCGTCAACTCCACTACCCGACATGATAGAAGCCGCGCTCATGACATCGACTTGCTTCCGCTCTACCGCCCCGTCGCTGCGACGCACCGCCCTGGCCCTCGCCGCCGCCCTGATCCTGGCCGGCTGCTCGTCGGGCGGCGACTCGGGCGGCAACTCGCCGGCGCCCGCCGATCCCGTGCCCCTGACCGCGTTCTGCGCCGAATGGTCCGCCGCCCGCTGCGCCGGGGTGCAGCGCTGCTGCACCCAGACGACCGGCAAGTACGCCGACGACGCCGCCTGCGCCGCCGGCGAGACCGCCCTGTGCGAGGCGACGATGCTGCCCGCCCTCGGCAACCCCCAGTTCATCTACGACGAACAGGCCGGCGGCGACCTCATCGCCCGCCTGCGCCGGTCCGGCGACGGCTGCCGCGAGCCCGACGGCGCCCTGGAGATCACCGGCCTGCTGAAGCCGGCCCTGGAGCCGGGCAGCGCCTGCGACCTGGCCGGCGCCGCCGCGCTGGGCGGGAACCCCTGCAAGGGGACCATCTGCAAACCGGCCAGCGCCGAGTCGACCGCCGGGACTTGCCTGGTGCTACCCGCCGAGGGTGAGCTCTGCCCCGACCTGTTCTGCGCCGCCGGTCTGGTCTGCACCAGCGAGACGGATGGCGACCGTTGCCGCCCCGCTCCGCCCTTGCCAGCCGAGGGGAGCTCCTGCGACGGCACCTCTGACGACCTGTGCGCGCCCGGGCTCCGCTGCATGCCGACCACGGCCGCCCTACGCGCCTACTTCTCCGGCGGGGACTATCCCGAGGAGCACACCTGCCAGCCCCTCCACAAGAACGGCGAGCAGGCCCTGGACCCTGGCGACTGCGAAAGCGGCCTCATGAAGATCACCTCCCAGGCCAGCCTGGCCGCCACCTGCACCGCCTGCCGCAGCCACCAGGACTGCTACAGCCAGAACACCGACGCGTTCGACGGTCTGGTCAGCGTCGACAACTACAGCGGTTACTGCGATCAGGGCGTCTGTCACGACGGCCTGAACGACGTCGCCCCCGGCAGCAAGTCCGAAGGCGCCATCTGCTTCGACGTTGCGGAGTGCCGGTCCCTCAGCTGCGACCGCACCCCCGGCGCCTATGGCCACTGCCAGGAGGCGAATGTCGAGGCGCTGTTCTGCACAACGCCGTTCACGGGCGGGGGCGCCGCCACCGACGGGGGGACGGCGCTCACCACCTCCAGCTCCGGGTCCCGACCCGCAGCTCGCCCCTGAGGCCGGCGGCGCCGGGGCGGTGACCCGGCGGGGTTTGCGGGACTGCGCCGGGACCTCGCCGCCGCTGCCGATCGGGCGCAGCCCCGCAAACACCTGTTCGTTGGGTTCGTTCGCAACCGTGACCGATGCCGCCGGAAGGTGCGCGAAACGGTAGTTCTGCGCTCCCGGTAGTTCGACACGAACTACCGGGGTACGCGAGCTCGGGCGGCCTCCAGGCGCCCGGCGCGCTCGGCGAGCACCTCAGCCGCCGGTTGGCTTCGCCCTCGGTCCGGCACGCCGTGGTGGGATTCAGCGTCGGCGATGCGAGGGTGCGGGGGGCGAGGCGAGCGCCGCTGCACGCTCGTCTGCTGGTCGGGCTCTGGTCCATCCTGGTGGCGAGCGCCGTGCTCGCGTCACCGTGCCAAGGCACGGCGCGCCTGCGGCGCGCATCGGGTCGCGCTCGCGGGTCACGTCGTGCAGCCCGGGCCGCGCGGCGGCTAGCGCGCTCTCACGACCCGTGCCGGCAGGTTGACGAGCACTGGAGCTACGCAGGCAGCTGCGCACTGGCGCACGCTCTGGACGGTACGACCCACGTCCATGGTGGTGCCCTCGTCTAGATTCGGTTTGACGCCCAATCCTGTTTTCAGAAGAATGGCCCGCATCGCCACTTTGCTCCCGCGTTTCCGAAGACGGTGAGGGAGACGATGAGGACGACAGGCCGGCAGAGCGCATCGTCGGCAGTGTTCGCTCTCCTGCTCAGTGTCGTTCCGACGCAGGCAGACGCATCCGAGCTGAGTGCCGGAATTAGCTTCGGGGGGATCCAGGCTGGCACCGTGACGCACCTGGCGGTGAGTCCGCACGCGGGAATATCGTGGCGCATCAACGGCAACATCCTATTCAATGTTCACGATCTGCTCAGCGTCGTGCCTCCAATCCAGATAGGTGGGGCCGGTGTCTACAATAGCACCATCGCCGCTCTCGGATATGGTTGGAAGAATGGCGATTTCAGCGCTGGCCCATCCGTCGCGATCTACTTCATGCCGGCCTGCGGAAGCTCATTGTGTGGGCACGTCGCCGGGATGGCGGTAGGCGCGCATGCGCAAACCAACGCGTACGTTGCAGGACCGCTCGGCGTGTCGGCGAGCGTCAATGTGGATTGGGTCGGCGGGAGCAGCCTTGTGCTCCCAGGCTACGTGTCCGTGCTTGTCGTCGTCGGTCCTGTGCTTCGATGGATCATAAGATGAACGCAAAGAGAATTCCCCTGATAATTGTGGGTTTTGCCATCTGCATCCTGGCGGCATGCAACTGGACGGTAGGAGACTGCTATCCCCGCGAGGACTGGGTGAAGGGTGAAGGTGCAGGTGGACCAGTCGGGCCGCCCGTTCCTGTCTTCACCTCCGTCGCGTCGGGGGACTTCGGGGCGGAGCCGCCGGAAGGCGGCGAGCGCAAGATCCAGTGCAACAAAACTGAGGACGAAGAAGAGGAGGAGGAAGAAGCGCGCCCGACTCCGAGCCCGGAGAAGCCGGCAGATCCCTGCCAGCAGAGCGGCGCTCCGAGCATGGGGTGCACCGGTACTAAACCGATTGACCCGCGGGCGTTCAATTTTGTTACGATCGTCGCCGACGACGGGACCGTGAGCGGGTGGCAGGAGGCAAAGGCAAATCTGTTTTTTTTTTTTTTGGTCACAATCAAGAGGGCGACGACGCGTGTGTGATTCGCATCGGGATGCCTATCCGAAGTGAGATCTGGGGCAAGATCTCACCGGACAGGGCAGCATCCATCAGCGCTGATGTGACGAATGCGTCAGCGAGAGAATTGTACGAGAGCCAAGGGGGCGAGGATCTTCCGCCTGGCATATTCTGCGATCGACTCAGAAGCGAGATGAGAATACGGTTTGCGAAAAGATACGATGGTCTCGGTGCTAGGGTAATGAGTCCATGAAACACGACCTGGGTGAGCTGCTAGATCTTGTCTACAGATACTATCCACGCGGGGTTGGGATAACCCATGATGTCGACGAACAGCTCCGCAACAAAACCGAAGAGCACGCCCGGCTAGTGGCCGCGCGGATCCAGGCTGCAAAGGACGAGCGCTGGCACGCCATGCGGCGTCGCATCGGAGAACGCTTTCCCGGCATGCTCACGGACCAGTCGCTACATCTCCACGGCGGTGGCTGCGATGGTTGTTATTCCTTTACGATCAATATGCCACAGTCTTCCGGCCGAACGCTCTGGTTTGAAGTGAGCTTTCTCGCTCCTTACTACATCATCCACAGCCCTCGCACGGTCGAAATAGTGAAGGATCTGAGGGATGCTTTTTCACTCTCCTTCCGGGGCATGCTGTTCATCGTGTCTCGAAGCCCGCTCGATCCGAAGCTCATCGCAAACCCGGACCATGAACGCCCAAGGACCGTCACCATAACGCGGCAATACGTCACCTTCGATCTGTCGCCTGACGAGCAGCCGTACGCGGACTGGATCGCCCACGAGATCGAAGCAACCTTCGGTTGCGAGCGCATGCCGCCAGAGGTCGGAACCGTACTCGTGCCGGCTGTGGCGACGAATCTGCGGATTCCGGGGGAAGTCAGGCTCTACGACTGCCTGTTTTCGGATCAACACACATGGGTGAAGCCATCGCCGTCCGAAGTGCCGACACCCCGTGCAAAGGTCGATGAGAGCAGCCTAACGGATCGGTTCGTTGCGGTGCTTACTGTGCTCCGGGCGCATCACCAGATTGGATGGACTCTCAGGTGGCCTGCGATGGTTCGAAGATTGCCGGAGTCAGAACGACAGTCGGCAGCGGTTTTTTTGTCAGCGTCGACGGATGGTTTTCTGCACAAGGACAAGATGCTGGAGGAGCTTGCGCGCATGCGCCCGCACGACGAATCGCCGGAGACTCTCCGCGCCATGGCTGCCAAGCGTGAGCTCGAAGCGCTGGTCGCTTCGTGGGACGGTGAAGGCGAGCCGCCGGCCTCCGTTGTTGCTTGGGCCTCCAGCTTCCTGGATAGCTCGCTTGTGGACTCGGATTCCGAAGCTCCCTCGTAGCCGTCGTGGAGCTCTGCGCCGTCCTCGCCAGGACATGACTTCGGCTATTCGGGAAAGCGAAGCGTCGGGTGGGCCTCGCCGCTCTCTCCGACCGTCGTGCTGCCATCGTGGTTCCAGCTCATGCCGCCCTTGCCCGGCTGTCCGGTCTCGATGGTCAGGCCCTCGAGCGTGAGCTGGTCCTCGTCGAGGTAGGCGACGCCGATGGAGTCGCCGCCGCGCCCTGGGCCGCCGTGGCCGCCGGGCCCACCGTCGCCTCCACGGCCGCCGAGACAGGAGTAAAACCCATCCCCCAGCGCTCCGCCCCGTACGCCTCGCCCGCCTCGGCCGCCTCGCTGGGGTTCCCCGCCGTCGCCACCGCTGCCGCCGTGAGTGTTGAGGTTGAGAGCATCACCGGCTTACCATGCGTCTGAAAAAAGGCAATCGTATAGCCTGGCCTCTCCCAAATGTCGTAGATTGGTCGCCACGTCCGGCACGACCACGTTGCCGACCTCCGGCGGCATGCGCTCGTATCCCCATGTCGCTTCGATCTCTTGGGCGATCCCTGCAGCGTACGGCTGCTCATCGGGCGATAGCTCAAAGGAGATGACCTGCCGCGTGGGTTTATCTTCCATCGAAGGTGGTTCAACAAGCTCGGGCTTGTCCAGCTTGATCAGCTTGCCAACCCAGGCGGGCAGGATGTAGGCCGTATCATGGACGAAGATCGTGACGGCGCGAGGTGGCGTCGCGCGGAGCGATTTCTTCCTCTCGATCCCCTCGAAATCATCAACGAGGCGCGAGCTGTAGACGATGTAATAAGGGACCAGGAAGCTCACCCTCAATTCGATTGCATGTCGGTGTTCCTCGGTGGTCTTCGGAAGATAGAGAGAGCCGGAATAGCAGCCGTCGTGACTTCCCATCGCGAGATGAGCTGAGAAATTGTCGACCTCGTTCTCGGGGAACTGTTCACGCAGGCGCCGCAACATGCCAAGCCACCGTTTGCAATTGGCGCCGGCTAGGCGACGGGCCTCCACCAGCCGTCGATTCTCTTCTGTTCGCGCGCGACCAAGATCCTCGTACGGAACTCGACGAGGATAGTAGCGATATGCGACGTTGAACAACTCCTCGACCCCGTGCTTCATGGCTGTATGACTCTGGACCCATCCACGCGCTTGCGGAGGCTGATGTCC
Source organism: Sorangium sp. So ce124 (assembly GCF_051525235.1). Taxonomy (NCBI): domain Bacteria; kingdom Pseudomonadati; phylum Myxococcota; order Polyangiales; family Polyangiaceae; genus Sorangium; species Sorangium sp. So ce124. The sequence goes on from NZ_CP150312.1 coordinate 11,422,827, forward strand.
ATCACATCATTTAGCATGGTGCAGTAGATCCCTCGCGGAATGGTGGGGGTTGCCCTCATTATTGCGCGAAGCTTTGGTCGCCACGTCGGCACTGATGCGCGCGGCCTCGTTCGCTGGAATCTGCCCCTGAGATTTGTTTCGCAGTGGCATCCCGAATGTCATTTGTGGACATTCCCAGAACTCTGGATGAATCTCGGTCCATCGCTTGGCCTTCAGGCTAACGGTGGCTTTGCCGAGAAGCAGACTCGTTCTTGAGTTCATCTATAGTTTCCTTTGGCATCGCCCGGAGAACGTGGCGATGCAACCAATTCTTCTGATGACAGGATTGAGCGTCAAACGCAATCTAGAGGAGGGCATCCCAATGCACATGGGTCGTGCCGTCCAGAGCGTGGGCCACTGCGCAGCTGTCTGCGGTGCCCGTCTTCGTCAGCCTGCTGTCACTGGCGGTCTGTCCACGTGGCCGTGAGAGCGCACGGACGGCGGTGCGCCTGGGCTGCACGAGGTGGCCCGCGTGCCAGCGCCACGAGCGAGCGCGACCCGCCGCGACGCCCTGGGCGGGCCGCCGCCGCGGTTGACGGCGCGCCGGCGGTCGCGCTCCGAGTTGCACGACATCGCTCGTGCGCCCGAACGTGGGGGCACACGACAGCGTCTCGTTCCCGAAGCGCGCACAGAAGAGTCCCCGCAGCGCTGCGGGAGCGCGTCCTCGCGAACACGCAGAGCCCCCGGCCCCCAGTCGAGCTCGTACAGGCCCGGACCATTCCATGTTCTGCCCGTCGCTGCCCCGCGCGACGGGCACCCTCCCCGGGAGCCGGGCGGCTCGGCACCACCTAACACGCAGCCAGGCAAACACCTGGGCCATGAGGCGCTCGACATCCGGAGCTCCTCCTGGGCTAGGGTAGCGATCGCTGGACCGAGGCGACGCCCCGCGCACCCCCGCCCAGCGCTGCGAAGGAGCCCCCGATGAGCCGTTACGCCGACCATGAACCCGCCTGCGTGGACTCGCCCACCGACGCCATCGAGCTCGTCATCGACGCGCGCTCCCGCGATCTGGGCGGCTTCTCGGTGCGGCGCGTGCTGCCGTCGGTCCGCCGCCGGCTCGTCGGCCCGTTCGTCTTCTTCGACCACATGGGCCCTGCGCGCTTCGCCGTGGGACAGGGCATCTCGGTGCGCCCGCACCCGCACATCGGGCTCGCGACGCTGACGTACCTGTTCAAGGGGGAGATCCTCCACCGCGACAGCCTCGGCACGGCGCAGCCGATCCGGCCGGGCGACGTCAACTGGATGGTCGCCGGGCGCGGCATCGTCCACTCCGAGCGCGGCGACCTGGCGCACGAGACGCACCTCCACGGCGTCCAGTGCTGGCTCGCGCTGCCGATGGAGCACGAGGAGGACGCTCCCCGCTTCGAGCACCACCCGGCGGCGACGATCCCCGTCGTCACCCGGGACGGCGCCGTGCTGCGCGTGATCGCGGGGGAGGCCTACGGCGCGCGCTCGCCGGTCGGCGTCCTGTCGCCGACGCTCTACGTCCACGCGAAGCTCGACGCGGGCGCGACGCTCCCGCTGCCCGAGGAGCACGCGGCGCGCGCGGCCTACGTGATCGACGGGTCGGTCGGCTGCGAGGGCCAGCGCTTCGGGGAGGGGACGATGCTCGTGTTCCGCGCCGGAGCGCAGCCGGCGCTCCGCGCGCTCTCGCAGAGCCGCGTGATGCTCCTCGGCGGCGGCCCGCTCGACGGCGACCGCCACATCCTGTGGAACTTCGTCTCGAGCTCGCCGGAGCGCATCGAGCGGGCGAAGCAGGACTGGAAGGCTGGGCGCTTCCCCAGGGTGCCGGGCGACGACATCGAGTTCATCCCGTTCCCCGACGGGTGAGGGAGGCGCGAAAGCCAGAGCGGCGCTCCCAGGCGCCGCGTTCGAGGGAGCCAGAGCGGCGCTCCCAGGCGCCGCGTTCGAGGGAGCCAGAGCGGCGCTCTCCAGCGCCGCGTTCGAGAGAGGTAGACGGGCCATGTTGAACGGAGCTTGTTATTGCGGTGCCGTGCGCTTCGAGGTCGACGACGCGTTCGGCTACGCCTTCTACTGCCATTGCTCGAGGTGCCGGAGGCGCACCGGCGCCGCCTGCGCCGCCGTCGGCGGGATCGAGATCGACAGGCTCCGCATCACCGCAGGGCGGGAGCACCTGCTCCGGGTCGGCGAGTCCGAGGACGGGTACCGCTGCCTCTGCAAGCAGTGCTTCTCGCCCGTGTACGACGTCGTCCGCGAGCAGCGGTTCGCTCACGTGCAGCTCGGCACGCTCGACGGCGCGCCGACGAAGGGGCCCGATCACCACATCTACGTCGGCTCGAAGGCGCCGTGGCACCAGATCACGGACGCCTTCCCCCAGTTCGAGGAGCTGCCGACGTAGCGCGCGGCTCGACCCGGGCCCGGGATCCCGGCGGCCGTCCCCCCGGAACTCGGTCGACTACATTTGTAGTTGACGAACGGTCGCCCATGAACGACACTTGTCGTCGTGGGAACCGAAGCGCTGACCGATCTGCAGCTCGCCGTGATGAAGGCCCTCTGGGCCGTCGGGGAAGGCTCCGTCGGGGAGGTCGTCTCGGCGATGGCGGAGGACGGGCGGGAGCTCGCTCCCACGACGGTGGCGACCTTGCTGCAGCGGCTCAGCCAGCAGGGGTGGGTGGAGCGCAAGCGGTCTGGCAGGCAGTTCGTGTACCGCGCGTCGGTCGACCAGAAAGAGGCGGCGAGGGGCGTGCTCCACCGCGTGCTCCGCTCGTTCTTCGGCGGCAGGGCCTCGGCCCTCACCGCGCAGCTCCTGGAGTCGGAGCAGCTCAGCCCTGAAGAGCTCGAGGAGATGCAGCGGCTGATCAAGGAGAAAGGCGCGTGATCCTGGCGCTCCACCTGCTCGCAGGGCCGGGCGCCTGGTCCGGCATGGCGGCCCTCTGGCTGGCGCTGCTGCTCACCTGTTCGGCCCACGCCGCGGTGTGGACCGGGGCGGCGGCGCTCCTGGCTCGCCGCAGATCCCTGTCGTCCTCCACGCGGCACCTGCTCTGGAAGATGGCGCTGTTCGGCCCGCTCGCGACGCTGCTGCTCGCGGCGGCGATGTCATGGGGCTTCGAGCGCGCGCCCGGGGACACCGCACCTGCTGGAGAGATCGCTGTCCTGTCGCTCGAGGACGCTCCCGCGCCGGCGGTCCTCGATGCCGCGCCGGAGATGGGCGCTTCGACCAGGGAGAGCGCCGACGCGGAATCGCCGGCGCGGCGTGCGGGGGGAAGGCCGGGGTGGAGCCTGCTCGCTGCGTGCACGGCCGGAGCGGCCGCGCTGGGGCTGCTGCGGTTCGCCACGTCGGCGCTGCTGCTGTGGCGTGGCCTCCGCGGGCGCAGGGCGGTGCAAGACGCGCGGCTGCTCCAGCGGCTGGAGCGGCTGCGCGCCCGGATCGGAATGCGCCGGGTCGCGCTGACGGAGAGCGCCGGCATCGGAAGCCCGCTCGTGATCGGAGCCTCCGAGATCTGCATACCGCTGGCGAGGCTCGCAGCCCTCACCGACGCCGAGGTCGACGCCGTGTTCGCGCACGAGCTGGCGCACATCGAGCGCCGCGACGGGCTGTGGTTTCCGGCCGCGGGCCTCGTGCAGTCGGTCCTGTGGGCGAATCCTCTCGTGCACTGGGCGTCGTCCCGATTCCGCCAGACAGCGGAGCTGGCCTGTGACGATCGCGCCGTCGAGCTCACGGGGGATCCCCTCGGTCTGGCGCGCGCGCTGGTCCAGGTCGCGTCGGGCGCGTCGCTCGCCCCGCGGCGCGCGCTGGTCCCGGCCATGGCGCGCTCGGCGGGCGCGCTCCTTCCGCGCGTCAGGCGCCTCCTGCATGCGGGGAGCCGCGCGCGATCCACGCCGAGCCCTCGGGGCCGGCGGCGGGCCATCGCCGGCCTCGCCGCGGCCGGCGTGATGGCTGCGGGCCTGAGCGTCCAGGTCGCGCGCGCGCGGCCCCCGCTGCTCGCGGCAGGCGCGGGCGACGCGCTCGCGCGGGATCGCGGCGCTGCCCTCGACGCGACGGCATCGCCGCCCGACGCGGCCGCGGCGAGCGAGCAGATGGTCGAGCTCGCGCGCCGCGAGCAGGAGATCGAGGCGCGGATCGAGGAGGCGCTGCTCCTCCCCGACGCGCAGCGCGAGGACACCCAGGCTGCCGTTCTGGTGCTCGAGCTGCGCCAGGAGCTGAGGCACGCGCGCGCCGCGAAGGCCTGGATCGAGGAGCGATTCGTCGACGAATGGACGACGTGGGAGAGGCGCCCGCGGGCGTCCGGCAGCGCGCCTCGATAGCGCGCCCCGCACACCGCACGAGCCTGTCCAGAACAGGCCGAGAATCCCCCTCGTTTTGCAGCCATTTTCAGCGGGGAAATTGAACAGGGAGGCGGGGAAATAGGGAGTATTTGAAGACTTCCCTCCCTGTCTCCCCGTCTCCCGTCTCCCTCTGAATTTCCGAAGAAACTGAGGGGATACCTCAGCAGAACAGGAGCTGACATGTCGATCATGAACAGGACGCCGAGCGCGCGGCGCACGGCTGCGCGCTCGGCGCGTGCGGGGTTGACCGCCCGGGCGCTGTGCGCGGTTGCGACGATCGGGCTGACGGCCGCCGGCTGCGCTCGCACCCAGGTCGTCACCCTGGAGCGCACGGGACAGCCCATCACCGTCCACAGGCCGGCGCTGTATCCGGAGACGATCGAATTCGACAGCAGCAGAGGCAAATTCCTTGTGAGCTCGTTCAGGGAGGGGGCGATCTACGCGGTGGACGGCGACGGCGGCGTCTCCCGTGTCGTCGACGACCCACGGCTCTGCTCGGTGCTCGGCATCGCCGTGGACGTCGAGCGGGGGCGCCTCTGGGCGGTGAGCTCCGATCTCGGCGCGAGCGTCAAGCCGTCTGCCGCGGGGCCGAAGAACGTGGCCGCCGTGGGCGTCTACGATCTCTCCACGGGCAAGGCCATCCACTACGTGGATCTCGCGCCGCTGTCCCCCGGCGCTCACCTCGTGAACGGCATCGCCCTCGACTCGGCCGGCAATGCCTATGTCACCGACAGCTTCTCGCCGACCATCTACAAGGTCGATTCGCAGGGAAATGCGGCCGTCTTCCTGCGGGACGAGCGATTCAGCGGCGATGGGATCAACCTCAACGGCGTGGTCGTCCACCCCGACGGCTATTTGCTGGTCGTCAAGAAGAGCGATGGCAGCTTGTTCAAGGTGCCCCTCGCGAACCCCTCGCGGTTCTCCAGGGTCGATGTCGCCGAGCGGTTCGTGGGCGGAGACGGGCTGACCCTGGTAGGGAAGAAGGATCTCGTGGTCGTCGCGAACCAGGCCGCGGGCGTCGCGTCAAACGCGGCGTTCTCGCTGTCGAGCGAGGACGGCTGGAGCACCGCGAGGTTGCGCGCGGTCCAGCGGCTCGGCGACGTCTATCCGACGACCGGCGTGCTCCGGGATGGAAAGCTCTATGTCATCTACAGCAAGCTGAACGAGCTCATCCAGTCGACTCCGGAGCAACGAGAGCGGCTGCAGGTGGAGGCGACGATCCAGCAGATCGGGAGCGCAGCGCTGTAGCCGCGGCGCGCCTCGCGGCCGGCCCGGGGCGGGCGGGGGCCTGCGGGGCGCGCCTTGCGGTGGCGTCAGGGCTGCGCTTCGCCCTCGCCTTGGTCATCGTCGGTGTTGCCGAGATCGGGGCATTTCTGCGCGATGAGGTCGCACGCCGCGACGGGGGCCTCGAGCGCGCTCGTCGCGGAGTCGCAGCTGAGCGCTCGGACCTTCTCGGCGTTCGCAAGCATGCACGCCTCGTATTCGGCCACCGTCGCGGTGCAGCCGACGCGCGACTCGGCCGGCGGCAGACAGCTCGCCGTGGCCGTATCGTCCGCTCGCGCCGGCGGCTGCTGGCCCTCGGCCAGGCACTTGTCCCTCACGACGGTGCACTCCTGCCCGACCGTGGACCACAGGAGTCCGACGAACTCGCAGGTGTCCTCCCTGGTGAGCACGAGGCTCGGCGTGAGCGACTGGCACGTGGTGTCTTCGTCCGCGGTCGTCAGGTCCTTGAGCTGCTTGCTGCTCAGCGCGGCGGGGATCGGAGCGGCCGCCACGTCCTTGCCGCCCCAGAGGACGAGCGACAGGAAGGCCGAGAGTGCTCCGAGTCGAATCAGTCGATTCATTCGTTCTCTCCCTTGTACGAGCGGCCGGCTCCGGCCGCGGACGGGCTCGGAGCAACCGACGTACCCGGGGCCGCGTTGTGCACGACGGGGCCGCGCGGGTCTCTGTCGCCGCCCGCGGCGCGACGATCGAGGACCAGGCGCTCACGGGTCTTCCAGGCTTCTCTCCCTTCGCGATCGCGCGCTCTGGCGGGATCCCATCCAATCCACCCTGGCGGCCTGTCCTTCGGTGTATGTGCGCGCGCGCTCGCCGGCGCGGGCAGGATCGGTACAGGGCCGCTCGCCCCGCCATGGCGGCGACGGGCTCACAGGGGAGGGCGCTCTGGTGCTCGGATGAAGTGAATACGAACCATCCGGCGCAAGGACGCCAGGGAGAGAAAATCCTGGCTCTCTTGGCGGCCTTGGCGTCCCGGTGAACTCCCGACAAGCGCTGCCGCGCCGGCCGCGGTGAGCGCCGCGCCGGAGCGAAGGGCGGCCGGGCGCGGGGCCGTCAGAAGAGGTCCCGCTCTCCGCCCGGATACACGAAGGAGCTGCGGGGCGAGTGCCATGAGGCGGTCTTCACCACCTGGATCGGGCTCCCGGGCCGGAGCGCGTACACCGGGTGATCCTTCGCGAGGAACTCGACGGCGAGGAGCTCGTACGGGTCGGCCATGTCCGCGATATAGGGGTAGTTGCCGGCGACGAGCCGCCCGTCGACCTTCGTCACGTAGGCGAGGTGGCCGCGCGCGACGACGCCGATCTTGTTGCCGACGAGCGCCCTGGTCCGGATGATGGGCACGCCGTCGACCGAGGTGGTCGCCACGAGCTCTCTGCCGTGCAGCTCGAGCGTCGTCGCCCCGGGCGACGCCGGCACGCCGCGCTCGCGCACGTACTGGCGCACCGTCTCGGAGGAGTTGAAGTAGTGCGTGAAGAACCGGGCCGGGCTCCCGCCGTCGGGCGTCGTGTGATCCGCGAGATCCAGCCCCAGGTAGGTGAGCGAATAGGCGCCGAAGCCGGAGGTCTGCTCCGGTTTGTCGACCACGTACTGGTTCATGTAGATGGCCTTGTTCTCCGCCGGCCTGATGCCGTCCGGCAGGAGCGCCGCGGCGGCGGCCGGATCCGCTGGGACCCAGCTCGAATAGAGCATACGGCTGTCGATGACCATCTGCGGCGCGGCGAGCTTCGACTCCGACATGGTGCTTTCCTTCTCCCCCCGGGGAGACGAGCAGTATCACAACTCGGCGCCCGGCGACCCGCCTCGACGGCCGGCGGGCGGCACGCCTGTGAGCGACCTCGGCCCGCCGCGCGACTTCGTAACAGCGGTTCTCCAATCCCCCGTCCTGGGTCGAGCGAGGGGCTCAGGCGTGGGTGTGCGTCGTCCCTTCGCGCTCGAGGCGACCGGCGCGAGCGCTTGCTTCCGGGCGTCGCTCGGCTGGGTGATGGGGAGGCAAAAGTACAACAGCACTGGAAGATGAACAATCGACATCGAGCCGTGCCCAAACCGGGACCCCTGCGGTCTCTCCATGTCGAAGGGGCCAGCGAAGGCGGGTCCCCTCTGGGGCGCCGCGCTGCACCGAACGGCAGGCGTCCCGCCGCGCATCCAGGAGAGCTCCGTCGGCGGCGCGACCGCACCACGGCGGCGACAGCGCGCGCTGCGCGCGGCGTCCTCTCGCGGATGGCTGGTTTGCTCGTTCACCAGGGCTCGTTGTTCTTTTCTCAAGGAGAGATGTCATGAAGCATCGTTCGATTGTCTCTTTTGCGCTCCCGCTCCTGCTCGCCGCGTGCGGCGACCCCCAGGTCGGCTCGGACTATCCGGGCGAGGCGCTCCTGACGGTCGAGGGCACGATCGTCAATGAGCTCGACGTCGCGCCGACGGGGCCGGTGGACGCCGTGCTGGTCTGGAACACCCAGGGCGATGTCGAGAACTTCCCCGTCCAGACGGCGGTGACCGGGAGCTTCCCCGCGAGCTTCACGCTGTCGATCCATGCGCCCCCGCCGGAGAGCGCGCTCAACGATTTCAGCGAGTTCGGCGTCGTGGACACCCGGGTCGGCATCGCCACCGTCGAAGCGGCGCTCGACGAGGCCTCGGCCGGGGAGGGCACCTCGCTCGGCGTCGATGAGGACCATGTGATCGTGTACGTCGAGAGCGAGATGGCGGAAGACAGCTTCTGGTCGAATCTCTTCGGAGGACCGCTGTCCCCGGGATTCCATGTCATGGATGTGTTCAGCCGCGAAGGCGACGTGGACGCAGAGCTGCAAGCGGCCTTCGACGCCTGCGACGCCGCGGCGACGACGGAGGCGGAGCACAACGCCTGCGCCGGCTATGACGTGAAGATCAAGATCCGTCCCTCGGCCGGCGGGTCGAGCGCGTCGCTCACCGTCCGGATGGCGCCTGCCGAGGATTTGACGTACCCCGACTGGCACTGATCGTGGTACACGCTCGGACGTGGAGGATCGCGAGGCGCTGGTGTCGCTGATCGAGGCGGCCTACCGGCAGCATGGGCACATCGTGCTGCGCCGGGCGCGGCGGCTCCTCGGGAACGAGCAGGAGGCGCGGGAGATCCTCCAGGATGTCTTCGCCTCCCTGCTCGGCGAGCCCGGGCAGCTCGACGGCAAGGGCCCGATGGTGGGCTGGCTCTACGGCGCCACCACGCACGCGTGCCTGAACCGCATCCGCGATCACAAGAACCGGCTGCGGCTCCTCGACACCCACGTTGCACCCCTGCAGCAGGAGAGCGCGGCGGCGTCCGCCGAAAACGCCCTCCTCACGCGGGAGCTCCTCGCGCAGCTCCCGGGCGACCTCGCGCAGGTCGCCGTCCACTATTACTCCGATGAGATGACCCACGAGGAGATCGCGCGCGTGATGGGCTGCTCCCGTCGGCACGTCGGCAATCTGCTGGAGCGGCTGAAAACCACGCTCTCCGACCGGATGAGAGAAGGGAGTTCGAGTCCATGACGCCAGCGCGACCCGAAGGGTGCCTCTCGGATCTGACGCTCGACGAGCTCATGGCGGGGCAGCTCGACGCGGCCGCGGCGCAGGAGGCGAGCGCGCACGTGGCTGGCTGTTCGCGGTGCTCGGCGCGGCGCTCCGAGATGGAGGCGGCGCGCGCCTCGTTCGCGGCGTCGGCGCCGCCCCTGCGGCTCGCCCGCGGCGCCCCGGCGCCTCGCGCCGCGGAGAAGGTCCGCCCGCCGCGCCGGTGGCTTGCGCCCGCGGCGGCGAGCGCGCTCGCCGCGGCGGCGGCGGCGCTCTTCTTCTTCCGCTTCCACGCCGGGCCGGAGGGACGAGACGCGGAGATCCCGGGAGAGCGCATCAAGGGAGCGGAGCGCATCGGCTTCTACGTCAAGCGCGGCGGGAGCGTCCTGCCCGGCGGCGCCGGCGAGCGGCTCCAGCCCGGCGACGCGATCCAGTTCACGTACTCCAGCACGGAGGCGCGATATCTCGCGATCCTGAGCGTCGACGGGGCCTCCCAGGCGAGCGTCTATTACCCGAGCGGTCCTGTCGCGGCGCGGATCGAGCCGGGCCGGGAGGTCCTCCTCCCCCAGAGCACGGTGCTCGACGACACGCTCGGCACCGAGCGGATCTTCGGGCTGTTCTGCTCGGAGGCGATCGCGGTCGAGCCGCTCCGGGCCGCGCTCGCGGCTCACCCCGACGCGCCGCCCGCCCCGCCGGGCTGCGAGGTCGACGCGCTCACGGCGGAGAAGGTCGCGGCGTCGCCGTGATCGGCCGTCCCAGAGCGGCGCTCGCCGCCGCGGCGTGCGGTCTGGCCGCCGCCGCCTCGGCGGCCCCGGCCGAGGCGCGTATCGAGCGCTTCGCTGTGCTCATCGGCAACAACGCCGGAGAGAAGGGCGAGGTCGAGCTCCGGTACGCGGAGGACGACGCGGCGAAGATGTACGATGTGCTCAAGGACCTCGGCGGCTTTCCCCCGGCGAACCTGGTGCTCCTGCGGAGCGAGGGCGTAGAGACGGTCCGGCGCACGCTCATCACGATGAACGACCGTGTCCGCGCGGCGATATCGAGCCCGGACACCGATGTCCTCTACCTCGTCTATTACTCCGGCCACGCCGACGCGAACGCGCTTCACCTCGGGCCGACGCCGCTCTCGCTGACGGAGTTCGAGCAGCTCGTCCGCGGCTCGGCGGCCTCGGCGCGGCTCTTGATCGTCGACTCGTGCCGCTCCGGGGCGCTGACGCGGGTCAAGGGCGGCACGAGCGCGCCGCCCTTCGTCATCAAGCTCGATCAGCGGCTCGCCGGGCAAGGGATGGTGACGCTCACGTCGAGCTCCGGGAACGAGGACGCTCAGGAGTCCGATGAGCTCAAAGGGTCGTTCTTCACCCATGCGCTCGTCTCGGGGCTGCTCGGGACGGCCGACGCGGATCGAGACGGCGCCGTCTCCCTCGAGGAGGCGTACCGCCATGCGTACGAGAGCACGCTGCGCGCCACGAGCCGCACGTGGGCCGGGGCGCAACACCCCACCTTCCGTTACGACCTCCGCGGCCAGGGCAAGCTCGTCCTGACCGAGCTGCCTGTCCATGCGTCGCTCCGGGGCATGCTCCGATTTCCTGCCGGCAGGGCCTACCTCGTGATGCGGGACTCCAGCGAGGGCGCGGTGGTGGCCGAGGTGGGGGCGAGCGACGCGACGCGGACCGTCAGCCTGCGCCCTGGCCGTTACTTCGTGCGGGGGCGAGGCCCCGACTTTCTCCTGGAGGGGAGCGTCGATGCCGGGGCCGGGCAAACGATGGATGTCGGCGACGAGCGATTGAGCCGCGTCATGTTCGCTCGGCTCGTGCGCAAGGGCGGCGGCGTCCGCGAGGTCGCGCACGGGCCGGTGGCGGGCTATCAGCTCAGGACGCCCCTTGTCCCGGGGGATTCGCTCTGTCACGGCGGCTTCGTCGGATACGGGATCGAGCTCCAGCACCTCGGCGTCGCGCCCCGGCTCAGCGCGTGCCGCAGCGCCTTCCAGAACGAGCACCTCAAGGCGAGCGACGATGAGCTGGGCCTGGACGTGCGCCTGTCCCGCTCCTGGGATCTGCCCGTGATCAGCCTCGGCGTCGGCGTGGACGTCGGCCTGGCCGTCATGAGGCAGCGGTTCGAGACCGCCGGGCGCGCGCCCGACCGCCATGGACTGGCAGGGGCGTTCGGCGTCGATACAGGGGTGAACATCGATCTGGCGGGGGGCTTCTACCTCGGCGTCGAGGCGGCGGCGCAGACGTACGTCTTCAAGCAGCAACGGGCGGGAAGCGACGAGGGCGAGGTCGGCGCCGCGGTGGCCATGCGGCTCCGCGTGGGCGTGGGCATGAGCCTTTGACGCCGCCAGAGGCGCTCGGCGTATTCCCGGCGGCCCGTCGGGCGGATGGCCCAGGGTCATTCGGTGGGCACGTGCAGGACGAATGCGTCCGACGTGTTAAAGAACTCGCCGGTGTACCCGGCGACGTACAGATTGCCGTCGGCGCCTGAGGCCGCGGCGAGCGCCGTGTCGCTGCGCGGCGTCCCGATCTCCTTGGTCCATAGCGCTGCGCCGCTCGCGTCGAGCTTGCGCACGTAGACGTCCTCTTCGCCGCCGCTCGTGGATCCCACGAGGTAGACGTCGTCGTTGCCGTCGATGGCCAGCGCAAAGCTGTAGTCGTAGGACGCATTGCCGGCGTGGTGAGTCCATGACGTCGCGCCGCCTGCGTCGAACTTGCGCACGAAGGCTTCTGGGGATCCCTCGCTCGGGCCGCCGACCTCGCCGGCGGTGCTCCCCGCAACATAGAGGTCCCCGTTGCCGTCCACGCGCGCTGCGAAGACGAAGTCGTTCTCCGTGGAGCCGAACTGCCGAGTCCACGACGTCGTGCCGCTCGAGTCGAGCTTGCGAACGAAGGCGTCCCGCTGTCCTCGGTCCGAGTCTGCGACGACGCCACCGGAGGTATATCCGCCGACGTAGGTGTTGCCGCTGCCGTCGACCGCTACGGCCATGGCTTCGTCCTCGTCTGGCCCACCAAACAGCTGAGTCCACGCTGGCGCGCCGTTCGTGTCGATCTTGGTCACGAACGCCTCCCCGGTTTCCTGGGGGCCCCCGTAGCTGGTTCCGGCAACATAAGCATTTCCTTGGCCATCGACAGCCAAGGCGTTCGCCGACTCCGAACGCCACGTGGCAAGCTGCCGTGTCCACAGCGTCGCGCCGCTCGCGTCGAGCTTCCGCACGAACGCGTCGCCAAAGCCTCCGTTGGCACCCTCGAGCGCGCCCCCCGTGGTACCAGCCACGTAGACGTTGCCGCTGCCGTCGACCGCCACGCCCTTGGCGTGGTCGTCGCTCGATGTCCCAAACCGCTGAGTCCACACAACGGATCCATGCGCGTCGAGCTTGCGGACGAAGACGTCCGATTCACCGCCGTCCGATCCGAACGCGCCGTAGGTGTTTCCCGCGACGTAAACGTTGCCGCCGCCGTCGACCGCCACGGCAAAGGCCACGTACAGGCCCTCCGAACCGAATTTAAAATAAGGGTCGGCGCATACGGCATCGGCGGTCGCTGTTCCGGGGGTCGCCACGCCGCCCTGTGGCCATGAGCTCGAAGCCGGCGCGCAACCCGTCCACGGCGAACACTCGTCCATGTTGGAGGACTGGCTGAAGCTGCCAGACGGGCAGCTCGTGCACTCTCGATCCGTGGCCGCGCTGCCTGCGCGCGAGACGTACGTGCCGGCAGCACACGTGGCCCACGGGGAGCAGCACGTGGCAGGATCACCGTCGTGATCCCAGGTGCCGTTGTCGCAACGCACCTGGGGGGTGAGCCCGCCGGCGCAGGGATCGCCGGCGTTGCAGGCCTCACATTCGGCCGGCGTGGTTCCTTCGCCCGTTGCTCCGCCTGAGGTCCCTCCGCCTTCGCCGGTTGCTCCGCCCGACGCCCCTCCGCTGCCGCCCGAGTTGCCCGCGGCGGCGGTCGTGTTCCCAGCGTCGCTCCCAAGGCCGCCGCTCGCGCCCGTTCCTCCGCTCGATGTTCCGCCGCCTGTCGCTCCGGTGCCTTCCGCGTGACCTGTGCCTCCGGAAGAAGGCCGGGTATCCTCCTCGCGGACCGTGCTTCCGCAGCCGAGAAGGACGATTCCGCCGATGAGGAAGCCGCTGACCTGGCGGTGCGCTGGCCGCTGGCGATCGTGGTTTGAATGCATGCTGACCCCACTGCCCCCGCGCAGCGCGGGTGCTGAAGTATCGTACGCCACGCTGCTGAGGAAGTCGGTTGGTTCCTCGAGCTGGCCCGCGCTTTTGGTGTGAATGATAGATTGTGGCATCGCTGCTCGCGGCGATGTGCCGGCGCCGCGATGCGAGCGCCCCCTGCGGCGTACTTTCGTACGCCTCACGCGCCTGCCTAGCGGCTGAGCCCGTATCACACGAACCCTGCTCCCCGCTGTAGTCGTCCTCGCGGGGGCATGCCGGCCCTCCTGGAACAACGACGCTGGTTCAACGACCAGTCCGCGTCGCGACCCGAGGCGACGCCGCGCCGCTGGACGGCGCCCGCGGATACGGCTAGCTCGAGGCCATGGACCTCACCAACGTCATGCGGGACCTCGCCGCGCTGAGCAATGACAAGATGCGCGAGGTCAACGCCCGCGCGGGAGACGCCCACGGCGTGAACCTCACCCAGCTCCGCGCGCTCGCGAAGCAGCTGAAGACGGACCACGCCCTGGCCGGCGAGCTGTGGCGCACCGGGGACCCCGACGCCCGCCTCCTGGCGACGCTCGTGTTCAAGCCAAAGGCCTTGTCGGCGGACGAGCTGGACGCGATGGTCCGGGAGATCGGCTATCCCAAGCTCCTCGACTGGTTCCTCGTCAACGTGGTCAAGGCGTCGCGCCACGTCGAGGAGCTGCGTGTCCGCTGGAAGGACTCCGCGAGCGAGCTGGTCGGGCGTGCCGGCTGGAGCCTGACGACGGATCGCGTCGTGAAGAGCCCAGCCGGCCTCGATCTCTCCGCGCTGCTCGACCAGATCGAGGCGGAGATGAAGGCGGCGCCGGGCCCGAAGCAGTGGTCGATGAACCACTGTCTTGCCGAGATCGGCATCCACAACCCCGGGTTGCGCGCCCGCGCGGTGGCCATCGGCGAGCGGCTCGAGGTGCTCAAGGACTACCCGGCGTCGCCTGGCTGCACGCCGCCGTTCGCGCCTGTCTGGATCGCGGAGATGGTGCGGCGGCAGAAGGCGGCGAAGACGCGGGGCAAGTGAGGGGGCGGCTCGATCTGGACGGTGAGTCGCGGGGAGTCGTACAGCGGCTTTGCGCGATTTCCGGGGGTACGCACCAGCCATGAGAGCGTCGCTCCGGCCGGCCGAAGCCGGCCAGTGTCCGGCCAGCGCGACGCTCGGCCTACTGTGCGTTCACGGCTTTCATGAGCGCCTCGCCAGACCCTCATAGGGCTTGAGCGTGAACGGCAGCGTCAGCGCTCCGAAATCTGGTAAGCCGACCATGGCGGCGTCCTCGGTGGGCGGTCCGTCTTGCCTGGCGTCCTGCTCGAGCGCGATGTCCTGATTGCGAGTCACGTAGGCGCGCAGGTCGTCCTCGTACGAGGCGATGCCACTCACAAGATCACCCCTGTGTGCGGCGAGCTCACCCGCCAGGACGTAGGAGCCGACCATCGCGACCGACGTGGCTTGACCCGTGCCCAGAGAGACGGCGTAGCCAGCATCGCCGACCAACACGATGCGCCCGCGCGACCAGGTGCTCGTGCGGACCTGGTTCAGCGAGTAGAAGTGGAAGTCGGGCGCGCGCATCATGTGCTCGACGATCTGCGGGATCACCCATCCAGCGCCCGCGACGCGCTCGGCCAGCATCCGCTTCTGCGCGGCGATGTCGCGAACGTCGTAGGCGAGCCCCTCCGGGGCGTTAAAGCCGAGATAGGTCCTCGCGTCGACATCCCTCCGCAACCCCATGACGAGCGCGCCCACGGAGTCAGGCTGCCGGTACATCACCTGCCAGCGCTCGAGGCCGAGGAAGTTCGGCATGCCGAAGGTGGCGACGTACAGGTCGCCGACCGTACGGAGGAACTGCTCGTCGGGGCCAAAGGCAACCCGCCGCACCCCCGAATACAGTCCATCGGCGCCAATCACGAGGTCGAAGCGGCGGGGCGCGGTGGCGGCGAACGTGACGTCGATGCCCGACTCGTCCTGGGTCAGCGACGCGATGGAGTCGCCGAAGACGTACTCGACCCGGCTCCCCACGGCTTCGTGAAGCACCTGACAGAGGTCGTCCCGCAGGATCTCGACATCAGGGCTGTCGAGCCGGCCGCCCGTCAACGTGCTCTCGGTGCTGCGGAAGAGCTCGTTGCCGTCCGCGTCGACCACGGCGATGCCCTTCAGCCTCGTGCTGCGATCGCGAATCGTGGGGAGGATGCCCATCCGCTCCGCGACCTCGATGGCCGGACCGCGCACGTCGAGCGCGTGACCGCCCGGCCGCAGATGCGGCGCGCGCTCAACCACGGTGACCTCGAAGCCATAGCGGGCGAGCCAGTAGGAGGTGGTGAGACCGGAGATGCTGGCGCCGGACACCAGCACGCGGGGGGACTTTGGACTCGTTGTGCTCATGGGAGCTTACGTACGCTTCCGATATCGAGCCGTCCAAGACATTGATTGTGCTTGTATGATACCTCCAAGGCAACGGTCGAACCCATGGAACTCCGACACCTGCGCTACTTCGTGATCATCGCCGAGGAGCAGAGCTTCCGGCGGGCCGCCGAGAGGCTCCACGTCTCGCAGTCGCCGCTGAGCCGGCAGATGCAGGACCTCGAGGAGGAGATGGGCGTCGAGCTCTTCGAGCCCGAGGGACGTGGCATCAAGCTCACCGCCGCCGGGAAGTCCTTTGCCGAGAGGGCCCGGAGCATCTTGGCGAGCGTCGACGCGGCCGTCGATGAAGCCAAGGGGGTCGCCGAAGGAAGGCTCGGCACCGTGGTCATCGGCTTCGAATCGGGGACGACCTTCATGGGGGCGCTCTTGTCCCTCGTTGCGGCCTTCCGAAGGCGAACGCCCCGCGTCGGGCTGCAGCTCGTCCCCATGAGCAGCGTCGAGCAGTGGACGGCGCTGCGGCAAGGGACGATCGCCTTCGGCTACGGCGCCTACGCGCCCAGCGACGACGCCCTCGGCCACCTGGAGATGACCCGCGACCGACTCGGCCTGCTCCTCTCGCCTGACCACCGGCTCGCGCGCCTCAAGAAGGTTCGACTTCGCGATCTCGAGGGCGAGCGCGTGCTCCTCCAGCCACGTCAGCTCTATCCGCGGCTCCACGCGGACCTCATCACGGCGGCGCGCGCCCAGGGCGTGACCTTGCACGTGACGGCGGAGGTGATCGATCTCGAGGCGCTCATGGCGCTTGTCGCGATCGGCGACGCGGTCACCTTCGCCGGGGAGAAGATCTCGGACATGGCTTCGCAGGCCTCGATGGTGTGGCGCCCCATCGAAGGCCTCCACCTCAACCTGAGCGAGTTCGTCACGTGGCGCGCCGAGGATTCACGCGCGCCCGTCGTGCGAGCGCTGATCGAGAGCGCACGAGAGGTTCGGCTTCCCGCGCGACACGATGCGGCCCACGTGGCGTCCGGCCCGTCGAACCCAGGGCGACGCAAGAAGCGCTGAAGCTCGAGCGACGTGTCCCCTCCGCGCTCAGGAGCGCGAGCGACGGCCCTCGCGCGCCGCGCGTCGCGCGTTCATGCCGGCAGAAAGGCCTGCTTCGAGGAGAGGAGCGCGTCCATCAGGGCCTCCCGCTCCGCGGACGGCTGCGCCGCGGCCCGCTCCCACGCCTCCCTGCGGAGGCTCGCCTTGGCGAGGCGGAACGCCGCGGCGGGGCGGCCGCACGCCGTGGCGAGGAAGCGCCGCGCGTCCTCGAGCGGCTCGGCGGAGAGCGCGTCGCCGACGCCCATGTCGAAGAGGCTCGCGGGGGAATGGAGCTCCGCGCCGAAGACGAGCCTCCGGAGCGCGCGGGGGGGAGAGGCGGCGCGGGCGATCTCGAAGGCGACGCGCGGGAAGGCGATGCCGACGGCGAGCTCGGGGAGACCGACCTTGTAGTCGCCGGCGCCCAGGGCGAGGAAGTCAGCGCACATCGCGAGCAGGAGCCCGCCCGCGATCGCGTGGCCGTGAACGGCGGCGGCGAACGGCTTCGGAAAACGGAAAGCGGCGCCGAACGCGGCGTCGAAGTCGTCGAGGAAGCTTGTAAGCCCCTCTCGATCGAGCGACGCGACCTCGCGGAGATCGAGACCCGCAGACAGGCAGTTGCCGGCGCCCCGGACGAGCACGCCGCGCGCGGCGTCGTCCTCCGCCAGCCGCTGGAGGACGTCGGCCAGCTGGCGGAGCACCGCCTGGTTCATGGCATTGACCTTCGGTCGGCTCAGCGTGACCTCGGCGATGCCGTCTCTGGTGATCACCTCGACGAATTGCATGGCGAGAAGATCGCGCAGAGACGAGCTCGGCGCAAGCTCGCGCGCCGTGGCTCCCGGGTCGTGATCAGGCTGCGTGTGCGAGATCGCAGGATCCCTTCTTCAGACGCGGCGCTCTATCAACAGATGATCCATGCGCCGAACGAACAGCATTGACGCCAAAGCCACCCTGAGCGGACCTGTCAGAGGTCCCAGACGAGCGAGACGGGCATGGCGCGCTCCGCGTCGCCTGCAAAATTTCCGTGCTGTAACCGCACAGTTCCAGCACCCGGTCGTTCTTGACGCGGGATCGCTGTGAGCCCAACCTCGCGGCATGCGGAACCCGTGGTGGGTGGGCGTGTTTGCGGCGATTGCGCTCGTTCCGGCTTGTGGGGCCCGGGATGACCTCGACGTTGAAGGACCGCCGGCGGAGGGAGGCGAGGTCGGATCGATGGCAGGGGCTGGCGGTGCCGGCGCCACGTCATCCAGCTCGGGCGACCCGGCGATTGGCGCGAGTGCCAGTTCAGGCGGTCAATCCTCGGGTGCCGGGCCGGGCGTCGGCGGCGCGGGCGTCGGCGGCGCGGGCGCCGGCGGCGCAGGTGTCGGCGGCGCAGGTGCCGGGGGCGCAGGCGCCGGTGGCGCGGGGGGCGCCGAGCAGGGGTGCGACCCGACCCGCGTGGAAAGCGGCACCTGGAATGTGAATCGCCAGGGGGATCTCGAGAAGCTGCGCGGCGTCACTCGGCTCAATGGCAGGCTCAACATCGGCGGCGAGGTCTCCGACCTGTCCCCGCTCGCATGTCTGACGACCATCACGGGCCGCCTCGTGATCAGCGACACCACGCTGTTGTCGAGCCTCGACGGTCTCGACTCCCTTTCCGTCGTCGGGGCGCGGCTGGAGGTCGCGCGGAACGCGTCGCTGCTCCGCCTCGGCAAGCTTCCGAACCTGCAACAGGTCAAAGGACTCATCGAGATCCGTGAGAACCCGATCCTCGAGAGCGTCGCCGGCGTCGGGCTGAACGCACATGAGGTGCACGTGATCGACAACGATGAACTCGATTCCTTGTCAGGCTTCGAAAGGTTCGAGGAAGGGGTGCTCTTGATCCAGGGCAATGACCACCTCGTGTCGCTGGACGGGCTGCAGGGCCTCCGCCGGGGGACGCTCCGCTTGATCGACAACGATGCGCTCCTGTTCTTGCCAGGCGTCGAGAATTTCGAGGAGGGGGAGCTCTGGATCGAGGGCAACGACGGGCTTTCGTCGCTTCGCGGGCTGGCGAGCCTGCGCCGCGGGCAGATCAGCGTGCTCGAGAACGATGCGCTGATCAGCCTCGACGGCCTCGAGGCCGTCGAGGAGCTCGATGTGCTCGACATCTCCGGGAACGACGGGCTCCGCGAGCTGAACGGTGTCTCGCGGCTCTCGACCGTCCAGAATCTCGTGTTGGCGGAGAACCCGCAGCTGACCTCGCTGTACGGCCTCGACCAGCTCCGTCACGCGGGATCCATCTCCATCGCGCGGAACGAGCGTCTCCGGCACCTGGTCGGGCTCGGGGGGCTCGAGACCGTCGACGGTCTCATCATCACCGGCAATTCATCGATGGGCACGCTCACGGGCATGTTCTCGCTCCGTGGTGTCGTGTATGCCGTTATCGAATCGAATCCCGAGCTGGTGATCGCCGACGCTCTCGCGTACATTCGCTCGGACTCGGGCGACGCGCCGTCGCTCTATCTCACCTCCAACCCCAAGCTCACCAGGATCGATCTCGGCGGCCTGACGCGCCTGCGAGAGCTGTTCATCACCGATTGTGGCTCTCTGGCGGACCTGTCCGACCTCGCCGGCGTGACCGAGCTGTCGGTGCTCTCCGTGGCCCAGAACGCCGGGCTCGTGAGCCTCACTGGGGTGGATCAGATCTCGGACCTCTTTCTGCTGTCGATCGCGAACAATCCCGGGCTCACGGATCTCGGGCACCTGAGCGGCGTCCGGAACGTCCGAAACGGGATCGAGATCGTCGGTACCCCCGCGCTCACCAGCCTCGACGGGCTCGGTTCGTTCAGCGCGGGGGACGGCGTGACCGAGGTCGTGAGGCTCGAAGGCAACGGATCGCTCGTGGACATCGACGCTCTGCGTGGCCTGGTCCGCGTGAGCCAGCTCGTCATCCAGGACAACGACGCGCTGCTCGGGCTGACCGGGCTCGAGGGCCTGGCCGAGCTCGATAGCCTCATCGTCGAGGAGAACCGCTCGCTCGCGACGCTCCGCGGCCTGGGCGCCCGGACGATCGGTGGTTGGATCGAGATCATGGGCAACGAGAGCTTGCCGAGCTGCGAGGTCGAGGCGCTCGTGGAGCGCCTCGACTGGCCGCCCGAGAGCGTGCGCGAGGAGAACAACGGCACCGGGACCTGCTCGCCCTGAGCCGGCGGGGAGCCGGCCGCCGCGCGTGAACGACGCCGTCGCGCGCGCCACGCCCGGGCGCTCGAAGCGGCATTGCGCTGCGACGGCATTGGCGTCCAGCGATCCTGTTTTTCCGTCCTGCCGAGTCCGAATGGTTGTACGGTGACGCGCGTGAAAATGCGCCTCGCTGCCGTTCTCCTCCCGTCCTGCGCGGCGGCTTCGGTCCTCGCCTGCGGTGCATCGGCTCCGCCCGCGGCCGCCCCGCCCGCGCAGGCGCCCCCTGGTGCGAGCGACGCGGCGCCTGCTCCGGTGGTGAGCCCGGCGCCCGCCGAGCCCGCGTCGAGCGTGCGCGAGCGGCTCGGTGAACGCGTGCTGTTCGCTCGTGAAGGTCTACACGGACACCGACCGGCGTGAGCCGCATCGTCGAGAGAATCCACCTCGCCGGCGCTGCCTCGCGCCGCGCCCGCCTCGGGCTCAGCTTCGAAGCGGCCAAGTAACGCTGTCGCTGGCGAGGAAGTGGCGTTTCACCGAGGCTCTCGAGCTGGCTCACAGGGGGACAAGAACACGATGCAAGGGACGCATTCTGTCGATGTGACGACGGCACAGGCTCTGGCCCAGGAGTGTCTGGACGCGCGCTATGGCAAAGGCAAGGTGGCCATGCTGGGCGAGCCGCTGGCGTTCGAGTCTGGCTGGGTCTTCTTCATCTGTGACGCGGAAGACGGTGAGACCTTCTTCGGGAACGCGCCGGTGATTGTCGATCGGACGGACGGGCTGGTATACGGGATCGGCTCCGGCAATTCGGTGGAGTACTATCTGAGCGAGTACCGGAGGTTCAGGCGCAGCCTGGTGCGTGTGCGGTCGTTGGCGCAGGCGATCAGCCATGTCCTGGAGCGGGCGGACCATCATCGGGGCCTGGTCGTCGCCAGGTCCAGGGGAGGGCGCCCGAGGCTCTTCAACCTCTTCCACGTCGATGGGGAGGTCAGGGTCTTCGATGACGCGAGCGAGAGAGATGTGCTGGGGACGATCGAACCTCAGTTCGACGAGCTATGGTTCGATTGGGATTACCGTGGCAGGGATCCGCTGGGCTATCACGAGCAATTCGACATCTTCATGGATTGAGCGGCGGCGACGCGGGGCGCGCGTGACGCGTAGGACGCCTGCCGGGCCGGTTGCCCCTCGCGCCGCAGCCATCGAGGCGGTGTGCGCGCGCGTGCCCTGCAACCGAACCGTACAGCCGAGCCCAGCAGCTCCGTGAGCCCGTCCCTCCCGCAACAGGCGCCGCAGCGCCGCCGTGCAGCCCGCCGCGGTCCGCCACCAGGACGAACGCGCGTGCCACCGCTGTCGCATCTCCTCCTCTCTTCTGCTCCGCCAGTGCTCGACTCCACCCTCCCTCACGCTCACGCGCTTCCCGCGCCGCGCAGGGCCGCCGCCCGCGACGATCGGGCCTCCCGCCCGAGCCAGGGCCCCGTCCACGAGCCCATTTACCCATTTGGGAAACGCTCCTGTTACCTTGGGCAGCGCTCCGCAGCGCACTGCGGGCGCAGGTTCGACGGCAGGGCCGGCACGCCGGCCCCTTGCACCACCGCCAGCCGAGGTCCGGATCCACATGCAGCAGGACACGAAGAGCGCGCGCGTCTCGTTCCGTATCGACAACCTCGAAGCCGCGCTCGAGCAGGGGATCGACAACGAGGCGGCCGCGCTCGACGTGCTCGTGGCCGCGGCGGCCAAGGGGAGCCTGCACCCCGAGCTCTGGACGAAGCTCCACGAGGCCTCCGCCCGCCACGACCGGTTCTCCGAGCTCGCGTTCGCCTACGAGCGCCTCGTCGGCGAGCGGCGGTTCGGGATGCTCCCGCAGGCCGCCCAGGCCGAGGTCCTCGTGCGCGCCGCCGAGTTCCTCGCCGACTCCTTCGGCGACCCCGGCGGCGCTCGCCCCTACCTCGAGCGGGCGCTCTCGGTGCTGCCCTCGCATCAGGAGGCCTTCTTCCGGCTCGAGCGCATCCTCCAGGAGGCGAACGAGCCGGCGAAGCTCGCGGACCTCTACGCCCTCGCCGCGGGCCACCGCGCGGACCGCGCCGAGCAGCTGTCGCTGCTCCGCCGCGCGTTCGAGCTCGTCGACGTCAGCGGAAACGGCGCGAGCGACGAGGAGCGCGCGATCAAGCTGCTCCAGCAGATCCTCAAGGTCGACCCGGGCGACTCCTCGGCGCGCTGGGAGCTCGAGGCGCGCTACGCGCGCGCCGGGCGGCACCAGGAGATCGCGAGGATGCTCGAGCAGGCGCTCACCGCGGAGGCGCCGCCGCCCGACGCGCTCGAGATCCGCGCGCGGCTCATCGACCTCTACAGCGGCCCGCTCAAGGAGATCGAGCGGGCGCTGCCGCACGTCGAGGAGGTGCTCGCGCAGAACCCGGACCACGAGGCCGCCCTCCGCGCCGGTGAGGCCCTGCTCGCGCGCAAGACCGTCCTCGTGCGCGCGGCCGCGGCGCTCGAGGCGGCCCACGCGCGCCGCGGGGACGCCCAGGAGGCGGCGCGGATGATGGCCCTCCAGATCGAGAACCTGCGCGGGCCGCGCCGCGTCGAGGTGCAGAAGCGGCTCGTCGAGCTGCAGTTCCAGCGGCTCGGCGATCTCGCGTCGGCGTTCTCGCTGTCGGAGCAGATCCTCGCGGTCGACCCGTCCGACGAGGCGGTGCGCGAGCGCTTCGTGGCGCTCGCGTCGGCGCTCGACCGCCAGGCCGACGCGGCGCGCGTGCTCGTGCGCGCGTCGTCCGGCGCCAAGGAGAAGCCGCTCA
Source organism: Sorangium sp. So ce124 (assembly GCF_051525235.1). NCBI lineage: Bacteria > Pseudomonadati > Myxococcota > Polyangiales > Polyangiaceae > Sorangium > Sorangium sp. So ce124. The sequence continues at coordinate 11,445,496 of NZ_CP150312.1, forward strand.
AGGCGCGCATCGCCGCCGAGCTCGGCGAGCTGTACGAGGGCCTCGGGGACGGGAGGAAGGCGCGCACGTCCTTCCAGCAGGCGCTCGACGGCGAGCCCGACGACGCGGCCGTGCGGCGCGCCGCCCGCGGGCTCGCGAAGCTCTGCGAGCGCGAGCGCGACGCGCGCGGGCTCGCGGGCGCGCTCGAGCGGCTCGCCGGGGCCGAGCCGGAGGCCGAGCCGCGCGAGGCCGCGGCGGAGCGGCTCGCGCGGCTCTACGAGGAGGAGCTCGGCGACGCCGCGGGCGCGATCGCGGCCTACCGCAGGCTCGCGGAGTCGGGCTCCTCGCGCGAGCCGGGCGCGCTCGCCGCGCTCGAGCGGCTGTACGAGGCCACCTCGGCGCACGAGGGCCTCGCGTGGGTGCTCGAGCGGCGCGCCGAGGCGGAGCCGGATCGCCGCGCGGCGCGGGAGCTCGCCTTCCGCGCGGCCGAGCTGCGCACCCGGCTCGCGGATCTGCCCGCCGCCGTCGCCGCCTGGCGCCGCTACCTCGCGGCGTTCGGGGCGTCGCGCGAGGCGCACGCGCGGCTCATCCCGCTGCTCGAGCAGGAGCGGCGCTGGGCCGAGCTCGAGGCGCTCCTCGAGGCCGAGGCCGAGCTCGCGGCCGGGCAGGAGCGCGCCTCGGTGCTCGCCCGGATCGGCGCGATCCGCATGGCGCGGCTCGACGATCCGGCCGGCGCGATCGCCGCGTACCGCCAGGCGCTCGCGCTCGATCCGGCCGACCGATCGAGCCGGCTCGCGGTCGAGAAGATGCTGGGCGCGCCCCCGGGCAACGGCGCCGCCGGCGCGGAGTCGTCGCGGCAGAGCTCCCACCTCCTGCTGACCGACGATCAGCGGCTCGCGGCCTGCGCGGTGCTGGAGCCGATCGCGCGCGCGGAGAAGGCGGCGCCGCTGCTCGTGCGCGTGCTCGAGACGAAGGCGGAGCTCGGGCCCGTCGCGTGGGCCCCCGGCGCGTCCGCGCCGACGCCGGCCGACGTGTCGGGCAGGCTCGCGGCGCTCGAGGAGGCGGCCGCCGTGGCCGAGCGCGAGCTCAGGGACCCGAAGAAGGCGCTCGATCTGTCGGCGCGCGGGCTCTCGCTCGCGACCGCGTACGCGCCGGAGAGGCTCGCGCGGTGGGTCGCCGAGGTCGAGCGGCTGACGGAGCACGGCAGCGAGTCCGCGCGCCGCGCGCCGGCGCTCGCGGGGGCGCTCGGGGATCGCGCGGTGGACAGCCCGGCGCTGTCGCACCTCGCGCGGCGCGCGGGCGAGGCGCTGCTCGCGAGCGGCGATGTGACGCAGGCGCTCGCCCTCTACCGCCGCGCGCTCGCGTTCGAGCCCTCGTCGCTCGAGCTCATCGCGCGCGTCGACGCGCTCCTGCGCGAGCAGGGCAGCCCCGAGGAGCGGCTCGCGCTCTACCGCGAGGCGCTCGCGCAGCCGTGCGCGCCCGCGCGGCGGCGGGAGCTCTTGCACGCGATCGGCACCATCCAGCGCCGCGACGTCGGCGACCTCGCCGGGGCGGCCGCGACGTACCGCGCGGCCATCGAGGACGACCCGGGCGACGACGCGGCGTACGAGGCGCTGCTCGAGACGTACGCGGCGGGCGGCGCGTGGGGCGCGCTCTACGGCGCGCTGGCCGAGCGGCTCCCGGGCGTGGCGCCCGACGCGCGCGTCGCCCACGAGCTGCGCATGGCGGACGCGGCGGCGAGGGGCGGGGAGGTCCCGATCGCGGTCGCGCACTACCGCGCGATCCTCGCGAGCGGCGCGGCGATCGAGGGCGCCGCGCTCTCCGCGATGGAGGCGCTCGCGCTGTCCGCCGGCGACGCGGCGCTGCTCCGCGAGGTGCTCGAGCGGCGCGTCGCCGCCGCGGGCGATCCGCAGGACGAGGCGCTCTGGCTGGAGCGCCTCGGCGAGCTCGCGGCGTTCGGCATCCGCGCGTCCGACGCGTCCGACGCGCCCGACGCCCCGGCGGCGCAGGCCGCTCCGGGCGACCTCGACGCCGCGGTGACGGCCTGGCAGCGCGCCGCCGGGCTCGCGGAGGGGCCGCTCGCGGATCCGGAGCGGGCGCAGAAGCTCTACGAGCGCGTGCTCTCCGTCGCGCCGAAGCACCGCGACGCCGCCGCCCGCCTCGCGGCGCTCTACCGCGGGCAGGGGGCCTGGGCCCGGCTCGCGGCCGTCTGCGAGGTCCTGATCGAGACGGCGGCGTCCGACGACGAGGCGCTCGCCGCGCTCGCCGCGCTCGAAGACGCGGCGATCCGGGCGCGCGCGACGCCGCGCTTCGTCGACGCCGCGCTCGATCTCCGCGATCGCATGAGGGCCGAGGGGGAGGGGAGCGCGCCCGCCGGCAAGGCGGCGGCGCGGGTCCGGGCGATCGAGGCGGCGCTCGCGCGCGTGCTCGCCGCCGATCCCGAGCGGCAGGACGACGCCGCGTCCGTCTACCGGCGCCTGCTCTCGCCGCAGGACGACGGCGACGCCGCGCGGGGCGCGCTCGACCCCGCCGCGCTCGAGGCGTTCCGCGCGTTCCTCGCGCAGAGCCCCGATACGCTCGCGCGCCGCGTGGACCGGCGCTGGCTCTTCACGCTCCTCGTGGAGCGCGGGCACGAGGGCGAGCGCCCTCGGGCGCTCTCCGCGTGGGCCGCGTGGGAAGAGGAGATCGGCAACCGCGCGGCGGCCGCGGCGCTCTACGCCCGGCTGCTCGAGGCGGATCCCGAGAACGACGACGCGCTGGCGGCGCGGGGGCGCCTCCTCGCCGAGGTGGGCGATCACGAGGGCGCGGCGGAGGTGCTCGCGGTGCGCCGCGACCGGAGCGAGGGCGGCGCGCGGGTCGCGCTCGACGTCGAGCTCGCGACGCTCCTCTTCGATCGGCTGGATCGGCCGGCGGACGCGCTCGACGCGGTCGCGCCCGCGATCGAGGCCGGGACGATCGAGCCCGCGGTGCTCGAGATCGTGCAGCGCGCGCTCGGGCGCCCCGAGACGCAGGCGCGCGCGGCGCTCCTCCTCGAGCGCGCGTGCGACGCGGTCGACGACCCCGAGGCGCGCGTGGCGCTGCTGGAGGCGCTCCTCGCGAGCTCGCCGGCGGACGCCGCGCCGGGCGCCGCGCTCGACGCGGGCAGCCTCGCGGCCGCGCAGCGCGCCGCCGTCCGCCGCGGCTGGTTCGAGCGGCTGCTCGAGCACCACGACCACGACGCGCCGCGCGGCCTCGATGTCGCCCTGCGCGCGGTCTCCGAGCTGCCGGGCGAGCTCGACCTCTGGGATCGGCTCGAGGAGCTCGGCCGCCGGGCGAAGCAGCCCGAGCGCGTCGCGGCCGCGCACGCCGCGGCGCTCGACGCGGGCGCCGCGCTCCCGCCCGACATCGTCGAGGAGATCGGCCGGCGGGCCGTCGAGCACCACGAGGAGTGGTTCGACGCGCCGGAGGCCGCCCTCGCGCTGCTCCGCCGGCTCGTCGAGCTCGTGCCTGGCTCGCTCTGGGGCTTCGAGCGGCTGAAGCTCGCCTACAACGCGGCCGAGCGCTGGGAGGACCTGTTCGCGCTCTACGACGCGATGCTCGATCGCACCTCGGCGGCCGACGAGCGCGTCTTCCTCCTGGAGGACGCCGCGGCCGTCGCGCGCGACCTCGCCGGCGACGGCGAGCGAACGATGCGCTACCTCGAGCAGCTCCTCCCGCTCCAGGACGACGCGCGCACCCGCGCCGCGCTCGAGCGGCTCTACGAGCGGCACGGCAGGCACCGCCCGCTCATCGATCTCCTGTCGGCCGAGCTGCCGAGGCTCTCCGGTGACGCGGCGGATCGGCTCCGCGAGCGCGTCGCGCTCCTCTGGATCGAGGGGGTCGGCGACGCCGCGTCGGCGCTCCCCGTGGTCGAGGAGCTCCTCGACGCGCCCCCGGCGCCGCGCGCCGTCCGCGCGGCGCCGCGCTCCGTCGACGCCTTCGCGCTGCTCGAGCGGGTCCTCGGGGCGCTGCCGCCCGAGCAGGCGCCCCGCGAGGCCGGCGCGCGGCAGCGATCGGCCGCGCTGCTCGCGAAGCACTACCGCGAGGAGGCGAGGCCCACGGACCTCGTGCGCGTGCTCGAGATCCAGCTCGAGGGCGCCGACGTCGGCGATCGCCCGGCGCTGCTGCGCGAGATCGTGCGGCTCCGCCGCGACGCCCTCGGCGACGAGCCGGGCGCGTTCGCGCGGCTCGCCGAGCTCGTCGAGCTCACGCCGTCGGAGGCCGGCGATCGCGCCGAGCTCGCCGAGCTCGCCGAGCGCCTCGGCCGGCACGACCGCCTCGCCGAGGTCCTCGCCGCGGCCGAGCCGCGCGCCGGCGACGCGCGGCAGGCGCTCTCGCTCGTGCGCGACGCCGCGCTCCTGCGCCGCGACCGGCTCGGCGACGCCGACGGGGCGATCGCGCTCTTCCGCCGGCTCTTCTCGCTCGCCGAGGCGAGCGGCGACGCGGAGGCCGCGCGGGACGCCGCCCGCGCGCTCGATCGGCTCTTCGCGGAGGGCGACCGCGTCGCCGAGCGGTGCGACGTGCTCGACACGCTCGCCGCGATCGAGACGGACCCGGCGGCGCGGCGCGAGGCGCTCGGCGAGCTCGCGCGGCTCGCCTCCTCGCGGCTCGGCGACGAGGCGCGGGCGATCGCGGCGTACTCGGCGCGCCTCGTCGACGACCGCCAGGATCTCGCGGCGCTCGACGGCCTCGCGGCGCTCCTCGAGGAGGGCGGGAGGTACCGCGAGCTCGCGGCTGTGCTGGAGCGCCGCGCGGCCGTGCGCGGCGGCGCGGGCGGCCGGCGCGATCTCGGGCGCGTCGCGCGGCTCTTCGAGCGCGAGCTCGGCGACGCCGACGAGGCCATCGCCACCTGGCGCCGCATCCGCGAGGAGCTCGCGCCCGACCCGGAGAGCGGGGACGCGCTGGCCGCGCTCTACACGCGCGCGGAGCGCTGGGGCGACCTCGTCGCGCTGCTCGAGGTCGAGGCGTCCGCGGCCGGCGCGCTCCCCGGCGGGGCGGGCGCGGCGCGCAGCGTGGAGCTCTTCCAGCGCCTCGGCGACACGCACCGCGATCGCACGCTCGCGTGGGAGCTCGCCGTGAAGGGCTACCGCCGCGCGCACGAGGCCGAGCGCGACGCGCGCCGCGCGGGCGGCGAGGGCGGCGGCGGTGCGGCCGACGGCGGCGACGAGCGCGCCGCGCGCTCGCCCACGCCGCGCGCGGGGCTCGAGGAGCTGCTCGGCCGCATCGACCCGGCGTCGGCCGAGCACCGCGGCGCGCTGGTCGCCGCCGTCGGCGCGTTGCTCGAGATCTGCGCCGACGCGGACGACTGGCGCGGCCAGATCGCGCTGCTCGAACCGCGGCTCGCCGCGGCCGGGACGGACGCCGAGCGGGTCGCCATCCTGAAGGCCTCCGCGGCGCTCCTCGAGGAGCGAGGCGACGACCGGGAGGGCGCCTTCGATCTCGCCTTCCGCGCGTTCCTCCTGTCGCCCGGCGCCGAGCCGCCCGAGGGCCTCCTGCGGCTCACGGACCTCGCGGGCCGCTGGCACACGATCGCCGACGCGCTGCCCGAGCTCGAGCGCCGCGGCGACGTCCCTGCCGCCACGCTCCGCGACCTCACGGCCCGCGTGGGCCGCTGGCACCGCGACGCGCGCGCCGACGAGGACGCCGCCGAGCGCGCGTTCGAGCGCGCGCTCCTCCACGACCCGGCCGACCGCGCGATCCTGCTCGATCTCGCGGAGCTCCTGCGGCGACGGCGCGGGCCATCGCTCGTCCCGACGCTGCTCCGGCTCGCCGCGGCGACAGGGCACGACCTCGCCCTCTACCGCGAGGCCGTGGAGGCGGCGCGCGACGCGGGCGACGCGGCGCGTGCCCGCGAGATCGCGGCGGAGCTGCTCGAGATCGCCGTGCAGCGCCTCGGCGACGAGGAGGGGCAGCCCCCTGGGCCCGGCGCGTGGCCGGCCTCGCGCGCCGCCCTCTGGGCGATCGACGCGCTCGTCGGCATGCTCGCGGGCGCGGGCGACGGGCCGCAGATCGTCGCGCTGTGCCGGCGCGGCGCCGCGCTCCCGTTCGCGCCGAGCGAGCGGCGCCGGCTGCTGCGCGTCGCCGCCGAGGCGGCGGAGCCCGGCGAGGCGATCGCCCTCTACGGCGGGCTGGTCGCGGACGATCCGACGGACGAGCCGATCGGCGAGAGCCTCGCCGCGCTGCTCCGCGCGGCCGGTCGTCGCGAGGAGCTCGTGCGCCTGCGCGAGTTGCAGATCGAGGTCTCTGGCGATCTCGAGCGCCGCGTCGCGCTCCGCTACGACGCCGCGGAGCTCCTCGCGGACGCCACGCGCGCGTCCGAGGCGATCGCGCTGCTCCGCCAGAACCTCGCCGAGAGCCCGGGGCACGGCCCGTCGGTCGACAGGCTCGCCTCGCTCCTCGAGGCGGGCGGGCTGCACCGCGAGCTCATGCTGCTCCGCGAGGAGCAGGCGGCCGCGCGCGGGCCGGCGGCCGCCGGCGGGGCGGCCGCAGAGCTATGGCTCCAGGCGGCGTCCCTCGCCGAGCACGAGCTCAACGAGCCCGAGCGCGCGATCGCGAGCTACCGCCGCGCCGCGGACATCGGGTCCGTCGAGGCGCTCGACGCCCTCGCCCGGCTGCTCGCGCGCCGCGGCGAGCACGCGGCCGCCGCCGAGGCGCTCGAGCGGCTCTGCGCCGGCGCAGGGCCCGAGGAGCTGCACCAGGCGGCGCTCCGCCTCGCGGACGCGTACCTGGCCGCCGGCGAGCCCGATCGCGCCCGCGCCGCCCTGGAGCGAGCGCTGCCCCGCGCCGCGCAGCCCGCGCCGCTGCGCGAGCGGCTCGCGTACCTCTACCGCGCGTCGGGCGCGTGGAGCGCCCTGGCCGCGCTCATCGCGGGCGACGCCGCGCGCGCCGACGAGGCGCCGGCCCGGCTCTCGCTCCTCCGCGAGGCCGCGGACCTCTACCTCACGCGCGGCGGCTCGCCCGCCGCCGCGATCCCGCTGTTCGACGAGGCCATCGCGCTCGCGCCGGACGACCTCTCGCTGCGCCTCGCGCGGAGCCGCGCCCTCTCCGCCGCCGGCCGGACCGACGACGCGACCGCGGCCCTGCGCGGGATCATCGCCGACTTCGGCGCCCGCCGCCCCAAGGAGCGCGCGCTCGTCCACTACGAGCTCGCCCGTGTCGCCCTCGCCACGGGCGATCGCGCCCGCGCGATGGCGGAGTTCGACCTCGCGCTGCGCGTCGACCCCGCGCACCCCGACGCGCTCCACGGCCTCGCCGGCCTCGCCCTCGAGGACGGCCAGCTCGAGCGCGCGCACCGCGCCTACCGCGCGCTGCTGCTCGTCGCGCGCCGGCCCCGCGACGAGGGCGAGGGGCTCGTCGGCGCGCGGCGCAGCACGATGCCGCCGACGCGCTCCAGCGTGGGCCTCCCGTCGGCCACCTCGTTCAGCCGGGCCGAGGTCCTGCTCGCGCTCGGCGAGATCGCGCGCCGGCAGGGGGCGCCCGACCGCGAGGCGGAGTACGTCGAGTCCGCCTTCGAGGCGGCGCGCGAGAGCGACGCGGAGCACGAGAAGCTCCTCGCCGCGCTGCGCGCCCGCGGGCGCCACGACCTGCTCGCGCGCGCCCTCGAGGCGCGGCTCGCCGGCCCTGCGCTCGAGCCCGCCGAGGACGCCGCCGCGGCGCTCGGCGAGCTCGCGTCGCTCTACGAAGGCCCGCTCGATCGCCCGGAGCTCGCGCTCTCGGCCCGCCTGCGCGTCCTCGATCTCACGCCGGGCGCGGGCGCCGCGCACGACGCCGCCCTCGATCTCGCGCGCCGCTCGGGCCAGACGCAGCGGTACGTCGACGTCGTCGAGCGGCTCGTCGCCCGGGCGGCCTCCGAGCCGTACGAGGTCGCGCTCCTGCTCCGCTTCGGCCGCGCCCTCGAGCTCTCGCCGGCCGATCAGGAGCGCGCCGCGGCCGTCTACCGCCGCGCGGAGGCGAAGATCGCGGCCGTCGCGCCCTTCCACGACCGCGCGGGTCGCGACGCGAGCGACGACATCGAGCAGCTGTGGCGCTCGCTGGAGGCCATCTACGAGCGCCTCGGCGACCGCGCCGCGCAGGCGGACGTCCTCCGCAAGCGCATCGGCCTCGCCGACGCGCCGGCCGCCGCCGCGGCCAGCGCGGATCGCGCCGGGCCGCGGTACCGCCTGGCCGCGCTGCTCGCGGCGGACGCGGCGGACGTCGATCAGGCGATCTCGCTCCTCGAAGAGGCGCTCGAGCTCCACGCCGATCCGGACCGGGCCGAGGCGATCCTGCGCGACGCGCTCCGCACCGATCCGAGGAACCCGCGGGCGATCCGCCTCTTCGAGCGCCTCGCCCGGCAGAGCGGGCGGCCGCGCGCCCTCGTGGACGCGCTGCTGCTCCTCGCCGAGGTCGAGGGCCCCGGGGTCCTCGAGGAGGCCGTCCGCACCGCGCGCGCGCTCGGCGATCGCGAGCTGGCCGAGTCGATCCTGCAGCGCATCGTCGGCTCGGGCGCGCGGTCTTCGTCCGATTCGTCCGATTCGTCCGATCCGTCCAGCTCCGCGTGGGCGCTCGTCGCGCTGGCGGAGCTCCGCGAGGAGGCCGGCGATCTCGCGGCCGCCGCGTGGCTCTCCGAGCGCGCCGCGCGCGCCTCGGCGCCCGAGGAGGAGCGCGCGCTGCTCCTGCACGCCGCGGAGCTCGCCGCCGGCCCGCTCGCCGACCTCGTCCGCGCGGCGCGCCTCTACGAGGAGCTCCGCGCCCGCGAGCCCGCCGAGCGCGAGATCTGGACGCCCCTCGCCGGCGTGTACCGGCGGAGCGGCGACGCCGCGCGCCTCGCCGCGCTGCTCGAGGAGACGGCGCCCCTGGTCGACGATCTCTCCGAGCGCTGCGCGCTGCGCCTCGAGCGCGCGCGCCTCCTCGCGCAGGGGTCGCCCGAGAAGGCGGCGGCCCTGCTCCGCGACATTCTCGACGAGGATCCGACCCAGGTGGAGGCCGCCATCCTCCTCGCCACGATGCTCGAGGAGGCCGGCCGCACCGACGAGCTCGGCGAGCTCTTCGCGCTGCAGCTCGACGCCGCCAAGGATCGCGCGGACGTCGCCTCGATCGCGTCGCTCTCGATGCGCCTCGGCGCCCTCCTCGAGCAGCGCGGCGACGATCGCGGCGCGCGCGACGTCTACCTCGGGGCCGCGGACTGGGACGGCGCGAACCGCGACGTGCTCCGCGCGCTCGTGCGCCTCAGCCGGAAGCGCGACAACGCGGACGACCTTACCGACGCGCTCGAGAAGCTCCTGCGCACCGAGCAGGGCGGCGAGGCGGCCCAGCTCGCCCTGGAGCTCTCCGAGCTGCACGGCGCGCGCGGCGACGACGCCGCGGCGGAGGCCGCCCTCAAGGCCGGGTACGCCGTCTGCCCGACGAACGACCGGCTCCGCGAGGAGCTCGCGTCGCGCTACGCGGCCCGCGAGGCCTGGCACGCCCTCGCCGAGCTCCACGTGCTCACGGCGCACGTCGCCGACGCCGACGAGGCGCGCGTCGAGTCGCTCTGCCGCGCCGCCGAGATCCTCCGCGATCGCGCGGGCGACGCCGCGGCGGCGGCCGAGCTCCTCGAGCGCGCCCTCCGGGTCGCGCCCGGGGATCGCGACGTCTTGATCGCGCTCATCGACGCGTGCGGCGCGGTCTCCGACCACGCCCGCGCGGCCCGCGCGCTCACGGCGACGCTCGAGGCGAGCCCGGACGACCCGTGGCTCTACCGCGCGCGGGCCGAGGTCCACGGCGCGCTCGGCCAGGGCGATCGCGCCCTCGCCGATCTCGAGCGCGCCTACGCGCTCGGCGGCGCCGAGTACGCCGCCGAGCTCGTCGCCGAGCTCGAGCGGGCGCTCGCGCGCGCGGACCACGCGGGCGCGCGGTCCGCCGAGGCCGAGGCCGCGGGCGCGCCCAGCGAGGCCGCGGCGGAGGGGGCGGGCGCCGCCTCGCCGCGCGCGCTCCGGCTGCGCCTCGCCGAGATCCTCGCGCGCTCGGGCGACGTCGAGCGCGCGCGCGCCCACCTCGGCGATCTGCTCCACGCCGACTCCAAGGACCGCGCCGCGCTCAAGGGGCTCGCCGGCCTCGAGGAGTCCGCCGCGCGGTGGGACGCCGCGAGCGCCGTCTACCGCAGGCTCATCGCGCTCGAGGAGGGCGACGCCCTCGTCGCCACGGCGCTCCTTCTGGCCGGCGCCTGCGCGCGCGCGGGCCACCTGGGCGACGCCCGCGGCGGGCTCGAGCGCGCGCTCCGCGCCGCGCCGGGCAACGCCGAGATCCGCGACCGCCTGCGCGCGCTCTACGCCGAGATCGGCGCGAACCGCGAGCTCGCCGCCATCACGCTCGAGGACGCCGCCGCGGCCCCCGACGTGGCCGGCCGCTTCACGCTCCTCGTCGCCTCCGGCCGCCTGCTGCTCGACGTCGGCGACGCCGCGCAGGCGGCCGCGGCGCTCCGGGAGGCGCGCTCCCTGCGCCCGGAAGATAACGAGGTCGCCCTGCTGCTCGTCGACGCGCTCATCGCCGCGGGTGACTCGAGGGAGGCGCGCGCGGTCACCGCCGAGCTCATCGTGGCTGCCAAGGGGCGCCGCTCGCGGCACCTCGGCGCCGTCTACCACCGCGTCGCGCGCATCGAGGACGCCGAGGGGAATCTGCACGAGTCGCTCACGGCGCTCACGAGGGCGCTCGAGAACGATCCTCAGAACGGCGAGCTCGCCATGGAGCTCGGCGAGAGCGCGCTCGGGCTGGGGGAAGAGGACATCGCCGCGCGCGCTTACCGCGCGGTCACCCTGATGAAGATTTCCCCCGAGCCCGGCGAGGGAGGCACGACGCCCGCCGCGCGGGCGCTCGCCTATTATCACCTCGGGGCGATGGCGCTCGCGGCCGGCGACCGCAGGAAAGCGCGCCTGATGCTCGACAAGTCCGTCTCGGAGGACGGCTCGCTCGAGGCAGCCCGGGCGCTCCTCGACGAGCTGCGCGCCGGCTGAGGGCCTGTTCCGCGCGTCTCCGCGGGTATGCCCAGGTCGCGGCGGCCGCCTGCGCGGCCGCCCCAGGCGGCGCGCGCATGACGTGAAGCGTGCAAAACCGCGCCATTCCAGGCGTTTTTTGACGCTCTCCGGCCCGCGACGGCGCCGCGCCGCCGCCCTTCCCGGCGGCTGGTTCCCCCTCTGGCGCACCGCTCCGGCGCGGTCTTTCAGGGGTCCGCGCGATGCCCCGTCTCAGAAATCGCTATTTCTCCCCGCATTTTTGTCTTTTTTTGTCCTGTGTCGTGTGTAAGGTTCACTGAGGCTGTGCGCGGCGAGGTGTCGCGCGCGAGCTCATGTCCGAGGAGAGTGCCATGGCAAGTAAGAAGACGGCCGGGGGCGGCGCGAAGAAGACGTTGAGCAAGAGCGGCCTGATCCAGGCCATCACCGAAGCTGCCGGTGATGAGCTGAGCCGCAAGCAGGTGAAGAACGTTCTCGAGTCCCTCATCACGATCGGTCATCGCGAGCTGAAGAAGTCGGGCGTGTTCACGCTGCCCGGCTTCGCGAAGTTCCGGGTGGTCAAGCGCCCTGCGACGAAGGCGCGCCAGGGGATCAACCCGTTTACCAAGCAGCCGATGACCTTTGCCGCGAAGCCGGCGAGCAAGTCGGTCCGCGCTCGGCCGATCAAGGCCATCAAGGACGCGCTCCTGTAGTCTTACGGGATCTCCCAGCGGAGCGCAGGGCGGCCACGGCGACGTGGCCGTTCTTGCTCCATGGCCTCGGCGCACCATCGCCGTGGCGGCGGAAGGGCGTCCAGCGCGCGCAGCGGGGCGGCCCGCGTCGCGTGCCGGCAAACGCGCGCCGCCGCCGGGGGGCCGGGCGGCTCGATGCCGCCGCCGCCCCCGCGGCGAGGTCAGCTCACTTCTTGCGGCTGTAGGCCTGCGCCGCCACCGGTCCCGAGCCGGTGCGCGCCTTGACAACCAGCTTGGCCGTCGCCGCGATGGGGAACGGCCATTGGTAGCAGCTCTGCTTGGCTCCGATGGCGGCTGTCGGGCCGGTGTCCGAGTCGACGGCGAGCACCGGTTTCAGGTTGAACGCAGCGAGCCCTGGCTGCCCTCCGGCGTTCAGATCGAGCTCCAGCTGGATGTCCACCTCGGTGACGGTGGGGAGCGCCTGCGCCAGGAACGTATAGCAATAGCCGGGCTGGAGCATGAAGGTCTGCCCCGAGGCCGTCTGTCCCTCGGGCACCACGCTGCAGACGGGCGCCCCTTCCGGCTGCATCTTCGGCGCCTCGCCGGCGGCGCGGCCCTGGAACATGGTGGTCATCGCGAGCGACTGGACTCCATCGCAGGGCGCCACCGTGGGCGCCGCGACCGGGGGCAGGCCGGCGTCCGGGGGCGGCACGGACGCTGTCGGCTGCGGGGGCGGCGGCGTCCCCGCGTCCGGGGCGTCGTCCGCGAACTCCGACTCCTTGCTGCTGCCGCCGCAGCCCAGCGCTGCCGCCCAGAGAGCCAGGAGCACTGCTGAACCCAACGACCTACCCGTCACCGTCATCTGCGGCCTCCTCGCGCACAGCCCTGCCGCACGCCGCGGCCCCTCGTTGGGACAGCTGTGCTCGCGGCGCTCATACACCCGCCAGAGGGCGGGGGCTATGTGCGAGGCGTCTTGCGCGGCTGCGCCGGCGGCGCAAGCCCGCAGGCAAGCCGGCGCGGGCGTTCGCCCCCTCGCGCCGCCGCGCCGCTCAGCCGCCGGGCTCGCCCACGAACTCCCGCAGGATGCACATGCGCGCAATGAGCAGCGCCTCGGGTCGGATCGCCTGATCGAGGTACGCGGCCGAGTTCGCCTCCACCAGCGACTCGCGCAGCATCCCCTGCTCCAGGAACGTGACCGCGCGTCCGAGGTGCAGCCGCGCCCTGTCGGCCGCGATCCCCATGCCGGCGCTCGCCAGCATCTCTCGTTCCAGGAACCACTGAGCAAACTCTCCGGGACGATCGAGCTTCGCTCGGGAGCCGTGGTCGGTCATGCCGTAGGCTACCTCACTTTTTGGCCCCGGCCAGCCGCGCCTGGCCGCAATAACCCGGGAAATCATGGCAGAAACAGCATCAATCCGTCGGATGGGCGCGATGAAAGCGAGGGCGTGCCACGTCCAAAGCGACATCCGGCGGACGGACCTGGAGCTCGGTTGAGCGGGCTTCGGGGGGCGCGCCGGGGAGCTCCCCGCGAGCCACCCGTTGCGTCGCGAGCCCGTCAGTGAGATTGAACGCGGCGTTCTGCCGGAAATTCGAGGAGGTTCTTTTGCTCCGTACGATTGGCGTCCTGCCCGCCCTGGTCCTCACCGTCGCCCTCGCTGCTGGTTGTCAACAGCGGGAGTCCACGCCGCCGAGCTACGCGAACCAGCCCCCGCCCGGCTACTACCAGCAGCCCGGGTACCAGCAGCCCGGGTATCAGCAGCCCGGGTACCAGCAGCCAGGATATCAGCAGCCCGGGTACCAGCAGCCTGGGTATCAGCAGCCCGGGTACCAGCAGCCCGCCCCGACGCAGCCTGCCCCCACACAGCCCGCCCCGACGCAGCCTGCCCCGACGACGCAGCCTGCCCCGACGGCGCAGCCTGGCGGCTTTCCCTGGCCGTTCCCGATCCCTGGCCAGCAGACCGGCGGGCAGCAGCCGGCCCCGAGCGGCGGGAGCAGCTCCGGTAGCGCGTCGGCGATCGATCCGAACCTCGCCTCCGCCGCGACGATCCCGCTGAACAACCTCGCTTCGACCGAGGCGCCCGGCATGACGAAGGAGGGAGGGCCGATCGCGGGGCAGTTCAGCGCCGGACAGACCCTCGAGCAGCAGGTCCAGCTGATGCCCGGCAAGTGCTACACGATCGTCGGCGTCGGCGCGGGGATCACCGAGCTCGACATCAGCCTCGTCGCGCTGACCCCGATCCCGATGGGCTCCTCGGTGCTGGCGCAGGACAACTCGAGCGGCTCGAACGCCGTGCTCGGCGGTCGAGGCAACTGCTACCGCTGGTCGCTCCCCGTCGGCATCAACGCCAAGTTCATCGTGAAGGCCACCGCCGGTTCGGGCGTCGCCGCCGCGCAGCTCTACGTGAAGTGACGCTGACAGGGCGCCGAGGACGCCAGGAGATCGCGCTCCGTAGCGTCCTCGGGCTCGGCCACAAAAACGCCGAGGACGCCAGGAGATCGCTCTCCATGGCGTCCTCGGTTGCGGCGCCGTGGCTCGCCGCAGCGCCGGCCAGCTAGAGCCGGATGCCGGGCGCCGGGAAGCCGCGGCAGAGCTCCGCGACCTCGGCGGCGATGCGCGCGATGCGCGCCTCGTCGTTCACGTTCTGCGCCACCTCATCCATCCATGCCGCGAGGCGCTCCATCTCGGCGACGCCCATCCCGCGCGACGTCACCGCCGGCGTGCCGATGCGGAGCCCCGACGGGTCGAACGGCTTGCGCGGATCGAACGGGATCGAGTTGTAGTTCGCCACGATGCCCGCGCGATCGAGCGCCTGCGCGTACGGCTTGCCCGCGATCCCCTTCGGCGTCATGTCGATCAGGAGCAGGTGGTTGTCGGTCCCGCCGGTGATGAGCCGGAAGCCGCGCGACTCCAGCGCGCGCCCGAGCGCCTGCGCGTTCACCACGATCTGCTTCGCGTAGGCCCGGAAACCTTCCTCCGAGGCCTCCTTCGCCGCGACCGCGATGGCCGCGGTCGTGTGGTTGTGCGGACCGCCCTGGAGGCCCGGGAACACCGCCTTGTCGATCGCGCTCGCGTGCTCCTTCTTGCAGAGGATCATCGCGCCGCGCGGGCCCCGGAAGGTCTTGTGCGTCGTCGACGTCACCACGTCGGCGATGCCCACCGGCGACGGGTGCACCCCCGCGGCCACGAGCCCCGCGATGTGCGCGATGTCCGCCGCCAGGATCGCCCCTACCTCGTCGGCGATCGACCGGAACGCGGCGAAGTCGAGCGTGCGCGGGTACGCCGTCGTCCCGCACCAGATGAGCTTCGGCCGGTTGGCGCGCGCCAGGTCGCGGACCTGATCCATGTCGATGCGGTGATCGCTCTCGCGAACCCCGTACGGGATGCTCTTGAAGTACTTCCCGGTGATGCTCACCGACCAGCCGTGGGTCAGGTGCCCGCCCGCGGGCAGGCCGAGGCCCATGATCGTGTCGTTCGCCTGGGCGAACGCCAGGTAGACGGCCAGGTTGGCCGGGCTGCCGGAGTAGGGCTGCACGTTCACGTGGTCGGCCCCGAACAGCTTGGCCACCCGCGTCCGCGCGAGCTCCTCGACCACGTCGACCTGCTGCTGACCCTCGTAATACCGCTTCTGCGGGTACCCCTCGGAGTACTTGTTCGTCAGCACCGAGCCCGTCGCCTCGAGCACCGCCCGAGACACGTAGTTCTCGCTCGCGATGAGCCGGAGCGTGTCCGCTTCCCGCCGCTCTTCCAGGCGGATCAGCTCGGCGATCTCCGGATCGACCTCGCCGAGCGCCCGCAGGCCCTGAATTTCGCTTGTCGCGCTCATACCTCGAACTCCCCGCGTGTGAGGATGTCGGTGACGCGCCAGAGGAACGAGTTCGCCAGCACGCCGTCGATGATGCGGTGGTCGTACGAGAGCGCGAGGAACATGACCGGATGGATCGCGATCGAGTCCTCCTTGTCCTTCGTGACCACCACGACGCGCTTCTTGATCTCCCCCATCCGGAGGATGCCCACGTTCGGCTGCGAGATGATCGCGCCGCCGAAGAGGTTCCCCTTGAGGCCGGGGTTCGAGACCGTGAAGGTCGTGTTCGCGAGATCGTCGGCCGTGATCTTGCCGGACTTCGCGCGCCCGGCCAGCTCGTCGATGCTCCTCGCGATGCCGCGCAGCGACAGCTCGTCCGCGTGCTTGATGCTCGGGACGATGAGGCCGCCGGGCGTGTCCACCGCCACGCCGAGGTTGACGTCGCGCAGCACCACGTACGAGTTCTCGAGCACTCGAGCGTTGAACTCCGGGTGCTCGCGCAGCGCGCGGACGGCCGCGGCGCAGATGAAGGACAGGAACGTGAGCGACACGCCCGCCTTCTTGAACTCGTCCTTGTGGAGGTCGCGCAGCTTCGACGTCTCGTGCAGGTCGACCTCGGCGACCGTCACCACGTGCGGCGACGTCACCTTGGAATAGACCATGTGGTCGGCGGTGATGCGGCGGCGCCGGCTGAAGGGCACCACCTTGTCGCCGGGCTTCGGGGAGTAGGGCGGCACCTTGTACGCGCCGTACCCGACGCCGGGCACCGGCGGCACGAACCCGCCGCTCGCCTGGATGAGCTGCGACAGCTCCGCGGCCGCGCTCGCCGGCTGGGCCGCCGCGCTCGGCTGAGGCGCCGGCTCGGCCGACGCGCCGTGCGCCGCGCGCATCACGTCGTCGCGCGTGATCCGGCCGTGATCGCCTGTCCCGTGCACGTCGCGCAGGTCGACGCCCGACTCGCGCGCGAGCTTCTTCGTCGACGGGCTCGTCAGGGGGCGGGCGCTCTCGTCGTGCCCGTTGCTGCCGGGCGCCGGCGCGGCAGGCCGCGCTTCGGACGGCGCCGGCGCCGGCGGCGCGCTCGCGCGCTGGGCCGTCGCCTGGGCCTCGCCCTGCGCCGTCTCGTCGATCCGACAGAGCAGACCTTCCTTGGCGACGACGGTACCCTCGGCCACCGCGATCTGCGAGACACGACCCGCGATAGGCGCCGGGATCTCCGTGTCTGCCTTGTCGGTCGCAACCTCGAGCAGCGGCTGCTCGCGCTTGACGAAATCGCCCTCGCGCACGAGCCACCTCGAGACGGTTCCTTCGACCACGCTCTCGCCGAGCTGTGGCATGCGAACTTCGACCATCGCTTCCCGCGCCTCCAACGCGCGCCGCCGTGAGCGCCCGTTTTCTCCTCTCCGGGCAAGGCGGCAGGGTCGTATACGCCGCCCGCCCTTCGAGAGCAACGACACAGTGTTCGTCCGGTGTGTATCCTTTGTGAAGGTCGCGTGCGCGTGGGCCATGTGGGGCGCGCCGGTCGCGCCGGTTGTGTCGGTTGCGTCGGCTGCGCCGGCTGCGTCGGTTGCGTCGGTCTCGCCCACGGCGAGCCGCCTCCACCGAGGCACGCCTCCACCCAGGCGCCCGGCGCAGGGCGGCTGGAATCGGATGTCGACGCACGTAGACGCTGGCAGGCCCCAGCCGGTACAAGGGCCCCGTGCGTGACGCCGCGCCGGATGCGACCGCAGCCCCCGCCCCCCTGGCCCCCTCGAGCGAGAGCGCGCGCGAGCGCCTCGCCGCCGGGCCGCCGCGCGTCGCGGGGGCGCGGGCGATCCGGGCGGCGTCGCTCGGCGTCATCGCGTTCCTGCTGCTGCAGGTGCTGACCTACGGCTACGGCCGCGATCAGGGCATCTACGCCATGGTCGCGCGCGCGGTGCTCGACGGCGGCATGCCTTACAGGGACGCGTTCGACTTCAAGCCGCCCGGCATCTTCCTCATTTACGCGCTCGCCCGCGCCCTCTTCGGGCCCGCTCAGTGGGGCATCCGCGTCATCGAGGTCCTCGGCCTCGCCGGCATGTGCCTCGCGATGGCGTCGCTCGCCGCTCGCCTCTTCGGCGACCGGAGGATCGGGGTCGTCGCCGCCGCGCTCGCCGTGCTGGTGCACGCCCAGCTCGATTTCTGGCACACGGCGCAGCCCGAGTCGTTCGGCGGCATGCTCACCATCGCCGCGCTGCTCGTCGCCACGCCGCGCGGCCGCGACGGCGCGCCCCGAGCCGCGCCGCGCGGCGCCGCGCTGGTCGTGTCGGGCGCGCTCTTCGGCGCCGCCGGCCTCCTCAAGCCGCCCCTCGCCGGGGGCGGCGTCGTGCTCGCCGTCGCGCTGGCCGCGCCCGCCCTCGCCGAGCTCGCGCGGCGCGGCTCGGAGCGGGCCGCCGTCCGGCGCCGGAGCGACGCGGGTCCGACCGCGATCCAGGGCGAGCCGGCGCGCTCTGCGGCGCCTGCGTCCGGGCCGGTCCGATCGACGGCGGCCGCGCTCCTCTGGGCGGCGCTCCGGCCCGCCTTGCTCATCGCGCTCGGCGGCGTGCTCCCCGTGCTCGCCTGCGCCGCCTGGTTCGCCCTGAGGGGCGCGCTCGGCGATCTGCGGGAGGTCCTCTTCGTCTTCACGCCGCACTACACCGCGCTCGGGTGGCGCGGAGCGAGCGTGCTCGGCATGGCGTGGTACGGCGTCTGCGAGTGGCTCGTCCACTACTCCGGCCCGCTCGCGTTCGGCCTCGCCTGCCTGGTCGCGCTGCACCCCGAACGCCACGAGCGGGCGGGCGTGGCGCTGCTCGCGGGCGTGATCGCCATGCACCTCGTCGGCGTCGTGATGCAGGCGAAGTTCTTCCCCTACCATTACGGCGCGACGTGGCCGCTCACCGCGATGCTCGCCGCGCTCGGCCTCTGGAAGGCGTGGCAGCGGTGCACGCGGTCCGGCGTGAAGGCGGCCGCGGCGGCGCTTGTCGCGGCGCTCGTCGCGACCGCCTTCGCTCGCTCCGCGACCAAGGACGTGGCCGACGACTACATCGAGCGCTGCGCCAAGCGGCTCGCGGTGCTCGCCACGGGCGCGAGGGACCAGGCGCGCCTCGATCGCCTCGCGTCGGTCGCCGACGTCAACGCCGCGGCGAACCGGGAGGTCGCCGCGTGGCTGCGCGAGCGCGTCGCGCCGGGGCGCCCCGTGTTTGTGTGGGGCTTCGAGCCGGTGATCTACGATCTCGCCGATCGCCCGCCGGCGACGCGCTACCTCTACAACGTCCCGCAGCGCGCGGCGTGGGCCCGGCAGGAGGCGCGCGACGCGCTGATGCGCGACCTCGCCGCGAGCCCGCCGGCCGCGATCGTGGTCGAGCGCCACGACGTCTTCCCCTCGGTGACCGGCGACGCGATCGATTCGCGCGACACGCTGAACGGGTTCCCCGAGCTCGCGGGGCTCATCGAGGAGCGCTACGAGCTCGCCGTGAGCATCGAGGATTTCGACATCCACCTCGAGCGCTGAGCTCCGGAGCCAGCGCCGGGCGGCGGCGCGGCGCGGCACGCCGGTGGCGCCGCGCCTTCAGGGGCAGGGGAGGGTGTTGGGCCTGCGAGGGGTCGGCGCCGCCGCCCCGAAGCGGCGGCCGTCGCGGAGGCCGTCGGCGCAGCGCTGGATCGACTGCGTCTGCGACAGCGCGGAGGTCGCGCCCTCGCTGACCTGAACGCGCCCCGGAGCGCTGGAGATCAGCGCGTTCAAGAGCTGCGTGTCCTCCTCGGCCGCCGGTCCGTAGACCACCGCGTCGATGAGGCGCGCCGCCGTGGCCGGTGTGGACGTGGGGAACTCCGCGGGCAGCGCCTGGTACAAGGCGACAGCGTCCGGGCCGTTCTGCAGGGTGTTGCTCGGGAAGACGAGGGCGGGGGTCGGTACGACGCCGCTGTTGCCGACGAGCAGGAGGCCGCCCACGTCCGTCGTCGCGTTGAGCTCGATCGCGCGGTAGGAGCCGTCGGTGGCCCCGTTGTAGAGCACGAGCGTGTAACCGGCGAGGTTCACGTACCGCCAGCCCGTGCTGATCTCGATGAACTCGAGCACGTCACTGCTGTCCGCCGTGTCGGCGTCGATCTCGTTGATCTGGAGCTGGATCACCGTCACCGGGAACGACGTCCACCGCGCCCCCGGCCGGTTCACGACGATGTCCCCCGGGCCGATCGGCGTCTCGTTCGAGAGCGCGGGGATCGTGATCTGCGTGTCGGAGTCGATCGTGAAGGGCTGCGGCGCGAAGCCAACGGTCACCCCCGTCGCTCCGGTGAAGCCGGAGCCGGTGAGCACGAGCGCGCCGCCGACCGCGATGACCGGATAGTCGACGGACGTCACCCTGGCCGGCGCTCCGCACGCAGGGCAGGAGCTGCCGCCGCAGTCGATGCCGCCCTCGTCGCCGTTGCGCAGGCCGTCCTCGCACGAGGCGGCCTGGCAGACGTAGTTGATGCACACCGCGGTCGGGCAGTCCGAGTTGACGAGGCACTGCACGCAGACCCCGGCGGGGTTGCACAGCCCGCCGTCGGCCCGGGAGCACCAGGTGCCGGTCTCGACCGGGGCGTTGATCGGCGAGCCGCCGCGGCAGGAGTCGACCGTGCACTCGCTGTGGTCGTCGCGCACGTCGCCGTCGTCGTCGACCTCCGTGACCGCGCCGTCACCGTCGCAGACGCGTTCGCGGCAGTCGCCGGCCACCTGCACCTTCACGGACGTCCCCGAGGCCACGGGCTCGGTCGTGCATCCACCGTCGGCGCACCTCGCGATCGCGCACTCGCTGTCGGGCGCGGGGCAATCGGTGTCGGCGGTGCACGGGACGCCGCCCCCGCCGCTGCCGCCTGCTCCGCCGCTGCCGCCCGCTCCGCCGCCCCCGCCGGGTCCCTCGCTGCCGCCTGCTCCGCCGCCGCCGGCTCCTGCGTCGCCGCCATTGCCACCGTTGCCATCGACTCCGCCGGCGCCACCGTCGCTTCCGCCGTTGCCACCGCCGGAGCCACCATCGCCACCGCCGGAGCCACCGTCGCCACCGCCGGAGCCACCGCCGCCGTCGCTGCTCCCGCCGCCGTCATTGCCGCCGGAGCCACCGATGCCGCCCCCTCCGGCCGTGCCTCCCTGTCCGCCGCCCCCTCCCGTGTCCTCATTGATGAGGCCGCGATCGGGCATCGTCGCCATCTGGCAGCCCGCGGTGGCCACCAGCGATATGCTCAACGCGAGCGCGGATCCGTAACGATTCGATCTCGAAGTCATTGACCACCTGTGTGCAGATTGGCTGGGGCGCTCGGGCTCTCGACGGTCCCCGCGCTGCCCCGCGCGCAGGAGCGAGCGGGACGGCGCATCCTAGACGCACGGGACGCCTGAAGAAAGCGCCGCACCGCCGCTCGTTGGTTCGGATCGCGCTGGCTTGGCGGGCGCCGCGCTGCGCTGCGTCTGCTGCGCAGCAGCTGTCCTCGCGCGCTCCCTCGGCCGGGCAGGTGGAGAGCAGCCCGCTGGCATGCTCGTTGATGGGTCCCGGTTGCGGGTATGCGCTCCGCTGCGAGCGGGGGCGAGCATGGCGCCCCGGTCGCGGCGCGGCGACCGAGGAGCAAAGAGCATGCGGATCGCGATCGTCTCCACCCCGTTCATCCGGGTGCCTCCCTCCGGGTACGGCGGGACCGAGCTGTTCTGTCACGAGCTGGTCGAGGGGCTGTCGGCGCATGGACACGAGGTCACGCTCTTCGCGACGGGAGATTCGGTGGTCACCTGCCGTCGCCGGTCCCTCTACGGGAGCCCGATCTGGCCTCCGATGCCGGAAGACGAGGTCAACCACGTCGCCTGGGCCTTCGCGGAGATCGCGCGCGAGGACGGGTTCGACGTGATCCACGTGAACAGCCCGATCGCCGTCCCGTTCACCCGCTTCGTCCGCGTCCCGGCGGTGCACACCCTGCACCACGCGCCCTGCGGCGAGAGCTCGCGCATCTACGCGCGCCACCCGGAGGTCGCGTACGTGGCGATCAGCGCGCGGCAGCGCGCCCTGGAGATCCCGCTGCCGCGCTCGTGCGTCATCCATCACGGCGTCACGCCGGCGCGTTATCCGCCGAGCCTGAGCGACGAGGGCTACCTCGCGCACCTGGGCCGTTACGCCGAGGAGAAGGGGACCCACCTGGCGCTCGACATCGCGAGGGCCGCGGGCCTGCCGATCAAGCTCGCGGGCCGCGCGCACCCCAAGGACCAGATCTATTATCTCCAGGAGGTCGTCCCGCGCCTCCGGGAGAGCGGGGTATCGGATCTCGGGGAGATGGGCCACGACCGCAAGGTCGCGCTCCTGCGCGGGGCCCGCGCCGTCCTCTGCCCGCTCCAGTGGGAGGAGCCGTTCGGGCTGATCGCCATCGAGGCCATGCTCTGCGGCACCCCGGTGCTCGGCTTTCGCCGCGGTTCCTTTCCCGAGATCGTCGACGAGGGCGTCACCGGCTACCTGGCGCCGCCGGGCGACCTGTCGCGCCTCGCCGCGCTCGCCGCGGGCCTGGCCCGCTTCGATCGCGCCGCCTGCGCGCGCCGCGCGCGCGAGCGCTTCAGCAGCGCCGTGATGGTGGGCAAATACGAAGAGCTCTACCGGACCGTGACCGGCCCGCGGCGCGCCGAGGGCTCCCGGGCCGCGTGATCGATGCCCGGGAGATCGAGGGGCTCAGTTGACCTGGGGTGGGATGGCCACCTGGCACTCGTTGGCCGGCGTCATCCATTTGATGGCGTTCAGCCAGAAGCGCTCGACCTGATACTCGGGATGATCGACCCACTCGCTGTTGTAGGTGATCCACTCGTCGCCCCAGACCAGGACATGGCCATTGCCGATCTCCAGCGCCTTCAGCACGTCGTAGCCCTCGCCGGTCGCCAGCGTGGTGCCCTCGCCGACCACCGGGTAGCCGGTGTCCACGCCGACAGCCTCGATCCCGTCGAGCACCGGATGCCCTCCGCTCCACTCCGTGATGGGGACCGTGGCGCCGCCTCGCCTCGGGAGGATCTGCTCTTCGTCGTAGCTGACGCCGAGCGGAGCGAGCAGCGTGTTGACGTTCGCGCGCTCCCTGGTCTGGCCGTACCCGATCAACGTCATGAGGCCGCCGCCCTTCGAGAGCCAGTCGCGGAGCGCCTCGACCTCGGCGTCCGAGTACGTGCGCCCGATGTCGCTCACGTCCTGGATGACGATGACCTGGTGCTTCGCGAGCTCCTCCGCGGTGAGCTCGGCGTCGTTCAGGCCGACGGCACCGTTGATGCTGCGCTGGTTCAGCCAGGACTCGAAGACGTCGCCGTCGCCCCACCGGCCCGGTTTGCCCAGCGTGGCGATGCGGAGGCAGTCGCAGACGCCGTCGCCGCCGACGTCGACGTCGTCGACGATGCCATTGCCGTCGTTGTCCAGGCCATCGCAGGTGTCCTCGGTGCTGGGCGTGCCGCTCCCCGAGCTGCTGGTGCCGCTGCCGGCGCCCGTGGTCAAGCCGCCGAAGTCGTCTCCGCCGGTGCCCGCGGCCGCGCCGCCGACGTCGTGTCCGCCGCTGCCCGCGCTGCCCGCGCTGCCCGTGCTCCCCGAGCTCCCTGTCGTGCCGCCGCTGTCCCCGGCGCTGCTGGGGCCATCGTCGCTGGAGCACGCGGCCGCTTGCAGCGCCGCGCCGATGCACGCGACGCGCAGCAGATGTCCGACCGGAACCCGACCGAAGGACGACAGGCGAGATCTCGATTTCATGGCTCTCTCCAAGAGGTCAAGCGTTGATGGCGGCGGGCCCTGGCGAGCCGCCGAAAGCACCAGAGCGAGGCTTCATAGTGTCTTCCCGGCGGGGCTTTGCGCAACGCGAAATAGCGGTTCTCATGACAGACACTTTGGTCGGCAGTGTGTGCCATGGCCTCTCGGTGTGACGTCGCACCGTGAAGCATTGTAAATTTCAACCCCGACGCGGCCTTCGAGAGGGCTCGCGCCCAGGACCTCGTCGTCCAAGTCCATTCATGGTCGCGCGTCTCCGGCGGGCCCCCTCCCAGGGGGCCGGGCAGTTCAGCGAGACCTCACGCCCGACCGGAAGTCCCTGGCCTCGCGCGGCCAGGGCTCCCCTCAGGGTTGCACGAGCTCGACGCCGCTGAACTCGATGGGAAAGGTGATGACGGTCGTGACCCCGCCCTGGGGCGAGGGGAACTGCATCTTCTCGAACGTATCGGCCACGCAGCGATCGACCTGCTGATTCTTCGCGGTCGACCTCACCACGTCAGCCTTGTTCACCTTGCCGGTCGGGCCGATGGTCGCCTTGACGGTCACCTTCCCCGTGAACTTCGGCGAGCTCTTGACGCCGATCTTGTAGCACTCGTCGAACATCTCGCCGTGCTTCTCCACGACGTCGCGGACCTGCGCTTCGGAGATGTTGCCCCCCAGCGTGCCGGTCGCGGTGGCCTGGCCGGGCCTCACGTTGCCGTCCCGTCTCGCGGTGGCCGGCGGCGGCGGGGCCGCCTCGACCGGCGTGGCCGCCGCGGGGGCCTGAGCGTCCGGCGGGGGCGCCGCGGGCTTCGGCTCCGGGGACGTCGAGGTCTCCGGCTCCGGGGACGTCGAGCCGGTCGGCTCTTCCGACGCGGGCTGCGCCGGCGACGCGGGCTGCGCCGGCGACTGGGCGGCTGGCGCTGGCGCGCCGCAGCCCGCGGCGAGCGCGAGGATCAGAACCAACCCTGTTCGGCGAGAGCTCATGCCCGAAGGTAAAACCGGAACGCGGGGCCTTGTCCATGGGGATGGCGGCGCGTGCCCGCTCATCGCAGCCGCAGGACCTCGACCTCCGACGCGCCGCCACGATCCACGAGCCTCGGCGCGCGGCCGCGCTCGCGCGCCGTCAGGGACGCCCAGAACACCTCCGTCCCTGGCCGCTTCCGGATCGGCACCGGATCGGCATAGAGGAAGCCTGCCCTCCAGCGCTGCGGCGAGATCGCCGTCGGCAGTCCGACCTCGCGGACGACCGGGTCCGCCATCGTCGTGGACAGCGGGGCGCTCTCGACGACCCGGGAGCGCACCGCGAGCACCACGTCGCTCGCCGCCGGGCCCCCCGCGCGCACGAAGATCGTGAGGAGCGAGCGGGCGCCCTCGTGGAACGTCGTCCCGAGCAGCTCCGTGCCGTCGTCGAACCGCGCCCCGATCGGCGCGAGCGCGGCGCTGATCTCCCCGAAAATCGCCGCCGCGCGCGCGCTGTCGCCTGCGGCCAGCGCCATGTTGTGCGCGATCCGCTTCTGCTCCAGCGTCTCCGGCGGCGCGGCCGGCGGCTCCGCCGGCTGTCCGAAGTGCGTGCGGAGCTCCCACGTGAGGAACGGATCCGGCACGATCTCGCGCTCGGGCTCGGTGCCCGAGACGAGGTACCAGGCGAGGAGCCCCGGCTCTCGCTCGCGGAACGAGAACGCCTCGATGCCGCTCGCCGGGGAGGTGCGCGCCCCGTCGCCCGCGCCGAGCGCCCAGAACGGGCCCACCGCCGTCACGTCGAAGCGCTGCGCGAGGCTCGCCTGATCCCGATCGAGCATGAACCTCGCGTCCACGAGGTAGGCGCCGCGCGGCGGTGCTTCCTTCGGCGGGGGTCGGTTGGGCGCCACGACGCGCCCGCCGAGCGCCCAGACCTGGGCCCAGGTGGCCTTCATGCTCTCGTGCATCGCGACGGGCGCGTCGGTCGGTGTCCCGGGCAGCCTCGGCGCGAGCCATCGCAGGAACGCCGTCTTCGCCCCGTCGGAGTCGATGAGGTGCCCCCGCTCGTTGAAGCGCCCGCCTGTCTCGCGCGCATAGCGCAGCGCCGGGACCCCGTCGCGCAGGATGGCGGCGAGCGGCACGAGCCACAGCGCGAGCGCGGCGAGCGCCGGCCCCCCTGGCGGCGCGTCGAGCGCCGGCCCCCCTGGCGGCGCGTCGAGCGCCGGCCCGCCTGGCGGCGCGTCGAGCGCCGGCCCGCCTGGCGGCGCGTCGAGCGCCGGCCCGCCTGGCGGCGCGTCGAGCGCCGGCCCGCCAGACGGCGTCGCGATCCGGGCGGCTCGCCGCGCGGCGGCGGCGCGCTCCAGGAGCAACGCGCCCGTGTCGACGAGGGCGGCGGCGGCGAGGGCGAAGTAGGCCGCGAAGTAGTGCGGCCAGAAGATGTGGATGTCGGCGCCTTGCCGGAAGACGACGTACTGCACCGTCGCGGTCGCGAGGTAGAGCAGCGGCAGCGCGTCGTGCTCGCGCCGGAGCAGGGCGAGCCGCGCCGCGCAGACGATCGCGGCGAGCTTTCCGGCGGCGATGGCGATCGGCGTGAACGAGAGCTCGAGCCAGTACCGCCGGCTCTCGAGCACCTTGCTGAGCGGCTCGGCGTTCCCCGAGGAGCGGAGCCCGTAGCTCGTCAGGAGGTCGCCGAGCTTGCCGGCGTGCTGGAAGAGGGCCAGGTAGAGCGCGGCCGTCAGCGCGGCGATCGAGGCGGTGAGCACCCACCACGCGGCGTAGCCCCGCTCGGGGAGCGGGCCGAAGACGCGCCTCGGGAGCAGGTAGGCCCGGATCGCGCCGAACGCGAGCAGCCCGCCCGTGAGCACGAACGCGGGCCAGTCGGCGTGCATCCCGAGCGCGAGCCCGAGCGCGCTCACCGCGAGGTAGCGGCGCCTGGACGTCTGTAACAGGCGGACGTAGCCGAAGAGCCCGAGCAGCGTCCAGGCCATGACCGGGACCTCGAGCGCGTTGAAGTTCGCGAACGACAGCGTGATCGGCAGGACGACGAACGCCGCCGCAGCGGCGGCCCCTGCGGCGGGGCGGTAGATGCTCCGGCCGAGGGCGTAGAGCAGGGGCGGCGTCGCGGCGCTCAGCAGGACGGCGGGCAGGCGGCAGACGACGTCGTGCCGCCCGAGGACCTTCATGAACGCGGCCGTCGTCCAGAAGATCCCCCACGGGTGGTGGCAGTAGTACATCCCGGGCGCCGGCCGGCTCGCTGTGTACTCCCAGACGGGTCCGGGGATCTTCCAGCGGAGCATGTTCTCCGCGATGATCCCGACGCTCGCCGACGACGCGTAATGTCCGGCGAGGACGGGGCCGAACATCTCCCACGCCGCCGCGAGCGCGAACCACGCCGTGGCGAGCGCGGTGACGGCGAGCGCCGCGCGGGCCTCGCGGCGGGACGCGGCGGGGAGGCCGCGCAGGTCGGTCGGATGGGGGGCGAGGCGCGGGGGCAGCAACGTGGGCGCAGCCTATCGCGTCGGCGGCGCCGCGCGGGCAGGTGCAGCGCCGAGGCGCGGGCCCCGCGCGCCGCAGCGGCGCGGGTCGATGCGCGCGCCCCGGTCGGGTAGGATGGGGCATGTCGACCGAGGCGCACAGGCAGGTCCATCGGCGGGCGCACCGTGACGGCAAGGAGCGTGATCCGACGTTCTATCCCGTGGAGAAGAAGATGGGGGAGGACTCCCTTCAGACGTGGATCGTGGAGCTCCTCCGTCCTCTCATCGAGCGCTGGTACGAGGCGCTCGGTCGGCCGAGGTTCGTGGGGGCGGACCAGTTCATCTATTATCGGCAGTTCGATCCTTCCAAGGTCGTGGCCCCTGACGTGTACGTGCTGCCTGGCGTGCCGCCGGGCCGGCGCGTGCGGAGCTGGAAGGTGTGGGAGACGGGCATCGCCCCGAGCTTCGCGCTCGAGGTCGTCTCGTCCGACGAGCCCTACAAGGACTACGTGGACGCGCCCGAGCGCTACCGGGAGCTCGGGGTGAAGGAGCTCGTGATCTTCGATCCCGACTGGGAGCGGGGCCGCGATCGGGTGCGGTGGCAGCGCTACCGGAGGCTGAAGACGCGCGGCTTCGTCCGGGTGGAGACGACGAACGTCGACCGGATCCACGCGCGCGTGCTCGGCTGCTGGCTGCGGGTGATCGGCGCCGGCGAGGAGGCGCGCCTCCGGCTGGCCACGGGGCCCGAGGGCGAGGAGCTCTTCCCGACCGCCGCGGAGGCGGAGCGCGCGGCGAAGGAGGCGGAGCGCGCGGCGAAGGAGGCTGCGCTGGAGCGCGTGGCGGCGCTCGAGGCCCAGATCGCGAGCGCCGCGGGGGCGAGGGGCAAGGGACCCGGGGCGCCGTGAGCTTCGCGCTGCCCGCGGCCGTTCAGGCCCGGAGCAGCGTCACCTGCCGGCCCGACGGCGTCCGGGCCTCCTCGAGCCGCGTCCGCGCTTCAACGTCGCCCGCCGCGGCGCGGCGGTCGAACAGCACGAGCACGCCCTCGTCGAGGCCGAGCTGGGCGAGGTAGCCGTCGAGCTGCGCGAGCCCCTTCGGCGTGGGATCCTTCTCTCCCTCGCGCCAGACCTTGAGCTCCAGCGCCGCGCGCTGCACGGCGCGTGACCCGTCCGGCGCGCGGTAGGGCCACCGGACCAGGAGGTCGATCCTCCCCCGGCCGAGGCCGTACTCCCGCTCGATCAGCCCGCCGCCGTTCACCACCCGCTGCAGGAAGGCCATCAGCACGAGCTGCGGCGCGACCTCGTGGTAGCCGAGGTTGCCGGAGAGCGCCTCGCCGTGCTCCCTCCAGAAGGCTGCGAACTCCCGGAGCAGGCGCGCGACGTCGAGCTGGCCGTCGGGCAGCACGAAGCTCCTCGGCTCGGCCAGGATGACGGGCTCCACGTCGCCGGCGAGCACGCGGGCGATGACCTCGCGGTAGATCGGGTTCGCGATGCGCGCGGGGTTGCCCGGCGCGATCAGCCCGAGATCGCGGGCGTACTGGAGATCGTCCTGGTAGGCGTCGCCGACGATCGCGAGCGTGCCCGAGAGGATGGGCTCGAGCACGCGACGGACGCGCGGCTCGTGCAGGCGGGCGACGAGCGAGTCGAGGTGGGTGGCGCGCGCCAGGATGAGGCGCTCCTTGGCCGCTTCGACGTGCGCCGTGGTGATCGGCTCGCTCGCGGGCACCGCGAGCTCCTCCACGATCTCGCGGGCGAGCGCGTTGACGAGCCACGGCTGCCCGGCCGTGAGCGCGATGGCCCGCTCGACCGCTTCTTCAGCAAAGACCTGGCTGGTGTCGGCGGTGTGTTGGGCGTAGAGCTCGCGCACCTCGTCAGGGTCGAAATCGCCGAGCTTGAGGGACTCGAGCTTGACGTTGAACGAGCTGGCCGTGCCGAGGCGGCTCGGGTCGCCGCCGCTCGCCGCCTTGTACTCGCGCACGTCGCGCAGCCCGCAGAGCGCCACCGCGGCGGGAAAGTCGGCGGGGCGATCGGGAAAGCCGGCGCGCAGCTGGCGCAGCACGCTGAGGAGGCTCTGGCCTCGCAGGGCGTCGATCTCGTCGAAGAGCAGCGCCAGCGGCCGCGGGCAGGCGCGGGCCCAGGCACGCAGCGCGATCTCGACGCGGTTGCCCTCCGGGGCGTCGGGGAAGGCAGGCGGATGCAGCGCCGGGGGAAGGGTGAGCTCGGCGCGCGCCCGGATCGAGCTGAGCAGGATGCGCTCGGCCGCGCCGTAGTCGTCGCCTGCCGCCTCGCCCGCCTCGCAGGAGAAGTGCAGCGCCGCCCAGCGGCCGGAGGCGGTGAGCTGATCGGCGAGCGCGCGGAGCGCCGTGGTTTTCCCCGTCTGCCGTGGCGCGTGGACCACGAAATAGGCGCCTTGCTCCACCAGGCCGGGCGCCTCGGGCAGGCGCCGCTCGGCCGGGATCATGTAGTGCAAATCGGGGCGGCAGGGGCCGGCCGTGTTGAAGCGGCGTGCCATGCGCGCAGCTTGCGTCCCGGAGCCGGGTGGCCGCAAGGGCCGCGCGGCGGGGTTGGCGTGACGGCGCTGGCGTCGCCGAGGTGGAGCCGGCATATCGCCACCTCTGCGCGCAGGCATCCGAGGCCCTCCGACCGGTTCCTGATCGACCGAACCCCCTCGGGGAGGGGGAGCCAGCACATCGCGACCTCTCCAGGTGGGCACCCGAGGCCCCACGTTCGGTTGCAGATCGACCGAACCCCCCTCGGAGGGGGAGCCAGCACATCGCGACTTCTCGCGGCGGGCATCCGAGGCCCCATTGTCGGTTGCAGATCGACCGAACCCCCCCTCGGGAGGGGGAGCCGGCACATCGCGACCTCTCCAGGAGGGCCTCCCGGGGCCTCGGTTCGGTTCCGAGATGATAGCTTCCCGCCACCTTGGGTACCCCGTCCCCTCCGGCGGAGCCTCTGGCGGCGCCCGCTCCCGAGCGCCGCGCGCCCTCCGGCCTGCTCCGCCGCGGCGCGAGCTCCGCGGTCCGAGCGCTCTCCGGCCTGCTCCGCCGCGGCGCGTGTCGACTGCGTGTCGACCGCGCGCCGCTCAGCGCGGCGCTCGCCCTCGTCGTCGTCGCCGCGTCCGTCTATGTGATCGCCGTCCCGCTCGCGGTCGTCCGCTATCCGCCGATGACCGATCTCCCGTTCCACGCGGCCGAGACGGCGGCGTTCAGGCACTACCTCGACCCGGCGTGGCACTTCCGCGAGCAGTTCACGCTCCAGCCGCTCGCCGTCCCGTACATGTCCATGTACGCGCTCGGCGCCCTGCTGATGCTCGTCCTCCCTCCCGTGGCCGCGGTGAAGGTCGCGGCGGCGGCGATGCTCGCGCTCCTGCCCGCGGGCCTCGCCGTCCTCTTTCACGGCCTGAAGCGGAGCCCGCTCCTCGGCGTCCTCGGCCTGCTCCTCGTCTGGTGCAACCTCACCCACTGGGGCTTCCTCAATCACATGGGCGCGCTCGGCCTCTTCGCGATGGTCGTCGGCCTGACGCTCCTGCTCCTCGATCGCCCCTCGCGCGGCCGGCAGATCGCGCTCGCGCTCGCGCTCGTCGCCCTGTTCTTCACGCACATCTTCCGCTTCCCGTTCGCGCTCGCCGCCGTCGTCGGCACGGCGATCGTCGTCTTCCCGGCGACGCGGCGGCTCCGCCCCATCGCGCTCCCGCTCGCGCCCTCGCTGGCCCTCTTCGCGGCGTGGCTCGCGGTCCGGACCGACACGCTGCACGCGGCGCCCATCGCGCCCGCGCTCCACTGGGAGCGGCTCCGCGAGGTACCATCGCTCCTCTTCACGAGCTTCACCGATCCCGCCGAGGCGGCGGCCGCCGGCCGGGCAGCGCGCTTCGTGCTCGCCGCGCTGCTCGTATGCGCCGCCGGCGCCGCCGCGCGGCTCGCCGGCGCCGGCGCGGCGCGCTCACCCGCAGGCGCCAGCGCCAGCGCCGACGCGGCGCCCGCAACCGCCGGCGCCGGCGCCGACGCGGCGCCCTCACCCGCGACGGACGCGCGGCAGCGGTCCTTCGCGCGCCTCGCCGCCCTCGTTCCGGTCGCCTGCGCGGCCGTGTTCCTGGGCCTGTTCCTGACCCTGCCGCTCCAGATCGGCCTCTGGTGGTACGTCTACCCGCGCGAGATCGTCGCCGCGCTGTTCCTGGCCCTCGGCGCCTTCCCGGACCTGCCGCGATCGCCCTGGCTCAAGGTGCCGGCCGTGCTCGCGCTCTCGGCCGCCGCGCTCTCCCTCGGCGCCGTGGTCCGCGACAACTACCGCCGATTCGACCGGAGCACGCGGGACTTCGACGCCATCATCGCCCGCATCCCGCAGGCGCCGAGGCTGCTCTACCTCGTCTTCGATCACGGCGGCTCGACCCGGACGACGACGCCGTTCATCCATCTCCCCGCCTGGGTGCAGGCCACGCGAGGCGGCTGGCTCAGCTTCCACTTCGCCGTCTGGGACGCCTCGCCCGTCGCCTACAGGCACCGCGAGGAGCCGGACGCCGTCGTCCCGCCGCCCACGCCGCTCCGGTGGGAGTGGACGCCTTCGATATTCGACGTCCGCCGCCACGGCGCCTTCTTCGACTGGTTCCTCGTCCGCCGGCGCGCGGGGGCGAACCACCTCTTCGCGAACGACCCGAGCATCGTCGCCGTCGACCACGTCGGAGACTGGTGGCTCTACCATCGCAGCCGAGCGCTCTAGCGGGCACGCCGGCTCCGACTTTGGGTTACCATGTCGCCAATGGGCTCCTCGACTGCGTCTCCCCTCGTCGCCGCCAGCCTCGCCGTCCTTGCCCTGTGCGCGTGCGGCTCCGACGACCCGATCGGCCCTGGCGGCGAGGGGGGCAGCGGTCCCGCCGGGCCCGTCTGCTCGGAGCCCACGCCGGTGCCCTGCGAGGACGAGGTCTTCCAGCAGATGAACCTCCAGGACACCGTGGCAGCAGGGGAGATCCTCAACGAGCAGGACGGCGCCGGCATCCGCTCCCTCGTCGACGCCACCGCGGGCGGCCCCTTCGCTTCCGATCCCGACGCCTACGTCTATGCCCGGTTCACGGACGCCGGCCTCGAGAAGGTCGAGATCTCCGACGAGGCGTCGCTCCAGTCCATGGACTGGGACATCGCCTTCCGGCGCTACATCGTGCGCATCAACAGCGGCCACTCCGGGCCGTCCTGCGTCACGGCGGCGCGGCTCCCGGGCACCCCGGACTACGATGGGATCACCGAGGCGCCCGGCGAGCTGAGGCTCCGCAGCGACGAGTATTTCACCGAGAGCTGCGAGCTCATCCCCGACGGCTCCGGGCTGGACTCCCCGGCGACGGCGCTCTCCGGCTACTGGACCTACCCCGGGTGCGTGAAGATGACCGGCCTCGTCTACGTGCTCCGGCTCGCCGACGGCCGGAGCCTCAAGCTGACCGTCACGCACTTCTACAACGAGCAGACGCAGGCGCAGTGCCAGGAGACCGGGATGGTCCCGATGGAGAACACCGGCTCCGCCAACTTCCAGGTCCGGTGGGCGTTCCTGCCGTGACGCGGACCGCCGGCGCTGAGCCCGCGTGGCGCAGCGGCCTGGCCCGCGGCGCGGCCCCGTGGCGCCGCCGAGGCCGCGCCGCGGCCGTGCTCGCGGCGTGGCTCGCGCCGTCGCTCGCGGGCTGCGGCGCGGACGACACGGCCGCGCGGCCGCTCGACGGGCCCGCCGCGGCGCCGCTCGATCGTCCCGACTCGCGCGGCACGGGCCTCCAGTTCCGGTTCGATCCGGACGACGTCGTCGAGACCTTCGCGTCGGCGTCCGGGAGCTTCCTCGTCCATTTCGCGCGCGAGGGGCGCTGCGCGGTGCCCGCCGCCGACGACGACGCGACGGGCGTCCCCGATTTCGTCGAGGAGGTCGCCGCCGTCTACGACGAGGTGATCGCCCACTACCGAGACGTCCTCGGCTTCCGGCCGCCGAGGAGCGACGAGGACCTGCCCGACAACGGCGGCGACGGCCGCTTCGACGTCTACCTCGTCGACTTCGCCGGCGTCGGCGACGGCGTGTTCCGCGTCGACGCCTGCGCCGAGGACGCCGGGGACCGCTGCGCCGGCTTCATGACCCAGGAGAACGACTACAGCGGCTACGGCTATCCATCGACGCTGACGGCGAACCGGATCCTCGGGAGCCACGAGCTCTTCCACGCGGTGCAGGCGGCCTACGACCACGGCCAGGACACGCTGATCACGGAGGGGACCGCGGTCTGGGCGACCGAGTCGTTCGACCCCTCGCTGAAGGACTTCGAGGGCTTCGTCGACGGCTACCTCGCGAACACGGATCGGTCGCTCGACGTGCCCTTCACCGGCCCTGTGGACCCCTTCAGCTACGGGAGCGCGCTCTTCTTCCAGTTCCTCGAGGAGCGCTTCGGAGACGGCACGGTCCGCGCGCTCTGGGAGCGCCTCGAGGACGGCGCGAACGGCGAGGCGGATCCGGTGTGGTTCGAGCAGCTCGATCCCTTGCTCTCGTCGCAGGCGCAGACGACGTTCGCCGAGGCGTTCGTGGAGTTCGCCGCCTGGAACCTGCTCACCGGATCCGCCGCGGATCCCGGGCGCTCCTACGCCGCCGGGTCCGGCTACCGCGGGCTCGCCCCGGAGGAGGTCGCGGCGCCCTACGCGGACGGGCTGCGCGTCTTCCATGCGTCGGCGCAGTACTTCAGCGTCCCCCCCGGCGGGCGCGCGACCATGACGGCCGCGCTCGCGGCGCCCACGGACGATCCGGCGCAGCTCTCCGGCCTCGCGCTGCTGCTGGCGGCGCGGCGCGGCCGCGTGTACGGCGAGGTGCTGCGCGCCGGCGACGTCACCTCCGGCGAGGTGGTGGTCGACACGGCGGGCGCCGATGACCTCGCCGTGATCGTGGTGAACGGCCTTCAAGAAGGCGAATCGCGCAAGCCGACGCTGTGCATCGGCACGCCGGACGAGGTCGCCGCGTGCCGGGCCGATGCGGAGGCCACCGGCGGCGATGGCGGTGGCGGCGGCGCCGGCGGCGAGGCGTCTGCCGAGGGGGCAGCGGGCGTCGACGACGGCGGGTGCGGCTGCCGCGTCGTGGCGCCGGCCGCCGCGCCCTCGAGCTCCGCGGCCTTCGGCTGCGCGCTGGGCGCCTCGCTGCTCGCGGCGGCCGCGCGCCGGCGCAGGCGCTGAGCGGGGGCTTACGCGCCGGGCGACGCGCGGAGTGGCGACGCGCGGAGTGGCGGCGCGCGGAGCGGTGCTCTGTGAGGCGCGTCACCCGGCGAGCGCTCTCCCGCGCTGGCCCCGCGAGCGCTCGTCTTGCGGTGAGCCGAATGCGCTAGCCTGCGGGAGATGAGCGAGCCCCGTTCCGAGGACGCATGCCCTCTCCTCCGCGAGGACGCCGACGGCATTCTTTGTTTCGCCATCGAGGGCGATATCTCGGAGGAGATCGCGCGCTCTCTCTGCGCCGTGTTCAGGCGCGTGGCGGACAGCGGCCGCGAGGTCTTCGTGCTCTCCGACTCCCGCCGCGTCGGGACCCTGACGGCGGCGGCGCGCAGCGCGCTGGCGGAAGAGCTGCGCGGCGTGCGCTTCAGCGGGGTCGCGGTCTTCGGGGCGAGCTTCTCCCTGCGCGTCGTGACCACGCTCGCCTCGAGGAGCGTGCAATTCTTCACGGGCGAGGTCTATCCGCTGGCGTTCTTCGACACGGAGGACGAGGCGCGCGCGTGGCTGCTCGCCCAGCGAGACGCGCTCCGGGCCACGCAGCGGCAGGGCGCATAACGCCGCCGCCCTCCGGGGCGCGCGCCGTCGGCGCAGCGCCGGCGCGCGGGGCGCGCGTCGTGGGGATGGGCTACCATGCCCGACATGAGCGATCCCCGTCCGGCGGGCGCGCGCTTCGAGCTCCGCGAAGAGCCCGATGGCCTCCTGGTCATCGCGACCGACGGCGATGTCCTGGAGGACAACGCGCGCGCGCTCGTGGACGCCTTCCGGCGCCTGACGGACAGCGGCCGCGACGTCCTGGTGCTCGCCGACGCGCGCCGCTGCGGGGCGGTCACGCCGGCGGCGCGCAAGGTGTACCTGGATGGGATGCGCTCGGCGCGCCTCGATGGGATCGCGGTCTTCGGGGCGAGCTTCTCCATCCGCGTCATGGCGACGCTCATCATGAAGAGCATCAACCTCCTCACGAAGCGGTTCCCTCTGCTCGTGTTCTTCGAGACGGAAGCCGAAGCGCGCGCGTGGCTCCTCGCGCAGCGGGGAGCGCACCGGGCCGGGCGGCGAACCCAGGCGTGACGTCACCCTCCGCGGCGCGCCCGCGGGGGTAGGATGTGCGTCTTCTTCGCAGGGGCCATGTCCGATGTTCCACGCGTCGCCGCGGCGCGCCAGCGTCTCCCCGGCGGGCGCGCGGGCCGTGACGGACGCGCTCGCGCGGCGCGCGGATGATCCGGCGCATGCGCGGGCCCTGAACGGCGACCCACGCGCTCGATCGGCCGCTTCGCCCGTCGTCGCGCGGGTGGCGTCCGTGATCGCGCGAACGTCGTACCGCCGCGCAAACGAGCTACCGTGGAACGCCATGAGCGACCCCCGCATCGACGACGCAAGCCAGGCCCTCCGCGAGGACGCCGACGGGATCCTGTGCACCGCCATCGAGGGCGACATCTCGGACGACACGGCGCGCGCGATCTCCGCCGCGTGCAGGCGCCTGTCGGAGGGCGGCCGCGCGGTCCTCGTGCTCTCCGATGCGCGCCGCCTCGGGACCATCTCGGCGTCGGCGCGCAAGGTGATGGCGGAGGAGCTCCGCGGCGTGCGCTTCGACGCGATCGCGCTGTTCGGCGCGAGCTTCGCCGTGCGCGTCGTCTCGACGCTCGCCGCGAAGAGCGTGCAGATCCTGTCGAGGCAATCCTATCCGGTCGAGTTCTTCGAGACCGAAGGCGAGGCGCGCGCATGGCTGCTCGCCCAGCGGGATGCGCTCCGGGCCGCGCGGCGGGGCGCATGAGCGATCCCCGACCGGAGGGCGCGCGCCTCGACCTCCGCGAAGAGCCCGACGGCGTCTTGTTCATCACGGTCGTGGGCGATATTTCGGAGCAGATGGCGCGCACGATCACCGCGGCGTGCCAGCGCCTGAGGGACAGCGGCCGCGACGTCCTGGTGCTCTCCGATGCGCGCGGCAACGGGGCGATCTCACCTCAGGCGCGCAAGGCGTTCGCGGAAGGGCTGAGCTCGGCGCGCCTCGATGCGGTCGCGCTCTTCGGAGCGAGCTTCTCCCTCCGCGTCATCGGGACGCTCATCTTCAAGAGCATGAACCTCCTCGCGCAGCGCTCGCACTCCATCGCGTTCTTCGACACGGAAGGCGAGGCGCGCGCGTGGCTCCTCGCGCAGCGGGACGCGCTCCGGGCCGGGCGGCAGCCC
The DNA here is from genome assembly GCF_051525235.1 of Sorangium sp. So ce124. Taxonomy (NCBI): domain Bacteria; kingdom Pseudomonadati; phylum Myxococcota; order Polyangiales; family Polyangiaceae; genus Sorangium; species Sorangium sp. So ce124. The sequence continues at coordinate 11,481,456 of NZ_CP150312.1, forward strand.
GGAGCCTGAGGTCACCCTCCGCGGCGCGCGCGGGACACGCCGCGCCGGCGCGCCGCCGCGGCCAGGCCGAGGAGCGCCGCCGCCGCGAGCCCTCGCCGCTCGCCAGAGCCCGCGCCGGCCGAGGCGCAAGCGCAGCCGGCGTGCTGGTCGTCGGCGCCCTCGCCGCCTCCTGCCAGCGGCGGCGGCTCGTCCCCGAGCACCTCCGTGAGCGCCGCGACAGGGTCGATGATCCCGTGCCCGAAGATGGGATCGTGCCCGCTCTCGTCGGGGACCGCGTAGGGCGCCAGCCGCGCCGTCCGGATCATGACGTCGTAGAGCTCGCCCGCGGTCCGCTCGGGCGCGGCGCTCACGAGCAGCCCCGCGACGCCGGCGGCGACAGGGCACGCCGACGAGGTGCCGCCGAACCGAGAGGTGTAGTCGCTCGCGTCGTCCCCCTCGCTCCCGGCGATATCGGTGCTCAGCGTCCCCGTGGGCGCGACGAGATCAAGGGATCTCCCGCGGTTCGTGAACGGCGTCGCGTCTTCCAGGTGGTTGACGGCGCCCACGGTAAGGACGCCCCGCACGGCCTGGAGCTCGTCGTCGAGGATCTCCCGGTCGTCGTTGCCGGCGGCGAACAGGACGAGCGCCCCCTTCCCGTTGCGCCCGGCGTCGAAGAGGCGGTTGATCGCGGCCTCGACCACCCTGGGGACGGGCATCGGATCGGCGTACCCCCAGCTGTTCGACACGACGGCGGCGTTCACCTGCAGCGCGAACTCGAAGGCGTCGACCGAGGCGGAGATCGGCCGCGGCTCGTCGTCGAGCAGCCGCACGCACCGCAGCCTGCAGGCGGGGCAGCCGCCCGCGATGCCCACGCCGTTGTCGGTGTCGGCGGCGATCAGGCCCGCGCAGGCCGTCCCGTGGTTCACGCTCTGCCCGCCCGGCTGGTAGGTGGGGTCGTCGTCGCCGTCGATGACGTCCAGGCCTGGATCCATCTTCGCGGCGAGGTCCGGGTGATCGAGGTCGCAGCCGGTGTCGATGACGACGATGGAGGTGGCCGCGTCCCCCTGCGTGCGCCCCCAGGCCTCCTGCATCCGGAGGTCGTCGAAGTACCACTGGTCGGGCAGGCGCGGGTCGTCCGGCGCGAACGGCGCGCCGTGCGCCTTGAGGCGCACGTGGAGGTCCGGGATCGCCTCGCGAACGAAGGCCGGGCGCGCCGCGCCCTGGAGGCGCTGGGCGAGGTCGAGGCCATCGCCGCCGCCGGTGTCCCTGACGAGCCACAGCCCGATCGAGGGCATCAGCGGCCTCACCACCTCCACGCCTGCGGCGCCGAGCGCGCCCTCGGCGCCCGGCTCGACCTCCACGATCGCGGTTGCGCCGACGCTCGCCTGAACGGTCCGGCCGCCTGGATAGCGGAGCCGCACCGGCGCGAGCGCGCGCGGCGTCGAGGACGCGCCCAGCGCGGCCGGACCGAGCCGCTCGACGTCGACGCGGCGCCCGCCGTCCATGAACCACGCGTCGCTCGCCTGCTCGCGCACGGCCGCGCGCGGGCTGGCGAGGCCGTCGCCCGCCATGGCGGCCAGGAGGAGCGCCGCCGAGCAGAGCACGACCGAGGGCTTGTGTCGCATCGCTCTCCTGGATCTACCGGACCGCGCGGCGTCCTACCAGGGCCGCCCTGGAGCGGCGCTCGGGCGAGAAAGATGCAGACCGTCAACCGGTGCTCGGGCACGGAGGATACAGACCGCCAAGACGCCAGAAGACGCCAAAAAGAGAGATGTTTTCGGATCTCTTGGCGTCCTTGCCGCCTCGGCAGTTTCTCGCTTCGAGCGCCAGGGGCTCGATCCCTCATTCAGGTCCGCAGCGCGTACGGGGTCGCTCCGGTCGTCGCGAACGTGCCGCAGTCTTCTTCGGAACAGCGGCCGCCTGATAGGTATGACTTTATGCGGATCAGGCTTCATCGATTGATGTTCGGTACGGTGCTCGGCGTCTCGCTCGGATGCGGCGGGGGCAACGGCGAGCCCGCTGGAGATAGCGGCGGCGCGCCGCTCGGCGAGTTCGAGTGTCGGGTCGGGGCGGATTGCAACAACAACACGTGCAACCGGCTCAGCGATGCCGTCTGTTATGAGGTACGAGGCGCCTGGTGTGGATCCGACGAGGACTGCGCCGGCATCGACGGCGAAAGCGGCGGCGGGGGAGCGGGAGGCGGGGGAGCCGGAGGCGGCGGCGCAGGCGCGCCGATCATCTGCGAGCCGCCGCATTTCACGTGCCCCCTGGCTATCCAGCTGCAGCTGCGGAACACCTGCGTCCGCGGCTGCGAGACGGACGCCGAATGCCCTTCGACGCTGGCGTGCGCGCCGGATCATCGGTGTCGGGCGAGGTCGTGCGCCGCCGAAGCGGACTGTCCGAAGGACCACGTGTGCGATACGACCGGCGCGTGCGCCCGCACGGCGTGCTCGAGTGACGCCGATTGCGAGGGCTTCTGCGTGCTCGGGAGATGCGAGGAGAAGCCGGGGATATGTTTCCTGTACTGACCCGCTTCGAGGGAGTCCCAGCGGGGCTCCCGCAACGTCGTCCCTGATTCCGCGCCGCGCGACGACCCCCTCCCGGGGGCCGGGCGCCTCGGCAAGACCTCCCGCGCAGGACGACCCTGGGCGGCGCGCTGCTACCCCTTCCCCGGGCCCCGGATCACCATCGACACGAGCTGGTCCCTCATCTTCGAGAGCTCGTCCCGCACCGCTCCGTCGTCGGGGAGCGACGTCAGACGCAGCGTGACGCGCTCCAGGAACTGCTGCCTCGCCCTCTCGAAGCCCGGCACCTGCTGGTCGTGCAGCGCGCAGGTCACCAGCTCGTGATCGAGCAGCCGCCAGAAGAACTTGCCGTCGACGGTCGTGGCGCCGAGCCTCCCCGTGAAGCCGACCACCGCCCGCGCTCCCGCGTCGAGGAGCCTGTCGAACAGCGGGCCGTTCGCGGTCTCGCCACAGCAGAAATAGAGCACGCGACCGCGCGCCCAGAGCTCGATCTCCTGCGCAGGGCTCTCGTGCGAGAGCAGGATGCCGTCGGGCGACTCGTCGTCCACAACGCAGCTCGTCTTGCCGTGGGACGACACCACGATCGCCCGGAATGGATTGCCGGTGCTTTCGGCGCGCGCGATCTGGCGGAGTATCCTCCGCCGCTCCGCGCTGGCACGTCCGAACGGTACGATGGAGAACTGCTCGCCCATACGCCCGTAGAGCTGCGTGCGTCCGGCCGCGAACCACGCGCTGTCCGGGTCGAAGGATGTGTCAATCGAGAGTACAGGTCGAGCCGTCATCCTACCTCCTACCTCCGTCGAAGATCCCCGGTGAGCGTCGGGCATCGCTCGCTCGCGCGCCAGACGGCGCCCGCTGCGCCGAGCAGCTGGCGTACGGCATCAGGCCCTGCCCATCGGCTTCTTCGCACCATGCTCTCTCCCCGCGGCCATTCCGGACCACCGCCACGAGACTCGCAGCAGTCTAGAATAACGACCGTGGGGAAATTCCTACTAGAAAAATCGCATTCGCTCCGACGAATTTCTCAGGTTTCGCTGAACTGTAGGGTGGCGCCGGCGCCTGCATGCGGCTCAGGTTTTTACGTCCGGCTCTGGTTCGCGCGTGTTGCGTGAGGGTATCTTTTCTAACAGCCGTCGCTTGGTTGCGCGGGCTTGCGTGGGCCTGCGTGTGCGGGCGCCGCGTCCGGGCGCTCACGGCGCCGGGGGCCACCGAGGAGAGGGGGCTGGAGGGACATGGGTTCAGGGGAGGGGCGCTGCGGCGTCGGTCTGGCCCAGGACGAGCCTGCGGGGCTCCCCCTGCTGCAGCGCGCGCATCCTCGCGTGCATCTGCTGCCCGAGCGCTTCGCGCGCGCCGTCGTCAAGGAGCTTCCTGACCTTGGGGAACAGGTGCTCTTCCTCCTCCTTGTGGTGGTGCTCGAGCTGCTCGGCGAGCACATGGACCTTGGCCCCGAACGTCTCGTCCGCGGCGTCGAGGGCCACGAGATCGGCCAGCACGCGCTTGATGGACAGGTGCTCCTCCAGCGACTCGAGGAGGATATCCTCGGTGCGGCGAGCCCGGACCGCCGGGTAGAAGTCCTGCTCTTCGATCGTGATGTGGGTGGCGAGGAGGTCGGCGGCAGCGGTGAACTGCGCTGCGGTGACGGAAGAGGCCTCCTTCAGCTCGGAGAATCGCTGCTCGAGCTCGCGGTGGTGGCTTACGAGGAGTTCGATGGCATCCATGAGATCTCTATGGAGCGGATGCCGCCGACGAGCAAGCGGGAGAGGCGCGCAAAGCCTGCCAGATCGAGACGCACGGATTCAGCTGCCTCCTGGCGTCGGACCCGCAGCGCGGCGGCGACATCGCGCCTCTGCGGGGGTCGAGCGAGGGGGACGATGATCATGGCGGTGTGTCGAGCCGTCGCCCGCAAGGTGCCTGTTTGCCCCAGGGAGCTCCCTTGCAGGCGGCAGGCTTCTCCTGACGCCGTGGATCATGGGCGCGATCTCGCGCTGTCTCATCTGTCTCTTTGAGCCGCCGCCGAGCGGAGGGCGCGAGAGCCGCCCTCAGGCGAGGTCGAACAGCAGCACCTCGCCCGCGCCCTTCCCGACGAGGTGGAGCGACTGACCTGCTCCTCCCGCGCCGGCTGCGCCGATGGCCGCCGCATCTCCGGCCTCGAGCAGCGTCCCGTTCAGCTCGACGCTGCCGCGCGCGACGTGGACCCAGGCGTTTCGACCGGCCGGGAGCTCGTAGCGCGTCTCTTCGCCTTGCCCGAAGAGCCCCGCGAACAGGCTCACGTCCTGGTGGACCGTGACCGAGCCCTCGCGCCCGTCCTGCGAGGCGACGAGCCGCAGCTTGCCCTGGCGCTCTTCCTTCGAGAACGCCTTCTGCTCGTAGCTCGGCGTATACCCGCGCCGATCCGGCACGATCCAGATCTGCAGCAGGTGGGTCGCGCCCGCCTTCGAGGTGTTGTGCTCGCTGTGGTACACGCCCGTCCCCGCCGACATGCGCTGGACCTCGCCTGGGCGGATGATCGACCCGTTCCCCATGCTGTCCTTGTGCGCGAGCTCCCCCTCCAGGACATAGGTGACGATCTCCATGTTCTGGTGCGGGTGCATCCCGAACCCCCGCGACGGGGCGACGCGGTCGTCGTTGATGACCCGCAGCGCACGGAAGCCCATGTGCTCCGGATCCTGGTAGTCGGCGAACGAGAACGTGTGGAACGACTGCAGCCACCCATGGTCGGCATAGCCGCGCTCGCCAGAGCGCCGGATCACCATCGAAGAAGTGTTGTTGGTCATGACCTCAGCATGCGCCCGCCGATCCATCTTGTGAATCGGCATTGTTCTCATATGGATCATCTATAAAATAGATGAATGCCCCCGGGGCACCTTCGGGTCAGACGACCTCGAGGTTGGTCGTCTCGGCGTCCAGCCATGGCCCGCGCTTCGGGTGGAGCACGAACGCGTCGAAGGTCGCGGCCGTCGCGCGCACGCCGGCTGGCCTCAGCTGGTCCTGGGGGACGATCGCCAGGTTCGGCGCGCTCACCACCGGCGCGGTCGCCTCTCCGGCGAACACCTCCGACGCCGCGCGCATCACCGCCGCGAGCCGATCGGCGGTCGGCTCCGGCAGGAAGAGCGTGTCGACCGTCGCCACCCGGTCGATCCCACGAGCGGTCGCGATCTCCGACAGGAACACCGCGGCGGCGCCGACGGCCTGGCCTGCCTCCTCGACGAGCAGCAGCCGGCGCGGACGCGGATCGCGCAGGCCGTGCTCGAGCTGGGCCGCGTCGGGCGCCGACCACAGCACGCGCTCGTCGCCGCACGCCCCCATCACGGCGAGCGCGTCTTCCAAGGCCCCTGCCGGCGCGGCCACGGCCCGCGGCGGCGCGGCGCCGGCCCGGGGGAGGAAGCCATGGTTCCGGCACGCGGTGAGCTGCTTCAGCTCGAGGCCCACCGCCGCCACCGCCTTGAAGAGCACGCGCTGCGCGGGCGCGGACCGCGCCTCCACGAACACCGCGATCGGCAGGCCGGTCGCCCGGAGGCCGGCGAGGAGCTCCGTGTACAGCCGGCTCGCCAGCCCTTGCCCCTGGAACTTCGGCCGCACGCTCACGAACGAGAGGACATATCCCTCCGACGTGACGCCCCGGAAGCGGAAGCGGCGCGGGGCGACGCCGATGAAGCCGGCCGGCTCGCCGCCCTCGCGCGCGAGCACCGCCTGCGGCGCCGGTCCGGGGGAACCGAACTGCCACCTCAGGTAGTCGGCCGTGTAGTGGAGGACCGGCAGCGGCCACGCCTCGCGCAGGACGAAGCTGGCCTCGTCCGCCGCCGCGACCGGATCGACGCGCTCGACCTGCATGGCAGCGAAGCCTCTCTACAGACTGGCCATCTCGGGAGACCGCCGCACGAGCTCGGGCCAGCCTGTCGGATCGTCGCCGTGCTGGGCCAGAAACGCGTAGACCCACCGCTCCAGGCCGAACGCGATGCACACGCTGTGCATCGGGCCCGCGCCCTCGACATTGCAGCTGAACGCGCGGCCGAAGAAGTCGGTGTGGTAGTTCAGCGAGCCGGCCGCCACGCGCTCGCCCTCCGGGAGCATCAGCGAGATCTCGTACTTCGTCTCGCTGCTGATCTGGAAGTACGTCTTGGCGGCCGCGTCCGGCGCGATGAAGAACGGGTCGCTCGCCGTCCGGATCTCGCCGGCGAGCCGGTGCTCGTCGAGGTAGCGCGCCACGAGCTCGTTCCCCTGCTCGCGCAGCGCGAGGACCTCCTCCCGCGACCCGAGGAAGACGATCTCCCGCATCGTGAACTCCCAGAGCCGCCGCAGGTCGACCATCTTGCTCGACTCGTAGCGGAAGCAGCGGCCCGCGAGGGCGTAGCGCGCGCCGCCCGCCGGCAGCACCCGGTCCCGGTTCGCCGCGTACACGTGGTAACAGACCGCCGGCGAGAGGCACACTTCCGGCTGCGCCATGTCGCTCAGCGCGCGCTCGTCGAGGGTGTCCCGGTCCTGGTGCCTCGCCCGGAAATCCTCGATGCGCGGCATGTCCTCCGGCAGGTGGCACGTGAACGTGACGATGTGGGGAAACGAGCGGAAATAGTCGCACTTCGCCAGCGTCGTTGCCGGGATCAACGTCGGCACCAGGATCGGGCTCGGCGAGAACGGCGCGCCGAGCGCCTCCAGCGTGCGATCGAAGTAGCGGTAGAGCCGCAGCGGCATGCCCTCGAGGGCGACCTGGCCCTGGCCCATCTGCGTGATCCCGGCGGGGAGCGCGCCGCCGCGGAACTCCGCCCGATCGCACGCCGGGCTGCGGTACACGAGCTTGCGCGCGATCTGGCGCAGGCTGCGCTGCATGGAGCGCGCGAGGCGCTCGGCCGCGCGCGCGAGCTCTCCCGCGCCCTCCTCGGGGGCCTCGAACTCGATCGCCGCGCCCTCGCGGACGAAGCGGATGTTCGAGATGTCCTTCGAGAGGAAGGCGATCTGCTTCGGGATCTCCTCCTGCGCCATCTCGGTCGCAGGCGTCGCGAGCTCGACCGTGACCGTCCTTCTCATCACTCGAGCTCCCGCAGCATCGCGGTCAGCGCGCGCGGCGTGCGGGCCGCAAGGAACCTGCCGTCGTCGGGGATGGTCACGTTGAACCGCTCCTCCAGCTCGGGGATGAGTGAAACCGCAAGAATGGAGGTGACCCCTGCGTCGAAGATGTCGTCATCAGGCCCGATGCCGGGAACCTTGCTGAGCGTGACGATGATCTCGGTCACCTGATCCAACTCGATCGCCATGAGAAGCTCCAGGGTTACGATGCGCTGTCGGAGACCGAGCGCCTCCCCGCGTCGTCCGCGCCGTGCTTCTTCGCGTCGGCGCGGTTCGCCTCGGGCGCCGGCTCGGTCCGCAGTGATGCCACCCGTCGGGCCGGATTGCCAGCGACGACGGTGTACGGAGGGACATCGGCCATCACGATGGCGCCCGCCGCAACCACGCTGCCCTCGCCCACCGTGACCCCCGGGAAGATCATCGACCGGGCCCCGAGCCATACGTTGTCCTCGATGACGACCGGCCGCACCTCGGCGTCCGAGGGCGGCAGGCCCTGCTTCCGGGCCTCCGGATCGCTCGGGTGACCGCTCGAATCGAGGATGAAGACGCTCCCCGCGATGCGGCAGTGCTTGCCGATGGTGATCGACTTGCCGACGATGATCCGGCAGCCGTGCCCGATCCCTGTGTTGTCGCCGATCCGCAGCGTGGGGCGGTCGCAGAACCGCCGGGCGAAGACGAAGTTGATCTTGCCGTCGAGCACCACGTTGTCGCCAAGGAGGATGTCGCCCTGCCCCTGGATGTAGTGGATGAAGTTCCCCGTCCGGACACCCTTGCCGTACTGCGCGCAGTGCGACTTGAAGTGCGGCTCGCAGACGAGCACGCGAGCGCCGAAGTAGTACGCCTCGCGCGCCGCCTCGAACGCCATGCGCATCGGGACCACGATCGGCCGCGGCGCGGGCAGGGTGAAGCCGCGGACCTGCCGGCGCACGTGCCGAACGGCGCGGGCGACGTCGTGATCGGAGGAGGCGAGGAAACGAACCAGGTTCTTCATAGAGGGTCGCTCGGCGCGGACTGGTCCAGTCTGCGATGTTCGGCGGGACGCGCCCGCCAGAAGGACGAAAGCAACGCCAGGGGGTCGGAGACTATAACCCGAAACTCGTCGCGCCGAACGTTCTCCCAGCCGACCTATCTCTCTTTGGCCGCTTTGGCCCCTTCGACTTCTTTGACCTCTTCCACGCTATGGCAAACCATGAGCCAATGGCCCATAACCCACAGCGTAGTTGCAATATTTGCAAATACCGTGACAATTCCGCGATGGCGAGCCGCGTTAAGCCGCGTCATGTCGGTTCGCGCCTGGCGGAGGGGGCAGCATCGGAGGCAGCAGCGTCGGTGGGGCGCTTTGCCTCCATATGGGGCAAAACGCCCCGGAGCAGGGCCAGGCCCAGCGCGGCCTCGACGAGGGTGAGCGCCACGGCCCACGTCGTCGTCGAGGCGGCGATGGCGGCCAGGCGTGCGTCGCGCGTCGCGCCGGCCGCGAAGCCCTCGAAGAGCGCGGCGGCGAGCACGTCGCGCGTGCCGAAGCCTTGCGGCGTGATGGGGAGCGTCACCGCCACCATCAGGATCGGGATGTACGTGAGGGCGGCTCCAAGGGGAATGCGCACGTCGAAGAACCAGAAGGGGAGCCAGGTGCCGGCGAACAGGACGAGGAGGTGCGGGATACGCGCGGCGAGGGCGACGAGGTGGCCGCGCACGCCCGCCTCGAAGAGCGGGGCGAGGAGCTTCGTGCGGGCGAGCCGGGCGGGGCGGAGCGCGAGGATCGCAAGGTAGAGCGCGCCCGCCGCGAGGAGCAGGGCGGACCCGACGAGCGACCCGCCGTTCGCGGGCACGGCGACGGCGCCGAGGAGGAGCAGGCAGCCGAGCCACGACGCGTACACGACGAGCGTCGCGCCGGCGACGCGCGCGAGCGGCACGGCGTGCACGCGCGCGAGGAAGACCGTGATGAAGGCCTGACCGACGTGGTGGTTGAGCAGCGACGGGAGGTAGGAGGCGCCGCGGAGCACGAGGAAATCGCGGAAGGCGACGGGCGCGATCAGGCGGCGGTAGACGAGGACGGTCGCGAACGTGTCGGCGCCGAGGAGCGCGAGGACGAAGAGGGCGGCGAAGGCGACGAAGAGCGGCGCATCGACGTGCGACAGGGCGGCGAGGAAGGCGTCGAAGTCGAGCCGGCCGAGGACGAACGCGACGAGCGCGGCCGCCAGCGCGAAGGGCAGGGCGCGGCGCGCGCGCCCCGCGAGGCGCGGCGCGGGACGCTCCTGCAGGTCGCCGTCGCGCGGGCGCGGTGACGGAGCGTCGGCGAAGGTTCCAGTGTGGGTCGAGGAGCGCAACGGCGGGACCGTAGCAGAAACCCCGCGCCGGTGGCCGAGCCGAAGCCGAAGGGAGCGGAGGCCGGGGGCGCGGCGACCGCACGGCGCGCGGCGACCGCGCCCCGCATGGGGCATAGTCGTCCGCCATGTCCAAGTACGATTACGATCTGTTCGTCATCGGCGCCGGCTCCGGCGGCGTGCGCGCAGCCCGCATGGCCGCTTCCTACGGCGCGCGGGTCGCCGTCGCCGAGTCGCGCCACCTCGGCGGCACCTGCGTCAACCTGGGGTGCATCCCGAAGAAGCTCCTCGTCTACGCCTCGCACTACGCCGAGGACTTCGAGGACGCCGCCGGCTACGGCTGGACGGTGCCCGGCCACGGCGCCAGCGGGAACGGGCATGCCGGCCCGTCGTTCGACTGGTCGACGCTCCTCCGCAACAAGGACAAGGAGATCGAGCGCCTGAACGGCGTCTACGAGCGGCTCCTGAAGAACTCGGGCGCCGACATCCGCCGGGGGCACGCCCGGATCGTCGATCCCCACGCCGTCGAGATCGACGGCGCCAGGATCACCGCCGAGCGGATCCTCATCGCGACCGGCAGCTATCCCTGGATCCCCGATCTCCCCGGGCGCGAGCTCGCCGTCAGCTCCGACGACCTGTTCCACTTCCCGACGATGCCGCGGCGGGCGGTCATCGTCGGGGGCGGCTACATCGCGGTCGAGCTCGCCGGCATCCTGCACGGCCTCGGGGCCGAGGTGTCGCTGATCCACCGCGGCTTGCACCTCCTGCGCGGCTTCGACGACGACATCCGGACGTTCCTTGCCGCCGAGATCCAGAAGAAGGGGCTGGACCTCCGCCTGGGCGCGACCATCGAGAGCCTCGAGCGGCGGGGCGACGCGCTCTGCGCGATGCTCGCCGACGGCACCGAGCTCGCGGCCGACTGCGTGCTGTACGCGACGGGGCGCCTGCCGAAGACCAGGGGGCTCGGCCTCGAGGAGGTCGGGGTGAAGCTCGACGAGGACGGCGCGGTCGTTGTGGACGACGCGTTCCAGACGTCGGTCCCGTCCATCTATGCGCTCGGCGACGTGATCTCGCGCGTGCAGCTCACCCCGGTGGCCATCGCCGAGGCGATGGCGCTGGTGAAGACGCTCTTCCGCGGCGAGCGCGCGCGCGTGGACTACGCCGGCATCCCGACCGCCGTCTTCAGCCAGCCGAACGTCGGCACCGTCGGCCTGTCCGAGGCGCAGGCGCGGGAGCACCACGACGTCGCCATTTACCTCTCTACCTTCCGCGCGCTCAAGCACACCCTCTCCGGGCGCGAGGAGAAGACGATGATGAAGCTCGTCGTCGATCGCACGACCGACCGGGTGCTCGGCGTCCACATGGTCGGGCCGGACGCCGGCGAGATCATCCAGGGGTTCGCCGTCGCGCTGAAGTGCGGCGCGACCAAGGCGCAGTTCGACGCCACGATCGGCATCCACCCGACCGCGGCCGAGGAGTTCGTGACCATGCGCGAGCCGCTGCGGAACCTCGAGCGCAGCCCCCCGATGGGGATCGCGCCGAGCTCCGCCTAGCCCGCCGTCGCTCGGGGCGGCTCCGTCCGCGCCCGTCCGCTTCGGTCGGCCTGCGAGCGCTGGCGTTCGTCTCCGTCCGCTCCCGCCGGCTCGTGTCCGCTTCCGTCCGCTCCCGCTCGCTGATCCGAGGTCGCCCGCTCGCGTTCGCGCTCGGCGCGCTCCTCTGGTATGGACCGCGCGATGTCGTCCCACGCCTCGAGCCACTTGAAGCCCGTCGGCCTGCTCGCCCGCACAAGCGACCGATCGTTCTACGCCTTCAATGCCGTGCTCTCCGCGGCCGCGCTGGCGTTCCTCGCCTACATCCTGATCATCCGGCGGGGCGCGGGCGGCGCGGATCTCCGCTTCATGCCCCCGCTGAACGCCGCCTTGAACGCGACGGCCGCCACGCTCCTCGTCGCGGGCTGGTTCGCGATCAAGCGCCGCGCGATGGTCGTGCACAAGTACCTGATGGTCTCGGCGTTCGCCGCCTCGTCGTTGTTCCTCGTCGGCTACCTCGCCTATCACTTCGTCCACGGCGACACGAAGTACCAGGGCACCGGGCCGCTCCGCGCCGTCTACTTCGCCGTCCTCATCTCTCACATCGTGCTCTCGGCGGGCATCGTGCCGCTCGCGCTGACGTCGTTCTACTTCGCCTACAAGGCGAACTTCGCGAAGCACGCCAAGATCGCTCGGGTGACGCTGCCCCTCTGGCTCTACGTCTCCGTCACGGGGGTGCTCATCTATTTCATGCTGCGTGGGAGCACCCCGGCAGTGCCGTGACCGCCGCTCTGCGACGCTCCAGGGGCGGGGGGGGAACCGCTCTAGAAGTCCTTGATGCTGCCGCGCCGGCCCTGGAACCCTCCGAAGAGGTACCGGTAAGCCGAGAGCACGGCGTACGACAGCTCCTCGTACCGGTAGATCTCCTCCATCAGCGGGATCGGGTCCTGATAGAGCGTGTCGCTCGCCACGATCCTGGGCCACGGCAGGCGGTCCGGGTCGGCGCCGGGGACGCCGGCCTCCTTCATGACCTTGAGGAACTCGTGGGCGAGGAGGCCCTGGCCGATGACGCTCGGGTGAACCCCGTCGAGGCTGACGATGCCGCCGGCCCTGCGGCGCCCGGCGCGATCGACGTGGTAGAAGCGGGTGTCCATCGGCGGCGCGACGTTGGCCGCGAAGTACGCGGGGAACTCGTACGACGGCTCGCCGCTGGTGCGCCGGTACGCGAGCCGGTCCAGGCCGCCGGAGACGTCGACGAGGTGATACCGGGGCGTGCGGTGGCGGGCGTTCTTCTCCTCGATGAGCCGGAGCAGCTGCGCGTTGCAGGCGTCGACGGTCGCGTCGATGCGCCGCGCTTCCGCCGCGGTGAGGTGCGGCGCGCCCGCCTCGATCAGGCGGGGGCCGCGAGCGAACGGGGGATAGGTGTAATAGGGGAAGTAGCGCGGCGAGCCAGGGAGGGGGTCGCCGACGCCCGTGGCGATCGGCACGATCGTCACGTGAGGCACGTTGGCCACGAACACCCGCCAGCCCGGGCTCTCGTTGCGCCGCATCAGGGTGTCGACCCGGTCCAGCAGCTCGCCGTACTCGGCGACGAAATCGTCGGGCATCCAGAGGTTCCACTGCGCCCGGGTCCGCTCGTCGAAGCTGAGCGAGACCGGCCGCCGCTCGGGCCTGTCCTCGGTCGCCGCGACGCTGAGGAGGATCGCCGAGCCGACTGCGTTGTTGGGGCCGAGCCAGAGCAGGAGGTTCTCGACGCCCTCGCCGCGCGCGTGGTGGCCGAGCCAGTCGAGCTGGCTGTACCCGTCGAGGCGCTCGTCCCGCGACGGGTTGAGGACGCGGAGCGCGGTCCGGTAGAACGCCGCGTTGGGCCCCTGGAGGAAGCCGTCCATGGCGCCGGGCGCCGCCGCGATCCGCTCCCTGCAGAGCCTCGGGGTCACGAGCCACGCGTCGGCCACGTCGAAGCCGTACACCGAGACGTTGTGGAACCAGGGGACGCTCCCGCCGCGGTAAGGGCCGGCCCCCTCGCCGCGCTCGTAGTAGTCCTCGGCCACGTCGAGCACCCGGTTGATCTCCAGCAGGACGGCGGCCCACTCGAGCCTGTCGATCGTGGCGCCGAACGCGAGCTGGAGGCGGCGGAGCACCACCTCGAGATCGAGCAGCAGCCCGTGGGCCGGGTAGTCGGGCACGCGGTACGCCGGGCTCGACAGCGCGTCGCCGACGTCGACGCCGAGCGCGCGCGCGATCCACGTGGAGTAGGCGAGCTGGGTGCGCGCCGCGCCGAGCGACATGAAGCCTTGAGAGATGCTGTCCCCGATGGTGAAGAGCTTCATGACGCCGTCCTCACGCGTTCCACGTCGAAGCCACATGGTATCCGAACGCGCGGCGCGGCGCGGCAGGTTCGCCGCGCGGCGACGACGTGACGGCGCGACGCCGGCGCTCAGCGCGGCGCCGCGCGTCTGCGCAGGACGGCGCTCGCGATGCGCACGGCGAAGAGCAGCGCGAGCAGCGCCCCGTAGATCATCGGCTCCGTCGTGTCCTTCTTCACGCGGAGGAAGAAGTGCACGATCCCGAGGACGGCGGCGACGTAGGCGAGCCGGTGCAGGCGCTTCCAGCGCGCGGCGCCGAGGCGCTTCAGCATGCGCGCGGTCGACGTCGCCGCGAGCGGGACGAGCGCGAGGAGCGCGACGAAGCCGGCGAGGATGAAGGGGCGCTGCGTGATGTCCTCGACGATCGCGCGCACCTCGAGGCCCTGATCGACGATCGCGTACGTCAGGAAGTGGGCGCACGCGTAGAAGAAGGCGAGCAGCCCGAGCGCCTTGCGGATACGCAGCGGAAAGGTCCAGCCCGACACGAGCTTGAGCGGCGTCGCCGCCAGCGAGGCGACGAGCAGCACGAGCGCGAGCAGGCCGAGCTGGTTCAGCGCCTCGGCGACGGGGTCCGGGCCGAGCGCCCCGGCCCCGGCGCGCAGGCCGAGCACGGCCAGCGGGATCAGCCCGCCGGCGACGACCGCGGGCGGGAGCCAGGCCAGCTTCCGGCCAGCCGGCACGCCGGCGGCGGCAGCGCGCGGCGGCGACATCGTCCTCGCTGGCGCGCGCATCATCAGAAGCTCTCCCGCAGGTCCATCCCGCTGTAGAGGCCGGCGACCTCCTCCGCATAGCCGTTGAATGGCAGCGTGGGACGGCGACGCAGCTCACCGATCCTCCGTTCCGTCGCCTGGCTCCAGCGCGGGTGATCCACCGCGGGGTTCACGTTCGCATAGAACCCATACTCGTCCGGCGCGGCGCGGCTCCAGCTCGTCGCCGGCTGGCGCTCGGTGAGCTTGATGCTGACGATCGATTTGCACCCCTTGAACCCGTATTTCCACGGCACCACCAGGCGAATGGGCGCTCCGTTCTGGCCGAGCAGCGTTTTGCCGTAGAGGCCCACGGCCAGCATCGTGAGAGGGTGCATCGCCTCGTCGATCCGCAGCCCCTCGACGTAAGGCCACTCGAGCACGTCGCTCCGCTGGCCGGGCAGCTGCTCTCGATCGAGCAGCGTGGTGAACTGGACGTACCGGGCGCGAGAGGTCGGCTCGAGGCGCCTGAGCAGCGCGCCCAGCGGGAACCCGAGCCAGGGGATCACCATCGACCACGCCTCGACGCAGCGCATTCGATAGACGCGCTCCTCCAGGGGAAACCACCGGAGGAGGGTGTCGAGGTCGACGACCTCGGGCTTCTTCACCTCTCCCTCGCACGCGATGGCCCAGGGGCGGAGCCTGAGCCGGCCGGCGTTCCTTGCCGGCTCGGACTTGCTCAGGCCGAGCTCGTAGAAGTTGTTGTACGAAACGATGTCCTCGTAGGAGGTCCGCGCTTCGTCGGTAACGAACGGGTCTCTCGATCTCGTCCCGGAGGACGACGCGCCGGCGGCGGGCGGCCCCGGCGGCGCGCCCGCGCCGAGCGGCGTGGCCTCACCGCCGGGGGCGCCCGCCGCCGAGGGGCGCGCCGCGCCGCCCGTGAGCCAGACGAGGCCGCCGCCGATGGCCGACGCGGTGCCGGCGAAGAGCGCCGCGCTCTTGAGGAGCTCGCGCCGCCGCAGGTAGAGCGCTGGAGGGGTGATCTCGCCGGCGGGCGGTTCCTTGGGCAGCTTGCTCATGCCCCCATTCTACGATCGGGCGGGGCTCCGGTTGCGGTCGGCCGCGATCACGCGGCCCTTGACAGGAGGCGGAGCGCCGTATGCGGCGCCTGGTGGAGCGAGGGCAGCGCGAGCATCTGGGCGATGCGCGTCGAGCGCCGCTCGATCCCGCGGGAGAGCGCCGCCCGCTCGCTCCCGTCGCGCGCGGCGAGGAGCGCCAGGACGTCGTCCCAGACCCGCTCGCGCCACCGCGAGAGCATCTCCATGGACACCCAGATCGCGACCTCCGGCGCGTTGTCCAGGAAGAACGCGCTGAGGGGGCAGCCGTGCCGCGCGGTGAGGCGCGCGAGCGCCTCGATGACCGAGGCGCGGAGCAGCGTATTGATCTGATCGTGATCGTGCTTGAGCCGCGCGAGCATCGCCCGGTCGGCGCCGTGCCCGAACTCGACGATCGTCGCGTGGATCCCGAAGATCAGGTCGTAGTTGATGTGGGCGCTGAAGCCGAGCAGCGCGTTCTGCACGGGGGGCGTGAACCGCGACGCCGTGCTCGAGTACGCGATGTGCCAGGCGCCGCAGTCCTGCGCCGCGCCCCGATCGTACCAGCCGAGCGTCTGGAGGTACCGCTCGCAGAACCGGCCCGCGAGCCGCGAGATCCACGCCGGCTCGAGGAACATGCCATCGCGTCGCCCGACCTGCGCCGCGACCGCGCGCGTGACGATACCGTAGACGTCGGTGAAGGCCGCTCGCCGATCACCCGCGGCGAGGAGCCGATCCGTCACGGTGTCGAGAACAACGGCAGCATCGTGGACGCTCGTCGGATGCAGATTAAGGCCGTCGATGCAGCACCTCATGAAGTTCCCCTCCTACTTCTTCGCTCGTCCAAGAGACCTGTCTGATGTTCGAACTCCCGCATCCGATCAGCCTCGCAGACCCCGGCGCGCGTATGCGACGCGCAGCACGAACAGTGCAGCAGGGCGCCGTCAGGCGATCTGCCCGGCCCCGGTCGGTCTGGTTTGCGGTCCCGGTGCGCGTCGTTCCCGTGTGGAAAGCGGATCTCCTGACCCGCCGGGAGAAAGGTCGCCGCGGCCGTTGCCTCTGGCTTCTCCTCCTGCCGGCCCTCCCCTCGAACCGGCTTCCGCAGAAGAGCGATACTCGATGCGATCCTCGACGCGCTCGCCGCGGGATGCCCCCCCTCGCTGCGGCGCTCTAAGTTCGACCTAGTCTACGACATGGTGTGGGGTGACCACAATTGTCTTATGACGACTGATCCCGTTCAGGACAATTTCGAGGTTATTCCAACTCGTGACCTCGAACAAGTGCCTGTTGACCCTGACACGTTTCATTGCGGCGCGGGAGAGCGCCACGGCATCTTCGCGGTTGCGCTGCTACTGGAGCGACGGCTCGTCACGCTCGGAAAGCCCCCACTGGCATAGGCGCGAGTCGCGGCGAGATGTTCTCGAAACATGCCGAGTGCTTATCCCACGTTGACTGTACGGTTGGGGCTCTCAATGTGAAGACGGTTTAGGAAGTCCCTGAGTCGGTGATCAGGAAACTCCTGGTTTGTTTTCCACAGGGGGCCTGCAAATCCTTGTGTTTTTGGTGAAAAATTGTACGAAAACGGAAGGTGAGGGCGGCCTCGTGCCACACCTGCGGCGGCCGTCGGGATCGTGCTGGCGCACCCGCGGCACCAGGGCTCGCCTGTCATGCCGCGGGGCCGTGCTCGGGTGAGCCTCGTGCCGAGGCGCTGCAGCCTGCGCCTGCAGGCACCGGGGGCCGGCCGTACGGGCGGTGATGGGCCGAAGGGCCAGCCTGACCCCGTGGGCCACAGGCATACCTTTGGCGCAGCGCGTCCGGGCGGCGAGCCGGTGTCAATCAGGGGCGCACCCGCCTTGGCGGCGGGGTGGCGGCGACGGAGCGCCGCCGTTCATGGCGTGCGGGAGGAGGGCGTTCGCTGTCGACGAGAGGGGAGGGAGGGGAGGCGCCGCCGGCCTCGAGCGAGGCCGGCGGTGCGGCGCCTCAGCCGGTGCCGCCCTTGGCCTGCACGTCGCGGTGGACCAGCGTCGCGCGCAGGTAGTCGCGGTTCATCTTCGCGATCATGTCGAGGGGGATCTCCTTCGGGCAGACCGCCTCGCACTCGCCGACGTTCGTGCAGTGGCCGAAGCCCTCGACGCGCATCTGGGCGACCATGTTGAGGCTCCGCTGATCGCGCTCCGGCTCGCCCTGCGGCAGGAGGTTCAGGTGCGTGAGCTTCGCCGCGGTGAAGAGCGAGGCGGACGCGTTCGGACAAGATGCGACACAGGCGCCGCAGCCGATGCACGCCGCCGCGTCCATGGCGCGCTCGGCGACCACCTTCGGCACCGGGATCGCGTTCGCGTCCGGCGCGCTGCCCGTCGACACCGAGACGAAGCCGCCCGCCGCGATGATCCGGTCGAACGCGCTGCGGTCCACCGCGAGGTCGCTTACCACCGGGAACGCCTGGGCCCGCCACGGCTCGAGCCACAACACGTCGCCGTCCTTGTAGTGACGCATGTGCAGCTGACACACGGTCGTCCCACGGAGGGGGCCGTGCGCCTGGCCGTTGATCATGAAGCCGCACATGCCGCAGATGCCCTCGCGACAGTCGTGATCGAACGCGATTGGCTCCTCACCCTTGAGGATGAGCCGCTGATTGAGCACGTCGAGCATCTCGAGGAAGGACATGTGCTCGCTGACGTCGGGCACCTCGTACGTGACGAACCGGCCCGCTTCGTACTTGCCCTTCTGCCGCCAGACATGGAGGGTGAGGCGCATTATTTGTAACTCCGCTGCGTGGGGTGAACCTCGTTGAACTGGAGCGGCTCCTTGTGGAGCTCCTGGGCCTGACCTTCGCCTCGCCATGCCCAGGCGGCGACATAAGAGAAGCGCTCGTCGTCGCGCTTCGCCTCGCCCTCGGGCGTCTGGTGCTCCTCGCGGAAGTGCCCGCCGCACGACTCCTCCCTGTCGAGCGCGTCACGACACATGAGCTCCGCCAGCTCGAAGAAGTCGGCGACGCGCGCCGCCTTCTCGAGCTCCTGGTTCAGGCCGGTGCCTGTCCCCGAGACGCGGACGTCACGGTGGAACTGCTCGCGGAGCTCCGGGATCCGCGCGAGCGCGCCCTTGAGCCCGGCCGCGTTGCGGGCCATCCCGCACTGCTCCCACATGATCTTGCCGAGCTCGCGATGGAACGAGTCGGCCGTTCGCGAGCCGTTCGCGCCGAGCAGCTTGTTCAGCCGCGCGCTCGCGTCGCGCTCGGCGTCCCTCACGGCGGGGTGGAGGTCGTCGACCCGCTCGAGCTTCGTCGACGCGAGGTAATCGCCGATGGTGTAGGGGATGATGAAGTACCCGTCCGCCAGGCCCTGCATCAGCGCGCTCGCCCCGAGCCGGTTCGCGCCGTGGTCGGAGAAGTTCGCCTCGCCGAGCACGTACAGTCCGGGGATCGTGCTCATCAGGTTGTAGTCGACCCAGAGCCCGCCCATCGTGTAGTGGATGGCCGGATAGATGCGCATCGGGACGCTGTACGGGTCGTCGCCGGTGATGCGCTCGTACATGTCGAAGAGGTTGCCATAGCGCTCGGCGATGGCCGGCTTGCCGAGGCGCCGGATGGCGTCCGAGAAGTCGAGGTACACGCCGAGCCGCGTCGGCCCCACGCCGCGGCCCTCGTCGCAGACCGCCTTCGCCGCGCGCGACGCGACGTCGCGCGGCACGAGGTTGCCGAAGCTCGGATAGCGGCGCTCGAGGTAATAGTCGCGCTCGCCGTCGGGGATGAGCTCCGGCGGGCGCGTGTCGCCCGCGTTCGTGGGCACCCAGATGCGGCCGTCGTTGCGGAGCGACTCGCTCATGAGCGTCAGCTTCGACTGGTAGTCGCCCGAGACCGGGATGCACGTCGGGTGGATCTGGGTGAAGCAGGGGTTTCCGAAGAGCGCGCCGCGCTTGTGCGCCCGCCAGATGGCCGTGGTGTTCGACCCCTTCGCGTTCGTCGAGAGGAAGAAGACGTTGCCGTAGCCGCCCGACGCGAGGACGACCGCGTCGCCGAGGTGCGTCTCGAGCGCGCCGGTGATCAGGTTGCGGGTGATGAGCCCGCGCGCCTTGCCGTCGATGACGATGAGGTCGAGCATCTCGGTGCGCGGGTACATCTTCACCTTGCCGAGGCCGATCTGCCGCTCGAGGGCCTGGTAGGCGCCGAGGAGGAGCTGCTGCCCCGTCTGGCCGCGCGCGTAGAACGTGCGCGACACCTGCGCCCCGCCGAAGGAGCGGTTCGCGAGCACGCCGCCGTACTCCCGCGCGAACGGCACGCCCTGCGCGGCGCACTGGTCGATGATGTTCACGCTGATCTGCGCGAGCCGGTACACGTTGGCCTCGCGCGCGCGGTAGTCGCCGCCCTTCACGGTGTCGTAGAAGAGGCGGTAGATGCTATCGCCGTCGTTCTGGTAGTTCTTCGCGGCGTTGATGCCGCCCTGCGCGGCGATGCTGTGGGCGCGGCGCGGAGAGTCCTGGAAACAGAAGCTCTTCACGTTGTAGCCGAGCTCGGCCAGCGTCGCGCTCGCCGCGCCCCCGGCGAGGCCGGTGCCGACGACGAGGACGGTGTACTTCCGCTTGTTCGCCGGGTTGACGAGCTTCAGGTTGAAGCGGTGCTGGTCCCACTTCTTCTCGATGGGACCTTCAGGGATCTTCGCATTCAGCTGCATGATGACGGACGCTCCGGGCTCAGCGGACGATGCCGAACAGGACGGCCAGCGGGATGGACGAGAAGCCGGCGAAGAGCAGGATCGACGACGCGGCGGCGAACTTCTTGAGCCCCGGCGAGTAGCGCGGGTGGTTGAAGCCCACCGACTGGAACATGCTCCACGCGCCGTGGTAGAGGTGCAGGGCGAGCAGCCCCATCGCCACGACGTAGGCAATCGCCGCGGGGCCCGGGCTGAAGGCCTTCACGACGTTGTCGTAGGCGTCGAGCGCCACGAAGTCGGGGTGCACGGTGCCCGTCGTCAGGTGGAGCAGGTGATAGACGATGAAGGCGCCGAGGACGCCGCCGCTCAGCAGCATCGTGCGCGCGGCGACGTTCGGGCGCCGCTGTCCCTTCACCTGGTAGGGGACCGGCCGGGCAGCGCGGCTGTGCTGCGCGAGCGTCACGCCCGTGTAGACGTGGACGATGAGGGAGGCGAGGAGGACGATCCGCGTCCCCCACAGAAGGGAGGGCGTCCCGTGGAGGAAGGCGGCATAGTCGTTGAACTTCTGCCGGCCGAGGAAGACCTGGAGGTTGCCGGCCAGGTGGCCGATCACGAAGCCGAAGAAGATGACGCCGCTCAGCGCCATCGCGATCTTCTTCCCGACGAGATCCCGGTAGAAGGTCGCGGCGCGCTGGGCCCTGGCGGGGAGAGTCGATGGTGCAGCGGTGGGGCTCATCGCTCCCCTCCTTTAGTGGGGTGCGAACGCGTTCGCCAGAGGGAATCTTGAGCTCGATTGCCGAAGAATTTGCGGGCGCCAGCCGCAGATCTCGGCCCGGGTGAGCGCGCCGCGCGCGTGTCCACGCCGCGCGCGGCGTCAGGCGGCGCAGGGGCCGACCGAGCGCCGTACCTTGTGGCCGTAAAAGGCGAGCGCGAGCTCAATTGCGAAGATGCCGATGGCCTGCTCCTCCTGGCTCGTGAACGCCGGCAGGCGCTCGTCGCGGAGCACCACGAGACCGCCAAACGAGCTCTCGCCAAGGCGGAGCGGCGCGACGATGGCGGCGCCGAAGCGATCGCCCTCTGCGGTACAGAGCAGATCGGGCGCGTCGTCGGCGGACAGGCGGACGGGCGCGAGCGCGCCCTCGATGCGCCCGGCGAGCCGAGCGATGAACGCCGCGGGCACCTCGGCGCCGGAGGCCGCCTGGTACAGCGCGGCCCCTTGATCGAGCGCGAGGGAGAGCGCCGCGCAGGTCGTATAGACGACCTTCGCAGCGAGATCCACGGCGCGCTCGGGGAAGTCGTCCCGCGAGAGGGACGCGACGAGGGCGGCGCTCGCCTGGTGGACGGCCGCCACGGCGTCGAGGTGGGTGCGCAGCATCGCCGCCTCGAGCAGCCGCTTCAGGTCCTCGATGTCGTAGGGCTTCTCCAGCAGGTCGTACGCGCCGCGCTCGATGCACTCCACCGCGTCTTTCGCGCTCGAGCACGGGGCGCCGACGATGATCTCGAGGTCCGGGCCGAGCGCCTTGAGCGCGGCGATGGTCCCGGCGCCCTCCGTGCCGAGCGCCCCCACATCGGCGACCACGAGGTCGAAGCGGCGCGCCTTGACGAGCTCGATCGCGGCGAGCCCGCTCTCGGCGCAGGTGACGTCGAAGCCGCCCTGGTTGAGCTCGAGCGCGAGCCTGTCGAGGACCCTCTTCTCGGCGTCTACCACCAGCACATGGGGTCGGGCCTGGCTCACTGATGCCTCCTCCTCTGGTCTACAAGGGGTGCGCCGCGCCGCCTCGCCATCCGGCGCTGCCGTGATCGCGTGGCGACCGCGGCGGTCGTGGTGGAAGTCGCTCCGCCCGGCGGAGCCCTCCCCGCCCTCTACCACCCGTCCGAAGTCCGCCTACCGTCCAATAGAACCGGTATTCCAGCGAAACGGAAGTCGAAGCGGCGTTGCCGCTGTCCTCCTTTGACAGGGGACAGCGCCGCGCGCCCGGCGCAGATGTGCTCCGGTATGCCGACTCCTGTGGAGCGTGAGCGCCTCTCGCAGCGGGAGGCGCGCGATAGAGGCCTATTTCGCGGGAGGCGCCGTGGTGGTTGCGCGGCGCATGGCGGAGAGGATGTGGTCAATGATCTCGGGGACTCCTTGGCTCCGGTTGCACTGCGCGAACAGGAACGGCCCGTCTCCCCGCATCCTCCGGGCGTCCCGCTCCATGACACCGAGGTCGGCGCCGACGTGCGGAGCGAGATCGGTTTTGTTGATGACGAGCAGGTCCGACTGCGTGATCCCCGGTCCGCCCTTGCGCGGCACCTTGTCGCCGCCGGCGACGTCGATCACATAGATCGTGTAGTCGACGAGCTCCCGGCTGTACTGGGCGGCGAGGTTGTCTCCGCCGCTCTCGACGATGAGGAGCGCGGGCGCGACGTGATCCATGAGGTCGTCGAGCGCGACGAGGTTGTGGCTGATGTCCTCGCGGATCGCCGCGTGCGGGCAGCCCCCGGTCTCCACCGCGCGGATGCGCTCCGGCGGCAGCGCCTTGTTGCGGTGCAGGAACTCGGCGTCCTCCTGGGTGAAGATGTCGTTCGTGACGACGCCGAGCGGCATCCTGTCGCGAAGCGCGCGGCAGAGCGCGAGCACGAGCGCCGTCTTGCCGCTGCCGACGGGCCCTCCGATCCCGACCGTGAACGCCCGCGCCGAGAAATCGCGGTCCTTCGGCGCATCCCGCTCGCTGAAGAGCCCCGGATGCGCCCAGTGCTCGTGCGTGTGCCCGTGCTCGTGCGCATGCCCGTGGCCACCCCCGTGAACGTGGTCGTGGTCGTGGTCGTGGTCGTGGTCGTGAACGTGGTCGTGGTCGTGGTCGTGGTCGTGAACGTGGTCGTGGCCGTGAACGTGGTCGTGGCCGTGGTCGTGAACGTGGTCGTGGCCGTGGTCGTGAACGTGGTCGTGGTCGTGGCCATGAACGTGGCCGTGGCCGTTGTGCCCATGCCCGTGATCGCCAGGGTCGTGCATGCTGTCACCTCACGATTGAAAGAGACGCGAGTAGAGCCGATCCTGCGTGGCCCCGAAGAGATCGAGGAGCGGCGCCGGCTGCGCGAGCTCGTCGATACCGTGATCTCCGCACTCATGGAGCACCGCGTCGAGGATCGGCGCGCTCTCGAGTTGCAGTCGCTGTGCCTCCAGGGGCCCGACGAGCCCGAGGCGCACTGCCGCCGAGACGACGCCGCGGAGCGAGGCGTGCAGGTAGACGGCCTGCGCGTCCTGGCGCGGGACGCCGAGCGCCGCGAGGGTCGCGCCGAACGCCGGCGCGTGGTGGCCCAGCGCCTCCCGCGCCCGCACGGCGGCGTCGAGGCGACGGATCTCGGCGGAGGGGAAGACGCGCGCGCTCGTCGCGAGGAACGCGCGGCCCTGCGTCCGGCTCGCCCGGTTCGCGACGTGGTTCACGAGGAAGGCGTCGCACGCGTCGTCGACGGTCGCGATGTCGAGCGGGCGCTCGTGCGCGGCCCGCACGAGCGGCAGCGCGCCGAGGCCCACCTGCCAGAGCGCGCTCGCGACGAACGACGAGAGCGCGCTCCCGGGCCCCACCTCGCCGAGCTGCACCGCCGCCTCCAGGCCCGCGGAGTGCGCGAACCCTCCGACCGGGAACGCGGAGTCGGAGAGCTGGAGGAGGAGCCACCTGTTCATGCGCGCGGATGGAAGCGGACGGAATCAGACGGAGACAGACGGAGACAGACGGAAGCAGACGGAGAGAAGCGTGAACCCGCGGGCGAGGAGCGGCCGAGAGCGAGCTCCCCGCCTCAGAAGAGGCTGTACCTCTGGGCGAGGGGCAGGATCTTCGCGGGGTCGCAGCGGAGCAGCTCGCCGCCGGCCCTCACCTCGTACGTCTCGGGATCGACCGTGATCGGCAGGAGCGTGCTGTTGAGCCGCATGTCGGCCTTGCCGATCCGGCGGCACCGACGGACCGCCGAGAGGCGCTTCTTCAGGTCGAGCCGGCGGATGCTCCCCTCGTCCATGGCGCGGCTCGACACGAACGCGATGCTCGTCTCGCCGACCGCCGCGCCGAGCGAACCGAACATCGGGCGCATGTAGTACGGCTGAGGCGTCGGGATCGACGCGTTCGGATCGCCCATCTGCGCCCAGGCGATGAGGCCGCCCTTGATCACGAGCTCCGGGCGCACGCCGAACATCTGGGGCCGCCACAGCACGAGATCCGCGAGCTTGCCCGGCTCGACCGACCCGATCTCGTGGGACATGCCGTGCGCGATGGCCGGGTTGATCGTGTACTTGGCCACGTAACGGCGGATCCGGAAGTTGTCGTTGTCGCCCTGCTCCTCGGGCAGCCGGCCGCGCTGATCCCGCATCTTGTGCGCCGTCTGCCACGTCCTCGTGATCACCTCGCCGACGCGGCCCATCGCCTGGCTGTCGCTCGAGATGATGCTGATCGCGCCGAGGTCGTGGAGGATGTCCTCGGCCGCGATGGTCTCGCCGCGGATGCGGCTCTCGGCGAACGCCACGTCCTCCGGGATGTTCCGGTCGAGGTGGTGGCAGACCATGAGCATGTCGAGGTGCTCGTCGAGCGTGTTGACGGTGTACGGGCGCGTCGGGTTCGTCGAGCTCGGGATCACGTTCGGCTCGCCGCAGATGCGCAGGATGTCGGGCGCGTGCCCGCCGCCCGCGCCCTCGGAGTGGTAGGAGTGGATCGTCCTGCCCTTGAACGCCGCGATGGAGTCGTCGACGTAGCCCGACTCGTTCAGCGTGTCGGTGTGGAGCGTGACCTGGATGTCCTCGTGCTCGGCGAAGCTGAGGCAGCAGTCGATGGCGGGCGGGGTCGTGCCCCAGTCCTCGTGCAGCTTCAGCCCGACGGCGCCGGCGCGCACCTGCTCGAGCAGCCCCTCGGGCGACGAGGTGTTGCCCTTGCCCGTGAGGCCGATGTTGAGCGGCAGGACGTCCGTCGCCTGCAGCATCAGCGAGATGTGGCGGGCGCCCGGGGTGCACGTGGTCGCGTTCGTGCCCGTCGCCGGGCCCGTGCCGCCGCCGACGAACGTGGTGACGCCCGCCGCGAGCGCCTCGTACCCCTGCTGCGGGCAGATGAAATGGATGTGCGCGTCGACGCCCCCCGCCGTGACGATGTGGCCCTCGCCGGCGATGACCTCCGTCGTCACGCCGACGATCATGCCCGGCGTGACGCCGACCATCACCTTCGGGTTGCCGGCCTTGCCGATCGCCGCGATGCGGCCGCGCTTGATGCCGATGTCGGCCTTGTAGACGCCGGTCCAGTCGACGATGAGCGCGTTCGTGATGACGCAGTCGAGCGCCTCGTCGTTCGAGGCGCCGGGCATCTGCCCCATGCGATCGCGCAGCACCTTGCCGCCGCCGAACTTGCACTCGTCGCCGTAGGACGTGTGATCCCGCTCGACCTCGGCGATGAGGCCGGTGTCGCCGAGCCGCACCCGGTCGCCGACCGTCGGCCCGTAGATATCGACATAGTGCCGCCGCTGCATCTTGTGGCTCATGCCTGCTGCTCCTCCGGCGCGGCGTGCGCCGCCCCGCCGTGCGGGCCGACCTGCACCAGCGTGATCGTCTTCTCGTCTCCCGGCTCGAAGCGGACCGCGGTGCCCGCGGGGATGTCGAGCCGCATCCCCGCCGCCGCCGCCCGGTCGAACTCGAGCGCGCGGTTCGTCTCCGAGAACGGGTAGTGGCTGCCCACCTGGATCGGCCGGTCGCCCAGGTTCTTCACGGGGAGGGAGAGCCGCCGCCGGCCGGGCGAGAGCTCGATCTCGCCGGGCTTCACGAGCACCTCGCCGGGCGCCGGCTCGGCAGTCGCCTCGCCCTGGCCTGCCTGCTGGAAGAGCGACAGGTCGGGCACGGGGAGGAAGCTGCCGTAGAGCGCGAGCGCCAGATCGCCGTGCTCGAGCGCGATCGGGTGGTGGACGGTGACGAGCTTCGTCCCGTCGGGGAAGGTCCCCTCCACCTGGACCTCGGCGATCATCTCGGGGACGCCGGCCATCACCTGCGCTCGCCCGAGAAGGCGGCGGCCGACGTCCATGAGCTCGGCGACGCTGCGGCCGTCGCGGATCAGCTCGAGGATCTGCGTCGCGATGAGCGCGACGGCCTCGGGGTAGTTGAGCCTGACCCCGCGCGCGAGGCGCTTCTGGGCGAGGAAGCCCGCGCCGTGCAGCACGAGCTTGTCGAGATCACGAGGCGCAAGGTGCATGTTCGCCCTCTCTCCGGCGCGGTGACGCCGCGGCGTCGCCGGCGCGGCGCGAAGCTACCACTTTCGTGCGAACGGATCATCACCGAGCTCACCCGCGAGGAAGCCGAGCGCGCCGCGGAGGAAGCCGGCGACGCGCTCGACGCTCGTGCCCGCGACGCGCACGACGGCGCCGCCGCCCCGGAGCGGGCTCGCCGACGCGACGAGCTCGGCGCGCCGCTCGGGCGGCGGCCGCGGCGCGAGCAGCGCCTCCGCCGCGCTGGCCGCGCGCGGGCCGAGCGCGACGAGCGTCGCGAGGGCGTCGAAGCGCCCCATGCGCTCGGGGAGCGCGCCGTGCGCCGGGTCGAGCAGCGTCGCGTCGAGCAGCGCGGCCCGCCCGCCGCGGCTCACCCGGATGCGCGACGCGTACCTGTCGAACGCCCAGCGCTCGCCCCGCGCGCTCCGGCCCGAGGACAGCGCGTCGACGAGCACGAGCGACGCGTCGTCGGCGAGCGCGACGTCGATGTCCTGTTCGTACCGCGAGCCCGCGAAGCAGACGACCGGATCGGGGATCGCGACGAGGAGCCCGCCTCCCTGGACCTCGGCCTCGAAGCGCTGGCGGCTGCCGAGGGGCGAGCGGTAGACCTTGGTCGAGGCCTGCGTGCTGAGCAGCGCGGCGGCCCCGTGCCCGACGCGCGCGTGGAGGTGGAGCTCGTCGCCGCCGACGAGCCCGCCGCCGAAGCTCGCGACGAACACCCACGCTGCCTGCCCGTGGTTCTTCGGAGCGAGCAGCCTGAGCGGGCTCCTGGCGAGCGCCTTCTCGAGCACGGTGCGCGCTCCGACTCGCGCGAACACGAGCTCACCGCTGCCGGCCTTCCCTGCGCGCCGCGCGGGCGGCGGCGGGTCTCGCGGGGCGGCGGGAGGATCGCTGGGCGTGTTCACGGGCCGGCCTGCGTACCACGGACCGCGCCCCGGCCGCGAGGGAGCGCAGCGCGCATCCGGCGCGAGCGGCGCGAGCGGCGCGAGCGGCGCGAGGCCGTGCTGCGCGCCCGGCCGCGACGGAGCGGAGCGCTCCCCGGGTGGGATGGAGCACAGGCGCGCACCGGGCGCGAGGGGGTGCAGCGCGCACAGCGGATGGGTACGTCACGCGACCAGGAACACGACCAGGAAGGTAGGGAGAAATTCGAATCATCTTCCCGATTTCCCTCCTTCGTCTGGAACATGAAACATCCCGGACACGCGAGCATGTTGTCGGGACTCTCCCGAACAGCACTACGGTGCTAAGAGCGAGCCAGCCACTGCGTTCCTCCTGTCCCTGACGACACCGCGTGTCCGGGGTGTCCGCCGGCCGCTGTGGGCGTTCTGTGACTCGTTGTGATGGCTTTTGCATGGATGACATGTCGCTTGACGGGAAAGCGCAGCTCGGGTCAGCTCGTCGGGCGGCCGGGGGGCCGCGGAGGGGGTCCGATGTTCATCGTCAGGAAGGGCGAAATGCCGCCGTGGTCTCGTCTGTTCAAGGAAGCGGCGTCGCGCCTGCTGGAGCGCCACGGCGGGACCCCGTTCGAGCTGCGCTTCTGGGGCGGCGAGCGGCTGCGCTTCGGCGCGGGCTCGCCCGAGTTCGCCGTGACGTTCAGGACGCGTCGGTCGCTCTGCGAGACGGCGTTCCGGGGCACGCTCGGCCTCGGTGAGGCGTATGTCCGGCGCGAGGTCACGTTCGAGGGAGATCTCGAGGACTCGCTCGCCGGCCTGTTCCAGCTCGCTCGGTCAGTGGAGGCGCGCCTGCCGCGCCTCGTGCCCGCGTCGTCGTCGTTCGACCGCGGCCTCTCGGGCGTGCTCGACGCGCTCCGGCTCGGGCTGCTCTCCGGGGCGGCGAAGCGCGAGAGGCTGGCCGTCGAGCGTCACTATGGGCTAGGCAACGACTTTTACCCTCTTTACCTGGACAGGCGCCTCCAGACGTCGTGCGGTTACTTCAGCTCTCCGGGCGAGACGCTCGACGACGCGCAGGCGCACAAGATCTCCCTCGTCGCGCGGAAGCTCGCGCTCCGGCGCGGGCACCGGCTCGTGGATCTCGGCTGCGGGTGGGGGCACCTCATGTTCCACGCAGCGGAGGCGTACGGGGTGCAGTGCCTCGGCATCACCCTTTGCGAGAACCAGGCGAGGTACATCCGCGAGCAGGCGGCGGCGCGGCGGCTCCCTGTCGAGGTCCGCGTGATGAGCTGCGACGAGCTCGAGGACGAGCCGCGGTGGGACCGGCTCGTCTCCCTGGGCTCGATGTGCCATGCCGGCGAGCGACGTATCGAGGTGTTCTATGACAGGGTGAAGGCGCTGCTCGCCCCGGGCGGCGTGTGCGTGCTCGAGAGCGTCACGAGAGAGCAGGAGTCGTCGCGGACTGACCCATTCCTGCAAAAGCACATCTTCCCGGGGTACTGGCCTCCTTCGCTCCACGGGATGGCGACGCGCGCCTCGACGCGCGGCCTCGACGTGCTCGACGCGGAGAACCTGCGGCGCCACTCCGCGCTCACGGCGCGCTGCTGGCGCCGTAACTTCCTGGAGAACAGGGAGAAGATCGAGCGGATCACCGGCTTCGACGGCGCCTTCATGAGGACGTGGGAGTTCTATCTCGCGTGCGCGGCCGCCGCGTTCCGCAGCGGGCACCTGGGCGCCATCCAGATGGTGCTGTCGAACGGGGCGCCGCGCGACTACCCGCTCGCACGCGAGCCCCTCTATGCCACGGAGGAGCCCTCTCTGCGGGAACGCGCGCCGATCGTCCCGGCCGTGCAGCTCAGTTCGTGGGGGGCGGCGCTGCCGTCCTGATCGGTCGGGCGCGCCCCCGCGCGCCCCACCGGCACGCGCGGGACGCGCGTCCTCTGCGCGGAAGAGCTTGTTAAGCACGCGCGGCCAGCTATCAGCTAGAGGATGAGCGAAAGGCTTGCGGCCAGCGCCCGTCGCGGCGCCGCGCCCTCGTGGTCCGTGTCGCGCCCTCGCTCCGCGGCGCGCATGGTCTGCGCCGCCGCGGGGCTCGTCGCGCTCTGTCTCCTGCTCGCATCGTGTACACAGGCCCGCTACATCGCGCAGGCGGGCGCCGGCCAGCTCTCGATGGCCTGGCGCGCCGAGTCGCTCGAGGACGCCGCCTTCGACGCCCGCAAGCCGTGGCGGACGCGCGCGCTGCTGCGCGAGGTCCCGCACATCAAGCGCTTCGGTGAGCGCCACGGGCTGACCCCGACCGGCAATTACAGGACGTATGTCGAGCTCGATCGCCCAGCCGCGGTCTGGGTGGTGAGCGCGTGTGAGCCGCTCCGGTTCCGCTCGAAGACAT
Source organism: Sorangium sp. So ce124 (assembly GCF_051525235.1). Lineage (NCBI taxonomy): Bacteria > Pseudomonadati > Myxococcota > Polyangiales > Polyangiaceae > Sorangium > Sorangium sp. So ce124. The sequence continues at coordinate 11,511,149 of NZ_CP150312.1, forward strand.
GGAGTTTTCCTATCGTGGGTACCGTCCCCTACATGGGGTGGTTCCATCTCCAGGATGCCAAGGCGTTCGCGGCGCCGCTCAAGGCGGCCGGCTGGGACGTCGACGTGCGTCCGGCGGGCGCCTACTCGACGCTCGGCTGGCTCGAGGATCCGGTCCTGTCCACGATGATCTCGGACGGGGACGAGGCGCTCGGCGACCTCGCCAACGTGGTGCTCCACGAGTCGCTGCACGCGACGCTGTACGTGAAGGGGCAGACGAGGTTGAACGAGAGCCTTGCGAGCTTCGTCGGGGACGAGCTCACCAAGCTCTACCTGGACGAGCGGGTGGGCCCCTTCTCCGCGGAGAAGACGGCCTACATGAGGGAGCTGGAGAGGAGCGAGGTGCGGACGCGCGCGCTGCACGCGGCCTACGTCCACCTCAATCGGCTGTATGCGTCCGCTGCGCCCGACGCCGAGAAGCGGGCGGAGAAGGACGCGGTGCTGGCGCGGCTCAAGGCCGACATCGGCGCGCGCCGTCCGATCAACAACGCGTCGCTCGTGCAGTTCCGTGTCTACAACTCGGGGACTCCGGAGCTCCGGGCGCTGCTCGCGACCTGCGGTGGCAGCTGGCCGAGGTTCCTGGGCGCATTGCGGAAGCTCGAGCGCCACAGGTTCTCCGCGCCCCAAGAGAACATCGCCGGGGTGGTCGAGCCGTTGATTCAGGCCGGCTGCAAGTAGCCCTGCGAGCTGCGCTGTGCGCCGCGAGCTCTGCCGGATGTGCAGCGAGCTGCGCTGTATGCCGCGAGCTCTGCCGGATGTGCAGCGAGCTGCGCCGTGTGCCGTGCGCTGCGCCCCATGTGCGGTGAGCTGCGCGCCGCGCTGCGTATCGCGGGCTGCGCTGCGTAGCGCGCTGCGCCTTTGGCGGGGAGCACGTCGTCGAGATACGACGCAAAGCGTCGATCGGAGTCGTCCTGCCCTGTTGCACTTCTACACTTCCACAGTGCAGCGCAAGGCGTCCAGCTGCTCGAGGATGAACATATTCACGTCCAGGTAATATCTGCGTTCTGGATCTGAACCCATCCCTGGATCGGACCAGTCCCTGCGGAAATGTATGACCGGTGCTGGCCTCCGAGCCCGCGCGCGCGCATCGGAGGGTGGGTTTCAGCGGCAATTTTGGCTGCTGGGCGCCAGGACCGCGGCGCCTCCGCCGTTGGCCCGCCGGTTGCTCTATGTATCCACCAGATGTCGCCCCTGCTCGTCGTCCTGTTTCATGCGGACTCGAAGGGGATGACCCCTGGCATGACCTTCGCAGTACAAGCCTCAGTCTTCGGGGGGACGCCGAGCGAGGAGAGCGGCGGCGCAAGCCGAGCGATCGCGACCCCGCCGTCACCCGAATGCCATGGCCCTTGCGGTATCGGGCTCCTTGATTGACTTGTCGCCGGTGCCGGCGGAGAGCTTCGGTTCACGTGACGACAGACGCCTTACGAGGCGATTGAGGAGGGATGGCCGAAGTACGCGCGACCCGCGTCGCCCGTTGCGTTGGCTCATCCTGATCAGCTTGTCAGATTTCGGTTGGAGCTTTTCTTATCTGTTGTGCCGCTCTCGATGTTGACGCTGCTTCGCGCTTCGCTTCAGCTTCTCCCCTGCTTCGCTTGATCTTGCCCGTTCGATTCCAGATTGCGCTTCGTTCTTTGCTTCAGCTTCTTCTTTCGGTTTGACTGGTTTCTTGATTTGTCTTAGCCTCCCGCCCGTCTTCGCTTTGTCTTCGCTCTTTACTTGATTGCGCTTCGTATTGCTTTCCTGACTTGTTTCTTCTGATCGTGGGCCTTCCCAGGACTCCGGTGGATTTCCCTCCACCGGCGCTCCTGTGCGGTCCCGGTGGGGCCGCGAAAACGGGCCTCAGGCCGGCGGGGTCTTCCCGACCGGCCTTTCTTTTTTGGTGCGCACGAGCGCTCTCCTGGCGTGCCCTCGACGCCCTAAGGAGCTCCCTTGGCTACAGCCATTTTCAACGGAAAATTGAACAGAGAGGCGAGGAGATAGGGAGTATTCGAAGATCTCCTCCCCGTCTCCCCGTCGCCGTGTGAACTCTCCGAAGAATCTAAGGAGATGCCTTAGCCAGAGGCCGCGAAGTTCGTGGCCCGTCGCGTCTCGAGTCCGAGCGCGGTTATCAGCGGCCCTCGTCGCCAGGGGCTTGCCTGGGGTGGACGGTGGCAGAGACGATCTTCCACTCGCCGTCGATCTTCTCGAGCCGTAACGCTACGGGCAGCTCGTCGCGCCGGACCTCTTGCCCATGCCGGGCGCCCGTGACCGTCGCGGTGGCGGTCACCTCCGCCGTCATGCCGGCCGGGTCGATCTGGATCTCCGTGCCACCCAGGCTCACATCCGCGGTCTGATAGACGACCGCTGCCTGGGTCGCCGCGTTCGCGAGCTCGTCGCGGCCGCGGAGGCTGTCGCCGATCTCCGCGATGCGGGCGCTCGCCTCCTTCGCGAAGATCTCGGCGAACTCACCGCGAATGCGGCCGTGGCGCACCAGCGGATTCCGCTCGCCCTCGTCGATGCGCACCGCGTCCTCGAGCTGGGCGAGCCGCTCGCGGATCCGCTCTTCCTCGGAGGGCGACAGCAGCAGCGCCGCCGCGCCGAGGACGGCGCCGGCGGCGATGAGCCCGAGCGCGAGCCAGCGCTTCATGCTCCAAGTATAGGCGAAGGCGCCGCGCGGGCGCGCGGAACCACGGAACCACGGAACCGCGGAACCGAACGCCCGCCGGCGCTTCCGGTGAGCTATCGCCCCACGATCGGCTCGAGGCACCGATCACGCGCCTCGCGCAGGGCGCGGAGCTCGACGTCGAACCCTTCGCCGCCGCCCGCGTCGATGGTGAGCCGGTCGCCGCCGGTCGTGCCGAGCTCGGTGCAGGGCACGCCCGCCGCCTTGGCCTGCCGCGCGACCTCGGCCGCGTCCTCGGGCCGGACGCTCACGATGATCCGGCTCGGCGCCTCGCCGAACAGCGCCTCGGCGAGCGGCTCGCGCGCGACGCCGTCCGGCGCGTCCGGCGCGGACGACGCGGCCAGACCCGAGCCGAGCTCTAGGCGTCCCGCTTGACGAGCAGCGCTGTCAGGTCGTCGATCTGCTTGGCCGAGCCGGCGAAGCGGCGCACCTCGGCGAGGAGCGCGCCGAGGATGTCGGACGTGGGGCGCGCGTGCAGGCGGTGGATGAGGTCGCCGACGCGCTCCTTGCCGAACACCTGCCCGGCGGCGTCCTGGTACTCGTAGAAGCCGTCGGTCAGCAGCACGAGGAGATCGCCCGGCGCCATCACGAGGGGCGGCGTCGGGGGCAGGTCGAGATCCTTGAACATGCCGAGCGGGACGGTCGATGGATCGCGCCACACGACCTGGCCCTCGGCCGCCCGGTAGTGGAGCAGCGGCCCCTGCCCGGCCGCGTGGAAGCGGAGCTGGTGCGTCGTCGGGTCGAGGATCCCGAGGAACGCCGTGATGAAGCGGTCGTTCGGCAAGTCCTCGATGAGCTGCTGGTTCACATGGTGCATGAGCGCGTCCATGTCGGCCGAGAGGCGCAGGCCGATGCGGAGCATCGCGCGGAACTGGGTCACGCTGAGGGCGGGGCCGATGCCGTGGCCGGCCGCGTCGGCGAGCAGCAGGAGAATCGGCGACATGTCCGCGCGCTCCTCGAGCCGGATGACATCGTAGATGTCGCCGCCGGTGTCGTCCGCCGGCTTGCTGAACGCCGACAGCGAGTATCCGGGGCAGCGCGGCAGCCGCCGCAGGAGGATGTTCTGCTGGATGTCGCGCGCGATGGTGAGGTCGTGCTCGAGCTTCAGCTTGATCATGCGCTCCTCGAGCAGGAGCGTGCGCTGCACGGCGACGGCCGCCTGCGCCGCGAGCAGCTCGGCGACGTCGCGCTCGTCGGGGCCGAAGTGGTCCGCCTTCGAATTCAGCATCTGGAGCACGCCGACGAGCTTGTCGTCGAGCCCGATGAGCGGCACCGTGATGAGGGATTTCGTGTGATACCCCGTCCGGCGGTCGATCTCCTGATTGAACCGCGGGTCGGAATAGCAGTCGTCGACGAGGATCGTCTGGCGCTTGCGCGCGCACTCCCCGGCGATGCCCTTGTCGATGCTGACGCGGATCTGGGCCTCGCCCGTGGCGACACGGGAGTAAAGCTCCTTGGCCTCCTCGTCGTAGAGGAAGACGCTCCCGCGGTCGGCGCCTATCACCTCCCGCCCCGTCTTGATGATGAGCTCGAGCAGCTCGGTGAGATCGCACGGCGCCGCGAGCTTGCGCGAGACGTCCAGGATCAGGATGAGCGACGACGCATCGATCAGGGAGGGAGTGCCGGCGCGCATGCGGCCGGAGAGTTTGGGCTACGTGGAAATAGGGGTCAAGACATGGTCTCGCCCCGGGTGCTCATGACGACCTCGTCGCCAGCGCGTGTCCACCCCGCCGTTCCGCCGTTCCGCCGTTCCGCCGTTCCGGCAGGGTTCCGCCGCTCCGCTGACCCATCGCGCCCATCGCGCCCATCGCGCCCATCGCCGTCGCGCCGTCGTTCCGCCGCCCTGGGGATCTCCGGCGTCCCTCGGCGCGCTGCGGCGAACGTCGGCGTCCCTGCCCTCGGCGTGGCTCATTTTTCAAGCGACGACGGCCGCGAGCCGCCCCCCGCGACGATGCGAGAGCGCGGTCGATGCGGTCGGCCCGGGGCCCGGGGCGGTGGAGGTCGGCGCTACCACCTCGGCCCTACCTGTCCTAGAACACGCGACGCACTCTCCTTGAAAGCGAGCTCTTCGATGAACCGCCTCCGCCTCGTCGCCCTCGTCCCGGCCGCTGCCCTGGTCGTGGCGGCCTGCGACGCGCCGCCCGCTCCCGTCGGCGCGGCGCCCGACGCCTCGCCCTCCGCCGCCGCGCCGGCCCTGCCGCAGTCGGCCGACGCGCCGCCGCAGCCGGCCGACGCGCCGCCTCAGGCGAGCGCCCCCACGGCGGCTGACGGCGCGGGCGCTCCGGCGACGACGGACGCGGCGGGCGGTCGTGCGTCGGCCGACGCGGGCGCACCGGCGGAGGACGCGGGCCGGAAGCGCGAGGACGCGGGCGCCGCGCCCGCCGCCCGCGACGCGGGGCCGCTCGCCGGCGACGCGGCAGAGCGCGACGCGGGCGGCGGGCGCGCCGAGGCGACGGCGGCGACCTCCGCGCCCGCGCCCGGCGCGTCGGAGCCGCCCTCGGTGCCGCCCGCCGCGGCGGGATCCGCGGACGCCGTGGCGGCCGAGGTCGACGCGATCTTCGTGGGCAAGAAGACGTACTCTGCCCGCTTCAAGCAGGAGCACACGCAGAAGGTCTCGGGGGCCGTCAAGAAGCAGAGCGGCACGCTGTCGGTCCAGAAGCCGGACAGGATCTCGTTTCGCTACGATCCGCCGAACCAGAACCGCATCGTGTCCGACGGCGTGTCGCTCAAGATCTACGTCGCCGAGGACCGGCAGATGTTCGTCACGCCGGTGCAGAACTCGGAGTATCCGGGCGCCCTCTCGTTCCTCATGGGCCACGGGCTCCGGCCGTCGTTCACGTTCACCTTCAACGAGAAGGCGAAGTTCGAGGGCGGCCCCGTGCTCGTCGGCAAGCCGCGGGCGCCGACTCCCCACTATGAATTCGTGATGTTCTATATCGACAAGGCGCTCCTCGCGAAGAAGGACCCGGGCGTCGTGCGCCGCGTCCTCATCGTCGACGCGCAGGGCAACCGGAACCGGTTCGACTTCGAGAACGCGTCGCAGCCCGCGTCGATCGATCCGGCGGAGTTCCAGTTCACGGCGCCGCCCGGCACCGACGTCAAGCAGAACTGATGACCCCGCGCCTCTCGCTCTCGGAGCTCTTTCCCGACATCCATCCGGAGTGGATCCTCGCCGAGGACGGCGATCTCATCGTGGTCGACAAGCCGGCTGGCCTGTCGACGCACGCGCCGGAGGCGGAGCGGATCGACGACATGGTGACGCGCCTCCGCGCCTTCCTCCGCGACCGGGGCGACGCGGAGGCGTACCTCGGGATCCACCAGCGGCTCGATCGCGACACGTCGGGCGTCCTCCTGTTCACGCGGCGGCGCGAGGCGAACGCGGCCATCGCGCGCCAGTTCGAGGGGCGCACGGTGCAGAAGACGTACGTCGCCGCGGTCTTCGGCTTCGGCGATCGCCCGCCGCGCGGCACCCTCCGGCACCGCCTCGTCCCGGCGCCGGGAGGTGCGATGCGCGCGCTCGCCGAGACCGGCGGGGCGCGAGAGGATCGGGCCGCGAGGCGGGAGGATCGGGCCGCGGGGCGGGAGGATCGGACCGCGAAGCGGGAGGATCGGGCCGCGGGGCGGGAGGATCGGGCCGCGAGCGGCGTGCTGGCGATCACCCGCTACCGCCTCCTCGAGCGCCGCGGCGACCGCGCCCTGCTCGAGCTCCAGCCCGAGACCGGCCGCACCCATCAGCTCCGGGTGCAGCTCGCGGCGATCGGCCTCCCGATCGCCGGCGATCCGCTCTACGGCGGCCCCGAGGCCCCGCGGCTGCTCCTGCACGCCGCCGAGCTCCGCCTCGATCACCCGGTTACGGGCGCGGCCGTGAGCTTCCGCTCGCAGGTGCCCGCGGCCTTCGAGGCGTGGCTCGCGGCCGCGCCGGCGGATCCGTACGCAGGCGGCGTCGCGGCCGTCGAGCGCGCCATGCGCGAGGCCGCCGAGCGGCGGTACGGGATCGCGCGCGCCGGCGACACAACGGCGCTCCGGCTCGTCCACGGCGCGGGCGACGGCCTCCCCTCCGTCTCCGTCGACCTGTACGGCGAGCACCTCGTCGTGTCGCTGTTCGGCGCGGGCGAGGGCGAGCCGGGCGCGCCGCCGCGGGACCTCGTGCTCGACGCGGCCCACCGGCTCGGGGCGAAGGGCGTCTACCTCAAGGCGCGCCCGAAGCACGCGAGCGTCATCGTCGACGCGCGGCGCGAGGAGTTCGCGCCGCGGCACGCCAGCCGGGGGGAGGACGCCCCGGAGGAGTTCACCGTCCTCGAGCACGGCTTGCCGTTCAAGGTGCGGCTCGGCGACGGGCTCTCCACCGGCATCTTCCTCGACCAGCGCGAGAACCGGCGGCGGGTGCGGGAGCTGGCCCGGGGGGCCCGGGTGCTGAACCTGTTCGCCTACACGGGGGCGTTCACCGTTGCGGCCGTGGCGGGCGGCGCGCGCGAGAGCGTGACGGTCGACGTGTCCCGGGGCGTGGTCGCCTGGGCGCGCGACAACCTCGCCGCGATCGGCGCGGACCCGGCGGCGCACGTCGTGGTCGAGGCCGACGTGTTCCCGTGGCTGAAGGCCGCCGCCCAGTCGGGCCGGCGCTTCGACCTGGTCGTGCTCGATCCGCCGAGCTTCGCGACCACGAAGAAGAGCCGCTTCAGCGCGGCGAGCGATTTCGGCGCGCTCGCAGCGCTCGCCTTCCGCGTGCTCGCCCCGGGCGGCAGGCTGCTCGCCTGCACCAACCACCGCGGCATCGCGCGCGCCAGGTTCCGGCGTCATTTGCACGAGGCCGCGCGTGAAGCAGGATGCGACGTCGTGCAGATGAAAGATCTCCCCGATCCCGTCGATTTTCCCAGTGAACCAGGCGCGGAGTCCCACCTGAAGAGCGTCCTTGCCAGCGTGGGCGCGCCGTCCGCGAATGCAGGGAAGGCTGCGCCGTCCGCGAAGGCAGGGAAGGCTGCGCCGTCCGCGAATGCAGGGAAGGCTGCGCCGTCCGCGAAGGCAGGGAAGGCTGCGCCGTCCGCGAATGCAGGGAAGGCCGCGCCGTCCGCGAAGGCAGGGAAGGCCGCGCCGTTCGCGAGGGCAGAGAAGGCTGCGCCGTCCGCGAAGACAGGGAAGCCTGTGCCGTTCGCGAGGGCGGCGAAGGCCACTGCTGCCCGGGGCGCGCGCCGAGGGCCCGCCGCTCCGGCCCGGACGACCCGCCGAGGTGCGCGATGAGCCAGCGGCGCCTGCTCATCACGATCAGCTCGTACAGCTACCTCGAGCCTGCCTTCCTCGCCGCGGGCGACTTCGAGCGCGGCCTCGTCGAGCGCAAGAGCTTCCCCGACGGCGAGCGCTACCTGCGCGTCGCGGTCGACTGCTGGGGGCGCGACGTGGTCCTGCTCGGCGGCGCCCCCCGGGACCTCGACTGGCTGGAGATCTACGATCTCGGCTGCGCCATCTCGCGCGCAGGCGCGCGGTCGCTCTCCATCGTGATGCCTTATTTCGGCTACGCGACGATGGAGCGGGCCGTGAAGCCGGGCGAGGTGGTGACCGCGAAGACGCGGGCGCGGCTCATCTCGGCGATCCCCTCGTGCGACGCGGGCACGCGTATCTTCCTCTTCGATCTGCACACCGACGGCATCGAGTTCTACTTCAGCGACTCGCACGTGACGCGCCACCTCTACGGCGCTCCGCTCATCACGCAGGCGGTCCGCGAGCTGATGGGCGATCGCCCGTACGTGCTGGCGGCGACGGACGCCGGTCGGGCCAAGTGGGTGCAGAGCCTCGCCCGCGGCCTCGGCGTCGAGCCGGCGTTCGTGTACAAGGAGCGGAGAGGCGACGGCGTCGGCGTGACCGGCATCAACGCCGATGTCTCCGGCCGCGAGGTCGTCATCTACGATGACATGGTCCGCACCGGCTCATCGCTCGTCCAGGCGGGGCGCGCCTACCTCGCCGCCGGCGCATCCAAGGTCCACGCCGTCGCGAGCCACCTCGTCTTGCCGGGCGACTCGCTCGAGAAGATCAGGAAGGCTTCCGTGTTCACGACGCTGCTCGGGACCGACTCGCACCCTGGCAGCCAGCAGCTCGTCGATGCGCCCGGCGCCCTGCGCTCGGTGGCGCCGCTCCTCGTGCGCGCCCTCGAGCGGGAGATATAAGGCACCTCCGGCGAGAGGCGCTTCAGGCGGCGAACCTGGCCTTCAGCCAGGCATCGCGGGAGACGCCTACGTGAGGTTCGTGAGCGGCCCGGTGCAGTACTGCCGCAAGCCGAACGTGGTCCGGGGGTCGCCGAACAGGTTCAAGATCGAGACGAGCAGGTTGTTGTGCGGGAGGCTCGGGTACCGGACCCAGCGCCCGGTGCGCAGGCCCCCGCCGCCGCCGGCCAGCAGGAACGGCATGTTCGTCTTCATGTGGGACGCCGGATCCGAGATCTCGGAGCCGAAGAAGACGACGCTCTCGTCGAGCAGCGAGTGCCCGCCCATGTCGACCTTCTCCATCTCCTGCAAGAGATAGAGGTGCTGCTCCGAGTACCAGGTGTAGATGAGCTCGCACTCGGCCGGCCTGAAGCCGCCCATTTCCTGGTAGAAATGGTGGTGCTCGGTCAGGTTCAGCCACGGCAACGTGTACTTCGCCTCGGTGTCGCTCCACTGCAGGGTGCCGACCGCGGTGATGTCGCAGGCGAGCGCCATCACCAGCATGTCCGTCATCAGCTTGCCCACCTTGGGGATCGCCGCGTCGGTCGCGCTGTCCACGATGACGCCGGCGTCGTCCGAGTTGAGCCCCGCGCTCGGGTCGTAGTCGGACGTGTCGACCATCATCGGGGCCCGGCAAGCGCTCGTCGTGGCCGGCGTGCTGCCGAGGCTCTGCTCGATCTCGCGGATCTTCGTCAGGTGCTGGTCGATCTTCTGCTTGTCGGCCGCGCCGAGCCGCGCGGAGAGGGCGTCGTAGCGCCGGTCGAGGTAGTCGAGGATCGATCGCTTCCGCGCGAGGCGGAGGGCGGCGTCGTTGCTGGCGCCGGGGTCCAGCGTGCCGAAGAGCTCGGTGAAGATCTCCACCGGATCGATGCGCGGCGGGATGGGGCTGTACGGCGCGGTGTCCTCGAAGTTGGCGATGTTCATCGGCGACATCAGGCCGTGGGACTTGCCCGTCGCCCAGCGCACCGCGAGCTGGACGCTCGCCTTCGCCCTCTGACCGGCGGAGATCCGGGAGGCGATCACCTGATCGATGGACGGCCCCTTCGCGTAGCCGGTCGAGGTGACCATCTGAGCCGTGCCCGTGAGCCAGGCGATGATCCCGCTCTGGTGCTGCTCTCCGACCGCGCTCTTCATGTCGAGGCCGTCGACGACGAGCAGCCGGTCCTGCACCGGCGCGAGCGGCGCCAGGATGGGGCCCAGGGTGAAGCTCGTCTCGGTGCCGGTCGGACGCCAGCGGTCGATCACGGTCCCGCCGGGCGTGTAGACGGCGAGGAAGCGCCGGGCGGGGGCGGGCTGCGCGCGCGCCGGGCGATCGGTTCCCATGATCTCCAGCCACGGGAGCGCGATGGCGATGGCGCCGGCGCCTCGCAGCATGGCTCGTCGGCTCAGGCGGAATCTCGACATACCCCTCGCCCCTTTCATGCAGCCATGCAGAGGAAACCGTCCGTCCGGGTGAGCTCGACGAGGAGCGCAGGTTCGTGACTTGCGGACCCGGACATCGTTCTCGCCCCTCGCCCCTCGCCCCTCGCCCGCGCCGGGCGAGCTGACGTCCCGTGATTCAACAATACCCTTTACGAAATGGCCAGGGGGATTGTCGCGCGGGGCCCACCACGATGCGGCTCACCACGAGAGCACATGCCGCCGCGCTGGTGCGAGGGGCGTGCGAGGGGCCACGTCGTCGAGCGCGCAGCGCGCGGCGCCGAATTCCCTTGCCGGCGCCGATCGGCGCGTGGATGCTCGCCCCGGATGCGCGGCTCGCGCAGAAAGGATGAGCGTCGAGGCCATGGACGAGCTGGTACGACAGGTCGCAGAGAAGGTTGGCATCTCGGAAGACAAGGCCCGGGTGGCCGTGGAGACGGTGGTCAATTTCCTCAAAGAGAAGCTCCCCGCGCCGCTCGCCGCCCATGTCGACACCGCGCTCGGCGCGGCGGCCCCCGCCATCGCCAACCTCGACGTCGGCAGCCTCGCAGGCTCGCTCGGCGGCCTTTTTGGCAAGAAGTAGCGGCATCTCCGTCGAGCGCGGGGCCGGGGCGCTCTCGACCGAAGTCCACCTCTCCTCTCCTGATCCTGACCTGGACAACGCCGCCTCCTGAGCCTGACCTGGACGACGCCGCCTCCGCGCTTCATGCGGAGGTATGCTCATGTCCAGGACGTGCTCGCGCTTCGTTGCCTGGTGCGGCGCGAGCACGCGCCGATTGCGCCCCGGCACGCCACGGCTCCGTCCTGGTCCGGCGCGCTCTCGACCCGGCGTCGCGAGACCGCGGCCTCGATCTGGGCTGAGTCTTCGCATCGCCTCGAGCGCAGGCCCTGGAGAGGGCCGTCTCGGGCGCGGCGGCGGGCGACAAGCGTGGAGAACCGCGGGTTTCCTGGACGACGCACGCGCAGTGATGGATAGCGGCTGCACAGGCGGGCCCCGGCACCGGGCTTGCGAGCATCGAAGGCCTGGAGAAGCACCCGCCCACCTCCCTCTTCACGCGGGCGGTCCGCTTCCGCGAGAGAGGAGCGATATTCCATGGCGTCCGTGATCGGCGGCGAAGCCGCGTTCATCGGGTCCTTGACCGAACTGATCGAGCTCAATTGGTCCACGGTGGACGCGCTCGCAGCAGCGCTCTCGCGGATGAGCCGACCAGGCGACAAGAGCCGGCTCGCGAGCTTCCTTCACGATCACGAGCGTCACCTCGAGGTGCTCGCCGCCCTGGCCCACGAGCTCGGCGAGCCGCCGGTGGAGAGCGCCGTCCGACCCAAGCTGAAGAGCAAGGCGCTGACGAACGGGATGGTCGGAGATCGCGCGATCCTCGAGGCGATGAGGCATTACGAGGAGGACAGCTGCGCTGCTTACGAGCGGATGATATCGTCCCGTGAAGGCCTCTCCGAGCGCGCGCGCGACGTCCTCCGGCACTCGCTCGCGGTGGAGCGGCGCCACCGGGACTGGTTCTCCGAGCAGCTCGACTCGCGACAAGGGCTTTTGCTGTTGCCGCTGTAGCGCGCGAGCGCCCTTTGGAAGACGCGGCTTTCCTGCGTCGTCTCGTGTATCATCGCGGCGATGATTCGCCCTCTCGTCCTTGCATCCCTTGGCATCGCCCTTCTCCTCCTCGGCTGCGACGAGCCCCAGAAGCCCGTTGCGGGGGCGGCTTCGGCCGCGCCTTCCGCGGTGAAGCCCGCCGACGCGCCTCCTGCCGCGAGCCCCGCGGCCGCGGCCAGCGCGCCGCCGAAGAAGCAAGACGTGGTGTGCACCAAGAGCGATCCGGTGACCTTCTCTCATCCGGCGCTCGAGGCCAGGGTGCGGCAGCAGCTCCAGAAGCCCGAGGGGCCGATCAAGCGCGCCGAGCTCAAGAACATCAAGACCATGAACCTGTCCGAGGCCCAGGGGCTCGACGAGCTCGATCCGTGCATTTTCCCCGAGCTCACGGGCCTCAAAGGGCTCTACCTGCCGCCGGGCAAGATCGACGACCTCCGCCCGATCAAGGGCCTGCTGCGGCTGGAGTCGCTGCGCATCTCGGCGACCCTGGTCAAGGACCTCTCGCCGCTCTCCGGCCTTGTCAAGCTCGACCGGCTCGACATCGGCCGCACGCCCGTCGCCGACCTCTCGCCGCTCGCCGGCCTCACCAGCCTCACCGAGCTCCAGTTCGATGAGACCGAGGTGACCGACGTGAGCCCGCTCGCCGGCCTGAAGAAGCTCGAGATGCTCCAGATGAAGCGGACGCGGGTGAGCGACGTGTCGCCGCTCCGGGAGCTCAAGAGCCTGAAGAACGTCTACCTCGAGGGCTCGCGGGTCGAGGACGCGAGCCCGCTCCGGTCGATCCCCGGGATCAAGATCCACGAAGGCTGAGCCGGCCTGCCCTCACGCGGTCGCTCGCGCGTCGCGCCGAGCGCCGCCGCGTGCGGGCCGCGCCGAGCGCCGCCGCGAAGAGCCCGATCTGCCAGCCCGCTCCGGCAGAGCCCGCGGCGCCTGCGCCGGCTGCGCCGCACTCGCAGCGCAGCTGCCCGTGAACGCCGACGTTCGTGCCGTGTGCGTCCTCCTCCACGTCTCCAGCCGGAGCGCCCCCGGAGCCGGCCTCGCCAGCCCCACCGGCGCCCGCGCCGCCGGCTTCGCCCGGCAGCGGCGGCGCGTCGATGACGTAGAGCGCCGGTCCGGAGCCCTGCACAAGGAACGGGCGCGGCCGCAGCGCAGGCCCGAGCGGCAGCGCGGCGAGCCTCGCTGCCGGCCACACGACGGCCCCGTCCGGCTCGAGATTCCACGCGCCGGTCACCTCGGCGTCCGGCACGGCCCGCCGCTCGGCGCCGTCGATCAGCCAGAGGGAGGCCGCGCCGTCGTCGCCGCGCACGAGCAGCGGCGACGACGGGAACGCGTCGCCCTCCGGCAGCGCCTGGAGCGCCGCGTCCGGCGCGCTGGCGACGTCCCAGAACCGCGAGAACCCCCAGGCGCCCAGCGCGCCGTCGCCGCCGAGCGGTCGCCTCACGCCGGAGGGCAGATCGAGCGGGCACTCGAGCGCCCTCGGGCTCCCCTCGAGCTCCACCTCCTCGCCGCTCAGCGCGTCGACCCCGTAGGCGTGGACCGCGTGCTCGCCCCCGATCAGGCTGAGCGGCATCGGCGCCTCGAAGCCGTGCGTGCACGAGCCGAGCGGCTCGCACAGGTCGTCGCGGCGCAGGTCCGCGGGGAAGCTGTAGCCCTCCGCGCCCGCCTCGGTCGCGGGGACGTCGAAGTAGAGCCGCGCGTCGCCCGGCGCGCTCTCCGCGTCCGGGTCGCGGGCCCACCCCGCGATACCGCTGCATCCGGCGGTCTCGAGGGCGCCCTCGGGGGGCTTGTTGAGCAGCGCCTCGTACGAGGCCACGAGCGATGTGTAGGGCGGCACGAAGACCACGCCGACGCCGCTCACGGACTGCCGCACGTTGAAGTGCAGGTGAATCGTCGTCGGCGTGCCCCCGAAGACGTTGGACACCCGCCCGATGCGCTCTCCGCGCGACACGTCCTGGCCGGGCGAGACCTGGACATCAGACATGTGCAGGTAGTCGTAGCGGGTCCCGTCCTCGCCGGTCAGGTAGACGGAGTAGCTGCCGACGCTCGTGATGGTGCCATCCACCACCGCGACGACCCAGTGTCTCCCCGCCTCGCACGTCGCCGGCCGCACGTCCTGCCCCTGGTGCCCTGTGCCGGAGGGGCAGAGAGGCATATCCCACGAGCGCAGCTCGCAGTAGTTGTCGCGCCACGGATAGGCGTAGTTGTCCGCGTCGCACTGTCCACCGGCAGGGCCCGCGCTCCCGCCTTTGCTGTAGACCTGGGAGTTGGCGAACGCCGGGCCCTCCTCGAGCGGAAAGCGCATGGAGGGGGCATACACCATGTCGTCGACGCGCCCCTCTCCCGAGCCTGGGAGGAGCTCGCCGGCCGGGCGGTACGAGAACGGATCGGCCGCGACTGCGCGCGTCGGGAGCGCGAGCGCGGCTGTCGCGACCAGCGAGGCCAGCGCGGCGGAGCGGGAGCGCAGCGGGCGGAGCGGCGCGATCATGGCATGTCTCCGGCGGCCCTGGGCTCGTCGCCGCCCACATAGACGAGCTCCGAGGCGAGCTCGAGGACGAGCGCGTCCGAGGCGCAGGCCGGCGCCTCCGGGGAGGCGCACTCGACGTCGAGCGCGTACGAGACGCCGTTCTCGATCCACGACGCGCTCCAGATACCCTCGTTCATCGTGACGAACGCCGGCGCCCCGCGCACGGCGCGGGCCCCCCTGAACGGTGGAATGTTCGGATATCTGCGAGAAAAGCGGGTCATTGTGAGCGAGACGGTGATCGCGTCCGTCTTTGCCCAGAACGAGGTCCAGTGCTCCCTGGCGACGAGGACCGGCGCCGCGAGGAGCTCGCGCCGCGACGGCACGAGCACCGGGACCCGCGAGGTCCTGGCGGCGTGGGCCGCCGGCTTGGGGAGCGCCGCGAGCGCGGTCCGGTCGACCGAGGCGGCCGGCGGCCAAGTGACGGCGGCGATCACAGGGGTTGCCGCCGCGGACAGCGGCTGGGTGGCCGCTGGATCGGGCGGCGTCTCGGCGGGAGGCGCGGCCTGGTCGCACGCGGCGACCGCAACAGAGAGGAGGATAACAACAGCAGTGGGCGCGCCGCGCATGAGGCCTCGCGGAAGGGGACCCTCTATTCTAGTCGAAAATCGGCAGGCCTGGCCAAGAGGCGGTGGGGGACGCGCAAGATGTCGCCAGGGTGTGACCGGGACGACGTGACGTTCCGCGCGAAGGCTGCGTGAGCAGCGCGTCAAAGGACACCAGCCTTTGCCATGCCTGCGTGAGCTCATGGCGGTGGCCGTGCGGTCGCGAACGGCCGGCGACAGCAAGAGACAGACGTCCATCGACCGCGCGTGAGCCGTGGACATACCCCGAGATCGTCGAATGGCGGGGACGTGTTTCGAGCTTTCCAACGAGACGCGCCGTGGTAGTTCAAATTACGTCCTGCAGGGGCGTCCGCGGTGGCCCGCTGACGCACGTAGAGTCGAAGAGGGGATCGACAGCAAACAACTGATGTCTCGCGGAACCGCGAGAGCGTCCTCGTGCGGAGCGATCGGCGCGCGAATCGTCGCGCCGATCGTTCCGCGGTGGCTCTCCTCGTCATCTCCTCCGCTGTCGACCGTCGGCGACGAGGCGCACCGGCCGCGGCGGCCGAACACTGCGCCAACTGATGGTTTTTGACCATGGAATCGAAGGGAGCTCGCATGAAAAAGTATAAACTCTCCGGTCGGGTCGTCCGAGCCAAGACCGAAAGGGGCGTCGGGAGTGTGCGTGTCGAGGCGTGGGACAGCGCGGAGGTCACCACGGATCTCGTCGCCGTCGCCGTGACCAACCAGACCGGCGATTTCGAGATATCGCTCGACCAGGCCGCCGTGGATCGCCATTTCCAGGGGCGGAAGCCGCTGATCGCGCTCCGCGTGTTCTCGCCCGGGGCCGAGGAGTACGTCACGCGCTACACGCAATGGAAGGTGTCGCCGACGCCTGCGACCGTGCGGATCGAGGTGGACCTCGCGTTGACCTCGACCAGGCGCGCTCCAGCCCAATCGGTCGTACGCGGCATCGTG
Source organism: Sorangium sp. So ce124 (assembly GCF_051525235.1). NCBI lineage: Bacteria > Pseudomonadati > Myxococcota > Polyangiales > Polyangiaceae > Sorangium > Sorangium sp. So ce124. Next base: position 11,527,103 of record NZ_CP150312.1, read on the forward strand.
CGGAACGATCAAGGCGCGACGGTCGCGAACGCGACGGTGCGCGCCTACGACGTGAGGCTGACGTCAGAGATAGAGATCGGCTCGTCGACGACCGATTCGACGGGTCATTACAAGATCTCGTACTCGCCCCTGCTGGCATCCGGCAAGCAACAGCCGGATCTCCGGGTGATCGTCTACAACGGGTCGAATCAGGAGCTGGGCCGCTCCGCGCTGATCGTCCGCGCCCCATCGACCGCCGTCGTCGACCTGGTCACCAGCCAGAACCAGGAAGATCGCGGCCCCTCGGAGCTGCAGCAGCTCAAGTCCCGCACCGCGGCCCATACGCAGGGGGTGGTCCTCGGAACCCTTCAGGCCGAGCAGGTCGAGTTCGTCGCGATGGGGACCGAGGTGGATCGCGGGAAGGTCGAGGCGCTCGTCGCGGCCGACTCCCTCCTGACGTCCGTCGGCGTCGGCGGGTCCGCCGATTCTTTTTACCCCTTCGTCCGCATGGGCTTGCCGGCCACCCGGCGCGGGCTCCTGTCGTACCCCAAACCCGCGCTGCGCCGCGCGCTCGACGAGGCAAAGGAAGCGAAGATCGTGGGCGGCGAAGTCAGCGATAGCTTCGTCGATCTCCTCACCCAGGCCGCCGTCGATCTCGCCATGGGGGCGCCGCCCGCGGGAGCGACCTGCAGCCTCGGTCAGCTCGTCGAGCTCGTGCTGTCCGAGGAGGGCTACGCGGAACAGTTCCTCGCCGAGTACCTGGCGTTCGATGGCACGCCGGAGGCCTTCTGGGCCCACCTCGCGTCCTTGCCCGAGTACCAGAGCGAGGGCTCGCTCAACATCCCGCGGCTCCAGCTCGTGCTGCAGCTGGGCGCGCTCACGCGCTATCACTTCCCGCTCGTCGAAGAGCTGTGGGAGCGCTGGCAGGACGCCCAGTTCGCCGAGCTCAAGGACCTCGCGGCCTACAGCGAGGCCGACTGGATCGCGGTCCTCACCATCCAGCGCAACGGCTCGCCCATCAACTACCCGGCCGACACGCCCGGAGCGACGGTGGCCGAGAGGCGCGCGACCTACGCGAAGGTCCTCCGGCGGGCCCTGGAGGAGGCGTTCCCGTCGAAGGCGGTCGCGTCCGCGATCGCCGCGGTCGGCGGGAGCGAGCTGCCCACGTTCTTCGACAACAACCCTTCGTTCAAGCTCGGCGAGGCGCGCATCGGCCACTTCATCGCGTCGAACCCGGGGGCGGTCGCGGGGCTCTCCAACCCCATGGTCGCGGTGCGCGATCTCAAGGTGGTCGAGCGGCTGCACAATCTCACACCCAGGTACGAGGAGGCGAAGGTGCTGCTCGACGCCGGGTTCAAGTCGGCGCGGGAGATCTCCATCCGCGGCAAGCCCCGGGTCGGCGCCGAGCTCGGCGCTGCCCTCGGAGGCGTCGAGATCGCGAACGACATCTACGAAAAGGCGGTCGCCGTCTCCGATGTTGCGCTCGCGCTGTCGCTCAAGTTCGGCACGGCCTTCAACCAGGGCTCGGCCTACGCCCTGCCCAACCCCGCGCGCCGCGCGAGCCAGCCGGCGCCCGATCTCGCGACGTACGAGGCGCTCTTCGGCTCCTCCGACGCGTGCGCGTGCGCGCACTGCGCCTCGGTCTACGGCCCGGCGGCGTACCTCGTCGACATGCTCCGCTTCCTCGACCGGTACAGCTCCACGATCACGAAGAGCGGCAGCACCAAGTGGACCGCGAAGGAGCTGCTCCTCGGCAGCGCGCCGGGCTCCACGCCGGCGCGCGCCGGGCGGCGCCCGGACATCGGCCGGATCGACCTCACCTGCCAGAACGCCGACACGCCCCTGCCGTACGTGGATCTGGTGAACGAGATCCTCGTCCACGCGTTCGTGGGCGAGACCAAGGAGCAGAACGAAGCCCCGCCCGCGTTCCCGGAGCACATCGCGACCGTCGGCACCGCCGAGGAGCTCGCGGCCATGCCGAACCCGCCGAGCGGCGAGGAGGACTGGCACGAGACGGCTTACGAGCGCCTGGCGGAAACCGACTTCCCCTTCAGCTTGCCGTATCACCACCGGCACCACGAGGCGCGCGTCTACCTCGAGCACCTCGGCGTGCCCCTGCACGCATTCCTGAGCGAGCTGAGGGCGAGCTGGTCCAGCCCGGAGGCCATGTATCCCGAGGAGGCGGCCGCCCATCGGCTCGGGCTTTCACTGCGCGAGCGCGATCTGATCCGCGGCACATCGATCTCGGGCGTGACCCTGGCGAGCGCCTGGGGCGTCTCCGTGATCCCCGGCGGGCTGTTCAACGTGCCGGTGTTCCTCAAGCGCTCGGGGCTGTCCTACAACGAGCTGCGCGATCTGCTCGAGACATCCGTGCTCCATCGCTTCGGATCACCGGCGATCCAGCCGGCGGATAGCTGCAAGATCGACGAGCAGAGCATCGGCGGCCTGAGCGACGCCGTGGCCTCGCTGGACATCTTGCACCGCTTCCTGCGGCTCCGGCTGCGCCTCGGCTGGTCGATCCGCGAGCTCGACCAGGTGCTGGCCGCGTGCGCACCCAGCGGCACCGACCTCGTGAACAATCGCGCGCTGCGCGTGATCGCGGTGATCCAGGCGCTGCGCGCCGACCGGGGCATCTCGCTGCCGATCGCGGTGCTCGCGAGCTGGTTCGGGCCGCTCGACACCCGGCGCCGCGACGCCGGCGAGACGCCCTCGTTCTACGAGCAGCTCTTCCAGAACAGGGCCGTGACCAACCCGGTCGACGCGGCGCTCGCGCTGCCGGGGGTCGCCAGCCTGCCGACCGCCAACCTGCTCGCCGACCACACGCCCGCGGTCCTCGCCGGCCTGCGCATCAGCCGGGAGGAGCTGTCGCTGCTCACCGAGGACTCCGGGCTCGGGCTGCCCCCGCTCGTCCCGGCGGACACCTCCGATCTCGCGCCGGTGACGCTCGCGAAGCTCCACCGCATCGTCACCTTTGCGCGGGCGTTGCGGCTGTCGTTGCCCGATTTCCACGTGCTCTACAACCTGAGCAAGTACAGGCCGTTCGAGGTCGACAACCCAGAGCACACGCTGCGCTTCCTGGACACGGTCGATCGCGTCAGGCGCTCGGGGCTGTCGCCGGCCGACCTGGATGTCGTTTTCCGGGAGGGGTCGTCTCCGCGCGCGCGGATCTCCATGACGGCCGAGGCGGCGGGCCCCGTGCTCGACCAGATGTTCGGCGCGCTGCTGGCGCTGCGCGGCAAGAACGGCGACGGCGCCCCGGACATCGAGGCCGAGGCGGCCCTCGTCGAGGACACGCTCGCCGCAGCGCTGAAGCTCGACGCGCGGTCGACGCACCTGCTCATCGCGGACATCCTCACGACGGGCGAGCCGGGCGATGTGCCGCTCGGCAGCGCGTTCTCGCTGCCCGCCTCACCGCCGCCGTCGCTCGACGTCGTCAGCCGCGCCGCCCAGCTCGCCGCCTACCGGCACCTGGCCAAGGCCGCGGCGGTCGTGCAGCGGCTCGGCGCGAGCGCCGACGAGATCGAGCGGATGTTCGTCTTGGACGAGGGCGAAGGCGCCACGGTGGCCCTCGATCTCGACGCCTTGCCGCGCGCCGAGATCAACAGCGCCGGCACCGGCTCGCCGCTGTTCGAGGCCTGGGAGAAGCTCGTACAGTTCGTCGAGCTCCGTTCCCTGCTCGTCGGACCGAACCCGTCGCTGGCGAGCCTGTTCGTGGCCGGGACCCCGGAGCAGGCCGCCACGGCGCTGGCGGAGGCCACGGGCTGGCCCGCGGCGGACGTCGAGCAGCTGCTCCTCGCCCGCGGCTATGGGCCGAGCAACCCGCTCAACCCGAGCAACGCCGCGGAGCAGGTCTCGGTCCTCGGGCTCGTGCGCCGCGCGATCGTGATGCTGAAGCGGCTCGGCATTTCGGCCCAGCAGGCGATCGACTGGGAGACCTCGATGTACTCGGACGGCGCCGGGCCTGCCGAGAGCATCGTCCGGGCCGCGAAGGCCAAATACTCCGACGCCGAGTGGGCGCGGGTGGCGCCGCCGCTGCGCGACGTGCTGCGCGAGCGGCTCCGGTCGACGCTGGTGGCGTACCTCGTGGCGAAGCGGGGATACGAGGACAGCGACGACCTGTTCGCCAACCTGCTCGTGGACGTCGAGACGAGCCCGGCGGTGATCACCTCGCGCCTGAAGCAGGCCATCGGCTCGGTGCAGACGTTCGTGCAGCGCGCGCTCATGAACCTGGAGTCGGGAGAGCTGAAGCTCCCGGAGGAGGCGGCGCGCGAGTGGGCGTGGCGGAAGAGCTTCCGTGTCTGGGAGGCGAGCCGCAAGGTGCTCCTTCAGACCGAGCTGTACCTCGACCCGTCGCTGCGCGACGACAAGTCGCCGTTCTTCAAGGCTCTGGAGGCCGAGCTCCGGCAGCAGGACATCACCGACGACTCCGCGGAGCGCGCGTTCGAGCGGTACCTGGACAGGCTCGACGAGGTCGCGAACCTCGAGATCGCGAGCGCGTTCCACCAGGAGGAGGAGGGCGACGACACGCACCTTCCGATCGACGTGCTCCACGTCGTCGGCCGCACCGCGGCCCAGCCGTACAAGTATTTCTACCGCACGCGGGTGGACGGGCTGTCCTGGACTCCCTGGGAGCCCATCGATCTCGACATCGAGGGGGACAGGGTCCTGCTCGCCGTGGTGGATCGTCGCCCACACCTGTACTGGCCGATCATCGAGGAGCGCGCCGAGCCGGTGCAGCCGATACCGAGCGACACGCGCGAGGCGGGCAAAACGGCGGTGACGAGCCATTACATCCGCCTCGCGTGGAGCCAGCGCCGCAACGGCGCGTGGGGTGCGCGCCGGATGAGCGGCGGCTCGGAGGTGACGCTGGCGTCAGAGTCGGATCCCGATCGTGTCTCGCTGTTCGTGCAGCGCGACGACGAGCAGGATCCGCCCGCGATCGCGGCGATGACGCTCGACGGCACCGGCGGCGATCGCCTCGGGCATTTCGCGCAGAGCGCTTGCGGTGCGCTGGAGGGCACCCAATTCATCTCCAACTATTCGCACTTCAGATCTCTCAGTGATGGAATGCCCCTCAGGACCGGCTGGCGGGGGCAGCACGTGGTGTCGAAAGATGCGACAGAGCTGGTCGTTCCGGTCAAGATCAACGGCTTCCTGAAGTGGATCCCGCTGCTCGGCAGCGTCACCCCGTTCCGCGCGCTCATCCCGCGTGAGATCGGCAGCGGGCACTTCAAAGACACCGCCTCGGCCGGCGTGTCGTTCTTCTTCAAGGACGCGAAGTCGACGTTCTTCGCTGATCTCGTCCTGACCGAGTACACCGAGTGGGATAAGGCCACGCAGGTCCAGCCCGGGATGACGGCGTACGGCGACATCGGCCTGAAATTCGGCGCGTTCGCCATGCGCGCGGGGTCGACGGCGGACGAGTGGGCGCACAGGGCGCCCGAGGAGACGCGCATCGCGCACGTCTACGAAGACGCGAAGCGATACCGCTTCATGTCCTTCTACCACCCCTACGCCTGCCTGTTCCGGAAGGAGCTGCAGCGCTCGGGCGTGGACGGGCTGCTCAAGTGGTCGCTCCACCCGACCGAGCCGATCCAGCTCCGCTCCGGCGACGTCGACGCCTTCAAGGAGACGTACGACCCCGACCCCGCCAACGTGCTCACGCCGTATCCGAAGGAGGAGGTCGACTTCTCGTTCCAGGGCGCTTACTCGATCTACAACTGGGAGCTGTTCTTTCACGCGCCGTTCCTGATCGCCCTCCGGCTGATGCAGAGCGGCCGGCACGCCGAGGCGCAGCGCTGGCTCCACTTCATCTTCGACCCGACCACGGGCGATCCGGCCCCGGCGCCCGAGCGCTTCTGGAACGTGCGGCCGTTCCGCGAGAACAAGGATCTCGCCTCGATCGAGGACGAGCTCCGGGAGCTGCCGGCCTCGGAGCAGGGCGCGATGGCCAAGCTGATGAGCGCGCTCCTGACGAACCAGGGCGACGCGTCGGAGAAGCTCGATCTCGCCGCGCAGATCGAGGCGTGGCGGGAGGACCCGTTCAATCCGCACCTCGTCGCGCGGATGCGGCCGATCGCCTACCAGAAGGCGGTGGTGTCGAAGTACATCGAGAACCTGATCGCCTGGGGCGATCAGCTCTTCCGCCGCGAGACCATCGAGTCGATCAACGAGGCGACGCAGCTGTACATCCTCGCCGGCAACATCCTCGGCCGGCGCCCGGCGCGCGTCGAGCGGAAGGACGCGGTGACGCCGCGGAACTACTGGCAGCTCGAGGCGCTCGGGCTCGGAGACCTCTCCGACCCGGTGATCGGGTCGCGGTCCCGCGTCGAGGCGGAGAGCCTCGCGATCCTGATCAAGCCGCCTCACCCCACGATCCACGAGCGGGCGCCTGACCTCGGGGAGCTGTACTTCTGCGTGCCCCGCGACGAGGCGCTCTCGGGGCTGTGGGACACGGTCGCCGATCGGCTCTTCAAGATCCGACACTCGATGAACATCGATGGGTCGGTCCGGACGCTGCCCCTGTTCGAGCCGCCCATCGATCCGATGCTGCTCGTGCAGGCCAGGGCGCTCGGCGTGGATCTCGCGACGGTGCTCGGCGAGGCGAGCTCCCCGCGGCTCCCCTACCGCTTCCAGGTGGTGCTCGCGAAGGCGGCGGAGCTCTGCGGCGCGGTCTCCGGGCTCGGCGCCGCGCTGCTCGCCGCCATGGAGAAGAAGGACGGCGAGGCGATCGCGCGGCTCCGCTCCGGCCACGAGGTCGAGCTCCTCGCGGCGGTGCGCGAGATCAAGGCGCAGCAGGTCAAGGAGACCCAGGCGACCGTCGCCTCGCTGGAGCGGTCGCTCGAGACGGCGCGGCTCCGCCGCGACCACTACGCGGGCTTGCCGCGGATCAGCGCTGCGGAGCAGGGCGCGCTGGCCATGAGCATCACGGGCTTGGAGCTCGGGCTCGCGGCGCAGGTGATCGCCGCGGTCGCCCCCGGCGTCGAGGCGACCCCGTCGACGACGTTCGGCGGCGCGGGCACGATGGGGAGCCCGGTGGCCCTCACCACGATCGGCGGGCAGGCCTCGGGCGCGTCGATCGAGGCGGCGGCACAGGCGCTCTCCATGGCCGCCGGCGCGCTGCGCGAGGGCGCGTCGATCGCGTCAACGATCGCCGGCTACGAGCGGCGCGCCGAGGAGTGGGCGCTGCAGGAGCGGCTCGCGGCGAAGGAGATGCAGGGCCTGGAGAAGCAGATCGTCGCCGCGAAGATCCGCGCCGCGGTGGCCGAGGTGGAGCTCAGGAACCACGATCGGCAGACCGAGCAGGCGCGCGAGGTGCTCGAGTTCCTCCGGGACAGGAAGCGCACGACCGAGGAGCTGTACGACTGGATGGTGGCGGAGCTGTCGACCGTCCACTACCAGACGTACACGCTGGCTTTCGACATGGCCAGGCGCGCGGAGCGGGCGCTCCGGTTCGAGCTCGGCACGGCCGACAGCACGCCCGCGATGGTGCGCTTCGGCGCCTGGGACAGCCTGAAGCAGGGCCTGCTCGCGGGCGAGCGGCTCCAGCACGACCTCCGCCGCCTGGAGGCCGCATTCCTGGAGCAGACGCCGAGAGAGGCGGAGCTCGTCAAGAACGTCTCGCTCGCCGAGGTCGCGCCCGAGCAGCTCATGCGGCTGCGCGAGACCGGCACCTGCGACGTCGTGCTGACGCAGGAGGTGTTCGATCTCGATTACCCGGGTCACTACTTCCGGCGCATCAAGTCGGTCGCCGTCACGATACCGACCGTGACCGGCCCGTACGCGGGCGTGAGCTGCACGCTCACGCTGAGCAACACGCGCGTGCGCCCGCCGCCGCAGCCGCCGCAGCCGCCGGTGACCGCCGAGACCTATGCGGACACCGAGGGCTTCCGGACGGATCTCGCGCCGCTGACGGGCGTGATCGCGACCAGCGGAGGGGTGAACGACGCGGGCCTGTTCGAGCCGAACCTGCGCGACGAGCGGTATCTGCCCTTCGAGGGCGCGGGCGTGCTCGGCACCTACAAGATCGAGCTCCCTGCGGCGAACAACCGCTTCGACATCGCGGCGGTGAGCGACGTGATCCTGCACATCCGGTACACGGCGCGCTCGAACGGCGCCCTCGCGGCCGCGGCGAAGGCGTATTACCACGACCACCCCCCGGTGCGGCGCCGGCTCTTCAGCCTGCGGTCCGAGCTGCCGGCCGAGTGGGCCCGGTTCATGGCGGCGCCGTCGGATGACGCCGTGGCACAGCAGCTGTCCATCCCGCTCACGCCGGAGATGTTCCCCTACGCCCCGGCGACGCAGAAAGTCGCGCTGAAGAGCTACACGCTCTATGCGCGGTGGAACGGGAAGACGCATTATTCGGCCGGGGACGAGCTCCAGGTCGCGATGGCGCGGCCAGGCGTCGCGGAGGAGGGCCCGCTCACGCTTAACCAGTTCCCGCTGGACAGCACCGGCGGCTGCAACACGGGGGCCAGCGACAAGGTGAATTTGTCCGAAGGCGAAAGGGATCTCGGCACCTGGACGCTCGGCGCGAGCCGCACTCAGGTCGGCGTGATCGACGATGAGCTCAAGACGGAGGACGACCGGCTCAACGACACGCTTCAGGACATCTACCTGCTCTGCGAGTACGGTTTCGTCGACGCGATCGAGGTCGGATAAGAGAACCAGGCGATCTCTCACCAAGGAGTCAGCATATGTCGGACAACATCACGCTTCCTGAGGGCGCGGGCACGCTCCTCGCCACCGACGAGATCCTCGGCGTCCACGTCCTGCGCGCCAAGCTGCAGACAGGCGCGGACGGCACCGCCGTCGACGTCTCGCAGACCGACCCGCTTCCGGTGACTCTGGTCGGGTCGCTCCCGGCCGGCACCAACACGGTCGGCGCGGTGAACGTGAAGCCGGCCACGGCAGGTGGGCTCTCCATCTACCGCAACGTCGGACTGAGCACCACGGGGCAGAGCGTGAAGAGCTCCGCCGGGCAGGTGTTCGGCTGGCACCTGGCCAACTGGAGCTCGACCGATGCGTTCGTGAAGCTCTATGACGCGGCCGGGGCCCCGACGGTCGGCTCGAGCCAGCCTGCCTTGACGCTCATGGTGCCGGCCGGGCAGGTGGTCTCGGCAGAGCACACGAATGGTATCGCGTTCACGAACGGCATCGGTATCGGCGCGACCGCCGCCGCGGCAGACGACAACACCTCCCAACCGGGAGCGAACACGGTGATCGTGAACGTGTTCTACAAGTAGCGCTGCCCGCAGAGGGGACGAGCCCTCGTCCGGGGGGATCGGGCGACGAGGACAGGGCCGTGGAGAGCTTGAACAGTCCGTGAGCGGCGCTGGCCCGGCGCCGCTCACGGGCTCGGCGGCCGGCGCCGTCGTGCCGGAGCGAGTCGCTCCGGGCGCGCGGGCCGCCCATTGCCATGGGAAGAGGGAGACGAATGAACGCTCGTGAGCCCAAGAAGGAATCCACCGCTGCTCCGGCAGCATCACCGGCCGCGCCGGACGGCGGAGCTCGCGGCAAGAGCCGAGACCCCGCGTCCCTCGCCCGGGAGGGGTCCGGCAAAGACACCGAGGCTCCGAAGGGCCTCCCCGGCGCGCCCAAGGCGCCGGAGCTGCCCGCGCCCGCGCTGCCCAAGGGCGGCGGCGCGATCCGCGGGGTGGATGAGAAATTCTCCGCGAACCCGGTGACGGGCGCGGGGTCGTTCTCGATCCCGCTGCCGCTGAGCCCCGGCCGCGCGGGGTTCGGGCCAGCGCTGGCGGTGACGTACGACTCGGGGGCAGGCAATGGCCCGTTCGGCGCCGGCTGGCAGCTGTCGATCCCGCGCATCACGCGAAAGACCGACAAGGGCCTTCCCCGTTACGACGACGCACACGAGAGCGATGTGTTCGTCCTGTCCGGCGCGGAGGATCTGGTGCCGGCCCGGTCGATCGACGGCGCCACGCTCGACCGGTACGAGACCGACACCGAGAGGGTGATCCGCTACCGTCCCCGCGTCGAGGGCGCGTTTGCGCGCATCGAGCGCCGCGAGGTCAAGGAGGGCGGAAACGTGTACTGGACGGCGACGACGCCGGACAACATGACGAGCGTCTACGGGCGGAGCGCGCCCGCGCGGATCGCCGACCCGGCGAGGCCTGCGCGCATCTTCTCGTGGCTGCTGGAGGAGACTCGGGACGACAAGGGCAATGTCGTTGTATACGACTACAAAGCAGAAGACCTGATGGGTGTGGCGCGCGACGAGGCCGCGGAGAGCCACCGCCACGCCGGCCGTGCGGCGGTGGCGAACCGCTATCTCAAGGGCGTCCGTTACGGGAACACCGTGCCGGGCGTCGCGGGGAGCTTCCTGTTCGAGGTCGTCTTCGATTACGGCGAGCACGACGCCGAGGCGCCCACGCCCGCGGAGAGCGCCCCGTGGCTGGTCCGCCAGGACCCGTTCTCGGTGTACCGCGCCGGCTTCGAGATCCGCACCTACCGGCTCTGCCGTCGCGTGCTGATGTTTCACCATATGTCCGAGCTCGGCGAGACGCCGTGCCTCGTGCGGTCGCTGGATCTCACGTATGCGGAGAACGCTTACCTGACGCGGCTCGCCACCGCGATCCAGGCCGGATATGTCCGCCATCCGCAGACCCAGGCGTACAGCCGCGAGGCGCTCCCGTCGATCGCGCTGACGTACAGCGAGCCGGTGATTCACCGCGAGGTGAAGTCGCTCGACCCCGAGAGTCTGCGCGACCTGCCGGGCGGCACGATGGGTTCCGGGCGGCGGTGGGTCGATCTCGACGGCGAGGCGCTGCCCGGCGTGCTGATCGAGGAGGGCGAGGCGCTGTATTACAAGCAGAACCTCGGCGGGGGCCTCCTGTCCGCGGCGCGGCCGCTGCAGTCTCGCCCGGCCGTTTCTGGCGGGCAGCTGCTCGACATCGACGGAGACGGGCGCAAGGAGCGGGTGGTGTTCGAGCGGCCGGTGGCGGGCTACTTCGACCGCACCGACGCGGGCTGGGCGCCGTTCCGCCCGTTCGCGTCGCAGCCGAACGTCGACTGGAGCGACCCGAACGTCCGCCTGATCGATCTGAACGGCGACGGGCACGAGGACATCCTGATCACGGGGCCCGACACGTTCACGTGGTATCCATCGCTCGCCAAGGGCGGCTTCGACCGGCCGATCACGATCTCGCGTCCGAGCGACGAGGAGCGCGGGCCGTCGCTGGTCTTCGCCGACGCTGCGCAGAGCATCTTCCTGGCCGACATGAGCGGCGACGGGCTGGTGGACCTCGTGCGGATCCGGAACGGCAATGTGTGTTACTGGCCCAACCTCGGCCATTGCCGGTTCGGGGCCAAGGTGCAGATGAGCGGGAGCATGCGGTTCGACCACGAGGGCCGCTTCGACCCGAAGCGCATCCGCCTCGCCGACGTGGACGGCTCGGGGACGACCGATATCGTCTACCTGCACCCGGACGGCGTGCGCTTCTATGCGAACAACGCCGGCAATACGTTGGCTTCGCCGGTGATCCTGCCGCAGGTGCCCGACGTGAGCGATCTGGCGGCGGTCGAGGTGATCGATCTGCTCGGCTCCGGGACCGGGTGCCTCGTGTGGGCCTCATCGCTGCCCGGGGCGCGCCCGCGGGTGCGCTACATCGATCTGCTCGGGAGCAAGAAGCCGCACCTCTTGACCTCGATCGCGAACAACCTCGGAAGGACCACGACGGTGACGTATGCGCCGTCGACGAAGTTCTACCTCGCCGACCGGGCGGCCGGCCGGCCGTGGGTGACGAGGTTGCCGTTCGTGGTCCATGTCATCGAGCGCGTCGAGGTCTTCGACGCGGTTTCGCGGCATCGCTTCGTCACGACGTATGCATACCACCACGGCGACTACGACGGTGTGGAACGGGAGATGCGCGGCTTCGGCATGGTGGAGCAGCGGGACACCGAGTCGTTCTCGGCGTTCAGCGGGGCTGGCTTCACGCCGCCCGCGGCCAACGCCGATCCCGAGCTGCACCTGCCGCCGGTGCTGACGAAGACGTGGTTCCATACCGGCGCCTGGATCGAGGGGGCGAAGATCTCGGCGCAGTACGAGAGCGAGTATTACGCCGGCGACGCGGCGGCGGTCCGCCTGGCGGACACGCTGCTTCCCGAGGGGCTCCGCGCGGTCGAGATGCGCGAGGCGTGCCGGGCGCTCAAGGGGCGGCCCCTCCGCCAGGAGATCTATGCACTCGACGGCTCGGCGGAGGAGCCGCGCCCGTACGTCGTCACCGAGCACAGCTACGCGATGCGGCGGCTCCAGCCCGCGGTGGGCGATGTGCACGCGGTGTTCTTCGCGCATGCGCGCGAGGCGCTGGAGTACCATTACGAGCGCGGCGAGAGCGATCCACGCGTGGCGCACGCGCTCACGCTGGAGGTCGACGATTACGGCGCGGTCCTGCGGGCGGCGCAGATCGGGTATCGCCGGCGGGCGGCGTGGGCGGAGTTCCCCGAGCAGGGGCAGGGGAAGGCGACGCTGACGGAGAGCAAGGTGAAGCACCTGGTCCCGGACGAAGAGGGTGCTTATCGGATCGGGGTCCCGACCGAAACGCGGACCTACGAGCTGCACGGCCTGCCGCTCGGCGCGGAGGGGGTGCTCGCGTTCCAGGCAGTCCTCGACGCGGCGGCTGCGGCGGAAAACGTGCCGACGCTCACGTACGACGGGACGCCGAGCGGGGGCTTCCAGAAGCGCCTGTTGCAGCATGCGCGCACGAGGTACTGGAGCGACGATCTCACGGGGCCGCTGCCGTTCGGAGAGGTCGGCAGCAGGGCGCTCGTTTACGAGAGCTTCGCCAAGATCCTCACGCCTTCGTTGATCACGTCCGTGTTCGGGACCCGTGTCACGAGCGGCATGCTCGCGGAGGGGGGCTATCTCCAGCTCCCGGACGATCCGGACTATTGGGTGTCCTCGGGGCGGGCGGTGCCTTCGGCGGCTCACTTCTACTTGCCGACGACGTTCGTCGATCCGTTCAGCAATGCGTCGCAGGTCGCCTACGACCCGTATTGCCTGCTCGTGACGGCGGTGACCGATCCGCTGAGCAATCTCGCGGAGGCCGTCCCCGACTACCGCGTCCTCGCCCCGCGGCAGCTCACGGACGCAAACCGCAACGTGAGCGAGGTGCGCTTCGACGCGCTGGGGAGGGTCACGGCGATGGCGCTGATGGGCAAAGCGGGTGCCGGCGAGGGCGACACGCTCGACGACCCGACGGCCACATTCGCGTACGATCTGGAGCGATTCGAGTCCACCGGCGAGCCGAGCGTGGTGCACGCGCGCGCCCGCGAGCAGCACGGACCGGGCAACCCGCGCTGGCTGGACACGTACATCTACTCGGACGGCTCGGGCAACGAGGTGCTGCGCAAGGTGAAGGCGGAGCCGGGGCTCGCGCCCGAGCGCGACGCGAACGGCGCGCTGGTGCACGACGCAGAGGGCGACCTGGTCTTTTCGCATGCGACGTCGCGCTGGGTCGGGACCGGGCGCACGGTGCTGGACAACAAGGGCAATCCGGTCAAGCAGTACGAGCCGTTCTTCAGCGCGACGCACGAGTACGAGGACGAAGCGGAGCTCGTGGAGTGGGGGGTGACGCCGATCCTGCGGTACGATCCGCTCGGCCGGCTCATCCGGACCGACCTGCCCAATGGCACGTTCTCGCGGGTGGTGTTCGATGCGTGGAAGCAGACGTCGCACGATCCGAACGACACCGTGCTGGAGAGCGCGTGGTACGCGGCGCGGCAGGCGCTGACGGCGGGCGATCCGGAGCGCCGCGCGGCTGACCTGGCGGCCGCGCACGCCGGGACGCCGGCAGTGAGCCACCTGGACGCGCTGGGGCGGGTGTTCCGCGCGGCGGCGGACAACGGGGCCGAGGGGGAGTACATCACCCAGACGACGCTCGATATCGAGGGGAAGCCGCTCGTGATCACGGACGCGCGCGGCAACGTGGCGATGCAGCATCGCTTCGGGCTGGGCGGGCAGCTGCTCTATCAGAAGAGCAACGACAGCGGCGAGCGATGGATGCTGGCGGGCGCGACAGGACAGCGGCTGCGGGCCTGGAACGGGCGTGGGTTCGTCTACCGCTCGTCGTACGATGCGTTGCGCCGGCCGACGCACGAGCAGGTGCAGCTGGGCTCGGGCAGCGAGCGGCTGGCGCGCCGTTACGTCTACGGCGAAGTGCACCCGCAGGCGACGGCGCTGAACCTGCGCGGCAGGCTGTACCAGGTGTATGATGGCGCGGGAGTTGTGACGAGCCAGGCGTACGACTTCAAGGGAAATGTGCTGCAGGCGTCGCGCCGGCTGCGCAGCGACGTGCACACGGACGCCGACTGGTCGGTGCTGTCGGCGCTGACGGATGTGTCCGCCATCGCGACGGCGGCCGAGCCGCTGCTGGAGACCGAGAGCTTCGGCACGCTGACGGCGTACGATGCGCTGAACCGCCCAACCAGCCTGACCGCCCCGGATGGCCTGACCGCCTCGGATGCGAGCGAGGTCAAGCCGACGTACAACGAGGCGGGGCTGCTGGAGCGGGTGGAGGCGCGGATTCGAGGCGCGGTGGCGTGGACGACGTTCGTCGACAACATCGATTACGACGCGAAGGGGCAGCGCGAGCGGATCGAGTACGGCAACGGCACCTCGACGGCGTACACGTATGACCCGCTGACGTTTCGGCTCTCGCGCCTGAAGACGACGCGGAGCTCGGACAGCGCGGTGCTGCAGAACCTCACGTATGTGTACGACCCGGTCGGGAACATCGTGGAGATCGGGGACAGCGCGCAACAGACGGTGTTCTTCAACAACGCCGTGGTGTCACCGAGCGCACAGTACGTGTACGACGCGGTCTACCGGCTGATCGAGGCGACGGGGCGGGAGCACGCGGGCGGGCTGTCGGACGCGCCGCGCGACCAGAACGACCTGCCGATCCAGTCGCTGCCGCACGCGAACGACGCGCAGGCGCTGAGGAACTATACGGAGCAGTACGTCTATGACGCCGTGGGCAACCTGCGGAGGATGGTGCACCAGGCGGGCACGGGAAGCTGGACGCGGTGGTATGCGTACGAGGAGACGGAGAACAACCGGCTGACGAGCACGACCGGGGACCCGGAGAACGGGCCGTTCCGCACCTATGCGCATGACGCGCACGGCAACATGACGTCGATGCCGCACATCACGGCGCTGACCTGGGACGAGAACGACCAGGTGCGGAGCACGGATCTCGACGGCGGCGGCAATGTCTATTACGACTACGATGCTGCGGGTCAGCGCGTGCGCAAGGTCTGGGAGCACAATGGGCTCGTGGACGAGCGCATCTACCTCGGCGGTTACGAGGTGTACCGGAGGCGCAACAGCTCGGGGCTGGTGCTGGAGCGGCAGACGCTGCACGTGATGGATGGCGCGCGGCGGGTGGCGATGGTGGAGACGAAGACGGTCGACACGTCGGGGCCGTTCACGGTGACGCCGCGGGTCCGCTACCAGCTTGACAACCACCTCGGGTCGGCGTCGCTGGAGGTGGACGGGGCGGGGCTCGTTATCGGGTACGAGGAGTATCACCCGTACGGGACGACGGCGTATTGGTCGGCCGCGTCGGGGATCGAGGTCTCGCAGAGGAGATACAGGTACACGGGGAAGGAGAAGGACGAGGAAACGGGGCTATACTATCACGGGGCGAGGTACTATGCACCGTGGCTCGGGAGGTGGACGAGCGCGGATCCGGCTGGGATGGTGGAGGGGACGAACCTGTACGCGTTCGTGAGCGGAAACCCAATAGTACTGAAGGATCCAAGTGGTCATCAAGGAAAGAGAGCTGCGGGGGGTCTCACGGTTTCTCCAGAATCAAAAATATCTGCGAGACAGCTTGTTGAGATGATCAAGCGCAATGATAAAATCCCGGGCTGGATGAAGAACGCATTCTCTTGGCGGGAAAATCGAATCTTCGTTAATAGTCAAGCTCAGCTGCCTCCGGGCGTTACGCAGAAGGATGTGCCGGAATGGTTTACGTCCGCTGCACGCGCCATTCAATCAGGTGATTGGCATCTTACCACAGCGGCGTCAAACGTATCGAAGGACAGTCTTTACCCTAACGACAAGCTTCAAGGCGATTTCGAGCCCGGAGACGTGCCGGTCTGGGGGCACAAAGAAGATGGAGTGATGGTCGGCGAAACGATAGACTCATACCCGAGCAATGAGTATTGGGGGAAGAGAAAGATGCGGGACGAGAGGGCAAGCGGTGACACGGATCCAGCGCTCCGACGTCCAGCGACAGACAAGAAGCCAGCCCAGGGGTTGATTGTTGTGGCGAACCGATTTCGCAATCCTATCGATTCGAGCAAAGAGGTAAGCCGATCTGAAGATTCGATTCTGGAGACGTTCTTCCATGAGCTGTCTGCTCATGCCGGCCTGAGATCTCAGGGGATATCCGACGAGCATGGCCCCCTTGGTAACTGGCTCAGTATCCAGACTGAACCCGCCGATCATTTGGCTAAAGCTGTCCACGAGTTCTTTTCGGCACCGAGCGAAACGGAGGCCATCAAGTCGGTAGCTCCCACTATGTGGGAGCAAGCGGCGCGGAGCGTCGAACCCAAAGAAAGCGTGTGGCAGAGAGCAGCCAAGGCCGCGGAGCAACAATAGATCAATTGCCTGCGCGTAGGTCGCATAAGGCGCGATCCGAAGGTCAAGATATTCTTGGAGGTGACCGCATGGTTCAGTCGCAATCGAGTAGTACGTAACGTGCTTTAGTGCGGCCTAACCGGCCTCACATCCGTGAAACGTCGTCGCTTCCGCCGCCTCGGCAGGTGCAGGCCGGACTCGGTACGCTCGCCGGAGGGCGTAGAGCGTAGATGGGTGATAACAGGGGCCCGTCGGAGCGCAGGGCCCCGGGGCGACGCCAGCCGCCCCGGGGAGCCCTCCTGAAGGGCGGCGACGAGGTGCAACGACGCGATGCACCCGCCCCTGGCGGCCCGACGGCTGGAGTTTCTGCGAGGCGCCGTTGAGTGCCCGGGCGCCGCGTCCGTTGCCGTGACACTGCAACATCGGGCCACGCCGCTTACCCCAGCCTCGACAATCGACTTCGGTTGTGCGACAATCAACCCGATGACACGAAGTCAAAGGGGAACGATGAGAACCAGCGAAGCGTTCGCGGTGGCGGCCTTGGTCTGCGCCGGTTGCGCCGGTGCACGCGAGGCGACCAGCGTGGACCAAAGCCAGTGCCGCCCCCGTGTTACGATGGCTCCAGAGCCGTCTGTTGCCCCTTTGCCGCATGGGTCTAGCCTCGGCGATGGCGCCGAGTCCCTCGTGCGAAAGGTCGCGGAGACTGACCTGCACTGTTCTGTACAGCAAGTCTACCTCCGACGTGCTTACGGTGAGGGAGACATCGAGGTGGGCGGAGCTTTCGAATACTATGGGGCAGAGCGGTGCGGCTGGTATCAATTGTATCGCGTCTCCCGGAAGGAAAGAGTGGTGAAGCCGGAGGGTGTTGATGTGTTTTTAGTTTCGCGTGTCTCGCCGGGGACGCTCCGGATAACGTCCCTGCCGTCCTATCGCGCTCAAGCCCCTTCTCGCGGCGAAGCTTTGCTGCTCATCGACAAGCGAGGTGTGGTGTGTCAAGCGTCGGTCGGTAACGAGGTTGGCGACGGCCTGTGGGCTGTGGAGGGCTGCTCGAGTGAATCGCCTATCCCTCAGGGGCTCGTTGCGGTTCGTGCATCGGAGGCAACCAGAGCTGCCCGACTCGAATTTCACTGGATTAACGAGTCTCTCCCCCGAAAGAGTGCCGAGTCAATCGCGCCTCAGGACGATGGCAACGAGTTCATGTGGAGGCCGTTCACCATCGTCGATCTTACTGGGGACCGCCGGAGTCAGGTCGCCGTCTATTGCAGACGTCCAGCACCGGACGAATATGAGTGTGAACGATTCATGTTATATCGGGGAAGCAAAGAACGATCCAGGTGGTTCAATCTCGTTGCACGTGCGCGTTGGACTCGTGGTTCTGCTGACAGATGGATCGAGCCCGAAAACTGAATCGAACCTATTTGCTGTTGGCCCCTCCTTCACCCAAGGTCAACAGAATGTTAGGAGCACGCACCGGCGGTCACAAAGCCCGGTGTTCACACCGGTAATCTCCCGCCCGGCACGCTCACGTACAGCGAGCCGGTGATTCACCGCGAGGTGAAGTCGCTCGACCCCGAGAGTCTGCGCGACCTGCCGGGCGGCACGATGGGGTCTGGGCGGCGGTGGGTCGATCTCGACGGCGAGGCGCTGCCCGGCGTTCTGATCGAGGAGGGCGAGGCGCTGTATTACAAGCAGAACCTCGGCGGGGGCCTCCTGTCCGCGGCGCGGCCGCTGCAATCTCGCCCGGCCGTCTTCGGCGGGCAGCTGCTCGACATCGACGGAGACGGGCGCAAGGAGCGGGTGGTGTTCGAGCGGCCGGTGGCGGGCTACTTCGACCGCACCGACGCGGGCTGGGCGCCGTTCCGCCCGTTCGCGTCGCAGCCGAACGTCGACTGGAGCGACCCGAACGTCCGCCTGATCGATCTGAACGGCGACGGGCACGAGGACATCCTGATCACGGGGCCCGAAACGTTCACGTGGTATCCGTCGCTCGCCAAGGGCGGCTTCGACCGGCCGATCACGATCTCGCGTCCGAGCGACGAGGAGCGCGGGCCGTCGCTGGTCTTCGCCGACGCGGCGCAGAGCATCTTCCTGGCCGACATGAGCGGCGATGGGCTGGTGGACCTGGTGCGGATCCGGAACGGCAACGTGTGTTACTGGCCCAATCTCGGCCATTGCCGCTTTGGCGCCAAGGTGCAGATGGGCGGGAGCATGCGGTTCGACCACGAGGGCCGCTTCGATCCGAAGCGCATCCGCCTGGCCGACGTAGACGGCTCGGGGACGACCGATATCGTCTACCTGCACCCGGACGGCGTGCGCTTCCATGCGAACAACGCCGGCAATACGTTTGCTTCGCCGGTGATCCTGCCGCAGCTGCCCGACGTGAGCGATCTGGCGTCGGTCGATGTGATCGATCTGCTCGGCTCCGGGACCGGGTGCCTGGTGTGGGCCTCGTCGCTGCCCGGGGCGCGCCCGCGGGTGCGCTACATCGATCTGCTCGGGAGCAAGAAGCCGCACCTCTTGACCTCGATCGCGAACAACCTCGGAAGGACCACGACGGTGACGTATGCGCCGTCGACGAGATTCTACCTCGCCGACCGGGCGGCGGGCCGCCCGTGGGTGACGAGGTTGCCGTTCGTGGTCCATGTCATCGAGCGCGTCGAGGTCTTCGACGCGGTTTCGCGGCATCGCTTCGTGACAACGTATGCTTATCACCACGGCGACTACGACGGAGTGGAGCGGGAGACGCGCGGCTTCGGCATGGTCGAGCAGCGTGACACCGAGTCGTTCTCGGCGTTCAGCGGGGCTGGCTTCGCGCCGCCCGCGGCGAACGCCGATCCCGAGCTGCACCTGCCGCCGGTGCTGACGAAGACGTGGTTCCATACCGGCGCCTGGATCGAGGGGGCGAAGATCTCGGCGCAGTACGAGAGCGAGTATTACGCCGGCGACGCGGAGGCGGTCCGCCTGGCGGACACGCTGCTTCCCGAGGGGCTCCGCGCCGCGGAGATGCGCGAGGCGTGCCGGGCGCTCAAGGGGCGGCCCCTCCGCCAGGAGATCTATGCGCTCGACGGGTCGGCGGAGGAGCCGCGTCCGTACGTCGTCACCGAGCACAGCTACGCGATGCGGCGGCTCCAGCCCGCGGTGGGGGATGCGCACGCGGTGTTCTTCGCCCATGCGCGCGAGGCGCTGGAATACCAGTACGAGCGCAGCGAGAGCGATCCGCGCGTAGCGCACGCGCTCACGCTGGAGGTCGACAATTACGGTACGGTCCTGCGGACGGCGCAGATCGGGTATCGCCGCCGTGCGGCGTGGGCGGAGTTCCCCGAGCAGGAGCAGGGGAAGGCGACGCTGACGGAGAACAAGGTGAAGCACCTGGTCCCGGACGAGGAGGGTGCTTATCGGATTGGGGTCCCGACCGAGACCCGGACCTACGAACTGCACGGCCTGCCGCTCGGCGCGGAGGGGGTGCTCGCCTTCGACACGGTCCTCAATGCGGCGGACGAGGCGACGTACCTCGCATACGACGGGACGCCGAGCGGGGGCTTACAGAAGCGCCTGTTGCAGCACGCGCGCACGAGGTACTGGAGCGACGATCTCACGGGGCCGCTGCCGTTCGGAGAGGTCGGCAGCAGGGCGCTCGTTTACGAGAGCTTCGCCAAGATCCTCACGCCTTCGCTGATCACGTCCGTGTTCGGGACCCGTGTCACGAGCGGCATGCTCGAGGAGGGGGGCTATCTCCAGCTCCCGGACGATCCGGACTATTGGGTGTCCTCGGGGCGGGCGGTGCCTTCGGCGGCTCACTTCTACTTGCCGACGACGTTCGTCGATCCGTTCAGCAATGCGTCGCAGGTCGCCTACGACCCGTATTGCCTGCTCGTGACGGCGGTGACCGATCCGCTGAGCAATCTCGTGGAAGCCATCCCCGACTACCGCGTCCTGGCCCCGCGGCAGCTCACGGACGTAAACGGCAACGTGAGCGAGGTGCGCTTCGACGCGCTGGGCCGGGTCACGGCGATGGCGGTGAAGGGCAAGCCTGGGGCCGGCGAGGGCGACACGCTCGACGACCCGACGGCCACATTCGCGTACGATCTGGAGCGATTCGAGTCCACCGGCGAGCCGAGCGTGGTGCACGCCCGCGCCCGCGAGCAGCACGGACCGGGCAACCTGCGCTGGCTGGACACGTACAGCTACTCGGACGGCTCGGGCAACGAGGTGCTGCGCAGGGTGAAGGCGGAGCCGGGGCTCGCGCCCGAGCGCGACGCGAACGGCGCGCTGGTGCACGACGCAGAGGGCGACCTGGTCTTTTCGCATGCGACGTCGCGCTGGGTCGGGACCGGGCGCACGGTGCTGGACAACAAGGGCAATCCGGTCAAGCAGTACGAGCCGTTCTTCAGCGCGACGCACGAGTACGAGGACGAAGCGGAGCTCGTGGAGTGGGGGGTGACGCCGATCCTGCGGTACGATCCGCTTGGCCGGCTCATCCGGACCGACCTGCCCAATGGCACGTTCTCCCGGGTGGTGTTCGATGCGTGGAAGCAGACGTCGCACGATCCGAACGACACCGTGCTGGAGAGCGCGTGGTACGCGGCGCGGCAGGCGCTGACGGCGGGCGATCCGGAGCGCCGCGCGGCTGACCTGGCGGCCGCGCACGCCGGGACGCCGGCAGTGAGCCACCTGGACGCGCTGGGGCGGGTGTTCCGCGCGGCGGCGGACAACGGGGCCGAGGGGGAGTACATCACCCAGACGACGCTCGATATCGAGGGGCAGCCGCTCGGGATCACGGACGCGCGCGGCAACCAGGCGATGCGGCATCGCTTCGGGCTGGGCGGGCAGCTGCTCAATCAGCAGAGCAACGACGGAGGCGAGCGGTGGATGCTGGCGGGCGCGACAGGACAGCGGCTGCGGGCCTGGAACGGGCGTGGGTTCGTCTATCGCTCGTCGTACGATGGGCTGCGCCGGCCGACGCACGAGCAGGTGCAGCTGGGCTCGGGCAGCGAGCGGCTGGCGCGCCGTTACGTCTACGGCGAAGCCCATCTGCAGGCGACGGCGCTGAACCTGCGCGGCAGGGCGTATCAGGTGTATGATGGCGCGGGCGTGGTGACGAGCCAGGCGTACGACTTCAAGGGCAACGTGCTGCAGGCGTCGCGGCGGCTGCGCAGCGACGTGCACGCGGACGCCGACTGGTCGGTGCTGGCGGGGCTGACGGATGTGGCCGCCATCGCGCCGGCGGCGGAGCCGCTGCTGGAGACCGAGAGCTTCGGGACGCAAACGGCGTACGATGCGCTGAACCGGCCGACGAGCGTGACGGCACCGGATGGTCTGACGGCCTCGGATGCGAGCGAGATCAAGCCGACGTACAACGAGGCGGGCCTGCTCGAACGCATCGAGGCGCGCGTTCGAGGCGCGGTGGCATGGACGACGTTCGTCGACAACATCGATTACGACGCGAAGGGGCAGCGCGAGCGGATCGAGTACGGCAACGGCACCTCGACGGCGTACACGTATGACCCGCTGACGTTCCGGCTCGCGCGCCTGAAGACGACACGGAGCTCGGACAGCGAGGTGCTGCAGAACCTCACGTACGTGTACGACCCGGTCGGGAACATCGTGGAGATCGGGGACAGCGCGCAGCAAACGGTGTTCTTCAACAACGCCGTGGTATCGCCGAGCGCACAGTACGTGTACGACGCGGTCTACCGGCTGATCGAGGCGACGGGTCGGGAGCATGCGGGCGGGATTGCCGACGTGCAGCGGGACCAGAACGACCTGCCGATCCACTCGCTGCCACACGCGAACGACGCGCAGGCGCTGAGGAACTATACCGAGCAGTACGTCTATGACGCCGTGGGCAACCTGCGGAGGATGGTGCACCAGGCGGGCACGGGGAGCTGGACGCGGTGGTATGCGTACGAGGAGACGGAGAACAACCGGCTGACGAGCACGACCGGGGACCCGGTGAACGGGCCGTTCCGCAACTATGCGCATGACGCGCACGGCAACATGACGTCGATGCCGCACATCACGGCGCTGACCTGGGACGAGAACGATCAGCTGCGGAGCACGGATCTCGACGGCGGCGGCGATGTCTATTACGACTACGACGCTGCGGGGCAGCGCGTGCGCAAGGTCTGGGAGCACAACGGGCTTGTGGACGAGCGCATTTACCTGGGCGGCTACGAGGTGTACCGGCGGCGCAACAGCTCGGGGCTGGTGCTGGAGCGGCAGACGCTGCACGTGATGGATGGCGCGCGGCGGGTGGCGATGGTGGAGACCAAGACGGTCGACACGTCGGGGCCGTTCACGGTGACGCCGCGGGTGCGCTACCAGCTCGACAACCATCTCGGGTCGGCGTCGCTGGAGGTCGACGGTGCGGGGCTGGTGATCGGGTACGAGGAGTATCATCCTTACGGGACGACGGCGTACTGGTCGAGCAGCAGCGCGTTGGAGGTGAGCCAGAGGCGGTACCGGTACACGGGCAAGGAGAAGGACGAGGAGACGGCGCTTTACTACCACGGGGCGAGGTACTATGCGCCGTGGCTCGGGAGGTGGACGAGTGCGGACCCAGCGGGAATGGTGGACGGGCCGAGCCTGTACGTGTACGCGAGGGATAATCCCACGACGTTGTTCGACCCTGATGGGCGTGCAGTCCAGCCGCAGCCGATTCGATGGCGATGGCCTTGGGAGCCGGTTGAGCTGCAAAAAGGCATTGCCGCGGCGGTGAGCAAGAGCGCTGGCAGCGCAACTCCAGAGCGTTCAGAGGGGGTGCCTTCGGAAGGCGGAACTCCGGCGGCGTTGGGCGCTGCCGCTGCCAAGCCAGTTTCCGCGCCGCCTAGTCTGCCGGCCAGAGGTGAGGCCTCCGGTGTATTTCGGATCGCTCCTGCCACACGGGGCGCGGCGCCCACCCGACCGCCGCCTGGCGGCGGCAGCCACGTCGGTGGGATTGTGATCAGCGTCGGGATAGTTGCTGTCGAGATGGGTGTTGGCTATCTCGTCGACAAGCTTTCGGCCAAGGGTGATGGCGGCATCTCAGCCCCTCCTCCCGGCCCTCCTCAGCCGCCGCCAGTACCGGGCATGACGCCTGTGATACCGCCGCCGCCCGAGGCTGCAAAAGAGCAAGAGGCACGCCAGGCAGCGGCTACTCCAGGTGCCAGTACTAAGCCCGAAGGACCGCCTGCTGCGGAGAGTACGGACGAGAAGGACGCCGCTGACGCAAGGGGAGGAGCCTTCCGTGTTAGTCCGGAAAGAGCCGCACACATTCTTGAGGGCACACCAGTTCATCCTGGTAGTCAGCCGGGGCATGGGCATGGTCCCGGCCGAGGACTCCCGGTGGGTGCATTCCCGGACACGTGGACGGATGCCCAAGCCATTGCGGCGATTGAGCGTATGGCCAACGCGCCTACCTCGAGTTGGATGGTTACGAAAGGCCCGGAGGCTGGAAAGTTGAGTCGTGGTGGGCCAGCTCCGGGAGCTGCCACCACCACGAAGGCCGGGAAGCCGGTTCGATATTCTGTAAGGGGAAGGGATCACGGTCTCAATGTCGAAGTGATTATCGAGCCGACTGGAGAGGGAATCATTACAGGTTACAACAGGGGCCGCTAACGATGAATGAGTATATTGTAACACAAGTTATGGATATTCTTGCGGCGCTCGGCGACGCTTTGCCGGAGATCGATCGCCGGAACATTGCTCGATTCCTGAAATATGGCGAGCATGTAATTGCCGTGGATACGCTGTGTGAGCAAATGTGCGAGCGCAACGTGGTGCCCGGCAGGACTGTCTATCAGCAGATCATGTGCGTGATTGCGGATCTGGGCATGGACGCGAAGCTGTATCAGGGAATCGTTCCACTGCCAAGGGACGAAGGCTTCTGAACGCTAAGCGTTCGTCCCTCATCTGTAGCCGTCAGGGAATGACTGCCGCGCGTCTGGTGAGCAGGCCGAAGATGGGGATGGTGAAGGCCCGGAGCGGATAATGGATCGGTTCCTAGCGGCGGCACCTGTTGCAAAGCTGAATCGAACCCAGGTTACTGCATCTTCTCCTCCCTGCCGGAAGGTGAGGGAGCCCGCACTGGCGTTCGCGTCAGTGATCCACGCCGAGTAGAGAATCCGCACCATGTCCATGCGCCCACATCCCACATGAAGACGCCGTAGCGGTGGCGCTGGTAGGGCGCTCGTCGAGCCCCGGCTCGTTCTCGATCCCGCTGCAGCTGAGCCCCGGCCGCGCGGGGTTCGGGTCGGGGCTCGCGGTGACATACGACTCCGGGGCTGGCAACGGCCGGTTGGGCGTCGGCTGGCAGCTGTCTACCCCCCGCATCACGCGGAAGAGCGACAACGGCCGTAGACCTCCGGCGGGGGCTGGTCGACGAACTCGTCGCTGTGCAGCACGTCGAGCACGGCTTGCCGCTCGGGGTCACTGAGCCAGCGTGGGCTCGGAGCGGGCCTGGGCGGCGCGGGCGGCCTCGCGGGCCGGGTCTGCCGGTAGACCGTGGCGCCGCTCACGCCGAGCGCCGAGCACGCCTGCGCGATGGGGACGCGCGGATCATCGAGCTCTTCGATGACGTCCAGCAGCGCTCTCCGTCGTTCGTGAGGTTGATGCCCAGAATGGCAGAGACCTTTTTGGGGAGGTCGATGAGCTTCTCAGCGAGCGCGAGCTTCTTCTCGAGCCGCGCCGAGCGCTTCTCGAACTCGGTGATGCGCCGGTCCTTCGCGTCCTGCTTCGGCCTGCGACCAGGATTGCGTCCCGCCAGCGCCTCGCTGCCATGGAGGGCGAGCTGCTTGCGCCACGCCTCTTCGCGGCCTGGAGCCCGGCCTTGGTCCTCTGCGCGATCAGCTCCCGTTTCACCTCAGCCACGGCGGCGATGATGGTGAAGCTGAACCTCCCGGCCGGTGTGCTCGTGTCGATGCCGTCGTGCAGGGAGATGAAGTCGATGTCCCTGGCCCGGAAGTGATTGAGTGCGATCATGAGATGGCGGACCGACCGGGCGAACCGGTCGAGGCGCCAACAGGCCACGAGGTCCAGCTTGCCGTGATGAGCATGATGAGCAGCAGAGCAACGACGGCGGCGAGCGGTGGATGCTGGCGGGCGCGACAGGACAGCGGCTGCGGGTCTGGAACGGGCGAGGGTTCGTCTACCGCTCGTCGTACGATGCGTTGCGCCGGCCGACGCACGAGCAGGTGCAGCTGGGCTCGGGCAGCGAGCGGCTGGCGCGCCGTTACGTCTACGGCGAAGCGCATCCGCAGGCGACGGCGCTGAACCTGCGCGGCACGGCGTACCAGGTGTATGATGGCGCGGGAGTTGTGACGAGCCAGGCGTACGACTTCAAGGGAAATGTGCTGCAGGCGTCGCGCCGACTGCGCAGCGACGTGCACGCGGACGCCGACTGGTCGGTGCTGTCGGCGCTGACGGATGCGGCCGCCATCGCGACGGCGGCCGAGCCGCTGCTGGAGACCGAGAGCTTCGGGACGCAGACGGCGTACGATGCGCTGAATCGGCCGACGAGCGTGACGGCGCCGGATACGAACGAGGTCAAGCCGACGTACAACGAGGCGGGGCTGCTCGAGCGGGTCGAGGCGCGGGTTCGAGGTGTCTGGACGACGTTCGTCGACAACATCGATTACGACGCGAAGGGGCAGCGCGAGCGGATCGAGTACGGCAACGGCACCTCGACGGCGTACACATATGACCCATTGACGTTCCGGCTCTCGCGCCTGAAGACGACGCGGAGCTCGGACAGCGCGGTGCTGCAGAACCTGACGTACGTGTACGACCCGGTCGGGAACATCGTGGAGATCGGGGACAGCGCGCAGCAGACGGTGTTCTTCAACAACGCCGTGGTATCGCCGAGCGCACACTACGTGTACGACGCGGTCTACCGGCTGATCGAAGCGACGGGGCGGGAGCACGCGGGCGGGCTGTCGGAGTCGCCGCGTGACCAGAACGACCTGCCGATCCAGTCGCTGCCGCACGCGAACGACGCGCAGGCGCTGAGGAACTATACCGAGCAGTACGTCTATGACGCTGTGGGCAACCTGCAGAGGATGGTGCACCAGGCGGGCACGGGGAGCTGGACGCGGTGGTATGCGTACGAGGAGACGGGGAACAACCGGCTGACGAGCACGACCCGGGACCCGGTGAACGGGCCGTTCCGCAACTATGCGCATGACGCGCACGGCAACATGACGTTGATGCCGCACATCACGGCGCTGACCTGGGACGAGAACGATCAGCTGAGGAGCACGGATCTCGGTGGCGGCGGGGTGGTTTACTACACCTACAGCGCGACGGGGCAGCGCGTGCGCAAGGTCTGGGAGCACAACGGGCTCGTGGACGAGCGCATCTACCTCGGCGGCTACGAGGTGTACCGGAGGCGCAGCGGGTCGGGGCTGGTGCTGGAGCGGCAGACGCTGCACGTGATGGATGGCGCGCGGCGGGTGGCGATGGTGGAGACCAAGACGGTCGACACGTCGGGGCCGTTCACGGTGACGCCGCGGGTGCGCTACCAGCTCGACAACCATCTCGGGTCGGCGTCGCTGGAGGTCGACGGGGCGGGGCTCGTTATCGGGTACGAGGAGTATCACCCGTACGGGACGACGGCGTATTGGTCGGCCGCGTCGGGGATCGAGGTCTCGCAGAGGAGATACAGGTACACGGGGAAGGAGAAGGACGAGGAAACGGGGCTATACTATCACGGGGCGAGGTACTACGCGCCGTGGCTCGGGAGGTGGACGGCGGCCGATCCGGCGGGGTTGGTGGATGGGCCGAACCTGTACGCGTACGTATCGGGAAACCCCATTGTGCTCCGGGATCCAACGGGGAGGTGGGACGAGCGGGTCGTTCCAGCACCCGCGCCCGGGATGAAGAAGCCTGACCCGCCACCTCCACCCGGAAAGGACTTTGCTGCACAAAAAGCAGCCGAAGAAGCACGACAGGCGGCGGAGCAAGCGGAAAATCTCGGCGCCGAGATCGGGGGCAAGTTCGGCGAGGCGATCGGTGAGGCTGATGAGGCGCTCAAGACGCTGACTAGCCTTAATCCTAGCGTTCTCCCACGCAATCTGAAGTCGAACCCCAAGTTCGTAGAGGAATTGCAGGCAGGACTTGCAGAGAAACTGAACGCGATTCCTGAACTGCCTACCTTTACCGACCCGAAGCTTGCCGAGGCGGCGCAGAGAGGCTTCGAAAGGGGGTTCGGAGGCGGCCTTGACGAGGCAAGGACAAGGGCGGTCGCCGTCAACCTCGCCTCCGGAGCAGCTTTGGCACTGTCGCCCGCTGCTGTAGCCGGTATCGAGCGGGCGGGCGCGGCCGCCCTGAGGGGGGCACTGGCGAGGTTCAGGGACATGCCGATATTCCTCCCAGGCGCCGCCGGCGGCGCGGGCGGCTTCCTCCGCGTGCCCAAGCCCCCGATCGCCCAGGCCGCAGGTGGAGAAGCGCCCGTAATTCGCCAAATTGCGGATACACCCGGGCTGCAACACTCCTTTTCTCGTCATGCAAATCAATGGTTCGGCGGGGAGGTGACACCCAGAACCCACATGTCGCAGTGGCAGGCATTGGTGGAGCGAACAGCCGCGAGCAGCAAGCAGGTAGCTTGGAGTACCGGCGATGCGGCGACCGTTGGTCATCTCGCACGTATCGATGGGAAGTATTTTTTGCACAGTTTTACGCGGGAGGGCCTCGTGCGGGTGAACTGGCAACGGCCTTCATTCCCAACCAGAGTCAGCTAGAGCGGCGAACACATTGAAAACGATTAAATTACGGCAGGTTACGCTGCCTGCTGCATCAGGCGTTGGGCCGCCTCGAGATTCTGGATCGCTGCTGCGCGCCGGAGGTCGAACAGATTTCTCCTGGCGCCGATGTAGCGTGCAGTGTGGCCCTTCCGTGCCGCGATGTGGGCGAGCGCATGCTCCACAGCCACCCGCTGGCGGAGCACGGCGCGACCTGCCCCCGTCTGCTGCAGCTTCCGGAATTTGCGCTGCAGAGCCTCGTCCTCCGCGATGGACACGGTCCGCCCCCGTCCCGAGGCGGCTTGGGTGCACCTAGCTCGGAGGGGGCACGCGCCGCACTCCTCAGGATCAAACTCGACCGTGTCGCCCGGCTCGAATACCTCGACCTGTCCCGCCGGACAGGTGATCGTCTTGGTGCGCAGGTCGATCTTGAAGTCGCGCTTGCTGAACAGGTTGGGTCTGCGAGCACGCTGTCCCCAAGGCTTCGAGAACACCTGGCCACCGTCGCGGATCACGTCGTCAACGACGGGACTGTTCACATAGGCGCGATCGATATGGAGCTCGCCGAGGCGCAGCCGCTGACGTTGGATGTCCTTGGCGATCGGTGCGGCCCCCTCTTCTTCGGGGCGATTCGCTGGCGTGACCGCACAGGCGACGATGACGGGAAGGTCCAGGTCGCGTGCGATATGTTCCTTGTAGCCATCGAACCTCTTCGAGCGGCTCTTTCTTCCGTGGCGCATCTCGGCGTCCTCAATGGAGACACGGCGGTCAGCTGCAACACCTTGACGGATGCGAACGGTCCCATCCTCAGCCGTTTCCAGGTCTTGGTCCCGAACCTGTGTGACCGCATCCAGATAGAAGCGGAGCGGCTGCTCGACAACGTCGTCCAGATGGCGGTCCACCCACTGCTGCAGGGACGAGACCTGCCGCTCCAGGATCTGAATCGCCGCCGCCTTCTGTCTCGGGTCGCTCCAATCGAGATCGAGCCCGGCCTTGATGCTGGGAGCCAGAAGCAGCGGGATGCCCGCCTTGCGACAGATCTCCTCGGGCGGGCGCTCCGTGATCTTCGACACGACGCGGACGATGCTGCGTGCTGCATGGCCGAGCAGGTTGATCGTGTCCTCAACCCGCCCGGCTCCCGCTAAAGGGCGGCTATCGATGGCCACGCGCAGCGCTTTGGACACCGCCCGCTTCTCGCTCGCCGTCATCGCGCCCGACCGAACGAGCGCCACGGTCCGCTCCAGCAGCACCCGGTCCATCTCATGCTCGACCATCCGCTCTCGGAACGCCTGCAGCGCGCCCTGCGCGAACGCGGGCGTGGCCGCCCCCAGGCAGCCGAGCACCATCTGCCAGCGAAGGTCGACGATCGACAGCTCCACCGCCTCGGCATCCGATGCGCCGACGTAGCCTTGGAGCAGCGTGACCATGCACATCAGCGCCGGCGGATGCGGCGGCTCACCTGCTCCCGTGGTCCGGTACATGCTCTCCAACTGCTCCTGGAACGTCTCGTCGAATAGCTCGTGCCGGTGCAGCCTGAGAAAGCCGAACAGGGCTCGCACCCGGGTCAACCGTTTCATGAGCGCCTGTTCCTGCCGCGACAGCTCCACCGGCGGCAACCATCGTTCCATCCGTGCACCTCCAGGCGCGGACGAGATCATGGCCCGCCGAAACCGTCGAGCCTTCCATCGAAGCGCTCGGGATTACCACAAAATCAAACTGATCGGTCCTCTAGAGCGGTTCGCGATTGGCTTTGGTACAGACCGCGCCCCTCGGGCGGGGCG
Source organism: Sorangium sp. So ce124 (assembly GCF_051525235.1). Classification (NCBI taxonomy): domain Bacteria; kingdom Pseudomonadati; phylum Myxococcota; order Polyangiales; family Polyangiaceae; genus Sorangium; species Sorangium sp. So ce124. Next base: position 11,557,180 of record NZ_CP150312.1, read on the forward strand.
TGGCGGATCCCGAGCGCGACGCTTGCGAGGCGTGCGAATCCGCGGCGCACGCCTCCGAGGCGTGCCCCTGCGCTGCGGTCTGGGACGAGGGGGTCGGTCGAGGTAGCCCGCATGGCGGAACCAGCCTTCGGCGTCCTTCGGCGTCACCTGGTGGAGGGCCCTGTCCATCGCGTCGAGCACGCCCACCACGGTCCGCTGCCCAGCGGTGCGGAGGGTCTGCTTGATCTTGCTGCCGCACTCTTCCACCGGCGAGAAATCAGGCGAGTAAGGCGGCAGCGGGTGGTAGTCGGCACCCGTCGCCTCGATGGCCGCGCGGACCTCGGGGTATAGATGTGGCTTGAGTCGATCCACGAGCACGATGTCGCCAGGCCGCAGCACCGGAGCCAGATATTCCTGGGCGTACGTCTCAAATCGAGGACGATTCATGGCGCCTTCGAAGACCACCGGCGCCACCACCCCCTGCAGCCCCAGCCCGAGCACCAGCGTGAGGTTCGGGTCCGCGTTCGCCGGCGCCTTGCCGTAGGCCCGCTGCCCGCTGGGGGCGTAGCCATAGAGCCGGGTCATGCCCAGGTTGGCACCGAACTCGTCGACGAAGATCAAGCGGCGCGCATCTGCGGTCCCCGCCCAATCTTGAAAACTCGCGCGGGCCTGTTGAACGTCCGGGCGGTCTTGCTCGCTGGCACCCAACGTCCTTTTTTTCGGGTGATCCCCATCCGGTGCAGTGTGCGGCTCATCGTCGAGACGCTGACGTGCACATGGTGACGCTGCTCCATCTGCTCGATCAGTTCTGCCAACGTCCGGTCGTTCTTCTCTTCCAGCAGCGCGATCAGTGCCCGCTCGTCTGTGTCGTCGAGCTTCCGTGGCATGCCGCCGCCGTGCGGGCTCGGCGCGAGGTCGCCCGTGGCGCGCAGCTGCGTGAGATAGTTCTGCACCGTGTTCGGGGCGACCTCGAACCGCTCGGCCAGCTCCCGGATACTTCCTTCACGGTTCTGGTAGGCGTCGATGATCCGCTGCCGCAGGTCGATGCTGTACGGGCCCATGCGGTAGGCAACAGCATCAGCGATGCCACCGTCCCGCCCGACCGTGCTCAGCTTGTACCAAGCTCAACCGCAAATCGCTCTAGGTGCAATTCTATCAGCGCTGAAATGAGATATCTATGGACGCTCCGTTCTTAGAGCTGTCATTTTACGTGGGCACCGCAGGCGTGAAGCCTGCGCTTGATGCGTTAGTCGCTAACATGTCACCCGGGATTCTACCCAAGAAAATTCGTCTACCCAATATAGTCAGGCTAATCCAGGGAGCAGAGGAGATCGAGGTGCTTGGTGGTATTGTGGTTTTGCGCAGTGAAGGTGAGGCCTTCTGCGGTGCGGCTCGAGCAAAGGTCGGGCGACTGAAAAAACTCGGACGTCAAGTGTATGAACGGTTCGTGGAGGTTGCGGACATGATCCCCTGTTTCTATGGAGCTATCTTGGTGGAATACTCCCTAGAGGAGCCTGGGGTGCTTCGACGAGATCCAAGAAGTCTTGCCTTTCGCAACTTCTTCCTGAGCGAGGAATCGATCGACCCTATAGCAATTCAACAGTCTGTGGCCTCGGCAGGTAACGATGCGTTCGTCGAGAAACGCAAGCGTGGTATTTATGTCTCAATGTCTTCCGAGTTCAACCCGAAGGGTTCCCATATTGATCCGCTAGATGCTCAGGAACGATCCACAAGAATCGCCGCTGTTGTCGGCCGTGCAGCAAAGTGATCCTCGATGGGCCGCCAGGCTATCGCAAAAGCTGAATCGAATCCAGGTTACTGCTTTGTCTCCTCCTTGCCCGAAGGTGAGGGAGCCCGCACTGGCGTTCGCGCCAGTGATCCACGCCGAGTAAAGAATCCGCACCATGTCCATACGCCCACATGAAGACGCCGTAGCGGTAGCGCTGGTGGGGGCGCTCGTCGAGCCCGTGTGCCTTCGAGAGTCCGGGAACGTGTTTTACAAGTAGCGCTGCCCGCCGAGGGCTTGAGCCCTGTTCCCGGGGGCCGGGCGGCGGGAACAGGGCCGTGGACAATTCGAACTGTCCGTGAGCGGCGCCTGGCCCCGCGCAACTCACGGACTCGGCGGAATACGCCGCCGTGCCGGAGCGAGGCGCTCCGGGCGCGCGGGTCGCCCATTGCCATACGAGCGTCTACGGGCGGAGCCAGGCCGCGCGGATCGCTGACCCGGCCAGGCCCGAGCACATCTTCTCGTGGCTCTTGGATGAGACCCGGGGCGACAAGGACAACGTCGTCACCTACGAGTACAAGGCGGAGGACCTGACCGGCGTCGCGCGCGACGAGGCCGCGAAGCGCCATCGCCGCGCGGGTCGCGCGCCTGTCGCGAACCGCTATCCATCGACGGAGACGGGCGCAAGGAGAGGGTAGTGTTCGAGCGGCCGGTGGCGGGCTACTTCGACCGCACCGACGCGGGCTGGGCGGCGTTCCGCCCGTTCGCGTCGCAGCCGAACGTCGACTGGAGCGACCCGAACGTCCGCCTGAGCGATCTGAACGGCGACGGTCACGAGGACATCCTGATCACGGGGCCCGACACGTTCACGTGGTATCCGTCGCTCGCCAAGGGCGGCTTCGATCGGCCGATCACGATCGCGCGTCCGAGCGATGAGGAGCGCGGGCCGTCGCTCGTGTTCGCCGACGCGGCACAGAGCATCTTCCTGGCCGACATGAGCGGCGACGGGCTGGTGGACCTCGTGCGGATCCGGAACGGCAACCTGTGTTACTAGCCCAACCTCGGCCATTGCCGGTTCGGGGCCAAGGTGCAGATGAGCGGCAGCATGCGGTTCGACCACGAGGGCCGCTTCGACCCGAAGCGCATCCGCCTCGCCGACGTGGACGGCTCGGGGACGACCGATATCGTCTACCTGCACCCGGACGGCGTGCGCTTCCATGCGAACAATGCCGGCAATACGTTGGCTTCGCCGGTGATCCTGCCGCAGCTGCCCGACGTGAGCGATCTGGCGGCGGTCGAGGTGATCGATCTGCTCGGCTCCGGGACCGGGTGCCTCGTGTGGGCCTCATCGCTGCCCGGGGCGCGCCCGCGGGTGCGCTACATCGATCTGCTCGGGAGCAAGAAGCCGCACCTCTTGACCTCGATCGCGAACAACCTCGGAAGGACCACGACGGTGACGTATGCACCGTCGACGAAGTTCTACCTGGCCGACCGGGCGGCCGGCCGACCGTGGGTGACGAGGCTGCCATTCGTGGTCCATGTCATCGAGCGCGTCGAGGTCTTCGACGCGGTTTCGCGGCATCGCTTCGTCACGACGTATGCATACCACCACGGCGACTACGACGGTGTGGAACGGGAGATGCGCGGCTTCGGCATGGTGGAGCAGCGGGACACCGAGTCGTTCTCGGCGTTCAGCGGGGCTGGCTTCACGCCGCCCGCGGCCAACGCGGATCCCGAGCTGCACCTGCCGCCGGTGCTGACGAAGACGTGGTTCCATACCGGCGCCTGGATCGAGAGGGCGAAGATCTCGGCGCAGTACGAGAGCGAGTATTACGCCGGCGACGCGGCGGCGGTCCGCCTGGCGGACACGCTGCTTCCCGAGGGGCTCCGCGCGGTCGAGATGCGCGAGGCGTGCCGGGCGCTCAAGGGGCGGCCCCTCCGCCAGGAGATCTACGCACTCGACGGCTCGGCGGAGGAGCCGCGTCCGTACCTCGTCACCGAGCACAGCTACGCGATGCGGCGCCTCCAGCCCGCGGTGGGCGATGCGCACGCCGTGTTCTTCGCCCATGCGCGCGAGGTGCTGGAGTACCATTACGAGCGCAGCGAGAGCGATCCACGCGTGGCGCACGCGCTCACGCTGGAGGTCGACGATTACGGCGCGGTCCTGCGGACGGCGCAGATCGGGTATCGCCGGCGGGCGGCGTGGGCGGAGTTCCCCGAGCAGGGGCAGGGGAAGGCGACGCTGACGGAGAGCAAGGTGAAGCACCTGGTCCCGGACGAGGAGGGTGCTTATCGGATCGGGGTCCCGACCGAGACGCGGACCTACGAGCTGCACGGCCTGCCGCTCGGCTCGGAGGGGGTGCTCGCGTTCCAGGCAGTCTTCGACGCGGCGGCTGCGGCGGAAAACGTGCCGACGCTCACGTACGACGGGACGCCGAGCGGGGGCTTCCAGAAGCGCCTGTTGCAGCATGCGCGCACGAGGTACTGGAGCGACGATCTCACGGGGCCGCTGCCGTTCGGAGAGGTCGGCAGCAGGGCGCTCGTTTACGAGAGCTTCGCCAAGGTCCTCACGCCTTCGCTGATCACGTCGGTGTTCGGGACCCGCGTCACGAGCGGCATGCTCGAGGAGGGGGGCTATCTCCAGCTCCCGGACGATCCGGACTATTGGGTGTCCTCGGGGCGGGCGGTGCCCTCGGCGGCTCGCTTCTACTTGCCGACGACGTTCGTCGATCCGTTTGGCAACGCGTCGCAGGTCGCCTACGACCCGTATTGCCTGCTCGTGACGGCGGTGACCGATCCGCTGAGCAATCTCGTGGAAGCCGTCCCCGACTACCGCGTCCTGGCCCCGCGGCAGCTCACGGACGCAAACCGCAACGTGAGCGAGGTGCGCTTCGACGCGCTCGGCAGGGTCACGGCGATGGCGCTGATGGGCAAAGCGGGTGCCGGCGAGGGCGACACGCTCGACGACCCGACGGCCACGTTCGCGTACGATCTGGAGCGATTCGAGTCCACCGGCGAGCCGAGCGTGGTGCACACCCGCGCCCGCGAGCAGCACGGACCGGGCAACCTGCGCTGGCTGGACACGTACAGCTACTCCGACGGCTCGGGCAACGAGGTGCTGCGCAAGGTGAAGGCGGAGCCGGGGCTCGCGCCCGAGCGCGACGCGAACGGCGCGCTGGTGCATGACGCGCAGGGCGACCTGGTCTTTTCGCATGCGACGTCGCGCTGGGTCGGGACCGGGCGCACGGTGCTGGACAACAAGGGCAATCCGGTCAAGCAGTACGAGCCGTTCTTCAGCGCGACGCACGAGTACGAGGACGAAGCGGAGCTCGTGGAGTGGGGGGTGACGCCGATCCTGCGGTACGATCCGCTTGGCCGGCTCATCCGGACCGACCTGCCCAATGGCACGTTCTCCCGGGTGGTGTTCGATGCGTGGAAGCAGACGTCGCACGATCCGAACGACACCGTGCTGGAGAGCGCGTGGTACGCGGCGCGGCAGGCGCTGACGGCGGGCGATCCGGAGCGCCGCGCGGCTGACCTGGCGGCCGCGCACGCCGGGACGCCGGCAGTGAGCCACCTGGACGCGCTGGGGCGGGTGTTCCGCGCGGCGGCGGACAACGGGGCCGAGGGGGAGTACATCACCCAGACGACGCTCGATATCGAGGGGAAGCCGCTCGTGATCACGGACGCGCGCGGCAACGTGGCGATGCAGCATCGCTTCGGGCTGGGCGGGCAGCTGCTCTATCAGAAGAGCAACGACAGCGGCGAGCGGTGGATGCTGGCGGGCGCGACAGGACAGCGGCTGCGGGCCTGGAACGGGCGAGGGTTCGTCTACCGCTCGTCGTACGATGCGCGGCGCCGGCCGACGCACGAGCAGGTGCAGCTGGGCTCGGGCAGCGAGCGGCTGGCGCGCCGTTACGTCTACGGCGAAGCGCACCCGCAGGCGACGGCGCTGAACCTGCGCGGCAGGCTGTACCAGGTGTATGATGGTGCGGGCGTCGTGACGAGCCAGGCGTACGACTTCAAGGGCAATGTGCTGCAGGCGTCGCGCCGGCTGCGGAGCGACGTGCACGCGGACGCCGACTGGTCGGTGCTTGCGGCGCTGACGGATGTGGCCGCCGTCGCGACGGCGGCCGAGCCGCTGCTGGAGACCGAGAGCTTCGGCACGCTGACGGCGTACGACGCGCTCAACCGACCGACGAGCGTGACGGCGTCGGACGCGAGCGAGATCAAGCCTACGTACAACGAGGCGGGGCTGCTCGAGCGGGTCGAAGCGCGGGTTCGAGGCGCGGTGGCGTGGACGGAGAATGCCAACGGGTTTGAGACAGGCCGGACGAGAATCCTATGAGGGGATCGCGACGAGGGGCGCGTTCCGGCTCTGGGCCCCAACCGGTCGAGATCGGGGCGGCCGCGGCACGGCGGTGGGCGCGTCGCTGGTCGTGCCCGTGTGCGGCGGCGCCGCGGCCGCGCAGGCGTCGTCGTCGATGGACAGCGGGTTGATGGCTACCGAAGCGGGCGGCCTGCGCACGACGGGCGGGCCGTTCGGGAAGCGTTCAGGATGCGCGGCGTAGGCCGTGTCGAGGGCGACCTGGCGCCGAGCCGCGATATCATCGACGCGGCCGTAGAATACATCAGCAGGTGTGAAGAGCGCAAGGCCAGAATGCTGATGAAGGTCGTTATACCAGCTGAAGAACTCCTGGCACCACGCTCGTGCATGAGCCAGCGAGGCAAAGCGGTCCGGATAGTCGGGCTGGTATTTAAGCGTCTTGAACTGCGACTCGGAGAAGGCGTTGTCATCGCTGACGTGAGGCCGGCTGAAGCTACGAACGACGCCGAGCGAGCCGAGGAGCTGAGCGAGCCCCTCCGACCTCATCGCGGAGCCGCGGTCGGCGTGCACGGTGAGCGAGCCGGGCTCGACGCCGTGGCGGGCGACAGTCTCTGCGAAGAGGTGCTCGGCGAGCTCCGCGCTCTCGCGCTCAGCGAGCAGCCAGCCGACGGTCATGCGACTGAACAGGTCGAGGACGACGTACAGGCAGTAGAAGACCCCGGGCAGCGGCCCGCGCAGCTTGGTTATATCCCACGTCCAGATCTGGTTGGGGGCCGTGGCGGTGAGGGTCGGCTTGACATGCTTCATCGGCCCACGCTGCGCGCGTCGCTCGCCGCTCTCGCGGGACGCCGCGAGCAGGCGGTACATCGTGCGGATGGAGGCGAGGTAGACGCCGCGCGACAGCAGCGTCGCGTAGACCTCCGGCGGGGGCTGGTCGACGAACTCGTCGCTGTGCAGCACGTCGAGCACGGCTTGCCGCTCGGGGTCGCTGAGCCGGCGTGGGCTCGGAGCGGGCCCGGTCAGCGCGGGCAGCTTCGCGGGCTGGGTCTGCCGGTAGAGCGTGGCGCGGCTGACGCCGAGTGCCGCACACGCCTGGGCGATGGAGACGTGCGGGTCATCGAGCTCTTCGATGATGTCCATCAGCGCTCTTCGTCGTTCGTGAGGTTGATGCCCAGAATGGAAGAGACTTTTTTTTGAAGATCGATGAGCTTCTCAGCGAGCGCGAGCTTCTCCTCGAGCCGCGCCGAGCGCTTCTCGAGCTCGGCGATGCGCCGGTCCTTCGCGTCCTGCTTCGGCTTGCGGCCGGGCTTGCGCCCCGAGAGGGCCTCGCTGCCGTGGAGGGCGAGTTGCTTGCGCCACGCCGTCAGGAGGGAGCTGTAGATGCCCTCACGGCGCAGGAGCGCCTCGATGTCCCCGCGCTGGGTGCACGCGGCCGCCTCGCGCACGATGCGCAGCTTCTCCGCCGCCGAGAACTTCCGCCTCTTGCCCGCCTTCGGCATGGTCTCGACGGCGACGCCACTCGGGCGGGGAGCAGCGCCCTGCGCCGCTGGGGCGGGGGTAGGATCGACGGATCGGAGATGGGAAGGCTTCGGCACGAGTCAGGTCCATTCTCCGCCCTCTCACCACAGATTTCTAGGGGGAGCCTGTCTCAACCGACGTTGGCACAGAGGGGGACGACGTTCGTCGACAACATCGATTACGACGCGAAGGGGCTGCGCGAGCGGATCGAGTATGGCAACGGCACATTCACGGCGTACACGTATGACCCATTGACGTTCCGGCTCTCGCGCCTGAAGACGACGCGGAGCTCGGACAGCGTGGTGCTGCAGAACCTCACGTATGTGTACGACCCAGTCGGGAACATCGTGGAGATCGGGGACAGCGCGCAGCAGACGGTGTTCTTCAACAACGCGGTGGTATCGCCGAGCGCGCGGTACGCGTACGACGCGGTCTACCGGCTGATCGAGGCGATGGGTCGGGAGCATGCGGGCGGGCTGTCGGACGCGCCGCGGGACCAGAACGACCTGCCGATCCAGTCGCTGCCGCACGCGAACGACGCGCAGGCGCTGAGGAACTATACGGAGCAGTACGTCTATGACGCCGTGGGCAACCTGCGGAGGATGGTGCACCAGGCGGGCACGGGACGCTGGACGCGGTGGTATGCGTACGAGGAGACGGAGAACAACCAGCTGACGAGCACGACCGGGGACCCGGAAAACGGGCCGTTCCGCAACTATGCGCATGACGCGCACGGCAACATGACGTTGATGCCGCACATCACGGCGCTGACCTGGGACGAGAACGATCAGCTGAGGAGCACGGATCTCGGTGGCGGCGGAGTGGTTTACTACACCTACAGCGCGACGGGTCAGCGCGTGCGCAAGGTCTGGGAGCACAACGGGCTCGTGGACGAGCGCATCTACCTCGGCGGCTACGAGGTGTACCGGAGGCGCAGCGGGTCGGGGCTGGTGCTGGAGCGGCAGACGCTGCACGTGATGGATGGCGCGCGGCGGGTGGCGATGGTGGAGACCAAGACGGTCGACACGTCGGGGCCGTTCACGGTGACGCCGCGGGTGCGCTACCAGCTCGACAACCACCTCGGGTCGGCGTCGCTGGAGGTGGACGGGGCGGGGCTCGTGATCGGGTACGAGGAGTACCATCCGTATGGAACGACGGCGTACTGGTCAGCCAGTAGCGCGGCGGAGGTGAGCCGGAAGCGGTACCGCTACACGGGGAAGGAGAAGGACGAGGAGACGGGGCTGTACTATCAAGGGGCGCGGTACTACGCGCCGTGGCTGGGGAGGTGGACGAGCGCGGATCCAGCGGGGTTCGCGGATGGGCCGAGCTTGTACGCCTATGTGCGGGGGGATCCGGTTCGGCTAGTCGATCCTCGGGGAACGAACGCAGAGGATCCGTTGCGAAGTGACGCACCTAGCGGTGTCGTTCAGTTCAAGCATCCATCTGCGGGCGGACAGACCGCTCTGGTTTCCGACGCGCCCATCAGGTTCGAGGAGCCGGGAGCTCCTGAGCCAGTGAAACCCGAGCCTGCACCCGTACCGGTGGCGTCCCGCAAGCCTCCTCACAAGGCCAATCCGCCTCCGCTGGCCAGCACGTCTTCTCCCGTCGCAACCACGGCTCCAGCCGCAACCACGGCCGAGGCAGTTGGGGCCTTTGCAAAGGGTGCTGCAGAGGGCTTGGCATCCGGTATTCTCGTGAATGCAGCGATCGGCGTAGGCGCAGGCCTCGCGGGCGTGAGCGTGGGCGTCGCGGCGGCCACCGTTGGCGTTGTTCTCTTGCCGTTTGCTATTCATGGTGTCATCTCTCACTGGGATGAGATCACGGCGAGCGTCGATCGGCTAGTACATGGCGCCGGGACTGCAAAAGACTATCAGGCCGCTGGTGAGGTGGTCGGCGGTCTCCTGTCCACCGCGACCTCAGGGCCTGCGAGCAGGGTGGGGGCGGAGCTTGGTCAGGCGATTCGCACAGAGGTAACAAGCGCTGTCTCAGCACTCGGACCAAAGCTGGCGCCAGTCGGAGCCTCACTGGACGATGTGGCGAGCAGCTCGATGCTCCAAAGCACGGGAGGTACCGCGACCGCGAAAGGAGGAGCGGCGAGCTTCACCGATGATGGGGAAAGAGCTATTGCAGAGTATCTCGAGGCCTTCGGTAGAAAAGTACGCAAGAACCCGCAGGAGGGTGTTCCCGGCGCAGGGCGGCAGGGTGACGCGTACGTTGATGGCGTCATGCACGAGTTCAAGACGCTGGACCCAGGGGCAGGCCCGGGTACTGTGAAGAACGTCGCGAATGACTCCATTCGCGGCGGGGGTCAGGCACGTGAGATTATCATGGATGCACGTGGTACCGGACTCACCAAGGAAGCGGCAGAGAAGGGCGCAGCGAGAGCCCTGGGTATCTCACGGGGCAAGCTTGACGGTCTCACGATGATTGGTGATGGGTATTTCTTCAGATGGACTCCGAGGTGACCATGTCCAGGCCGATGAGTGTGTTCGTTGATTTTTGCGGCGATGAAGGCGTGCTCCTCAGCGCTCTCACCGAGATTCTCGGCTGCTCTCTCGTGAAAGAAGAGATTGATGTTGGGGTTCTCTATCGTGGTAGGCTCCTTGATATGGAGGTTGTGTTGGTTGGAGATCACGGTCTGGATGATGATTGTGGAATTAAGTTTTCTGAGTATATGTACCAGTTGAAATTGGTGGCGTTCGATTCTGGGATGCGCCTCTCCAGTTACGATCGGATGTATGAGAGTGTTGTTGTGTTCGTTGCGGAGAGGTTGTGTGAACGTCTTCGTTCCAGGACTCAGGTTGTTGTGAATCTGCAGAGAATAATCGCCACGTTCGATCCAGGAGCTGGCGCGGATTGCAGCCAGTGACAGCGGTGGAAATCGGCATCGACGCCCACAAGGGCTGAGTCCAGGCGATTGTCTCACCGACTGCCTGTCCCGAGGCACCGGACGTTGCGTGAGCCCACGCCAGCGGTCGCTTAACTCGACGCTGCGGACCGATGGCCCACGTCGAGTAAAGCGTCTGTACCATGTCCATGAAGCAGGCGAAGACACCGACGTCAGTTGGGTCGGGATTGTCAATCGATAGCCATTTTGCTGAGGCTATACAGGGATCGCTGGGGAGGCAGCCGAGCGGTTCGAGTCGCGGGGACTCGACCATGTTCGGCGCAGGCGCGAGCACTCGCTCCGGGAGCCGGGCAGAGCCGGGTAGCTCGGAAGGATCCCTCGCGCCCCTCCGCCTCCGCGTCAGAGCATCGTACGACGCGCCGCCCGCGTGACCGCCCCCGGGCTGAACCGACGAGGATCTACCCGCGCACGTCGATGAATCGGGATGCTCCCGACGCGCTGGTAGCTCTTCGCGAGCCTGTCCTGCATCTCCGCGGCCGGGTCTTCCTTCGATGCCCTTGACGATCGCGATGCCCACCCTCTTCTGAGCCCATCCGTGTTCGGTGCCCGTGTCACGAGCGGCGTGCTCGCGGAGGGGGGCTATCTCCAGCTCCCGGACGATCCGGACTATTGGGTGTCCTCCGGGAGGGCGGTGCCGTCGGCGGCTCGCTTCTACTTGCCGACGACGTTCGTCGATCCGTTCGGCAATGCGTCGCAGGTCGCCTACGACCCGTATTGCCTGCTCGTAACAGCGGTGACGGATCCGCTGAGCAACGTCGTGGAGGCCGTCCCCGACTACCGCGTCCTCGCCCCGCGGCAGTTCACGGACGCAAACCGCAACGTGAGCGAGGTGCGCTTCGACGCGCTCGGCAGGGTCACGGCGATGGCGCTGATGGGCAAAGCGGGTGCCGGCGAGGGCGACACGCTCGACGACCCGACGGCCACATTCGCGTACGATCTGGAGCGATTCGAGTACACCGGCGAGCCGAGCGTGGTGCACGCGCGCGCCCGCGAGCAGCACGGACCGGGCAACCCGCGCTGGCTGGACACGTACAGCTACTCGGACGGCTCGGGCAACGAGGTGCTGCGCAAGGTGAAGGCAGAGCCGGGGCTCGCGCCCGAGCGCGACGCGAACGGCGCGCTGGTGCATGACGCGCAGGGCGACCTGGTCTTTTCGCACGCGACGTCGCGCTGGGTCGGGACCGGGCGCACGGTGCTGGACAACAAGGGCAATCCGGTCAAGCAGTACGAGCCGTTCTTCAGCGCGACGCACGAGTACGAGGACGAAGCGGAGCTCGTGGAGTGGGGGGTCACGCCGATCCTGCGGTACGATCCGCTCGGCCGGCTCATCCGGACCGACCTGCCGAACGGCACGTTCTCCCGGGTGGTGTTCGATGCGTGGAAGCAGACGTCGCACGATCCGAACGACACCGTGCTGGAGAGCGCGTGGTACGCGGCGCGGCAGGCGCTGACGGCGGGCGATCCGGAGCGCCGTGCGGCGGAGCTGGCCGCGGCGCTCCGGAGTCGTCCTCCCAGGTTGCGCACGCGGAGCGAGCACTCTCCATGATGGCCAGCCTCGTTGGGCAAAACCCCTCACCATCAAACAGCATGCTCGACGCGATGCACTGCCGCATCAATGAGAGGGCGCGGTAATACCTTCCCCCTCTCCGCTTGGCGGCTTGGCGGTTTTTCTGCTGATCCGGGGTAACTTCCCGCAGTAGAGCTACTGGGCGTTCCACCTGCAGCAGGAGCATGACCGAACGCACCGTGCACGTTATGCGGGGGGCGCCGTCCCCTCACGCTGCCGCCGCCTCGACCCAAGCTGCGCCGGGTGAAATGAGCAAAACGCCCTCATTCCAGAAGAGCCGCACCCAAATGATGATGGTAAACCGCTCCGAGCTGCTCGACGCCGTCTACCGCTTCTACCCGCGGGGTGTGCGTAACTTCGACCGCATCTATCTGCCTCCCAACGAGCCCTTCTACGACGACACAGAGGAGCACCGCCGCCTGGTGGAAGCCGCAAACCGCGGGCGAGCGCAGTACCCAACGTGGGAAGCGATGATCCACCGCATGTACGAACGATACAGCCTTCGCAACTCGCACCTCGGCAGGGATCATCTGCTCCAGGTCAGATACAGGGTTCGCCCGATGTGTCGTGATCCTATTCGCTCGATCTGGCAGTGCTCTGGACGTAGGTTGCCGCCTCAATCGTAAACGCCCGCCGAAGGCCATCGTGACGACTACCTCGCGCCGCCGAAATGGTTCACGATCTGCTGCGCGATCTGCCGCAGGACCGGCCCGCCCGCGCCGCTCACGAGCAGCTCCAGGCCGGGCACGAGGACGATCCGCTCCCACGGCTCGGCCGCGTAGGTCGGCTCGGGCGGCGGCTCCCTTCGCGGAGCGGGCGGCGGCGCGAGGAGCGCCTCCATCTCATCGAGCGACATGGCCGCGAGCTGCCGCCTGATCGCGGGCAGCTTGAGCCCCTTCTCGCGCAGCTTCTGGATGGTGAGGATGCGAAGCCGATGCTCGCGCAGGTACCGCGTCCCGGGTCCGGCGAAGGGCGGCGGGACAAAGAGGCCCTGCGTGTACCAGTAGCGGATGGTCCGCTCGCTCACCCCGGCCTCGCGCGCGATCTCCCCGATCGTCGTTCCGTCGTTCGGCATGCTCTTCCTCCTACGGCCGGGAAGAATAGGCCGCGCAGGCGGCAAACGATCGGAAATCTTGACAAAATTTATCGCCGATTCCCCCATGAATCGGCTCTTTTGAAAAGTTTACATCTCAGGAACGGGTCGCGGTGGTCGCCATCGAGAAGTTGATTTCTCCATCCTGGCTACCGACAGCCGTCGCCGACGAAGTTAACTTCTCCACCCTGGCCGATGACAGCCCCCGTAGAGAAGTTAACTTCTCCATCCTGGCCGATCCCAGGCTCTTCCGAGAAGTTAACCTCTCAAGACCGCCCGGGTTCGGGCCGCTCGCGCCGCCCGGACGACGCTTCCGCGCGCGGGCGCGCCCTCCCGCCTGATACTACTCCCGGCGAGCCGCCATGACCGTCCTCCACGACCTCCTCGACCTCCCCGCCCAGGTCACCAAGAGCGCCTTCGTCGTCCGTCTCGTCGAGGGCGTCTCGCACCCCGACGCGCTCCTCGACAGCTACGCGATCACCCCCGACCTGCACGGCTCGTTCGATCGTGGCCTCGGGCTCGTGGGCGCGGCGCTCCGTGACCGGCGCAACATCGCCGCCTTCGTCCACGGGAGCTTCGGGTCCGGCAAGAGCCATTTCATGGGCGTCCTCAGCCTCCTGCTCGCGAACGACGCCCGCGCCTGGGGCGAGCCCGCGCTCCACGACCTCCTCGGCAAGTACGAGTGGGTGAAGACCCGCAAGGTCCTCCGCCTCCACTTCAACCTGATGGGCGCGCGCTCGCTGGACGAGAAGGTCTTCGCCGAGTACCTCGTGCGCGTCCGCGAGCTGCACCCCGACGCGCCGATCGCGCCGCTCTTCGAGGACCAGGCGCTCTTCGACAACGCCCAGGGGGTGCGCGAGACGCTCGGCGACGCGGCGTTCTTCGACCGGCTCGGCGCGTCCGCCGGCGCCGACGCGCGCTGGGGGAAGAAGGGCGCGGCGGCCGCCTGGGACGCGGCGCGGTTCGACGCCGCGCGCGAGAGCGTCGACCCGGAGGAGCGGGCGCGGCTCTTCTCGGCGCTGGTCAAGACGCTCTTCCCCGCCTTCGCGGCGCAGAAGTCCCAGTACGTGAGCTTCGACAGCGGCCTGCCGCGCCTCGCCCAGCACGCGGCGGCGCTCGGCTACGACGCGGTGGTCGTCTTCCTCGACGAGCTCATCCTCTGGCTCGCGAGCGGCGCCTCGAACCGCGAGTGGCTGAACCTCGAGATCGGCAAGCTCGCGAAGATGGTCGAGGGGCAGAGCGACGACCAGAAGATCCCCATCGTGACCTTCGCCGCGCGCCAGCGCGACATCGGCGAGATGGTGGGCGAGCAGTACGCCGGGGCGGACGCCGAGGCGGTCAAGGCGGCGCTGAAGTGGTGGGAAGGGCGCTTCGACGTGCTCAAGCTCGAGGACCGCAACCTCCCCGCGATCGTCGAGAAGCGCGTGGTCCGGGCGAAGTCGGACGCCGCGAAGCGCGCGCTCGACACCGCGTTCGACCGGCTCCGCGCCTCGCTCGGGAACGTCGCCTGGGGCACGCTGCTCGGCGAGATCGGCGACGAGAAGGGGTTCCGGCGGGTCTATCCGTTCAGCCCCGCGCTGGTCGAGGCGCTGGTGGCGATGTCCCATTACCTCCAGCGCGAGCGCACCGCGCTGAAGGTGCTGGTGGAGCTGCTCGTCGAGCACCTCGACGACTTCGAGATCGGCAAGGTCGTGCCGGCCGGGGACCTCTACGACGTGCTCGCCGGGGGCGAGGAGCCGATGGACGGCACCATGCGGGAGCGCTTCGCGGCGGCGAAGCGGCTCTACCTGAACGAGCTCCTGCCGGTGATCCAGCGCGCGAACGAGACCGGGAGCAAGGAGCGCTGCCAGCGGGAGCGGAGCGACCACCCCGTCACCCTCGGCTGCTCGAACTGCCGTGAGGCCCGCTGCCGCGCCGACAACCGGCTCGCCAAGACGCTGCTCCTCGCGGCCCTCGTGCCCAACAGCGCGGTCTTCCGGGGCCTCACGGCGTCGCGCCTTGTGCAGCTCAACCACGGGACGCTGAAGTCGCCGGTGCCGGGCGCCGAGGCGCAGCAGGCGCTCGGGCGGATCCGGGCGTGGGCGGCCGAGTGCGGCAAGGTCCGGATCGGCGAGCAACCGACGGACCCGACCGTGAGCATCGTGCTCGAGGGCGTCGATCTGAAGCCGATCATCGACGCCGCGCGCGGCTACGACAGCAGCGGGACGCGGCGAGCCAAGCTCCGGGAGATCCTGTTCGCGGCGATCGGGATCGAGATGGGCGCCGGGCCCATCGTGCACACCGTCCCGTGGCGCGGGACCGACCGGATCGGCGCCGTCCATTACGGCAACGTGCGCGAGATGGACGACGGGACGCTGCGCGCCGAGTCGGGGCACGATTTCAAGCTGATCATCGATTACCCGTTCGACGATCCGGGGCGCACGCCGGCCGAGGACGAGGCGCGGCTGCGCGCCTACACGGAGCGCTACCCGGAGACGCCGACGATCGTCTGGCTGCCGAGCTTCTTCGCGGAGACGCCGCAGCGGGACCTCGCGGATCTCGTGGTGATCGAGCGGATCCTCGAGGGCGACAACTGGAAGACGCACCTCCAGAACCTGCGGCCCGACGACCAGTCGCGCGCCCGGGCGGAGCTCTCGAGCCTGGCCGCGCAGAAGCGCGAGCGGGTGAAGCGCGCGCTCAACGCGGCGTACGGCCTGGCCCGGGTCGAGCCGGGCATGCTCGACGCGGGCCGGACGGTCGACCAGCACTTCCACGTGCTCATGCAGGGCTTCCGGATCTCGACCCTCGTCGTGGCGACCATGAAGGACGGCGTGATCGAGGTCGTGAGCCAGCTCCTGCACGAGCTCCACCCGCGCCATCCGCACTTCGACATCCGGGTCACGAAGGGCAAGCTCACGGCGAACCTGGAGCAGCTCCAGAGGCTCTACGAGGCGGAGGGGCAGCGCCTGCTGCTCGCGAAGACCGAGCGCGACGTCCTCTACTTCGCGGAGAAGCTCGGGCTCGTGAACGTGAACGACGGTCAGGCGACCTTGCAGCCGCTGCGGTTCCAGGAGGCGGAGAACGCGCTCCGCGCGCAGGGGATCGACACGCCGACCGTGGCGCAGGTGCAGCGGGTGTTCGACACGAAGGGCGTGCTCGGCCTCACGCGCGAGGTGGAGGACTTCCTGGTCCTGGCCCACGGGATCGCGACGGGACGCGAGCTCATGCGGCTGGGGACGCCGGTGCGGGACCCGGTGCTCGGCAAGCTCGGCGAGGACCTGGAGCTGCCGAAGCCGCCGATGCCGGATCCGGTGAGCTTCCAGAGGGCGCTCGAGCGCGCCGGGGTGATCTTCGGCGTGAGCCTGGGCGGCCGGGCGCTCCACGCGCGGAACCTGCGCGCGCTCGGCGACAAGCTCGGCGCGGCGGTGGCGAAGGCGACCGCGGATCGCGCGACCGAGGTGGCGGGCCTGCTGGAGCGACGGGGCGCGGCCTTCTTCGATGAACCGCACGGGCCGTCGCCGCGGCTCTCGACGGCGCGCAAGGTGGCGGAGCTGCTCGGCGGGCTCGGCGGCGATCCGTTGAAGCAGGTGACGGCGCTGGCCGCGCTGGAGGTGGCGCCCACGTCGGAGACGGCGATGCAGCGGCACCTCCTGGCCGCGCGGGCGACCGCGGAGTGCCTCGCCGATGACCTCGTGTTCCAAAGCCTGGAGGCGTTGCGCGGGCACGACGAGCCGGAGGCGCTGGCGATGCTCGCCGAGGTCCGGGAGACGCTCGAGAAGGACGAGCTCCAGAAGGCGCTGGCGGCGCCGTTGCGGGCGCTGGCCTTGAAGGCGCAGCAGTGGGCGCGGAAGATGCGGCGGGCCTCGTCGGTCCCGCCGCCCGCCGGCGAGGTGGTGGGTACCGGCTCGGCGACGACGCTCGACGAGCTCGAGGCGGAGCGGGCACGGATGCTCGAGGCGCTGAAGAACGCCGGGCCCGGAGGGCGGCTGGTGCTCAGCTGCTCGTGGAAAGTGGTGAGGGAGAAGCCGTGAAGGAGCCGACCGGCGCCGGGTTGCTGCGGCTCGCTTTGCCACCCCACGCTCCCCTGGCTGGTGACGCCGAGGGCACCTTGGCTATCATGGCGCTCGGCACGAAAGAGACGCGATGCGGATAAGCTCCATCAAGCTCCAGAACTTCCGCGGATTCGCGGGATGCACGCTGTCGCTCGATCGTCCGCTCACCGTGCTGGTCGGGGTCAACGGGGCCGGGAAGACCTCGACGCTCGATGCCATCGTTCGCCTCCTCGGGGTCACCAACCGGGTACCCGGCCGCGCGAGAGGACTGCTGGTCGACGCGGACATCCGGCGCGACGCTGCCGGGTGTGAAATTGACATGGTGGGGATGGCGAACGGCGCGCCGTTCCATACTGAAATCCAGCTCGTACGGGGCGGTAAGCAAGTCGTGACCACGACGTTGCCGAAGCGCGCCGGCGTCGGCGAGGCCGACGCAGGCTCCGGCGAGCGCCTGTCCACTGCGCTTCCCGCTGCCTACTACCCCGCATCGCGCATGGTGCCTGACCTGCGTTACCTGGTGGTGCGCGAGACCGCGCCCTCGCTTTTCGAGGGTAGCCTCGACGCGCTCGAGTCGCTCAACCGCCTCCCGCTGCGCGCGAACTTGAGCTTCGACAACTTCTTCCAGTGGTTCCGGCTGCGCGAGGACCTCGAGAACGAGCAGCGCACGCGGGGCGCCCCCGAGTACGAAGACCGGCCGCTGAAGGCCGTGCGCGACGCGATAGAGCGCGTCGTGCCGGGGATCTCGCGGCTCCGGGTGCAGCGCCTCCCCTTCCGGCTCGTCGCACTGAAAAACGGCGCCGAGTACGAGCTCGATCAGCTCTCGGACGGAGAGCGAGGTCTACTGGCGATGGTCGGAGACCTCGCGTTCCGCCTCTCGATCGCGCATCGCGAGCTCCCCGATCCGCTCCAGGGAGAGGCGCTGGTGCTGATCGACGAGATCGAGCAGCACCTTCACCCCTCGTGGCAGCGCCTCGTCGTGAACTCCCTCCTGCGAGCGTTTCCGAACTGCCAGTTCATCGTGACGACGCACTCCCCGCAGGTGCTGAGCGAGGTGCCGAACGACGCCGTGCTGCTGCTGGACGACTTCCAGTTCTTCCGCCCTGCGGCGCCGACGCAAGGACGCGACACGAACTCGATCCTCTGGGAGGTGCTGGGGGTAGCAGCGCGCCCGCAGGCGATCGTCAAAGAGCTCGACGAGATCGCGGGCCTGCTCGACGATGGCAGGCACGACGAGGCGCGTGACCGGCTCGACCGTCTCGCCCAGTCGCTGACCGAACGAGATCCGGAGGTGGCCCGCCTGCGGGGCCTGCTCGACCTGGTGGAGCGCATCGATGCGAGCGATCGCGAAGGGGCATGAACCCCCTGAGCTGAAGGCGTACCGGGCGGTGCCCGGCGCGACCTACGACGGCAAGGACTTCACCCCTGTGAAGGGCGAGATCCGGAAGGCGCTGCTCCGCGATCAGCTCGCGCTGTGCTGCTACTGCATGCGCAGGATCTCCAGCGAGGCACGCCCGCATCCGACGAACCCCGACGCACCTCCGGTCGTCCAGATGAAGGTCGAGCACTGGCGATCACAGACCGCCTTCGCGTCCCTTCAACTGGCCTGGACGAACCTGCTCGGGGCTTGCCTTGGCAACGAGGGCCGTCGACCTGCGGATCAGACCTGCGACACCCGCAAGGGCGAGGATGCCATCCTGCTCGACCCTCTGGATCCCACGCATGTCTCGACCCTGAGCTGCACGAGCGCGGGGCGCCTCCAGTCCACGGATCCGCGGTTCCAGAAGGACATCGACGACCATCTGGGCTTGAATCACGCCGTCCTCGTCGCGGCCCGCAAGGTGATGCTCGATCGCGATCTCAAGCGGCTCGTGATCAAGTACCGGACATCGCCGATCCCGGAGAGCGCGATCCGGACGCTGGCGGCCGAGCTGGAGACCCCCACGGGAGGAAAGCTGCCCGAGCTCTGCAGCGTCGTCCGGCTGTGGGCGCGAAAGCGATATGGTGCCAAGTGGTAGCGCCTTCTCTGCACCTTCGACGGGGCCGCGCCGCGGCGCGGAACAGCCCATGAGCCTCGATCTGCCGACGCTCTCGACGAGCGACCTCCAGGAGGAGCTCCGTCAAATCCATCGACACACGCGCCGCTCGTATACGGCCGCCGTCGCCTGCCGGGGTGAGCAGGGCAAGGTCAGCGTGGATCTCGACGACAAGAAGGTCCTGTTCCGCGTCGAGCCGGTGCGATCCGAGCTGGAGATGCGGCGGGTGCTCGCAGAGGACGGGGAGGACCCGGTGGTCCTCCTCGTCGACTTCGAGCAGCGGCTACCCGCGGATCTCGCGGGGCGCCTCGCCGGAGGCAAGGTGCACCCGGTCGATCGCGGGCGCCAGCTCGCGCGGATGTTCGGCGCCACGGCCACCAGCGCCGAGCTGCAGGCGTGCCGGCCGCTCTGCGACGCGCTGCGCGCGCGGGCGGTCCCGTCGTGGCGCATGCAGGGCAGCACCGTCGATCTCGAGACGGCGTGGCGCGCGCTCCTCGCGCGGGACGCGGGCATCCCGTTCGAGGGCGCGCTCACCGAGGAGCGCGTCGTCGACTTCTGCGCGTCGTCCCCGGTCGCGCCGGCGTTCGTGAAGGCGCTCGCGGACAACGGCCCTCTCCGGACGGCGCTGCTCGAGCACCTCGGCGAGGCCAGCGGGCCGGTGGCGGCGATCGCCTGGCGCGCCTGGGAGCGCGGCGAAGGGCGCGCCGTGGCGGCGCTGGCGCTGGTGCTCGAGGTCGCCGCGAAGAAGCTGTCGGGGCACGCCTACCTGCTCGGCCAGGTGCGGACCGCCATGGCCCGCCTGGATCCCGAGCTGCGGAAGCTGTCGCCCGACGCGCCGCTGTTCGCGCGCTGGGGCGAGCTCGGCCCGGTGATGGCCCGGCGGCTCGCGCCCCCGGTGCTCGACCGCGCGCTGGCGGACGCGGATGCCATCCTCCAGGACGAGCCGGTGGCCGACGTGCTCGTCGAGAGCCGCTGGCTCCCCGGGGCGTTCGAGCTCTCCGCGAAGGCGCTCGGAGACGCCCTCGTCGCAGCGACGGCGAACCCCACGCCGGACGCCATCGAGCGCGCGGACGAGGCGAGCAAGCGGCTCCAGAACCACCGCCGCGCGCGGGTGGACGACTCGAACGAGAAGCGGCTCGCGACGCGCGCCGAGATGGCGCTCAAGCTGGTGGCCTACCTCGGGACGCGCCCGCAGCTCGAGGCCGAGATCCGC
The DNA here is from genome assembly GCF_051525235.1 of Sorangium sp. So ce124. Taxonomy (NCBI): domain Bacteria; kingdom Pseudomonadati; phylum Myxococcota; order Polyangiales; family Polyangiaceae; genus Sorangium; species Sorangium sp. So ce124. The sequence continues at coordinate 11,577,575 of NZ_CP150312.1, forward strand.
GAGCTCGGCGACCACGATCGGATGCGCTCCCTCGCCGAGCACTACGCCGAGCACGGGGCCTATGTCGACGCGGCCAGGGCCGTCGCCCGCGGCGAAGCGGCGGGCGCGCTCGCGCAGGCCATCCAGGCGGTGCTGACGGCCGTGGACGCGGCCCGCGACCTCGACGACGAGCGGTTCGCGAGCGGGCTCGCTTCCTGGGTGCAGGCGGGCTCGCCGGGCTCGTCGCGGGTGGTGCCGATCGAGCGGGCGCTCGACGAGTTCGGGGTCGGCTTCCTGAAAGAGAAGCGGCATCGGAAGCTCCTCGTGGTGCTGCTCGACGGCATGGCGTGGGCGAACGCCGTGGAGCTCTTGACGAGCCTGGAGGAGGCCCATGTCGCGCCGATCCGGTGGAAGCGCGGGAGGCTGCCGCCGGTCCTGGCGGCGCTGCCGACGGTCACGACGGTGAGCCGCGCGGCCCTGTTCAAGGGCAAGCGCCTCGATCCGGGCGAGGCCGAGGATACAGGGAAGGATCCGGCGCGCTTCGCCGGGCACAAGGGGCTGACGAAGCTGCTCGATCAGGCGCCGCAGCTCTACCTGCGCCCCGACGTGGAGACGACGACGGGGGAGCTGTCGAAGAAGGCGGCCGCGCTTGTGCAGTCGAAGGACCGCGTCGTCGCCGTGGTGGTCAACGCCATCGACGACCAGCTCAAAGGCAGCCGGCAGATGCGTGTACCGTGCGACCTCGCGCACATCAAGCCGCTCGGCCCGCTGCTGCAGGAGGCGACCGACGCGGGCCGCGCCGTGCTCCTCATCGCGGACCACGGGCACGTGCTCGGCGCCCGGCTCGCCTCGGTGAGCGCTCCCGAGGCCGGCGCCAAGCGCTGGCGGCCTCTCGGCGTGAACGACGCGCCCGGACCGAACGAGGTCTGCGTGTCCGCGGACAGCACGTGGCGCCCGCGCGGCAAGGCGAAGGTGGCGCTGCTGTACCGTGAAACGGAGGCCTATGGCGGGAGCGCGCACGTGGGCGAGCACGGGGGCGCGTCGCTGGCAGAGGTCGTGAGCCCGGCGATCCTCGTGGCGTCCGACCGGCTGCGACAGCGCATCCAGATCGAAGAGGGAGAGGACGACGAAGCGCTCGAGGTGACGCCGTTCCAGAGCCCGCCGTGGTGGGACCTGCGCGTCCGGAAGCCCGCCGTACGGACGGTCCCCGCCGACGCGGTGGTCGTGGCGGAGCCGCCTCCAGCGCCGGCCAGGCAGCTCTCGATTCCGCTGGTCGACGTGGCGGCGCCGAAGCCGATCAAGGAGCGCAAAGACGCCTCCAGGCCGGCGGCGGCTGCCTCCGGTGCGCCCGCCGCGGCGCGGAAGCCGGGCCCGAGCGCGACATTGGCGAAGTCGAAGCTCCTGAAAGAGCGGCAGCGCGAGCGCGGCGCCGAGCCTCGCGCGGTGATGATGGCGTGGATCGATGTCCTGGCGGCGCACCAGGGCAGGATGGGGGCAAGGCTCTTCACGCACGAGGTGGGCCTGCTCGCGCACCAGGCCGGAGGAGCTGTGTCCGAGATGGGCGAGTGGCTCAACGTCGATACGTACCAGGTGGTGTCCTACGATCGCGTGGCGCAGGAGGTCCTGCTGGATCTGGACCTGTTGCAGGGGCTCTTCGGAGCGGATTGATGGCGCCGCCGAGCCTGATCCGACGCCGCGAGATCATCGCGGCCCTCCGTAACGGGACGGTCCCGCGCCGCGGGCTCGAGCTCTTCGCCGTGGGTCTCGGGCGGTTCGACGCCGCGATCGAGGAGGAGCTGGGGCGGGCAGCGCTCGGCGAGGGCGTGTTCAAGGCGGTGCGGGGCGAGTACGGGACGGGAAAGACGTTCTTCTCGCGCTGGGTGCAGCACCGGGCGCAGCAGGCGGGCTTCGCGACGTCGGATGTGCAGATCTCCGAGACGGAGACGCCGCTCTACCGGATGGAGACCCTTTACCGGCGCGCCCTCGAGAACCTGCGGACGCGTGAGTGGGAGAGCGGGGCGTTCAGGTCGCTGATCGACAAGTGGTTCTTCACGCTGGAGGAGGAGGTCGCCGGGAGGCCTGGCTTCGATCCGGAAGCCGAAGGCGGGATGTCCGATGCGGTAGGTGAGCTCCTCGAAGCGAGGCTGTCCGAGATCAAGGCGACGCACCCGCAGTTCGCCTCGGTCCTGCGGGCCTGCCATCGCGCGCGGGTGGAAGGGGATGACGCGACGTCCGAGGGGCTGCTCGGCTGGCTGATGGGCCAGCCCAACGTGGGCGCGGAGCCGAAGCGCGCCGCGGGGATCAAGGGCGAGATCGATCACTTCGCCGCCTCGGGCTTCCTCCGCGGGTTGCTCGTCGTGCTCCGCGAGACGGGGCGAAAGGGGCTGCTCCTGGTGCTCGACGAGGTCGAGACCGTGCAGCGGATGCGCGCCGACTCCCGCGAGAAGAGCCTGAACGCGCTGCGCCAGCTCATCGACGAGCTCGACGGAGGCCGCTACCCGGGGCTTTACGTGATGATCACCGGGACGCCCGCCTTTTATGACGGCCCGCAGGGGGTGAGGCGCCTGGCGCCGCTGGAGCAGCGGCTTCACGTCGACTTCACCGGCGACCCGCGGTGGGAGTCCGCGAAAGCGACGCAGATCCGGCTGCACCCGTTCGATGTCGACCGGCTCGTGGAGGTGGGGCGGCTGGTGCGGGACCTCTATCCGGCCCAGGCGCCCGAGCGGGTCTCCGCGCGGGTGACGGACGAGGTGGTCCGCGACCTCGCCGTGGGCGTGACCGGCTACTTTGGCGGCAAGGTCGGCGTCGCGCCGCGGATCTACCTGCGAAAGCTGATCGGCGAGCTCCTGGACAAGGTCGACGAGCACCCGGAGTACGACCCGGCGAAGCACTTCAAGCTGGTGGTCGACGCGCGCGAGATGACCGCGGAGGAGCGCGCCGCGGCGGGCGTCGAGTCGTCCGTCGGCGACCTGCCGCTGGAGGCGGGTGACGGCTCGTCGGGCGGCGCGGGGAGCCACGAGCTCGAGTGAGCCGACCATGACGAGCTTCGACAGGCTTACCCCGGCGCTCCAGTACCAGATCGTCAATACGCTGGGGTACGCCAGGCTGCGGCCGGTGCAGGAGCTGACGATCGGTCCCGTGCTCGACGGGAAGAACTGCGTCGTCCTCGCCCCGACCGCCGGCGGCAAGACGGAGGCGGCGTTCTTTCCGTTGCTCTCGGCGATGGACGCCGCCGACTGGCGCCCCACGTCGGTGATCTACCTGTCCCCGATCCGGGCGCTGCTGAACAACCAGGAAGAGCGGGTGACCCGGTTCGCGACCACGCTTGGCCGGCGGGTCGCGAAGTGGCACGGCGACACCGGGCAGGGCGCGCGCAAGGCGTTCTTGAGCGATTCGACGGACATCTTGCTCACGACGCCGGAGTCGCTCGAGGCGATGATGATGAGCCCACGGGTCCCGGCGAAGCGGGTCTTCGCGGGCCTGCGCGCGGTAATCATCGATGAGGTGCACGCGTTCGCCGGCGATGATCGGGGCGCGCACCTCGCAGCCTTGCTGGAGCGCCTGTCCCGCTTTTGCGGCAACGACGTGCAGCGGATCGGGCTGTCCGCGACCGTGGGCAACCCAGAGCAGATCCTGGCCTGGCTGCAGGGGCGGTCGCGGCGACCCGGGACCGTGATCTCGCCGCCGAGGGAGGCGAGCGCCCCGCGGCTCGAGCTCGACTCGGTCGAGACGATGGAGAACGCGGCGTCGATCGTGCGCAGGTTCCACGCTGGGAGCAAGCGGCTGGTCTTCGTGGACTCACGGCGTGGGGTCGAGGAGATCGGCACCCGCCTGCGCCGCGACGGCGTCGACGTGTACATGGTCCACGGCTCCCTCTCCGCGCCGGAGCGCCGCGACGCCGAGCGTGCCTTCGCCGAGCGGACCGATTGCGTCATCGTATCGACGAGCGCCTTGGAGCTCGGGATCGACATCGGCGATCTCGACCACGTGATCCAGATCGACAGCCCTTCCACGGTGGCGAGCTTCCTCCAGCGCCTCGGCCGCACGGGGAGGCGCGCCGGCGCCCAGGCCAACTGCACGTTCCTGGCGGTCAAACCCGCTGCCGCTCTGCAGGCCGCCGCCCTGATGCGGCTGCACCGCCAGGGTTACGTGGAGGATGTCCGCGCCGAGCGCCGCGCGGCGCATATCCTGGCGCATCAGCTCCTCGCGCTCTGCATCGAACACGGCGGCATCGGTCGCGGCGACTGGTTCGCCTGGCTCGACGGGGCGACTTCCTTCGCGGATATCGGCCCCGAGGAGCGCAGCGCCCTCGTGGACCACATGCTCGAGGAAGGCATCCTCACCGACCAGGAAGGTCGCCTGTGGCTCGGCCCGGAGGGCGAGAAGCTGTATGGACGTCGCAATTTCGCCGAGCTCTACGCCGTCTTCTCCACCCCGCGGCTCATCCGCGTGCAGCACGACACGCACGAGGTCGGCACTGTCGACGCGTCGTTTCTCGAGGCCCTTGACGGCGATGCCAGTCGGACCGCCTTCTCGCTCGGCGGCCGCGCCTGGCAGGTGGTCCATATCGCGTGGGGCCGCGGCCTGTGCCACGTGAAGCCGGCGGACGCCGCGCCGAGCGCCCGATGGAGCGGCAGCCCGACCTTTCTGGGCTACCGGCTCTGCCAGGCGATGCGCGAGGTGCTCGTTCAGGAGGGGTATGATCCGGGCTGGTCGGCGCGCGCGCGGCTCTTGATAGACAGCTTGAGGGTCGAGCACGCTTTTCTCCGTGAAGCGGACGAGTCCAAAGGCCCCTCGCCGATGGTGGACGACGGTGGGAATACCGTGATCTGGTGGACCTTCGCCGGTGGGAGGGCGAACCTCTTGCTGGCGCGCATGATCGAGGCGGAGCTCGGGGGGAAGTGCGTCTCGAGGAACACCTCAATCACGTGCAAGGAGGAGGCAGGGAAGAGCCATGCGGCGCTTCGGCAGGTCGTGCGCAAACTGGCGGCGGAGGGGAGGCCGAACGACGCGGACGCGCGCCGCTGGGCCGACGCCGCGGCAGGAAGAGGCAGGGTGTCCAAGTTCGCGCCGTGCCTGACGGAAGAGGCGCTGACGGCGTACCTGGTAGAACGGATGATGGATGTGGAGGGGGCGAGGGAGGCGGCGAGGGCAGGCGCGGGGTTCGCGGGATCCATCGGGCAATCAGCTGTACCCGCTTCTTCGTAAGCTCCCGTCCTCTCTCGACCTTCCGTGTCGCTTTCGCTTCGAGCGCCGCACCCTGGCCGGCGGCTGAGCCCGTATCACACGAATCTGCACCCCGCTATGGGGTGCCGGCCCGATCGCACCGCCGGAACACCGCGGCGGGCAGCATCTCGGGAGATGTGAAGGAGCGCCCTCCTAGCGAATCGATCCTATCGAATCGTTCGAGAGAGCCGGCGCGCTCGGCGACACCGGCGGTCCGGCGCCGGGGAGCTCGACGGTGAACGTGGCGCCGGCGCCGGGCGCGCTCTCGACACGGATCGAGCCGCCGTGCGCCTGCGCGATCTGGCGGCTGATGTAAAGGCCGAGCCCCAGCCCGCCGTAATGCCGGTCGGACACGGCGCGCTCGAAGCGATCGAAGATCCGCTCCTGGCGCGCCGGGTCGACGCCGATCCCGTGATCCTTCACCGACAACCGCGTTGTCCCGGCCTCCTCGCCGAGCACGATCTCGATGGGCTTGCCCGCGCCGAACTTGATCGCGTTGGCGACGAGGTTCGTGACGATCTGGTCGACGCGGGAGCGATCCCACAAGCCCACGTTCCGGCCGCTGGTCCTCAGCGAGACCGAGCACCCGGCGCGCGCCAGATCGAGCTCGAACCGCGCGATCACGTCGCGCACGACCGCACCGAGGTCGACCTCGGCGACGTCGAGCGAGACCCGATCCGTGTCGATCCTCGAGACCTCGAGGAGCTCGCTGTTCAGGCGGGCCAGGCGCATGGCCTGCCGCAGCGCGCGGTCGACCTGCCTGCCCATCGCCGGCTGGTCGCAGGGCCGACCCGAGCGAAGGCTCCGATCCATGGCCTCGAGCGAGAGCGTGAGCGACGTCATCGGCGTGTTGAGCTCGTGCGTCGCCACGGTGAGGAACTCGTCCCGCATGCGGATGGCCTCCTGGGCAACGCGGTACAGCCGCGCATTGTCGATCGCGAGCGCGGCCCTGTGCGCCACGTGCCGGACGAGCTCCAGGTCGGCCTCCCCGTAGCGGCGCCCCGGCGCGGACGAAACGACGCTCAGCGCCCCGATCGGCCGTCCCCGCGCCATGAGCGGCACCGCGATGGCGCTCTGCACCCCGAGCTCGCGGATGAGCCTCGCATGCTCGTCGTCTTCGCAGTATTTCCGGAGCTCTTCCTCGCAGCACCCGGAGATCAGCAGCGGCTCACCACACCGCAGCGCCCTGGCCGCCGGATGGGGCGAGTCCAGGGCAGGAGAATACCGCCGCCGTAGCTGCTCGAGCAGCGATTCCTTCGCAGGATCCGTGTGCGCCCAGATGCTTCGCCGGATCTGCTCGCCTTCAACGACGTCGGTGATGCACCAGTCGCAGAGCGATCGCACCGCGAGCTGCGCGACGCGCGCCAGCGTCTCCTCGTAATCGAGCGACCCGGAGAGGATCTCCCCGGCCTCGGCCAGGAAGGCCGCACGCCGCTCCGCCGCCTCGGCCCCGGTCCTCGCGGCGTGTTCCTTGGAGAGGAGCCGCGCGTTCTCCAGGGAGATCGCGGCCTGCGCGGCGAGCAGCGACAGGGCGGTGAGCCGCTCCGGCGGGAACGCGCCGGCGAGGAGGTCGTTCTCGAGATAGAGCAGGCCTGCCACCTCCGCCTGCCTCAGGATGGGCATGCAGAGGACCGATTTGGGCTTGTGCCGCGCGAAGTACTCGTCGCCGGAGAACTTGCCGGCGAAAGCCTCGGTAGGACTCAGGATGACGCACTCCTTCGTTCGTTGCGCGTAACGGACGAGCGACATGGGGACGCGCCGTGAAGCGCCTTCCGAAGAGCACGGGAGGAGGGTCTTCACCTCCCCGCTCTCCTCCAGGATGGCCTCGGCTCCGATGGAGAGGCGCTCGTCCTGATGCAGGACGAGACAAGCTCGCTGCGCGCCGCCCTGCTCGAGGACCACCGTGAGCAGCGTCCTCAGGAGCTTGTCGAGGACGATCTCGCCCGAGATGGTCTGTGACGCCTTGACCATCGAGAGCTGATCGAGCTGATCGAACCGCGCCGCGAAGGAGGCGGTCGGGGCGAGCGGCCTCGCGTCCCAGAGACGCGGATTCTGCTGATCGATGTGCCGGACCTTGCCGTCCGCCCCCCAGCGGACATAGCAGGCGCGGGCCTCGCGGAGGTAGGTGTCGGCGATCAGCTCGAACCGTCGCTCGCGGTAGAACCCCGACGCGATCTCGTAGGCCAGCGCCTCGTCGTGGACGAAGCCGCTCGCGCGCGCAGCGCCGATCGCCTGCTCGTAGAGCTGGGCCGCGTCGTCCCATGCGCCGCGGAGACGCGCGATCTCGGCGCCGATCAGCGCCGCCCTGTCGCCGAAGTTCTCGGGGCAGCTCTCCGCCCATGTGTCGATCTGCCTCTGGTGGGCGGCGAGCGCCTCGAGGTGCAGGCGCCGCTCGGCGGCGTCCGCCGCGCGGCAGCGCGCCGCACGCACGAGCGCTCCATAGAAGTGGTACTCGGCCACCTCGAAGAACGAGCCGGACGTCCAGAGGAGCGGCCGCGCCTTCTCGGCGGCCTCGAGCGAGCCGTCGAGATCGCCCGCGTGGAAGCGCGCTTGCAGCTTGCGTATCCAGTACCAGCAGGCGGCGATCGCGAGGCGCGGATCGCCCTCCAGGCGCTGCTCGAACCGGCGCTCGTCGAAGTCGGCGTCGTTGAACGAGGAGGGATCGGGCAAGAGGCCCCGGAGGGCCCGGATGAGCCTGAGCTGCGCGGTGACGATGTCGACCTCGAGGCCGAACCGCGCCCGCTGCACGAAGTCGAGCGCGCGCTCGGCCTCTCGCTGCACCTCGCAGAGGGGCTCTCCCGCGGCGAGGAGGATCGTGATCAGGCAGCTCTTGTTGTACGACGCATACGTGAGGTCCCCGGTCTGCTGCCCCGCCTCGAAGCCCCGTCGCAGGAGCTCGACGCCGGTGCGCATGTGCCTCACCCACGGGTTGACCCGGTGCCCGAAGCCCAGGTAGACGCGGGATTTGAAGCGCAGGGCCCCGCGGCGCTCCAGCAGGTCGAGGCCGAGCCTGGCGAACCGGTAGGCCATGCGGTAATCGCCGAAGCGCGGCCCGAGGAGCATGCCGAACCAGGTGTACGCGAGGCATGATGCGTCGCTATTGCCACACTGGAGGCTGAGGTTCGTCATGCGCGTCACGACGAGGCAATTCAGGTTCGCGTCCGTGAACAGGGCCGGCGACTGCGCGTGGGTCAGGACCTCGAGGGTCGCGCGGCACTCCGGGTCCGTCATCCGAGGTGAGTCGATGAGATCCTCGACCGGACGGCTCCCGAGCAGCTCCCAGACTCGCTCGTATTCCTTCCGTACCTCCTCGTCCGTGGGGTGCGGCGACCACGCGATGCCGACGCGGCGGAGGTAGTCGAGGCCCACGTCGACGCCGCGATCGCTGCGGTCCATGGTCGTGTAGAGGCCGAGGCGCACGCACGCGACGGAGGCCAGATCGACGAGGCTCACGGCGCGGCGCGAGAGCGCCGAGAGCCGCTCCTCGGCCGACGAGAGATCGCCGGTGAGGTACTCGCACTCGGCCCGATGGAGCTCGAGCTCGAAGGTGAGCTCGTACCGTCGCTCCCAGCAATCCTCCGGGAGCAGCGCCCTGCCGACGGCGAGGTACCTCAGCGCCAGGGCGCAGGCGTTCGACCCCCTGGCGCGCTTGCCCGCGATGAGGTTGAGCTCGGCCACCCGCTCGCGCTCCGCCCGTGAGGTGATCAGCGGAGCGCCGCGGTCGAGCTGATTGACGATCTCGAAGATCTTCTCCTCGACCTCCTCCGGCGCCGCGCGCGACGCGAGCAGCCGGCCGATTCCGAGGTGCATCGCCGGCCGCTCGTCTTCGGGGATGAGCGAATAGGCGGCCTCCTGGACCCGGTCATGGAGGAACCTGTACGAGGCGTCCCTGCGCAGGACCAGCCCCGCGCGGACGGCATCCCAGAGGTCCGCGTGTGTCTCCTCCACCGATCTTCCGCGGACCATCGAGAGGAGGTCGACGCCGGCGGTGCTTCCGAGACAGGCGAGGTGCTTCAGCGCCTCCTGGGTGCCCGGAGGGAGCCGCACGAGCTTGCCGACCATCAGGTCGATCACGTTGTCCGTGAAGCCCTTTTCGCGGATCTTCGCCACGTCCCATCGAAAGATCTCGGCGCGCTCGTCGAGCTCGATGAGCCGCTCCTCGTGCAGCGCGGTGAGGAACTGGATCGCGAAGAAGGGGTTGCCGGCCGTCTTCTCGTGGACGAGGGCCGAGAGCTGCGCGGCGTCCTCGCTGCGGCAGCGGAGCGCGTCGCCGACGAGCGCGCCCAGGTGCTCCAAGGAGAGCGGGCCGAGCACGATGTCCGAGACGCGCGCGCCGTCCTTTCGCGCCTTGTCGAGCGCCACCATGAGCGGGTGCGAGGGCGTCACCTCGTTGTCGCGGTACGCGCCGACGAAGAGGAGGTGGCGCACCTCGGGGTGGGTCACCAGATCATGGAGGAGCCCGAGGCTCGCGGGGTTGGTCCACTGGAGATCGTCGAGGAAGAGCACGAGCGGGTGCTCCTTCCGGGCGAACGCCCCGATGAAGCTCCGGAACACGACGCGGAACCGGTGCTGCGCCTCGGCCAGCGGGAGCTCAGGGACCTGCGGTTGCCGGCCGATGACGAGCTCGAGCTGCGGGATGACGTCCACGATGAGCTGTCCGTTGGGCCCGAGCGCGTCGAGCAGCCGCTGCCGGAAGGCCGCGATCCGGTCCTCAGGCTCGGCGAGGATCTCGCACACGACCTCCCGGAAGGCCTGGACGAGCGTGAAGTGAGGGACGCCGCGTTTGCATCGTTCGAACTTCCCCGAAAGAAACAGGGCTCGTTCCCGGATGATCGGCTTGCAGAGCTCGTGAACCAGGGCCGACTTTCCGCTGCCGGAATAGCCGGAGACCAGGACGAGCTCGGGGGCTCCCGTGTCCGCGACGCGCTCGAACGCGCGCCGCAGGGCGCTCACCTCGCGCTCGCGGCCGTAGAGCTTCTGCGGGAGCTGGACGCGGCCGGAGACGTCGCGCTCGCCCAGGGAGAACGGCTCGATCCTGCCGCACGCTCGGTGCTGCGAGAGGCACCGCTCGAGGTCGTGCCAGAGGCCGCGGGCGGTCTGGTAGCGATCCTCCGCCATCTTGGCGAGGAGCTTCAGGACGATCGCCGAGAGGACCTCGGGCACCCCCGGGACGACCGCGGAGGGAGGCGGCGGGGCGAGGGCGACGTGGCAATGCACCCACTCGAGCGGATCCCGCGCCTCGAACGGCAGGCGCCCCGTGAGCATCTGGTAGAGTGTGACGCCGACCGCATAGAGATCTGCGCGGCTGTCGATCGCCCGGTTCATTCGCCCCGTCTGCTCCGGAGACAGGTACGGCAAGGAGCCTTCGATGAGCCGGGGAGTCCCCACCGGGGGCTGCTCGCGCGGGAGGCGGGAGGCAAGACCGAAGTCGGCGAGCTTCACCTCGCCCGTGGTCGCGTTGACGAGGATGTTCTGGGGCTTGAGGTCCTTGTGGAGGATGTCCCGCTGGTGGAGCTCCGCCACGCAGGTGACGAGGCGGACCGCGAGCTCGAGGAACCGCCCGGCGCTCATGGGCGCGTCGATGACGATAAGGCGATCGAGCGACTCGCCGCCGAAATCCTCCATGACGAGCGCCGGCAGCCCCTCGAACGTCTCCAGGGCGAGCGGCTCGACGAAGGCCTCGTGGCGGAGCGTCTTGCCCATCGTGTACTCGCGCCGGAGGCGCTCGATGTCCTGCGAGCAGCCGCTCCTCGGGTCGATGACCTTCAAGATCACCGGGCGGCCATCGGCGTTCCGGACCGCGCGAAGCAAGCGGGTTCTGCCGCCCTCGTGGAGGGTCCCGGAGATCGTGTACGGGAAGGGAGCGCGCATCTCCTCCGGCAGCCTCACGAGGACGACACGCCTCGAAGCGCTGGCGCCGGTCGGCCGGGTGGAACATCGGTATCGTCGGCAAACCCCGAGCTGCCGAGCCCGTGTGCCGCCCCGAGGGGACTCAGCCACACGATCGGCCTGCGCGCGCGCGCGCGGCTCCCGCCGGACACCGCGCCGCCGGCCCCATGCTCCCGCGATCGTACCAACGTCAGGTCCCTCCCGTATCGATATCGTATCGATACCACGACAACCCCGCTGCGCTCGTCCCTGGGCGGCCGGCGCCCGGCAGGAGGGGATTCACCAAGCGATCGGTCGGCTGCTCGGGCCGCGGGATCACCGGACGGGCGGGCCGGCGCCGGAGATGTCCGTCACCCGCGCGCCGCGGAACGTCGCAGTCACACGCCGGCCCTCCAGAGGAGCCGCGGGCGCGCTCCGCGCGGCGGAGCGCCGCCCGCCGCCGCGGCCGGGCTTACTGCTCGAGCACCGTGATCGACCGGTCCCAGTACGACGCGACCACCGCCCGCGCGCCGTCCTTCGAGACCGCCACGGCGCACGCGCCCTTGCCCGTGGGCAGCGACGCGACGACCCGCGGCGGGTCGCCCGCGATGACCGCGACGCCGCTGCCGACAGGCGGCCACTGGGTCCCGCCGAGCGCCACGAAGAGCGTCTTCCGGTCGGGCGACGTCACGCCCGTCAGCGGCACCCCGCGGAGCGGGAGCGTGCTCTTCACCGCCATCGTCGACAGGTCGATGACGCTCGCGGTCCGCGCCTCGGCGTCGAGCGTGATGCCGTAGCGGTCCTCGTCGAGCAGAAAGCCCGCGGTCGGCCCGACGCCGACGGGCGTCTTCCTCGTCTCGGTCACCCCGGCGACGCTCAGCAGGATCGCCGTGTTGGACAGCCGATCAGGGAAGAACACGGCGCCGCCGTCCCTCGTGATGTCGCCCTCGCGCGGCTCGCGCCCGACCGCGATGCTCCGCCGGGTCGCGCCGAACGGCGACTCGCTCGGATCGAACAGGTCGATCCACGCGCCCGCCGGCCGGCCCGCGTGCGTCAGCGCGCCGAGCGCCGCGATGTAGGGGCGCCCCTCGGCCTGCACGAGGAACAGCTGCCCCGTGGCGTGCGGGAGCGTGATGTTCGCGAGCCGCACCCCCGTCGGCAGCTCGAACTTCGTCACGCGCTTCGTGTCCGTCGTCGCCGCGACCACCGTCCTGCCGTCCGGCAGCGCCACGATGTCGCCCGGCGTCCGGCCGACGTCGAGCAGGACCGGATCGCGATCCCACGCGGTCGTGTCCATCACCGGGATCCGCGCGGCGTCCTCGTGCCGCAGCACCGCGACGTAGCGGTCGAACAGGAGCCGGATGTGGTCGCCCTGCGCCGGCATCGACGCCTTGTGGATGAGCTCGCCGCTCTGGAGCTTGTACTCGCGCAGCGAGGCGTCGTCGGCGCTGACGTAGATCGACGCGCCGCTCGGGTTGAAGACAACGTCGAGCGGGTGCACGTCCCCGATCCGGAACTCGCGGGCGCGCCAGCGGCCCTTCTGCTCCGCCGGGGGCGGCGCGGGCTCGGCGGCGTCGGGGCCGAACGCAGCGGGGTCCGGCGCGTCGTCCAGCGTGTCGCGCGTGTCGCGCGCGGCGCGCGAGGCGGCGCCCTCCGGCGCGAGCGCGGTCAGCGGCGGCGCCTCGCCGACGGGCGACTTCAGGCTGGTCAGGGTGGCGATGATCACGGCCGCGACGCCGCTCGCCACGGTCACCGCGGCCCGCGCCAGGCGCGGCTCGCGGCCGGAGAGCGACCCCACGGAGCCGCGGTGGCCCTCGCCGAGCCACCCCTTGCAGGCGCGGCACTTGCGCGCCCCCTCGACGATCCGCGCGCCGCAGCTCGGGCACGGGACGCGACGCTCGCTCATTGCAGCACCCATGCGACCTTGGCGCGATCGCCGAGCGCGAGCGCCGAGCCGCCGTCCGGGGCGAGGCGGACCCGCGTCGGCTCGCCGCCGAGCGGGTGGACCTTCGCCGCGTAGCTCTTCAGATCGACCAGGGCCACCGAGCCCGCCCCGTCGCCGCTCAGCGCGACGACCGCCTGCGCCCCGTCCGGAGCGACGGCCATGTCGAGCGCGCGGCCGGGGAACGTGACGGCGCGGAGCAGCTCGCGCTTCGACAAATCGAAGACCTGGATCGCCCGCCCCTCGTTGCACCGCACGATCGCGCGCCGGTCGCTCCGGACGAGCGCGATCTGCTCCGGCTCCCGGCACGTCGTGATGCGCGCCTCCTGCCGGACCGCGCCCGACGGGAGCCAGGTGAGCGGCACCAGGGTGTTCTCGGCCCGGAGGGCCACGAAGCCCGCCGAGCCGTCGGGGATCATGAGCGCGCTGGCCGGGTTGCCCATCATCGAGGTGCGCACGCGATCCTGCTCCGAGCCGAGCCGGCTCGGGTCGAACGGATAGGCGACGCCGCCCGCCGGCTCGCGCTGGCCGGGCAGCGGGAGCTGGCCCGTCGTCGTGATCGCCCGGCTGCCGCTGTCGTCCACGGCCACGGGGCCTACGGCGTCGTCGCCGAACTGGATGCGCTCGATCTCGGCGTGGTACTCGGTCGCGAGGATCGCCACCGCGTGCGCCGCCGGCAGCGAGGCGAGCGCGCGCCGGCCCGAGGCGCCGACCTGGATGTCGCCCACGGCCTCGCCGAGCTCGATCGTCTTGAGCAGCCGCGTCGTGGCGGCGTCGATCACGTAGATGCGCGAGGGCGCGGTCGCGTAAACGACGTCGCCCACGCGGTGCAGGCGCCGGACGTGGGGCGCCTCGGAGACGAGGCTCAGCGCCTCGCCGGTCCGGGAGCTGCGCACCTCCAGGCCGGCGGACAGCGCGACCACGAAGCGGTCGCGGTCGAGCGGGAGCGCGTCGAGCGCGTCCTTGGGGAGCGAGAAGGGCCCGGCGATCGAGGGGGCGTGCGCGTCGGCCAGGTGGCCGACGTCGTTCGGGCGCTGCCAGACGCAGCGGCCGAGCTGGCACGACTCGCCGCTCCAGCACGGCGCCCCGCACACCGGGGCCGGGGGAGCGACAGGCGACGCGGCCCTGGACGGCGCGAACCGGTGGGGCGCCAGGTAGCGGAGCGCGCCGCCGGTGCTGATGAGCCCCAGGATCGCGCCGATCGTGACGAGCGGGCGCCAGTGGAGGGCGAGCCAGCTCGCATCCTTGGGGGCATCGGGAATCGAAGGCGCCGTCGCTGGCCGCCTGGGCGCGTCGGGCGGCTCCCCGCACTCGGGGCAGAGGGCGACCCCGGCGGCGATGCGCTCGAGGCAGACTGGACAGACCGCCTGGCCGGCGCCGGCGCCGGTCGATCGCCGGGGCAGCGGCTCCGTCCACGGGACAGGCACCGGGCTCGCCTCGGCGGCGTGGCGAGCCTCCCGCGCATCAGCGTCGCTGGAGCCGGGCTCGATATCGCTCCGCGTCTCGTGGTCCACTGCGCACCTGCGTCTCTTCCGTGTCCGTGACGAGCGGTCCTCGCGTAACCCGAGCGTGCCCGGAAGTCGAGCCCCTCGTGCCGGCGCAGCCGCTCCGGCGACGTGGCCCAAGCCACGAACGACCCGCGCCGTGGACGAAACGACGTGGCTGGAGAATCCCACCGCCGCGAAAGGCGCCTCGCGCGGCGGGCGAGGGTCGCCGGCGCAGCCGAGGGGAACATGGTTGTGGCCGTCAGCTCGGGAGTCGGCCGGCGGACGTCAGCTCGGGAGTCGGCCGGCGGACGCCGGGTGGCCGAAGCGTCGGTATCGCCGAATTGACGTGCTCCCCGCTCCCGGGGCGCCTGTGCGCCATGACTCGTCCGACGAACACCGCCGAAAGAAAATGTCAGCGCCATCAAAAGAATAGGCACATTTGCCGGGTGCAATTCCACCAGATAACGCACCACGTCAGCACGCCGGGAGGACGTTATCATGCTAATTTGCCGCAGGGGTCTTGGGACGGCGTTCTTAACACGAGGTTGGCGATGAAAAAGACGGCTGGGTGCGTGGCGGCGCTTGCGCTTATGGGTGTGCTGAGTGCGTGCAGCGCGGTGGACAATCAGGGGAACAGCAGCGGAGGCGATACGTCGTCGCAGGCAGCTGGGCCCGGCGGGACCGGCGGGCCCGGCGGGACCGGTGGGCCCACCGGGACGGGCGGCTACGATGACAGCTTCGGCTCGGTCAACCCCAGCGTCGGCAGCAGCGGTGTCGGCGGGAACCCCGGGGGGGACCAGGAAACCGGCAAGTCGTGCGACGGCAAGTTCACCGGCCGGGTGCGCGACTTCCAGGAGGCGCACCCCGACATGGAGCCGCAGGACGAGGGCAAGTGCATCAACTGCGACGATCACATGATCGTCACGGACACCCTCGGAGCGGACCTGAAACCCGTCTATGCCGGCGCGGCCGACGGCACCAGGACCACGACCGGCAAGGAGAACTTCGACGTGTGGTTCCGCGACACCGAGGGCGTGAACATGCCGATGAACCTCACGCTGCAGTTCGAGGACCCCGAAGGCGACGGCGTGTGGACGTACAACAACCGGGAGTTCTTCCCGATCGACGAGGCGCTGTTCGGCAACGAGGGGCGGCCGCACAACTACCATTTCACCTTCGAGATGCACATGGGCTTCGAGTACAAGGGCGGCGAGCAGTTCACGTTCGCCGGCGACGACGACGTCTTCACGTTCATCAACGGGAAGAAGGTGGTCGACCTCGGGGGCATCCACGCCGAGGAGCTCGAGGTCGTCGACCTCGACGAGCTCGGGCTCGAGATCGGGAAGACGTATCAGCTCGACTTCTTCTTTGCCGAGCGCCACGTGACCGACTCCCACTTCCGGATCGACACCTCGATCGAGTTCCTCAACTGCGGCATCCAGGTCAACTGACGCCGGCGAGGGGCGCGCGCCGAGCCGTCGTCGCCTCCCTTCGAGCCACCAAGCCCATCCGGAGCGCCGCGGCAGAGCGCGCCTCCCGCCGCGCGCTCAGCCGTCCGCCGGCCTCGGCACCGTGACGAGCCCGTACGTCCCTGCGCCGCTGACCTGGATCCACGCGCGCACCACATGGATCGACCGCCCCGCCCGCGCCACGGCGGCCACCGCGTCGCCGAGGTCGCGCGCGCACGCGGCGTGCAGGTCGTCGGTCGTCTCGTGATCCTCCGCGGAGCGGCGGATCCAGACCGCCGTCGACGGCATCGCCGCGCCCTCGTGCCTGTCCTGCCAGCGCCTGCCGACGAGGTGCGCCCGGAGGAGCTTCCTCGCTTCCGGCGGCGTGTCCGGGTGGAGCTCATACACCATCGTCGCGATGAACGACCTCATGCGCCCGAGCCTGCCGGAGCGGCGAGCGCCCGTCCAGACGGCGCGCTGCATGCGTCCGCCGGACGAGCGGGCGGGCTCGCGCGGAGTTCCCGCGAGCGGGGGCGGTGGAACGGTGAAATAGTGTCCCGCCGATGCCTCCGAGCGACCTCGACCCCCGGCGTATCCTGCCCATCGCGGACCGCCTCCACGCGGACCCCGGCTACGCCGGCCGCGGCGTCACCATCGCCTTCCTCGACTCCGGCTTTTACGCCCACCCGGACCTCACAACGCCCCGGAACCGCGTCCTCGCCTACCACGATCTCTTCGCGCCCGAGGCGGGGCCGTCGGCGCTCGAGCACGGCGACGCCTCGTCGTGGCACGGCATGATGACCTCGGTGGTCGCCGCCGGGAACGGCGCGCTCTCCGACGGGCGCTTCCGCGGGCTCGCCTGGGAGGCGAACCTCGTGCTGGTCAAGGTCGGCTTCGCCCACCGCATCGTCCATGACGACATCCGGCGCGGCATCGAATGGGTGATCGCGCACCGCGAGCAGTACGGGATCCGTGTGCTCAACATCTCCTGCGGAGGCGATTACGAGGAGTCGTACCTGACCGGGAGCCTGTCACGCGCCGCGGACGAGGCGACCCGGCACGGCATCGTCGTCGTGGCCGCCGCGGGCAACGCAGGGCACGACCCGGGGCACCGCGTCCTGCCGCCGGCCAGCGCGCCGAGCGTCATCGCCGTCGGGGGGCTCGACGACGGCGGCGCAGGAGAGCAGACGTGGAACTACCACTCTTCGTACGGCCTCACCCTCGACGGGCTGCAGAAGCCGGAGATCATCGCGCCGGCGATCTGGCTGGCGGCGCCCATCCTGCCCGGGACGCCGACCGCGGCGCAGGCGCAGCTCCTCTCGCTGCTCGACAGCGCCCTGGACGAGGAGCTGCCCGGGCTGCTCGTCGAGCACGCGTGCGTCGATCCGGACCTCGACGCCATCGCCGGCCGCGAGCCGTACCTCGTGCGCCAGCTCGCGGCGGCCAAGCTGCGCGATCAGAAGGTGATCTCCGGCCATTACAAACACGTGGACGGGACGAGCTTCGCCGCGCCGATCGTGAGCAGCGTCGTGGCGCAGATGCTCGAGGCGAACCCGCGCCTCTCCCCGCAGCAATGCCGGCGCATCCTGATGAAGACCGCGCGCGGGCTGCCCGGCATCGCGGCGGAGCGGCAGGGCTTCGGCGTCGTGCAGCCCCGCGCCGCCGTGGCCGCCGCGCGCGCCGCCTGAGCGGGAGGCCCGGCGGCGAGCCCCTCTCCTGCCTCGCTCACTGCGGCACGGGGAGCGCCTTCTCGGCCCATTGCGGGATATGGTTGCCCGTCGGATGGGCCATGTCGTCGTTCTGCCGGGGCATCCACACCGGCGCGAAGCTCGGGTCGCCGCCCTGCGCCCCGCCCGGCGAGAGCGTCACGGCCGCGAACCAGAGCTGCGGCGTGGTCGTGCCGTCGCTCGACCCGGCGAGGCGCAGGCCGTAGGGGCGCCGCGATGAGAACGCGACCCAGTAAAGGTTCTTGCCACGGTAGGTGTCGTGGCTCGGCCCGAAGCGCGGCCACGAGTTCGCCCAGGTGTCATCGCCGTTCGCCCGGGCGAGATCGACGGGCGCGCCCCCGTCGACCGGGATGATCTGGAGCCGCGCGGAGTTGTCGTCATAGGTGTCGCACGGGTCGTTGCCGTAAGGCCCGTTGCCGGGCGGCCCGTCGCAACGCGACGTGTTGAACACGACGAAGGCGCCGTCGTCCGAGATGGCAGGATAGTAATGGCTCCTGTCCTGCGCGCGCGGCACGAGGGCCCGCGGCGCCTCGAACGCGCCCGCCCCGTCCGAGCGCGCGATCAGGATCTGCGCGCCCCGGACCGTGTCGCCGTAGAGCTCGTCGCCCGCGCCGTTCTCCCCCGGCTGCCACGCGACGAAGGCGAGGTGCTTGCCGTCCGGCGACCAGAACGGCTGCGTCAGCCGCTCGCCCTCGTCGGTCGTAGGCGCGAACAGATCGCCGAGCGCCTCGAGCGTCTCGTCCGCGCGGCGGAGCGTCAGCGCGCCGCGGAAGGCGTTGACCATGAGCTCGCCGTCCGGCGAGAACGTGGTCATCGTGGCGAATCCGGCGGCGTCGGTGTTGCGGAGGGCGATGATGTCCGCGGTCGCGACGTCCACCAGCGCGAACGAGGACGGGCCGCTGCCGCCGAAGGTGAGCGCCATCTTGTCGCCGGCCTGCGCGAGGGCGTGGCAGCCCATGCAGGGCATCTCCTGCCCGTTCGCCAGCGGCGGCGACTGCTCGTTCTCCCAGAACAGCTCGGGCGGGCTCGCCGCGTCGTCGAGATCGTAGCGGTAGATGGCGGCCGACTGGAGCGTGGTCCCGTCGGTGCGCCAGTAGTACAGGCCGCCGGAGAGCGCCGCGCTCGCCCACCGGACGTCGATGGCCGCGCTCTCCCCGAGCTCGGCCCCGTCCTCGGCGGCGAGGCGGACGCGCGTCTCCATCACCTCGCCCTCGCTCGTGCGCACGAGCATCGGGACCACCGCCGCGGGGAGCGCCATCGCGCACCCGCCTTCGTCCGGCAGCGGCTCGCAGGCGCCGACCAACCTCAGATCGATGAGATCACCCACGATCTCGATCCGGCCGACGCGCTGCCCGACGCTGCCCTTGCGCACGTGGACCTCGACCTCGCCGATGTTCGACGGGAAGAGCGCGCCGTCGAGGGGATAGGCGATCGCAGGGGCGCTCGCCGCCTCGGGCGCGCCGTCGAGCGCGGCGCTCGCGCCGGGGGGAGCTCCGGGCAGCGCGACGGTGCCGGCGAGCTTCACGGTGACGTCGGCGCTCGCCGTGAGGGGCCCGTCGGCGGCGATCACCCGGACGCGGCCGGGCGAGGCGGTCGTGAGCTCGCCGGCGTCCACGCGGGCGAAGAGGTCGCTGGTCCCCCAGCTGACCTGCGCCGTGACGTCGCGCTCGGAGCCGTCCTGGAAGCGGCCGATCGCCGCGAGCTGCACGGCGGCGGACTCGCCGTAGGCGAGCGCGACCGAGGCGGCGCCCGGCTCGACGCGCAGCGAGACGAGCCCCTCCACGGCGCCGCTGCCCGAGGAGCCGCCGCCGCCCTGCGCCCCGCCCGAGGGCGCGCCGGCGCCGTCGCCCGAGGAGCACGCCGCCGCGGAGGCCGCGATCGCCGTCGCCAGGGCGAGGAGGAGCGCCCCTCGATTCACCGTGCGCGGGCCTGCCCCCGCCGAGAACACGCGTGGCATCATGATCTGACCTCCGGGTCGAGCTCCGAACAGGCAAGGTACCATGCCGATCTGGCGGCCGGCTCGCCGGGGCTTCAAGCACGAACGGTTGGAAGAGGGCCCGGAGCCCTGTTCGTCCACATCGCACGGAGCATCGCGGCACGAGGCGCACGCCGTATCCCGACGCGGGTGCGCGCCTTCGCCCGCCGCGCGTCGGGCGGCGGGCGGCGGGCGGCGGGCGGCGGCGACCCTCGGCGCTCGGTCGCGGTCATGAACAGGCAGACGCGGCCAGCCTGGGGGAATACCTTGCGTACCCCGTCGCCGGCCGGTAGCTTCCGGAGCGCCTCAAGGCTCGTTCGTCCTCGACCTCTGATCCGGCCGCCTGCTGCAACGTGGTTGCCTCGTCCGAACGTGGGGTGACGGCCGGTCGTCGGGGAGCGTTTTCGCGTGCGGCCCGCGGCACGATCCGGGCCGTCCGCGAGGGAAGCGGGGATCGTGCAACGGGATTGGCGGCAGACATGAGCAAGCGGCTTTATGTGGGGAACCTGGCGTTCCATTCGACGGAAGACAGCCTGCGCACCGCGTTCGAAGGGGCCGGCGTCGAGGTGCTCTCGATTCAGTTGATGACGGACCGCATGACCGGGCAGTCGCGCGGGTTCGGGTTCGTCGAGGTGAGCGATGCCCAGGCGCAGGCGGCCATCAATGCGCTGCACGGCAAGGACCTCGACGGCCGTACCCTGACGGTCAACGAGGCGCGCGAGCGCACCGGCGGCCCCGGCGGCGGCGGCGGCGGCGGAGGCGGTGGCTTCCGCGGGGGTGGCGGAGGCGGCGGCCGTGGAGGCGGCGGCGGCGGGCGCGGCGGTGGCCGCGGCGGTGGCGGGCGCGACCGCT
The DNA here is from genome assembly GCF_051525235.1 of Sorangium sp. So ce124. NCBI lineage: Bacteria > Pseudomonadati > Myxococcota > Polyangiales > Polyangiaceae > Sorangium > Sorangium sp. So ce124. Next base: position 11,598,079 of record NZ_CP150312.1, read on the forward strand.
GGTAGCGCTGCAAGGTCGACCCCGACGGCGCGGTCAGCGCCGCGCGGGGCGTCTCGCCGCCGCGACCACGGACGCCGGGGCGCGGAGCGCAGGGGAATCCCCCAGCAAATAAAGCAAGGAACGCCAGCGCGAGGGCGCGGCGACCCGCGCAGGAGCCCGGCCACCCTGGCCGGACTCCTGGCGGGTGGGACTAGCTGGAGCGCTTCGCCCCGGGGCGGCGGAACGGCGCGCGGCCGGCGAAGACCTGGCCGTCGCCGAGCGCGTACGAGATCCGGAGCAGCTGGTTGTACTTCGCGACACGATCCGAGCGGGACGCGGAGCCGGTCTTGATCTGGCCCGCGTTCGTCGCGACCGCGAGGTCGGCGATGAACGTGTCCTCGGTCTCGCCCGAGCGGTGGGAGATGATCGACCGGTAGCCGCCCTCGGCCGCCTGGCGGATGCAGTCGAGCGTCTCGGTGACGGTGCCGATCTGGTTCAGCTTGATGAGGATGGCGTTGGCGAGGCCGTCCTCGATGCCCTTCGCGAGGCGCGCAGGGTTCGTCACGAAGAGGTCGTCGCCGACGAGCTGGACCTTCTTGCCGAGGCGCTCGGTGAGCAGGCGCCAGCCCTTCTCGTCGTTCTCGGCGACGCCATCCTCGATGGACACGATCGGGAACGCCTTCGCGAGCTCGTCGTAGATGGCGACGATCTCCTCGCGGGTCTTCGACTGCTTGTCGAAGGTGTACCGCTCGGTCTTCGCGTCGTAGAACTCGCTGAGCGCCGAGTCGAGCGCGACGCCGACGTCCTCGCCCGGGCGGTGGCCGGCGGCCTCGATGGCGCGCACGACGTACTCGAGCGCCGCCCGGTTCGACGGGAGGCGCGGGGCGAAGCCGCCCTCGTCGCCGACGGCCGTGACCATGCCGTCCTTCTTGAGCAGGCCCTTCAGCGTGTGGAAGATCTCGGCGCCCGTGCGCAGCGCCTCGGCGAACGACTCGGCGCCGTAGGGGACGATCATGAACTCCTGGATCTCGAGGCCGTTGTCGGCGTGCACGCCGCCGTTCAGGATGTTCATGAGCGGCGTCGGGAGGACGCGCGCCGCGGCGCCGCCGAGGTAGCGCCAGAGCGGCAGGTCGACCGTGTCCGCGGCGGCGCGGGCGGCGGCCATCGAGACGGCGAGGATGGCGTTGGCGCCGAGCTTCGACTTGTTGGGGGAGCCGTCGGCCTGGATGAGCACCTTGTCGAGCTCGGCCTGGTCGAGCGCATCCATCCCGAGGACGGCCGGACCGAGGACGGTCTCGATGTTCTTCACCGCGGTGAGGACGCCCTTGCCGAGGAAGCGCTTCTTGTCGCCGTCCCTGAGTTCGACGGCCTCGTGCTCGCCGGTCGACGCGCCGCTCGGCACGGCCGCGCGGCCCGTGCCGCTCAGCGTGGTGACCTCGGCTTCGACGGTGGGGTTGCCGCGCGAATCGATGACTTCGCGCGCGATGACGCTCTGGATCTCCGACATGACCTCTCCTCAAGGGGGTCGCCTTCGCGCGACCCCGGCTGCTCTCGAAGGGGGCTCGAGAAGCGGGCGGAGCATAGGCACGGCCCTCCCCGGATGTCGACGCTCCGGTGCACCCGCGGCGCACGGCGCGGCCCGGCGCCGCCGTCGACGGTGAACGCGCGCCCGGGTCGACGGTCGGTGCGCGCCTGGCGTAAGCTCGCGCCCGCGTGGAAACGTCCATCGGCGTCTTCGGTGAGGAGATGCTCCTCTGGCTCTGCATGCTCCGCCAGTCCCCGCGGCGGCCGCCGGCCGATCACGTGCTGCGACAGGCGAACCTGCTGCTCGAGGAGCTGAAGGGGTCCAGGCTCGCGCAGGAGATGCCGGTCGCGTCGGTCGACGACGGGATGTTCGCGGTCGCCGCGTGCGCGGACGAGATCGCGATGTCGCTGCCGGACCTGCGGCCGGTCTGGGCGCAGCGCCCGCTCCAGGCGTCGCGGTGGACGACCAACAACGCGGGCGTCGAGTTCTTCGAGCGGCTGGAGCGCGTCCGGAAGGGCCCGCTCCCGGTGATGGCGACGTACGCGTGCGTGCTCGGGCTCGGCTTCCGCGGTCGCTACGGGCTGCCCGGGCAGAACACCGACGAGCTGCTGCGGATCCGCCGCGATCTGTCGCTCAAGCTCGGCGTGGATCCCGATCGGGACTGGAAGGGCGGGGTGCTCAAGCCGGTGCAGGTCGAGGGCGTCACGGTCCAGCACCTCCCCACCCTGTCGTTCTGGCGCTCCATCCTGGTCGGGCGGGCCCTGGCGTCGCTCGTCGCGATCGCCGGCGCGCTCGCGCTCGCGTGGACGATCGCCCAAAGGGTCCGATGAGCGGCTCCTTCGTTTACGAGCTGGCGAGCGTCCACACGCTCGTCGAGCAGGCGAACCTGGACAGCAGCCAGGGGATCTACGCGGTCCCCTGCTACCTGGTGCTCGGCGAGCCCGGGTCGGGCCGCTCCACGGTGATCCGCTCGATGAACCTGACGTGGCCCGTGAGCGGCGGGCAGCTCCCGATCGGCGTGCCCGGGGCGCGGTGCTCTTACTGGCTGGCGAAGGAGGCGCTCTTCATCGAGCCGGAGGCGTCGGTGCTCGGCCCGCGGCGGGAGCCGGCCGAGCTCTCGCGGCTCTGCGACGAGCTGCGCCGCTCGCGGGAGCGCGAGCCGATCGACGGCATCCTGCTCGTGCTGAGCATCGCGGAGTTCGTCGAGCTCGACGAGCAGGGGCTCGACGCATACGCGAACCGCATCCGCGCGTACCTCGTCGAGGTCGGCCGCGCGCTGCGCGCCGACGTGCCGACGTACGTGGTGCTGTCGCGCTACGACACGCTCTGGGGCTTCGCCGAGGTGTTCCAGTGGACCGCCGAGCGCGGGCGCGAGGAGCCCTGGGGCTTCACGCTCCCCCTCGAGACGAGCCCGGACAACGCGGGGCCGCGGATCCTCCAGGAGCTCGAGGGGCTCAACGCGCGGCTGGAGTCGACCTGCCTCGCGCGGGTGAGCTCGGAGGACGCGCCCGAGGCGCGGACGCGGGCGTTCCAGCACCTGGCCGAGGTGCGGGCGCTGATGCCGCGGCTGCGGCAGCTCTTCGGGGTGATCGCGATGGCGAACGCGTTCGAGCGGGCGCCGTGGCTCCGCGCCGTGGCGATCGGCAGCGCGATGCCGGGCATGGGGGACCGGCTCCGCGCGGGGGTGACGCGGTTCATGAACATGGGGCTGGCGCAGCCGCCGAACGTGGCGGTCGCGATGCGGCCGGGGGGGCTGCCGATCCACGCGACCCTGAGGGCCGTCGTGCTGCCGGAGCGGGACATCGTGCCGCTCCGGCAGCGGTGGCGGGACGACCGGTTCACGCTGGTCTGCTTCGTGGGCGGGCTCTTGCTGCTGCTCGCGGCGGGGCTCACCGAGATCATCCTGCGCTACGCGATGTGAGCGGGCGCCGAGGGCGGCCCCGCCGGCCTCGGCCGTCCAGTTGACATGGCAACTCGTGGGCCCAAACGCCTCCGATATGCGGGGCACGTCGGAGGCATGGGATCGACCTGCTGTCCAGCAGGCTCGCTCCGTTGAGCCTGGGCGCGCGCCACACTTCCCGGTGCGACCGAGCACAGCCCATCTCAAGGGGTATCACGTCACCGCGAAGACCGGCGAGGGCCCCGGCTCCGCCACGTATCGAGCCTATCGGGACGCCGACGGCATCGACGTGGCGATCAAGATGCTGCACACCGATTACGCCCGAGCCGGCGATATCATGCGCGTCAGGCACGCCTACCGCGCGATACGGCAGGTCGACTCGGCGAGGGTCGTCAAGGTGTACGCCGTCGAGGAGCACGAGGACGGCCTGGCGCTCGTCACCGAGTATTTCCCGGGCGCCCCGCTGTCGGCGAGGGCGGCCTGCAGGCTGGGCGTCTGCGCGTCGCTCGACATCTTGATCCCCGTGGCAGAAGCCCTGGCCGACATCCATCGCCACGCCCTCATCCATGGCGACGTGAGGCCTCCGAACATCCTGCTCGGAGAGGACGGTCAGGTGAAGCTCACGGGCTTCGGCGTGGATTCCATCGTGACGCGCGAGAAGGAGGAGATCTATTGCCGCCGCGTCCTCTCGAAGGTGCTCCCCTATACATCGCCGGAGCAGACAGGCCGCATGAATCGCAGCGTGGACTACCGCACCGACATGTACTCGTTCGGCGTCGTCCTCTACGAGATGCTCGCCGGGCAAAGGCCGTTCGAGGCGACAGACCCCCTCGAGCTGATGCACGCGCACATCGCCGTGACGCCCGTCGCCCCCTCGGAGCTCAACCCGGAGGTGCCCGACGCGCTCTCCGCCGTCACGATGAAGCTCCTCAGCAAGAACGCCGAAGACCGCTACCAGTGCGCCGAGGGGCTGAAGGCCGATCTGGAGGAGATCCGAGCGCGATGGCAGCGCAGCGGCCAGATAGGAGCGTTCAGCCCTGGCCGCCACGACAGGAGAGACCTCTTCCGGCTTCCCCAGAAGCTCTACGGCCGCGAAGGCGACATCCGGAAGCTCGTCGGCGCGTTCGACGACGTGCTGCGGGGCAAGCGGACGATCGTCCTCGTCTCGGGCTATTCGGGCATCGGCAAGTCGTCGCTGGTCCAGGAGATCTTGAAGCCGCTGGTGCGCGAGAAGGGCTATTACATCAGCGGGAAGTACGATCAGTACAACCGCGACGCGCCCTACAGCGCCATCGTCCACGCGTTCGACACGCTCGTCAAGCAGCTCCTCTCCGAGAGCGAGGAGCGGATCCTACGGTGGCGGGACGCCATCCTGTGCGCCCTCGGGGCCAACGGACAGGTGATCTGCGACGTGCTCCCGTCGCTCAAGCACATCATCGGCGAGCAGCCGCCTGTGCCCGCGCTCGGCCCGGTCGAAGCACAGAACCGCTTCATCCTCTACTTCCACAACTTCGTGTCCGTCTTCGCCCGGCACGCCCACCCGCTGGCCATCTTCCTCGACGATCTCCAGTGGGTGGACTCGGCCAGCCTGAGCCTGCTCACGAGCGTCCTCGCGAGGGAGGACGTCGAGTCGCTCTTCTTCTGCGGCGCTTACCGCGACAACGAGGTGAGCCCGACCCACCCCTTCCTCGTCGCCCTGGAGCAGCTCACGAAGGGCGGCCTCGAGGCGCGCGACATCGTCCTCGCGCCCCTCGGCCTCACGCACCTGACCGAGCTCATCAACGACAGCCTGCAGATCGGCGGCGGCGAGGCCCTCGCGTGCGCGATCCTGAAGAAGACCGGGGGCAACCCGTTCTTCGTGAAGCAGTTCATGCGGCACCTCTACGACACGAAGGCGCTCGTCTTCGACCCTGCGGCCGGCTGGGGCTGGGACCTCTGGCAGATCGAGCGGCTGGAGTGCACCGATAACGTCCTGAGCCTCATGGCGGAGACCATCCGGCGCCTGCCGCATGCGACGCAGCGGGTGCTCCGGCTGGCCTCGGCGATCGGCAACACGTTCGAGATGGACGTCCTGAACACCGTCAGCGAGCGGCCCGCCGACGAGACGTACGCGAGCCTCGACGACGCCCTCGCCGAGGGCCTGATCGTGAGCGCGGACGAGCAGTATCGGTTCGCGCACGACAAGATCCAGGAGGCCGCGTACTCGCTGATCCCGGAGAGAGACAGGCCAGCGTTCCACTACCGGATCGGGAAGCTCCTGCTCGGCAAGCCGCGCTCCGACGACCGGCGCGATCTGTTCGACGTCGTCAATCACCTGAACAGCGCCGGTGATCTGATCCGCGCGCCGGACGAGCGCATGGAATCGGCCAGGCTCAACCTGGAGGCCGCCGGGCGCGCCCAGGAGTCGGCGGCCTTCACCGCGGCCCTCAGGTACCTGGAACATGGCATATCCATGCTGCCCGGAGACGCGTGGGCCTCCAGCTACGAGCTGACCTTCACCTACCACACGAAGAAGGGGCTCCTGGAGTCGCTCTGCGGACGCCACGACGACGCGCTCTCCACCCTCGCGGGGAGCTTCGATAGAGCGGTGGGGCGCCTCCACAAGACGGAGGTGCGCCGCCTGAAGATGAACGTGGAGATCCTGAAGAACGATCTGCCCGCCGCCATGGAAGAGGGCCTCGCCGCGCTCCGGGCGTACGACATCGACCTGCCGCCCTATCCGGGCGACGACGCGCTCATGACCGAGATGGAGCGGACGATCGCTATGATCGGCGACCGCCCGATCGCGTCGCTGGTCGATCTGCCTGCGCTCGACGATCCGGAGATCGCCGCCCTGCAGGACGTGCTCCAGGAGATGTTCTCGCCGACTTACCAGCTGGGCACGAACAACTTCGGCATCACGGTGATGAAGGCGCTCCAGAACTCGCTGAGACATGGCATCTCGAGGAACTCGATCTACGCCTACGTGAACTTCGGGACGCTCCTGTGCGCCAGGCGCGACATCGAGAAGGGGTACGAGTTCGGGCGGGCGGCGGTCCGCCTGAACGAGCGCCACCCGGACGTGAAGTCCGAGTCCATGCTGTGCAACATGTGGGGAGCGTGGGTCCAGCACTGGATGGATACCTACGAGAGCTCGAAGGCGTCCCTGCGCAAGGGCGTCCACGCCGGCGTGGAGACGGGGCAGTACATCTGGGCCTTCTACAACGCGTGCAACGCGAGCATGAACGGCCTCCTCCGGGGGGAGCACCTCCACGACGTCATCGAGGAGGCGAGGCTGTATCTGCCGCTCTGCAGGCTCGACAAGTTCAACGCGATCACGTGGATCGTCGGGGCCGTCGGGCAGCTCTGCGAACACCTGAGCACGCAGGACGAGGGCGATTGGAGGCGCGGGGCGTGGGTCGACATCGACGCGGTCACCGAGGACGCCCGCAGCATCGACAACCGGGCGTCGCTCTACTTCGTGAACGTCTTCGAGGTCCTCGCCGGCGTGTTCCAGGGCGCGTACGAGGAGGTGGCCGAGAGGTGGGGCTCCACCGACCCGGGCAGCCTCGGCATGCTCGCCGCGTGGCACGCGAGCCCCTGTTATCACTTCTACGGCGGGCTGGCCTTCTCACGGGCCGCCGGCGCCGCAGCCCCCGCGCGCAGGGCGGCGTACCTCGCGAGGCTCGGGGAGTGCGCGCGCAAGGTGGAGTCGTGGGCAGCGCTCGGCCCGGAGAGCCACGGCCACCGCAGCTTGATCCTGAAGGCCGAGGTCGCCCGGAGCGAGCGGCGAGACGGCGCGGGCGCCCTCTACGATCAGGGGATCGCGGCCGCGCGGGAGGGTCGTTTCCTGCACGACGAGGCGCTGGCCAACGAGCTCTGCGCTCGACATTACCTCGATCTGGGCAGGGCCTTCATCGCGCGCGCCTACATGACCGAGGCGCACAGGCTCTATGGGCGCTGGGGCGCCGTCCGGCCGATGCTGCGCCTCGAGAGGGACTTTCCGCACGCGCTCGGGCCGGAGGCGCTGCGCAGGCGGACCGACCTCGCGCGGGACGGGTACGCCGACGTCCGCGCCGCCGCCGTGGGTCACGGCGCGCGCCCGGGGCTCGACTTCATGGCCATGCTCAGGGCCTCGCAGGCGGTCTCTGGCGAGCTGAACCTCGACCGGGTGATCGAGGCCCTGCTGACGATCGCGGTCGAGCACGCGGGCGCCGAGCGGGGGCTGCTGATCCGCGCGTCCAGCGCCTCGCGCGCCGCGCACACGGCGCACGTCATCGAGGCCGAGGTCGTCACCCGGCACGGCCGGGTCGAGGTCACCCTTCGCCAGGCGCCCGTCACCTCGAGCGATCTCCCCACCGCCATCCTCCAGTACGTGGTCCGCACGCGAGAGCGCGTGATCCTGGACGACGCCGCCGTGCCTAACCTGTACTCGGAAGACGCCTACGTGCGCGGGCGGCGCCCCCGCTCCGTGCTCTGCCTCCCCCTGGTGAAGCAGGGCGCGCTCGTCGGCGTGCTCTATCTGGAGAACAACCTGACCCCGCGCGCCTTCACCGCGGATCGGGTCGAGGTGCTGGAGCTCCTGGCCTCCCAGTCCGCCATCTCGCTGGAGAACGCGCGCCTCTACACCCAGCTTCAGCAGGAGAACGGCGAGCGCAGGCGGGCGGAGCTGGCGCTGAGGGAGAGAGAGGCGCGCATCCGGCGCCTCGTGGACTCCAACATCATCGGGATCGCCGTCTGGGACGTCGACGGCAGGGTCATCGACGCGAACGACGCGCTCCTCTGCATGCTCGGCTACAACCGTGAAGACCTGACCTCGGGGAATATCCGCTGGGCAGATCTCACGCCGCAGGAGTTCAAGGAGGTCACCCAGCTGGCGCTCGAACAGATCCGCACGACGGGCGAGTTCGGGCCGCAGGAGAAGGAGTTTTTCCGAAAGGACGGCGGCCGCGTCCCGGTGGTGATCGGCGGAGCGCGGTTCGAGGGATCGGAGAGCCAGGGGGTGGCGTTCTGCCTCGACGTGACCGAGCGCAAGCAGGCGGAGGAACGCCAGAAGCTCCTGATGAACGAGCTGAACCATCGGGTGAAGAACACGCTGGCGATCGTGCAGGCGATCGCCGTGCAGACGCTCCGCATGGCGGACTCGCCCAGGGCCTTCACGGACGCCTTCCTGGCCCGGTTGCTCGCCCTGTCCCAGACCCACAACCTCCTGAACCAGACAGCGTGGCAGGGCGCCGACCTCCACGACGTCGTCCGCGCCGAGCTGGCGCCGCACGCCCATGGCGACGCCGATCGCGTCCGCCTGGCCGGCCAGGACGTCCGCCTCCGCCCGGAGGCGGCGGTGACGCTCGGCATGGTCTTTCACGAGCTGGCGAGCAACGCGGCCAAGTACGGAGCGCTATCGCAGCCGTCCGGCCGCGTCGCGGTCACATGGGACGTGATCACACGGGCGCACGAGCGCCTGCTCCACCTGGAATGGCAGGAGACGGGCGGGCCTCCGGTCCGGCCGCCGCACCGCAAGGGCTTCGGTTCACGCCTGATCGAGCGCGACCTCGGGCGCCAGCTCGCCACGGAGGTGCGCCTCGACTACCTGCCTGGGGGCGTGGTTTGCGTGATGGACCTGCCCCTCGAGCGCGTGGGCGTAGGATGAGCTCGACCCCAGGAGGCGAACGCGGGCTGGAGGGGCTGCGTGTCCTCATCGTCGAGGACGAGCCCATGATCGCCTCGTCCCTCGAGGACGTCCTGACCGACCTCGGCTGTGTGGTGGTCGGCCCGGCGCTGAACATGAAGGACGCGATGCGCCTGGCCCGCGCGGCCGAGATCGACGGGGCGAGCCTCGACGTCAACATCGCCGGCGAGAAGGTCTATCCGGTGGCCGACATCCTGAGCGAGCGAGGCATCCCGTTCGTCTTCCTGACGGGGTATGGCAAAGCTGGGTTGCGCGAGTCCGATCTCAGCCGTCCGGTGCTGCAGAAGCCGTGCAGTCTGGAGCGCTTCGAGGAGATCCTGGCGGGGTGGCGGTGAGCGATTTTACCGGGCTCCCGGGCGCAGCGGCGCGGCGTCGACAGGCCACGTCATCCACGTTGGTTCACGCTCGCGACACGGCACTACACTTGCAAGTCACGTTTGCGAATGCTCGAAAGGAGGTTGTTATGGCGGAACAGCAGCGTCAGCCGACAGGCCAGGACGTGTCCGTGGGCAAGTCGCAGCAAGGCAAGCCCGGCGGCCAGGCGACAGGTCAGACCCCTTCCCAGGGCGGTCAATCCACCGGGATGCAGCGTCAGCAGGGCGGCGGCCAGATGGGGCGGTACGGCGCGGCGGGCGGCGTCTTCAGCCCGTTCGCGATGATGAGCCGGATGATGGAGGACATGGATCGCATGTTCGACGACTTCGGCTTCGGAGGGTTGCTCTCGCCGTTCAGGCAGGGCCGCGCGATGGGTGAGCCGGGTGGCGGCCGGGGTCTCTCGTCCCTCGGGGGCGGCCTCTGGTCGCCGCGCATCGAGCTCAGCGAGCGCAACGGTCAGCTCGTCGTCAAGGCCGATCTCCCCGGCGTGACGAAGGACGACATCCGGGTGGAGCTCGGGGAGGACACCCTGATCATCGAGGGTGAGCGCCGGCAGGAGCAGCAGGAGCAGCGCGAGGGGGTGAGCTACACCGAGCGCAGCTACGGGTCGTTCACGCGCGCCATCCCGCTGCCCCAGGGCGTGCAGGCCGACGACGTGGACGCGAGGTTCGAGAACGGCGTCCTCGAGGTCTGTCTGAAGCTGCCGCAGCAGCAGCAGCGCAGCCGCTCGGTCGAGATCAAGAGCGGCGGGCCCTCGCAGGGGACGAGCGCTGGCGGCGGCCAGATGCCCGAGAAGAACCGGCCCAGCTAGCCGATCTCGACGTGGGTCCCACCGGGGCGACGGTGCGCCGTCGCCCCGGTGTCGCTCGGCGGAGGGGTCGGTCGTCCACGGAGCGCGACCCGCAGGCGCGCGACGCTAAGGCGCGTCGCGCGGCGCGCCGCCTCTGGGCGCCGCGGCCTCGCGCCCTCCGAGGATCGCGAGCTCGGTCTCGATCCACCGGTCGAGCTCGCCCTGGAGGCTGAACAGCGCCAGATCGAACTCCCGCCCGTTGATGACGATGAACGGCGTCCCCGAGAGCCCCGCGCGGTCGGCCTCGGCCTTGTCGCGCGCGACCACCCGGGCGGCGGGCTCGCCCGCCATGTCGGCGCGGAACCGGGCCATGTCGAGGCCGACCTTCTGCGCGTAGCCGAGCAGGTCCTTCTCCTCGAGCCGCTGCTGGTTCTCGAACAGGAGGCGCTCCATCGGCCAGTAGCGGCCCTGGCGGTGCGCCGCGATGGCCGCGCGCGCCGCGGCGTCGGCGTGCGGGTGCGATCGCAGCGGGTACACCTTGTGGATCAGCCTGACGTAGGACGCGTGGCGCTCGACGACCTCGTCGATGAGCGGGACCGCGCGCCCGCAGGAAGGACACTCGAAGTCCGACCACACGACGATCTGGATCGACGCGCGCTCCGGCCCGCGAGAGGGCGAGTCGGCGAGGTCGATCCGCTTCACGTTCGGACCGAACCTCACGCCGTACGCGGCCTGCGCCTCGGCGCCGCTCGCGCCGCCGCGGATCTTGTCGGCGAGGAGCTGCGCGGCGGGCGCGCAGGCCGCGCAGGAGCGCGACTCGCGGACGCACTGCGCGAGCGACACCGCCTGATCGGGGCACGGCGCGTAGAGCTGCGAGACGAGCTGCCACCAGGTATCGCGCTCGCGGCGGACGAGCTCGGTCGTGTCGACGCCGGGCAGCTCCTCCGGCGCATCGCCGCGCGCGTCGAGCGGCGCGGCGCCCGGGGGCCCGGGGAGCGGGACCTCGGGGGAATCGGCGAACTGGGGTTCCTGCCGCTCCGCGCCGCCGCAACCCGCGAGCGCGGCGAGCGCGGCGAGCACGAGCCGTCGTCGTACACCTGATCTCGGAATGAACACGCGCGGATGCTACACCCGCGCCGCGGCCCGGCCAGGCCGAACCGCGGCCCGAGGCGCGCGGCCTCAGCGGCCCCTCAGAAGGCGCCGCCGAGGCCGAAGGTGGTGCCGCCGGGCGCGAGGGCGATGTGCGGCGCGAACCGGAGCCGGAGCGGGCGAAGGCGGATGTACTCGTAGCTCTCGGCCGCCGGGGGCTCCTCGTACTCGAGGAGCGTGGCGTCGAGGATGTTCGCCGTGAGCGCTCCGAGGGCGGCGCCGAAGACCAGGCCAGTGAGCTCGCCCCCTCTGCTGGGGGCAGCGCTGCCGACGAGCTGGCCGACCAGGCCGCCGCCGAACGTGCAGCCGACGTTGAGGCCGAGGCTGGCAAAGCCCTTGACGAGGTGGCCGTTGGCCCAGTGGGTGATCGGACCGCCGAGCACGAACGGGCCGGCGGTCATCCAGGCGAACACCTCGTTCTCCGTGGCGACGGCGAGGGGTCCGAACGCGATGGTCCCGCTGAGCACGAGGAGGTGCTGCCAGCCATACCAGACGCGCTCCTGCTCGCGCCGGTCGCGCCAGGGAGAGGCCCCGGGCTGCCAGGGACCCGGGCTCGTCGTCCACCTCAGGGGCGCCTGGGGAGCTCCGGGCGGCGCAACCCCGGTCGGCGGCGCGCCACCGTCGCCCCGAGCCGGCGACGGCAGGAGGGGCGCTGCCGCCGCGTCGCCCGGAGCCGGAGCAGGCGGCGCGACGGCCGACCCGCTCGGCGGCGCAGCAGGCGCAGGGAAGACCTCGGACGCAGGCTGCATGGCGCTCGCCGGCGCCGCCGTGACCACCACGGCTGCTGCACAACCGATCCACAGCCCGCCGCGAAGCATGCCTGTCATCCTGCGATCCTCTCTTCCTTCTTTCCGCGCTCAGAACCTCTTTACTTCCTTTCGCTCGGCCGCCGCGTGCAAATCCGGCCCCGCATTCCTGCGAGCGGCGATGGACGGCTGCTCCGCCCGCGGCGTGCGCGGAACGCCCCGCAGACCGGCCATGGACGCAGAGGCGGGAGCGCGCGGGACGCCGCCCGTACAGCCACGCTCCGTCCGGTTGACGATGGGCCCGCGACAACTTGCCGCATATTCCGCGCGCACCAGCCGTGCCACATGTCGTGCGCCGGGCAGCCTGCAGGCGCGCCCTGCGCGTTTCTTCGGAGGCACGACGAGCACCATGACCCAATCGCCGAGATCCACCTTGCTTGCGCTGGCGCTCGCCAGCTTCGCCGCCGTTGCTCCGGCCTGCGGCGACGATGACGGCGTGACGCCGATCGGGACCGGCGGCTCCGGCGGCGAGCCCCCCGCCGGGACCGGCGGCGCAGGCGGCGAGGAGCCCGCCGGGACCGGCGGCTCCGGCGCGACGGGCGCGGGTGGCCAGCCCGTGGGCGACGAGGACAGCGACCACGACAGGGACGGCCTCACCCCGCGCGCAGGCGACTGCGACGACTTCAACAACACCGTCCACCCCGGCGCCGAAGAGCGGAATTTCGATGACATCGACTCGGACTGCGATGGGTCCGACGCGCCGCGCAAGACCCTGGTGTGGAGCGCTGACGAGGATCCCGCTCAGCCCGATCTGGTGGACGCGCTGGCCCTCATGGACGCCGACGGCGATGGCCAGATCTCCTTCGAGGAGTTCTCCGCGGCGTGCGCCGAGTCCGCCATGCTGGCCGGCACCGCGCGCCCCGGCGTGGTCCAGGTCCACGCGTCCTGCTCCGGCAACAACAGCTGCCGCGGCATGGTCTATCAAAGCTGGAATGAGCTCTACGAGCACTCGTGTCGCGCCGTGAACGGCTGCGAGGGCTGGAGCTGCGTGGAGACCGCCGAGGACCAGGATCGAGACGGCCCCGCTGCGTTCAAGGCCGCGACATGCGACCATTGCCACAGCGCCGCGACGGGTAAGTTCTCGGTGAAGGTGCCGCCAGGCGAGGACGTGAGCGCCTTCCTCGCCGACTTCTGGGAGCGCCGCTCCGATCCGTACCTGCAAGCGATCATCGCGTTCGGGATCGACGGCGCCACCCCCGAGGGCACCGCCTACGCGAACATGCCCGGCTCCTATCACGTGCTCTCGCGCTCCGAGATCGACCGGCTGATCGCCTACCTCCGCACCCTGACGCCGGAGGGCGACAACTTCGAGCAGGTGCCGACGCCAGACCCGATCGACCCGGGCAACTGACCCTCCGACCGATGAGCGCGCCCCGAGACACAAGCGACGATCGGGCGCCCGACGCGCGGTCCATCCCGCGCGACGCGCTCGGCCTCGGGCTGCGCCCGCCGCACTACGACGCGATCGAGCGGACCTGGCCCGAGCTCGGCTTCTTCGAGATCATCGCGGAGAACTACCTCGGCGCGTCTCCCCTGCCCCGGGAGCGGCTCCGGCGCATCGCCGAGCGCACCCCGATCGTCGCCCACGGCGTCTCCGTCAACCTGCTGGGCGAGGCCCCCCTCGATCGCGATTACCTGTCCCGGCTCAGGGATCTGATCCAGGAGCTCCGGATTCCCTACTTCACGGATCACCTCTGCTGGACGGCGTTCGAGGGCGTGACGCACCACGACCTCTTGCCGGCGCCCTACGATCCGGAGCTCATCCCCTACGCCGCGGGCCGGGCGTTCGAGGTCCAGGAGGCGCTCGGCGTCCCGTTCGGGATCGAGAACCTGTCTTCCTATGTCGCCTGGGAGCGCGACGTGTTGCCCGAGTGGGAGTTCTACCGCCGCGTGGTGGAGGAGTCCGGCTGCTGGGCCATGCTGGATCTCAACAACGTGTTCGTCTCCAGCGAGAATCACGGGTTCGATCCGCGCGCGTACCTCGACAGCGTGCCCTGGCGCCGGGTCTTGCAGGTCCACCTGGCTGGCCACCAGACATTGCCCTCCGGCTTGCGGCACGACACGCACGATCGCCCGGTGTGCGACGAGGTATGGTCTCTTTACGAAGAGGCGTGGCGCCGGGGCGGTCCCTTCCCGACGCTCCTCGAGTGGGACGCGGAGATCCCGCCCTTGCACGTGGCGCTCGCGGAGCTCGGCAAGGCGCGGCGGGTGCGGCCTTCATGAGCCCGAGAGGCGGGGCTCCTCCGGGCTGGCTGCGGGAGCTCCAGCGCGACTTCACCGCCGTCCTCCGCGCGCCGCTCGACTCGAGCGCAGGCCGGTTCCGGGAGCTGCAGGAGCGGTATCCCGCGGGGCTCGTGGCGCAGGTGAAGGGCGGCCCAGGGGGCCTCGCGCCGACGGAGCGGCTCGCGGTCTATCACCGCCAGTACTGGATGCGCCTGTTCACCGGACTGCAGACGAGCTTCCCGCGCGTGTCGCGGGCGCTCGGATTCTGGCACTTCAATCACCTGGCCGCGCTGCACCTCGAGGCGTGCCCGCCCCGCCACTTCGACATCGACGAGAGCACGCGCGGGTTCGCCGAGCGGCTCCGCAGCGCGCTGCGCGGCCCTGACGGCGCGCGCAGCGGTCGCCAGCCGGGGCGCCCGGCGCGCGGGCACGACGACGCGTGGCGCCGGCGGCTCGAGCTCTCCAGGGCGCCGCTCGCGATGGTCCGCCAGGCGCTGCGCATGGACGAGGCGGAGCGGCGCGCCTACGAGTCGCCGTTCGAGGGCCTCTGGCGGCCGACGCCGGAGGAGCTCGCCACGCTGGCCGAGGCGCGGCTGCGCTTCGCTGTGTCGTTCTCGTTGACCCACGAGAACTGGGACCTCGCGCGCTTCTCGCGGCTCACGGGGGGCGACCTGGACGAGGGCCCCCTGGACGCGAGGCGTCGCCACGCGTCGACCCGCGCGTGGGTCTTCGCCCGGAGCGCCGCCGGCACGACCACGACCTCGGTGGATCCGCTGTTCGCCCGCCTGCTCGAGCGCTGCCGGGAGCTGCCGTTCGGGCAGGCCCTTGCCGCCGTCGAGCAGGGCTGCACGGCGGCTGAAGCGGCGCAGCTGCAGGCAAATCTGCAGGGCTGGATCGCGCTCGCCCTCTCGAGCGGCTGGTGGACGGGCATCGACAGCGCCGAGCCGCGCGCGCAGGAGATCCCGCTCGACGAGCTGGACCGAGCGTGAGCCCTGGAGCGCCCCTTCGCCCCCCGGTCGCTCGCGCGCCCTGGCGCATCCGCGGTCTCGGTGGCCGGCTCGCGGGAGCGGCGCATGCCTTCAGCGCTGTCCCTGGGCGGATGGCATCATTATCCGATCTCGATCCAGCCCCGGAGCCTCATGGTTCGCAGCAGGACGACGAAGTCGTCCTCGGTGAGCGCCTCGCCGGCGGCCGGGCCGAGACCGGCCAGGATCTCGCGAGCAGCCCGCCTGCCGTCGATGGACGACAGGAGCTTGTGCAGGAAAGCGCCCAACGGGCCCGGGATCGGCGTCGCTCTGCTGTTCGCGGAGGTCAGCTCCACACGAGGCTTCGGGCCTCCGGAGCCGAAGGACCACCCCTCGAGCAGCTGAATGCGTCGGCCCGCGATGAACCGCGGGATCATGTCCAGGATCGCGCTCCCGCGCCGGGCAGCGTGATCCACGAAGGCGCGTGCGACAGGATCGGGCTCGAGGTCTCCGCGCTTCCGTGCGGCGAAGAAGATGGTGGAGTGAACCAACCCGGGGAGCCACTCGTCGAGCGCAGAGAGGTCGTGGAACATGGCTCTCCTCCGGCGGATCTCCAGCGCGTCGAACGCGAGATCATCGAGGAAGGCCGGCATGTCGTCGCTCCTCAGGGGCCCGGCCGCCGGTGGGTCCGAGGAGCGGCGGAAGGGCAAGCCGAGATTGAGCCATACGCCCCCGGGGGACAGGACCCGGTTGATCTCCCGCGCGATGAACGTCGGCGCCCCGGCGATGTCCAGCAGGTACTGGGTCACGACGAGCGATATCGATCCGGGAGCGAAGGGCAGCGCGGCGGCGTCCGCCACGATGAAGCCTGCCCCTCTGGGAGGCGTCGCCGGCCCCCGCATCGAGACCTGGCGCCAGCGCGCCTCCGGGATCTGCAGCGAGAGCGCGCCGCCGCGCATCAGGTGGTCGGCGAGCAGCAGCTGCGGCAACGAGACGTCGAGCCCGAGGCTCGTGGGGAAGGCCGTGGCCAGGCTCGCGACGAGCCCTCCAGCGCCGCAGCCGAGCACCGCCGCGACGCCCCGATCCGGGCAATGCCGCAGAACCGCGTCGAGGAAGAACGCGCGGTCGGCGCGGAATTCTTCGGTGTCGGCCCAGTCGATGTACAGGTACGGGAGCCTGGTTTCCCAGCCGGCCATCTGCGACGTCATGAAGTCGCTCATGCCGACCGGGCGCTGAGGGAGCCCCGCCGCTTGCGCGAGCGCGGGCTCCAGGACGCGCTTCAGCGCCTCGCGGTTCCCCGGCTGCGCCGCGTCGGGCTCGGGCAGCGAGGCGACCTGCGTCCGCAGCGCGTCAATCCACACGTGCGGCTTGAACGTCAGGATGGGAACGCCGAGGAGGGACGGGGCCTCCGTCCCGCATACGACACAGGCATCAGGCCGCGCAGGGCCGAAGGCTCGGCCGCAGCACACGCAGCTCCATGAGACATCGCCGCTTCCCATGTCGATGCTCCTTGGGCAGCGCGATGAAGGGCGTAAGGGGGCAGCTGGCGATGCCCGCCAGGGCCATCGCCGAGCTCATCTAAGTATCGAGCCCCCTCCGGGCCCCGGGCTGGAGCAAGAGCCCGCTGCTCCCGAGGGCGCAGCGGGGCGCGCCTGGACCAGATGACGTGCTAGGCGGCCGCGCTCCCGCGGCCGGCTGCGCCGTTTCCCCCTTCGTTGAGCTTCGCCTCGTGCTTTGCGACCCACTTGCGGAGCCGCTGCGACAGAGGTGACCGCCCGTTCTCGTAGTTGGCGACCGAGCTGCGCGCGAGGCCGAGCTTTTCGCCGAGCTCGGCCTGCGAGAGCCCGAGCTTCTCGCGAAGCACCTTCAGCGTCGTCGAGTCTGTCGCCGCCTTCGCGCGCGCCGATGCGCTCGGAGGGGTGGCCGGCACGGCCTCGACCGCGCGCCCGGCCCGCTGCGTGCGCTCGACCGCCGCCGGCGGTGACTCGGCGCGGGCGCCTTCCGGAGCGGCGCGCCGCGCGACGGGCGCTCGGACGCTGCTCGTGCTCCCCGCGAGCTTCTCGCCGCAAAACGGGCAGAAGTCGAACGCGAGGACCTTGCCCGAGTCGTTGCGGAACTCGACTCCCTGGATCGACGCTGGAATCCCTTGCGCGCGGCGCTCTTCGCTCGCCCACCCGTACACGAGCGTGAGCCCGCGCTCCTCTTGATTCACCGGTAGACCGGTCTGACTCATCCGAAGGCAGACCGTCCTGCCGTCGCGAGTGCACTGTCGTCCGATCATGGGCATCGTCATCTCCTCTTTTTCGTGCGGGCGCAGGCGTATCCGGTCCAACTTTTGCGCAGTACTGCTCACCTGTCAAGGTGGACACATGCCCGGTCGAACATTTGCGCGATACTGTTCATTTGTCAAGGCAGATATACGGGAAGCCTGGGCGAGGAAGAGGCGATGATGTAGGGATCGTCGACGAGCTCGTTCCCGCCCTCTTCAGCGTGGAACCCGCGCGTGGAACCCGCGCGCGGCCTGTTTTGTCTACGTTTCGCTTCCTCGCGTCCTCGCGCTCCTGGGGGAGCTTGCAGCCGATGAGCCCCGTCAACGTTTACCACTGCCAGCGATGCATCGCGCCGCTGGAGGTCCCGCCGGGCATCCGCACGATCGTGTGCCGTTACTGCGGAACACACAACGAGCTGCAGCGCCCAGGCCCGCCCGCGGCCGCGCCTCGCCCCGCTGCGCCGCCGAGCCGCAGCCCCGCCGCGATCCTCATCGGGGTCGCCATCGCCGTCGCCATGATCGTGAGCATCGCCATCCTCGCCCCGCGGCGCGTCCGGGTCCCCGGAGCTCTCCGCGGCCCGCTCGATCTCGAGTGGTCGAACGAGCGCAAGTTCGTCGTCAAGTCCGACGAAGCGCTCTACGGCGAAGTCTCCATCTTCGAGGGCACGTACCAGATCACCTTTCACGGCTTCCCACAAGGCACCAGGTGGAAGGTCGCGGAGAAGAGCGGGCGCATCGAGAGCGACATCTATGACATCATCAAGCTCGACAATGTCGAGGGCCAGCTCGGAAGAATACCAGTCGCCCAATACCGCGATACCCTGCTTGGGCCCAAGGCGCAGCTCGAGATCGAGCTCCCCTCCGGACAGGCAGCTTCCATCGAGCTGCGCCAGGCCGACGCCGCCATGTCCGTCCTGTCGGTGCTCGATCGGGTCAAGAATGGTCCGGTCCTCTTCGAAGGTGAGCCGAAGCAGGAGGGCGATCTGAGCAGCGTGCTCCTCCTGGAGACGGCTTCCATGAAGCTCTTCGGCCAGGCGGTCCTGCTGCAAGACGTCGATCTGGTGGCGATGACGCGCCGGCTCCCGGAGATCAAGGGCCGAAAGACGTGCACCGGGTACAAGGACCGAGCGGGCGAGCCGCTCCCTGACCTGACGATCCGGTTCAAGGAGACCGAGGCCACCGTGCTCGATAGGCGGACCGGGGCCGTCGTGCAGAAGAAGGTCTTTCCGCCGGATGAAGAGTGCCCGATGTTCAGGTTTTCGATCGGCGACGATCGCGAGCGAGAGCAGGACAGCTACCCGCCGACGCGGGACATCGAGTCATGGCTGAGCGCCTTGGTCCAGCGTTAGGCGACCGAGACGACGGGCCATGTACCGCGCCGGCGACGCGCCGAGCGCCTTGCGGAACATGGTGACGAAGCTGCTCGCGCTCTCGTAGCCGAGGTCGCTCGCGACGCTCTGCACGCTCGCGCCGCGCGAGAGCCGCTGGAGGGCCAGGACGATGTGGAGCTGCTGGCGCCAGCGACCGAAGCTGAGGCCGGTCTCCCGGACGAGCAGCCGGTTGAGGGTCCGTTCGCCGACGCCGATCCGGCGGGCCCACGTCCCCATCGTCGCGCCGTCGGCGGGGTTGGTCGCCATCGCATCGACGAGCTTTCGGAGGCGCCGGTCGGCCGGCATCGGCAGGCGGTGTTTCTCGATCGTCGCCGCCGCCAGCTCGTCGAACAGGACGGCCACGAGCCGCGCATCCGGCCCGTCGAGGTCGTAGAGCGCGGGGCGCGCCGCGAGACGGACGAGCAGCTCGCGAAAGAGCGGCGTGACCGAGACGGCGCAGCACTCGGCCGGAAGGTTCGGAGCCGCGTCCGGCTCCATGAAGACGCCGTAGCCCTCGAGCGGCGCGCGCCCTCGTATCTTGTGGACCACTCCGCCGGGGATCCACAGCGCCGAACGCGGCGGGATGATCCACAGCGCGTTCGAGGCCTCACACGTGACCTCGCCGCGCTCGAGGAAGAACAGCTGTGACTCGCGATGGCTGTGGAACTCGCTCTCCAGCCCGCCGGTGACCATGCTCAGGCCGACGGCGTTGGCGGGCCGGGCGAGCGTGCTTCGCCAGCGGCCACGATCCTCGGACGCGAAGCGGCGCGAGAGCGACTCCATCGCTTCGGCCATCGATGCGCGTGGCTCGTTTGCGAGCTGGACGTCGCCATGAAAGGTCCACCCGGGGGAAGCGCTCGACGGCGATGCGGGCGGGGCCGACGAGCCTTTCGTGGGGGAGCCGGCGGAGGGCGAGGCCGACGCCAGCGATGCCGTTGATGACACGGACGACGAGGGACGCTGCCTTCGCTTCGAACCCATGGCCGGTTTGCGAAACAAAATGTCCTCATTTCGGAATGCGGTCAAGGTCGCCGGCTGCGATGGTTCCTCTGCGCGCTCCGGCGGCCGTGCCGGAGCCCGGGAAACCGCTCTTCGGCGGACGGGAACGAGGAGGCTCTTCGATGCGGAAGGTGATGACCGCGCAGCAGATCGAGGCGATCGTCGGCGCCCCGATCCCGGCCGTGCGCATGAAGCAGATCGGCGCCCTGGACGAGGGTTGTCGGCGCGTCCTCGCCAATGCGCCGATCGCCGGCTTCGGTTTTCGTGACGAACAGGGAGGCTGGCACAGCACCTTCGTCGGAGGCGCCCGCGGCTTCGTGCACGTGGAATCGCCGAAGCGCATCCGGTTCGAGCTACCGGCGAGACACCCGACGCCGAAGTCGGGCAGCGGCGCCTCCTTCGTCTTCCTCTTGCCGGGAATCGGCGAGACCCTTCGGCTCAACGGCTCCGTGGCGGAGCGACGCGGCGGCCGGATCGTCGTCACTGTCGAGGAGGCCTTCGTGCACTGCGCGAGGAGCATCCTCCGATCCGGCCTCTGGGAGGGGCCGCGCGCTCCCGCCGCCACCGCCGTCGAGCCGCCGTTGCCGCGTGATGGCGCGCGTCACGAAAGGGAAGGCGGACGGCTCGGCGATCCGAGCGTTGCCCGCTTCCTCGCGTCGAGCCCCTTTGCCGTCGTCTCGTCGTGGGACGCTGCTGGCTCGGGCGATACGAGCCCGCGAGGGGATTTCCCGGGCTTCTTGCGGATCCTCGACCACGAGACGCTCGTCATCCCCGATCGCCGGGGAAACCGGCGGACCGATACGTTCCACAACGTCATGACGTGCTCCCAGGTCTCCCTCGCGGCCGTGGTTCCAGGGCGCGACGACGTTCTCCACGTCAGCGGCGCGGCGTACGTCACCGACGAGCCGGCGCTCTTGTCGACCATGGCGCTCGCGGGAAAGCCGCCGCAGGCGGCGCTCGTCATCCGCGTGGAGCGCGCGGAGCTCCTGGCGAACGAGGCCCTGCAGCGGTCGAAGATCTGGCAACGCTCCGCCCACGGCGACGCGGCCGTCATCCCCGATCTGATGGCGCTGGCGACCCAGCACCTCGCGCTCAACAAGGGCGGCGGCGCGAAGGCGGCGGTGATTCGCATGCTCGGCAGCGGCGCCGGCGCTTTCCCGAGGCTCCTGCGCTGGCTCATCGATCTCGGTTACCGTAAGGGTCTGGCGGACGAGGGCTACGACCGCGGCGCTGCGCTCCGAAGCGGCGACGAGGCGGTCCGCCCGCGAGGATCTCGCCGCCGAGCCGCTCGACCACGAGGCTCATGAGACGCCGGCGGGCCTGAGGGACTTTCGTTCACGTCGCGCCCGAGTCGACGTGAACGACCGGGCAGCTCCTCCAGCACGCGGGGCCCGTGACGCTGTAGCCGGCGCCGCAGGTCGGATAGTGTTGTTCGGCAACCAAGGAGAAGCCGCGAAGATGATCCGATCCTCACGCGCCGCGACGGCGGCCATGGCAAGCCTGTTCCTGCTCCCGCTCGGAGCGTGCGTCGCGGAGTCGGGGGCGCGGCCTCCCGCCGCGGCCACCGCCCCATCACCCGGCCCAGAGCCCGCGGCCCCTGCGACGAGCCCCGCTCCAGCCGCGACCGCGCCGGCGACAACCGCCACCGCGCCGGCGACCGCCGCGCCCGGCCCGGCGGCCCCCGCGACGGTGGATCTCGATGCGCTCTACAGCGAGGCGATCTTCAAGTCCGCCGTCGTCACGCCCGCTGCAGCGCGCAAGCTCGTGCCGCTCAAGCCGGACGCGAACGGCACCTACACCGTGACCACCTGGGCCGGCTGCCGGGGCGACGGCGGACCGAACAAGTGCGGCGCCTACGTGGCGCAGCAGCCCGTGAACGTGAAGTGGGACGTGTGGGTCACGAGCAACGGCGAGCTCCAGAACAAGTGCAAGACGTGGACAGGCGACGTGGTGCTCCAGATCCACCAGGTCCTCGGCATGTCAGCGCCGCAGCCGCCGCTGCCCGCGGACACGATGGAGCGGCAGTTCGTCACGTTCTCGGGGGTGCCGGCCGCGAGCATCTTCCGCCCGTGCACGGACGCCCGCGTCGACACCGATTCCTGCAACGGGACGAAGCTGCCTGAAAAGCAGGCTGCCCCGGCTCCGGCCGATTACTACAGGTGGTTCACGAACCAGGCGATGTCCTCGTGGCAGGTGCCGGAGAAGGGTCAGACGCCCACGGGCTTCCCCTGGACCAGGCTGGGCTATTCGTACAACTGGGCGCCGGGCGCGGACATCTACGGGGCGTCCGAGTACGTCATCTCCGGCAGCGCGAAGGCGGTGAAGCTCACCGTCGCCGCCGTCCAGACGGCCAAGGATTTCTGCAAGCCTTGATCATGCGCGCGTGAACACTGCGGCGCCGGACGCTGCAGGGGTGATTTGATCCGATCGTTCGATCGGGGCCGATTCGGCGCGGGCCTCGCCGGGCCGACCTCCGTGGTCAAGGTGATTCGATCCACCGCTCCTGAGGAGCTGGGACACAAGCGCTGCTTGTGTCCCTTCTGGTTTGAGCGCCGGAGGCGGAACTATGCCTGCAGCCCCGGCTCCTCCTTGCCTTTCTTGTCGGGCACGAGATAGATGCCAGGCAGGCTTATCAGGGTCATCGCGAATTTGGTCGCCAGATTGATGGCGAAGATCTGCCGGATCACGTCGAACGGCAGTACAAAGGCGAAGGCACCGAAGCAAAACAGCAGGTTATCGATCGGGACGCTGACCGCGTTGCTCGCGAGGACCGCGAGCCACTGGCGCCTGGGGCCCGATTTTTTCAGATACGCCTCGCGAACCCGATGAAAAATCTCGGTATCCAGCAGCTCGCTCACGACCTCCGCGACGATGCTCGCGAACACGATCCGCCACACCGGGCTCAGGATCGCCGAGAACTGCTCGCCGAGCCCCCAGGACGGGTCGGACGGCACCTGTGCGGCCCAGAGGAGATAGAGGGCCATCAGGAGATTGACCCCGCCGGCGCACAGGATCAGCGTCTGGGCGCCGCGCTTGCCGATGGTCTTGTGGACCATGTCCCGCAAGGTGAAGGTAAGGGGATAGATGAAGGTCCCCATATCCACGGCCAACGAGAAGACGACGCCGATCTTGAGGCTTGCGATCTGGCTGATGAGCTGCGCCGCGATATAGAGCGAGATGACGATGATGGCCGCCGGCCTGACGGCGTTCGTCAGATCTTGGCTCGCGCTCCTGGACGACAATTCGGACATGAGAATCGCCTCGTTTTTTAAGGCGGGCGTGGGGACCGCCGCAGTTGTGAGCCGGGTGCCCAGGGCAGCGAGACATCCTGGTCAACAAACAAGACAAAAGTCGGCTGAATCTAGATAATAAGCTTGAATCTTCGCACAGCATCAAGCCGAATCTAGAATCTAATCTCTCGAATCCGGCTAATTCAAAGCAAAAATCGAGGAATTACCTCGGGCAGCTCCTACCCCAGCAACGACGCCGCCACCCTCGGCGCCTCCCGCGCGGGGCACCCCATCCAGCCCGAGAGCCGCTCCGCCGGCTCGCCGCTCGCGAGCGCCCGGAGCACCCGCTCCGCCACGTCCGCGCGGAGCGCCCGCGTCCCGAACACCGGGTAGCCGATCGCCGCGTACGCCCTCGGATCCACGCCCCGCGCGACCGCCATCGACACCGCGCCGGGCGCCGGGCACGCGGGCACCCGGCCGCGGTCGAACCAGGCGGCGCACAGCGCGAGGCGGCGCTCCAGCGCGCCGCGCCGGAGCAGCGGCTGCACGTAGAGCACGCGCTCGCCCACCTCGATGCCGTGCGCCGCGAGCAGCGCCCGGCCCTCCGGCGCGAGCTCCGCGACCTGCTCCTCCGCGTCGCGCGCCGCCGCCGTCCCGAGCCCCTGCTCCAGCTGGTAGACGATCCCGCGCGCCGCGGCCGGGAGCGCGCGCACCTCGGGCGAGCGCAGCGGCGCGAGCAGCGCCTCGACGAGATCGCGCGCGAACGCCACGAGCCGCCGGAGCACGCGCGAGCGCGCCCCCGCGCCGAGGTCCTCGAGCGCGGCGAGCCGCACGTCGGGCAGGAGCAGCGTCGGGCCGCGCGCGAGCTGCCCGAGCAGCCGCTCGCCGTCGAAGATCCGCCCGCCCACGTCGACCGAGAACCGCTCGTGCGGCGCCCCCACGAGCGCCTCGACCCAGCGCGCCCGGTCGTCCTCCGGCGCCGGCGCCGCAGGCCCCGGCGCGAGCCGGGCCCGGAGCGCGGCGATCGGCGCGAACGGGTGTCCCTCCGCCACCGCCGGCGGCTCGGCCTCCTCCCGGCGCGCGCCCGGCGACGACCGCGCGCCCGACGACGACCGCGCGCCCGACGCCGCCCGCAAGCGGCGCGCCGCCCCGCCGCCCCGCTCGACGAAGCGCTGCACAAGCCGCTCGTGGAGCGCGTCGCTCAGGCGATCCTCGATCGCCCGCGTGCGCTCCTGCCACGCCGCCGCGTCGCGGACCCAGCGCGCGTGGTTCGAGATGTACGTCCACGTCCTGATCGACGCGATCCGCGTGATCAGCGTGTCGATGTCGCCGCCCACCTCGTCGATCTCGGCCACCCGGGCGGCCATCCAGCCGGCGTCGAGCGCCGCGCTCGGGCCCGAGAGCTGCCCGTAGATCTCGGCGAGGAGCGCGACGTGCGACTCGAACAGGAGCTTGCGGAAGTCGGGGATGCGGCAGACCTCCCAGAGCAGCCCCACCGCCTCTTCACCCCGCGCGCGCGCTCGCACCTCCGGGTCCTCGGCGAGCCTCGCCAGCGCGGCCGTGTCCTCCGCGTCGTCGACGAGCCTCAGCGAGCGGGCGCGCGGGCGCGCCCGGAGCGACCCGAGGAGCGCGTCGATCGAGCTCATGTCGAGCTCGCTGCTCCGCCAGAGCAGCCTCCGCACCGGCGGGAACCTGTGCGCCTCGATCGCGGCGGCCACGCCGTCGGGGAGCGACAGCGGCGCGACGGTGCCGAAGGTCCCGTCCGCGAGGTGCCTGCCCGCGCGGCCGGCGATCTGCGCGAGCTCGGCGGGGTCGAGGTCGCGCACGGCGCGCCCGTCGAACTTGCGGAGCGCCGCGAACGCGACGTGGCGCACGTCGAGGTTGAGCCCCATGCCGATCGCGTCGGTGGCGACGAGGTAGTCGACCTCGCCCGACTGGAAGAGGGCGACCTGCGCGTTGCGGGTGCGCGGCGAGAGCGCGCCGAGCACCACGGCCGCGCCGCCCCGCTGCGCGCGCAGCCGCTCGGCGATCTCGTAGACCTGAGGG
Source organism: Sorangium sp. So ce124 (assembly GCF_051525235.1). Lineage (NCBI taxonomy): Bacteria > Pseudomonadati > Myxococcota > Polyangiales > Polyangiaceae > Sorangium > Sorangium sp. So ce124. Next base: position 11,623,373 of record NZ_CP150312.1, read on the forward strand.
GTCGAGAAGGCGACGACGGCGCTGCGCGGCGGCAGCCTCGAGAGCTTTCCGGCCCCGGCGCTCGCGAGCCGCGAGAGGCGCGGGTGCTGGACGATGCTGGCGGTCGGCACGAGCTCGGCCACGAGCGGCCGCATCGTGTCGGCGCCGAGGAACCAGGTCTCGCGCCGGCCGCGCGAGAGGAGCAGGCGCTCGGTGAACACGTGGCCGCGCTGGTCGTGCGCGGCGAGCTGGATCTCGTCGATGGCCAGGAAGTCGACCTCCAGATCGACCGGCATCGCCTCGACGGTGCACACCCAGTAGTCCGGCCGCCTCGGGACGCGCTTCTCCTCGCCGGTCACGAGCGCGACGCGGGCCTCGCCGACCCGGGTGGTCACGCGGTCGTAGACCTCGCGCGCGAGCAGGCGCAGCGGCAGGCCGATCATGCCCGAGTCGTGCGAGAGCATGCGCTCGATGGCGCGGTGGGTCTTGCCGGTGTTGGTCGGGCCCAGGACGGCGGTGATGGGGGAAGCGTCGACCATGGCGCACGCAGCTTAGTACCGGACGCCGCGGTTACGCCTCCGCGCGCGACGCCGAGGGCGTGCGCCTCGGGTCCTTGCCGCTGGGCGGGCTCGTCCTCGGGCTCGCCGATGGCCCTGCGGAGCCCGAGCGGCGGAGCCCGACCCGCGCCGGAGGCCCCCGTGGGCCTGTCATCGCTGACGGCACGGCGATCGTCGCTTCGGCGCACGGCCGCGTCGAGCCCCGCGACGGAAGCGTAGGCACCGTCGGCGAACGACGGATCTGTCTCAGCGTGCCGTCGGGTCCGCGAGCCAGGCGGCGAGCGCCTCGGGCGGGAGTGCCAGCTTTGCATCGTCGAGGCGATCGGCGCCCAGGCGCTCGAACCGCTCAGCCAACACGGAGTGCTCCATGTCGGTCAGCCGTCGGCCCAGCTTCTTCTCGAACTGCCTCGCCAGCACCCGGAGCTGCCCCTCCTGGAGGCCCTCCTTGCGCCCCTCCTGGAGGCCCTCCTTGCGCCCCTCCTGGAGGCCCTCCTTGCGCCCCTCCTGGAGGCCCTCCTTGCGCCCCTCCTGGAGGCCCTCCTTGCGCCCCTCCTGGAGGCCCTCCCTGTGTCCCTCGGTAAGGCCCTCCCTGCGCGCCTCGTCGCGGAGGGATTGCTTGAGCTGCTCGAACCACTGCTGAACTTCCGTCACGATCTCCTCCTCCTCCGCGTCTTCCGCGGTGCGCGCCGAGGGCTCTGCCGGGGTCTCGAAGCGCAATCGTACCAGCCAGGGCAGGGCGATGCTCCTCTCCCAGGCGTCCTCGGGCAGGGCGACGAGCTCGCGGATGGCATCCCGGAGCACGGCGCGCGCGCCGAGCAGGCGCAGCAGCAGGGTGTCTCGGGTGCGCGGCAGCTCGGCGATGACGACGAGGTCGATCCGCCATCCCGGCGCGGCCCGGTACAGGCCGGGGCGCCCGGGCACCGGGTCGAAGCCGAACGCGTCGAGCACGGTGGCGGGCCGGCCGCTGCTGAGGACGCATAGCCGCGGGAAGGGCACGGCGCCGCCGGCGCGGCGCTCGAGCTCATGATGCCAGTGGAGCTGCTTGCGGACGCAGCCGCGCAGCTCGGCCGGACCGGGGGTGTCGTGGAAGGGCTCGAACTGACAGGGCTCTGCCGCGAGCTCGCCGAGCAGGCCGAGCTCTGCGCGCAACGCGGCGCGGGCGGGATCGGGCACGTACCAGATGTCCATGGTCTGGGAAGTTGCGATGACCTCGACCTGAGTGTCGGCGCCGCCGACGAGACCGAGGGTCTCGCGCAGGACGTTCTTGCAGAAGGCGTCGAATCTGCTGCGCATCGATGCGGTGACGAAGATGGGATTTATCGGACGCGCCAGCAAGCCAATTGCGCACGAAACGTGCTGTTTTTGCGAAGCGACGTAGAGCGACGTCGCGTATAGGGAAGAGAAGAATCGGGGCATTACATGCGCCGCATCGATGTCGTTCAGAAATCGTGTCTTCAGCGCTGCACTGCCGCGGCGTTTGGGGGGGTGCGAATCGATGGACAGGAGAGTGGTAGTTCGTCGGGCGGATGTTCGGGGTGTGCGTGCGCGTACCGCGGGAGAGCGCGAAGGACGCGGCGGTCGAAGGCGTGGACCTCGACGCTGGGGATCGAGCTCCTGCGCACGCAGCGCGCTGGCCCGTGTCACGGACGAGCACGGCAGCTCGCTTTGGCCTGCATCGACGTCGGGGATCGGCGGGCCCCGAACGCCTGAACAGCGAGAAATTTCACTAATATTGTATTCGCAGGAGCGATGCCCTGGGCCACCTGGGCGGGAACGGCTTCTCCCTCTTCAGCGACATCGACCCCTCGCCTCGATGCCGCGGAGCGCCCGGAGGGCCTGGGAGCAGCCTGCAGATGCAGGGAGCAGCAGCCTGCCGATGCAGGGAGGAGAAGATGCGACAGCAGCCGGCTTGCGCTCGGCCTTCGTCGCGCCGCCGGGCCCGTGGCATGATGGGGCGAGATGCCGGCCGCTGTAAGACGCACGACATGGGACCCGGCCTCTGCTAGACCGCGGAGGCCCGAACGGACAGACGCTGGGACGCGGAAGGCTCGATCGCATGCTGTCGCTTGAAGCGGGGAGCGTCGTCGGTGGGAAGTATCGCCTGGAGCGGCCGCTGTCGGGCGGCGCCATGGGATTCCTCTGGGTGGCCCGGCACCTCCATCTCGACGTCGAGGTCGCGCTCAAGTTCATGATGCCGCAGCACGCCGACTCCCCCGTCGCGCGCGCGCGGTTCGAGCGGGAGGCGAAGGCGTCGGCCCAGCTCCGGACGCCCAACGTGGTCCACGTCTACGACTACGGCCTCGAGGGCGACACGCCTTACCTCGCCATGGAGCTGCTCGAAGGCGAGGACCTGGCGGCGTACCTCGCGCGCCACGGGCGCCTCGAGCCGGAGGAGCTGCTCGGCATCGTGAGCCAGGTGAGCAAGGCGCTCCGCCGCGCGCACGAGGTGGGGCTCATTCACCGCGACCTCAAGCCGGCGAACATCTTCCTCGCGCGGCAGGGCGAGGAGATCGTCAAGATCCTCGATTTCGGGGTCGCCAAGGCGACCGGCACCGGGCTGGCCGCCGACGCGACGAAGACCGGTACGCTCATCGGCTCGCCGCACTACATGAGCCCGGAGCAGGTGCGCCGGAGCAAGACGATCGACTTCCGCAGCGATCTCTGGTCGCTCGGCGTGATCATCTTCCAGTGCCTCACGGGCCAGCTGCCCTTCCCCGGCGAAGAGCTCGGCGACGTGCTCGTGGAGATCTGCACGGGCGACATTCCGGTCGCCTCGCAGCTCGCGCCGAACCTCTGGCCCGAGCTGGATCGTTTCCTGGAGCGCGCGCTCAAGCGCGAGCCCGCGGAGCGGTTCCAGAGCGCGAGCGAGCTCGCCCGCGCGTTCGCCGCGGCGGTGCAGCGCAGCGGGGTGGTGCCGGACTCGCGCGACTCGCTGGACTCGACCGAGGCGCTGGTTCACGGCGTCGCGCCGGCGCGTGCCAGCTCGCCCGGCTCGGGCGGCGCGCCGGCTCCCGGCGGCGCGCCAGCTCACGGCATCGCGCAGGCTCTCGGCATCGCGCCGACTCACGGCGTCGCGCCGGCCGTCGGGGGTGGCACCGTGGCCCTGGACGACGCGGTGACGGCCGGCGGCACGCTGACGGCGGGCGGGACGGTCGTAGCGGACCGCACGCAGGTCCCAGGTGGCATCGTGGGCCCGGGCGACACGCTGGCCGCGGGCGGCACGCTGACCGCCAGCGGCACGCTGGAAGCCGTGGGAGGCGCGCTGTCCCCGCCCGTCGATCGTCGCGCCCCGTCGCGGGCGCCGCTCGCCGTGGCTGCCAGCGTGCTCGTGGTCGGCCTGGGGATCGCCGCCGTCGTCCTGCTTCGCTCGCCTGCCCCCGAGGTCACCGCTGCCCCTGCGGCGGCGTCTCCGCCCCACGCTCCGGGATCCGCCGCACCGCCGGCACGGGTGGAGGAGGTGCCTTCCCCGCCTCCCCCGGACGCGAGCGCTGTCCCCGCCACATCGGCTTCGTCGGCCCCGGCGGGCGCAGACGCCGCGTCGGCAGCTCCCTCACCCGCTCCCCCCTCCGGCTCGGCGAGGGCCACGCTCAGATCGACACGTCCGTCGGCGCCTCCGCCGGCGAGGCGGCCTTCCCAGGCTGCGCCCTCCAACAGGGGCACTTCCGAGAAGGATCCGACCTTCGGCTTCTAGTGTCCCGTCCCTGAAGAGCGCGAACTAACCGCCAACGAACTTGATTGTCTCGTCGAGCGGCGCCCGGCGGAGGAGCAGGGCGCCTGCGCGGCGACGGCCGTTGCGAGGCTGCCCCCTTGCGTTGGGAGCGCCCGCGAGGCTCCCGCTCAGAGGTTCGCGGTCGTCAGCCAGTGGGGGTTCCTCGTCGTGCCGTCGAAGCGCTCCGTGGTCTTGAACTTCTCGTGTTCCCCTCTGGCGCCGAGCTCGGCGGTGCGCGCGAGGATCGCCGAGACGCGCTCGCTGCCGAGCGGCTGGAACGTGTAAGCCGCCTTGAGCGCCTGCTTGAGGACACCCAGGCTGTCACAGCCGGTGATGACCACCGACGTCGGCAAGCTCATGGGGTAGTGCAGGCAGGTTATCGGCGAGACAACGCCTGTCTTCGCGATCTCCCCGCCGGCGAACGGCTTCATCCCCAGCACCCCGATGCCCTGCTGCGTCAGCACCGGGAGCACCGCCTTTTCGAAGCTCCGGTAATGGGGATCGAGGACGTTGAGAGGCATCTGCACGGTGTCGAGCGGGACGCCCTGCCGCTCGGCCACCTTCAGCATGGCGAGGTGGATGTCCGGGTCCTTGTGCCCCGTGAAGCCGATGAACCGGATCTTGCCGGCCTTCTTCGCGGCCACGAGCGCCTCCATCGCGCCGCCGGGCCCGAAGATCTGCTCGGGATCGCCCATCCGGATGATCTCGTGCATCTGCACGAGATCGATGACGTCGGTGCGCAGCCGCCGGAGCGACTGCTCGAGCTGCGCCTCTGCGGTCGCCCGGGTGCGGCCGTCGAGCTTGGTCATCAGGAAGACCTTGCTGCGGTATCCGTCCTGAAGCGCCTTGCCCATGCGCTCCTCGCTCTTGCCGTCGTGGTAATCCCAGCAGTTGTCGAGGAAGGTGACCCCGTGATCGATCGCGAAGCGAACGAGCCGGAGGCTCTCCTGCTCGTCGCCGGGAACCGCGATGTGGTAGCCGCCGAGGCCGAGGAGGCTGACCTTCACGCCGGTCCGCCCGAGGGTCCTCATCGGCATCACGCCGCCCGCCGGCAGCTCGACGTCCTCTTCCTCTGGCGCCCCGGAAGAAGGCCCCTCGGGAGGCTCCGGAGCGCCCGCGCCCGGGGATGTAGCGTTTTGCCGCAGCTGCGCGCTCCGCGCACACGCGCCGAGCGCGAGGCTGGCACCGGCGGCGTGGAGAAAGGTCCGCCGAGAAGGTCGCTTCGTCATGACAGGCAACGCTCCTTTTCAGGGCGAAGCCCGACTGCAGGGGACATGCCATGCGAACGCGGGGACGAGCCCGCGTTCACGACCGAAGCGGTGACCCCCTTGGGGTGGAGGAGCTCCTCATGGCCGTCCGAGACGAGGGTGGCCGTGAGCAGCCTGGGGGGATGATCGCAAGGCGGTCAGCGCGGCCTGGTAGACGGTCTGGAAGCGAGCCTGCTCGGGCGCGAGCTCGGCGGCACGTTTCAGCGGATCGAGCGCTTGATCCCGGTGGCCTTGCCGGACCAGGGCGAGGCCCAGCGAATGGAGCAGCTCGGCCTCCTCGGGAAGGCGGGTGATTCCGCGCCGGAGCAGCGCGACGCCGTCCGCGTCGCGGCCGAGCTCGCGATAGAGGTCGGCGAGGTTCACGTAGGTGGGGACGTAGCCGGGCTCGATGCGAAGCGCGGCGAGGTAGGCGTGCTCGGCGTCGCGCGGCTTGCCCGTGCGGGTGAAGACGAGGCCCAGGTTGTTCTGGGCCTCGGCCCGATCGGCGTGGAGGGTCTGCGTGGCGATGTACTCGCGCAACGCTCCGTCCAGCTCCTGCGCGGCGCGCTCGGGCAAGGCGCGAAGGTCGACGCCCGCGAGCACGCGCGCGGCTTCGACGCGCACACCGCGGACGGGATCGGCGAGGAGCGCCGCGGCGACGGTCGCGGCGCGACGAGGGTCGTAGCCCTCCAGCGCGCCGAGCGCAGCGCGCCGTAGCAATGGATCGGGATCGGCGAGCGCCGCGCGGACGACAGCGAGCGACGCGGCCGTCGGGGCGGCGCGCAGCGAGGCGAGCGCGGTGGCGCGCGCGATGGCGGGGATGGCGCGGTCGGTCGCGAGCCGCTGGAGCTCAGCGGCAACGGCCGGGTCACCGGGCGCGGTGCGCGCGAGAGCGAAGACCTCGGCGTAGGTCTGGTAGCCCTGCGCGGGGCGGCCAAGCCAGGCTCGCACGGCGTCGGCGGCCCAGCTCGCCGGCTTTTGCGCATGGCAGTCGGCGCAGGTGTTCGGGATCCCGAGGCGGACCGAGAGATCCGGCCGAGGCACCCGGAAGCCGTGATCGTGACGGACGTCCACGCCCATGTACGTGCGCGCCGGCATGTGGCAGTCGACGCAGCGCGGAGCGGCGGGTGCGCCGGACGGGGCGCCGGCGTTCGCGGCGGCGGCGTTCGCGGCGTGATGGTGATGCGCGGGGACATCGAAGCGCGCCGGCTCGTGGCAGGACGCGCACACGTCATTGCCCTCGGCGCGCAGGCGGCCGGAGTGCGGATCGTGGCAGTCGCTGCACGTCACGCCGGCATTCGCCATCTTGCTCTGCTGGAACGAGCCGTAGGTGAAGACCTCGTCGCTCATCACGCCGTCGGGCGTGTAGAAAGGCGCGGTCAGCAGCTCGAGCGCCACGCTGTCGAACAGCGGAGCGCCGTGCCGGAACGGCTGCGAGAGGGTCTCGCGGCGGCTGTGGCAGAACGCGCACGTGGCGCTCTCGGTGCCGCTCGATGGGCGCTTGCCACGCTGCGCTGTGCCGCTGGGCAGCCGCGTCCACGTGGCGTCCTTGCGCTCGTCGAAGCGCACGTCGAGGCCCTTCGAGGGGTCCGGCGTCCTCGCCTTGGTCCAGTCGAGGTGGCGCGCGCCGCCGCCGTGGCAGCCTTCACACCCGACGCTGATCTCGGACCAGGTGGTGGTGAAGTGATCCGCGACCGCGTCGTACCCTTTCGTGACGTGCGTCGAGTGGCACTCGGCGCACATATGGTTCCAGTTCTGGCTGGCGGCGGTCCAGTGCAGCACGTCGCCGGCGCGCACATTGTCGCGCTCGTGCAGGTGGTACCAGCGCTGCCCACCGCGTGTCTGGGGGCGCGCGTCCCACGCAAATGGCAGCGCCTGCAAGCGCCCGCCCGGGCCGGCAACGAGGTATTGCTGGAGCGGCTCGACGCCGAACGTGTACAGCACCTCATAGCGGTGCAGCTGGCCATCGGGGCCGTCCGTGGTGACCCAGTATTTTCCGTCCTGGCGATCGAAGCGGTGGACCTGCCCGGCGTAACGCAGGCGCGCGCCCTCGAAGTTCCCGAGCACGGTGGCGGCGCTCGCGTGCTGCATGGCCCGCGCGTGCTGCGAGCCCTGCCACGCGGCGTGCTCCTCGGCGTGGCACGGCGCGCAGCGGTCGCTGCCGACGAAGGCGGAGGCCGCACGCTCCGGCGACCGCTCCGCCGGGCTGACCCGCGTTGCGGCAGCCGACGAGGCCTCGGCGTGGCCGCCGCGCGCCGCCCCGGGTTTCGCCCCCGAAGCGCTCGCCGTGATGGCGTCGGCTGGCGTGAGGGAGGACGCGCTCGTTGGCGCGCGCCAGACCACGAGCCCGGCGAGCGCCAGGATCACGACAGCGATGGGCCACGAGCGAACGAGTCGGGAATCGGCCATGTGCGGGGCAGAGGCGAGCGCCGCCGCGAGACACGGGTCGTGCAGAGACGCCCGGGTCTCGCGCGCGGCGGGGTGCGCGTTTACTCGGTGAGGATGACTCCGCGGGCGGCGGCGTACTGCTCCCACGCGGCGGCGAGCTCGGCCGCCACATCCGGATGAGCCGCGGAAACGTCGTTGATCTCGCCGCGGTCGGTGGCCAGATCAAACAAGCTCCAGGCGCGCGGCGTCGGGCCATAGGGCGCGCTGAGCCACAGCAGCTTCCAGTTGTCGCGGATCACATAGCGGTGGTTGCCGTGCTCCCAGATCAACGTCTCACCGGGCGCGCGCAGCCCCGTGGCCCGGTCTTCGAGCACCGGCAGGATCGAGTGCCCGCTGATCGGCTCGACGTCCCTGCCCTTGTAGGTGCTCCCCGGATTGGGCACACCGGCCAGCTCGAGCACGGTCGGCAGGAAATCGATCACGTGCGTGGTTCCGTCGAACTGCGGCCTGGCCTGGTGCTGTCCCGGCAGCCGTGCGATGGCCGGAACGGCGATGCCGCCTTCGGTTGTGTAGCTCTTCCACAGCCGGAACGGCGTGGCGCTCACCTCGGCCCAGCGGGGTCCGACGCCGATGTACGAGCCCGGTCGGCCCAGGTTCTCGAGCGTGTTCACCACCGGTCCGGAGCGGCTCGGGTCGGTGGCGGCGAAGCCCTCGCGCGTGCCACCTTCCGCGCCGTTGTCGGACTGGAAGAAGATGAAGGTGTTCTCGTACTCGCCGACCCGCTTGAGGTACTGGATCAACCTGCCGATGTTGGCGTCGAGGTTCTCGACCATGGCGGCGTAGATCTCCATGCGCCGCGCTTCGAAGATCCTCTCCTCCGGCGTCAGCTCTTCCCAGGTCTTCGGGTTGCTGCCGCCGCTCGGCAAGCGAGGATTCGGCGTGAACGATTGCGGGATGACGCCGCGGCTCTTGAGCCGCTCGAGGCGCCGCTCGCGGATGGCGTCGTAGCCCGCGTCGTAGCGGCCGCGGTACCTGTCGATGTACTCTGGCGGAGCCTGGAGCGGCCAGTGCGGCGTTGTGTACGTCGCGAACGCGAAGAACGGCTTGCCGTCGGCGCGGTTGCTCTCGATGTACTGGATGAGCTTGTCCGTGTAGAACTCGGGCGCGTAGAAGTCGCGCGGCGGCTGCGTGTACACGCCGTCCTCGCGATAGAGCTGAGCCTGCGCGGTCGTGGGCGGGTCGGCGAACTCGTTGAAGAACGTCGCCACGCCGGGGAGCAGGACGTACGATTTCTCGAAGCCGCGCGCCGGAGGGCTCTGATCCTCCGTGTCGCCGAGGTGCCACTTGCCGGCGATGTACGTGTGGTAGCCGGCGTCTCTCAGGATCTCGGCGACGGACAGCGCATTGTCGGTCAGGTAGCCCTCATAGCCGGGCTGCCCTGCTTGCGGTCCGGTGCCACCGCCCATGCGGCCCAGCCCGACAGCGTGGCTGTCGGTGCCCGAGACGAGCATCGCCCGGGTCGGCGCGCACAGCGATCCGGAGCGGTGCCCGGTGAGGATGCGGCCTTCGGCGGCGAGTGTATCGAGGTTCGGTGTGCTGATCTCGCCGCCGAACGCGCCGAGGTCCGAGAAGCCCAGATCGTCGGCCACGATCGTGACGATGTTGGGCAACTCGACGATCGTGCCGCTGCCGCCCGTGCCGCCGTCGCCGCCTCCTCCGCCGCCGCCGCCCGTGCCGCCGCCGCCCGTGCCGTCACCGGCACCGCCATCTCCGCCGCCCGTACCGCCGCCGCCCGCTGCACCGCCGGCCCCGGCAGCGCCGCCCGAGCCCGCTGCACCGCCGCCGCCTTCGCCCGTCGCGCCGGCTTCACCCGAGTTGCCACCGCCGCCGGCTCCGCTCGTGGCGTTGCCGGTGCCGCCCGAGGAACCGCTCGAGCTGCTGGTCTGAGCAGCGCTGCCACCGCTGCCCGAGTCGTCGTCGCTCCCGCAGCCGATCGGGCCGAGCAGCGTGGCGAACAACCAGGGCCCGGTCGCGAGCGCCGAACCAATCCATCGGTGACGTTCGAAGAACCGCTTCATACCTGTCTCCTTGGGAGTGCTGGAAGCGCCGCATGCCGGAGTCGAACGTCGTCGAAAGCGATGTTCCGCCGTCCTCCGAAGGGACGCCTCGGCTCGCGCGGTGGCCAAAGACCAGCCGGGCGCGCCACGTGAAGGGCGGACTTTGACGGCGATGAGCCGCGTGGCTCGGCCGTCACGACGAACAGCAGCGCGACGCATCGCCGTGGACGCGGGCGCGCTGCCTCGCTGTTCTCCTCGCCGCAGCTCACGCCGCGGCTCATGCGGCTAACTACAGCAAGAGCGACGAGCGCTCGCTCGACAGCACGCCCGCGAGTGAGCGCCGAATGTCTGCGTGGCCACAAGAAGAGGAAACATGCGTCCGTTATAACGGAAAGCGTGACGTTATACAAGACAATTTTCGCGGTCGGCGGATCGTTCTGAACAGCGGCGGTCCGAAGCCCTGCCAGGAAAGCCGATCGATAACGAGCCTGGATCAGGGCGACGCTCGCGACGGTCGAGGTCCTGCCGCGCAGCCGCCGGCTCGCATCACCCCCCCCGCTCGCGAGCGCGGGGTCGTCCAGGCGGTCCCGTGAAGGGGATTTTCAAGGCTCCTGCCTTACCGAGAGGCATCGATATCACCGGTGTCCTGTCAAAACGTGCCGCGCCGGGCGACCAGCGGACGTCTATCTCGGCAGGATCGGAGTCGGGCACCGGCCGAGACGCTCTCCGTACGCACAGCGCAGATCCTGCGGAGCAGCGAGAATCCGGCGTGAAGGAGAAAGGCACGATCGACGGATTGACCTCCTTCAGGCACGCCCACGCGCGTGCCTCTCGCCGAGGCGATCTGCCGGGCACGGACGAGAGCGCAGGCATCGAGGAATCATGGCTTCGCTACCACAGCCACCCTCACCGTGGTAGCCCTCGACAATGGGGCTCACGCCGCCTTCGCGGCGTGGGCCCTGGCTTTCGTTCCGTGTGGAGCGTTCGCGCGCGCTGTCAGGAAGGAGATAGAACATCATGTCAGAGCAGGACAATCCGGCTGCATATTCGTTAAAGAGCAGAAATGCGCCTGAGCCTCCGGTCGCCATCGTATTGACCGGCGCGGGGGCTCGCGGCGCATACGAGGCCGGCTTCGTTTCCAGGCTGCTGCCCGAGCTCGGAAAGACCCGACCGACGATCCTGATCGGCACCAGCGCTGGCGCCATCAACGCCGCCCTGCTCGCGTCGGTGGCCGCCAAGACCCAGGAGGAGGCCAGTAGCGAGCTCGTCGAACGCTGGCAACGCATCCACAAAGAGATGGTCCTCGGCCCTGTCTTCCGCTCCTTGGTTCGCGCCGGCGCAGAGTACGCCGCCGGCTTGCTGCTCGGCACGAACGGCCCCACGAGCTTGCTCGACACGAGACCGCTGCGGAGCAGCCTCGCGAACCGGAGCCTGATCGACTGGGATGTCATCAACGACAACCTGCAATTCAACCCCAAGGACTGCGGGAGCGACGGGAGGGTGGACGGCAACAAGCCTAGGATCGATGTACTCGCGGTTGCCACGACCGAGTCCGGGTCGGGACGAACCAAAATATTCTACCAGATGGGCACCAACAGCCGTGCGAACACACCACGGAACGACGACGATCGGGCCATCGACTACGTCCCCACCCAGCTGTCCTCAGACCACGTGCTGGCGTCGGCCGCGATCCCGGTCCTGTTCCCTCCGGCCCGGATCGGCTCGCCGGCTCGCGGCCACTTCTACGTCGACGGTGGCGTGCGCCTCAACGCACCGCTGCAGCCCGCGATCGATTTCGGCGCCAAGGGCATCATCGTCGTCTCGACGGACTCCCGGCGATATGGCGCCTCCGCAGCGGTGAACATCCACGAGTGGCCAACGCTGCAGGATCACGCATTGCAGATGATGCGCGTAATCACCTCCGATCGCATGATCGAGGAGGTCCGCAAGCAGCTGGAAGCGAACATGCAAGCGGAAGCAAACGAAACAGCCGGGGCGCCCCCCATCCCGATCATCTTCGGCGGCCCATCAGGGCAAGACGATGTCGGCTCGGTGGCGGCGAGAGCCCTGGAGGACATCCTCCGTGGCACGCGCAAGCTACAGCATCGCGACCTCGCCCTGCTTTACTGGCTCACCTCCGTGAGCCCGCACAGCCGTCCCGATGTGCTCAGCTATGTGCTGTTCAACGAGAAGTTCATCAGCGACGCGTTGCGGGCGGGCATTCAAGACGCCGATGAGCTCATCGAGGACGCCTACACGTTCAGCGCCAGCCAAGGCACTTCGAACGAGGCAAAGCTCTGGAATGCGCTGCAGATAAAGCACAACGAGAAGAAGCTGAGCCGTCCGCTGTCATGCCCGTGAGCGTTCGCCGCCTGCGCGCCATCGTGCACGATCCCGCCGGGGCCGACGTCGATGTCGCTCCCGCACCCCGACCCCGGGAGCGCGCGGGAGGACCAGGTCCGGGGAAATTCGCCGGACATGGTCCGGGCGAGCGAAGCGATCACGGCCGCCCGAAGCGACGGCTCGGTCACAGCGAGCTCCCCGGGCCCGGGGCTTGACGGTTGGGCCCGGGCCGGGTCCATGCCTCCCGAGCGGGCGCGATCCGTCGATTGCGGTAGGGACGGCCCTTCACCTTGTGGGCTCGGGCCGCCCCCCGCGCGGATCCCAGCGAGCGGCACTACCGCACTGGGCTCTTGCCTCGGGTTCTGACGCGGAAGCGCTCGTCCGGCCAGGGATGCAGAATGCGTACAGGGGGGATCCAGCGCTGACCGAGTCGCTGCATTCGTGCCCAGGTGGTGCGGTCACGCTGACTTCGGCGGCGGAGCGCGCGATGCCAGTGACGGGTCACCTGGGTACGGAACCACTGCAACGATTGCCCGTTGGACGGAACGGCGTAATACAAGAAATGTCCTTGCACTACACTTCGCAGCCATTTCCCCTGCTCGGGGATGAGGAGATGTCGGCGCCGCTGCAACTCGGCCTTGACCTCGTGCAGCTTCTTCCGCATCCGCTCCCGCATGGTTCGCCGTACGACGAGAAATTTCCCCATCCAAGTCTTTCCGCAAATATGCGTGAAACCCAGGAAGTTGAAGCTCTCCGGCTTTCCCTGACCTTTCTCCTGTCGATTGGACGCCGCGAAGCGTCCAAATTCGAGGATGCGGGTCTTGTCGGGGTGTAACTCCAGCGCGAATTTCCGCAATCTCTCGCGTAGATCTTGCAGGAACCGCTCGGCGTCCGTGCGGTACTGGAATCCAACGACGAAGTCGTCCGCAAAACGCGTGATGATGACGCTCCCGCGCGCATGCCGATTCCTCCATTGCTGGACCCATAGGTCGAGTACATAGTGGAGATAGATGTTCGCCAGCAAGGGTGAAACCGTTGCTCCTTGCGGAGTGCCATCCTCCCCCCTCGTCCACTCCTCACCCTCTATCACTCCTGCGTTCAACCACTTCTGAAGGAGACGCAGCATCCTCTTGTCCGCGATTCGGTGCTCGAGGAATTTCACCATCCACCCGTGATCGATGGCATCGAAACAACCACGGATGTCGGCATCGAGCACCCAGCTCACCTTACATCGACGAATCCCGACGGCGAGAGCATCCAGCGCATGGTGCTGGTTGCGCCGCGGCCGAAATCCGTACGAGAAGCCGAGAAAATCCGCTTCGTAGATGGTATTCAGCACTTCGACGACGGCTCGCTGGACGATCTTGTCCTCCAACGAGGCTATGCCGAGCGGCCGCTGCCGCCCGTCTGCCTTCGGAATGTACACCCTCCGCGACGGTTTTGCTCGATACGCCCCACTGCGCAATCGAGCGTGCAGATCCAGGAGGTTGTCCTCCAGGTTGCCCGCGTATTGCTCCCACGTCACCCCGTCGACTCCGGGTGCCGCATTCCGTTGCAGGGCAATGAATGCGGCTCGTAGTCGGTCGATGGTGAGATGGTGGAAGAGCGCCGTGAACTTCGTTTTCCTGTCCCGTCTTGCGACTTCCCGTACGCGATCCAGCGCACTGGGCACGCTTGTCCGGCGCTGCGTCCGGGGCGTGTTTTGCTGGTTCGCGTTCCCCTTGGCCAGACCCCTTCCCTCCACGGCCTCCGCGTCCGGTTGCCCGGCCTTGTTCGGCAGCTTCGTCGGTACTATGGGCCTGTCTGACCTCCCCTGGCCGTTCATCATCGGCTCACGGCCTTGGCCTTTCCTTTGCGTCCCACCTCGCCATCGAGGGCGGGAGGCCAGGGGATCTCCCGGTTCTCGCACACGGAGAGTCCGCACATGCTCGGGGTCTTCGACCGCGCGGGGTCGCCCAGGAGCTCGCGCTGGCGCTCCTGGTCGTGTGGCCTTCCGCTTGCGTGAACAGCGTCGGCACCCCGATCGAGGGTATTTCGCGGCTCAGTGTCCCTGCCTGCGCGTACCCCTGCCAACGCTTCGCCGACCTCCTCACGGATGCCTGCGCATGACTCGGGGCCATCATGGCTCGCTACGCCTTTGATGTAGGTCTCTTGCATACCCATCTCCGTGCCGGTTTATCCCGGCGCACTCACGCTCTCCCCAGATCCCGGCAGATTCGACGGATCGCGACCGTTCGCCTCCGCGGAACAGTCCTGCCAGTGTTCCGGGCTCAGCTCGGTGGCCAGCGCTCGGCGCTCCTCGGGCACCGGCGCGCTTGACTCCGGCAGCCGGCGCCTCTATTACATTCGCGCATCTAGATACATGAATACATGAGTCTTTCCGAGTACATCGAGACGCTGAACCTCCTCGGAGACGAGAGCCGGATACGGCTCTGCGTGCTCCTCCGCGAGCGCGAGCTGCGGGTGACGGATCTGGTTCGCGTGACGGGCATCGCGCAGTCGCGCGTCTCGACGCACCTCGGGCGGCTGCGCGAGGCAGGGTTCGTCCGGGATCGGCGTCAGGGGCCGCAGTCGTTCTATGCGCTCGCGGTCGATACCCTTCCCGGGACCGCGAAGGCCCTCCTCGATGAGGCGATGAAGTCGCCCGACCCGACGCTGGAAGGCGACCAGCGGCGCCTCCTGGAGCTCGACGCCGAGCGGCGCGGCGGCCTCCCCGAGTCCTTCGCCGGCGAGATGGAGCGGCACTACTCCCCGGGCCGCACGTGGCAGTCGCTCGCGGTCGGCATCGCCGCATTGCTCCGCCTCGGCGACGTCCTCGACGTCGGATCGGGCGACGGCGCGGCGGCCAGCGCGCTCGCGCCTTACTGCCGCTCGCTCACCTGCGTCGACTCGAGCAGCCGGATGATCGAGGCCGCGAGAGAGCGGTTCTCGACCCAGCCCCACGTCCGCGTCCAGGTCGCGGACGTCCACGCGCTGCCGTTCGGAGACGACTCCTTCGACTCGGTCCTCGTGTTTCACACGCTGACCTACGCCGAGGACCCGCCGCGGGCGCTGGAAGAGTGCGCCCGCGTGCTCCGCCCGGGCGGCCGGGTGGTCGTCCTGTCGCTCGACGCGCACCAGCAGCGGGAGATCACCGTGCCCTACGGCGAGCGCCACCCCGGCTTCTCGCCCGCCGACATCCGCGCCATGCTCGCCCGCGTGAAGCTCGATGTCGTCGCGTCCGAAGTCGCCTGCCGCGAGACGAAGAAGCCCCATTTCCAGGTCGTGCTCGCCATCGCCGACAAGCCGACCCCCTGTCCCTCCAAGAGCGCCAAGCGAGGCTGATCATGCCGTCCAACAACCCCACGCCTCCCCTCCATCCACTCCAGAAGCTCCTCCAGAGCCGCATCGTCATCATCGACGGCGCGATGGGGACGACCATCCGCACCTACGGGATGAAGGAGGCGGACATCCGGGGCCAGCGGTTCGCGGGTTCGAAGAAAGACCTGCTGAACAACGGCGATCTGTTCTCGCTCACGCAGTCGGAGATGATCTGCGATATCCACCGGCGGTTCCTCGAGGCCGGCGCGGACATCATCGAGACGAACACATTCGGCGCGACGAGCATCACCCAGAGCGAGTTCTTCGTGGACGACCCGCGGGAGCACGGCGGGCGGAAGGATCCGGCCTTCTATCAACGGATCATCGACGACCCGTTCCTCAACGACCTCGCCTGGGAGATCAACGAACAGTCCGCGCGGCAGTGCCGCGAATGGGCCGATCGCGTGGCGAACGCCGACGGGCGGCAGCGGTTCGTCGCGGGCGCCATCGGCCCGCTCACCGTCTCGCTGTCCAACTCCCCGGACGCCGACGACCCCGGCTTCCGCGTCGTGACGTTCGATCAGGTGAAGCAAGCGTACGTCCACCAGATCCGCGCCTTGATCGCCGGCGGCTCCGACGTGCTGCTTGTCGAGACCATCTTCGACTCGCTCAACGCCAAGGCCGCGCTCGTCGCCATTCGAGAGGTGTTCGACAAGGACGGCAAGACCCTGCCGGTGATGATCTCGGCCGCGGTCGGGCGCGGCGGAGAGACGATGATCTCCGCGCAGACGGTCGAGGCGTTCTGGAACGCGGTGAAGCACGTGAACCCGCTCGCCATCGGGCTGAACTGCTCGCTCGGCCCGGACCTGATGTATCCGTTCCTGTCCGACCTCTCGGAGAAGTCCA
This sequence comes from Sorangium sp. So ce124, assembly GCF_051525235.1. Lineage (NCBI taxonomy): Bacteria > Pseudomonadati > Myxococcota > Polyangiales > Polyangiaceae > Sorangium > Sorangium sp. So ce124. The sequence continues at coordinate 11,639,859 of NZ_CP150312.1, forward strand.
GCGCAGCGATCTCCTGCTACCCGAACGCCGGCCTGCCCAACCCGCTCTCGCCCACGGGCTTCGATCTGGAGCCGCCGGACATGGCGCGCCACATCGGCGGCTTCGCCGACGCAGGCCTCCTCAACATCGCCGGCGGCTGCTGCGGCAACACGCCCGAGCACATCGCGGCCATCGCCAAGGCGCTCGCCGGCAAGCCCCCGCGCGCCCTCGCCCCAAAGACCCACGCCGAGGCCCCGCCCGGCGGCGCGCCCTCGTCCGGCCCGCCGATCCCCCTGCGCCTGTCCGGCTCGCAGCCGTTCACGCAGCAGCCCGGCGTCTACATGATCCTGGGCGAGCGCACCAACGTCGCCGGGTCGCCGAAGTTCGCGAAGCTCATCAAGGAAGGGAAATTCGAGGAAGCGGTGAGCGTGGCGCGCCAGCAGGTCGAGAACGGCGCCAACGTCATCGATATCTGCATGGACGAGGGCATGATCGACGGCGCCTCCGCGATGACGCGCTTCCTGCTGCTCCTGGCCAGCGAGCCCGAGGTGGCCAAGGTCCCGTTCATGGTGGACTCGTCGAAATGGGAGGTCATCGAGGCCGGCCTCAGGTGCATGCAAGGCAAGGGCATCGTGAACTCCATCTCGCTCAAGGAGGGCGAGGCGAAGTTCCGCGAGAACGCGAGGACCATCCTCAAGTACGGCGCCGCCGTCGTGGTCATGGCCTTCGACGAGCAAGGGCAGGCCGCCACCTACGAGGACAAGATCCGGATCTGCAAGCGCGCGTACGGCATCCTCGTCGACGAGGTGGGGTTTCCTCCCGAGGACATCATCTTCGATCCGAACATCCTCACGGTCGCCACCGGCATGGAGGAGCACAACAATTACGCCGTCGACTTCATCGAGGCCACCCGCTGGATCAAGGCCAACCTGCCGCACGCCAAGGTCAGCGGCGGCGTGTCGAACATCTCGTTCAGCTTTCGCGGCAACAACCGGGTGCGCGAGGCCATGCACTCGGCGTTCCTCTACCATGCCATCCGGGCCGGCATGGACATGGGCATCGTCAACGCGGGCATGCTCGAGGTGTACGAGGAGATCGAGCCGGAGCTCCGCGAGCTCGTCGAGGACGTCCTGCTCAACCGGCGCCCGGACGCCACCGAGCGGCTGGTCGATTTCGGCGAAGCGCTGAAGGCCAAGAGCGCCGGCGCCGCCGCGACGGAGAAGAAAGAAGAGGAGTGGCGCAAAGGCTCCGTCGAGGAGCGGCTGTCGCACGCGCTGATCAAGGGCATCGACACGTACATCGATGTCGACACGGAGGACGCGCGCGCCAAGCTCGGCCGCCCGCTCGCCGTGATCGAGGGCCCGCTGATGGATGGAATGAGCGTCGTCGGAGATCTCTTCGGCGCCGGCAAGATGTTCCTGCCGCAGGTGGTGAAATCGGCGCGCGTGATGAAGAAGGCCGTCGCGTACCTCACGCCGTTCATGGAGGCGGAGAAGGCGGCGATGGCCGCCGCTGGACAGGAGGTGAAGACGCAGGGGAAGATCGTCCTCGCCACGGTGAAGGGCGATGTCCACGACATCGGCAAGAACATCGTGGGCGTCGTGCTCGCGTGCAACAACTACGAGGTGATCGACATGGGCGTCATGGTCCCGTGCGAGAAGATCCTCGAGCGCGCCAGGCAGGAGAAGGCGGATCTGATCGGCCTGAGCGGGCTGATCACGCCGTCGCTCGACGAGATGATCCACGTCGCCCGCGAGATGGAGCGGCAGAACTTCAAGCTGCCGCTCCTGATCGGCGGGGCGACGACCAGCAAGGCACACACCGCCGTGAAGGTGGCCCCGCATTACAGCGAGCCGGTCGTGCATGTGGTCGACGCGAGCCGCGCCGTGCCCGTCACGACGAGCCTCCTGAGCGAGGAGGGCAAGGCGGCGTTCGTCGCCCAGCACCGCGCCGAGTACGAGAAGCTCCGCCGGCTCCACGCGGCGCCGAAGCACAAGCTCGTCTCCATCGAGGCCGCGCGCGCGAACCGGACGCGGATCGAGTGGCGCGCCGAGGATCTGCCGGTGCCCGAGTTCACCGGCGTGCGCGTGCTCGAGGACTTCCCGCTCGCCACCTTGCGCGAGTACATCGACTGGACGCCGTTCTTCCACACGTGGGAGCTGAAGGGCGTCTATCCGCGGATCCTGGAGCACGAGAAGTACGGCGAGCAAGCGCGCCAGCTCTTCTCCGAGGCGAACGCGCTGCTCGACACGATCATCGAGGAGAAGCTGCTGACGGCGCGCGGCGTCTATGGCTTCTTCGCCGCGAGCGCCGTGGGCGACGACGTGGAGGTGTACACCGACGGGACGCGCACGAAGGTGCTCGAGCGGTTTCACTTCCTGCGCCAGCAGACGGCGAAGGAGAACGGCGAGCCGAACCGGTCGCTCGTGGATTTCATCGCGCCCAGGGAGACCGGCCTCCGGGACCACATCGCCGGCTTCGCGGTCACCACCGGGATCGGCCTGAAGGAGCTGTGCGAGCGGTTCAGGGCGGTGCACGACGACTACAACGCCATCATGGCCGAGGCGATCGCCGATCGCCTGGCCGAGGCGTTCGCCGAGTGCCTGCACAAGCGGGTGCGCGACGAGTGGGGCTATGGCCGCCAGGAGGACCTGACCAAGGCCGAGCTCATCGAGGAGAAGTACCGCGGCATCAGGCCCGCGGCGGGGTACCCTGCGTGCCCGGATCACACGGAGAAAGGCACGCTCTGGCGGCTCCTCGACGTCGAGAAGAACACCGGCATCCGGATCACCGAGTCGTTCGCGATGTGGCCCGGCTCGAGCGTGAGCGGCTTGTACTTCGCGCACCCGGAGGCCCGGTACTTCAGCCTGGGAAAGATCGATCGCGACCAGGTGGTCGACTACCACGCGCGCAAGGGCATGACCGTCGGGGAGGTCGAGCGCTGGCTCGGCCCGAACCTCAACTACGACGCTTCAAACTAGTAGAAATCTCGCCAGGGATCTGTTTCGCGAACGAGGAGAAATTTCGACGCAAAGACGCCAAGGGCGCAAAGTCGCAAAAATGCACAGAATCTGTTCTTTTTTGCGACTTTGCGTCTTTGCGCCTTTGCGTTGAAATCTCTCGCCGGATCAGGCCTTGAGCTCGTCGAACTCGCCGGGCTCGCCGAAGGAGCCGAAGTTCGCGATCGGCCCCCCGCCCTCCTCGGTGCAGCCGACCGCGTTCGCGAAGGTCGTGAGCAGCTTGTTGTGGGGCGCGTCCTTGTCCTGCACCGTGCTCGACTGTCGCGTCACCTTGATGTACTGCCCCGTCTTGAAGTAGCCGCCGCAGCTCCCCGCGATGATGTACGGCAGGTCGCGGAAATCGTGGCGCTTGCCGTCGGAGAGCTCGTTCATGAACACGACGGCGCTGTTGTCGAGCACCGTGGCCCCTCCCTCCTCGTAGCCCGCGAGCCGGTCGAGCAGATAGGCATATTCGCCCACGTACCAGCGATCGATGTTGAAGAGCATCTCCTCGTAACCGTCCACGGCGCTCCCGGTGTCGTCGTCCCTCGTGTTTCCGTGGGAGAGCTTGTGGTGGTTGTACTCGTGGGCCATCCCATCCCACTTGAAGATGGGCCCCGCCGCGCCAGAGCCCCATTGCAGCGTCGCGGAACGCGTCGCGCCGGTCGCGATCGCCAGCGCGAGGATATCCATCTGCATCCGACCGACCTTCTTGAACTCCGCGTCGAACGCCACCGTGTCCGGGTCGATCGCCTCGATCTCCGCCGCTCGCTCCGGCGAGAGCTCGCGCGGGATGATCCCCGAGCCGCCCATGTCCACCTCGAGGTCGCGCACCGTCTGGAAGTGCATCTCGAGCTTGTCGCGATCGGCCTTGCTGAGCTTCTTCTTGAGCAGCGCCTCGTACTCGACCGAGACCAGGTCGAGCACGCTCTCGCGGCGCTTCGTGAGCCGCACGAGCGCCTCCTCTTCGAGGTCCGTCCCGCCGACCAGGTCCCGGTACGCGAGCCACGGGTTGTTCTCGCCGCTGACCGGCGCCTCGCTGGCGGTGTAGGAGATGTGCCCGCGCACGTTCGGCGTCTTCGACCCGACCATCAGCGTCAGCGCAGGCGTGCCCGGCGGGTTGAGCTTGTTCGCGATGAACTGGTCGAGCGAGATCCCCGCCGCGTACTGGCTGCCCTGGACGAGCGGCTGCGCCGTGAGCTTGCAGCCCATCCCCTTCGCGTGATCGTCGCCCGCGCTCGGGTCGAACCCGTAGCCGCGCGGCGCCATGTGGATGCCCCGCGGGATCAGCAGCTTGTCCCGGTACGCGGCGAGGGGCGCTATCGCGCGCGTCGCCCCGAACGAGGCGGCCGTCAGCGCGCCGTACTGCGTGCTCGGGAAGAACTTGGCCATGTTCACGCCGTTGCACATGAAGAAGGCGATGAACCGGCGCGGCGCGCTCGCCGGATCGGCCTTGGCGTCGCGCGGGCGCAGCGACTCGAGGAGCGGCAGGCCGAGCATCACCCCGCACGCGCCCCGCAAGAACGTTCTGCGATTCATTGGTCCACCTCTTCCACGGCCCGGTACCTGAACGTCTTCGTCTGCGTGAGCGCGACCAGCAGCTCCTTGATGTTGTACCCCGAGGCGCCGAGCTTCGCGTCGAGATCGGCGATCGTGCACGCGTCCTCGCGCGAGAGCTGGCGCGCATTGCCGTAGCGGTACCAGTTCGTCAGATAACACCGCTGCGCGACGGGGCTCTCCGCGAGCTGCGTCGCGAGGTCCACGGCGCCGTCGAAGCTGATCTCGCCGTCCCCGACGGCGATCGTGCCTGTCGCGTCGATCGTCTCGCCGTCCTCGTCGGCGCGGTAGCGCCCGACAGCGTCGAAGTGCTCCAGCGCGAAGCCCGGGGGGTTGATCACGCCATGGCACTTGTTGCACGCGTCCGGCGACGTGTGCACCTCCACCTGGTCGCGCGTGGTCCTGATCTCGCCCTGGATGGGCGGCAGCGTCGTGTTGATGTTCGCCGGCGGGTCCGGGAGGTCGGTGCAGAGGATCTGGCGCTGGATGAACACGCCGCGGTGGATCGGCGAGCTCTTGTTGAAGAACGCGTGCGAGCTCAGGAAGCCGGCCTGCGTGAGCAGCCCCGCCCGCTCCGCCGGGTCGAGCGGCGTCTCCACGAGCTCGCTCGTGAACGACCCCTCCACGCCGTAGATCGGGGCGAGCTTGTCGTTCACGAAGCCGACGGGCGCCGTCATCAGCGTCCTGAAGTCGCCCTCCATCTCGAGGATGACGTGCCGGATGAACTGCTTCGTCTCGCCCATCATGGCCGAGGACACGCTGGCGTCGAAGTCCTCGTAGAGCGCCGGATCCTTCGAGAGATCGGCGTAACGGCTCATGTGGAGCCACTGGGCGTGGAAGTCGTCCAGGGCGCTCGTGGCCTTGGGGTCGTCGAGCATGCGCCGCGCCTCGGCCTCGATGCCCTCGGGCGTGCCCAGCGCGCCGCCCTCCGCCGCTTCGAGGAGCGCGTCGTCGGGCAGGCTGTTCCAGAGCAGGTACGAGAGCCTCGTCGCGACCTCGTAGGCGTCGAGCGGGATGATCCCCGCGCCGTCGAGCTCCTCGCTGAGCTCGATGCGGTAGAGGAAGTGCGGCGACTGGAGCATCGCCTCGATGACGTGGCGCACGCCCTGCTCGAACGGCGTGCCCGCGTCGAAGAGGCCATTGCCGCGGGCATATGCGGCCACGTACGCCTCCTCCTGCTCCGCCGAGAGCGGCCTCCTGTAGACGCGCTTGCCGAGCTCCCGGATGAACTGCCGGGCGCACGCCGCCCCGTCGCCCTCCGGCGCGCACGGCAGGATCTTGCCGAGCACGGCCTGGTCGACGACGGCGTCGGCCGCGATCGTCTCCGCGGCGCGGCGGTAGTCGCGGGCGAGGCGGTCGGAGACGAGGAGCCCCTTGGCGTTGTTGTTGAACCCCTCGAACGCCGGGTCCGCGAGGAACGCCGCCGAGGCCTTCATGTCCTTGCCGAAGAGGTCCCGGACGCTGTTGTCGTACTGCGCGTGCGTGAGCCGCGTCAGGCGCGGGGTCGGGCCTGGCGCGGTGACGCCGGGCTCGCACTGGGCGCTGGGGTCGGTGCCGGGACCTGGGCCGGGACCGGTGCCGGTGCTGGTGCCGGGACCGTCGCCCGGATCCGATCCGCCGTCTCCAGACGTTCCCGAGCACGCGACCGCGCTGGAGAGCGCGATGGCCGCGAGCAGCATCCTCGGGGTGCTTCGATTCACGGGCAGCTCCTTCGTGAATGAGGTCGAAGAAAGGAGAATCTACGAGCGCTCCATGGGAAAGGCTATCGGGGCCACGCGCCCAGCGTCAATGCGAGGCGGCGGTGGAGCGGTCCGTTTCAGTTTCTTCAGTTTCCGTCCTTCCCGTCCAGTGCGCCAGAGCTGTTCACCGGAATCGGCGCAGCGCGGCCATTGACGCGCCGAGCCTCGAAAGGCGTCCAGGTGGGTACAGGGAAGTGCCTTATCTACGATTCAGGAGACAGCGCCTGACCGCGCACGCCGGCAGCGCTGGTCGTTCCTGGCCGTTCAGGGTGTCGCGGGCATCTGCGGCTGACACCTGCCCGACGAGCAGACCGCCGTCATCCCGTCCGGGAACACGGGCGCGCACGGGGGGCACGCGCCCATGCCGGCGGGGCAGACCAGGGCATCGAGCTCCGCGCTCTGGTGGAGGGCGACGATGCCTGTCCCGTCGCACCCCTCGCAGCAGCCGAGTCCGTCGCGCAGGACGCAGTCCGAGTCGACCGCGCACTCCGTCAGCGGCGACTCGCGCACGTCGAGGACGACGCAGCGCCCCGCCTCGCACGTGGCGGTGAAGTACTGGGTCGTGCGCTCCGCCTCGGTGACCTCCGGGCACGCTCCGCACGCGACGCCCCCGCACCCATTGATGATCTCGTCGAGCTTCGTCCCGGCGCGGTTGATGGCTCTGAAGTTCTCGGCACTGGCCGTGTCACAGGCGCCGCAGCAGCCCCGCGACACCAGGACGCAATCGCTCGGCGCGTTGCAGACGCCTATGTCGGGAAGCTCGCCCCGACAGGCCTCCTCGCACGCGTCGAGGGAATCGAAGCGGTTCTCGTTGCCCTCGCAGCCTCCATAGGTGAACTCCCTGCACGCGCCGGCGGCCGGGTCGTACCAGTATTTCGGGAACGCCGCGTCACACCGACCAGGATCCGCCGGCAGCAGGCAGCGGACGGGCAATTGCCCATCGCCACCACCCCCACCGCCGCCGGTCTCCGCAGACGAACCGCCGCCGCCCGGGTCCCCGCCGCCCGAGCCTGCGGGGTTCACCTTCCCGGAGCAGCCTGCGGCGAGCAGAAGGGAGCTAAGCAAGCCAAGACCCAGGGCTAAGCGCCGAGGCATGCCGGGTGAGTTGCAACGGGCATGCCCTGGGCGTCCGGCCGATGCGACCGCTGATCTCGGCCCGGATCGAGCGGGCGCTGGGCCTCGGTGTGCCAGGCGGCGCGGCACACCATGACGGCGTCGTCGAGGCGACCGGTCCCTGAGCTGCTCGCCGTCAGGGGTCGCGCGTCAGCCGGACGTTGTAAAAAATGGCGCTCCCGATCGCGATGCTGCCGTTCGCCTCCTGTTGATCGAATTCAAGATCGAAGTCGACCCGTTCCTCGGCGAGCTCCGCGTCCACTGTGCACCCGGACTCGCTACAATGGCAAACCTCCTTGATGCACAGATCGATATAGGCACAGTCGGTGGGCTGATCGGCCAGGAAGCAGCCGTCGCTGCCTTGCCAGTAGCTCTGGTCGGACTCGCAGAAGTAGGTGCGCTCGCGGCCGCCCGGGGTGACCAGAAGGCGCGGCGTCTGGAGCTCGCACCAGCCCTTCCAGAGCTCTGTGGGGGCGATCGAGAAGCGCAGCCGGCTCTCGCTGAGCTGCGCGCCCAGCAGCGTGAAATCGAAGCCCTCGTAGGGCAGGCCGAGCGCGTAACCAACCTCTACCCCGGGGTTCGGCGGATAACCCACGTCCGGATCCGTAGGCGGGGGCATCGATGGCCCCGCCCCGAAGCGCACCGTCCCCTGGATCGCCGACCCCTCCACGGTGTCGATGTCGATCTGGATCACGTCCGATCCCGAGCGGAACTTGAAGTTCTCGACGTATCCCTCCCAGTGCGCGACGAGCAGCCCGGCCGCGCCGGATCCCTCGCCGCCGGAGCTGGCCTCATCGCCGCCGATGGGAAGATCCTGCGGCTGACAGCCGGTGTTCCCGAGCGAGGCAGCAGCGAAGAACAACGCGAGCGCGACGCGAGTCGAACGATTCATGGTTCCTCCTGTCTCTTGCGGTCCATCGGTACATGGCCGGCGCGAGGAACATCCGTCTCTGTCAGTCGAGATTTTCTCGGAACGCGCAGGAGGCGCGGACGCGGCCCGCGTGCACCGAGCCCGGCGCTTCGCCGAGGAGCCGCTCTGCCTCGGCGCGCGCCTCCCGCGCCCGCCCTGCGGCGCAGAGGGCGAGCACGCGCGCGGCCATGCGCTCCTCGCGGAGCTGGCCCTCTGGAAACCGGGCGCCGAGGTCGTCGAGGCGATCGAGCGCGGCCGACGGATCGCCGCCCCGCACGGCGTCCTGCGCCTCGCGCAGCAAGGCCATCTCCGCGGCGAGCGTGCTCGGCCGCGCCGGCTGTCCGCTGCGCGGGCGCGCCGGCTCGCGCGCGCTGCCGCCTGTCGAGGGCGCTCGCGAGGCGTCGTCTGCGCCGGAGTCCAGCGGGCGCGGCGGAGCCGGCGCGACCGCGCGGGCGGCGTGCGAGGGCGGGGGCGGCGCCGTCGGCGCCGGCGCGGCGACCGGAGCCGCCGCGGGCGGCGTCACCGCAGGCGGAGGCGCCGCGGGCGCGCTCGCCGGCGGCGCTGGGCTGGCGGGCGGAGGGACGTCGACGGTCGCCCTTCCGGTGAAGAACCCGCCGGCGAAGGCGACGGCGCCGATCAGCGCGCCCGCGGCGATCACCTTGCCCGAGAGCACGCCGCCGGCCGCCTTGCCCGCGAGGACGCCGCCGCCGGCCCCGCTGCCCGCGAGCGGCGGCGGGGGCGGCGGCGACGTGGGCGCCTCTCCGGACGGCTCCTGCGGCGCGGACGGCTCCTGCGGCGCCGCGGCCGAAAGCTTCCCCGCGAGCGCCGCGCGGAGCCGCGCCTTGTCGGACGGCGCGAGCCCGTCCGCTCGGGCCGCCTTCAGGAGCGCGCGCGCCTTCTCGCCCGGATCGCTCATGGCCATCCGCCCCCGCGCCTCGCCAGCGCCAGCTCGAACTCGCGGCGCGCGGCGCGCAGCCGCGAGTAGACCGTGTTCAGCTTCAGGTCGAGCGCCGCGGCGATCTCCGGCGCGCTCAGCTCCTCGATCTCCGCCATCACCAGCACCGCGCGCTTGTCGTCGTCGAGCTCCGCGAGGAGCGCGTCGACGAGCTTCAGCGCCTCGACCTGCTCGAGCCGCTCCGCCGGCCCGGGCGCGCGGTCCGCCACGCCCCCCGGCAGCTCCTCGAGCCCTCCCTTGCGCCGGACGAGGCGCCGGTGATCGCGCGCCACACGGCAGAGGATCGCGAACAGCCACGCCTTCACGCTCGACCGCGGCTCGAACTCGCCGAGCCGCCGGTGGACCACGACGAAGACGTCCTGGAAGGCGTCGTCCAGGCTCGCCTCGCCGACGCCGAGCCGGCGCAGGTTTCGCCAGACGAAGTCGGCGTGCTCGTCGTAGACCGCGTCGAAGTCGAGGGAGACGGGCCCGTCGTGGACGCCGAAGCGCGGATCGAACACGGACCCCGCGAAGGGAAGCGCCGACGCGGGAGACGTCCTCGTCACGCACGGTACATGGCCGGCGCCGTCTGGATCCGTCACGGAAATCGCACCTCGACCCCCAGCGAGGCGCGGAGCGTGGCGGCGGCGCTCCGGTGGACCGCGCCGATGCCGACGAGCACGAACCGATCGCGCGTCACCGGGAACGGAACGTCGATCGTGAGCGGGACGCGGAGCCGGTCCGAGAGGGTGAAGGTCGCGAGCGCTCCGGGGTGCGGCGCGACCCAGAGCGCCCGGTTCGAGCCGGGCGACGCCGCGCCAAAGCTGGCCGCGCTCATGACGCCGACCTCGATGCCGGCGCAGGGTCCGAGCTCGATCGAGCGATAACGCATCGCATAACAAAGGCGCAGCCCGCCGGTGGTCAGCTGGACGTCGCCGCCCATCGTCGGCCGCTCGACGAACGCTTGCTGCGCGCCGAAGTAGGTGCCGGACAGCTCGACACGGACGGCTCCGATCAGCACGCCCGCGGCGATGCCGGCGCCCGGGGCGACCGCCGGGAGCGAGGCGGTGTCGAGGACGCCGGAGACCCTGAGCGCGCCGCGCAGCTCGAGGGGGCGCGACGGGCGCTGCGCCGGAGCCGCGCTGGCACCTGGCGGGGGCGAGGCCGCGGGCGCCTCGGCGGCGGTGGGCGCATCCGGAGAGGCGTCCACCTCCGGCGCGACGCCGGCGCCCGGATCCGCGCCGGCGTCTGGATCCGCGCCGGAGCTGTCGCCTGGCGCCGCAGCGGTGTCCGGCGCCGCCGTCGGGGTGCCGCGGCTCGCTGCGTCGGGATCGATCGCGAGCGCGATGATCAGCGCCGCCGCGTCCGCGAGCTCGGCGCAGGTCTCGCCGTGGAGCTCGCGCGAGCGTGTCGTCTCGCCGAGCGTCGTCGTGAGGCGGAGGTCCCAGGACCCGCGCTCGTTCCGGGACACCACCGCGCGCGCCTTCAGCGGCGGCTCGCCGTTCGCCGCCGACGACCGCCCGAGGCGCTGCTCGATCTCGGCCAGCACGCGCCCTCGATCCGCGCATTCCCCGGGCGCGCTCCAGTCGAGCTCGACGCCGCCCGCGTTCACCGCGGTGTCGGCACGGGCATCCCGCGCCGCCGCGACGAACGCGAGCGCGTGCGCGGCGAGGAGGATGGCCTTGGCGGCAGCGAGGAAGTCCCGCCGGCGCGGGTCGAGCGGGCCCATCACGTCTCGCGGATCGAGAGCGACGGTGGCGTCGGGCTCCTTCGCGATCGGCAGGAGGCTGCGCGCTCAGCTCGGGAGGATGACATGGTTCGACGGCCCGCGAGCCTACCAGAGATCGCGGTGACGCGTCCGCCCGGCCGTCATTCGTGGCGAGCTCGTGCGCGTCGTGGCGAATCCGTGCGCGTAAAGCGCTGTGGGCCCAGGCCGATTTCTGCTGTTATGCGACGCCGGGCGCGCTACTCGCTCAAGGTGTGGCGGGCATCTGCGGCTGACACCTGCCGGACGAGCAGACCGCCGTCATCCCGGGCGGGTACACGGGCAGGCACGGATTGCACGCGGCGCCGAGGTTGCCGGGACAGACCATGCCTTGGAGATCCGCGCTCCTGTTGAGGGCGACGATGCCTCTCCCGTCGCACCCCTCGCAGCAGTCGAGGCCGTCGCGCAGGACGCAGTCCGACGCGATCGCGCATTCTGTCAGCGGCGACTCGCGCACGTCGACGACGACGCAGCGCCCGGCCTCGCACGTGGCGGCGAAGTACTGAGAGCTGCGCTCGGATTCGTCGACATCCGGGCACGGCGCGCACGCCACCCCCTCGCACCCGGTGGCCATCTGATAGTCGTGCACGCTCGCCCGGTTGAGCGCGACGAACGCGCGGGCATCGACAGGATCGCAGGCGGCGCAGCAGCCCGGCGATGCGAGGATGCAATCGCCCAGCGACTCGCATGCATCCATGTCAGGAACGCCGCCCTGACAGGCCTCCTGGCACTGCTCGAGCGACTCGAAGCGATTCTCGTTGCCCTCGCAGCCGCCATAACTGAAAGGGACGCATACGCCTGTTCGCGGATCATGCCAGTAACGCGGGATCGCGCCATCGCAGGGCCCGATATCCTGCGGCAGCGTGCATCGGGTGGGCAATCCCCCGCCGGCGCCTCCCGCTCCGGCAATCCCCGCGCCTCCGGTCCCCGTGCCCGAGCCGGTCCCTGTGCCCGAGCCGGAGCCGCCCGTGCCCGCGACCGAGCCGGAGCCGCCGGTCCCCGCGACCGAGCCGGCGCCACCCGGATCCCCGCCGCCCGTACCTGTGTGGTTCACCGTCCCGGAGCAGCCCGCGACAAGCAGTAGGGAGGTAAGCAAGCCAGGACCCAGGGGTAAGCCGCGGAGCATGTCACAGCATGTGGCAACCGGTGTGCCCACGACGTCCGGTCGATGGATCCGCGGAACGCCCGCGGAATCGAGGGGGCTGCAGGGCGCGGTGTGCCAAGCGGCGCGGCACATCATGACGGCGTCGTCGAGGGGGCGACGCCCACCGCTTCGCGCGAAGCGTGGGAGACGTTATCCCACCTCGCAGCCGATCAGGGCCCGGGGTCGTCCAGATCGGCGGTGATCTCGAGCGGCGGCAGCTGCTCGCGGAAGAACGCGTTGTACTTGGGATCGTTGTACCGCTCGTACTCGATCGCGAACGGCGTCAGCTGGCTGACCCCGCCCTTGTACCGGATGGTGAGGGCCATCGGCGTGACCTCGCGGTAATTGCTGGTCTCTGGCAGGTCGTCGTTGGTCTTCCCGCCCGCGGAGAACAGGGTCAGCAGCACCCCGTCGGGGTCGTCGTGGACGACGCGGAAGCCCTCCGGGACGCGCTCGTGGCCGCGGATCAGCGTGGTACAGCCGAGCTTCTGCATGAAGCTCTTGAACTGCCGCTTGCCGAAGGGGAAGCGCGCCGTGGACCTCTGGAGCTCCGCGGGGATCGCGTCGACCTCGCTGGGGTCGCTCCAGAGCATCTGGAACCGGATCTCCGGGTCGTTGAGCGAGGACACCGACGTCCACCGGGCGGCGATGGTCTCGTCGCGGGGGATCCCCGCGTGGACGAAGAGGATCCGGTCGAAGACCAGTATGTTGGGGAGCGCCTCGAAGAGGCGCATGTAGGCGGCGAACACCTCGTTCGGGGCGATGGCCGCGAGCGAGCTCATCGCCTCGGAGGGCCGCACCGGCGCGAGGACGCGGCCGTTCAGCTCGACGTAGTACTCGTGATTGCCGCGCAGCACGAAGACGCTGTCGGGCGCGGCGAGGAAGAGCTGCATCACCGTGCGCAGGATGCCGTTGTAGCTGAACCTGCCGCGATCGATGTAGTCGCCCAGGAACACCAGCATCATCCGCGGGTTGTGCGCGGGGTCGTCCCGGTGGGCCTGCACCTTGGCGAAGAAGTCGGCCTGCATCAGCGCCCCCTTGAGGCACGAGTAGCAGCCGTGCAGATCGCCGATGACCAGGAGCTCGACGTCCTCGGCGGGGTCGGGCGAGGCGACGTAGACGTGGCCGTCGAGGAAGGGCGCCTGCCCGGCGAAGCCCGCGAAATCCGCCGCGCCGTCGAGCCGGCCCGCGCCGCGCGCGCGCTGCTCCTCGAGCTTCGCCTCGAACCTGCGCATCAGGTCCATGTCGACCTTGGCCTGCTCCGCGAACGTGGCCGGATCGCTCGCGTAGTCCCACTCGAACGCCTTGAAGAACGGGTGATCGACCTCGCGCGCCTGCTTGCGCGTGGCCGGATCGATCACGACCGCGCCCTGCTCGATCGTCTCGATGTCCACGTCGTCGATCTCGATCGGGGACGCCGACAGGAGCGACGACAGCTCGTCGCGGAACCGCTGCTCGTTCGGGTGGACGACGCCGTCGGCGAGCATGAGCTCGTCGACGGTCGCGAGCAGCGCCTTCCGGTTGTCGTCGTCGAAGCCGTCGAGGAGCTCGAAGCAGCGGAGCTTGATCTTGGAGAGGACGAAGTCCTTCGGGTCCTCTCCCTCGGCGACGCTCTCGGTGAAATGGCTCTGGATCTGGTGGTCGATCTCGGAGAAGACCTCGTGGAAGTGGCTGGTCCACCGGCCGACGACGTCCGGGTTCTCCTGCCCCTCGCCGCCGAGGGCGTCGCGCGCGCGCTGCCGCACGAGGTCGTGGATGTAGCCGCGGATGAAGGACTTCTCGGTCGGATCGAGCTCGCCGTCGATGTACCCGAACCCCGTGAGGTAGTAGATGATGGCGTGCATCTGCTGCTCTGCGACGCGCGGATCCGGGCTGAACGACATCATCAGGCAGCTCTCCTCTTCGCGATGGTGCCCCAGGGTAGCGCAAGACGGGCGCGCGGCGGCGGCGAGCGCGCCTCACGGCCGCGCGGGCGAGCGCGCATCGCGGCCCCGGCGGCGAGCCCGCATCACGGCCGCGCGGGCGGCCCTGCGCGCCCGACGAAGGCGCGGATCCGCGCGCGGTCGGCCTCGGACAGCGTGTTTCCCGGGGGCGGCATATTCCGCTCGTCGACGACCCGGCGCGCGATGGCCTCGCGGAGCGAAGCCCACGCCGCAGGCGTGGAGAGGTCGACGCCGCCCTCGCCGCGCGGGCGGTGGCAGCGCGCGCACGCGCGGGCGAACACGGGCGCGATCTCCCCCCAGGCGGGCCCGCCGTCGTCCTCTGCGGCGAAGCGCCGGAGGGCGCCCGACGCGAGCAGCCACACGTCGCCGCTCGGCGAGCCGACGAGCCTGCCGCCCTGCGGGAGGCGCGCGCCGCGGGTCTCGCGCGCGCCGGCCTTGTCGAGCACGCCGAGCTCGTCGCCGTCGGCGAACCACGCGCGGTCGCCGGAGACGGCGAGCCCGTGGAGCGCGGCGCGCGCCCGGAACCGGAGGCGCAGGACGCCGGCGCCGTCCTCCGCGTAGAGCGCCTCGGGCGTCGCCGCGAGCAGCGCGCCCGCGCCGGTCAGGGCGAGGAGCGGCGCGGCGCCGTCCGCCGGGAGCGGGTACGATCGCAGCGCCCTCGTGGCGACGTCGAGGGCGCCGAGCCCGTCGCCCCCGGCCGCGAAGGCCACGCGCCCGGCCCCCGCCGCGAACGTCGCGAGCGGGCCCGTCGCGTAACGCGTGACGGTCTCGCCGTCCGCCACCGCGATCTCGCGGTCCAGCGCGAAGGTGGCGCCGCCCTCGCCGAGGCCGATCGCGGACCGTACCGCGGCGCGCTCGAGGCCGTAGCGGTCGGAGACGGCCTCGAAGGTCCCCTGGCCCGGGAGCCGGAGCAGCCGGCCCTCGGCGTCGACGCCGACGATCCACGTGCCGTAGCCGTCGGGCGCGGGCAGGGCCGCAGCGCTCACCCAGCGGTGGGGCGCGCGCTCCACCCTCGCGAGGGCGCCGTTCACGAAGACGGCCGCGGCGCCGTCGTGGAACACCACGACGCGGCGCCCGTCGTCGGCGACCGCGCGCACCGGGCCGAGCTTCCCCGGGGACGGCCACGCGACCTCGCGCACGACGAGCGGCGGGAGGGGCGCCGCGGCCTGCGCCGCGCATCCGGCGAGCGAGAGCGCCAGCGCAGAGGACGACAGCGCCAGCGCAGAGGACGACAGCGCCAGCGCAGAGGACGACAGCGCCAGCGCAGAGGACGACAGCGCCAGCGCCGAGGACGACAGCGCCAGCGCGGCGGCGGACGCCGCTCGGCCGAGGAGCGTCACGGCGACCGGAGCAGCTCCGGCACCACCTCGCCGTCGCGCAGGTGCTCGCGCGGGGAGATGCCGAAGGCGAACAGGAAGGTGGCGAGCAGATCCGGCGGGGCGATCGGCCGCGGCCCGCCCTGGAACGTCTTCGCCGGGACCGGCAGGAGTTGCTCCGGGTCTGTCTTGCCGAACGCGAAGCTCCCGCGGAAGCGCGGGGAGATCACCATGGCCGAGTTGTTGGGGTAGTGGTCGCGCCCCATCGCCGTGTTGAGCTGGGGCGTGCGGCAGAAGTCGCTCGTCACGAGGATGTGGGTGTGATCCGAGAGCTTCTTGCCCGCCCGGGTCGGGTGCGGGGTCTTGTCGAGCGAGCCGAGGAGCGCGGCTATCAGATCGAAGAGCTCCTGCTGGGTGGCCGCGTGCTGGCGGTAGTTGCTCGTGTGCGTGTCGAACCCGCTGCTCGAGAAGCTCACGCAGCGGACCACGTTCCGCCGCATGGCCTCGATCGCGAACGCGGCGTTGACGGCCGCTTGCCGGGCGAAGCGGGCCGCGTGGTTGAACTCCGGGTGCGCCTGGATGAGCTTGCCCCTGGAGAACACCTCCTGGAGGCCTGCGCTCAGCATCTTGCCGAGGCCTTCCGCCTGGATGGCGAAGCTGTGCAGGGCGTCGGTGTGGCTGGATCGCGCGGCGAGGGAGCTGGCTTCCTCGGAGAGGAGCGCTGTCACCGCGGCGCGGTCCTCGTCGGTGTCGTAGTGGCGCGCGCGGAACAGCGAGCGGCTGAGGGTGCCGATCTCCCCGACCATGAGCGGGACGGCGCGCCGATCGAGGCGCTCGCCGACGAACGCGGACGGGAACTGGACCGAGACGACGGGGAAGGTCTGGCTCGCGCCGAGCTCGCTCCCGCAGATCGCGTCGACGCTGGAGGCCACCGTGCGGCCGCCGCTGAGGTGCCGTCCCGTCGTCGAGAAGGCCGTGCCGTCGGGGTGGCTCACTGTGTTCATCGCCAGGCCGTTGAGGATGCACAGCCGGTCGTGCATGTCCGCGAGGGCGCCGATGCCCGGCCCGAACACGAGGCTCGATCCCTTGGGCGTGATCGGCGCGAAGCTCTTCGCGCCGCCGGCCGCGGGCGCGTCGACCCAGAGGCGGAGCCCCGCGGTGTCGGTGTTGTCGGTCGTCGCAGGGCTCACGAGGCCCCTGGCCTCGTTCCGAGGATCGGCCCAAAGCGTCACGTCCCAGCCGCCGGACGCGTGGATGAAGAGGAAGAACTCGTCCTCCGCGGCCTTGCCCTGCGCGGCGAGCACGCGCGCCGGCAGGCCGAGGACGCCGGCGAGCGCCGCGCCCGCAGCGGCCTCGAGCAGCGCGCGGCGCGGGACGGCGAGGCGGCGGGGGCAGGA
Source organism: Sorangium sp. So ce124 (assembly GCF_051525235.1). Taxonomy (NCBI): domain Bacteria; kingdom Pseudomonadati; phylum Myxococcota; order Polyangiales; family Polyangiaceae; genus Sorangium; species Sorangium sp. So ce124. Next base: position 11,656,655 of record NZ_CP150312.1, read on the forward strand.
GGCGTGGCGAGGCATCGGGCGTGCTCCTCAGGATACCCTCCGAGGCCGCGCGCGCCCGCACGACCTTGCCGTCGAACGCGACCGCCATCGCGAGTACCGGCGCCGCACGAACGAGCTCATCGGGGATCTGGTCGTGACGCCGACTCGACGAGGCGGTCGACGCGGGGACGACCTACGTGCCGGCGTATCATGTCCTCTCGTACCATGAGGCGCGCCGCCTCGGCCCGGAGGAGGTCTATCGCGGGTTCGTCGCAGGCCTGCTCGCCACGCTGGAGCCCGACTACGAGGTGCGGTCCAACCGCGAGTCCGGCGAAGGGAGGCCCGATGTGCTGGTGCGGCCCCGACAGCCGGGCAAACCCGGCGTCGTGCCGGAGATGAAGGTGGCGCGAGGCGGCCAGACGCTACGCTGGAGCAAGCGCTGGAAGATGGGCTGTCGCAGATCGACCGCAGGGACTACACGGCCGAGCTCCGCGCCGCCGGCGCGTCTCCGGTGCACGCGCTCGCGGTGGCGTTCAGCGGCAAGCAGGTGGCGGTGCGCGCGGCGGGAGGGGGTTGGCCGATGAGCGTCGCCTCTCCCCGACCACCGAGCGGAGCGTCGATCTGGCCAGGGCTCAAGCCCGGATCACCGTGACCTCTCGGCCGCCCGGCGTCCGCGCCGCCTCGGTCGCGGTGCGATCGCGCAGCCGCGGGATCCCGGGGCGCCGATCGAAGATGAGGAGCCAGCCGCGGTGGAGCCCCAGGCCGTCCAGGTATCCATCGAGCTGCGCGAGCCCTTCCCGTAATGGATCCGGCTCTCCGGGGCGCCACACCTTGAGCTCCATCGCCAGCCGGTCCTGTCCGTGCTCGACCAACAGGTCCATCCGGCCGCTGCCGATCGCGACCTCCCACTCCACGCGCCCGTGGCCGTTCACCACCCGGTGCAGGAAGGCCATGAGCACGAGGTGCGGCGCGATCTCCGCGTAGGGCGTGCTGGCGAGCAAGGCCTCCGCGTGCTGCCGCCAGAACGAGACGAACGCCTCGAGCAAGCGCTCGGGATCGAGGCGCCCGTCCCGCCGGAGCCAGGTAGGCGTGATCGACGGCATCGAGCGCCGCGCGGTCGCGGACAGCGCACGCGGGAGGATCTCCGCGTAGATCGGGTTGGCGATCTCCAGCGCGCCGTTCGCCGCCTGGCGGACGAGCCCGAGATCCATCGCGTAGCGCTGGTCGTCCTCGGGGACCGCGCCCAGCGCCGAACCGGCGAGGATGGGCTCGATCACCGCGCGCACCCGGTCCTCCTGCAGGCGCTCGGCGAGGCTGTCGAGGTGCGTGTCCTGCCGGACGACGATCGCGTCGCGCGCGGCGCGCACGTGCGCGGGCAGGAGCGTCACGCTGCGGTCGGGCACGAGCTCGTCCACCATCTGCCTGGCCAGCGCGTTGACCAGCCACGGCTGCCCGCAGGTGAGCTGGAACGCGAGGTCGACCGCCTCGGGCGCGAAGACCTGCCCCGTGTCGGCCGTGTGCTGGGCGTAGAGCCCCGCCACCTCCTCGCGCGTGAAATCGCGCAGGAGGACGGACTCCTCCTTCACGTTGAACGGCGAGGCGCCGCCTAGCTGGCCCTCGTCGCCCACCGTAACCCGGTAGTCCCGGACATCGCGCATCCCGATCAGGGCGATCGCCCAGGGAAAGCCCTGCGGCCTGCGGCGGTGCCCCCCGCGCAGCTGGCTCAGCGCCGAGAGCAGCGTGGGGCCAGTGAGCGCGTCGATCTCGTCGAGAAAAAGCACGAGCGGGCGAGGACAAGCCTGCGTCCACGCGGCCAGCGCGCCGGCTAGGCGGTGGCCCGGCGCCCCGTCAGGCCAGGGCGGCGGACGCAGATCGGGCGGGAGCTGGAAGGACGCATCCTCTCGAAATGCTTGAAGGATGGCGGCCTCCGCGGCGCCGACATCCTCGGGGAAGGCGCGGCCAACCTCGAGGGACAGGAGCGCCGCCGCGTAGCGCCCATCCTGCGTCAACGCGGTGGCCAAGGACAGGAGCGACGTGGTCTTGCCCGTCTGCCGCGGACCGTGCACGACGAAGTAGCTCTGGCGGTCGATCAGCCGCCGCAGCCGCTCGATACGGCGGAGGGGGTCGACCATGTAGTGCAGGTCGGGCCTGCACGGGCCGGCGGTGTTGAAGAAGCGTGCCATCGCGCCGCCATCCTGCCATGGGAGCCCGGGGAGTCACGCTAGACCGGCGGCGCGGGACGGTGAGTGGCGCGGTCCGCCGCAACGCCGCGACCAGGGCAGCAGCGTTCAAGATCGCCGATCGCCGCCCGGGAAGTCGTCGCCCGGAGCGCCGTAGCCCGGCCGCCACATCCGACAGCCCCCCTAATACAGGTGGAACTCCGGGTGCCGCACGAGCCCGTAACAGACGGCCGCCCACCCCGCCTCCTCCGGCGAAAATCGCGACTTCGGCGCGCCCTTCGCGCGGTGCCGCGCGACCGTGCCCTGGTAGAGCGCGAAGAACTTCGCCTCCCGGTCCGGCGGCGCGAGGCGCGCCGGGTAGCTCAGGAATGTCCGGTGCAGCACGTCGAAGCGCGGGGCGAAGGCCGCCTCGTCCGGATCCTGCGCGGGCAGATCGAACGCGAAGATCAGCCGCCGCTCGATCGGGACGCGCTCCTTTGCCTTGAGGTCATGCTCCAGGGCGCGGTCGCAGAGCGCGATCCCGAGCCGCTCGAACGCCGCCAGCATGAGCGCGTTGGTCTGCGTGGCGCGCGGGAGATCCAGGCCGTAATCCGGGAGCCCGAGCGCCGCGAGGTAGTCTCCCCATGTGTCGAACAGCGCCGCCTTGTCGTCCCCCCGCGCGCGGCGCTCGACCTCGGCGGGCGCGAGGCCGCCGAAGAGCCGGAGATAGGTCCTCAGGTATGCTTCGGCCGGGATGAGCCGCAGATCCTGCTTCGGAGCGCGGCTCTGCGCGACGCGCCCCGTCTCCCGGAGCGGCGCAGCCGGTCGCGGCGAGATCGCCTCCGGCGGGGCGCACGCGCCCGCCAGCGCGGCCATCGCGAGGACGAAGGCCCCCATCCGGCCGGGCGCCCTCCCCCGGCCCTGCATCACCGCGCTCCCTCGCCGCGCGCCGCGCCGCCCCGCTCCTCCGCTCCGCCCTTCGCCGCCCCGCCCCGCTCCAGCGCAGGCCGCACGTTGCTGGCGCGCGCATACGCCGGCGAGCGGACGATCGCCTCGACCAGCGGCCGCATCCGGTAGCCGCGCGACACGAACCGCTCGCGCAGCGCGCCGAGCAGCGCCTCGTCCTCCTCGCGCAGCGGCCGCCCCAGGAACGACTCGGTGACGCGCTCGACCGCGCACGACGCGAACTCCGGCATGCGCGTGAGATCGGCCGCGGCGCCGGCCGGGCCGCGCTCGGCGTGATCCGCCGAGGCATAGGCGCCCCGCAGCACGCCGCGCTCCCGGCTCGAGAACACGGGGTCGTAGAAGCGCTGGCACGATTGCCCCGTCTTCCCCTCCGCGTTCAGCTTGCACACCGGGTTCTCGATCGGGAACCTCTCGGCGGGCAGATAGGTCCACGTCGTCTCCTCGACCCGCGTGAAGTACGCCGCGAGCGGCTCCAGCGTCGCATGACAGCTCGCGCAGCCCGGCCGGATCATGAGGTCGGGCTCCTCCGACGGCGGGAGCTCCGCGTGCTCGGCCGTGAAGCTCTTGCACAGGAACGCGCTGTAGAGCGCCGCCGCCCGCGCGCGCCGCGAGGAATACTTGGTGAGGAACACCGGCATCGTGAGGATCCCCGCCGCGCGCGGCCCGCGATCGGGGATGAACGTCCAGACCGAGACGTCGTGCGGCGCGACGACCGGCGGCACCGCGCCCGGCAAGAACAGGGGCGCCTCGTCCTCGCGCATCCCAAACGACGGGTGCAGAGAGCAGCACGCCGCGGGCGCGCTCGACCGGTAAAACTGCGCGAGCGGGCCGTTGATGAACGTATAACGACCGGTGAGGATCTCCCGGAAATCGCGATCCGCCGCGAAGACGTGATTCATTGTATGAATCGCCTCCTGCGACCACCAGAACTTGTTCCAGCCGGTGATCGTGTGCGGCACGGAGCCGATGGGATCCTCGATGCCGAGCGGGGTATGGGCGGGCAGCACGAAGCCGCGCGGATCCCTGCCCGCGCTGTCGGCGGGAAGGCAGTGCTCGAGGCCGATCCCGCAGCCGCAATCGACGCTCATCGCCGGCGCGAGCGCGCTCCGACACGAGATGGGCTCGCCCCGGTGCGCCTGCGCATAACGATCCTCGCGCACCGGCGGGCGCGCGCGACCCGGCAGCGGCGGAGCGCCCTTCGGCGATGAAGGGATGTCGCTCGCATAGATGTGGCCGACCTCGGCGGTCTGCGCCTCTTCCTTGCAGACCCTGACCTCGACCGTCGGCGTCTTGCCGTCAGGCTCGACAAGGAGCTGCGGCAGCGGGACATAGGCGCTGTCCGGGTCCTTCCACCCGTCGCCATAACGCTGCGTCGGGACGACGGAGAGGTAATCCCGGTAAAGCCAGTAGGGGCGCACGAGCGTTGTCCGCTCGTCGAGCAGCCGCTGGGAGATGCGGGCGGGCGTCCCCGTGACAGGCGCGTAGGCCGCGACCCGGAGCCCGCTCTCGGCGTCGGAGAAGCAGAACTCCCCGTCGATCACCGGGTTCAGGCGGCGCTGGCCGACGCGGTAATAGACATAGAGCGGCTTGCCCTCCGGGCCGAGCACCTCCACCCGGCGGAGCGTCGTCGCGGGCGGCGTGAACAGCCCCGTCGGGCCGAGCTCGAGCCGCAGGACATCCATGTAGATGCGCGTGAGCCGCTCGGCATACCCCGGGCCGTCGAGGTGACGCTCTATCCAGGCGTCCAGATCGAAGCCCGGCGACTCGAGCTCGGCGAGCTCCTCGCGCGTCGGGAGCCGCCCCTTCAGGTCGAGGGAGAGCGCCCGGAAGTACCGGTATCGCTCCAGCGTCGGGGCGGCGGCGGACGGCGGCGCGAACGAGGCCGCGGCCGCCGCCGCGAGGGGCGCCGCCACGGCCAGCGCGCGCAGCGCGCGCCCCCTCATGCGCCGACCTCACCCGCGGCGGGCGGCGGGGCCTCCTCGCCAGGGACCACCCCGGCCATCAGCATCCCGAGCTCCGTCCGCGATACCGCGCCCGCGTCCCGCGTCGCCACGATCTCGCCCCGGTACATGACCGCGATCCTGTCCGACAGCGCCAGGATCTCGTCGAGCTCCGCCGACACGAGCAGCACCGCCGCCCCCGCGTCGCGCGCCGCCACGATCTCGCGGTGGATGTGCTCGATCGACCCGACGTCCACGCCCCGGGTCGGCTGGCTTGCCACGAGCAGCTCCACGGGGCGGCTCATCTCCCGGGCGAGGATCACCTTCTGCTGATTGCCGCCCGACAGCGCGGAGACGGGCGTCTCCGGGCCGGGCGCGCGGATGTCAAAGGTCTTTATCAACCGCCTCGCGTTCTCCTCGCGGGCGTCGTCGCGGAGCACGCCGCGCACGGCGAACGGGGGCTCGTGGTAGGTGCACAGCACGAGGTTGTCCGCGATCGCGTACGAGAGCACGAGCCCGTGGCGCTGGCGGTCCTCGGGCACGTGCGAGACGCCGCGCTCGATCAGGGCGCGGGGCGGCGCGCCGGTGACGTCGCGGCCACGGAGGAGCACGCGCCCGGCGCGGGGCGGCGAGAGGCCGGTGATGGCCTCGCAGAGCTCGGTCTGGCCGTTGCCCTGCACGCCGGCGATCCCCAGGATCTCGCCCGCGCGCACCGAGAAGCTCACCTCGCGCACCACGTCGGCGCCGGACCCGCGGCGGCCCGCGACGCCGAGGCGCTGCACCTCGAGCACGACGTCCTTCGGGCTCGCCGGGGCCTTGCTCACCTGGAGCGCCACGTCGCGGCCCACCATCGTCGCCGCAAGGCCGCGCTCGTCCGTCTCCGCCGGGATCGCGGCGCCCACCACGCGACCAGCGCGCATGACCGTCACCCGGTCCGCGACCGCGAGCACCTCCCTGAGCTTGTGCGTGATGAACAGGACCGAGACCCCCCGCGCCGTCAGCCCCCGCAGCACGCGGAACAGGTCGTCCGCCTCCTGGGGCGTGAGCACGGCCGTGGGCTCGTCGAGGATCAGGATCTCCGCCTTCCGGTAAAGAGCCTTGAGGATCTCCACCCGCTGCTGCACGCCGACCGGGAGGTCCTCCACCCGGGCGTCGGGATCGACGTCCAGCCCGTGGCGCGCCGAGAGCTCCCGGACCTCGGCGCTCGCGCGCCGGCGGTCGAGCAGGGCGCCGCGCACGGGCTCCGCGCCGAGCACGACGTTCTCGGCGACAGTGAACACAGGGATCAGCATGAAGTGCTGGTGCACCATGCCGATCCCGAGCGCGATCGCGTCGCTCGGCGAGCGCAGCGCGACCGGGCGCCCGCTCCGGAGGAGCGTCCCCTCGTCCGGGCGCAGCAGCCCGTAAAGGATGTTCATCAAGGTCGATTTGCCGGCGCCGTTCTCCCCGAGCAGCGCGTGGATCTCGCCCTCGCGGAGGTCGAGATCGACCCTGTCGTTCGCCAGGACGCCGGAGAACCGCTTGGTGATCCCCCGGGCCTCGAGGACCGCCGTCACCGCCGCCCCTCCCGCTCGTACGGCAGGCCGTCGGCGGCCGGCGGCGTTGTCTTGCCGATGACGCCGGTCAGGAGCAGCAGCGTCAGCAGATACGGCACCAGCCCGACGACCGACGATTGCTGCAGGAACGACCACGACGGCGGGATCTGGTCGCGGAAGAGCTGGAGGTTGATCTGGAACGCCTGCGCCGCGCCGAAGACGAGCGCCGCGGCCCACGAGCCGAACGGCGTCCAGTCGCCGAAGATCATCGCCGCGAGGGAGATGAAGCCGCGCCCGTTCGTCATCATCGGCTCGAACGACGGCACCGACTCCAGCGTGAAATACGCCCCGCCGAGCCCCGCGATCGCGCCGCCGATCACGACGTTCACGTAGCGCACGCGGGCCACGTCGATCCCGACCGTCGCGGCCGCGCGGGGGTGCTCGCCCACGGCCCGCGCGCGCAGGCCCCACCGCGTGCGGAAGAGCACGAGGTGCGTCAGCGCGACCAGCGCGACGGCGGCGACGGCGATCGGCTGCTGCTCGAACACCGGGCCCACGACCGGGATGTCCGCGAGCAGGGGGACGCCGAGGCGCGGAAGGACGCCCGGCGCGTGGGGCACCTGCCCGCCGAACGCGCTTCCCGGCCCGAAGAAGAGCTGGCGGTTGAAGAAGCCGGTGAGCCCCACGGCGAGCAAGTTGATCACCGTCCCCGCGAGGATCTGGTCCACCGAGAAGGTCACCGCAAGCGCGGCGAGCAACAGCCCCAGCGCGGCGCCGGTGGCGACCGCGATCACGACGCCGAGCAGCAGGCTCGGCAGCGGGGGAAAGCCCAGGATCGCGCTCGCGTAGATCGACCCGAACCAGCCCGAGAACGCCGCCGCGAGCATCATCCCTTCGATGCCCAGGTTGACGACCCCGGAGCGCTCACAGAAGACGCCCGAGAGCGCGCCCAGGGTGAGCGGGGTGGCGACGGCGAGCGTCGTGGCCGCCATGCTGGCCACGATCGTCAGCGGCGGCACCTGCGACGCGCCGACGAGCGTCACGACGAGGACCAGCACGCCCACGACCACCGCGATGAATGCGTAGCGTCGATAAGCCATCTTCGTCCTTCCCTGCTCCCCGCGCCGGCCGCTCGCTCGAGCCGGCGCGCTAACCGCCCCACCCGCGCGTGAGCACGAGCCGCTCGCTCGAGCCCCGGACGCGGTAGATGCGCCGGACCAGGGCGTCCGCCGCGACGAAGAGCAGGACCAGCGCCTGGATGACGGAGATCACGTCGATCGGCACCTGCGTGAGGTACTGCATCCGGGTCGCCCCGCTGCGCATCACGCTGAACAGCAGGGCCGCGAGCACCGTCCCGCCGGGGTGCGCCTTGCCGAGCAGGGCGATGGCGATCGCGTCGAAGCCGTATCCCTGCGAGAACCCGAGCTCGTGCCGGTGGTGCAGCGCGCTCACCTCGATGGCGCCGGCCAGCCCGGCGAAGGCGCCCGAGAGCGCCATGGTCGCGATCACGGTGCGGCTCACCCGCACGCCGGCGTAGCGCGCGGCGTCCGGGCTCTGCCCGGCCGTCCGGATCTCGAAGCCGAACGTCGTCCGCCGGAGCGCCCACCCGACGAGCGCCGCCGCGAGCAGGGCGAGCGGGAAGCCCCAGTGCAGCCGGAAGCCGTCCACGAGCGCGGGGATGCGCGCGCTCTCGTCGATGAGCGGCGTGCGGGAGAGCACGTTGGACGCCTCGGGGTCCTTCATCGGGCCGTTCAAGAGGAAGCTGACCGCGTTGAGGGCGACGTAGTTGAGCATGATCGTGCTGATCACCTCGTGTCCCCCGGCGCGCGCCTTGATCCAGCCGGGCACCGCGGCCCACAGCCCGCCCGCGAGCGCGCCGAGGAGCAGCGTCACGGGGACGTGCAGCGCCGCGGGCAGGCCGCCGCCCACGAGCTGCGGCAGCCAGTGGCCCGCCCAGGCCGCGGAGAGCGCCCCGAGCGCGAGCTGCCCCTCCGCGCCGATGTTGAAGAGGCCGCCCTTGAGCGCCAGCGAGACCGACAGGCCAGCCAGGATGTACGGCGTCGCCCAGACGAGCGTCTCGCTCACCGCCCGCGGCGACCCGAGCGCGCCCTCGAGCATGCCGGCGTAGGCGTCGAGCGGGTTGCCCCCGGCCACGGCGATGAGGACGCCGCCAAGGACCATCGCGGTGAACACCGAGAGGGCCGGCAGGAGCAGCGGCTCGAAGCGCCGGATCAGCTTCTCTCGCATCCTCGGGAGCCCAGGGCGGTCACGGCCCCTTGGCCGGCGGCACCGCCGTCTTGAGCGTCCCGTCGAGGAGCCCTTTCCGGAGCTCCTCCATCTTCGCCTTCACGTCGGCCGGGACCTTGGCGTCGAGATCGTGATACGGCGCATACCCCGACTTGCCCTGGAAGTTCCCCGACGGCAGCTTCCCCTCCTTGGCCGACTTGATGAGCTCGAAGGCGCCGTCGGAGATGAGCTTGACGGCGCTGGAGAGGAGGACCTTCTGGGCCTCGGGCACCGTGAAGTACTGGTCGGTGTCGACGCCGATGGCGTAAACGCCCTTCGTGGCCGCGCCGAGCAGCGCGCCGTTGCCCGTCTTGCCGCCGCCGCCGAAGACGATATCGACTCCCTTGTCGATCATCGAGACGGCGGTCGTCTTCCCCCACTCGGGATCGGTAAACGTCTTATCGAAGCCGACGTCGTTGTGATAGACGACGCTGAGCTCGATGTCGGGCTTGACGTGGCGCGCCCCGGCGCGGAAGCCCTCCCCGAAGCGGAAGACGGGCGGGACGGCGTCGGTGGCGAGCACGGCGCCGATCTTCCCCGTCTTGGTCATCATCGCGGCCAGCGCGCCGACGAGGAAGCCGCCGTGGTCCTCGGGGAAGACGAGGCCCACGACGTTCGGCTTGGTCGCCATCTGGAACTGGTCGATGCCGATGAACTTGACGTCCTTGAACTGATCCGCCGCGCCGCGCGTCGCCTCGGTGAGCCCGAATCCCGACGTGACGACCACGTCGTAGCGCTCCTCGGCGAACGTCGCGATGTTCTTGGGGTAGTCCTTCGGATCCGTCGTCTCGATGTACTGCGTCGTGGCGCCGAGCTCCTTCTGCGCCCGCTGGATCGCCTCCCAGGCCGACTGGTTGAACGACTTGTCGTCGATCTTGCCCATGTCGGTGACGAGGCCCACGCAGAACACCTCGGGGCTCGCGCAGTCGGCCTTCTTGCTGCTGCTGTTGCACCCCGGGAGCGCGCTGGCGAGGGCCAGCAGGACCGCGATCGCGACGCGCCGCTTCTTCAACATGCCGGATCTCCTTGGAAGGCCCGCATTGGACACCGGGCCGCGCACCAAGGCAACCACCGTATCGCAGCGGCGCACCTTTGCTCACACGAGCGCTCTCATCTGCTGGGCGGGAGCACGGTCGACTGCGCGGGAGCACGGCGCGCCGTCCCTCGAGTTCGCGATCGGGGAAGCAACATTTTTTCCTCGAGCGTTGTCACAGTCGATCGGCAGCGCCCGACGAGCGACGGGGCGCGCCGGCGCAGCCTTCCCGAGGAGGTCCTTCCATGAATGGTCCCGCCGTTCGATTCACGCTTTCTTGTGCTCTCATCGCGTCCGCCCTCGTCCCTTCGGCGGACGCGTCGGCCTGCGGTGGAGTCGAGATCATGCCCGCGATCGACCACCGCGTGATGGGGATCGCGCAGGCCGAGCAAGCGCTTCACGACGGCCGGTTCACCGCGGCGGCGGGGAGCGTGATCCGGATGTTCCCCGAGATCCGGCGGATCTCCTATGACAAGGACCCGCTGATCAACAGGGCCTTCCGCGTCCTCGCGGTGGCCACGGCGCGCGCGGACGGGGCGCTCCAGGTCGGCCCGCAGCTGCCGCGCGAGCTGCTCGAGACGTGGGGCGGAGCGTCGGCCGAGGAGCGCAAGGGGAACATCGACTGGTCGATCCGCGCGCTGCGCCGGCTGAACGAGCAGCGGAAGAACGATCCGGCGCTCCAGACCGACCTGGGCGAGGCGCTCGCCAGGGCGCCCGAGCACCGCGGCGAGGCGCTCAAGCTGCTCGGCGATCTGGCCGAGAAGGACCTCCTGACGAGCCCCGAGGCATACGCGGCGCTGGCGCGGCTGCGCGCGCTCTCGGGGGACAACGCGGGGCACGACGCCGCGGCCACCCGGTGCGAGACGATGGCGCAGAACAAGGCGCTCTGCCGGACGACCGGCGCGGCCGGACCGCAGAGCTGACGCCGATGCGCGCCCGTCCGCTGCTCGCCCTGCTCGCGGCGCTCGCCTCGGGCGCCGCGGGGTGCACCTCCGAGGACGCGCGGGGCCCCGCGCTGGCCGCGCCGCCATCCGCGAGCGACGGCGGCGCCGGGGCGACCGCTCCGGCCGCCGCCCCGGCGCTGGCCGGCGATCCGGCGCGCGGGGAGCGGCTCGTCGCGGAGTTCCAGTGCAACCGCTGCCATGACGGGACCGGGCAAGCGCCCGCGGCGCGCGACGCCCACTGCGTCCAGTGCCACCAGGACATCGCGGCGGGGCGGTTCCAGGCGCCGGCCGCGGCGATGAAGCGGTGGAACGAGAACCTCGTGCAGCTGCGCGACGTGCCGTCGCTCGCCGCCGCCGGTGACAGGCTGCGCCGCGACTGGATCCGCGGGTTCTTGCTGTCGCCGCACGACGTGCGCCCGCGCCTGCACGCGACGATGCCGCGGCTCGCGATCGGGCCCGAGCAGGCGAGCGATATCGCGGCCTACCTCACGCGCGATCGCCGTGAGGGGCACGAACATCCCGCAGCGCCGCTGGAGGGCGCGAGCGCGGCCCGGGGGCGCGAGCTCTACGAGGCCAAGGGGTGCGGGACGTGCCACGCCTTCTCCGGGACGACCGGGCTGACGGCGGTCGCGCCCGTGAAGGGGATGGAGAAGGAGACGCGCGCCGCGATCGCCCTGGCGCCGGATCTGAGGCACACGCGCGACCGGATGGAGCCCGCCGATCTCGTCGCGTGGGTGCTCGATCCCGCGGCGATCAAGCCGGGAACGCCGATGCCCCAGGTGCCGATGTCGCCCGCCGAGGCGCGGGACATCGCGGCCTTCGTCACGACCGCGGAGCTCTCGCCGCGGGCGCCGGCGAGCGCGCCCGAGCGGCTGCCGCTGCTGTCGCGGCGGGTGACCTACGCCGAGGTGGATCGCCGGGTGTTCCGCGTCACGTGCAGGCACTGCCACTCCGAGCCGGACTATGCGCTCGGCGACGGCGGGCCCGGAAACACGGGCGGCTTCGGGTTCAAGCCGCGCGGGCTGAACCTCGCCACGTACGAGGGGATCGCCGCGGGCTACGTCGACGATCAGGGCGAGCGGCGGAGCGTGTTCTCGCGTGGGCCGGACGGCGCCCCGCGCCTCGTCGCGGCGCTGCTGGCGCGGCAGGCGGAGGAGGCGGGCCGCGCGGCCCCGGCGGTGCGCGGCATGCCGCTCGGGCTACCCGCGGTCGGGCCGGAGGAGATCCAGCTCGTCGAGAGCTGGATCGCGCAGGGGCGGCCGCAATAGCGAACGAGCGGGAGGGGGCGATCGCCAGGGTCGGTCCGGCGTTGTCGTGGTGCCTCCCTTGCTTCCACGGCGACACCGAGGAGGTGGCCAATGCCTCGGTGGTCTCAACGCGCTCAGCACGCGGGCTCGCCTCCGAGCGGCGGGAGCAACGGTCTTCCGGTGAGGATGTCCATAGGAAGGCGTCTTTCCCTGCTCGTGTTGAGTCAGCTGCTCCTGGCCGCCCTGGGCGTCACGATGTCCATTGTCGCGCTCAGGCGGCTGGCCACCGAGACAGCCTACCTGCGTCACTACGTCTTCCAGCCGTTCGTCGTCATCAGCAACGGCATCGAGTCATCGAACGCTCTCTATGCCCTGCTCGCGCGCCCGTCATCGGACGTCTCGCTGGAGGTCCGGGAGCCCATGATGCGGCTCCGCTTCTTCATCGATCGGTACCAGCGCGACTGGTTGACGGCGACCTCGACCCTACCGGACGCCATCCACCTCCGCGCAGCGCTCGCTCGGGCCGGGGAGCTCGTGCTCCTGGAGGAAGAGCGCGAGGCGGCGGATACCGTCGCCGCTGTCGTGATGCACCTCGAGCGCACGACCGGGCTCGCGGGTCCGACGCCTGCCGCGCCCCACTTGCGGCGCGCCGACGTGGAGCACCTCGGCGACGCCCTCGTCAAGCTGCACAAGATCAACCTGCGCTACATGGAGGTCGCTTACGACGCTTTCGACCGCATCCGGCGGCGCATCCTCCTCGTCTTCATGGCCGTCGGCCTCGGGGGCGTCACGGCGGCGTCGCTCTTCGGCCTCGCGGTGCGCCGCGCGATCGCGCCGCGCATCCACCGGATGGTGACCGCCGTCCAGCGCTTCCGCGAGCTCGGCGTCTACGAGCCGCTCGGGGACTGCGGGGACGACGAGCTCGCCGTGCTCGGCCACACGCTGAACACGAGCTTCAAGGCGATCGCCGAGCGCGACAAGGATCGCGACAGGTTCCTCGCCGTCGCCGCGCACGAGCTGAAGACGCCGCTCACCACCATGAAGGGGTTCTCGCAGGTCGCGCTCACCCACCGGAACGACACGGCCATCCGCGAGCGCGCCCTCACGATCATCGATCGCCAGGCGACGCGCCTCGGCCGCCTGGTCCAGGATCTCCTGTGGTCGGCGCGCATCTCCGGAGGCGAGCTCCCCTTCAAGCCCGAGGCGATCGACGTCGAGGAGCTCGCCCGCCGCGTGATCGGAGAGTTCGAGCTCGTGGCCAGGGATCACAGCATTCGCCTGGTGCCCCGGGGAGACGCGCACATCCTGGGCGATCCAGAGCTCGTCGAGCAGGCGCTCTGGAGCCTGCTCGTCCAGGCCGTGTCCGTCGCGCTGGAGCGCGATCCGGTGCTCGTCACGATCGACGCCGGCTCCGCCGCGCGCGTGCTCATCACGATCGAGGTCCGGGGCGGGAAGGATCTCCCGGAGGACCTCGAAAAGCTGCTGGAGCCCTTCGCCGTCGTCGGCTTCGAGCGGCAGCGCGACGAGCCGCGCAACACGGGCATCGGCCTCCACCTCGTCCAGGGGATCGCCCGGCTCCACGGCGCGAGGTTCTGGATCGAGCGGAGGCCCGATGACCTCATGGTCTTTTCGCTGGAACTGAGGCGCTAGCGGGCAGAGGGAACATGGTGCGAAACCGCGTGCTGGTCATCGACGATGACCCCGATTTCCGGGAGCTCGTCGCCATCAGCCTGAACGGGTGGGGGCTCCAGTGCCTCCAGGTCGCCGACTGCGTCGAGGCGCTCCCGCTCCTCGAGCGCGAGCGCGACGGGCTGCGGGCGGTGCTGTGCGACTACTTCATGCCAGGGCTCTCTCCCCGCGATTGCGCGAAGGCGATCCGCGCGCGGGTCGATCCGGCGGTGCGCGTGGTGCTCGTGAGCGCGGCGGTGGACGTCTCGGAGCTGGCCCGAGGCCTCGGGCTCGCGCGGTTCCTCGCCAAACCCTTCGATCTCGACCAGCTCTACGACGCGGTGCTCGGCCCGCGCGAGCCCTCGGCGTGAGCGGCGCCGCCGATCGCAGCGGGGCGCGGCTGGACCGCAGAGGGGGCCACCCGACCGCGGCGCGCTCCGTGGTAGCCTCCCGACCCTCGCCCGCGCGCGGGCGGACCGCGCGCCGTGCGGCGCTCGGAGGTCTGCGTCATGACAGGACAGCTTCTGGAAGAGGGCTTTACCAACCCTGGAATCGATCCGCGGCTCGCGTGGCGCAACCCGCCGGCGCGCTGGGCGGTGGAGCCGCAGCGGAGCGTGCTCGTCGTCGAGCCCGCCGCGAAGACGGACTACTGGCAGCGGACACACTACGGCTTTCGCAACGACAACGGGCCTTTCCTCTTCACCCGCGCCGGCGGCGACTTCGTGATGACCTGCCATGTGCGGTTCCGGCCGGCGCACCAGTACGATCAGGCAGGGCTCATGGTGCGGATCGCGGAGTCGTGCTGGCTGAAGACGTCGGTCGAGTTCGAGCCGGACGGCCCGAGCCGGCTCGGCGCGGTGGTGACGAACGCGGGCTACAGCGACTGGTCGACCCAGCCGTTTCCCTCGGATCGCCGCGAGATCTGGCTGCGCGTCCGGCGGGAGGGGCCGGATTACCTCGTCGACAGCTCGGACGACGGCGCGGCGTGGACGCAGATCCGCATGGCCCACCTTCACGAGGACGACGGCGCGCGCGAGGTGGAGTGCGGCCTTTACGCTTGCAGCCCGCTGGGCGAGGGCTTCGTGGCGGAGTTCGATCTGCTGCGGATCGCGCCGGGGCGCGCGGCGTGAGCCCTCCGTGGTGGAGTACTTACCCCACCCTGCCGGAATGATGGAACCGCCAAGACACCATAAGACGCCAAGATTTTTATATCTCTCTTGGCGTCTTGGCGGCTCAAAAACCCCTACCTTCGGCCAGAGTACCCCATCCCCCGAAAACCACATGGGAAGCGCGTGGATCAGCGGTCGAGCGCCTCGAGGTGAGGAGAGAGGACCTCGGTGAGCCAGCTCATCACCGCGCGCACGCGGCGCGGTACGCTCCTGCCGTGCGTGTGGAGGAGCGAGACGGGCATCGGCGCGCAGGTGAGGGAGGGCAAGACCTCGACGAGCTCGCCCGCGGTGATGCTGGCGAGCTTCCCCGCCCGCGGGGCCTGGATGATGCCGAGGCCCGCAAGGCACGCGGCGAAATAGGCGTCGGCGCTGTTGACCGTCACCGCGCTGCGCATCGGCCACTCGCGGTAGCCGCCGTCGTGGGGGTACTCGAACGACGGCGCTTCGGCGCCGAGCGTCGTCGAGTAATGCACGAGGAGGTGCCGGTCGAGATCCTCGATACGGCGAGGCGTGCCGTACTGGCGCAGATAGGACGGGCTCGCGCAGTTCATCATGCGCAGGACGCCGAGCCTGCGGCCGACGAGCCCGTCGCCCCCCGGGGCGCCGATGCGCAGGACGCAGTCGAAGCCCTCGCGGAGCGGCTCGACGCGCCGATCGGTCGTGCTGAGGAGCACCTCGAGCTCGGGGTGGCGCGCGAGCAGCTCGGGCAAGCGCGGGATGATGACGTCGCGCGCGAAGTTCACAGGCAGATCGATCCGCACCCGCCCGCGCAGGCCCCGCGCGGCCTGGAACATCGCGCCGAGCTCGTCGGCCTCGAGCGCGAGGCGCCGCGCCCGCGGAAGGAGCTCCTCTCCGTCCGGCGTGAGGCGCACGACGCGCGTCGACCGCTGGAGGAGCCGGGTGCCGAGCTCGGCCTCCAGGGCCTTCAGCCGCAGCGACACGCGCGCCTTGGGCATGCCGAGGTGCTCGCCAGCGCGCGTGAAGCTGCCAAGCTCCGCCACCTTCACGAAGATCTTCAGCGCTCCGACGTCGACGGTCATTGTTTCGACTGGCGAAACAGTCTGTCGGAGCCTCGGGCCTTCCGCAACCGGGATCGGATCGCTATTCAGAGTCGCAGGCAACGGCGAGCAACCGCCGCAGACAGCGGCGAGCAGCCGCGTCGCCATCGAAAGGACCCGACCGTGAGCACATCCAA
Organism: Sorangium sp. So ce124; assembly: GCF_051525235.1. Taxonomy (NCBI): domain Bacteria; kingdom Pseudomonadati; phylum Myxococcota; order Polyangiales; family Polyangiaceae; genus Sorangium; species Sorangium sp. So ce124. The sequence goes on from NZ_CP150312.1 coordinate 11,672,776, forward strand.
GCGTAGCCCCGTCGCCCTCATCACCGGCGGAAGCCGCGGGCTCGGAAAGAGCATGGCGCTCCACCTCGCGGATCGCGGCGTGGACGTCATCATCACCTACCGCGGCGGCGCGGCCGAGGCGGCGGATGTGGTGAAGCAGATCGAGGCCAAGGGGAGCAAGGCGGCGGCCATCGCGCTCGATCTGGGGAGCACCCGCGGGTTCGACGCGTTCGCCGCCGCGGTGAAGGCGGAGCTCGCCGGTCGCTTCGGGCGCGATCGCTTCGATTACCTGGTGAACAACGCTGGCATGGGCGGCCACGCGAGCTTCGCCGAGACGACCGAAGAGCAGTTCGACGCCCTCATGAACGTCCACTTCAAGGGGACGTTCTTCCTCATACAGAAGCTCCTTCCGCTCATCGCGGACGGAGGGCGGATCCTCAACGTCTCGTCGGGGCTCACGCGGTTCAGCTTCCCCGGCTACTCCGCCTACGCCGCGATGAAGGGCGGCGTGGAGGTGCTGACCCGCTACCTGGCAAAGGAGCTCGGGCCGCGGAAGATCGCGGTGAACACGCTGGCGCCCGGCGCGATCGAGACCGACTTCGGGGGCGGCGTCGTGCGCGACAACGCCGAGCTGAACAAGATGATCGCCGCCCAGACCGCCCTCGGCCGGGTCGGCCTCCCGGACGACATCGGCGGCGCGGTCGCCGCGCTCCTCTCGCCCGAGGGCCAGTGGATCAACGGCCAGCGCATCGAGGCGTCAGGCGGGATGAATCTCTGAGGCGCTCCTAGCCCGCGGCAGGCGCGTGATCGTCGGGCCAGCGCCTGCAGCGGGAGCAGCGAGCACATCGAACATTCCGACACAGAACGGCACAAGCCATCGAGCGTGAGGGCGGCTTTTGCGGAGGAGCTCGACTGGCACGTTTGGTGCTGGATGAGAGCGCATCGCAAGGAGGCGAGCGCTCATGCGCAGAGAATTGCAGTTGCTCATCGTTCGAATCCTCGGGACCGGCATGCTCGCCGGCCTGTCGCTGACGCTCGGGTGCCAGGGAGATACCAGCGTGCCAGCTGGCACAGGAGGGGCCGGCGGCGCCGGGGGTGAAGGCGGCGCGGGCGGTCGAGGCGGCGCGGGCGGTCAGGGCGGCGCCGACGGTCAGGGCGGCGCCGGCGGCGGCCCGGCGACGTGTGATTCGCAGCGGGGCGACCACGGTGATGCCTGTTCCGCGGAGGCGCCTTGCGCGATCACGCTCGACGTGGAGGTGACGTGCACCGACTTCGACTTTGCAGCGGGCGGGGTGCGAGCCCTTCCGGCGCCGGGCGCGACGTACCTCGTGACGAGCAGCAACGCCCCGACGCGGCTGTTCGAGCTCGACGACGACGGGGCGACGCAGCGCGACTTCGACGTGCAGAGCAATAGCGTGAGCGTGGCGCTCTCGCCGGACGGAAAGGCATATGCCGCGGTGGACGAGACGCAAGGCAGCGGTGACGGCTATCCCGGCGGTGTCGTGTTCCTGCCGCTCGCCGGCGGCGCGGCCGAGAAGCAGATGGTGTTCGATCGCGACGACAAATACGTGCCGGTCCTCGATGTCGCGGTGGACTCCCAGGGCGAGCCGCACATCTGGATCCTCACGGATGCGCCGGAGAGCATCGCGCACGCGACGCGCACGTCCGGCGGCGCCTGGGACGTCGCGCCGGCGAGCCGGCCGGCCGACAGCAGTTGGACCCGCTTCGCCCTCGCGCCCGACGACGCGCCGCTGGCGTTCGGTATCGTCCAAGCGCGCCCCGGGAGCTGGCAGATCGAGGTGCTCGACGGCACCACGGAGCGGAGCCTCGGCGCTCCGGTCTCCGCGAGCTCGCCGCTCCGTTACGAGCCCGTCCCGCCGCCGCAGCCCCCTGGTCAAGCGACGATTCCGCGCTTCGCGGCGGTCGTGCAGCACCCCGACGGGCTGCGGCTGGAGAGCGCCGGCGAGGACGACGGCGTCGACGAGGTGGCGATCCCCGGCACAGCGACGCCGACGTACAGCTGCCAGCGCGGCTTCGGCGACCCCGCGTCGGAGGGCTGCCCGGCCGACTGCCACGAGGTGACCTCCGGCCTCGAATGGTCGGCCTTCTCGGCCGCGCGCACGAGCGACGGCGACGTGTGGATCGCATTCCTGATCAGCCACATCGACTGGACGATCGCTTACGAGGTGCAAAACACCGATCTGCCGACGTGCGTCGGCAACATCGCGGCGGACGCGAGCCGCGGCGAGCTGCGCCTCGTGCGCGTGCCTGCCGCCGGAGGCGCGCCCGAGGTCGCTGTGACGCTGCCGCTCCCCGCGATCGCAGGCGAGAGCCATTTCAGCGATGTGTACCGGCGCCACCCGCTCGTCGACGTGTCCGCGTTCGGCACGGAGCTCACCGTGGCCATGCGCACGCAGGCGTCACGCGTGGGGCCCTTCACGGCGCGCGTGCTGCGCGTGGACACCTCGCTCCTCGCGCCTGCCGCGCCGGGCGACTGAGACGCGCGCCGCACATCGACGCCTCGGTCGCCGCTTCGGCCGCGCAGCCGCCGGGTCGGCCCCGGGGCGCGCTACGGCTGGCGGAGCCGGCGCGAGGACAGGAGCTCGAGCCCCCCCGTGCGCTCCGCGATGCGCTGGAGCGACGCGAGCAGCGCGCCGGCCTGCTCCTCGCCGAGCAGCGCGCGGAGCCGCCTGTTCACCGCGGCGCGCGCGGCGCGCCCCGCCTCGACCGCCGCCCACCCGCGGTCGGTGAGCTCGACGAGGCGGTTGCGCTGGTCGTCCTCGGCGACGCGCCGGCGCACGTAGCCGAGCTCCTCCAGCTCCGCCACCGCCTTCGAGGCGCCCTGCGCCGTGATGCCGAGCCGCTCCGCGAGCTCCCTCACCTTCACCGGCCCCGGGATGAGGTGCTGGAACACGTAGCCATGGCTCGGCCGGAGATCGCCGTGGCCGGCCCGCTCCACGCGGCGCATCACCTCGTCGCTGTTCGCGGCCGCGATGGCGGCGAACAGCAGCACCAGGTCCTCGTCCGGGCGCGCAGGCTTCACGACGGGAGCGTGTAACCCGCAACCGAGGTTGCGCAAATGACGTTGACGACCGCGGGCGGCGGGCCTATTCATCAACCAATGTTGCGCAACGTAGGTTGCGTATCATCGGGGTCGGGCTCGGAGGGCCGGGCGGCTCGCCCGCGCGCGCCCGGGCCGTGCTGCCCCGAGGAAGGGATGAAGGGACGAGCGATGCACCTCGCGATCCATGGCTCCTGCGATCCGGCGTTTGCGCCCGTGCGCGCGGCGTTCGCCTCGAATTTCGAGCGGTTTCCCGAGCTCGGGGCCGCCGTGTGCGCCGCGGTGCGCGGCCGCGTGGTCGTCGACCTCTGGGCCGGCTTCCGGGACGCGGCGAAGTCCGCGCCGTGGCGCTTCGACACGATCGTGAACGTCTTCTCGGCGACGAAGGGCGCCGTGGCGCTGTGCGCCCACGCGCTCGCAGAGAAGCGCGCGCTCGACGTGGATGCGCCGGTCGCCGCTTCCTGGCCGGAGTTCGGCGCGGCCGGCAAGGGGCGCGTCCTCGTGGCCCAGCTGCTCGACCACAGCGCCGGCCTGCCGGCGCTGCGCGCCGAGCCGAAGGAGGGCGCGCTCTACGACTGGCAGGCCATGACCGCCGCCCTCGCCGCGGAGGAGCCGTTCTGGGAGCCGGGCGCCCGGCACGGCTACCACGCGGTGACGTTCGGCTTCCTCGTGGGCGAGGTGATCCGGCGCGCGAGCGGCCAGCGCGTGGGCGCGTTCCTCCGGGAGGCCGTCGCGGGCCCGCTCGGCCTGGACTTCCACATCGGCACCGGCGCCGAGCACGACGGGCGGATCGCCGAGGTGCCGCCGACCATCGCGAGCGCGAAAGGCCTGGGCGGCGCGTTCGGCGCGAGCTTCCGCGACCCGGCGTCGCTCACCTCGATGGCCTTCACCAGGCCGCGCGACCTCGTGTCGCCGGGGCTCGTCAACACCGTCCGCGCCCGGCGCGCGGAGATTCCCGCGCTGAACGGCCACGCGAACGCGCGCGCGCTCGCGCGGATGTACGGCGCGCTCGCGAACGGCGGTACCCTCGCCGGCACCGCGCGCGTGCTGTCGCCGGAGGCGATCGAGGCGGCGCTGGCGGAAAGGTCGGCCGGGCTCGACGCCGTCCTCCTCGCGGAGAGCCGGTTCTCGCTCGGGTTCATGCTGCCGAGCGCGCTGCGCCCCTTCGGGCGCGGCCCGCGGACCTTCGGCCACCCTGGCGCGGGCGGGGCGCTCGGCTTCGCCGACCCCGACGCGGGGCTCGGGTTCGGCTACACACCGAACCAGACCATCGCGAGCGGCGAGGGCGGCGACCCGCGGTGGCCGGCGCTGATCGAGGCCGTGTACTCGTGTCTATGAGCGCTGGTTCCGCGCGTGCAGCCCCTTCCATGACGATGACAGACGCGAGCAGGGATTCGACGAGCCTCGGTTGCAGCATCGGTCCTCCCCAGGCCGCCTCCGGCCACGGCCATCAGGCGAAGCGCGCCGCGCGGCGCCTCGCGCCGGCAGGGCGGCGGCCCCTCGCCGTCAGCTCGTGAAGGGCGGCCGCAAGGGACGAGTACGTGGACAGATCGCCGAGCTCCACGTCCACGAGGCTCCTGGCGAGCTCGGGGCGCACGCCGACAAGGACGACGCGCGCCCCGAGCAGGGCGACCGCGCGGCTCGTCTGGCCCAGCGCGTGGGCGACCTGGACGTCCACCGCCGGCACGCCGGTGATGTCGAGCAGCACGAAGCGCGCCTCGTGCCGGTCCACGCCCTCGACGACGGCCGTCAGCACCTGGAGGGCGCGGTCGCGGTCGATGGCGCCGATCAGCGGCACGAGCAGCACGCCGGGCAGGAGCGGGATGAGCGGGCAGCCGAGCTCGCGCACCGTGTCCGAGAGCGCTCGCTCGCTCGCATAGGCGGTCTGCAGCTCCGCGTTCTTGGCCGAGAGCGACTCGACGAGCTCGTTGCGCTCGAGGGCCGCGGCGAGCAGCGACGCCCAGACCCCGAGCGTGCCCTCGTCGCCGGTCAGCTCGCGGAGGGTCGACCCCATGAGCGCCAGGAACCCCCAGTCGCGCCGGGCGGTGCGGATCGGCAGGAGGATCATCATGAGCGCGCCGCTCGCGACCGAGGGCGGCAGCAGATCCGCAGGCGGGAACGCCTCCTGCCGATAGCGGCTGCCGATCGGGGGCGTCGCGTCGCCGTCGCGGCTGTAGGCGCCGGCGACGACGAGCGTGGACGCGTCCTCCCGGAGCGCAAGGCACGCCCAGCCCGCTTTGGTCTTTGCAAGCCATGAGAGCGAGAGGGATTCTTCCTGCGAGCCGCTGAACAGCGCGAGGCCCACGTCGTGATTCGACCTCACGAGCATCCCGAGCTGCGCCACGAACTCTGCCTCGACGCTGAGCCGAGCCCGAGCGATCGAGAGGTGCGCGCTGTCCAGGAACGCCTCGACCCGCTGCGCGGACGCCGCATCTCCGCCCAGCCGCTCGCGGCGCCGCTCGTGGGCCCGGCGGAGCACGCGGACGATCGCCATCAAGGTGCCCATATCGGACGAGATGCCGACGGCCTCCTGGTAGGCGCGCTCCAGCGCCTTCGCCGGAGGGAGCGCGGCGCCCTCGATAGCCGCCTCATACGCCTCGAGCACCAGGGCCACCCCCGGCCATACCGCGGCAGGCGACGTATCGGGCGGAAGGGGCAGGGGCGCGAGGAGCAGCTCGACCATCCGTCGGTCCAGGTCACCGTCGGCGCCCTCCCCCGGCGCCGCGCCCTCGTCGAGGAAGCTCTGTAGCACGTCGCATCCGCACGAGATCCGCTGGATCAAGGTGTTCGGCGTGAGCACGAGGTCGGGCGGGGCCGTCTCGCCGGCGACCATCGAGACGACGAGATCACACGCGGCGCTCCCCAGCATCTCGAACCGCTGGCGCACGGTGGTCAGCGGCGGGTCGGCCGTTTGCGCCTCCGGCACATCGTCGAAGCCGACGATCGCCATGTCTTCGGGGATACGGACGCCCGCCGCCTTCAGCAACGGCATCATCCCGAGCGCGTTCTTGTCCGTCCCGAAGATCGCCGCCGTGCACGCGTGCCGCCGCGCGATGAGCTGCGGGGCGGCCTTCTCGCCGCCGGGATACCAGTTGTCGTCGGTCCGGATGACCAGCTCTGGATCGAACGGTATCCCCGCCTCGTCGAGCGTCCCTCGGTAGGCGTCGAAGCGCTCGCGTACATCGGACTCATGGAAGCAGCCGACGAACGCGATGCGCCGGTGACCGTGGCTGATCAGGTGGCGCACCGCGCTCCGGATCCCGCTGTGGTTGTCCGGGATCACCGACGGGCAGCTGCCCTTGTGGACATGGGTGCCGACGACGACGCGCGGGACCCGCTCGCCAGCGAGCTGCTCGATGCCGTCCACCCCGATCACGACGATCCATCCATCCACCTGCTCTCTGGCGAGCGAAGGGGCCTTTAGCGAGGCGGGCGTGCCGCGCATCACCAGCGTCCGACAACCGTGCTGCTGCGCTGCCTCGTGGATGCCCGTCAGGACCGGGTTCCAGAAGGAGCCGTCCAGATAGGGGGTGATGACGCCGACGGTCATCACACGTGGTGTTTCATCGACGCCTGTTCCGCCGAGGGGCGACTCCGCGAGGCGATTCGCGACGCGCGTCGAGCCGCCGGCGTCTCCTCCCGTGGCTCGCTGTCCGGCAGCGCCATCTCCCTGGACCGAGCCGTCAGATCCGCCGCCCCGCTGCCCCGGCGACTCGACTTCACTGCCCCGGCTACCCTGAACCATCACCTCGCTCTCCCTGCTCCCCCGTCCCACGGCTGCGCGCGCTAGCGCCGAGGATAGCAGGTCGCGTCGCGACGGCGTCAGCCGCCGTCCTCGCCCGGCTCGCCGCCGGCCCCCGGCGAGCGACACCGCATCACCATGCGGATCTCGTTGCCCTTCTCGTTGTGCCGCACCTCGTCCATGAACGTGCGGATCAGCATCAGGCCGCGGCCGCTCGGCTTGTCCAGGTTGGCGAGGTCGGTCGGATCCGGCAGGTTGCGCGGGTCGAAGCCGGGCCCCTCGTCGCGCACCACGTACGTCGCCTCGGTGCGCGTCTCCCGCGCCACGACGACCACGCGCCGATCCCGGAAGGGGCTCTCCGTCCGGCGTCGCTCGACGAGCGCGGAGAAGGCGCTCGGCTGCTCGTCGAGCAGCTTCGAGCTGACCTCGAGGTTGCCGTGCACGATGGCGTTCACGAGCGCCTCGCGCAGCGCCACCGCGACCTGGATCCGGCCCGTCTCGTCGCACAGCCGCATCCGGCCGAGGCTCTGCTCGACGTGGCCCACCAGCGCGGGGACCTTCGCCACGTCGTTGTCGAGCTCGAAGTGGGACTCGGTCGCCGTCAGGCACGAGAGGAGCTGCTGCTCCCGCCGATCGAGCCGCGCCACCGCGAGGACGTTCTCGACCGTGTTCACGAGCTCCGCCGCGAGGCTCCGCTTCGCGACGTAGCTCGCGGCGCCGCGCCGCAGCGCCTGCACCGCGATCTCCTCGCTGCCGTGCGCCGTCATCAGGATCACCGGGAGGTACGGGTGCTCGCGGCGGATCGCCTCGACCAGCTCCAGGCCGTCCATCTCGGGCATCTGGAGATCGGTCAGCACGATCTCGGGCATCGACCTGGCGATCGTCTCGAGCGCCTCGACGCCGTTCTCGGCGTACACGGGCTCCATCCCGGCGCGCTTCTTGAGCAAGCTCCCGGAGAGGCGCCGATCCATCGGGGAGTCGTCCACCACGAGCACCCTCACCATCGCGTCACCTCGCTATCAGAGCGCCGCTCGCCCTGCACCGGCGGCGCCGGGTCCGCCGGCGCGCCCTCGCGCACGAACGCGGCGAGCTCGGGCAGCAGGCGCTCGATCTGCGCCCGCAGCGCGAACTGCGCCTCGGCCAGGCTGCCGAGCTCGTTCGCGCGCGCCATCTTCTCCAGCGCGAAGGAGGCCTCGAACGCGCCCCGCGCGCCGAAGCTGTCGACCCCGCCCTTCAGGCTGTGCGCGGCCCGCTGGAGCTTGCGGGCGTCGCCGGCGGCCACCGCGTCGTCGATGTCGCCCATCCAGCGCGGGCACTCCTCCAGGAAGACCTCGGCGAGCTCGCGCAGGAGGTCGGCGTCGCCGCCCGTCCGCTCCAGCGCCTTGGTGCGATCGAACATCGGCCGGGCCGCGATCGAGGAGGGCGAGGGCTGCAGCCGCTCCTCCGCCCGGGTGCTCGGCGGCCCGCTGTCGAACGTCGACGAGGGCACCGACGCGTACGAGCTCGGGGCGCCGAGCGACATGCGCGCCGGGTCCTCGATCTCCAGGGCGGCGGGCCCGGCGGCGAACCGGTCGAGCATGTCGTAGAGCTCCTCGACCTGCACCGGCTTCGACACGTAGCCGTCGAAGCCGGCCCGGAGGCAGCGCTCGCGATCGCCCTTCATCGCGTAGGCGGTCACGACGATGAGCGGCATGTGCCCGCCCACGCGCCGCTCGCGGGCGCGGACGACCCGCGCGACCTGGAGGCCGTCCATCTCGGGCATCTCCACGTCGAGCAGGGCCACGTCGTACTGCCCGCCCGCGATCTTCTCGACGGCGAGGCGGCCGTTCTCGACGATGTGCACGTGGTGACCCTGCCGCTCGAGCCAGCGGCGCATCAGCTTCTGGTTGATCGCGTTGTCCTCGGCGACGAGCACGCGCAGGCCGCGCGCGCGCATCCCGGACGCGGCGCGGCGCGGGTCGGCCGACCGGAGCGAGGTCCGCGTCGGGATGCCGAAGGCGTGGAACACGGCCTCCTGGAGGTGGGACGTCTTCACGGGCTTCGTGACCATGCCGAAGACGCCGAGATCGCGGCAGCGCGCGACGTCCGCCTGCGCGGACGTCGAGCTGAGCAGCATGAGGACGCGCCCCTTCAAGATCTCGCGCTTCCGGCAGTGCTCGACCACGGCGAAGCCGTCGACCTTCGGCATGCGGGCGTCGACGATGGCGAGGCCGAACGAGCTGCTCGGCCCGACCGCGTTGCCCCCCGGCTTGCCCCAGGGCAGCGCCCACACGCCCGAGTCCTCCGAGAGCGCGGCGATCGCCGCCGCCCCCGAGTCGACGGGGACCGCCTTCATCCCCCAGCCCTCGATCGTGTCCGCGAGGATGCGCCGCGCGGTCGCGTTGTCGTCCGCGATGAGGACCTTCGTGCCGAGGAGGTCCTTCGGGATCTCCAGGCGGCGCGACCGGGCGGCGCCCTCGAGCGCCCGGAGCTGGAGGGTGAAGTGGAACGTGCTGCCCTTGCCGAGCTCGCTCTCGATCCAGATCTTGCCGCCCATCATGTCGACGAGGCGGGCGCAGATCGTGAGGCCGAGCCCCGTGCCGCCGTACTTGCGGGTGGTCGAGCCGTCCGCCTGGGCGAACGCGTCGAAGACGAGCCGCTGCTTGTCCGGGGCGATCCCGATGCCCGTGTCGATCACGCTGACGCGGAGCACCACGGCGTCGCCGAGCGCCTCGCCCGCGTAGAGGCTCGGCGTGCTCTGGCTGTCCGCGCTGGCCTCCTCCTCCGGCGTGAGGGGCGCGCGCGAGTCGACCTCGGCGCGGACGACGACCTCGCCGGCGTCGGTGAACTTGACCGCGTTGCTCACGAGGTTCACGAGGACCTGGCGCAGGCGCAGCGGATCGCCGACGAGCGCCTCGGGCACGTCGGGGCCGACGTCGTAGGCGAGCTCGAGCCGCTTCTCGTGGGCGCGGAGCGCGAGCGTCTTCACGGCGTCGCCGATGATCTCGCTCGGGTCGAAGACGACGGGCTCCATCTCGAGCTTGCCGGCCTCGATCTTCGAGAAATCGAGGACGTCGTTGATGATGGAGAGCAGCGCGTCGGCCGAGATCTTGACCATCTCGAGGTACTCGCGCTGCTCCTGGGTGAGCTCGGTCTGGAGCGCGAGCGACGTCATGCCGATGATGCCGTTCATCGGGGTGCGGATCTCGTGGCTCACGCTGGCGAGGAACTCGCTCTTCGCGCGGCTCGCCGCCTCGGCGGCCTCCTTGGCCTGCTGGAGCTCCTCCTCGACCGCCTGGCGCTGCATGAGCAGGGCGCGCAGGCTCGCGGAGTGCTCGCGCTCGTTCTCGAGCGAGGCCTCGCCCATGGCGTCCGCGCGGCGCTTGGCGATGCTCGCCATCACCGCCATGGCGGGGGTGGTGACGGCGTAGACGACGACCCGGAGGAGCTTGTCGTCCTCGTACGACAACAGGACGCCATCCTTGGAGAAGTAGAGCGCGAAGTACACGCACGAGATGAGCGCGGTGACGATGCCGCTCCAGAGGCCGCCGCTGAACGCCGCGAAGACGATGATCATCGAGAGGATCGCGGGCGGGTTCGGGACGGTCCAGTCGAGCGCGGCCTCGAGCGTGGCGACCGCGCCGATGACGAGCAACGCGAGCACGGGGCCGAGCAGCGGGAGCACGAACTTCTCCCAGGAGGGCCGGCTGAGGCGCCGCTGCAGCGCGGAGGGGAGCGGCAGGAACGTGCCGCGGCCGTCGGCGTCGCCGCCCAGCGATGGGCGAGGCTCGCCGCCCAGCGATGGGCGGGGCTCGCCGCCCAGCGACGGGCGCAGGTCCGCGTGAGCGGTCCCCGGCGCGGCGACTGGCGGGGGATCCTCGGCCTTCGGCATGGCTTCATGGAGATAGCGGGGTCGCGATCGGGCGTCCACGGCCGCGAGGGTCGGGTCCCATGGACGGGCGACGCCGGGGCACAGCGGGCAAGTAGGAGGGACGCCGCTCGACCCCGAGCACCACGAGGCCGGGCAGCGCGGGTCGCGTCGCCGGCGGACCCGGCGCTGACGGCCCGCGCCGCCGGCGCGCGGCGGCCGAGGCGCCCGCCGCCGCGCTCACCGCGGCGCGCTCACCCCTTCACGCCGCCCGTCGTCAGCCCCGCGATCAGGTGACGCTGCACCACATAGAACGCCGCCATGACCGGCAGCGACACGAGGAGCGCCCCCGCCGCGAACCGCTCCCACTGCGCGTCGTACTCGCCGATGTACCGCTGAAGCACCACCGGCAGCGTGAACATCTCCTCCTTGCCGAGCAGCGTCGCCGCGAGGATGAACTCGTTGTACGCCGTCATGATCGCGAACAGCGCCGTCACGGCGATCGCCGGCCGCGCCGCCGGGAGCACGACCCGGAGGAAAGCCTGGAATCGCGTCGCCCCGTCGACCATGGCCGCCTCCTCCAGGTCGACCGGGATGGCCTTGAACGCCGCCCGGAGCTGGAAGATCGAGAACGGCACCGCCGTCGACGCGTAGCAGAGCACGAGCCCGGTCCGCGAGTTGAGCAGGCCGAGCGCGTCGAGCAGGAGGTACAGCGGGATCGCGCTCGCCACCGTGGGGAACATCTGCGTCGCGAGCAGCGCGCGCAGGCCGCGGTCCTTGCCGAGGAACTGGAAGCGCGCGAGCGCGTACGCCGCCGGGACGGCGACGGAGACGCCGACGGCGGCCGTCGCGAGCGCGACGACGATCGAGTTGGCGAGCTGGCGGGGGAAGAGCCAGATCGGCTCGCCGCCGACCTTCTTCGACGTCGTGACCACCGCCACGAGGTGCTCGAACGTCGGCTGGTTCGGGATGGGCAGCACCTCCGGCACCGGCGGGCGCGCCCCGGAGAAGGCGATCGAGGCGACCCAGAGCACCGGGTACAGCGCGAACGCGACCGCCGCGATCAGCGCGGCGTGCACCGCGATCGACTCGACAGGAGAGGACCTCCGCGTCACGCGGCCTCCGTCGCCGCCGCCGGCACGGGCGCCGATCCAGCCTCGGCCCCGCCCTTCGGGAGGGCCGACACAGGCGTCCGCCGCCGGAAGCGCCACTCCCGCGTCGCGAGCGTCAAGAGCAGGAAGATGAGCACCGAGTACGCCGCCGCGTAGCCGTACTGGGCCTCGCGGGTGAACGCCCACCGGTACGCCTCGGAGACGAGGATGTCCGTGGTGCCGTCCGGGTCGCCGCCGGACACCAGGAACACGACGTTGAACATGTTGAACGTCCAGATCGCGCCCAGCGTCACCGCGGGCGCGAGCACCGGCCTGATCAGAGGCAGCGTAATTTTCCGTAGACGCTGCCACCGCGTTGCGCCGTCGACCTCGGCGGCCTCGAGCACATCGTCCGGAACGGCGGTGAGCGCGCCCAGCGTGACCACCATCATGAACGGGAAGCCGAGCCAGACGTTGGTCGTCACGTTGGCCGTGAACGCCGTCGTGAAGCTCGAGAACCAGGAGATGGGCTCGATGCTCGTCCCGAGCGCCGAGTTCACCGCCTCGATGAGGCCGGTGACGGCCCCGAACTGCCGGTGGAACATGCCCTTCCAGGACAGCGCGGTCACGTAGCTCGGCACGGCCCAGGGCACGATGAGGAGCACCCGGTAGAGCGCCCGGAGGCGCAGGGTCGGGCGGCGCAGGAGCAGCGCGAGCGAGACGCCGAGGAGGACGTGGAGGCAGAGGTTCACCGCGGTCCAGAGCACGGTCACCGCGAGCACGAGGTAGAACGAGCCGCTCGCGAAGAGCGGCCCGCCGCGGGCCGTGAGGATGCTGATGAAGTTGGCGAGGCCGACGTACCGGAGGCCCTCGCCCCTGCCGGCGAAGAGCGACGTCGCCGCGCCGATGACGAGCGGGACCACCACGAGCACGCCGATCGCGACGACCGCGTGCGCGACGTACTTGTAGGCTGGAATCGAGCGTACGAACGAGCGTCTGAGCGAACGCCGGAACAAGCGCCAGTGCGCGGTGCCGGGCGCCGCGCGCCTCGAGGCGCGGACCCACCGGAGCGCGAGCAGCAGCGCGAGCGCGCCGAGCGCAGCGAGGAGCGGCGCCGGCGAGGCGGGGGGCGGGAGCGGCCGGCGGACGTCGTCGAAGCGGCGCTTGGCCTCGGAGAGCGCGACGTCGGGGGGCGCGTCGCCCCGGAGCACCTTGCGGATCGCGCGCGTGGACGGCTCCCAGGTCGAGCGCATCGCCGGCGAGGTCGGCATCGGGATGGCCACCTTGGCCTGCTCGGTGAACGCCGCGATGAAGGCGTCGCCGGCCGGGATCGCCACGTCGCTCCGCACCGGCGGCGTCCGCGCCACCCGGAGCCGCGTGGCCGCGGCCGCGGCGCCGGCGACGTGGCGCGCGAGCGCCCGCGCCCCGGCGCGCCGCGCGCCCTGGGGAGAGAGCATCACCGCCTCGACGGTCAAGAACGGCCGCATCGGGAGGCCGGTCTCGCGCACCTCCGGGAGCGGGACGACGCGGGCGCGCCGCCTCGCCTCTTCCCGGAGGCCGCCCGCGAACCACGGCCCGCTGATCACGAACGCGGCGCGGCCCGCGTTGAACAGGTCGGTCACCAACGCGCCGTTCGCGTCCTCCGGGACGATCCGCCGCGCGATCAGCGAACGGACGAGCTCGAGCGAGCGCTCGGGCCCCGGGCCGACGAAGCCGAACTGGTCGTCCTCGCCCAGCATCGCGCCGCCGAACGCCGCGAGGATCGGCATGTGCGCGTAGGCGTTCGACGCCTCGTACGCGAGCGGATAAACGCCCTGCGGGAGCGAGCCGGCCAGCGCCTCGATGTCCTCGAGGGTCGCCGGGGCCTCCTTCACGAGCGCGGTGTTCATGTAGAGCGCCACGCATTTCTGGCTGATCGGCAGGCCGAGGATCTCGCCCCCCTGCCGGACCGCGGCGAGCGCCGGCCCCTGGAACACGGCCTCGCCGCCCGGCTCGAGCGCGTCGCCCACAGGCGCGACGAGGTCGCGCGCGCGGAAGTCGCCGAGCCGCTCGTGGGCGTCGATGAACAGGTCGGGCCCCTCCCCCATCGGGATCGCGGCCTGGAGCTTCGAGGCGTAGGCGTCGAACGGGACGGCGAGGACCTCGACCTCCTCGCCATTGAAGGCCGCGACGATGGCGTCGAGCGCCCTGGCCTCGTCGTCGCGGTAGGCGTGCCACAGCCGGATCGGCGCCGCGGCCGCGAGCGCGGGCAAGAGGAGGATCAGCGCGGGCGCAGCGAGCGTGAGCGCGAACGCGAGCGCGAAACGACAGCGACGGCTCGGCACGGTCGCCTCACGCTTCTCGCAGGCTCAGCCCGGAGTCCGCGTCGAACAGGTGCACCTGGCGGAGCGCGACGCGCACGGTGTCCCCCTTGCCGACGCGCGCCGCCGGGTCGAGGCGCGCCACGAACGGCGCCCCAGCGACGGTGCCGTGCGCATAGGACTCGGCCCCGAGGGCCTCGACGATCGCCACATCGAACGGGGTGCCGCCGTCGCCAGGGGCGAGGTCCACCTCGTGCGGGCGCACGCCCACCGTCACGCGCCGCCCGGACGAGAGCGCGCCCGGGAAGTCGGCCGCGTCGATGTCGATGGCGAGGTCGCCCTGGGCCGCGACCCACCGGTCGCCACGGCTCTCCAGGCGCGCGTCGACGAAGTTCATGGCCGGGCTGCCGAGGAAGCTCGCCACGAACTGGGTGCGAGGCCGGGCGAAGACCTCGAGAGGGGGCCCCGACTGCTCGACGACGCCCTTGTTGAGCACGAAGATCTCGTCGGCGAGCGTCATGGCCTCGACCTGATCGTGGGTGACGTAGACGCTCGTCGCGCCGAGCCGATCGTGCAGCTTGCGGATGTCGACCCGCACCTGCGCGCGCAGGGCGGCGTCGAGGTTCGAGAGCGGCTCGTCGAACAGGAAGAGCTGCGCCCGCCGCACGATGGCCCTGCCCATGGCCACGCGCTGCCGCTGGCCGCCGGAGAGCGCCCGGGGGTGCCGCTCGAGGAGCGGGCCGAGCCCGAGCATCTCCGACGCCTCCTTCACGCGCGCCTCGATCTCGGCCGGCGGCGTCTTCCGGAGCTTCAGGCCGAAGGCGAGGTTCTCGCGCACCGTGAGGTGCGGGTAGAGGGCGTACGACTGGAACACCATCGCGATGTCGCGATCGCGCGGCTCCAGCCGCGTGACGTCGCGGTCGCCGAGCGCGATCGTGCCGTCGTCCGCCTCCTCGAGCCCGGCGAGCAGCCTGAGCAGCGTCGACTTGCCGCAGCCGCTCGGGCCAACGAGGACGGCGAACGATCCGTCGGGCACGTCGACCGAGATGCCGCGCAGCACGTGGGTCTGGCCGAATCGCTTGTTGAGTCCGCGCACTTTGACAGACGCCATATTGGAGACTCTCTTGGAAGGTAGGAGTGCCAGGGAGGATCAGAGACCATGGATGACCTGGTCTTCCGGGATGAGCAGCGCCCCGCTCACCGGAGGCAGCGTGACGGTGACAGCGCCGTTCGCGCCCACCCTATATGTCTTTTTTTCGGGCGAGAGCACGTCGATGAGCACGGTCCCCCGCGTCAGCCCCGTGGTCATCGCCGCCTCGTCGAAGCTCGTGGCGCTCTGCTTCCGGGGGTGCGTGTTGAGCACCACGAGCGCATAGTCGCCGTCCGGCTCCCCCCGGTCGAACGCGAAGATCCCCGCGTCCTCGTCCTCTTCGCCCGTCCGCTCCGTCGACCAGCGCACCCGCTGCTCGCCGAGGGTGAGCGCCTGGTAGCCCCTGCGCAGCGCCGTGAGCCGCTGGACCCACCGGAAGAGCGGGCGCTGCGTGTCATAGCCGCTCTCCCAGAGATCTTCGCGGTTCGCCGGGTCGTCGCCGCCGCTGAAGCCCTGCTCCGTGCCGTAGTACAGGCAAGGGATGCCGTCCTCCGTGAAGAGGAACAGGAGCGCATTCTTGAGCGCCGCCTCGGGATCGGCCTCGAAGGGCGAGGCGCCCGGGCCGACATGGAGGAAGCGCGGGACGTCGTGGTTGTCGATGAAATTGACCAGCGCCTTCAGCGGCGGAACACCAATGCCGTTCGCGTTCGGCTCAGCGCCGTAGTTGAGCGCCCGCGCGTCCCAGAGCTCCTCGATCCGCCGCGTGGCCCGGGCGTCCCGGAAAACATCGCGAAAGACCTGATAGTGCTGCGGGAAATACAGGACGGAGTCGACCGAGTCCCCCGTGATCGGCGCGGCGCCCGGACAGCCCCCCTCCGCCTCGTCGCCGTTCTCGCGCTCGAGATCGCCGCCGAGCGCTTCGTCGTGCGGGTGAGCCGGGACCTCGTGCCTCGTGAAGCTGCCGACGAGGTCGTCCTCGCCGTCGAAGGCCTCGCCGAACATGAAGAAGTTGGTCTTGCCCATCGCGGCCAGCTGCAGCCGGACGTTCTGCGTGAAATAGCGCCAGAACTCGTGCTCGACGTGCTTCAGCGTGTCGATGCGGAACCCGTCGACGTCGGTGAGCTCGACCCAGCGCACGAACACGTCGACCATCGCCCGCTTCACGTCGCAGCGGGAGGTGTCGATGTCCTTGAGGCCGCCCGGGAAATCGCCGTGCACGAGCTGGTCGACATCCTCGAAATCGAGGATGCGCCCCTTGCGGTTGTACACCTCGGGGTTCTGGAAGACCTCGGGCCGCGGCGGGAGGTGGTTGGTCGCGGGGTCGTGACGGAAGACGATCGGCGCCCGACGGGACGACTTGCCGAGCGACGTCCGCGCCTGGACGCCGCGTGGATCGAACTCCGGATCGTACTCGTTCACCTCCTTGAGCTGGAGGCGCCCGTCCCCGCCGCTGCCGTGGGCGTCCGCGTCGGGCTGCCCGTTCTCGTTGATGTCGTAATAGAACAGCTGGCCGACGTGGTTCGTCACGATGTCGAGGATGACCTTCATGCCGCGGTCGTGGGCCGACGCGACGAGCCGGCGCAGCGACGCGAGGTCGCCGAAATGGGGGTTCAGCTCCGTGAAATCCTGCGTCCAGTAACCGTGGTATCCGTCGACGCCGGCGTCGCTGTCGACGTTCTTGACGATCGGCGAGATCCAGAGCGCGGTGACGCCGAGCTCCTCGAGGTAGGGCAGACGCTCCTCGAGCCCCTTCCAGTCGCCGCCGTGCCACCTGCCCGGCGCCGAGGACACCCGGGTGTTGTTCCCCGCGTCGCCGTCGGCGAAGCGGTCTATCAGCACCTGATAGATGATCTCCTCCCGCCAGTCGCTCGCGTGCGTCCCGAGCGAGAGCGAGACCGACCGCGCGGGCTCCTGGTCGAGCTCGGCGCACGCCGCCGCGAGGAGCGCGAGCGAGGCGGCCCCGGCCGCGCGCGCAAGGGCGGCCGCGCGCGCGGTCCGCCAGAGGGAGAGTCTCGATCGCCGCCGGTCCATCGTGATCACCTTAGCTCGGCGTGTTGAGCCATCACACATCCACGCGAGCCGACACACGCGCCGGACGAGAGACCATCTCGCCTGATGAGCCCGATGGGCAGCGGCGCGGCCGGCGCGAGCGCGGCCGGGTCAGGCCGCCCGCGCGCTCCGGCAGGCACTTCTGGAGTGTCAGGCAAAGCCGTAGTATCCGCAGGAGCCCTCCGAGCCGCAGAGCGCAATGCACAGACGAGCAGCGGCACGGCGGCCAGCACGGCCACGACGCGATTCTGCCCCAACCTCAACGCACCTCGCACGGCGCGGACGCTACACCGGCAGCAGTGGACCGGTCCACGATTTCTGGACGTAAAAAGCGGGCCTTCGCGGCGCGACACGATCGGCGCACACGCAATCGCGCCGCGCGCAACGCAGGCGCGCAGGCGCACAGGCGCACAGTAGAGCCCGGGCCGCGCGTCGCCGGCGCCTCCGCGGACGAGTCCCGATCGCGTGAGCGCCAGCCCATCCGGTCGAGGCGACATTCGCGTGACATTCACCGCGCCGCCGCGAGCTCTGTTGTTTCACCGCGGACGCCAGCGACACGGGCTGTCGTTCCGTTGACGGTCCTGGCGTCGCATGGCACCGTCAGATTCGTGACCTTCTCGGCGCCTCCCGACCTCGATCAGGCGAAGGCCAGTGCCCGAGATCACAGGCGCCGGTTCCAGGCGGGCGGGACCGTGGGCGAGGGCGTGATCTATATCGAGCGCCCCGCGGACAGAGAGCTCTTCGAGGCGCTCCTGCGCGGAGAGCTCTGCTATGTGCTGTCGCCCCGACACACCGGGAAGTCCAGCCTGCGACTCCAGGTCTCGATGCGGCTCCGCGCCGAGCAGGTGGAGTGTGCGAGCGTCGATCTCGGGGCGCTCGGCACCGACACCACCTCGCCGGTGAGCTGGTACCTCGGGCTCGCCTCGGAGATCGCCGAGCAGCTCGGGCTGGAGCCGCCGGACGA
Source organism: Sorangium sp. So ce124 (assembly GCF_051525235.1). Lineage (NCBI taxonomy): Bacteria > Pseudomonadati > Myxococcota > Polyangiales > Polyangiaceae > Sorangium > Sorangium sp. So ce124. Next base: position 11,690,899 of record NZ_CP150312.1, read on the forward strand.
GTTCTGGGACGCGCACTGGCACCTCGGGCCGGTGCACTGCTGGTTGCGCTGGCTCGAGGACGTCGTGCTCGTCGAGATCTCCTCCGCGATCGTCCTGTTCATCGACGAGGTCGACGCCACGCTGGGCCTGCCGTTCTCGCGGGACGATTTCTTCGCCATCCTCCGGGCCTTCGTGAACCGGCGCGCGGAGCGCCCCGCCAACGCCCGGCTGACCTTCTGCCTGCTCGGGGCGGCGGCGCCCTCGGAGCTCGCCGCGGATCCGGCGCGCGCGCCGTTCAACATCGGCCGCCCGATCCGGCTCGACGACTTCACCCGCGCCGAGGTGCGCGGCTTCCGCGCGGGCCTGGAGGGGCTCGTGGCCGACCCCGACGCGCTGCTCGACGCGGTCTTCGCGTGGACCTCGGGGCACCCTTACATGACGCAGCGGCTCTGCGCCGATCTCGCCGGAGAGCGGCGCGATCTCGACGTCGACGAGGCCGTGGCGCGGCGGTTCCTGGACCAGGGCCGGACCGAGGACCCGAACCTGCGCCACGCGGAGCGATGCCTGGAGGCGCAGGGGCCCCGCTGCTGGCGGGCGCCGGCGCTCCTCCGGCTGTACAAGCAGCTGCTCGATGGCCACCGGGTGGGCGTCGACGCCGGGGACCCGATCCAGCGGACGCTGCTGCTCTCGGGGCTCTCCGTGGAGCGGACGGCGGCCTCGGGCGCGCCGTACCTGGACGTGCGCAATCGCGTCTTCCGCCGCGTCTTCGACAGGGCGTGGGTCCTGTCGCGCGAGGCGGACCGGGCCACGAGGGAGCCGCTCGCGCGCTGGCTGTCGCACGGGCAGAGGGACGATTACCTCGTCGGCGGCGCGGCGCTCGCGGAGCTCACGTCGTGGTGCGACGGCCGGGGGGACCTCTCGGCGGAGGAGACGGCGTTCCTCTCCGCCTGCGCGCGGGCGGAGGGCCAGAGGCGATCGACGCGGCGGCTCATCACCGTGCTCGCCGTCGCCGTCACGCTGCTCGGCGGCCTGATCCTCGTGCTCGTCTGGCAGATGGGGAAGGAGGAGCGGGCGCTGCTCCGCGCCCAGCAGGAGTCGCGCGAGAACGACGCCCGGCGGCTCGCGGCTCAGTCGGCGAAGGAGCGCGCCGGGGGCCTGCTGCCCCGCGCGCGCCTGCTCGCCGTGGAGGCGGCCCTCGCCGCCAGGGCGAGCGGCCGCCCCGCGGGCCCCGCCGTGGTGCAGGCGCTCGGCGACGCGGTCTGGGGCCCCGCCGTCGACCAGGAGGTGCTCGTCGGGGGCGGCGGCGCGGTCCAGCACGCGGCCTTCAGCCCCGACGGCCGCCTCGTCGCCACCGCCTCGGCCGACGGGGCCGCGCGGATCTTCCGCCTCGGCGGGCACGACGAGCCGATCGTGCTGCGGGCCCGCACCCCCGGCGGCGTCGTCGCCGTCGCGTTCAACCACGACGGGAGCCTCCTGGCGACGGCGTCGACCGACGGCGCGGTGCGCCTGTGGCGCCCCGACGGCCGCGAGGACCGCGCGCTCAGCACGAGGGACGCCGCGCCGACCAGCGTGGCGTTCAGCCCGGATGGCAGCCGCGTCGTCGCGGGGACGACGGGCGGCGCGATCTACGTGTGGCGCCCCGACATGGAGGGCGAGCCGCCGCTCGTCGTGCCCCTGGGCGAGCGGCTCATCCGGCGCGCGGTGTTCAGCCACGACGGCGCCCGGATCCTCGCCACGGCCATCAGCGGGACGGTCTACGTCGTCCGCGCCGACGGGCACGGCGCCCCCGCGGCGCTGAAGGGGCTCGAGCCGGGCGTCGAGGGCGCGGACACGAGCCCGGTGGACGACCGCGTCGTCCTCGCGACGGGCGACGGGACGGCGCGCATCCTCGACGCGGACCGGCGTGAGCCCGTCGTCCTCCGCGGGCACGAGGGCGCGGTGCGCAGCGCCGCGTTCAGCGCCGATGGCGCCGCGGTCGTCACGGCCTCCGCGGACGGGACCGCGCGCGTCTTCCGCGCGGACGGCAAGGGCGCGCCGATGGTCCTCGAGGGCCACGAGGGGGTCGTGAACAGCGCCGCCTTCAGCCGCGACGGCGCGAGCGTCGTCACCGCGTCGGAGGACGGCACGGCGCGGGTGTGGCGGCTCGACGGGCCGGGCGAGCCGCTGCTCCTGCGCGGCCATGCGGGGCCGCTGACCGGCATCGCCGTCAGCCACGACGGCAGCAGGATCGCCACCGCCGGGACCGACAAGACCGCGCGCGTCTTCCGGGCCGACGGCTCGGGCGAGCCGGTCGTCCTCCGCGGGCACGAGGACCACCTGCTCAGCGTCGACTTCAGCCCCGATGGGAGCCGCGTCGTCACCGGCTCGGCCGACAAGACGGCGCGGATCTGGCGCGCCGACGGGCGGGGCCAGCCGATCGTGCTCGGGGTCCATGACGACCGGGTGGTGGGCGTCGCCTTCAGCCCGGAGGGCACCCGGATCGTCACGACCTCGTGGAACGGCATCCTGCGCGTGTTCGAGGACGGCGTCCCGGGCGAGCCCGTCGTGCTGCGCGACGAGCGCGCGGGGCTGCTCAGGGCGGCGTTCAGCCCGGATGGCCAGCACATCGTGGCGACGTCGGGGCCCAACGTGAAGGTGTGGCCCGCGGACGGCCGCGGCGCCCCTCGCGTGCTCCCGTCGGGGTACGAGGACCGCGCGATCGCCGCGATCGCGGTGAGCCCGGACGGGAACCACGTCGCGATCGCCGCGCTCGACGGCTGCGTGCGGCTGCTCCGCGTCGACGGCCAGGACCAGCCCCTCCTCCTGAGCGGCCTCGGCGCGGCGGTCCGGACCGTCGCGTTCAGCAGCGACAGCGCGCGCCTCGTCGCGGTGTCGAGCGACGGCATCGCGCGGGTGCTCCCCGTCGACGGGCAGGGCGAGGCGATCACCCTCCGGGCCGAGGGCGTCACGCTGACGGACGCCGTGTTCAGCCCCGACGCCACCCGCGTCGTGACCGCAGCGAACGACGGCGCGGCGCGCGTCTTCTCGATCGCGGCCGAGTCCCTGATGGCGCGCGCGTGCGCCTACGCCGGGCGCAACTTCACGCGCGAGGAATGGGCGCAGCTCATGCCCGGCATCGACTACCGCGCCACGTGTCCCGAGTGGCCAGGCGCCCCCGAGCAGGACGCCGGCGCAGCGCCGCGGCCGGACGTGCGCTGAAGCGGGGAATCGTCGGTGATTGTCCGAGAGTGTCGGCGCTCTCCGCGCTGGGCCGTGATCGTCTATCGGCTGCACGCGGGAACGTGAACCGACGCGAACCGACGTGAACCGACGTGAACCGACGTGAACCAACGCGAACTGCGCGCTGCGAGACGTCTGGGAGCAGCCCCACAGGATGCTTCTCCTACCTTTATTCCGTGGGGGCGGACGTTCTTGTCATGGTTCGCGCTTGAGCGGGAACCATGTATGCTCGGCCAGGCTTGCTCGCCCTCTGCCGCGCACTGCGCGGCCCCTGATCGCTGCCCGGTCTATGGCCCCGCTCGACCTGCACGCCGAGGAGCCGAACCTCGTGGACACCGCCGCTGCGCGGATCGGGACAGCCCTGAACGCCAAGTGGCGGCTGGACGATCTGCTCGGCGTCGGCGGCATGGGCGCGGTGTTCGCGGCGACCCACCGCAGGGGGACGCGGGCGGCGGTCAAGGTCCTCCACATCGAGTTCGCGCGCAACGCCGAGCTGCGGGACCGCTTCCTGCGCGAGGGCAAGATCGCGAACCGGGTCGATCACCCGGCGCGCGTCGCCGTTGTCGAGGACGACCTCAGCGACCGCGGGGAGCCGTTCCTCGTCATGGAGCTGCTCTCCGGCACCACGCTCCAGCGGCTCGCGAGCAGCGCCGGCGGCACCCTCCCGCTCGCCCAGGTGCTGCCCGTCTTCGACGTCGTGCTCGATCTGCTCGAGAAGTGCCACTCGATCGGCATCGTCCACCGCGACATCAAGCCGGCCAACATCTTCGTCACGAGCGCCGGCCACGTGAAGGTCCTCGACTTCGGCATCGCCCGCATGCGCGACCCCGAGCGGCAGGCCACGCGCGCGGGGCTCACGTTCGGCACGCCGGCCTTCATGTCGCCCGAGCAGGCGATGGGCGTGTCCGGCATCGACGGCCGGTCCGACCTCTGGTCGGTCGGCGCGAGCCTGTTCACCCTCCTGTCCGGCAAGCGGCTCAACCGCGGCCGGAGCGAGTCCGAGTCGTATTTCCTCGCGGCGACGCAGACCGCGCCGTCGATCGCGACCGAGGTCCCCGACCTGCCTGTCGAGATCGTGGCGTTCGTCGATAAGGCGCTCGCCTTCGAGCGCGGGGGCCGCTTCCAGAGCGCCGCCGCGATGCGCGGCGAGCTCCGCCGGCTGACGGCCGCGCACGCCGCCGGCCAGCTGACGCCCTCGCGCGAGAAGAAGGCGCCGCGCGTGCTCGTCCGCGGCAACGACACCATCGACGAGGACCAGGATCCGCCGTCGATCGCGCTCGTCGAGCAGACCTGCCAGCGGCTCGTCGGCGTCTGGAAGCAGCTCGCGCTCGTGCTCAGCAACATCCGCCAGTACGGGTGGAACCACCCCCACGTGAACAAGGGCATCCACTTCGCTTTCGACGAGATCACGCGGACGCTCTCGCAGAACCCCCTCGGCGTCCGCTGGGAGGTCACCCCGAGCGCGTTCACCTCGGGCGGCCAGCCGATCTGGCAGCCCGACAGGTCTCCGTTCGATCGCATCCCCTACCAGCTCTTCGCCGACGGCATCCGGAAGATCCAGATCAAGGCCGGCATCACCGAGGCCGAGCTCCGCGATTTCGCCGCCATCCTGCTCCGCGACCAGAGCTTCGGCATGGGCGAGGACGACGACGCCGTGACGGCGCTCTGGGACCGGCGCTTCGAGCACATCGCGTACATGGCGATCGACCAGTTCGCCGAGGGCGACGAGGATCTGGAGGATTTCGAGGAGCAGTGCCGGGAGGTCGCGGTAGGGGCGCGCGCCCTCGCGCAGATCGAGAGCCTCTGGGACGAGAGCTCGCTCGCGGGCAGGGCGCTGCAGAGGAACGTCGAGGCCGCGCTCGCGGAGACCGGCGCGGCCGCCTCGGCGCTCGCCATCGACCCGCTGACCCGGAGCACGCTCGGCGCCCAGATCTCGCTGCCGTCGGAGCAGTGGAACGAGCGCTACATGGACGCGTTCGTCGACGGCTACGTGGACGCCGTCCGGCACGGCGACGAGGTCCGCATGACGGGGGCGCTCACCGCGTGGACCGCCGACCAGATCGTCCTGCACAGCTACGAGCTCGCGTTCGAGGTGCAGACGATGCTCCGGCGCGCGTTCTTCGCGCGGCTCGACGGCATGCAGCGCGGCACAATGGGCGCGGCGAGCACGGCAGGCGCGGCAGGTCGACAGAGCGCCGCGCTGCCGCAGCTCTCGCCGCGCGCCGTCGACCGGGCGCTCGCGCAGGCGATGTTCCCGGTCGAGGCGCTCAGAGCGATCCTCAACGATCTCGCGACGGCTCACCCGGAGGAGCCGGCGGCCGCGGGTGCGTCGGCCCCCGGCGCGGCGGGCCATGGCGCGGCGGCCGCAGGCGCCGCGGCCGCAGGCGCTGCCCTCGGCGGCGCGGCGTCCGCAGGCGTGGCGGCGCAGGCCGGCGTGGCAGCGCAGGCCGGCGCGGGCAGAAGCGCGGCGCAGGCCGGCGCAAGCCGGAACACGATGCTGGCCGGCGCAGGCCGGAGCGCGGCGCAGGCCGACGCAGGGCGCAGCGCGGCGCAGGCCGGCGCAAGCCGGAACACGATGCTGGCCGGCGCGAGCCGGAACGCGGCACAGACCGGCGCGAGCCGGAGCGTGGCGCCGCTCGACCCGGCGATCGTCGAGGGGCTGGCCCACGCGCTCGACGCGCTCGAGGACGGCTCGCTCTTCAGCGCCGCATGCCAGTGCCACGGCGCGGTGCAGTCCGAGCGCCTGCGCGAGGTCCTGTTCACGTACATGCGGCGGTGGGCGCCGGGCCGGGAAGCCGAGCTCGGGGACCTGCTCTCTCGCGCCCCGGTCCCCCTCGCCCTGACGCTCCTCCAGCTGCTCGCGCAGCTCAAGACCCCCGGCGCCCTCGCAGCGCTGGAGGCGGGCTTCGTGAGCCCGCACGTCGAGGTGCGCATCAGCGCGCTCGCCGAGCTCCCCGACGCCGCGGCGAGCGAGAGCGGCTCCGCGGGCTCCGCCGCCGAGCGCGTCCGGGACGAGCTCCAGAAGCTCCTCGACGATCCCGCGCCGCCGGTGCGCTGCGAGGCCCTGCGCCTCATCGGCAAGCTCGGCGTCCTCGCCGCGGGCCCGACGCTCGTGCGGCGGATCGTCGCGCCGTCGTTCCACGACCTCTCGGGGGCCGAGCGGCGGCAGTGGCTCGAGACCGTCGCGCAGCTGAACCCCGCGCGGGCCGAGAAGCTCGCGATCGAGCTGCTCGAGAAGCGCCAGCTCATCCCGTCCGAGGCGATCGAGCAGACCCGCGAGCTGGCCGCGCACTTCCTCTGCCAGGCGCGGAGCTACGAGGCGCTCCGCGCGGTCAAGGAGGCGACCAAGCCGCGCTGGTGGAACACCCCGCCGGTGCGCGACGCCGCCGCGCGCGCCGCGGTCGCGATCGCCGCGCGCCTGGTCGCGCCGACCCGCCCGAGCGAGCGCCCGCCGGTGCCGGCGCCCCCGGACGCGAGCGCGCCGCCCTCCCGCGCAAAGCGCTCGTACTCACCCGTCTCGGTCCGGCGCGTGAGCCCGGGCGGGCCGCTCAGCCTGCCGGACCAGCTCGAGCCGTGGAGCACCCCGCGCCCCGGAACCATGGCCCCGAACGGCGGCGACGCCGGCCGACCCGCCTACAGGGCGCCGCTCGTGTCGCCGGTGCCCGCCTCGACGAGCGCCGCCTCGGCGCCTCCCACCTCCGTGCCGTTCAGCCGGCGTGGGCCGCCGCCGCCTTCCTCTGCCGCGTCGTCCACCCCGACGGCCGCGCCGCCGCCGATGCCGACGTCGATGCCGCGCCCGGCCATGGCGCCGAGGTCCCCCGCCCCGCCCTCGAGCGCCAGCGCCGCGCCGTACAGCGTGCGGCAGGGCCCCGCCTCGTTGTCGCTCGGCGCGCCGTCCCGCACGGCCATCGAGCCCGCGCCGAGCAGCGCGGTCCCCTCGACGAAGCCGGCGCCGTCTCCGTCCCCCCGGGGCGGGAGGAAGCCGTGAGCGAGGAGAAAGCCAACCTCCACGAGAGCACCGGCGACACGGCGATCTCGGGCGTGAAGGCCGACGTGCGGCGCCGCGCGGCGCTCGGCCTCGTGCAGATGATCTACCGGCTCGCGAAGGCGTGCCTCCTGCACAGCGACTCGAACCAGGCGGTGCTGTCGCTCGTTCCGTCCGCGATCGACAGCATCGTCCAGTTCTGCGAGCTGTCGGGGAGCGAGGCCGCGACGATCGTGTTCGCGGGCAACACCCTCTTCATCAACGGCCAGATGCTCCGCGCCTCGCGCGAGACGTACGAGGTCGCCCTGGAGCTCGGCAGCTTCTTCGAGGCCTGCGACGTCTCGGAGCTCGTGCTCGACAAGACGGTCCGTCGCGCCGAGCTCGCCGCCTTCGCCCGCCTCCTCGCCGACGCCCAGCGCGACCGCAGCATCGCCGCGCGGCTCCTCCAGTCGAGCCTGCGGGGCGTCCGGGTCCGCAAGCTCACGAACCCGTTCCCCGGCGGGGCCATCGACGGCGACGGCACGCGCATCGGCCGGATCAGCCGCACCTACGCGGCGGCGATCCTCGTGATGCGGTCGTTCTACGCGGCCCTGCGCTCGTCCCCGGCGATCTTGCCGCAGCGGGTGAAGCGCGTCGCGCAGAAGCTCGTGGCCGCGGCCGAGGAGGACGCGCGCCTCCTGCTCTCGGTCGCCGCGGGCAAGATCGCCGACCCGGACGAGGCGGGCATCAGCGTGTCCACGGCGATCGTCGCGCTCGGCATCGCCCGGCAGCTCACGACCGACAGGAGGATGCTCGGGAGCCTCGTCACGGCGGCGCTGCTCTACGACGTGAGCCGGCTGCGGCTCACGGGGGTGCTCGCCGGCTCGACCGACGGGGGCGAGCCTGTCGCGCGCTCTCTCCTCGAGCGCGGCCTGAGCGACGATGAGAAGGAGCGGCTGCCCGCGAGCGCGGCCGTCATGTTGACGGCGCTCGGCAAGCTGCACGCGCCCTCGATCACGCGCACGGTGATCGCCTACGAGGCGCTCGCGCTCCGGCAAGGCGGCCGGCAGGGCCCGCTCTACGGCGGCCGGCGCAGCCCCACGGTGCTCGCGCGGATCCTCGCGGCGGCCCGCCAGTTCACGGAGCTCCGGACGGCGCCTTTCCCGACGATCGAGACCGCGTCGGGCGGCGCCTCGTCGCTCGACGCCGTGCTCCAGCGCATGATCGCGGGCGCCGAGAGCGCGACCGACCGGGCGATCGGCAAGCTGCTCGTCGGCGCGCTCGGCATCATCCCGACCGGCACGTTCGTGCAGCTGAGCACCGGCGAGCTCGGGGTCGTCCTCTCGACGCCGCTGTCGCCCGCGCACTTCGCGCAGCCGCCGGTGCGCGTCCTGTTCGACGAGCAGGGTCACCTCCTCGGCGCGCCGCTCGACGTCGACCTCTCGGTGCGGGCGCCGGGCGCGGAGCCGTGCTTCATCGTCCGGCCCGTCGAGGTCGAGCCTCACCACGAGCGGGCGATCCGCGCCGCGTTCGGCTTCCGCCCCGGGAGGGGCGGCGCGGCGGGGGTGGAGTCGCGCGTGACGGCAGCCGCGCCGGTGCTCTTCGGCGACGAGGTCCCGCCGACGGAGCCGGGCGACACGCTCGCGCCGCGCGCGCTCCGCTCGGAGGACGGCGCGCGCGCCGCGCAGGCGCGCAAGGAGGCCGCGTGGCTCGGCAAGCCGCTCACGAGCGCCGCGCAGGCCGGATCGTCGCCGACCAGCGTGCAGCCGCGGCAGCCCGCGCAGGCGGAGCGCCCGGCGCCGGCCGAGCGGGGTCGCGACGAGAACCTCATCTCGACGCAGCCGCCCCCCTCGACGGCGGCGGCGCGCGCGGCGATGGCGGTCCCTCCTCCGCCGCGGTTGCCGCGGGACTCGCGGCCCTTCGGGCAGGTCGCGTCGACGAGGTACTCCGTGCCCGCGCCCGAGCCGACGCGCCCGTCGCGGCAGATCGAGCGCCGGGACGACGCGCCGCCGCGGGACCAGGGCGTGGGCCAGCTGCCGACGATCGGCCCTCCGGCGGGGTTCCCGGCGTCGCGGAGGTCGGGTGATCTCCGGCTCGGCGCGTCGGTGCGCCGGTCGGATTCCCGAGTCGATCCGGAGGATTGGGACTGGGACGACGAGCTCCCGACCATCGATCCGCCGCCGCCGGGGCCGCCGCCGACCTCGCGGAGCCCCTCCTTCACGTCCGAGCATCCGCCCGCCAGCGCGCTCGATCACGCGCCCACGTACACCCCGCCCCGTCCTTCCAGCCATGCGTCGGACCGCGCCCCTGGCTATCTGCCGCCCCGTCCTTCCAGCCATGCGTCGGAACGCGCCTCTGGATACGCGTCGTCACGTCCTCCCAGCCACGCGTCGGAACGCGCCCCTGGCTACGCGCAGCCACATCCTTCCAGCCACGCGTCGGACCGCGCCCCTGGCTATCTGCCGCCCCGTCCTTCCAGCCATGCGTCGGAACGCGCCCCTGGCTACGCGTCGCCACGTCCTCCCAGCCACGCGTCGGACCGTGCCCCTGGCTACGCGCAGCCCCGCATCCCCAGCCCGGCGCCGGCCCGTGCTTCCAGCCACGCATCGGACCGTGCCCCTGGCTACGCGCAGCCCCGCATCCCCAGCCCGGCGCCGGCCCGTGCTTCCAGCCACGCGTCGGACCGTGCCCCTGGCTACGCGCAGCCCCGCATCCCCAGCCCGGCGCCGGCCCGTGCCTCGAGCCATGCGCCGGGTGGTGCCCCGAGCTACGCCCCGGAGCCTGTCCCGACGGAGCGGAACGCGCCGCGCGCGTTCTCCAGCTCCAGCGCCGGCTCCGGCCCGAGCCTGGACGAAGCGGACCTGACGTGGACCGACGAGCTGCCCACGCTCGATCCTCCCCCGCCGCCGAGCACGGAAGAGCTCGAGCGCGATCGGCTGCTCGCGGCGTACCTGGCCGAGCGCACGCCGTTCCCGCAGGCTGGTCTTCATGAGTGGAGCTCGACGTCCAGCGAGGCGCCGGGGCGGGCCGAGGCGGACGTCGACGGCAGGTGGCGCGGCGACGCGCTGTCCCAGCGCGCGACGCCGGACTCGCGGGTGATGGCGCCGATCACCATGGCGCCGATCACCATGGCGCCGACCAGCTCCAGCTCCTTGGGCGCCACGAGGCGCCCGCGCGCGCCCATCCCGCGGGAGGAGCCGGAGGACGACGGGGGTGACCCTCCGGCGCCGGAGGGGCGGGACCGCTGATGGCCTGGCCCGCCGCGGCGAGCCGTGGGCTCGCTGCGCTGCTGCTCGCCGCGCCGGCGTGCGCCGACGACGGCGGGGATCCCCCTCCGGTCGAGGACGCCTGCAAGCTCGGGTACCTGGGCGAGGAGGGCGCCGACATCCGCATGGAGGTCACCGCGCTCGACTCGAGCGACGCGGCGCACCCGGTGAGCGACGGCGACGGGATCGACATCATCATGCCGCCGCAGGGCGGGCGGGTGCTCTTCCTGGGCGTCCGCGCGACGAACCTGAGCGCCTGCGGTGTCCAGCTGTCGGGCTCGCTCCGCGATCCCATGTCGGGGCGTGTGATGTCCGAGTCGAGGACGGTCAACCTCAAGCCGACCGGCGACGGCTGGGGAGCGAGCGTCGACGCCGACATCTCGACCTTCGCGAACGTGGGAGTCTGCCCGAACAACTGGTCGAGCAGCGACATCTTCGATCACGACTACGAGATCGTGGTGCAGGTGAAGGACAGGGAGGGCCGGACGGCGAAGCAGGTGCGGCAGGTCCGGCCGGCGTGCAACGAGCCCGAGTTCGAGGTCGAGTGCCGCTGCATCTGCAAATACGGGTACGTCCTCGGCGAGGCGTGCGAGTAGGCCGAAGCGCCGCGAGTCCAGCAGCGGAAGGACTGATCCGGAGCGATATCGCCCGCGCCGGCACGGCCACGCGCCCTGCACATCGAGGTCCTTCCACCACCGGGTTCACAAGCGCATCCCGTCGCGGTCCGTCGGGGGCAACAACGATTGAGAGCCTCCTTCGCTGCGAGCGAGCGGGCGTCGGTCTCACGCGCGTCGCAACAGCAGGTCTTCACCGCCTTGCTCGGCAGTCCCATTCACGGTTCGACAGCGCAGCTCATGGATCATCCTGGACAGCACGGCGCTCACGCCATGTCGCCCACCGGGTGGGTGTTCGCTCGTGATCCGTGAAGTGCGTTTTTATCAGGGCATGGCGCGACGCGCCCTGCGACCTCCCCCTGCCGCCGGGACCTGGCGACCGCCGACCGCGGTCCCCCCGGCCAGCGCCCGGCTCCCCTCGCCGCGCCGCGCAGCGGCTCCGGCCGAGCGGCGCTCCAGCTCGGCCAGCGGCGAGTCTTTGCCTGCGGCGCCGTCCTGGTGGTAGGGCAAACCCGTGATGCACGCGCGGCGGAGCGGCGATCGATCCGGCGGGACCACGCTGGAGCAGGCGATCGCGCGTTTCCTGACCTACCTCACGGCCGAGCGGCGGGCCTCGCGCCACACCGTGGACGCGTACCGGCGCGACCTCGAGCAGCTCGCGCGCTTCGCTCGCGAGAAGGCGGCCGCGAACGCCGACCACCGCCCTGCGCGAGCGCGCAGCAAGGCCCCGGCCACCGGCAAGGCCTCGGCCGCCGGCCAGGCCCCGGCCACCGGCCAGGCCCCGGCCGCCGGCGAGGCTCCCTCACCGGACGAGGCCCCGGCCGTGGATGGCCTCGACGTGCTCCTCCTGCGCGGCTGGCTGGGCTCGCTCGCGCGCACCCACGCGCCCTCCTCGATCGCGCGCAAGGTGGGCGCTGCCCGCGCCCTGCTCCGCTACCTGGAGCGGCGCGGCGAGGTCGACAAGAACGCGGCGGCCCAGCTCGCCCTGCCCAAGGTCCGGCGCCCGCTGCCCACCTTCCTGGACGTCGACGCCGCCGCCCAGGTCATGGAGATCCCCGGCGCCGAGACGGCCGAGGGGCTCCGCGACCGCGCCATGCTGGAGACCCTCTACGGCGCAGGCCTGCGCGTCTCCGAGCTCTGCGGGCTCGACCTCGCCCACGTCGACCGGCACCCGGCCGACAGGGCCGCGGTGCGCGTCGTCGGCAAGGGCAACAAGGAGCGGATCGTCCCGCTCGGCTCCCACGCCCTCGCCGCCATCGAGCGCTACCTCGAGCGGCGCGACGAGCTCACCGATCCGACGACCGGCGCCCGCGACCCCCGCGCCCTCTTCCTGTCCCGCCGCGGCGCGCGCATCGGGGTGCGCCGTGTCCAGGCGCTGGTGCAGCGCTATGGCGCGCTCGGCGCCGGCCGGGCCGACCTGCACCCGCACGCGCTCCGGCACACCTGCGCGACCCACCTGCTCGACGGCGGCGCCGACCTCCGGGCCATCCAGAAGCTGCTCGGGCACGCCTCGCTCGCCACCACGCAGCGGTACACGCACGTCTCGATCGACCACCTGCTCAAGGTCTACGACGCCGCTCACCCCATGGCGCGGAAGCGGAGCCCGGCGTGAAGCGAGCCTCGAGCTCGCCGGGCCCCGCGGTCCCCACGCTGGCCCGCGCGTGGGCGGGGCGGCTCGCCAGGAGCGCGCTCGGCGCCAGCGTCTTCGGCGTCGTCGCCGCGTCGCTCGACGCCGGGTGGGCCACGGCGGGCGCCGGCGACGACGCCACCTTCCAGCTCGCCACCTACCTCGCCGACATCGGGGTGTTCGCGCCCGTCGCGCTCGTCGTCGGCCTGCTCGCGGGCGCCTCCGCGATCGTGGTCGACCCGTCGGGCCCGCCGTCGCCGGCCACGCTCGTGGGCGCGCTGCGGGTGCGTGCGATCGGCCGGCCCGCCGACATCGCGGCGTTCGTGCCGCTCGCGGTGCTCGCGGCGTTCCTCTGGATGACCCTGTGCGCCCACCTGGCCCGCGCCCTGCTCGGCCTCGAGGCCGCGCCCCTCCTGGTGGGCACCGCCGTCGCCGCGGGCGCGCTCGGCCTCGGCCTCATCGCGGGCCTCGCCGTCCTCGCCCTCACGCCGCCGCTCCGGCGCGCGCTCGCCAACGCCAGCGACGGCCGCCCCGCCTGCGTCGATCCGGCGGTCACGGGCGGCGTCGCGCTCGGGATCGCCGCGGCCCTGTTCGCGCTCGGGGTCGCCACGGGCGGCGTCTCGGGCGAGGGCGGCTTCCTCGGCATCTACGGCATCTTCAAGCGCCCCGAGCTCGACCTGCGCGCCCCGGCGCTCCTGCTCGTCGTCGCGCTCGCCGCCTTCCTGGCGCCGGCCGCGGTCCGGACGGCGCGCGCCCCGGTCGCGCTCCTCGCCGCGCTCCTGCCGCTCGCGCTCACCACGCGCGCCGCCTCCGCGCTCAACGCGGAGCCCGCGGTGGCGCAGGCGATCGAGCGCGGCGCGCCCGTCGGGGGCAAGAGCCTCGCGGTCCTGCGCCGACTCGCCGATCGCGACGGCGACCACGCGGCCGCCCTCTTCGGCGGCGGGGACTGCGACGACCACGACGCGCGCGTCCACCCGCTGGCCCAGGAGATCCTCGACAACGGCATCGACGACGACTGCTCCGGCGGCGATCTGACGTCCGCGGCGCTCGCCGCGCTCGCCCCCGCCCCCAAGGCGGCCCCGGGCGCCGACTCGCCCGGGTCGTCCGCCGCGCGCCTGCCGGCGGACCTGAACGTCGTCCTCGTCACGGTCGACACGCTCCGCGCGGACCTCGGCTACGCGGGCAACCAGCGGCCCGTGTCGCCGAACCTCGACGGCCTCGCGGCCCGCTCCACGGTGTTCGAGCGCGCGTACTCGCTCGCGTCCTACACGGGCAAGAGCGTCGGCCCGATGCTCATCGGCAAGTACGGGAGCGAGACCCACAGGAACTGGGGGCATTTCAACAAGTTCGGCGAGGAGGACACGTTCGTCGCCGAGCGCCTGAAGCGCGCCGGGGTGCGCACGATGAGCGTGCACGGGCACCGCTACTTCGGCAGCTTCGGCGGGCTCGATCGCGGCTTCGACGTGGTGGACATGTCCGCGGCGCCGCCGGAGGGCGCGCCCTGGGACGTCGACAACAAGGCGACGAGCGCCGCGCTGACCGACGCCGCGTTGCGGCTGCTAGGGTCGACCGAGAACACGGGCGGGCGCTTCTTCCTGTGGGTCCACTACCTCGACCCGCACGCCGACTACCTCCGGCACGACGACGTGGCGGGCTTCGGCGCGGCCTCGCAGCGGGATCTCTACGACGGCGAGGTGGCGTTCACGGACCGGCACATCGGCCGGCTGCTCGACGCGATCGCGGCGGCGCCGTTCGCCGGGCGCACGGCGATCGTCGTGACGAGCGATCACGGCGAGGCGTTCGGCGAGCACAAGATGTTCCGCCACGGCTTCGAGCTCTGGGAGGAGCTCGTGCGGGTGCCGCTGCTCGTCCACGTGCCGGGCGCGGCGCCGTCCCGGGTCTCGGCGCGGCGCAGCCTGATCGATCTCGCGCCGACGCTGCTCGACCTGATGCGGGCGCCCGGGCCTGGCGAGGGCGCGCACGCGAGCGACTTCCTGTCGGGCGCGTCGCTCCTGCCCGACGTGCTCCTCGCCCCGGGCGAGCAAGCCCAGGCGCGCGACGTGCTGATCGACATGCCGGCGGGGCCCTACAACGACGCGCGGCGGTCGTTCCTCCGCGGCGACATGAAGCTGACGATCTCGGGCGGCGCCCGGTTCGAGCTCTACGACCTGGCGAGCGACCCGGAGGAGCGGAAGAACCTCTGGGGCACGCCGGCGGCGAAGGAGATCGAGCCGTACTACGCGGCGGCGCGGGCGCGCCTCCGCGAGGTCCACGTGACCGGCGCCCGCAAGTGACCGCCGCTCGCGGCTGACCGCCGCCCCGACGCGACCCCCCCGCGAAGCGGCCAGCCTGTCGAGCCGACCGGCCGCGCCGGTGGGTGGCCGGCCGCGCGGCGCGCCTGCCGCCCTCCGCGGCGGACGGACCGGCGCTGGTGATCGCGCGTTCGCGTCGGCATTTACTTGCGTGTTAGCAACTAATGCGTAATAGACAATATTGTGAGCAAGCAAAAGATCCTGGGCTCGCCGCTCGAGCGGTTCACGCGGATGATGTTCTCGCGCATCATCGCGGGGCTCGCGCGGGCGCTGCACGAGGAGGACTTCAGCGTGGCGCAGGTGGCCGCGCTGCACCTCGTCGATCAGGAGGGCCCGGTGCGCGTCACCGCCCTCGCCACGTCGCTCGGGCTCTCGGCCTCGGCCGGGAGCCGGCTCGTCGATGGCCTGGTGCAGCGGGGGCTCCTGGCGCGGGAGGAAGATCCCGAGGACCGCCGTGCGAAGACGCTCGCGCTCACGCCGCTCGGCCGCCGCTTCGTCGACCAGGCGAGCGTGGAGCGGGTCCGGGTGATCATGGAGACGGCCAGGTCGCTGCCGACGGAGATCTCGGCGGCGATCCTGTCAGCGATCAGCGCGTTCCAGCGAGAGTGAGCCCGGTCGCGGGGCGCCTCGCGTGAAACCCCTTGTCCGAAGAGGAGGTCAGCATGGATATCGTCGTGTTTCTTTCTCATGAGATCCCGGCCGCGCTCGGCGCGCTCCGGGAGGTGGCCCTGGCCGACGGCGCGCCCGCGCGCTTCGACCCGGAGCAGCGCGCCGTCCTGGAGGAGCTCGCGGCCCTGCACGGCGCCTGCGCCGACGTCGACGGGCTGCCGCGCGTCGCGCCCGAGGCGGTGGCGCGCGCGATCCCGGATCCGCACCGGCGCAAGCGGCTGGTGCAGCTCGCGCTCGTGACCGCGATGGCGGACGGCGAGGTGACCGCGGCCGAGGTGGATGCGGTCGAGGCGCTCGCCCGGGCGCTCGGCGTGCGCGAGCAGGGCGTGGGCGTGCTCCGCCTCGTGGCGCGCGGTCACAGAAGGCTCGCCAAGGCCGCCGTGAGGCGCCGCCTCGTCGGCGCGTTCGCCGGCGAGGTCCTGAGGAGAGAGGGCCTGGCCGGCGTGCGCAGGCTCGTCGGGCCCTTCTTCCGCGCGGGCGTCGCGGATCGCTCGCGGGCCTTCCGCTACAAGCAGCTCGGGCTCCTGCCCGAGGGCACGTTCGGCCGGGTGTTCTGGGAGCACTGCACCGCGCGCGGCTTCCTGTTCCCCGGCGAGAGCCGGGACGCGATCCCGGAACGCATGGTGTTCCACGATCTCGGCCATGTGCTCGCGGAGTACGACACCGATCCTGCGGGTGAGATCCAGGCCGGCTCCTTCCAGGCGGGGTTCATCCGGCGCGACGGGTTCGCCTTCCTGCTCTTCGTGATGCTGCAGTTCCACCTCGGTATTCAGATCACGCCCGTCGCCGCGCCGCAGATCGGGCTCTTCGAGGCGCGCAAGGTGCTGCGCGCGGTGGCGCGAGGCGCGGCCTGCAAGGTCGATCTGAGCGATCGCTGGAACTTCTGGGACGTCGTCCACCTGCCGCTCGACGAGGTGCGCGAGCGCTTCGGGATACCGCCGCTCGCCGCGGTGGCGGCGCGGCAAGAGGCCGCCTGAGCGGCGCGCCGCGGGCGCCGCCTCGCCGGCAAGGCGCCCACGGCGCGTTCACCGACCAGGCACGGTTGGCTCGATGCCCCAGCTGCGGTAACCACGTCATCGATGAGCCGGGCAGCGAGACTCGAGGCAGCCGCCCTGCCGCCGCTCCTCGACCGCGTCGACCTCGACCGCATCGAAGCCGCGCGGGCGCTCGATCCCCGCACGCGGTCCGAGCTGGGTCAATTCCTCACGCCGCCGCCGGTGGCGTCGTTCATGGCGTCGCTGTTCGAGCGGTCCTGCGAGGAGATCCGCGTGCTGGACGCCGGCGCCGGTGTGGGCAGCCTCCTCGCGGCGTTCACGGCCAGCGCATGTGCCCGCCGGATACACCCGAGCGCGATCCGCGCGACCGGCTTCGAGATCGACCCGCGGCTCGCGGCGTACCTGCGTCGGACGGCGCGCGCGTGTCGCGACGAATGCGCGGGCGCCGGGATCGACTTCACCGCCCGCATCATCGAGGCCGACTTCATCCGGTCGGCCGTCGAGCAGCTCGACGGCGGCCGGGCTCGCCCGGGCATGCCGCGCTCGTTCACACACGCGATCCTGAATCCACCCTACAAGAAGCTCAACTCGGACACCGAGGCCAGGGCGGCGCTGCGGCGCGTGGGCATCGAGACCAGCAACCTGTACACGGCCTTTCTTGGCCTCGCGATCCTCCTCCTGGAGCCGGGCGGGGAGCTCGTCGCGATCACCCCCCGGAGCTTCTGCAATGGTCTTTACTTTCGGCCATTCCGGGAGCTGTTCTTCAGAGAGATGTCGCTGCGAAGGGTGCACGTCTTCGAATCGCGCAAAGCGGCGTTCGCGGAGGACGAAGTCCTTCAAGAGAACGTCATCATTCACGCCGTCAGGGGCGGCGAGTGCGGGTCCGTCACCATCTCGTCGTCGCGCGGTCCCGGGGGCGGGGGCGGGCCGCTGTCCGTCCGCTCCGTGCCGTTCGAACACGTCGTCCGACCTGGAGATCCCGAGCTGTTCATCCACGTGGTGCCGGACGACGCCGGGGAGAAGGTCGCCGCCACGTTCGCGCGCATGCCATCCCGCTTGACGGACTTGGACGTGGGCGTCTCGACGGGAAAGGTCGTCGACTTCCGAGCGCGCGAGTTCTTGCGGCAGGAGCCCGAGAGGGGCACCGGTCCGCTGATCTACCCGACGCACCTCGCGTCGGGCGTCGTTCGCTGGCCCAAACGCGGCAAGAAGCCGAACGCCCTCGTGGAAGCGCCTGAGACCGCCGACCTCTGGATGCCCAGCGGGAACTACGTGCTCGTCAAGCGCTTCTCGTCGAAGGAGGAGAGGCGGCGGGTCGTCGCCGCCCTCTTCACGCCCGAGACCGCTCCGGGAGACAGGATCGGGTTCGAGAACCACCTCAATGTCTTCCACCGGAGCGGCGAGGGCCTGCCGGCCGTGATGGCGCGCGGCCTCGTGGCCTTCTTGAACTCGACGCTCGTCGATACGCACGTTCGGCAGTTCAACGGGCACACCCAGGTGAACGCGACCGACTTGAGGAACCTCCGGTATCCGACGCTCGAGCAGATCGAACAGCTCGGGCGGCGAACACCTGATCCCGGCCTTCCACACGATGAGCTCGATCGAATCGTCGGCGAGGTGCTCGGCCTGGAGCATGTGAGCAGCGCCTGCTAGACCAAAGCACACTCAGTACAAGCGAACAGGTGCTTCGTCGCGATCACCCCGTTGCGCACCACGAGGTGCTGGTCGACGTACGCTGTCTCCTCCTCCCCGGCCACCCGGTGCAGGTGCACCCGCCGCTCCCCGGCGCCGTCGTACAGCGCCCGCGACATCTCCTGCCCGTTCTCGTTCACCGACACCAGCCGGTTGTCCTCGTCCCAGCTCAGCGTGCGCTGCACACTGCCCCGGTACTTCCACTGCTTGTGGTTGCCGTTCGCGTCGTACGACAGCTCCCTCAGCCGCGGCTGCGTCTCTGCCGCGTCCCTCCGCACAGTCAGTCTGACAAACGCCTTGCCTTCGGCCATCCACAGTGCTTTGAGTCCGCCTCCGACGTTGCCCATCGTTGCGATGATTCAGGTCTACGGTCACGGTCGGCGTGTACGGCCTCATATCGTGCCCGAGTCTCCCCAACTTCTCCACGACTAACCATCAATGTCGGAGATCTTCTCTGACAAGGATGCGATGAACGCCGCTGGATCCGTTACATACTTCCAGGCTGTAGACGCCTGCAGTGCTTGAAGGACCGCAGGCAGTGTCGGCTCGTATAGCTGCGCCGTCTCATCGACCAAGAGCACGCGGGCTCGCTTGAATCCATCAAGCAAACGTGCCAGGTCTGGCTTCTGTATATTCCTCAGATCAACACGCAACAGGACTTCGACAACACGGCTCCCGTCTCGAACCATTGACAGGCAGGTCGAATCCTCATCTCCCCAGACGTCTACGTCTGACGACCAGCTCGCTCCCTTTCCCAGGATCTCGAGGGCCGTCCGTTCGATATCCTCACCCGGCTGCGAATCCGCCCAGAAACTTCCGCTCTCTATCATCTCCAACAAAATCCGCGGATCGCGATCGTGCTCTGTAGATGGCACGAGCAAGAACGAGCACTGCCAGGTAGCCATGTTCACTGCCCCGCAAGATCAGAAACCGATTTATAGCCTTGATATGGCAACTTCACCTGCTCGACGGGAACCTCGGGCATCTTTAGCTCCTTCGCTATCCGAAGCCTATGGTGGCCGTTCACAACATAACGCTGCCCGTTGTGCTCGACAAACTTTATGGTGTCTTTCATGCCATGCTCTGCGATGTCCTGCTTGAGCGCATTGTACCTGTTCCTACCGAGCGTTGTCCCATGCGTGGGTGTCAACGAGTATGGGTCGACTTTGCCTTTGAACAATCCCCCGCCTGTCGGCTGCTCCGGCGGCTCCGCTGCCGTGGCGGCAGGAGGTTTGGGCGGCTCCTTCGCCCCACCACCTCCCGCTTCCAACGGCGGCGGTGCTCCAGGCGTCGCGGACGTCGGGAAGTCTGCCGGTACGTCGCAGCTAGGCCCGATCGCGGACTCGTCGGAATCAGCAGTGGCGATGGTGTAGACCGCATAACCCACCGTTCCCACGGCGAACAGGCCGCCCACGACCAGCTCTCCGATGGGGGTCGGCTCGACCACGGCAGCGGTGGCGGGCACTGAGAGCGCGGTCCCGACGACCACCGAGCCCTTCACAAACGCCTCGGCTATCGCTTGCGTCGTCAGGCGCCCGTCCGGGTCGATGAGGACGACGGGGTTGTTCCACGCGTACGTGTAGAGACTCAGGTTGATCGGCCGGTACACCCCCTCGTTGAGCTTGCCGGCCATGTACTCTGCCAACACCGGGTCCGGGCTCACCCACACCCCGAGCCGCGGCTCATAGCTCCGCGCCCCGTAGTGGTAGAGCCCCGTCGACAGGTCGAGCTCCTTCCCATTGAACAGGTACGGCTGTCGGTTCTGGAAGCGCGAGTCCGTCTGGTCCGCCCACAGCTCCCCGCTCGGCAGGTACTCCACGTGCTGGCTCAGCGCCTGGTCCTGGTCGGTGACGTACTGCGCGCTCCCGAGGTGGTCCGGGTGGTAGTACAGCACCGGCGGCCTCTGGTAGTAGTCCGCATCGATCTTGCTCGCGATCCGCGTCTCCCCTGCGAACAGGTGCTTCGTCGCGATCACCCCGTTGCGCACCACGAGGTGCTGGTCGACGTACGCCGTCTCCTCCTCCCCGGCCACCCGGTGCAGGTGCACCCGCCGTTCCCCCGCGCCGTCATACAGCGCACGCGACATCTCCTGTCCGTTCTCGCTCACCGACACCAGCCGGTTGTCTTCATCCCAGCTCAGCGCGCGCTGCGGGCTGCCCCGGTACTTCCACTGCTTGTGGTTGCCGTTCGCGTCGTACGACAGCTCTCGCAGCCGCGGCTGCGACTCTGCCGGCACGTACTCGTCCACCTGGTTCGCCGCGTGCGGCCTCGGCCCGGTGTAGCGGGACTCGTTCCGGTACGTCCTCTCCCGGATCGGGTAGTCGAGCCGCCACTGCCCCGGGCCATTCGGCACGTACCGAGCGACCTCCTGGCGCTTCGCCGTCGCGTTCCCCAGGGCATCGTAGTCGATGCCCAGCGTGTACCGCTGCTGCTCGTTTCCCCGCTCCTGGTAGATCCCTGACGCCTCGGTCAGCTGGTTCAGGTCGTCGTACGCGAACCGCTGCTGCGTCCGCGCCACCATGACGGCCCCGCCCAGCGACTCGTCGAAAGGCACCTCGTTGTTCAGCTCCCGGATGTTCCCGACGAGGTCATATCGGTAGCGCAATCGCTGGAACGGCCTCGGCGACCGCCCCATCGACCGCATCTGCGCGCTCTGGTGGTCCGCGTTGACCTCCGTCATCCGCCGCGTCGACTCGTCGTACCGGTACTTCGTCTCGATCCCGTTGCCCGCCACCACACGCACCCGCTGCCCGAACTCGTCGTACCCGATGTGCCTCAGGTACTCCGTCGTCCTCACAAACATCCACCGTCAACCCGATCGCAAGTAGCGAGTTGGTTCGGAAGCGCACTCTCGGCAGCAGATCTATCTATCGAGCTGACCCTTCTTGAACATCCTCGAAAAAACCTCAGTACCACTCACGATTTCCGATTCACACAAGTCCTGCAACTCTACAATTCCCTTAAATACCCACCTAACCGTTTTGCCATCCGGATTAGCATATGAATGCTCCAGCTCACCCCCAAGCGATTCGGCCATCACCCTAGCCGCATCAACATCATCTGCATTTATTAACCGAATACTCTCCTCACACAGAGGCTCTTCGGAAGACTGATCGTCAACCTCTGATTCGAACAGCATGCAGGCCGAATACCAACCACTCATTTGTTTTTCGTCTTCTCCAGAAGACGCTCCGATTGTTCAAGTATTTTCTTGGCAGTCTGAAGAGTTCTCTTCTCCTCACCGCGCGCCGTGCGCAGGGCATCCTTGATACCGTTCAGAGACTTGTCCAGGTGTTGGCCGGGGAATTCGCGTCTCAGGCTTCCTGGTACGACCTCTCTTGCAGGCTTTGTAGGGTCGATCCTTGATGCTGCTTTACTCGAGCCCTCGCCTTGCCTCTTCGAGGGCTTCTGTGGTGGCTCCGCCGCCGCAGCAACAGCAGGTTTTGGGGGCTCCTTCGCCCCACCCCCGCCCGCTGCAGGCGGTGGGGGTGGGGAGGGTACTTCCGCGGGAGGCGCGGGCGCAGGCGCAGCTTCAGATGACTTGGGGGAGTCTCCATCCGTGATGGCATCGTAGATCAAATAGCCCACGAGGCCTACGCCTCCGACAATGACCGCGCCAGCAACGATCACCTCCCCAAATGGCGAGGGCTCCGCCAGTGCCGCCACAGTGGCCGAACCGGCTGTCTTCACGGCAGTTTCCAAAACTTGCGCAGCTTCCTTTGAATACCTGCCATCCGGATCAACGAAAGCTACGGGGTTATTCCATGTATACGTGTACAGCCCCAGGTTGATCGGCTTGTACACCCCGCCATTGATCCTGCCGGCCATGTACTCTGCCAGCACCGGATCCGGGCTCAGCCACACCCCGAGCCGCGGCTCATAGCTCCGCGCCCCGTAGTGGTAGAGCCCCGTCGACAGGTCGAGCTCCTTCCCATTGAACAGGTACGGCCGCCGGTTCTGGAACCGCGAGTCCGTCTGGTCCGCCCACAGCTCCCCACTCGGCAGGTACTCCACGTGCTGGCTCAGCGCCTGGTCCTGGTCGGTGACGTACTGCGTGCTCCCGAGGTGGTCCGGGTGGTAGTACAGCACCGGCGGCCTCTGGTAGTAGTCCGCATCGATCTTGCTCGCGATCCGCGTCTCCCCTGCGAACAGGTGCTTCGTCGCGATCACCCCGTTGCGCACCACGAGGTGCTGGTCGACGTACGCCGTCTCCTCCTCCCCGGCCACCCGGTGCAGGTGCACCCGCCGCTCCCCCGCGCCGTCGTACAGCGCCCGCGACATCTCCTGTCCGTTCTCGCTCACCGACATCAGCCGATTGTCTTCATCCCAGCTCAGCGTACGCTGCGGGCTGCCCCGGTACTTCCACTGCTTGTGGTTGCCGTTCGCGTCGTACGACAGCTCCCTCAGCCGCGGCTGCGACTCCGCCGGCACGTACTCGTCTACCTGGTTCGCCGCGTGCGGCCTCGGCCCCGTGTAGCGGTACTCGTTCCGGTACGTCCTCTCCCGGATCGGGTAGTCCAGCCGCCACTGCCCCGGGCCATTCGGCACGTACCGAGCGACCTCCTGCCGCTTCGTCGTCGCGTTCCCGAGGATGTCGTAGTCGATGCCCAGCGTGTACCGCTGCTGCTCGTTTCCCCGCTCCTGGTAGATCCCCGAAGCCTCGGTCAGCTGGTTCAGGTCGTCGTACGCGAACCGCTGCTGCGTCCGCGCCACCATCACCGCGCCGCCCAGCGACTCGTCGAACGGCACCTCGTTGTTCAGCTCCCGGATGTTGCCGACGAGGTCATACCGGTACCGCAGCCGCTGGAACGGCCTCGGCGCTCGGCCCATCGACCGCATCTGCGCGCTCTGGTGGTCCGCGTTGACCTCCGTCATCCGCCGCGTCGACTCGTCGTACCGGTACTTCGTCTCGATCCCGTTGCCCGCCACCACACGCACCCGCTGCCCGAACTCGTCGTACCCGATGTGCCTCAGGTACTCCGTCGTCCTCGGCTCGCTCGGGTGCTGCGGATTGACGCGCTGGTTCTCCCCGACCACCGACACCACCGCGCCGCCTCGGTCGTACCCGTAGCGCACAGTCTCCTCGCCAGCGCCCGGGAAGTGGAGCTCCTGCATCCGCCCCAGCGCGTCGAACACGTACTTCATCGTCGCCTGGTACGGCCCACGGTGCGGCTCCCGCAGCCTCGGGAACTCCGACGTCAGCTCCGCCGTGTTGCCGAACCGATCGTAACGGAAGCTGCGCTTGCCCGCCGCGCTCGTCTCCTCCACCAGCCGCGCCGCTCGGTTGCCTTCCTCGTCCCCGGCATCGTCCGGCTGGCCGTACGTGTAGACCACGTCCTGCGTCACCGGATAGTCGATCTTCCGCAGCCGGTTGAAGTCGTACTCGTACCGGATCAGCTGTCCCCGCGCCGCGAGCTCCGCCGTCTGCTTCGCTCGAAGGTTCCCGACCAGATCGTAGCGCCACTCCGTGCGGCCCGCGTCGGGGCTGACCAGCGTCACCATCCGGCCGACCGAGTCGTACGTCGCCGTCGTCGCGTTGTTCCGCGCGTCCGTCACCCGCACGAGCTCGCCGAGGGGGCTATGCTGATAACGCGTCACGATCCGCGTCTCCACCCCCTTGATCCGGTTGAACTCCTCCACCGCTGCGATCCGCCCACCCACGTCCCGGTACGTGTTCCGCACCTTCCCGTTGGCGTCGATCACCATCTCCTGAAAGAGCAGCTGTCCTTCCAGCGCCACCAGGTCGTGCTCGATCGCCGTCCGCGCATAGCCGCCCGGCGCGCTCGTGTCCGGCATGGCGACCTCCCGCACGCGCGAGACCGCGTCGTAACGCGTGAGCGTCGGCCGCAGCAGCCCCAGGCTCACGAAGGCCGTGTCCGGCTCCGCGCTGAAGCCCGGCTGCCCTTGCTCCACCACGCGGCCGAGCGCGTCGAACGCCACCGCTCCGCTGACCGTCATCCCGACCTCGGTGCCCGTGCCCGTGTCGCGCGCGTGGTCCTTCTTGGTCTGCAGCACGCGCCCCAGCCCATCCGCGAGCGTCACCGTCACGATCGGGTCGCCCGGGTGCTCCACGTCCTTGTGGCTCGTCTTCGCCCACGCCGGCAGCGCGGCGGTCTGACCCGGCTGGAGCGCATACTCGAACCCGATCGTCGGCTCACCCTCTCCCGCCGGCTCCTCCGCGCTCCAGACCTTGCTCGGCGTGCACCCGACCGGCACAGCGTCCTCACCGTCCTCCGCGAGATCGCTCGGCCCCCAGACCTCGGTGAGCCGTCCGAAGTCGTCCACCCGGTGCACCATCGTGTGCCCGTTGACATCGGTCTCCTGCTCGACCGTGCCATACAGCAGATTCGGCACACTGTTCGAATGGTACCCGAAGCTATCGCTCGCGCACGTGCGGTAGCTGTGCGTCACGTCATCGAAGCTGTAGGTCAGCTTGTAGCTGTTCGGGTCGGTCGACGTCTCGAGGTTGCCGAAGTCATCGAACACATAGCTCCACGTGGCCTCCGCGTTGGCGTAGGTCGTCCCATCCGCCCGCTTGCCGCCGGAGATGACGTTCGTGACGGTGTGCAACGCGCCCGTTCCCGGCCAGTACGTCGCTGTGCGCCGGCGCAGCACGCGCCCCTGCTCGTCCGTCGTCTCGATGAGCTCCGGCTTGACGATGTAGGCCGAGCCAGGCTCCGTATAGTCGACCCTCTGATGCACATCGTCGTCCGGCGTATCGGCCTCGCCGTAGGCGTGAAGCTCGGTCAGGTTGCCGAGCTCGTCGAAGCCCCGCGTCTCGCGCGTGCTCTTGTGCGGCGCGCTCGGGTCGTCGGTCGTCCCCTCGTAGAATGCGCCCCTCCTCTCCGTCTCCTTGGGGAAGAACCAGCCCACCCTGGGCTCCAGCCCCTCAGGCGGTGGCGCGTAGTCGACCTCGTTCACCATGTAGAGTAGCCCGTCGCCGTCGCGCAGCGTCGAGCGCGCGACAAAGCCGCGGCGGTAGACATCGTGGTTCAGGTGCTCGACGTCCTCGCTCGACATCACCGTGACGCCATCCTCGCCGAGCGCCGTCGTCGTCACGAGCCCGTACCCGAGCTCGACCCGCTCCTCCCGGTCGTAGACCCCATCCGCGTGCGTCGCGATGCTCGTCCGGTACGCATGCACCCCGTACACCCCCGGCGCGCCCTCCACGCCGTCGTGCACCGTCACCTCGCTCAGCACCCACTGGCTCGACGGCATATCGACCTGAGGCGCCCTGTCCATCTCCCCGAGCGCCCCCTCGCTCGGCACGACCAGGTTGCCCTCGCGCTGGTAGTCGAGCTCGATGCTCCCGCCGAGCGGCCGGCTCACCCGCCGCAAGAGGTTCGTCTTGCCGAGCGCGTTGACCCGCGCGTACACCGTCGCGTCGCCGTCTCGCTTGAGCACATGATCCTGAAGCCCATCGCCGTCGATGTCCTCGAACGCGAGGTGCGATGAGCCGGCGCCTTCCGAGTAGAACACCGACCCGCCGACGCACACGAAGTAGCAGACATCGACCTTGAAGCTGCCCTCGTAGCTCTCCGACCTGCGGAAGCTCACCGCGTCGCCCCCGCCCATGAACGCGTACTCCGGCGGATCGATCGACACACCCCACGCCCCCGCGGGCCAGGACTCCTCCGGCGCGAACCGGCTCCCGAGGTTGAGCTGCACCCGGAACCACGGCTCGTCCGGCGCCTTCATCACCTTGTCCGGCAGCCCGTCGCCGTTCACGTCCGCGAAGTCCACCACCGTCCGCGCCGTCGTGTAGGTGTACCCCGCGCCGACGGCGGCCACGGTCGCGTCCACGCCGACGCCGACGCTGTTCGCGCCCGTGTCCTCCAGCCGCACCGCGTCCACCCCGGCCGCGTCCGTGAACTCGCTCAAGATGTCGCCGAGCGTCTCGCGCAGCGCTCCCGCATCGAAGTCGCTCTTCTCGAAGCGCGCCCGCTCCAGCGCCACCGGTCCAGCGAACCGGTGCCCCAGGTTGAACGCCACCCTCATCACCCCGCTCTGGGGATCCTGCGTCACCTGGTCCACCAGGCCATCGCCATTGACGTCCACCAGATCCACGTGCGTGGCGGACAGGCCATAGCTCGTCCCCAGGTGGAATTGCGTGTGCAGGTACCCCTCGAAACGCCCCTCGCTCGTGGTCTTGGAGATCGTCTGGATCTCGCTGTCCACGGTGACCGAGGCGCTCCCTTCCAGCCGGATCGCACGGTGCTCGATCCGCCGCAGCGCCTCCGGCAGCGACCAGCTGTCCCGCGGGCCGAACCCTCGCCCGGTGTTGAGCACCGCGCCCTCGCGCGTCACGCTGTCGGGCAATCGATCACCGTTGATGTCGATGAGGTCCAGGTCCGACGTGGTGCTGCCAAAGCTGTAGCCCGCCCCCAGCGGCCCGAGGTTGGCGCTGATCTCCGCGTTCCACGTCTCCGCGCTGCGCAGCCGGCCGAGCTGACCGTCTCCTCGCCTCACCTTGCCCACGATCGACGGCTTGACCGCGCTGCCACCGACGAACGCCTCCGACGCGGCCGCGCCCCACACCGGCGCGCTCCCCTGCGGCAGCGGCACAGCGAGCGTGAAGCCGCGCTCCGGGTGGAGCGTCGGAAAGGCGATGTCCGCCTCCGAGAACGCGCGATCTCCATCGAGGAAGCCGACCGACCAGCCATGGAACCCGCCGGCCATCGGGTCCTCTGACCCGCCGCTCGTCGCCGCCTCGGGCGCGAGGAAGCCGAGCGACACCGGCTCCCCGTCGATCGTCGCGTGCAGGGTGGCGCCCGTGGGCGGCTCCTGCGCGAAGGCCGTGACGAAGATGGGCTCGCCGGCCTGGACCTCCAGGTCGAGGTCCACGGGGAAAGCCGTCCCAGCAGCGCTCGGCGCGGAATACGCCTGCTTGAAGAGCAGCCGATGCACGCCCTGAACGACCAGGGTCAACGGCTGAGAGAACGTGTTGGTCCCCGGCACCAACAGCATTCCCTCGAGCCGCGCTGTCCCCGTGCTCGGCGCGATCCACGGCCGCGGGCGCGTCGCATACGACCACCTCGCGACAGGCATCGATACATGCGCCCGCTGCTCGACGAGCGCGAGCGGCAGCGGCGCGTCCCCGGGCCCGTCGTTGTGCAGCCTGCAGCCGGTGCGGCCGTTCGGCTGCGCGCCGCACTGCACTTGCCCGCGCCGCGGCGCGCCCGTCGCCCGGTCCACGCGCGTGTACTCCTCGTAACGGACCACGGGGCTCCACGCGATGCGCGCCGGGTCGTCGGGCAATTCGGTTTTCACCCGGAACCGGACGCGATCGCCCGCGAGCACCGGGATCGCCTCGGGCAGCAGCGCGCCCAGCCCGAGCCCGCCGGCGCCCGCGCCGACGTGCTGCGGCGCCAGGATCGACTCCGCGGCGGCGCTGCCGCGCTCCCGCACGATCTCCACCCACAGCTCATCGCTCGTCGCCCACTTCGAGAGGTCGCCCGTGATCCGGACGCTGCCGTCGGCCGGCGCCACCCACGGCACGTCGGGGCGCCCCGCGAGCCGGTGGTCGTGGCTGTACTCGAAGCGGTGGATCGGCGCCCCGTCCGGCCCCGCCTGCGCGAGCTGCATTTCGCTCACCTCGTAGGTGATCGACGGGCTCCACGAGACCAGATCAGCCGCCGTGTCCACGCGCCGCTCGGGGTCGACCGCCGGCGCCGCGCTCACCCGGAAGTAGATCCGGTCGCCCGCGGCCACGTGCGTCGTGAGGACATCGCCGCCGCACCGATGCGCGCCAAGGAGGCAGGGAGTCAGCTCGTCCCCGTCGAGCACATCGTCGAAGAGCGGCTCCCCCTCGCCGCTCCGCACGATCTGCACCCGCACCCCATCACCGCCCGCCTCCTGCTTCTGCAGCGCCCCGCCGATGCGGACGTCTCCCTCGAACGGCGCTGTCCAGCGCAGCAGCGGATCGGCCGGATGCAAGTCCTTGCGCGCCGCCTGGGCCAGGTCGGGGCGGCCGGACGGCGCGCCGCTCGTGTCGAGCGCGCCCCACGGCTGCTTGCTCCCGAAGCGGCCTCGCCGGTCGTTGAGCGCGGCGTAGACGCCCCCGAGCGGGCCGCCCGATACCAGATCGGGGTAGCCGTCGCCGTTGATGTCCGTGACGATCTGCTCGTCCTCCGTGCTGCTCCGCGTGTACCCCACCGAGCCGCTCAGCACCGCGACGTTCAGCCCCGCGTACACGCTCCATCCCGAGCGGTCCGTCAGGCCAAGATCCCTGTCGAACAAGCCGAGCGCGCTCGCCGCCGTCAAATGGCTCCCGGACGCGGCGCGAAGAAGGTTGAGCCCGACATCGCCGCTGTCCTCCAGGAAGTCGGGCATCCCATCGCCGTTGAGATCGAACACGCTCTTGCGCACCGTCTCGTCGCCGAAGAAGCCGCCCCCGCCGATCGAGATCGAGAACATGCCGATGCCCAGCCCCACCGACGCGCTGCCGCCCGCGGTCGATTCCTCCGTGCGCGACAGGCCGTCCTTCGCCTTGGCCCGTCCCCATGCCTCGGCGGCCTGCGCGAACGCCGCCACCTCGCCGGACGCGGTGCGAGGCGCCGTGAAGTACTCGAACGTATGCCGGTACAGCTCCTCGCCGAGCGTCACTTGCCCGCCCGCCTGCCGCGCGCCTCGCCCATGGAACGCGATGGCCTGCAGGAGGCGCTTGCCGAAATCGCCGTCGATGTAATGGAGCGCGTAGCTGCGGACCACGACGTCGCCGAACCGCACGTCCACACGCGAGAGCTGCTTTTCGGTCTGCTCGAGAAAGCCGGGCCTGCCGCTGAGCATGACGTCGGGCCGCCCGCTCTCGGACACGAAATCCACGGCATAGGCCGCTTCGACCCCTCGTGGCGCGTTCGCCGTGTACTCGATGCGCTCGGGATGCACCTCGATGCGCGGCGGCGGACCGGCCTCGACCCCGCGATCATAGCGGACCCGCATCTGGTTGCCGAACGTGTCGCGCACCTCGTCGAGGTACCAGCGGAACACGTTGCGCGGCTGGCCCGGCCCCGGCTCGGGATCGTCGAGCCGCGCGTTCGCGTCGCGGCCGTAGACAACCGTTGTCCCGTCCTTGTCCGTCACCTCCCAGAAATAGCTATCCGCCGCGATACCGCGGCGCACGATGCGGTCGAACCGCCCTTCCACCCGCCGCCGGAACAGGCACGGGTCGCCGCACGCGCCGCCTTCGGCCTGCACGAGCTCGCTCCCGTCGAGCAGGTAGCGCGGCGTCTCCCCCGCCGCGTACGTCGGCACCCCGAAGCGCGTGTCGATCTCGATGCTCGACAGCCGCAGATCCCAGCCCACGCCGAGCCATCCGTTGCGGTGCTCGCTGTCGTACGCGATCGCGAGCGCCGGCTGGATCCCGTTGCGCCCCGGCGGAACCTCGATCGCATGGCTCAGCCGCGCCGCGCCGCTCGAGCTCGCCTCAGGCGGCGCGACCACCGTCACCGCGGCGAACGGGCTCCCCAGCGCGAGCCCCTTGATGCTGTTCGGATCGAAGCTGCGCGTGCCCGGCGCATCCGGCATCGCGAGCGTGGCATTCACGAAGTCGGTGAAGTGGTCGGTCAGGCTCGCCAGCTTGCCCTTTGCGGCCTCGCCGTCCCGCGCGACACGCTCCCACTGGCCCAGCGCCTCGTCGAAGTAGAAGCCCGTCACGTGCTGCGCGGTCATCCCCGGGGGAATCGCATGCTCGTCATAAGGCAACGTCAGCCGCACCGCCTTCTTGAACCTGAGCCCGTGCGGCCCGAAGCGGTATGCCCTCCCCCCGGGCGTGACGTTGACCATCGCGCGCCCCATCGGACGCACCGCGCCCTAGTCGAGCGGGCGAATCGTGATCCGCACCGGCTCGTCCACCGCGCCTTGAGGGATCTCCAGCACGGCCCCCTCGAACTCCACCACCCGCGCCTTGTCGGGCACCACCATCTCGCCGAACGGCGCCCCCGCGTCCTCGACCAGCGGCGCATCGACGCGCGGCCCCAGGGGCAGCCCCCCGACACCGTCGCTCGGCAGCCGGAAGGGAATCGAGGAGAGCGCTGCTCCGCCGCCCGGCGGCGACATCGGCATGAGCCGCGGCTCCGGCGGCCCTGCCAGCGCGAGGCCTTCATGCCCCCGCCCGAGCAGCAGCACCACCGCACAGAACAAAGCAAGACGGTACAACCAGCCCGCGTGTCGCATTCGAGACACTCCCGACGCAAGGTCTGTTGAATTCGCGGCCACCTATGTCCCGCATGACCCGCCGTGTCAACACCACCTCGATTACAACCGATTACAGATCGCGGCGCGGTCAGCCCCTCCAAGGAACCTCCTCCCCACCGCCATCGGCTCGCCGCTCTCCCCCGCTCGCTGGCTCGTACGCCCCTTGAACCGCCACGCCGCCGACGCCCGCAAGCCAGCGTTCCAATAGCGGTCGCCTCTCCACCCGGCCCTCGAGGGCACCCGCCTCCCGGCCGTCGCCCCCTCACCCAATCCCGGAGTGCGCCGAGCCTCCCGGCCGTCGCCTTTCCACCCGACAGCGCAAGCCACATGCCTCGTCATCACCGCCTCTCCACCCGACAGCGCAAGCCACATGCCTCGTCATCACCGCCTCTCCACCCGGCGCCGCAGGCAAGAAATCAACGCTGCGCGCGCTGGCGACTCGCGGCTTCCCGTGCGAGGGTGCCCGAATGCCCTCGACTCGAAGACAACCCAATAACAAGCCGAGAACTCAGGCGAAGAAGCTCAGCACCAGCGGCAAGCAACCCTTCCTCACCGAGGACGCCGAGGTCGCGCTCCACCACTTCCGATCCATCGTGGAGCAGACTCCGGAGGACGATCTCGACCCCTGGACCGGCGACGCGCTCATCGTCCGTCTCAACGCGACCCGCGCCGTCGATGCGCTGAGGCCCCATGAGGCGCGCCTCCGCGAGGCGCTGCCGCTGCTCCGGTTCGACGACATCCTGGAGCTCCCCGCCCTCTGCCTCGCGCTCGCCTTCGCCGCCGATCGGGTCTTCGTCCCGGCCAGCCGCAAGGAGATCCAGGCGCGCCAGCTGCGCGTGCGCCCGCTCCGCAGCCAGGCATTACGCGTCCTCGAGGTCCTCGCCGAGCGCGGCCTCGTGCTGGCCGACCGGGTCAAGGCCATCCGCGCCAACAGCGGGCCGATCGACGAGGCCCGCGACGCCGTGGCCATCCCGGCCCTGTTCCGCGATTTCGCGGACGCCGTCGCCGATCGACACCCCTTCACCCAGGAGGAGCTCAGGCAGCTCTCCGACGACGGCAACTGGCTCCTCACGCAGCTCATTCCAGCCGGCGCGCCCGCAGGAAAGTCGGCGCGCAACCCCGACGCCGTGCTGCGCGACCAGCTCTGGACCGAGGTCCAGCGCCGCTACGACGAGATCTACAAGGCAGGCGTCGAGATCTGGGGCCGCAGGAAGGTCGACACGCACATCCCGGCGCTGATGTCGCGCGCAACAGCCACCCCCCCGAGGAGCGCCACGAGCGGCGAAGCCGCGCCCGCCGCCTCGCCCCCGGCCGCCACGACGCCCGCCTCACCGCCCCCGGCCATCACGAACCCCGTCACCCCGCCGTCGAGCGACACGACGCCCGCCGCGCCGCCGCCCGCCGCCATGCCGCCCGCGGCCGCGCAGCCCGCCGGCCGCTGATCTCCCCGGAGGGACGCCTCGCCCCGTTCTGCGGTAACCTCCTGCGCCACCCATGAGCGACCTCCGCCAGCCCGCCGAGACCAAGTACGAAAACGAGCTCGCGGCCCTCGCCGCCAACGACACGGCGCCGAGGCCGCCCGGGTGGCGCCTCTCGCCGAGGGCCGTCGAGACGTACATCCTCGGCAGCGACAAACCCGTCGGCGGCGTCGCGATCTCCCCCAAGTACATCGGCGATCGCGCCCTCGTGCAGGTCGCCCTCGCGACCCTCGCCTCCGACCGCGCCCTCATGCTCGTCGGCGAGCCGGGCACCGCCAAGAGCTGGCTCTCCGAGCACCTCTCCGCCGCCATCAGCGGCACGAGCGCCCTCGTCGTCCAGGGGACCGCTGGCACCAGCGAGGAGCACGTCAAATACGGCTGGAACTACGCCCTGCTCCTCGCAGAAGGGCCCTCGCAGAAGGCGCTCGTGCCCTCGCCCATCCTCCGCGCCATGCGCGACGGGCGCTTCGCGCGCTTCGAGGAGATCACCCGCACCTCGTCGGAGATCCAGGACGCGCTCATCTCCATCCTGTCCGAGAAGCAGATCGCCGTCCCCGAGCTCGACCAGGTCGTCCCCGCGCAGCGCGGCTTCAACCTCATCGCCACCGCCAACACGCGCGACCGTGGCGTCAACGAGATGAGCGCCGCGCTCAAGCGCCGCTTCAACTTCATCACCGTCCCCGTCGTCGACGACCTCGAGCAGGAGATCCGCATCGTGCAGAAGCGCGAGGCCGAGCTCCGCGGCGACTACCAGGTCGGCGTCGAGCCGCCCGCCGAGCTCGCCAAGCTGCTCGTCACGCTCTTCCAGGAGCTCCGCGCCGGCGTCACCAAGGACGGCAAGACCAAGGTGAAGACCCCGGGCTCCGTCCTGTCGACCGCGGAGGCCATCAGCGTGCTCTTCAACAGCGGCATCCTCGCGCAGCACTTCGGCACCGGGAAGGTCACCGCCGACGACCTCTCCCGGTCGCTGCTCGGCGCCGTGAGCAAGGAGGGCGGCGACGACCTCAAGGCCGTCCGCGAGTACTGCGAGACCGTGGCCAAGGGCCGCGCAGGGCTCTGGAAAGAGTTCTACGCCGCCGCCAAGAAGCGCCTCGCGATCTGAAGGGACCCGATGGACCTCGACCGGCTCGCCGCCGTGCACCTCTTCCCGGTGCGCCACCACTCGCCGCGCTCCAGCGCGACGCTGCGCGCCTACCTCGACGAGGTGCGCCCGAAGGCGATCTTCGTCGAGGGCCCGAGCGACGCCACCCCGCTCCTCGAGGCGCTCGTCGACCCGAAGACCGTCCCGCCCGTGGCGATCCTCGGCTACCGCACCGACGGGGAGCCGGCGTCGTCGCTGTGGCCGTTCGCCGCCTACTCGCCCGAGTACGTCGCGGTGAAATGGGCCTTCGAGCACGGCGCGCGCGTCGAGCTCATCGACATCCCCGTCGGCACGACGCTCGCGCCCTTCGACGGCGCCCCGGTCGGCCACGACGACGCCGACGATCCGGGCGGCCACGAGCGCGAGATCGACGAGGACCGCGACGAGCACGGTGAACACGGCGACGAGCACGGCGAGCACGCGGACGACGGCGGCGCAGGGGACGGCGGCGACGGCGGGCCGGCCAGCGCGGAGGAGCCGCAGGAGAGCATCTATGCGGCGTGCGCGCGCGCCCGGGGCTTCCGCTCGTTCGAGGAGTTCTGGGAGGCCTCGTTCGAGGCGCCCCGCTACGAGCCCGGGCCGTTCCGCGAGGCCCTGCTCGCGTACGCGGACCTGGTGCGCAGCGACGGGGACCGGCTGATCCACCGGGCGCGCGACGCCTACATGGCGCGGAGCATCCTCGAGCGCATGGGGCCGGACCTCGCCCCGCACGAGGTCGCGGCCGTGCTCGGCGCGGCGCACGCGGCGGCGTTCGCGGCGCGCGACGTCGATCCGGCGCTGGAGGCGCGGCTGCCGGCGCCGATCCCGTGCGCCGTGACGCTCATCCCGTTCAGCTTTCCGCGGCTCTCCGAGCAGCTCGGCTACGGCGCGGGCAACCGGGCGCCGCAGTACTACCAGCGCGCACACGACGCGGGCGGCGACTTCCGGCGCGCCACCCTCGAGGTGCTGATCGACTTCACCGAGCACCTCCGCCTCCGCGGCTTCATGGCCTCGCTCGCCGACACCATCGAGGCCTTCCGCCTCGCGGTCTCGCTCGCCGAGCTCCGCGGCAAGGCGGAGCCCGGCCTCGACGAGGTGCGCGAGGCGACGATCGCCACGATGTGCCGCGGCGACGCCACGCACGTCGACGGCTTCCTCTGGCCTGCCGTCATCGGGCGCAACGTGGGCCGCGTCGGGGGCGGCATCGGGAAGAACTCGCTCCAGGAGGAGTTCTGGCGCGAGGTGCGCGAGCGCAGGCTCCCCGCCACCGACGCGCCCGAGTCGTTCCGGCTGTCGCTCACGAACGAGGTCGAGGTCGGGACGAGCGTGCTCCTGCACCGGCTCCGCATCGCGAAGATCCCCTACGCGGCGTACGCCGGCACCCGGGCGGCCGGGCGGGGCGGCGCGGGCGCTCGCGGGCAGCGGCGCGGGCAGGCGAGCGAGGTGCCGCCGGACGAGCTGCTCCGGCAGCTGAGCGAGACGTGGGAGGCGCAGTGGACGCCGGCGACCGACGTGGCGCTCGTCGAGAAGATCGTCCTCGGCGACACGCTGGAGCAGGTGGCGACGCGGCTGCTCGAGGAGGACCTGGCGGCGTGCCACACGACCGGCGAGGCCGCCGACGTGCTGCTGAACGCCGTGCTCGCGTCGAGCGCCCGCGCGGCGGCCTCGGCGCTCGACGCGTGCGACCGGTTCGCCGCGGGCGACAGCGACCTGCCGTCGCTCGCCCGGGCGTGCCGCGCCTTCGCGGGGCTCGCGTCGTTCGGGTCGTCGCGCTCGCTGTCGTCGCTCGGCGACGGCGTGATCGCGACGATGCTGGAGAAGACGTTCGCGCGCGCGGTCCTGCGCGTCCACGGCGGCTGCACGGGCAGCGACGAGGCGGTCGCCCCGGCCAAGGAGGCGCTGCGCACGCTGCACGACGTGGCGCTGTCGCAGCCGATCGTCGACCGGGCCGCGTGGTTCGAGGCGGCGCGGGCGCTCGTGGACAGCGACGCGGTGAACCCCACGGCCTCGGGCCTCGCGTGCGGGCTGCTCTACCTGGCGCAGGTCATCGATGATGCCGAGGTTGCGCGGATCGTCGGCCTGCGGCTCGGGAGCGCCGCCCCGCCCGAGGCGGCGGCGTCGTTCCTGGCCGGCTTCCTCGAGGTGAACGCGCTGGTGCTCGTGAAGAGCCGCCCCGTGGTCGAGGCGCTCGACGCGTTCCTCGGGGGCATCCTTCCCGAGCGCTTCAAGGACACGCTCCCGGTCCTGCGGCGCGCGTTCGCGGCGCTCGGCGCGACCGAGCGGCGGTACCTGCTCGAGAACGTGCTCGCCGCGCGGAAGCTCGGGGACAAGGCGCGCGCGGCGCAGGCGGTGCTCCTGGAGAAGGACCGCGAGAAGCTGAAGGAGATGAGCGAGGACCTGTCGCAGGCCATGGACGACCTGGACGACCTGCTCTGACGCGGGGCCATGAACGCGGCGCTCCGCGCGCCGCCCTCACCACGCGGCCGGCCGAGCCAGCGGGGCTCGCTCGCCTCACTCGGTCCGGCCGGCCCGCGACCAGCCGCCGACGTCGAGGTCCGGGTGCTGCGCCAGGAAGCTCTGCATGCCGGGCGGCGGGGACACCCACGCCGCGAGGCG
Source organism: Sorangium sp. So ce124 (assembly GCF_051525235.1). Lineage (NCBI taxonomy): Bacteria > Pseudomonadati > Myxococcota > Polyangiales > Polyangiaceae > Sorangium > Sorangium sp. So ce124. The sequence continues at coordinate 11,726,646 of NZ_CP150312.1, forward strand.
CCCCGGCGCCTTCTTGGCGGGCACCACCGCCGAGCGCGTGTAGGAGCTCCACGCGCCGTCGCCGCAGGCATAACACGCGGCGCGCGCGAGCTTCGCGGTCAGCCGGAGCGCCCCCCGCGCGTCGTAGGCCGGCGCGATCTGCACGAGCTCCGGCGCATCCTCCTCTTGCCGGGCGGCCTCCGGGTCGTCCTCGGCCTCGTCGAGGAGCGCCTCGGCCTCGCCCTGCAGCGCCGGCACGCTGGACACCTCGGCGAGCAGATCGACGATCGCGCCCTTGTCGGCGTCCCACACCATGAACCCCACGCCCACGAAGCCGTGCGCGCCGCACGCGTCGCTGTACGTCCGCTCCTCGATGAACAGGTACGGCCCGACGCTCCCGATCGCCTCCGCCTCGTGCTGAATCACGTTGCTCCCGTCCGCGTCCGACGGCGCGATCACCTGCTGGCGCGCGCCCGTCCCGCGCAGCACGAGCTCCGCGCGGTGCGCGGTCCCCTCGCCCGGCTCGCGCGTCTCCCCGGGCCCGAACTCGCAGGCCGAGGTCTCCACCTTCACCTCGCTCACCTCCCAGCGCCACTCCCCTCGACCGGTCGCCACGACGATCCCGGGCTCCTCGCGGATCACCGCGCCTTCCTCGGTGAGGTGCCATGTCCGAGGCGGCCCATCGCCCGTGCGGCCCCAGACCAGGAGCGCCCCGCCGGACGCGGCGTCCTCAGCGCCCTTGGACTCGGACGAACGCGGGGCAGGCGGATGCGGGACGTCGAGGGCAACGGGAAGGGCCGACTGCGGGCGGGCGGCGCAGCCGGAGATGAGCGCAAGCAAAGCGATCGACATGGCGAGTCGGGAGCACGGCATGCCGGCCGGAGGAGCACGGCACATGCCGCGCAGCGCTCTCAGGAAAGGCCGCGCCGCGCAGGGGGTGGGTGTCTCCGCAGGCCCACACCGCGTGGCAGCCGGGAACCATCACGGCCCTTCGGAGGGCAGGATGGGTCGGGCACGTCGCCACGAAGGCGCTCTCGCCCGGGTCAATGGCTCACCGGGCGCGGGGAGGCGAGGACGTTCTGCGCCCCAAAGCGAGAGTGATCGTGCGTGTGCAGAAAACAAGCACGTCGGACCTCGGGAGCACGTAAGCATCAGCGCGCTCTTTGCGGTGCTCCGCCAGTTACCGGAAGACGCGCCGGAGCGCGCCATCGCGCTCGGCCCTCTGCTACGCTTCCGAGCGGCGCTCGTCGAGCCCGGACCGGCGACGCCCGAGGAAGAGGAGTTTGTCATGACCACCCAGGAGCTCGTCGAGCAGTTCATCGAGCAGGGGCGCAAGCAGGGGATGGCGCAGGGGACGATCGAGCTGTACGAAGCGCGGTTCGGCCCCATGCCGCCAGCGCTGCGGTCCGCCGTGGAAGCCATGCGCGACCTGTCGACGCTCCGGAAGTGGCACCTGCTCGCCGGAACCGGGACGCGCGACGATGTGCATGACGCGATAGCCGCCGATCCGGCTGGACGCTCGTCCTGAGCTACCTACAGCCGGATCGCCAAGCGGCCGCGACCGAAAGCGCAGTGCGCGTCGTACGTTTTGGATATCCGACACGTACGGGGGCGGCGCGCCGCGCTCCCGACGCATGATAAGCTTCTCACCGCCCTCGCGCAGGGGGCCCACCGGCCTCGCCCAGCCCCGCGACCGGCTCACACGCGACGGCGCGCTCGATGGCGGCGCGAAGCCAGCTGTGGCCCTCGTCGCCCTCGGAGCGTTCCGGCCAGACGAGCGTCAAGGTGTAACCCCTGGCCTCGAGCGGACACGGCCGCACCACGAGATCGAGCCTCCGGGCCAGCGCCACGGCGACCCGCGCAGACACGGTGAGCAGCAGGTCAGAGCCGGAGAGGATGAACGGAGCGACGAGGAAATGCGAAACGGTCAGGGTCACCCGACGACGCAGCCCCCGCGCCGCCAGCTCCTGATCGATGACGTTGTGGTCCTCTCCGTGCGGCGAGATCATCAGGTGCTCGCAGGCAGCGTAGCGCGCCGCCGTGAGCGCCTTCCGGGAGGCCGGGTGGCCCCGCCGCATCAGGCAGACGAGCTGCTCGGCCGCGAGCTGCGTGGACCGGCATCCGTCGGGCACCGGCCCGCCGCGCCCCAGCTTGGCGTCGAGCTCGCCGCGGCGCAGGAGCTCGGCGAAATCCGGCGGGATGTTGCGACACCGCAGGTTGACGTGCGGCGCCTCGGCGGCGAGGATCCTGGTCAACGGCGGGAGCACGAGCAGCTCCAGGTTGTCGGTCGCGACGAGCCGGAACGTGCGGGTCGAGCGCCTCGGATCGAACCGCTCGGCCTGGCCGAAGACGTGCTCGAGCCGCTCGACGGCCTCGGCGGCTCTCGGCAAAAGGTCCCGCGCTCGCTCGCTCAACGTCATCTTTCTGCCCACCTGGACGAGCAATGGATCCCCGAAATGGGCGCGCAGCCGTGAAAGCGCGTGGCTCATCGAGGGCTGCGTCACGCCCACTCGGCGCGCAGCGCGCGTGACGCTCCTCTCCTGGAGCAAAGCGTGCAAGGCCACGACAAGGTGGGTGTCCACCGACTGCAAGCGCATGGTCGATGGATAGTACGCCGACCCATAGACATCGTCTATGAATCGGCTCACCGACTGTCGATTCGACGATCGATCCGCCGGCGCGTATCTCTGGTCCCCGGACGGCTCGTGCTGCCGCACACCCCCTACCCAGGAAGCTGCAATGATCATCGAGTACATTCGCTACGCGATCCCCGCAGAGCAAGCGCAGGCGTTCCTGTCGGCTTACCGCGCTGCAGCCACGGAGCTGCGCGGCTCCGTGCATTGCCTCGACTACGAGATCTCCCGATGCACCGAGGAGCCGACGAGCTTCGTCGTCCGCATCCGCTGGGACTCGCTGGAAGGCCACCTCCAGGGGTTTCGCAAGGAGGCTTCGTTCCCGTCATTCTTCGCCAAGGTGAAGCCCTTCTTCGAAAATATCCAGGAGATGAGGCACTACGCCTTGACCGACGTCGCCGGCACGGGGGGCCGCCCTGGCGGCTGAACGCGCGCGCGTACGACGCGGGCTCCCCTGGTTTCGCGTAGGCCATCGTGCGATGCTCCCTTGATGACGCGGAAGATCGCATCGGTCCAGGCGCTCGCTCTCGGACGGTCGCTCTCGCTTCTTCTGCTCCTCGTTCACTGCGCGAGCACGCCGAGCCCGACGACCTCGGCCGCTCCGCCCGGCCGAGGGCCTGGCTTGATCGCGGAGCGAGGGCCCGACCCGGAGGCGGCCCCCGAGCAGGGGCCGGCGCCAGAGTCCGAGCCCGCGATCGGCGGCGCGCCGACGTCCGATCCCGACCAGACCCCTGCTTCCGGTCACGCGCCCAGAGCGGACCTCCCGCCGCCCACCAAGCCGGCACGATGCGCTGCTCCAGCCCGACCTGCTCAGGACTTCGTCGACTGCGCCGACAGCGAGGTCTTCGCCGCCGGCTGCTGCTACCCTAGCTTCGAAGCGGCCTGTGCGGGCCTCGGCTGCTCTCCGACGGCCTGCGAGCGCTTGAAATCGATCCCCCTGCAGGCCCGATGCACCCCCTGATGGTCATGCACCCGGAGGGCCCGACGATGGGCAGCTCTCGACAACAGCCATATCCGCGGCGACAGCCCGGTCGCTCGTCGCCGTGGGTGCATAGGCCCCTCGCGGCGCTCCTCACGCTCCTCGCGGCGGGCGCCGCGCTCGCGGCCTGCTCCAGGGTCACCGGCGCGCCGAAGGGCCGCGAGGCAGCGCCGGAGCGCGACAGCGCCTGCGCCGATCCAGCGAAGCCCAGGGCGTACTTCTATCCTGCGGAGAACCGGACGGACTACGCGCCTGACGACCCCTGGAAAGACGGCTGCGCCATGCTGGTGCCAGATCACCTGTTCTGCTGCCCAGAGAAAGCACCCGCCGGCCCGCGGTAACAGGTCGTACCGAAGCGGCCCGCCAGGCTCCACAGGGGAGCGCGCTCCGGCGGCCCGCGGGCCCGCGCGCGGGCCATCGCCGGTGCCGCAAAATGCGGCATGTCGTACTTTGCGGCGGCGTCGAGCGGCGATGGCTCGCCGCGCTCCACCTGCGCTACGACGTCGGGCATGAAGCTGGCGCGCAAGCTGACGCTCGCCCTGGTGTTCGGCGTTTTCCTTGTGCTCGCGCTGAGCGCCTACGTGCAGATCCGCAGAGAGGCCAAGACCTTCGAGAACGATGTCCAGCGGGACCATCACGCGATGGGCCGCGCGCTGGCCGCCGCCATCACGGGGGTGTGGCGCACGGAAGGGCCCGCGCGGGCGCTGCGCCTTGTCGAGGACGCCAACGAGCGCGAGAGACAGGTGGACCTCCGGTGGGTCTGGCTCGATGAGCAGGCGGATGACGCCCATCGGCCCCAGCTCGCGCCGGAGCTGCTCGTCCCCGTATCGCGAGGGGAGGCGGTCGTGCACAGGCTCCCTCGTGAAGACGCGGACGTGCTCGTCACGTGCGTGCCGGTGCCGGTGACCGGCGACCGCGTCGGCGCGCTGGAGCTCTCCGAGTCGCTGGCGGGAGCCCGCCGCACCACCCACGGCATGATCCTGAACACGGCGGTCACGACGGCCGCTCTGACGCTGGTATGCGGGTTGCTCGCGACTTCCCTCGGAGTCGGGCTGGTGGGACGTCCCATGCGAACGTTGATCGATCAGGCGCGGCGGATCGGCGCCGGCGATCTCTCCCGGCGCCTGTCGCTGCGCCAGGAGGACGAGATCGGCGAGCTCGGACGGGAGATGGATGCGATGTGTGACCGCCTCGCCGCGGCGAACCGAAAGCTCGAGTCCGAGGCCGTCGAGCGGCTCGCCGCGCTCCAGCAGCTCCGCCACGCCGAGCGGCTCGCCACCGTCGGCAAGCTCGCGTCCGGGATCGCACACGAGCTGGGAGCGCCCCTCCAGGTCATCGTGGGGCGCGCGCGCATGCTGGTGGACGGGGACGTCACGGGAGAGGAGGTGCCGGCCAACGGGCAGATCATCCTCGAGCAGTCACAGCGGATGACCCAGATCATCCGCCAGCTGCTCGATTTCGCCCGGCGCCGCAGCGCAGAGAAGCAGGAGACCCCGCTGAGGAGCGTCATTCACAGCACGTTCGTCATGCTGAGGCCGCTGGCCGAGAAGCAGGGCGTCACGATGGTCCAGGAAGGAGACACGCCGGAGCTGGTCGTCCACGCAGACGCCGAGCAGCTCCAGCAGGCGCTCACCAACGTGGTGGTCAACGCGATCCAGGCCATGCCGTCCGGCGGCACGTTGGCCGTGGGCCTCCGGGCGGAGCGCGCCAGTCCCCCGGCCGACCAGGGAGGGGCCGAGGGGGATTATGTCGCGCTGTCCGTTCGTGACGAGGGGCAGGGCATACCGGCCGACGTCCTGGAGCACATCTTCGAGCCGTTCTTCACGACCAAGCCCGTGGGCGAAGGGACCGGGCTCGGCCTGTCGGTCGCCTACGGCATCATCAAGGAGCACGGCGGCTGGATCCACGTCGACAGCCGGGCGGGCTCGGGGAGCCGCTTCACCATGATGCTGCCGCGAGGGAACTCATGACAGGGCGCGTCCTGATCGTCGACGACGAGCGCGGCGTCTGCGAGCTCCTCGACGCCGGGCTCAAGAAGCGCGGGTTCCGGACGGCATGGCGGACGTCGGCCGCAGAGGCGTTCGAGCTCCTCGGCGTGGAGGATTTCGACGTCGTGATCACCGACATGACCATGCGCGGCATGAGCGGCCTCGACCTCTGCGAGCGGATCGTCGAGAACAGGCCCGATCTCCCGGTCATCGTCATCACCGCGTTCGGGAGCCTCGACACCGCCACGTCCGCCATCCGCGCCGGCGCGTACGACTTCGTGACCAAGCCGTTCGAGCTCGAGGCGCTCCGGCTCACCGTGGAGCGCGCCCTGCGCCACCGCGCCCTCCGCGAGGAGGTGCGCCGCCTGCGGCGCGCCGTGGCCGACGCCCACGGGTACGAGCAGATCCTCAGCGGCAGCCCGGTGATGAGGAGCGTATTCGATCTGCTCGATCGCATCGCCGACTCGGACACGTCGATCCTCATCACGGGAGAGAGCGGGACCGGCAAGGAGCTCGTCGCCCGCGCCGTGCACCAGCGCAGCCGGCGGAGCGAGGGCGCGTTCGTGGCGGTCAATTGCGCTGCGGTCCCGGACGCCCTCCTCGAGAGCGAGCTCTTCGGCCACGCGCGAGGCGCGTTCACCGACGCCAAGGGGGCCAGGAGCGGCCTGTTCGCGCGGGCCCACGGCGGGACCCTGTTCCTCGACGAGATCGGCGAGCTGCCGATCGGGCTCCAGCCGAAGCTCCTGCGCGCCCTCCAGGAGCGCGTCGTCCGGCCCGTCGGCGCCGACGAGGAGCTCCCGGTGGATGTCCGGCTCATCGCCGCGACGAACCGCGACCTCGAGACCGCGATCGAAGAGCGCCGTTTCCGCGAGGATCTCTACTACCGGATCAACGTGGTTCACGTCGACCTGCCGCCGCTCCGCTCCCGCGGCGCCGACGTGCTGCTGCTCGCGCAGCATTTCCTTGAGCACTTCGCGACCGTCAAGGCGAGGCCCATCCAGGGACTCTCGGCGCCCGCGGCGGAGAAGCTCATGGCCTATGCGTGGCCCGGCAACGTGCGCGAGCTCCAGAACTGCATCGAGAGGGCGGTCGCGCTCGCTCGGTACGATCACATCACCGTCGACGACCTGCCCGAGAAGATCCGGACCTACCGGCGCTCCCACGTCCTTGTCTCGAGCGACGACCCGACCGAGCTCGTCCCCATGGAAGAGGTCGAGCGACGCTACATCCTGCGCGTCCTGGAGGTGGTCGGCGGCAACAAGAGCCAGGCGGCGCAGATCCTGGGCTTCGACCGGGCGACCCTCTATCGGAAGCTCGAGCGGTACGGCATGCGCGGAGGACGCTCGAGCGACCCGAAGCCGTGATCCGCCCGGCGGCCCCGCCGCCGCGAGGCGCGCGACTCCCGTCCTCATCGACCTGTTGCACAACGCGACACCCGCAGCTGCTTGCGGAAAACATGCTCTCCGGCGCCCCGCGCAGGCGCGTGCGTCCTGCACGCCTGGCATGGGAGCTGCCTACAGGCCGGGCTCGCAATGTGCACCACCGCGCCGGAGTCCACTGCTGCGAACCGGAGAATCCCTGTCGACTGGAACGCTCTCGCGAACGCCTTCGACAACACCGCTCAGCACATCCGCTATTTCCTTCACCTCGAGACAGGCGCCGTGATCCGGCTGGTCGACGGGCTCGCCGACCCGGACACGTGCGCGCGCATCGAGGCGGATCCGCGCTGCGTGCGTGTCGAGGCCATCGGCGCGCGGGAGCAATACGGATGGCTGGAGGCGTTCATCCCGACGGTCGACGACCTCGAGCTCCAGGTGACGCTCCTGCATTCCCTCCAGGGCCGGGGATCGTTTCGGCGGTTCAAGGCCGTGCTCTCTGGCAGGCCAGAGCAGCTCCGACGCTGGCGCGTCTTCCGGCTCGCGCAAATCCGTGCCAGCATCCTCGCGTGGTTTCACACCCGCGGTCTGATACCGGCTTCGTTCGAGCATGCGTGGCCCAGCGAAAGCGCTGAGCCGAGGAGATCTCACGCCGCCGACTCGGCTCGCCGGCGGCTCCACGCGGCGGCGAGCGCCCTCGCGCCCGGCGATCTCCACGCGCTCACGTCGCTCGCCGAGTTCCTGCGCGCGACGCGCTCCGGCGCGCCGATTCCCGCGGTTTCATCAAGGGGCGACGGAGAGCGCCCCGGTGGCCTGGGCCCGTGACAGCGGGCCATGGAGACGCGATCATGAACGAGTTCGACGATAAACGAGATGTGACGAGCCGCCCGAGCCCCCGCTGGCTCGTCGCGCGGCGCAGCGCGCGGCGGGCCACGGGCTTCGGGCCCTGGGTCGCCGCCGCCGCGCTCACGGCGGTGGGCCTTGGCCCCATCGCCTGCGGCGGCGTCACCACGTTCGAAGGAGGGAAGGCGCTCGCCGTCGTGGGCCGGCCGCCCGCGCCGCCCCCGCCGCCCGCGCCCCCGCCGGAGCGCGTGGTCGTGACGGACGACAAGATCATCATCAACGAGAAGATCCAGTTCGAATACGACCAGGCGACGATCCGGTCGGAGTCACACAGCTTGCTGGACGAGGTCGTCAGCACGATCAAGAAGCACACGCACATCAAGAAGATCGCCATCGAGGGTCACGCGAGCGCCGAGGGATCGGACGACCATAACCTGAAGCTCTCGGATCGCCGCGCGAAAGCCGTGATGAAGTACCTCGTCGACCACGGGATCGCCGCCGGAATGCTCACCGCCAAGGGCTTCGGCAAGTCGAAGCCCATCGCGGACAACGACACGCCGGAGGGGCGCGAGAAGAACCGTCGCGTCGAGTTCAACATCGTCGAGCAGGACACCGCGCAGAAGACCGCGGACGCCGGCAAATGAACGCTGGTCCGAAACCGAGCCGCAAGGGCGCTCCCCGCAAGGAGGCGAGCATGAAGAAGTTGTTTTCGGGTCTCACCATGATGGTTCTGGCGAGCGCGTCCGCGGGCTGCTCCTTCGCCGTGCGGAACGCCGAGATGTACCGCGACGATACGGCAGCGCTGCTCGAGACGAGGCGCGACGAGATCAGCGCTTGTTATGACGCAGAGCTCGCGCGGAACCCCCGCGCGCAGGGCAAGGTCACCGTCGCTTTCACGGTGCTCGAGGACAGCGGCCGCATCACGAACGTCGCCGTCGATCCCGCCGGCACCACCGCGTCGGACGATGTGGCGAGCTGCGTCGTGAAGTCGATCGACGGGCTCGTCCTCACCCCGCCGGACGAGAAGCAAGGGAAGGGGAAGTTCGTCTGGGAGTTCACCGTCGGGGCTCCGAAGGCGTAGCGCCGGCGGCGACGGAGCGCGGCGGCGCCGCCGCGCTCCGCCGCGCCGTCCTCCTTGTGCCCCGCGGCCACGCCCCCTATCCTGCCGCTGTGCGGCACGCACGCACCGCGCTCGCGGCCGCTCGCTGCTCGCGCCGCAGGGCGGCTCATCGGGCTTCCGCCAAACAGGCTCTCTGGAGAGCTCGCGACCCCTCCGACACCCCACAGCGATGAGCGCCCGCACCCCCAAGAAAGCCCCTCCGCCCCCCTCCCCCGCCGGCGCGACGGACGACCTCACCGACGGCGATCGCGACGCCCTCCTGCGCTGGCGGCTGGCGCTCGGGGCCGAGGCCGAGCGCGTCGATCCTCGGCTCTCCCTGGGCGGCCTCGGCGGCGCGGCGTCCGCGCTCCACGTCGACCCGCGGCGGCTCGGCGACCTCGACAAGGCCCTCTCGTTCATCTACGACGAGCGCGCCGGCAACCTGGGCGGCTCGCGGCCGTACGTCCCCGAGTGGCTCTCCGCGGTGCGCGAGTTCTTCAGCCACGACATCGTCGCGCTCGTCCAGAAGGACGCCATCGAGAAACGAGGGCTGACGCAGCTCCTCTTCGAGCCCGAGACGCTGCCCTTCCTCGAGAAGAACGTCGAGCTCGTCGCCACGCTCATGAGCGCGAAGGGCCTCATCCCCGACGCCGCCCGGGAGACCGCCCGGCAGATCGTGCGCGAGGTCGTCGAGGAGGTGCGGCGCGCGCTGGAGTCCGAGATCCGCACCGCCGTCCTCGGCGCCCTGCGGCGGAACACGACGAGCCCGCTCCGCGTCCTCAGGAACCTCGACTGGAAGCGCACCATCCGCAAGAACCTCAGAGGATGGGACGCGGAGCAGCGCCGCCTCGTCCCCGACAAGCTCTATTTCTGGGCGAACCAGACGCGGAGACACGAGTGGGACGTCGCGATCCTCGTCGACCAGTCGGGCTCCATGGGCGAGAGCGTCGTCTACAGCTCCATCATGGCCGCGATCTTCGCGTCCCTCGACGTCCTCCGCACTCGGCTCCTCTTCTTCGATACCGAGGTCGTCGACGTGACTCCGATGCTCGTCGATCCGGTCGACGTGCTGTTCACGGCGCAGCTCGGCGGCGGCACCGACATCAACCGCGCGGTGGCCTACGCCCAGGCGAACTTCATCGAGCGCCCCGAGAAGACGCTGTTCATCCTGATCACCGACCTGTTCGAGGGCGGCAACGCCGAGGAGCTCGTCGCCCGCATGCGCCAGCTCGCCGACAGCAAGGTGAAGTCGATCTGCCTCCTCGCGCTGTCCGACAGCGGCAAACCCTCGTACGACCACGACATGGCGCAGAAGCTCGCTGCCCTCGGGACCCCCTGCTTCGGCTGCACCCCGAAGCTCCTCGTCAAGGTGGTAGAGCGGCTCATGCGAGGTCAGGACCTCGGCCCGCTGCTCGACGCCGAGGCGCGCTGAGCGCCTCGGCGAGGGCACAAAACCACGGAGGCACAGAGGACACAGAGGTTCTTTTCCTTCCTCTGCGTCGTCTGTGCCTCCGTGGCCCTCGCACCGCCAGAGCGGGGCGCATCGTCGCGCGGTCACGCGCTACAGGCTCCTCCGCGTCGCTCGGCCCGCTGCGGCGCGCTTCCTCGAACACCGCCGCGCCGGCGAGCGCGCCCGCGCCGCCCTGTCAGCGCGCGCGGCGGGTCGCCTTCGCCGAGCGCTCGTCCGTCCGCCGGGCGGCGGCGCGCTTCCGGGACGTGGCGCCCCGGGCAGCGCTCGCAGAGACCCGCCGGCGGGCCCCGGCCGCGCGAACCACCTCTTCCAGAGAGGGTGTCTTGACCAGAAGGGGACCCGCGCTGCTCTCGGCGCTGATCGAGGGGCCAACTAGGCTGATAGAAAGTTTCACTTGAACTACCGATATATGTTGCGGACTGATCACGTCGCTCAGCGAGGGCTCATCACCTATAAACCGTTTTGATCTTTTACGCAGCGTCGCAGTGCGGAGATCAGGAGCCCTGAGCGCCCGTCCGGACGTGAACTTGTCCACCCGGGAGATCCACTCGCCTTCCGCCTCTCACGGCGGATGCACGCATGCACCACGGAGGCACGAAGGCACGGGTCTGGGTTCGCTCCGTGCCTCCGTGTCTCCGTGGTGATCGGCGAGGGACTGCCCCCGGGTGTCGCACCGGGCGCTCTGTCACGAGCTTGTTGCACGATGCAGGCCAACGATGGCCGGATGCCGGCGTCGCCGCTTTTCACGGGGGGACCGTGAGCCGCCTTTCACGGTTGAAACCACCGGTTGCAACGGTGGCGCAGCGCGACCGCATCCCTGCCCCACGGACGGCAGGTGAGCTCAGGAGAGCGCCTCTCAGCCGGCAGGACCGGTCAACGACGATCCAGGGCGCTCGCCCAGGGGCCCGGACGGACCAGCCGCTCGGGGCGGGAGCGGCAACGCCACCTGGAATCTGGCCCCCATGCCCGGGGCGCTCTCCACCTGGATGCTGCCGCCGTGAGCCCTCAGGATCTGGTCCACGATGTACAGGCCGACCCCCAGCCCGCCATACGAGCTGGTCGGCGCCGCGCGCTCGAAGCGCCCGAAGATGCGGGCGATGTACTCCTGAGCGATCCCGATGCCCTGATCTGCCACCTGGAGCACCGCGGACCGCCCATCCACCGAGATGCGCACCTGGATCGGCTTGCCCCGCCCGTATTTGATGGCGTTCATGAGCAGGTTGGTGATCACCTGATCGATCCGCAGGCGGTCCCACCGGCCGACCGCGGTCAACGGCATGTCCAGATTGAGCGTGCAGCCGGCCCGCTCCAGCTCGGCTTCGAGGCGGCCCGCCACCTCGCGCGCCACGTCGCACAGATCCACGTCATCGAGGCTCAGCTCGAGGTGGCCGCTGTTGATGCGCGCCACGTCGAGCAGCGTGTCGATGAGCCGCGTGAGCCGCTCGATCTGCCCGCCGGCCTGGGAGAGCTTCGCCAGCACCTGATCCGCCGGCAGCCCGCCGTCGGCCCGGTGGAGGGCGCGCGTGAGGCCCTGGACCTGGAGCACCAGCGCGCTGAGCGGCGTCCTCAGCTCGTGCGAGGCGACCGCCACGAAATCCTCGCGGATCTGCACGGCCTCGCGCGTCATCCGCAGCAGCCGGGCGTTCTCGAGGCAGAGCGCCGCGCGCTGCGCGACGTCGAGGGCGACCGCGAAGTCGGGCGGCTCGAAGCGCTCGCCCGGCTCGACCCACACCATGCTGAGCGCCCCGAGCACCTCGCCGCGCGTGACGAGCGGCACGCACAGGTAGCTGCTGGCGCCGATCTCCTGGATCACGGCGGGATCGTCGATGTCGAGCGCCACGGCGACGTCGCGCGGAGCGCACTCGACGCGCAGGTCGGGGCGGCCGGTCGTGAGCACTGCGCCGACACCCTCCGCGGTCAAGGCGAGCTCGCGCGGGCCGAATCGTTCCACGAATCGTTCCACGAACCGCGCCCCGTCGCGGGGCCGATGCGCGGCCGCGAGCCTGCGCGCGCCGCCGTCCTCGCGCAGGTCGAGCACGCACCAGGTGCAGATGCGCTCCGCGGCGATGCGCACGAGGGCCGTCGCGACGCTGTGCTCGTCGAGCGACGCCGAGAACGAGCTCGACGCCTCCGCGAGGATCTCCGAGCGGCGCACCGCGGCCTCGGCCTCCGCGCGGGCCGCCCGCTCGCGCGTCAGGAGGTGCAGGCGCTCCTGCTCGTGGCGCTTGCCGTCGTCGATGTCCGTGAAGCTGCCGAGCCAGGCGACCACCCGCTTCCAGACGTCCCGCTCCGGCACCGCCCGGCACAGGTGCCACCGGTAAGCGCCGTGGATCGACCTGAGGCGACACTCGCCCTGAAAGGGCTCGCCCGACTCCAGGCAGCGCCGCCACTTGCTGACGAACTGGTTCAGATCGTTCGGGTGCACAGCGGCCTGCCAGCCCCAGCCGCGGAGCGCCTCGAACGCGAGCCCGGTGTACTCCAGCCAGCGCGAGCTCACGTAATCGATGCCGCCGTCGAGCTTCGCCGTGAAGACGCACTGCGGGATGGCGTCGGCCAGGTTCTGGTACCTCGCCTGCGCGGCGCGCCGGAGGTCCTCGACCTCGGCGTCGCGCCGCCGCTGCTCGGCCTGGCGCAGGAGCTCCGCCTGCTCCTTGATCTGCTCGCCGCGCCGGTGGAGCTCGACGAACACGGCGACCTTCGCCTGGACGACCTCCGGCTCGAGCGGCTTCAGGAGGTAGTCGACGCCGCCCACGGCGTACGCCCTGTAAATGGCCGCGAGATCGTCCGTCGCCCCCGTCAGGAAGATGATCGGCGTGTGGCGCGACCTCTCCCGCTGCTTCACGAGCGAGGCGACCTCGAAGCCGTCGATGTCGGGCAGCCGCACGTCGAGCAGGATGACCGCGAAATCCTCGGACAGGATCCTGAGGAGCGCGTCCTTCCCGCTCGCGGCGGTCACGAGGCGGTAGCTCTCGTCGGCCAGGATCGCCCTGAGCGCCGTCAGGTTCTCCGGCTGATCGTCGACAAGGAGGATGCTGGTCGTCGCGGGCGCGGTGGACACGGTGCGGCTCCGTGGCTCAATCCGGCCGCACCCAGTGCAGGATCGTCGACATCAGCCGCCCCTCGTCCACCGGCTTGGCCACGAAATCGTTCAGGCCGGCGTCCAGGCACTTCTGTCGATCTTCCGGCATCGCCTTGGCCGTCACCGCGATGATCGGCAGCTCGTTGAAGCGGGGATCGCTCCGGATCTCCCGCGTCGCCTCGTAGCCGTCGAGCTCGGGCATCATGATGTCCATGAGGACAACATCGATGGACGAATCGGCGTCGCGCAAGATCTCGATACCGTGCCTCGCGTTCTCGGCCAGGACCACGTGCGCCCCGCGCCGCTCGAGCAGGCTCGTGATGGCGAAGACGTTGCGCGCGTCATCGTCGATGACAAGCACGCTGCGCCCCGCGAGCGCGACCGAGGAGGTGCCGTTCGTGAGGAGCGGCGCGACCGGCTCGGTCAGCTCGGCGCGCGCCGGCCTCGTCGCCTTCTGCTCCGTCCGCTCCGCCGGCAGGTACAGAGTGAACTTGCTGCCGAGCCCGGGCGTGCTGTTCAGCGAGATCTCCCCGCCGAGCAGGCTGGCCAGCTCCCGGCTGATCGTCAGGCCGAGCCCTGTGCCGCCGTAGGTGCGGCTTGTCGACGCGTCGGCCTGCTGGAACGCGTCGAAGATGAGCGTCTGCTTCTCCGCCGGGATGCCGATCCCCGTGTCGGTGACGGCGAACGCCACGACGGTCTTCGCCTTGATGAGCGTCTCCCGCTTGAACGTGAGCGCCTTGCTGGCCACCTCGATCTCGAGCGAGATCCGCCCGGACGACGTGAACTTGAACGCGTTGGACAGCAGGTTCTTCAGGATCTGCTGGAGCCGCTGCAGATCCGTCATGATCCCCGAGGGGACGCCGGTCGCGACCCGGACCCAGAACTCGAGCTCCTTCTGCTCGGCGATCTGCCGGAAGCTCCGCTCGACGTACTCGGCCAGCTCGGAGAGCAGCACCCGCTGGGTCTTCACGTCGATCTTGCCGGCCTCGATCTTCGAGAGGTCGAGGATCTCGTTGATGAGCTGCAGGAGGTCCTGCCCCGCCGCGGCGATCGTCTTCGCGTACTCGACCTGCTTCGACGTGAGCGTGTGCTCCTCGTTGTCCGCGAGGATCCTGGCGAGGATGAGCAGGCTGTTCAGCGGGGTGCGCAGCTCGTGCGACATGTTCGCGAGGAACTCGGACTTGTACTTCGACGTGCGCGACAGCTCCCGCGCCTTCTCCTCCAGAGAGGCGCTGGCGCGCGCGATCTCGCGGTTCTTGATCTCGAGCTCCGACGCCTTCTCCTCCAGCTCCTGCGACCGCGAGCCGAGCTCGGTGTTGGACCTCTGGAGCTCCTGGAGCAGCTCCTCCGTCCTCATGCTGGCGCCGATCATGTTGAACACGACGCCGATCGACTGCGTGAGCTGCTCGAGGAACGTGAGGTGGATGGGCGTGAAGTTCTGGAAGCTCGCCAGCTCGATGACCGCCTTGAGGCCGCCCTCGAAGAGCACCGGCAGGACGCAGATGTTGCGCGGCGGCGCGTCGCCGAGGCCCGAGCTCACCCGGATGTAGTCGTCCGGGAGATCCGTGACGACGATGCTCTTCTTCTCCAGGCCGCACTGCCCGACGAGCCCCTCGCCCAGCGCGAACCGGTTGGAGATGCCCTTGCGCTTCTGGAACGCGTAGCTCGACGTGAGCTTGAGCGCCGGGTACTTCTCCTCCGACTCGAGCACATAGAATGCCCCGTGCTGCGCCGAGACGAGCGGCGTCACCTCGGACATGATGAGGCGAGAGAGCGCCTCGATCGTCCGCTGCCCGGCCATCATCCCGGAGAAGCGCGCCAGGTTCGTCTTCAGCCAGTCCTGCTCCTGGTTGGCGCGCGTCGTGTCCCGCAGGTTCGAGATCATCTGGTTGATGTTGTCCTTCAGCTGGAGGACCTCGCCCTGCGCCTCGACCGAGATGGCCCGCGTGAGATCGCCCTTCGTCACGGCGGTCGCGACCTCGGCGATGGCGCGCACCTGCGTGGTGAGGTTGCCCGCGAGCTGGTTCACGTTGTCGGTGAGGTCCCTCCACGTGCCGGCCGCGCCGGGCACCTTGGCCTGGCCGCCGAGCTTGCCCTCGATGCCGACCTCGCGCGCGACCGTGGTCACCTGCTCGGCGAACACGCGGAGCGTGTAGGTCATGTCGTTGATGGTGTCCGCCAGCGACGCGATCTCGCCCTTGGCCTCCAGGGCGAGCTTCTGGCGGAGGTCGCCGTTCGCGACCGCGGTCACGACCTTGGCGATGCCGCGCACCTGCGAGGTGAGGTTCGAGGCCATGACGTTGACGTTCTCCGTCAGGTCCTTCCACGTGCCGGAGACCCCGGGCACCTGCGCCTGGCCGCCGAGCTTGCCCTCGGTGCCTACCTCGCGCGCGACGCGCGTCACCTCCGCGGCGAACGCGCGCAGCTGATCGACCATCTTGTTGATGGTGTCCTTCAGCTCGAGGATCTCCCCCTTCGCCTCGACCGTGATCTTCTGGGACAGGTCGCCGCTCGCGACCGCCTTCGTGACGAGGGCGATGTTGCGCACCTGGTTCGTCAGGTTGCCCGCGAGCTGGTTCACGTTGTCGGTGAGGTCCTTCCACGTGCCGGCGACGCCCGGCACCTGCGCCTGGCCGCCGAGCTTGCCGTCCGTGCCTACCTCGCGCGCGACGCGCGTCACCTCCGCGGCGAACGCGCGCAGCTGATCGACCATCTTGTTGATGGTGTCCTTCAGCTCGAGGATCTCCCCCTTGGCCTCGACCGCGATCTTCTGGGACAGGTCGCCGCTCGCGACCGCCTTCGTGACGAGGGCGATGTTGCGCACCTGGTTGGTCAGGTTGCCCGCGAGGACATTCACGTTGTCCGTGAGGTCCTTCCACGTCCCGCTGACGCCGCGCACCTCCGCCTGCGCGCCCAGCTTGCCCTCCGTGCCTACCTCGCGCGCGACGCGCGTCACCTCCGACGCGAACGCGCGCAGCTGCTCCACCATCTTGTTGATGGTGTCCTTCAGCTCGAGGATCTCCCCCTTCGCCTCGGCGGTGATCTTCTGAGAGAGATCGCCCTTGGCGACGGCCGTCGTGACGAGGGCGATGTTGCGCACCTGGTTCGTCAGGTTGCCGGCGAGCTGGTTCACGTTGTCGGTGAGGTCCTTCCACGTGCCGGCGACGCCCGGCACCTGCGCCTGGCCGCCGAGCTTGCCGTCCGTGCCTACCTCGCGCGCGACGCGCGTCACCTCCGCAGCGAACGTCCGGAGCTGCTCCACCATCTTGTTGATGGTGTTCTTCAGCTCGAGGATCTCCCCCTTCGCCTCGACCGTGATCTGCTTCGACAGGTCGCCGTTCGCCACCGCCGTCGTCACGACCGCGATGTTGCGCACCTGGTTGGTCAGGTTGCCCGCGAGGACATTCACGTTGTCCGTGAGGTCCTTCCACGTCCCGCTGACGCCGCGCACCTCCGCCTGCGCGCCCAGCTTGCCCTCCGTGCCTACCTCGCGCGCGACGCGCGTCACCTCCGACGCGAACGCGCGCAGCTGCTCCACCATCTTGTTGATGGTGTTCTTCAGCTCGAGGATCTCCCCCTTCGCCTCGACCGTGATCTGCTTCGACAGGTCGCCGTTCGCCACCGCCGTCGTCACGACCGCGATGTTGCGCACCTGGTTGGTCAGGTTGCCCGCGAGGACATTCACGTTGTCCGTGAGGTCCTTCCACGTCCCGCTGACGCCGCGCACCTCCGCCTGCGCGCCCAGCTTGCCCTCCGTGCCTACCTCGCGCGCGACGCGCGTCACCTCCGACGCGAACGCGCGCAGCTGCTCCACCATCTTGTTGATGGTGTTCTTCAGCTCGAGGATCTCCCCCTTCGCCTCGACCGTGATCTGCTTCGACAGGTCGCCGTTCGCCACCGCCGTCGTCACGACCGCGATGTTGCGCACCTGGTTGGTCAGGTTGCCCGCGAGGACATTCACGTTGTCCGTGAGGTCCTTCCACGTCCCGCTGACGCCCTGCACCTCCGCCTGCGCGCCCAGCTTGCCCTCGGTGCCTACCTCGCGCGCCACGCGCGTGATCTCCGAGCCGACGGTCTGCAGCTGCTGGACGACGTCGTTCACCTCATCGGCGATCTGACCGATCGTCCCCGGCACCTCGCCGATGCCGACGCGCGCGGAGAAGTTGCCGGCCTTCACCGCCTTGAGCACCTCCAGCACCGCCTGGAGCTGCATCTCCCGCACATCCAGGTGGCTGCCGTTGGCGCCGCGCTTGCGGGGCGGCGACTTCTTGCTCGCTCCGCTCCCGTGCTTGTCCTTCGAGGTCGCCGCGATGTTGTTCGATTGCATGACCACCTTCCCGACGACGTTAGCGCGCCTGGAGTGCTTGTTCTCGTTTCAGGTGTTCAGGCCTCGTCGACGCCGGGGGAGCTCGGCGTCATGAGACCCTGGAGTACCGCCGTTTCACGACTTGCCGCGGCGCAATACTTCTGCGACTTGCCGCTGGAGACGAGCATGCTCGATCTCGCGAGCGCGACGCTCGAGCGCGCGTCGCATGCGAGAGCTTAGCTCATCGGAGCGGAAAGGTTTGGAGAGGTAATCCGAGGCGCCGACGCGGAGGGCGCGCATCCCGGTCTCGACGGAGCCGAAGGCGGTGATCGCGATGATCGCCAGCGACGGATCGTGCTCCTTCGCCCGCGCGATCAGCTCGATGCCATCCATCCCCGGCATGCGGATGTCGGTGATCAGCAGGTCGAAGTCCCCCGACGGGAGCAGACCGAGGCCCGACATCGCATCGGCCACGTGCGTCGCTTGGTAGCCGTGGTCCTTGGCGATGTCAACGACGAACCGGCCGAGATCATCGTCGTCTTCGACAACCAACACGCTCGGTGAGCCCAGACTCATGCTTTCTGCCCTTCCTCTCTACCCCCTCTACTTGACTCCGAGCTCGCTTCCGCGCTCGCCGGTGAATCGGACACGGTCGCGGGCAAGGTGATCCGGAAGCGCGCCCCGCCTGTCGCCGAGGCGGCGGCCTCCACCGAGCCGCCAGCTTCCTCGACGATCCCACGGACGATCGCGAGCCCGAGCCCGCTCCCGGCCGCCTTCGTCGTGAAGAACGGGTCGAAGATCCGGCGCAGATCCCCGGCGGGGATCCCCGGCCCCGCGTCGGCGACCTCGAAGCACACGACGCTAGAGCCCGCTGGACCATCGCACTCGGGCAGGACGCTCACCACGAGCTCGCCGCCGCGGGATTGGGCCTCGACGGCGTTCAGGCACAGATTGAACACGACCTGAAACAGACGATCGGAGTCGAGGGCGACGCGCGCCCTCGCGGCGCCGTCGAGCGGGCACAGGACGCTCGGCTCGATGCCGCGCCTCCTGCACTCCGGGCCCAGGAAAGCGACAACATCGTCGATGACGCGCCGGAGATCGCTGTCCGCCTGCTGCGGTCTCGGCGGCCGAGCGAGGGAGACGAGGCGAGACACGACGCGCGTGATCCGCTCGGATTGCCGCGCGATGGTCTCCAGCTCGGCGCGCAGGTGCTCTGGGCAGCCGGGCAGGTCGGCCGCGCGGCGCGCGCGGCCATGGATCACGTTCAGCGGCGAGCCGATCTCGTGGCCGAGCGAGGTCGCCACCTGCCCCGCGGCGGCGAGCGCCTGCGCCTGCTGCAGCTTGCGCTCCCCGTTCACACGCGCCGCCTCCTCCCGCACCGCGCGCTCCCGCGCCTCGCGGAGAGAACAGGTCATCGTGTTGAAGGCGCTCGCCAGACGAGAGAGCTCCTCCGCGCCCCGCTCGGGCACGGCCGCGTCCAGATCGCCGCTCGCGACGCGCTCGGCCCCGGCGAGGATGGCCCGCGCGGGGAGCGCGACCGTGAAGCGCCCGACGAGCCCCGCGACGACCGCGCTGATCAGCAGCAGCACGACGCCGGTCGCCGCGAGGCCGTGGTTCAACGTCCTCTCCAGCACCTCGACGTAATGACGATCGCGCACCAGGACGGCGACCAGGGGCTGATTGGCGCTGCTCGGGCGGATGGAAACCGTGCGGAGCAGCACGGATTGCTCGGCCAGGCTGCCGGTCTCCTCGATGTCGCCGCCTTCGAGGAACGCCTGGCGCGCGATCTGCTCGAGGCGCTCCGCTTCGCGCTCGACTCCCTTCGTGATGAAGATCGCCTCACCTTCCCTGGTGAACGCGGCGATGCCAAGGATGCGCTCGGCGCTCGCGAAGTCCTCTGCCCTCCGCCGGACGAGCGCGACGTCCCTGCGCTGCAGCGCGCTCTCGACGAACGCCTGAAGCAGGGTGGCGTAGTTGCGGAGCTCCGCCGTGGCCTCCTCCCGCAGGACCTGCTTGCGGTGCGCCGACGCGAAGATGCCATACAGCAGGATGGCCATCGCGATGGGGAGGACGAGAGACAACCAGAACTGGTGCGCGAGCCTCATCCCCCCCGGTCGGCGCTGGTGCTGCAGTACCATAAGGCGATCCACCGCGACCCCCAGGGGACGCCCTCGCGTTGACGCTTCGCGTTGTCGCGGGGTGCGTCTTCGTATTTGGCGAGCTCATCCGCGTCGTTCGGCGCGCTGCAGCGTACTTTCGTACGCCTCGCTCGCCGGCCTAACGGCTGAGCTCGTATCCCACGAATCTGCACCCCATTTTATCAGCCACCGAGATGCGAAGCCCTCGAATTACATCACCATTCCACCGGAGCGGCAAGCGCAACCTCGAGATCGACAGAGGCGCTCATCTCGCTACCTCGCCGCTACCTCGCCGCTACCTCGCCGCTACCTCGCCGCACGAGCGCTCGGCGTCAGGTATTGCCTGAGCGCTGCTCAGGAGCGGGCGGACTCCTTCGTGACATCCGTCACGCGACCCGCGTGGAGGCCACGCGGATGACGCCCGCGCGCGCTTCGCCGCCGGTCGTTACCGTGCCGCCCGCGCCGCGCGCGCGCTGCGCTTCGCCCCTCCGCCGCGCGCCGCGCTCACCGCGAGCCGCTCTCCCCACCGCGAGATCGCCTGCGCCACCTCGCCGAATCCCCGCCCGGCGTCGGTCAGCTCGTACTCAACGCGCACGGGGGGCCCCGGCAGGACGCGCCGCACCACGAGGCCCAGCGCCTCGAGCTCCTTCAGCCGGCTGGAGAGCATCCGATCGCTGATCGCGTCGAGCCGCTCGCCGATCTCGCCGAAGCGCAGCGCCCCCTCCTCGAGCGTCGCAATGATGAGCCCGTTCCAGGGCTTCGCGAGCACGTCCATCGCGACCTGAAACTTCTCGCAGAGGTGCTGGCACGCGTGCTTCATGTGTCGTCCCAGACACCAGCATGACCTGTTCACTTCCAAAAGGGAAGTGACTTGACATCGTGCAGTGCAGATTCATCATGCTCGCCGAACGGATGCCACTTCCCTTTCGGAAGCCACATCTTCTTTGCAAGGAGCATCGATCGTGACCACCGCCAAAGACCTGCTCTTCAGCCCCTTCGCGCTCGGCCCCGTCTCGCTGCCGAACCGCCTCGTGATGGCGCCGCTGACGCGCTGCCGCGCCGGCGAGGGCAACGTGCCGACCGAGCTCAACGCGCGGTACTACGAGCAGCGCTCCTCTGCCGGCTTCATCATCACCGAGGCGACGCAGGTCACCCCGGAGGGCGTGGGGTATCTCCGCACGCCTGGCATCCACACGGACGCGCAGGTCGCCGGGTGGCGGCTCGTGACGGACGCGATCCACCGGGCGGGAGGGCGCGCCTTCCTTCAGCTCTGGCACGTCGGGCGGGCATCACACCCCTCGTTCCAGCCGAACCGGCAGGCGCCCGTCTCGTCCTCGGCCGTCGCGATCCGCAAGGGCCATGCGTACACGCCCGAGGGCCCGCAGCCGTACACCACCCCGCGCGCCCTGGAGACGGACGAGATCGCCGGCGTGGTCGCGCGGTTCGAGGACGGCGCGCGCCGGGCCAAGGCCGCCGGCTTCGATGGAGTCGAGATCCACGCGGCGAACGGCTACCTCATCGACCAGTTCCTCCGGAACGGCGTGAACCAGAGGACGGATCGGTACGGCGGCTCGGTCGAGAACCGGGCGCGGTTCCTGCTCGAGATCACCGAGGCCGTGACCGGGGTGTTCGGCGCCGACCGGGTCGGCGTCCGGGTCTCGCCGCTGGCCGACTTCAACGACATGAGCGACTCCGATCCGAGGGCGCTCTTCGGCCACGTCGCCGCCGAGCTCTCGGCGCGCAAGGTCGTCTATCTGCACGTCGTGGAGCCGCTCTCGGGGCAGGCGCTCGGCGCCGCGGAGCGGGTGACGCCCCTGCTCCGCGAGCGGTTCCGCGGCGCCCTCGTCGTGAACGGCGGCTACACGCTGGAGACCGCGGAGGAAGCGCTGCGGACCGGCGCGGCGGATCTCGTCTCCTTCGGCGCGCCGTTCCTGGCCAACCCCGATCTTCCGGAGCGCCTGTCGCGCCGCGCGCCGCTCAACACGCCCGACGTCGCGACCTTCTACTCCGAGGGCCCGCGCGGCTACATCGACTACCCGCGCCTCGGGGAGGCCGCGGCGGAGCGCGCCAGCGCCGCCGCACAGCCGGCCTGACGGCCCGAGGGCCTGATCTCATGAGCCGATGGCCCGATCCGGGGGAGGCGGGCGGAGGCAGCGAGCAGCTCCCGCGCTGCCGCCCGTGATAGGCTTCCAGGCCGATGCCGGCCGCCCATCCGCTGCTCCCGAACGACGAGATCCCCACGTCGCCGCGCCCGGCGCGCTCGCCCGCGGAGGCGCCGTGAGCGCGGCCCCGGGCGACGTGAAGCGCATCGGGGCCGGCGAGCTCCGGGCGTTCATCCAGGACGCGGGAGAGCTCAAGAAGGGCACGCTGCTCTACGACGGCGGGCAGCTCCTGAACCTCGCGCGCTACGAGAACAAGCTGTTCTGCGACGCCAAGGGCTCCGGGGCCTCGCCTTACAAGGTGTCGCTCGTCTACAGCGACGCGCCTGCGCCAGCGTTCAAGGGGCGCTGCTCCTGCCCGGCGCGGACCTTCAACACCGCGTTCTGCAAGCACGCGGCGGCGCTGCTCGTCGCGTGGGCGCGCGCGCCCGAGTCGTTCGCCGTGAGCGAGGCGGCGCCGCCGGGCGCGCCGGGCGGGGACACCGCGCGCAAGAGCGTGAAGAAGGGCAGCGCGAACGCGCAGGCCATGATGAAGTCCGGCGTCGAGCAGGTCGGCACGCTCGTGCGCGAGCTCGGCGTTTCCGGCGTCGCGACGATCGGGGGCGACCGCATCGAGCAGATGGAGAAGCTCGCCGAGGCGCTCCGGGAGAACCGCCTCCGGCGCCTCTCGGCGCGGACGCTCGACCTCGCCGCGCTGCTCCGCAGGCAGGCCGCGGGGGGCCGGCAAGCCCGGGGGGCTGCCCGCGGCGCGCTGCCGGCGGTCGCCTACGCCAACGTGATGGCCGATCTCCTGCTCACCGCCCGCAAGCTGGAGAAGCACCTCGCGGGCGAGCCGCTCGACGACCGCCACGTCGAGGAGCTCGTCGGCAAGACGTGGAAGGCGTCCGACAGGAAGCCCGCCGGGGACCTCACGCTCGTCGAGTACGCCTTCTCGACGCGGACGACGAGCGACGATTTCGTCATCCGGGAGAGCCGCTTCATCGACCTCGAGTCCGGCCGCCACTTCAGCGAGAAGCAGATCCTCCCGGTGTTCCTGGCGAAGCGGACCGAGCCGAAGCGGAGCTTCGCCGGCGAGGTGCTCGCCGGGGCGCGGGCGACGACCTACCCGGGCTACCCGCCGCTGCGCGTCGACTTCAGCGATCTCGGCGACAAGCGCCCGCTCGACGCCGGCGCCCTCGAGGCCGTGCTCGCGCGGGCGCTGCCCGACGTCGGCGCGGCGCTCGCGGCGCTCCAGGAGCACCGCAAGGACGTCTTCGCGCCCGACCTCGTGCCCGTTGCGGTGCTCACCGACACGCTCTTCGCGCGCGGCGCGCGGCTCTCGGCGGTCGACGACAAGGGGGAGGCGCTCCACCTGCCCGACGACCCGGCGCTCGAGGAGCGGCTCGCCGGCTCGCTGCGCGACGCGCGGCTCCGCGCGCTGCTCGGGGACGTCGGCATCGACGCCGCGCTGCCCACGCTGTGGCCGCTCGCCGCCGTCGTCGAGGGGCCGCTCGGCCTGGAGCTGCGCCCTGTGCTCGATCAGGGCGCCGAGCAGGGGAGCGCGGCGCGGGGCGGGCCGCTCGAGGGCTCCGCGTGGAACGCCGCCGCCCGCGAGGCGGGCGCCTCGCCCGCGGCCATCGCGCTCGGCGAGGTCCGCGAGGAGCTCGCCGAGGCGCTCGTCACGGGCCTGACCGGGCTCAGCGCGCGCGCGACGGACCCGCTGGCCGCGCGGCTGCGCGACCTCCGCCTCGAGAAGCAGGCCGCGCTGCTCCAGACGCTGCCGCAGCGGCCCGAGCCGGCCGATCGGCTCGACGACTTCATCAAGCTCTACCAGGTGCTCGAGATGGCGCTCGTCCGCCTGGCCGGCGCGACGCAGATCGACCGCGCCTCGACCGAGCGCGTGCCGACCTACGAGAGCGTCGCTGTGGCGCGGCCCGACGAGACGCTCTCCCCGGACGAGGTGGCGCGGCGGCGCGCGGCGGGTGCGATGAACCGCTACGTCGCCGCGGTCCACCACGCGCGCTACTACGCGGCGCTGCCGGCGAGCGAGCTCGTGGCGAACATCTTCCCGATCTGGGCGGACGGCACCGCGACGCCGACCATCGCGAGGACGTTCGCGCCGCTCGGGGCCGAGGCGATCGCCGCCGCGGAGAAGGCGCTCACGGTGAAGGCGGGCCGCGTGGCGAAGCTGACGGCGGTGCGGGTGCTGCAGGCGGTCGTTCTGCACGGCGGCCCGGCCCGCGCCGAGGCCACGGCGATGCTCGGCAAGGTCGAGGAGCACGCGAAGGACGCCGGCCTGCGGGCGCTCGCCCGCGACGCGCTCGACGTGATCGACGTCGCGCACGCCACGCAGCCGGCCGGGCCGGGAGGCGACTGGGTGCGCGCGCGGCGCGCCGCGCGGCTCGGGCGCGTGCACGAGCTCGCGAAGACGCTGGGCGCCGCGCCGACCAAGGAGGAGCGGCTCGAGGCGCTGAAGGCGCTCTCCGAGCTGGGCGACCTCGCCGCGCTGCCGGCGCTCCGCCGCGCATTCTACGGGGACGTCGCCCGCGGCGTCCGCGAGGAGGCCGCCTACGCGCTGGCGCAGCTCGGCGACGTCGAGATGGTCGAGACCTTCGTCCGGATGCTGGCGAGCCGGAGCGAGAACGAGCAGGAGGCGAAGATCGCCGCGTACGCGCTCGGCTTCCTCGGCGACGTCCGCGGGCTGAGCGAGCTGCTCTCGGCCTACGCCGACGGCTACAAGCCCGGCATCGTGGCGGACGCGATCCGCGCGTTCGGCCCCGTGGCGCTCACGCCGCTCGTGGACCTCATCGAGGCCCGGCCGGAGCTCGCGAAGCGCGCGGCGGCGCTCGACGCGCTGAAGAAGATGGACGACGCCGCGGTGGCCGCCTGCCTCGTCGAGCGGATCGAGGCCCGGCGCGGCGACGCCGATCTCGCCGACAAGGCGCCGCTCTACCTGAAGCTCGCGGACGTGCACGCGCACAGCCGGCGCGAGGTCGCGACGGCGCTCATCGCGGCGCTCTCGAGCGCTCCAGGCAAGGAAGCGCAGGCGGCCGTCAAGGCGGCGCAGAAGGCGCTCGGCGTCGTCAAGCGCAGCAAGTAGCCGCACTTCCCCGGGCCGCCTCCGCTCAACGCGCGACGCGCACGGGGATCTCGCGGGACACCTTCTCGGCCGACGCTCCGACCGCGTGTGTGCGCGCGCCGCGCGGGGCGCTCGCCGTCACGACAAGAACCAGAAAGATGATGTGTTTCGCTACGGTAGCTCCACAAGTCTCCAGTACTTGTTCAGCGCCGCCATGAGCTCGATGAAGCTGAGGAACGTGACCGGCTTGAGGAGATAGCCAGCGACGTTGAGGTTGTAGGCTCCCACCTTGTCGCGATCGTCGTTCGATGTGGTCAACACGACAACCGACGTGGCCCCGAGCTCTGGATCGGCCCGCAGCTCGCGCAGGAACTCGATCCCGTTCATCTTGGGCATGTTCAGGTCGAGCAGGATGAGGCGCCGCTCCACCGGGACGACGCCGCTGCGCAGCATCTCGAGGGCCTCGACGCCGTTCCCGGCGACCCAGAGGGGATTCGAGATATTGTTCCGCTTGAACGCCCGGCGGACGTTCATCACGTCGACGTCGTCGTCTTCGACGAGGAGGATGTTCAAGAGTTTTTCTTCGACGTCCATTGTCTCCTAGCTTCTCATTGGCGAGACGGACGCGAACGTCAACTCCTGTCGAGGCGGCCGCGCCAGTCAGGTGCGAGCGGGGCGGAGTCGATGCGCGCGGGTCGGTCAGCTCGCCCGGGGCCGCTGCCGCCAGAGCGTCATCAGCACCCGGCCGACCTGGACCACGCGACCGACCCGCCCTTTCGGGCCGGTGTCCGCCGGACGGAACGGTTCGGTGCGGTAGCTCGCGCTCGGGGGCGGCGCCTCGCGGGGGGCGGCGGCGGCCTCGGCCGGGACCGCGGAGACGGACGCCGGTCCGAGGCGCTTGTCGAGGTGGACCTCGACCGCCTCGCCGACCAGGTTGCTCATGTCGCGATCGTTCTCGATGCAATGGAGCAGCAGCCGATCCGCGAGCGGATCGGGCAGGTAGACGGTGACCGCGCGCCGGGAGCGGCCGTCGTTCCCGAGGAGCACCGGCGGGCCGGCGTGCGGCTCCGAGGTGGTGGCGAGCGCCTGGGGCCCGGCGGCGGCGCTCGCCGCCTGCGGCGCCGCCGCCGCGGACGGCTCCGCGTCTGGACGCGCCTCCTGCGCGCGCTCCTGCGGCGCCTCCGGCGCTCGCTCGCGGCGCGCCTCGACGGGCTTCTCGCCGTCGTGCGCGCGCTGTTCTGCGGCGGGCCTCGACTTCACGACGTCGTCTGCCGCTTTGCCGCCCTCGCCGCCCGCGACGAACGCGTCGGCCTTTTCAGGCGACGGCGGCTTTCGCAGCGAGACCGCGACTTGCTTTTTGGCCATGGTGAAGCTTCTCCAGTTCTTCGAGAAGGTGGGTGATCTCTCTGGCCGCGGCGTCCCGCGGTGCGTAGCCCGTCACCCCTTGCCCGCAGGCGAGGGACTCCTGGTAGGCGATGCGATAGCCGAGCTCCGTGGAGAGCACCGGCAAGCCCGACGTCTCGAGCACCGCGCGCGCCGATTTGCCGAGCGCCGTGCGGCCTTGCTTGCGTGTGATGAGGATGCAGCCCTTGAGCGCGCTCCGCAGCGCGGCGGCCTCGCGGAACACCTCGAGCGCTGCGGTGAGGGCCCACGCGTCCGCGGCCGTGGGGCCGCAGGGGTAGATGGCGATGTCGGCGACCATCAGCGCCGATCGCGCGATCTCGCCGTGGCGCGGCGGGCAATCGATGACGGTGAGGTCGTACGCGGCGGCGACTTCCGGCAGCTGTCCCGGCTTGTGCATCGAGGCGCCCATGGCCATGACGGTCGGCGTATCGTGCCCCGCCTCGGCGGCCACGTCGCCCCACGTGCGGACGGTCCCCTGGGGATCGGCGTCGACGAGCAGCACACGCCGGCCGTTCGCCAGCGCGGCCACGGCGAGGCTCACGGCCGTGGTGCTCTTGCCGATCCCACCTTTCTGTCCGGTGAGCGCGATGATCATGATAGACCCCCCTAGCAGAACCTTCGCCGGGCGGTCCACTTTCTTGCAAGCGCCGACAGGGCTTCTACCGAGCCGTCCTGAGGGGAATTCCCGACGAGGACGTTGATTTCTCGGTCGTGTCGGCGGGTTGGCCGGCACATCGCAGGAGGTTGTTCAGCTCTCTATCCGGCGGGAGCGTCTACTCCCGCGCGTCGCATAGCCGCCATGATGAGGACGCTCACGGAAGAGGCGCGAGCGGCGCCTCCGGTGCGCCCGCCGCGCTTCGTCGGCGCGGGAGCGCGCGGCGCTGGCGAGCGGGCGGGCCGGAGCCAATGCCGGATCGCGCGGGCGATTGAATCGAAGCGGCGTCGATAACGCTTTGGACGGTCGGCCTTCGGGGTGCGGGAGCTGCGGATCGCGGCAGCGGGAGCCCCGGGAAGCGACGTTGGCGAGCGCCTCCAGCCGAACCCGTATCTCGGCCGATGGGAACAGGCGCTGCGCGCCGCGGAGAAGCGCACGGACTGGAGATTCAAGCCCGAGGGACCG
Organism: Sorangium sp. So ce124; assembly: GCF_051525235.1. NCBI lineage: Bacteria > Pseudomonadati > Myxococcota > Polyangiales > Polyangiaceae > Sorangium > Sorangium sp. So ce124. The sequence continues at coordinate 11,754,281 of NZ_CP150312.1, forward strand.
AGCCTCCTGGCGATCCCGAGCTCTATCGCCAGCGCGGCCGTCAGGTTCGTCGATGCGCGCGACGGCACGGCTCACCCGTCGCGCTTCGTCGCAGGGCTCTTCGGCGTCACGCAGGAAGCCGCCACCGGCGCGCTCGCACCCGAGTTCGGCTGGGCGATCGCCCACGACGACGGCTGATCGAGCGGAGGTTCATTTCAGACCCAGTTGTCCATGCGTAGCCCGTGCACGCGGCTGAAATGTTTCGCGTTGTTCGTCACCAAGGTCACGTCGAGCACGAGCGCATGCGCCGCTATCAGCGCATCGAAGCTGCCGATCGGCGTACCTTGACGGACGAGCGCCGAAGCCACCGCTCCGAACCGAGCAGCTACTCCCTCATCGACGGGGACAACCGTCACGGCAGCCGCAAAGGCATCGATAAGACCGTGCAGCTTCCTGGAGCGACGATGATCAGCGCCGTATCGTAGCTCCGCGAGCGTGATCGCACTCATACAGATCTCCGACGGTCTGTGCTCCAGCAACCGCGTGGGAACGCCACCGAATCCGCGGAGAGCGAAGCTCACGGTGTCCGTGTCGAGCATGTAGAGGAGCGTCATTCGAACGGATCCTCTATCCCCGTGACGGGCTCCTGTGCCGGCCGCTCGATCTCATCCGGCCAGGCCCCAAGGCAGGCACGAAAGCTCGAAGGCCACTCGTCGATCGGCTCCAGGATCACGCGGCGTCCCTCACGCCGTACGAGCACCTCGCCATCGGGAAATCGGCAATCTTTGGGAAGTCTGACAGCTTGACTCCCGCCGTTTTTGAATATTTTTGCTCTACTGGCAGTACTCATGGCGCAAAGTATATACATTTGTATATACTTTGTCAAGTGTTCGTCTGATCCGGATCGGCGCGAGCAGGCCAGTGCCCCGCACCAAGCTTCCTCCTTGTGCCCTCTTCCTGGCACCGTCCCGGCGCCGCAACCAGCACCGCGCGCGCCCGGCCGAGAGTCCGCCCCGGTCGACACGGACGCGCTCCGACCTGCCGTCCTGGTCTACAGCGCCTCGCGAGCTACAGGTTCTCCGGCTTGAAGAGCTGCCGGTAGCTGACGTTGCGACCAGACACCATGAACACCCCGTCGCCGCGGTAGTGGACGGTCGTCGGATAGCGCGGCGATGTCGCGACGTGCGCCTTGACCACCTCGAAGACGAACAGGCTGAAGCGCTTGACGGCGCTCGTGTCGACGAGCTTGCACTCGAAGCTCGCATAACACTCGGCGATGAGGGGCGCGCCGACCTTCGTCGCCTCGACGGGTGTGAGCCCGAACTGCTCGAACTTGTCGACCTCGGACCCGTGGCTGTTCCCTATCCCGATGACGGCGCGCACGAGATCGACCGTGGGCACGTTGATCACGCACTCCTTGCTGCGCCGCACCATCTCATAGCTATCGTTCTGGTCCCAGATGAAGCACCCCACGAGGGACGGCTCCTGCATCATCACCATGTGCCAGCCCATCGTCATGATGTTCCGCTGGTCCTTGTGCGCAGAGCTCACCAGCACCACAGGACCGGGCTCCAGGAAGCGCCGGACGTCCGCGACCGGAAAATCTGCCTTCTTGTAGGTCTTCATGCGATCACCCGAGGCGCGGCTGCACTACGAGCAGCCTGGACCCTGACTGCCCGCATGGTGGGTCGGCCGCGGCCTGCCCGGCGGCAAAGCGCATTGTGCCATGTACGTCGCGGGCAGCAACGTCGGATACCAGCGCACGGGCGGCGTCAGAGCACCTGTTTGAGCAACTTCAGCGGGCTCAACCGGTCCCAGACGTCCGCCTCGCGAAAGCTCGGCCGCGCCTTGACGGCCTTCGCATACCGGGCGAGGCGCGCTCGCCTGGCGATCTCGGCGTCGAGGCGCACGAAGCCCATCCGCGCGAGGAACACGGTCCACACCACGTCCGCGGGCCCGTAACCACCGGGGACGAGCGACTCGCGCCCATCCGCGAACGCATCATCGAGCGCGTCCAGGAGCTCGAACGCCGCGTGCTTGCGCTCGCCGAACATCGCCACCACGCCCTCCGGGTCAAACGTCTTGATGCGCCCGGCGAACACCTCGGCCCGCCGCGCGTAGACGTCCGCGAGGTCCGCGTGCTCGGTCGCGAGCTGGCGCAGGCGCTTCTCCGTCGCCACGAGCGTCCTTCGCACGGCCGGTCGCGCGAGCGGGTTCCACGAGAGCAGCCACCCGAACGTGAGCTCCTCGATGGGGAAGGCGTAGTGGCGGTCGAGCCAGCCCCGCGTCGCGTCGTCGAGCGCGGCCTCGGTCGTGCCGAACGCGAACAGGAGGATGTCGCGGCTCTGCGAGAGCACGCGGCCGTCGACCTGCAGCGTCGGCACTGTCAGGTTCGGGTTGAGGCGCGCGTAGTCCGGCGCGAGCTGCTGCGCCCTGCGGTGGATGTCGACGCTTACCGATTCGAAGGGGACGCCGCGCTCGACCAGCGCGAGGCGCGCGATCATCGAGTAGTACGACGAGGCAGCGTGATGGAGGCGGAGGCGTGCGGGGCTCGCGGAAGCGCTCATCGCGCCGCAGCGTACCACCGCCGCGCCCGAGCAGGTGCCTGGCCAGGCGGCGATCTGCTCGGCTGCGCCTCGCTGTCGGAGGGCGACGCGAGCCGCGCGCGCCGGATGTCCTGAAGGCGGGCCGCCTCCTCGGGATGAGAACGGCGGAAATGGAGCTCGGGCAACTGGCTTTCCTCCTGCAGGGCGCCATGCACAGCATGGCGCTCGTGAAGCTTCATGCGGACTCACCCTCCTGAGAATTCCGCGATCCGAGCGCCGCGAGATACCCTCGGAGCCACTTCATCCTCGAGCTCTCAGCCCATCCCATCGCCGCCATGGCGCGCTCGATGGCGTCAAACTGGGCTTGGTCGACCGGGAGATCGAGGTCGGCGATCCAGTCGATGACGTGCTCCATGGCGAGCCCCCACTCCCCGTACCGGTGAACCCAGTCGTGCGCATCGCGGAAGCGCTCTGGGGGGAGCACGTCCTTGAAGGACTCAAGCGCGACAGCGCATAAGGCTTGGATCTCTTGTTTCGTCACAGGGTCGACGGCCTCGATAGGGTGCAATGAAGCTGGCGCAGGCCCAGCGTCCGCGCTCAATCGCGCGCGTCTCGCGCGTCGCTCGCAGCGCCTCGCTGGGCACCCAGGCGCAGCTCTGCCAGTCGGGTTGCGAGCACCACCATATACACGAAGGATGCGACGCCGGGGTCATCTTCCGGGTACGGGCTCTCCACGAAGCCCAGCCTCCGGTATAACCGCATTGCGGGCGTGTTGTCCGCAACGACGAACAAGGAGCATTCGCCGACGCCGAGCTCCTGAACGCCAAGCTCGACAAGGCCACCGACGAGCCACCGGCCCAGCCCCGCACCCCGGTGCTCGGGCGATATCACGAGCCGTCCGAGATGACAGCGACCGGCCCTCAGGTAATACTGGCCAAAACCGAGAAGCTGGTCATCAGCTCCGAGCATCACATAGGAGGGCAGCACATGGCTCCGCGTGTCCTCCAGGAAGGTGCTGTCCGTAAACGGGAACCTGAACTGCGGACCACCCCATATCTGGCAGCTTCGCCGATCGGGGAACCATTTCCTCATCGCCATCACATGGCTGTCTTCTGCGGGTATGAGCTTCATCTTGTTGGTATCGATCCCTGCGCTAGAGGTCATGAACGTGCACGAACAATCCGGCGGCACAGAGCGTTCCCATGGCTGCCTCGAAGGGCTCGACCCCGCGGAGCGGCCCAGGTTGGCGGCGGCACATGGGGGCGACCCCGCACGCTGGAGCCCACGGGGCAGCCCAGGTCGGGAGCGGCCGCCTGCACACCCGCCGGCGAAGCGCATCCGCTCCCTGTGTCCCTGCGCGCGCCCACGCGCGGCTCACAGCAACCCGCCCGGCGCCGTCGGTCAGGCCACGCCCGCCTGCGGAAGTCCGCATTTGCGTCCCAACGAAGTTCATCTCACAAGCTCGGCTCACCTCTCGTCCTCTCTGCCGGCCTCCGGTCGGTCGTCCTCGACACCGACAGCCGGCCCCGTTTACCTTGGACGAAAGATGATGAGCACAGGGACTGCTCCCGGAGCCCCGGGCCTCGCCGCGAGTTATATGAGGGCTGTCCGCAGCGCGCCTTTCGCGGTGATCGAGTGCGCGGGGAACCTCGACGAGCTCGTGGTCGCCGAGTGGAACGCCGAGGCAGAACGCATCTTTGGATATACCGCTGACGAAGCGGTGGGCCGCCGCCTCGCGGACACGATCGTGAGCGAGCTGGACGCCGAGACCTTCGGGCGTGCGCTCGGGAAGGAGAGCGCCCCGCTCCGCTGCACCCACACCCGCAAGGACGGGCGCGCCGTCGTGTGCGAGTGGCGGTATGCGCCCGTGCTCGACGAGGCTGGCGAGCCGATTCGGCTGCTCTGCTTCGGGCAGGATGTCACGGAGCAGGTCGAGGCCGTCGAGAAGTTCAAGGAGGGCGACATGATCCTCCGGGCCATCCTCGGCACCGTCGATGCGGCCGTGACCCGGATGGATCGGGATGGATTCTGCACCTTTCACGAGGGCAAGACGCTCGAGTCCCTCGGCCTCCGATCGGGCCAGTTCGTCGGATTGAACGTGTTCGACGACCCCCCCGCGCCGATGGACATGGAGCCGATGCGAAGGGCGGTCCGGGGCGAGTTCGTCCGCACCCGCGTCGAGGCGTTCGGGATGGCCTGGGAGACGTGGCTCGTCCCGCTGACCGACGAGCGCGGGGAGCGCAACGGCGCGGTCAGCTTCACGCTCGACGCGACCGAGGCGAAGGTCAGGGAAGACGAGCTGAAGGCGCGGCTCGACGTCATCGAGCGCCAGCAACAGGTGATCCGCGATCTGTCGACGCCCATCATCGAGGTCTGGGACAGCGTGCTGACCCTCCCGATGATGGGCGTCGTCGACAGCAGGAGGGCCGCCGACGTGATGGACGACCTCCTGGCCGCCATCGTGGACAAGCGGGCCCGCTTCGCGATCCTGGACCTCACCGGCGTCGAGGTCGTCGACACGAAGACAGCGAGTTATCTCATCGAGCTCATCCGCGCCATCCGGCTCCTGGGCGCCGAGGGGGTCATCACGGGCATCCGGCCCAACGTGGCGCAGACGATGGTCTCCCTCGGGCTCGATCTGTCGGGCATCGCGACCGTCGGAAATCTCCGCGCGGGCCTGAAGCTCTGCATGCGGCGCGTGGCAGCGGACGGCGCGGCGCCGCCCGGAGCGCCGCCGCGCGCCCCCGGGGGCGCAGCGCCGAGGCTCCCGGGAAGCGACGGGCGCTGAGGTCCAGGACACGAGGCTGGCCTTCGAGGTCGGGGAGATCGCGGTGGCCCGCCGAAGTTCACCTTTGCGTCGGCAATCCCAGGCCCGTAAGGAACGGCGGACAGGCACCGCGCGCGCGGCGCCGTGGAGACGCCGATCGTGACCACCCACCCCCGCAGCCCCACGAGCGCCGGCCAGCGCCCCGGGAGCCCTCGCCCCGCCGAGCGCCCCCTCGTCGCCCGCCGCCCCCTCCTCGTCGCTCGCCGCGCCGCCCTGGCGCTCACCCTCGCGCTCGCCGCCGCCGCGCCCGCCGCGTGTGCCCCTCGGGGCGCCGCGTCGCCGCTCCCCGCCGACGCGCCGCTCCCGTCCGCGTTCTCCGCCGCGCTGGAGGCCGAGATCACGAGCTCCGCCGCCGCCGCGCCGTACCTCGACGCCCTCGACCGCGCCGTCGACGCGCCGAGCGCCGAGGGCGCCCTCGCCACCGTGATCGCGTCCCTCGACGCGCTCGTCTTCGGCGCCGGCACCGCGGGCGGCCCCGACCCCGACGCCGCGGCCATCGCCTTCCGCTCGCGCGAGGCGCTCCCCGAGGTCGCCCGGCGGCTCCAGCGCGCCTGGGCGTTCGCGGACGTCTCCGGCCGCGGCGCGCCGGAGATGCCGTTCGTGCGCGGCGCCCTCGCGAGCGCCCTCCACCGCATCGCTCTCTTCGTCGGCGACGAGGCCGCGGCGGCGACCTGGAGCGCGCGCCGCGGCTGCGCGGGCGAGGCCGCCATCGTCGGCCCGCTCGACGCGGCGCCCCTCCACGGCCTCGCCCGGCCGTCCCCCGTGAGCTCCGCGCCGGGCGCGCCGCTCGCGAGGGCCTACCCGGGGCTCGCGCCGTTCGCGCAGAGCGCCTCGCCCATCGTCGTCCGCGCCGACGCGTGCGCCATCGACATCGACGCGGTGAGCGCGCTCCAGGGGACGCGCGCCGTGGTCGTCGACCTCCACAACCCGATCGCGCAGCGGGTGAGCCTCGCGCTCGCCTCGTCGTCCGCCGCCGTGCTCGAGGTGGGCGGCGTTCCCGCCCTCCACCGCGACTACGCGGCGGGCGGCGCGCAGGTCACGCGCTTCGCGACGGTCGAGGCCCAGCCGGGGACGCTGCGCGTCGTCGTGCGCGTGGCGCAGAAGGGCGACGGCGACGCCATCGAGCTCACCGCGTGGGGCGAGAACGGCCTGCCGCTCCGCGCCCGCGCGCCGCGGCCCGGCGCCGCCGCGACCGCGTCGGCGTCCCGGCCCGCCGCCGTGAGCCTTGCGCCGGCCGCGGCGTCGAGCGGCGCCGCCGGCCAGCGCCCCGGCGCGGCGAGCATCGAGGTCGCTGCCACGGCCCTGCTGGCCCTCGGCGACGCGCGCGCGGCCGAGCACCTCCTCGATCCTGACGGCGACGGCCGCCTCCACCAGAGCGACGCGCGCTCGCCGCGCCTCGACCTGCTCTACGCGAGGGCCATCCGCCGCGTGGGCGATCTGCCCGAGGCCGAGGTCGTCGAGCGCATCCGCGCCGCCGTCGATCGCGTGCTCGCCGCGTGGCCCGCCTCGTGGGAGGCGCACCTCTACAAGGCGGAGCTCGCCGAGCGCCGCGGCGGCCGTGGCGAGGGCACCATGGACGCCCTCCGCGAGCTCGGCGTCCGGGTCGCGCCCCCCGGGCCGACCGGCCCGAGCGCGCCCGCCGTCGCCGACGCCGATCGCATGGTCCTCGCGGAGCTCGCGGCGGTCGCCCACCGCGCGAACGTCACCGACGTCGCCGAGGCCGCCTACGCGAAGCTCGCCGCCGCAGCGCCAGGCTCGACGCTGCTCGCCGTCGTCGACGACCGCATCCACGGCCGCGCCGGCGTCGACGCGGTGAAGGCCGCCTGCGAGGGCGGGCTCGATCGCTCGAGCGCCGCGTGCCTCGGCGCGCTCCTCGGCGCGAGCGATCGCGACGCGGTCCTCGCCGAGATCAAGCGGCTGCGCCGGCTCCGCCGCGCGCCCGACGCCCTGCGCGACGTCGAGCTCCGCGAGCGCGTCGCCCGCGGCGACCTGCGCGGCGCGCTCGCCGTCTACGACGCGATGCCGCCGGGGCAGCGGGCGATGCTCGAGGCGCTCGGCCTCGCCGCCGGCCGCGGCGACGCCCGCGCCGTCCGGGGCCGCCTCGCCCGCGACCGCACGACGGCGCGCGACACCCCCGCCGGGATCGGCCCCATCACCCGCGCCCTCGGCCTCGCGCCGGATCCGGCGCCGGCGCTCGAGGCCGAGGGCCGCAAGCTCGTGCTGGAGGACCAGCAGAAGGCGTTCCTCCCCGGCGCCGCGACAGCGGTGCTCCGCCACGTCGAGCGGTTCACGATCTCGCCCGACGGGCTCGTCCACTACGTCACGTACGACCTCCGCCGCGTCTCCGGCACCACGGACGTCGCCCAGGGCACGGCCACGTACGGCCCGCTCATCGAGGGCCGCGCCATGCCGCGCCTCCTGCGCCGCCGCATCCACAAGCGCGACGGCCGCATCCTCGCGCCCGACGCGGCCTCGAACGCCGCGCAGGACCAGAGCGACCTCTCTCAGCTCGAGCAGGGCGACTACGTCGAGCAGGTCACCGAGGGCTACGCGCTGCCGGGCGACGGCGGCCAGCTCGTCATCGATACGTGGGACCTGCTCCCCGAGCGCACGAGCGTCCGCGAGGCGACGATCGAGGTCAGCCGCCCGACGTCGCTCCCGCTCGCGCTCTGGTCGCACCCGCTGCTCGGCGCCGCGGAGCAGCGCGCCGAGGGCGCCTCCACGGTCAGCGTCTGGCGCATCAAGGATCAGCCGCCGCGGCGCATGGAGGACGGCGTGCCTCGCGTGGAGATGGGCGTCGGGGTCAGCCTGGGGACGCAGACCTGGGACCACGTGGCCGCGGCGCTCGACGAGAACATCCGCGCGCTCGAGGACCGCGATCCCACCATGACCCGCTGGGCGCGGGAGGCCGCGGGCGCCGACAGGACGCCGTCGCCCGCGCTGCTCGAGCGCGTCGTCGCGGCCGCGGGCAAGGCGGTGAAGGTCGCCGGCGGCGCCGAGCTCTCGGACATGGCGGCGCTCCTCGGCGGCGGCCCGCAGCGCACGACGGCGCGCGCGATGATCGAGCTCGGCCAGGGCAGCCGGTCGTGGGTCATCTACCGCGCGCTGCGCGAGCTCGGCGTGCGCGCCGATCTCGCGATCGCCGAGACCGAGCCGTTCAGCTCGTCGGCGGACTTCCCGCCGCACGCGGGGCGCTTCCGCCACCCGCTCGTGATCGCCCGCCTTCCGGGCGGCGACGTGTGGATCGACGCCGACGTCGAGGGCCCGCCGCTGCCCCCCGGCCGCATCAGCCCCGAGCTGCGCGGCCGCGCCGCCATGCTGCCGAGCGGCGAGCTCGTCACCGTGGCCGGGACGAGCGGCGAGACCGGCGACGAGGTCGACCTGCGCCTGACGGTCGACGCGCAGGGGAACGCCACGGGAACGTTCACGATTCTCCTGCATGGCCGCGCGGCGCAGGCGCTCTCGGAGGCGTTCGAGACCGTGGTCGGCACCGCGCGGCGCGAGATGCTCCGGGGCGTCGTGCTCGGCTGGCTCCCGTGGGCCGACGTCGAGGACGTTGTCGTCTCGTCGACGGAGGGCTCGTGGGAGGTCGCGCTCCGCGCCGCCGTGACGATCCACGGCTTCGCGCAGCCGGCGGGCAAGGACGCCGCGGCGTGGACGCTGCCGGGGCTCGAGCCGGTGCACCTCGTGTTCCCGCGCGCGTACACGAGCACGCTCGGCGCCTCGTACGCCTCGCGGGGGGCCCGGAAGAGCGCGCTCGCGATCGAGACCGCGCTCCAGTACCACGTGCGCCGCAGGATCGAGCTGCCCGAGGGCTACGCTGTCGCGCGCGCGCCCGAGGGCGTGCGCGTCGAGCACGCGGGCCTCGCTGCGTCGCGCAAGGGCAGCTACGGCGCGGCGATCGAGGAGGACTTCGCGCTGAGCTTGCCGACGGGGACCGTGTCGATCGACGAGTACAAGGCGTTCGTCGAGCGGGTGCAGGCGGTCGACAGCGGCTTCATGGCCGGCATCCGGGTGGCGCGGCCGGCGGCGCCCGCGCGGCAAGCCAGCGGCGCGCAGGGGCCGGGCGCTGTCCGCGGCGGGGCGCGACAGCAGGCGCCGGAGAAGAAGCCGTGAGCCTCGACGTCCGCGAGTCGGTCGCGCTGGCCCCGCTCACGACGCTCGGCGTGGGCGGGCCTGCGCGCTACTTCGCCGAGGCCGCGGATGAGGCCGCGGTGATCGACGCGTTCCGCTTCGCCGAGGCCCGCGGCGTGCCGCTCTTCGTGCTGGGCGGCGGCTCGAACCTGCTGGTCGCGGACCGGGGCGTCGACGCGCTGGTGCTGCGCGTGCGCGTCCGCGGGATCGAGCTGCTGCGCGGGCGCGGGGTGGCCGGCGGCGCGGAGACCGGCGGCGGCGAGGAAGCCGGGCGCGCCCTCGTGCGCGCGGGGGCAGGCGAGGCATGGGACGACCTCGTGGCGCGCTCGGTCGCCGAGGGTTGGGCGGGTATCGAGTGCCTGTCGGGCATCCCGGGCGACGTCGGCGCGACGCCGATCCAGAACGTGGGCGCGTACGGCCAGGAGGTCGCGGAGACGATCGTCGAGGTCCGGGCGATCGATCGCGCGACGGGGGCGGCCGTGGTCCTCTCCGGTGCGGACTGCGGCTTCGGCTACCGCGACAGCCGGTTCAAGCGCGCGTGGCGCGGGCGGTACGTCATCACGGCCGTCACGTTCGCGCTGCGCCCGGGGGGCGCCGCGACGGTGCGCTACCCCGAGCTCCAGCGGGCGCTCGCCGTGCCCGCGGGGGTCGCCGCGCCGCTGCTCGGCGAGGTGCGCCGCACGGTGATCGCGCTCCGCCGCGGCAAGTCGATGGTGCTCGATCCGGCGGACGAGAACCGCCGGAGCGCCGGGTCGTTCTTCATGAACCCGACGCTCGCGCCCGACGCCGCGGCGGCCGTCCTCACGCGCATCGAGGCGGCGGGCGTGCTCGCGCCCGGCGAGGCGATCCCGCGGTATCCGGCGGACGGCGGCCGGGTGAAGCTGTCCGCGGCCTGGCTGATCGAGCGCGCCGGCTTCACGAAGGGGACGCGCCACGGCGCCGCGGGCATCTCGACGCGCCACACGCTCGCGCTTGTGAACCGCGGCGGCGCGACGGCGGAGGAGCTGCTCGGCCTCGCGCGGCGCGTGCGGCGAGGCGTGCTCGATCGGTTCGGCGTGGCGCTCTCGGCCGAGCCGGATCTGGTGGGGTTTGCGCCCGGCGAGATCGCCGATCTCGTCAGCGCCGCCCACCTGTAAGAGGGGCCCCGGGCGGCCGAGGCCCCCTGCTCGACAGCTCACCGCCCGGCGTCGTGGAGCATGCCCTTGATCGCCCAGCCGCTGTCGACCTGGCGCGGGTACAGGTCCCCGACGAAGTGCGCGCCGTGCATCAGCCAGATGGCGACCTGGCCGTTCGTGTGCCGCCAGACGATGTCGTCCCGTCGATCGTGATCGAAGTCGCCGACGCCCTGCACCTGCCATGCGAGGTCGCCGGGCCCGTGCGCGTTGTTGTACGAGGGCGAGTCGAAGCCCTGCTCGCCGCCGAACCAGATGGCGAGCTGGCCATTGGCGTCCCGCCACAGGATGTCCGAGCGCAGGTTGCCGTCGAAGTCGCCGATGGCCTGCACCTTCCAGAAGAGGCTCGGGTCCTGGCCGCCGGGGTAGGCGTCGCCCACCCGCGTCCCGCCCGACATGAACCAGATGGCGACCTGACCGTTCGTGTTTCGCCACAGGATATCCGAGCGCGCATCGCCGTCGAAGTCGCCGACGCCCTGCACCTTCCACGAGGTGTCGACCGGCGCGGGTTGGTTGTTGTAGCCGGGATAGGCGGCCTGGGCGGCGTCGCCCTTGAACCAGATGGCGAGCTGGCCGTTGGCGTCGCGCCACAGGACGTCCGAGCGCCCATCGCCGTCGAAATCCCCGACGCCAGCCACCTTCCAGAAGAGGCTCGGATCCTGGCCACCGGGGTAGGCCTGACCGACGACGGCTCCGCCATCCATGAACCAGATGGCGACCTGGCCGTTCGTGTGCCGCCAGAGCACGTCGCTCTGGCCGTCGCCGTCGAAGTCTCCGGAGCCCTGGATCTTCCAGGAGAGGCTCGGGTCCTGACCGCCGGGGTAGGCCTCGCCGACGATGTCGCCGCCATCCATGAACCAGATGGCGACCTGGCCATTGGTGTGCCGCCACAGCAAGTTGGTGCTGGCCGAGCAGTCGCACGTGTCGCCGTGGCCGCTGCACTGGTTCGAGGATGACGACGGGCACATGTGCGACTTGATCCAGTCGAACTCGGAGCCCGTCGTGACCCCCTTGCTGACCCAGCCATGGCTCACCGTCCACGTGTGCATCGAGTGGACGGCGTAGAGCCGGCTCGCCTCGACGTTCAAGACGGCCCCGCCCGAGTCGCCGCTGCAAAAGACCTGGTCGTTGAAGCGCAGGATGTCGTGGCCGTCCTCGTACCCGCCGACCACGGCGGCGTCGAAGTTCAGCGTGCCGAAGGGGGTGCTGCAGTCGGCGCCCGTGCGCCCGAAGCCGGCGATCGTGACGCGCGATCCCTCGGCGGGGTAATCGTTGGCCACGACGAAGGGCTTCACGTGTGCCGGCGCGACGCCATTCAGCTTGATGACCGCGACGTCATGCTCGATCTGCCTCTCGGTCCAGGACGGGTTGTAGTCCGGCTGGATCTCGGCCACGCCGCTCAGCACGCGCGGGCGCGCGCCCGGCGTGGCCGGGTCGGGGCGAAAGGTCACCGTCGCGTCCGTGGAGCAGGCGTTGTCGCCGACGTAGCCCTCCTCGCAGAAGCAATGCGCGGCGGTGAGGACCGTGTCCGCGGCGATGACCATGCCCGAGCAGCTCCCCTGCGAGGTCGACACCTTCACCATCGCGAGCAGATCGCCGGGCCCCGCCGGCGTCGGATCGACGATCGGCAATGCGACGTCGGCCGCCTCCTCGAAGTCGCCCGCCTCGCCGGGGTCGGCCGCGCAGGCGGCCAGCGGCAACGCCAGCAAGGGACACAGCCAGCGCCGTCGGCGAACATGCTTTTGAGTCATCGGTTCAATCCTCATTCCGCTACCCTCCTTTTCGCTTCGCCCGCCGCAGTGACGCGCGAAGGGGACATGCATCGCTTGCGCTGGCGCGCGCTCGCGCCCTCCGTCGTCGGAGAGCGTTCAGCGGGCCTCGTCAGCGACGCTTCGCTCTTCAGCTCTTCAGCTCTTCAGCTCTTCAGCCTTCAGCCTTCAGCAACGCACGTGCCGGGTCGGGGCGGCGCTCGCCCCGGCGGATCGTCGACGCGCATAGGCGGGAGGGGCGCTTCTTCCGGCCCCCTCGCGAGCCCGTCGCCTCGAGCGAGCTGTCGCCCCGGGAGGACCAGGTGTCTCCTCGACAGAGACAGGGGTCCAGCGGCGGGGGCGCGACCCCGGGCTCCCCGGCCGAGCCATCCGCGAGCGCGATCACCTCCCCGGACCGGAGGCGCTCGCCGCGCCGGCGCTGCGCCTCCGCTCGCTGCGCTCTAGCGGCGACTTCGAAGCCTACTGGGCGTTCCACCTGCAGCAGGAGCATGACCGAACGCACCGCGCGCGTTATGCAGGGGGCGATGTCCCCTCACCGCTGCCGCCGCCTCGACCCAAGCTGCGCCGAGTGCACCACGCAAAACGCCCTCGTTCCAGAGGAGCCGCACCCAAAGCTAATCCGGACCCCCACGGTCAACGCCCATGGGCGCCGAGGCGGCCCCAGTCGTAGACCACATCGTTGATGCCCAGCCTCCGACACATCTCCCCAGCACGGTTTCAAGCGAGAAGGCTCATGCAATCAAACAAGCATTTTTTCTTGACTGAATTACGCGCCCTGAGCTCCGAGCTTGAAGAGCTTCGCCAGGAAGCCGGCCGTTGCGGCAATTTCGATCCCTTGGAAGAGAAGCTGGGCTCCGTTCGCCAGTTCGTCATGGATGCGGAGAACGCCTCGTGCTGGCGGCGCTGGGAAGGCGATCTCGAGCTTCTTCACGAGGCCACGATGCTTCGCGATGTCCTGGATCGCGCTCTCTGCGACCTGGAAAAGGGCCATTCCCGCCACCTTTGCCAGAGACCGGCAGAGGGAACCTTGCCTTTGGAAGCCTATCTGGATGCGACTTACACGGAGTTTCGGACGTCGTTCCGGGCGGAGTTGGCGGCCTCCGGGATAGGCCCGAAATCGAGGATTGTCTTCATAGGGGCCGGCGCGCTGCCCGTCACGGCGCTGCTCTTCGCCCGGGAAAGTGAGGCGGAGTTGCTGTGTCACGATATCGATCCTGAAGCGACCCGCCTCGCAAAAAAGCTTGTCATGCATCAGGGTCTGGCGGAGCGGATCCGGTGTAGCTGCCGTCCGCTCGAAACGATCCCTTGGGTCGGACAGGCGAGCCATTTCATCATCGCCGCACTGGTCAAGGAGAAGGCCGCCGTTCTTCGGCAACTAGGCAGCCAGATGCACGGGCAGGCGAAGATCATCCTTCGCTACGGCAACGGCATCAAATCGCTCTGCAATTATCCGTTCGAGAAGGAGCTTTCCGGGTCCTGGCACGTCACCCCGCTCATCCATACCGGTGCGGTCTATGACGCCGTGCTTCTTGAGCGACACGCTGGAAGCGAGGCGGGCGTGGTTGCCGCCGTCGACCAGACACAGGGTGTGCCGTGAAGCTCCTACTGGCGACCTGCGCAAAGATCCCTCCCGAGGCAATCGGATGCGATCTGGCGCTCAAGAAGGCCCTGGAACAGCGGGGCGTGGAAACCGTCTTGCGTCCCTGGGACCGGATCGAACCGCAGGAGGCAAAAGGCCACGCGGCGGGCGTGGTGGTCCGCTCCGTATGGGACTACACGGAACAGAGTGAGAAATTTTCCCGATGGCTCCATGAATTGCGGGACGAGGCGATTCCCGTGATCAATGACGTCGACGTGCTACTGTGGAACTTGAACAAGCGGTATTTGCTGGACCTCATCGCCCACGGAGTACCCTGCCCGGTCACGCGCATCGTCGATCAAAATACAGGGATAGAAACCACGGCGTCTGAAATTCCTGGAGATCGGCTCGTCTTGAAGCCCTGCATCGGGGAGAGCGGCGTGGGCGTGACCCTCGTTGAGCGCCACCAGGTGGCCGCGCAGGCCAAGGCCCTGCGCGCCGAAACGGGCCGGAACGATCTCTTGCTCCAGGAATTCATGCCGGAAATCCGCGAAGGCGAACTATCGCTCGTGTTTATCGACGGACACTTCGCCCATGGCGTGAGGAAGCGTCCCAATCCCGACGATTTTCGGGTGAACGGGCGTTACCGCCCGCTTGCTCCGGTGTCCGTCGTCCCCGAGAAGGAGCATGTGGCGGCCGCGGAGGAGATCTTGCGGCATGTCCCTGGTCGTCCCGTTTACGCGCGGATTGACGGCATCCTGCGCGGTGGCCAGTTTGTCCTGATGGAGATTGAGGTCATCGATCCCGCGCTGTATCTCGACATGGTCCCCGCGTCGGCCAATGCGCTGGCGGACGCCATCGTGGCGGCGATACGTCCTAGCTGAGCCGCGGCAGGTCCTTGTAGCGCGAATCGATCTCGCCGAGGACTTCGCGGATGACGTTCATGATCATGCGGATGTCCGATTCGACCAGATCGCCCATGACCCCGATGCGGAACGTTCCGGCGGCGGTCAGCCGTCCCGGGAAGATGGTGATCCCGCGCCGCTCCAGCGCTTCGTACAAGGGTCGGAAGTCATGCGCGAACGGCTCGGGGACATGGAAGGTCGCGATGATGGGGATGGCCACCTCGTCGGGGATCAAGGTCCGGAATCCCCACTGGCGGAAGCCGTCGATCAGGATGCGCCAATTGCGCTGGTAACGTGCCCCGCGGGCGGCCACGCCGCCTTCCCGCCGGTGTCGTTCGCAGGCCCTGGCCAGGGCCGCGACGACGTGGGTTGGCGGCGTCCAGCGCCAGGTGCCGCTCTTTTCCATCGTGCTCCACTGGGCATGGAGATCGAGCGAAGGCGACATGGCCCTGCCCGCCGAGGCGGCCAGGGCGCCCTTGTTGACGAGGACGAGGCCGATGCCCGGGACGCTCTCCAGGCATTTGTTGGGAGAGATGATGAGCGCCTCGAGATCGAGCGTGGCCACGTCGATGGGAAAGCCGCCGAAGGAAGCGACGGCATCGATGATGAGGCGCTTGCCCCTGCACCGGGCCACCTCCGCTACCATCTCGATCGGATTGAGCACGCCCGTGCCGGTCTCCGCGTGGCACATGGCGATGTGCGTGATGGCGGGGTCGGCGTCGAGGGCTCTCTCGAGATCCTCGCGCGTTGGCAGCGGCAGCATCGGAAGGTCGAGGGTCGTGACCTTGAGGCGAATGCCCTCGGCGATTTCCCTGAGCCGGCTTCCGTAGAAGCCATTCTGCACGATCAGGATCGTGCCGGTACGCGGAACCAGGGTCTGCATGGCCGCTTCGATGGCGTAGCTGGCGCTGCCTTGCAGGGGAACGCAGGCATGCGTCTCCGTGCCGTTGGCGATCTCGAGCAGATAGCGGCGGATCGCGGCGTTCATGTCGACGAAGTCGCCCGCGTAGGGGTTCCGGTCGAGCAGCATCGTCTCACGGATCTCCGTCGGCACCGTAAGGGGCCCCGGCGTGAGCAGGTAGTGATCGTGTCGGCGCTTCACTCCAATTTCAAGGCGCCCACCCTCAGCAATGGAAACAGGGCCGCCCGTGGAGAGGGATCGGCCAATGGCCTCGAAAGCCGCCACGCCGTTGAGCACCTCGTCCATGGGAATGGGATACGGGGCCTCTCCGGAGATGGCGTCGGCAAAAGCCTCGATCTCGGCGCGCTCCGTGGAAACAGCCTCAAAGGAGAGGGGACCGCCTTTGCCTGCAAGGTCGACGATCTCGAGCGTGTCCGGGCCACGGATCTCCGCGGAACCCTGGGTCCCGAATACCTGAAGGCGAAAGCTCGGCGCCGTGGCCATCATCGTCGTCACCGAGGCCGTGGCGCCGGAGGCCAGGGTGAGGAGGGCGGAGACGGTGTCCTCAAGAGGCCCCAGGGCCGGGATGCGCGAGGAGCCCGCCGCGAACACGCCGGTGACGGGTCCGCCGAGATGGATAATGGCGTCGATCATATGAATGCCACCCCCGGCGAAGCCGCCCGACGGATTCTCCTCCGCTGTCAAGCGCCATTGCCCGGGGGAAAATCGCCCGATGAGGTTCGCGGTGAAGTTGCATTCGATGTGACGAAGGGTGCCCAGGCCGCCCTCCCCGACGACGCTCTTCAGTTTGCGCATCGCGGGAAGAAACCGACGGTTGAACCCCGCGGCCACCACGACTCCCGCCGCCGATGCGGCAGCGGAGACCTGCACCGCGCTGGAGGAGGTGAGCGTGAACGGCTTTTCGACGAAGACGGGGCGCCCCGCGCGGACGCAGGCCTCGATCTGCGCGGCATGGAGGGAATGGGGCGTGGCGAGTACGATGCCCGCGATCGTCGGTTGGGTCAGCGCTTCTTCCAGCGAGGCGAGGACCTTGATTCCCCGCGAGGAGGCCGCCTGTTCGATGCGTCCGGGAGTACGGCTGACCGCGGCGGAAAAACGGACTTTGGGGCTGACGCCCTGCACGGCATCCACGAGGAAGGTGCCCCACCGCCCAAGTCCGACGATTGCCAGGTCGATCATCGATGCCTTCCAGGTAGAGGTTCCGTCACGCGGCCGATACCTGCGGCGCTTCGCCGTTCTTGGCCGACACGTAGAACCCGTCATGGGTCTGCAAGCGTTGCAAATCGGGATGGAGCGGACGGCGGTCCCCGGGATGCAGCTTGAGCCAGAGCCGCAGGAGGAGCCGGCGCCGCTCGACTTCGGGCCAATCCTCGAAGGTGGAGCGCGAATGAAGGACCGTGTAGTTGCTCATCAACGAGGCCTCTCCTGGTTCCAGCATGAACTTGTAGGCGAACTCGTCGCTGTCGGCGACTTGCTGGAAATAGTCGAGCGCGTCCCGCTGAAGCTGGGTCATTTCCTTGTTCCTCGCGGCCTGCTCAACGAACGGCTTGACCATGAAGACGCTGAGCTGGCCCTCGACTTCGCTGAAGACCGGAACGCGGTAATCGGTTATCAGCGACCGCTCGCCCTTCGCCTCCTCTCCCTGCCAGTGGACGTAGTAACCGGTATAGAGCGGGGCGAGATATTCGGGATGGGTCTCGACGATCTTGTCATGAATGGCGAGGGCGCTCGCTATTCCGCTGTGGCCGCCCAGCTTGGCCTTGCGGACCGCCAGAAGGCCGACCAGCGCGCCGAAGTCGCTGTGCATGTCCAGGGGAATATTGGAGTTGTAGGCCCGCCCGCCCCCGAGATCGATGACCTGGTTCAGCCGATCGCCGTGATGGCTCTGCTCAATTGGCACTCCGAGCTGCTTGCCCACGGCCCAGAGCAACAACCCGATTTCCTCCGGCGTATAGGTCTCGACCGGCCAGCCGCGGATGACGATGACGCCGCGCTTGTGGAGAACTTCGTCGGCGATCCGGCGGATATCGTCATGAATCTCGGCGAGGGGAAAATCGCTCTCGGAAGCGGTCCGCAGCGTGAGGTTGCGTTTCCGCGCCTCATCCATGATCTTTTCGAACGCTCTCAGGTGCCGGCGCCCGAGATCGAAGGAGATTTTTTCTTTCGTCAGGTCCGAGGCTCTCCAGGCCCCGGGATGGCCAGTGTACCTTGCAAGGCTGTTGGACATGTCGATTTCCCGCGTGAAGGGTTGCAGGCAAGGGGGCCAATTGCTACTAGATCACTTTCGCCGGCGACGGGGAGAAATTTCCAGCCATCGTGTCGTAAAACCGACGGACGCTCGAATGGACCGGCTGCTTTTCCTGGGAAGTCCTCAGCCACATCCGCAGGAGAAAACGGCGGCGTTCCTGTTCCGGCCAGTCCTCGAAGGGAGCGCGGTCGTGCAGAATGGCGTAGTTGTTGACGAACAACGCCTCGCCCGCTTCCAGCATGAAGGTGAATTTCAGTTCATCCCCGACGGTATGAAAGTATTCGAGCGCCTCGCGCTGCAGCTCCGTGAGACGATCCCCTTTCCAGCTTTGAACGATGGGTTGGCCCCATTGCTTGCCCAATGCCCAGTAAAGGAGAGCGTTCTCCGCTTCCGTATAACGGTCCATCGGCCATCCGCGAACGATGACCACGCCGCGGCCATTCAGGATCCTGTCGGCGATGAGCTGCACATCGTCCTGGATGTCCTCGAGCTGAAAATCCTCGTTCGAAGCGCTCTCGAGCGTGACGCTGCGTCTCCGGACTTCCTGGATCACGCGGTCGAAGGCCTCCAGGTGTCTGGACCCGAGATCGAAGGCGACTTCGTCCTTGGTCAGGTCCTTTCCATCCCAGGCCCGGGGGTGTTTGATTTGTTTCGTTTGGATCTTGTAGGGAGCAAACGATGTTTCCACGGTGGGTCATCCTCTCGGGGGCGTGAAGCCGGCAAAGCTGACGAGATCGTCGTTTCCCGCGTGATCCTTTCGATAGTGCCGCATTGTCACCGCACAGTATACCGCTTCGCAGGCAACGTCATCATTGGATCCTGACGGGGACCGGCATCAATCGCCTTGGACCAGAGCGCGTCCATGCTGTTGCGGGCCGGTGCAGGCAGCCGTCTCGACAAGCTCGGCAGCTGAGCCCGAAAGCATAAGTTCTCCTACGGGCGCCGTTCTCTCGCTCCGGCGGCCGATCCTCCCGCTCCCGCGCCCGATCCTCCCACTCCGCCGGCCGATCCTTCCGCTCCCGCGCCCGATCCTCCCACTCCGCCGGCCGATCCTCTCGCTCCCGCGCCAAGAGCTCTCTCTTCCTCTCCTCTGCTCCCTCACCGGTCCTCTCTCGCCCTTCCGCTCCACGCGTCGAGCTCGCACGGGTGCCGCTTCGCCCCTGACGTGCGTCGCCGTCGCGCGCGTTCCGCGCGCATTCCCGGCTCCGCGGCGAGCCTTGCGCTGCGGCGCCCCCTGCGCTTTGATGGCCGCCCTGCCCCTTCCGAGGTGAAACAGTTCATGGCGACCCTTGGCGAGCTTCGTGAGCGCATCGACAGCATCGACGACCGGATCCTCGAGCTCCTCGCGGAGCGGGCCGAGGTGGCCTTCGAGGTCGCTCACGCGAAGCGCGCCGCGAACGCCACGCAGTTTCACGACCCGGAGCGGGAGCGGCGCGTGCTCGCCCGCCTGCAGGCGAAGGGCGCGGGCCGCTTCCCGCGCGACGCCATCCGGGTCCTCTTCCGGGAGGTGATGAGCGCCTGCCTGTCGCTGGAGGAGCCCATGAAGGTGGCCTTTCCGGGGACGGAGGGCGCCTTCGCGGAGGTCGCGGCGCGGCACCTGTTCGGGCTGGCCGCGCTCTACCGAGAGACGGGCACCATCGAGGGCGTCTTCGACGCCGTGCGCGCGGGCGAGGCGGCCTGCGGCGTCGTCCCCGTCGAGAGCTCGACCGACGGCTCGGTGACCCTGACGGCGGACGCCCTGATCGAGAGCGACCTCCAGATCCGGCAGGAGCTCGTGCTCGACGTCGCCTATTGCCTGTTCAGCAAGGCGGAGGGGCTGAGCGGCGTCGCGCGGGTCCACGGGCACCCGCACGCGCTCTCGCAGTGCCGCCTCTGGCTCGCGAAGCACCTCCCCGGCGCGCAGATCGTCCAGACCGTGTCCGCGGCCGCGGCCGCGCACGAGGCCCTCGGCGACCCCGCCGCGGCGGCGATCGGCAGCCGCGGGGCGGGCGAGCTCTACGGGCTGCCGCTCCTGCGGGAGCGCATCCACGACCGCGCCGAGAACGCGACCCGCTTCATCGTCATCGCCGCGGGCGACGCGCCCGCCACGGGCGCGGACAAGACCTCGATCGTCTTCTCCGTGCAGGAGGAGCCCGGCGCGCTCCGCCGGGTCCTCGCCATCTTCGACGACGCGGGCATCAACCTGACCCGGATCGAGTCGAGGCCCAGCCGGCAGAAGCACTGGGACTACGTCTTTCTTGTCGATCTGGAGGGCCACCGGAGCGATCCGCGCGTCGCCGACGCGATCGAGCGGCTCCGCGCGCGCTGCGAGATGGTGAAGGTGCTCGGGAGCTACCCGCGGTCGACCGGCGCGCGCTGAGGCGCGGGCGCGGCCATCCCGCCGGACCACGACGGGGGATGGTGCCCCGCGGGGAAGGGTGATAATTTTCCGTGCCCGTGCCGGCCGCGTCGCTCGCGCTCGCCCTCCGCGCTGCCCGAACGGCCGCGAGCGCGGTCGCCGGCACGCTGCTGGCCGCCGTCGCCCTGCCCGCCGCAGCGGCTGAGCCTCGCGCCGCAGGCGAGCCGGTGCTCGTCCTCGCCGCCTTCCCGGGCGCCGGCGGCATCGACAAGCGCGCCCTCGACCTCGTCGTCGCCCATATCCGCCCCGTCGGCGTCCGCCTTCAGATCGTCCGCCCCGGCACGCCGAGACCCGTGCTGCAAACGCTCCTCCCCGAGGCCAACGCGCTCGCCGACACATGGGACGCGCGGGGAGTGCTCTGGATCGACGCCGGGTCGAGCGACGAGCTCGCCCTGTACGTGGTCGAGCGCGACGGCGAGCAGATCTACGGCCGCCGCATCCCGATCTTGCCCGGGCAGAGCGCGACCGCCCTCGAGTCGCTCGCCAACATCGCCGGCGCGGTCGCCGAGGAGCTCCGCGAAGGCCACGTCGCCGGTCTGGCCGAGGTGAAGGTCGCCCCGGGCCCACCGGCCCCGGCGACTCCACCCGAGCCCGCCGCTGCCCCCGAGCCTGCCGCGTCCCCTGCGGGGCCCGCGAACGCGGCGCCCACGGACGCCGCGCTGGACCTGCAGACGCCCGCGGGCCCGCCGTCGCCATCCATGCGCGCCCGCCGCGACGCGAGCCCGCTGCCCACGTTCGCCGTCCTCGCCGGCTACACCGGCGCGAACTTCAGCAGCGAAGCGCCGTGGCAGAGCGCCGCCGCGGTCCGCGCCTCCTGGGCGCCGGTGGACTACGCCGTCCTCGGCCTGGGGTACGAGCTCATGCCCTCCACCTCCGTCGGCGGCGAGCAGTCCACGTTCGAGCTCTCGCGCCACCCGGTGATCACGACCGGCCAGGTCCGGCTCAGGCTCCCCCTCGGCCTCGACCTGCAGCTCGGCGCGCGCGCCACCGTCGATATCGTCGAGCGCGTCCCCGAGGAAGGCACGACCCAGCAGGCGCTCACGGAGCCACCACCGTTCCCTCCGCCTCCCGGTCATGGCCCGCCACCGCCGCCCCCGTGGCGGTGGCCACGGATGTTTCCGCAGCAACTGCCGCCGCCGGAGGCCAGGACCGACGTGCTCGTGAGCGTCGCGCCGGTCGCGGAGCTCGGAGTCCCGCTCACCGGGTGGCTCCGCCTCAAGACGACGGTGGGTGTGGACGTGCTCCTGACGAAGCCAGACGCCGCCGTACACCCGGCCCTCGCGCTTTCGGCCGATCCGGTGCGGATCCTGGCCGGCGTCGGGCTGGAGCTCGGCCTCGCCCTGCCGGCCTCGCCGGCCCCCGCGGGCATGGTCAGAAAATGACCATCCGCGCCGCATGACCCGACACGAAAGGAAAATTGACCCGCTTCGGACCGTGCATCGCACCAGGTCGAAGCGATGGACGCTGAGCACGCGCGAGCTCTCTCCAGGCGCCTCGGCCCACTGCCCGAGCCGCTCCTGGCCAGCGCCATGACGCGCCCCGTCCCCGCCCCGCCGCCTGCCTCGTCACCCTCTGTGCCCGTGCCGTCTGATCTCGAACGGATGCGCCGCGCCGGCGCGGGTGACCCGGAGGCCCAGGCCTGGCTCATGACCCACGTGATCTCGCGGGTCCGCCGGATCGCGCGGACGTTCCTCCGCAGCGCGGCCGACGCCGACGACGCCGCGCAGCTCGGCCTGCTCGCGATCCTCGAGAGCGCGTCGAGCTACCGCGGCGAGGCCACCGTCGAGGCCTGGGCCAGGCGCGTCGCCGTCCGGACCATCCTCCGGTACGCCAGGCAGCAGCGCCGGGAAGGCGCGCCCGTGGCCCCGGAGAGCGCTATCGACGACGAGATCGCCCTGGCGCCACATCAACCCCCGTTCGAGGCCCTCCCGCGCGAGGCGCGCGCGTACCTCGACGAGCTGCCGGAGGCGCAGCGCACTGCGATCCTCCTGCACCACGCGCTCGATCACTCCATCGAGGAGATCGCCGGAATGACCGAGGTCAGCCCCGATACGGTCAAGAGCAGGCTGCGCCTCGGGATCGGCGCGCTCCGCAAGCAGGTGCGACAGGACCTCGCCGTCGGCCGGAAGAGAGCATCATGACAGGGACGCAGAAGTCCGAGATCGATCTGGACCTCGTGCCCGCGATCCTCGCCGCGGAGGCGCGCGGCGAGCCGATCCGCCCCGAGGACGCGGAGCTCCTCCGCCGCGCCGAGCAGGACGACCCCGAGCTCCGCAGCGAGGCGCCGCTCTGGGCCGCCATCGGCAGGCTCGGCGACGCGCGCGACGACGGCCGCGAGCTCAGCGACGCCGCCATGCTGCAGCAGGTGCTCGCGCGCGCCCGCCTCGAGCCCGGGGGCGCCCGCCTCGAGCCCCGAGGCGCTCGCGTCGACGCCAGAGGCGCCCGGATCGAGTCCGCGCCCGAGAGCACCGCGAGGCCGCGCACGGCGCCTCGGCCGATGCTGCGGCGAGGGATCGCCGGGTCGCTCGCGGGCGTCGCCGTCGCGGCGACGCTCCTGGCCGCGCTCGCCGCGGAGCTGTTCGATGAGCCTGCGCACGCGCCCCCGCCGGCGCCGAGCGGGAACGAGGCGCTCGATCCGAGCGGCGCGCGGCGCACGGTCCTGAGCCTCCCCACGCTTTCGGTGCCGGAAGCGCCTCCGCCAGGCGCCGGCGCGCCCACCGCCGAGCCCTCACCAGGCGCCGGCGCGCTCTCACCAGGCGCCGGCGCGCCCACCGCCGAGCCGCCGCCCGGCGCCGAGCCGCCGCCCGACACCGGCGCGCCCACCGCCGAGCCCTCGCCCGGCGCCGGCGAGCCCGCGGCCGCCAGCGCCGTCGGGGCCCGGGATCGCGCGCAGCCGCCGCCCAGGCCGCGCGCGGAGGAGCCCGCGACGGGTCCGCAGGCGCTGCTCCTGCGCGCGCAGGCCCAGCTCGGGCAGGGGAAGAGCGCCGAGGCGAACGCCGCCTACCGCGCCCTGCTCGCACAGTACCCGGGGAGCCCCGAGGCGCGCGCGGCCCTGGTGTCGCTCGGGCAGATCGCGCTCCACCAGGGCAAGGCGGCGGAGGCGCTCGGCTATTTCGATCGCTACCTCGCCGGCGCCGGCGGCCCCCTCGCCGCGGAGGCCCGGGTCGGCCGGGTGCAGTGCCTGCGGCGGCTCGGGCGGGCAGCCGACGAGCGCGCGGCCATCGCCGATTTCCTGGCGCGTCACGGCGAGAGCGTCCACGCGCCGCGGCTGCGCGCGCGCCTGTCCGAGCTCGGCGGCGGCTGAGCGCCGGGGCCTGACGCCGGCTCGCTGGCGTCCGCGCGGTGGGGCGCCGGCTCGCTGACGTCCGCGCGGTGGGACGCCGGATCGCCGGCGTCCGCGCGGTGGGGCTTCTTCAAAAAAGATTGACCCCTGATCCCGCCGCGTCGCCACCTGGCCATCGAGATGTCGCAAAACCTTTGCCGAATTGAAAAATTACCTTCACGAAGCGCATGGCGCGCCAGCGTCCTTGGTGGGGTCGTGGCCCTCGCCTCGCTCGCCTGCTCGAGCTCCGTGGACGGCACCAACGACACGTCGGGCTCGGGGGGCTCGGGCAGCTCGGGCAGCTCGGGCGGCTCCGGCGGCTCCACAGGGTCGGGTGAACCGACCGGCGATCCCACGAAGCTCGTCGGCGCCTTCCAGGTGCGCTCGCTGCCTGCTGCCGAGCCGGGTGCGGCGGGCAGCACGTCGGTGATCGGGAAGATCTACGACGGCCCCACGCCCTCGCAGATCGTCTGGGAGATGAAGGCCGAGGAGGGGGGCTGTCAGCTCCTCACGCCGCGCGTCCCGTTCTGCAACGAACCCTGCGGAGGCAGCGCCGTCTGCGTGGAGGACGACACGTGCCAGGCCTACCCGGCCGCGCACAGCGCCGGCGACGTGACGGTGACCGGCTTGAACCTCGAGTCGGGCGCGGCGTCCCTCGTCATGAGCCCCACGGCGAACAACTACCAGCCTCCCGCCGGCACGAAGCTCGGCTACCCGCCCGCCGACGAGGGCCAGGTGGTCCGCTTCGACGCGAGCGGCGATTTCTTCAGCGCCTTCACGGTGGAGGCCAAGGGCGTGAGCCCCCTCGATCTCCTGAACGAGACGATAGCGCTCGAGCCCGATCAGCCCCTGCAGCTCACGTGGACCCCGCCGGGGCAGGCCGACATCGCCAAGCTCCACGTGAAGCTCGACATCAGCCATCACGGGGGCACGAAGGGGATGATCGAGTGCAACGTCGAGGACACCGGCTCGCTCGATATCCCGGCATCACTCGTCAAGCAGCTCCTTGACCTCGGCGTCGCGGGCTTCCCGACGATCATCGTCACGCGCAAGTCCGTGGGCTCCACGACGATCCCGCCCGGCCGGGTCGATCTGGTCGTCTCGTCCCAGATCGAGCAGGCGGTGGCGATCGCCGGGCTCACCTCGTGCAACGACGACTCGCAGTGCCCCGAGGGCCAGACGTGCCAGAGCGATCTCACCTGCAAGTGAGCCTCGCCGATCCGCGGCGCGGCCGACCGTCTAGCTTAACAAGGAAAAGGACACAGAGACCATGACACGCACTTATCGTCCCTTGCTGCTGCCCCTTACCCTCGCTCTGCTCGCCCCTGTGGTCGGCGTCGGCTGCTCCGGTTCGGACTCGGATGTGGGTTCCTCGGGCGACAGCTCGACAAGCACCTCGTCCAGCTCCGGCGGCAACACTTCCTCGTCCAGCTCCGGCGGCAACACTTCCTCGTCCAGCTCCGGCGGCAACACTTCCTCGTCCAGCTCCGGTGGCAACACCACCTCGTCGACCTCCGGCGGTAACACCACCTCGTCGACCTCCGGCGGTAACGCCACCTCTTCCAGCTCCGGCGGCGGGACGACCGAGAAATTCAGCTTCTTCGTGACCAGCCTCGTCGCCTTGCAGGAGCTGTCGGGCTCCCAGGACGGCTTCGGCGGCGATCTCCGCTTCGGAGAGACGGGCCCCGGCGCCGGGCTCCGCGGCGCGGACAAGATCTGCGCGACCATCGCCGAGAAGAGCATGCCCGGCGCGGGGGGCAAGCAGTGGCGCGCCTTCCTGAGCGCCGTCGCAGGGGAGGACGGCAAGCAGGTCAACGCGATCGATCGGATCGGCAACGGTCCCTGGTACGACCGGCTCGGCCGGCTGCTCGCCAACAACAAGGAGGAGCTGCTCAACGACCGCCCCTCCGCGGCCGACCCTGCGATCATCGACGACTTTCCGAACGAGGACGGCGTCCCCAACCACCAGCCCGATCCGAGCCAGTCCGAGGTGGACAACCACGACATGCTGACGGGGACGAACGACAAGGGACAGCTCTACAGCGCGACAGCGACCTGCAAGGACTGGACGGCCAAGTCGGGCGACTCGAGCGAGGGGCGGCCGCGCGTCGGTCACTCGTGGCCCAGGAACTTCGGAGGTGGCGGCTTCCCGACCGGCGGCAGCTCCCCGGCCGGCGGCGGCTTCCCGACCGGCGGCGGCAGCACCGGCGCCGGCCCCGGCGGCAACATCAACATGGCCAACTGGATGTCGTCGCTCGACGAGTCAGGGTGCGCGCCGGGCATCAACCTCCTGGAGCAGGGGGGACCGCTGCCCGGCGCGGTCACCGTCGGGTCCGGCGGCGGCTACGGCGGGTTCTACTGCTTCGCGCTGACACCTTGACACCTTGACGCGGGATTGACGCGGGATGACCGGCGCGCGCCGCTGCGCGGTCAGCTTACTTGTCTCAGGAGGAATCATGTACAAAGGCACTCGCATCACGTCGATCGTCACGCTCGCCTTGCTCGCCGCGGCGCTCCCGGGCGCGTGTGGCGGCAGCGGCACGGACGACCCCGGCGTGACCGGAGAGGTCTGCGAACGCAAGAACGCCGATGAATCGACGGAGTTCCTGAAGCGCATCGGGTGCGCCGCGGACTTCGAGGCCCTCGCGTCGCAGCCCATCGACGCCACCTTGCCCGGCGCGCGATCGGTCAAGGTCGTGCTGGATCAAGCCGACAAGAACGCGCTGTATTTCCAGAACAGCGTTCTCTACCTGATCCACTACGACTTCGTGTCATCGCACCTCTCCGGCGACGCGCTGCCCCTCGTCCCGCCCCTCGCCGAGTTCAACGCGACCGAGTACTTCACGCCGGATCGCCGCTTCGTCCTCGGCGCGGTGACGCACTACGAGGGTCCAGACGTGTGGGCCCTCGAGCTCTCCCCCTACGACACCGCGTCCGCGGACATGATCACCACCCTGTTCAAGGCGGTCAAGGCGGCCTCCTTCTTCGGGTCGAAGCTCGCCTTCCACCCGACGTCGGAGGCCGTCGCGGCCGAGGCGAAGAAGCTCCCCTCCGACATCCCCGTGGTCAGCACCGGCGATCTCTACGCCGGGATCGACTACCAGCCGCTCTCGCTGGGCACGGCGGTGGGTCGGCTCCACTTCGCGAAGGCGGCGGACCTCGACTCGGAGTACCTGTCCCACCAGGACATCGTCGTCCTCGACGAGGCGCCCAACGACATCTCGGTCGTCCAGGGGATCATCACCGAGGAGTTCCAGACGCCGCTCTCGCACGTCAACGTGCTCTCCCAGAACCGGCGCACCCCCAACATGGGGCTGCGCAACGCCATGAGCCGCCCCGAGCTGCTCGCGCTGAAGGACAAGCTCGTCGAGCTCACCGCGGGGCCGCTGTCCTGGAGCGTCCGCGAGGTCACCGAGGCGGAGGCCGAGACGTTCTGGGAGGCGCACAAACCCACGCCCGTCACGCTCCCCGAGCTGGATCTGACGGTCACCGATCTGCGCGACATCGAGGAGGTGACCCCCGATCCGCCGGAGGGCGAGCCGCTCCGGGACGCGATCAAGCAGGCCGTGCTCGCCTTCGGCGGCAAGGCGGCCCACTACTCCATCCTGGCCAGGCTCCCCGAGGTCCCCATCCTGAAGGCCTTCGCGATCCCGGTGTACTACTATGACCAGTTCATGAAGCAGAACGGGTTCTACGAACAGATCGACGCGCTGCTCGCCGACCCGAAGTTCAACACCGACGCCGCGGCCCGCGACGAGCAGCTGAAGGCGCTCCGCGACGCCATGAAGAGCGCGCCCATCGACGCCGAGTTCCAGGAGCTCCTCAGGGCGAAGATCGAGGCGGACTACCCCGGGCACCCGATGCGCTTCCGCACCAGCACGAACAGCGAGGATCTCGACGGGTTCCCGTGCGCCGGCTGCTACGACTCGAACACCGGCGATCCGACGGACTGGGAGGATGTCCTCGACGCCATCCGCAAGACCTACGCGAGCGCCTGGAAGCTGCGCACCTTCGACGAGCGCACCTATTACGGCATCGATCACCGGACCATCGGGATGGCCTTGCTCGTGCACCACAATTTCCCGTCCGAGGAGGCGAACGGCGTGGCCGTGACCAACAACCCGTTCGACACGGCAGGGGTCCAGCCCGCGTTCTACGTCAACGTGCAGAGCGGCGGTGACGTGGAGGTGGTCGCCCCGCCCGCGGGCGTGACGAACGACGCGTTCCTCTACTTCTTCAACCAGCCGAACCAGCCGGTCACCTACCTGACCCACTCGAGCCTCATGCCGGAGGGCCAGACCGTCCTCTCGACGGCGCAGGTCCATCAGCTCGGCGTGGCGCTCGACGCCATCCACGAGCGGTTCTCCCCCGCTTATGGGCCCGCGAGCGGCAACGACGGCTGGTACGCGATGGACGTGGAGTTCAAGTTCGACGACGACGCGAACCCCGACGAGCCGCCGACGCTCTACATCAAGCAAGCGCGCCCCTACCCTGGCCGCGGCGCCGCCTCCGAGGCGCCATGACGCGGACGCGCGTGGATTGCGTGGATGGGGATCGGCGCGCGCCGCGCCCGGCGATCGCCCCGGGAAAGAGCGGCTCGCCGTGATAGACTGGCTCGGATGGGTCACCCAGGGGAGCGCCATGGACTTCCGCAAGGCGGTCGTGGCGCTCCTGCTCGCGTTCGGGCTCGGCCAGGGGGTCGCGCTCGTCTACATGGCCACATTTCGCGGGCTCTCCTACTCCCGCTCATCCGTGCACAGCATGGCGATGGGCAGCGTCATCACCTGCATGCTGATGCTCGCCGTCGGCAGCAGCATCGCCGCCGGCATCGGCGTCGCCGTGGGCCTGAGCGCGGTCCGGTTCCGCACGACCATGCGCGATCCCCGCGACATCATGTTCGTCTTCGCGGCGCTCGGCGTCGGCATCGCCTGCGGGCTCCAGGCGGTCGGCGCGGCCCTCGGCGGGACCGCGATCTTCGCCGCCGGAAGCGTGCTCCTCCATTTCTCCGGCTGGGGCTCGCGACGACAGCCGGATGGCCTGGTCCGCTTCACCGCGCCCGTCGGGCCCGAGGTGGACGACGCGCTCGCGAAGGTGCTCCGCGCGCACTGCCGGACCTTCTCGCTGGTGACCCTCCGGGAGGCTGCGCAGGGGACCGCGATGGAGCATGCTTACCAGATCACCGTCCTCGCGCCCGATCTGCGCTCGGCGCTCGTCGCGAAGCTCCAGGCCATCCCGGGCGTGCAGGACGTCTCTCTCATGCTTCAGGAGCCGACGCTGGATCTCTAGCGGCCGAGGTCCATCGCGGAGGATGCCTGTCGGTCACGCCCTCGCGGGCCCTCTCGCTTCGTTGACACAGCCGCCGTCGTCATCACCGCGCAAGGATCATCGATGTACAGCTACCAGCGACTCCGCTCGGCGCTCCAGGACGCCACCCCCGCGATCACCTTCGTGCTCACGCTCGGAGCCGCCCTGTGGCTCCACCTGGGCAGCGGCCCGCGCGGGCGGGTCTTCGGCTTCGCGGAGGCGCTGCCCGAGGTGCTCTCGCCGGTCGAGACCGCCCGGGTGGCCTCCGTCGAGGTGAGCGTCGGCGAGGAGGTCGAGGCCGGGCAGATCATCGCGACGCTGGACACCTCGGTGATCGACGCCGAGATCGCCGTCGCCAAGGCGGAGAAGGCCCAGGTCGAGGCCGATCTGCAGATGGAGTTCGCCGTCCTCGAGCAGGAGCTCGACACGAACCGCGAGACGGTCGAGCGCCACCTCGCCATCCACCGCGAGGAGCAGCGCCGGGCGGTCGCCGAGGCGAAGGTGCTGGACAGCGAGATATCGAGGGTGAAGGCGCTCGTCGAGAACCGACAGGCGGTGCTCGACGACCTGACGAAGCTCGATCTGCAGCAGGCGACGGTCACGGCGATCGCGAGCGAGAAGCCGCGGACGCTGAGCATGCTCACAGAGCAGCTCAAGGCGACCGAGCGGCGGCGGAACGGCCTCCGGGATCGGACGTCGGGGCTGGCGGCGAAGCTCGACGCGGACGTGCGCGTCGCGACCGAGAACATCGCGATGCTCGAGCAGCGGCGCGCGAGCTACGTGCTGCGCGCCGCGAACGCGGGGCGCGTCATCTCCATCGACAGGCAGCCCGGCGACGTGGTCCCGGCCGGGATGCCCCTGGTGCAGCTCCTGAGCGCGCGCACGGGCGCGCGCGCGCTGGCCTGCGTCCCCGAGCGCTTCGCCCTCGGCGTCAACGACGGGGACACGGCCGAGCTCTACATCCGGGGCCAGCTCGGCGACGCGATCCCGGGCACGGTCGTCGCCGTGGGGCCGCTCGTCGCGCAGCTCCCCCCGCGCTGCTGGCCGACGCCGGAGCTGCCGGCGTGGGGCCGCGTCGTCACCATCGCGCTGGACGCGCCGATGGCGCTCGTCCCCGGTCAGGCCTTCGACATCACGTTCGACGCGCGCCGCGGCGCGGCCCCCGCCCAGCCGCCGCCGAAGCCCACCTCCACCGCGCCGAAGGCCGGGGCCGCGCCGAAGGCCGGCGCGGTCGCGTCGCAGTCCCCCATGAAGGTGCCCCCGACCCTGGCAAGCCGGACGCGCTTCGAGCCGTCCGGCGTCCTCGCGCGCCCCGGCGAGTCGCGGTACCTCATCGTCAGCGACGACACGGGCCACGAGCAGAACGAGGGCGTGCCGTGGCTCTTCGCGATGTCCGCGAGCGGCGCCGTCGCCGCGGAGCCGGTGCCGGTGAGCGGCGTCGACGAGGTGAACGACCTCGAGGGGATCGCGGCCGGGGACGCGGGCGAGATCTACCTCCTGTCGTCGCAGAGCTACAGCAAGAAGGGGAAGCGCAAGCCGGAGCGGACCGCGCTCCTCCGCGTCCGCCAGGACGGCCAGGGCTTCCGCGTCGACGGCGAGATCCACCTGGCCGAGGTCCTCGACGCGGATCCCGCGCGCGCCGCGGCGCTCGGCCTCCCCGAGGGGACGCGGGCGCTCGACATCGAGGGCCTCGCCTTCCGGCAGGGCGCCCTGTACCTCGGGCTGAAGGCGCCGCTCGACGCTCAGGGCAACGCGATGATCTGGCGGGTCGGCTCCCCGGGCGCGCTGTTCGGCGGGGAGGTCGAGGCCGCGAGCGCGAAGAAGAAGGAGCGGACCGCGGCCGAGGCGGCGCGCTTCGACGCGGCCCGCGTCGCGCTGTGGGCGCGCGCGCGCGTCGACGTGGAGGTCGCCGGGAAGCCCACGCCGGGCGGCATCTCGGAGCTCGTCTTCATGCCGGACGGCGCGCTCGCCATGACGTCCACGCCCTCGACGGCGGACGGCGACGCCGGCGCGCTGTGGCGCGTGGATAGCCCCGAGGGCGGCGTCCTCTCGCCGCGCCTCGTCCAGCGGTTCCCGGGGCTCAAGCCCGAGGGGATCACGCCGTCGCTCACGCCGGGCGCGCTGACGATCGTGTTCGACGCCGCCACGCCCTCGTTCCAGGAGCTCTCGTGGGGCCAGTGAGCCAGCGCCGCCGCCGCGCGGCGATCCCCGTCATGTTGATTTGCGCGGCCCTCTCGGGCTGCTCTGCCCCGCCGAGGCCGGCGGCGTCCGACCGCGCGATCGCCCTCTACCGCGAGGGCCGCGCGTCCGCCGGCCCGCCGGCGCCCGGCCGCGCGGGCCCGGGCGCGCGCCCTGGCCCGTCCAGCGCGGCGCCGCTCGCGATGACCGTGGAGGACGCCGTCGCCTGGGCGAGGGACCACAGCGCCGAGCTCGCCGCGCAGAGCGCCCGCGCCGAGGCGGCCGCGGCGCAGGTCGACGCGGAGGACCATTTCGATAACCCGGAGCTCCGCATCACGAACGTCGATCTCGAGCGCATCCTCGAGCGCCGGCCGAGGGTGAGCACCGCGCTCCGCTTCCCGGTGACCCGCCCGGGCGAGGTCGACGCGAACGTCGCGGCCGCGCGGGTGGACGAGGCCAAGGCGCTCGCCGAGGCGCGCGAGGTCGAGATCGCCCTCGAGGCCGACGTCCGGTCGCTGTTCGACGAGGTGCTCCTCTTCGACGCCGAGATCGAGGCCGCCGACGCGGTGGCCGAGGCGCGCCGGTCGCTCGCCACCTGGATGAAGGGGCAGCTCGCCGCCGCGCGGACGACGGCGGTCGACGAGGCGATGACGGAGCTCACCGCCGTCGACGCGGAGCAGGACGGCGTGGATCTGCGCGCGCAGCGGAGCGCGGCGCTCGCGGCGCTCCTCTCGCGCATGGGGCTCGATCCCGCGGTGCCCGTGCGCCTCATCGGCGCGCCGAAGGGCGCGTGGCCTCCCCCGGAGCTCCCCACGGAGGCGGAGGCCGTCGAGCTCGCGCTCAAGCGCCGGCCCGAGATCGAGCTCGCGGCGGCGCAGGGCGACGCGGCGGACGCGGCGCTCCACGCCGAGCGCGCCGCGCGGTGGCCGTGGCTCTCCTTCGTCGAGGTCGGCTACGAGTTCCGGCCCGAGAGCGTGCTCGGCCGCGCGTGGACGTTCGGGCTCGGCGTCGAGCTGCCGGTGTTCGACACGCACCGCGCGGCCACCGTGGCGGCGGACACGGCCCGCAAGGCGGAGCAGCGCGCGCTCGGCGCCGCGGTCGAGCTCGTGACGCGCGAGGTGCGGACGAGCCTGAGCGAGGCCCAGGCCACCCGGGCGCTCGTGACCGAGCTCCGGCGCCGGATGACCCCCGCCGCCGAGCGCGCGGGCGCCGAGGCGCAGCGGGCGATCGAGGGCCGCAACGTCGACGTGGGGCGGGCGCTCGAGGTCGACGAGCGCCGCGTGCGCCTGGAGCTCCGGCTGATGCGCTTCGTGCGCCGCTACTGGACCGCGGTCGGCGAGCTCCGCCACGCTGTGGGCGGCCGGCTCCCCGCCGAGGCGGGCCACCCTGGCCGGACTACGGAGTCCAGGAGCGATGCTCAACAGTAGGCCGCGATCGATGAGATCCCTTCATGCGTCCGCGGTCCTCGCGCTCGTCGCGGCGAGCCAGGGCGGCTGTGTGCCCCTCGACCCGGGCAGCGACGTCGTCTTCGATCGGGCGGCGCTGCACGAGATCGCGATCACCGTCGATGAGGCCCACCTGGGGCAGCTCCGCACGAACCTCGACGACCGCGCCCCGTGCACCATCGTCTACGACGGCGAGGTCGTCAGCGGCGCTGGCATCCGGCAGAAGGGCAACTCGGCCGTGGATCTGTCCGAGAAGCCGAGCTTCAGCGTCAAGCTCGACGAGTTCGACGAGGAAGCGAACCTACACGGGCTCAAGAAGCTCCTGCTGAACAACTCCAAGCAGGACCCGACGTTCCTGCGCGAGCAGATCGGCGAGGAGCTGCACGACCGCGCCGGCGTGCCCGCGGCGCGCACCGCGCACGCGGTGGTGAGCCTCAACGGCGTGGACCAGGGGATCTACGTCGTCACCGAGGCCATCGACAAGCGGTTCCTGCGGCGGCACTTCGGCGAGGTGAACGACGAGGGCGTGCTCTACGAGGGCCCGTGCTGCGGCGACTTCGCCGAGGACGTCGACGCCGTGGAGCTCGACAGCGGCGATGACGGCGGCGGGGCGGAGCTCCGGTCTCTCGCCGCCGCCATCCAGGACGCGCCGGACGAGCAGCTCGCCGCGGAGGTGAGCGAGCGCCTCGACCTGGATCGGTTCCTCACGAGCTACGCCCTCGAGGCGCTGCTCGGCCACTGGGACGGCTATGCCTACCGGGCGAACAACTATTATCTCTACGAGAACCCGGCCGACGGGCGTTTCGTGTTCATCGCCCACGGGATGGACCGCATCCTGGACGACCCGCATTTCGACACCGAGACGGAGCCCGTCGCCGTGCTCCCGCGCCGGATCCGCGAGATCCCGGCGCTCGACGAGCGGTATCGCGCCGAGCTCGCCCGCGTCGTGAGCGCGGCGTGGGACGAGGGCGCCGTGCTCGCGGCCATCGATCGGGCGGAGCAGGTGCTCGGCAAGGCCGTCGCCGGCGCCGGCGCCGCGACCCGAGGCGACCTGAGCGCGTTCAAGGCGCACGTGGGCGCCCTGCGCAGCGATCTGAAGCTGCGACGCGCGCTGGTCGATCCCGCGATCGTCTGCGGCGACGGCGACGTCGCGGGGCTCGAGACGTGCGATGACGGCAACACGGCGGGTGGCGACGGGTGCAGCGCGAGGTGCCGCGTCGAGCCTTGACGGGAGGCGAGCTCGGGCCTCAGCCCTGCAGCCGCGCTGAGCCGGATCCTCGGATTGGCATCCGAGCGCGACGGCGCTCAAACACTACCGCTCACCTTCGCAGCGCGGGTGCTGCCGTCGAACGATGACTCGATCGTATACAGCGCTCCATGGAAGGAGATGCTCCCGTCCTCGCTCAAGCTCCCGCCGCGCAGCACGTTGGCGGCGCTCTCGTACAGAAGAAAGGGCGCGAGGCCGACGGGCAGCTCGCGAGCGATCGTCCACGTGCCCTCCGCGCCGCCAGAGGCGATCACGAGGTACTGCTGAGCGCCGGACGCGTCGACGAGCACGCCGAGCGTCGAGCCGCTCCGGTCGCGGGACGTCGCGCGGAAGTTGAGGTGGGCAGCGGTGGCGAGCAAGGCGGCGGAGGTGACGGGCTTCTGGGAGGTATACATAGCTGTGTTGCACGACTCGGTTGCTAGCTCTGCGACAAGTTCACGGTCCCGCGTCATGCCGGAGATGGGTGCTGTCCTCGCTTCCGGCCGCCACGGTCCAGCCTCTCACTCTCACGGACCGAACCCGTCGCCCGAACTCTTCGGCGAGCTCTTTGGCTGCCAGAAGAGTCCATCGTACTTCCGGGGAGATCCCGAGCGGTCCAGCCGCTGGAACGTCTCGCCCAGCTTGAGGTTCCGCTGGCGGTCGCGATCGAACGGGCCGTGAGGGCCGTCCGCCGGCTCGTACCTGGCCTCGCTCCTCCCGTGCACCTGGAAGCGCCAGCAGAGCGTCTGTTCCACGCCATCCACGACCCGCGATAAACACGCTTTCATGGCGACCACTTTCCTCGCGCTCAGCCGCACGAACGCGGGAGGCACGCCGTGCGCGTGCTTCCGGATGTGCTTGCAGGAGCTGCTTCGAGCCGCTCTTTACAGCCTAGCCTGTCGCTCGAGCCCAACGGGTCCAGGCGGCATCTCTATCGACTTCGCGATCAGCTTTCACTGCGCGAGAGTCATCATGTACCAGAGAACGAGCCGCGGCACCACGAAAGTCGATAAACCAGAGGTCGATCTCGTCAATGGGGGGCTTTTTCGCGATCCTGCGCTTCAGGTATCAGCGGCCAGAGACGACCGTGCCCCCGCGGCAGGCGCGGCCGCGGGCTCCAGGCGAGCGGCCTGATAGCTCGGGTCGACCTCGGACCAGCGCGCGCGACGCACCGGCAAGCTCGGGCTCATTGAGGGCTCGTGGCGGTCGTCCTGGGAGAGCTCGCCGAGCATCACGCTATCGAGGGCCAGCGTGTCGCGCGAGCCGTCGTCGTCGTTGAAGCCACCGTCGCCGCAGCGGTGGCCGCACCAGCTCACGATGGCGCCGCGCGGCGGCCCATGGTCCAGCGGCCCCCTCTCCTGGCGCGGCGCTCGCGCGCACCGGCGTGCGGCCCGGGCGTCTCGAAGACAAAATAAACGCGGCGGGCCTTCATGGCCCGCCGCGATGTTACGACGCGACGAAGGGGCGATCAGTAACGACCGCGACCGCCGCCGCCGCCGCCTGCCGGACGCTCCTGCGCCTCGTTCACCTTGAGCGAGCGCCCATCGAGCATCATGCCGTTGAGCTGCGAGATGGCGCTGTTCGCCGCCTGGGCCGAGCCCATCGTGACGAACGCAAACCCGCGCGGCTGGCCGGTCTCCCGATCGGTCGGCATCGAGACCTCGCGGACCTCGCCGCTGCCGGCGAACGCGGCCTCGAGGGACTCGCGGGTGGTGCTGTACGAGAGATTGCCGACATAGAGACGATTACCCATGACACGTTACTTTCACGGCTTGCAGCTGCGCTCGTGAGCGCTCTTCGCCTGCCATTCGATGAAGCCGTCGCGGTTCGAACGGAGGCGTGCCGCGCAGCGAACCCGCGCAGGCACACGGTGCGTCGTCCAGTCATCCGCGCGAGCAACGATCTCCCTCGCGTGGAGGGAGAGAGAACGCATCGTGTCGAGAGCCAGTGACGTCGTGAGGGGCCCAAGCTACTCCCTTGGGGCACCAACAGCAAGGAGTGTCTCCGCAATCTTTTTTCTTTCCGCCCGCAGCGGCAACCAGCGCGAGCACGCGACCACGCGACCACGCGAGGCGTCCGGGGGTGCTCAACAGCGTCTCCCGGCGGACCTGCTCGATGCGCGCTGCACCGCACCGTCAGCGGCCTCTCACACGACTAGGGAGCCACCACGGCGGCGACCAGGCGGATCGCCGCCTCGACGTTCACGTCGGAGGATGACCGCGCGGTCACATCGGCGGGCGCCGAGCGGTCGCCGGGGTGAGGCTCCGCCGCCCCCGTGCTATGGGCCCGGCCATGGCGAACGCCGCCGGCGACATCGACGTGGAGGCGCTGAACGACCGCCTCGCCCGAGAGCACCCGATCGACGACTACTACGACCGCGCCCCGCTGCCGATCCGGCTCATCGAGCGCGAGCGGCTCGCCATCATCCGCGGCATGCTCGGCGACTGCGCCGGGCTCGACCTCGCGGAGGTCGGCTCGGGCGGCGGGCACGTGCTCCGGATGTTCCCGCGGGCCCGCATCACGGCGATCGACGTCTCCGATGTCTTCCTCGGCACCGCGCGCAATAACCTCGCGGGCTACGACGCCCGCTTCCTCAAGGGCGAGGTCGACAAGCTCGACCTCCCCGCCGCGAGCTTCGATCGCATCGTCTGCACCGAGGTCCTGGAGCACACCGTGGATCCCGCCGCCGTCCTCGCGGCCATCGCGCGCCTCTTGCGCCCCGGCGGCGTGGCCGCGATCACGGTGCCGAACGACCCGCTCATCGCGCGGCTGAAGGGCATCGTCCGCCGCACGCCCGTCGGCTACCTCCTGCGGGATCGCATCCAGTGGGGCGGGGACGCGTACCACCTGCACCAGTGGACTCCCGACGAGTTCGTCCGCCTCCTCGACCGCCATTTCCGCGTGACCGAGCGCCGCGCGGCGCCGCACGGCGCGCTGCCGATCCGCGCGTGCTTCCGCTGCGTCCCCCGGTGACCGCTCCCGCGCGCCCGGGCCGCCCCTCGCCCTGCTGCGGTGTCTCCTTCAAGGCAAGATAGGCGAACACACCATGTCCGAACCCCGAACCGAGCTCGCTCCGGACGCGCCGATCGAGCTCTCCGTCCTCGTGCCCTGCCTCAACGAGGAGCTGAACATCCCCGAGCTCACCGACCGCGTCCTCGGCGTCTTCCGCGAGGGGGCGCTCGCGGGCGAGCTCATCCTCGTCGACGACGGCTCGACCGACGGCACCGCCACGACGATCCGCGCGCTCATGGCCGCGCACCCCGGGCTCGTCGTGGGGTGCTTCCACCCGCAGAACCGCGGCATCACGGCGGCGTGGCGCACCGGCGCCGCCGCCGCGCGCGGCAAGCTCGTCGCCACCATCGACGCCGATCTCCAGTACCAGCCCGAGGACCTCCTGCGCCTCCGGCGCGAGCTCTACGAGCACAGCGTCGATGTCGTCCAGGGCTGGAGGAGCGCCGTCGGGCGCCGCAGGGACCGCCGGTACCACCTGAGCCGCGGGCTCAACCACCTCTTGAACACCACCTTCGGCATGTCGCTCCACGACAACAAGAGCGGCTTCGTGATGTGCGCCCGGGAGGTGTTCCAGGATCTCTTGACGTACAAGGGCAGCTATTTTTACTGGCAGTCGTTCATCCTGGTCGCCGCCCACGCCAAGGGCTACTCCTACAAGGAGGTCGAGACGCTCTTCGAGCAGCGGCGGCAGGGCGTCTCCTTCCTCGATCAGGCGGCGGCGCGCGCCGTGGTCAAGTCGTTCTACGACCTCGGCAAGGCCGCGTGGGAGTACCGCGTGGACCGGATCCCGCCGGACGTGGCCACGCAGTATCTCCGCCGCAATCCGGTGGTCGACCGCTCGCCGGAGCGCGATCCGCTCTCCACGGCGAGGTGGCGCGCGTACCTGGCCGCGTTCAACCACACCCACTGGATGATCACGCGCGACGTCGAGCACTACTACGAGACGCTGCGCAGGACGCAGTGGCTCACGCCGGCGCAGACCCGCGAGCTCCAGGACGAGAAGCTCAGGCGGCTGCTCCGCCACTGCTACCGCAACGTGCCCTACTACCGCGCTCGCATGCAGGAGCTCAAGCTCCGGCCCGAGGACATCCGCGGCCAGGAGGACCTCCACAAGCTGCCGTTCCTCACCAAGGCGGATATCCGGCGCCACCTCTACTTCGACATCATGTCGGAGAACCACGACAAGTCGCAGGTCCTCAAGATCACGACGAGCGGCTCCACCGGCGAGCCCTTCGTCTGCTACGCGGACCGGGCTCAGCTCGAGTTCCGCTGGGCGGCGACGCTCCGGGCCCAGGAGTGGACGGGCTACCGCTTCGGCGACCCCACGGTGCGGCTCTGGCACCAGACGATCGGCATGACGAAGTGGCAGGCTGCCCGCGAGCGCGCGGACGCCGTCCTGTCGAACCGGACGTTCATCCCGATCTTCGAGCTCTCCGACGACAACCTGGGAGAGATGATCGCGAGGATCGCCGGCGCGCGGCCTGTGCTCATGGATGGCTACGCCGAGGCGCTCGATTTCCTGGCCCATTACGTCAAGAGCACCGGAAAGGTCGCGGCCCGGCCGCGCGCGATCATGTCGAGCGCGCAGACGCTGCCGCTGCCGAGCCGCCGGCTCATCGAGGAGGCATTCGGCTGCAAGGTCTTCGACAAGTACGGCAGCCGCGAGTTCTCGGGCATCGCGTACGAGTGCGACGCGCACGAGGGCCACCACGTGGTGGCCGAGGGGTACATCGTCGAGGTCCTGCGCGACGGGCGCCCCGCCGAGCCGGGGGAGATCGGAGAGGTCGTGATCACCGATCTCAACAACTTCTGCATGCCGTTCGTCCGCTACCGCATCGGCGATCTCGCCGAGGCGATGTCCCCGTCCGCGCCGTGCCCCTGCGGCCGGGGGGCGACGCGCGTCGGCCGCATCGAGGGGCGCGTCCAGTCCATCATCCGGGGGACGGACGGGCGCTATCTGCCCGGCACGTTCTTCGCGCACTACCTCAAGGAGTTCGATTACGCGATCAAGCGCTTCCAGGTGGTGCAGGAGGAGCGCGACGCCATCACGTTCCGCGTGGTCAAGGGCGGGCGGTTCTCGCAGCAGGTCCTGGACGAGGTGCTCGCGACGTTCCGCCATCACCTCGGCGAGCGGATGCGCATCGACGTCGAGTTCGCCGACGACATCGCGCTCGTCCGCACGGGCAAGCACCTCGCGAGCGTCTCGCGCCTCAACGTCGATTTCCAGCGCGCCGCGCCGGCCGAGATCCTCTCGCCCGGCCCGAACGGCGCGGGCGCTTGACCGGGGGCCCCGATGACAGCGACGAGCCGCCGCGTGGTGACGGTCTCTCGGCCGGGCGTGAGCTACGGGGGCAGCGCGCCCTACGGCCCGCCGGGCGCCGTCTACGAGGCCGTCGAGGCGCTCTTCCGCCGGCTCGGCCTCGACGCGGCCCGCGCCGGCACGCCCGCGTGGAACCCGCTCGGCGACCTGATCGCGCCGGGGGACCGCGTCGTCGTCAAGCCGAACCTCGTCTCCTCGAAGAACCTTCACCAGAAGATCACGGGCGAGCGGCTCGCCGCCTCAAGCACCCACGGCTCGCTGCTCCGGCCCGTGCTCGACTACGCCCTTCGCGCCGCCGGCCCGCGCGGGAGGGTGCGCGTCGTCGACTCCCCCGTCGAGGGCTGCGAGATCGAGAAGGTCGCCGGCCCGCTCGGCATCTTCGACGTCATCGATCACCTGAAGGCCCAGGGGCACGACGTCGATTTCATCGACCTGCGGTATTTCCGGATCGCGCCTGTGTTCGCGCTCGACGACGTGCGCCGCTTCGGCCGCTCGTGGAACCTCGGCCTGCTCCTCCGCCGCCGCCTGCCCGGCGATCCGCGGGGCTACCGGGTCGTCGATCTGGGCTCGAGCAGCTTCTTCGCCGGCGCGGGCGCCCCGCGCGGCGCTGCGCTCCGCTTCCACCGCAGCCATTACGCGACGCCGGTGCCGCACCACACGGGGCAGCGGCACGAGTACAGCATTCCCCAGACGCTCCTCGACGCGGATGTCGTCATCAACCTCCCCAAGCTGAAGACGCACAAGAAGACGGGTATCACGCTGTCGTTGAAGAGCGTGATCGGCCTGACGAACGAGAAGTACTGGCTCCCGCACTTCACCGAGGGCGATCCATCGATCGGCGGCGACGAGTTCGATCGGCCTCAAGGCCTCGGAGAAGCGGTGGAGAACAAGCTCAGCCGGCTCCCGCTCCCCGGCGATCACTCGCTCGTCGCGCGCGCGCCGCGGCTCGGGGCGCCGCCGAAGGTCATCGACGGCAGCTGGGAGGGGAACGACACGCTCTGGCGGACCATCCTGGATCTCAACCGCATCCTGTTCTTCGCGGACCGCGGCGGCGCGCTGCGCGGGGAGCCGCAGCGGCGGTACCTGACGATCGTGGACGGCATCGTCGCCGGCGAGGGCGAAGGGCCGCTCGGGGCGACGCCGGTGCGCGCAGGGCTCCTGATCGGCGGGTTCGATCCGGGCCTCGTCGACGCGATCGCCTCGCAGGCGATGGGCTTCGATCCGGCGCGGATACCGCTCGTGCGGGAGTCGCTGGGCGGGGTGCTGCTCCCTGGCAGTCGCCTCGACGAGGTCGAGCACGTCGTCGACGGGCCCGCGCCGACTTACCGGTTCAAGCCGCCCCGCAGCTGGCCGTCGCTGCTCCCCGGCATGGCCGGCGCGGCGGCGTGACGGGAAGAATCCAGTCTGCGTCCCTGTGACACCGCCGCCGGCCGCCGCTGCGCCCCCATCGGGATCGAGGATGGACCGCGCGCCGGTTTTTGATTGACGACGACAATGTGAACGTTCACAATTTGGTCTCCGGGTATCCTTCTGCTTTGCCCTGGGTAGGCCGTCATGCGCCCCGGCTTCTCGTCCTCATGCGCGTTCACCCTGGCGGTCGGGCTCTGAGGAGCTCGATGGCCCGATTGGGCATCCCTCTGGAGACTAGCATGATCACTCACCTCGATTTGCCCTGCCACGCTCTGGCTCCGTGCCGTTCCCTCCTTCGTCTCTCTGCTCTCGGCTGTGTGCTCGCGGCGCTCGCCGGCTGCAGCGGCGGCACGACCGACGACCAGCCCTCCCCTGATGGGACGGGTGGTTCGGAGGATCCGGTGACGGGCGCCAGCAGTACGACGGGCGCCAGCAGTACGACGGGCACCGGCGGGAGCACTGGTACGTCGAGCTCCGTCGGGAGCGGGGGAAGCGGTACGACGGGTACCGGCGGGAGCACGTCGGCCTCGGGGACCGGCGGCAGCGGCGGCGATCCAGGGGACGGTGGTGGAGGCGCAGGCGGCTCCCCGCCGACCTGCGACTTGCCCACCACGTTCAAGTGGAAGTCGGGGCCTCCGGTGATCAGCCCCAAGCCGCCTGCCGGCCGCAGCTGGGCATCCGTCAAGGACCCGACGATCGTGTTCTTCGAGAACAAGTACCACGTGTTTGCCACCGTGTTCGACACCACGTCGGGCAACGGCGGATGGCAGTCCATGTACTCGAACTTCACGGACATCCCTCAGGCGAACGCCGCTGAGCAGCACTACATGGCGAGCTGGCCCACCGGCAGCACGGTCGCGCCCCAGGTCTTCTATTTCCAGCCGCACAAAAAGTGGTACCTCATCTACCAGTGGAACGGCCGGTACTCGACCAACGATGACATCAACAACATGAACGGCTGGAGTCGGCCCCAAGGGCTGCTCCGAGGCGAGCCGAACGGCGCGCTGGACTTCTGGAACATCTGCGACGACAAAAACTGCTACCTCTTCTTCTCGCGGGACGACGGAAAGCTCTACCGCTCCAAGGTCAGCATCGACAAGTTCCCGAATTACGACGGTTACGAGACCGTCATGTCGGCCCCCAGCGCGAGTCTCCTGTTCGAAGCCAGCAACGTCTACAAGGTGGATGGGTCGAACAAGTACCTGCTCATGGTGGAGGCGTACGACAACAGCCCTCGCTTCTTCAGGTCGTGGACGTCCGAGAGCCTCGACGGCCCCTGGGCTCCCCTGGCGGACACCAAGCAGAACCCCTTCGCCGGCCCTGCCAACGTGACATACGAAGGCCAGGACTGGAGCGACGACATCAGCCACGGCGAGCTGATCCGCTCCGGGCACGACGAGAAGATGACCATCGACCCGTGCGACCTGCGGTTCCTCTACCAGGGCAGAGATCCGAAAGTCGGGGGTGATTACGGCAAATTGCCCTACAGGCTCGGGATGTTGACGCTCCAGAAGTAGCTCCGCTCCCCTCCAGTTGTGGTTTTACCACCCCGGTAAGCCTGGCGGCCGCTCGGGCCGCCAGGCGGACCCGTGGGCTGGCTCGGCTATCCGGACGAGAAGATCCGCTCGGGCATGCCGCGATCGCTCGAGCGCTCGAGCCGCTCGGCATCGGCGTCGCGAGCGGCGAACACTGTCACCTGCACGAGCACTTCGTCG
Source organism: Sorangium sp. So ce124 (assembly GCF_051525235.1). Lineage (NCBI taxonomy): Bacteria > Pseudomonadati > Myxococcota > Polyangiales > Polyangiaceae > Sorangium > Sorangium sp. So ce124. The sequence goes on from NZ_CP150312.1 coordinate 11,796,712, forward strand.
ACCCCTGTGTGGTGCGCGGCGGGCGCTACCTCGCCCCCACGGCGCCAGGCACATCGATCACCATGAAGGCCGACTCGCTCGCGGCGCACACGTTCCCCGGCGGGCAGGTCTGGCAGGACCTCTCGGAGCGCTCATGAAAATCATCCGCTACCTGGACACGAACGGACGCGCCCGCTACGCGAGCGAGCAGGGCGATGGCACGGCCCTGCGCATCGAAGGCGACCTCTTCGATCACTACACGGTCACACAAGAACGTGCGGAGGTCGCGCGCCGGCTCGCCCCGATCGCTCCCACGCAGATCCTCGGCATCGGCCTGAACTACCGCCGGCACGCCGAAGAGACCAAGGCCAAGCTCCCCGAGCACCCGATCGTCTTCATGAAGGGACTGAACGCCGTCCAGGATCCTGGCGCGCCGATCGTGATTCCGCGTCAGCTGGCGAGCGAGGAGGTCGATTACGAGTGCGAGCTCGCCGTGGTCATCGGCAAGGCGTGCAAGAACGTGAGCCGCGCGCGCGCGCTCGAGCACGTGCTCGGTTACACGTGCGCGAACGACGTGTCGGCTCGCGACTGGCAGCTCCGGCGCGGCGGCGGGCAGTGGTGTCGCGGCAAGACGTTCGACACGTTCGCCCCGCTCGGCCCCCGCCTCGTCACCGCGGACGAGGTCGGAGATCCAGGAGCGCTCCGCATCGCCACCCTCCTGAACGGCGAGCGCGTGCAAGACTGGACGACCGGCGACATGATCTTCGGCGTGCCCGAGCTCATCGAGTTCTTGAGCGGCAGCACGACGCTGCTGCCGGGCACCGTGATCCTCACGGGGACGCCGCATGGCGTCGGCATGGCCCGAACACCGCCGCGCTGGCTGCGCCCGGGAGATCGGGTCGAGATCGAGATCGAGAAGATCGGCGTGCTCGAAAACCACGTCGTCTCCGAAGGGGAAGCGTGAATGACGGCGGCCCCGCCGCGCTCGAATCGACGCCGATGACTTCGGCATCACGCGCGCCGCCGGCGCGATCGCCGAGACGGGCACCGTCATCCTCGACGACGCGACCACCTCGACGCGCCTCAGCGCGCTCGCCCCCTGGATCCACGTGGCGATCGTTCGCCGCGCCGACATCCACCGTTCGCTCTGCGCCGAAATCTCCGCGCTCGGCGGCGACCCCTACGTGGTCAGGTGTACGGGGCCATCCAAGACGACCGACGTGGAGGGCATCCTGATTCAGGGCGTGCACGGACCGGGCGAGCCAATCGCCCTGATCGTCGACGCCTGGCAGAGCGACGCCGGGAGCGCGTTCCGAGGAGTTTCCGGCGATCGGCATCGTGGCTGGCGAGTCCCGCGCGCCGGTTTTCAATTGACGCCGCAGATGTGAGCGCTCACAATTTGGCTCGGAGATTCCTCCGCTTTGCCCTGGGTAGGCCGCCATGCGGCACCGGGCCCTTCGTCCTCGTCCTCGTGCGCGCCAACCTTGACAGTCGGGCTCTGAGGAGCTCGCCGCCCGATCGGGCATCCCTCTGGAGACCAGCATGATCACTCCCTTCGATTTGCCTCGCCAATCTTTGACTCCGTCCCGTTCCCTCCTTCGTTTGTCTGCCCTCGGCTGTGTGCTCGCCGCGCTCGCCGGTTGCGCCAGCGACACGGGGGACGACCAGCCGTCCAGTGGTGGTACGGGTGGCTCGGAGAACCCGACGACGAGCGCCAGCAGCACGACAGGCGCGGGCGCGAGCACGAGCACAAGCGGCACGGGTGGATCAGGCCCCGGCACGAGCACGAGCACGAGCAGCGGAAGCGACCCGGGCACGGGCGGCGACCCGACGTCCGGGGCCGGGGGGAGCGGCGGCGATCCGGGGGACGGCGGCGGCGGCGCGGGCGCGGGCGGCTCGCCGCCCGTGACCTGCGACCTGCCCACCTCGTTCAAGTGGAAGTCGGGGCCTCCGGTGATCAGCCCCAAGCCGCCTGCCGGTCGCACCTTCGCCTCCATCAAGGACCCGACGATCGTGTTCCACGACGGCAAGTACCACGTATTTGCCACCGTGTACGACACGACGGGCAACGGGGGGTGGAGCTCCGTGTATTTGAACTTCACCGACTTCGCTCAGGCGAGCTCCGCGCAGCAGCAGCACATGGCGAACTGGCCCACCGGCGGCACGGTCGCGCCCCAGGTCTTCTTTTTCCGGCCGCACAACAAGTGGTACCTCATCTTCCAGTGGAACGGCCGGTACTCGACCAACGACGACATCAACAACGTCAACGGCTGGAGCCGGCCCCAGGCGCTGCTCAAGGGCGAGCCAGGCCAGATGGGGAACACCCTTGGCGCGCTGGACTTCTGGAACATCTGCGACGACAAGAACTGCCATCTGTTCTTCTCGCGGGACGACGGGAAGCTCTACCGCTCCAAGGTCAGCATCGATAAATTCCCGGCTTTCGATGGGTACGAAACCGTCATGTCGGCCCCCAGCTCGGGGCTCCTGTTCGAGGCCAGCAACGTCTACAAGGTGGATGGCACGAACAAGTACCTGCTCATGGTCGAGGCGTTCGACAACAGCCCTCGCTTCTTCAGGTCGTGGACCTCCGAGAGCCTCGACGGCCCCTGGGCTCCCCTGGCGGACACCAAGCAGAAGCCCTTCGCCGGCCCTGCCAACGTGACGTTCGAAGGCGGGGACTGGAGCGACGACATCAGCCATGGTGAGATGGTCCGCTCCGGGAGCGACGAGCGAATGACCATCAACGCGTGCAACATGCAGTTCCTCTACCAGGGCAGGGATCCGAACGCCGGAGGGGCTTACGAAAGATTGCCGTACAAGCTGGGTCTGATCACGCTCGAGAAGTGACGCCGCGCCCCTCCTCGAGCTCTCGGTAAGGGACGTCCAGGCAGAAGCGCCGATCTCCCGATCGGCGCCTCCCCGGCGGGCCCGTGGCCACCTCGGCCAGGGTCGGAGTCGGGGTAACCGCCTCGGGCACCGATCGCGCGATCGCCTCGCGCACGAGGGCGTGGCGGTACCCCGCGCGGCCCGCCCTGTCCTCGGTGAGGACGCGCGCCGCGAGGCGGTGCTCCCATCTGCCCGGCGAGAGTGAACATGAAGACGGGAAGATCATCGATCTTTTCGCCTCCTCAGAAAAATTCGTGGGTGAGCCATTCGGGCTCCGGCAGGTTCCCGAGCGCGTGGTAGAGGGCGATCTCCGCGTGTTCGCAGGTCCGAACCCCATACGCCTTTCTGGTCGCGATCCTCGCATTGTTGTTAGTGGCCCGGGGCAACATCACCACTGGGGGGCGAGGATCATATGGCAGATGATGCTCGGACGTCGGCGTTCGCGGAACGACATGCGACGTTGGCGACGAGCAGCCTGCCCCGCGGCACGCTGGCAGGCGATTACGTGCTCGGCGCACTCTTGGCGCGCGCCGGCTGCGGCTCGGTCTACTGGGCTTGCCAACGACATACTGAGTGCCCCGCGGCGGTCAAGGTGCTGCACGAGCGGCTCGCCGCGATGCCCAACATCGTGCAGCGCTTCACACGCGAGGTGCACGTGGTCCACCTGCTCGGGCACCCCAACATCGTCGATAAGGGGTGACGTCGTCGGCAAGACATAGATGGGTATCGTCGCGGTGAACGGTGTCTCCGGGCCGTGAACGGTTACACACCGCCAAGGTCGCCAAGGGGAGAGAGGAGGTGCGGTTCCGGCACTTCCCCTCCCAGTTCCCTGGTTTCCTGGCGCCCTTGGCGTCATGGCGGTTCGCTTCCCCGTCCTACTTCCCGCAGTAGAGCTATGCCCTCGGCGCGCTGCTCCTCCGCCTCCTCACGGGGCGGCACTCCTTCGAAGCGAGCAGCCCCCAGGCGATCGCGCAACAGCACATCGAGGAGCCAGCCCCGCGTCCGAGCGAGCGCCGCTCGGTCCCTTTCGCGCTGGACGCGATCGTCATGCGCTGTCTCGAGGAGCGGCCCCAACGGCGCTACGGCTCCGCTTCGGAGTTCATCGAGGCGCTCCGGCGCGCCGTGTGAGACGCGGACGGCGCGCGGCGCAGGCACCCCCGTCGCGCACCGCGCGCTGCGTGGCCATCTATGTGGAGATCAAGATTCCGCCTGAGGCTGACGAGATGGACGATGCGATCTGCGACGGCTCCATCCTCGATCACGCCGAGGGGACGCTCCGCGCACGAGGCGTCATCCTCGCCCTCACGACCGGCACGCGGATCCTCGGCGTGGCCCTGCTCCCCCGCGCGCCGACGCGCGACATCGCCGCGCGGGCGGACGTGCTCGCCGCCGCCTCCGCCCTGCGCCGCCGGATCGACGACCGACCCATGGCCGCCCCGAACATTCACGTCAACGTGTGCGTGCACGCTGGAGACGCCGCCGTGCAGACAACACCGCAGCCCGTGGGGCTCGGAGGGGCGCTGACGCGCCTCGATTATCAGAAGAGCTGTCGCGAACGCAGGCGTCACCGGGCCGGACGCGATGCGGGCTTGCCTCTCCGAACTCGCCTGCTAATTCTCCCTTTCGCAGGCAGGTCGCGCGAAAGAGCGCGAGCCTTCAACGCGCGCTATTCGCGCGAGGGAGCCTCGCGACCGCTCAGCGCACCTTTGGCCTGGCGTGGCCTCGACAACCACGCTCGCTGGCGATGGACGAAAGAGTCGCCAGGACGAAGAAGGGGGATATCATCATGCGCAATTTGACGAAGGGTGAGCTCATCCAGGTGTACGGCGGCTGCGGCGGCTCGTGCTCGCCGCGCGGAAAAAAAGGCGGCGGCTCGTGCTCGCAGAGCCATCACGGCTCGAGCTCGCGCTGCGGCTCGCACAAGAACAGCCATCACGGGTCGCGCAAGCACAGCAGCCGCTCCAGCTCACGCGGCCACTGCGGCTGCTCCTAGCGCGTTCCGGCGGCGACGCCGTGGACCGATCCAGCCCGCGCTGCGGGTACGACGACGAGCTTTGACCACGAGCGCCCGCGCGGGAGTCGGGGCGCCCTTCTTTCCGGCGCCGGCCTGTCGTTCACATGCCGGCGTCCGGTGGCGCGATCTCTCGCAAGATCGCTTTGAGTGGAGCGGATACGGAGGCAGCATGGGGCAGGACGGTTTCGAGAGCACGGAAGGACGCGACGCGCGCACCGACGAGGAGACCTGGCTTCTGGGCCAGCCGCCCTTGCGGGATTACCTCGACTTCGTGCGGGACGCCGTGGTGGGCGGAGCGGACATGCCTCCTTCCGCCATCGTCGACGAGTGGCGCGCCGCGAACGACTACTACCACGAGCTCGAGCAGCGCGAGGTCGGCATCGCCGACACGGTGGAGTGCCGCGACCTGGATCCGGCGCTGGCCCCGCTCGTGGAAGAAGTCCAGTCCGACCCCTCGTTTCGCCGCGTGTTCAGGACCCTGCCGACCAGCTTCGGGATGGTCGAGCTCGACAAGCTCGTCGTCTTCCAGAAGTCGGTGACGAAGCCGTTCGTCGAAGAGCTCCAGTCGAGGCTCGGCCCGGCCCCCTCGGCGGAGGCGCTGTTCCGCCTCGCGCTCCCGCTCGGGCGCGCGTGCGCGCCCGTCGCGATGCGGCGCGCCGGCTCGCGCCGCTACGTCTTCGAATGCGCGTCGAGCGATTTCCGCTTCCATGACGCGGTCCTGCTCACGCCGGGCCAGACCCGTGATTTATGCTCGTTCGGACCCATCGCCGGCGCCTTGGGGATCGTCGTCGGGTTCGGCGCGAGCTTCCTCAACGCGATTCGGGTGGGCGGGCGCCTCGTCCTGCACAACGGTTATCACCGCGCGTGCGCCCTCAAGGCGCTTGGCGTGACCCACGCCCCCTGCGTCATCCAGACCGTGACCCGCATCGACGAGCTCGAGATCGCCGCCAAGGCCAGCGTGTCCGCGAACCCTGATTTCTATTTCAACACCGCTCGACCGCCCCTCCTGAAGGACTTCTTCGACCCGAAGATCCGCAAGGTGCTCCGGATCCGCAAGCAGAAGCGCGTCGTCGAGGTGAGCTTCGAGGTGCGCGATCACCTGGAGTACGTATGAGCCCGGTAGAAAAGCCGTATCACGGCGGCGCGCGGGCGCAGGGCCGCGCAGGCTTCCCGCGAGCGCGCGCCGCGGCATGACGACCCCCGCGCTCTTCCGGAAGGAGGCGCTCGCGGAGCGCGGCGCGCAGCGGCTCGGCTCGGTCGTGCTCGCGCCGCGCCTCTCGCACCGCGTCTTCGCGGCGTGCGCCGTCCTGTCGACGACAGCGATCCTTGGGGTCTTCTTCTTCGGCGAGTACCCCCGAAAGGCGCGCATCCAAGGCTGGCTCGTGCCCGAAGACGGCCTCGTGCGCGTCTTCGCTCCTCAGGCTGGCGTGATCACCGGGATCTACGTGCGCGAGGGCTCGGAGGTGCGGAAGGGCGATCGCCTCGTGTCGCTCTCGGCGGAGCTCGAGAGCACGGCGCTCGGGAGGACGCTGGAGGAGATCGCCCGGAAGCTCTCGGCGCGGCGCGACAGCCTGAAGGCGCAGAGGCGCTCGCTCGAGCTGCTCCTCGACCAGCAGCGCCGCTCGCTCGACGCGCGCATCTCGGCCCTCGCGCTCGAGCGGTCGAGCCTGGAAGGCGAGATCGCGCTTCAAAGGGCGCGCCTCGCGCTCGCGGACAGCTCGGTCGCGCGCAAGCGCGCGATGCAGCTCGCTGGCGTCGCGTCTCAGGAGCAAGCGCAAGAAGCCGAGGAGAGTCGCCTGCAGCAGGCGTCGGCGCTCCGGGCGATGGAGCGCGACCTGCTCGCCAAGGCTCGCGAGCAGATCGAGCTGAAGAGCACGCTCGAGGAGCTGCCGCTCAAGTCCCAGGCCGACATCGCCGACGTCGAGCGGAGCATGGCGGCGCTGGAGCAGGAGCTCGCGGAGGTCGAGGCGCGGCGGGAGGTCGTCGTAACGGCGCCCGAGGCCGGCACTGTCACCGCCGTGCAGGTCGCGCAGGGCGACCGCCCCGGTCTCAGGATGCCTCTGCTGAGCGTGGTGCCGGCGGGCGCGAGGCTCGAGGCGCGCATGTTCGGCAGCGGCCGCGCGATCGGGTTCATCCGTGGCGGGCAGCGCGTGCTGCTCCGCTACAAGCCGTATCCGTACCAGAAGTTCGGTCACTACGAGGGCGTGGTCGCGACGGTCTCCCGCTCGGCCGTGAGCCCCGCGGAGTTGCCGCCTGAGCTCGCCGGCCTGACCGGCCTGACCGGCGGCGGAGAGCCCGTCTATCCGATCACGGTGCGCCTCGCGCGCGAGGACGTGACTGCGTATGGGAAGCTCGTCCCCTTGCAACCGGGCATGGAGGTAGAGGCCGACGTGGTCATCGAGACACGCCGGCTGTTCGAGTGGGTGCTTGAGCCTCTCTACACGCTGGCGGGGGCCTGGAGGCGATGAACCCGCTCGACCGGCTCAACCTCGGCTGGAGGCGCCGCCTTCCGGTCGTGCTCCAGACCGAAGCGGCCGAGTGCGGTCTCGCGTGCCTCGCGATGATCGCCGACTACCACGGACGAGAGGCCGACCTCATCGCCCTTCGGCGCCGCTTCGGGATGTCGCTCCGGGGCGCGACGCTCTCCGACCTGATGCGCATCGCCGAGCATCTCGGGCTCGCGGCGCGTCCTCTACGGCTCGAGCTGGAGGAGCTCTCCAAGCTCCAGACACCCTGCATCCTGCACTGGGGCCTGAACCACTTCGTGGTCCTGAAGAGCGCTCGCCGGAGCGGCGCCGTCCTCCACGATCCGGGCGTCGGCGCTCGCAAGCTCTCTCTCTCCGAGCTCTCCAAGCAGTTCACCGGCGTCGCGCTCGAGCTCACGCCCATCGGCGGGTTCGAGCCGGCGCTCTCGCCGACGCGGATCCGGATGAGCAGCCTCTTCGGCCAGATGGCCGGCGTCCATCGGTCGCTCGCCGAGCTGTTCCTCCTGGCGCTGGGGATCGAGGTGTGCGCGGCGGCGAGCCCCCTGTTCATGCAGGGGGTCGTGGACGGCGCTCTGACCACGGGGGACCATGGATTGCTGGCGACGCTGGCCGTGGGCTTCGCGCTGCTCCTCGCCATCAAGATCATGCTGTCGGCGATGCGAGGATGGATGTTGATCGCGCTCGGCGCCGCCGTGAAGGTGCAGGGCCGCGCGAACCTGTTCTCGCACCTGGTCCGTCTCCCCACGTCGTTCTACGAGGCGCGCCACTTGGGCGACGTGATGTCCCGCTTCGGCTCGCAGGAGACCATCCTGCAGGCCATCACCACCGATCTCGTGGAAGCGTTGCTGGACGGGATCCTCGCCGGCCTCACGGCGGTCGTCATGGTGGTCTTCGCGCCGGATCTCGCGGCGGTGGCGCTGACCGGCGCGCTCCTCTACGGGCTCGTGCGCTGGGCGTCCTACGCGCCGCTGCGCCGGGCGTCGGCAGAGGCGATCACCTGGGCAGCGCGGCGCGACACGCACTTCCTCGAGACGATGCGCGGCATCAAGACCATCAAGCTCTTCAACGCGCAGGAGGAGCGTCGCGCCCACTGGCTCCATCTGCTCGTCGAGACCATCAACCGGCAGCTCACGACGCAGAAGCTGCAGCTCCAGCTTCGGACGGTCAACTCCGCCCTGGTCTCCGGCCTGTCGGTGGCCGTGGTGTGGCTCGGCGCGCAGCGGGTCCTGGACAACACGCTCTCGGTAGGAATGTTGCTCGCGTTCATCGCGTACAAGGACCAGTTCCTCGAGCGCGTGAGCGCGCTCATCAACAAGGCGCTGGACCTGCAGATGCTCCGGCTCCACGCGGAGCGGCTCGCAGACATCGCGCTCACCGAGCCCGAGCGGCGCGACGCGCTCTCGGGCCTCGCGAGCCCGGGCGAGCCAAGGCCGGTGTCGCTCGAGCTGCGCAAGCTTCGTTTTCGCTACAGCGCGAACGATCCTTGGATCATCGACGGGCTCGACCTGCGGATCGAGGCGGGCGAATCCGTGGCGCTCGTGGGCGGCTCGGGCTGCGGCAAGACCACGCTGCTCAAGCTGCTGGCGAGCCTGCTCGAGCCGTCCGAAGGAGATTTCCTCGTGGACGGGCGGCCGCTTCGCCACGTCGGGCTCGAGCGCTACCGGTCGATGATCGGGGTCGTCATGCAAGACGATCAGCTCTTCGCTGGATCCATCGCGGACAACATCTGCTTCTTCGCCGAGCGCCCCGAGCTGGGTCGCGTCGAGCAGTGCGCCCGGATGGCGGCGGTCCACGATGACATCATGGCGATGCCGATGGCGTATGCGACGCTGATAGGGGACATGGGGACCGTGCTCTCCGGAGGGCAGAAGCAGCGCGTGCTCATCGCCCGCGCGCTCTATCGACAGCCGAGCATCCTGCTCCTCGACGAGGCGACGAGCCACCTCGACGTCGACCGCGAGCGGGCCGTCAACGCCGCCGTCCGCGACACCCGGCTCACGCGCATCATCGTGGCGCACCGTCCGGAGACGATCCGCTCGGCGGATCGGATCGTCGTCATCGAAAACACGCGGCCCGGGGCCCGATGAGCGCGGCGCCCGCCAAGGTCCGCGCCCGCGGTCATGGGCACGAAGCCTGGAGCTCGGGCGAGCCTGATGGGTGCGGCTCTTCTGGAACGAGGGCGTTTTGCTCGTTTCACCCGGCGCAGCTTGGGTCGAGGCGGCGGCGGCCGTGGGGGGACATCGCCCCCCCTGCATAACGTGCACGGCGCGTTCGGTCATGCTCCTGCTGCCGGTGAAACGCCCAGCAGGCTTCGAAGTCGCCGCTCGAGCGCAGCGAGCGGAGGCGCAGCACCGCCTCTGCGCCTCGGAGCGACCAGCGAGCCCCGGTGCGGTCCATGCGGTCCTTGACGAGATGGCGGCACGCGCCCTCGATCACCCCCGTTGCGACGGGCAGCCCCGCTGCGAGCGCGCAATCGCCGCGCAAGAGCGTCCCATGCTTCACGAGGTAGCCGATGCAGGCATCGAGCGTCACCTCTGTCCCCATGTCCACCACGCGGCTGCTGGCATGGCGCCGGATGGCGCTGGCAATGGCTCCGGCCGTGCGCCACGCGAGCAGCTCGTGCAGCCGGACGTCACCCACTGCGCGGCTTCCTTGGTCCCGTCGCCGAAGAAGCTGTGCGCGGCGTTCCAGAGATACTCGAGCACGTGGATGATCTCGAGGACGATCGCGATCTCGACGCATGCCTTCTTCGCGGCGCGCCTGACCAGGGTGCTCTGGTCCTTGTTGCCGTCGACCAGCACCCCCCACGGCCGAAGGCGTTCCGGATCGCGACGCAGGCCTTCAGCGAACGCCGCCGCGATCACCTCCCGCGATGACTTCTCCACGCTCGCCCAGACCCGCTTGTTCACCGGCCGCGGCCGCTGGGCCGCGACGTCATGCACAGGGCGCAAGTCGTTCACGCGGTCTCGCTGCGGCTCGCTCGCCTGCCTACCACTACTGCGGGAAGTTGCCCCCGGTCAGCAGGAAACCGCCCACGCGCCGACGCCGCCAAGAGAAGAAGGGGAGGGCCGTCCCGGCATTCCCCCTCTTATTCCCCTGGTCTCTTGGCGTCCTTGGCGGCTTGGCGGTTCGCTTCTCGGGGCGACCTCCCGCGGTGGTGCGACGCATCGCCGAGCCCCTCACGGGGTCCGTCGCAAGGCTGGCTTCCGGCTGGTCGGGCGTGACCTTCGCCGGGCGGGATTCGCACCCGCTGGACGACATACCCGATCTCAGAAGCTACCGCCCGCTCCTTTCCCTCGGGACCAGCCTTGCCTGGTCGCACCCTTCCCGCCTTCATGTGAGCTCTCTCCGGGCAAATGCGACCGCTACCCCTGGGACCGCACCTGCCGCGCAACGTCATGAAAGCGCACCGACTTTCGTCGTCGCCGAGGATCTACACCCAATCGAACGCGGCATATACTACAATTCGCTGCACCCAGCGCGCTGCGAAGGCACACGGCCCAATCACCCCCGCGATGATTTCGGCCGGTTCCGGTCTCGATTGAGCCAGCGAGCGAGCTGTGAACGCTCCGGCACATGAAGGGTGGTGCCCCGACCCGACCGCCGCCTTCCTTCGCGGCCGGCACGTCGATGCCCGGTCGCAGCTCGAGCGCGCCCTCGCGGCCGCCTCCACCATTCCGACCGTCATGGGCGGTCGCCTCCGTCGCTGGTACGCGGAGCTGTCGAAGCCGACAGAACCGGACGCCCCGGACACCCACCCTCGCCGCCGCTGAATCACCTTGCACGGAGGCGACAATGCGGGAATCTTGGAATAACGCGCCCATGGCAAATTCATGGGCGATCGCTGGTGAGCCCGCGCTCGCGCGCCGCGCGCCGCGCGCCGCGCGCAGGGAGCGGCCGGGTCATGCGCCAGAAATGGGGGGGAACCATGTCTTTCGAGCGGACATTGATCGTGCTGGGCTGGGCTGGGGTGCTGTCGGGCTGCGCCGCCGAGGCGGTGGACATCGGTGCTTGGGATGAGGCCGTGGGGGAATCCCAGGGGGCCCTCCTGGGCGGCAACGCGCTCAGCGCGAACGCCTTGAACCTCAACGCCTTGAACCTCAACGCCTTGAACCTCAACGCCTTGAACCTCAACGGCCTCAGCGCGCAAAACCTCGCCGCGCTCCAGGATCCCGGCCCGAGCGGCGCGCTGGCGCGCGAGTTCGTGCGTTATGCGACGAGCTGCGCCCTGAACGGCACGGCGTCGTTCAACTTCTCGTGGACGGACTCCAGCGGCACCATCCACAACGAGGGCTACCCCGGGCTGCTCGGCGTCGCGCCCACCTGGGCGAGCGGACCGCTCGACGAGATCGGGCAGCGCATGGTCTCCAGCTGCGTGGCGGCGCGCGTGAACTACTATCAAGTACCGGTCCTCCTCTCCGCCCGCTCGCTGCGGGATCCGCTGAAGACGCTCTCCTCCAGCCAGGAGCTCATCGATTATGCGGACGTCGAGGGGGCCTTCTGGGGCAACCTGTTCGCGGCGCAGCCCTACATCAACGCCTGCTACAACAGCGCGACGGTCGACAACTCGCGCGCCTACCAGCGCGACTGCGCCGCGGGCCACCTGATCTCGGGGGGCCAGATCGTGGAGTGCGGGGTGATCCACATCGTCGGACCATGCAGCGGGGTCTGCCAGAACCTCAACGGGGCAGGCCAGTACTACCCGTCCTGCGTCGACCGCCCCGGCCAGAGCACCGCGACCACGAAGGAGGTGATCACCACCGCCTTGCCCTGACCGGCGCGGGCGCCTCGGGGGGAGACGCCGTACTTTACAGACGCGAAGGACCCTTGAGCCCGCCCCTCGCGGTCGAGCCTCCTCGGCCCTAGATTCGGTGCGCTGACAGCAACTCGGCTGCCGGGCGCAGCCGATCCGCTCGAAGGAGGAGAATCGCGATGCGTCCTATTATGCCGACCCTCACGCAAAGCCTCATCGCGGGGCTCGCGCTCGGGCTCATGACATGCATTTCGTCGATCGCGCTCGCCGGGCGCCCCGTCGCCAAGCGCGTCGCAGCGGATAGCCTCGCAGCCGAGGAACCCGAGGCCGCGACGGAGAACGCCGAGAAGCGGACCATCACGATCGACGGCGTCGGCGAGGTCACGAGGCCTGCGGATTCGATGCGCACGAGCATCGGCGTCGAGGCCCGCGAAAAGACGCTCGAGGCCGCGCGCGACAAGGCCGCGTCCAGGTCGCAGGCCGTGCTCGCCGCCCTGCGCGGCCTCGCCATCCCAGGGCTGGAGATCCGCACGGTCGATATCTCGCTCTCGCCGATCCACGAGTCGAGCCTGGCGCCCGTGGAATTAACCGAGCCCAGGATCATCGGTTATTCGGCTTCCAACCAGCTCTCCGTCGCGCTGCGGGGCGCGTCGCCGGCCGAGCTGCAGGCCGCGGGCTCGAAGATCCTCCAGGCCGCGCTGACCTCGGGCGCCAATGACGTCGGCGGGCTCGAGTTCTTCCTGAGCAACCCCACCGAGGCGCGCCGGGCGGCCCTCGCGGCTGCCGTGCAGGACGCGCAGGCGAGCGCCAAGGCAGTGGCCAAGGCGGCGAACATCAGGATCGTCGAGCTGCGGTCGATCTCGGTCGGTCAACCGGAGCGTTTCGCCTACGCGCAGCAGATGAAGGCTGAAATGGGAGGCGCGGGCGCCTTCGCCGTCGAGCCCGGCAAGCTCCGTGTCACCGCCACGGTGACGGTCCGCGTCGCGTTTGCCCCGACCCTGTGAGCCCAGGGCGACGGCCCGCAGGCGGCGCCCGCGATCGCAGCTCGGGGCGTCCTTACGGCATGCCCGTGAAGAAGTCGTACATTGCCTTGATGGCAAAACACGGCACGCCGTGGCTCGTGTTGCTGTACGAGGGGTCGTCGTGTGAGCACCAGATCGTCGGCTCCGAACAGCCGCTGTAGGACACGCAGCCGGGGTTCACCGTCTTGCCGCTGCTCTGGCAGCCCATCACCTGGGAATACGGCGTCGAGCTCATCTCGCACATGTTGGCGGTACGGAACCTCGCGACCGTGCTCGCCCCGTCTCCCCCGCGGACGGTGTCGTTCTTGCCCTGGATGTACATCACGGGCACGGACACCTGCAGCGCGCCGTAATCGGAGGCCGCGACAGGCGCGACCGCCCTGAAGTTCAAGTGCTCGGCATCGGACTTGTGCGCCAAGATCTGCACGATCATCTGTGCGCCGGAGCTGTGGCCGGTGGCGAACACGCGGTCCATGTCGATGCAGTAGTTGTCCATGAGGTCGTCGTAGATCCGCAGGACCTTGGCGATATCGCTGTTGTAGTTCCAGCATCCACCTCCGTCCGACGACCTCCCCACGGCGCGCACGTACTCCTTCTCGAAATCCGACCCCCGCGTGAGGTTGATGAACTGGTCGATCGGGTTGCCGCAGGCGTGGAACCCCACCAGGAGGGGGAGAGGGGTGTTGCCATCGTAGCTGTCCGGGAACGTGTAGATGTGATCATTGTCGACCTTCACCGTTCCGCTCGCGGGCCGCCCCGACTTGCCGCAGCCTGGGCTCGGGTTGCCCGCCGGCGGTTCCGTGCCGCCGGTCCCCGTGCCGCCGGCCCCGGCCTGCGGTCCGCCCCCGGTCGACCCACCTGTCGTGCCGCCGCTGGTCGTGCCACCGCTGGAGGCGCTGGCGTCATCGCTCGTTCCCCCTGTCGAGGTGGTCTCCCCTGCGCTCGCAGACGTGTGGGCTCCGCCTTCGCCGCCCGTGGCCTGACCGGTTCCGCCACCTCCCGTACCGGGTGAGCCTGTCTCGGACGAGCAAGCGAGGAACAGCAAGGCGACTGCGGGGAAAGCGGAATAAGCACCTGGTCTCGGCATCGTATAGACCCTCTCGTGATCGCCCGATTCGTCTTTCCGCGCTCGCCCCGTGCCGATCCCGCGATGATCTCGGGCGATGATACGCCTCACCTGGAGGCACCAGCCAGTCCGTCAGGGCGGCTGCGCAGAAGGACGAAAGGTCCGGTGCGCATGGCGCGCCTCTCCGTGGCAAAGCGGAAGAAGGATCGACGAATCGACTGTGAGCGTTCACATGGTCGGCGTCAATCAAAATGGACCGGCGCGACGCCGTCCTCGATCCCGGCCGGTGCGCAGCGACCGCAGCCGCGCCTCCGTCGACTCCCACGGCAACTATCCGTGGGAGTTCGACGCGCAGGGGCCCTTCGTCGGGTCAGTTGGCGATGAACGCGCAGCACCCGGCGACACAGATGTAGCCGTCGGCGCACCCATCGCTGCAAGGATCCGAGCACGTCGGAGCCGACCCGCCTTCGCCGCCGCCGGGGTCGGAACCGCCGCTATCGGAGCCGCCGCCGGGATCGGAGCCGCCGCCACCATCGCTCTCGCCCGTGCTCCCATCGCCGGGGCAATCGTGCCCGCCGTCGTCGCTGCCGCCCGGATCGCCGGAGCTGCTGTCCCCGGGGTCGTCGGAGCCGCTGCCGGGGCCGCCGTCGCAATGGCCGGGGCCGATGCCGCCCTCGTTGAAGTCCGCAAGCGCATCGGACAGCGCGACGGCACGCTCGGCCGCGCCGCCTTTCTTGATGCCGTACGGGAGCCGGCCATCGGCGTCCTTGTTGTCGGCCATCCACGCCTCGGCGTCCGCGAGCGCCCCGCCCAGGGCCGCGTCGCTCGCGCCGCTGCCCACGTTCAGCAGCGCGGCGATCAGCTGGTGGCCCAGGATGAGGCTGGTGTCG
The DNA here is from genome assembly GCF_051525235.1 of Sorangium sp. So ce124. Taxonomy (NCBI): domain Bacteria; kingdom Pseudomonadati; phylum Myxococcota; order Polyangiales; family Polyangiaceae; genus Sorangium; species Sorangium sp. So ce124. The sequence goes on from NZ_CP150312.1 coordinate 11,811,808, forward strand.
CCCCGCGGCGCCGTCTGGAAGAGCTCGAGCAGCTCCGCCTGGGAGTACACCTCTCCTCCGATGGTGAGCGTCGATGTCGGCCAGCTCTCCTCGTGGTTCTTCCAGTAGCCCTGGGTGAGCGTACAGCCGTCGCCGTCGGACGCGGGCGGCGTCTCGACCACGTTGCCTCTCCCCTCGCCGAAGCGATCCGCGTCGCCGTTCCCACAGGCGACGAGAGCGGAGCCCACCAGCGACAGACACCCCACGAGCATCAACCTGCCAAGCATCATGATTCCTCCTGAAGTTGCGCGTCGTGCGATGGGCGCTCCTCGCGAGGAGCGAGCGACATCGCGCGAGCCAGGCGGCGGGCATCGCGCCGGATCGGGGTGCACAGGCGACCCCGAGCCGGCGGGACCAGGTTCTCGATCCACCCGCCCCAGCTGCAGCTCATGAGGAGCCGCGCTCTCGGTTCCTTCAGTGCCGGCCTGCGCTCGGCGCGGCTCATGTTTTTGGGGGTGCGTTCCGGTCAGGTGTCGTTCTTGATCGATTGAATTTTTCCTTCATCAACACATGAGTGGTCGAGACCACTTCAGCTCGTGAGATCCCGTATCATTCTCGTTCGATCAAATTCTTCCTTCACCAGCGCACGAGTGACCGAGGTCACTTCAGCCCATGACGATCCATCTTGTTGAGCAGCCCCTGCCGCGACAGCCCGAGCCGCGCCGCTGCCTGGCTCCTGTTGCCCTGGGTCGTCCGGAGCGCGGCGGCGATCTCGCGCCGCTCCAGCGCCGCGATCTTCTCTTCCAGCGTCGCCCCCTCGGCCGGCTCGTCGTCGCCTGCCAGCGCCGCGGGACCGCTGCCTCGCCGGGCCGGCGAGAGGTCCTCCTCGAGGATCTCCCCCCTGCCCCCGGCCATCACGAGCGCGCGCTGCATCTCGTGCCGGAGCTCTCGCAGGTTGCCGGGCCAGTCGCAGGCCTCGAGCCGGCGCATGGCGCCGGGCGAGATCGCGGTCACCGGCGAGCGCGGCACGAGGGCCCGCGACAGGTTCAGGAAGTGCTGCGCGAGGAGCGGCAGATCGCCCACGCGATCCGCGAGCCGCGGCAAGGCGATCTCGATCCCGCGCACGCGCCAGTAGAGGTCGTCGCGAAAGGTCCTGTCCGCCACCATCGACTCGAGCGCTCTGTGGGTGGCGGACACGACACGGACGTCCACGGTCAGCGGGCGCGCCGCGCCCACCGGCAGGATCTCGCCCGTCTCGAGCACGCGCAGGAGCTTCACCTGCAGCGCCGGCTCCATGTCGCCGATCTCGTCGAGGAACAGGGTCCCTCCGTCCGCCTCGACGAACAGGCCGGGAGCGTCCTTGATCGCGCTCGTGAAGGCGCCTTTCCTGTGGCCGAACAGCGTCGATTCCAGGAGGGTCGGCGCGAGCGCGCCGCAGTTGACGGCGATGAAGGCCTTGTCCTTCCGGCGGCTCCTTGCGTGCAGGTAGCGGGCGAACACCTCCTTGCCCGTGCCCGACGCGCCGGTGATGAGCACTGGCACGTCGGTCGGCGCCGCGCGCTCGCACAGCGTCCTCGCCTCGAGGAAGGCCGGCGACTGGCCGAGCATCGCGGAGGCGTCGCCCTCGCGGGCGGCGAGCGAGCGCTCGAGCTCCGTCACCCGATCTTCGAGCGCGAGGCGCGCGGCCGCGCGAGCGACCACGGAGAGCAGCACGTCCGGGTCGACGGGCTTGGCCAGGAAGTCGTATGCTCCGCGCTCGACGAGGCGCAGGGCGAGCGGGGTCTCGCCCGCGCCCGAGACGACGATCACCTTGGCCGCGGGCCGCTCGGCGAGGAGCCTGTCCGCGAGCGCCGCGCCCTCCTCGGGGCGGCCCGACGGCGGGAGCATCAGGTCGAGCACGACGAGGCGCGCGCTCGTGCGGCGGAGCTCCGAGAGCGCCTTCGGGGCGGCCCCGGCCTCGGCGACGGCGTAGCCCTCCAGCGCGAGGAGCTCGCGGTAGGCGTCGCGGAACCCCGGATCGTCGTCGATGAGCAGGACGGTCTCGGTCACGGGTGACCGTACCGCGTCGCCAGGGCGCGGATCCAGGGTTGCGCGGGACGCGGCGGCGGGCGGGGCCGGCGTCAGGCGGATCGAGGCGAGCTGTAAGCTTCATCCACCGTCTCGCTCACCGATCCATTCGCGGGCGAGAGCGAGTATCCGGCGGTTCTCCGGGACGTTCTCGAAGACGCTCTTTCCCTACCTCGCTCTTCTGCACCTGGCCTGCGGGTCATCACCTGGCGCGCGGCCGGTCTACTGCGACGTCGGGCGGGCCATCCGGCTGGCCAGGCGGGATGGCCCGGACTCCGCTCGCGCGTAGAATGGCACCAGATCGATGTCGGTCCCGAGCAGCCGGGTAACCAGGCCGCGCCACCTCCTCGGATCGTGGACGTCCCCGAAGAGCTCGACGCGGAGCCGCGTCCCGCCTGCCTCCTCGGTCACCGCCCAGGCCACCGGGCCGCGCGCGGTGTCGAACGCCCGCAGGTAGCGGCGATCCGCGGACCACGTGTCGACCGGGTTCTCGGGGCGCCTCTGAAGCGCGGCAACGGTGAGCGCGAGGCGGAAGGGCGTCCTCACTTGAACGGTGATCCTCATCGTTCGGGCCGCGGTTCGGTGCGACATCGTGCCGAGCTCAATGCGAGCGCACGCGTGGGCCGGTGCGCCGCGCGGGCGACGTACGCGCCTTCGTCGCGCCCAGGGCCCGCCCCCTCGACGAGATAGGGTGTTGCGCCGCGAGGGCTCGATCTCGCGCCCAGGGGGCGGCCTCTGCCGGGACGTGGGCGGCCGGTGCACGGATGCGAGCCCTGCGCAACCGCTGCTCGATCCTTTCGCGGAGGACGACAGCCTGGTTGTGGAGCTCGTCCTTTGCTCCGTACACGAGCGTGAGCGTCCCGCGCTTCGCCTGCGCGACGAGCTCGTCCACGAGCCCCGAGGCCGGCTGGCGGCGGAGCTCCTCGCGATAGCGCGCCGCGAACTCCTCCCATCGGGCAGCGTCGTGACCGAACGAGCGGCGGAGCTCGTCGCTCGGCCCGACCTCCTTCATCCAGGCGTCGATCGCGAGCGTGTCCTTGCGCACGCCTCGCGGCCACAGCCGGTCCACGAGCACACGGTACCCGTCGGCCGCTTCGGGCTGCTCGTAAGCCCTCTTGAGGAGCACCGCGTCCGCCGTCTCGGCACCGACGCGCGCAGTCCGCGCCCTCCCCGTCGCCGTTCGTCGCCTCACGTTGGCCACGCCCCCTTCTTCCCTTCTCGTTGCAAACCCTACGAGGCGAGGCGCGCTTTGACCACGACGAGCGTAAGATCCTCCAAGCCCTCGCGCTGCACGACGGACTCCCGGCCAATCTGCCGGTGATTCGTGGACTCCGCCTTCCCGGTGCTCATGGCCCTCCTCCTTCGAACATGGGCCTGGACGCCGGCCTATCGGGTCGGCGGCTCCCCCATCGCGGCGATCGCGATGACCGAGTGCGCGAACGCGCCGCCCGCGCGCATCTCGGCTGCGACCCAGATGGCCTCCATGATCTCCTGCTCACTCGCTCCGTGTCGAAGCGCGCCCTGGGTGTGGCCACGGATGCAATACGGGCACTGCGTGACGTGCGCCACGGCGACGGCGATGAGCTGCTTCACCTTCGCCGGCAGGGCGCCCTCGGCGAATACGCGCTTGCTGAACTCGCGGAAGGCCTCGTCCGGCTCGGGCGCCAGATCGTGCCGTTTCTGCGAGGTCTCCTTCGATTGCAGCGGGTACACCTGGTCTCCCATGGCCTTCTCCTCATCGCTGGCCCGGGGGCTTTTTCGATGCGGCGGCCGCGCCGCACAAGCAAGGAAGCCTCTCCATTCGGCGTCCGGCGCAACGGGTGCCGGCTACGGCATTCGGCCGACCGCCGGCCCTGGCATTCCCCGACGCACCGATCGCGGAGACGTGCTCGTTCGCCGTCGCTCGCGCCCATTCCCAGCACGGGACGCCTATTTCTCGCCGCCGCGCGCTACCTGGCGGGGCGCGCGCACCGGACCGGCATCGCTTTCACGCCGCTCACCCAGTTCGAGCGGAGCCGCACCGCCGGGCCGGCGAGCTCGAGATCGGGGAGCCTGCGCAGGAGCTCCTCGAAGGCGACCCGCGCTTCCAGGCGCGCGAGCACGAGGCCCAGGCACACGTGGGGGCCGATGCCGAAGGAGAGGTGCTCGTTGGGCGTCCGGCCGACATCGAATTTGTGCGGATCGCTGAAGACCGCCTCATCGCGGTTGGCCGAGACGTACCACAGCACCACCTTGTCCCCGGCCGCGATCCGCTGCCCGCCTATCTCGGTGTCCCGCACCGCGGAGCGCCGGAAGTAATAGACCGGCGGCGTGAAGCGCAGCATCTCCTCGATGGCGGTCGGGAGGAGCGAGGGATCGTCGAGCAGGCGCCGGCGCTGGTCGGGGTGCTCGAGGAGCGCGAGCATTCCATTGGAGATGAGGTTCTTCGTGGTGTCGTGGCCGGCCGTGAGCAGCAAGTTGAAGAAGCCGCCGAACTCCGTGTAGGAGAGCTTCTCGCCGTCCACCTCGGCGGCCATGAGCAAGCTCAGCATGTCGTCCTTGGGCTCCTTCCGCCGCTGCTCGGCGAGCCCGTGCGCATAGGCGTTCATGTTGTGGAGCACGGCGTTCAGCTCCTCGGGCGTGACGCCATAGGCGGGATCGCTGGCCCCGAAGAACCGCGTCGTCCAGTCGAGCATCTGCTCCTGATCCTCGCGGGGGACGCCGAGCACCTCGAGGATCACGGCGAGCGGCAGCTTGCCCGCGATGTCGCTGGCGAAGTCGCACCCGCCGCGCTCGCAGGCGTCGTCGATGAGCCTCGTCACGAGCTCCCGCACGTGGTTTTCGAGGCGCTGGATGACACGGGGCGTGAACCCCTTGCTGACCAGCGCCCGGAACCGGGCGTGCCGGGGCGGGTCCATCATGATCATGACATCGGGGTTGTCGCGCATGTCCCCCGGCGGGAGATCCTCGATGAAGAGGCCGCGCCCCGAGCAGAACGCGGCCGGATCACGCGAGATGCGGGCGACGTCGGCGTGCCGCGTGATCGCCCAGAAGCCCCTGCCCGCCGGCTCGGGGTGCCAGTAGACGGGCGCCTCCCGGCGGAGGATCTCGAAGCGATCGTGCGGCGCGCCAGCGAGGTAGAGGTCCGGATCGAGGACATCGACGGTTTCAGGGGTCATCTGGGCAGGATCTCCTCAGGAGCTTTGCGAGCGCAACCGCTTACAACGCATTCTGGCCAGCGCGATGAGCGCGAGCGCCGCGGGCCATGGCCACGGGGGCTCGTCACCGCCCACGAAGCGGCACCCGCAGCCACCCGTCGTGTCGCTGCTGGTGGATGGGTCGCCGTTCGAGCTGGCGCCCGCGCCGGTGCCCGACGCGGGGGTGCCGGTCCCCGCGTCGCCGGCGCCGCTGCCCGTCGCGCCGCCTTCGCCCGTGGTGCTGCCGCCGCTCGTGCCGGCGCCGCTGGCCGCCGTGGCGGTGCCGGTCGCCGCGTCGCCAGCGCCGCTGCCGGTCGCGCCGCCTTCGCCCGTGGTGCTGCCGCCGCTGCCCGCCGCGGCGCCGCCGACCCCTGCGCCGCCACCGCCGCTGCCCGTCGCGCTGCCTTCACCCGTGGTGCTTGCGCCGCTCGTGACGGCGCCGCCGGTCGCCGTGGCGGTGCCGGTCCCCGCGTCGCCAGCGCCGCTGCCCGTCGCGCCGCCCTCACCCGTGGTGCTTCCGCCGCCGGTACCGCCGCCTTCGCCCGTGCTGCTGCGCGGGCAGCCCAGGACCGACACGTCGTCGATCGCGAGACCGGCGAGCTGGACGCTCGCGTCGCTGTCGAGGTGGAACACCACCTCGACTCGCTTTCCGGCGTATCCGCTGACGTCAGCGTAGTGAGTGCCCCATCCCGCGCTCTCCTGGAGCACTAGGTTGGAGCTACCGACGGTCGTGGTCATCGATGCGTCGAGGAACTCCCAGAGACGCCTGGCGTTCGCACCCCCGACCTCTCGGATCTCCACCCACCCGTGATCCGAGGACGCGTCGTCGAGCTGGTACTTCATCGCCCAGCGGAGCTGGATGGGCCCCTCCACCCCGGACAGGTCGATCGGCGGGGAGACGAGATCCTGATTCGAGCTCGCGTTGTACACGCCGGAGAGGTTCGTCTTCCAGCATTGCGTCCCGCCGTTGCACGTCGCGATCGGCGCGGCGCTCGGTGTGCCGAGCGCCCACGCGTCGGCTGTGCCGGCGTGCGTGAAGCCCTGCGCGCCGCCCTCGAAGTCCGCCGACAGCCGGGTGGACGGGGCGTCGCCGCTCGAGCACGAGAGCGCGGGGATCGGCGCGTCGCAGATCGTGAGGCTCCACGCGGACAACACGCCGAGGTTGTTCGAGTTGTCCGTATCGTCCCGGAGCGTGAGCGTCCACCGGCCTTCAGCGTTCTCCCCATCGAACCAGTGCAAGCGGTAGTCGAGCTCCGGCTGCACCATCATGCCGTTCAGCAGGGTGAAGTGTCCGGCCGGGAAGGCAGCCTCGTCGTCGATCGTGAGTTCGAGGTTCGGGTAGGTCCTGCTGCCGATATCGGTGAAGAGACCGTTGGTGTTGCCGGCCGGCGAGACGAGGTACACGTCCACGTCGGGGGGCATGGGATGGCTGAGCCGGATGCTCACGTTCAGGTCACCGATACGGGGCGCGCCCGGGACGTCGATGAACGACGTCGTGGGCGCTCCGAAGACGATGTCCCGGGGCACGTTCGCGCTATCGTACGTGGTGCACCCGACGCTCGACGCTGCCGGATGCACGCTCACGCTGAGCCCGTAATCACCCGCCGTCACCGAGCCGGTCACGGTCACCCTGTAGGTGCCGGCTGCTTTGACGGTCGCGAAGATGGCGTCCGAGTACGGTGTTTCGACAGGCCCGGATTGGTTGTCCACCTGGATGTCGAATTCGGACCCGAAGGGACCGATCGCGAGCGCGGCGGCGAACTGCGTGAGGTCGCGCGTCGGGTCCTGATCGAGGCTCGCGAAGAGGGTGTCGCCGGCGTTGAGGGAGAGCGAGTAGCTGTCGACGTCGCTCGCGTTGGTGTGCGTGCCAGCGATCCAGCCGGTCGCGGGGAGCGGCTGCGGTGTCGTGTCGTTCGGCTCGACCTCCGCCGTGGGCGCGCCGCTCTGCACCTTGAGGTGGAGGTCGTAGGGGCGCAGCTGGGCGTTCGCGGAGGGCACGCGGACGCGCGCGTAGTAAGTTCCTGCAGCCACGAGGGGCGTGCCCGCGATGCTTGGCGAGGAGCCTCCGAACGACCCGTTGAAGACGTCGGTCTCCAGCACTGTCGTGCCGTCCTGATCGAGGATGTCGAGGTCGGCGTCCTGCGATGCGGTGGAAGACGCTGTCATCACGGCCGCGTAGACGCGGCTCCCGGCGGGCGCCTGGAACGAGAAGAGATCCGTGTCGCCATCCGGGACGGCGTTGGCGCGCAAGACCGTGTCGCTGGAGATGGCGTTCGCCTGCGACGCCGTCCCGTTGGGCTCCACCTCCGAAGCGAGCTCCTGTCCGACAGCCAAGTGTGCCCTGCCAAGGCCATCGTCCTCGCTTGCGCCGCAGCCGGCGAGGATCGACGCCGCCGCCCCCAGCGCGACGGACGAGCTGATGAAATCCCTGCTTCTCACGTTGTCTCCCTTCCGTTCAGCTGCCCCACAGCGCCCAGGCTCCGTGGCGGGGCAACATCATAGCTGCCATCTCGACTCCGTGGGTACCGACCTCTGGAGCGGGACGCCTGAGGTACGTCGCTGTGCGCCCCGCAAGCTGTGGCCTGAGGGCGGCTGCTTCGATACACGGACAAGATGCTGATATTGCACATTTTTTTTCAGAACAATGAGGAGCGGGAGGCTGCAGAGAAGAAGGTTCTGTCAACCGGTGCAGGTCCTATGTTTGGGGCTTGACGTCTCCGAAGCGTTTGGATTTCCTTCTCCACTCGCTTCTTGATTCGCGATTTCTCTTCTGCGAAGTTGCGAGATCGTCGTGCTTCGCTGCGAGCACGACCTGTTACGTTCTACGAAATTCGAGACGCGAGCAGTATTTCGACGCCATAGGCGCCGCCCGGGTGCCCGCGCGGCAAGGAGCAACACCAATGATTCGACATGGCATGATCGGCGGGGCAGCGCTGTACGTCGCGATGGTCTCCATGGTCGCCGGCTGCGGCCAGCCTGAACCAGCGGCTGCAAAGCCCCGCCCGAGCGGGATCTCCAGCGGGGGCGGGAGCGGGCCGGGCTCGGGGGTCGGCGGCTTCCCGGTCGCCTCGAGCGGGGCGAGCCCGAGTTGCGGCAGCGCGCCCCCGGGGTGCTCGGCGGACATGCATTCCGTCGTCGATTGCAACGGCGACGTGGTGAAGGCGTGCGGGCCGTCGCAGGGATGCTCGAACGGCGAGTGCATAGCCGCGTGCGACGCGGCGGCCGCCCTCACGAGCTTCGGCGGGTGCGAGTTCTTCGTGCACGTCCCGACGATGCGCCAGCGCTCGTGCTATGGCCTCTTCGTCGCCAACATGTGGAACGAGCCGGTCTCCCTGGAGGGCGACATCGGCGGCAAGGCCATCGATCTCTCGAAATACACCTACACGCCCGTGGGCACCGGCCCGGGCCTCGAGCTGACGCCCATCGGCCCCGGGGGGACGATCCAGCCGGGCGACGTGGGGATCGTGTTTCTGCGAAGCGCCCCCGGCGACTGCCCCGCCTCCGTCGAGGTCGCAGAGGCGGATCCGGATGCCTTGGCGTGGGTCGACGCGGTGGAGGGCACGAACGACAGCGGCACGGCGCTCCGCGTGGTCGCGTCGGGCCCGATCGTCCTTCACGACGCCTTGCCGTTCAGCGGCGACATGTTCGCGGTTTCGGACGCCGCGCTGCTCCTGCCCACGTCGGCGTGGGACACCGATTACATCGCTGTGACGCCGTGGCCCTCCGAGGTGCACCCGTGGCCGTCGACGCTGTCGATCGTGGCATCCTCCGACGACACCGACGTCGTCATCCACCCGACCGCGGATATCCAGGCAGGGGTCGGCGTCCCCGCCGCGCCGAAGGGGGAGCCGGTACGGTTCGCGCTCAGCAAGGGGCAAGTGCTCAAGATCGAACAGCTAGACGACCTGACAGGCAGCGCGATCAGCGCAAGCAGGCCGATCGGCGTGTGGGCAGAGCAGGCCGCCTTGTGGATCGATCAGGCCGCCTCCGACAGCGGGCACGAGCAGCTCCCGCCGGTGCGCGCGCTCGGCAGCGAGTATGTCTATGCGCGCTACAGAAACCGCGTGGATGGCCAGGACGAGACGCCTCCCACACGCATCGTCGGCGCCGTCGACGGCACGCTCCTGTCGTGGGATCCAGCGCCGCCGGAGGGCGCGCAGGCCGTTGTCCAGAAGGGGCAGAGCTTCGTGGTCCGGTCCAGCGCGCCGTTCGTCGTCAAGAGCCAGGACGACGAGCACCCGTTCTACGTCGCCACCTACATGACGGGCGGCACGGCGTTCCAGGAGATCGGCGATCCTGAGTTCATCGGCGTGGTCGCGGCTGAGCACTACCTGTCGCGTTATCTGTTCTTCACAGACCCGACCTTCTCGGAGACGAACCTCGTGTTCGTGCGCAAAAAGGGGACGGACGGCCTGTTCCACGACGTCGAGCTCGACTGCGCCGGGACGCTCACGGGATGGACGCCGGTGGATGGCGCAGGGCAGTACGAGGTGGCCTGGCGCGATCTCGCGCGTCGCCACGTCGAGAGCCAGGGGGAGTGCAGCAACGGCAAGCACGAGGCGCACAGCGACGGACCGTTCAGCGTGACGGTGTGGGGCTGGGGGACGGCCCGAGCCGAGAGATGGAACAGTTACGCCTACCCCGGCGGCGCGGGCATTCGAGCGGCCAACACCGCCGTCGTTCCTCCCGAGCCTCCGAGGTGAACAGGCCCACAGCGATACCTTCCTCTCGCGCAACCCGGGGCGAGCTCGAACCGCGCAATATCACCTCACCCCGCCGCCTCCGCCGCCCTCTCGGGCCACCGCGCCTCGAAGCGCGCGCCGCCCCCCGGGGCGCGCTCGTAGCGCAGCGCGCCCCCGTGCCGCTCCAGCCAGCGCGCCGCGACGGCCAGGCCGAGGCCCGTGCCCGGGTGCTTCGCGTCTCGCCCCCGACCCGTCACGAACGGCTGGAACAGCATCGCCTCGATCTCGGCCGGCACCCCAGGGCCGTTGTCCTCCACGCGCACGACAACGAAGCCGCCCTCGCCGCGCGTGACCACCGCCCGGATCCGCCCCTCGGGGCTCCCGTCGAGCGCGATGGCCGCGTTCTGCAGGAGCGCCGTGGCGACGTCGAGGAACGCCCCGCGGTCGGCCTCGACGAAGATCGACCCGCCTGACTCGGACGCCACCTCGATGGGCGGCGCGCCCTCGCCGACGATCTGCCGGACCTGGCTCGCCGCGAGCCGCAGCGTGGAGAGCACGTCGACCTCGCTCACCTCGAGCGGCCTCGGGCGGCTGTAGCGGAGGAGATCGTCGAGGAAGCGCCTCGCCCGGTCGACCTGGGCGCGCAGCGACGCCACGGTCTCGGGCCTGGCGCCCTGCCGCTCGAGCAGCTTCGCCTGCGCGGCGATGACCCCGAGCGGATTGCGGATCTCGTGCGCGACCGCGCTCGCGAGGCGGCCGAGCTCGGCGAGCCGCTCGGCCTGGTCGGCGCGCACCTCGACGCGCTCGATCTCGTCGGCGAGGTCGCGGACGCCGATGGGCCTCGAGAAAAGCCGGCGCCCGAGGTGCTCCACGACGAGCATGCGCAGCGGATCGGACGGGAGCGCGGCCAGGAAGACGACGAAGGCGAGCCAGCCGAGCGACGCGCCGCCGCCCGGCGCGAGCGCTGGCAGGACCTTGAAGAAGACAACGAGCCCGAGCGTCGAGACGAGCGCCGTCAGGCCGGCGTAGGCGAGCCCCTGCGCGAAGACGCGGCGGGAGCGGCCCAGCTCGCCGATGAGCACGGCGTAGGCCACGAGCAGGATGGCGAGGAGCAGGAGCGGCGCGCCGAGGAGCACGTCGCCCAGCCGGAGCACGCGCAGCACCACGACGAAGCCGCCCCCGAGCGTCGCGAGCACGCTGCCGAAGAAGAGCGCAGCGATGCGCCGCCGCTGGAGCCCCCGGGCCGCGAGCGCCGCGCGCCCGATGTGAACGGCGACCACGACCCAGGCGACGGCCATGACGACCGAGAGCGGGAAGAACAGCGGTCCCGGCGAGCGGGCCGCAGGGCCGTAGAGGAGGCGCGGGTCCACGGCCCCGAGCAGCGCGACCGCGGCGCTCACCGCGTAGGCCAGGGCGACGGGGCGGCGCGAGGCGCCGGCGACGTCGGCGTAGGCGTGGGCGAGGCCCGCGGACACGATGATTCCGCTCGGAATAACGTGCTCGGCGAGGGCGAGCGTGCCGTCGGTCTCGAGCAGGATGAGCCCTGTGACCCAGAAGGCGAGGAAGAAGCAGAGGGCGACGAGGCCGCGGCCCACGTTGCGCCCGAGCCGCAGCGCGGTGACCGCGACGGTCACGGCGGCGGCCCAGAGCGGGTAGTACGCGAGAGCGACCAGGGGTCTCACACGGCCTCGGCGGGGTAGGAAGCCTCGACGATAGCGCCAGAGGCCCCGGGGGCGCGAGGTGTCCACGGCGTGGACAGCGGCCTGCCCATGGCCTGGGCACCGGGGGACGGCGCCGCGCCTCGATGCGCCCGATCGGCGCGGATCCCGCGGCTGGCACGGGCGCTGCTGAGAGGCCTGTCGAGGAGACGAACCATGGCAGACGCGGTCGAAAGCTATCTCATCGCGGTGTACGGGGCCTATGCGGTCATCAGCGTCGGACTGACGATCTGGATCGCCCGCACGCTGTTCAAGAATGGATCGGTGTTCCTGGAGGAGGTGTTCGCCGACAACCCGAGGATGGCCGAGGCGGTGAACCGCCTGCTCGTGGTGGGGTTCTACCTGGTGAACCTGGGGTATGCGTCGCTGATCCTGAAGGCGGAAGGCTCGGCGACGCTGACGGAGGCGGTCGAGGTGCTGTCGTCGAAGCTGGGCCTGCTCTTGCTCTCGCTCGCGCTGATGCACTTCACGAACCTCCTCGTGTTCCACCGCATCCGCCGCCGCGCGAAGCTCGCGGTCCTGCCGCCTCCGGTCGCGCCGCAGATGCGCATCGATCCGCGCACGGAGCGCGCGGAAGAGGAGATGGCCGCGCAGCGACAGCGCCGGCGAGCCGTCGCGGAGGTCTCGGCGTGACGAACGCAGACGCGGGCGCGGGGCGCCGTGGCGCCTCGCGCTGGCGGCGCGGCCAGGCGCCCTGGCCTCCGCGCTGCGAGGAGAGCGGGCCATGATCGAGCGAATCACCGTGCTCTATGACGCCGAATGCGCGCTGTGCGCCCGGTGCCGCCACTGGATGGAGCACCAGGCGGCGCTTGTCGAGATGGAGTTCCTGCCCGCCGGCTCGCCCGAGGCGGCGGAGCGGTACGGGGCCGTGCCCTGGCTCGGCGAGGAGCTCGTCGTGATCAGCGATCGCGGCGAGGTCTGGGCTGGCCCCGCGGCCTTCATCGTGGCGCTCTGGGCGCTCGAGGGGTATCGCGAGTGGTCGTACCGGCTGAGCGGCGACACGCTCTCGAAGATGGCGGAGCGCTTCTTCCACGCGCTGTCGGGCAACAGGAAGTGGCTCGCGGGCTGGTTCGGCCACCCGTCCTGCGCGAGCGGCTCCTGCCGGCTGCCGGGAGCGCCGGCGGCAGGGCCTTATCGGTGAAGAGAAGTAGTTTCGCCCGATGGCAGCAATTTCCCGCTCGCTCTCATCGGACGTGCGCTTCTCTGTCGCGCCCGTCGCAGACCCGCCGTCGCAACGCTCAGCTGAACGCGGCGAGATGGTCCGAGACCGCCGAGGCGTCGCCGGCGTCGGAGATCAGCGCAATGTAGCCGTCGGGACGGATGAGCACGAGGGTGCGCTCCGTCGCGCCGTAGGCGTGGGCGAGATGGCCAGCGCTGTCGGCGACGTCGTGGGGGCCCGCCGGCTGTCCGACGACATGAAGCGTCTTCAGGTCGGAGGCTGAGGCGCCGATCGCAGGCGCGGACCCGAAGCTCAGCAACGTGAAGCGCCCGCCGCGCGTCAGCTCGAACAGCCGGCGTTCACCTTCCACCGTGATCAGCTTCGTCGCGTCGGGGGCGCGGTCGCCGGCGCGGAGCAGGGCAGCCTCGTCGCGGTCGTCGCGCGCCAGGGAAGAGCCGCGGTAGTGGATGTCGAGCTGGGTGATGCTCGCATCGCGGCGGAGGGCGACGTCCTTCCGCTCGAGCACCTGCTGGAGGCGCGTGTTCGAGATCGCGAGCACGCCGGCCGCGATCGGTCGCCGCTCGGCCTCGTAGCTGTCGAGCAATGCCGGCGAGGCGCCCTTCGCGACAGCCGCCAGCTTCCAGCCGAGGTTGTGCGCGTCCTGGATGCCCGTGTTCATCCCCTGGCCGCCGGCGGGCGAGTGGATGTGCGCCGCGTCGCCCGCGAGGAACACGCGACCCTCGCGATATCTGTCGACGAGGCGGACGTTCGCGCGCCACAGCGACGACCATATCGGCTCGTGGAGCCGGAGGTCGGTGCGGCCGCTCCGCCGCTCGAGGATCGCCCGCATGTTCGCGAGGCTGAGCTCGGGGTCCTGTCGCGGCGCGACGACGGCGTGATATTGGAAGACGTCGGTCGAGGGCAGCGGGCAGAGGCCGACGACGCCCTCTTCGTGCCACCAGATGTGCCAGGCGTCGCGGTCGAGGCCGTCGACGCCGACGTCGGCGACGATCATCCGCACTTCCTCGCGGGTCTCGCCCTCGAACGCGATGCCGGCCTGCTTGCGGACGACGCTGTGGCCGCCGTCGCAGCCGACCAGCCAGCGCGCGGCGACCGTCTCCGCCTCACCGCCCTTGACGACCACCGCCGACACGCCTTCGTCGGACTGCTCGAAGCTCGCGAGCGCAGCACCGAATTCGACCGCGCCGCCGAGCTCCAAAAGCCGCAGCCGCAGCGCTTCCTCGGTACGCCACTGGGGCGTGATCAGGCTCGCCGGATAGGGGATGTCGGAGCGACCCTTCAACGCCTCGGGGACGGCGCCGCCCAGCGTCACCCGGCCGTCGGGAGCCGTGGAGCGGAGCGGCATCGCCATCCGGCCGTGGGCGATCACGCGATCGACGATGCCGAGATCGTCGAAGACCTCGAGCGTGCGCGGCTGGATGCCCTTGCCGCGCGAGCCGGGCCACGGGCCTGGGGCGGCCTCGATCAGGCGGAAGGACACGCCGCTGCGGGCGAGCCCGCAGGCCAGCGCCAGCCCGGTCGGGCCGGCGCCGACGATCAGCACTGCGCACGCCTCGGGATCCGCCATCGTCAGCCTCCGGTTGAAGATAGCGATCCATCTCTTATCATCCGCGGCGTTGATAAGAAATGAAAATCTCTCTAAACAATCGGGGCCATGACGACAGGAACACGAACGCGAGCGCGCCGCAGGCGACGCGGCGCGGAGCTCGAGGCCGCTCTGCTCGACGCGACCTGGGAGGAGCTGGTCGAGGTCGGCTTCGCGAACCTGACCATGGAGTCGGTCGCCGCGCGGGCTCGCACGGGGATCGCGGTCCTGTACCGTCGCTGGGCGAACAAGGACGAGCTGGTGTTCGCCGCCATCCAGCACCGCCGGGACGAAAGCCCGGTCGCGGTCCCCGACACCGGCGCCCTGCGCAGCGACCTGCTCGCCCACCTGACGGCGCTGAGCGACGCCCTCGCCGGCTTCTTCGCCATCGCCGCGGCCGCCGCCTTCTCGGGGTTGCTGGCCGGCACCGGCCTGACCCCCTCGCAGGTGCGCGACAAGGTCATGGACACCCGGAAGCCGCGTGTCCGAATCCCCTACCAGCGCGCCCACGACCGCGGTGAGATCAACCTCGAGCGCATCCCCTCCGCCGTGCTCGCCATGCCGTACGACCTCGTGCGGCACGACCTGCTCATGGATCTCAAGCCGCCGAAGCCCGCACGCATCCAGTCCATCGTGGACGAGCTCTTCCTGCCCCTCGTACAGAGCTTTGGAGCGCGCGAAGGCGATGCAGCACGTCGCGTTCGGCGTCGATGACGTGCTGACCGGTCCAAGAAAGCGCGGCGCGTGCAGTGTGGCCGCACGGTGGGACCGGTGATGCCGCGAGCCCTTCACCGCGGGCGATGCGGCGGCGGAGGGCGCCCCGTCGGGCCACACCGGAGCCGCCTTCGGCGGCGAAACAGACGGAAGCTGCGAAGATCGCTACTTTTGCCGGCCGCCGCTCGTCACCGACCGGTGTTTCTGGCGGGACGATTCCGCGGGGGCGAACCGTCGCGATCCGTCGCTTCCCCGGCCATTTGGGGAGGCCGTGACGACGGGTCGCACCCCCTAGATGGGATGAGGCAGCCCACGGGGCGCCTGGACCCATGATGCCAACTGCACCGACCCGAGCCTCTGCTCGACGCGTTCGCGCGGCGGGGCCTGCGAAGACAGCCCGCAGCACCGTGGAGGTCGGCCCATCGGCAGCAGCAAAGCGTGCTGGAGTGCTCGGAGGCGTCAAGGGTTCGCGAGCGGAGCTCGCCGGCTCCGCCGCCCTTGACTCCCCCGGCGCGCTCCAGCCGGACAAAGCTGCGGGCGATGGGCGGACGGAGGCCTCCGGCGGGGGCTCCAGGCTCCGGAGAGGAGCGAGCAAGAAAGAGCCGCTTGGAGCAGCGAGCAATGTGGCTGACCTCTCGCCTGCAGGGTTGCCTGCGGGCACCCCCACGCGTTCGAAGACGCAGAAGACGGGGGCCCAGGAGAGGTCAGCCATGCGAAGTGTAGCGCTGGATCTGGGGGTGCATGAGATCTCATTCTGCGAGGTGGCCGGCGGGGCCGTGATGCTACGACGCACGGTTCGCTCGCTCGATTCGCTCCAGGATCTCCTCGGCCCGTCGTCCTCGCCGGCCCGGGTGGCGATCGAGGCGTGCCGCGAGGCCTGGGCGGTGCACGACACGCTGCGCGACTGGGGTCACGACGTGCTGGTCGTCGACACCACGCGAGCTCGTCAGCTCGGCATCGGCCAGCACGGCCGCAAGAATGACCGCCTTGATGCCGAGGCGTTAGCGCGCGCCGTCGAGCGCGGGGGCATTCCACTCGCTCACGTGCTGTCGCCTCACCGGCGGGCCATTCGCCACCAGCTGGCTGTCCGGCGCGCGTTGGTTGAGACGCGGGCCCAGTACGTCACCACCGTGCGTGGCATCCTGCGCGCTTGCGGACACAAGCTCGCGACGTGCGCCATCGAGGGCTTCCTCACGGTGCTGAGCGCTGCAGCCTTGCCGGCCGAGACTCGCCAGCTCGTTGGACCTCTGGTGACAGCGCTGGAGATGCTCACCCCTCAGATCGCGCTGGCCGATGCCGCGCTCGAGCAGCTGTGCGCCCACGAGCCGGTGATCGTGCGGCTGACCACGGCACCCGGCGTGGGGCTGGTCGTCGCCGCCGCGTTCGTCTCGGTGGTGGACGAAGCCAAGCGCTTTCACCACGCCCACCAGCTCGCCTCCTATCTCGGCCTGGTCCCCCTGGAGGACACCTCCGGGGGGCGCGACAAGCAGCGGCTGGGCTCGATCACCAAGCAAGGCAACGCCTATCTGCGCGCGCTGCTGACGCAGGCTGCGCACACGATCCTGCGGCACAAGAGCGGCGACGACCCGCTGAGCCGATGGGCCAAGGCCATCGACGAGCGCCGGGGTCGCCACATTGCGGTCGTGGCGCTGGCGCGGCGGCTGTCGGGGGTGCTGTGGGCCATGTGGCGCGACGGCACGGTCTACGATGCGCAGAGCGCAGCGGTCGCTTCGGCCAAGGGCCTGCGGCTGCAAGCACAGTCGATCGAGCAGCAGGCGCAAAGCATGAAGGAGGCCGCGGTCAAGGCGCGCCGCCGGCAGCGCTCGATCGACAAGGGACTCGGCGCCGCTCGGGCAACGGCTCGGTCGAGGCCGGTCTCGACCCCAAGGAGGGTCTCGATGCACTGACTTTCCCCCTACGGGAACGTGCGCCACGAGCGCGTCACGCTGGGAGCGTGAAAGAGGGCCACGTGGATGAGCGCGGAAGCCGTCCGGGTGATCGGCCTGTGGGTCGAACATGCCGTCCCCTAGAAGGCGCCTCCACGGTCCCGTTTCGGACCCCAGCATGCATCCAGGCCACCAGGGCGACCGCCGGCCTGTGAATGCGGATCGTCGATCGAGCCACAGCTCGCTCCTGCGGACGCGACGAGGTGCTCAAGCACAAGCGGAACGACGCCCGACCAGGACGAAGGGAGATGTCCATGCCGAAACGACCCGCACTGACGAAGCCGAGCGCCGTCGCTGCCGAGCCGAAGCCGGCCAGCCGCGCAAAGAGAGCGCTCAAGCCCTTGACCTCAGGGCTGCCTCATCGTCGGACGGCATGGACCCAACCCGGGCCCAAGTGTCAAGCGCCGGGCCTGGGGAGCCTGCCCTGACCGATCCGTCGCCTCGGGCGGCCGTGGTCGCCTCGCTCGCCAGCACCCTGGGCCGCGCCGTCGCCCTCGGGGACGAGGTGGCGGCCCGGGTCGTTCACGAGACGATCGGTCGGCTGCTCGGGCTGCCGGTCGCACCAGAGGGGTGAGCCAGGCTGGACGGGGTGCGGTGCATCTTGCGCCGTCGGCGAAGTCTCCGGCGAAGAGCTCTTCCGTGCATGACCGAGTCATGCACGGACCCCTGACGCCTACGCCGCCCCCCGCGCCTCCTCGATTACGTCCGCGAGGCGATCCGTCCGGGAATGGCGCTGGCAATGGGCTCGCCGGACGAGCTGTCCAGGATCGTGGTCGCCGACCATGTCGATGTCATAGGGCACTACGAGCGCTGGGAGCTGCGCGCCGCTGCCGGCCGCGGCGCGGTCAACTGGTCGCGATTCAAGCGAGGGCTCTTCCCCAGCGGGTCGCGGTTCCAGGACGAGCAGTTCTACGAGCTCTATGTGCCATCGCCGACGAGCTGCTTCCAGCGAGCGCCGCTGACGTTCCAAGCAGGAGGGCTCCCGCCGGCGCCGGGTCCGGCGCTGGCGACCACCCGCGCGCCGACATCGAACCCCCCGCCCCCGGGGCGGGTAGCCCGTCATCGCCTGAGTCTCCCGCGGCAATGCATGCTGCACCTGGACTGGAAGAATTCCCTCCGACAGGAATCCTGTTCGATGATGCTCCAGCGTCTCGCGCGGGCTTCCCGGGTAGCGTCTGCGCACCCGAGTTCTCATCTTGACAGGGGTGAGAATCGCTGGGGACCATGCCTGAATGGCGCGCACGGCACCGGTCCCGAACATCCCTGCGATCCCTGGAATGAACCCTGGCGTCTGGATCATGGGCGGTGGAGGCGGCGGCGGTGGCAAGGGCGGCAGGGGCGGCAGCGGAAATGGAGATGGTCAGGGTGGGAGCGCCAACCGTGGCGGCAACAACCCTGACGGCGGTGGCAAGGGGGCCAATGGCTGCGGAAATGGGCAGGGGGCCGGTGCTTGCTCCAACCCGGTCCACGGCGGCTCCGGTGGCACCTCCGCCGGCGATCCGGTCGACGTGGTCACCGGCCGCGTCTTCACGCTGCCGACGCTCGACCTCGGCCTGCCCGGTCCGCTGCCGCTCGTCGTGCAGCGGCGCTACTCGTCCTCTGCGCGCGATCGCGACATGGGCCTTGGCTTCGGGTGGAGCCACTCGCTCGCCTGGGAAATCGAGCTCTCCAGACGCGTCGTGCGGATCACGCAGGACGATGGCACCGTGGTGACGGCCCCGGTGCTGGAAGAGGGCGAGACGCGCCCTCTGGTGGGGCAGATCGTGCTCCGCCGTGCGGCCTGGGGATTCGCGCTCACCACCGAGGACGGGCTCACACTGTTGTTCAACGAGCGCCATCAGCTGGGGTCGCGCTATCGCCTGACCGCGCTCCTCGACCGAAACGGCAACTGCATCGAGCTGGGCTACGATGGCTCCGGCCTCGCCTGGATCCGCGATTGCGTTCAGCGCTTCGTGCGCGTCCGGCGGGAGCGCTCGGGCCGCATCGCCGCCTTCGAGGTGCGCACGGCCACGAGCCCCTCCGGCTGGCACGCCTTCTTCACGTACCGGTATGACGATCGTGGGGATCTTGTCGAGGCCATGGACGCCGAGGGACATGTGTGCCGGTACGCCTATGACGAGGAACACCGCCTGGTCGCCCACGCATACCGCAGCGGGCTCGTGGTCCACTACCGGTACGACCGTGAGGGACGCTGCATCGAGACCTGGGGTGAATACCCCGCTCAGGCGGACCCAAGCCTCGCGGCCGGGGTGCCTGCGTTCCTCGCGGACGGCGTGACGCGAGCGCGGGGCATATTCCATTGCAAGCTCGAGTTCTCGGGAGACGGCTACTCCGAAGTCGCGGACTCGCTCCGTGTCCGGCGCTTTTTCGGCAACAAGCACGGCAAGGTGGACAAGTCGACATGGGGCGCGGGCGTGCTCTTGCATGAGTATGACTCCCTCGGGAACATCGTCGCTTTTCGGGACGCCACGGGCGCGGTGACGCGCTTCGAGCGCGACGCGGCAGGGCGGGTCACAGCGGTCGTCGATCCGCTCGGCCGCCGGACTCAGTATGCCTTCGACGATCGAGGCGCGCTGACCGAGCTCGTGCGCGCGGATGGGAGCGCGCTCCGGTATACGCGCGACGATCTGGGCAATCTGCTCGCGGTCGAGGACCGGCGCGGCGCCATCGTCATGTACGATTACGACGAGCGTGGGCTCGTGAGCGTGGCAACGCTCCCGAACGGGGGAGTGACCCGCTTCGAGCACGACGCGCATGGCAACCGCACGGCCGTGATCGAGCCGAACGGCGCGAAGAAGACGATCTATTACGACGACCTCGGCCGCGTCGTGGCAACCATGGATGCGCTCGGCGCCGTGACGCGCTACGCGTACGACGCGCGCGGCCTGCTGCGCACCGTTTCCGATCCAGCGGGCGGGGTCACCACGTTCGAGTTCGACGCCGAGGGGCGGCTGGCGCGGATCGTCGATGCGGCCAGGCGCGTCGGCAGGCTCACCTGGGGTGGGCTCAACGTGCTCTGCGAGGTGCAGCATGACGGCGCCGGGCCCATCCGGTACCGTTACAACCGCGAAGGCCACCTCATCGAGGTTCACAACGAGCGCGGGCAGGTTCATCGCTTCGTTCGGAGCCTCGCAGGGCACGTGATCCGCGAAGAGCTGATGGACGGACGCACGCACGACTTCCGGCGCGATCTGTTTGGCCGGCTGACGCAGTGGCGGAGCAGCACCGGCGAGCTGGTGGAATACGAGTACGACGCAGCCGGGCAGTTGATCAAGCGGATCTACGACGGTGGAACGGAAGAGTTTGCCTACGACGAAGTGGGGCGGCTGACCGATGCACGAACGCCTGACACGGAGTGCTACCTGACATACGATGAGCGGGGCTGCCTCGTGAAGGAGGAGCAGATCACGCTCGGCGTCCGCCATACGATTGAAGCGGTCTACGACTCCATGGGGCGGAGGACGCGGCGCGTCAGCTCGCTCGGGTACGTCGAGCACATGCATCGAGACATCATGGGCAAGATCGCGCGAATGGCGCTCGGCCGGGAGGTTGTGGACTTCCACTACGACGCGCTCGGCCGCGAGCGGCAGGCCGTCCTTCCGGGCGGCGGGCGCATTCAGTACGACTTCGATCCGGCCGGTCGCCTCGCCCAGCGGCGCGTCTTCTCCGCGACAGCGCGCGCCGCGGTTGGACCGGGCGAGCCGGAGTGGGTTGGGCCCATCGCGCACGGGGTCGTTTCGGACTCGCAGTATCGCTACTCCCCTGTAGGTCTTCTCGAAGAGGAGCTCGACGCGCGCCTCGGCGCGACGGGATACCGGTACGATCCTATGGGACAGCTCCTCGCCAAGATCCCTGCCCACGGGAGGGCGGAGCTCTTCGGCTTCGACGAGGTCGGCAACCTTTACGCCACCGAGGCCGGCGAGCACGCGTACGATCGCGGCGGTGCCCTGTTGCGGCGGGGGGCAACGGCCTACACCTACGACGAGCGCGCGCGCCTCGTGGAAAAGCGCCTCTCCGACGGGAGCCGCTGGAAGTACACCTGGGATGGACGTGGGCGCCTGGCCTCGGTCGTCGCGCCTGATGGGCGCCTCGTGGAGTTCATTTACGACGCGTTCTGCCGGCGGCTGGCAAAGCGGGTTCGCTCGAGCCAAGGACAGCTCCTTGCCCTGACTCGCTTCGTTTGGGACGATCAGCGCCTGCTTCACGAGGTGCGTGTGCGCGACGCGTCCCTGGAAGTCCCGGTGACCGAGACGCGAACGTACGTTTTCCCGGATGGGAGCTTCGCCCCGCTGGCGCACATCGATGACGGCGGCGCGCCCCGGTTCTACGTGAGCGCGCCGAATGGATTCCCCGATCTTCTCGTGACGTCATCGGGGCAGATCGCGGCCGAGCAGCGTGCGCGCGCGTTCGGCGCGGTCCAGGGAGAGGCCTTCACGCCGCTGCGGTTTCCTGGCCAGTACGCGGATGAAGAAACCGGCCTTTGTTACAACAGGCATCGCTATTACGACCCCGACATTGGCCGCTACATCAGCCCGGATCCCGTCGAAATCGTCCGCCGCTACGGCTTCGCCGACAACTCGCCGCTCAACACGGTGGATCTCGACGGCTTGCAAGCGATGACCACGAACATCCAGCGCTCGCAGATCAACCCGGACGGCAGCCGCACGCCGTTGCCAAACGCGAGCGGTGTGAGCCAAGGCGGGCGCGATCCCGACAACCCGGTCGATATCCACCCCGCGGTCTGGAACAACATGGCGCCGCAGGTGCCGGTTCAGGCCGCAAACGGCTCGACCAACGGGCAATTTCCCCAGGCGACGCGCCATCCGGCGAACTGCTCCGAGCCGGCGGCGCTGAGCGAGCATCTCTATGATTATGAGCGACGCAACAACTTGCCGCGCGGGGCATGCGGCTCGGCCAGCGATCCGAACAATCAGCATCTCCGCGGCGCGCTCCGAGAGATCGATGGGATCAGCTCGACGCAGCAGGGCGGCGGAGCGCGAAACGCCTGCCCGAACTGCGGCGTGCTTTTCCGCAACCTCCAGAATCAGGCGAACCAGGGCGCACCGCCGAACGAGCTCGTGGACCTGGTGGGCCGCACCACGCCGGGCATCGACAATCCGAGCCCCGGATGGCAACAAGCGATGAACCAGGGGGCGCCGACGAGGAGCGCGAGGAGCCTCATGAACCCACGCAATGCAGCGAACATGCGGGTGCAGATGCCACGCTGAGGGGCTCACCATGGAGATTTCCACCTTCGCCATCGAGGCCCTCGCCAGCCGTGGCATCGTCCGCAGCGAGGCGCGTCGTGCCGGACGCGATCGGCTGAAAGAGTTGCTGCGTCTGCACGGGCTTCCCACCCACGAGGCGCTGTTCGCCGCCGAGGCTGCGATCGGCGGCTTCGCCGGCTCGGACCGCGCGCGGGACCCGCTGGAGCTTGCGAGCGGCGGTTCCTTCGGTCCCCCCTCGCGAGATTGGTGGGAGATCCTCCTCGGCCCAGCGGCGCTGCTGGAACGCAACATGACGAGGGCGCTGTCCCGCGCCGGCTTTTGGCCCATCGGGATCAGCGCACCTTTCGCGGCGTTCGCGGGGCTCGACCCGTACCTCCACGTCTCTCACGACCGTGCGGAACGCTCCCAGGGAATGGTCGATTTCCTGCTAGCCGAGGACGGCACCGTCTCCGTGGAAGGCTCTTCGACGGGAAACACGCCGGTGCCCTACGCAGCGTCCCCCGTGATCCTGGTCGAGAAGCTCGCGCGCTTCCTCGACATCGCGCAGCGCGGCCTCCACCACCTGCGCGTCGAAGCCCGCCCGCGCGCTGGCGCCCGGCTCGCGGAGGCGCTCGGCGCCCGGCCCGTGGCGGCCGCGAGCGATGCCTACCACACGGTCTGGGACGCCGAAGATCTCGTCATCCTCGACGGGCACCCCTCGGGCGCCGCGCAGGACCGGACGCTCGTCTTCGCCAGGTCGGTCGAGCGGCTCGCCCGGGCAGTCGAAGCGCTCGCGGGCTCGCCGGCGGTTGCGGCGATCGCCTGCGACGAGGTCACCGTGGCTCTTCGCGATCCGGGCGAAGCCCCCGCGCCGGCGAGCCGCGGGCTCGTGCCCGTCGGCCTGGACCGGCCCGAGGAGCGGGGAGCGCTGCGCGTCGAGCGCACCGCATCCGGCGTCTCCCTCGTGCAGGAGCGCGACTTTGGCGGGCGTGTGCTCGAGCGCCACGAGCTCCCGCCGGCGGGTGACCGGCTCGCGCACACGCGATGGATGCTCGCCGCCGAAGGGTTCCGGGGCGTGCTCACCGACCGCGCAGTCAGCGCCCTGCGCGCGCGGGGGGTGCTCCGGGATCCGCAGCGCGCCGCCTCGCGCGCCCGCCTCGAGGAGTTGCTCGCACCTCACGGCGTCGCGGCCAGCGAGTCGCTGCTCGCGTTCGAGCAGCACGCGGGCGGCCTCTGTGTCTCCCGCGACCAGGGAGAGCACTACTGGCTGGGCCCCGCGCTCGAGCTCGAGGGCGGCGTCCTGCCCCGCGGCGGGTTGGTGCCGATCGGCGCCTTCTCCAGGGGTCTGTACTTCATGGCCGCCGACGGCGCGATCCTCGCCGACGACGGCGTGATGGAGCGCTTCGTCTTCGCGGATTCGTGGCGTATCTTCCTGGAGCGGTTCGCCCTGGGACATGAGGCTCCGGACGTGATCCCGGGGTGGCCGGCCCGCCACTGCGCGAGCCTCTCCGAGGACGTGGGCGACGCGCTGGCGCGGGCCATCGGCGTCCCGCGCGCGCCCGAGCTCAGCGACCGGACGCAGTCGTTCTGGACGAGCGACGACCTGGTGATCTGGTCGACGCCCGCCTACCTCGAGTTCTGCGTGTCCCCCTGTATCCTCTACGCGGACGAACCTGCGGTGATCGAGCAGGCGCTCGCATGGATCCAGGCGAACCATCCTGAGCTGAGCATCGAGCGGAGCGAGGCTGCGCGCTGATCGAGCGCCGGCACCGGCGGCCCACCCTGTTCCTGCCGCTACAAACTGTGGAGTGAACGCGGCCCCTTTGACGACGCGGCGGCGGAGGGCGCCCCGTTGGGCCACACCGGAGCCGTCTTCGGCGGTGAAACAGGCGGAAGCTATGAAAATCGCTACTGCTTCCGGCGACCGCTCGTCATCGACCAGTGTTTCTGGCGGGATTTGTGACACGCGGCGCTAGGGGAGCCACTGGCCCACCTCCGCGATGGCACGGGCGACCCCCACGATCGCCGCCGTCCCGCCCAACCGCTGCAGGAGCGGAGAGAGCTCGGTGAGGCTGCCGAAGCCTACCAACATCCCGGGGAAGTCGCCGGTCCAGTCGTTGCCGAGCTCGCTGCAGAGGACCCTGGCCGCGTCGGCGAGGGCCATCCAGGGCGCGCAGGCCGAAAGTACGCGCAGCGCCAGCCGGTCGCCGTGGGCCCAGTAGGAGGACATGACCTCTCGAACAGCGCTCTCGCGCATCTCCTCGGGGAGATCGGGCAAGATGCCCGCGAAGCTGACCATGCGCGACTCCCCTTCTCGGCTCTCCGCGAGGCGCCAAGCTTCGTCAGGCGAGAGGTCCGTGGGTCGAATCACCATGTCCCTCGACAGGTACGCATCGACTTCGTCGTATGTCGCGCCCGCGCGGATCCGACGGGCTCGCTCCGGGTCCGCCGCGCTCCGGTCCGCCGTCACGTGAGGGACGGGTCGGGGGAGGATCTCCTCGAGACCTGCGCAAGCGTCCATGGCCCATCCCTGAACCAGCTGCTGCTCCGAGCCTGTCATCAGGGAGGCGAACGTCACCAGCGCCTCGGCACGCTCACGCGCGGCTCCAGTCGGCTTCGTCACATCCACCGTTGGCTCTACATAAGGCGCCGCGCGATAATTTACTTCTTCGATACTTCCCTCCTTTGCGAACAAGGAGGCTTCGACCAGGGCGCACCGAACGATGACGCAGAGAAGCGTTGCCCTCTCTTGCTCGGCCGCTGCAGCGCGCTCCGGACGGCAGGCTTCGATGAGCGCGTCCTCGGCGGCGTGGCGCGCGCGACGAGCGTCAGTGGTGAACCCGACCAAGCCTCCGGGACGGCTCATCCAGATTCGGAGCCACTCGGGTGACACGAGCGTCAGCAAGTCCAATATTGATACAGAGCGCCGCTTCATGTGGGCGCCCAGGTACTCCACGAGGTAGGATGGCCACGCCTCGGGCGAGATGGCTCCACTCGTGAGCGCCGCCAGCCCCCTCACGATGAGGGCATCTTCGATGGACGCGACTTTGTTCGTTTCCATCGTCCAATCTGCACGAGTCGCGTCGTCGCGGAAGGAAAATTTGCCGTCGTCGCTCAGCAGGACGAGCCGCTGAGCAGCCTGCGGTCCGTCCTTGAAGGCCTCAACCTCGGTTGGGTCCAAACCCAGCGCCGAGACGAGACCGTCGTTCGATACGGGAGCGAGCGCCGTCCCAAGCGCATCGAAGAAGCGGGCCAGCGAGGGTTCCATGTCGCCAGCGCTCTCGGCGGTCCACCGCGCCTGCGTCGTTCCTTTCGAAGAGTCGATCTCGCCGGCAAGCAAGAAAACTCTCGTCTGCTCCGGAGACCAGGCGAGGCGTTCATGCAACCCAACGCCGCGCGCCGAAGAGCTCTCCGGGCTGGTCGAGACAATGATGTGTGCCCCGTCGTAGGCTTCACCCAGGAAGGGCGTTCTCCTGTGCGGCCACCCATCTGCCGCCCGCTCGATCCCGTCCACGATCACGAGCAATTGAGGGCATTCCTCGTTGGGAACCGACGAGACTGAGTCGACGCTCCGAAGCGCCATTCGGATTGACAGCATCAGCTCCTCGGGGCTGCGCGGTCGACTGAAGACCGCCGTTGCTGAACTCCGAAACAGACCGAAGAACAGCTTCAGCATATCGCGTTCGACCGCGCTTCCGAAGCAGGGACTTACCGGCACGAAGATCACCTCGGCCGACTTGCGCTCCACGATCGATAGAGCCCATCGCGCCAGGAGGGCCGTCCGTGTCCCGGGATCGGCGCTCACCACCAAGGCGCAGGCCGGCCCGCCGGCAAGCCAGTCGTCGAGCTGTGTGAGCAGGGGGAGGAGATCTGGCGGAGTCGGCCGAACGAGATCCTCGTCCGCGATGGCTCGCCAGAACGAGGCAAGCCCGCGATGCGAACGCGCATAGCCGCCCTCCGGGCCGCGCAAGGATTGGAGTGCATCTCGCCTGGCGGCGAAATCTTGACCGCGACCGCCGGAGCCACCACCACCGCTGCCCCCCATCACGAAGACGCCGGGGTTCATGCCAGGGATGTTCGGGACCGGGGCGGTACGCGCCATGCGCCGAGGATACTTTGGCGAGCCGATATCCGGGCGACGATCGACACCCGCTCGTTATCCGGCGGCTCTCACATCGGCAGGGCCGTCCTCGCGGGCGGCACGCGACCGCCAGCGAGGACCTCCGTGAGCTCCCTCAGTGCACCCGCATCCCCGGCTTCGCCCCCGAGTCCGGCGACAGGAGATGCACCGTCTCGTCCCCCGCCGCGAGCACCATCCCCTCGCTGAGGCCGAACTTCATCTTCCGCGGCGCCAGGTTGGCGCACACGATGACGAGCCTGCCGATGAGATCTTCCGGCTTGTAATACGCCTTGATCCCGGCGAACACCGTCCTCCGCGCCTCCCCGCCGAGCGAGACGGTCAGCTTGAGCAGCTTCTTCGCCTCGGGCACGTGCTCCGCCGCGACGATTCGCGCGACGCGCAGGTCGACCTTGCTGAAGTCGTCAATCGTACACTCCGGCGCGAGCGGCTCCTTGGCGAGCGCCGCGCCGTCGTCCTCCGCGGCCGCGCCGCCGCCCGCCGCCTGGCCCGCCTCGGCGCTCGCCCCCGCCGCGCCGCCCGGCGCCGCCGCCTCCTCGGCAGGACGGCCCTCCGCGATCATCTTCTCCACTGCACCCGGCTCGACCCGCTTCATGAGGTGCTCATACGCGGCCACAGGCGTCCCCACAAGCGGCGTCTTCGCGAGCTCCCACCGGTCCATGGGACACCCGAGCAGCCGCCCGACGTCGCCGGCCAGCTTCGGGAGCACCGGCGCCAGGTAGAGCACGATCTGCCGGAACAGGTTGAGCGCCACGGTGCAAACGGCCTGCACCTCCGCCTTCTTCTCGGGCTGCTTCGCCAGCGCCCACGGCTGCATCCGGTCGACATACTCGTTCGCCCGGTCCGCCAGCGCCACGATGCTCCTCGTCGCACGCGCATAGTCGAACGCCGCGTACGCCGCCCCGATCGCGTCGCCCTCCGCCGCCGCCGCCGCGAACAGGCCCCCGTCCTCCGGGTAGACCGCCGACAGCCCCGCCTGCGCCACGAAGCGCGACGACCGGCTCGCCAGGTTCACGACCTTGTTCACGAGCTCGGCGTTCACCTTGTTCACGAGCTCTTCCAGGTTCAGATCGATGTCGTCGACCTTCGAGCTCAGCTTGCTCGCGTAGTAATAACGGAGGTACGCCGGGTCGAGGTGCTTCAGGTACGTCGATGCCAGCACGAAGGTGCCCTTGCTCTTCGACATCTTCTCTCCGTTCACGGTGAGGAACCCGTGCACCTGCACGCGCGACGGCAGCGAGAAGCGCGCGCTCTTCAGCATCGCCGGCCAGAAGAGCGTGTGGAAATACACGATGTCTTTCCCAATGACGTGGACGACCTCCGTCTCTTCGGATCGCCACCAGTCGTCGAACGCCTCGCCTTCCCGGTCGCACCACTCCTTGCTCGCGGCCATGTACCCTATCGGCGCGTCGAACCAGACATACCAGTAGTTCCCTGGAGCGTCGGGGATCTCGAACCCGAAGTACGGCGCGGGGCGCGATACGTCCCAGTCGCGGAGCGGCTCCGACAGGAAGTGCCCCGCGAGGTAGTTCGCGATCTCCTTCGGCATCCGCCCCTCGCCCTGCGTCCAGGTCGACAGGAACGGCCGCTCCGGCTCGATGGCCACCATGAGGTGCTGCGCGCTCCGCACCTCGGGCCGCGCGCCCGTGAGCGCGCTCCTCGGCTCGACCAGATCGGTCGCGGCGTAGGTCGAGCCGCACCGGTCGCAGCTATCGCCGTACTGGTCCGGGGCCGCGCACTTCGGGCAGGTGCCCTTGACGAAGCGATCCGCCAGGAACATGCCCTCCTGCGGATCGAAGAGCTGCGTGACCTCCTTCGTGGTCACCATGCCGCGCTCGCGCAGCGACGCCCAGATCTCCTCGCACAGCGCGCGGTTCGCGGGGGAGTTCGTGCTGCCGTAGTGGTCGAACCGGATCTGGAAGGCCGCGAAATCGCGCTGGTGCGCCGCGCTCATGTCCGCGATGACGTCGGCCTCGCTCCGCCCCTCTTGCCGAGCGCGGATCATGATGGCCGTGCCGTGGGTGTCGTCGGCGCACAGGTAAATGCACCTTCGCCCGGTCATCCGCCAATAACGGGCAAAGATGTCGGTCTGGGTGTACTCGACGAGGTGGCCGATGTGGATGTGCCCGTTGGCGTAGGGCAGCGCGCTGGTGAGCAGGAGCCGTTTCATGCTGCGCTGGACTTTGCACGAAATCCCGGCCGGATGCGAGCGGCCGATGCGGCGCGGCGCGCGCTATCCAGCGGACGCGCGCGGAAAGCTGCCCCGCGCGGACACGATACCGGACGTGCGGCTGTGGACGGAGCCGGCCGCAGCCCTAGATACGCAGTGAACCAGTCGACGAGGAGGGGATCATGTCATCGAGGCACCAGCAACAACGTGGCAAGGATGGACAGACGCGAATCCACGAGGCCCAGCCGCTACTCCGGCAGCGAAGCCCCGAGATCCAGCCTTTCGGGACGCTCGTGGAGTATCAGCTGGCGCTGAGCGTAAAGACTCGCACGGCGAGCGTCAGCGCGTTGAATCAGATCCTGGCGGACACGCTCGTCCTGCGCGACATGTACAAGAAACACCACTGGCAGGTCTCCGGACCGACCTTCTACCAGCTCCACCTCCTCTTCGATAAGCACTTCAACGAGCAGAGCACGCTCATCGACCTGCTCGGCGAGCGGGTGCAGACGCTGGGCGGCGTCGCGGTGGCCATGGCGCACGACGTCGTGGAGATGACGAAGGTCGAGCGGCCGGCCCGCGGCCGCGAGCAGGTGCCGGTGCAGATCTCGCGCCTGCTCGACGCCCACGAGGTGGTCCTCGCGGACACGCACGAGGCGTTGAAGGCGACGGCGACGGGTGACGACGCCGGCACCGCCGACCTGCTCATGGGCGAAGTCCTCCGCATGAACGAGATGCACGTGTGGTTCCTGTCCGAGCACCTCGTCGACACGCCCCTCGTCCGCGCCACCTGAGCGCCCCGCGCCTGCTAGCGGCGCGCGGGGGCGTTCCTCCGTCCCCCTTCCCCTCGCCCTGCCAGAGACCGCCCCGGAAATCGACCCGGCGCGCGTAACCTTTCCGGCCCCCCGATCGTGGTACCGCCAGGAAAGGGGTCATGTGATGCGTACTACAAAAGACGTGGTGGTGATCGGCGGCGGGCTCGCGGGCCTGGCCGCGGCGGCGTACCTGGGCCGGGCGGGTCGGTCGGTCGCCCTCGTCGAGAAGGCGCACGCGCCGGGCGGCCGCGCCTCCACGCAGGAGAGCCACGGCTTCTCGCTGAACCTCGGCGCCCACGCGCTCTACCGCGGGGGCGCGGCGCACGAGGTGCTCCGCGAGCTCGGCGTCCGGTTCACCGGCGCGCCGCCCTCCCAGTCGGGCGCGCTCGCGCTCGACCGCGGCGTCCTCCACACCCTGCCGTCCGGCGCCCTGTCGCTCCTCACGACGGGCCTCTTCCCCCTCGCCGCGAAGGTCGAGATGGGGCGCGTCCTCAGCAGCCTCGCCGCGGCGAACCCCGCGCCGCTCGCGTCGGTCCCGGTCTCGGCCTGGCTCCGCGACGCCTTTCGGACGCCCGAGGTGCGCCGTTTCGTCGGCGCGATCGTCCGGCTGTCGACCTACTGCGCCGACGACGATCGCCAGAGCGGCGGCGCGGCGCTCGCGCAGGTGCAGCTCGCCCTGAGCCACGGCGTGCTCTACCTCGACGGAGGCTGGAGGACCCTCGTCGACGGCCTGCGCGACGCCGCCGTGGCGGCCGGCGTGGAGATCCTCAGCGGCGTGCGCGCGACGCAGATCGCGGCCGAGGGCGGCGCCGTCTCCGCCGTGGATCTCGCGAACGGCGACCGCCTCGGCGCCGGCGCCGTGCTCATCGCCGCGAGCCCGCGCGCCGTGGCCGCGCTCGTGCCTACGAGCGCGGCGCTCGCCGCGCACGCCGAGCGCGCCGTCCCGGTCCGCGCCGCGTGCCTCGACGTCGCCCTGTCGAGGCTCCCTCGCGCGCGCCCGGGCTTCGTGCTCGGCATCGATCGCCCGCTCTACCTGTCGGTCCACTCCGACGCCGCGCGCCTCGCTCCCGCGGGCGGCGCCGTGATCCACACCGCCCAGTACAGCCCCGAGCTCGCCGGCCGCGACCCCGAGCACGAGCTCGAGGATCTGCTCGACCGCGCGCAGCCCGGCTACCGCGACGCGTTCGTCGAGCGCCGCTTCCTGCCCTCGCTCATCGTCTCCAACGCCGTGGTCACGGC
Organism: Sorangium sp. So ce124; assembly: GCF_051525235.1. Taxonomy (NCBI): domain Bacteria; kingdom Pseudomonadati; phylum Myxococcota; order Polyangiales; family Polyangiaceae; genus Sorangium; species Sorangium sp. So ce124. The sequence goes on from NZ_CP150312.1 coordinate 11,842,421, forward strand.
GGAGGGCGGCGGCCACGCAGGGCGCCCCGGCGTCCGCGTCGCGGATCTCGACGGGCTCTTCCTCGCGGGCGACTGGGTCGGGCCGACGGGCATGCTCGCCGACGCGAGCCTCGCCAGCGCGCGGGACGCCGCGAGGGCCATCCTCTCGCGCCGCGCGCTCGACCGCGCGGCGTGACGGGGTTACCCGACGCGCCATGAGCAGCTCCACGGCCTCTCCTGCCCCGAGCGCGGGGCTCGCCGCCCCCGGCTTCGTCGCCGCGAGCTACCGCGAGCACGAGCGCTTCCTCTGGGCCCTCTCCTACCGGCTCACCGGCAGCGCCGCGGACGCGGACGACATCGTGCAGGAGACGTTCGTCCGCGCGCTGGAGCGCCCGCCCGCGCGCACCGGAGAGCCCGTCCGCCCCTGGCTCGCGCGCGTCGCGCTCAACCTCGGCCGCGACGCCCTCCGGCGCCGCAAGCGCCTCGCCTACGACGGACCGTGGCTCCCCTCCCCGATCGAGGCGGAGCCCGAGCCCCCGTCGTTCGAGATCCCCGGCAAGGACGGCACCGAGGGCCGCTACGACCTCCTCGAGAGCGCGTCCTTCGCCTTCCTGATCGCCCTCGAGGCGCTGACCCCGCAGCAGCGCGCGGTGCTCCTGCTCCGCGACGTCTTCGACTACTCGGTGCAGGAGACCGCCGCCGCGCTCGACCTGTCGGAGGCCAGCGTGAAGACGACGCACCACCGCGCCCGCCGCGCCCTCGAGCCGTACGAGCGCGACCGCTGCCGCCCCTCGCCCGAGCTCGTCGAGCGGTCGGGCGCTGCGCTCGTGCGCTTCCTGCAGACCCTGGCGACGCAGGACGTCGCCGCGATCGAGGCGCTCCTGAGCGAGGGCGTCCGCGTCATCAACGACGCGAACGGCGAGTTCAAGGCGGCGCGCCGGATCGTCGTCGGCCCGAACCGGGTCGCGCGGTTCTACATCGGCCTGCTGAGGATCGACGGCCCCGGAGCGCTCCGCCACGAGCTGCGCCTCATCAACGGCCTCCCTGCGGTCGTCATCGAGCGCGGGAGCACCGTGGAGAGGCTGGCGCCCCGGTTCGTCATGCGCTGCGAGATCGACGCGAGCGGCCTCATCACGGCGATCCACACCGTGCTGGCCTCGCACAAGCTGACGGCCGTGAAGGCGCTCGCTCCGTGAATGCGACGACGGGGGAGCGCAACGACGAGGCCGGCAGGGTGAGCAGCGAGGAGACAGCCCCCTGCCGGCCGAGCACTGGAGTGAGTCGTGTCGCGGGGCGTACTTCGGCCGGCGAAGTAGATACTGTCGGAGCAACATAGCGCCGTCTGGCGCTCATGTCCATAGCGGAACAGCCCGCTCGCTCAGGGGGCTTTGCCGCCTCCCTGGGCCCGTTCGCGGTGCGCCTCTTCGATGAAGTGACGAACCTCCTTGTCGATGGCGGCGATCGCCACCCCCTTGAAGGGGCGCATCAGGAGAGGCACGTCGAGATCCACGTCCACGGCGCCGGGGCGGAGCTCCATGCTGCCTTTGAGCTTGACGCCCTTCACCGAGAAACCGAGCTCGGCGCGCCGCGGATCGCGCCACACGAGGAAAGGCTCGTACTCGGCGTACCGCTCTCGGTACTGCGCGATCGCTCGTTCGGTGGCCAGCTTTGCCTCGCTGTCGCTCAGGTCGTGCTCAATCGTGTGCTTCATGATGGGACCTCGCAGTTCGTATCAGGGCACATCGCGAGAATCGGCCAGGGGACCGTCCGCCGTGAGGCGTCGCTCGCGGGCGCGGCGCCCGGCCGAGTTCCATCGGTGAGATATCACGGATGCGCGGGGCACGCGGCCCTCCGGCGCTCGTCAGCACCGCGCATCGCTCGCCCGCGCTCTGTGACATTTCGCCACGCGGCGGGACTGCGGGTGTTCGTGGGCGGCCGACCCGGGCCATCGCCGTGAAGGCACCTCACGCCGGAGGGCGCCTTTCCACGGACCGGACGGCGTGCCTGCGCCGGAGGCCTGCGCCGGAGGCCGCCCTTCGCGCGGGGGCGCCGCGGCCCTGCGCCCCCTCAGTGGCCAGTGGTCACCGAGCCCGGCCTCGCGTAAAGACAACCGCCGCCGTGGACCTCCTGTATTTCGCGCTGCTCTGCTCCGTGCTCATCTTCGTGCACGAGCTCGGCCACTTCGTGTGCGCGAAGATCTTCGGCGTGAAGGTCCTCACCTTCTCGATCGGCTTCGGCCCCCGGGTGCTGCGCCTGCGGGGCCGGGAGACGGAGTACTGCGTCGCCCTCCTGCCCCTCGGCGGCTTCGTGAAGATGCTCGAGGAGAACCGGCAGGAGGCCGTGCTCCCCGAGGATCGCAAGCGCACCTTCGAGTCCCAGGCGCTCTGGAAGCGCGTGATCATCGTCATGGCCGGCCCGGCGATGAACGTGCTCTTCCCGGTGCTGCTCTACTTCGCCGTCTTCATCGGGGAGACCCGCTTCGTCCCGCCGACGGTCGGCGTGGTCCTGCCGGGGCACCCGGCCGAGGGCCGGCTGATCCCGGGCGATCGCATCCTCGAGGTGGACGGCGAGCGCGTCAGCACCTTCGCCGAGCTGCACCGGATCGTGACGAAGAGCCCCAACCAGGAGCTCCGGCTCAAGGTCTTCCGCAACAAGGAGCACGTCGAGGTCACGGTCGTCCCCGAGGAGAAGGTCGTCCAGAAGCCGCTCGAGATCGTGGACCGGGTGGGCGAGATCGGCGTCCGGCCGAGCCGCCCCGCCGCCGTGGTGGGCGTCTCGCGGCCCGACTCGCCCGCGTTCCGGGCCGGGCTGCGCACGTTCGACGTCGTGACGGAGGTGCGCGGCACGCCCGTGAAGACGTTCGCCGACCTGGAGCTCGCGCTCGAGGAGAGCCGCGGCGCCACGGTGCCGGTCACGTACCTGCGGCCGGTCACTGTCCCGCGCGCGCTCGGCGGCCTGGCCGAGCTCGCCGTCTACGAGTCGGGCGTCGCCGCGCTGACGCCGGAGAGCGGCCACGGCGACCTGCTCGCGCGGACCGGCATCGAGCCGGCCGACCTCTACGTCGCCGAGGTCCCCGAGGGCTCGGCCGAGTGGGACGCCGAGCTCCGGCCGGGCGATCGCATCACGGAGGTCGACGGCGTCGAGGTCACCGCCTGGTCGACGTTCGTCGAGCGGCTCTTCGCGGCCCCGGATAGATCGCACGTCATCACGTGGCAGCGCTCGGGCCAGCGCAAGAGCGGCACCATCGAGCTCCGCCGCGAGGACTGGATCGACGAGTACGGCCAGCACCGCCCGCGCTTCTACCTGCGCGCGTCGAACTGGTCGCCGATGGTGGCCGAGCCGTTCGTCGACAGCCCGTCGGCCTTCCAGTTCGCCCTGGAGAGCGCGGTCGACGAGACGTACGACGTCATCCGGTTCATCGTGGTCGGGATCGTCCGCATCATGGAGGGCAAGGTCAGCATCTCCACGCTGGGCGGCCCGATCACGGTGTACGACGTGATCGGCGAGGAGGGCGCGAAGGGGGTCAGCTACTTCGTCTGGGCGATGGCGGTCATCTCGATCAACCTCGGGCTCATCAACCTGCTGCCCATCCCGGTGCTCGACGGCGGCCACCTCCTGTTCTTCACGTTCGAGGCCGTGCTGCGGCGCCCGCTGCCGCTGCGCGTCCGCGAGATCGCGAGCCTGGTCGGGCTCGTGGTGCTCATCGGCCTGATGGGCATCGCCTTCAAGAACGATGTCGAGCGCCGCTGGGACGTGATCCAGGGGCAATTCAAGGAGCTCGTTGGCTGACCGGGGCCAAGGTGACGGGCGCGACGGGGGCCGCGGCGCGGCGCGCCCGCCGCACCCGATCGAGAGCGGGCCGCGCGCTGTCGCGGCGCGCGTGCTCGCGCGGGTGTGGGGCTCGGAGGCCTTCGCCTCGGCGGCCCTCGACGCCGAGCTGCGCCGCGCGCAGGCGCTGGACCCGCGGGACGTCGGCCTCGCGACGGAGCTCGTCTACGGCGTCCTGCGCGCGCAGGCGGCGCTCGAGGCGCGCATCGCCGAGTTCGCCGCGAAGAGCCGCTGGACGACCGACCCGCTGGTGCGCGCCCACGTGCTGATGGGGGCGTACTCGCTCTGCTTCCTCGATCGCGTCCCCTCGTTCGCCGCGGTCTCGGAGGCGGTGGACGGCGCCCAGGCGGCCGGCGGGCCGCGGGTCGGCGCGTTCGCGAACGCCGTGCTGCGCCGGCTCGCGGCGGCCGTGGAGTCCGGCGGTCGCCCGCCGCTCGCGAGCGCGGTGGTCGCCTCCGCGCCGGGGTGGCTGCGGGGCGCCCTGCGGCGCTCGCTCGGCCGGGCCGCGGCCGAGGCGTTCCTGTCGGCCGGCCCGGTGCCGCCGCCGACCGGCCTCTGCCTCGCCCCCGGCGAGGACCGCGGCGCGTGGATCGAGGCGCTGCGGGCCGCCGCGCCCGCAGCGACGTTCGAGGCGGGGCGCGTCTCGCCGGCCGCGATCGTCGCGCGGGGCGCGGGCGATCTCCGGCGGCTCCCGGGCTTCGGCGCCGCGTGGATCGGCCAGGAAGAGGGGGCGCAGGCGCTCGCCTTCGCGCTCGGCGCGCGACCCGGCGAGGCCGTGCTCGACGCCTGCTCCGGCCGGGGCAACAAGTCGTGGCTCCTGTCGCGCGCGGTGCTGCCCGGCGGCGCGGTGGACGCGGCGGATCTGTACCCTGCGAAGCTCTCGCAGCTCCGCGCGGCGCTGGGCGCGCCTCCCGTGAGCGCAGAGGGCGCAGGCGCGGAGGCCGGCGATGCGCAGGGCGGCGCGCTCGGGCGGGCTGCGGCCTCCGTGCGCGAGACCTACGCCGTCGACTGGACGGTGGGCGCGGGCGACGTCCCCGAGGGCTACGACCGGGTGCTCGTCGACGCCCCATGCTCCGGGGTGGGCACGCTGCGGCGGCGCCCGGAGATCTCGCTCCGGCGCGAGGCGGACGATCTCCCGCGCCTGGCCGACCTCCAGGTCGCGATCGCGCGCCGCGCCGCGACCCGCGCCCGGGACGGCGGCCGGCTCGTGTTCGCTGTGTGCAGCGTGCTGCGCGAGGAGTGCGAGGCCGTGGCGGCGCGGCTCGCGGCCACGGCGGACGACGGCCTCGGCGTCCGGCTGGAGCCGGCGCCGTTCGACGCGGAGCTCGCGCGGGAGCTCGCGGGCGGCGGCGACGCGTTCCGGCTGCTGCCGCACGTGCACGGCACAGACGGGTATTTCGCCGCGATGTTCGTCGTGCGGCGGTGACGACGGGTGATGGCGCGTGACGACGCGCCCGTCCGCCGTCCTTGTACGATGGTAGGCGGATAAGAGCAGCTTGACTTCCGGACAGCGTTTGGACTTGCTAACGGCGTTTTGGCGGCAGCTGCCCATCCGCGAAGCGCCGCCGCCAGCTGTCGGCGAATGTAAGGAGGTGGGGTTATTGGTGCGATAGCCGCAATTTGTCTCCGCGGTGTTTCTTATCGCTAGGCACTCGCTTCGCGTCGCCGCACACTCGTACGGTCAGGGAACTTAACAAACCTTCTGAGTAGCGTGAATCCTGCGCCGAACCTCCTGCCCAACACCCCGGCCGAGCTCGGGCCCGGGTCCGTGTTGGGTCGTTACGAGCTGCTGCTGCCGATCGCGGCAGGCGGCATGGCCATGGTGTGGGCAGCGCGGCTGAAGGGAACGCGCGGCTTCCAGAAGATCGTCGCAGTAAAGACGATGCTGCCGACGCTGTCCGAGGACGACCAGTTCGAGCGCATGTTCCTCTCGGAGGCGTCGCTCGCGTCGCAGATCCGGCACCCGAACGCCGTCGAGATCCTCGACCTCGGCGAGCAGGACGGCGTGCTGTTCCTGGCGATGGAGTGGATCGACGGCATTCCGCTCAACCAGGTGATGAAGGTCGCGAAGCGGCAGAACGGCATGCCGATCCCGATCGCGGTGCGCATCGTGGCGCAGGCCTGCGCCGGCCTGCACGCCGCGCACGAGCTCAAGGACAAGAGCGGCAAGCTCGTCGGCCTTGTGCACCGCGACATCTCCCCGCAGAACATCCTGGTCACGTACAACGGCCTGGCCAAGGTGGTGGACTTCGGCGTGGCCAAGGCCACGGCGCTCAACGACAGCACGACGCAGGCCGGCCAGCTCAAGGGCAAGGTGAGCTACATGGCGCCGGAGCAGGTGCGCGGCGACGCGATCGACCGGCGCGTCGACGTGTTCGCGATGGGCATCGTGCTCTACACGCTCACCACCGGCAAACACCCGTTCCGCAGGGAATCCGAGGGCGCGACGCTGTTCGCCATCTCGTCGACGGACCCGGTGGAGGCGCCGCACGAGTTCCAGGCCGACTACCCGGCGTCGCTCGAGGCCGTGCTGATGCGCGCGCTCGAAAAGGAGCGCGACGAGCGCTACGCCACGGCCAACGAGCTGATGCGAGCGCTCGACAAGGCGCTGCCGCCGAGCCAGCGAGCCACCGACGAGGACGTCGCCAATTTCGTCCGCGAGCTGTTCGAGGACCAGCAGGAGCAGACGCGCGCGGCCCTCACCGAAGCGCTGGAGCGCGCCGACCGCAATCAGCTGAGCAACAACTCCGGTGTCTCCGACGTGACCGGCCGGAGCCCGTCGTCGGTGAGCGCCTTCAGGACCGTCAACCTCCGCGGCGCAGCCCCGGGCGTGGCAGGAAAGATCACGCTCGACGACGAGATCCCGCCGTTCGCGCGCTCCAGGAGCCGCGCGCTGCCCGCCGTCGTGATCCTTGGTCTCCTCGCCGCCGGCGTGCTCGCCGTGCTGCTCCGGAGCGGCGACGCACCAGCCCCGCTTCCTTCCGGCGCCGCGCCTGCCGCCCCGGCGTCCGCCGCCCCGGCGCCCGCGCCTCCCAAGGCGGAGGCGCCCCCTGCGACCGAGCTCGACGCGCCCCCGAGCGAGCCTTCTGCCCCCGTCTCGGCCAGCGCAGCGCCGACGCCGGCGCCGCTCCCGGCGTCACCCGCGCGCACGGCGCCCCGCCGTCAGAACAAGCCCGCCGAGCAGACCAAATCGCCGAGCCCAACGCCAACCCCCACGCCGCCGAAGTCGTGGAAGCACGATCCGGGGTTCTAGTACTACAGTTGCAGTTTGCTGCCTGGCGAACTGGCGCAACCATCTAAGCCTCGGGATGCTCGACGTCGGGCTCGGCGGGACGGTGGGCACCCGGGCTCTGCAGCTCGCACCAGGTTTGCGCGGAACCGCATTGGAACCGCATTGACGAGTCGTCCGGCCCGGAGCATGTGCAACTGTAGTACTAGAGCGGGGCGCATCTTCGTGCGCTACGGGCTCATCCGCGTCGTTCGGCTCGCTGCGGCGTACTTTCGTACGCCTCACTCGCCTGCCTAGCGGCTGAGCCCGTAGCGCACGAAGATGCACCCCGCTCTAGGCGAGTTCGACTCCCTCAGAACGTTCCTGAGAGACTCGCGCCAATCTCGGATCCGCCCGCGACGGGCACGAGCTGGAGCGAGGTCTTCTCGGGCTCTTTTGGCTTCCTGCTCTGAAGGAGCAAGATCGCGGTCGCCGTGCCGACCGCGACGACGCCGACGCCGAGCGCCACCTGCGCGCCGTAATGATAGAATTTGAGGTCGTCGTAGCGCGACTGCATGGAGGGCGGGCACGATTTGCCTTCCGCGCCGCAGGCGTCTTCCAGATCCTTGAGCGCTGCCTGGCGGAGCCCGAACAGCACCCCGGAGCCGATCAGGCTCGCGGCGCCGACGCCCCCGATGACGTACGGCACCACCTTGGACGGCGGCCTCTCCCGCAAGGCGCCCGCCTGGATCAGCAGCTCTTGCGGCAATGCTTCGAGCGTCACCTCGACGCGCGTCACCCCCTCCTCTTTGAGCTCCACCGTTTGTTGAAACGGCTTGTAGTTGGGAGCCTTGGCGGTGAGCGCGTGAGGCCCGGGATCGAGCGGCACCTCGACGCCGATGGACGTCCCGCCGAGGGCGATGCCATCGAGCGCAATGGCCGCGGAGGCCGCCCCCTTGCCGCGCACGATGACGAGCTTCGGGATCCGGGCGCGCAGCCGGCCGATCGACTGATCGACCTCGGCCCGAAACTCGGGCCCGACGGCGTCGGCCTCGGCGAGCGCCAGCTCGTAGCCACCGAGCGCGGCCACGAGCCGCCCCAGATTCTCCTCGCACACGGCGATGTGGAAGCGAACCTGCGGCGTCATCCGCACCTGGCCGACCTCTCGAAACCGCTGCAGGGCCGCGGCCCAGTTGCCTGCCTGCTCGAGCTCCGTCGCCTGCTGAAACTGCGCGCGGGCTTGCTTGAGCTCGTCGGTGTCCTGCGCGAGCGCGGGCGCCTCGAGCAGCAGCAGCAGCACAGCTGCGACGCGGAAAATTCGCGGGAAATTCCTCATGCGGCGCTCGCCATGGTGACTTGACGCCTCCGCTCCTGTCAACGTGGCGGCGCGGCCTTCGCCACGCGCGTCAACGTGGCGACGCGGCCTTCACCGCACGCGTCAACGTGGCGGCGCGGCCTTCGCCGCGCGACGCCGCATCGCGTCGTGACTGGAGGTGTGCGCGTGCTGGCGGAGCTCCGCGCGCGGATCCTGACGCAGCCTCCTCGATTTGTGGCCGCGAAATCCGCCAGCGAATGATACTTTTGTCGTTCGATGTCGACCCCTAGCTTTCTGCGTCGCTTCGCGCTGCTCCGCGCGTTCTCGGCCGCCGCGCTGACGGCGGGGATCTTCGCCGCCGCCGCTTCGTGCAGCGTGCCGGACTTCGAGTTCGCGTCGGTATCCGGCCCGCCGGCGCACTGCACGGACGACGCGCAGTCCGACGGCGAGACGGGCCTGAACTGCGGCGGCGAGTGCGATCCATGCCCGCTCGGCTCCGGCTGCGCCGCGAGCCGCGACTGCGCCGAGGGCGAGTGCATCGACGGCGTCTGCCAGGAAGCGGGCTGCATGAACGACGCCCGCGACGGCTCGGAGTCGGACGTCGATTGCGGCGGCAGCTGCGACAGGAAGTGCGCGACCGGCCAGAAATGCAACCGGGCCGGCGACTGCGAGAGCGGCGTGTGCCAGGACGGCCAATGCGTCGCGCCGACGTGCACCGACGGGGTGCCCAACGGCACCGAGAGCGACGTGGACTGCGGCGCCGACTGCGGGGGCTGCCAGGACGGCAAGATCTGCCGCTCGAGCGTGGACTGCCTCAGCGACGATTGCATCGACGGGGTCTGCGGCCCCACCTGCCCGGATGGCCACGCCAACTGCGATCGCCTGGCCAAGGGGGACTGCGAGGTCAACATCCGCATCGACGCGGACAACTGCGGCAGCTGCGGCCAGAAGTGCGCGCTGCCGCACGCGACGGCCGAGTGCCAGGGCGGCGCCTGCAAGATCAAGGCGTGCGAAGCGCCTTACGCCGACTGCGACGGCGATCCCGAGAACGGCTGCGAGGTGAACACCGCGACCGACTCGAGCCACTGCGGCGGGTGCGAGGAGCTGTGCCCGGCCGTGAACGGCGACGCCTATTGCGAGGCGTCGGAGTGCAAGATCGAGTGCGACAAGGGCTTCACCAACTGCAACGGCCAGATCGCCGACGGCTGCGAGAGGGCGATCAACCGCGACGTGTTGAACTGCGGCGGGTGCGGCGTCGAGTGCGAGCCCACGGCGGGCGGCAGGCCCTGGTGCCGCGACGGCGTGTGCGGCGAGACGATTTGCCCGGCCGGCAGGGGCGACTGCAACGGCGACCCCGAAGACGGCTGCGAGGTGGATCTCACCGCCGATCCGGAGAACTGCGTCACGTGCGGCGGCCTGTGCACGGTCGCCAACGGCACCGGCAAATGCACGGCGACCGGCTGCGCCATCGGCAGCTGCGCGCCGGGCTTCGCCGACTGCGGCGGCGGCTACGCCGACGGCTGCGAGACCAGCACGGCGACGAGCCTCAGCCACTGCGGCGGCTGCGGCGAGACCTGCACCATCGCCGGCGGCACCCCGAAGTGCGATGGCGGCGACTGCCAGGTGAAGACCTGCAACAGCGGGATGGGCGACTGCGACGGCAATCCGGACAACGGCTGCGAGACGAACATCAACGTCAACCAGACCCACTGCGGCGCCTGCGCGGCCGCCGGCGGCGTCAACTGCAACACCATCTACGCGAACGCCACCGCGACCTGCCAGGGCGGCACCTGCACCTTCGCCGGCTGCAAGGCGGACTACGCCAACTGCAACAGCTCGCTGACCGACGGCTGCGAGGCCAACGTCAAGACCGACGAGGGGAACTGCGGCACCTGCGGCACCCAGTGCAACACCATCCACACGACCAGCAACCAGTGCCTCGACGGCACCTGCAACCCGGTGTGCACGACCGCGCAGTACGACGACTGCGGGGTGCCGAGGAACGGCTGCAACATCGACCTGTGGGACGACGAGAACAACTGCCTCGGCTGCAACCTCGTGTGCCAGAGCGGGGCCAGCGCCCACGTCACCAGCAATCAATGCAGCTCGTCGGGCTGCACCCCGGTGTGCAGCGGCCTGTGGCGCAGCTGCGACGGCAACGGCATGAACGGCTGCGAGAAGGACGTCTCCGGCGACGTCAACGCCTGCGGCGCCTGCAACACCCAGTGCCTCCAGGCGCACGCGAGCGCCACCGCCTGCACGGCCGGCACCTGCGTGCCCACCTGCGACCCGGGCTGGAAGGCTTGCGGCGACCCCCGCGAGGGCTGCACGACCCAGCTCGGCACCGCCAGCAACTGCGGCGACTGCGGCCACGTGTGCTCGGGGACGAGGTCCATCTGCTCGAACGGCAACTGCGTCGTCTCGCCGGACATCGTCGTCGTCAACTCGGGCACGACCGGCACCCTGAGCACCATCGGGAATTCGGCGCCCATCATCAACGTGAGCCACGCCCTGCAGACACCGCGGGACAACGATCGCATGGTCCTTGTCGGGATCGTCGCCTCCGAGAACTCGCTCGTGCCGGTGAGCGTCACCTACGACGGCACGCCGATGACGCTCTTCAACACGCGGCAGGCCGACAACAACTCCGCCGCGCACATCTACTACCTCCTGGACAGCCAGCTTCCGGCCGCCACCGGCAACAAGCCCGTGGTGGTGCAGATGGCGAGCTCGAACACCTGGGGCGTGTACTTCGCCAACGTGGTGGAGCTGAAGGCCGTGCACCAGTCGAACCCGTTCGCGAGCGCCACCACGACCGGCATCCACACCAACACGACGGACTGCGGCGCCAGCGCCGTGCCCCGAGGGGTGACCACCAACTTCAGCGCGAGCGGCTCGTTCGTGTACACGGTGATGGCGGCGCGCAACGGCAACACCGGCGCCACCATCAGCCCCACCGCGGCGACCTCCACCATGAACCGGCGCCTGACCGATCCGACGACCATGGTCGCGCTGGCCGGCTATCTCGTGGCCAACTCCAACACCACCATCTCCTGGACGGTGAGCGGCTGCTACAGCACCGCCGGCGTCGGCGTCGCCGTGCGGCGCGCCAGCGGCGGCTGAGCGCCTCGAGGCGCCACGCTCCTCCCTCGATTCGCGGGCGCCGGCTACCTGACCAGCCGCACAACGACGAGCTCGCGCTGCCCGCCGACGGGTCCGAAGCCGAAGTCGCCCGGACCGTCGAGCTGGCCGGCGAGGTAGACGGAGTGTTCTCCTCCCGTGCAGACGGCGAAGAAGCGTCCGGGAGCGTCGAAGACCTCCGGTTCGCCCGGCGTGCCGTCGGCGGCGAGGCGGACGAGCATCGGGCTCTCCTCAGCGCCGTAAGCGCCGCCCGTGATGAACACGCTGCCGTCTGCCGCGAAGGCGGAGGCTCGTGTGAAGTAGTCGGCCTCGTCGCCGAAGAGGGAGCTCCACAGCGGCTCGCCGCCGGGGCCGAAGCGCGCCGCGAAGAGCTTCGTGGAGCCGCCCGTGTTCCGTGAGCCTCCGCCGAAATCAGCCGTCCCGTTCATGTAACCGACGATCAGGGCGCCGCCGCCCCGCGCGCCGCTCATGTCGTTTGCCAGCGTGTAGCCATCAACGCCGAAAGGTCTTCGGGTCAAGATCTGTCCAGTCGGTGAGACCTGCGTCAAGTACGAGCCGTAGCCGAACGACTGCGTGGCGTATCCCGTGAGCCAGACGTTCCCGTCGCTGCCGAGCGCCATTCCGGTCGCGTTCGTCATGGGCCACGTGTCGAGATCACCTCTCGGGTGAAGCACCTGACTGGTGACATAACCGCCATCGGCGTCGAGCGTCAGCAAGAAGGCCGTCTCCCCACCGGCCTCGTGGACGCCGCCTCCGAAGTCGATCTCACCGCTGACGTAACCCGAGACGTACACGTTGCCGTTCGGCGCCACGGCCGCGCTCTCCGCCACGTCGTACCCCATACCGCCGAAGTGCCGCGCCCAGATCACCTCGCCGTCCGCCGCGACCTTCATCACGATCATGTCGGGGCCCCAGTTCTCGTCCGTGGGGACCCAGATCTCGTCGCGGATGGCGACCGTGGTGCGGTACGTGCCGACCGCGATGATCGACCCGTCGGCGAGCGGAGCAATCCCGTTCACCTGCGTATCGTAAGCGGCGCTGCCGAAGCTCCTGGCCTGCACGAGCTCGCCGGCCGGCGAGAGCCAGAGCAGCACGGCGCCGGCGTGGTCTTCGCCATTCAACGAGAGGGTGCCATCCGCGCCGCCGCCGACAACGAGCCGCCCCTGTGCGTCGAGCGCCGCCGCATAGAGGCTGTCGTTGACGCCCTCTCCGGGGAACACGACGCTGTAACCGGGCCCGTCCTCTGAAGGAAAACCGCCGCCTGGGCCATCACCTCCCGCCCCCTGGCCCCCCGAGGTACTGGAGCCCTCCGCACCGCCCGTGGCGCCGGTCGAGCCCACCGCATCGCTGGAGCCGCCTGTTCCCGCGGCGTGACCGACGCCCGCGCTTCCCTGCGCGCTGCCCTCGCCCGCGCCGCCGCTCGATGCCGAACCGTTCTCGTCGTCGCCGATCCCCCCCACCACCCTCCCGTCACACGCGACCGTCACGAGCGCCACCGCGAGGAGCCAGCTCGCGGACGGCCCCCGCCGGTGCCGGAGCCCACGCATGTCGTTACCGCTTCGTCCGATGACCGCCACCACCATGAACCCAAAGCTATCATGAATACCCGGGCATCCCACGTTCCCCCACAACTACGCCCAGTTGATAACATTACCGCTCCGGCATCCTTCGACGCTCACCAGAAATGACCCACCTGCGCTCGTCAGAAGGGTCCGGGCGCCGATCAGCAATCGTGGCGTGGATGGCGAGCGCAGGCCTGGAGCACGCGAGGACAGCGCGCGGACGCAGGCCTCCGGCGGTGCCACTTCGACCACGCGCCGGAGGCTGCGGCGCCGTGTTCTGCCGCTCGCTCCGCGGCGGCGACAGCGGGCCTTTCTGGGTGGCTGCGCCCATGGGGGTCCAGCGCTCATCCTGCTGAATGCGAAGGGTCCCCGGGCGCACGGCGTACTCGCGTGTCCCCCGCCCGCGGCGACCGCGACCCGCATTGCATTGGAGGAAGGAAGCGTCGAATCTGCTCCGTGTGTCCAGAACGCAGGTTCAGTTGCCTGACACCACGCGACGACCAGCGGCTATCGAGAAATCATCGATTTACAACCAAAATGATCTCGTATAAGCGAATGATCAAGCAAGGATCACGCATGACATGGTTAGTCAGGGGGCTAAACTATGCCACCGTCCAGGTCGAACAATGGAGTCGCGCTCGCTTCGTCGAAGTCCACCAGGCACAAGCCGACGCGTGCCCCGCGAAAGCCGACCGTCCCGGCGGTCCAGCGCGGCGTGGACCTGCACAAGAACGGACACCACCAGCGCTCTTCGACCGCTGTGCTCGACGCCACGAACGTCGACTGGGAGGCGCGGGCGCGCTCGCAGCAAGCCATCCTGGACAACATCGCCGATGCGGTCGTGGTCGCTGACAACGAGGGTAGGCTCACGTACTTCAACCCTGTCGCAGAGGACCTCATCGGTGCCCGTGCGCCGGAGCTCCCTCCGGAAGAGTGGAGCGAGAATTACGGCATTTACTATCCCGACACGAAGACGCTGTTCCCATCTCAGCGCTTGCCGCTCGTCCGGGCGCTGGGCGGCGAGAGCGTCCTCGGCGTGGAGCTTTTCATCCGCCATGCCAAGCGGCCCGACGGGGTGCCGATCGTCGCGAGCGCGCGGCCGGTTTACGCGGGCGACGGCTCTCTGCAGGGCGCGGTCGTGGTGTTTCGCGACATCAGCGATCGCAAGAGCTGGGAGAAGGAGCTCGAGCAGCAGCTCTCCGTCGCGCGCGAGCGAAACGAGACGCTCGACAGGATGCACCGTACGATCCAGGAGCTGTCGACCCCGATCCTGGAGATATGGAACGAGGTGCTCGTGCTGCCGATCATCGGCATCCTCGACTCGCGGCGGAGCGGAGAGATAACGGAGCAGTTGCTCGCAGAAGTAGCCGGCAAGCCGTGTCGGTTCGTCATCATCGACGTCACCGGCGTGGAGATGGTCGACTCCTCGACGGCCGACCGGCTCCTCAGGCTCGTGAACGCGGTGGAGCTGCTCGGCGCGCGTTGCCTGCTGACCGGGGTCCGCCCTGCGGTGGCTCAGACGCTGGCGTCGCTGCGAGTGGACCTCGGCCCGCTGCTCACGCTCCGCAACCTCCGGCATGGCCTGGAGACGTGCATCCGCCTGAGCAACATGGGCAGCGCCAGCGCCCAGCTCCAGCGCGATGAAGCGGTGTCGGCGAGGTCCGCCGTGCGACGGTGATCTGCCGCTGTACCGTGCCGCGCGCGTGTGAGAGGATCGGGCGCGACCATGAAGAGGATCAAGCTCAAGCTCCACAGCGACGAGTATCACCTCAGCGCCGTCGGCTATCTGTTCGAGGACCCGGCGCCCGCCGCGGATCCGGTGGGGGTGAAGCCTTTCTCGATCCGCAACACGGTGTTCCCCGAGTTCGATCTGGATCCCGGTAACTACGTGTTCCGCTTCAGGGTCCGGAACGGAAGCGGCAAGTTCCAGATCTTCGCCTTCGATCCCAAGACGAACCAGAGCACCCGCGCCGAATACGACACGTCGAGCGGCGACGACTGCCTCACGTTCCGGTTCACGGTGGCGCCGTGAGGGGCGCCCCGCTGCTCCGCCGCGCCGCCGCGCTGCTCTCGCTCACGCTGGGCGCGCCCGCGCTCGCCCAGGGCGCGGGGCAGCCGTCGGCCCCCGTGCCGCCGGGCGCAGCGCCCCCGGCGCCCGCCCGGCCGGCCGCCACCGCGCCGGCCGCCACTGCGCCCGGCGCCCCCACGGCGGCCACCGCCCCCACGGCGCCGGTCCCGTCTGCCGCGCCGAGCACACCCGCCGCGCCTGCCGCGCCCACGCCGGGCGCTGGCGCGGCCGTGGCGCCCGCGCAGCCGGGCCGCGCCATTGCGCCGGTCGCCCCGGCCGCCCCCATCGCGCCGCTCGCGCCAGCCCAGGGCGCGGCCATCTCTCCGGCCGCCACGGGCCGCGAGCTCGTCTACCTCGTTCCGGCCAAGGTCACGGGCGGCTCCGATGGCGCGGCGCTCGCGCGGGTCGGATTCGGCGTGCTGGCCGGCTTCGGCGAGGTGACGGACCCGACGGCGTGGGATGTGAGCGCCGTGATCGAGGCCGAGGTGGCGGCCGAGAACGGGCTGGCCACGCTGATCGGCCTTTCCAGCACCGACGATTCGGCCCAGACGCCCACAGGCACCCTGCGCCTGTCCGCCTCGTTCGCGCGCCTCGACTTCGAGGGGGAGGGCAGCTCGGCGTATCCGCCGCTGATCCTCTATGTCGGCGGCGCGGTCGGCCGCACCCGGTTCAGCTACCTGGGTCCGGGCCCCGAGCGGCGCGACCAGAGCCTGCCGCCGACCTACGCGCCGCGCGAGCTCACCGCCGTGCCCTGGAGCGTCGGCGCGGCGGCGGTCTACGTCGGAGAGGGCGGGAAGAAGCTCGCGCCCACCCTCGAAGGGCAGATCAAGTTCGACTCGCGCTGGACCGCGTCGACGGACACGCTCGAGTGGTGCGAGCCCGCGGGCGACGTCGTCCACGGCGTGGATCCGGTCACCCAGTCCACCACCTTCGTCCCTGCCACGCGCTGCAGGAAGGAGGTGCTCGGCGCGCCGGTGCAGAGCCAGGAGCTCACGATCGCGGCGCACGCCGGGCTCGTCGACAAGGCGGCGAACGCCTCGTTCCGCGCGGCGCTCGGCGCGAAGGTCGCTGTCGCGCTCAACGACGAGGCGCCCGCCGATGTCCGCCTCAGCCTGCGCGCCCCGGTCCACGTGACGCTGGCGCGCGCGCCGGTGGGGACGGAGTACCGCGGGCTCATCCGGCTGATGCCAGCGCTCAACGTGGTCCGTAGCTCGACCGGGGGCACGAGCGTCGGCGGCATGCTCGAGATCGCCTTCCTCGGCCAGCGCGCGATGTTTGCCGACAACTACACCGACCTCTGACGTCGGGCCGCGACGCGCCCCCGCGGGCCGCGACGCGCCCCGCGGCCCTGCCGCCGGACGCAGCGCTCCCGGCCTGGGCGCCTGCCCCGCCCGGCACCTTTCTTGGCCCACCGCGCCAGCATCCGCTACCGACGCACGAGAGCAGCGGAGGTGCACCCGGAAGCAGCATCGGGTGGGCCGCCGCGGCTCGCTAGGGAGACAGCGATGGGCCCGAGCGCAGCGTACAAGGTGGAGGGGCTTGGCGACGGCGTGCCGGCGTCGGGCGGCGCGGAGGGGTGCGGGCAGGGGCAGCTGAGCAGCCTCTGCAGCGCCCCCACGATGCCGTTCACGTCGCACGCCGGCGGCGCGGAGGAGGCCCCGACGGAGTCGAAGCCCTGGTGCATCGACCACGGCGGCTTTCTCGAGGCGATGAGCACGGTCTCGCTCTGGCGCGCGCTGGAGCTGGGGGAGCTCCCCCACAGCACGCGCGTCTGGCGCGAAGGCCTCGAGTGCTGGACGCCGGCCGGCGAGGTGAAGGCGCTCGGCTGGACGATTTCCCAGCCGCCCCCGCGCGACGAGGCGTCCGCCCTCTCCGCCGTGTGCGAGGCGCCTGAGTCCACCGGCCCGCTCAGCTTCGCGCTGACGCCGGACGACCTCAGCTCCGTCGCGCCCCGCTTCCACCAGGGCGCCCCCGCGAAGGCGCGCGGCGAGCGCGCCGAGGCCTTCACCCTCGGCCGGTTCCCGCTGACCGAGACCGTGCTGCGGCAGGACAGCCCCTCGCAGCCGATTTCTCTTGACATTCCGTCCGGTTTCCCGGCGGCCCCCTCGTCCCCGCCCGACACGCTCCCGAGCGCCGGTGCGCTGAGGCCCGGCGCCGCGAAGCCCGGGCTCGGGCCGGCGCGCGGCGGGCGCGACGCGGACCAGACGCCGCGCGGGCGCGTGTCGGGCGCCTGGTCGCGGCTCGCGCGGCGCGCCCGCGTCTCTCGCGGCGCCGCCGGAGCGGCCGCGGGCAGCGCGGCGCTCGTGCTCGTGCTGGGCCTCTCGGTGCTGAGCATGGTCGCCCCTGCGGCCGCGCCTGCGACGCCTGCGGCCGCGCCGGCTGCGCATCCCGGCGTGGCCCAGGGCGTCGCGGCCGCCGCCGCGCAGATCGCCCTGCCTGCCCCGAAGCTCACCGAGACGGCCGGCGCTGCGGCGCTCGCCGTGTCGGCGCCCGTCGCGATCCAGGCGCGCGACGGCGCTGCGACGGAGGCCCCCTCGCCGCGCGACGGCGCTGCGACGGAGGCGCCCCAGGTGCGCGACAGCGCTGCTCCCGAGGCGCTCCCGGCACGCCGGGAAGCGGCCGCGGCCTCGGTCGAGGACACCGACGCGCCCGCGTTGCCGCTCCACCGGGCGGAGAAGGCCTCGGCGTCCGGCGCGAAGCCGGCGCCGGCGGGCCGCCGTGAGCGCGGGCAGTTCCGCCTGAGGCGAGGTCGATCCGAGGCGGACGCCACGCGCGGCATCAGCTATCCGGCCCGCAGAGCCGACTCCTGGATCGGGACGGGTGCCATCCTGCGCGACTCGCGCTAAGGTGCGCGCCGCGCGGCGGTCGGCTCCGTCCCGCAGCACTCCGGCGTCGTTCAAGGGCAGGACGGGGGACTTTGAATCCCCTAATCGTGGTTCGAATCCACGCGCCGGAACCATCGAGCACCCGCGCCCTCTGAGGAGGGTCATGGCGGCCGATCGACATCGCGCGGGCGGGAGCGCCTCGTGCGAGGTCGCACCGCCTCACGGGAGCGTCCTGCGCCGTCATCCGCTCGCTATTGTCTGGCGCGGTCGAGCCGGGGTTGTTTACCGTGGTCTCACCGAGGGCTCCGCGCCTGCCGCGCGGCGTGCGCGAGCCCCTGGCTCCTGGAGGACCGGACGGCGTGGCGAGCGATGAAGGGGCCCGCGGACGCGGAGCCCCGAATGTAGATACGGCCCGCGGACGCGGAGCCCCGAATGTAGATACGGCCCGCGGACGCGGAGCCCCGAATGTAGATACGGCCCGCGGACGCGGAGCCCCGACCCATGGTGATGCGGCCCGCGGACGCGGAGCCCCGACCCATGCGGGCGCGGAGCTCGAGCGCGCGTCGGCGGCGCCGCTCGAGGCGGGCGAGGCGCAGTTCATCGCGCGGCTCGTCGCGCGTGACGAGAGCGCGTTCAACGAGCTCGTGATCATGTACGAGCGCCGCGTGTTCGCGCTCGTCTACCGCATGCTCGGCCGGCGTGACGAGGCCGAGGACGTGTCCCAGGAAGTCTTCGTGCAGGTCTTCAAGGCGATCGATCAGTTCCGCGGCGAATCGAAGCTCTCGACGTGGATCTATCGAATCGCCGTGAATCTCTGCAAGAACCGGACGAAGTACCTCTCGCGGCGGCACGCGGGCGCCCAGGACGACGTCGACGCCATGGCCGAGCGGGTGCCGCTGTCCGCGGCCAAGGGCGTGAGCGTCGGCGACGTGAGCCGCCCGGACGAGCTGGTGGAGGGGATGCAGCTCGAGGCGGTGGTGAAGCGCGCCATCGGCCAGCTCGATCCCGAGTTCCGGGAGGCGCTCATCCTTCGCGACGTGGAGGACATGTCCTACGAAGAAATCGCCTCGGTGACGGGTTTGCCGGATGGGACCGTGAAGAGCCGGATCCATCGCGCGCGCGGGCAGCTCCGCGCGCTTGTCGAGAAGATGATGGGCGAGAAGGTGAGAGGCGGGAAATGAGCGAAGCGGACGACCCGAAGCGCACGGGGCAATCCGATGAGCCGACCGCTTCGGGCGCGGAGAGCGGTAGCCGTCCCACGGCTCCCCCCGTGGAGCGCCCGCCCGCCGTCGCCGCGCCCCGAGACGATCTCCCCGAAGACGGCGACTTCCCCGAGGAAGGCGACCTCCCCGAGGAAGGCTCGTTGCCGCTCGTGGACGAGCTCGATCTGCGCGAGCTGGTCCGAGGCGCGATGCGTCCGCCGCCCGCCGCGCCGCCGAGCCTCCTCCGCGGCGTGCAGCGCCGGATCCGGGTGCGCTCGCGGGGGAAGTTCTACGGCGACGGCTGGAGCACCGCGCGTTCGCCGCGCTCGACCTACCTGATGACGAGCCTCTTCATGCTCGCCCTCATCGCCTTCGTCTTCCTCGTCCTCATCCCCTGGAGCGGCGGCGCCCTACCCTGACCGCCCGTCGCAGCTCAGCGCTCTTCTCCGATCACCGTCGCCGAGCGGCGGTCACCCGCACAGGAGACGGGCCCAGATCGGCGTTTTCGGCGCGCAAGCGTGCTCCAGCACGCTGAGCACCGAAAACGCCGATCTGGGCCCGTATCCGAAGCGGGTGTCCGCCGCTCACTGAGTCCAGCGAACCAGGACGCAGGTCACGTTGTCCGGGCCGCCGTTCTCGTTGGCGCGCTCGATCATCTTGGCGGTCGCGACCTGGATGTCCTGATGCTCCGTCAGGATCTGGGTCATCTCCAGATCGCTCACCGGCCCGGAGAGCCCGTCGGAGCAGAGGATGTACGTGTCGTTCAGCTGCGGCACCTCGAAGCGGGTGTCGACCTTGACCGTGTCCTTCATCCCGAGCGCGCGCACGATCACGTTCTTGTGCGGAAAGTTCGCGATCTCCTCGGGCGTGAGCCGCTTCATCTTGATGTAGTCGTTGAGGAGCGAGTGGTCCTCGGTGAGCATCTCGAGCCGGCCCTCGCGGAAGCGGTAGACCCGGCTGTCGCCGACGTGGGCGACGTACACGCCGTCGTTCGCCGTGAAGATGCCGACGAACGTCGTCCCCATGCCCCGCTTCTTCGCCTCGCGCTGCGCGGTCTCGTAGATCCGCAGGTTGGCGAGCTTGATCCCCGTGATCAGCCGGTTCTCTTCGTAGCCCTTGGACCGGTCCATCTTGTAGGGCCAGGTCCGCTCCGGGTCGTCCTGCGTCTGGGCGAAGAAGTCCTGCATCGCGTCGACGGCCATCTTCGACGCGACCTCGCCCGACGCATGCCCCCCCATCCCATCGGCGACCATGAAGAGGCCGTACTCGACCATGATGCCGAAGTTGTCCTCGTTGTGGTTGCGCTTGCGCCCGACGTTCGTCTCGCCGGCCACTTCGATTCGAAACGTTTGGGACACGGATCACCCGATCGATGGCCCCGCGCGAGGCGCGGGGTTGAATGAGAACCGCGAGCGCGCCCGTCCGAGCCGCTCGAGCCCGATCCTGGAGGTTCGGTTGACGGGGTGTCAACCGGATCGGGCCCGAGCGCCGAGCTTATAGAATCCGCGCGCGGCCCCGCATCATTTTTTGCCTACTTGCGGTACTCCTCGGTCGCCTTGCCGCCCGAGCTCGGCGGCGGGAGCTCGGCCTCCGGCCGCTTCGCCGCGGCGGCCGACGGATCGGGGGCAGCGCGGAGCACGACCGTGACCTGCCGGTACTTCCCGCGGCTCAGCAAGGTGAGCGGGACCTTCTCGCCGACCGCGTGCGTCCGGATCGCGTCGGAGAGCGCCTCGGGGCTCGTGACGGGCACGCCGTCGACGGCGAGGATCATGTCGCTCTCCGCGCGCTCGCCGCCCGTCAAGCGGGCCTCGTCCGCAGGGCTCTCGGGGTGCACCACGGTGACCCGGACCCCCTTGGCGACCGGCGCCGCCTCGCTGACGCCCTGGATCCCGAGCCACGCCGCAGGCGGCACGGCCGTCGGCGGCACCGCGCGAAGGAACGCCCTGACCGCGCTGATCGGCACGCCGAACGCGACGGGCGTGCACGGCTTGCCCTCGTTCGGGGCGCAGCCGCGGCCCAGGATCGCGACCACGCGGCCGTCCTCGTCGATGATGGGCGCGCCGAGATCGAGCGGCGAGACGCGCGAGCCGAGCTCGATCGCGCGCTCCAGCGGCCGGTCGTCGCCGCCGATCAGCGTCCGGTGCGATCGCAGCACGAGCGAGGTGGCCGCGACCTTGCCGCGCGCCGCCGAGAACGAGCGGATCTGCGCGTCCGGCCGCACCGGATCGCGCGACGAGGCGGTGAGCCCCTCGGCCCACTTGCCGGTCTGCGGCACGAGCAGCGCGAGATCCCACACGCGGTCGTGGTGGCCGAGCTTCACCCGCACGGTGGTCCCGTCGGCGAGGCGCGCCGTGAGGTCGTTGCCCGCGCCGAGCGGCGAGAGCGCCGTCAGGATGCGCCCGTCGCCAGCGAGCGCCGCGCCGAGGCCGAGGACCTGCCCGCCGCGCTCGATGACGACCACGCCGCGCGCGGCGCGCTCCTCCACCGACGGCTCCGCCTTGTCCTTCTCGGCCGGGCCCCCCTTCGGCTCGGCGGCGGCCGCCTTCTTCTCCTTCCCGCCCGCGCTGACCCGGGTCGGGAGCACCACCCGCTTGCCGGCCGGCGGGGCTTCACCTTCCCCCTGAACCTGCGCCTCGCCCGGCGCGCCCTGCGCGAGCGCCGCGGGGGCGGCGAGCGCTGCGGCGGCGGACACGGCGGCGGCGAGCGCCAGCGACCGTCTCCATCGCTTCACACGCGACCTGTCAACGGGATCGCTCGGCGCCGCGCCTCGGGGCGCGGCGGCCTTTGTGACACCAGGCGGGCTTGTCTCGTTCATAAGCGCGGCTCCTGAGGCGACGGCCGATTCTGCGGCGGCGCGGATCGCATTGCAAAAGGCAAAGGCCGGACCGCCCTGTACTGTGGGATCGGGCACCGGAGTCCGCCGGGGGCGGGGGGCGAAAAAAAACCGGTCACGAACTCGGGGGACGGGGGCACATGGCTGGCGATGAGGCAGCGATGGCAGCGGGGTTAGCGCTCGTTGGGTCGGAGGGCGACGCGCGGGCCGACGAGGCGCGCGCGATCGAGGGGCTGATCGGGACAGGCGACTTCCGGGAAGCGCTGTCGCGGTGTGCGAAGGCCTACGCCATGCCGCTGGGCCGGCTGTGCATGGCGTTCACGGGCTCGCAGGCCGAGAGCGAGGAGCTGGTGCAGGAGACGCTGCTCGCGGCGTTCGATGCGTTCCCGCAGTACCGCGCCGAGGGGAGCGTGCGGGCCTGGCTCTTCGGGATCGCGCGGCGCCTCTGCGGGCGGCACACGGAGCTCAGGGCGCGGCGCGAGGCGCGGCTGCGCCTCGTCCACGACACCCGGCCGCGGCCCGACGCGAGCGAGCTCGCGGCGGAGCGCGAGCGGGCCGAGCGCGCCCGCGCCGCGCTCTCGCGGCTGAAGCCGAGCGAGCGCGAGGCGGTGGTGCTGCGCTTCGAGGCGGGCCTCTCCTTCAAGGAGGTGGCCATCGCGTGCGGGATCGACGAGGCGGCGGCGCGGAAGCGGGTGAGCCGCGCGCTTTCGCGGCTCAGGGCCGATCTGGGCGAGGAGTGAGGGCGATGGGCGCGACAGGAACGGGTTCGGTTGGGCTTTGCGGCGAGGTCGAGGAGCAGCTCGCGGAGGTGCTCGACGGGACGGCGCGGCCGGCGCTGTACGAGCACATCGCCGGCTGCGACGCGTGCCGCGACCTCCGCCACGACGCGGCGCGCGCCGCGGAGGTGGCCGCGGCGGCCGGCGCGGACTTCCGGCCGGCGGACGGCTTCACCGAGGCGCTGCTCCGGCGGATCGAGGCGGCGCGCCCCTCGGAGGGCGCGACGAGCGGCGCGATCCTGAAGGTGGCGGCCGAGGAGCGACACGGCGCCGCAGGCGTGCGATCCAGCGCGACCGAGGTGCGATCGGACATCGCCGAAGGGCGATCAGACATCGCCGAGCAACGATCCGACACGGCCGACGCTCGATCCGACATCGCCGAAGGACGAGCCGAAATCGCCGAAGGGCGATCCGACATCGCCGAGCAGCGATCCGACATCGCCGAGCAGCGATCCGACATCGCCGAGCGGCGCTCCGACATCGCCGAAGGGCGATCCGACATCGCCGAAGGGCGATCCAACATCGCCGAGCAGCGCTCCGACATCGCCGAAGGGCGATCCGACATCGCCGAGCAGCGATCCGACACGCCCGCGTGGCGTTCCCCTACGCCCAGGCCGCGATCCGACACTTCCGGAGCGCGATCCGGCGCGGCCGAGGCGCGCACCGGCGGACCGCGCTCCACGATTCCGGAGCGAACCGCGCCGGCGGCGCGCCGCACGGCCTTCGGGCGGCGCTCGGCCTTCGCCGCCGCCGCCCTGGCCGCGGCGGCGGCGGTAACGGTCGGGGTTGCTCTGCGGCGCGGCGGCGAAACAACGGCGCCGTCCGTCGCCGCGGGGGCCGGGGCGCCATGGTCCGGCAAGATCGCCTCGGTGTCGCGCGCGTCGGCCGACAGGTCGGGCGGCCTCGAGGCGTGCGACGCCGCGGGCGCCTGCGCGCCGCTCGCCGCGGGCGCCGCGCTGCCGGAGGGCGCGACCCTGCGCACCGACGCGCGGACGCGCGCCCACCTGTCGCTCGCGGACGGCTCGGCGCTCGCCATCGACCGCGGCTCCCGCGTGTGGATCGCAGGCGACGGCCGCCGCGCGCGCGTCGACGAGGGCGCCGTCGTCCTCGACGTCACGCCGGCCCCCGGCGCGCCGCCCGCGCGCATCGAGGTGCCGCACGGCCAGATCGAGGTGCTCGGGACCAAGCTCGCGATCACCGCGGGCGCCGCGCGCGCCTCGGTCGAGGTGGCCCGCGGCGCCGTGCGCGTCACCGGCGAGCGCGGCGAGCCCGTCGAGGTGCGCGCCGGCGAGGAGGCGACGCTCGCGAAGGGCGCAGCGCCGGAGGTCGCGAGCGCGACGTCGCTCGCCGACACGCTCGAGTGGAGCGACCGCTCCGCCGAGGAGGCCGACGCCCCGGCGCTCCGCGGCCTCGGCGAGCTCAGGGCGCGCAAGCCGGGCGCGACGCAGGAAAAAGAGCGGGCCGTCCGGCTCGCCAGGCACGCCGTCAAGGTGCGGATCGTCGACGTCGTCGCCAGGACGGAGATCGACGAGACCTTCGCCAACGACACCGACGAGGAGCTCGAGGGCATCTTCCGGTTCCCGCTCCCGCCGGGCGCGCAGATCGAGCGGCTCGCGCTCGAGGTGGACGGCAAGCTGGTCGAGGGCGCGTTCGTCGATCGCGATCGCGGGGCCGCGATCTGGCGCGGCGTCATCCAGAACGCCGCCCCCAAGGCGCCCAAGCCGCGCGAGGAGATCATCTGGGTCCCCGGCCCGTGGCGCGACCCCGCGCTGCTCGAGTGGCAGCGGGGCGGCCGGTTCGAGCTGCGCATCTTCCCCATCCCGAAGCGCGGCTCGCGGCGCGTCGTGCTCACCTACACGCAGCTCGTCGAGCAGGCCGGCGGCGTCCGGCGCTTCACCTACCCGCTCGCGCACGACCAGAGCGGCACGACGAACATCGGCGACTTCTCGCTCGACGTGCAGGTGCTCGGCCACGACCGGGAGTTCGGCGTCGCGACGCGCGGCTACGAGCTCGCCGCCGCCCCCGCGGACGGCGCGGCCGACCGCCGCACGCTGGAGGCCCGCGGCTTCACGCCGGCCGGCGACCTCACGGTCGAGTACGCGCTCCCCGATCGCGACCGGCCCGTCACCGCCTGGGCCTACCGGATGCCCCCCGCCCCGCCGCCGGCCACGCCACCCGCGGCATCTCAGCCGTGGCGCGGCGCGGCCGGCACGTCGAAGCGCGACGGCGCGGAGCACGAGGCCTCCCTCGCCGCGGCGCAGGCCATCGCGAGCGACACGTCGCCGTACGTCGCGATCGCGATCCGGCCCCGGCTCCCGCGGTGGCAGGCGTCGACCTCGCGGCGCCACGCGATCGTCGTCGACTCGAGCCGATCCATGGTCGGCGAGCGGTTCGCCCGCGCGACGCGGCTCGCCTCGTCGCTCGTCCGCGAGATGGACCGGCGCGACGAGGTCGTCGTGCTCGCGTGCGACACCCTTTGCCGCTCGCTCGGCGACGCCGGCCAGGGCGGCGCCGCGCGCCCCATGGCCCCCGGCGCCGCCTCGGCGGGCGAGGTCGAGCGCTTCCTCGGCGGCATCGAGCCCGACGGCGGCAGCGATCTCGCCGCGGCGATGATCGCGGCGCGCGCGGCCGCCGGCCCGCTCGACGGCAAGGAGCTCCGGATCATCTACCTCGGCGACGGCACGCCCTCGGTCGGCCCGACGCGCCCCGCCCACATCGAGGCCGCGGTGCGCGGCGCGATCCCCGCGGACGGCGCCGCCGCCGTGGTCGCGGTCGCGCTCGGGAGCGACGCGGACACCACGTCGCTCAGGGCGCTCGCGCGGGGCGGCGGCGGGGTGATGGTCCCCTACGTGCCCGGCCAGAAGGTCGCGAGCGCGGCGCAGTCGGTCCTCGGCGCGGCGTACGGCCTCGCGCTGCGCGATCCCGAGATCGAGCTCCCGCCCGGCCTGACCCAGATCACGCCGGCGCGGCTCGACCCGATCCGCGCCGGCGGCGAGGCGCTCGTCGTGGCCCGGATGAGCTCCGGGGCCGACGTCACCGGCGCGATCCGCGTCCGCGGCCGCGTCTCGGGCGAGCGCTTCGAGCAGACCTACCCCGTCAACATCGTCGCCACGACCGGCGCGGGCAACGCCTTCGTCCCGCGCCTGTACGCCGCGGCGAAGATCGCGGAGCTCGAGGAGAGCGGCGGCGACGCGCAGAAGCCCGCCATCATCGAGCTGTCGCGGCGCTTCTCCGTGGCGAGCCGGTTCACCTCGCTGCTCGTCCTGGAGAGCGAGGCGATGTTCAAGGCGTTCGGCCTCGATCGAGGCGGCATCACCTCCGCGTTCACGGGCGAGGAGCAGGCCGAGCGCGTGAGCGCGAGCGCCGAGGGGGAGGAGCCCGACGCGGCGGACGAGGGCGCCGAGGAGAAGGGCGACGCGCTCGGGGCGGGCCTTGGCCTGTCGGGCAGCGGCAGGGGCGGCGGCGGCTCCGGCTGGCCGGACGTCGCGCCGGCCGCGAAGGCGGAGTCGCGCACGTCGGCCGGCGCCCGCCCGGCGTCGCCTGCCAAGCCGCAGCGCCGGTTCGACAAGTCGTTCGACGCCGACATGCCGGCGCCCCCGCCGGCGCCGACGGCCGCCGCGCCCGCGGAGCCGAAGCCGGCGCCGCCGCTGGACGATCGCGCCAGGAGATCGTCCGACGACGGCCTCGTCGCCGCCGAGGAGTGGTCGCGCCCGCGGCCGCGGCGGATGATCCCGATGCGCCGGGTGTTCGATCGCATGGTGAGCTTCGACGCGACGAACACGCTCGCGCCCGAGAGCGCCGCGAAGACAGCGGCCGCCGAGGCGGCGCTCGCGGCGGCCCCGGACAGCCGCGACAGGACGGTGGGCCTCTACGCGCTCTACGCCACGACCGGCCGCCTCGGCGAGGCCCAGGAGCTGACCGCGCGCTGGAGCGGGCGCGACGCGCTCGATCCCGACGCGCTCATCGCCCGCGCCGACCTCGCGGCGCGGCAGGGCCAGCGCGACCGCGCCGCGCGCATCCTCGGCGGCCTCGCCGACGTGCGCCCCGGCGACCGGGCCACCCAGACGCGGCTCGCCGAGCTCTGGGACGCCGCGGGGCGGCCCGCGTTCGCGTGCCAGCACCGGGTGGCGCTCGCGGACCTCGCGCCCGCCGACGCGAAGCTCGTCGCCGCCGCGATCCGGTGCGCCGGCGAGGGCGGCATGAGCGAGCTCGCGAGCCAGCTGCGCCTCGACGCGACCTCCGCCGTCCGCGCGGAGATCGACCGGCGGCTCGCGCAGCCGGACGCGGCGCCGGCCGCCGACCTGCCCGGCGACGTGTGGCTCAGCGCCGAGTGGACCGGCGGCGCCGACCTCGACCTCTCCCTCATCGACGCGCAGGGGCGGCGCGTCTCGTGGATGGGCGCGACCCTCCCGTCGGTGGGTGTGCGCTCGCGCGACGCGACGAGCACGCGGTCGGAGTCCCTCGCGCTGCGGAGCCTCCCCAAGGGGAGCTACATCGTCGAGATCGCGCGCGCGTCGGCCGTGGAGGACGCCGGCGCCCCCACCCCC
Organism: Sorangium sp. So ce124; assembly: GCF_051525235.1. NCBI lineage: Bacteria > Pseudomonadati > Myxococcota > Polyangiales > Polyangiaceae > Sorangium > Sorangium sp. So ce124. The sequence goes on from NZ_CP150312.1 coordinate 11,869,705, forward strand.
GGGGCCAGCGCGCCGGGCCCCGTGCGCGGCGAGCTGACCCTGCGCCTCGCGGGAGAGACCCGCAAGGTTCCCTTCACGCTCGAGGGCGCGCGCCTCGAGCTCGGCACGGTGCGCGTCTTCTTCACCTCCCGCCTGGTGCCGGTCGACGGGCTGTCGGCTCCGCCGTTTTGACGGAACTCACGGAACCGACGAAACGGACGAAACCGACGGAGCTGCCGAAACCGACCGGACCGACCTCCGCCCACGCGCGGAGGCTCTCTCCTGCGCACCCCTCCCTTCACATGTCCTGAACGACCCTCGCGGCGCACTTCCGTAACAGTCTCTTCCGCGCACGCCCGGGGGCGCTCGCCCGGGGCTCGAGCGTCCCTCCCGCCGCGCTCGTGTCGGGCGGAGATACCCGATAGAGTTTCGACATGAATCCGCTCGTCCCGGACTTCATCCTCGAACAGGACGCCGAAGGGCAATACGCGGGCGCGGTCGACGCGGCTGTCCTGCACGTCTCGCTGCCGGCGGTCGTGGAGCTCGCCGAGCAGATGATCGCGCGCCAGGCGCTCGATCCGGAGGCGCTGCGCTCGTTCTTCGATCCGCTGTTCGAGGCCGTGCACCAGTCGGGCGGGTTCGTCGCCACGCTGTCGCCCGGCGGCGGGTTCACCGCGCTGTTCCCCGATCGGCCGGGGCGCAACGTCACCCGGCACGCGCGCAGCGCGGCGCTCGCGATGCGGCGCAGCCTGCTGGAGCTCGCGGCGCGGCGCGCGCTGGGCGCCGGGGGCGCGCAGACGCCGTTCAGGATCGGGCTCGCCTGGGGCACGGTCCACTGGACGATCGTGCGCATCGCCCCGGATCGCGCGTACTTCCTGATCTACGGCCCCGCGATGGAGGCCTGCCAGGCGACCGACCGCGGGGTGGACGACAGCGAGCTCCACCTCGATCGCAGCTTCCGCGAGCGGCTCCCCGCGGCCAGCGCGCGGGAGAGCGTGGCGGACCTCGACGAGGCCGATCTCCTGAGCGGGCCCCCCTCGCTGACGATCGCGTCGGCCCCGACGGACGCGGACGTCGAGGCGTTCCTGCCGCCGGGCGCGGGCGATCTCGCGCCGGAGGGCGAGATCCGCGAGGTGACGACGGTGTCCGTCTCGCTCGATCGGGTGGAGAGCCCGACGGAGCTCCTCCAGCAGCTGCACGAGATCTCGGCGATGTACGGCGCGACGTTCGCCGGCATGACCGTGACGGAGCGCGGCTTCGGCGCGCAGTTCTACTTCGGCGCGCCCGTCGCGCACGAGAGCGACCACGATCGCGCCCTCGACTTCGCGCTCGAGCTGAAGAGCAACGGCCTCGGCGTGCCCCGGCTCGCGGTGGGCGTCACCCGCGCGCGCTGCCTCGTCGGCTTCTTCGGCGCCGTGGGCCGCCGCGAGTTCGCGTGCGTCGGCCGCGCCATCCACCTCGCCGCGCAGATCGCGCGGAAGGCGGCGCCGTCGTCGATCTGGGCGGACGAGCGGGCGTTCCGCGCGGGCGAGGCGAGCCACCAGTGGTCGACCGAGAACATCTTCCGGTTCGACGGGTTCGACCTGCCGATCCTCGTCTACTCGCTCGAGCGGCGGCGCATCGCGGTGCAGGAGGAGTTCTACGATCTCGGCCCCATCGGCCGCGAGGTCGAGCTCGGGCGGCTCACGCAGGCGCTCGAGCCCCTGTTCGCCGGGCGCTCCGCGGGCGTCGTGTACATCCTCGGCGAGGCGGGCATCGGCAAGAGCTACCTCGTGCACAGCTACCGCCACCAGCGCGCGCAGCTCATGGACATGCGCCCGCTGCTGTGGATCGAGGCCCGCTGCGATCAGACGCTGAGGACCCCGCTCTACGCGTTCGAGTTCGCGCTCAAGGAGTACCTCGGGATCTCGTCGGAGCTCGGCCAGCGCGCCAAGGAGGCGGGGCTCGATCTCGCGCTGGAGCTGCTCCTGGAGCGGCTGCCCGAGAGCTGGACCGAGGTGCGGGCCGGGATCGACAGGTCGCGCGAGGCGCTCGCGCGGCTGCTCAGGCTGCGCGGCCAGGAGGCCGCGACCGAGGCCGGGTGGCGCGACGAGGCCCTCGGGGCGCTCGCCGCGCTGCTCGTCGCGGAGAGCTCGCTGCAGCCGGTGGTGGTGCACCTCGACGACGCGCAGTGGGCCGATCCGACCTCGCTCGACGCGGTGCGCGCGATCACGGCCGCCTGCAGGGACCTGCCGCTGGCGGTGATCTGCTCGGCGCGGCCCGGGGTGTCCTCGGGGGAGGGGGTGGACGCCCGCATCCCGCTCGACGCCGGCATCCCGTCGCAGGGGATCGAGATCGCGCCGCTCCCGGCGGAGCGGCTGCTCGCGCTCGCGGAGCCGTTCTTCGGCGGCCCGCTCCCCACGATGCTCGGGTCGCTGCTCGGCCAGACCGCGGGGGGGAACCCGTTCTTCGCGCAGGAGATCCTCGCGTACTGGCTGGAGGACGGGCGGTACGGGTCGGCCCACGACGCCGCGCGCTCGAGCCGGTTCATGCCGCCGCGGACCGTGAACAGCCTGCTCGTCGCGCGGCTCGAGCGGCTCGAGCCGCGGACGCGGCAGACGGTGATCTCCGCGGCGGTGCTGGGGCGCGAGTTCGACACGCGCGTGCTCGCCCGGATGATCCCGGACGCCTCGGCGCTCGTGGATCACCTGCGCTTCGGCGAGGCGCAGCGGATCTGGTCGCGGATGGGGGAGCACCGCTTCGAGTTCTGCACGGTGCTGATCCGCGACGCCGCGTACGGGATGCAGCCGAAGGAGACGGCGGAGCGGCAGCACCGCCTCGCGGCGGAGGCGATCGAGGCCGTCTACGGCGACGATCTCGCGGATCAGCGCGCGGCGCTCGACAGCCACCGGAGCCTCGCGGGCTGAGTGCGCTCGGCCGTTCTGGCCGGCGGGGCGCGGAAGGGCGTGGGGCGAGACGTGGAAGGGCGTGGAACGACGTGGAACCCCCTCGACGCCGCTTTCGAAGTACGGCAACTGTCCGCGCATGAGCACGGCCCATCACGAGGCTCACGCGGCCCCGGCGCACGACGTGAGCGATCACCATGGCTTCGACGGGGAGCCCGCCCGCGCGCTGCCGGCGGACGAGCCGCCTACCCCGAACTGGGTCCCTGCGCTGGGGCTCGCGGTCTTCGTGGTGGCTGGCGTCACCTTTCTTGCGATGAGCAGCGGCGACGACGGCGCCGCGGGGCAGGCCGCGCCGGCGGGCGCTCGCCCGGCTGCCGCCGTGGCTCGCCCGGCCCCGGCTGGCGCCCGCCCCGCGACCGCCGAGGCTCGCCCGGCGGCTCAGCCCGGCGCGCGCCCGGCGCCGCCGACGGGGCCCGAGGCGGGTCCGGCCGCGGAGGCCCTGCGCGCCGCCGGGGCCGAGCGCGCGGCGGGCACCGCCGCGCCGGGGCCGGCGAACCTGCGCAAGCTGACGCCCCAGGAGGTGGAGCTGGTGCGCAAGCGCATGGATGCGCGGCAGAAGGACGGCGCCCCGGCTCCGCCGAAGTGAGCGAGATGGTGGTGGACCCCGCCGCAGCGCGGATGCGCACGGTGCTTGTGCTCGGCGCGGGCACGATGGGCCAGGGGATCGCGCAGGTCACGGCGGTCGCCGGCTACGTGACGCGCCTCTACGACGTCGACGCCGCGCGGATCGGCGCGGCGATCGAGGACATCAAGCGCGCGACCGATCGCCTCGTCCAGAAGGGCAAGATGCTCAACGAGGCGCGCAGCGAGATGATCGGGATGCTCGTGGCGTCTCCGGATCTCGAGCGCGCTGCGGCGGACGCCGATCTCGTGATCGAGGCGGTGCCCGAGCGGATGGACCTCAAGGTCGAGGTGCTCGGCCGGGTGAAGGCGGCGGCGCCGGAGCGGGCGCTGTTCGGCACGAACACGTCGAGCCTGAGCATCACGGAGCTCGGGCGCCGGCTCGGCGCGGGCGGGCGCACGATCGGCCTGCACTTCTTCAACCCGCCGCCGGTGATGGAGCTGCTCGAGGTGGTGCGGGGGCTCGAGACCGACGAGGCGACGGTGACGGCGGCGCTCTCGGTAGCGAGGCGCCTGGACAAGACGCCGATCGTGGTGAACGACACGCCCGGCTTCGCGACGAGCCGGCTCGGCGTGGCGCTCGGCGCAGAGGCGATGCGGATGCTGGAGGCCGGGGTGGCGTCGGCCGTCGACATCGATCGGGCGATGGAGCTCGGGTACCGGCACCCGATGGGGCCGCTCAAGCTGACGGATCTCGTGGGGCTCGACGTGCGGCTCGCCATCCTGGAGCACCTCCACCGCGAGGTGGGGGAGCAGTTCCGGCCGCCGGTGATCCTGCGGCAGATGGTGCGCGCGGGGAAGCTCGGGAAGAAGACGGGGGAAGGGTTCTATCGGTGGACGGAGGCGGGGGCCCAACCCAGCGACGGCTGGCGCCGCGGGTAGGGAGCTGGGGTTGCTCAGATATTTACACTGGCATATCGATTCGTGACGATTCGAGAACCCAGCGAAAGGGGAGAGTTCCTTGAGTACGAACAGCGGTCGTCTCAGCAGCATTCTGCGTCGTGCCTTCCCGTTGGTCTCCGCGCTCGCGCTGGCAGGCGCCGTCATCGTGTCGCTCGCGAAGCCCGCGGAGGGCACGCCGCCGAACGGCGTGCCCGAGCTCCAGGCGCTGCGGGAGATCGAGCAGCTCGAGTACTGTTACGCGGCCGGGACCGACGCGATCGGCCGCGGTGATCTGGCGACGGGCAAGCAGATCTATTCAAGGTGCTTCACGCCCGACGCTCCGGTCCTCATCTGGGCCGCCGGCGCCGCTCCGGATGATCCGCCGGTCGTCTCGGTGCCCAGCGCGGAGGCCTGGGCCGACTTCATCGATGGCCTGTTCGCAGAATCAGGTTATGTCGGCACGCAGCACCTGATCAGCAACGTCCGTATCGACATCCTCCCCGGCGGCAACCGGGCGAAGATCACCTCGTACCTGATCGCGACGCACGTCTATGACCCCCTGAGCAGCGTCCAGGTGGCGCACGGCACGTACGAGAACGAGGCGGTCCGGACGCCCTCCGGGTGGAAGCTCAGCAAGCGGACGTTCCGCACCCTTTCGTTCATGCGTGTCGACTCCCCCGCCCCCTGAGGCGGCGCGGGACGGCGGCGTCTCGCCGTGCGCCGGGCGCGCCGCCTCGGCGGCGCACCCAGCCGAGGGCGCGCTACCGGTTCATCTTGTCCTTCTTGGCGTTCTCTTCGGCTTCCTTCTGGCGCTCGGCCTCGCGCTGGACGATGCGCTCCTTGACCGCGGCGTAGTCCTTCTCGTCCTTGATGCGCCGGTCGAGCTGCTTCTGCCGCTCCGCCGCGGTCGCCGGGTAGCCGGTCGCCTTGGGGTTGCTCGTCAGGTACGTGCTGTAGGCCCCCCACGCCTCCTTCGCCGCCTGCCAGTTCTTCAGCCGCTCGCGCAGATCGGCGAGGCAGAAGAGCACCTTGGCGTGGAGCTCGTCCGGGCCCTTCTTGCCGAGCGCCGTCGTCCAGGCCGTCTCGGCCTCCGCCGTGTTGCCGGACTCGAGCATCGCCTCGCCGAGCAGATAGAAGCCGAGCATCTTCGAGGAGTCCTGCTTGATCGCCTCCTGGAACCCCGCGATCGCGCCCGGGATGTCGCGCGCCACGAACGACGCCTGGCCCTTCAGGATCTGCTCGGTGTAGGGGCTGATGCCGGTGTGCCCGTTGGGATCTTTGCGCTGCGAAGAAGCAGCATCGGGCGCGGCCGCCACCGGCTCAGGCGCGGCTGCCTGCGGCTTCTCCTTGCCCGCAGGCGGCTGAGCGGCGACCGGCGCCGCGGAGAAGACGACAGCGAGAGCGAGCGATGCGACGACAGCGAGCGAGCGGTCCTGCATGCCCGCCAAGGTACCGCAGCTCAGGCAGGGCGCGCTACTTCCGCCGCGGCTTGAATGCATCCGGCGGCGATCCGGCATCCGGAGGCCGCCCCGCATCCACCGGCGGCCAGCCCGCGTCCGGCCACCCCGCGTCCACCGGCGGCCAGCCCGCATCCGGCCACCCCGCGTCCACCGGCAGCCTGCCCGCGTCTTGCCACCCCGCGTCCACCGGCGGAAAGCCCCCATCGGGGCCAGCGTCCGGCCAGCCCGCGTCCGCCGATCCCCCGGCGTCCGCCGGCAGCTTGCCTGCATCCCCCGGCGCGCCTCCGTCGACCGCCACCCCGCCCTGCGCGCTCAGCGACACGAGGCGGCCGTCCGGCTCCGGCGGCCAGAGGAAGCGCTCCTCCGCGCCCGTCTTCCGGTCCACCAGCTTGGCCCAGCTCGCGCGCGGGTTGTCCGCCATCTGCACGCGCAGCCGCGTCGTCACGCCGCTGTCGAACGTCGGACGGCGGAGCAGGGCGCCCGGCGGCCGGTCCGGCGCGTCCCCCGTCAGCGGCACGTCGAAACGGACCCGATCGAGCAGCTCCTGGCCAACGTACAGCTCGATCGCGAACCGGCCCATCACACGCGCCGTCGCCAGAGGCCGGTCGAGCGTCACCGGTCGCACCCGCACGATCGAGCCCCTCCCCTTCGCATAGTGCACGTCGAAGACCCACTGCTTCGCGCTCGGCCGCGCGGCAGGGTCCGGCGCATACCCGGCGCGCGTCGGCGGGGACTCCGGCTCGGCCACGGCGACCACGCCGGCGGCGGCGAGCGCGAGGCCAGCGAGGATCCCCAGGGCAGCGCGGGTGAAAGGGCGAGGCGAGGTCATCTGGTACCGGAAGGAGCACCGAGCGGCAGGGCCGCCTCGAGCGGCGCGGAGAGCACCTCTTCCCACGCCGAGCCGTCGCCGTCGAGCGCCCCCCAGAGCTCGCGGAGCTCGTCCGGCACCGGCGAGATCGCCGCGCAGAGCTCGCCGCGCTCGTCCGGCACCGTGACGCGCAAGGCGTGCAGCGCGACGCGCGAGAGCGGGATCACCCGGCCCCTCGCCGTCGTCACCGACCGGGCCCCGCCATGGTCGCGATCGCCAAGGAGCGGCGCCGCCGCGTGCGCCGCGTGCACCCGGAGCTGGTGCGTGCGGCCCGTCACCGGATCCAGGCGCAGCAGCGTGGCCGGCGCCGCGCCGCCGCCCGCCGAGGCGACCGCGCGGTAACGCGTCGCCGCGTCCCTCGCGTCCGCGCCGCCCACCGCGGGCAGGCTGCGACCGCCCCGCGCCCGCGCCGCGCCGATGGGGGCGTCCCACGTGCCCGCCCCGTCGACGCGCCCCCCGGCGATGCCCACGTAGACCCGCGCGATGCGCCCCGCCTCGCGCATCGCCGCCAGGTGCCGCCGGCCCCGCGCGCCCGTCGCGCACAGCACCGCGCCGCTCACGCCGACGTCGAGCCGCGAGGCCGCGTGCGGCAGGTCGCGCAGCCCGAGCAGCTCCGCGACCTCCGTGACCAGCGACCGCGTGCCCCGGCGCTCCGGCTCGGTCGGCAGCGCCGCAGGCTTCGACGCGACGAGGAGCTCCCCCCAGCGCGCCAGCACCTCCACCGGCGGCGCCCCCGGCGCGTCGCGCCGCGCCGGCCACACGGCGAGCTCGTCGCCGAGCGCGACCGCGTCGCCGGGCCGCGCGCGCCGGCCGTTCAGGAACGCGCGCCCCTCCGCCGCAGCGCCCGCGAGGCCCCGCGACGCGCCGCCCGCGCGCTCGAGGACGTCGGCCACCGTGGGGCCGTCCGAGGGCCCGACGCGGAAGCGCGCGGCCGTCATCCGGGCGGCGCCGCGAGCGGCGCGGCGCCGCCGCCAGGAGCTCCCTCGGCGACGACGCCCGGCGCCGACGGCGAGGCGCGCTCGTCCAGGCGCTCGACAACGCCGCGATCGCCGTCGATCCGGAGCCGATCGCCCGTCTTGATCGCCAGCGTCACGCCGGGGACGTTCACCACCGCGGGGATGCCGTATTCCCGCGCGACGATCGAGGCGTGCGACATGGGGCCGCCGAGCTCGGTCACGACCGCGGCGGCCACCAGGAACAGCGGCGAGAGGCCCACGTCGGTCGTGCGCGCGACCAGCACCTCCCCCGGCGCCACCGCGTCGAGCGCCGAGGCGCCCGGCTCGAGCACGCGGGCCCGCCCCTCGACGACCCCAGGGCTCGCGGGCAACCCGAGCAGGCGCTCCCCGGACGCGGGCGGCAGCACGACCGGCGGCGGCCGGCCGATGAACGTGGCCGGCGGATCGGGGCGGGCGGCGTCGCGGAGGTGCTCGGCGCGCCGCAGCCGGACGAGGTGGCCCACGTCGGCGCGACCGCTGGAGAGCGCCGTCACGAGCTCCTCGTAGGTGCAGAAGAAGACGCTGCCGGGCTCCAGCGAGGGATCGAGGCGCCGGAGGCGCCGGTCGATGTCGAGCGCGACCCTGCGCAGCATGCCGAGCACGCGCGTCACCCACGTGCGCATGCGCTCCCGCAGGCGCACGTAGCGCTGCGCGCGGCCGACGAGCGCGCGCAGGAGCGCGAGCTCCAGCCGCGGCACGCGCGTCTCGAGCATCGCCATCTCCCGATCGGCGAGCGCCCGGGCGCGCGCCAGCGCGCGCTCCGGATCGCCCGGCGCCCCGCGCAGCGACGCCGTGAGCATCGCGACGACCGGCGACGGGTCCTCCCGCCAGCGCGGCGTCGCGAGCTCCGCCTCGCGCACCGCGCGATCGCCGTAGGCGTCGAGGAACCGCGCGTACGCGTCGCGCGCCGGCCCCTCGGGCAGGTCGCGCGGCCACAGGACCCCGCCGGAGAGCAGCCGCTCGCGCGCCGTCCGATCCTGCAGGACGAGCTCGGCGACCCGCGCGAGCTCGATGCCCGGCCCCGCGCTGTCGAGCTCGCGCACGCCGCCCGCGAGCACCTGCGCCAGGTGCTCGACGTTCGTCTCCGCGCGCCCGGCCGGCGCGTCGAGGTGCGCCTCCCCGGAGGCGGAGCGCGCGGAGGCGCGGCGGCCCGCGATGCGCTCGAGCGCCTTGCACAGCGCGAGGTGGCTCGCGAGCGACGCCGACGCGCAGTGCAGCATCCGCGTGCCGGTCCGCTCGAGCAGCAGGAAGACGCTCCGGAGCGTGGTGCCGATGGCGTCGTCCGGCAGGAGCGTCATGTCGAGCTCGGAGAGGGCGCGCTGCGCCCAGAGCGCCTCGCCCTCGTAGGCCGCCACCTCGCGCTCGAGCCGCGCCTGCCGGAGGAGGAGCCGCGGCCCCGTGAGCGGCAGCCGCGCATAGAAGCCGCGCCGCGAGACGCCCTCGCTCTGCTCGGCGAGCCGCGCGATGAGCGCCTCGCTCGCCCCGCCGCTCATGCCGAGCAGCGCGCGCGGCGAGAGCCCCGGGACCTGCGCCGCGATCCGCATGAAGGCCGTGAGGTTGAGGTAGAAGCGCCCGTGCACGTTGGCCACGAGGCGCGCGCCCCGCGGCACGCGGCAGCCGAGCGCGGCGAACGCCTCGCGGAAGCCGCGGTCGGAGAACGCCCGCGCCACCGACCAGGTGAGCGGCGTCGCGGCCCCGGGGAGCGCCTCGCCCACGTTGGCGCGCGACCAGATCGTGTCGGCGTCGCCGCCCTCGGGGAAGCCGCCGCCGCTCACCGGGCGCACCTGGAGCAGCCACACGCGCCGCGCCACCGAGGAGGGCGCGCCTTCGCCGGCCTCCGACGCCGCCGCTGGTGAGGGCACGCCCTCGCCGCCCGCCGACGCCACCGCGGAGGGCGCGCCCTCCGCGGCGGCGCCCTCCGGCTGGCCGGAAGGCCCTTCCCCGTCGACCACGAGCGCCACGCCCGGCGGCACCGCCTCGACCGCGAACTCCACGTCGAACGGGCCCTTGCCGCCCTGCTCGAGCCGCTCGGCGAGCTCGGCGAGCTGCCGCAGCGCGGCCTCGCCGAGCGCCGGCTGCTCGGCGCTCGCCTCGGGCACAGGGACCTCCTCGAGCCCTGCCGCGCCCACGACGAGCGCGCGCCGCTTCTGCGCTACCGCCGACGCGACGACCCTGCCGCCGTCGCGCGCGAGCCGGATCGTGTCGGCCGCCGCGGCGCCGTCGACGACCGGCGCGCCGAGCCCGAGCGTTGCGTTCACGAGCCGCTCGCCGGCGTGCCAGTGCTCGCCCTCGAGCCCCGGCGGGGGCGCGGTGAACAGCACGCCCGCGGCCTCGGCGCGCACCATCACCTGCAGCACGACGCCCATCGCGACGTCGCGGACGCCGGCGTGCGCGAGGTACGCGAGCGCGCGTGGCAGGAAGGCGCTCGCCCAGACCTGCCGGATCGCGGCGTCGAGCCCGGCCTCGCCGCGCACGCCGAGCACGGTCATCGCGAGCCCCGCCATCGACGTCTCCTCGCTGTCCTCGCACGTGGCGCTGGACCGCACCGCGAGGCCCCACGGCGCCTCCTGCTCGACGGCCTGCCAGAGCGCCTGCAGCGCGGTCGAGAGCGCCTCGGGCAGCGGCTCGCTCAGGATGCGGTCGCGCGCGCGCGCCGCCCGGTCGACGCCCGCCCTCGTGCCCGAGAGCCGGATCAGCGTGGCGAGGTCGTGCCCCGGCGGCAGCTGCCGGTCGACGATCTCCGTGAAGCACCGCGCGTCGAGCACCCACCCGCGCGGCACCGGGAAGCCGTCGCGGAGCAGGCGCCCGAGCGAGGCCGCCTTGCCGCCGACGCGCTTCGCGCTCGTGTGGCGGCGCAGGCCGGCGCTCTCGAGCGGCTTGAGCCACTCGCGCACGGTGGGCGGGTCGGTCGCGCCGTCGGCGCGGGCGGTGCGTGTGGGATCGGCCACGTCGATGCCGAGGGAGTAACACGGTTCGGCGGCCTGGGTCAGGGGCTTGTGACGGCCGGGCCGCCGCGATCACGGCGGCGGCAAACCGCGCTGGATCCGCTCGTGCCAGAGCACCATTTCAACGCCGCCCGGCCCCCGATTCCAGGCGTAATCGTGCGGACCGGGCACGACGAGCAGGGTGTGGGTCACGCCGTCCTGCCGCAGCCGATCGCTGAGCGCCTGGATGGCGTGCAAGAAGGGATCGCCCTCGCTCGACACGAGCCGGAGCGTGACCGCGCGGCGCTCCATCGCCCGGCGCGCGAGCGCGGAGAACATCTCCGCCTCGCCCGCCCGCACCGCGGGCTGCAGGGCGCCGACCGCGCCGAAGACGTCGGGGAACGACAGGCCGACGAGCAGCGCGAGGCGTCCGCCGAGGCTCACGCCGTCGATGCCGGTGGCCTCGCGTGCGGCCTGGCACCCGCCCTCGGCGCGCGCCCGCGGCAGGAGCCGCTCCACGAGGAAACGGCCGAAGCCCGCGGCCCCCTCGACGGAGCGGTCGCGGAGGTCGGGCGTGAACGGCGTGGCGATGCAAAGCCCGCGGTAGGGGTGCTCCTTCAGCGAGGCGTTGAGCTGCGCGAGCCGCTCGGGCGTCACCATCTGCCCGAGATCGTCCGGCGTGAGCGGCGGCGAGCGGAGGCGCTTCAGGGCCGCGTCGAGGCCGTAGTCGTCGCGCCACCCGCGCGCGCCGACCTCGAGGCCTCGCACCGCCTCGCCGCGCCCGTGCAGCGCGACGAGCAGCGGCGGTGCGGGCGCGGCCTCGGGCGCGAGGAGCAGCGCGCGCTGCGGGTCTTCGCCCTCGGAGGCGGGCTCGAACGGGAGATCCTTCCAGGCCGAGGGGGCCGCCTCCTCCGGCGCCGGCGGTGAGGTGCCTCGCCGGCACGAGGGCGCGGCGAGCGCGGCGAGGCCGAGCAGCGCGCGCCGGCGCGAGAGCGGGGGGATCGTCGAGGCGGCCATCGGCGGCGAGGGTAGCAGCGGGGCGCGGGCGCAGCCCTGGGCAGGCCCGCGTGCCCCCATGTAGGCTGGTCGGGTCCGGGCGAGGGCCCCGAGGGGGAGCGCTCATCGGCGAGACGCGCCGATCCTGACGAGGCCCGAAGGGCTCCGTCGGCCCCGGGCGAGAGACCGTGACGAAAGGGGACCGCTCATGAGCCATGAGACGAAGGGGGACGTCGGGCCGCGCGCAGGCGCCGCGCCGGGCAGCGTGGAGGGCGTGATCGCCGACGACGTGAAGACGCTCCACAGCATGGGCTACGCGCAGGAGCTGCTGCGCAGGATGGGGGGCTTCTCCAACTTCGCGATCTCGTTCTCGATCATCTGCATCATCGCGGGCGGCATCACGTCGTTCCAGATGGGCTTTTGCAGCGTCGGCGGCGCCGGCATCGGCATCGGGTGGCCGGTGTGCAGCGCGCTCACGCTCTGCATCGCGCTCACGATGGGCCAGGTCGCGTCGGCGTTCCCGACCGCGGGCGGCCTGTACCACTGGGCCTCGATCCTCGGCGGCCGGGGCTTCGGCTGGGCCACCGCGTGGTTCAACCTGATCGGGCTGATCACCGTCCTCGCGGCGATCAACGTCGGCGCCTACCTGTTCATCATGAGCTCTCTCGGCCCGCTGTTCGGCGTGGATCTCGCCGCGATGCCCCCGGATCGCGCGCTGGTGACGCAGGCCGTCGGGGTCACGCTCATCACGGGGACGCAGGCGCTCTTCAACCACCTCGGGATCCGCGTCACCACGCTGCTCACCGACTTCAGCGGGTACCTCATCCTCGTCGTCTCGGTGATCCTCACCGCCGCGATGCTCTTTTACGCGCCCGCTATCGACGTCGGCCGGCTCGTCACGTTCACGAACTACAGCGGGCCGAAGGGGGGCGACGTGTGGCCGGAGACGGGCAGCATGACAACGCTGTTCCTCCTGAGCTTCCTCCTGCCCGCGTATACGATCACCGGGTACGACGCGTCGGCGCACACGTCCGAGGAGACGATCGGCGCGGCGCAGACGGTCCCGCGGGGCATCGTCCGGGCGGTGCTCGTCTCCGGCGTCTTCGGGGCGCTGATGCTGAGCGCGATCGTGCTCGCGATTCCGGACATGGACGAGGCGGCGTCGAAGGGCGGGGGCGTCTTCTTCTGGGTGATGGAGCGCGTCATCCCGGAGAACCTCCGGATCGCGCTCTACGCCGGCATCTCGGTGGCCCAGTACCTCTGCGGGCTGGCGACGGTGACGTCCGCCTCCCGCATGACCTTCGCGTTCGCCCGCGACGGGGGGCTGCCGCTCTCGGAGCAGCTGCGCAAGGTGAGCCCGAAGTTCCGGACGCCGGCGACGGCGATCTGGGTCGTCAGCGCGCTGACGATCGGCTTCACTGTGTACACGCCCGTCTACTCGACGATCACGGCCGTCTGCGTGATCTTCCTCTACATCTCGTACGTGATGCCCACGATGATGGGCGTGCGCGCCTACGGCCGCACCTGGGTGAAGATGGGCCCGTGGGACCTCGGCCCGCTGTACCGGCCGCTCGCGATCATCAGCGTCCTCGCGTGCCTGATGCTGATCGTGGTGAGCGTCCAGCCGCCGAACGACAAGGCCCTGGGCATCATGCTCATCGTGTTCGCCGTGACGGCCATCGTCTGGTTCGCGCTGGAGCGCCGCCGCTTCCAGGGCCCGCCCCAGGGAGTGATGATCCAGCAGCGAGCGCAGGAGATCGCGGAGGCGGAGCGGGCCGTCGGCCAGATCGCCGCGCGCGGCGGGCAGTAGCACTGCCTGCTGCGGGGAGTTGCCCCGGTTCAGCAGAAAAACCGCCATGACGCCAAGGCCGCCAAGAGGAGAGGAGAAGGGCCGTCCGGGCATTTGTCTCTCCTACTCCCCCGGTTTCTTGGCGCCCTTGGCGTCATGGCGGTTCACGTCGTCGCCCGCCTTGCCGCTGCAGATATAGGGACCTGGCTGAAGAGCCGGATCAGCCGCCAGAGGGGCTGAACATGAGGGGATACGTCACAGTCACGATGCCGGCGTCCGGCGGCGGGAACGACAGCCCGTAGAACGAGCGCACCACGCAGGAGACCACGCCGGCGTCCGGCAGATCGGAGCCGCCGTTGTGGACGCTCGACACCGCCCCGTCGCGGCCGATCACGAAGCCGACCGACACGCGCCCGGTGAGGTTCGGGCTGTTGCGCAGCCCGTTCTCGTAGCAGAGCCGGAAGCGGCCGAAGTTCTGGCGCACGATGCGCTGGATGACCTCCGGCGGGATCCGGCCCGACACCGTGGTCGAGCCGACCCCCATGCGCGGCGCCCTCACCCTGTGGCCAGGGCCGTTGGCGAAGCGCGACGCGCCGCCGCCAGGCCCGAAGCCCTGCCCATCACCCACGCCGTTCCCGTGGTTGATGGTGCCGATGGCCCCGATCCCGATGCCCATGAGATGCCCGCCGCCGCCCTCGCCGACGCCCGTCAATCCGAGCCCGCCCACGCCGCCCGACTCGTCGATCGTCTCGCCCCACATGTTGCCGATCACGCTCCTCTCGCCGTTGCCGAGCGTGTCGGGGCCGCCCCAGGGCGCCGAGAGCGCGTTGGGATCGCCGCCGGACCCCGCCTGGAGCACGCCGATCATGCCGAAGCGCGCCGCGTCGTCGAGCGCCTGGGCCCGCGAGATCCGCACGTCGCGGTTGTCCTTCGGCCCCTGGATCTCGAAGCGCCCGCCCGTCTTCCGGCTCGTCTCGCTCCCGGCCTTGCCCGACTCGCCCATCGCGGCCGCGCCGGAGCCGCCCTCGCGCTCGGTCTGACCGCTCGCGTCGGTGACGTCCTTCGCCTCGGGCAGCTCCTTCTCGGCGATCGCCCCGATCGCCTGCGCCATGAGGTAGGCCTGCTCCGCGCTCACGCCGCCGTCGTCGGCCATGGCGAGCGGGGGCATGAACGCGGCCATGGCCCCGAGCAGGCCGACGTGGAGCAGCGTCGAGAGCGCGGTGAACGGCAGGCCGCGGCGGTCCATGCCGGCCTTGCCCGCGACGCGGCGGCCCGCCCTGCCCACCGCCACCTCGAACCCGAAATCGCCGAGCTCGAGCCTCGCGCGAGCGCCGGGCGGCAGCGCGATCCGCCGCGCCCCGTCGAGCTCCGCGCACGGCGCCGCGCGGCCGGCGGCGATCGCCTGCGCGATCGTCATCCTGCAGCTGCCGAACTCGATGGATCCCGACGCGCCCGGCGGGATGACGGCGCTCACCTCACCGCCCTCGCCGACGAGCACGAGCGGCGCCCGCGCCGCGCCCAGCCGCTCCGCGGGTATGAAGAAGTCGCACACGCCCCCGGCGCCCTCCGTTTCGCCGACATGAAAGGGGCGCGGCGGCGTCAAGTGCGCGACGTGAAGCGGGGTGTTCCCCCACCGGATGATCACCTCGAGCGACAGCGCGTCGGTCTCGCACTCGTCGGCGGGGACGTCCGGCGCGCTCTTGACGAGCGCGTACGTATAGGAGCCCTCCGGCGCGTCCGCGGGCACGTCGGCCGCGATGGCCGGATACGGGCTGAAGGGCAGGTTGCTGAGGAACGGATTCGAGGGTGCGATGCCCGGAGCCATCTTGAACGTGTCCATCGGAGAACAGCCCTTTCCCTGCTCGCGCTCGGGCGCATGTCCGCGCGGCGAGCGGTCTGAATGGAGCGAGCCCTCGAGGGCCCGCCTCTCTCGGCGCGCCCCGGCGCACGCGCGGCGAGCTTCACCGCTCTCTGCGTGCGCCGCGGCTCACCGCGTCCACGCCAGGGATCGACAGCGCCGCCCGCCGCAGGTTCCGGAGCCGCGCCGCGATTTTCGGCGGCGCATCCCCGCGCCGGGGGGTTGAAGTTTCTGGACCGCCGCCCGGCGCCTCGAGGTGGTGGTGGCCCGGGCCATCACCCCGCGGGATCGCGCCGCCACCTCTGGCGGAACCCTACGGCGCCCGACGGCAGCCGACGGCGCCCGCGCGGGCACAATCCCGGCGCATCCCGGGGAGATCGCCGAAATCCCGGGGTGACGCGACGCCCCCGCTGGCGGACGCCAGGCGATGGCACGGAAGCTGCGAATAACGTTGATTCGTTGGCGACGTCATCGAGGTCGACGCCGCTGTCGACGTCAATGACGCGCGACCGCGCTGAACGGAGCGCGGCGCGCTGACGCCCGCGCCCGCCGGCGCTGCCCGGCGCCGGTCCACGCCGTGGTCCGGCGGCGGCGCGCCCGTGCTGCGGGGCGGCGGGCCGCGGCTGACATCCACCGATCGAGACAACGAAGGAGTCGAGCGTATGAGCAACAGGCGATCGTTCCATGTCCTCGCAGGGGTTCCGGTGCTCGGGTGCCTCCTTGCGATGCCGTCGCCGGCGCGCGCGCAGCACGAGGCGCACGTCTACGGGATCGCGAACTTCGGACACGCGGGGGAGTGTGAGGACGACACCAGCCTGTCGCACTCGGTGCACACGAGCACCGCCGCCGCCTTCGCGAGCACGTTCAACCTCCTCAGCATGGTCTCCCTCTGGGATGAGGTTTCGACGCGCAACAACACGAGCGCCCGGGGGAGCTACTGGACCGACTCGAGCCAGGCGGCGTCCTGCGCCTGCTCGGCGAACGACATGGCGTCCGGCTCGGGCGCGGACGAGGCCGATGTCGTCTTCATCCACACGCACGGCTGGCACGACGCCGGGAGCTCGTCGACGCCCGCCTACAGCGGCCTGGTCATGGGCAACGGCAGCTACGACTGCGGCGTCCTGACGAACGAGAACATGCTCTTCGGCAACCCGAGCTCGGGCGGGGATCTGGAGATCGCGGTCGTCAAAGCGTGCCAGTCGGGCGACTACGACGTGTGGAAGAACGGCGGATACCGGCAGCAGATCACGACCTCGGACAGCACCATGACGATGTGGAACGCGTTCCACGGCGACTCGTCGTGCGGCAATCACGTGAAGGACTATGTGGGCGACTACTCGATCAGCTCGATCTCGAATGGGGTGGGAGAGAACTGGATCGACGAGGCCTACGACGACAGCCAGTTCAGCAACGACGATGACTGCCCCGTCTCCATCGTGTTCGGCGCGTCGTTCGCGTCGCGGGAGCTCATGTACGAGTACGGCGGGTGGCGCGACCGGAAGAACACCGGCCTGAAGACCGGCTCGACCATCTATTACATCGCCGGCTGCGACCCCTCGAACGGGCGCGTGCTCCCCGGCGGATGAACGACGAACGCTGCGTGTTGCCCGAGGGATTCGAACGACAGGAGACATGACCATGACGACGCGAACGATTGGTTTCTGGGCCGCGCTCTCGATGACCCTCATCGCCTGCGGGGCGCCGGAGGTAACGACCGAAGGGGGCGGCGACGACGGCGAGATCGCCGCGGCCGCGCAGGCGCTCGAGGGGTTCACGTTCGACTCGCGGGAGCTCGCCACGGCGCCCGCCGCGAGGCTCCCGACGGCCCGGCTGACGCTGCGTTCGTTCGATGACGCGCTCATCCAGCGCTCGCTCATCGGGGCCGATCAGCCGTTCACGCCGATCGGCGAGCTGGGGCGCCGGACGGAGCTCGAGTCGGCGGACTGGACCTATGAGAAGGACCCGTCGAACGGCCAGGTGCTCGTCCTGCGGAAGACGCCGAGCGGCCCGCGGACCTCGCCGGACGAGGCGCTCCTCCGGCGGAACGCGCTGGCGCGCCTGAACAGCTGGGGCATACCGAACGACGAGATCGGAGCCGTGGTGCAGCGGAGGACGCTGCGTGAGGATCAGGACGGAACGGCGGCTTCCGCCCCGGAGGTCCATCGTTACAAGACGTTCGTGTTCCGGGCCGTGAACGGCGTCCGGGTCCAGGGGCACCGCGCGGTCGTGACGCACACGCTCGATGGGACCTTCAACCGCGCCCTCATCCGCTGGCCCGCCATCGCCTCGACGGGCCATCGGCTCCGCACCGCGCTCACGGCGCCGGAGATCGAGCGGCGCGCCGTGGAGGCGCTCTCGGCAGAGGGGGAGAGAGGCGGCAGCGTGCGGCTGCGCTGGAAGTACGTCGCCACGCCCCTCACGAGCGGAGAGGTGACCCTGACCCTGACGGTGGGCGCGATCCTGGGCGCCGAGGTCACGCGCAGCGGCGTCACCGAGGAGCCGCGCGAGGTCGACATCGATGTCGCCGCGCTGTGACGGGCGCGCCGGAGCAGGGGCGCCCGGCGCTGGACAGCGCGCGGGCGCGGGCCGCGCGAAACAGAATCGCAATGGTTCTGCGCTCGCTGGTTAACCGCGGCGGACCCGTGGGGCGAGGCCGTCAGGAAAACGCGTCGGCAACTCGCCGCATCACTCGCGCTCCACCGCCGTACGATCCAAGCCGCGTCGTTGATCCAGAGCCGCGCAGTCGGCCAGAACACACGAGTTGGGGTAGCGGTGCGCCTGTCATCGCGCATATAGTAAAGACCATGGGTGCGGCCAGGAGCAACGGTCAAGACCCCCTCATCGGCGCGACGATCGCCGATCGATATCGGATCATCTCGCTCATCGCGCGAGGGGGGATGGGCAGGGTCTACAGGGCAGAGCAGTTCGCGCTGGGTCGGATCTGCGCCCTCAAGCTGCTCCTCCCCGATGAGCGCCTCGAGCAAGATCCGGAGTTCTTTCGGCGCTTTTCGCGCGAGGCTGCGACCGCGGCGAGGCTCACCCACCCGAACTCCGTCACGGTCTTCGATTACGGCCGGGACGATCCGCGCGGGATCTACTTTATCGCCATGGAGTATATCGCCGGGCGCACGCTCCACCGCGTGCTCCACGACGAGGGCGCGCTCCCGGAGGCGCGCGCGGGCCGGATCGCGCGGCAGATCTGCCGCGCGCTCGCCGAGGCGCACGGCCTCGGCCTCGTGCACCGGGATCTCAAGCCGGGCAATGTGCTCCTCGTCGACCAGGAGGACGAGAAGGACTTCGTCAAGGTGCTCGACTTCGGCCTGGTCAAGGACGTCTCGGGGCGGCAGCTGGATGAGTTGACCCAGAGGGGCCTGTTCATCGGCTCTCCCAAGTACACCGCTCCGGAGCAGGCGATGGGCCACGAGCTCTCGCCGCGCGCGGACGTCTATGCGCTCGGCGTCCTGCTCTACGAGATGCTCTGCGGCAGGGTGCCTTTCGACAGGAAGGTGCCCTCGGCGACGCTCATGGCGCACGTCGGCGAGCCGCCGCCGCCGCTCTCCGATCACGCGCAGGGCGCGCTCGTGTCGCCGGCGATGTCGGCCATCGTGATGCGGTGTCTCGAGAAGAGCCCTGACAGGCGCTTCCAGTCGATGAGGGAGTGTCTCACCGCGCTGAAGAGCGCGGCGGGCGAGCCGAGCGACGCCTCGCGAGCCTCGGCCCCGGACCGCCTGTCCCTGGCGCAACCCCGGGGCGCGCTGCCCTCCGCGTCCTCGATCTCGGAGCTCCGCATCTCGGCCTTCTCGCCCTCTCCCAGCGAGCCGCTCGTGTCGCTTCGCGCTGCGCCGCTCGACTCGCTCTCTCCGCCGCAGGCTCCCGCGACCTTCAGCGGCTCCGTCGCGCCGCCCCGCCACGCGACCGTGTCCCTCTATCTGGTCGCGCTCGTGGCGGCGATCGTCGGCGGGGGCCTGGTGCTGGCGCTCGGCTGGCGCGGGCCGGACGCCGCGCGCGCCCCTGCCGCCGTCCAGGCCTCCCCTGTGCCGATCGCCGTGCCCGTCGAGGCGTCGGCGGGCAGGGAGCCGGGCGCGGTGGCCGAGTTCAGGATCGTGAGGATCGAGAGCGCCCCGCCCGGCGCCCGTGTCTCCGACCGCGGGACGGAGGTCTGCCTGGCGACGCCGTGCCGGCTCGTGCTGCAGGGCGCCGGGAGCAGGGCCGAGTACCGGCTCCAGCTGACCAAGCCCGGCTACAGGCCGGCCGTGCTGGTCGTGCGCCCGGAGGATGAGACCGCCTCGGCGGAGCTCGAGGCGTTCGCCGCGGCCCCGCCGCCGGGGTCGCGGCTGGCAGCAGGCGCGCTGCCGGAGCCAGCGCCACCGACGGATCCGGCGCCCGTCGAGGCCGGCGCTACCCCAGCCGCGGTGGCCGAGCCCGGCGCTGCCACGGCCAGCGCAGCCGAGCCTGACGCTGCCGCCGCGGCAGCCGAGCCCGCCGGCGCCGCGACCGGTACGGCCGAGCCCGGCGCCGAGCCGAGCGCGGCCGCTCCGCCGCCTCCAGCGCCTGCGCTGGCCGCCACGCCTGCGCTGGCCGCCCCCGAGATCCTGCGTTTCCAGGAAGGGATGACCCGCCCCGTGCCGCTCGCGGCGCCCGCCGTGGTCTACACCCGGGAGGCGCGGCAGGCGCGCGTCGAGGGGACGGTCCTCGCGAAGTGCGTGGTGACCACGGCCGGCAGCCTCACCGGCTGCCGGATCGTCAGGGGCGTGCCCCACATGAACGAGGCGGTCCTCGCCGCCCTCGCGGCGAGCCGCTACCAGCCGGTCACCTACCAGGGCAGGCCCGTCAACGTCGACTACGTGTTCTCGATCAAGCTCGTGCTGCCCTGAGGCGCTGGCAGCGCGGCCGCCCCTGAGCAAAGACCCTGGCCGAGAGGCAGACGACGACGTGAATGCTCATGGCTGGAAGGGGTCGGTTTGCGCTGGGCTGGTCCTCTGTCTCGCGGCGCCGCTCGGCTGCTCGCGGGAAGAGACCTCCCAGCCGGCCGCTCGAGGCGAGGCCACGCGGCCGGCGGCGCTGCGGGCCGAGCTCGAGCCGGCGCCGGAGGGCGGCGAGATCGCCGCGCTTGTGCAGCAGGCGCGGGAGCGCGCGCGGCGGGAGGGCCGCGAGCTCGTCGTCTACGTGGGCGCGCCCTGGTGCGAGCCGTGCACGAGGTTTCACGACGCGGTGAAGGCCGGCCAGCTCGACGCGGTCCTGCCTGCGCTGCGCCTGCTGGAGTTCGACCTCGACCGCGATCGGGATCGGCTCGCCGAGGCCGGCTACGCGTCGGAGATGATCCCGCTCTTCGTCGTGCCCGGCGAGGACGGCCGGGGAACGCCCCTCCGCATCGAGGGATCGGTGAAGGGCGAGCGCGCGGTGGACGAGATCGTGCCCCGGCTCGCGGCCATCCTGAGCCGGGCGCGGGCCTCGGCGCGGTGATCCTCGAGGCGCGCCGGCCGCCCCGCCCGCGCGTGCGCCGCCGCGTCGCGGTGCGCGTCGGCGTCTCGGTGGACGCGCGGAGGCCGCGGCACCATGGATGGGACCCCATGAGGATCGCCGCCCTGCTGCTCGCAGCCGCCGCCGTGTCGCTCGCCGCGGGCTGCCGTAACGGCGCCGGCAGCGAGCCTGCCCAGCCCATGCCGAACGTCACGCCGATCGACACGCGCGCCTCCGCCGAGCCGGCAGCGGACGACGAGCCGCCCACGCCGCGGCCCCCGAAGGAGGCCGATCCCACGAGCACCGACGCGTTCGAGGGCACCGCGGGCGCCACCGACAAGCCGCGCGCCGGCGCGAAGGTCGCGGTCCTGCGCGACGTGCGAGCAGCCCGGCACGAGCACTACGACCGCATCGTGTTCGAGTTCGAGGGGGACGCGGTGCCGGGCTACCACATCGATTACATCGACAAGCCGGTGCGCCAGTGCGGCTCGGGCGAGGCGACGGAGATCGCGGGCGACGCATGGCTCGCGGTGCGGATGACCCCCGCGGCGGCGCACAACGACGCGGGGAACGCCACGGTCCCGTTCCGCGAGCAGAAGCTCGCGCTCGGCGTGGCGCGCGAGATCGAGCGGACGTGCGACTTCGAGGCCGAGGTGACCTGGGTGCTCGGGGTCTCGTCGCCGAACCGGTACCGCGTCCTCGAGCTGACCAAGCCGGCGCGGCTCGTCGTCGACGTGAAGCACTGAGGCCGCGTCCACGGCACCCCTCCGGCTCGCCGCGCCGCGAGCGGGCCGCAGGGCGCGGCGAGCGCCGCCCGCCGCTCAGCCGTCCAGCGCGGGCCCGGGCTCGCCGTGGCGCGCCGGCGGCGGAGGCGCGTCGGCCGCCTTGGGCGGGGGCAGCCTCCGCGGCGGCACGACGACCTGCTTCGGCGGAGCGGCGGGGCCGCTCGACGGCCGCGGGATGTTGTAGACGCGCTTCGCCTGGATCGCCGCGGATCGAAGGCCGTTGGCCCGCTTGATCGCCTCCACGGTGGTGCCGTACTGCCGGGCCAGCGAGCCCAGGGTCTGCCCCTTCTTCGCGGTGTGGCGCACGTACTGCGACGTGGGCTTGATCGCCCCGCGCTTCACGAGCAGCGGATATGCCAGCGCGGCCGACTCCTGCGCGATCGGGCTGTAGAACCGGACGTGGATGTGGTTCGCGTGCCCCCGGGCGTGGCGGACGAGCGGGCGCGGCTTCCTCGACCCGAGCTGGAAGACCTCGTCGAGCCAGTCCTTGTCCTCCCCGATCTTCAGCGCGTACTCCTTGAGCAGCCGCTGCACGCTGCTGTCGATGAGGATGAGCTCCACGTCGGTCTCGGTGACGAGCGCCCGGACGAAGGCCCAGGTGCGCTCCCGGTCGAGGTTCGCCGCCGTGGCCCGCTGATACCAGCGGTGCCGCGCGTCGAGGAAATAGCTGATGTCGACGTCGCGCCCGGCCTGGTGGCTCTTGTGCGGGGAGAGGTGGCCGCCCTCCCGGGCGCTGATGTGCCCGATGTAGAGCTTCGGGCTCCCCGGGAACTGCCGGTGCACCTCGGCGATCGCCCTGTCGAGCGCGTCGATCGTCTCGCGCGTCCCCCAGGCGTGGGCCGGATCGACGAGCTCCCACCGATCGCCCTCGGGCATCCGGACGCCGTTGAACAGCGCGCCCGCGTTGGTGGCGCCCAGCGACATCGGCCCGAGCGCCGCGGGGTCCTTCGAGAGTAGCTCCTCGATCTGGGCCTCGGTCATCGCCGAGAGCGGCGAGTGCGCCCGCGCGCCGGTGCCCGGATCCGCCGGCAGCTCCAGGCCGTCGTCGACCTCACCGTCGTCGTCGTCGACGTCGTGGGCGTCCGCGAGCGCGGCCTCCTCCGCCGTCCCGGGCGCGGGCGGAGGCGAGGCGCCGCGCTGCTCCGAGGACACCGCGGAGGCCACGCGCAGCAGGCCGTCCTTGGACCGCGCCGCCTCCGGCGCCCTCCCGGCGCAGCCCGCGAGGAGGAGGGCGCAGAGGACGGAAACCAAGCTGCTGCGCCCCATCGCGGGCCACTATACTGACGCGAGGGAGCGACGCCAACCGCAGCCCCGCGCTCGCGTGCGGCGCGCTCCACGCGACGCGCGTTCAGCGTGGGCCTGCGTTGCGGGGCGTCATGCGGCGCTGCGCGATGTTTTGCAGCGTCGCTCGCGTCCGCGCACGAGGACGTTGCCGCCGCCGCGCCGGCGGCTACATGCTGCCCTCGTGCAACCGTCCCAGCGGAGCGGCCGCCCCGATCGGGCGGCCCGGGGAGCCGCCGCGCCGGCGCCGACGCCGGGGCCGGACAACGCGCCGCGCCACGACGACCGCGGCGAGCGCACGGGCGGGACCGGGGAGCGGCAACCGGGCGGCGGTGGCCAGCAGAAGCTCTTCTCGGCCCGGGAGGTGGCGGGCAACGGGGCGGCGACGGTCGAGGGGGAGGTCGTCCGCGTCACGTACGAGAGCGAGTCGAGCGGCTTCCGGGTGCTGCGGGTGGAGGTCACCCCCGGCGCCCCGCCGGAGGTCTGGGTCGGCGTGTTCCCGCAGGTCGGGCCGGGCACGCGCGTGCGCGCGACGGGGCGCTACGAGCGCGATCCGAAGCACGGCGAGCAGCTCAAGGTCGAGACCCTGCTGCCGATCGCCCCCGCCACGCTCGATGGGCTCGAGCGCTACCTCGGGTCCGGCATGGTGCAGGGCATCGGCCCGGCGTACGCGAAGCGGATCGTGGAGGCGTTCGGCACGGAGACGCTGGAGATCCTCGACCGGTCGCCGGAGCGGCTCGCCGAGGTCCCCGGGCTCGGCCAGCGGCGGGCGCAGGCCGTCGCGAAGGCGTGGGCGGCGCAGCGGGCGATCGGGGCCATCATGATCTTCCTCCAGGCGCACGGCGCCTCGCCGGCGCTGGCGAGCCGCATCTACAAGCGGTTCGGCCCCCACGCGATCGACATCGTCTCCCGCTCCCCGTACCGGCTCGCGATCGACGTGTGGGGCATCGGCTTCAAGACCGCCGACCGGATCGCGCGCTCGATCGGCGTCCGGGCCGACTCGCCGGAGCGGGCGCAGGCGGGCGTGCTGCAGACGCTGGTGGATCTGTCGACGCGCGGCCACACGCTGGCGGTGCGGCCGGAGCTCGCGGAGCTCGCCGCCGCGATGCTCGAGCGCGACGCCGCCGAGGTCGACGGCGCGATCGACGCGCTCGTGGCGAGCGGCCATGTGCGGGTCGAGACGCTCGAGACCGGCGAGGTGGCCGTCTATCCGAAGGACCTCCACGAGGCCGAGGTGCGGCTCGCGCGCCGGATGCGCTCCTTGCTGGGCGACGACGAGGGCGACGCGGCGCCCGAGGCGCGCCTCGTGGAGGGCGTCGACGCGGCGATCGCCGCGTTCGAGGCGAAGACGCAGGTCTCGCTGGCGCCTGCCCAGCGGGACGCCGTGGCGCAGGCGGCACGGAACAAGGTGCTGGTCATCACCGGCGGCCCGGGCGTGGGCAAGACGACCATCGTCCGGGCCATCCTGGCGCTCTTCGACCGCGCCCGGCTCCCGGTGCGGCTCGCCGCGCCCACGGGCCGCGCGGCGAAGCGGATGAGCGAGGCGACGGGGCGCGAGGCCGTCACGCTCCACCGCCTGCTGGAGTTCGATCCCAAGCAGCGCAAGTTCGGCCGCCAGCGGGGCCGGCCGATCGAGGCGGGGGCGATCGTGGTCGACGAGGCGTCGATGCTCGACCTGGCGCTCGCCGACGCGCTCCTGCAGGCGACGTCCGACGCGGCGCGGCTCGTGCTGGTGGGCGACGTCGATCAGCTCCCGTCGGTGGGGCCGGGCGCGGTGCTGCGGGACGTGATCGCCTCCGGCGAGGTGCCCACGGTGCGGCTCACGCAGATCTTCCGGCAGGCCGAGGGCAGCCTCATCGTCCGGAACGCGCACCGGATCCACGACGGCGAGCCGCCCGAGGGCGCGCGCGGGCCCGGCGGCGAGTTCTATGTGATCGAGCGGATCGAGGCCGAGGCGGCGGCGGATCTGATCCTCCACCTCGTGACGGAGCGCGTCGGCAAGGGGTTCGGGCTGGATCCGCGGCGCGACGTCCAGGTCCTGACGCCGATGCACAAGGGCGAGGCGGGTGCGATCGCGCTGAACGCGCGGCTGCAGGCGGCGCTGAACCCCGAGGGCCCGAGCGTCACGCGTGGCGCGAGGACGTTACGGCTCGGCGACAAGGTGATGCAGCTCCGCAACGACTACGACCGCGAGGTGTACAACGGCGACGTCGGCTTCATCACGGACGTGAACACCGAGGAGCGGAAGCTCCAGGTGCGCTTCGACGATCGCGAGGTCAGCTACGAGGAAGCGGAGCTCGACGAGCTGACGCTCGCCTACGCGACGAGCATCCACAAGAGCCAGGGGAGCGAGTATCCGGCGGTGATCGTGCCGATCCTCACCCAGCATTTCGTGATGCTCTCGCGCAACCTCATCTACACGGCGGTGACCCGCGGCAAGCGGCTCGTGGTGCTCGTGGCGGATCCGCGGGCCGTGTCGCTGGCGCTGGCGGAGACCCGCCGTGAGGAGCGTCGCACGCACCTCGCGGAGCGCCTGCGCGGCGGCGCGCCGGCGCGCTCCGGATCGGCGCGCACGCTCGAGGGCCCCCTCGCCGCCGGCCCGCGACTCGACTAGGACGGCGCGCGGCGAGGGAGAGGGCGAGCGAGATGGGCGTCCGAGACGGCGATAGCGACAGCGAGCACGACGGGGATCACACGAGCGACCGCGAGGCGGCGACGGCGACGCGAACCGCAGCGGCGCAGCCGGGTTCAAGCGCGGGAGCCGCGCCGAGGTTCACGGTTGCGACGCGTGGAATCACGGGTGGAAGCCGTGAAAGCGGTGGAAGCGGCGGAAGCGCTTCTGGCCCGAACGCGACGGCCGCGATGAGGCCGCGCGCGCACCGAGCTCCCCCGTTGCCCGGCTGGGTCCTCCCTGCTAGCGTTCGCGCCCCTTCTACACGAACTACGGCCCCCATCATTTCGGCGCGCAGGGTACCGGGGCGAGGCTGGGCGATGCCTGCGCCTCGGCGCGCGTGGGGGAGAGATCTCGGAGCATCGACGATGACGACGAACGGACAGCAGCAGGCGGGTGGGCTCAACATCACCGGAGGGGCGGCGATCGTCGCGCCCGTGAGCGCGTTTCCGAACGGCGTGCCGGGGAACGCGCTCATCGTCATCCCGATGAACAAGCCGACCGACGAGCTGAAGGGCCTGCTCGAGCAGGGTCCCGCCGCGGTGACCCTCGAGCAGATGTGGCAGCTCCTCGGCTTCAACGGGCCGGCGGTGCAGGTGCAGGACGATCAGGGGCGCCCGATCGCGATCGGCCTGGAGGACCTGCTCGCGGGGCTCGAGAAGCACTGGACCGAGCAGCCCGATGACCTGAACCGCGGGCGCATCTTCGCGCAGGAGCTCCTCAAGCACAACCGGCTGGCGCGCGCCGAGCAGGTGCTCTCGAAGGTGGTCGCGAAGGGCGGCACGGGCGACGACTGGCTCGCGCTCGGCGTCGCGCAGCTCTCGCAGGACAAGCACGACAAGGCCGAGGGGACGCTCAAGGGCGCGCAGAACCTGCTCAAGGACAACCCCTACCCCTCGCTGCACCTCGCGAAGCTCTACCAGGCGCGCAAGGACGACGCGAAGGAGCGCGAGTTCATCGAGAAGGCGATCGCGATCGACGTGGACTGTATCGACGCGTGGGCCTACCTCTTCCAGTACGAGAAGCAGCGCGGCGACGAGGCGAGCGCGGTCGCGGCGATCGAGAAGTTCTCGGCCGACAAGAAGACGGCCGCGCCGTACATCGCGATCCAGGGCTTCTACGCGGCCAACGAGGAGACGCGCGACAAGGCGGTCGAGTACGCCAAGAAGGCGGTCGCGCAGAACCCGGACAACCCGCTGGCGCTGCTCTGCCTGTCGGCGCTCTACGGGCAGAAGAACGACCTCGAGGCGGTGGTCCGCCTGCTCCAGCCGCACGAGGCGAAGATGAGCCGCGACGTGCGCCTGGCGAACAACTACTTCGAGGCGCTGTTCCAGTCGCGCCAGCTCGAGAAGGTGACCAAGCTGCTGAATGCCCTCGCGGGCTCTCCGAGCAAGGAGGTCAAGCAGTTCGCCATCGAGCGGTCGCGCGCCGTCGCCCAGTACCTGCAGCAGCAGCAGCAGCAGCTCGCCGCGGCGGCCCAGCCGGCGCAGCGCAAGGCCTGACGCGCACGGAGGCAGGGGAGCGCTGAGCGGCGCTCCTCCGCTGCCTCCGGCGCTCGCCGTTCGCCGGCGTTCAGCGCGCTCAGCGACCGAAGGCGCGGCGGATCGCTTCGGCGATGCCGCCGCCCACCAGGCCGTCGGCCTTCAGGCGGTCCGTCGCCGCCTGCTTCACAGGCTCGGGCGCCTGCGCCATGGCGAACGACCGCCCCGCGACCTCGAACATCGGCACGTCGTTGAGCCAGTCGCCGACGACGACCACGTCCGACAGCTCGCAGCCGTGGTGCTCCGCGAGCCACGCGATCGCCGTCCCCTTCGTCGGCCCAGCGGCCCGGACCATCATCGCGAAGAGGCTCGTCCGGTCGTCGCGCATGAGGGGGAACGAGACGACGAAGGCCGCTTCACCGAGCTCGGACCGGACCTCCTCGACGGCCGCCGCGACCTGGAGCTCGGTCCCGAGCGCCACGAGCGCCAGCAGGCCGTGCTCGTGCTCCCAGTACGGGTGCGACGAGACGCGATCGACCTCGGCGATGGCGGGCGACCAGCCCCGGACATAGTGGACGTGCGGCGCGCCGGTCGCGTCGTGGACGATGCTGTCCTGCGCGAACAGGAACGACGCCGTCGCGTGCCGCTCGGTGATCGAGCGCAGGAGGGACGCCTCGGCGCCGGAGATCGTGCGCGAGTACAGGTGCGCGTCGCCCTCGGTGTGCACGATGTGGCTGCCGTCGACGCACGCGATGGGGCCGACCACGCCGATCCGCCGCGCGACCTCGCGCGTCCCCGAGTACAGACGCCCTGTCGCGATCGAGACCGGGACGCCGGCATCCTGGAGCCGCTGGATGGCGCGGAGGTCCTCGTCGTGGATGGACCCATCACGACGGACGAGGGTCCCGTCGACGTCGAGGGCAAGGAGCTTGTAGGTCGTCACCGCGCTTGAGTAGCTCGGGAGCGCGTGGAGCGCAGCAGGCGGGACTGGATGGGACGGATCAGGACGCCCTCCCGGTGAGGAGAGCTCAGGAAGCCGGGTAGACCGACACCTGCTTCTTGGTGTTGGACTTCCACTCGTACGTGACGACGCCGTCAACGAGGGCGAAGAGCGTGAAGTCGCGGCCGGTGCCGACGTTGTGGCCGGCGTGGATCGAGGAGCCGACCTGCCGGACCAGGATGTTGCCAGCGCGCACGGGCGCCCCGGCGTACACCTTCACCCCACGGCGCTGCGCGTTCGAGTCACGGCCGTTTCTGGAGGAGCCGCCACCTTTTTTGTGAGCCATCTCTACTTCTCCTGCTAGGCGGTGATGCCGGTGATCTTGAGCTCGGTGTACGGCTGGCGGTGGCCGTTCTTGCGGCGGTAGTTCTTCCGGCGCCTGAACTTGAAGACCACGATCTTCTTGCCGCGGTCCTGCCCGGTGATCTCGGCAGCGACAGAGGCGCCGCTCACGAGGGGCTTGCCAATCTTGGGAGAGTCACCGCCGACGAGGAGCACCTCGCTGAAGGTGACCTTGTCACCCGCATTGCCGACAAGCTTCTCAACCCGGAGCTTCTGACCTTCGGCGACCCGATACTGCTTGCCGCCCGTCTTGATGACCGCGTACATGGTGCGTCTTCCTCAACCTGGGGACCGCGATCCCTCGCCATACGCCACGCAGATAGCCCTCGATCGGAGGGCCCGGTGGGCGAGGGAGCGGCAGTATACGGACCTTCTCCGGCTTGGCAAGTGGTTCGCAGCGGCGTCGCCCAGGTTCTTCGCCGGAGCGACGGCCGGGAGCGACGTCCGCGCCTCCGGGCGTGGGCAGGGCCCTGGAAAGCCCCGGGCAGAGCGCAGCCCGGGCCGCGCGCCCGGTCGCGGCGCGGGTCGCGCTCGCCGCTCGCCCACCGCCTTTTTCGCCCTCACGCCTTGGTGAAGACGAACTTCTCGTCGACCACGTCGACCTGCATCGTCTGACCGGGCTGGTACCCGCCGGCCAGGATGGTCTCGGCGAGCGGGTTCTGGAGCTCGCGCAGGATCGCCCGCTTCAGCGGGCGAGCGCCGAGGCTCGGCTCGTAACCGAGCTCGACGAGCCGTGCCTTCGCGGCGTCCGTGAGGGCGAGGCGGATGTCCTTGTCCGTGAGCAGCTGCTCCAGCCGACGAAGCTGGATGTCGACGATGCCCCGGAGGTCCTCCTTGCTGAGCGCCTTGAAGACGACGATGTCGTCGACCCGGTTCAGGAACTCGGGGCGGAAGAACCCGCGCAGCTCCTCGAGCAGGACGTCGCGGATCGCCTCGCGCCCGTCCTCCGTGGTCCAGAGCTTGGCGTCGGTCTCGAGCACGCGCTTCGACCCGATGTTCGAGGTCATGATGACGACCGTGTTCGAGAAGTCGGCGAGCCGCCCGCGGCCGTCGGTGAGCCGGCCGTCGTCGAGGATCTGGAGCAGCAGGTTGAACACGTCCGCGTGGGCCTTCTCGACCTCGTCGAACAGGAGCACGCTGTACGGCCGGCGCCGGGCGGCCTCGGTGAGGAAGCCGCCCTGCTCGCTGTCCGCGTAGCCCGGGGGCGCGCCGATCAGGCGCTGCGCCATGTGGCGCTCCATGAACTCGCTCATGTCCATGCGCGTCAGCGCCTGCTCGTCGTCGAACAGGAACTCGGCGAGCGCCTTCGCGAGCTCCGTCTTGCCGACGCCGCTCGGCCCGAGGAACAGGAACGAGCCGATCGGCTTCCCCGGATCGCGCAGGCCGACGCGCCCGCGGCGCACCGCCTTCGCGATCGCGCGCACCGCCTCGTCCTGACCGACCACCCGCTGCGCGAGCCGCGCCTCCATCTTGAGGAGCTTCTCGGCCTCGCCCTCGAGCATCTTGGCCACCGGGATGCCGGTCCAGTCGTTGAGCGTCGCCGCCACGTCCGACTCCGCGACGACGTTCGAGGTCGGCGCGACCCCCTCCCGCTGCGCGGCCTCCTCCGCGGCCTGGAGCCGCCGCTTGATCTCCGGGAGCGTGACGTGCTCGAGCTCGCCGATCTTGGCGAACGCCTTGTCGCGCTGGGCAGCCTTCAAGGCCTCCGTCGCGGCGACGAGCTCCCGACGGATGGACTGGCACGCCGCGATGACGCCGCGGCGCGACGCGTTGCGGCTGCGCATCGACGACGCCTTCGGCTCGATCTCCGCGAGCTCCGCTTCCAGCCGCGTGCGGGTCTGGACGCTGAGCTTGTCGTCGTCGTCCGCGAGCGCGGCGATCTGGGCGCGGAGCGCGTCGACACGCCGGGTCAGCGTGTCGAGCTCGGCCGGCACGCCGTCGACCTCCACCCGCTTGCGGGCGGACGTCTCGTCGAGCAGGTCCACCGCCGTGTCGGGGAGCGCGCGGTCCGAGATGTACCGCTTGGCCAGCGCGACCGCCGAGGTGATGGCGCTCTCCCCCACCCGGACGCGGTGGTGGGCCTCGTACTTCGTGGCGATCCCGCGCAGGATCTCCGTCGCTTGATCGATGCTCGGCGCCTCCAGCGTGATCGTCGAGAACCGCCGGATGATCCCGGGATCGCGCTCGTTGATCTTGCGCACGCCCTCGGGCGTCGTCGTGGCGATGATCCGGATCTCCCCGCGCGACAGGAGCGGCTTCAGGAGCTCGCCCACGCCGGCGCCCTGCACCCCCTGGCCGAAGAGCGCGTCGAGATCCTCGACGACGAGGATGCTCTCCGCGTCCTGCTCGCCCCGCAGCCGATCGACGAGGACCTTGAGGCGCTGCTCGATCTCCCCGCGGAGCTTCGCCCCGGCGACGAGCGCGCCGGTGTCGAGCTCGTAGAGGTGGGCGCCGGCGAGGTTCGTGGGCACGTCGCCGTGCGCGATGCGATCGGCCAGGCCCCGGATGAGCGCGGTCTTGCCCACGCCGGGCTCGCCGACGATGAGGGGGTGATTCTTGAACCGCCGCTCGAGGATCTGCAGCAAGCGGCGCGCCTCGACGTCACGGCCGATGACCGGATCGAACCGCCCTTCACGCGCGTCGGCGACGAGGTCCCGCGTGTAGGGCGCGGGTTGACCCGGCTCGGCCGCGTTGGCCGGCGCGGGCGAGGGCTCCCGCGAGGCCGCTTCCAGCGCCCCGAGGTGGGGCCGGAACGCGCCGGGACCGATGCCGAACGAAGAGAGGATCTCCCCGGCAGGCCCGCGGATCTCCTGGGCGAGCGCGTGCAACAGGTGCTCGATGCCCACGTTCTGCGACTTGTCCCGGGTCGCCTCCCGCTCGGCGCGCCCGAGCAGATCGAGCAGGCGAGGGCTCACGTACGCAACGCCGCTGCTGCCCGCCCTGGACAGCTTCTTCAGGGCGTTCTCGGCGAGCTGGAGCACCTCGTTCGGGTCGGCGCCGGCCCGCCGAAAGACCTCGGACACGCCCCGGTCGCGCTCCAGCAACCTCATGAGCAGGTGCAGCGGCGTGACCTCCGCGTGCTGGCGCTCGTCCGCGATCTGCTGTGCGCCGGCGACGACCTGCTTCGCGTCGCCGGTATAGCGATCGAGGTGAATCGTGCCCTCTTTCTCGGCCATGCGCGCAGCCTACCGCAAGGTGGAGCCCTGTGCGCTTGCATCTTCGGCCTGCCCGGGAAAGGAAAGAGGACGAGATGCCCATGCAAGCAGCCGAAGTCACCATCTACGTCACCGACTACTGCCCTTACTGCGCCATGGCGAAGCGCCTGCTGACGCAGAAGCAGGCGCGCTTCACCGAGATCAACGTGGAGAACCGCGATGACCTCCGCGCCTGGTTGGTCAAGGCCTCCGGGCAGCGGACGGTCCCTCAGATCTTCATCAATGGAGCCAGCATCGGCGGATTCAGCGACCTCTCGGCCCTCGACAGGGAGGGGGGGCTCGATCCGCGCCTCGGTGAGGCGCCGAGCGCGGACGCACCTCCCATGCCGCGCTGAGACGGATGAAGGTGCCTGAGGTACGGCGGAGAATCCTCGTCGGACGCACCCCTGGGGCCCCGCCGGCGAAGGTGCACCCCGGCGTGAGGAGGTGATAAGCTGCCGCGCGGGGACGGGGCGCAGCTTTCTTTGATGCGGTTCGTCCAAAGGGCTTCACGGGCTTCGTCCGCTTCCCCCACGTCGAACCGCCATGCCTAGCAGCACCGACACCACCGCCGCAGCGACCCAGCCGGTCGAGGGGGCGCTCGTCGGAAAGCGGGTTCAGAAGTACGAAATCGTACGGACGATCGGGCGTGGCGGGATGGGCGTGGTCTACGAGGCGGTGAACACCGCCATCGGGAAGCGCGTCGCGATGAAGTTCGTCGACGCCGCTCTCGCGCAGAACAAGGACGCGGTCGCCCGGTTCCACCGCGAGGCGCAGGCGGCGAGCGCCGTCGAGAGCGCGCACATCGTCGAGATCTTCGACGCCGGCTTCGCCGACGACATCCCCTTCCTCGTCATGGAGCTGCTCCGCGGCGAGGACC
Organism: Sorangium sp. So ce124; assembly: GCF_051525235.1. Lineage (NCBI taxonomy): Bacteria > Pseudomonadati > Myxococcota > Polyangiales > Polyangiaceae > Sorangium > Sorangium sp. So ce124. The sequence continues at coordinate 11,902,116 of NZ_CP150312.1, forward strand.
TGGGCCACCGCATCCGGCGCTGCGGCAGGCTCGACCTCGGCGAGGCGCTCCACGTGACCGCGCAGCTCCTCCGCGGCCTCCACCGCGCCCACGAGGCGGGCATCGTCCACCGCGACCTCAAGCCGGACAACGTCTTCCTTGTCGACCGCGACGACGACCCGAACTTCGCCAAGATCCTGGACTTCGGCATCTCGAAGGTGCGCCGCGCCGACGGCGCTCCGGCCCACACGTTGACCCGGCAGGGCACGGTGCTCGGAACGCCGTTCTACATGTCGCCGGAGCAGGCGCAGGCGCTGCCCGACGTGGACGGCAGGACCGATCTCTGGGCCGTCGGCGCGATCCTCTACGAGTGTCTCACGGGGCACCCGCCGCACAGCGGCGGCTCGTACGAGCAGGTGATCGTCAACATCTGCATGAAGGACGCGCTGGATGTGCGGATGAGCAACCCGGCCGTCCCCGAGCCGATCGCGCGCGTGATCGCCAAGGCGCTCACGCGGGACAGGGACGCGAGGTTCTCCTCCGCGCGAGATTTCCTGGACGCCCTGGCCGCCGGCGCCGGCGGGCTCCTCGCGTCACGGCGCAGCTCGAGCGACGAGCTCGGGGCGCACACGACGAGCGCTCCCGGCGCCCTCGGGCAGACGCCGGCGAGGCAGCAGACGCCGGGGGATCCAAGCATCGGGCTGGATCCGACGCTCGAGGTGCACGGGAGCGGCTCGAAGGTGGGCTGGTCGAGCAGCGGGCACACGGGCGCGCGCGGCCCGCGGCGGCTCGCGTTCGCCGCGGTGGCGCTGGTCGCGCTGATCGGCGGGCTCGCCGGCGCGGTCCTTCACGCGCGCCGCTCGCCGGAGGCGGGCACGGCAGCCATCGCGCCCGCGCTGCCCACCCAGGTCTCCGTCGAGCTCCGGACGAACGCCGAAGGCGCCCTGTTCACCGTCGACGGCGTGGCGCTGACCGACCGCACGCTGCGCGGCCGCACGGGCGAGACGAAGCGTGTGCGCATCGAGGCCTCCGGCTACACGGCCGTGGACAAAGAGGTGACGCTCCAGGACCGCAACGCCCCGATCGATGTCCTGCTCCATCCGCTGCCGGCGGCCGTGACCCCGGCGCCGCCTCCGGCCGAGGCCACGACTGCGGCGCCCGTCGCGCCCGCCCCAGCGCCCAAGGCCGAGCCGATCACGAAGAAGGCGACGACGCTCCCCTTCGCGGCGCGCCCCAGGGGCGCGGGCGCCGGGGCGAAGTCCGCCGGTCCGGCGCAGGCCACCCCGGCGGTCGCGACGCCGAAGCCGGCGGGGGTCGCGGCTGGTTTGCAGCTCAAGGTCGACTGAGGCGGGATTGGGCAGATCACACGGACGACTCACGCTGGCGCTCTGCGCGGCGACGCTCGGCCTGACCATGCAGCTCTCGCCGGCGCTCGCGCAGGTCGAACCGTACCGGCAGCACATGGAGAACGGCATCAAGCTGTTCCAGGACAGGAACTACCGGGCCGCGGTCGTCGAGTTCGAGGCGGCCTACAAGGAAAAGCCGAAGGCCAGCCCGCTGTTCAACATCGCGCTCGCGGAGAAGGCCCTCTTCAACTACCCGAGGGCCATCGCGGCGCTCGAGCGCGCGCTCGCGGAGCACCGCGACACGATGGATGAGGGCGACGAGAAGACGGCGCGCAGCGCCATCGAGGAGATGCGCGCGCTCCTCGCCCATCTCACGATCGAGCTCAGCCCACAGACCGCCACGCTGATCATCGACGGCGAGGAACAGCCCCCCTCGTCCTCGGGGACGCGCGTCGTGGAGCTCGGGCCGGGGGTGCACCGCATCGGCGCGCGAGCCGAGGGGCACGCGAGCGCCGAGGAGAGCGTCACCGTGGCGAGCGGCGAGCGCGACAAGAAGGTGAAGCTCGCGCTGGTCCCGGACAGAGCCCCCGCCACCCCGGCGCCGCAGCCGTTCACGCCGCCCCTGCCCCCTCCGCCGAAGCCGGTGCCCCTCTCGCTCCCGCCGCAGGGCTACTATGTGATCGGCGCCGCGTCGTTGCTCTGGCCGCTCAGCCACCCGCGAGCCTTCCCGGCGCCGGAGGCGAACAGCGGCGGAGCTGGCTCGATCCGGGTGGGATACCGCGTGAACACCCCCGCGGCGTTCGACGTGATGCTCCAGTACGCGAACATCGCGACCGGTTCGGACGACCCCGCCTACCCGAACGCCAGTTACACGCTCGGCTCGACGCGCCTCGGGCTGAACGTCCGCCTGATGACCCCTGGGCAGACCTGGCGGTTCGTGGGCTCGATCGGGGGCGGTCTCACCTACGATTCCGTGAAGTTCGACAGCATCAAGACGCCGGCGGGAGATATCTGCAATGGCCTTTGCCAGAAGGCCGCCGGGGTGAACGCGTTCGTGTTCTCCGAGGTGGGCGTCGAGCTGGACCTCGGGGGCGTGCTCCTCGGGTTCTCGCTCGACAGCTACTTCCAGTCGTCGCGCGGCATCAGCTACAAGAACAGCGATCAGGACGACGCCACGCTCTACTCGGCCGTGCTGCTGCAGCTGGGGGGCAGCTTGCACGCCGGCTATGCGTTCTGGTGATCAGCCTCTGCCGATCTCGGCCGCTCGTTCCATCCTTGTTCTGCCGCTTGACGGATGTATCCTCGCACGCCCTCGCGGTGAGTCGTAGAGGGTTCGCCGCGCTCTCCAGCGGGGAGCATGGGCCGGGGATCGGCTTTCGCCGTCCTCTTCAATCACGTCAGCCGGGGATCGGCTGCCGCCGTCCCCTTCAACGTCAGCCAGGGATCGGCTGCCGCCGTCCCCTCAAGGGGTGCCATGTCGCAGGATGCCATCACGTCGTTGCTCAAGGAGACGCGCCGGTTCGAGCCGCCGGCCGAGTTCTCGCGTCGTGCGCGCGTCGGCGCGCAGGCGACCTACGAGGCGCTCTACCGCGAGAGCATCGAGCAGCCGGACGCGTTCTGGCGCCGGGAGGTGAGCGACCTCGTGTTCCGCACGCCGTGGACCGCGACCAGCGACTGGTCCCTGCCGCACGCCAAGTGGTTCCTCGGCGCCACCCTCAACGTCACGGAGAGCTGCCTCGATCGACACCTGACGACGGCCACCAAGAACAAGGCCGCCATCATCTGGGAAGGCGAGCACGGCGCCACGCGGACGCTGACCTACGCCCAGCTCCACCGCGAGACGCTGCTGCTCGCCAACGCGCTCAAGCGGCTGGGCATCGAGAAGGGTGACCGGGTCGCGATCTACATGGGCATGGTCCCCGAGGTGGCCGTGGCGATGCTCGCCTGTGCGCGCCTCGGCGCGGTGCACACCGTGGTGTTCGGCGGCTTCGCCGCGGACGCGCTCCGCGACCGCATCCACGACAGCCAGGCCAAGCTCGTCATCACGCAGGACGGCGCGTACCGGCGCGGGCAGGTCGTGCCGCTGAAGGCGACCGTCGACAAGGCGCTCGCTCAGCCGGAGGCGAAGAGCGCGACGCGCGTCATCGTGTACCAGCACCTCGGCAAGGAGCGCTGCGATGTGCAGATGACGGAGGGCCGCGACGTCTTCTGGCACGACCTGCTCGCCGGGGCCGCCCCCGCCTGCGAGCCGACGATCGTCGACGCCGAGCACCCGCTCTTCATCCTCTACACGAGCGGCTCGACCGGGAAACCCAAGGGGGTGCTCCACACGACCGCCGGCTACCTGGTCGGCGCGCACGTCACGACGAAGTACGTCTTCGATCTGCGCGACGACGACATCTACTGGTGCACCGCCGACGTCGGCTGGGTGACGGGCCACAGCTACATCGTGTACGGCCCGCTCTCGAACGGCGCGACGTGCCTCATGTACGAAGGCGCCCCGAACTTCCCCGACTGGGGCCGCTTCTGGCGGCTGATCGAGAAGCACGGGGTCACCATCCTCTACACCGCCCCCACGGCCATCCGCGCCTTCATGCGGCAGGGCGACGAGTGGCCCGCGAAGAGCGATCTGTCGAGCCTCAGGCTCCTCGGCTCGGTCGGCGAGCCGATCAACCCCGAGGCGTGGATCTGGTACCACCGGACCATCGGCGGCGGCCGCTGCCCGATCGTGGACACCTGGTGGCAGACGGAGACGGGCTCGATCATGATGACCACGCTGCCCGGCGCGTCGTTCTCGAAGCCGGGATCGACCGGGCTGCCGATGTTCGGCGTCGTGCCCGAGGTCGTGACGAAGGACGGCAAGCCCGTCGCCGCGGGCGAGGGAGGGCTGCTCGTCCTGAAGCAGGCGTGGCCGTCGATGCTGCGCACTGTGTGGGGCGACGACGAGCGCTTCCGGAAGCAGTACTTCAGCGACGTCGAGGGCTGCTACTTCACCGGCGACGGCGCCCGCCGCGACGAGGACGGCTACTTCTGGGTCGTCGGTCGCATCGACGACGTGCTGAACGTGGCCGGCCACCGCATCGGGACGGCCGAGATCGAGAGCGCGCTCGTGTCTCATCCCTCCGTCGCAGAGGCGGCCGCCGTCGGTCGTCCGGACGACCTCAAGGGACAGGCGCTCGTGGTGTTCGTCTCGCTCCGGCCGGGGGTGACGGCCGGGCCGGAGCTCCAGGCGAAGCTCGGCGAGCACGTCGCCAAGGAGATCGGCAAGTTCGCCCGCCCCGACGCGATCCGCTTCGCGGACGCCCTGCCGAAGACCCGCAGCGGCAAGATCATGCGCCGGCTCCTCAAGGACGTCGCCGCTGGTCGAGAGCTGACCGGCGATACCTCGACGCTCGAGGACCTGAGCGTCATGGCGAAGCTCCGCCAGCAAGAAGACGAGTGAGCCCCGCGGCGGCGCAGGGGCGCGGCCGTGCCCCTGCGACCGACGCGAGGACGCCGCGCGTGACCGGGCAGCGCCTGCCCCTCGGCGAAGGGGAGGAGAACCCACGGAAGAGCTCGATCCCGCGGCCCTTCCGCCGCGCTGGGCGCTGGGAAGAGCGACGGCGGCCCGCGACCGGCGGCCCGCGACTTACGGTCGGATCACCTCGTTCGCGCCGGAGAATTTGATCCTCCGCATCGGCGCGGAGGATACTCTGGGGCGAGGGCGCGCTTGGAGCTCGAAGCTGGAACCGTCGTTGCGAACCGGTATCGCATCATCCGCCAGCTCGGCCGCGGCGGCATGGGCGAGGTGTTCGCCGCGGAGAACATCCGCACCGGCCGCCAGGTGGCGATCAAGCTCCTGCGCGCCGAGTCGAAGGCCAAGTCGTCCGCGGCCGAGCGGTTCCGGCGCGAGGCGCGCGCCGCGGGATCCATCAACAGCGACCACGTCACCGAGATCCTCGACGTCGAGGAGGACCCCGAGCACGGCATCGTCCTCGTGTTCGAGCTGCTCGAGGGCGAGTCGCTGATCGATCGGCTGAAGCGGACGGGACCGATCGATTTCGAGGAGCTGCACCCGATCATCGAGCAGGTCTGGATGGGGCTTGCCGACGCGCACCGCGCCGGGATCATCCACCGCGATCTGAAGCCGTCGAACGTGTACATCGAGGCGCGCCCCGACGGGTCGAAGCGGGTCAAGATCCTCGACTTCGGCATCTCCAAGCTGCCGAAGGAGATGGGAGCGGAGACCCTGACCGAGATGGGCCAGAGCCTGGGCACGTTCTCGTTCATGCCGCCCGAGCAGATCGGCAAGGCGAAGACGGTCGACCACCGCGCGGACATCTACGCCTGCGCCACGATGATCTACCAGTCGATGAGCGGCCAGCTGCCTTACCAGGCGCGCAACCTGCTCATCATGGTCGAGATGAAGCAGAAGACCAACGCGCGGACGCTGGCCGAGGCGATGGACGGGCCCGTCGACCCGCGGCTCGAGGCGTTCCTCGCGAAGGGGCTGGCGCGAGAGCCCGCGGACCGCTTCCAGAGCGCGCTCGAGGGGCTCACCGCCTGGCGGGAGCTGCGGCCGGCGAGGACCTCCAGCCATCCGGTCAGCGGCTCACCCAGCTCCACGCTGCCGGCGAGCAGCGCCTCCGGCCATGCGCGCAGCTCGCCCATCCCGCCAGCGCACCAGAGCTACAAGCCGCCGTCCTCCGGCGCGGTCAAGCTCCCGGTGCCACCGATCGATCCCATCTTGATCCGCACGGCGACCGACCCGGGGGCGCAACCGCGGGTCGAGACCATGGTGCGCCCGCACGGCGAGCCTGAGCGGGCGGCCCACCCCCTCGCGGAGCCGCCGCTCACGCAGAACGAGGGCCAGCTCCCACCTTACATGCCCGGCGGGCGCGCGCCGGGCGGGCAGACGGCGATGGCGCCCGCCCAATGGACCGGTCCGAACGGCACCATGGTGCTCAACAACGCGGTCAGAGAGCTCGTGCCCCCGCTCGTGTCCCACCCCGTGACGCCGCGGACGCTCCCGGATTTCTCCGAGGACAGCTCGGGCGGGTCGACGACCGGCCAGGGTCCGACGCTTGTCTACAAACCCGTGCGGCCAAGCATGGACTCGGCAAGCCCGGGGCCTGCCACCGCCGGTGAGCCAGGGCCGCTCGAGCAGCGGCCTCCGGCGCCGCCAGCGCGGACGCTTCGAACCATCGTCTACGTGCTCGCGGCGATCCTGTTCGCCGTCGTGGGCTTCTTCCTCATGGGGCTCGCCCTCCAGTACCTGGACATGCCCAAATAGTCCGCGCGCTGCGGCCCCGCGTCGGACGTGCCGCTCTCCGCCGCGCGAGCGAGCCGCGGCCGGAGCAGCTCACAGCATCGCGTCCGCGGCGCGGCCCTGGGCCGGTGAGCGCCCGGTGGGCAGCGCGATCCGGAACCGCGTGCCCCCCGCCTCGCGCGGCTCGCACGAGATCGTGCCGCCGTGCGCCTCGATGATGTCCCGCGTGACCGCGAGCCCGAGCCCCGTACCGCGCTGCTTCGTCGTGAAGAAGGGGTCGAAGATGGACGCCCGCAGCTCCTCCGGCACGCCGGGGCCCGTGTCGTCGACCGCGATGGTCGCGGCGCCGCTCGAGAAGCTGACGCTCACGACGATCTCGCCGCCCTTCGGCATCGCCTCGCGCGCGTTGCGGAGCAAATTCAGGAGCGCCTGACGGATCTGCGACTCGTCGAGGAGGATCTCGGGCCCCGCCTCCTCCACCTCGACGCGAACCGCGACGCCGGCGCGGTCGAGCTCGGGCCTCACGAACGCCACCAGCTCCTGCACCAGGTCGTCCACCCGCTCTGGCTCCAGGCGCGGGCGGGGGCGGCGGGCGACGCTGAGGTACTGCTCCGCGATGCGGGACAGGCGGTCCACCTCGGCCCGGATGGCTGTGACGAGCTGCGCCGACTCCTTCATCACGGGCCTCAGCTCGGCGTCAGGCATGTCCGCCGCGGAGGCGCGCGCCACCTCCTCCTCGAGCAGCTCGAGGTTCAGCCCGATCGACGACAGCGGGTTCCTGATCTCGTGCGTGACGTGCGCGGCCATCTTCCCGATCGCCGCCAGCCGCTCGGCGTTCACGAGCTCGGCGCGCGCGCGGCGGATCGCGGCGACCATGTCCTCGAACGTCGTCGCGAGCTCGCCGATCTCGTCGTTCGTGGCGAGCGCCTGCTTCGGGGTGAGGTCGCCGCGCGCGACGGCGTTGGCCCGCTCGGTGACCGCGGTCAGCGGGGCGAGCACGCGCCGCGCGTACAGCGACATCATCACGCCGACGAGGAGCGTCAGCACGCCCAGCCCGAGGAGCAGGTGCATCGAGCGCTCCTCGCGCAGCTCCGCCTCGTCGGTGAGGCTCTGCATCTGCCCCTCGACGCGGCTCCTGATCGCTCGCAGCCGCTGCGCGCCCTCGACCTCCCGCTTGACCAGCTCGTCGCGCGTGCGCTCGGCGAGCTCGCGGTCGCCGACGGCGAGCGCCTGGAAGAGCTGAGCGAACCGCTCCGGGCTGGCGCCGACGAGCCGCTCGATCGCCGCCACCTCGGCCGCGACCTCGTCGCTGAACCGGCGGACGCCGGACGACGCGGCCGTCTGCCCGAGGCGGGCGTCCCCGCCGGTCGCCTTCTCATCGCCGGCGAGCGCCCGGGCGGCGTCCTTGACGATCGAGAACGCGAGCGGGCGGGTCCGCCGCGCGGTCTCGATCCACTCGCGCACGTCCCCCGGGTTCTTCGCGGCGGTGATGTGGTTGAGCTGGGCGTTGAAGACGTTCTGCTCGGCCAGGACCTCCCCGATGCGGAGCAGCAGCGGGACGTACCCGGCGCGCAGCAGCTGGGCGTCGCGCGAAGCTGCCCGCAGCGCCTGGACGCTCCAGCCGACGGTCAGCGCGAAGGCGGCGAGCACCACGAGGTAGCTCGCGAGGAGCCTCCCCGCGACCGTGCGCCGCTTCTGAGGCGCGCGCTCCTCCGGCCCCGCGGCGCCGCCGCGCGCCTCGTCCGCGGCTGGCGGCGGCGCGGTCATCGCGGCGCGACGGCCCGCGCGACGAGGCTCGCGAGGTCCTCCGCCGGCTCGCCCCGCGTCCTGAACCGCCGGAGGCTCTGCGCGCAGTGCGTCACGAGCAGCCCGCCGCCGAGCGCGCGGTGCTCCGCGATCCTGCCGTCGGCGATGGCGGCGGACGACGCGGCGCGCGTGGCGGGCAGGAGGCCGCCGCCGCCGCTGCAGTCGGCGTGCTCGCGGCGGTGGATGAACTCCTCCGGCGGGCGCCCCGTGATGCGGGCGAGGATCTCCCGGGGCGCGTCGTAGCGATCGAGGCCGCGCCCGAGCTGGCAGGGATCGTGGTAGCGCACCCGCCGCTCCGACGCCGATCGCTGCAGCCGGTCGAGCGACGAGCGCGCGAGATCGACGAACAGCTCCGGGGCCTTCACGCTCACGCCCACGCGCGGGTACTCGACGCGCAGAGCGCGCGCGCACCCGGGATCGACGGCGACGAAGCGCCCCCCGGGCGCGACCTCCGCGGCGAGCCGCCGCGCGGCGGCCTCGAAGCCCGGACGATCGCCGGCGTACAGGAGCGGCAGCCCGCAGCAGGCGCGCACCGGGCGGGTCGGGGCGCCGGTCAGCGCTTCGGTCGCGTCCAGCGCGTCGCGCGCGACGTCCGGCGCGTGGCGCTCGTAGCCGCAGCCGATCAGCACGAGGACCACGTCGGGCGCGGCCGCGGCCGACCGAGAGCGCGCGTCGAGCTCACCCGCGCGGCCCTCCTCGCGGGCCGAGAAGCGCTCCGCCACGCGCCTGGCCCCCTCCGGCGCGAGATCGCGCGCGAAGAGCTCAGCGCGCGCGTCCGTCAGCACGGTGGCCACCTCGTTCTTGTGATCGCAGCGCTCGCGGCACCCGAAGCACGCGGAGCACGCCCAGGCCGGGTCCGCGTGGCCTGGGTCGAGCGGCACGTCGCCGCGCGCGGCGAAGTACGCCATCGACATCTTCCCCCACGGCGTCACCGTCTCGTTCGCCTCGACGTTCGACACGGGGCAGGCGGCGCGGGAGAGCTTGGGGCAGTAGACGCACTTCTCGAGCGACGTCCGGTGGGGCTCGAGGAGCTTCAGGCGGAGCTGGGACACCGTTCGAGTCTCTCCATCGGGTGCGCCTCGCGCAAGCGGCGGGGGCGCTTCAGGCGTCCGAGCCGTTGCTGGACGAGCGTCGGCCCCGCTCGTTCACGGGAGTGACGGAGGGAGCTGAGCCCGCCGGCCTGCGGCGGGAGATGCCCTCGTGGACGACCGGCGCGACGCTCGCGCCCGCCTTGCTCGCCGAGCTGCCGTCCGTCGACGCCAGCTGAGGCTGCCCCCCTGCGGTCCCAGCAGACCGCGACGGCGCGCTCTCCTGAGGCAGGCGGATGGTGAACTTCGCGCCCTTGTCGGACGACGCGACCGTGATCGTCCCGGCGTGCTCGTCGACGATCTTCTTCACGATCGCGAGCCCGAGGCCGGTGCCGCCGCGCTTGCCGGAGGTGACGAACGACTGGAAGAGGCGGCCCTGGATCTCCTTGGGGATCCCCTTCCCGGTGTCCGCGACGCAGATCGCGAGGTCGCCCTCGTCGCGGTACGCGCGGATCGTCAATGTGCCCCCGCCTGGCCGCATCGCCTCGACCGCGTTGCGGACCAGGTTGTGCAGGAGCCGCGTCATCTTCGCCTCGTCGAACCGCGCGGTCCCTCGGTCCTCGAGCTCCAGGGAGAGCGAGACGCCGGTCCCAGCGAGCTCGTGCTCCAGCTGCTTCTCGATGTCGCCGAAGAACTTGGTCAAGTAGACCTTGCGCACGAGGATGCTCCGCTCGCCGCGCGCGAACTCCAGCACCTCGCGCTGCATCGCGCTGATCACGTCGAACTGCTTGAGGATCAGCCGCGCGTGGTCCTCCCTCGTCGCCGCGTCGGGAGCGCCGGCCATGAGCTGGACGTAGCCGCTGATCACCGTGAGCGGCGTGCGCATGTCGTGCATCACGCCCGAGAGCAGGCGCCCGATCGTGGTGAGCCGCTCGCTCTGCTCCCGCTCGAGGCGCGACCGGAACAGCCGCAGCGCGGTCGACGCGTTCGCCGACACGAGCCGCAGCAGCGCGCGATCGTCCTTCGAGAAGCCGTGGGGGTGCCTGGAGTTGTAGAGGGCCATGGAGCCGATCGGCACCGCGTCCTCGCCCTCGAGCGGCACGGCGATCGCCGTCCTGAGCTCCGCGCCGACGAGCTGGGCGAGCCGCGGCGAAACGAGCGTGTCGTCCGGCTCCTCGCCCCCGCCCTCGCGCGAGAAGCACACGGCCTCGTTGTTCACCATGGCGCGCCCGACCACCCCTTCGCCGCGGCGCATCGCGATGCGCTTCACCGCCGGCCTCGGAGGGGCCCCGCCCACGACGCCCTCCGGCTCATCGCCGAGCGCGGGCGCGCGGGGCGGCGCGCTGCCCCCGTCGAACGCCGTGAGATCGAAGAAGTAGAGGAACAGCCCGCCCTCGATCTCGTCGACGAGCATCCCCCCCGCCCGCGCCTCGCACGCCCTGCCGGCCTCCGTGATGACCGCGCGAGCGAGGTCCTCCATCGTGGTCGCGCGGCCCATCGCGCTCTCGAGATCGAAGAGCAGCTTGAGGTCGCTCACGCGGTGCTCGAGCTGCTCCTTCGTCTCCACGAGCTGCGTGTTCTTCTGGATCACCGAGAGGAACAGCCTCGAGTTGTCGATCGAGACGGCCGCCTGCGTCGCCAGCGCGCTCAGGAGCTCCTCGTCATGGACCGAGAACTCCCCCTCCCCGTGCTTGTTCAGGACCTGGATGACCCCGATGGTCCGGCCGACGTGGTTCTTCATCGGCGCGGCGAGGATCGAGCGGGTGCGGTAGCCCGTGACCTCGTCCCAGTCGCGCTGGAACCGGCGATCCCGGTAGGCGTCCTTCACGCGGACCGTCCGCCCCATCTTGGCGACGTGGCCCGCGATCCCCGCGCCGACGGGCAGCTCGATCGCGCGCGCCTCCTCACCGATGATGATGCGCGACAAGAGCCGCTGCCGCTGCTCGTCGAGCAGGTAGAGGGTGGCCCGGTCCGCGTCGAGCAGCTCGGTGATCTTGTTCAGGATCAGCGCGAGGAGCTGGTCGAGATCCAGGGTGCTGCCAAGGGCCAGCCCGACATCCCGGAGCGCCTGCACCGTCTTGTCGGCGTGGGCGAGGCGCGCCTCGAGCTCCTGTATGCGAGCCTGCAGCGCCTTCGTGCGTTGTTCCGCCTTCGCGGTCACCAGAAGACGCTAACACGACTTCGCCCGGAGAAGCGCGCGCGCGGGCCCCCGCGCGAACCGTTCGCGCGAACGAGAGCGCTCCCGACGACCGCCGGGAGCGCCCTGGGACATGCGCCTACTGGTTCATGCTCTCGAGGAATTCCTGATTGGTCTCGGTGCGGCTCACCTTGTCCAGCAGGAATTCCATCGAGTCGATGACGTTGAGGGGGTGCAGCAGCTGGCGGAGCAGCCAGACGCGCTGGAGGATCCACTCGGGCAGCAGCAGCTCTTCCTTGCGGGTCGCGCTCTTGTTGATGTCGAGGCAGGGGAAGATCCGCTTCTCCATCAGCTTGCGATCCAGGTGGATCTCGCTGTTACCCGTGCCCTTGAACTCCTCGAAGATGACCTCGTCCATGCGCGAGCCCGTGTCGACGAGCGCGGTGGCGACGATCGTCAGCGACCCGCCCTCCTCGACGTTGCGCGCGGCGCCGAAGAACCGCTTCGGCTTGTGCAGCGCGTTCGAGTCGACGCCGCCGGAGAGGATCTTGCCGCTCGGCGGGACGACCGTGTTGTACGCGCGCGCCAGGCGGGTGATCGAATCGAGCAAGATCACGACGTCGTGCTTGTGCTCGACGAGGCGCTTCGCCTTCTCGATCACCATCTCGGCCACCTGCACGTGCCGCGTCGGGGGCTCGTCGAAGGTCGAGCTGATCACCTCGCCCTTCACGGTGCGCTGCATGTCGGTCACCTCCTCCGGGCGCTCGTCGATGAGCAGCACGATCAGCGTCGTGTCCGGGTGGTTCGCGGAGATCGCGTTGGCGATCTGCTGGAGCAGCACCGTCTTGCCCGCGCGGGGCGGCGAGACGATGAGGCAGCGCTGCCCCTTCCCGATGGGGCAGAGCATGTCGATGATGCGGGTCGAGAAGCTCTTCGTCCCGTTCTCGATGTTGAACTTCTGCTGCGGGTAGAGGGGCGTGAGGTTGTCGAACAGGATCTTGTCGCGGGCGACCTCGGGGGGCTCGCCGTTGATCTTGTCGACCTTGAGCAGCGCGAAGTACGCCTCGCGCTCCTTGGGCGGCCGGATGGAGCCGCTCACGCTGTCGCCGGTGCGGAGGTTGAAGCGCCGGATCTGGGACGGCGAGACGTAGATGTCGTCCGGACCCGGCAGGTAGTTGTAGTCCGGCGCCCGGAGGAAGCCGAAGCCGTCGGGCAGGCATTCGAGCACGCCCTCGCCGTAGACCGGCTGGTCCTGCGCCGCGTGGGCCTGCAGGAGAGCGAAGATCACCTCCTGCTTGCGCAGCCCGGCAGCGCCCTCGATGTTGAGCCCCTTCGCCATCTGGACGAGCTCGGCCATCGGTTTCTGCTTCAGTTCCCTGAGGTGCATGAGTCGGAAAGCTCCAGGATGCGACGGCGCGTGCCCTGTCAAGGGCGTGGAGGCCGTCGGTCGTTGGTTTTTTGGTTGGGGAGGGTCAGCGGGTCGGACCCGAGGCGGGGCCGAGCATGTCGTCGATGTCGGCGGGTCGCCAGAGGGAAGAGGGGGTCGCCTCGCAACCGGCGCCCCTCACGTTCATGTCGCTCGATCGGCGGGCTGTGCTTGCCGATCGGGCGGCGACTCTATCAAGCGCGTCTGCTCTGTCAATGCGCGGCGGGAGGCACGGACGATGCTCGCGCGTCGTGGGGCGCGGCACGGACACAGGTCGTCCGCGCCGTCCTTGCGCAGGACGGCGAGGGCGAACTGCCCGTGACCACAAGGTGCTGCCTGAAGTTGCCTCCCCCCGAACGCACGGCTAAGTCAAGCTGGTTCCATGGGGCTCAAACAGGTTCAGCTGTTCGTCCGCGGTCGCGTCCAGGGCGTCTTCTTTCGTGCCTCCACGCAGCGCGAGGCCAAGCGGCTCGGCCTCACCGGCTGGGTGAAAAACCGGTCCGACGGCGCCGTCGAGGTCCTCGCCGAGGGAGAGGAGGACGAGCTGAAGGAGCTCATCGCCTGGGCGAACCGCGGCCCGAGCGCCGCGCGCGTCGAGCGCGTCGACGTCCGGTGGCGGGGCTTCTCCGGCGATTTCTTCGACTTTCGCATCACGGATTGATGCGCTTGGCACGCAGCTCGTCGGATCCGAGGGGCGCAGGCGCGCAACCGGCGCGGCGGCGCACGCCGGCGTGCGCGTGGCTCGCCCTGATTGGCCTGCTCGCAGCCGTGCCGCTCGCGACGCCTGCGGCGCGCGCCGCAGGCGAGCGCGACGCGGGCACGTCCGCGCCGGCCTCCGCCGCGCTCCCGGAGCTCCCGCGCCTCGCCCCGATCGCTCGACCTGAGCCCGACATCACCGCGGTCCGCGAGCTCGACCGGTTGCTCGACCAGCTCACGTCCGAGGACGCGCGCTCGCGGGAGAACGCCCGCGCGGCCCTCGACGAGCCGATCCCTGGCATCGTCGATGCGGTGCGGCTTCGCGTTCAGGACATCCGCGGCTCGCTCGATCGGGGCGCGGCGCCTCGCGTGCTCGCGGAAGCGCGCAGAGAAGGCCGCAAGGCGTTGAAGGGCGAGAAGGGGGAGGACGCGCGCGACGGCAACAAGAAGAAGGCCGCGGACGCGAAGGCCGACAAGGGCGCGAAGAAGGGCGCTGGCGACCCGAAGAAGGGCGCCAGCGACCCGAAGAAGGGCGCCGGTGATGCCAAGAAGGGCGCTGGCGACGCGAAGAAGGACGCGAAGGCCGACCAGGGCGCGAAGAAGGACGCCGGCGACGCGAAGGACGCAAAGAAGGACCCCAAGGCCGACCAGAGCGCCAAGAAGGGCGCTGACGACGAGAAGGACGAGGGGGACTGGCTGGACTTCATGCTGGCCGCCGCGCGGCCGCGGGACAGCGCGTGGCGCGATGTCGTCAAGCTGCTCGCGATGGAGCGGATGCTCGTCGCTGCAGGGACGACGCCTGCGGTCCGCGAGCTCATCGCGCTGCACGCCTATTTCGGCGAGCTGCTCCGCATCGATCTCCAGCGGCAGGTGGCCAAGCTCCGCGACAAGGCGGTCCCCGCGCTGATCGAGGCGCGCCAGCACGACGCCAAGATCGTCCAGCGGTGGGCCAACAAGCAGCTCGACCTGCTCGGCCGGGCGATCCCCGGCGAGGCGATCGCGTCGAACGACACGCAGATCCTCGCCGACGTCCTCCGCGCCTATGGTCGCGTCCGGGACGTGGACGCCATGCGCGTGGTCCTCAGCTTCTGCAACAGCGACCGCGCGCGGCTGCGCGACGCCGCGCGGGAGGCGATCTCTGCGATCGGCGAGCCCGGCATCTGGCAGCTCCGCGACGCCTACCTGGACCTCACCGGCGCGAAGCCGCCGCGCGAATGGTCGTGGGACCGTGTCGCGCGCGAGCTCTTCGGGACGTACGATCGCGCGCGCCTCGCGGAGGTGTACAAGCTGATGGACGAGGGCGTCGCCGCGGCGAGCGCGGGCAAGCCCGCCGAGGCCACCGAGGCGTTCGACAAGGTCCTCGCCCGCGCGCCGCTCTTCGAGCGCCGCAAGGAGATGGTGGACGCCTACGTGGAGCGGGCGCGATCGCTCCCTGCCGACCGGCGCGACGACGCGCTCGCCATGCTGCGCAAGGCGCTGCGCCTCGACGCGCCAGGCGAGCGCGCGAAGAAGATCGAAGCGGAGATCGCCTACCTCGAGGGCGCGCTCCTCATCGAGCGCGGCACGCCGGACAAGTTCGTGCTGGAGCGCGCGATCGAGCTCGACCCTTCCAACGCCGGCGCGAGGGCGGCGCTCGCCTCCCTCGGGGACAAGGTCGCCGAGCGGAAGAGCCAGACGAACCGCCACATCGCCGCGGCAGCCGTAGGTCTCGCCGCGGTGCTCTCGATGTTCTTCATCGCCCGGCGTCGGAGCGCTCCATCGCCCGCGAGAGGGCAAGGCGGCACCGTTCCTCCGCCACCGACCGCCTCTCCTGCTTCGGTGCCGCCGCCGGCCGCCTCTCCTGCCTCGGCGCCGTCCGCTCCGCCGCCGGCCGCCTCTCCTGCCTCGACACCGCCGCGAAGGCAGGACGGCGCCGCTCCTCCGCAGCCCCCGACGTCTCCCGAGCCGGCCCCGCCCGCCGCCTCGAACGCGGACCCTGACCTGCCGGCACAACCTATCGAGCAGGCGGAACCGCGGAGCGACGACGCCCCTGAAGCGGGCGCGCGCGACCGCTGAGCCGTCGAGCGCGCCGGCCCCACGCAGCGGTCTGTCCCTGATTGCCGGCGAGGCTCACAAAGCAGAAACGCCGGGCGAGCTGAGCGCTCTCCCGGCGTTCTGTCTTCGACTGCGCCGGCGCCATGCGGCGCCGGCTGCGTCCGGCTCAGCCGGCGGTCGTCGCCGGGGTGGCCGGCTCCGCCGCGGCGACCGGCTCGGCGGCCTGCGAAGGCGCGTCCGCGACCGGCGGCGCGTCGATGAACTCGATGAGGCTCATCTGCGCGGAGTCACCGCGGCGCGGACCGAGCTTGATGATCCGCGTGTAGCCACCCGGCCGCCCCTCGAAACGCTTCGAGAGATCGATCATCACCTTCGCGATGATGTCGACCTTCTTGCCATCGGTCGCGACCCCCCAGCGAGGGATGTAGCTGCCCACGAGCCGCTCGGCGTGGAGCCGGCGCGCTCTGTCGCCGGGGCTGAGCTCTCCGTGCGCGGTGTACGCGACCTTGCCGAGCCGCGTCGCCTTGGTGATGAGCCGCTCGGCCACGCGCCGCAGCTCCTTCGCCTTGGCGTCGGTCGTCTCGATCCGCTCGTGGGTGATCAGGTTCGCCGTCAGGTTGCGAAGCATCGCCCTGCGGCTGGAGGTATCCCGACCAAACTGCCTGCCCGCTTTCTTGTGACGCATGACGTTCCCTCAGTACCGACTCACGCCTGCGCCTGCTGCGCCTTCCAGCGCTCGAGGAGCTGCGGCCAGTTGTCGATCTTCATCCCGAGCGAGAGCCCCATGTTCGCGAGGATCTCTTTGATTTCCTTCAGCGACTTGCGACCGAAGTTCTTGGTCTTGAGCATGTCCTGCTCGGTCCGCTGCACGAGCTCGCCGATGAGCGTGATGTTCGCGTTCTGCAAGCAGTTCGCGGAGCGGACGCTGAGCTCGAGCTCCTCGACGGAGCGGAACAGGTTCTCGTTGAGCGGCTCGTCGTCGCTCATCACCGCCTGGTAGCTCGTCTCCTCGCTCTCCTCGAAGTTGACCCAGATGGAGAGCTGCTCCTTGAGGATCTTCGCGGCGAAGGCGACCGCATCCGCGGGCGAGACGGACCCGTTGGTCCAGACCTCGAGCGTGAGCTTGTCGTAATCGGTCACCTGCCCGACGCGGGCGTTCTGCACGGTGTAGTTCACCTTGCGGATCGGCGAGAACAGCGCGTCGATCGGGATCGTCCCGATCGGCATGGTCGGCGTCTTGTTGCGCTCGGCGGGCACGTAGCCGCGGCCCACGTTGACCGTGAGCTCCATCGAGAGCGGGCCCTTCTTGTCGAGCACGGCGATGAGGTGGTCGGGGTTGAGCACCGACAGACCCTCGACCAGCTGGATATCGCGCGCGTACACGGGCCCGGGCCCCTCGCGATCGATCCGCACCGAGTACGTCTTCGGGGTGGCCGCCTTGAAGACGACCTCTTTCACGTTGAGGATGATGTCGCTGACGTCCTCGACCACATCCGGCACGGTCGTGAACTCGTGCAGCGCGCCCTCGATGCGGATGGCCGTCGCGGCCGCCCCCTGGAGGGAGGAGAGCAGCACGCGGCGCAGCGAGTTGCCGATCGTGATCCCGAAGCCGCGCTCCAGGGGCTCACACGTGAACTTGGCGTAGAACTGGGTCCCGCTCTCCGCGTCGATCGAGATGCCCTTGGGCCGGATCAGATCGCGCCAGTTACGGGCGATCATCGTGAGGTTCGGGTTGTTCATCGTCATGGCGATCTCCTTCCTTCATGAGGTTTGCGCGGAGGTCTCACGCCGCGGCCGCACTCGACCGATCGGCGCCGCCTCCTGCCCGCATCCTAGGCTCCATGCCCCCGCGCGAGAGCGCGGGACGGCGACGCCGAGGGGAGCCCGCAGCGAGCGAGCGCACCCTGCAAGGTGCGCTCGCGACGCCGCCCTCCTCGCGCCGCCCTCGCGCGATCAGCGCGAGTAGTACTCGACGACGAGCTGCTCGCGGATCTCCGGCTCGTTGAGATCCTCGCGGATCGGCGCGCCCTTGATCGCGCCGGTGAACGCCGCGCGATCCACGTCGATCCAGCTCGCGACCGGCCGCTTGTCCGCGCCGCCGACGGAGGCGAGGACGCTCTTGAACTTGCGCGCCCCCTCGGTGAGCTCGACCCGGTCACCCGCCCGAACGACGTAGCTCGGGATGTCCAGCCGCTTGCCGTTCACGTGCACGTGGCCGTGCCGGACGAGCTGGCGCGCCTCGGCGCGGGACGAGCCGAAGCCCATCCGATGCACCACGTTGTCGAGCCGCCGCTCCAGCAGCCCGAGCATCTCCTCGCCCGTCCGGCCCTTGCGCCGGTTGGCCTCCTGGAAATACCCGCTGAACTGCCGCTCGAGCACGCCGTAGATGCGACGCACCTTTTGCTTCTCGCGCAGGCGCACCGCGTACTCGCTCAGCTTGATGCGCCCCTGGCCGTGCTGGCCCGGGGGATACGGGCGCCGCGTGTACGCGCACTTCTCGGAGTAGCACCGCTCGCCCTTGAGGTAGAGCTTCATCCCCTCGCGGCGGCAGAGCTTGCAGACCGGACCAATGTAGCGAGCCATCGTGAATTACCTCAAACCCTGCGCCGCTTGGGCGGCCGGCAACCGTTGTGGGGGATCGGCGTGACGTCGCGGATCAGCGTCACCTTGAAGCCAGCGGTCTGGAGCGCGCGGAGCGCGCTCTCGCGCCCGGCCCCCGGCCCCTTCACGAACACGGCGACCGAGCGCATCCCGTGCTCCTGCGCCCGGCGCGCCGCCTCTTCCGCCGCCAGCTGCGCGGCGAACGGCGTCGACTTGCGCGATCCCTTGAAGCCGCGAGCGCCAGCGGACGACCACGCGATCGCGTTGCCGTTGATGTCCGTGATCGTCACGACCGTGTTGTTGAAGGTCGACTGAATGTGCGCGATGCCCGCGGACACATTCTTCTTGACCTTCTTCTTCTGCTTGGCCTTCGTTGTAGCGGCAGCCGTCTTCGCTTGCGCCATGGCGTCCTAATCCCCGCTCGTCACTTGGTCGCGGCAGGACGCCGCTGCAACATGCCCTTGCGCGGTCCCTTTCGGGTGCGCGCGTTCGTATGCGTCCTCTGCCCGTTCGCCGGGAGCCCGCGCCGGTGGCGGAGGCCCCGGTAGCAGCCGAGGTCCATGAGCCGCTTGATGTTGAGCTGCACTTCGCGCCGCAGGTCGCCCTCGACCTTGTACTCGGCGTCCAGGAGGTCGCGGATCGCCTTCACCTCAGCGTCGCTGAGCTCCTCGACCCGCTTGTTCTGCGGGATGTTGGTCTTCTCGCAGATTTGCAAGGCGAGAGTCCGCCCGATACCGAACAGGTACGGCAGGGCGTAGGCGACATGCTTCCGACGCGGGAGATCGACACCAGCGATACGAGCCATGGTTACTCCAAACCGAAACGAGGGCGGGCTTCCGCCGAAAGAGCTAATTCCCCTGGCGCTGCTTGTGGCGGGGGTTCTCGCAGATGATCCGAACGACACCACGCCGCCGGACCACCTTGCACTTGTCGCAGATCTTCTTGACGCTCGGGCGCACCTTCACGGGGAGCCTCCAGATTCCTCAAAAACTACGTTACTTGTGCCGGTACGTGATCCGGCCACGGCTCGGGTCATACGGCGAGACCTCGACGGTCACGCGGTCGCCCGGCAGGATCTTGATGTAGTACTGCCGCATCCGGCCGCTGATGGTCGCGAGGACGCCGAGGCCGTTGTCCGCCTTCACGCGAAACATGGCGTTCGGCAGGGCCTCTTGAACCACGCCGTCGAACTCGAGCTTGTCGCCCTTCGGTTCCTTCGGCGGTCTGGTCTGATTCTTACGCCTCATTCTCCACCCGAGCCCGGCCGGCCAATGGCCGACAGTACCCTGTGCGTCACGTCTTCAGGCTTCCCGACCCCATCGACGCGATGCAGCAGCTTCTTCTGCTCGTAGAACGGCAGAAGCGCGGCCGTCATCGCCTCGTAGGCATCGAGACGCTTTGCAACAGCCTCGGGCCGATCATCGGCCCGATGCTCTAGCTCCGCACCGGGGGGCGGCGGATTATAGACGAGATGATATATCTGTCCACTTCGTTTGTCAGTGCGGCGATGGATCAACCGTTCCTCGAGCAGGGGACGCGCCACGTCCAGCTGGATCACCGCGTCGATCCGGGTACCGCCCTGGCTGGCGAGCAGGTCGTCGAGCGCGTCCGCCTGGGGCACCGTCCTGGGAAATCCGTCCAGGAGGAAGCCATTGCTGCAGTCGGGCTCGACCGTCCTGCGCGCGATGAGGCCGATGACGGCCTCATCCGGCAGGAGTCCGCCAGAGTCCATGATGTCCAGATAGCGCTTCTCCAGCGTCCCCGACCGCTTTGCCTCGCGCAGCATGTCGCCTGTCGAGATTTGCGGGATGCCGAAGCGGGCGCACAGCAGCTTTGCCTGCGTACCCTTCCCAGCTCCAGGAGGTCCCACCAGAACCAAGATCATTTGCCCTCCATCACGCTTCCGGGAGCCTGCGGCCCCGGATGCGGGTGGCACCGGGGCCCGTCAGCCCCTCGTAGCTCCGCGTGATCAGGTGCGCCTCCAGCTGGTTCACGGTGTCGAGCGCGACGCCGACGACGATCATCAGCGACGTACCTCCGAAGCCGAAGGGGACACGCAGGAGGTTGCCGACGATCGAGGGCACCACGCACACCGCGGCGACATAGAGCGCGCCGCCCACGGTGATCCGCTGGATCACGCGGTGGATGTAGTCCGCCGTCTGCTTGCCTGGCCTGATCCCGGGGATATTTGCCTGTTGCTTCTTCAGGTTCTCCGCGACGTCCACCGGCTGGAACGTGACGTTCGTGTAGAAGAAGCAGAAGAAGATGATGAGCAGCGCGTAGCCGGTGTTGAAGACCCAGTCCCCCCGGTTGATGATCGCCTGGAGGTGGTCGGCCCCGGGGACGTTCATGTTCGCGAGCGTCTGCGGGAACATCAGCAGCGACGACGCGAAGATGGGGGGGATGGTCCCGGACGTGTTCACCTTCAGCGGCAGGTGCGCGGTCTGCCCGCCGTAGACGCGGCGACCGACCTGGCGCCGCGAGTACACGATCGGGATCTGACGCCTGCCGTTCTCGAAGAAGGCGATAATGGCGATGACGAACACGATGAACGCGACGACCGCGGCCATCGTCAGGGGCTGGAGATCGCCCGCGTTCTGGGCGAAGTAGTTGCCGAGCTCCGCCGGGATGCGCGTGACGATGCTCGCGAAGATCAGGAGCGAGACGCCGTTCGAGACGCCGCGCTCCGTGATCTGCTCGCCGATCCACATCAGGAACGCGGTCCCGGTCGTCAGCGTGACGACCGTCATCAGCTGAAAGCCGATGCCGGGGTGGTTCACGATCCCGGCCCCGGTCTCGCTGCTCGACAGGCCCTCGAGCATCTTCGCGATCGAGAAGGCCTGGAACAGCGAGAGCGCGACCGTGCCGTACCGCGTGTACTGATCGATCCGCCGGCGGCCCTGCTCGCCCTCTTTCCGCAGCTCGTCGATGGGCTTGTAGACCATGCCCATGAGCTGCATGATGATCGAGGCCGAGATGTACGGCATGATCCCGAGCGCGAAGATCGACAGGTTCTCCAGCGCGCCGCCCGAGAACATGTTGAAGAAGCTCAGGAGCCCGCCGGACTGCTTCGCGACGTACTGCCGCATCGCGTTCCGGTCGACGCCGGGCGTCGTCACGAAGACGCCGACCCGGTAGACCGCGAGCATCACCAGGGTGAAGATCACGCGTCGCCGGAGCTCGGGGATCTTGTGGAAGTTGGTGATTCCCGCGAGGCTGGCCATAGGCGATCCTGGACTCCGGCTTGGTGGGTGCGCGTGCGCGCTGGCTACGAGGACGAGGAGTCCGTCGAGTTGCCCTGGGGTGCAGGCGCCGCGAGCACGACCGCCTTGCCCCCCGCCTTCTCGATCTTCTCGACCGCTCCCTTGGAGAAGCGGTGCGCCGTCACCGTGAGCTTCTTCGTGAGCTCACCGTCGCCGAGGATCTTCAGCACGTCGAACCGCCCCTGAACGAGGCGGCGCTCGTGGAGCGCGATCAGATCGACCTGCGCGCCATCGTCGAACGCCTCGAGCGCGCCGACGTTGACGTTGACGACGATGTCAGCGAGCGGGTTGCGGAAGCCACGCTTCGGGAGGCGACGCTGGATCGGCGTCTGCCCGCCCTGGAAGTGCTTCTTGTTGATGTTGCCGCCGGCCCGCGCCTTCTGCCCTTTTTGTCCGCGGCCAGACGTCTTGCCGACGCCCGAGCCCACGCCACGGCCAACGCGGAGCCTCTTGGTTACGGCGCCTTCAGGGGCTTGGAGCTTAGAGAGAATGTCCATGTTTCACACTTCCGTACGCGGCGACTCCGCTGGAATGACGATCTCGCTTCTCAGGCCTTCGAGGAGGTCGCACCGTCGGCGACCTCCTCGACCTCGACGAGGTGGAGGACCTTCTTCACCATGCCACGGAACGAGGGCGTGTTCGCGACGACCACCTCGGACCCCGGCCCACGCAGGCCGAGCCCCTTGATGATCTTGCGGGTGTGCTCGACCTGGCCGATGTTGCTGGCCTTCTGACGTACCCGGAGCTTCACTGCGAGCCTCCTTCACCGCCGCCGCTCGGTGCACCACCGCCACCGCCCGGCTTCCCGGGGGGCGGCGCGACGCTCGCGCGCCGTCGACCCGCGGTGTTCGTGCCACCGCGGCGCTGGTAGTCGAGCGAGTCGAGCTGCATCGACCGCTTCCCGGCGACGCTCTCCGGGCTCTTGAGCCCACGGAGCGCCGCGACGGTCGCGTGCACGACGTTGTGCGGGTTGCTCGTGCCGAGCGACTTCGACAGCACGTCGTGGATCCCCGCCGACTCGACGACGGCGCGCACCGCGCCGCCGGCGATGACGCCCGTCCCAGGGCTGGCCGGCTTCAGCAGGACCTTGCCCGCCCCGACGTGGCCGAACGAGTCGTGCGGGATGGTCACGCCGTCCAGCGGGATGCGGAACAGGTTCTTGCGAGCCTGATCGTTCCCCTTGCGGATGGCCTCCGGCACCTCGTTCGCCTTGCCCAGGCCGATGCCCACGTGCCCCGCTTCGTCGCCCACCACGACCAGCGCCGAGAAGCTGAAGCGCCGGCCGCCCTTGACGACCTTGGCGACGCGGTTGATGTGGATGACTCGCTCTTTCAGCTTCTCTTCGTCGACATGATCGAACGCCATAACCGTCCTCTATCACGTTCTCCGCCGCGGCAGTTGACCGCGCCCGCTGCCCTCACCATCAGGGCAGCGGCTGTGGGAGTCAGAAATCGAGACCTGCCTCGCGCGCCGCCTGGGCGAGGGCGCTGACGCGCCCATGATACAGATAGCCGTTGCGGTCGAAGACGACCTTGTCGATCTGCCTCTCTTTGCAGATCCTCGCGATCAGCGCCCCGACCTTCTTCGCCGCCTCGACCTTGTTGTCCTCGTCGAGGGAGCCCTTGAGGTCCTTCGACAGCGTCGAAGCGTGGGCGAGGGTCTTGCCGCTCACGTCGTCGATGACCTGAGCGTAAATGTGCTTCGAGCTGCGGAAGACGCTGAGGCGCGGGCGCTCCGGCGTCCCCTCGACCTTCTTGCGGATGCGGAGCTTCCGGCGCTCCCGACCGACGATTTTCATGCCCATGACCGTCTCGTCCCTCGGTGCAGCGGCGTAAACGCCGCCGCTCGCCTTTACTTCTTGCCGCCCTTGCCGGCCTTGCCAGCCTTCTCCCGCACGCGCTCGCCGCGGTAACGGACGCCCTTGCCGCCGTACGGCTCCGGCGGCCTGAAGCCACGGATCGTCGCGGCCGTCTGCCCGATGAGCTCCTTGTCCGCGCCCGTCAGGACGAGGATCGTGCCCTTCGAGTCCGCCGGGATCGTCGCCGTGAGCCCCGTGGGCACCGGGAACGTCACCGGGTGGGAGAAGCCGAGGGCGAAGTTCAGCGTCGTGCCCTTGAGCTCGACGCGATAGCCGGTCCCCTTGAGCTCGAGCGTACGCTCGTAGCCCTCGGCGACGCCCTTCACCATCGCGGCCACGAGCGCCCGCGTGAGGCCCTGGAGGCGCGACCCGTCGCGCCCCGGCGCCACCGAGCTCACGTGCAGCTTGCCGCCGTCGAGCTTGATGTCCACCTTGTCGGTGATCGCGCGGGAGAGCTGCCCCTTCGGGCCCTTGACGTCGATCTTCCGGCCGTTGACGGTCGCGGTGACCCCCTTCGGCAGGTCGATCGGGCGCTTGCCGACGCGCGACGTCTTCGGAGCGAGCCGGCTGTCACCGTTCGCGGGCTGGGCTGCGTTCGCCTGAGCTTCCATCACCACACCTCGCAGATCAGCTCGCCGCCCATCTTGAGGCGACGCGCATCCCTGTCGCTCATGAGCCCGCGGGACGTGCTCAGGATCGAGATCCCGAGCCCGCTGAACACGCGCGGGATCCTGTCGTGACGCACGTACACGCGGCGCCCGGGGCGGGAGACGCGGCGCACGCCGTCGATCGCGCTCTGACGATCGCGCCCGTACTTGAGCACGATCGTGAGCTTCTTGGGACCCTCACCCTCGGTCTCGCGCACGTCGGCGATGAAGCCTTCGGACTTGAGGATCTCCGCGACCGCGGCCTTGATGCGGCTCGCGGGAATCTCGGTCCTGTCGTGCCGCGCGAGCGCCGCGTTGCGAATGCGGGTCAGCATGTCGGCGATGGGATCGGTCATCATAGAATCACCAGCTGGCCTTGATCACACCAGGGAGCTCACCACGGAGCGCGAACAACCGAAGGCAGACGCGGCAGAGCTCGAAGTCGCGGTAGTAAGCGCGCGCGCGCCCGCACACCTTGCAACGGTTCTTGTGCCGCGTAGAAAACTTCGGCGGACGGTTCAGCTTCGCAAACTCTTTTGCACGGGCCATCGAAAATCCCTCAATGCCGGAACGGGATGCCAAGCTCGGTCAGGAGCGCGCGTCCTTCTTCGTCCGTCTTCGCCGTCGTCACGAACGAGATGTTGAGCCCCTTCACGACATCGATCTTGTCGTAGTCGATCTCGGGGAAGATGATCTGCTCGCGCAGGCCCATCGTGAAGTTGCCCTTGCCGTCGAACCCCTTCGGGCTCACGCCCTTGAAGTCACGAACACGCGGGAGAGAGAACGCGATCAGGCGATCCACGAACTCCCACATCCGCTCGGCACGCAGGGTCACCATCACCCCGATGGGCAGGTTCTCGCGCAGCTTGAAGGTCGCGATCGACTTCCGGGCACGGGTCACCACCGGCTTCTGGCCGGAGATCGCCCGCATGTCCTCGACGGCGGAGTCGATGATCTTCGGGTTCTGCACCGCGGCGCCGAGACCCATGTTGATGACCACCTTCTGCAGGCGGGGCACCATCATCGGGTTCTTGTAGCCGAACTTCTTCGCGAGCGCGGCCGTCACGCTCTTCCTGTAGTGCGTGCGCAGCCGGGGAGCGTAGTTCGGGTCGCGCGGGCGATCCTCGGCCGGCCCGGAGGCCTCGGCCTCGGCGCCCTTGGCCTTCGCGCCCTTGGCTTCCTTGCTCTTGGCGGGCGCCTGAGGCTTGGCCTGCTGCGGCTTGGGCTTGTCCTTGCCCTTACCGGCGTCCTTGGCCGCCTTGTCCTTGTCCTTCTTGTCCGCCATGGCTAGCCCACACCGATCGCGCTGCCGCTCTTGCCGACGCGCGTCTTCTTGCCGTCCTCACCGACGCGCACCTTCACGCGCGTCGGCTTGCCCGTCGCCGGATCGACCGGCATGACATTCGAGGCGTGAATCGGCGCCTCCTTGGTGATCTTCCCGCCCTCCTGGTTGCGCGGCGTGGGCCGCTGGTGGCGGGTCACCGTGTTCAGGCCTTCCACGACCACGCGATCCTCGTCAGCGAGGATCTTCGTGATGCGGCCCTGCTTCCCCTCCTCCTTGCCGCTGATGACCTGCACGAGGTCACCGACCCTGAGGCGCTTCATCAGAGGACCTCCGGAGCGAGAGAGATGATCTTCATGAACTTCTTCGCGCGGAGCTCGCGAGCGACCGGCCCGAAGATGCGGGTGCCGATCGGCTCCTTCTCCTTGTTGATGAGGACCGCGCTGTTCCCATCAAACTTGATGTAGCTGCCGTCCGAGCGCTGGTACTCCCGGGCGGTGCGGACGACGACGGCGCGCGCCGTCTCGCCCTTCTTCACCTTGGTGCCCGGCAACGCCTCCTTGATCGAGACGACGATGACGTCGCCGAGGGCGGCGTACTTGCGGCGCGAGCCGCCGAGCACCTTGATGCACTTCACGATTCGGGCGCCGGAGTTGTCCGCGACCTCGAGATGCGTCGACACCTGGATCATGGCGCTACTCCTCCACCGGGCGGGCAACGAGCTTGGTCACGAGCCACCGCTTGTCGCGGGAGATCGGCCTGTGCTCCGTGATCTCGACGCGATCGCCCACCTTGTACTGGTTCGTCTCGTCGTGCGCCTTGTAGCGCTCCCGCTGACGGACGTACTTCTTGTACACAGGGTCGAGCGCGTTCCGGATGACCTCGACGGTGACCGTCTTGTTCATCTTGTCGCTGGTCACCTTGCCGACCAGCTTGCGCCGGAAGCCGTGCGCCTTCGCCTCGGTCTCACCCTGCGCAGGCGCCGCGGCTGCCAGCTCGGGCGCCGCAGCGACCGGCTGCTGGGTCTTTGCCTTCTTCTTCGCCATGGCTACGCCTTCTCCTCGGCACGCGCACGCTGCGTGAGGATCGTCTTCACCCGCGCGAGATCCCGCTTCGACTTGCGGATCGTCGCCGTGTCGTTCAGCCGATTCGTGAAATTTTTGAACCGCGCCTCGAACAGGCCCGCCGCCAGAGACTTCTCGAGCTCGCGCAGGTGCTCGGTGGTGCGTTCACGCAAATCCTTCGCCTTCATCGCCTACCTCACGTCAGCCCGCGGGCGAGGAACTTGCACTGCATCGGGAGCTTGTGCGACGCGAGGCGGAACGCCTCCTTCGCAGTCTCCTCGCTCACGCCGCTGATCTCGTACATCACGCGGCCCGGCTGCACGAGCGCGCACCACTCCTCGGGCGCGCCCTTGCCCCCACCCATGCGGACCTCGAGCGGCTTCTTCGTCACCGGACGGTCCGGGAAGATGCGGATCCAGAGCTTGCCCGCGCGCTTCACGTGCCGCTGGATCGCCATACGAGCCGCCTCGATCTGCCGCGAGGTGACGCGGGCAGGCTCGACGCACTGGAGCGCAAAGTCGCCGAAGGAGACGTCGCTGCCCGTCATGGCGAGGCCGCGGTTGTTCCCCTTCTGCATCTTGCGGAACTTGGTTCGCTTCGGAGACAGCATTCTGCAATCCCTCTACTGGATCCGGCGCGCCTTACGCTGCAGGACCTCGCCCTTGAACATCCAGACCTTCACGCCGATGATGCCGACCTTCGTCTTCGCCTCGGCCAGGCCGAACTCGATGTCGGCGCGGAGCGTGTGCAGCGGCACCCGGCCCTCGCGGTAGGTCTCGACGCGGCTCATCTCGCTGCCACCGAGCCTGCCGGCGCAGCGCACGCGGATGCCCTTCGCGCCGAACTTCATCGCGGTGGCCACCGCCTTCTTCATCGCCCGGCGGAACGCGATCCGGCGCTCGAGCTGCGTCGCGATGTTCTCGGCGACGAGCTGCGCGTTGGTCTCGGCCTTCCGGACCTCCTGCACGTCGATGAACACCTCGTTGTCGGTGAACGACGACACGCCGGGGAAGAGCGTCTCACCCTTGGACGCGGTGCCGACGTTCCCGCTCTTCAGCGTCTCGATGCCCTTGCCGCCCTTGCCGATCACCATGCCCGGGCGGGCGGTGAAGACGATCACCTTCGCGCGGTTGGCGGCGCGCTCGATCTCCACGCCGGCGATGTTGGCGTTGTAGAGGTACTGCTTGATCGCGCGCTTGATGCGGATGTCCTGGTGGAGCCACTTCTGATACGCAGCGCCGTCCTCGTACCACTTGCTGCTCCACGTCTTGATGACACCGACGCGGAAGCCATACGGATGGGTCTTTTGTCCCATATCGGCAGGTCCTCTACTTACTTTCTCTCGTCGACTTCGATGACGATGTGCGACACGCCCTTGGTGATCCGGGTCGCACGGCCCATCGCGCGCGGCCGCCAGCGGCGGTTGAACTTGTTCGGCCCCTTGTCGACGGTGGCCTTGCTGATGAAGAGCGCGTCGATGTCGGCGCCCGCCTGCTGGGCGTTCGCGACCGCGCTCTCGATGATCTTCCGCAGGACGGGGGCGCCGCTCTTCTGCGTGAACGAGAGCAACTGGATCGCCTCGTCCGCGTCGCGACCTCGGACGAGATCAGCGATCATGCGAGCCTTGCGCGGGGCGATCCGCGAAAACATCGCACTGGCTTTGCTTACCATTCGAGATACCTCGCGACACCGGCGGGCGGAGTGACTCCGTACCGGGTTTCGGTTCGCTGCGAACCGGTTGCACCGTCGTACGCTTCCGGTCCCAGCCCGACGTCCATCGACGTGGGCCCCCTTCGCGTCACCGGGGGGGTTCCCGCGGCGGCCGAAGGGGCGGAGCTGGGATCGAAGCGCCGTTACGGCTCTTCTACTGGGAGACCGGGAGGACACCCGATCGCCCGGGAAAACGGAGCGCGGTGATTACCAGCGGGAGGCGCGGTACGCAAGCGCGATTCTTCCGCGCCCTTTCAGTTTGTTTCGCGCGTCCCCGCGGCCTGAGCAGCTTTTCAGCTCTTCCTGAACGGACGTCCGGAGGAGCCGGGCGCGCCGGCCTGGTGCCCGGGCAGGCGAACGGACGACCACGACGCTGAAATCTGTTCTTGACACTGACGAAATGCAGCTGAAACAAGCGGTCGACGGCGGCCTGAGCCGCCGACGGCGGAGGTGCGCCCCCGGAGCGTCGGCGTCGGACGGCTGGACCAGGCCGAAGAGCAGGATTGCGAGGGGAATAGGGGAGCCCCAGGTTCAGTCGAACGCACCAGGCCGTGGAACTCTTCCCTGACATTGTAGGAGGCACCGTGACCATGCTTGCTCGCCATCGCCATTCTTTCCTCGCGCTTACCTTCATCTTGCCCGCCATCGTCACCGGCTGCGTCGTGACCACGGAGGACACCGACAACGACGTGGACCAGACGGTCGGACCCGGCGTCACCCACGGGTCCACGAGCAGCGGAGGCGACGGCGGCGACGGCGGCCAGGGCGGCGACGGCGGCCAGGGCGGCAGCGGCGGCGACGGCGGCCAGGGCGGCAGCGGCGGCGGCGATGCCTGCATCGAGGCGTCGGACGGCAACCTCACGGTCGCGGCCTGTGACGAGCTCAACATCTCGCCTGCGCAGGGGGCGACGAGCCAGTGCGGCGCGACCCGCGACGAGGACCCGATCGGCTACGGGCTCTGCAAGCACGGCTTCGCCGTCTTCTCCCCGGGTCACGCCGCGGACCTCGTGGACTGCCTGAGCGACATCGGTGTGGAGCGGGCGTGCGATGTGGAGCCCGTTCAAGCGTGCATGAATCGCACGTACGCCAACGCGTGCCCGCACCAGGCCGACGAGATCTGCGACACCATCTCCGACTTCTGCGACGCCGGCACCTTCGACACCTCCAAGTGCGCGGCTCAGATGAACCCTCTCAACCGAGATGCAGCGGACGATCTCGTCGCGTGCATGAACGACAACCCCAATGTCTCCTGCCAGGAGGCTTACGACGCATGCTACACGGAGATCATGGCCTTCGAGTGACCCGGCCGCCGCCCCGGGTGCGCGGCCTGCGCGCCCACCGTGCGCGCTCTGCTCTCGCGGTTCTTTTCCCCTGGCGGTCGACGCACACCAGATGACCTCTGGGCCTCTCACCAGCTCACGCCCACCTTAGCGCCCCGTCGCGCGCACCCTCTCATGTAGGCCCGTTCGGGGAGCCCCCGAGCGCGGTATTCGGTTGCAAAAAAGATCGCGGGAAGGGATCCTCGGCTCCTCCGTGGCCAAGGACTCCTCCCGCCCGCGCCTGGCAGCTTCCGTTCCGCGATCGCCGGGGGCGCGTCCATTCCGCGGTGGAGCGCTGCTCGGCGTGCTCGTCGCGTCGGCCGGCTGTGCGCCGGGGTCGACGACAGCTGAGCAGATCACACCGCGCCTGATGGTGCGCGCGTCGCTCGAGGGGACCGCCGCCGTCCCGACGGAACGGCGCATCAAGGCCAAGGAGAGCGCGCTTGCTGCCGTCAAGGACAGCGCGGCGCTCGCGTCCGGGATGGAGTCCGAGATCGGCGCCACCCCGATGTCCTCCTCGGCAGGCAGCACGCGCTGTCCCGCGGAGATGGCCCTCGTCGACGATCGCGTGTGCGTCGACCGCTGGGAAGGCGCTCTGGTCGAGGTGACGCCGACCGGTGAGCGCCCCTGGTCGCCCTACGATCCGATTGACGGGAACGAGCGCCGCGTCCGCGCCGTCTCCTGGCAGGGGGTCATCCCCCAAGGTTACATCAGCGGGCGGCAGGCCAAGATGGCGTGCGCGGCATCGGGCAAGCGCCTGTGCACTTCGGAGGAGTGGGTGACCGCCTGCCGAGGACCGGACGACACGACCTTCCCCTACGGCGCGCTCCGCCAGCAGGGCGTGTGCAACGATGACGAGCGACGCGTTCACCCCGTCGCCCAGATCGCGGCGTTGCTCGACATCAAGCCCGAGGAGCGCTGGACGACGGCGATGAACAACCCGCTCATCAACCAGCTGTCCGAGGCGCTGCTCCCCACGGGCGAGCGCGCGGGATGCACCAACGCCTACGGCGTGTTCGACATGGTAGGCAACCTCCACGAGTGGGTCGATGACCCGAGCGGCACCTTCCGTGGCGGCTATTTCATGGACACGATGCGCAACGGCGAGGGCTGCAAATACGCCACGACCGCCCACTCCTTCGGCTACCACGACTACTCGACGGGCTTCCGGTGCTGCATGGATCCGGAGCAGGCCGACTAGTGCAGGCCGCGCGGCGTGCGGCCGGCGGTAGGGCAGACGCGGATCGAACGCGAAGATCGGGGCGATTCAGCGGGGAGACAGGGCGATCGCTGCGCGCGCATCCCTCCGTGACGCGACGGGCGCTCCGACAAGGCGGCTCGGGCGCGGCGCGAGCGAGCGTGCGAGTCGTGGATAAGCCAGGGCGACACCAGCGAAGAGATTGCCGATGTTCGACTCCATAGTGAGCGCGCCCACGCGGCGCCGTGCCGCTGCGACCGCCCTTGCCGCCCTGATGAGCCTCCTGGCGCTCGGCTGCGAGAAGAAGGAAAAAGCAGCGCCCATCACCGTCCCGCCACCCCCGGGCGCAGCATCATCGGATGAGCTCACCACCGCCATTGGCCAGGCGCGTGGCATCGATTCGGCTCTCGCGCCGTCGTCGACCCGATGGCGACGGGCGTTCGTGCTCGATGAGAGGCGCGCCGTGGTGACAGGAGAGATCGAGAACGAGGCGATCGCGCTCGTGACCGAGAACGCAGGGCGGACCTGGCGATCTCTGCGGCGCGTCCGCGAGGGGTGGTCGACCTGGTCGGTCGGCGGAGACGGCGCCACGGTGCTCACCGCCGGTCCGCGCGGCCCGGCTCTCCCGGCGGAGACGCGCGGAAATCGAGGGACGCCGCCCGCGCTGGACCCGCCGAGCGTCTTCTTCGCTCCGTTCGATGCGACCGACCTCTCGGCGCCTTCACCGGTCACGCTTCCCGCGCTGAGCCGCGGAGCGCGGCCGCTGGTGAACGCGGTGCCCGCGGTGCTCTCCGCCGAGAGCGCCGCGCTGCTCGTGGAGCCCAAGCCTCGGCACGCGACCCTCGTCTATGCGGGGCCGGCGGGCGCCGAGCCGGTGCCTCCCGTCCCGCTCCCCACGCAGGAACAAGCGCTGCCGGTGCCTTATGGCCGCCCGCCGGTGCTCCTGTCGGTGCGCGGACGCAACCTCCTCGTACGGCCCGTCCCCTCGCCGGGGAAGCCGCTTGACGCACCGAAGAGCGTCGAGGGACTCGCGATGAACCCAGCGGCGATTGCCGCGCTCTCCACGACACCAGCATGCGACTTCGCCGGGTGGTCGTTCCAGCTCGTGCCTCAGCCGCCCGACAAGACCGCCGTGGTCGCCGTCTCCGCTGCCCAGACAGCCGTGCTGAAGCTCCCGGCGAAAGCCGCGCCTGGAGCGTCGGTCGGCTGCGCAGCCGATCGGATCATGGTCGAAGTCATGACGCCCACAACCGGAGAGCCCACGCTCGCGACGTGTACCCTCCAAGGCACCTGCATCATCGCCGAGAAACCGCCGTTTCGCCCCTGGCTGGAGCCGCATGAACGGTCTGTCGCCCTGGCGCCCACACGCGAAGGGGTCACCGCAGTGCTGACCTCCCGCGCGGCAGCGCGATGGGGGCTCTATATCGCGCTATCGCCAGAAGTGGGCAAGATCTACGACGTCCCCAGGGTAATCGGCGAAGGCACAGGCGAGCGCGGCCGTATCGAGCTCGGCACCCTCCTCTCGTTCGGAAATCGACTCTTGATGCTCCTCCAAGCGGACGTGACCGGAACATCGCGCCGCGGCTGGTATGTCGCGGCCTCCGATGATGGCGGGCTCACCTGGAGCCCGCCCTGAGCTCCGTCTCGAACGGGACAACCATTCCAAACGCAACGCGTCAGCACAGCTTGCATCCCATCTGATGCTGACGTGCGCGGTGGTCCCCAGACCTACTTCGGAGGAGCGGCAGCCGGAGCGACGCGCTTGCGTCCTCCCTTGGCGCTCGGCTTCTTCACGGGCGCAGGCCCCGCCGCGGTCTTGCGCGCGTTCGCGCTCGCCTGCTCGGCGGTCTTCGCGTCGCCTGCATAGCGGGCGAAGCGACGGTCGCCACCTTGGAAAATCCGCTTCTCCAGCTTCAGCTCTTTCAGCGCTGCGGCGGCGCGGGTCTGCGGGATACCCGCCTGCTTCGCCACCTCGCTCGCGCTGACGCCAGAGCTCGCTTTGACGACGCGCTCGACGGCATCCAGCGTCTCCTGACGCTCCGCCGACGCGGCCGGCGACTTGCGCGGGCGACCAGGCCGACGCTTCGGCGCGGCGCCGCGCTTGGCCGCGACGGAAGACGTTTTGGACTGGACCGCTCCAGCGCGGGCGCGCGAGCGGCTGCGGCGCGGCGCCGCAGGAGGAACCAACGGCGCTTCCCCTGTCACGGCGCCCAGCTGATTCTTGACGAGCGCGAGGATCGCCTCGTCCGGCATCTTCCGCACGAGGTTTACAATCTGCTGTGAAAAGGCGTCCGTTGCCATGTGCTCTCCCTCGTCGCCGAATCCAGCTCGGCGGTTGGATACGACTATGCCGTTGCCACTTGCCTGGTCAAGCGAATTGAGGATAGAGGGCCGTCTTTTCTTTCAATAGGCGCTGCGGGCGGGCTCAATCGGAGAGCTCATTGGACGGGACGGCCCCGAACGGCTGGGCTGCTTTGCTCGACAGGCGCCGAGCGATGAAACCCTCGCCAGCGTCGATTGATGGCCGAGACCCCTCCCCCGCGCAGGACGGCCCCGAGGCCGCTCCAATCCTCTCTCGACCCCCTTGACGATGCACTGCGGCATTGCGTGTCTCGGGTGCTCGGGTCTGGTCAGGTAAGCACCGTCCGAGAACCGAGCAACCCCGCGCCTCGGGCCGCGCCCGTCACGGGCGGCAATGCGGGCGCGCGCACAACCGTGAGGTGCAGCGACCCGGCGCGAGCCTCCTCACCCCCAATCATTGAAGCGCCTCACGCAGGGTGCGACCGCCTGGCGACCCCACACAGGCGGCCGGTGCGTGGCTACATTGCACGCCCCGGGCGCACGACTGACCTATGCGGAGGCGTGATAGGATGCGCCGCTCGGCGGGTGGGGCGCAGCACGGACGCTTCGCTATGAGCGCCGGCGGGGGCGAGAGTCCGGGTCGAGCTCTCCGCACGACATCCGCTCATCACGCCGGGGATTGCGCGGACCCGGGCCCACTCTGGCCTCCCGATCGAGCGCCAACCCGCCGAGCTCTTCGAAATGACGACTCTGCCGCAGCCCCGCCGCCGGAGGCGCGCTCGGGTCGCGCAGCGCCGCTCTCCACGTCACGCGCGGCTGCTCCCCGCGGCTCCCGCTGGGTGGGCGCCTCCAGGCCGTCGTGTCCGGCGGACCGGTGTGTACGCGCGGCTCAGGCTCATCCCGCGAGACACCTCGTTACATAGCAGAGCGCCGAGTCGCGCTCGCCCTCGTCTTCGGCCGCTCCGATCGAGCCCTCCCGAGAGAGCTCAGCCTTGGGCCCCGCGCTCTCGAGCGCGAGTCCGCGCGTCCGCGCGTCCACCCTGGGGGGCATGTCCTCTACGACATTGGCGCCCGCTCCAATGAGAGGAGGACGCCGGCGGGGAGCCGGCCCGCTCCACCTCGACTTCTTCAAACGCCTTCCTGTCCATATCTACGGCGCCCAGGATCCACCCCGCCCCCGCTCGACCTCCGTCCGACCAGCGGCCGAGATTGACCAGCCGCCGGCAATCGGTTGACACGCGCGTCGGCCGCGGAGAAGGATGCGCGCATGTCACTGGTGCGCGTGCTCGAGCCGGAGGTCATGGATACCGACGAGGACGCGCGGGCCTACGACAGCATGGACCACGCCGTCGTGAACACGGCGTTCTGCGACGCGCTCCTCTCCCACAACCCCGGTCTCGCATACGCCCTCGACGTCGGCACAGGGACGTGCCTGTTGCCCATCGAGCTTTGCAGGCGCGTCCCCGCGGCGCGGATCAAGGCGATCGATCTCTCCGCGGCGATGCTCGATCTCGGGCGCCGCCACGTCGAGCAAGCCGGGCTCACCGACGCCATCGCGCTCGCGCTCGTGGACGCCAAGGCGCTGCCCGAACCGGATGAGACGTTTTCAGCCGTGCTCTCGAACAGCATCGTCCACCACATCCCGGAGCCGGCGCAGGTGCTGCGCGAGATGCTCCGCGTCCTCCGGCCCGGCGGCCTCCTGTTCGTGCGAGACCTGCTCCGTCCGGAAGACGAGGCGTCGATCACCGCCCTCGTCGACACGTACGCAGCGAACGACACGGCGTACCAGCGAGCCCTCTTCGACGCGTCGCTGCGCGCGGCGCTCTCGCTCGACGAGGTGCGTGAGATGCTGCGCTCGCTCCGGATTCCCCCCGAATGCGCGCAGGTGACGAGCGACCGGCACTGGACCCTCGCGTTCCGCAGGGCGTCCTGATCCGGAGGCGCCGCGCGCTGATCCGGGGCGCGGGCACGTCAAATCGACGCGACGGCCAGCCCGGCTCGTAATAAAAGCGTCCACGTGAACGCCACCGGAACACGAGCTCGCCGGGCGCGCGGCGTTGCCCCCGCGCTCTTCCTGTCCTTCGCCATCGTCCTCGCGGCATGCGAGGAGAACCCGCCTCGCCCGGGCGAACCGGAGCGGCCCGCGCCCCCGCCGCCTCAGCCGAGCGCGGCGCTCGCGCCGCCCGCGGCCAGCTCGGCGACAGCAGAGCCCCTGAGCGCGGGCGCGCCGGAAGACGCGGGCGCCGCGACGGGCACGCCCGTATGGCAAGGGACATGGGAAGGGCGCTACGACGCCAAGAAAGGCAGCGTCGTGATGCCCCCGAAGGTCAAGGACGCCGCGCGCCAGAAGGACGACGGGAAGCAGGCCACCGGCCCTGGGACGGTGACGCTAACCATCGAGCCGAGCGGTGAGCTGAAAGGAACCGCGAAGGGAGCGCTCGGCGACGCGACGCTCGTGGGAAAGGTCGAGGACGGCATGGTCCGCGCATCGGTCTTCCCCGCAGATCCGCGCGCGCCGAACGCGATGACCGGCGTCCTGGTCGGCGAGCTGAAGGAGAACGCCATCCACGGCAGGATCCGGGTGACCGGGCCCGATGCCCTCCTGGTGCGCGAGTCCCCCATCGATCTGAAGAAGAAGTGATCAGCGCAGCCGAGCGAGACGTCGGCGCCGGCGTCTCGCTCGGCCGCGTCGCGCGTCAGCTCGCTGCGCCGGCTCCTCCCGGCCCGCCTGCCGGCGCGCGCCCCTGCGGCTCCTGCGGTGCAGCCCCGGCCTCTCCCGCCGCGCCGCCGCGCGCGCCGCGACCCGCCTCCGCCCGCCGCTCCTCGCGCTGGCGAGCCACCTCGGCGTCCCGTTGCTCGTACGCCACGATGATCCGCTGCACGAGCGGGTGGCGCACGACGTCGACCTCGGTGAACGAGCAGATCGCAATCCCCTCGATCCCCGCGAGCAGCTCGCGCGCCTCCGCGAGGCCGCTGCGCGCGCCGTGCGGGAGATCGACCTGCGTGACGTCGCCCGTCACCACGGCACGGGAGGCGTAGCCGAGGCGGGTGAGGAACATGCGCATCTGGTCGCTCGTCGCGTTCTGCGCCTCGTCGAGGATGACGAAGCAATCGTTGAGCGTGCGGCCGCGCATGAAGGCCAGCGGGGCGACCTCGATCTGACCGCGCGTCACGAGGCCTTGCGCCTTGTCCGCATCCATCATGTCATGGAGCGCGTCGTAGAGCGGGCGCAGGTAAGGATTCACCTTCTCGGCGAGATCGCCGGGGAGGAAGCCGAGCCGCTCTCCCGCCTCGACGGCGGGGCGGGTCAGGATGATCCGCTTCACGCGGCGCTCGAGAAGCGCGTGGACCGCCATCGCCATCGCGAGGTAGGTCTTGCCCGTCCCCGCCGGCCCGATCCCGAAGGTCATGTCGTGCGATCGGATCGCCTGGATGTAGCGCTTCTGCGCCAGCCCCTTCGCCGAGATAGGGCGGCGGCGCGCCGAGATGAGGACGACGTCCTCGAACAGCTCCCGCAAGGTCATCCCGGGATCGTCCCGGAGCGCCTGCACGCCGCGCACGTAGTCCTGGGGATCGAGGACCACGCCGCTCCTCAACATCTGCGCGGCCTCTGCCAGGCACCGCTCGGCGAGCGCGACCTTGTCGGCGTCCCCGGCGAGCCGGATCGTGTTGCCTCGGACGCCCGACTCGATGCCAAGAGTGCGCGCAATGAGCTTGAGATGCTCGTTCCCCGGCCCTGCGAGGGCCACCAAGGTGCTGTTGTCGAGCACCTCGACATCCGCCGTGATCCGCACGCTGGTCGTCATCCCGTGATCCTTCCCCGCCGCTGCCCCGACGCTCCGCCGCCGGCACGCGCTGCCATTCCATGAGCAGGACCTTGACGCGGCTCACATCTCGCTCGAATGTCGCGGTCGCTCGCCGTATGGCCTACACAGAATCGTAACGTCCTGGTCATATTTTCGCGTTGTAGTGCGTGCGAGATCCGGCGAGCGGGCGAGCCGCACACAGGGAGAACTGCATGAGGTTAGCTACATCGGCGCTGCTGGGCATGACTGTTACGCTGTCGGGCCTTTCGGCGCTAGCACAGCCTGGACCCCAGGGCCCAGCGCAACCTGCCCCGGCGCCGCCTCCGGCCGCTGCCCCGGCGGCTCCTGCCGGCGCGGTTCCGCCCGCTGCCGCTGCCGCTCCGGCCCCCGCGCCGCCGCCCGACGCGGCGCCGCCCGCAGAGCCGCTGCCGCCCCCTGGAGCGGAGCCGACCGCCGCGCCGCCGCCGCCTCCGCCTGCGCAGGTGTTCGCGCCGACCGCCGAGGCCGCCGTCGTGAAAGAAGAGCAGCAGCCGCTCGCCGGCTGGCACGGCGGCTTCTTCCTCCGGGACGCCAACGACAACTTCCGGCTCTACCCGAAGGGGAGGCTGAACTTCGACTTCGCCAGCAGCTTCGGCGCCGGCGTGTCGGACGTGTCGGCGACGGGCGGTGGGAGCGCGCTCAAGCCGCGCTTCTTCATTCGCCGCGCGCGGCTCGAGGTGGCCGGCGAGTTCCTGAAGAGGTTTTCCTTCGATGTCGACGTCGACTTCGGCGGCCAGGGGCTCGGGAACGCCAACGGCCGGACCGAGAACGCCGCCGGCCCGGCCGGGCAACCGCCGACGGCCGAGAGCGCGCGCTTCGCGCCTGTCGAGAGCACCACCGCGAACGCCGTGCTCGCCGACGCCTGGATCAATTACTCGGTCATGCCCGCGCTCAACTTCCTGTTCGGGCAGCACCAGGCGTTCTTCTCGATGGATAACCAGACGAGCGACAACAGCACGACGTTCATGGAGCGCAACATCGCGACCCGGAGCTTCGCCTACCCCGAGGGCAAGGACATCGGCCTGACGATCTGGGGCGACGTCGCTGACAGGATGGTCGTCTACGGCGTCAGCGTGGTCGGCGGCGACGGGCAGAACCGGCCGGGCGTCGACAGCCAGTTCGATTTCATCGGCCGCGTGGCCGCGCGCCCGTTCGCGAGCGACAAGAAGGGGTTGCTCGCGAAGGCGCAGATCGGCGTCAGCGCGCGCTATGGCGACCGCGACCAGAAGTACGTGGGCTACGACTATGCGCCCATCAGGACGGGGCAGGGCTACACGCTCTGGGGCGCCGGCTACACGGACTCGCTGAAGCGCCCGATCCACGTCATCCCGTCGGCCACGCAGGCCGCGATCGGCGGCGAGCTCCGGCTGCCCATCAAGATGGTCGAGCTCCGGGCCGAGGCGTACTACGTCGCGAACGAGACGCGCGAGGGCGTTGAGGGCTTTCAGCTCACCAACACCGAACGGCTCGGGCAGGTGAAGGGGCTCGGCTGGTACGTGCAGCTCTCGGCGTGGCCGGTCGGCGACGCCTTCGTCAGCGGCGATCCCGGGTTCAGCCCGCGCCCCACGAAGGTCGATCTGACGAAGGAGCTCGAGAAGCCGAAGTCGGGGCTCGAGGTGGCGGCGCTCCTCGCGGGGATCAACGCGACGTACGACGGCGCGTCCCGCGGGGGTGCGTACGACGAGAAGACGCCGGGCGCCGAGGGGGGGCCGGGCACCGACCTCAACGTCATGCAGATCGGCCTCGCCGCGAACTACTGGTACACGAAAAACGTGCGGCTCGGCGTGAATTACAGCGCCTACCTGACGCCCGGCAGCGGCTCCAGCGAGAACCTCCTCCGGGTGCCAGGCAATACGGTGACGCCCGCCAATCCGGACGCGCACGCGCTGCACGAGCTCGGCGCCAGGGTCAGCATGTCGTTCTGACGCGTCCCCGCCCCACCGCGGCCGGCGTCCCGGCCGCGCCCTTCATCCTTTTGCCCTCCAACGATCCGCGCCGCGGGCGCTCCCCGCGGCGCGCCGGCGGCGCGGGAGCCCCGCGGCGAGCTCGCGCGCCTCAATTTTGGCCCAGGACAGCGTGGCGGGGTACCCGTCGGGCCATGCGCGACATGCGTCAGTGGATCGCCGTCGGTGCAGCCGTGGGGCTCGTGGCCGTGACCCTCCCCATGCTGCGCGAGCACGACGTCCAGCTCGGAGGGCTGCTCGCCAAGAAGACGACCGCCGGGGGCCCGACGATCACGCGGACCGTGACGCCGCCGCCGCTCACGGACCTCGATCTGACGCGCATCGACGACCGGAGGACCCCGCCCACGGCGCCGGCGCACGGCGACCGCGTCGCGGAGCTGACCATCGACCCGATGTACCAGCGGGCGGCGCTCGGCTTCCTGCGGGCAGGCCAGGTCCCGGAGGGCGCGGTCGTCATGACCGATATCCGTACCGGGAAGGTGCTGGTCTGGGCGAGCTACGTGAACGAGGGGGCGATGCACGACGTCGCCGCGGAAGCCACCGCGCCGTCGGCGAGCGTCTTCAAGGTCGTGACCGGCACCGCCCTCGTCGAGGCCGGCCTGAGCCCGAACACCAAGCAGTGTTATTCGGGCGGCGAGCACTCGATCCGGCCTGCGGACCTGGTCGACAACAAGCGTCGCGACAAGTACTGCGCGACGCTCGCGCAGGCGATGGGCCGGAGCATCAACACGGTGTTCGCGCGGCTCGCCGGGAAGAACCTCGACCGCGAGAAGCTCGGCGCCGTGGCCGAGAAGCTCGGCTGGGGGCAGGACACGCCGTTCGACGTGAAGGTCGCGACGAGCACGATCTCGCTCCCGGAAGACGAGCTCGGCTTCGCGCGGACCGCGGCGGGCTTCTGGAACACGACGCTGTCGCCGTTCCAGGGGGCGAACCTGGCGACCACGGTCGCCAACGGCGGCGAGATGATCCGGCTCCACGTCGTGTCGAGCGTCAAGGACGAGGTCGGCGACATCTACCAGGGCCCGAGCGAGCGCCAGGTGCTC
Organism: Sorangium sp. So ce124; assembly: GCF_051525235.1. Classification (NCBI taxonomy): domain Bacteria; kingdom Pseudomonadati; phylum Myxococcota; order Polyangiales; family Polyangiaceae; genus Sorangium; species Sorangium sp. So ce124. Next base: position 11,941,911 of record NZ_CP150312.1, read on the forward strand.
AAGCGGGTGATGGACGAGAGCACGGCCAACGCGGTGACCGCGATGATGGAGGCGACGGTCGATAACGGCACGAGCTACCGTTCGTTCCATGATCGCAACGGCCGCCCCTACCTCCCGGATATCCGCGTCGCGGGCAAGACGGGCACGCTCACGAAGCCGACGCCCGAGGGGCCCTTCTACACCTGGTTCGTCGGGTTCGCGCCGAGCCGCAAGCCGGAGGTCGCCATCTCCGTGATGGTCGCCAACAGCGCGAAATGGCGCGTGAAGGCGACGAACGTCGCATGCGATATGCTCCGCACCTACTTCGCCGACAAGGGCGCGCCCGGCGTGAGCGATCCGAACAACCGGACCGGCGCGACAGCCCAGCGCCGCTGACGCGGAGCTGACGAGCCGCCGAGCCGCAGCGCGCCAGGCCACTCGCGGTGCGCCGCGCTGCGCAGATGCACCTGAACGCCGCGCCGTGCCCCCGGGCAAGGTCCACGCGGCCGACGAGACCGCGCGCATTGTCGGCCCGTCAGGCAGACCACCGCGCAGCCTGCACGAGGCCTCCGCAAGGCGGAAATCGTTCATCGCGATTTCCGCCCTCACCACGATCCGGCGATGACGGTGCGCAACGGACCGCTGTGCCTGTCTGGCGGCCGACAGGTTTGCAGGATCATCGTACACGCCGCGGCGGCGATCGATTCATGGAAACTTTCCGCTCGGGGGCCCGGCCCCTCCGGCTGGCCGTCCTCGGTGCGAAGGTCCGGGCCGCTCCGATGCAGCCGGACACCCTGGGCCAGGGTGGGACCTAGTTGCGAGAGGCGCTGCTTGTGCAGCTTGTGCTCGGCCGAGATCTGCGTGCTAGCATCTCTGTTGTGCAGGTTGTGCTCCGCAAGCTCGGCCGGGGATCACGCGCAGTCGTTGGCCGGCTCGTCCGTGCACCACGGAAAGGCTCGGTCATCGTCATCGAGTTCTCCGACGGAATGCATGAATACGTCACGACGCCGGTCAAGCGCGTGCTGCGCCTCGCCGGGCGCGAGGTCTTCTACATAGAGACCGTAAACTCCCGGTACCGCCTCGAGGTGCGCGGCCGCGAAGTCGCGCTGGACGGCGCGGTCGGCGGCTGAGCCCTGGCGGGTGCGGCTCAGGCAGCGTGGATCCTGCGCGAACGTTGCGGATCCTTCGGATCCTTCGGAACGAGCGCGTGGCTCTGATGTGACGGATGTGACGGATGTGGCCGCGGACCACGCGGCCGAAGGCGGGGAGGCGGAGGTCGCGGACGTCGACACCTGACGGCGGCGCGATGCACTGCACACTCGTCTAGCACGAGAACTGCATCTCCGCGCGCATTGCCCCTTGCGCTTCCATTCGCTCTTGGGCAGAGTCCCGCTCCCTTTGAGGGGCCCCGCGGTAGGCCATCCACCGGTGCAGGATGGGGCTCGCCCGGCGAGCTGTCGTCATGATGCCGCGCCCCCGACCGTGAGGAGATTGAAGCAGATGGGCAAGCGCGATCGCCGCCAGTCGATGAAGATGAGGCGCCGCAAGGCGCAGGCTGCCAAGAAGGAGCGCGCCAAGCGCAGCAAGCTGGCGAAGGCCCCGACGGAGGTCGCTGGCAAGGCCAAGAAGCCCCGCGCTCCCAAGAGCGCCGCTCCTGCGAGCCCTTCGCCGGCTGCTTGATGGAGTGCGAGGCGCGGTCGATCGACCGCGCACCGCGTACCGCCCGTCGCATCCCCGCGCTGTTGCGATTTCGGCGCTCACCGAGGCCGCGCACGCCGGCGTCGTGCTCGACCGCGCGCGTCCCGCTGCGCGCGGCCGCACACCTCGTCCGCGGCGGCGCTCACTCGTCGCGAATCACACGCGTGTGGAGGCTCCGGCCGGGCTGCCGGACCATGTCGGTCGCGCTCGCCGAATCGCCAGCCCCGCTCTGCGTGGGCCGGGGCGCCTCGGGCGGGGGCTCGCCGAGGAGCCCAGTGTCGCCCTCTCTTCGCTCCTCGCCGATAAGCTCCCAATGGCCCCGTTCGTCGCGCCAGCGCTGCGCCACCCGGGTGCTGCGGACCGTGGCCTCGTCGTCCCGTAGCCAGAGGACGTCGAGGTAGACCTCGGCTTCATCGCGCTGGGTCATCTCGAAGCCGCCGAACTCCACGTCGACGACCCGGAGGCGGGTGCCCCATCCGGCGTGACGATTCATGAAATCCTGGCGCGCGCTCGAGCCGACGCGCTCGAGCGCGACATCCATGCGGCCGAACCGGGCAGCCGTGTTCATCTCGAGCGCCGCTTCGGTGAGGCGCTGGGAGTTGCTCGGGGCGATGCCGCAGCTGGCGAGGGGCAAGAGGCTCAGGGCGAGGAGGACGCGGCGCATGCCGATCACCCTCGGCGAAGCGGTCGGCGCGGGCAAAATTTCCAGCAGGCGCGCGGCGCTCAGAACGAGTTCGTCGCGACGAAGTAGAACTGACCGCCAGGGATCGCGAGATCGCTCAGGCCATAAGCGTACCCGAAGCGCATCTGCGAGGAGAGGACGTACCCGAGGTTCAAGCTCAGCCACAGCTCGCCGCCGACCGAGGCGTGCAGCTGGGGCGAGTAGAGCAGGCTCTTCTGCGTGAAGAGGGCGAGCTCGTCCATCTCGAAGCGGTTGAATGCGCCGCCGTGGTCGAGGAAGAGGCTCGCGTCGATGCGGCGCAGGTAGATCGGCAGCGTCACGAGGCCGCGGTCGGGCTGCAGGACGGGCACGCGGTACTCGAACGTCTGCGAGAAATAGGAGCGGCCGAACATCGCGCCCGGCGCGTAGCCACGGAGCGTGAACGAGCTATTCGTGACCCCGGTGAGCAATGTGTCGACGAGGGTGAGGTTCTCGAGATCGTACCCGCCCACGCCATAGTTGGCGCCCCGGGGGAAGTTACCGCCCGACACCGCCCCGGCGACGCGAAACGCGAGGGTGTGATCGCCTGACCAGGGCATGGCGACGTAGGCGGTGAGGCCCGTCGAGAACGCGTAGGACGTATAGCTGCTGCCCGTCTCCGGGCCGGCGTAATCGAGGCCAGCGTTCAGCGACACCCCGCGCGGCGCGCCTGCGGCGTCGATCGAGCCCTCGGCGTTCGAGAATGCGTAGCCGAGGTGCGCGAGGTTCAGCGTGCCCCGCGGCGGGAGGATGGTCCGGGGCGCATACGGGTCGAGCTTGTCGCCGATGGGGAGCTGCCCCTTGAACGCGGCGCTGCCGAACGACGCGCTCAGGGTATGCCGCGAGAACTCGCCGCGGATCGGATAGCTGACGCCCGAGGAGATCCCGATCGTCCGCTCGTCGTAGACGACGTTTCGGCCGTTGATGCGGTAGCCGCCGCGCGGAGAGATGTTGTGGTACGCGCGGATGCCGAGATCGACAGGCAGCCGGCCGTAGTTGTACCCGAGCAGGACGTTCGGGGCCGGCGCGTCCGGCTGCACGGTGAGCTCGCCGAAGATCGTGTGGCGACCGACGATGTCGGTGCCGGTCACGCTCACCGTGAGCGCGTTCGAGCCATAGCTCCCGGGCGCGTAGTCGAGCGTGATCGCGCGCGGCGCGAGCGTGGGAAGCGGGTTGTAAGGAACGCGCTCGAGCCGCGCTGCGGAAGGCTCGGCGGCGGGATCGGGGCGATCGCCGGGGGGCGGCGGCGCCGGGAGGAAGCGCGCCGGATCGAGCGGCATGGCGAAGAGGTCGTGGCCCCGAGAGGTATATCCAACATAGACAAGCGTCTTGCCATCGGGGCTGATCGCCGGGTGCAAGGCCCCGAGTCTCACGTTCGTGACCTGGCGCAGCGCGCCGGACGAGACGTCGTAGGCGTAGACGTTGTGGATGCCGGTGCGATCGGAGGTGAAATAGAGCGTCTCGCCGTCGGGCGACCAGACGGGGTTCATGTCGGTCGCGCGATCGCGGGTCACCTGTCGGAAGCTGCCGGTGGCGACGTCCACCACGCGGATGTCGCGATAGCCCCCGGCGGTCCAGACGCTGTACGCGAGGCGCTTGCCGTCGGGCGAGAACGACGGGGAGTAGGCCTGCTCGAAGCGGGCGCTCGGGACGAGATCGCGCCGCTCGGACAGGGCCCCATCCCTGGAGAGCCGCGCGATCTCCAGGTAGCGGGTGCCCTTGCTGTTGAGGGAGAAGGCGACGAGATCTCCGGTCGGGCTCACGTCCGGGGCCGAGGATCGGAGGCCTTGCGTCAACCGGCGGCGCGAGGGCTCGTCGCCGTCCGGCGCCGCCTCGCCGCGCGGGAGCAGGACCAGATCGTTTCGGTAGTAGTGGTTGCGCCACGGCAGGAGCGCCGTGAAGACCAGGTCACCCGCCGGCGTGAACGCCGGTCGCGAGGGCGCGTTGGTGCGCGCGACCAGCGCTTCGCGGCGCTCGCTCCCTGGCGCGGGCGCGGCGAGGGAGACGCGGTAGATACCGGGGCGCTCCCTGCCGTCGTCGCGGAAGTAGACGATCTCGTCTGCATCGGTCCGGCGCGCGGCGGGCGGAACGAACCGCGGGTAGAGCGCCGTGCGCCCGTGGTAGGTGAGCCGCGCGCCCTCGCGGAGCCCGCGCACCTCGACGGCCGCCATCTGCTCCCGGTAGAGCTGGCGGAGGTGGTCCTTCCAGCCCTCGTACAGCTCGACGTAGGTCCTGCCGGTCACGCGGCGGATGGCGCGGTTGATCCCCCACGGGATGAGCGACGCCCCGTAGTCGGCGGAGACGGCGCGCATCGTGTTGGGCCCGTAGACGTCGATGATCCAGCCCAGGAACCTCGATCCGTAGAGATACCAGAGGTTGCCCTGCGGCCAGCGGAACGCGGAGCTCGAGATCTGGTCGAGCCCCGCGATGTTGTCCTCGAGCACGTCGGCGCGCAGGTACATGTCGAACATGCTCGAGCGCATCCGGCCACCACTCGAGTGGTGGCTCTCGCTCACCACGGCGAGCCCCTCGATGATCCACCGCGGCTGCACCTGGTTCGGCGAGAACGTCTTGCCAACGATCGCGTTCAGGATCGCCGGGATCCCTGACGTGTTGTCGATGTGCGCGATGTGCGTGAACTCGTGCGTGAGGAGATCGAGGTACCAGTCGTCGTAGTCGCCGAGCGTCGACAGGTCGTCCGGACCGGACGCGAGGAGGTGGATCGAGTTGTAGGGGAGCGTGCCGGCCGACCCGTTCGCCATCTCGGAGTCGTCGGTGATCAGGATCTCCGTGCGGCCCTGCGGGGCGTAGCCGAGCGCATCCTCGACGCGCCCGTAGATCGTCTCGGCGAGCGAGGCGATGCGCGCCGCGATGGGCTCGAGGCCCTGCGGATGGTGCACGCGGAAGTGGGCGGTCTCGAACGTCCAGAAGGCGAGATCGGGGTCGCCCGTCGCCCGGGCCGGCCGCGGCGCGAGGAGCAGCAGCGCCGCGAGGGCGACGGCAGAGAGGACGGACGCTGCGCGGTGGAGCGGCCGGCTCGCTCGCGAGCCGGCGCGCGCGGGAGAGGAGTTCACCAAGATCGATGCGGCGTGGCGACCTCAGAGGTCGTCGTAGAAGAGCGGCTCCCTGTTGCGCGTGAACCGAGACACGAGCTGCCGGCCCTCCGCCGAGATCTGCGTGATCCTGGCGCCGAAGCCTGGCTCGGCCGAGTCCCTCGATCCGCCGGCCTCGCGCGTCCACCGGACCGCGGCCTGCGCGGTGAACTCGTAGTTGCCCGGCAGGCGGACACGCAGGGTCACGACGGAGCCCGTCGGCGGGATCTTGTAGGTCGCGACGAAGATGCCCCCGTGCTCGATGACGTCGTTGCCTGCCAGTCCCTTGTAAAAATTCGACGGCGTCAGAGCGCCGAGCTCGACATCGACGACCGCGGCAGGCGTGCGGTGGTCGACGGGCTGCGGCATGGCCTGGGGCGGCGGAGCGCCGCGCGGGTCCGCTGCCGGGTGCGATGCGGCCGGGTAAGCGGGTGACGCGGGCGCCGGCGCGCGCCGCGGCTGCTGCGGCGAGGGCAGCGTGTGCTGGGCGGGCGCAGCCACGGCGACCGCGAGCACAGGCGCGACCGGCGCTGGCGAGGCCACCGCTGCAGGTGCAGCCGCGAACGGCGCGGGCGAGGCCACCGCTGCAGGTGCAGGCACGAACGGCGCTGGCACGAACGGCGCTGGCACGGGCGCAGGTGCGATCGGCGCTGGCGCGGCCACCGCCACAGGCGCAACCGGCGCTGGCGCGGCCACCGCCACCACGGGCGCCGGCGCGATCGGCGCTGGGCCAACCGGCGCTGACGCGGCCACCGCCACAGGTGCAGGCGCAACCGGCGCTGGCGCGGCCGCCGCCACGGGCGCACGCGGCTGCGCGGAGGCGCCGGCGGCCTGCGCCCTGCTCAGCGCGTTGACCTTGCTCAGCGAGGAGGCGACGTGCTCCATCAGCACGTCCACCACCGGATCGGCCGCGGTGATCCTCTGCAGACGGTTCAGGACGTCGCGCACATGGCCGAGCGCGATCTCGCTGCCGTCGAGGGCCTGGCCCCCGGAGCGCTCGATGCGGTGCATGATGCCCATCGCCTGCGCTATCGGCTCGGCGAGCGCCTCGATCTCAGGCGACACCCCCCCGTTCGACTGGAGCGCATTGAGCGCCGCGGCGAGCAGTTCGCGGGCGCTTTTCGCAAGCTGCGCGGGTTCCGACATGAATCCTCCGAGGGGCGCATCCTACGCGGTCGCGCGCGCGTAGGCTCAGGATTCGATGGCCGCGAGCCGGCCAGGCGACCCCGCCGGCCGCCAAACGCCCCTGCCGGCGGTCACCCGCGCGACGCCCCCGACGCCACGAGGGCCGCGAGCTCATCCACCGACGCCGGCTCTCCGTCGATCTCCCCCTCCAGCAGCGCGACGGCCGTGTCGCCGGTCCGCACCAGGACCACCCCGCCCTCGACAACCGCCTCGCCGGGCGCAAGCGCTTCGGGGAAGCTCGCCGCCGGCGCGGCCCGCAGGACGATGACGCAGGCGCCCTCGATCTCGGTCCACGCGCCCGGGGCCGGCGCGAGGGCGCGGACGTGCCGGAGGACGCGCTCCGTCGGCCAGGACCAGCAGATGGCGCACGCCTCGTCGCCAGGCGCAGGCGCCTGCGTCGCGAGCGCCGGATCCTGGGCGACCCCCGCCACCTCCTCGCCGCGCGCGAACCGGGCGACCGTGCGCCGCAGGACCCGGAGGCTCGGCCGGTCGAGCGCCCGGGCGAGCTGCCACGCGGTCCACCCCGGATCGATGGGGAGCCTCTCCTGTTCAAGGATGTCGCCGGTGTCGTACTCCGCCTCGATCCGGTGCGCCGTGACGCCGCTCTCGGCGTCCCCCGAGGCGATCGCCCAGTAGGTGGGATCCGGCCCGCGATGACGGGGGAGCAGCGAGGGGTGCACGCCGATCCCGCCGAGCCGCGCCGCCTTCACGAGCGACATCGGCAGGCGCGTGGTCCAGAACCAGCTCACAAGGAGATCGGGCGCGAGCGCCTCGACGCGCGACGCGAGCTCCGGGCGCTCGACGTCGGGACGCAGCAGGAGGCGCGAGCCGAAGATCCGGCGGGCCCGGCGGAGCCCCACGGCGTCGGCGCGGCTGATCGCGGCGAGGGCGATCTCGTGACCGTCGCCGTGGAGCAGCAACGCCGCCAGCGGGAGGCCAAAAAAGGCGACCCGCAGCGGGCGCTCGCCCGAGCGTCGGCCGAAAAGTTTTCCGTGTGCGAGCAGGCTGATAGGTGAAGGCTCCGATGGCGGCGCCCCCTCTGCAAGGCTCATTTCGTCCGGCGCTCCGGCCCGGCCACCGCTACGACGCGTCCGCCGCGCGCCGGCCGATCCTCGTCTTCGAGGACGTCTACAAATCGTACCGCGCCGATCAGCCGGTGCTGCGCGGGATGTCGCTCTCGATCGAGCGCGGCGAGTTCGTGTTCATCACGGGCCCGAGCGGCTCGGGCAAGAGCACGCTCCTCCGCCTCGTGCACCGCACCGAGCGCGTCGACGATGGCCGGATCCTGTTCCTCGGCCGGGACATCGCGCGCCTGACCGACGCGTCGATCCCCGCGCTCCGGCGCAACATCGGCTTCGTTTTCCAGGACTTCAAGCTGGTCCCGAGCTGGACCGTGTTCGACAACGTGGCGATCACGCTGGAGGTGCTCGGCCTCCCGTCGCGCCTGCTGCGGACCCGGGTCGGCGAGGCGCTCGAGCGCGTCGGCCTGGCGGGGCGCGGCGGCGACCGGGCGCAGGTGCTGAGCGGCGGCGAGCAGCAGCGCGTCTCGATCGCGCGGGCGATCGTCGGGGAGCCGACGCTGATCCTGGCGGACGAGCCGACGGGCAACCTCGACCCGCAGCTCGCGATCGATCTGCTCGGGCTGTTCGAGGACATCCACGAGACCGGCACGACCGTCCTGTTCGCGACGCACGATCGGACGCTGCTCGACGTGCGCCCCCGGCGCGTGGTCGTGCTCGACGACGGGAAGGCGACCGACGTGCCGCACGGCCTCGGGTCCGGCGGCGAGTTCGTGGACGGCGGCGACGAGGACGAGATGGATAGCGGCGTGCGCGGCGCAGCGTAGCGCCGAGGGCTCCGCCTCACGAGACGGATAGAGGGAACCGGATGCAGACCAGCGAGCGTGACGATCGGCGGAGATGGCTTCGCACCTGGCGGGCAGGGAGGAGCGATTGGCGGCTGCAGGCGCTGTCGATCTTCTCGCTCGCGGTCGCGTTCGTATGCCTCGCGTCGGCCCTCCTCGTGGTCACGAACCTCATGGCGGTGCGCGATCGCTGGTCGCGCGCCGGCCGCGCCACGGTCTACCTGCGCGACAGCGCGACCGAGGCGCAGACCGCGGAGCTGACCCGCGCGCTCGAGGGCACCGAGGGCGTCAAGAAGGTGCGGCTCGTGACGAGCGCCGAGGCGCGCCGCGAGGTGGTGCACGACGACGGCGACAAGGCCCTCGCCGCGCTTCCGCCGAGCGCGTTCCCCGCGTCCCTCGAGGTCGGCTTCACCGAGGAGGTCTCCGACGAGGCGCTCGCCTCGATGACGGTGAAGCTGCGCGCCCTGCCGGCCGTGGACACGGTGGAGACGTACCAGCGCTGGACGGAGCGGCTGTCGTCCCTCCTCAGCGGCGGCGTCGCCGCGAGCGCGTGCCTCGCCGCGATCGTCCTCTGCGCGGTCGTGAGCGTCATCGGCTCGACGATGCGCCTGCTCTTGCATCGCCGGAAGATCGAGGTCGAGGTGCTGAAGCTGGTCGGCGCGACCGACGGCTTCGTGCGCCGGCCGTTCATCGTCGAGGGCGCCACGCAGGGCGCGGCCGGCGCGGCCGGCGCGCTGCTCGTGCTGGGCGGCCTGTTCATGATGGTGCGCGGCCGCTTCGATCACGAGCTCGCCAACCTGCTCGGCATCTCGCCGTCGTTCCTGCCCTGGGAGGTCGCGTTCGGGATGGTCACCCTCGGCGCCGCGCTCGGCGCCACGACCGCGCTGCTCACGCTGCGCAAGATGGTGGCCGTGTGAGGCGCCGCATCCGGCTCGCGCCGCTCGCGCTGGCGCTCCTCACCGGCGCCGCGACGAGCGGCGCCGCGGTGCCGGCGGCCGACGCCCCGGCGCCCACGTCCGCCTTGGCGGCCAGGGCCCCGGCTCCGGCGGCGCGCCCGGGCTCCGCGCTGGCCGAGAACGATCTCGATCGCCTGCTCGCGAAGCTCGACGCCGAGGAGAAGGCGCTGCGCGCGGAGCTCGACGCGATCGGCCCCGCGCTGGAGCTCACCCGCCGCCGGATGATCGCGCGCGGGCGCGCGTACTACCGCCACGTCCGCGCCGGCTTCCTCCCGGTGGGCGGCGGGTTCGACGCGCTGGTGGACCACGCCGCCCGCGTGGAGCGCACCCGGCTCGCCCTCGAGCGCGACCTCGCCCGCGAGGCGGAGCTGACCCGGCGCAGCGCCGAGCTCGCGGACCGGCTCACGCACCTCGGAGCGGAGCGCGCGCCCCTCGAGGTGCACCGCGAGGCGATGAACCGCGCCCGGGTCGCGCTGGCCCAGGAGGAGGAGCGCCGCGCCGCGTTCTCGCGCGCGTTCGAGACGAGCGTGCGCCCCGACTACCTCGCGATCTACGGCGCGGACACCGGGCCCGCCGAGCCCGATCGCCGCGCCGGCTTCCGCTCGCTCATGGGGCGGCTCCCCTTCCCGATCGCCGGCCGCGCTGAGGTGCGCAAGGTGTCGCGCCGCGGCGCTGGCGGCCCCGGCGTCGAGCTCACCGCGCTGGACGGCGCGCCGGTCCGCAGCGTGGCGGCGGGGCGGGTGGCCTTCGCCGACACGTACGCGGATTACGGGCTCACCGTGATCGTCGATCACGGCGAGCGGCTCTACTCGGTGTACGCGAACCTCGGCGCCGCGGACGTGCGCGCCGGCGATCAGCTCCCGGGCGGGGCGCGGGTTGGCACGGTCGCGAGCGGAGCAGGCGGCGCGAAGCTCTACTTCGAGCTGAGGCGCGGCGCCGAGGTGATCGACCCGGGTCCCTGGTTCGGGATGTAGCGGCGCGGGCCCGCAGGGCTCCTCGCCCGCCGCCGCGAGGCGAGCCCGCGCGACGCGCGAAGTGTGCTAAGGCGGCCGCGTGAATCGCCCTGACGGCCGCGCCCTCGATGTCCACCGCCCCGTGGAGATGATCCTCGGGTTCCACCGCAATGCAGAGGGATCCGTCCTCTACCGCGCCGGGAGGACGGTCGTGCTCTGCACGGCGTCGGTCGAGCCCACGGTGCCCGCCTGGATGATGGGCAAGGGCGCGGGCTGGCTCACGGCCGAGTACCAGATGCACCCGCGGTCGAGCCCGACCCGCAGGGAGCCGCGCGACGGGCGGGGCAAGGCCCCGAGCGGGCGCACGCAGGAGATCCAGCGGCTCATCGGCCGCGCGCTCCGCGCGGCGATCGATCTCAAGCAGCTCGGCGAGCAGACGATCGCGATCGACTGCGATGTCCTCGAGGCGGACGGGGGCACGCGGACCGCGTCGATCACCGCCGGGTTCGTGGCGCTCGCGCTGGCGCTCGACCGGATGCGCGCGGCCGGGTCGCTCGAGGCGCCGGTGCTCCGCGATCAGGTGGCGGCGATCAGCGTGGGCCACCTCCCGGGCGGGCTCGCGCTCGACCTCGTCTACACCGAGGACAGCTCGGCGCGCGTCGACATGAACGTCGTGGCGACGGCGGTCGGCTCGATCGTCGAGGTCCAGGCGACGGCCGAGGACGAGGCCATCCCCCGGGCGGAGCTCGATCGCATGACCGACCTCGCGCTCGCGGGCGTGGCGTCGCTCGCGAGCGCGCAGCACCGGGCGCTGTCGAGCGCCGGCGTCGAACTCTCCGCCCTATTCCAGACGGATCGCTGGAGGGTCGCGTGAGCCGGGAGCCGCTGCGCCTGCTCGCCGCGACGTCGAACCGAGGAAAGCTCGTGGAGCTGCGCTCGCTGCTCTCCGACCTCCCGATCGAGGTTCTCTCGCTCGCGGAGGTGCTCCCGGGCGCGCCGCCGGTGGTCGAGGACGGCGCGACGTTCCTGGACAACGCGCTCCTCAAGGTGCGCGCCGGGGCGCACCGGTCGGCGATGGTGACGCTCGCCGAGGACTCGGGGCTCGAGGTGGACGCGCTCGGCGGCCGGCCTGGCGTCCGGTCCGCCCGCTTCGCGAGGGAAGGCGCGACCGACGCGGAGAACAACGAGGCGCTGCTCGCGGCGCTCGCGGACGTCGCGGACGACCGGCGCCAGGCGCGCTTCCGCTGCGTGATGGTGCTGCTCGATCCGCGGTCCGAGGCGCAGCCCATCGTGACCGAAGGGCGCTGCGAGGGGCGGATCGGCAGGCAACCCAGGGGCGCGGGCGGCTTCGGATACGATCCGCTGTTCGTCGTGGAGGACTACGGACGGACGATGGCCGAGCTCGACGAGGCCGAGAAGAACCTCGTGAGCCACCGCGGCAAGGCCGCACGGGCGATGCGCTCCTCGCTCGAGGCGCTGGTCGCGCGACGGTAAGCGACGGTAGGACGACAGGCGCGGCGACGCCGGACGGCGGTTGACCCCGTCCGGGACCGCTTGTAATCGCGACCGGAGGCACCCAAGTACTGCCCGGTGATCGGATCCCCTGATGAAGCAGGACTGGAAGGCCGTCGGAAGCTACGGGACCGTCGGTCTCGAGGTGGTGCTGTGCATGCTGGTCGGCCTGTTCATCGGCCGCTGGCTCGACGGGAAGCTCGGGACCGATCCGTACCTCTCGGTGCTCTGGTTCTTCTTCGGGATCGGCGCCGCCGGCAAGGCGGTCTTCCGGGCGTGGAAGGAAATGCAGGCCGTGGCCGAGCGCGAGGAGCGCGAGCAGGGGAACCCTGCGCCGAGGTTCGACGACCGGAAGACACGGCAGGACGAGCGCGCTCCGGACGACGACCGCCGGACAGGCTCGAGCGACGACGTCCGCGATCCCGACGGGCTGCAGGACGCGAAGGGGAACGATGAGCGCTGAGCGAAGGCCCGGTACGCCCGGGGGCGACCCGCCCCACGAGGAGCCCGACGCGGAGGAGCGGCCCGGCGTCGGGGACGCCACGATGCGGTCTGTGCTCCGCTGGGTCGCCGGCACGGCCGCGGTCTTGTCCGTGGCCGCGCTGCTCGCGTACGGCGTGCGCGCGGCGCTCGGCGTGTGCATCGGAGGCGCCATCGCGACGGCGAACCTGTACGTCTTCGCGCGCATCGTCGACGCGTTCCTCTCGCGCCGGGGCCACACGGTGTCGTGGACGCTGATCGCGATGATCAAGCTCACCGGACTGATGGGCGGCGTGTGGCTCATCCTGAAGAGCGAGACGGTCTCGGGCGTCGCCTTGATGGTCGGCTACGCCTCGCTCGTCGTCGGTATCAGCCTGGGGACGCTGTTCGGACCGAAGCCCCCGGAGGACGGAAGCCCGCCGGGCGCTCACGGCTGAGCTCCCGCCGGAACCGGCGCCGCCGAGGGCGACCCGCGCCGCGTGACGAGACTTGGCGCGCTGCAGGGTGCCCACCGTAAACGAGTTGTGGTAGAGGCGAGGCCCCTCGCCCGAGGGCGAATTCCCACAAGGCTCGCCAGCGCTCGCGGCCGTACCGGCACAGCCGCGCGGCTGCCGGCGCGGCGCATCGACGACGAAAGCCATGCCTGAGCACACAGGGTTCCTCACGTACCTCCTGGCGCAGCTCCCCGGACTCCGGGAGAACGCTCGCAACATCGGCAAGACGTTCATCAATCACCACACGGTGGACTACCGCGGGACCGAGCCGATCTTCATGAGCCTGCTGATCATGGTGCTGTTCGTGCTCCTCGCCAGCGAGGTCCGCGGCCAGTACCGGCGCCTGAACGAGTCGGTGATCCCGGAGGACAAGCTCACGCTGCGCACGTTCTTCGAGGCGTTCTTCGGCTACTTCTACGGGATGGCCCGGGACGTGATGGGGCCCGCGAACGCGAAGCGGTACTTCCCGCTCATCGGGGGCTCGGCCGCGTTCATCTTCTTCTCGAACGCGTCGGCGCTCATCCCCGGAGTGAACCCGCCGACCTCGAACCTGAACATCACGATCGGGTGCGCGGTCGTGGTGTTCGTCCTGTTCAATTACTACGGGCTGAAGGAGAACGGCTGGAGCTACCTCGCTCACCTCGCCGGGCCGAAGTGGTACCTGGCGCCGCTCATCTTCCCCATCGAGGTCATCTCCACCTGCGTCCGCCCGGTCACGCTCTCGATCCGGCTCATGCTCAACATCGGCGTCGATCACCTCGTGGCGAGCATCTTCCTGGGGCTCGTCGCGCTGTTCGTCCCGGTGCCCCTGATGTTCCTGGCGATCATCGTCATCGTCGTGCAGACGCTGGTGTTCTGCCTGCTGAGCTGCATCTACATCGGGCTCGCGACCGAGAAGGCAGACCACCACTGACCGCTTCGCCTGACCGCCTGGTCAGCCGCCCACCGGCGCCGCGGAGAATGGCGCTGGAGGTGAAGAGAAGGCTAGCCAGCCCTCGAAAATCGGATTAGAGGGGCCCCGCTGTCGATGGGTTGCCCCACGAGGTGGTGGTTCGCGGAAGCGCGGCCCCTACCGAGCAGTAGCAGAGGTCCCTGGAGCGATCCCCGGATCTCGATGGGGGACCGCCCCGCGGCCCCCGACCCACGCAGATGTTTCGCATGCAGCCCCGCGGGCTGTGTGGCTTGAAAGGAGCAGATTCGGATGTCGCTGAAGAGCAAGCTGTCGCTGTCCGCCGTTGTCGGCACTGCGCTGGTACTGGTTCCCGCTATGGCGCTGGCGCAGGATGGCGCGGCGTCGAACAAGTACGACGCGAACTCGTGGCTCGCCGTCGCTGCCGGATTCGCGATCGGCATCGCTGCCCTCGGCGGCACCATGGGCCAGGGGCGCGCGGCAGCCGCCGCCCTGGAGGGCATCTCCCGGAACCCGGGCGCCGCTGCCCGGATCCAGACCCCGATGATCCTCGGCCTGGCGCTCATCGAGTCGCTCGTGCTCCTCTCCTGGGTCATCGCGTTCTTCCTCCAGGGCAAGATCGCCCCCTGAGCCAGCGCTCGCCGCCCCGTCGGGGCCGGCTCCGCTGCTCCTTCCCGCCCCCCTCACAACTACCCCGACGGGCCTCGCGCCTGCCGCTACCTCACGCGCACGACGGTGCCCGGCTCGTGCGCCGTGGGGAGGACGGCCGTCCAGCCGGCGGGGAGCCGGGGCGACGTCCACCAGAACAGCCGCTGCGCATCGAGCGGAGCCAGGTTCACGCAGCCGTGGCTCCGCACCTGGCCGAACGAGCGATGCCAGAACGCGCCGTGAAGCCCGATCCCCTTCGAGAAGTACTGGACGTAGGGGACGTCCTCGATCCGGTAGTACCGCTCGGCGGCCTCGTCCTCGAGGTTGTCCATGTCCGAGGTGAGCAGCTTGGCCCAGATCCGGAAGGTGCCGGCGGGCGTCGCGCGCTGCGACCCGGGCGCGCCCTTGCCGGTCGAGACCAGCGTCGCGAACACGGGGCGACGCCCCTCGTAGGCGACGAGCGTCTGCGTCGAGCGCTCGACGTCGATCCAGCGCTCACCCGCCTCGACGTCGACCTCGGGCGGCGGCGCCACCGCCGGGCGCCGGAGATCGCGGGTCGAGATCCACGCCGCGACGTCGCCCTCGGCGATCCGCGCGAGCTTCCCCGAGGCGCCCTGCGCCTCCTCCAGATAGGGGACCACCTCGAACCGCACCTTGCTCTCCTCGGTCCGCGTGAAGCCCGCCCCCGTCCGCGTGTAGAGCGGAGCCCGCTCCGACACGACCCACGCGGTCGCGATCTCGGCAGCGCCCGGCGCGACGTCCACCCCGTGGAACGCGAACGCGCGCACCGGACCGAGATCTCGCATCGGCAACCAGAAGCCGCTGTTCGTGCGGCCGTACCGGGCGCCTCCCTCGATCCGCTCCTCGACGATCGCCACCGCGAAGCCGGGCTCGAGCTGCGCGTCCGGCGCGTCGATGTCGGCCGCCTCGGCCCGCCGATAGCCGAAGGTCCCGTCGGGGCCGACGAAGTAGTAGCGGTACGGGAGCCCATCCGGCATCTCGCGCCACGTCCGCACCAGCGGGCTGATCGGAGCCGCGGCGGAGAGCTCGACGGCGTCGTCACAGACCCAGGCCGCGGCGCCCACCTCGAGCCAGCGCCCGAGGCATCCGCCGGCGCGCCTGGCCGCAAAGATGGGCAGCTGCACGTTGCGATCGACGGAGCCGCGCCGGCGCGCGCCCTCGCCGGGGGCGTCGAACAGCGGCTGGTCGCGCTTGAGCACCCGCGCGCTCCTGACCGACGCCGGCAGCGGGGCGTCGCCCGCCGAGACCCACGGCGGCAGCTGCGAAGCGAGGACCGCTCCGCCCCAGATCGCCACGCCGAGGCCGACCACCGCGGCGCCGCCGCGCAGCGCGCCCCGGCGCGCTCGTCGCAGCGCGCCCCGGCGCCGTTCCTGCGGGCCGAGCTCGGCGCCTCCACGCTTGGTCATCCTGCAGCGGGATCCTAAGCCCTCGCCTGCGCTCCAGCCAAACTCCCGCCTGCGCGCCTGCGGTCGGCGGGTTCAGCGGTAGGAGAAGCGCACTTCGTGATCGCAGATCCGGAAGAGATCGCCCTCGACGATGGCCTTCCGGGCGATGCGCTGGCCGTTGTACTCGACGCCGTTCGTCGAGCCCATGTCGACCATGTAGTACTGGCCGTTCAGGAACTCGACCATGGCGTGCTGGCGCGACACGTTCGGGTCCTTGATCGTCAGATCGCTCGACTGCTTGCCGCGCCCGATGATGAACCGATCCTTGTTCACAACGAACCGCTGCCCCGCGTAGAACGCGGCGAGCGTCGGGCCGACGGGCACCTGATTCGGCATCCCCATGGCCATCGGCGGCGGCCCCGACACGCTGCTGGATGCCTGCGGCGGAGCGATGTACGGCGGCGGCGACAGCGGGGGCGCGAGGGGCGGCGCCACCGGCGGTCCCATCGGCGAGGCGTAGCCGGCGGCGTTGCTCATCGGCGGAGGCGGCGGGGGCCCCGAGCGGCTCGCCGCGGCGCCCGGGAGGCTCTGGCGGCCGCCGGGGTTCGTGACCTGCGACGGGAGCGGCGGCGGCGCGCCGAGGCGCGTCACGCTGGTCGGCGGAGGCGGTGGGCCGCCGACGCGACCCGGGACGGGCGGCGGCACGGGCAGGCTGGGCCGCTTGCCGCCCGCGTTGCTGCTGCCGGGGGGCGGCGGGGGCGGCGGCGGCGCGCCCGCACGGACCTGCCCCGGAGGCGGTGGAGGGGGCGTGATCGCCGGGACCGGCGTCGGCCCTGGCCCGACGGGCGTCACGCCGTACGGCGACGGCGCGCCATACGCAGGCGCCCCGGCCGAAGCGCCGTAGGGCATCCCCGCTGCGGGCTGCTGCTGCAAGCCTCCCAGCGGCGGCGCCGAGCCGGACGCCGCCAGCCCGGGCGGCTGGGGCGTCGCGAGGGGAGGTGGCGCGCTGGCCTGATGAGCGTGCGGGACCGCCATGTGCCCGGAGGGGGGCACCGCGTCGCCCCTGGCGGGCGGCGGGAACGGCGTGCGCGGGCTGTAGCTTCGCTGCCGCGCGTACTGCTTCATCGACTCATTGATGAGGTAGTCGATGGAGCACTCGAGCTCGCGCGCCATCTGCTCGAACGTCTCCCAAAGGACATCGCGACACTGGAACGTCCGTGCGCTTTTCTTGTTCGGATCCGCGCTCATCTCTACCCAACGATAATGGAGGATGAATTGCGCTGGGAAGCCTCCTCCCGGCCTCTTCCCTGCAAGCAACTGACGGCTCTGGGCCGCGCGTGCCGCGCGCGGCGGACGAAGAAGCGCGTCACTTCTTCTCGCCCTTCTCGAGCTCCGGCTTCCTGTCCTGCATGGCCGGCTCGATGCAGTACTGAACGAACTCGCCGACGGTCTTCACGTCCCTGAGCTCGCGCTCGGTCGATCCCTCTTTCTGCACCTCGCACGCCCACTTGCAGTCCGGATCGGCCTCGCAGACCGGCACGCGCGTGGTGTCGCCCTCGAGCGGCTTGACCGCCGGGAGATCGGCCGCCGTGCCGAAGGTGAAGTAGTAGGCCATCGCGCTCGTCCGCGCCGCCGCGGGGCCCGCGGCGAAGTGCTTCTTCAGCGCCTCGACGGGCGAGCCCTCCTTCAGGTCGCCGAGCGCCGCGCCGTACGTGAGCGCCTCCGGCATGGCGAACCCCTTGCTGTCCTTGGTGTCGGGGAGCCTGCTCATGAACTCGTCGATGTGCTTCACCGTCGACATCTTCAGGATGGTCGCGGCGGCGGCGCGGCGGATCTTCCACTTGTCGGTCTTGAAGAGGCCGTAGAGCTTCTCGACGACGAGCTCACGCGGCATCTCGCCGACGCGACGGAAGGCCTGGTCGAGCACCGCGTCGGGCGCGTCCGCTGTCGCGATCTCGAGGATGCGCTGGATGTCGCTCGGGTTGTTGCGATCGAGCCGGCCTTCGAGCGCGGCGAGCGCGGCCTGGCGGCGCTTCTCCGGCTGATCCTTGTTCGCCGCGAACCCGAGGAGGAAGTCCACCGACGGCCTGCCGCCGAGCTTCTTCATCGACCCGAAGACCCGGAACAGCTCCTCCTCCTGGTACTGCGCGAGCTGCGCCTCGAACTGCTTCTCGGTCGGGTCGAGCTTCGACGCGGCGTTCGCCGCCTGGAGCTCGGGCTTCTTGACGGTGGTCCACTCGCCGGAGGTGACGAACCTGGCGATGGCGACCAGGTTCGCGGAGGCGGCCTCCTTCGTCGGCGGGTCGCCGTACTCGGCCACCAGCGACGCCAGCTGGTCGAGCCGCTTCGCCTCGCGGGTCATCAGCTTTGGCAGGCCGGCCACCGCGGCGGGACCGATGAAGCGCAGGAGCTGCTCCATCCCGTAGGCCTGCGAGCGGTCCTCGAGCCGGTGCTCGAAGTCCGCCATCGCCCAGTCGATGAGGGCGGCCTTGAGCTCCTCCTTCAGCCCCTCGTCCGCGATGATCACGGTCCGATCCGACGTGAGCATCGCGTACGCCGTGTCCTTGTAAGGGAAGGAGGTGTCCTGCTGGAGCGGCTGACCTGGCTGCGCGATGGGCGGCGGCTTCCTGAGCTCGGCGATGATCGACGGCACGAGCGCCGCCACGATGGATTGCCGGGTCTCCGGCGCCATGGTCGCGAGGGTCTCGACCATGATGCCGATGCCCACGCGCCGGCCCTGCCGCGGCTTCATGCGGATGAGCGAGGTGGCCGCCTCGACGCGGAGCGAGCTGTCGTACTTATCGTGAAACAGCACCGCCCTGAGCTTGTCCGGGCCGTGCGCCGTGGTCTCCCACCGGTGGATGTCGTCCTCGTTGACGCGGCACCCGCTCGTCGCGAGCCCTGCGCCCGCGGTCGCGAGGCACAGCAAAAGAAGGCCCGCAGCGCCGACGCGCCGCCCTGCTCGTTCGACAGTTTCCATGCACGTCCCAGGAGGGTCGGGATGGTACCGCCCGCAGCGCTCTGTTTGAAAGAATTTCAAGGCCGGGATAGAGAGGAGCCTTTCCAAAGTCTGCGCGAAATCTGGCCAGAACTCCAGCGCGCAGGCGGCCTCGTTCCCCCCTCCCGGCTCCCCTTCCCTGCTTCCCCTGACCTACGCCGCCCGGAGGCGGGCGCGTTTCGCCCTCCAGGCGAGCTCAGGCGCCCGCGGCGCACGGCCCTCCCGTACTTCTTGCCCCCGGAGCGAAGTGCGCATATGTGAGCAAAGTAGGTACAGGTAGGTATGCACGTCCCCTTGTTCGCTCCTCGCCGTGCCCAGCCCGCCGCCGGCCTTGGCGAGCCCTTGCGGTCCGGGGCGCGCGGCGCCGCGCGGACCAGCCCTGCAGGGATCGCCGGTCCTGCTGCGCCGCCGGGCCATGGCTACGCCCGGGATGCGGCGGCGCTGGTTCTTCTTGTGTCGGCCCTGTACAGCGCGCTGGCGCTCGCCTCCTTCCGCGCGGATCCGATGCGGCCGGAGGTCGCCGGCGACGACTGGGTGGGTCCCGTGGGCGCCGCGCTCGCGGGGACGTCGATCGAGGCGATCGGCGTCATCGCGTGGTTCGTCCCGCTCGAGCTCGCGCTGCTCGCGATGCCGCTCCTTGGGGCGAAGCGCTCGATCGCCAGCCTGTTCCGGCTGAGCGGCGACATCGTGGTGGTCATCGTGCTCGCGGCGCTCGCGCACGTCGCGTTCCCGCGCGCGGTCGCGTTCGGCGCGATGCCGCTCGGCGGGGCCGTGGGCGAGCTGTTCGGGGAGGTGCTGCGCGCGCTCTTCTCGAACATCGGGTCCTACATCATCGGGCTCACCATCGTCGCGCTCATCCTGATGGGCCGCGCGACGTTCTCGTTCATCGAGCTCGCGCACCGGGCCGAGCAGCTCGCGATCGCCGTCGCGATGCGCGTCGCCGGCTGGGCGCGCGCGCTCTTCGGGGCATGGGCCGCGGCGCGCGACCTGGAGCGGCAGACCGAGGCCAAGACGCAGAGCGCGCCCCCGATCATCGCGCGCAACTCGAGCCCCGACGCGATCATCGCCGCACTGGCCGACGACACCGACGAGCGGCCGTCCGATCCCTCCGCCAGGGCAACGCCCGTCGAGCCGGCGCCCCTCGAGGCGCCGGCGCTCGATCTCTGGAAGAGCGCGCCGTTCGACGCCTCCCCCGAGGAGCCGGCCGCCCCGGCGAAGCCGCGGCGCGGGCGGAAGGCGCAAGCCAGGGAGCCGCGCGAAGCGGCGCAACAGGGCGCCGAGCCGCGCGGGGCAGAGCCGCGCGACGCCGAGCCCCGCGAGGTGGCGATCCACGGCGGTGAGGCGCACGAGGTGGTGACCCACGGCGCCGAGCCCCGCGAGCTGGTGATCCACGGCGGTGAGGCGCACGAGGTGGTGACCCACGGCGCCGAGCCCCGCGAGGCGGCGCCGCGGGACGACGAGCCGCGCGAGGCGGCGTCGCGCGGCGCCGAGCCGCGAGGCCGGGCGCAGCGCGTTGCCGAGCCGCGCGAGGGAACGCAGCGCCGAGCAGCACGGCGTCGCGCCGCATCTCCCGCGGCGCCGCGCGGCGCCGCCGCCGAGGAGGACGGTGATGAGCCGTCGTTCGGAGGCGAGGCGCACATCGACGAGGAGCAGGGCGACCTCGACGAGGAGCAGGGCGAGGTCGACGAGAATCAGGGCGACCTCGACGAGGAGCAGGGTGACCTCGACGAGGACGAGCCCGCGGCGCTCGCGGCGCTCGATCCCGGCGACGACGAGATGGTGACCGCTCTCGGAGAACCGGAGGACGTCGACGTGCCGACACCGTCGCCCATCCTGCCCGTGCGTCACCGGCGCGAGCTGCCCGCGCGCGAGCACAACGCCGCGGTGGCTCACCGCGAGCCGCCGGTGCGCGAGCACAACGCCGCGGTGGCTCACCGCGAGCCGCCGGTGCGCGAGCACAACGCCACGGTGGCTCACCGCGAGCCGCCGGTGCGCGAGCACAACGCCGCGGTGGTTCATCGCGAGCTGCCCGCGCGCGAGCACGACGCCGCGGTGGTTCATCGCGAGCTGCCCGCGCGCGAGCACGACGCCGCGGTGGCCCACCGCGAGCCCCCGCCCGCCGTCAGCCCGGAGCGGGCTCGCGGGGTCGCGCCGCGCGACCCGACGATCGTCGATACGAGCCGCGCGCTCGTCAGCGAGAAGCCGGCCGTGGTGAAGGTCGTCCCGGCGACCGGGGCGGGCTTCCGCCTGCCGATGACGGACATGCTCGAAGCGGCCGCGGGCGGGCGCCTCCAGCTCGACGCGGATCAGCTGAAGGCGACCGCGCAGCTCCTCGAGAAGACGCTCGCCGACTACGGCGTCAGCGGGAAGGTCGAGGAGATCCACCCGGGGCCGACCGTGACGACGTTCGAGGTCTCCCCCGCCGCCGGCACCAAGGTGTCGAAGGTCGCGGGGCTCGCGGACGACCTCGCGCTCGGCCTCTCGCGCAAGGTCCGCATCGTCGCCCCCATCCCCGGCAAGAACCGCATCGGCTTCGAGATCCCGAACGAGCACCGCCTGCCCGTCAACCTGCGCGAGCTCGTCGAGGATCGCCGCTTCGTCGAGATGAAGGCGCCGCTGCCGTGCGTGCTCGGCCGCGACATCATCGGGACGCCGTACTTCGCCGACCTCGCGTCGATGCCGCACGTCATCGTCGCGGGCGCCACCGGCGCGGGCAAGAGCGTGGGCCTCAACGTGATGCTGGTGAGCCTGCTCTTCCGCAAGACGCCGGAGGAGCTCAGGCTCCTGATGATCGATCCCAAAGTCGTCGAGCTCGCGCCCTTCGATCGCATCCCGCACCTGCTCCTGCCGGTCGTGACGGACATGAAGCAGGCGGCGAACGCGCTCAAGTGGGCCGTCGACGAGATGGAGCGCCGGTACCAGCTCTTCGCGAACGCGGGGACGAAGAACATCACGACCTACAACGCCTGGGTCGAGCGCGTGCAGCGCGGCGAGGCGCGCCCGCCGAAGCCCCCGGCCAAGGTGAGCGCCGTCGGCGCCGACGGGCTCGAGGTGGAGATCGACGCGGCGAAGGACGGATCGGACGCGGCGCTGCCGGAGAAGATCCCCTTCATCGTGATCGTGGTCGACGAGTTCGCCGACCTCATGATGCAGCAAGGCAAGGACGTGGAGGCGAGCGTGGCCCGGCTCGCGCAGAAGGCGCGCGCCGCCGGCATGCACGTGATCCTCGCGACGCAGCGGCCGAGCGTCGACGTGATCACCGGCATGATCAAGGCGAACTTCCCCACGCGCATCGCCTTCCGCGTCGCGCAGAAGGTGGATAGCCGGACGATCCTCGACGAGCAGGGCGCGGAGCACCTGCTCGGCCGCGGCGACATGCTGATCAAGATGAACGGCTCGAACGATACGCGCCGCGTCCAGTGCCCGTTCTGCTCGGAGGAGGAGGTCCAGAAGATCACCGACTTCCTCCGGCTCCAGGGCGAGCCCGTCTACGACGAGGCGATCCTCCGGCCCCGAGACGACGAGGGCGAGGAGCCCGACACGTCCGACGCGGAGACCGATCCGATGTACGACGCCGCGGTTCGCATCGTGGCCGACACCCGGCGCTGCTCGACCTCATGGCTGCAGCGCAAGCTCGGCGTCGGCTACAACCGCGCGGCCAAGCTGGTCGAGGCAATGGAGAAGCGCGGGCTCGTCGGGCCCGCGAACGGCGCCAAGGATCGCGAGGTGCTGATCGCGCCGATTTGACCCCATGTGATTTATCTTGACGCCACTGCACAACGGGTATTGGCACGCGGCCGACCCGGGCAAGCGGGACAGACGGGATGTCGAGGAGCACACAGCGTCGAGGTGCCCGCCGACGGGGCTGCGCGCCAGCATGGCGGTTCTTTTGACTTTCCCGTTCGAATGCTTCATGGAGCACCCAGGATGGCGCCCGAGGAAACGCGCACGCGTCTGATTGCCCAGATCGCGAGCCTCCTGAACGACGGGACGATGCCCGCAGACGCCCGCGCAGCGGGGCTGACGCTCATCGGCTGGCTCGCGAGACGCATGCCCGGAGAGGCCGCATCGCGGGATGGTGTCGAGGAGATGTGCCGTCGCGCGGCGGTCCTGGGCTGCCGGCCGCGGCGCATCGGCGGACGGCGCTCCACCTGACCCGGCGTCATTGCACAGGCCGCGGACGCGCCAGCGCGTGCCCCGTGCTCAACCAGGATCGGCCAGGCCCCCTGGCCGAGCGCTCCGCGGACGCACGCGGCGCTCGCTCCTTATACGTCGGGCTGCGTCGAATTCACGTCGGAGCGTCGCCCCGGACCCGCGTTCGCCTCGCGAATGTGGGCCAGCACCGGGTTCTGACGGGCACCTGACGGGCACCGACGGCGAGGCGACGGCGAGGCGAGCGCTAAAAGCGACATCCGTACCGTAATTTGTACGTGCCGTAGCGAGCGCGGCTAAGCTCCTGGGTGGCGCGGCTTTCCGCGCCGCGGGGCTCGCGCGACGCCCGATCCGGGACGTCGGCTCGCTCGGTACCCTGGGTAAACGGCCGCAGTGGGGCCTGTGATAGGTGGTGTTGCTCATGGCGAACCGCGTGGTCGCCCTCCCCGAACCGCACCCGAATGACGATGAAGATGTCGTGTGGGGGATCTCCACGGCCAGCGCGCTGTGGGCGCGCGGCGAGCGGCGCGACGCTATCGTGTGGCTGCGACGCGCGGCCGACGCCGCCGGGGCGGCCGGGCAGCCGTTCCGCGCCTCGGAGCTCGGGCTGTGCGTGACGGCGCTCGAGGAGGTGATGGCCTCGGAGGTCGGGCAGCCGAGCGATCCCGATCTCCTGGAGACCATCGACAGCGAAGGCGACAAGCCGCCCCCGTCCTCTGACGAAGCGCCGCCGTCGGACGAGCAGACCTGGCGCCGCCGCATGTCGCTCACCCAGGAGCTGCGCGCCTCGATGCCCTCGATCGAGATCGACATGTTCGAACCGCTCTCGCAGCCGGAGCTGGCGGCCGAAGCAGAGCGACTGACGGCATCTTCCCGGCCATCGCCGCCGCTCCGTCCGGATGCAGAGGGCGGACCAGGCGCCGGAGCACGACCGATTGCGCCGTTTTCGCCCGCGCCGCCCGCTCAGCAGCCGCCGCCCCTCGCGCCGGCGGCTCCGCCTGGCGTGCCGCGCTCGCAGCCGCCGCCCTTCGCTCCGGCGGCTCCGCCCGTCTCGCGCTCGCAGCCGCCGCCCTTCGCTCCGGCGGCTCCGCCCGTCTCGCGCTCGCAGCCGCCGCCCTTCGCGCCGGCGGCTCCGCCTGGCGTGTCGCGCTCGCAGCCGCCGCCCTTCGCTCCGGCAGCTCCGCCCGTGTCGCGCTCGCAGCCGCCCCCCGCCGCGTACCCGCAGCGGCTCGACCCACCGCACGCGGCGCCGCCGGCGCCGCCGACGGCACCCTCGGCACCACCGGCGGCCGCGCCCAACGTCCAGGCCGGAGCGATGTACAGGAGTCAGCCGCCGCCGGCGGCTCCGCTGCCTGCCCCCATGGCGAGCGCCATTCCGCCGCTGCCTCCCGCGCCGGGGGTTCCGTCGTTCCGGCAGCAGCTCACCACGGACCCGCTTCTGGTGATAGCGCCGGCGAAGACACAGAGCGCGCCACCGCCCGCCCCGATACCACCGCCGGCCATTCCGCGGGGAGCATCGCGGCGGCCGTCTTCGATTCCCCCTCGGCCTGCCTCCGTGCCCACGCCGCAGGAGCTGCAGTCTGCCCTGCCTCCGTCGCCGGAGCGCGGCCGCTCCGACCCCGCGATGAGCCCCCTGCAGCCCCCGCGTCCCGCCGGGGTACGCTCCATGAGCGAGCCACCGCCCCCGGCACCGCGACCTCCGTCAGCGCTTCCGGCGGTACCTCCACCTGCTCCACCGCTGCCGAGCCTCATCGCGGAGCCGCGACCGCCGCCAGCGCCGGGAGGCGTCGCGCCCGCGTCGCGCCCGCCGTCGTTCAGACCTCCGCCAGCGCCGCATCCAGCGTCCCTCGGACTTCCGCCACCGCCGCACCCGCCGTCGTTCGGGTCTCCACCCGCGTCGCACCCGCCGTCGTTTGGGCCTCCACCAGCGCCGCATCCGCCGTCGTTCGGGCCTCCGCCAGCGCCGCACCCGCCGTCGTTCGGCTCTCCACCCGCGTCGCACCCGCCGCCTTTTGCGCCCCCGCGCCCGCAGCCTGCGGCAGCACCGCATCCGCCGTCTTTTCAGCCTCCGCGCCCGCAACCTCCGCCTCCGTCCGCCGTGCCGGCGCCCGCTGCGCCGTCAGCTGGCGTGCTTGCACCCCCGCAGGTGCTCCCCCCGCCGGTGTCGCCGCCGTCTTTCGCGCCGCCGCAGCCGCCGATCAGCACGCCGCCACACCCGCAGGCTCTGCCTCCCCCGACGCCGCCGCCGCCCACGCTGGCCTCCGCCATACCGCCGCCCACGCTGGCCTCCGCCATACCGCCGCCCGGCGCGCTGCCGCCGCCCGGCGCGCTGCCGCCGCCCGCCGCACCTCCGGCGCCAGCCACGCGTCCACCGTCGCTCTCGGCCACCACCACGCCGCATCCGGCGCCCCTCGCGCCTCCGCCTCTCACGCCTCCGACCCCCGCGGCGCCGCCGCTGGCGTCGTCGATGCCGGTCGCGCCGCCTGCTGCGCCTCCCGATGCGCCCTCGGGGGTCGCCACGCTACCGCCATCACCTGCTGTGCCGCCGCTCGCCGCGCCGTCGCCGGCGTCCGTCCCGCCGCCCGCGGCGCCCGTCGCGCCATCGTCGCCGGTATCCGCCGCACCTCTGGCCGCAGCGGCCTCGCTCCCGACATCGGCGTCGCACCAGGCCCCGAGCCCGCCAGCCCCCGCCGACGAGCACGCGCCCAACGACGACGACATCGGCGAGATCGTCGTGGAGGCTCAGGCCCCGACGCCCACCCCGGCCCGCACAGGCGCGGCCGCGCCCGCACAGGGAGCGATCAGCTCCAAACGCAGGCCGCGCGAACCGATCCTCGACCCCTGGTCCGAGGACGCGGAGCCAGCCGCGCCGCCGCGGCCTCCCCAGGAGATCATCACGTCGAACGGCGACACGTATCTCGTCGCCCGCAGGCATCCCTCGACGCCACAGCCGGGCGACGAAGAGGAAGACGAGGTCATCACCTCGGCAGCGCCGCTCGATCTGACGCTCAAGCGGAAGCCGATCTCCGCGCGACCTCCGGCGCCCCCGACGCCCGCGGCGGCGCGCACCCGCCCGGCGGCGCCCACCGGAAATGAACCCCCAGGACACCTCGGGGCCTCGGCCGACAGCATTCCCGCAAAGGGCACCGCAAATTCCGCGAGCGACGGCGCAAAGCTCGAGCCCCCTGCGAGCACAGACGCGTCGCCCGCGGAGTCGACGATCGAGGGGACGGTCGTCATCGAGCTCTCCGACAGCGACCTCGAAGCGCCGATGTCATCCCGGCTCGCCAGCCTTCCGCCTCCGCCACGGGCAGCGGAGCCGGGTGACGACCTGCAGACGACGGCCACCCCGTCCCGCACCGAGCCCGCGTCCAGCAGCGCCGAGGTCCAGGCGCCGCGCCCGCGCGCGCTCGATGAAGCCTCGGGCGAGCCCGCGCCGGAACCCGTGGAAGAGCTGCTCGACGACGCGGACCTCGCGCTCGACGAGGAGCCCCCGGCCCAGGCGCCCGGCGCCGCGCCGCGGCCTGCGCCCGCCGCCGACGCCCGCGCGCCGGCCTCGGTCGACGCCCTCCCCGATCTCGCCGAGGCGCCGCTCGTCGATGTGCCCGCGGTCGAGCGGCGGCGGTCGGCCGCAGGCGAGAGCGCCGACCTCGCCGCCATGGCGCTCGGCGCGCCGCCCAGCGCGCCGCCGGCGACGGAGGCGAGCGCGGCGCTCGACCTCGCCCCGGAGCTCGCGCCGGATCTGCCGCGGCCCGGCGCGGCCAGCGCCGCGCCAGCCGCCGCCGGGGCCCTCACCGGCCGCGACCTGGAGCAGATCGAGGCGTTCGCGGACCTGCCCGAGGAGATGCACGACGAGCTCGCGCTCGCAGCGCGCGTGGAAGACCTCTCGTCCGACGAGGAGCTCGCCGTCGACGGGGCGGCGCTGGTCCTGCGCGGGGACGCCGCCGTGTGCGCGAACATCGTCGATATCCCCGCCGAGCGCGCCGCGACGAGGACGCTCGTGCCGTCCCGAGGGACGCTCGAGGAAGGCGTCCCGCTGCGCGTCGTCGCCGGCGCGGACGGCGCGCGGGTGGCGATCTGGGACCAGGCGACCATCGATCACGCGCTCCGCAGCTGCCCGTGGGTGCTCGACGAGCTGCGCACCGTCGCGGACCGGATCCAGTCGCTCGCAGGCGCCACGATGGGGCCGCTGGGCGAGCTCGAGGACACGCTGCTGCGCCGCGTCCTCGGCCGGCTCCGGCTGCGCGGCATGGCGCCCGGCGAGCACTTCATCCATGCCGGCAACCCCATCCCCGGGCTCGTGATCATCGGCGCCGGCGCGCTGGAGCTGGTCGCGGAGCGATCGCAGACGATCGCCGGCACAGCGAGGCCCGGCGAGCTCCTGTTCGCCTCGGAGCTGCTCGGAGGCCAGCCGGCGCCGTCGATCGCTCGCGCCGCAGGGGGCGGCGCGCTCGTGCTCATCGCCGACCACCCCACGCTGCGCGAGCTGTTCGAGAGCACGCCCGAGCTGCTCTCCATCCTGGCGCAGTCCGTCTCGATGAACGCTCAGCGCGGCTGAGGCGGCGCGCGGAGCGAGAGCCGCGCGGAGCTCGGCTGGCTCCGCGCGTCGGCGAGCGCTGGCGGGATGGCGCGCGGCGCTAGAGCTGGCCGCCCTTCGGCCGCGGCGGCCGCGCGGCCCCCTGCTCCAGCTCGGCGGGATCGATGGGCTCCGCTTCCTCGTTGATCTGCCAGACGAGCTCGCTGTTGCCCTGCGCTCCGGCGAAGCGGAGCCCGAACCACCTCGCGCTCGGCGAGATCGTCGGCTTGCCGTCCGCGGTCGCGCGCGGGAAGCGGATGCGGAACGCCTGGCGCCACACCGTGTTGTACGGGAAGTAGGTCCGCTCGAGCGCGTTCGGCTTGGCGATCGCGACGATCTCCTCGGGCGCCGTCTCGTTCCCGGTGTCGTCGATCAGCCGCACGATCCACGCGCTGTTCGGCGTCGAGAGGTCGTTGTATTTGCGCTCGCCCCCGAAGATCGCGACGAAGAACTGATGGCGCTGGCGCGTCTCCTCGAGCGTCTTCTCGAGCAGCTTCTGCCGCTGCTCGATCGTGAGCCGGTAGTCCTGCGCGTAGCGGACCACGTAGGCCCAGCGGAAGTCCCACGACTCGAACGTCGCGGTGGCGGTGAGGAAGTTGTCGAGCTCGGAGAGCGCGAACAGGTGCTCCGTGCGCGTCCAGCTGCGCAGCACGTTCTCGTAGTCCGTCGCGACGTACTCGCGGGGCCCCTCGTTCAGGCTCACGAGCTGGGTGGAGCAGCCGGCCGAGCCGAGGAGCGCCGCGAGAACCAGACCGCGCCGGAGCCATGCTGCGTTGACCACGCGGCCAGGGTACCGAGCGCCCGCGCTGGATGCACGCACACTCGAAGCCGAGCCCGCGCCTTCGGCGCCGTCGGCCAGAGGCGCGCCCGGCGAGCGCGCCCGCCGCGCTCACGGGGGCGCCCGTGGAGCGCCTGTCGGGAAGGTGAACCCGACGCTGAACCGCGCGGCGTAGTACGAGGCGACGTCGCCGCGCAGCGGGGTCGTGACCGGCAAGAGCACGCTCAGCGCCGGCTGCACGTTCGACAGGATGAAGCGGACGCTCGGCGAGACCGCGAACGTCGCGCGCCGGTCGTCCGGCAGGTCCTGGGTCAGCTGGTAGACCTCCCACAGCTCCAGCCCCACCCCGACAGGCCGCGCGAGCCGGTAGCCGAAGTAGAACGCCGTGTGCGCCGAGATGTCGGTGCGGCGCTCCCCGGACCGCAGGCCGCGCACGACCAGCGACCAGTCGAGGCCTTGCCTGAGCTGGAAGATGAACGGCCCGGTGATGTGCCGCATGTCGAACCAGGGGCGGAACGTGAGCGTGAGCTCCCGGAAGCGCGTCTCGTCCCACGGCCGCACCACACGCGCCGTCCGGAGCACCTCGGCCTGGTCGCGCGAGACGTCGCGCGGGACCGGGAGCACGAGGCCGAAGCCTCCGCCGGAGGCGAGCCCGCGCACGCTCGACCAGACGCCGCGCCCGTACAGCTCGGGGCTCCCGAGCAGGATCGACCGCTCGACCCCCGGGACGCTCGCCGCGGCGCTGTCATGCACCGCGCCGACGAACCACTTGCGCGGGACGAGCGGCACCTCCATCTCGCCGTGCGAGTACCAGGCGAAGGCGAGCTTGCCGCCCGCCCGGCTCGCCGCGTCCGGCTCGATCACGGCCGCCGTGTACTCGAAGGTGAAGGTCGGATCGCGCAGCGTGAGCCCGGGGAGCGTCGGGGGCGCGGGGACGTCGAAGACGGCCTCGTCTTCCTCGTCGGACCACGCGCCCGGGCCGGGCGACGCGGCCTCCGCTGCGCCCGCCACGGAGAGCAGGCCGAGCCACGCCGCCGCGCGGGCGAGGCGCCTGAGCGACGCCGGGACCCGCGCGGGCGGCCTCAATGCCACGGGGTGCGCTGGCTCGACGCTACTTCGACCCGAGGCCGAAGTCGTTCGCCGTGACGTAGAGCATCAGCCCGATCAGCATGAACACGCCGACCAGATGGATATGCGCCTCGATGCGGGCGTTCGGCCGGCGCCGCGTGGCGGCCTCGTAGAACAGGAACATCAGCCGGCCGCCGTCCAGCGCCGGGAACGGGATCAGGTTGAAGGCGCCGAGGTAGGCCGAGAGCAGACCGAGGAACTCGAGCCCCTCGGCCCACCCGCGCTTGGCCGCGTGCGCGGTCTCCTCGATCATCCGCTTCGGACCGCCGAGCTCGCCATCGACCTTGCCCGTGAGGTATTGGCCCAGACCGACGACCAGGCTCTGCACGACCTTCGGCGGCTTCGTCACGGCGAGGACCACCGCCTCCTTGGCGGTCACCGGCGCCGACTGGACCGGCCCGATGGCCATCACGCCGATCTTGCCCGCGCCGCCCTCGTTCGCCGGCGTGACCTTGGCCTGGACGCGCTCGCCGGCGCGCTCCACGACGACGTCGAGCGGCCGGCCCGGGCTACGGGAGATGATCTCGGCCATCTTTTCCCAGTCCTGGACCGGGGTTCCATCGATCTCGACGATGCGGTCGCCGTCCTTGAGGTTGGCCGCCGCGGCCGGCATGCCGGCGACCACGCCGATGTCGGTCAAGCGGTAGGGCTTGCCGCCCGTCATCAGGCTCGCGAAGAAGAGCACCGACGCGAACAGGTAATTGGCGAGCGGACCGGCGAAGATCGCGGCGATCCGGCCCATCAGGCTCGCGTTCGCGTAGCTGCCCTTGTCCTCGGGATCGACCTCCTCGAGGGGGTTCATCCCCGCGATCTGCACGTACGCCAGGAAGGGGATCATGGCGACCTGGAACACGGTGGGGCCGTGCTTCACCGGGTCGTGGCGAAAGAGCCGCACGCGGACC
The DNA here is from genome assembly GCF_051525235.1 of Sorangium sp. So ce124. Taxonomy (NCBI): domain Bacteria; kingdom Pseudomonadati; phylum Myxococcota; order Polyangiales; family Polyangiaceae; genus Sorangium; species Sorangium sp. So ce124. The sequence continues at coordinate 11,972,322 of NZ_CP150312.1, forward strand.
TTGTCCGCGGCGGTCGTGAACCAGTAGTACCCGTCCTTCGGGACAACCTTGAAGAAGGTGGGGCCGAAGCCGATCGAGAACTTCAAGACGCGCATGCCGTAAGCGCGCGCGGCGAGGAAGTGCCCTCCCTCGTGGACCACCATCAGCAGGGCGAGACCGAGGATGCCTACGAAATACCAGCCGACCATCTCCGGCTAGTCTAACCAGGGCGGGCCCCTTCCGCACGCGCCCGATGTCCGCGCCGTACGCCTGCCCCCGCGAGATGCCGCCCGCGGCGGAGGCCGCGCGCTCCCACCGGCCCTGGTGTGCCGGGAGAGCGCGACAGCAGGGCAGCGCCCGGGGCGGCTCAGCCCGCCAGAGGGCCAGAGCCGGCGGGGTGCGGCTCAGCCGACGAAGAACGAGACGCCGACGCTGAAGAAGGGATACCCGATCCGCATCGTGAGCGACATGCTGTCGTTGAAGTGGTAGCGGCCGCCGACCATGCCGACGAAGTCGAACCACACGTCGCGGTAAAATCCGTCGGTCCGGAGGGTAGCGCCGAGATCGGCGAACGCGCTCCACTGATCGTTGAAGAAGAAGTTCCACTGCATGGTGACCGGGCTCCAGATGGTGAAGTCGCGGCGGCAGTACCTGCAGTCGGTGAAATCCAGCCCGAACGAGATGGCGACAGTGTTGTTGAGCTTCGGGATGAACGCGGGATCGGCGAGCTCGATGCTCGCCCTGAAGCCGAGGCCGAACTCGGGGTCGCCGAAGTCGTTGTAGCGCCCGGGCCCGTACCGCCGCAGGCCGTAGTCGCGGTGCAAGAAGACGAGGTCTCCGTGCGGCTCGAGCTCGGCGAAGTAGCGGGGGTGATCGTTCGGATTCTTGATGTTCGCCTGCGCTTCGGGCGCGAGCGTGAGGAGGGTGGCGCCGGCAAGAGCGACGCTCACGAGCGAGGGCAGCGCTTTCATGAGCTCTTCGTACCAAAGGAAGGGCAGCGACGGAAGCAAACGGGCACGTGTCGGCCGCATGACGGCCGCCGCTGGAAGGCGATGTCGCACCTCGCTCGGCGCGGTGCGCGCGGCGCGGGCCGAGCGCGCGCGGGCCCTGGCCGAGGCGCGCCCTCGTCTGGCTGAAGCGCGCGCTTTGGGGTAAGCCGGGGTAGCCAGGGCCGAGCGCCGCACGCGCGGCGCGCCTCGGAGGGGCGGCCTTCCCCGGAGCGTCGAGATGAGAGGATCGACAAGCGTCATCCAGCTGGCCCGCGGCTGCGCGCGCATCGGCGGCGGGCTCGTCGCGGTCGCCGTGCTCGCGTGCAGCGGGACGATCCAGGTCGCGGGGCCGCCGTCCGAGGAGGCGGCGCCCCCGCCGGCGCAGGCGAAGAAGCCGCCCGCGCCAGCGAAGGCCCCCGAGGCGCCGGCGCCCGCGCCCGCGGCGGTCGAGCCGTTCGTGATCACGCGGGACTCCGACGAGTGGGTGCGCCGGACGATGAGAGTGCAGGCGCGGTACGAGCGCGTCCTCGTCGTCGGCGCGGCGGCCCTCGCCGCGATCCGCGTGGCCGCGCTCGATCTGAATGCGCGGGGCGCTGCGGCCGAGCCAGGTGAGCTCCCTGTCACGCGCGCGTTCGCCACGCTCCAGGAGGCGGCGGACGCGGCGCGCGGCGGCGATCTCATCGCTGTGTTGCCCGGGACGTACGCGGGGTTCTCGATTGGCGACAAGCCGAGCGCCGGTCAGGAGCGGTACATCCATTTCAAGGCGATGGGGAGCCCGGGCGAGGTCGTGATCGACCGGGGGTGCGCCGCCGACCCGAACTGGATGATTTACCTGAAGGCAGCGCACCACGTCGTGATCGAGGGCTTCCGCCTCGCTGGCAGCAGCGCGCCTGGCAGGCAGAGCGCGGCTGAGCCGAAGGCGGGGATCATGATCGACGGCGCCTTCGGCGAGACCAGCAGGCTCGCGCACCACATCGCCATCGTCGGCAACTTCGCCCATCACCATCGGATGTGGGGGGTTCACGCCACCGACAGCCACACGGTCCTCCTGCAGGACAACCTGTTCGCCTTCTCGGCGGGCGAGCACGGCGCCTACATATCCGACGGATCGGACAACTACGTGGTTCGTCGCAACGTGTTCTTCGGCAACAGCGCGAGCGGGCTCCAGGCGAACCTCGATCCGGAGGCCTCGCTCGACGCGGTGCTGGAGCACCCGTCGTTCCGAGATCATCCGCGCAGGGAGCCGACCCGCGCCTGGGCCGCGGAGCGGATGAAGCGCGCGGCGGAGCGGTTCGGCGAGCACGGGTTCCCGGATGGCCGCGGCGTGAACTTCATCATCGAGCAGAACGTCATCAACGGCAACGGGCGCAGCGGCGGCGGGGCGATCAACCTCGCGGGGGTGTCGGACTCGGTCATCCAGAACAACCTCATCTATGGCAACCTCGCCAGCGGGATCGCGCAGTGGGACAACGCGAACCCGTTCGACCGCGCCTATGTGGACCCCGGCCCGCGCGCTCCGGAGCAGGTGACCGGGCCTGACGCGCTGCCGCTCTGGGGCTGCCGCAACAACCTGATCCGCAACAACACCGTGGTGCTGAGCGCGAGGGGCCGGCCCGCGCTCCAGTGCGGCAATGGGAGCTGGGGTTGTCGCCTGCGGAACAACATCCTCGTGAGCGACGCCTCGCCGTCGATCGAGGTGCTGAGCACGAGCATCTACCGGTTCGACGCCGGCCACAACGTGGTGACCCAGGTGAGCTACGGCGGCATGCCGGAGGGGCTGAAGCGCCTCGCGGCCGCGCTTCCGGAGACGAGGGCGATCACGGGCATCACGCGCGCGCGGTTCGCGACGGAGGTGGTGCGCGCGAGCGAGGAGCCGTGGGTGATCCTCGACGGGGGCTGGTGGAAGCTCAACCCGAACCGCCCTGATTTCAGGCCGAAGCGGTCGTCGAAGATGCTGATCGGGCAGGGCGATGCGCGCGAGGTGCCCGCGCGGGATCTGCTCGGCGTGGAGCGCAGCGGCGCGGAGCTCGGGGCCCTGTCGCCAGGGCCGGGCTGAGGGGAGGCGGCGGCGCAGGTGTCGGGGCCGCCGGCCGCGGCAGCCGGGGCAATGGCGAGCTGACGGTGCACGGCTTCGAGGCTGGTGGGAGGCCGGCGTCGGCGAGCGCCGCGAAGCCGCGGCTCTGCCAGACGCCCTCGGACACGGCCACGACGAGTATGCCCGGGCGCGCTGAGAGGCCAACGAACGCTGGAATGGTGGCGACGCCCGCGCGAGAGGGGGCGCTTGCGAGCGAAAAATGTTGCCGGGGGTGAGAAACAGGCGAACGATCGCGCCGCGTTGGGGCAATGACGTGGAGAATGGCCGCGGCGTGCCCAAGGAGAGTGGCGATGCGCAGCAAGACTTCTTCTTTGGTTATCGTGTTCAGTATCGCGGCGTTCGCGGCGTGCTCCGGCGAAACGACGGAGAACCCCGGCGGGGGCAGCGGGAGCGGCGGCGGGGGGACGACGAGCACTACGACGTCGAGCACCACGACGACGACCACAGGCTCGGCCACGAGCTCGACCACAGCCGCGTCGACGACGGCGGCATCGAGCGGTTCGGGCGGAGGCGCGGGACTGACCGAGTGCGAGGACGCGTGCGCGAAGGTCGAGGAATGCAGCGATCTCAGCTGCGAATCCCTGTCCATCAACTGCTCTGAGCCGGGCTACGAGTGCGCTTCACAGTGCATCCTCGACACAGCGTGCGAAGATCTGAACATCACGAACACCGACCTGCTGGTCTGCTTCAGCGACTGCGACGCCGGCGCTGGGGGCGGAAACGCTGACGCTGCAGCGTGCCGATCCTGCGCCATCTCGAACAGCTGTCTGACGCTCTGCGCGCTCAGCGGCACATGCCAGAGCTGGCTTGAGTGCGCTCAGGGATGCTTTCAGAACGACCCGCAACCCAGCTGCTTCGATGCGTGTGACACCCAGTTCCCTGGCGCCGAGCGTCAGTTTGACGCCGTATATAGCTGTGCGTGCACGAACTGCGATGAGAGCTGCAACACGGTCGCGGCTCCGTGCAACTGAGCAGTCCGCATCGAGGCTGGACGACGGCTCCCCCCGCATGAGCGCCTTCCTTCACCTCCTGGATCTCGCCTCAGATCGAACGGCAGACGGCGGATAGCCTCCAGCCAGCACGCCGGCCGCGTGTACACTCCCCCTCGTGCCGACCGCGCCGCCCCGCGATCCCGTCCGGGCTCCCCTATCGAACACCCCCACACCCTCCCAACGCCGCGTGTCGGGCCACACAGCGCCAGGCTGGCTCGGTGCTGTAATGTGGCTCACGGCGTGTTCTGCGCCAGGCGGTGGTGGCTCAGCGAGCAAGTCGGACGCCCCCGGCGAGACCGGCGCAGTCCGCGCAGCCGACACGGACCAGGCAGGGGCTCCCGCCGCGGCTTCCGCTTCCGCCGCGCGTGCGCCCGGCGGAAGCGCGGACGCTGGCGCTGCCCTCCCGGCCATCGCGAGCGCCGCGCCCATGTCCATCGCCGCTTCCGTGCCCGTTGCAGACGACGCCGGCGCCGCCCTTGCTGAGCCACATCCGCTCGGCTCGGCCAGCGCCGGTCCTCCCACCCTCCCCCCACAGCCGCCCGGGCTCCCGCCGGCCCCCGGCCCCTGCCCCGCCGACATGGCCCTCGTCAACGGCTTCTGCATCGATCGCTACGAGGCGCACCTGGTCACCGATGCCGGCGGGGAGCTCGCCGTCCACCCGCACTTCAAGCGCCCCGAGCCGGGCGTCCGGTACCTCGCTCGCAGCGCGGCCGGCGTCTTTCCGCAGGCGTACATCAGCCGCGTCGAGGCCAAGGCCGCCTGCGTGGCCGCGGGCAAGCGCCTCTGCACGCGGCGGGAATGGCTGCGCGCCTGCCGCGGCAACGGCGCCCACCGCTACCCCTACGGCCCACGCGGCGAGCGCGGGCGGTGCAATACAGGCAAACCCCACCTCCTGCGGGAGGTCTTCGGCGAGCACCCGGCGGGCGGGTGGAGCTACGAACGACACTTCAACAGCCCCGACCTCGACCAGAAGCCAGGCTTCCTGGCGAGGAGCGGCGAGCACGCCGGCTGCGCCAGCGAGCTCGGCGTCCACGACATGATCGGGAACCTGCACGAGTGGGTCGGCGACATGGTCGATGGCGAGCTCGTGATCCGGATGAGCACCGAAGGCGTCGAGCGCCGCGACCAGCCCTGGCACGAGGGCAACGGCGTGTTCATGGGCGGCTTCTTCAGCACGACCAGCGAGCTCGGCCCCGGCTGCTACTTCACCACCATCGCCCACGAGCCGACCTATCACGACTACTCCACCGGATTCCGCTGCTGCGACAGCGTCGACCCGCCGGCCGCCCCGGGAGCGACCGACGCGAGCCAGCGAGACGGCGGCTGACAGCGCGGCCGGCCGCGACGCTCGGCTCGGCGCCGAGGTCCCCGGCGCCTGCAGGCATCGGTGCCTGCGGGCCCCGGCGAGCTCGCCCGCGGCGCGATCCCAGCAACGCCGCGCCCAGGGATGGCGGCGGCGTGCTCATCGCGGGCGGCCGCCTCTCATCGCGCGCAGCCGTCTCGGAGGAGCGGCCGTCGATTCCTGCCCGCGCCAGGAACAGAGCACCTCCGCCAGATGTCCTGCCCTCCCGATGACCACGAGCACAGCGACGCCCCTGGAAGACGCTCGTGCGATCACAGCGCTTCGCCCCCGCTACGGCCGGTGGGCCGCAGCCGCCGCGGCGCTGCTCCTCTCGGGCCTCGCGGCCACCGGAGCCCTCGTCAGCCAACCGCTCGTGGCGGCGCTCCCACTGCCCGCTCCGGCGCTCTCCGCGGACCCCGCTCACGTGGAGCGCGACGTCCGGATGCTCGTGGAGGAGTTTCGCCCACGGGGCTACAGGCAGATCGCGCAGCTGGACCGCGCCGCGGCGTACCTGCGCGACGAGCTCAGCGCCGCCGGCGGACGCGTGACCGAGCAGCTCTACGATGTCGAGGGGCGAACGTACCGCAACGTGCTCGCCCGGTTTGGCCCGGACTCGTCGACGCGCGTCGTGGTCGGCGCCCACTACGACGCGGCGAACGACTTGCCCGGCGCCGACGACAACGCGAGCGGCGTGGCAGGGCTGCTCGAGCTCGGGCGGCTGCTCGGCCGGGCGCCTCTCCGCGGCGACGTCGAGCTCGTGGCGTTCACGCTGGAGGAGCCGCCCTATTTCCGGTCCGAGCACATGGGCAGCGCCCATCATGCGAATGCGCTGCAAGCAGCGGGCGTGAAGGTCCGGGCGATGATCAGCTTGGAGATGATCGGGTATTTCACCGACGAGGCCGACAGCCAGGCGTTTCCGCTGGCGCCGCTCGCCCTGCTCTATCCGACGAAGGGGAACTTCGTGGCCGTGGTCGGCAACCTGGACGGGCTCTCGCTCGTTCGCACCGTCAAGGGGGCGATGCGCGGCGCGACCGATCTGCCCGCCTATTCCCTGAGCGCTCCGGGGCTCGTTCAGGGCGTGGACTGGTCCGACCACCGGAGCTACTGGGAAGCAGGCTACCCAGCGGTCATGATCACGGACACGGCGTTTCTGCGCAACCGGCGTTACCACACCGACAAGGACACGCCGGATACGCTCGATTACGCACGCGCGGCAAAGGTCGTCACCGGCGTGGCCCAGGCCGTCCTCGCGCTCGCGAACGAGTGAGCGCTCTCCCGTCGCCGTGCCGTTCGCTCCTCCCCGGACGGGGCACGCGCGCCGCGCCGGTGCGACCGTAACCTCGGTCGATCCTCGGCGAGCGAGGACACCGTAAGCCGCCCGACGCGCGATAGGATGCGGCCATGTCCCTCGGCCGCTGTTCTCCGTCGCTCGCCCTGAGCGCTGCGCTGACGCTGGGGGTCGTGCCCGTGTCGGCGGAGCCGGACGCCTCCGGGCGCGCTCCGTCATCCGCCGGCCCGACGCCCTTGGCCGCAGAAGCCGGCGCGCGCGATGCCCTCCATCGTGCCGAGGAGGCACAGCGCGCCGGCCGATTCGCCGAGGCCGTCGAGGCCTACCGGGCCGTGCTGGCGGACCATCGCGGCGCGAAGCTCTCCCCTCCTGCGAAGCGCGCCGAGGTGCTCGGGGAGCTCGGTCTATGCGAGCTCGCGCTCGGCGCCCATCGCGACGCCGCAGAGCACCTCGACCTCAGCCTGGAGCACCGGAGCACGCTCTCCATCGAGCAGCAGACGCGCTTCGAGGCCGCACAGAAGCAGGCCGAGCGCGAGGTCGGCACGCTCTTCCTCGCGGTGAGCCCCCGCGACGCCGAGGTCCTCCTCGACGGCGAGGTGCTCGGCGCGCCGCGCCCGACCCACGTCGTCTTCGTGGAGCCTGGGCCGCACACGATCCGCGCGAGGCTCGCCGGCCACGCCGACGCCGTGGCCGCGATCCAGGCGGCGCGGGGAAGCTCGACGAGCGTCACGCTGACCCTCCCGGCGAGGACGGCTACCCCGGCGCCATCGCCCGAGGCGACCGGCGCGAGCACCGCGCCCACGCCAGCCGAGGGGACCGGCGCGACGACCCGCACGCTCCGGACCATCACCCTCGGGACCGCCATCTCGGGCGTCATCGTCGGCGTGGGCTTCTGGGTCGCCGCGGGCGTGCTCGACGGTGTCGTCGAGGAGCGCGCCGCGAGCCTCCGCGCTCGCGGCGGGAGCGGCGCGTGCAACGACACCGAGTTCCCCTCGGCCTGCAAGCACCAGGAGTTCCTCATCGCGCGGCGCGACAGCGTGGGCGCGGCGGCCGCCGCGGTCCTCATCGCGAGCGGCGCGCTCGGAGCGCTCTCGGTGTCGTCGTACTGGTGGGCACCGGACACCCCGCCGCGCGCCACGATCCGCTTCGAGCCGGTCGCCGCCGGTGCGCTGTCGCCCAGCGTGACCTTCCAGACGGTGTGGTAGGGTGCTCCAGTGACCGGGGGCACACGAGGGTGGAACGCCGCCGTGCGCTGCACGCTCGGCGTTGTCGCGAGCGCGGCGATCGGGTGCGGCAGCGCTGTCAGCGTGTGCGGGTGCTTCCCCTATGATTGCGCCGACCACGTCACGTGCGGCGATCCCTCCGCGCCGGAGACCGAGATCGAGCCTGACGCGCCGGACCCGCCCACAGGCCCCGGCGATCTCCCCTGCGGCGGCGATCCCAGGGAAGCCGTGCCCAGGGACGGCTGCGGTGTGTTCGTGAGCAGCAGCCTCGGGGACGACGCGAACCCGGGCACGCGCGCGTTGCCGGTGCGCACGGTGCGCCGGGCGATCGAGCGCTCGCACCAGGGCACGCGGCGCGTCTACGCCTGCGCGGAGATCTTCCCCGAATCCGTCGAGGTCCCGGCCGGCACGCAGATCTGGGGAGGCCTCGACTGCGCGCGCGGCTGGGCGTTCGTCGGCGACCGCGCGAAGGCCGTGCTCGCGCCGGCGCCGGGCCTGCTCCCGCTGCGCATCGAGGGAGGCAGCGGCACGTCGATCGTCGCGGATGTGCTCGCGCGGGCCGCGGACGCCGCGCAGCCGAGCGGCTCTTCGATCGGGGCGCTGGTCCTGCCCGGGGCGACGGTGACGTTCCTCCGCGGCGCGCTCGTCGCGGGAAACGGAGCCCCCGGCGCGCACGGCGAAGACGGCGGAGACGGCCCCGCCGCGGGCGGAGTGGACGGCCTCCGCGGCGGCGATGCGTGCTCTGCCGACGTGGTCCCGGGAGCGCCGTCGGTCACCACGACGTGCGACGACATCGATTCGCTCGGGGGCTCCGGCGGCGACGGCGCCGTCAGCAGCGGAGACGGCGGGCGCGACGGTCTGCCGGAGCAGTCATCGAGCTCGATCGACTGGGGGCGCGCGGGGCAGGGCCAGACGGGAGGAGCGGATTGCTCCGACGGGGTGCAGGGCATCTCGGGCCGCCATGGCGCGCACGGCCGCAGGGCGGCCAGTCGCGGCGGCATGATCACGCGGGCGGGCTGGGAAGGGATCCACGGCACGAGCGGCGCGGCGGGGATCTCCGGCCAGGGCGGTGGAGGCGGCGGCGGGACGCTGGGCGGGATCATGTACTGCGGCACATCGGCGGTGACGCCGAAGGGCGGCGCCAGCGGCGGCTCCGGCGGCGGCGGCGGCTGCGGGGGCAAGGGCGGCAAGGGCGGCGGCTACGGGGGCGCGAGCATCGCGCTGATCAGCCTGAGCGCCGGCGTCACGCTGCGCGATATGGAGCTGTCGTCCGCGAGCGGCGGGCGTGGAGGCGACGGCGGCGCTGGCCAGATCGGGGGAGAGGGCGGCAGCCGTGGCAGCGGAGGCGCTGCGCGGAGCGGCTCGTTGCGGGGCTGCGACGGAGGGCGCGGCGGCCAGGGCGGCAACGGAGGCCACGGCGGCGGGGGCCTCGGCGGCCCGTCCATCGGGATCGCGTACCTGCTGGATCCTCCGGAGGCGCTGGGAACGCTGGCGCTGCGCATCGGCGAGCCGGGCAAGGGGGGAGCGGGCGGGCGTCCGGACATGATCGAGCTGGCGGGGCAGGACGGCGCGGGCGCCGAGGTGCTCGGCTTCGTTCAGTAGACGGGCTTCATCATGGGGTGGAGCTGCCGGCGCCGAGCTCGCGGAGAAGCGCCTCGCGCCGTCCGGCGAGCTGTCCCCGCGGGAACCGCCGCGCGTGACGCGTGAGCAGCTCGGCGGCCTCGGCGAGGTGGCCGGCTCGCAGCGCGACCGCGGCCTCTTCGACGAGCCGGTGCTCCTCGGCGACGCGCGCACCATCGTCGCCGGGACGATCGCGACCGCGGCGCGTGGTCGTGCTCGCGGTCGCTGCTGCCGCATGTCCGGCGCGCACTTCCGTCTCTGTGTGCGGCTCTGCCTCCGTGCGCGGCTCTGCGCGATCCGCTGTGCCGTCGTACGGCCCTGACGCGGCCGTCGCGCTGGCAGGAGCACGCCGGGCGAGCGCCGCGTGGACGCCGGCGCTGGCGTGAGGGTGCGCCGGCGCCGATTCCGCGGGCGGCAGCAGGGCGCCGGCCGCCAGCACGGCCCCTGCGGCAACAGCGCAGAGGGGCTTCGCGGTCCCGAGCGCGGAGGCGCCCCAGGCGCCTGCGCTCGTGCGCGTGCCGAGGCCCAGGTCTCCGAGGCGGCGCAGCAGCCAGTCCCCGATGCGGTCGCGCAGTACATCGCGCAGCGGCGACGCCGGCTGCCCGCCGGCGGCGAGGGCTGGGAGGATCATGGGCGCCTCGTCCCAACCGCGCCGGCGGCAGCGAGCCCGCCGCCGCGCATCGGCGGCCTCCAGATCCCGGCGCGCAAGGCGCAGGCGGCTCCACGCCGTGTTGACGGGGATGCCGAGGGCCTGGGCGATCTCACGCATGTCCAGGTCGAGGACGTCGTGCGCGACGAGGATGCAGCGCCGGTCCAGGCGCAGCTCGGCGAGCAGCGCATCGAGCGCCTCGTGGCGGTCGTTGTCGATGGCCCGGGACTCCGAGCTCGGCGCTCTCGCCCGGAGGGGCTCGAACCATCTAGGGGACCAGAGCACCTCGCGGCGGCGATGGGCGCGGCGCCGGTAGTGCGAGAAATGGTTCGTGGCGATGCCGATGAGCCAGCCGCGCAGCGTGCCCAGCTCGGGGTTGAACCGGCGCAGCCCGAGGTAGGCGCCCTGGAGCACCTCCTGCATCACGTCGTCCAGGTCCTGCCGCTGCACGCCCAGGCGCAGCAGGTACGTGGCGAGGACCTCGCGGTGGTCCCGCCAAATGGCTTCGAAGAGCGCTCTCTCTGGTTCCAATGCCACCTCACCTCCATGTGCGACGGGAGGCCTTCACGACCTCCGCGTCATCGCATCTCGCAGCCCTCGCCTCATGGATTGCGTTCCGGCGCTCCGGTTCATCACGGAATCGGCTGCCCTCCACCTCTCACAGCGACGCGTGGGAGCGAGCGCTTCGCTCGGAGCGCGGCCCGCAGCGCGGATCAAGCGGCCGAGGCAAGAATCCGTCGCGCAGCGCTGGCGGCGAGTCGTTGACAGGTTGTCAGCGCCTCCGGATAGGATGCCCGATGGCCGAGATGACGCTGGGCTGTTCGCACGGATAGCCCATGTCCGCATTCAGCGGGCAGCCATCCCGGCCGCAAGGGAGGAATCGTGGCGAGACCGAGACAAAAGAAGTCAGCGCCGGCCAAGCCGAGCGCGCCGAACGAAGCTGCCGAGGCGTTTGCGCAGATCGAGCCCGAGCTCGAGCGCGTCGAGAAGGTCGTCCCCATCAACGTCGACATCCCGCGCGCGGTCGCCGTCGCCGTGGGCGCCGTCCCGCACCTCAAGGCGCTGCGCGCGCGCTTCGTGGACGAGCTGCCCAGGTTCCCGATCGAGGCGCTAGACAAGCTGATGAGCTACGCGCTCGGCGCCTGGTACGCGCACCTCCTCGCGCTGCCCGCCGGTCCGGGCCAGGACGGGCTGAAGCCGCTCCTCGACGAGGCGTCCGCGCTGCGCGCCGACCTGCTCGTGGCGGCGGAGGCGCTCGCGCACAAGGGCTACGTCGACGCCGACCGCGTCGCGGAGATCCGGAGCGGCAACGGCCACCTCGACACGGCCAACGATCTGGTCGCGCTGGGCGCGCTGTTCGGCGAGGCGTGGGACGCCGTGAAGAACAGGACGACGGTGGAGTGGGCGGACGTCGAGCGCGCCTCGAAGCTCGGCCCGGAGCTGCTCGTGGCCCTCGGCGCCCGCAACCAGCCGGGGCTCCCGACGCCCAGGGCCGCCGACCCGGCGGATCGGCGAGCGCGGGCGTTCACGCTGCTCGTGCGGGCGTACGACCAGTGCCGCCGCGGGGTCACGTACCTGCGCTGGGCCGAGGGGGACCACGATGCGATCGCGCCGTCGCTCTTCGCGAGCCGTGGCGGCGCGCGGCGCGCGGGGCCGGCGAAGGAGGAGGCAGCGGACGAGAGGGGGGAGGGAGAGCCCGCGGACGAGAGCGGGCCGGGCGCGGAAGGGGGCGGCGCGCCGGAGGAGTAGCGCGGCGTACGCGCCGACCGGTCCGACCGGTCCAATCCCACCGAAAGCACGCTCTTTGAGCGGTCGGACCGCCGCTGCAGAGGAGATCGCAACGCCGCCAGGGCGCTCCGATCGCCCCGCTGCTGTCAGGATCGCTGTTCAGAAGGCGCTCCGACCGCCTCACGGGATCGAGCATCGATGCCGGAACGGCGGTCCGACCGCCTCCCGGGCATCGATATCGTTGCCGGAACGGCGGTCCGACCGCCTCCCGGGCATCGATATCGTTGCCGGAACGGCGGTCCGACCGCCCCGCCGCCGCTGAGATGACAGTGCGATGAGCACCTCATCGGAGAGAAGCGCCGCGGCGGTCGCTCATGCGCGACCGCTCCGCGCCGTGAACATCTGCTGAACGCACGCCGCCGTAAGCTTTCCTGCGGGGATCGTCCAAGTGCCACCAGCACGCCCTGCCGACCGTGCTCCTCGGCAGCCGGCAGCGTTGTTCCGCGCCCCGTCCCGGGACATACTGCCCGCGGAGCGCTCCCTCACCTCCCTGCAGGCGCTTCGGTCCTCGGAGCTGATGCACCCCATGAGACGGGAAGATCTGGAAGCGATGCTCCAGGACATCGAGTCCGATCGGGTCGAACGCACCCAGTCGGCGAAAGACGCGGACAAGATCGGTCAGGCGATCTGCGCGTTCGCCAACGATCTACCTGGCCACCGCAAGCCGGGCTACCTGTTCATCGGCGCGAACGACGACGGGACGCCCTCCAACCTCGTCATCGACGACCGCCTGCTCCAGACCCTGGCGGCCTTCCGATCGGACGGCAATATCCAGCCGCTTCCGGTCATGACCGTGCAGAAGTGGTCCCTCGGCGGAGGTGACATGGCAGTCGTGGAGGTGCTCCCCTCCGATCTGCCTCCTGTCCGCTATCGAGGCCGCATCTGGATCCGCGGCGGCCCGCGCAAGGCCATCGCCAGCGAGCAGGACGAGCGTGTCCTCGCCGAGCGCAGGACGACGCTGGCCCGGACCTGGGACGCGCGCCCTTGCCGCGAGGCCTCGCTGTCCGACTTGTCGCTCGACCTCTTCACGCTGAGCTATCGCCTGTACGCCGTCGCGCCCGAGGTGATCGAGGAGAACCACCGCACCCCGGAGCAGCAGCTCGCTGCCCTGCGCTTCTTCGACCCGCGGGCAGGCTGCCCCACGAACGCCGGGGTCCTGCTCTTCGCCAAGGATCCGCTCTATTTCCTGCCAGGCGGCTACGTGCAGTACGTCCGGTACGACGGCACGACGCAGGCCACGGATGTCCTCAAAGAGCGACGCTTCTCGGGCGACCTGCTGAGCGTGATGCGAGGCCTCGACGAGCTGGCGGCCGAGATCGAGGGTGCCCGTCCGGTCGCGCTCGACGAGGGGGGAGACCGGACCGTGTACGATTACCCGCGACGGGCGCTCCATGAGCTGCTCATGAACGCGGTCATCCACCGCAATTACGATGGATCGACCACGCAGGTGATGGTCAATCACTTCGCGGACCGCCTCGAGATCCTGAGCCCGGGCGGGCTCTACCCCGATCTCACGCCTGAGCAGTTCCCGCACGGCACCGCCTACCGCAACCCCGTCCTCGCCGAGGCCGCGAAGGTGCTGGGCTTCGTGAACCGGTTCGGGCGCGGCATCGCGCTCGCGCAGGCTCAGCTGGCCGCGAACGGCTCTCCACCGGCGACCTTCGAGCCCACATACAACCGCTTTCTCGCCGTGGTGCAGAGGCGCCCGTGAAGACCATCGCGTTCTTCAACAACAAGGGGGGAGTCGGGAAGACGTCCCTCGTCTATCACCTCGCGTGGATGTACCACGAGCTCGGCGAGCGCGTCGTCGCCGTCGACCTCGACCCTCAATCCAACCTGACGACGGCATTTCTGCCCGTCGATCGGCTCGAGCAGCTCTGGCCGAACCATGAGCACCCGCACACGATCCTTGGCGCGATCCAGCCGCTCATGGATCACATCGGCGATCTCGCGCAACCGCACGTGGAGCTCGTGGACAGCAATCTGTGGAGCGCGCTCTCGCTCGTCCCAGGCGACCTCGGCCTCAGCCTCTTCGAGGACCGACTCGCCGAGGCGTGGAACAAGTGCCTGAGCGATAGCCGGGGCGAGGCGCCAGACGCGTTCCGGGTGATGAGCGCCTTCCACCGGATCATGGAGCGCGCAGCGGCGCAGGCGGAGGCAGAGCTCGTCTTGGTCGACGTAGGTCCGAACCTCGGCGCCCTCAATCGCGCTGCGCTCGTCGCCTCGGATCTCGTCGTCGTGCCGCTCGGCGCCGACGTCTTCTCCCTCCAGGGGCTGCGCAACCTGGGACCGACGCTCGCGCAGTGGCGGCGCGGCTGGAAGAAGCGCCTCGACAACGAGGCGCGCCCCGCGGAGCTCTCCGTTCCCAGAGGCGAGATGCACCCCATTGGGTACGTCATCCTCCAGCATGCAGCACGTGAGGGTCATCCCGTGAAGGCGTACCAGCGATGGATCGACAAGATTCCGAAGGTCTATCGCCAGGCGCTCCTCAATGAGGAAGGAGACGCGCCCAGCCCGGATCCGCACCTGCTCGCGACGATTCGGCACTACCGCAGCCTCATGCCCATGGCGCAGGAGGCGCGGAAGCCGATGTTCCTGCTCAAGCCCGCCGACGGCGCCATCGGCAGCCACGCCGCGGCTGTCCAGGACTGCAGGCGCGATTTCGAGGCGCTAGCTCGTCGCATCGCCGCCGGCGCTGGCATCCCGCTGACCTCGCGCGCAGCGTGAGCTCCCCCGCCCGGAGACGCCGTCATCCCTGAGGCGAGTCGCTCACGCCGCGAACATCCGATCGAGCACCGCCCTCGGCGCGCCGCCCTTCAGGATCGTCTCGAGCGCCTCGAACACCCCCGCATCCACCTTCCGCGCCTTCGCGAACGCCACGACGCGCGGGATCAGCGGGATCGCCTCCACCCGCAGCCTGGCCTCAGCGACCGCCTCGTCGAGCGTCCTGCCGCGTGCGAGCGCCTTGCCGAGCAGCACCTCGGGGCGGCCCTCGAGCCGGATCGAGGCGAGCAGGTCGCCGTAGCCGCCGAGCCCCAGCATCGTCCGCTCCTCCGCGCCCGCCGCGGCGGCGATGCGGGCCGCGCTGTCGACCGCCCTCGAGATGAGCGCGGCGAGCAACCCCGGCCCCGCGCCCGCCTGCTCGGCGAAGCCGACGCCGACGGCGAGGCAGCCGACCAGCGCCGACGCCCACTCCAGGCCCTGGAGATCGGGCGTCGTGTAGACGCGGAGCGCGTCCGACTGGAACGCCGCCGTCACCGCGGCGTGGACCTCCGGGAAGCGCGAGCCGCACACCATCGCCGAAGGGCGGCCCTCCCGGAGCTCGTCTTCCTGCACCGGGCCGCCCAGCGCGCCCACCCGGCGCGCCGGGGTCTCCTCGCGCACCAGGTCCGAGACGGTCTTCAGCGCCTCGCCCTCGAGGCCACGAACGCCGTGGATCACGAGGTGCGAGCCGTCCATGTGATCGCCGAGCGCGCGCAGCGCCGTCCGGGCCGCGTTCGACGGCACCGCGATCACGAGCAGCCGCGCCCGGGCGACCTCCGCGTGGTCGCGCACGATCCGCGGGCCGCCTTGGAGCTGCGGCTGCTCGCGGCGGGAGTACAGGAGGACCTCCGCGCCGGTGCGGCTCGCCGCGAGCGCCAGCGCCACGCCCCAGAAACCGCCGCCGATGACCCCCACCGAAGGCGCCGGAAGCGCGCTCCCCGGGGCGCTCACTGGCCACCCCCGGCGCCGTTCATCGAGCCCACGTGCGCGTCCGCCTCGCCCGCGCGAGACGAAGCAGACGAGGTCGACGAGGCCGAGCCCCGCGGCTCCTCCAGGGGCGGCGGCGACGAGGCGGGATCGAGCGGCGGGAGCGGCGGCTGGACCTGCAGGCCGGAAGGGACGCCGGGCGGGGCGATGACGTCCCACGCCACGCCGTGGGCGGCGAGGCGGTTCTGGTAGTAGAAGAGCAGGTTGGTGTCGCAGAGCGCGATGCCGTCGGGCCGCGAGTCGAGCACCGGCGACGAGTGGTAGCCCGCGAAGGCGCGCATCGCGCGCTCGACGATGTCCCCGCCCGAGCCGAGCCGGACGTCCTCCCCCAGCACGATGCACCCCCGCTGCTCGAGCGCGCGCAGCCGATCGCAGAGGGCCACCACGTCGGCCGCGAGGTCGTCGCGCGGCACCGTGATCACGTCGCGCTGCCGGAGCACCGTGAAGAGATCCGCGGCGGGCGCCTGGCTGCGGAGCCGGGCGAAGCTCGCCGCCGCGACGACGTGCGTCGCCATCACGACCGTGTCGCGCGCGTACGCCCGGCAGATCTCCTCACCGAGCTCGCGCGCGTACTGGGCGTCGCGCGCCGCGTCGATGACCGCCTTGCCGGCCTGATCCTTCACGTAGCTCGCCGGATCGACCTCGCGACCGCGCGCGTCGAACGAGCGGCCGAGCTCGTCCACCCGGTTGCCGAACGGATCGAGCGGCTCGGAGAAGCGGATGACCACCGCGGCGTTCATCGCGAGGAGCTTGCGCAGGAACGAGGCGATCCGGCCGATGCGGCTCGACTCGTCGTCCTCGATGATGAAGCGGCCCTTGCCGGCCTCGGAGAGGAAATCGGCGATCAGCGTCTCGGCCTCGAGCGTGATGAGGTAGTTGATCGTGGCCGGGACGAAGAAGACGCGGCGCTCGTGGCCGCTCTGGAGCGTCCGCGTGTAGGCCTCGAACGCGCTGCCGACCAGGCCCAGCTTGAGCTTCCGCTCCACGCCGCCCGAGCGGGACCGCGTGCCCCCCGGGAAGAACAGCGAGTGGTAGCCGCGCTCCAGGAGCACGCCCGAGTACGTCTTCAGCACGTCCTTGTAGAGGTTGTGCCGGATGCGCCGGTCGACGCGGTAGGCGCCGAGGTTGTGCATGAAGAACGAGAGGACCGGGTTCGTGAACAGGTTCTTGCCGGCGCCGTACGTGGCGGGCGGCAGGCCGGCGCGCTCGAGGGCATAGCCGAACACGATCGAGTCCATGTTCGACATGTGGGTCGGGACGTAGACGGCCGTGCCGCGCTGCACGAGCGAGCGGAGCTTCGCGAGCGGGCCCTCCACGAGCACCCGGTCGGCCAGGAGCTCGAGGCTGACGAGCTTGAGCGGGTCGCGGACCACCGTCATGAGCTTGCGCGGCGCGAGCAGGGCGCTGACGACCGGCGGCAGGAGCCGCGACGACAGCTGGTAGACACGCCGGTCGAAGTTCCCCGCGATGTCCCACGCGTACTCCTCCGAGAGCTCCCGCAGGCGGCGGCGGCGCTCGCCGTCATGCATGCGGCCGAGCGAGCGGGCGAGCCGCTGCCACTCGGCGAGCTCGCGGATGTCCTGCGGCTTCCGGGACCCCTCGAGCCGCTTCGCCTCCTGATACGCCGCCTCGTTCATGGCGAGCAGCGGATCCCTCGTGGAGCCGACGACCCGGTCGACCACGGTGCGCACGATCTCGTCGCGCGCGTCGTTGAACCCGAAGATGGGAGCGCGGGAGTCCATGGGCCTAGTCGTATAGAAATCGGACGGCGGGCGCGAGCGGAATACGGCCGCGCGCGACGTCGAAAGTCAGCGGTAATCGTCCTTCGCGCGACGCACGGCGGCGAACACGTCGGACGGCGTGGCCCCCGGGAAGCGCGCCTGCAAACTCGGCTCGCCGCAGCGCAGGAACGGGTTCGTCGCGAGCTCGTCGGCCATCGTGCTCCCGACCGTGGGCTCGCCGCGCTCCCGCGCCGCACGGGCAGCCGCGAGCTTCTTGCGGACAGCCTCGTTCTCGGGCTCGACCGTCTCGGCGAAACGAAGGTTGTTCACGGTGTACTCATGACCGCAGAAGACGCGCGTGTGCGCCGGGAGCGCCGCGAGCTTGGAGAGCGAGGCGTGCATCACCTCCGGCGTCCCCTCGAACATGCGGCCACATCCGGCGATGAAGAGCGTGTCTCCGGTGAACACAACGTCCTCGACGCAATACGAGACGGCGCCGAGCGTGTGGCCGGGGACGTGCAACGGCTGGAGCGTGAGGCCGGCGACCTGGACCGGCGTGCCCTCCTCGACCCGCTCCGTCTGCGCGGGGACGCGCCCGACGTCGCTCGAGTGCGCATAGACCGGGAGGTCGCCGTAACGCTCGCGGAGCGCCTCGTTGCCGCCGACGTGATCGTGGTGGTGGTGCGTGTTGACGATGGCGACCAGACTGAGCTTCTCGCGCTCGAGCGCCGCGATGATCGGCTGGGCCTCCGAGGGATCGATGACGATCGCCTCGCGCCGCCCGTCCGCGGCCACGAGGTACGCGTAGTTGTCGCTGAGGCAGGGCACGGGGAGGATGCGCATGAGGCGTCGACTATAGCGGCGCCCCCGGCGGGAGCCGGGGAAAAGGTGCGCGCTGCGCGGCGGATCGCGCATGAGCTCGAGAAAGTTTGAGAATTTTTGGACCGAACCGGCAAGTGGTCCCGAGCGGGACGGCGGGTGGCCTGGCGGAGATCCGCGCGGTGACGCGGGCGCCGTGGTGTGGCAGAGGGGCCGTGCATGACGTCCGCCGAGCCCTCCGTCCGCTACCGCATCGGCGTCGATGAGAACGGGCTGGGCCCGCGGCTCGGTCCGATGGTGGTGACGGCGGTCCTCACGCGCGTCACGGAGGCGGGCTGGCAGGTCGCCGGCCGCGCCCCTCGCGGCGCGCTCGCCCAGCGGCTCGGCGACTCGAAGCAGCTCGTTGCGCACGGGGATGTCTCGCTCGGCGAGGCCTGGGCTCGCGCGCTGGTCGCGCGCGGCTGCGGCCGCGGCCGCGACGGGACGGCCAGCGGCGCGTCGTCGGTGGACGAGCTGCTCCACGCCGTCGCGCTCGACGATCGCCCCGCGCTCCGCGCGCTCTGCCCTGGCCACGTCGAGGAGCAGTGCTGGTCGGCGGAGGGCGAGGCGTTCACCGCGCCCGACGAGCTGCTCGGCGCGGTCGGCAAGGACCTCGACAAGCTGTCGGGGAAGGGGGTCGAGGTCGTCGCCGTGCGCTCGGTGCTGCTCTGCGCGAAGCGGATGAACGACGGGGCGCGCGCCGGGAAGAACAGGTTCGTGCTCGATCTCCACGCGATGGAGCGCCTCGTCCTGGAGCTCCGCGGCCTCGCGGGCGCGGAGGTGTTCGCGGTGTGCGGCAAGGTCGGCGGCTTCGGCAAGTACGGCTCCGTGTTCGGCCCGCTCGCGGGGAGGATGCACGTCGTGCTCGAGGAGAGCCGCGCCCGCAGCGCCTACCGCTTCCCCGGCCTCGGCGAGATCGCGTTCGTCCGCGATAGCGACGCCTCGGATCTGTGCGTCGCGATGGCGTCGATGGTGGGCAAGTACGTCCGCGAGGCGCTCATGGAGCGGGTCGCGCGCCACTACCAGCGCGCGGTTCCGGGCCTGCACGGGGCGAGCGGCTACTACGATCCGGTCACGTCGGCGTTCATCGGGGCGACCCGCCTCGTCCGCCGCGCGCGCGAGATCCCTGCCGAGTGCTTCGAGCGGGGCGCCGGCGAGAGCGACGCCTCACTCGAGAGCGGCGGCCCGTAGCGCCGAGGCCGGCGCCGCGCGAGGCTGCGCGGGCCGCGCTCGCCGGGCGAAACCAGCGGCGCCGCGGGGCGTAGGAGGGTTAGGTGCGCTACCCTCGACAGGCCAGGTGGATGATGAAACGGCTCCGCGCTGCTGGTCTTCTCTTCGCGCTCGTCCTCATCGCGTGCGCCGCCGTGTTCGCGTGTTTTCGCGCCGGCGATGCAGGGAGGGCGAGCAAGGTGATTCCGGGGTCCAAGGAGGCTGTGACGATGTCGGACAGAAGCTATCGCAAACCGTCGGATGAGGAGCTGCGCAAGCAGCTCACGCCGCTCGCATACGAGGTCACCCAGCGGGACGCGACCGAACCGCCGTTCCGCAACGCCTTCTGGGACAACCACGAGGCGGGCCTCTACGTGGATGTCGCGAGCGGCGAGCCGCTCTTCACGTCGCTCGACAAGTTCGACTCGGGCACCGGCTGGCCGAGCTTCACGCGCCCCGTCGAGCCGGAGCGGGTCGTGGAGCGCTCGGACAGGGGCCACGGGATGGTCCGAACGGAGGTGCGCTCCAAGGCCGGCAACTCGCACCTCGGGCACGTCTTCGAGGACGGGCCCGGGCCCGACGGGCTGCGCTACTGCATCAACTCCGCGTCCCTCCGGTTCATCCCGCTGGCTCGCCTCGAGGCGGAGGGTTACGGCGCCTATCGGGCGCTGTTCGAGGGCCGCGGCGGCGCGCCTCGGGAGCAAGCGAGCGCGAACGCCTGCGCCGTCCCGGCGCCTGGCGAGGCGCCTGGGTGCCAGACGACGCTGGAGACGGCCGTCCTGGCGGGCGGCTGCTTCTGGGGGATGGAAGAGCTCCTCCGGCAGATCCCCGGTGTCCTCGAGACGGAGGTCGGTTATGCCGGCGGCCGGACGAAGGCGCCGACCTACGAGGACGTGAAGACCGGATCGACGGGCCACGCCGAGTCGGTGCGCATCGTCTTCGATCCCGCGAAGCTGTCCTATGCCGAGCTGCTCGAGAAGTGGTTCTTCCGCATGCACGATCCGACGACGCGGAACCGCCAGGGCAACGACGTCGGGACGCAGTACCGCTCAGCGATCTTCGTCACGACGCCCGAGCAGCGCCGCATCGCCGAGGAGGTGAAGGCGCGCGTCGACAAGAGCGGCAAGTGGCGCGCTCCGCTCGTCACCGAGATCGTGGAAGCCGGCCCGTTCACGCGCGCCGAGGAGTACCACCAGAAGTACCTGGAGAAGTACCCGGCCGGGTATACGTGCCATTTCATGCGCGACTGACGTAGACCGCCATCGCGTCAAGAATCGGCGAAAAATCGAGGGCCGGCGGGAAGGCTGAGAACTCCGCGCCTCCGTGAAACTTTCGAGCGATCCGGAGCGCGACAGCGATTCCCGCCCGCCTCTGCTCATGCCGAGCAGAGCGGCGGTCTCCCGCACAGGAGACGGGCCTAGATCGGCGTTTTCGGCGCGCAAGCGCACTCCAGTGCGCTGAGCACCGAAAACGTCGAGGTGGGCCCGTATCCGAAGCGGGTGACCGTCGCTCTAGCGGTTGGCGATGTGGATGGCGGCGCCCATGGCGTGGGCGGCGGCTTCCATCAGCGACTCGCCGAGGGTCGGGTGGGGGTGGATCGTGAGCGAGAGATCCTCGAGGAAGGCCGCCATCTCGAGCGAGAGGGACGCCTCGCTGATCATGGTGCTGGCCTCCGGCCCGACGATGTGGACGCCGAGCACCTGCTTCGTCTTCTTGTCGGCGACGATCTTCACGAAGCCCTCGGTCTCGTTCATGGCCATGGCCTTGCCGAGCACCGAGAACGGGAACTTGCCGATGCTGACCTCGAGGCCCTTCGCCTTCGCCTCCGCCTCGGTGAGCCCCACCGTGGCGATCTCCGGATCCGTGAAGATCGCGCCCGGGATCGCGACCCAGTCCTTCTCGGCCTTGTGCCCCGCGATGACCTCGGCGGCGATCTCGCCCTCCTTCGTCGCCTTATGCGCAAGCAGGGGCGGCCCGCTGACGTCGCCGATGGCGTAGATCGACGGCACGTTGGTGCGGCAGAACTTGTCCGTCGGGACGAACCCGCGCTGATCGACCGTGACGCCGACCTTCTCGAGGCCGAGCCCCTTGCTGCTCGGCCGCATGCCGACGGCGACGAGCACGGTGTCGACCACGATCGTCTGCTCCTTGCCCTCGGCCTGGATCTTCACCCCGACCGAGCCGTCCTTCTGCTTCTCGTACCCGAGCGCCTTGGCGTTCTTGTGGATCGTGCCGCCGCGCTTCAGGATCTTGCGCTCGACGACCTTGGTGCAGTCGGGGTCGACGCCCGTGAGCAGCTCCGGCAGCGCCTCGACGACGATGAGCTCGGCGCCGAACGCCTGGTAGACCATGCCGAGCTCGAGGCCGATGACGCCGCCGCCGATCACCATCAGCCGCTTCGGGACGCGGCGCAGGCTGACCGCCTCCTTCGCGCCGATGATCGTGTCGCCGTCGAACTTGAACGTCGGGATCTCGATGGTCGTCGAGCCGGTCGCGATCACGATCGCCTTGGTCGCCTCGAACTGCTCCACCGAGCCGTCCGCCCGGGTCACGTCCACGCGCTTCGGCCCAACGACCGTGGCGGTGCCGTTCACCACGTCGGCGCCGTTGCCCTTGAGCAGCGAGCCGACGCCGCCGGTGAGCTTCTTGACGATACCTTCTTTCCAGTCCTGCATCTTGTTGGCGTCGAGCTCGACGCCGCTGACCTTGATGCCCATCGCGGCGCCGGCCTGCGACTTCTCGTAGAGATGCGCGGCGGAGATCAGCGCCTTGGAGGGGATACACCCCCAGTTGAGGCAGACGCCGCCGACGTTCTCCTTCTCGATGCAGAGCACCTTCTGCTTGAGCTGAGCGAGCCGGATGGCGCAGGGGTAACCGCCGGGGCCGGCTCCGATCACGATTGCGTCGTAGGTCTTCATCCTTGTCCTTTTGTGCGCTTCGAAGACTGGAACTAGGGGCGCCGGGGTTCGTCAGGCAAGCCCCTCGCCGACAGCCCTGAGGCCGCGCCCGCACCCGCGAGCCGTCCCTGGGTGCCCGGGGGCTTACACGACCTCGCAGCGAGGGGAAATCCCTCCCCGAGGTCAGCGCCCGCCGCCGTGCGCCGGCGCTTTCGGGGAGCGCAGCAGCTCTGCGCGCTGGTCGCGCAGGTGCCAGGGCAGCTCGGCGTAGACGTCGTCGAACAGCGTCTCTCGGGCAGGCGGTCCCATCGCCTCGACCTCGGCGACGGCGGCGGCGATCTCGGCGTTGAGCTCCGCCTCGAGGGAGGACTCCGCGGCGTCGTCGAGGAGCCCGCGGCCGGCGAGGTGGCGCCCGAGGCGCAGCAGCGGGTCGCGCGCCGTCCAGCGATCGACCTCCTCCTGCGACCGGTAGCGGCTCGGGTCGTCGCTCGAGGAGTGCGCGCCGACGCGGTAGGTGAGCGCCTCGATGAAGCTGGGGCCGCCGCCGCCACGAGCCCGCGCGACCGCCTCGGAGACGGCGCGGTAGACGGCGATGACGTCGTTGCCGTCGACCCGCACCGACGGGACGCCGTACGCGCGCCCCTTGAGGGCGATCGTCCTCGAGGCCGTCTGCCGGTCCGTCGGCACGCTGATGGCCCAGTGGTTGTTCTGGCAGATCATGACGCACGGCGCCTTGAAGACCGCCGCGAAGTTCATCGCGCTGTGGAAATCGGGCTCGCTCGTCGCGCCGTCGCCCATGAACCCCACCACCACGGTGCTGTCGCGCCGCAGCTTCGCGGCCCACGCGGCGCCGACCGCCTGCGGGAGCTGCGGGCCGATGCAGCTCGACCAGGACACCTGGTTCACCTGCCGCCCGCTCATGTGCGACGGCATCTGGCGCCCCTGGAGGAGGTCGCCCGCGTTGCCGAACACCTGGGCCACATAGGTGCGGAGCGGGAAGCCGCGCACAAGCATCATCACGCTCTCGCGCAGCGCGGGGAAGATCCAGTCCGTGGGCTCGACCGCGAGCGCGGTGGCGATCGGCGTCGCTTCCTGGCCGGTGCACGCGCCGTAGAAGCCGACCCGCCCCTGCCGCTGGAGCAGGAGCATGCGCGCGTCGAGCAGCCTGAGGCGCTTGATCTCGCGGTACGCGCGCAGCAGCAGCGCGTCGCTCAGGCAGGGGTCGGTCGCGGGATCCAGGGTTCCGTCGTCCCGGAGGACGCTGAGCAAGCCCTCGTCGCTCCCCTCCCCTGGTCGCGACGTGGGCGCGTGAGGTGGAGGGGCGTCGGCGGCGGACCTCGCGGAGGCGCCGGGCGGCGTGGCTTCCAGCTCGCTCATGACCGGACCATACCGCGAAATGACGGCGCTCGTGGCCCCTTCGGCCCGCGGCGACGCCCCTCCCGCGCCCTGCAGCATGCCCGAGCGAAGCGGCTCACATCCCTCGCGCACGAGCTCAGCCGAGCAGGACGCGGAACATCCGCTTGCTGTCCGAAAGGTAGTAGTAAGCGGCGCGGTCCGCGTCGCCCATCAGATCGAGGATGGCGCGCTCCATCTGATCGGGGCTCAGCGTGTTCGACACTTCCCAGGTGTCGGGCGTGACCTCGTCGCCCTGCCACGGTCCGGCGCAGAGCGCGACGAGGCGCGCCCGGTTCGCCTCGTCGGCGATCGAGAAGGTGATGATGTAATCGTGGTTGACGAAGCCGCTATAGAGCTTGTTGTCACGCGGCATCCGATCCCTCCGTATCGTGGGCGCGATGCGCGGCGGCGCGCGCGCGACCGTCGCGCCCCGCGGAGCCTCGATCGTCGCGCTCGCGCCCACGCCCGAGACGACGGCGCAGGTGGGACGCCCCCGGCGTCGTCACCGCGGGCCGGGCGGCAGCGGGGCGGCCGCTTCCTCGTCGTCGTCCTGCTCGGGGCGGCGGGCGCCGAGCGTGAAGACGTGCAGCAGGACGAGGCTCGCGCCGAGGAACACCTCCGACTTGCTCACGAGCTCGGCGCGGCGATGGACGCGCTCGAGCTCCATGCCGAGCTCCCCCTCGCCGCGCTGGACGCCCTCGCGGTGGAGCGCCGCGATGCGGGGGGTCAGCGCCAGGCCGACGTACGCGGCGCACCCGGCCAGCACCATGGCGACGACCCGGCGCACGCGCGCCGCGCGGCCCGCGCCCTGGCGGTACGCGGCCCAGGTGCGGGCCACCTCGGCGCCGAGGAGGATCACCGCGGCGCCGAGCGCGAATTGATCGAAGCGGGCGAACGCCGCGCTCATCGCGTCACCGGAGAAGGGGGCCGGGGCGAGCCGGAAGACGAACGGGGCAGCGCAGGCGCCCAGCGCCACGATGCCGCCGACCCAGGCCCCCGCCGCGAGCGCGGCCACGCTCGCGGCCACGCGATCGATGAGGGAGCGGCGCGACGCGGCGCGCTCTTCGGGGCTCGGGGCGAGGTCCGCCTCGCTGAACTGGGCTTCATCGTTCATGCATCCACCTCGGAAGCGAGGACGGCGAGCGCCTCCTCGACGGCCCCCTGATCGGCCTTCCGCTCGTCTCCCCGCATCGCCGCGATCGCGGCGCGGGCAGCCGAGAGGCGGGCGCGACCGGCGGCCGCGACGGCGAGCGTGCGCCGGTGGCGGTCCCACGCGCCGAGCTCGCTGAGGATCTCGCGGATGGCCCGCTCGTGGCCCATCCGCGCGAGCGCGACGCGCGCGTGCCAGCGCAGCGGATCGCGACCGAAGCCGAGCTTGAGCCCGAACGCGCGCCGCTCAAGGGCGCTCCGGGAAGCGGCGAGGCCGAGCTCGCCGCAGAGCTCGATGGCCGCGGCCTCGTCCTCGTGATCGACCCCTTGGAGCTTTCCTCCCACGATCTCGGCGAGCACGGGGTGGCCCACCGGATCGCCGAAGCGCGCGGTGACGACCGCCGCCGCTGCCCGGACGAGCGGGGACGCGTGGCCGAGCAGCGCGCGTGCCCGCGCCATGCCAAGCGGAGGCAGCTCACCGCCGGACTCCCCCAGCTCCTCGAACATCCGCAGCGCGATGTGGCAGACGAGCGGGTCGTCGTCGTGGGTGGCCTGCATGACGGCCTCGATCGCGTCGGCCTGCTGGGCGCAGACGCGCGGGAACGCGATCACCGCCTGGAACCGCACCTCGGGCCGCTCGTCCGAGAGGGCGCGCCGGAGCCGGCCCGTGGCCCGCATGTCCCCGATCTCACCGAGCGCCGTGATCGCCATCTGCCGGACGTAGGGATCCACGTCCTCGACGGCGAGGAGCAGGGCGGGGAGCGCCTCGACGGCCTTCGTGTCGGCGAGGGCGATGGCCGCTGCCGCGCGGACCGCCGCGTGCTCATCGACGCGCAGCGCGCCCTCGATCGCGCGCACGACCTGCTCCCGTGCCGTCGCGGCATACGGGACGAGGTCGCCCACGGCCTCCGCGCGCACGGCCGGCTTCTGCGAAGCGACGTCGCGCAGCGCAGCCTCGAGCGTCCTTTTCGCGGGGGCCGGTCCGAACACGCGGCCAACGCTAGCACGGTCGACGCGCAAAGCCGGACCGCACCGAGCGGCGCTCAGCCGCCGCCCGAACCGCCAGCGCCGCCCGAACCGCCAGCGCCGCCCGAGCCGCCAGCGCCCCCTTCGCCACCCGAGCCGCCGCCTTCGCCCTCCGAGCCGCCGGCGCCTCCCGCGCCACCCGACCCTCCAGCGCCGCCGGCGCCTCCTGCGCCCGAGGCATCCGGCGTGTAGGGGGGCCACTCGTCTTGTTCAGGAGCGGCCCTGCACACCCCAGGCTCGCTCTCGACGCCGCCCGGCGGCTCGCTGGCGGCGCTCGACGCGGACGGCGGGTTCGGCAGGCAGGCCTTCGAGCCTTCCGGCCTGGCGTCGACGATCGCGGCGTTGCGCTCGCCCGGCGCGATTCCTG
Organism: Sorangium sp. So ce124; assembly: GCF_051525235.1. Taxonomy (NCBI): domain Bacteria; kingdom Pseudomonadati; phylum Myxococcota; order Polyangiales; family Polyangiaceae; genus Sorangium; species Sorangium sp. So ce124. Next base: position 11,998,659 of record NZ_CP150312.1, read on the forward strand.
CGGCATCCTGGATCTTGCCCAGCGCGACGCACGAGTAGCCGCTGCGGCAGTCGTCGTCCTCATCGCAGGTGGCCATGCAGAACGTGCGCTCGAAGCGCGGCCAGCGGACGTTCTCGAGCTCGCTGCACGCCGGATCGATCACCGGGTTGAACGCGACACAGACGCTGCTCCCGGAGCAGCCGTCCGGCTCGCAGTTGAAGACCGTGCAGTAGCCGCCAGGCTGCGTCCCATCGCAGAGGAGCTGCTGCTCTGCCTGCACGCAATCGAGCGACGAGGTGCACGGATCGCCGATCTGGGGACCGCATCCGGCGAGCAGCGAGGATGCGCCAAGGACGACGAGCAGGAGGGCGGGCTCGGTGAGGCGGAGCATCGAGGAGGCCGCTTAGTACCGGCAGGGGCGCCCGCGCGCAAGCGCAGGCCCGCGACGCCCATGACACCGTGCCGGAACCGGCGCTCGCTTCCGCCCGAATTGACACCCTGCGGTCAGGCCTCTACAAACGAGCGGACCGGGGTGACCCCGGAGAACGAAGCGAAGGCCATGGCGACTTACATCACCGAAGACTGCATCAACTGCGGCGCCTGCGAGCCCGAATGCCCGAACGAAGCCATCAGCGAGGGCGACGAGATCTACGTGATCGATCCGGAGCTCTGCACCGAGTGCGTCGGCTTCTATGATCACGAAGCGTGCCAGGCCGTATGCCCGGTCGAGTGCTGCCTGCCCAACCCGCAGATCGTGGAGACCGAGGAGGTCCTCATCGCGCGGGCCGTCAGGCTTCACCCCGACGATGGGGAGCTGAAGAAGCGGGCCGCTGCCAACGATTACCCCTCGCGCTTCCGCAAGTAGGCGCCTCTTCGCGCACCATCGCGTCGCCTCTCCGGCCGCGCTTCCCATGCCTCCGCCGGCACCGTCGGTTCAATGCGGCGCCCGGGTCACACAGTGATCCGGCGCTGGGCCGCAGTGGTCCTCGCGGGCGCCTGCGCGGGCTGCCATGGCAGCGGTCCGCTGCTCCACCCGGCCCACGTCCTCCGTCCCGGCGCCGTGCGCCTCGGCGGCGGCCTGTCGGGTGACATGGTCGTCGCCGGAGCGGCGGACGCAGGCGCGAGCGCCGCCGACCCCGCGACGGCGGAGGGCGCCGCGCGACGAAAGCTCTCCGAGATCACCGTATCGCCGGGTGTCGCGCCGTGGGCCAGCGCCCGCGTCGGGATCGAGGGCGAGAACGAAGCGGGGCTGACGTACACGGGGCGAGCCATCCGGCTCGACGGGCGCCACGCGTTCCCGCTCGGCGACGCGGCCCTGTCGATCGGCCTCGGCGCCTCGGCGCTCCTCGCGGGCGGGCCGGGCCCCAGCGCAGAAGGGATCGACGTCCCCGGCGCGGGGCTCGACGTCCCTCTGCTGCTCGGCTTCCGGTCAGACGCGGATCTCTACGCGGTCTGGTTCGGTCCCCGGCTCGGCTTCGAGCTCCTCGGCGGCCAGCTGCGGCTGCCCGCCGCCGGAGCGGCGCTCCGAGGACCGCTCGTCGACGCGTCGGGCCAGCATCTCCAGCTCGGGTTCGTGCTGGGCATCCGCGCGGGGTTCCGCCACGTGCACGTCGCGCTCGAGGCCACCGCGACCTACCACCACGCCGAGGGCGAGATCGCCGGCAGTCCGGTCGCGATCGATCAGGGCACCGTCGCCCCGGGCGGCGGCCTCACGGTCACCTTCTGACGCGGCCGCAACAAACGCAACGACGTTGCAACGTCGGCAAGCACGACGTCGCACGACGTCAGGGCGTTTCCGGACGTAACCAAACGAAACAAGGCGCAGCAAACGCAACAAAACGTAATGAAACGGATTCCCTGCCATTTTCGGTGACAAGCGCAGGCGCTTGCCCGGCCGGAGGACCCGTCTTAGACTCGGATCTATGCGTCCCCACGGCGCCCTCGCCACCTCATGCCTGCTCGCCGGTGCGGCTCTCGTCGGCTGTTCGGCGCCTGTCGCGGGCGACGCGACGGAGGTCAACGGGGTGGTCACCCAGGGGGTCGTGCGCGTCGAGCGCGCGATCAACCTGAGCCGGGACGCCGCCTCGACCGCCACCCCCGGTGAGCTCGACGACGCCGCGCCGCCGAGCGCGGGCGTCGAGGGGGCGGGGGCGGTCACGAACGTGCTGGCGAAGTTCATGCGCCTCTCGTCCGCGATGGATCCCGAGCTCGCCGAGGGCGCCGTCGGGAAGCCGTTCGTCCTCCCCTCCGCCGGCAGCTGCATGGTCCTCTCTCCTGCCGCCGACGACGAGGCGGCGAGCAGCATCAGCTCGCTCAGCCCCATCGAGCTCCTCGACGCGGGCGACGTGACGATGAAGACCGAGAGCACCGAGATGCCGCTCGCAGCCCGCGCGTTCCCGGACGTGGGCGCCCTGGTCTTCGGCGTGTTCTACACGTCGCGCGACGCCACCAGCGATCTGCCTGCGCCGGCGCGGTACGTGTTCGAGAGCTCCGGCTCGGGGCAGCTCGACCGGTTCGCGTTCGAGGCCGATGCCCCCGCGGGTCCCGAGGAGGTGCGCATCGGCGACGCCGAGCTGGCCGACGGCGTCGATCTCGACGCCGGGGTCGGCGCGGTCGTGCAGTGGCGCGCGGACGAGGGCGGCCGGGCGCGGGACGTCATCTACGTCGACGTGACCTCGGCGCACGGCGCGACCGTGCGGTGCGCGTTCAAGGACACCGGCAGGGGCGTGATCCCCGGTTCCTTGCTGGATCCCTCGACGCTCGGGCCTCTGCCGGCGAACGCGACGCTCGCCCTGCACCGGACGCGGCAGGTGCCGTTCAACGCATCGGGGATCGACCTCGGCGAGGTGCGCTTCGACCTCTCCGTGAACGGCCGAGCGCGCATCGCCGCGCGCTGACGGCGCTCCGATCGACATCGGCGTGGCGTACGAGGATCTGCGACGTCGCGCGGCCGAGCTCGCCGCGATCGGGCAGCGTGAACGCGGCACCGCGCTCCTCGTGGCCGCCGGAGATCACGCGGGCGCGTCGGAGCTGCTCGAGCGCGTCTGCGATTTCGCCGGCGCGGCCCGGGAGGCGCTGGCAGCCGGGGACCCGGCCCGCGCGGCGCTGATGGCCGCGCTCGGCGGCGACGAGGCGCTCGCGCGCGAGGCGCTCGATCGGATCGCCGCCACGTCGCCCCGGGACGCGGCGCTGCGCGCGGCCGCCGACCTCGCGGCGCGCGGGTTCTCGCGCCACGCGGGCGCGCTGTTCGCGGCGCTCGGCGCTCACGCGGCGGCCGCGGAGGCGTTCACCGCGGCCCACGACGCGTGCCGCGCCGCCGAGAGCTTCGAGCTCGCCGGCCGCCCGGCCGACGGCGCGCGGGTGCTCGAGGCCGCGCTCCGCCGCCGCCCGGGCGACGCGGCGGCGTGGCTCGCGCTGGGCGAGCTGCTCGCGCGCCACGGCCGCACCGAGGCCGCCGTGCGGGCGCTCCAGCAGCTGCCGCCCGCCGCCGCCGAGCGGGCCCGCGCGCTGCCGCTGCTCGGCCGCTGCCTGAGCGAGCTCGGGCTCGAGGACGCCGCGCGGACCGTCCGCGACGAGCTCGCCCGGCTCGATCCGCCCGGCCAGGAGGCGCTCTCCTCGCGAGGCGCCGCTCCCGGCAGCCCCATCGCAGGCCCTCCCCCGGCAGGACCCGCGCCCGTCGGGCCGCTCCTCTTCGGGCGCTACGAGACGCTGCGCGAGGTCACGTCGACGCCCCACGCGCGCGTGGTGGAGGCGCGCGACCGGATCACGGCGGAGCGCGTCGCCGTGAAGATCTTCGCGGGCGCGGCGTTCGGAGCGGGCCGCGACGCGCTCCTCCGGTTCGAGCGCGAGGCGCGCGCCCTCGCCCAGCTCCGGCACCCGAACGTCGTCGCGCTCCGCGCGTACCACCCCGAAGGGCCGGCGATGGTGCTCGCCTGGATGACGGGCGGGTCCCTGATCGAGCGGCTGCGGGGGGAGCCGGTCACCCCCGCGCGCGCCGTCGAGATCGCGGGCGCGCTCCTGTCCGCGCTCGGCGAAGCGCACCGCCTCGGCATCCTCCACCGCGACGTGAAGCCGAGCAACGTGCTCTTCGACGAGATCGGGACGGCTCACCTCGCGGATTTCGGCGCGGCGCACCTCGGGGATCTCTCGTCCACCGCCACGGCGGGCGCGATCGGGACGTTCGCGTACATGTCGCCGGAGCAGCGCATGGGCCGACCGGCGACGCTGGCGAGCGATCTGTACGGCGTCGGCGCGGTGCTCGCCGAGCTGCTCACCGGAGAGCCGCCCGCCCCCGCCGTGCGCGGGCAGCTCGATCCCGCGCCGAGCGAGGTCCATCCGGACCTCACGGCGGCCCACGACGCGGCCGTGGCGGCACTGCTCGCGGAGGACCCCGCCGCGCGGCCGGCCGACGCGTTCGAGGCGCGGCGCGCGATCACCGCGATCGCCTGGCCGGAGCGCCCGCGGCCGCGGCGGTCGCGCGCGAGCGGCCGGCCCCGATCGAGCGACGCGCCGCCCGCCACGGCGGCGCGGCTCGCGGCGACCCTGGAGGTCGGCGACGGCCGGGACACGGAGGGGCGCTGGCACGACGCCTGGCTCGATCGCGACGTCCTCGTGCTGCAGCTCGACGACGCGACCCTCGCCCGGGCCCGGGCCTTCGCGCGCGCCGGCCACGCGGCCTTGGCGTCCGTCCTCCGGGTCGATCTCGCCAACGGCGAGGTCTGGGTGGCGCTGCCCCAGGGCCGGGCGCTCGCCGACGAGGCGCGCGCGCTGACAAGGGCTCAGCGCGCGCGCCTCGGCGAGGGTATCGCGGCGCTCCACGCGGCCGGAGGCGCGCACGGGTGCATCGACAGCCAGCACCTCTACGTCCACGACGGCGAGCTCACGCTGGCCTACCCGCGCGAGGCTCCCGGCGACGTGGAGGAGCTCGCAGCGCGGGATCTCGCGGCGCTTCAGGAGCTCGACAGGAACGCGCTGGACGAGCTCTAGCTCGATGAGCCAGGGCGGAAGCGGCGCCCTACGCGGGGCCCGCGATGCGCGAGCGCGCGCGGTGTCCGGCGCGCCGGCTCAGTTCGGCGGAGACGGGGCGGGCGGCGGCGCCGGCTGCGGCGGCGAGATGCGCCCGCCGGGCGAGGTGCAGAAGCCCCCGTAATCGTCGCGCTTGGTGATGTCGTAACAGCAGTAATCGCCGTCGTACTCGGGCTCGCTGTCGACCGACTCGACCTCGCCGCTGCACGAGTCGCTTCCGAAATAGGCGAGCGCCTCGTCCTGGGAGGGGCATTCCCCTTCGATCTCGGTCCACTCGAAGCACCCGACCTTGTCGCACCCCGTCGTCGCGAGGGTGAGCGCCAGGGCTGCGAGCTGGAGGGCCCGGATCGGACAACGCGCGAGGGCCGAACGGATCGTCGAGATCATGGATTCTCCCGGACACACGGGCGCTGCGCGCGCCCCGAGCGAGCATACTCCGGTTCGGACGAAGCCGGCTGCTCCGGAGAGGACCGAGCAGGCTCGCGTCGCGCGCCGGCGTGCGCCTCGCCTCGCCGCGCGGCGCGGCGGACGCCTCGCCTTCTGGTCGATCCGGACCGGGTGGAGTACACGACAGCATGACGACCGGAGAGCAGGGGGCCCGGGTGGTGCGCGCGCCGCGCGGGAGCGAGCGGAGCTGCAAGGGGTGGATCCAGGAGGCCGCGCTCCGGATGCTCCACAACAACCTCGATCCGGAGGTCGCAGAGCGCCCCGACGATCTCGTGGTCTACGGCGGCACCGGGAAGGCGGCGCGATCGTGGGAGGCGTTCGACGTGATCGTGCGCGAGCTCCGGGAGCTCGCGGACGACGAGACGCTCCTCGTGCAGTCGGGCAAGGCGGTGGGCCGCTTCCGCACGCACCCGGACGCGCCCCGCGTGCTCCTCGCGAACTCGAACCTCGTGGGCCGGTGGGCGACGTGGGACGAGTTCCGCCGGCTCGAGGCGCTCGGCCTGACCATGTACGGGCAGATGACCGCGGGCTCGTGGATCTACATCGGCTCGCAGGGCATCGTGCAGGGCACCTACGAGACGTTCGTCGCTGCGCGGAAGGCGCACGCGGCGCGCGCCCCGGGCGGCGGGCGCTGGGTGCTCACCGCGGGGCTCGGCGGCATGGGCGGCGCGCAGCCGCTCGCCGCGACCATGGCGGGCATGGCCTGCCTCGGCGTCGAGATCGACCCGGCGCGCATCGAGAAGCGGCTCCGCACCCGCTACGTCGACGAGCGCATCGACGATCTCGACCGCGCCCTCGACGCCGTCCTCGAGAGCGTCCAGCGCGGGGCGCCGCGCTCGATCGCCCTCTGCGGCAACGCCGCCGACGTGTACCCGGAGCTCGTGCGCCGCGGCGTCACGCCCGACCTCGTCACCGAGCAGACCGCGGCGCACGATCCGCTCGTCGGCTACGTCCCGCCGGGGCTCACGCTCGAGCAGGCGGCGGAGCTCCGCGCGCGTGACCCCGGGGAGTACGTCGCGCGCGCGAAGGCGGGGATGCGCAGGGAGGTCGAGGCGATGCTCGCGATGCAGCGGCGCGGGGCCGAGGTCTTCGACTACGGCAACAACATCCGCACCTGCGCGATGGAGGCGGGCGAGAAGGATGCCTTCGCGATCCCCGGCTTCGTGCCGGCGTACGTGCGCGAGCTGTTCTGCCAGGGCAAGGGCCCGTTCCGGTGGGTCGCGCTCTCGGGCGATCCCGAGGACATCCTCGCCACCGACCGCGCGGTGCTCGAGGCGGTCCCGGGCGACGCCGATCTCCGCCGCTGGATCGAGCTCGCGGAGCAGAAGATCGCGTTCCAGGGGCTCCCGTCGCGGATCTGCTGGCTCGGCTACGGCGATCGCGCGAAGGTCGGGCTCGCCTTCAACGAGCTCGTCCGCGCCGGCCGGGTGAAGGCGCCGATCGTGATCGGGCGCGACCACCTCGACTGCGGATCGGTCGCGTCGCCGTTCCGGGAGACGGAGGCGATGAAGGACGGCTCGGACGCGATCGCCGACTGGGCGATCCTCAACGCGCTCGCGAACACGGCGGGCGGCGCGTCGTGGGTGAGCTTCCACCACGGCGGCGGCGTCGGGATCGGCAACTCGCTGCACGCCGGCATGGTGATCGTCGCCGACGGCACCGAGGCCGCGCGGCAGAGGCTCGAGCGGGTGCTCACCATCGATCCGGGGATGGGGATCATCCGGCACGCCGACGCGGGCTACGAGACGGCGATCCGCGTGGCGGACCAGAAGGGGGTCCGGGTGCCGCACCGGGCAGGGTGACCGGCTCCGCCGCGCCCTCGAGGGCGCGCAGCCGCGCGATCTCCTCCATGTAGCCGCGCCGCTCCTTCGAGAGCGGCGGCAGCTCGATCACCGCCGGCACGCGCGCGAGCCGCGCGTCGTTCGCGAGGCGCCAGAACGGCGCGAGCCCCATCTCCCCGTCGCCGATGCGCTCGTGCCGATCGAGCCGCTGGCCGAGCCCCGCCTTCGAGTCGTTCATGTGCATGCACCTCAGCCGCTCCAGCCCGAGCAGCCGGCCGAAGTCGCTCCAGAACCGCTCGTAGCCGGCCTCGCTCCGGAGGTCGTGCCCCGCCGCGAAGGCGTGCTGCGTGTCGACGCAGACCCCGAGCCGCGACCCCTCCGGCCCGGCGCGCTCGATCATCGCGGCGATCTGATCGACGCGAGCGCCGAGGGTCGACCCCTGCCCGGCCGTGTTCTCGATGCACAGCTGCGCGCGGAGCCCCTTCGCGCGAGAGAGCACGATCGACAGGCTCTCGCCGATGCGGTCGAGGCCGACCTCCTCGCCGAGGCTGCGGGGCGCGCCCGGATGGAACACCACGAAGTCGATCCCGAGCGCGTCGCACCGCGCGAGCTCCTGGAACAGCGCCTCCCGCGAGCGCTCGAGGATCGCGGCGTCGTCGGCGCACAGGTTGATGAGGTAGCTCGCGTGGGCGAGCGTCCGGCCCGCGCCGGCCCAGGCGGCGCGCGCGGCGCGAAACGCGGCGATCTGCTCCGCGCTCAGCGCCGGCTCCCGCCACTGGCCCGAGACCTTGGTGAAGATCTGCACCGCCTCGCAGCGGTCCTCCCCTGCCAGCGCGATCGCGCGGTGAAGGCCGCCAGCCACGGACTCGTGCGCGCCGAAGATCATGGGCCGCACTGCTTGGGGCGCTTCCCCGCCGCCGGCAAGGCATTGCCCCGAGCCGACCGGATCTGCCACGGCCCCCGCATCCGCGCGCGCCCGTACGTCCCCACGGAGGAGCGCAACACCCGGGCCACCTCGTCCGTCCCCTGCGATGAGCCCGATTCTGCGAGCAAATCGAGCAAACCGCATGCCGGGAGGGCGCGAACCCCGGTTCGCGGCACCTCACCCTTGACGCGTTCCTGCCCAGGCGCGAATTGAGCGGCCTTCCTGGAGTCTCGATGAGCCATATGGGTGTTACGAACGGGGCCGGCGCCGGAGAGGCAGTGCCGGGGTCGCCGGGTGGGGCCAAGGGCGAGGAAACCGCGGCGGCCCCGCCGCTGATGCCGTCGCACGTGCTCTCGGGCAAGCGGCTCGTGGTGGTCGGAGGGACCGGCTTCCTCGGCAAGGTCTGGCTGGCCATGCTGCTCGCGAGGTTCCCGGAGATCGGCCACATCTACCTGCTCGTCCGGGCCAAGGAGAGCCAGTCGCCGGAGGAGCGCTTCTGGTCGCAGATCGTGACCTCGCCGGTCTTCGACCCGATCCGCGAGCAGTACCCCGGGCCCGCCTTCGAGGAGTACCTGCGGCAGAAGATCACCCCCATGAACGGCAACGTCGGCCTGCCGCTGCTCGGGCTGGGCGACCGCGTTGGGGAGCTCACGGGCACGATCGCCGCGGTCGTGAACGTGGCCGGCGTCGTCGATTTCAACCCGCCGCTCGACGAGGCGCTCGAGGTCAACGCGTTCGGCATCAGCAACCTCGTCGAGCTCGCGCGGACCCTCGGGGCCAAGGTGATGCACACGAGCACCTGCTTCGTCGCGGGCTACCGCTCCGGGCTCATCGAGGAGAACCACCCGGCCGAGATCCCCTTCCCCCGCGCCGCGGGCGAGACGTGGTTCGGCGCCGCCTGCCCGAAGCGGACCCTCGATCGGTCGCACTGGGATCCGCAGCGCGAGATCAGCGAGTGCCTCGACCTCGTGCAGCAGGCGCGCCAGCGGTGCGAGGACGCCTTCCGGCAGAGCGCCTTCCTCGACGAGGCCAAGGCCAACCTGGCCGCGCGCAGCGAGCCGTGCCGGGGCAGCGCGCTCGAGAACGAGCTCGCCAGGGTGAAGCGCAAGTTCATCAAGGACCGGCTCATCGAGGCCGGCAAGGAGCGCGCGCTCTTCTGGGGGTGGACCAACATCTACACCTACACGAAGAGCATCGGCGAGCAGGTCCTCGCGAGCTCCGGGCTGCCCTTCACCATCGTCCGCCCCGCCGTCGTCGAGACCGCGGTCGAGTTCCCGTTCTGCGGCTGGAACGAGGGGATCAACACCTCGGCGCCGTACCTCTACCTCGCCTCGAAGGGGCAGGTGCAGTTCCCGGGCGACCACGACGTGCGGCTCGACCTGATCCCGGTCGACATGACCGCGAGCGGCATGATCGCCTCGCTCTGCGAGCTCATCGAGGGCCGCGCGCCCGCGGTGTACCAGTACGGATCGACCGACACGAACGGCTGCCGCGTGACGCGCTACCTGGAGCTCGCCGGGCTCTACAAGCGGCGGCAGGTGTTCGAGGGGAAGAAGACCTCGCTCTTCGACGTCGTGTCGTCCCGCTTCGAGCCGCGCGGGCTGACCCGGCAGCAGTACGGCGCGCACGGCGCGCGGGCCATCGAGGGCGCGCTCCGCGGCCTGGGCGGCCTGCTCAAGACGGCGAGCGTCGGCCCCGCCGCGGCCCTCCTCAAGCCGGCGGCGGCCGCGCTCGAGAACGCCGCCAGGACCGAGCAGAAGACGGCCACGCTCCTCGAGGTCTTCATGCCGTTCGTCGCGGAGGGCGACTGGGTCTACTCCTGCGCCAACACGCGCGCGGCGATGGCCCGCATGCCCCCCGAGGAGCGGGCGCGCTTCGTCTGGGCGCCCGAGAAGATCGACTGGCGCGACTACATCTGGAACGTGCACCTCCCCGGCCTGGAGAAGTGGGCCTTCCCGCTCATGGAGGAGATGCTCCGCCGGGAGATCAAGCCGCTCCGGCCCTACGACAGCCTGGTCGACCTGCTCGACGAGGTCGCCGAGCGCTTCGATCACGCGCTGTCGGTGCAGCGGTTCGAGCAGGACGGGCTCTCGCGCACGAGCTACCGCGAGCTCCGCGACGCGGCCTGCATGACGGCCGCGCGCCTCGCCGCGCTCGGCGTCCGCCGCGGCGATCGCGTGGCGCTCTCCGGCGCGAACCAGCCGGCGTGGCCCGTCGCCTACTTCGGCATCCTCCGCGCAGGCGCCGTCGCCGTCCCGATCGATCCCGCGCTCGACGCGAAGGCGTTCGCGGACGTCCTCCGCTCGTCGACGGCGAAGGTCGTCCTCTGGGACAGCGGCGTGGCGGAGAAGCTCGGCGCCGACGTGCGCGCGGCGCTGCCGAACCTGGTCGCCTTCGACATGGGCGGGTTCGCCGAGGGCCAGGTGCCCGACCTGGGGCCGGCGTCCGGCGACGGCCTCGCGCCCCCGGACGTGCGCGTGGGCAGCCAGGACGTCGCGAGCGTCGTCTACACGAGCGGCACGACCGGGGAGCCGAAGGGCGTGCTGCTCACGCACGGCAACTTCACGGCCCTGCTGGCCTCGCTGGCGCCGCTGTTCCCGCTCAAGGCGAGCGACCGCGTGCTCAGCGTGCTGCCGCTGCACCAGACCTTCGAGGTGACCTGCGGCCTGCTCCTGCCGCTGTCGCAGGGCGCGCGGATCATCTACCTCGACGACGTCTCGGCCGATCGGGTGAGCGACGGGCTGAAGAGGGCGCGCGTCACGGCGATGGTCGGCGTGCCGGCGCTCTGGCAGATGCTGGAGCGCCAGATCGTCGCCAGGGTGAAGGAGCAGGGGCCCGCCGCGGCCACCGCGTTCAGCTGGGCCATGGAGCTGAACCGCATGCTCGGCAAGCGCTTCGGGCTGAACGCGGGGCGCCTCTTCTTCGGCAGCGTCCACGACGCGCTCGGCGGCAACGTCCGCTTCCTCATCTCGGGCGGCGCGGCGCTGCCCAGGGACACGGCCGCCGTGTTCAAGGGGCTCGGCCTGCCGCTCGCCGAGGGCTACGGCCTGACCGAGGCGGCGCCGCTCCTGACCGTCGCCAGGCCCTCGCCGGCGGCGAACCCGGGGAACGTCGGCAAGCCGATCCCCGGGGTGCAGATCAAGATCGCGAACCCGGACGCGAACGGCGTCGGCGAGGTGCTCGCGCGCGGCGCCAACGTCATGAAGGGCTACGCCGACGACCCGGGCGCGACCCAGGCGGCCCTCGACGCGGACGGGTGGCTCCGCACCGGCGATCTCGGCAAGCTCGACAAGCAAGGGCGGCTCGTCCTCGTCGGCCGGCAGAGCGAGGTGATCAGCGCGGCGAAGGGCGAGAACCTGTACCCGGCCGACATCGAGCGAATGCTCGGCAAGGTCGAGCACGTCAAGGAGCTCGCCATCGTCGGGATCGACAACGGCCGCGGCGGCGAGCAGGTCGCCTGCCTCGCCGTCCCCACGGCGCCCGGCGCGAAGGACGGCGAGGGCGACGAGGCGCTCGCGCTGGCCACGCAGCACGAGCGCGCGCTCGACGCGCTCCGGACGGCGATCCAGGCGCTGCCCAAGCCGTGCCACCCCATGGCCCTCCACCTCCACGACGCCGACCTGCCCCGCACCGCGTCCGGTCAGGTGAAGCGCTCCGAGGTGAAGGCGATCGTCACGCGCCTCGCCGCCGAGGCCGGCGCGGGCGCGGCGGCCGTCGCGCAGGACGCCGGCGCGGCGATCGCAGAGCCGAAGGCGCAGGGCCAGGGCGAGGAGCCGATCCACATCCCTCGCCCGGTGGCCGACTTCGCCAAGCACTGGATGAACAAGGTCCAGTCCGGCTTCTACGGGAACGTCATGCGCCCGAAGGTCTACGGGCGCGCGTTCATCCCGCACAACCGCAACACGATCGTCGTCTCGAACCACGCGAGCCACCTCGACATGGGCCTCGTGAAGTTCGCGCTGGGCAGCTACGGGGACGGCCTCGTCTCGCTGGCCGCCCAGGACTACTTCTTCGAGGGCAACCGCTGGCGGCGCGCCTACTTCGAGAACCTCACGAACCTGGCGCCCTTCGACCGCAAGGGCGGCCTCCGCACGGCGCTGCGCCAGACCGGCGAGATCCTGGACCGCGGGCGGACGGTGCTCCTCTTCCCGGAGGGCACGCGCAGCCCCGACGGCGGCATCCTCGAGTTCAAGCCGGCGATCGGGCACCTCGCGCTCACGCACAACGTCGACATCCTGCCCCTCTACCTGGGCGGCACCTTCGAGGCGCTGCCCAAGGGGCGCACCGTCCCGATCCGCCGCGACCTCGTCGCGCGCATCGGACCGCCGCTCACGATCGGCGACCTCCGGCGGCTCACCGCCGGGATGAAGTACGCGGTGGCCTGCCGCAAGGTCGCGGAGCTCACGCAGCTCGCCGTCATCAAGCTCAAGGAGGGCGGCGCCCTCGATCTGAGCCGGGTGGAGAGCATCGATCAGGCCGCTACCACCACCAAGGAGCACCCGCTCACGGTCCTGTTCCGCGAGCTCGAGTCGAAATACGTCGCCGGGCGGGTCACCCAGCCGATCACCTACTACGTGACGCTCGGCACGGAGGACGAGGCGAAGTGGACGCTGCGGATCGACCCGGCCAGCTGCGAGGCGCGGATCGGTAAGCCAAGCCAGCAAGCGGACTGTGTCCTCAAGACGACGCCCGAGATATTCACCAAGATCGTCCGCGAGGCCTACACACCGAGCCCGATGGAGTTCATGACGGGCCTCGTGAAATCGAACGACATCTCCCTCCTCCAGACCTTCCAGAAGGTTTTCGATCTCGCATGAGCCGCTATCTCGTCACCGGGGCGACCGGTTTCCTGGGATCGCACCTCGTCACAGCGCTCCGTGGGGGTGGCCATGACGTGGTGGCGCTCTGCCGGGCGGAGGCGCCCGCGCTCGCCGAGCAGGGCGTGGAGCTTCGCCGCGGAGACATCCTCGACGCAGGGTCGGTGCGCGGCGCCGCCGAGGGCTGCGACGGGGTCTTCCACTGCGCCGGGCGCGTCTCGCGGCGCCGCGAGGACGCCGAGGCGCTCTACCGGACGCACGTCGAGGGGACCAAGATCACCCTCGACGCCTGCCGCGACGCGGGGGTGAAGCGCGCGGTGATCGCGAGCACGAGCGGCGTCGTCGCGGTCAGCAAGGACCCGAGCGACGTCCGCGACGAGACGGCGGCGACGCCGATCGACCTCATCGCCGGCTGGCCCTACTACCGCTCGAAGCTGTACGCCGAGCGCGCGGCGTTCGATCGCAGCGGGCCCGGCTTCGAGGTCCTCGCGGTCAACCCGAGCATCCTGCTCGGCCCGGGCGACGTCCACGGCGCCTCGACCGGGGACATCGTGAGCTTCCTGGAGCGCCGGCTCCCCTTCACCCCCGCGGGCGGCCTCTCCTTCGTTGACGCCCGCGACGCGGCCCAGGGCATGGCGCTGGCGATGGACAAGGGCCGCCCGGGCGAGCGCTACCTGCTCGGCGCCGCCAACATGAGCCTGGAGGTCTTCTTCCGCCGCCTCGCGCGCATCTCCGGCGTCCCGGCCCCCGCCCTGCGGCTGCCGCGGAGCATCGCGCTCGCGAAGGCGGGCGCGCACCTCATCGAGCAGGCGCGGAAGCGGCTGCCGTTCGATCTGCCGGTCGATCCGGTGTCGGCCGAGATGGGCCAGCACTTCTGGTACCTCGACGCGACGAAGGCCCGGCGAGAGCTCGGCTGGACGCCGCGCGACCCGCTCGAGACCCTCGCGGACACCGTCGCCGATCTGCGCGCCCGCGGCGTGGTCTGGCCGCAAGCGTAGCTAGACGGCCCGGCGCAGCGGGGTCGGCGGGAACAGGTCCTTCATGTCGAGCGGGAGCTGACCGCGGAACCCCTCGATCTCCCCCGCGGACACGCTGTCCGCGACGGCCTCGCAGATCGCCTGCAGCACGAAGCCGGCGGCCTCGCGGTCCATGCGCAGCTCGCGCGCGACGTCGGCCTCGATGGTCGCGGTCGTGATGCGCTTGTCGGGCCCGTCGAGGAACGGCTCGAGCGACGGGTGGAGCTTCGAGGGGAGCTGCGCGACGAGGTGCCGCGCCTCCTGGGGCGTCACCCTGCGGCAGAGGCAGCCGAGGACGATCTGCAGCGCGAGCTCCGCGCGGTCGCGCTGCTGGAGGCCGCTGTGGCGCTCGACGGCGTGGATCAGCCGGCCATACGCGCTGTCGGCGCGCGCCTTGCGCCGGGTGAGGGCGCGCACGCGGCCGTGCGAGCGCTCCGGGCGCGCGGTCCCCTCGGGGTGCAGCGCGCCTTCCGGCTTGAACCGGGCGGCCACCTCGAGCTGCGCCTTCACGACGGAGCCGGCGGCCTCCGCGTCGATGACCCCATCGGCGAGCAGATCGTCGAGGGTCACCAGGCCGACGGGCCGCCCTTGCTCGGTCACCGGCACGCGCCGACACGCATGATCGCGCATGGTGCGCACGGCGTCGTCGATCGACGCGTCGAGCTCGAGCGTCGCGATCTCGTCCGACATGATGTCGCGCAGCATCGTGCTGCGCGCGTCGAGGTCGCCTGCCACGATCTCCAGCGCGATATCGCGGTCGGTCACGATGCCGGCGAGGCGCTGGCCGTCGTGGACCAGGACCGCGCCGACGTGGTTGTCCATCATCGCCCTCACGGCGTCATAAGCGGTCGAGCGCGGGCTAAGAACGATCATTCGCGGGCGTCGGTACTCTTCGAGCGACATGGCGAGCCCCTCCCCTGGGCAGGGCGTTCGGGTATGTGCGTGCGTACGCCAGGGCGCGGCTAGCCAGAACGGTACCAACCGCGATGGCGCGCGTGGCCGGCGGGTGGACGCGGCGCCCGGGATCGCCGCCGCGAGCGGCCGAGCAAGAGCCTCGGCGCGCCGCCAGCGCGAGGGCGAAGCCGCTCGTCAGTGGATGGCGCCGCGCGCCGGCGCCGCCGCACCGGCGCCGCCGCCCGCCGCGGGGTCCAGCGCGCTGCGCGCCTGCTTGGTCGCGGGCGCGACAGGCGAGAGCCGCACCATCCGGTGCAGGAGCCCGTCGACCCGCTGCAGCCAGCCGCGCCAGGCGGCGTACTGCGCCACCGGGATGGTCGACTGATCGAGGATCACGCGCTCCTTCACCACCACCGCGTTCTTGCCGGGCGCCTTCGCGAAGGAGATCGTCGCCCGCCCGAACGCGCCGCCGTTCTCGTCGCCGCCCGGCGGGAGCTCGGCGAACACGTACCCGGGCGGGGCGGTGATCGTGATCGTCCGGCTGTGGTGCCGCGGCGCGAAGCTCGGCGGCAGGACCACCGGCAGCGTGCGCTTCACGAGCGGCGCGAGCTGCGACGTCATCGTGGACGCGCCCGAGAGCGGCACGGAGAGCTCCGCGCCCTCGCGGCGGGCGAGCCCCTCGGAGCGCGCCTCGTACTCGAGCGTCGCCGCCCCGTGCGGGAGATCGGCCTGGAACGCCACCTTGGGCTTCACGTCGACCGTCGGGAACCAGCCGTACGCGAGGTACTGCTCGACCCACTGCGCGCGCGCGTCGGCCTCCGCCAGGTTCGACCGGAGCTCGAACGCCGCGTCGCCGATGTGCCGCTCCTTCGCCGCGAGCTCGCCCGCGCCGGAGGGGAGCAGCGCGATCGTCCACTCGGCGTCGACGCCGTGATCGGCCGGCGAGCTCGCCGGCGTCTCCACGATCTTCGGCGGCCCCTCGTCGACGAACAGCGCCAGCGTGCGCGCGTCCATCGCCGGCAGCGGCCCCAGGCGGCTCTGCGGGCTCGTCGCGTCGAGCCACAGGCCCGGCGCACCGCCCGCGCCCGGGAGGTACGCGATGCCGTGATCGAACACCGGGATCGCCGCCACCTCGCTCCGGAGCAGCGAGGGCTGGCCCGTGTAGCGCGTCTGCACCAGCACCTCCGTCGCCTCGATGCCGATCGACTTGAGCAGCGTGATGAGCAGCATCGCCTTGTCGTCGCAGTCGCCCTGGCGCCGCGCCAGGAGCTCCTGCGGGCGGTTCGGCAGCCACCACTCGCCCGACACGAAGTTCACGTACCGGATGTCGTCCGACACGAAGTCGAAGAGCGCCCGCAGCTTGGCCTCGCGCGTGGCCTTGCCCTTGGTGAGCTCCGCGGCGAGCCGGCGGACCTGATCGTCGGGCTCCATGAAGCCGGCGACCGCGCCCCGGTACCACTCCCGGAAGTCGTGCCATCCGTGGAACGTCGAGCCCACGACGACCGGCAGCACCTCCGCGAGGTGCGGGGCGAGCGGCTCCTCGGGCACCTCGGGCGGGTCGTCCCAGATGTACCGCGTCACCTGGCGGCCGTCCTTCTCGGACCTGAGCACCCGCTCGGCCTTGCCGTTCAATACGTCGATCGCCAGGGGATCGCTCGCCGGCGAGTCGACGACGACCTCGTTGTAGAGGATCGGCCGCGTGTCGGTCGAGCCGACGTAGTCGATGAAGTAGAACGGCGCGTCGCCCCGGCGGCCGACGGGGCCCCGGGTCCACGAGCGCACCGCGACCTCCACCACGTCCCCCGCCTTGAGCTCGGGCCAGCGCACGAACGGCTTCTGCCCTCCCGCGCCCTGCTCGTCCGGCTGCGCCACCGTGCCGTCCTTGCGGTGGACCCGCGCGAACAGGAGCTCCGTGTCCTCCCCCTCGGCGGGGATGTCGCGCTCGTAGAGATCCTGATCGGTGCGCGGCTCGATGACGATCTCGCGCGCGTAGTGCATGAGCTGCGAGACGCGCTTGTCCGGGTGGTACGTCACGACGCGCACCCAGTGGAGCTGCCGGTCGGCCACCTCCCCCTTCTTCGCCGGGGTCTGTCGCGCGCGCGCGAGGAAGACGTCGGGCGCGACGATGTGCTGCTCGTCGCGCATGCGCTGCCGGCCCGGCGCGCCGGCCGAGCCCTCGCCGAGGCGGAGCGCGAGCTCGGCCTTGAGGTACGGATCGCCTGGCGTGAGGTCGCGCGCCCGCGCGAGCGCCGCCGTGGCCACGCGCGACGCGGCGGCCGCGGCCGTCGGCCGCGCGCCCGCGCCGCCCGCGCCGCCCGCGCCATTCTCTCGCACCGCGGCGAGCGCCTGGAACGCGGCGGGTTGGTTCGGCGCGACGTGCGTCGCGTACGACAGCACCTCGCGCGCCCACGCGACGCGGCCCGCGTCGTGGAGCGCGCGGCCGATGCGGATGACGTCCTCGGCCGACGTCTGCTGGGCGAGCGCCCCCGCGGCCGCCACCTCCAGCGCGGCGCCGCCGTCGGGCTCGAACGCGAGCACGTAAGACGCGCCCCGCGACTCGGGCGCGATCTCGGCGAGCCTGCGCGCGGCCCGCAGCTCGAGCGCCGGGTCGAGCCGGGCCGCGGCCGCGATCTCCTGCCAGACGACGACCGGCGTCCGGTCCTTCTGCTCGCGCTCGACCGCGAGCAGCTCCTCGAGCCCGGCCCGCGTGAGCCCCGCCGTCGCGAGCTTCTTCTTGACGAGCGCCCTGAGGACGCGCGCCTCGGGATCGCGCGCCGAGCGCAGCGGCTCGTCGCGCAGCGCGGCCGCCGCCCAGTCGACCCGCTCCGAGGCGAGGTGGGCGGCGACCAGCCGGCGCTGCGCGAACGCCGCGGTGGCCCGGTCCTTCTCCGCGAGGCCCCGGGCGCGCGCGGCCTCGAGCCAGCCGCTGCGGTTCGCGCCGAACGGGGACACCCACCCCGCCAGGGCGAGCGCGTCGGCGGAGATCCCGGGCGACCGCGTAACACGGTCGAGCAGCCCGGGCGCGCGGGGCGACCGCTGGTCGTCGGCGCCCCCGAGCGTGCGCGCCACGACGGCCGTGAGGGTCTGCTCGAGCGACTGCGACGCGCCCGCGTCGAGCGCCCTGTCGAGCGCCGTCGCGACGGCGGTCGCGGCGCGCGCGCCAGGGGGCGGGGCCGGCGGCAGCTCGAGCGGCGTGAGGTCCGACGAGGTCGCGAGCGCCACAGGCCGGCGGTCCTCGTCGGTGAAGCGCACGCGGACGCGCCCCTCGTCGGCGATGGCCCCGGTGCACACCTTGAGGGCGAGCAGGTGATCGCCGGCGGGCGCCTCGATGCGCGCGGCGATGCGGTCGAGCACGAGGCGCTCGTGCGCCGCCTCGCTCGCGGCGACGTCGGCGCCGTCCCACGCGAGCCGCACGGCGCCGGTCGCGGCGACGTGGGCGAGGATCGGCTTGCGATCGAGCGCGGCCGGGACGGTCACGCGCGAGGCGAGGTACGTGCATGCCTCGGTGCGCGGATGGATGTAAAGATCGAGCGGCACGCCGCGCGCGGTCGACGCGGCGGGCAGCACCCTGCGCCACGCGACGTCGTACACCCCCCAGGCGTAGCGGGCGCTCATGTCCGAGAAGCGCTGGCCTTCCGCCTCGGGCCCCTCGCGGCGCGCGAGCCCGCCGCCCGAGTTGTCCTGGAAGGGGCCGAGGACCGCGAACGCCTTGACGAGCCCGGACGGGTCCGGGGGCGCGTCGTACGAGACGGCGCGCGCGCCGGGCCACGTCGCCGCCGGCGGCTCCGGGGCGAGCGAGGCGGCGAGCCAGCGCGCCTCGTCGGCGAGCGGCGACGAGGACGCCCCGATCTGCGCGAGGCCTTCCCGTGCGCGGCCCTGCGCGGCGCGGTCCGCGAGCGCCGCCGCGATCACGAGCCCGGCGAACGCGTCGTCGCCGCCCCGCCGCGCGCGGGCCAGCGCCGCGCCGAGCATCTCGTCGGGCGTCGCGGCGGTCCACCGCAGCGCCAGCACGATGGGCGCGCGCTTCTCGGACGCCGGCGCGCCGCCCGCCGCGGGCGCGCCAGCGCCTGCCTTCGCGCCCCCCGCTCGCGGCGCCGGCGCGCCGCCCACCGCGGGCGCGCCAGCGCCTGCCTTCGCGCCCCCCGCTCGCGGCGCCGGCGCGCTGCCGGCTGCAGGCGCGCTCGCGCCCGCCTTCGCGCCTCCAGGACGCGGCGACTGGGCGTTGCCCGCTGCAGGCGCGGCGGCGATCGCGAGCAGCGCGGCGAGCCACCCGCCCCCGCGGAGCGCGCGGGCGCGCGCGCGTCGATCTCGTCCTCGTCGATCCCGTCGATCTCCCCCCGGCGAGCTGCGCTCCATCGAACCTCGCTTCCAGGCCACGGCATAGCGCGGGCCCGATCGCGGCGCGAGCGCGGCGATCGCGCGCGCCGCGCCCGCGCGCCGTGCGCGAACTTGGCCGGCGAGCCCGCGGCCCCCTACCCTGCGCGCATGCGCCGCGCGTCACGATGGCTGCTCTCGGCGGTGATGGCCCTGACCACGCTCACGGCCTCGCCAGCATCGACCTTCGCCCGCGACACCAAGGTCGAATGGAAGAGCGTCGACGTACCCGCGGGCGAGGGCCAGGCCCAGCGGGCGCGGGCGCTGCGCGGGCTGCTCTCCAGCGCCGCGAAGAAGGCGGACTTCGGCAAGGCGAAATCGGTCGTGCTGAGCGCGCGTGTCGTCGAGTTCACCTCGGCCACGCGGGGCGACGTCCACCGCGTGAGCTGCACCGTCGTCGGCCGCGTCGTCGGCGGAGCTACCGCCCGCTCGCGCATCTCGTTCGGCGGCAGGCCGAGCGAGCGACAGGCGCTGGAGAAGCAGGTGCTCGCCATGGTCGCGAGCGGCGTCGTCGGCCGGCTCGCCGCGATCGTCCGCGCCCGCGCGCATGACTGACGCGCGCGACGGAGCCGACCTGCTCCGCCGCGGGATCGCGCCGCGCCCCGCTCGACCCTCCACGGGATCTGGACTACGACGGCCCGCACCTCATGGAACTGGACCGGATGGTGAGCGAGCTCTTCCATGAGGAGGAGCTCGCTCGCGACACGGCGAAGAAGCTGATCGAGCTGGCGCAGCGCTCCGCGGACGAGGCGAGCGCCGAGCGCGCAAGCCTGCTCGCGTTCCTGCGTGGGCCGATGGAGCGACACATGCGCTACGAAGAGGCCGCCATATTCCCGCATTTCCAGGCGCGCGGGCTCGCCGAGGAGGTCCAGGTGGCGCTGAAGCAGCACGACGCCGTGCGTGAAGCGACCGACGCCCTGGCGGGCGTTGCGCAGGGCGGCGACGTCGCGCGGGCCATCGTCGATGTCGCCCGGTTGCTCCTGCACCATACAAATTTCGAGGGCGACTACATTTATCCAGAGCTCACCCACGACGAATGGCGCGAGCTGATGCAGGAAACCGTTCCGCAGGGCATCTGAGGTGGTACGCATGAACTCGACACGGATGTTGTCCTCGACGTAGGCTTTTGCCGCCGTGTCTATTGCAGCTGGTCAGGTGCTGAGCGAGCGCTACCGCCTCATCCGACCCGTGGGGCAGGGCGCGCAAGCGGCGGTGTGGGTCGCCGAGCACCTGGCGCTCGGCACGCATGTCGCGGTCAAGCTCATCGATCCGGAGCTCGGGAAGCAGGACGACGCGCGCGAGCGGTTCCGCCGCGAGGCGACGGCCGCCGCGCAGCTGCGCAGCGCGCACGTCGTGCAGATCATCGATCACGGCATCGACGGGGAGCAGCCGTTCATCGTGATGGAGCTGCTCGAGGGCGAGGACCTCTTCGATCGGCTCGCGCGCCGGCGCCGCCTCTCGCTCCAGGAGACGTCGAAGATCGTGACGCAGGTCGCGCGCGCGCTCACCCGCGCGCACGGGGCCGGCATCGTGCACCGCGACCTCAAGCCGGAGAATTTTTTCCTCTGCGCGAACGAGGACGACGAGATCGTCAAGATCCTCGACTTCGGCATCGCGAAGGTGAAGGGGCAGGGGAAGCGGGTCGCCCAGCGCACAAGCGTCGGCACGCTCATGGGCACGCCGCACTACATGAGCCCGGAGCAGGTGAAGGGGCTCCGGGAGGTCGACTACCGCGCGGATCTCTGGGCGCTCGGCGTGATCGCTTACCAGTGCGTGACGGGCGAGCTCCCGTTCGACAGCGAGGGGGTCGGCGACCTGCTGATCAAGATCTCGCTCGGCGAGATCCCGGTCCCGTCGAGGGTGAACCCGGAGCTGCCGCCGAGCTTCGACGCGTGGTTCGCGCGCGCCTGCGACCGCGACCCGTCGCGGCGCTTCAGCAGCGCGCGCGATCTCGCGGAGTCGCTCGCCCGCACCGCCGACCTGTCGGCCGATGCCCCGAGCAGCATGAGATCGCCGCCGTCGCCGCCGCCGCTGCCGCCCCGGGCCGCGCCCACGCGCCCGCCGGCGGCCCCGCCGCGGCCGGCGACGGGCTCGGTGATCCCCAAGGCGCCGCCGCTCCCGCGGGTGGCCGACCCCACGGCCGCCGCCGCGACGCGATCGCCCGAGCGAGGATCGGGCGAGCCGCCGGCGGACATGGCGGCCGCGCCGTCGTCGGCCAGTCCGAGCGCGAGGATCCCCGCGGTGCCGAGCGAGCGGCCGCAAACGCCGCCGCGGCTCACCGAGCGGCCTCCGCTCAGCGAGCGCCCGCCGCTGTCGTCCCGGTTCGGCGAGCGGCCTCTCGCACCGCCGCGGGCCACCGAGCGACCTCCGGCGCCGCCTCGGCCCACGGCGCGGCCTCAGACGCCGTCGCTGGCTCCGATCAGCGAGCAACCGCCGGGCTCGTCCGAGGTCGGCGAACGGCCGCCGCTGAGCCAGCGGCCACCGCCCTCGGCTCGGCCCGGCGATCGACCTCCGGCGCCGCCGCTGCCCAGCAACAGCGCGTCGCAGAAGCCGCCGGTCGCTGCCGAAACGCCGGTCGCTGCCGGAGCGCCGGTCGCTGCCGGAGCGCCGGTCGCTGCCGGAGCGCCGATCGCTGCCGAAACGTTGGTCGTTGCCCGAGCGCCGGTCGCTGCCGGAACGCCGGTCGATGCCGGAACGCCGGTCGCCACTGGAACGCCGGTCTCCGCGCAGCCGAGCAGCGTGTCGCCCGCGACGGCAGACAGCGTCGACGCCCCGCCAGGCGCGCCTGCACCGGCGCTGGCGCCCAGCGACACGTTCCGGAAGGCGGCGGACAGCGCGTCCTCGCTCGTCGACGTCGACATCGACGAGTTCGAAGAGGACGCGATCGACACCGACGTGGACGAGCCCGGGGCGGCGCCGGCCGCATCTGCAGCGCTCGCTCCGCGCGCAGACGCGACGCCGGCCGAGCCCGCAGCGACAGCTCATGCGCCGACCGAGCCCGCGGCCCATGCGCCGACCGAGCCCGCGGCCCATGCGCTGGTCGAGCCCATGGCCGGCGTGCCGGCCGAGCCCGCGGCCCACGCATCGGCCGAACCCGCGGCCAATGCGCCGGCCGAACCCGTGGCCGACGTGCCGCCCGAGCCCGCGGTGACTGCGCCCCAGAGCGGCGTACCCATCGCGCCGGGCGCCACGGCCGAACCGCCGCCCTCCTCGCAGACACCGCGCGCGCTCTCGCAACAAGCGGCCGATCCGCACGCGATCGCCGCGGAGCGCGAGGCGCCGCTGAGCCAGGACCCGCCGTCGGAGCAGCTCCGCGACAACGTCAGGCGAGCGGTCGCCGGGACGGCCGCAGCCGCCGCGCCCCCCGCGTCGGTGCGCGCGCCGCACCCGCTCGATTCACAGCTCGTCCCTCGGGCTCGCGCGTTGCCCTCCGGCCAGTCGCCGGACCAGTGGATGAAGGGGTCCAGCGTGAGCGGGGTGGCGCACGAGGCGCGCGAGAGCGAGCCTCCGGAGTTCGACCCCGGCTCACGTCGGCGCCGGCGCGCTCGGCTGGTAGCGTTCGCGCTGGTGGCCTTGGCCGGCGTCGTCGCGTGGCAGGTGGTCCGCTCTCAGCGCCTGCCGCAGAGCACGCCGGCGGCCGAGAGCGAGGTCCCGCCGCCGCCCGCCGTCACGGCAGAGCCGACGCCGCCGCAAGAGCCAGCGCCCGAGCCGGCCGTCACGGCGCCGCCTGTGGAAACGGCCACGTCCGCGCAGCCGTCGGCCAGGGCCGCCGCGACGACGCCGCCGCGGAAGCGGCGCCCGCCGCCGCCGCCGCCGAAGAAGTCGCGGAAAGAGCCGGGCAAGGTGGACGATCTGACGATCGAGATCCCGACCCCCCCGGAGCCGGCCGAGGCGGAACCAGCAGAGTCGCCGCCCCCGGCCGGATCGCCCCCCCAGGGCGATCCAGCCCCGCATGCAGAGTGAAGAGCGGATGGGAACGACGGTAGTTCAGCGCGACTTCGAGGAATCCGGCGACTGGTTGAAGAAGGGGAGGGCCCGGTTGCTGGCCCATCTGGTGAGCGGGTTCGGCCTCGGCGCCGAGGTCGACCTCATCGCGCGCGGGCACCGGCCAGGCTTCGGCCCGTCGGTCTTCTGCGTGGCGAAGCGCTGGCCCGCGTGAAGGACCGATCTGCGTCGCTCGTCGACCTCACCAGCACCCCGCCCGCGAGCGCCCCGCCAGCGCCCCCGATGATCGCGGCAGATCCACCCGAGCCCGCGCGCGACCCGCCCGGCCCGCCGCAGGGGCTCGGAGGCCCGCTCGCGAGGGTGCGCAAGGCGCTGCGCCCGGTCATGGTCGTCGCCGTCGCCTTGTTCATCGGGCTCGCTGCGCGGGATCTCGCTCGCAAGTGGGAGAGCGGCGAGCCCGTCGACGTCCGTCCCGCGTTCGTGGCGCTCGCGGTGCTGCCCCTCGCTCTCGGCATCGTCGTGCTGGGGCTCGCCTGGGCCTTTGTCCTGGAGGAGCTGACCGGCCGGCCCATCCCTCGCTGGCCGGCGATCGCGCTGCACATCGAGTCGCAGGCGGCACGCTACATCCCAGGCAAGCTCGGCGTGCCGCTGGTCCGCATGCTCGGCGCCCCGCGGATCGGGACGACCAGCGCGGTGGTGGCGTCCTCCTTCGCGATCGAGTTCGCCAGCTTCGTCGCGGTCGGCGCCATGGTGGGGTTCGGCCTGCTCGCGGCGAGCGGCGAGCAGTTTGCGGGCGCGAGCGCGCTCATCGGTCGATGGAAGCTGCCTCTGCTCGTCGCCCTGGGCGCGGTGCTCGTCGCGCTCATGACCGTGGATCGTGCCCGCGCGCCCGAGCGCGTGCGCAAGCTCCTCGCGGCCGAGGGGCGCGGGCCGCTCATGCCGGTGCGACTGCCGCTGGTACACGCGGCGTACTGGCTGACCTGGGCCGCGCATGGCGCGTGCGCCGCGCTCGCCGTCGGCGCGACGCCGGGCGCGGCGCTCGGCGGCTCGGGCCTCTTCGTGCTGGCGCCCGTGGCCGGTTTCCTGGCGATGGCCACGCCGGGCGGCATCGGCGTGCGCGAGGCGCTGCTCTCCGTGGGCCTCGCCCCCGCCGTTGGACCCGCGGCAGCGCTGGGCGCTGCGATCATCTCGCGCGCCACCTCGCTCGCCGTGGACGTGGGCGGCTTGCTCCTCGCGCGCCTGCTTTGCCGACGCCCCCCGCCTCGCTAGGATGCGCCCCCTCTCATGCTGGCTCACCTGCGTGTTGCCCTGAACTCCGACTCCCCCCTGGCCCGCTTTTGTGCCGCCCTGACCTCGAGTTCGCCCCGGCCAAGGCTGCTGCGCAACGTCTTCGCGGCCATCGCATGCCTCACGGGCCTCGCCGGCTACGCGCGCGTGGTCCACGCGCACATTCCAATCCAGCACTGGCTCCTGTGGCGGCTCGCGCCGCTCTGGGGCTATTCGCTGCTGTTCCTGCTCTCCAGCCTCGGCGTCGGCCTCGTGCTGTTGCGCCGGGGGCTCCGCGTCGCGCACTTGCCGCCGGTCGAAGAGGGCCTGTTCGGCATGACGCTCGGCACCATCGCCTTCGTGTTCGGCATGTACCTCGCGGGCGTGGTCGGCTGGATCCGCCCCTGGTACGGGCTCGTGATGCCGGCGGCCCTCTTCGCGGGCGGCCTCCTGGAGCTGCCACGCTGGCTATCGCGTCTGAAGCACGATCTCGACGCCTCGACGACGCCGAAAGGGACGATGCGCTGGCTGTGGCTCACGGCCACGGGCGTCGGCGCCGTGTGCCTCGTGCTCCTCTACCTGCTGTCGCTGACCCCGGATTCCATCAGCTTCGACGCGACCTGGTATCACCTGCCGATCGGGCAGGACTATGCGCGCGCCGGCCGCATCGTGCCGTTCTACGGTGACGTGAACCACTCGTTCCCTCACCTCGCGAGCATGCTCTACGCGTGGGGTTTCAGCGTTCCCGGGATGCTCGTGGAGCAGCGGTGGATGATGGCGCTCCACCTGGAGTTCGTCTTCGTCCTGGGGAAGGTGGTCGGCGTCGCAGCTCTGGCGCGGTACCTGCTGCATGGCGAACGCATCCCTGGCCTCTGGGTGGCTTTCTTCCTGTTCCCATCGCTGTTCGTCCAGGACCAGAACCCCGGCGGCTCGGCGGACCATTTCCTGGGCTTCTTCGCGGCGCCGGTCCTGCTCGCGTCGATGCGCTTCGCCGAGCGCTTCGACAGGCGGTATGCCGTCCTGCTCGGCGCGTCGCTCGGGGGCGCGATGCTGGTGAAGTACCAGGCGGTCTATCACCTGGCGATGGCGGCGGCGGTCGTCGTGCCGCGCGCCGCGCTCCTGCTCGCGCGCGACGCCTACCGCGCCGTGAAGAAGCGCCGGCGGCCGCTGCTCTCGGCGCGCCGCGTCCTCGTGGCGGGGCTCATCGTGTCGGGCGTGGCGCTCGGCACGGCCGCGCCGCACTTCATCAAGAACGCCATTTATCATAACAACCCCGTTTTCCCGATGGCTCAGCGGGTGTTCACGCGGTCGTACCCGCAGCACGCGCGCTCCGCGGAGTTCATGGAAAAGGCGTACCCCAACGAGCCTTACCTGCCCAAGGGGAAGGGGCTGGAGCGGCAGCTCATCGCGGTCGGGAACTTCTTCACATTCTCGTTCGCTCCGCACTACTCGTTCACTCGCTACGTCCCCTCGATGGGCTCGCTCTTCACGCTCCTCCTGCCGATGCTGCTGATCATCCGCGGTCGGCGCAGGCCGGCGCTCGCGGCCTGGGCGACGTTCGCTGGCATCTGGATGTGGAGCAACACGTACACCGCGGATCGGTACCTCCAGGGCCTGCTCGCGGTGCCGATCGCCGTCACCGCGGCGCTGCTCGTCCGCACATGGCAGCTCGGGTCCGTCGCGCGGCTCGGCCTCGTCCCGCTCGTGGCATTCCAGATCGTGTGGAGCGGCGATGTGCCCTTCTACTCCGGCCCCCGCAGGCTGGAGAGCGCGCTCTCGATGATCCGCTCCACCTACGACAAGCGGTGGAGCGACGCGCAGCGGTTCAAGTTCCGCGAAAATCACCGCGCGATCACCCGGGCGACCCCGCCGGACGCGCGCATCCTCGCGCGCAACTACCGCACGACGCTCGGCATCGAGCGCGAGATCATCTTCGATATCCAGGCCTGGCAATCGCTCATCTTCTACGAGCCCTTGCGAGGACCGCGCGAGCTCTACGATCATTACCGGAGCGTCGGCATCACCCACATCCTGTACCCGCCGGGCCAGCGCCCGCCGGACACGCTGCAGGCGGCGGTGCTGTTCAACGAGCTCGTGCACCGGTACGCGACGGAGAAGCGCCGCTTCGGCGATCTCCAGCTCGTGACCATGCCGAAGGCGCCGCCGCCGCCCGACGAGCTGCCGTATCAGGTGCTCGCGCTCGGCGCGCCGGGCTACACGGACGGGCTCTACCCGGTCGAGGCGCTCCACATCATCCCCAAGCTCCGCCCGCCCAAGGGCCAGGAGCCGAAGCCCGCGCGGGCGTGGCCCAGCGATACGAGCGCCCAGGCCGCGCTCCTGGACGCCGCGCAGGCGGTGGTGCTCGGCAAGAACGCCGCGCGGAGCGGCCGGAACGTCAAGCTGGACGGCGCGTTCTTCGCGGCGGAGCGCTTCAAGAACTACACGGTCTACCTGCGGCAGCAGCGCGACGCGGCCCGGCCGGAGCCGCCGCCCGAGCCCCCGGCGGCGGACACGTCATCCGGGCCGGAGCCGACGACCGGCCCGGCGGACCCCTCGCAGGAGGACGACGACCAGGAGGATCCGGACGGCTGAGCGCCAGGCCGAAGGCTACCCGCGCCGCTCGGCCAGCAGCCCGGTCCAGGGGACCGGGCTCTTCACCTCGCGGACAGCGAGCCCGCCCCCGACGAGCGCCACGAGATCGCGACCACGGCAGCTGGTTAATCGATGCTTCCCGGAGCCGGAGCAGGAGATCCGATGTCCTCCGGCATGGCCCTCACCTCGCGATCGCTCGCGCCTGCCGCACCTGCTGGTTGCGCCAAGGCTTCGCGCCCGTGGTCCGGATGCCCTCCAGCCCGAGGGCCGACTCCCGCCCCGCGAGCTCGGTCTCGATCCGGCGCACGCGCATCAGCACCTCCTCGACGAGGCGGCGGTTCGTCGCGATGAGCTCCGCGAGCAACGCCACGGCCACCAGGATGCACGCCATCACGACGGCGCCCGTGCCGACGATGAGCGACTGGATATAACCGCTGTGGTCCGGATTCCGCAGGTAGAAGTAGAGGAACCGGACGCCGAGCGCGACGCCGAACACGAGCAGGACCGTCGCGACCCAGCCCACGAGCTGCACGGGGCGGTACATCGCATAAGCCCGGAACATGACAGGACCGGCGCGGCGCAGGTAGTCGGGGATCGAACGAAAGAGCCGCGACTCGCGCGTCTTCGGGTTGGTCGTGATCTTCACGTTCTCCACGGCGAGGCCGCGGCGGCCTGCCTGGATCACGGTCTCCAGCGTGTAGGTAAAGCGGTTGTGCACGAAGAGCTGCAGCGCGGCCTTCCGGCTCACCGCGCGGAAGCCGCTCGGCGAGTCGGCCACCTCCGTGGCCGACAGGCGCCGGATGAGCCGCGAGCCCCACCGCTGCAAGACCTTCTTGAGCGGCGAGAACTCCTCGATCCTGTCTGTCTGCCGGTCGCCGATCACCAGGTCGGCCCGCCCGTCGAGGATGGGAGCGATGAGCTTCGGGATCTCCGCGCCGCGATACTGGTTGTCTGCGTCGGTGTTCACGATGATATCGGCGCCGAGCCGCAGGCACGCGTCGATGCCGGCCATGAACCCGGCGGCGAGGCCTCGATTCCTCGCGAAGCGGACGATGTGGTGGATCCCGAGCTGCTCGGCGAGCGCGCTCGTCCCGTCCGTGCTGCCGTCGTCAATGACGAGGACCTCGATCTCGTCCACGCCGTCGATCGACCGCGGCAGGTCCGCGAATGTCTGCGCGAGCGTGTCGCGCTCGTTCAAGCAAGGGATTTGGATGATGAGCTTCACGGGCGATTTCGCGGCGCAGCGTAGCACGACGTGCGTCGAGAAATTCACGTCGGAGCGCAGCGAGCTCCCCCGCGACGCGGGGCGCCCGCGCGGGCCGGAACGCCGCCCCGCTCGCGCTGAGCGCCGGGCGGCCAGCAGAAACCTGTCCACACCGCTCCGCCGGTACCCTGGGGCACCGTGCATCACGGAACATCACGGAACATCACGGAGACGATGGCCCGCAGCCCTGCGCCGGGCCAGCGGGACCATCGCTCCGCTCTAGTTGAGCAACTTCTTCGAGAGGTGCTTGACCGCCTCCTGCGCCGCGTTTCGCAGCGCGACCTCGACCGCCTTCGAGGACGTGTCGCCTCGCACGAGGATGGCGCAATTGTCCCCTTCAGCCTCGAACGATGCGAGCGGTAGCTCTGTCGCCGCTGCGGCGGCGCGGATCGGCACCTGCACAGCAAGCGAACCGACCTCGAGCTCCACGAACCCCACCAGCTCCGACTTGGATAGGTTCTGCATGCCTTCGAACGTGGGTCGCCCGCTGGGCCTTAGCAAGGTCAGGTTTTTCCTGCTTGTCGCTGGGATTGAGCTCCACGTGAAGAAGCAGGGCGCGGGCGCGTCGAGCGCATCTCCTGGTCGGCGATCGGCGTAGGCGATCGGCATCGGCGTGGGCGTGGCGCGCGCGGGCGCGCGGGCGCGCGACGCGGCGGCCGCCGGTCCGAACGTCGCGCCCGTCGCGCCCGTCGCGCCCATCCCGCGCGTCACGCGGGTCACGCCGACCGCGCGCTTCCGCACGGATGACCGCTCTCGCGTCAGTTCTTCAGGGATGTCAGCTGGTCGGCCATGATGCTTCGGTGGTTGCGGTAGACCTGAAGCACGATGGCCAGCGCGATCGCCGCCTCGCTCGCCGCGAGGACGATGATGAAGACCGTGAACACCTGGCCAGCCACGCCGCCGGCGACGAAGTGGTCGAACGCGATGAAGTTGAGCGCGGCGGCGTTGAGGATGAGCTCGACGCCGAGGAGGATTCCCACCGCGTTTTTCCGCGTCATGACGGTGAACAGCCCGAGTCCGAAGAGCACCGCGGCGACGCTGAGGTAATGGATGAGACCGACCTCCATCGCCTACTCCCTCTCCCAGGCGCGCCTGACGGCTCGACGCGCGAGCACGACAGCGCCGATCATCGCGGCGAGCAGCACGACCGAGCCGAGCTCGAACGGGAGCAGGTACTCTCCGAGGAACGCGTGCCCGAGCTTGGCGGTGGACGGCATCGGCGGCTTGGCCTCGGCGGGCCAAGGGGTCTGGGCCGCCACCCTGCCGAGCAGGAGAAGCACGGCCGTGACCAGGCCGAACGCCACGGCCGGCCCGCCGCGCGGGTTCGAGATCTTCATCTCCGCGATGCGGCTCGTGAGCATCACGGCGAAGAGGATGAGCACGAGCGTGCCGCCGACGTAGACGAGCACCTGCGTCGCCGCGATGAAGTCGGCCGAGAGCGTGACGTACAGCCCGGCGATGCCCAGGAACGTGCCGAGCAGGGCCAGCGCGGAGTGGATGATGTTCCTGGAGAACGCCACGAGCCCGGCCGAGCCGAGCGTCAGCGCGGCAAGCCCGAGGAAGACGAGTGCGCTCAGGGGGGGCATGGGGTGAGGGCCGCGACGTTAGACCGCTGCCCACCGCCCATCAAGGGCGACCCCTGGGCGTCGCTCGCGGCGCGCTTCTGCGCCCTTCTGCGCGCCGCGCCCTGGCTCAGGCGCCCGCTCCGGCCCCTGCTCCAGCCCCCGCTCCGGCCTCCGCTCCGGCCCCCCCGCCCGCGGGCTCCGCGCCCTCGGCACCCTGCTGCTTGCCGCGCTCTTTGCGCCAGATGGCGCGCAGCTCCTCCAGCGCGGCCGGGTTGTCGCGCATGGCGCGCTCGCGGGCCTCCCGGGCGTGCGGCCCGTACTCGCCGACGGGCACCTCGCCGAGGTCCTTCGGCGCCTTGTACAGCGGCACGAGGCCCTCCGGGATGAAGCGGAACGTGAGGTGGTCGAGCGTCGGCGCCGCCCCCTCGAACTCGCGGGTGTGGCGGATCGCGCCGGTCGACTCCGTCTTGCACGCCTCGACGCAGAGGCCGCAGTACATGCACTTGCCCATGTCGATGTCGAAGCGGCTCATTGCCTGCTTCTTCGTCGCCGGGTCCTTCTCCAGATCGATGGCGATGCACTCGATGGGGCACGCGCGCTCGCAGCGCTTGCAGCCGGTGCAGATGTCCATCTGCACCTCGAGGAAGCCGCGGTACCGCGGGGGGAGCATCTCGCTGACGGGGCGGTCCGTCTTGTCGGGGTACTGGACGGTGATGGGCTCCCGGAACAGATGGGAGAACGTGACCGCCATCCCCTCCAGGATGGTATTGGCCGCGCTGGAGATGCTCTTGATGTACTGGGCGAGATCCATGGCCGGTGCCTCTCAGGGACCTGACGCGCTCGGGCAAATCCCCCGAAGGAGCGAGGCGCTACACCGCGGACGATAGCAGACGCGGACCTGCCCTGGAGCGTCCGGCCCGCTCCCCGCAAGCCCCGGGGGTTCCCGCCAGCCCGCGCCGTACAGGCCGAGCGGGCTCCCGGCAGCCCGCCCCCAAGGCCGCGTCCGTTCGGCGTCGCCCCGCGCAGGAACCAGCGGAGAGCGGGGAGTCCGCGGCGAACCTGTCCTCTCCTGTTGACGCGCACCCGGGGTGGCGATCATGGTCGTCTGATGTCGCAGCTCCCCTTGTCGGGAACATTCACCGCCCTCGTCACGCCATTCACGCCCGATGGTGAAGCCGTCGACTTCGACGCGCTGGACGCGCTCGTCGAGGCGCAGATCGCGGGCGGCGTCAGCGGGCTCGTGCCGTGCGGGACCACGGGCGAGTCGCCGACCCTCAGCGAATCCGAGACGACCGCGGTCATCCGGCGCGTCGTCGAGGCCGCGCGCGGCCGCGTGCCGGTGATCGCGGGGACGGGCTCGTTCTCGACGAAGAAGACGATCGAGGCCTCGCGCGCCGCGCTCGCCGCCGGCGCGGCGGGCGTGATGATCGTGATGCCGTACTACAGCAAGCCCTCGCAGGACGGGCTCCGCGAGCACACGCTGGCCGTGGCCAGGGCCGTCCCTGCGCCGATCGTGCTCTACAACATCCCGGGGCGGACGGTGGTCGACCTCTCCGCCGAGACGACCGAGCGCATCTGCGCCGCCGCGCCGAACGTCGTCGCCATCAAGGACGCCTCGGGCAACGTGTTCCGCTGCCAGGAGCTCGTGCGGCGCCTCGGCGACCGGCTCACGATCCTGAGCGGCGACGACGCGCTGACGCTCGCGATGATGGCGCTCGGCGCGCAGGGTGTCATCAGCGTCACGTCGAACGTGCTGCCGCGCGAGACCAGCGCGGTGACCCGGCGGTTCCTGGCCGGCGACCTGGCGGGCGCGCGCGCAGCCCACCTCGCGCTCCTCGAGCTGCATGGGCTCCTTTTCGTCGAGCCGAACCCCGCCCCCGCGAAGGCCGCGCTCGCCGCCCTGGGCCGCATGAGCGCCGCCGTCCGGCTGCCGCTCGTGCCGGCCGGAGAGGCGACCCGGCAGCAGATCGCCGAGGCGATGAGGCGGCTCGAGGCGAGGCGCGAGGCGTCGTGAAATCGAACGGAGATCATCGAGGTGTTCCCATGAGCGCGCTCATGGGGGCCGCCCAGGGGGACGACGCACGGCTGCTGAAGGTCGCGATCCACGGCGCGAGCGGCAAGATGGGGCAAGCCATCGTCCGGCTCGCGGCGAACGAGCGAGCCCAGGTCGTGGGCGCGATCGTGTCGCGCGGCTCCTCCCGCATCGGCCGTGACGTCGGCGAGCTCGCGGGGACAGGCAACATCGGCGTCGCGATGAGCGACGACACCAGCGCCGGGCTGCTCGGCGCGGACGTGGTCATCGACTTCTCGCGGCCCGAGGCGCTCCCCCGTCTCCTGCACCTCGCGATGCGGGCCAAGGTCGCCGTGGTCAGCGGAACGACGCGCCTCGACGGCACGTGCGAGCGGCTGCTCGACGAGACGGCGCAGCACGTCCCGGTCCTCTGGTCGCCGAACACGAGCATCGGCATCCACGTGCTCGCGGAGATCGCGGCGAGCGCGGCGCGGCGGCTCGGGCCCGGCTACGACGTCGAGATCGTGGAGGTGCACCACCGCGCCAAGGTGGACGCGCCGAGCGGCACGGCCGTGCGGCTCGCCGACGCCGTGCGCGCGGCCCGCGAGCCGAACGCGACGCTCGCCGACGTGCACGGCCGCGAGGGCAACGTCGGCCCGCGAAAGGCGGACGAGCTCGGGATCTTCGCCGTGCGCGGCGGCGACGTCA
Source organism: Sorangium sp. So ce124 (assembly GCF_051525235.1). NCBI lineage: Bacteria > Pseudomonadati > Myxococcota > Polyangiales > Polyangiaceae > Sorangium > Sorangium sp. So ce124. Next base: position 12,031,268 of record NZ_CP150312.1, read on the forward strand.
TCGGCGACCACACGGTCCACCTGCTCGGCCCCGGCGAGCGCATCGAGCTCACGCACCGCGCGACCAGCCGTGATCTCTTCGCGCGCGGGGCGCTGCGCGCGGCGTGGCACCTGCACGGGAAGCCGCCCGGCCGATACACGATGGCCGACGTGATCGGCGGCTGACGGCGGCGCTCCAGGGCCAGACGCGGGCGATCCGCGATCCGGCGTGCCGCGGGAGAGCCACAATGTGGTCAGCGGCGGTTCGCCGCACTACGCTGCGGCGCTCGTATGGAGACGCTCGCTGCGAGGATCGCACGCGCCGGTCCGCTGCCGGACAGGGACGCGGTCGGCTGGGTCGTCCGCCTGGCGAAGCGCGTCGAGAGCCTGCACGCGCGCGGGACGGTGCACGGCCGCCTGTCGGCCGCGTGCGTGGTCATGGAGGGCGAGCCGTGCACGTCGACGGGGTGGCTGTCGGACCCGCTCGCCACGCCCGCCTTCGTGGGTTACCGCTCGCCGGAGCGGGCCGCGGGCGAGGGGCCGTCGCGCCGAGACGACACGTGGGCGCTCGCGGTCACCCTGTACACGGCGCTCTCGGGAGCGCTCCCGTTCCCTGCCGAGAGCGACCAGGAGCTCCGCCGCAAGCAAGGCGCTGGCGCCGCGCCGCGAATCACGCCGCCCGGCGCGGCGGGCGACGCGCTGTGGCGCGTGCTGGACCAGGCGCTCGCGCGCAGCGCTGAGCAGCGGATCACCGAGGTCGCGGCGCTCCGTCGCGCGCTGGAGGCGGCGCGGCCGGGCGACGGCCTGGAGGAGCTGCCGCCGCTCGATGAGCACGCGCTCGCGGCGCCGGCGAGGACCATTCCAGCGCCGCGCCCGTCGAGCAGCGGGGTGCGGGGGACGTCGAGCTCGCAGCCGCCCCGCAAGAGCGCGCCGCCGCGCGAGGGCACAGGCTCGCAGCCGCCCCGCAAGAGCGCGCCGCCGCGCGAGGGCACAGGCTCGCAGCCGCCCCGCAAGAGCGCGCCGCCGCATGGCCATTCGAGCTCGCAGCCGCCGCCCATCGCGAGCGCCTCGGCCCGCCGGACGCCGTTGCCCCTCCACGGGCTCGCGAGCCTGGGCCTCCGTTCGACGACCGGCGCGCCGACCACCCCGCCGCCGGAAGCGCCAGACCGTCCCTCGAAGGCGCAGACCGCGCTGCCTGCCGCATCGCCGGGGCTCGCCGGCGCAAGGACGGAGGACGGCGCGCGTGCGGGCGCACCGGCTGCGCCGACCGCGGAGGTGCAGCCACCGCCCGTCGTGCCTGCGGCGACGGCGCAACCGCCCGTCGCCCCCGCTGTGACGGCGCAACCGCCCGTCACCCCCGCTGTGACGGCGCAACTGCCCTTTGCGCCCGTAGCGACGGCGCAACCGCCCTTCTCGCCCACCGCGGTGCCCCTCTTCGACGCGGATGCCCCGGCGAGCCCGCGAACGATCGACGATCTCCCCTGGCTCGGCGAAGAGGACAGGCACGAGCCGTCGCACCCCTTCCCGATGGCGCCCGGCGGCGCCGCAACGCGCGTCGGCGCGCCCGAGCTCGGCGCACCGACGCCCCACGTCCCGGCCGTCGATCTGCTCTGGCTCGGCGAAGACGACACGCATGAGCCGTCGCACCCCTTCCCGATGGCGCCCGGCGGCGTCGCCGCGCGCGGCGGCGCGTCCGGGCTCGGCGCGCCGCCGCGCGCGGCGATGCCGCCGCTTCGCGCGCCGGCGCCGGCGCCGGCGCCCGGGGCGAGCCACGGGACGCCGTCCGCGGCGCGCCGGTGGGTGACGCTGGCCCTGGGGGTCGCGGCCATCGCGGGCGCGGCGGGGGCAGCCTGGTTCTGGCTTCGACACCGCGACGCCGCGCCGGCGTCCCTCCCGGCGCCGCCGTCCGGCTCGGACGCTGCGCCCGCCGCGTGCGCCGCCCCCGCAGAGCCGAGCGCCCCGGCGCCCGGTGACGCGGGCGCGGAGGAAACAGGTGCGGCGGCGCCAGCGGACGCAGGCACCGCGAGCACAGCGCCGGATCCTGCGGCCACGGCGGACTTCGCCGCGTGCGCGATGCCCCTCTTTCCCGGCAAGAGCGTCGACGCCGCCACCGCGGGCCAGCTGTTGTCCGTGTGCGCCGAGATCGACCCGATGAAGGGCGTCGCGGCGCTCAAGAGCCACCTCGCCCAGGCAGCTGGGCCCAAGGGCGTCTCGGACGCCACGAAGGAATGGGCCGTTCTCGGCTGGCACGACATGGCGACCCTGGCCACCCTGCGCGCCCGCTGCTGCCACGCCCCGCCCCCCCTCCAGCTGCCCCCCACGCCCGAGGGCTGCGCCCCGCTCGACGAGGCGCTGAACGAGCTCGGCGCGGCCGTCGCGTCGGCGTCTGCTCCGGGCGATCGGGCGGTCGCGAAGGCGGCCCGGCGGTACATGCGCGCAGCCCAGTGCGTCGCCCGGGTCGGCGCGGCGACCCGTTACGGGCGCAAGGACAAGCCGAGCGGAGGCGAGGCGAGCGCCTTCAAGAAGGTGCTCTCGCGCGCGCTCCGGAGCGCGGCACAGGCGCGCTGAGCCGCGCGAACGTCACGTCGCCCGTGGCGCACGCCGGTCGTGCGCGCCGCGCCACGGCGTGACGTGGCGGGCGACGCGGACGGCGCGACCGGCGTGAACGGCGTAAACCGCGTAAACAGCGCGGCTCGATCGCTCGACCACCTCGCCGAACGAGCGGTTCTGGGGTAGCGTCCGCGGTCCCATGTCCAACGAAGCGAGCGATCTCCTGCTCGAAATCGGCGTCGAGGAGCTCCCCTCGTCGTTTGTCGAGGCCGCGCTCCGCGCGCTCCCGGATCTCGCAACGAAGCGCCTCGCGGAGCTCAGGCTCCGCCACGGCGCGGTGCGCGCGCTCGGCACCCCGCGTCGGCTCGCGCTGCTCGTCTCCGGGGTCGCGGCGCGCCAGCCGGACCTCGAGGAGGAGGTCACCGGCCCGCCGGTCAAGGCGGCCTTCAAGGACGGCGCGCCCACGAAGGCGGCCGAGGCGTTCGCGCAGAAGCTCGGCTGTACCGTCGCGGAGCTGCGCCGCGTCGAGGGGCCGAAGGGCGAGTACCTCGCGGGCACCCGCCGCGAGGCCGGCAAGCCCGCGGCCGAGCTCCTCCCCGACGTCCTGACGTCGCTCGTCGCGGCCATCCCCTTCCGCAAGTCGATGCGCTGGGGGCAGGGAGATTTCGCGTTCGGCCGCCCCATCCAGTGGCTGGTCGCGCTCTCCGGCGGCGAGGTCATCCCCGTCGAGATCGCCGGCATCCGCAGCGGGCGCACGAGCCGCGGCCACCGCTTCCTCGCGCCGGGCGAGATCGCGATCGGCGCCGCGAAGGACTACGTGGAGGCGATGCGCGCGGCGCACGTGCTCGTCGACCCCGAGGCGCGCGCGAAGCTCATGCGCGAGCGCCTGCTCGCCGCGGCGCGGGACGCGGGCGGGGCGCTGATCGAGGACGACTTCCTGATCGGCGAGAACCTCTCCCTCGTGGAGGAGCCGCACGTCATCGTCGGCAGCTTCGAGGAGCGGTTCCTCGAGCTGCCGGAGCGGGTGATCCTCGAGGTCGCGCGCGGCCACCAGCGCTACTTCGGCGTCCGCGACGCGAAGACCGGGGCGCTGCTCCCGAGGTACCTGGCGGTCGTGAACACCGCGGAGGCGCCCGAGAAGATCAAGCGCGGCAACGACAACACGATGCGCTCGCGCCTGTCGGACGCGCAGTTCTTCTACCGGGAGGACGTCAAGATCCCGCTCGCGAACCGCCGCGAGAAGCTCGGCGGGATCGTGTTCCAGAAGCGGCTCGGCAGCGTGCTGGCGAAGGCCGAGCGCGTCGAGCGGCTCGCCCGCGAGCTCGGCCTGCTCCTGATGTTGCCCGAGCAGACGCTGGTGGCGGCGGCCTCGGGGGCGCACCTCGCGAAGTGCGATCTCGTCGCGCTGATGGTGGGCGAGTTCCCCGAGCTCCAGGGCGAGATGGGGCGGGCGTACGCGCTCGCCCAGGGGGTCAGCCCGGAGGTGGCCGACGTCGTCCGCGATCACTACCTGCCCAAGGGCGCCGCGGACGCGACGGCGCCGACGCACGCCGGCGCGCTGGTCGCGATGGCCGATCGGCTCGACACGCTGGTCGGCTGCTTCGCGATCGGGCTCGTCCCCACGAGCACCGCCGACCCGTACGGGCTGCGCCGCGCGTGCCTCGGCGTGCTGCGCACGCTCCTGGATCGCGATCTCGACCTGCGCCTCGGCGCCGCGTTCGGCGCCGCCTACGACGGCTACGCCGGGGTGGAGCTCAACGTCTCGCGCGAGGAGCTCGCGACCCGCCTCGGCGAGTTCTTCTCCGAGCGGCTGCGGGGCCTGCTCTCCGACCGGCTCCCGCAGGACGCGGTCCTCGCGTGCCTGCGCGTCGCCGCCGATCGCCCGCTCGATCTCAGGGCCCGCGTGCGCGCGATCGACGCGCTGAGCCCGGAGGTGCGCGCGCGGGTGGGCGAGGTCTTCAAGCGGGCCACGAACATCGCCGACAAGGCGCCTGCCGGCGAGCCGGTGGCGCCGTTCGGACAGGACGTGCACCCGAGCGAGACGGCGCTCTTCGCGGGGTACCTCAAGCTGCGCGAGCAGATCGCGTCGGACGTCCGGAGCGGCTCGTACGACGCCGCGTTCAGGGCGGTGGCGGATTTCGCGCCCCTCCTGCACCAGTACTTCATCGACGTGTTCGTGATGACCGACGACGCGGCCGTGCGGGACAACCGGCTGCGGCTGATGCGCGCCCTGTCGGAGACCTGCGGGAGCCTGGCCAGGCTGGAGCTCCTCGGCGAGGCGCCGCGCGCGGCGTCGTAACGCGACGGACGCGGCGCCTCGGCCTCGCCATGGAGGCGCCGCCCCTCAGTCTGGTGGTGGCTGGCGCCATCATCGACGGTGGCTCGATAGGGGCGCGTCGAGCGCGACGCCACGTGGAGCGGCCAGCTCGTCGGCTGGAGCGCCCGGCTGCGGCGCCTGGCACCGCACCTGCACCACCACCGCACCAGCGCCACGCCGCCCGCGACAACCCCCGGCGGCGCAATCGACCAGGCGACCAGGCGTCGGGAGCCGATCACAGCTCAGCCGAGCGGCGATGCGCTCTCAGCATGACAAGAGGAGGGTGAGCAGCGATGTCTTCAATCGAGGCGAACAAGGCGATCGCGCGACGGTTTCTCGAGCTCGTGAGCGAACACAAGATCGAGGAGCTCTGCGAGATGATCTCTCCGTCCTGGAGGATGCACGGCGGGCCACCCGCGCTCCCCGCAGGGCCGGAAGGGATCCGCACGCTCTTCGGGACATTCGGCGCCATCGAGCAAACATGGTCGATCGAGGACGTCATCGCCGAAGGGGACAAGGTGGTCGTGCGCGCGAAGAATACGTGCGCACAAGCGAGCTTCCTCGGCATCCCGAGCCACGGACGGCGACAGACGTTCACCGCGATGTTCATTCACCACATCGTCGAGGGCAAGATCGTCGAGACATGGCGTAACGCCGACGATCTCGGCCGGCTCGTGCAGCTCGGCGCGCGGTTCGAGCCAGGAGTACCCAAGGCTTCGACGTGAGCAGGCTGGGCGCGCCTCGCGCCATCTTCGCGTGGTCAGCGCTGCTATCGAGTTGAAGAGGATTCCATCCGGGCCACCTCGATGGATCACGAAACGGCGACTCCCCAAGCGCCGTGAAACCACGTCCATGCACTCCGCTTCGCGGGGCCTTTAAGCCCACCGGGGACGATGAGCAGCGCCTCCGGCGCCTCGCCGGGCCGTCGGGCGTCTGGACCTGCACGCTCGCCAGAAGCTGCTGTACCGTTCGCCCCCATGCCGGGATCTCAGCCCTATCCGTTCGCGTTCTTCGGGGCAGCGCCGAGCGACTGGTTCGATCTCGAAGGGGACCTGTTCTCCTATGAGCTCTGCTTCGTGGCGCCCCCGGACGCGGCCGCGCGGCGCGCCGCCGGCGAGGCGTGGGAGCGGGCGCTCGACGCGCGCGCGGTGGAGCATTGCGAGCCCTTCCAGTGGGCCGATCGCTGGGCGCTCGTGCGCGTGCGGCCGGCCGGGTGGAGCAAGGCCTGCGTCGCCGACATGGCAAGCGCGGTCCAGCGGGCCCTCACCGCGGTGCACGGCGCGCACCCGATCGAGATGGCGTCTCTGGCCGAGGCGATCGAGAGCGACAGCGACTGGGACGCCTGGTCCGCCGAGCAACGACCCGAGCCCCCGGCGGGCCCGAGGTGGCCCGTCGAGCTGCCCCGCTTCGGCGGAGGCCAGCGCTTCGAGGCCGCGTGCGCGGTGGATCCGGCGGTCGAAGCCGCACGCGAGGCGGCGCGCGCCGCGGCCCCCGAGGAGGAGCGCGCGGCAGGCGACGACCACGACACGGACGAGGCGGAGACCAGCGACGACGACGACGACGACGACAAGCCCAGGGTCATCTCCGGCGGGCTCCGGCTGGAGCGCGTGCCGGGCTACACGGCGCCCGAGCCCTCCGAAGAGCAACTGAAGCTCTTCGGGCGGAGCAGCGAGTGGCTGATCGCGCCGAACGGCCTCGTCTTCGGTGTCTCCAAGCCGAAGCGAAAGCCGCCCGTCGCCGCGTGGATCGAGGGCGGCGAGCTCCGCACCGCTCAGGGCGATCCGCTCGCCACCACGCACGGCATATCCCTCGCCGCGCGCGACGACGGCGGCGCGGCGCTGATCGGGGAGGACTCGGAGGCCGTATGGGAGGTCGTATTTGCGGCGGGCTCCGTGCGACGCCTCCTGGAGCACGACGAGCCCTTCTCCGACGTCGCCTACGGCCCGGAGGACCGGGTGCTGGTCGCGAGCGACACGATCGAGGTCTACCGCCGGGAGGGCTCGGGCGTCGCGCTCGAGGGGCGCTGGGACCTCGACAGCTACGGGATGCGCTCGGTCTTCGGCGGACGCCTGCTCCTCTTGAAGTGCTTCGACGACGAGGACGAGAGCGCCGACGGCGTAACCATCCTCGGCTACGACGGATCCACGGTGCGCCGGCTGGCGCGCGTGCGCATCGCGGTCGGCGAGATCGTGATCGAGGGCGCCCGCGTCGTCGTGATCGACGGCGACGACGGCTACGTGCTGCTCGGCCTGGAGGAGCTCGCCGCGCGCTTCGCCGCGCAGCCGGAGTCCTTCCCCGAGCTGAAGAAGCACGAACCCGGCAACGAGGACGAAGACGAGAGCGCGTCCGGCGAGGGCGACGACGAGGGCGAGAGCACGTCCGGCGAGGGCGACGAGGAAGAGGGCGCCCGGCCAGAGGTGCTGGAGGGCGCGCTCCGCGTGGAGCCGCGGCGGTCGCGCGAGGTGCCCCCGGAGCCCGAGATCGAGCGCGCGCAGCGCGAGCTGTTCGGGTCGACCTCCTGCATCGCGGTGGCGCCCGGCGGCCGCGTCTACGGCATCGCGAAGCTCCGGCGCAAGCCGGTGACGGCCGCCTGGATCGAGGACGGGGAGCTGAAGCGCGCCGAGGGCGAGGCGCTGCCCAGCCCCCACGGCTACATCGCGGCGCGGGAGGACGGCGGCGCCGTGCTGTACGGGTTCGACTACAAGCTCGTCGCCGAGCTCTCCTTCGCGGACGGCAAGCTGCGCCGCCTCTTCGAGCACGAGGCGTCGATCTCCGACATCGCCTACGGCCCGGAGGACCGCGTCATCCTCTCCACGGGCGAGTCGCTCGACGTCTACCGCCGCGAGGGAGAGGGCGCCGTCCTCGAGCAGCGCTGGGGCGTGGGCGGTTACGGCCTGACCCCCGCCCTCGGCGGCCGGCTGCTCCTCGTCAAGAGCTACGAGGGCGAGGACTCCGAGGACGGGTTGACCATCGTCGGCTTCGACGGGAGCAAGCTGCGCCGCGTGAGCCGCGTGAAGGCCTCCGTGGGTGAGGTCCGGATCGCCGAGGGCCGGGCCTTCATGGATCACATCGGCGACACCTACGAGCTGCTCGGCCTCGACACGCTGCTCGAGCGGCTCGCCACGAACCCCGACGCGTTCCCCGAGGTCGCCGTGTACACGCCGTCCGAGGAGGACGAGGACGACGACGAGGCGCCCGAGTCGGGCCCGAAGAGGGCGCCCGAGGAGTACGCCATCGAGCCCGCCCCGGGCCGCGTCGGCCTGCGTTACCTGGGCAAGCAGCGCCCGCTCCCGGAGGACGAGGAGGACATCCCGAAGGACGTGCGCGCGCGTTTCGGAGCGGGCGCGCGGGAGATCGAGCGCTACCGCCCCGCCGACGTGTACATCGGATGGAAGAAGGAAGCCCGGCGCTCCTTCGTCTTCGCCGTGCTGAAGGACGGGGAGCTCATCGAGACCGCGGTGAAGGCGAGCTCCCCCTCGTCGACGGGCCTTGTGAACGCGGATCGGAGCGCCGCGCTCGTGGCGACCGACGGCGACGCCAAGCTCTGGTGGGTCGACCTCCCGCACGGAAAGCCGGTCCTCGTGCACGACTTCGGCAAGGAGGACAGCGAGGACGAGGTCTACACGCTCGAGGCGCTCGCCTCCGGGCGGGTGATCGTGGGCACCTCATCCGAGACCTGGATCTTCTCGGTCAGCGGCGGCGCGTCCAGGCTGGAGGCGCGCGGCGACCTGGACCTCCGCGTCGTGGAGAGCGCCGCGGGCGGCCGTGTGGCCGTGCTGGAGGTCTCCGAAGGCAAGCCCATCCGGGTCTGGGGCGTCTACGACGACGGCGTCCGCACGCTCGCCGAGCTCGAGCCCGAGCCCCTCAGCTTCGAGCCGAGCGCTGACGGCAAGTTCTTCTTCGAGGCCGTGAATCGCCTTGGCTGGTATGAGCTCGTCAACCTCGAGGACGCCTGGGAGGCCGGGCGCCGTGACACCTCCGGCGAGCACTACCCGCGCGTGGCGCTCGCGCCGAAGCCCCCCGAGCAGGACGAGGACGACGAGGACGGCGCTGGCGACGACGAGGACGGCGAGGACAGCGACAGCGACGACGAAGACCCGCCGTCTGGGGAGTGAAGGTGGTCCCCTCGATGCGTGGGTGAGCGGTCGAGCTAGCGTCGCTCTTCCAACGGCTCCGTGATTGGCAAAGTTGGGCTAACGAGCAAACCGGTAATACGATTCACAGCCGGTGAGTTGACGCTCGGCGCTCGCTTTACTCGCGTGCAATGCCCGATGTAGCCTGTCGGAATGGGGGTCTCGCTGATCCCCGTGGGAGGGCGCCGATGCGGTTCTCGCTGTTTCCGGTCTTGCTCACGTTCTGTATGGGGGGCTGCTCGTGCGGGAGCGACACCGAGGCGGAGGGGATGCCCACGGGCAGCACAGGTGTCGTTCCAGGCAGCACAGGCGGTGCAGATGGCGGAGGTGGCGCAGGTAGCACAGGCAGCGCAGGTGGCGGACACGTAACGTGCGTCCCAGGGCTGCAGTCCATCGCTCTGTCGCCTGACGACTCCACGGTGGAGATCGATGGCCACTCCGCTGCGCCGATCACGTTCACGGCCACCGGGACGCTCTCCGACGGCACCACGAGGGCGCTCGAGCCGGGGGCGCTCCTCTGGTCAGCGACGCGCGGCGACGACACGCCTCCGGGGACGATCGCGGGCGGTGTTCTGGAGCCTTTCGCATCAGCGGGCGGCACGGTGCGAGTCACTGCGAGCGATGGATGCGTGACGGGAGAGACGACCGTCGTGCTCCACCTGAGCACGGTCCTCGGCACGCCGAGCGATCAAGGCGCCTGGGCGGGGACCCCGGTCACGGGCGCTCCTGCGCCAAGCATCGTTTACCCGAGCGATCAAACGCGCTTTCCGCGGAACGTCTACCGCACGCTGTTCCAGTGGCGGAGCCAGGGGTTCACGGAGTTCCGGCTCGTATTCACGGGCGCGAGCTCCACGGTCACCGTCTTCACGGACGGCGCGCACGGCCTCTGCGAGCAGGCCAACCCCGCCGCCGGGTGCTGGGAGGTGGACGAGACGACATGGAACTACATCGCTGGCTCCAATGCCGGCGGGACCGCGACCTGGACGGTCGACGCGCTCGACACCTCGACGACGCCAGCCACCGTGCGCCGCTCGGCCGCCATCGAGATAGGCTTCTCCAGGCAGGACGTGAAAGGCGCGATCTTCTATTGGTCGACGACCTCTGCCGGAGTGCGGCGGGGGAAGATCTCTCGCCAGACTCCGGAGGACTACATCGTGGGCAAGCCCCCGACGACGTACTCCGACGGCGACAAGGTCAAGTGCGTCGCATGCCACGTGCTCTCGCGCGACGGCAAGTACATGGCAGCCCCGGTGTCCGCCAACTCCGGGAACAGCCTGTGGATCCTCGCGGTGACGCCGGACGCGCCGCCCGACCCGCTCGTCAAGAGCGTGAAGGACACGGATGGCCACGTCTTTGCGACGATCTCGCCCGACGACGCGCGGGTCGTCGCCGCGTCGAAGGGAGCCATGTGGATGGTCGAGCGGGAGACCGGCGCCTATGTCAACGATCTCCCGACCGGTGCGCTGAAGGGGACGCATCCGGACTGGTCCCCGCTCGGGACGGAGGTCGTCTTCGCCACGGGCGACGGCGATGCTCCCGGCGGCTCATCGATCGCGCATATTCCGTACAGCAACGGCGTCTGGGGGCAGGCATCGGTCCTGCTCGCGCCGCCCGCCAAGAAGAGCGACCTCTTCCCGAGCTTCTCTCCGGACGCGGCATGGATCGCGTTCTCGCGGGGGAAGGGCGGCCACGGTGACAACACGGCCCAGCTCATGGTCCTCGGCGCGAGCGGCGGTCAGCCGGTGGAGCTCCTCAACGCGAACCGCGTCACATCGAACCGGATGACCGACGGGCAGTATCAGAACAGCCAGCCTACCTGGGCGCCGCCAGGCGATCTCAACTGGATCGCGTTCAACACGAAGCGGGAGTACGGCGTCGTGCGCCCCGAGGGGACCCAGCAGATCTGGGTGGCCGCCATCGACGTCCAGAAGGCTGCTGCAGGCCAGGACCCGAGCTACCCGGCGTTCCGCGTGCCGTTCCAGGGTCTCGACGAGAACAACCACCGCGCCTACTGGACCCTCGACATCAACGAGGACAGCGGCGGCGCGGGCGGGAGCGGCGGCACAGGCGGCGCGGGGACGGGGGGCGCGGGGGGAAACCCGACTGAGCCCGTATGCTCGGAGATCCTCGACGTTGATGATCTCTGCGATCCCGTGAACGACTGTTGCCAGACGGGCTCTTACTGCGACACATCCGATGATGGCGTGACGTACACCTGCATCGCAGCGATCAGGTAGTCGCGCTGCCGCGCATGGGCGCCGAGAGGGCAGCGCCCGCCGTCAGGCCATCGCGCTCGTAAAGCCGCGCGCCGCCCGGCCGCTCGACGCCATCGAGAGCAGCCGGCTCACGCGCTCCTCGGTCGTCGGGTGCGTCGAGAACCACTTCAGCACCGAGCCAGCCCCGGCGAGCGGGTTGACGATGAAGAGGCTGGCCGTCGCCGGGCGCGCCGCCTCGGGGGGCACGAGCGCCACGCCGTGCTCCAGCTTGGACAGCGCGCTGGCGAGCGCCTCCGGGTCGCCGGACAGCTTCGCGCCGAGCTCGTCCGCCATGTACTCGCGCGACCTCGAGATGCCGAGCTGCACGAGGGTCGCCGCGATCGGCGCCACGATCGCGAGGGCCAGTCCGCCGAGCGGGCTCGTGCCCTCCTCGTCATCCGATGATCCGCCGAATATCCCGGCGAAGCTCACGGCATGGGCCACCCACGTGATGCCCGAGGCGAACGCCGCCGCGATCGTCGACACCAGGATGTCGCGGTTCTTGATGTGCGCGATCTCGTGCGCCAGCACGCCGCGCAGCTCACGCTCGCTCAGGAGCTGCATGATGCCCTCGGTCACCGCCACGACGCCGTGCTCCGGGTTGCGCCCCGTGGCGAAAGCGTTCGGCTGCGCGTCCGGGATGACATAGACGCGGGGCTTCGGGATCCCCGCCCGGCTCGAGAGCTCCTCCACCATCCGGTGCAGCCCCGGGGCCTCGATGGGCGAGACCTCGGCGGCCCGGTGCACCGCGAGCACGATGCGGTCGGACATGAAATACGCACCCAGGTTCATCGCGAGCGCGAGCACGCCGAACAAGACGAGGTACCCGGGCCCCAGCGCCCCGCCGATCGACACCAGGATTGCCGACATGACGCCGAGCAACAGGATCGTCTTGATCTGATTCTTCATGAACTTCGTATCCTCCTCGAAGCGGAGCGCTGCAAGAGCCGCTCCCTGGAGATCGATGTGTCGCGCCCGTCGCATTGCAATACCGTACGCCCTCCGATCAGCAGGCGGCGGGTCCGCTGGATTCCCTCGTGTGGATTCGCTGCCCCGGCTGGCCCGCCCCATTTCGCCCCAGCGACCCATTTCGCCCCTGCCGGCGGATGCTCTCGGGGCGCGCCTCAGCCTGCCAGATCGCCAGCGGCCGCGCCGCGACCCCCGCCGCGGGCGACAAGCGCAGATCTCATCGCTGTCTATTCGGCGCTGAGTCCGTATTTTCGCATCAGGCGATAGAGCACGTAGCGGCTCGACAGCCCAAGCGCCTGCGCGGCGCGCGTGATGTTCCCCCCATGCTCCTCCAGGCTCGCCCGCACACGATCGGCGGACGGATCCGGGATCTCGGGGGGCGGCTCCGACGCGCCTGCCGGCGATTCCGACGCCTCGATCGCCACCGGCGGGGGGGCAGCGACGGAAGGTGAGCGCTCTGACCACTCGATCTCGCTGCCCTGGCTCGTCGACATCGCGCGCCACAGGAGGGCATCGAGCTCCCGGAGGTTCGTCGTGTACCGGCGCCGCATCAGGTGGTCGATGAGGGTCGCGCCGACGGCGGGCTCCGGATCTCCGTCGCTCCTCGCCGCCAGGAACCGCCGTACCGCGTCGGGGCTCTTCGCGGCCGCGCGCCGGAGCAGGTGCCGCGCCAGGAAGGGGACATCGTCGCGCCGCTCGTCGAGCCCCGGGACCTCGAGGCGCAGCACGAGGCGGGCGCCGACGTCGTGCTTCAACGCCGCCGGGTCGCGGTTGGTCGCGCCGATCAGGCGAAAATGGGAGCGCTTCGCGACCGCCGCGCCGAGGCAGTGATATTCGCCGCCCTCGTCGAGGACGCGGAGCAGGTTCGCCTGAAGGCCCTCGGGGAGCTCGCCTATCTCGTCGAGGAACAGCGTGCCTCCGTTGGCCGCGCCGATGAGGCCCGGCCGCTCCGGCATCCCGGGGTTCGGATACCCCTTCACGTTCCCGAAGAGCTCCGCGTCGATGAGGCTCGCCGGGATCGTCGCCGCGTTGCGGGCGATGAAAGGCCCCCTCGCCCTGGCCGACAGCGCGTGCACCGCGCGCGCGGCGAGCTCCTTGCCGGAGCCGCTCCCGCCGAGCAGCAGCGTGTGCTCGTCGGCCGTCGCCATCCACGCGATGCGATCGCGAAGGTGCCAGACAGCGGGGCACTCGCCCACGATCCCGTGGCTGTCCGGCGCGCCGAACGCGGGCGCATCGGCGAGCTTCGCGCTGGTGAGCGGGGCGAGCTTCCGGGGGCGGCGCGTGCAAAAGAGCAAGAGCTGGCCCTTGAGCAGGAGCGTGTCGCCGGGCTCCAGGACGCACCGATCCACGCGTTCGCCGCGGACCTCCATCGCGCATCTTCCGATGCGCTCGATCCGCAGCCGGCTCCCCTCCGGGCGAACGCGGAGCTGCTCCCTCGACAGGCCGGGGCCGGCGAGATCGGCAGTGCGCTCGACGCAGCCGGGCCGCTGGCGATAAAAGACCGTTCGTTCGACGCCGGAGCCGTCCCGAGGCCCGCCGCGGCCGAGGATCTGCGCTCCCCCTTCTGACTCGAAGAACGCCAGCTCGCCTATCCGGTGCGGCTCGGACGCGGCCCAGGCGATCATCAGCGCTGTTGTTTCACCCTGGGATCGCTCGGGCGCGACCGTCAGCGAGCTGCCGAGGTCGAGGGTGGAGGCTGAAGCGGCCATGCAACGAGGCTCCGTGCGCCGGTCCGCTCGCCAAGGTAACGCGACGGGAGGGAAAGTACATCCCCCTGAACTCGCCCGTATGTCCGGCGTCGAGCGCAGCTGCTAGGCTGCCGGGCCCGCAGGGACCCTCATGAAGGCCGGCAACCACGAGGCGACCCAGGACGCGCGCGGTCCTCAAGAGGACACGCTCGCCGCGGACGGCAGCGGCGTCGTCCGGACCGGCTCGCCCGGGCGGACGGAGGCCTCGATCCAGGCGGGCCTCCCCGGTCGCTACGAGGACCTCGGCCCGATCGCGGGCGGCTCGTTCGGCGAGGTGCGGCGCGCGCGCGACACGGTGCTGGATCGCGTCGTCGCGATGAAGCTCTTGCGCGCCGAGCACGCGGGTGAGCCTCACCTGCGCCGCCGCTTCCTCGTCGAGGCGCAGATCACAGCGCAGCTCCAGCACCCGGGGATCGTCGCTCTCTATGATCGCGGCGAGCTCCCGGACGGGCGGCTGTGGTTCACGATGAAAGAGGTGCGCGGCCGCACGCTGCAAGACATCATCACCGAGCTCCACGCGAGCGCGAGCCCCGCGGGCTTTCGCGCCGCGCCCTCGGGCTGGACGTTCCGGCGCGTGGTCGACGCGTTCGCGCGCATCGCTCAGGCGATGGCCTACGCGCACAGCCGCGGCGTCGTGCACCGCGACCTCAAGCCCGATAACCTCATGGCCGGCGAGTTCGGCGAGGTGCTGGTGATGGACTGGGGCCTGGCGCGGCGGGTGGGCACCGCGGACGCGGCCGAAGGCGGGATCAGCGGCCCGCCGGACGACGCGGGCTCGGCCGCGTTGACGCGCCATGGAGATATCGTCGGCACGCCCGCGTACATGCCGCCGGAGCAGGCCCGCGGGGACACTCGATTGCACGGCCCCGCCAGCGATGTGTATTCGCTCGGCGCTGTCCTTTATTGCCTTCTCGCCGGGCGGCCCCCTTATCGGGGCGACCACGCCAGGGAGGTGCTGTCAGCGCTGCTCGCGGGCCCCCCCGTGCCCGTGAGCGACGCCGCCGCCGGCGGGCCTGCCGTGCCGGCCGAGCTCGCCGCGATCGTGGAGCGCGCGATGCGCCCCGAGATCGAGCGGCGCTACGAGAGCGCGGAGGCGATGGCCCGCGACGTCGTGGCGTGGCTGGACGGCGTGCGGCGGCGGGAGCAGGCGCTCGCGGCGCTGGAGCACGCGCGGGCGTTCGAGCCGGAGATCGCGGCGCTGCGCGCGCAGGCAGCGGCGGCGGAGGCGCGGGCGCGGGCCGTCCAGAGCGAGCTCAGGCCGTTCGATCCCATCGAGAAGAAGCGCCCCGCGTGGGAGCTGGAGGACGAAGCGGGGCGAGCGGGCAGAGCCGCGGCGCTGCTCGAGACGCGGTGGTTGGAGGCCGTGCAAGGCGCGTTGAGCCTGGATCCCGACCTCTCCGAGGCGCACGCGATGCTCGCGGATCACCACCGGGCGCGCCTGATCGAGGCGGAGCTCTCGCGTCGAGACGAGGACGCGGCGCGCGCCGAGGAGATGTTGCGCGTCCACGATCGGGGCCGGAACGCGGCGTTCTTGCGGGGGGACGGGGCGGTGACGGTGGTGACGGACCCGCCGGGCGCGGAGGTGATCGTCGAGCGGTTCGCGCTGGAGGACCGGCGGCTCGTGCCGGTGCGCGAAGGGGTGCTGGGGCCGACTCCGCTTCTGGAGGTGCCGTTGAAGCGGGGGAGTTATCTGCTGCGGATCCGCGCGGCGGGGCGGGCGGAGGTCCGATATCCCGTGCTGATCGGGCGTGACGAGCACTGGGACGGCAGGGCTCCGGGGGAGGAGAGGCCGTATCCGATCATCCTGCCGCGGGAGGGGGAGCTCGGGGCGGACGACGTGTACGTGCCGGCGGGGTGGTGCTGGATCGGCGGGGATGCGGTCACCCCCGACAGCTTGCCGCGCCGCCGGGTCTGGGTCGACGCGCTCGTGATGCGCCGCTTCCCGGTGACCACGGGCGAATACATCGCCTTTCTGAACGACCTGGTCGCGACCGGACGCGAGGCGGAGGCGCTCGCCGCCTGCCCGAGGGCGCAGCTCGGCCTCGCGGAGGGGGGCGATGAGCTGGCATTGCTCCGGGACGAGCGTGGTCTCTTCGGGCTGCCTCCGGATCGCGAGGGGTTGTCCTGGCGGCTGGACTGGCCGGTGGTCCTCGTGGACTGGAATGCGTCGACGGCCTACGCGCGCTGGCTGTGCGAGCGGACCGGCCTGCCGTGGCGGCTGCCCAACGAGCTCGAGCGTGAGAAGGCCGCGCGCGGCGTCGACGGTCGCTTCTTGCCGTGGGGCGATCACGTCGATCCGACGTTCGCGTGTGTCGTCGACGCGACCGCGGGAGAACCGGCGCGTGAGGGCGTGAACGGCCACCCGTTCGACGAGAGCCCGTACGGGGTGCGAGGCCTCGCCGGGAACACGCGGGACTGGTGCAACAACGTCTGGAAGCACGAGGGGCCCGCCGTCGAAGGAGACCGGCTCCGGCCGGACGCTGCGGCGCCGGACGAGCCGGATTTCATGGTCATCAAGGGCGGCGCGTGGGCCAGCACGATGATGTACAGCCGCGCCGCTGCCCGCTTCGGCGGCCGTCCCCATGTCCGCCGGCCCGTGGTGGGGCTGCGGGTCGTGCGGCGCGCGCCTTTCGCGTGACGAGACGGGGAGCCGACCTCAAGGTCCAGATACAGACGTGGACCAGACCGACAACGATGAATCTTGAAAACGCATGGGCAGCGTGTCACCGAGCACCTTGAACACAACGTTGCTATCGGTCGGCGGCTTGGCCCACGAGATCCTTCCGGACCAGGTACCATTGAGTCTTGTCACATCGATCCTGAAGCCGCACACCCAGATCCCTTGGTTGTAGCAGACGTGAAAAGTGGCAGTTCGAACAGACGGCAGCGACCAGGCCGGATACACGGCGCACCTGAAGCTCACGTCGCTCATCGGGAAGGAAGGCCCATTGGCCCAGAGCTTCTCCGTCCTGGTCACCTCGATTCCACCGGTGTATGCCGTTGAATCGAACCTGGCACCCGCGATGCTCCAGTGCTCGGTGTTCGGAGTCCAGTTGTCCTGGACAGAGGTATTCGTGACGAGGACCTTCGCCAGCACGGCCTTCGTTATCTTGTCCTTCATCACATACTCGACGTAGCTGTTGGCGAGCTTGACCGAAGGGTCGAGCTGTCCGCCCGTCCGCGCCGCGTCGGGTCGCGCGCTCGTCGCTGCGCCGTCGGGCGGCCCATGATGAAATACCGGCAGGCTCCCCAGCTCGTCCACGAGGATCGGGTGCTGCCGGAACGACAGCGCCTGGAGCAGCATCCTCGACCGGAAGAGGAGCTCGGTGTGCGACATCGTGCTTCGCCTGAACTGGCCGTCTTCTTTGATCTTCCACTGCTCCAGCGCCACGGTGATCGCCCACGTGAACGCGCCGTGCCAGTGCCCGCCCAGCATGGCCTGGTACGACGGCTCGTCGCGGCTCGACGCGCAGAACACCCGGCTCCCGATCTCCTTGTGCGCCCGAGGCGCCATCGCCGAGGCCGACCTCGCCGGCGTGAGGGTGGCCGCCCGCTCGGCCCTGCCGGTCGGGTCGCTCGCAGCCGCGAAGCAGCAGTCGAGGATGACGGTGAGGTTATCGGTAGAGCGCTTGCCGAGAGCGGAGCCGTCCTCTTCCTCGAAGATCCCGCGCAGCTCCGTGAAAGGTACGGCGTTCTCGAGGCCGGGGCCTGTGTCGGTCGGGCAGAGGGCGAGATCGCCCTCCACCTGCGCGCCGTGCCCGGAATACGTCATGATCCCCGGCAACGTCATCCACGCCTCGTCGACCTGAAAGTCGCCCCACGACAGCTTCAACCGGATCATGAGCCCCCTGGCCAGCCACCGGGCGCCCTCCTTCAGCTCCGACGAGGTGGCCTCCCGCAGGACCACGCTCAGCGCCTCCGGCTCTTGCCGCAGGCTCGCCAGCCATCGCGCGATGGCGTCCGCGACCTCTCCCGCTGTTTCGCCCCGGATCTCGGGGCGCGCGGTCGCCTCCTCGTTCGCCAGCCACCGCCTGACACGGGCCTTGACCTGATCCTCGGTCTCACCGGGCGAGAGCTCGGGGACCAGCTCCAGCTCGGCCCGGACGATCTCGTCTTCTGTGAGCGCCGGGCTCGTGAGCACCCGGATGTGCGTGAAGCCTAGCCGGCGACACACCTTCCAGTAGGCGAGCACGTCGTTGCGGCCCGCCAGCAGGTCCTTGCCGCCCGCCGCGTCGTGCGCCTTGTAGTCCTCGACGCCGACGAGCAGGGCGCCGCCGCGGAGCCTCGACACAACCTCCCTGGCGGCGGCGAGCGCGGGCTTCACGGCGTCCGGAAGGCCGGGGTGAACTGCGGTGTCCTTCTCGATCATGGGGTTCTCCATGTGGGTTGGATGCGCTGCGTGGCCCGCGGGCGAGGAGCGCTCCCGCGCCCCGGGGCAGCGCGACCATCGTGCAGCGACGCGCCGGCTTTCGCGATCGTCATCCGCCATCGCTCATCGTCCGTCGCACGGCAATCCCCATGCCGCCCGTTGCTCCTCGTGCTGTCGCCTTGTCCTCTTCCGGTTCCGGGTTCCGGGCGCCCGACCTCATGGGCCGGCGCGCGAGGATCGACCGTGCGCACAGCTGTGGCGCACGCTGTGCGGCCGCCGTGGCGCACGCTGTGCGGACGGCTGTGGCGCACGGCGGGGTCGTCGAGGCGCGCGCGACAGCGGCGCTCGCGGCGGCCGCGAAGAGCAGCCGAGAACCAGCGCTCCGCCCCCGTGAGCGCGCTGGCACGGCTGCTGCAATCGACCTAAGCGACGCAATCAACGCGATTGACACTCACCGCGGCTCGCCGCCTCTCACGGCAAATCGACACGAAGCGAACGTGAGCCGGCAAGTCGGGTTCACTCATCAACCACGAGGAGATCACCATGGGACAGGGCGCCAACATGACGGTCAACAACTTCTCTCCCTACGACATCCAGGTGGCGGTGGTGCGGAAGCACTGCATCTACCCGCAGAGCCCCAACGGCTACGGCGCGCCGGGCATCGACGCCTTCAACGTCCGGCTCCCGCACGGCGAGAGCCACGGCGGGTACATCGAGGACAAGAACACGTCGACCGGCGGCGACCTGTGCGCCACCGACACGGGGTACTTCGAGCTGAGCTTCACGGTCATGCGAGGCGACGTGCCGGATCCGCGATATACGCTGTCCACCACGACGATCGCGATACCGCACGACCATTTCCAGCAGGGCGACGGGCACAAGGACGGGGCGGTCAAGGTCGATCTGATCTTCTTGCCCGGCAAACAGGACTCGATCACGATCGGCCTCAAGGACAACGTCT
Source organism: Sorangium sp. So ce124 (assembly GCF_051525235.1). NCBI lineage: Bacteria > Pseudomonadati > Myxococcota > Polyangiales > Polyangiaceae > Sorangium > Sorangium sp. So ce124. Next base: position 12,050,548 of record NZ_CP150312.1, read on the forward strand.
GACGCTCCGCCCGGGGGGCCGGGCGGCACGAGCGAGGAGGGCGAGGATCGGAGCGCGCGACAGCGCCCCGGTCCCTCGCCCTCCGCCCCCGTTCGAAGCCAGCGCGGAGGACGTTCCATGAGATACGCTGATACGGAAGCATGCCAGTCTGGAGGGCACTGCCGCATCTGCCGCGATCCGGAGATGGGGCGCAAATTCCGCCTGCTCGTCCTGCAAGACTTCGAGGTGCCGGGGGGCACCGCCGACTTCGAGTGCCCGCACGGCATTCCGTGGGACACGGACGTCGAGGTGAGCCGGTTCGCGCGGGCGATCGAGCGCGGTCGGGCCGCGGCGCATGGAGCCCTGTCGGCGTTGAGGACGTCGCTTGGGGTGGGCCTGTTACCGCGCCGAGCGGTCGAGGCGAGGCTGGCGGTGTGCCGCGCGTGCCCCGGCGGCCTCGCGGTCATGCGCGGGGACGACGTCTACACGTGCGGCAAGCTGCTCGAGATCCACAGGGAGCAGGGGCGCTCGACGTGCGGGTGTGTCCTTCGATTGAAGGCCGCTGACGCCGACGAGGACTGTCCCAATGGATGGTGGCCACGAGGTGGGTAGGCCAGCGATCAGGCCTGCCAGATCGCCAGGAGCCACACCGCGACCCCCGCCGCGCACACAGCGAGCCCCGGCACCGCCCGCGGCCACACCCACTGCCCCGTCACCGTGACCGCGCGCCGCACCACCCAGACGGCGCCCGCGACCCACGCCGCGAACGCCCCGACGAGCGCGACGACCCAGCCGACCCGCGGCGCCTCGTCGCGCGCGAGCGCAGCGAGGTGCTGCCGCTCGACCGCCGCGGCAGGCTCGGTCCGGGTGCCCGGCGGGCGCGGCGCGGCCGCCGACAGGCGGGCGATGGCCGCGTTGGCCAGCTCGAGGTCCTCCGCGTGCGGCGTCGTGAGCCACCGCGTCTCCAGGGCGGCCGTGCGCACAGCGCGCCACGCGAAGAGCGCCGTGTCGGCCTGGCCGAGGCCCTCCGCGGCCGTCGCGAGCGCGATCAGCCGCTCGTACGCCACGCGGACGTGCGGCGCCCCGGGGGCGTACCAGCCCGCCGCGCGCCGCGCGTGGAGCGCCGCCGCGTGCGCGTCGCCGGCGCGCAGGGCGTCCGTGCTCTCCGCGATCTCCCGCTCGCCCGCGGCCACCACCCGCAGCGACGCCGCGCCGACGAGGAAGCCGGCGACAGCGAGGCCGCGCAGCGCGCCGAGCACGACAGAGAGCCTCACAGAAAGTCGCGTCTCTTGAAGACGAACGCCGCCACCAGAAGGAGAATGAGCGCCCACCCGGCGCACGTGATCGCCGCCCAGCCCAGGTACACGAGGAGGTTCGCGTCCGCGACCTCACCCGCGAGCAACGGGCGCGGCGGCACGTAGATCTGAAGGTTCGGGACCACCTTGGAGAAGGCGTGCGCCGCGGCGCTGATCTGGGGGCCGAAGTACTTCACCGGCAGCCGGGCGAGCGAGTCGGCGTTGCGCCCGATGAGGAAGACGCCCAGCGTGAGCAGCGACGACAGGAACGGCGTCGAGAACGACGAGAACAGCGTCGCCACCGCGGCGACGATGCCGACCTCGAGGAACGCGAGCGCGCTGCCCGCGAGCACGACGCGCCGCTCCGTCGGCGCGCCGCCCGAGAAGAGCACGCCGAGCACGAGGAAGACCGCCGCCCAGGGGATGAACCCGTACGTGCGCGCCGGGGGCGAGCGCCACGCCACGACCCCGAGCGCCGCGAGCGAGGCGGCCCCGGCGCCCGCCACGAGGGCCAGCGAGCGGCCGGCCAGCACGGCGCTGATCTGCAGCACGAGCCCGGCGTCGGCCAGGATGAACACCGCGAGCGTCAGCAACGTGCCGAGGTACTTGCCGACGAGGTGCTCGCCGCGGCGCACCGGGCGGGCCAGGATCGGGAAGATCGTCTTCTGCTCGAGCTCTCGGTACAGCGACGTCGCGCCGATGATGACCGCGACCGCGATGCTGAAGAGCGAGATCGACGCGACGCCGAGATCGCTGACGACCCGCGCCCCGTTGCGGAGCGTGTAGGCGCCGACGATGATCGAGTAGAACGCGACCGCGAAGGCGACGCCCGCGAGGCCGATGAGGATGCGCGCCCGAAGCGATTCCCGGTAGGTGTTGAGGGCGATCGCAGAGATGCGGCCGAACATCGGGGCGACGTTAGCAAGGGACGGGGGGCGCTTGAAAGGGCCGCGGGTCAGGAGCCGCGGGTCAGGGGCCGGCGTCGTCCCCGGGGTCGACGACCCGCACGTCCAGGAACCACAGGCCTTGCGCGAGCGCGTGGCCGTCGATCTGGAGGTAATAGACGCCGGGATCGAGCACGAGATCGAGGAAGCTCCGCTGGGGATCCGTACCGATCGTGCAGGAAAGCGGCATTTCGACCCCGGGACAGCCCGGGCCGCGGCGGACCGAGAGCAGCGTCTCGTAGCTCGATCCGGCCATGTCGAGCACGACCCGCCTTCGCCCGGTGAGCGTGAGCCGGAGGAGCTGGTCCCGGGCGCCGCCCTCCTCCGTGCCGGCGCGGTCGCAGCCGGCATTGAAGTCCGCGGCGGCGTTGGCCGTGTTGCCCTGGAAGAAGCCGCCGCGCTCGGGGATCTCCAGCGCCCCCGCGCACGCGTCGGAGAACGGCACCAGCGTCGGCGGCACCGCCGGCCGGACGAACGCCGTCACGCTCACGGGCTGGCCGAGCTGCGCCTCGGCCACGACGCGGTACGACCCCGGCGCGACGTTGCGCCGCGCGCTCCGGAGCGGCGTGACCTCGCCCACGCCGCACGCGAGCCGATCGCCTTCGCCGCCGCACGCCGGCGCGGACAGGGCGATCGCGCCGGAGTCGCCGGCCGACAGCTTCTCGACGAGCAGCACGTCGGACGCGACCGGCAGCTCGAGCGCGTACACGGCGTCGACGGCCGCCGGGCCGCAGCCGAGATCGACGTCGTCCTGGTGACCGAGCAGCGACACGGAGACCGTCCGGTTCGGCGCGAGCTCGGCCGCCCCTTCGCACCGCTCGTCCGGCGGCGGCTCGGTCGGCGGCGAGAGCTCCAGCGTGACGAGCGCCGAGGTCGGCGCCGTCGCGGAGACCGCGACGGCGTACGCCCCCGCAGGCAGCGCGCGCCGGAAGAGGTGCGGCGCCGCCGCCGTCTGGCAGGCGAGCTCGTCCTCCGGCAGCGCGCACGCGGCGCTCCGCAGCGAGAGCGAGGGGTCGCCGTCGCCGTCGGTCGAGATCGCGTAGAGGTCGACGTCCTGGGGCTCGGCGAGCTCGAACGTGTACACGAGCTCCCCGAGCCCGGTCTCGCACGCGCTCCCGAGATCCCGGGCGGCGTCGAGGATCGTCGCCAGCGCCGGCGCGCCCGGCGAGAGCGGCGCCGCCGTGCCGCACGTCTCGTTCTCCGGCGCCGGCGCCGGCGGCAGGAACGCCACGTCGACGACGACCGGCGCGCCCACCTTCGTCGTCACGTACAGCGGCAGCACCGTGGCCCGCTCGGGATCGCCGAGGCCGCGGGCCCGGAGCTTCGCGAGCTTGCCGCCGTCCGCCGTATCGTGGGGCCCCCCGCACGCGATCTCGGTCGCGGCGTCGCCGCACTGGCCGGCGAGCGTCACGGCGACGTCCGTGGCCTCCGTCTCCTCGTCGGGGGCCTCCGTCCGCGCGGTCACCTCGACGTCGACCGGCGGCCCCGGCGGCAAGATCACCGCGGCCACGACGTCGTGCGTGCTCGCAGGGCGGGGCAGGCCGCACGAGCTCGCGTAGTGGAAGCCCGCGCCCGCCGTCGTCATCGCGTACGAGCCCGGCGCGGAGATCTCCAGCGCGTCCAGGCACGTGTCGTGCTCCGGAGACACGCAGCCGGCCTCGTCGGCGCGCCCGTCGCAGTCGTCGTCCCGATCGTTGCCGCAGACCTCGGGCTGCGCGGACGACACCGTGGGATCGGCGTCGTCGCAGTCGCCCCCGCCGCAGTGCTCGTCGGGATCGCCGTCGAGATCGGCGTCGCGCGGCGCGCTCTTGCACGCCTTGGTCGCCTCGTCGCAGGCGTCGATCGTGCAGGTGCTCTGATCGTCGCACGCGATCGGCGCGCCGGGCACGCAGCCGAGCCGCGGGTTGCAGCGCTCGACGCCGTCGCAGTAGACGTCGTTCTGGCAGGCGCTGTCGTCCGGCGTGAAACGGCACCGCCCGAGGGCGGTGTCGCACGCATCGAAGGTGCAGGGAAATCCGTCCTCGCACTGATCGTCGTCGACGCACGGGCCGCCCAGCGTCGGGTCCGCTGGAGCCTGCTCGCCGCCGGCGCCGCCTTCACCTCCCTCGCCGCCCGCTCCACCGGCGGCCGACGGGAAGGGGCTCGGGGCGCTCGACGCGCAGGCGGCGCCGGAGAGCGCCGCCGCAGCGATCGCCCCCCAGAGGAGAGCGAGACGCGTCAAGGAGGAAGGCGTCAAGAAGGAGGAAGTGCGAGTCCGCATCGAACGAGGTGAGCGGCAATGAGCGTAGCAGGGCACCGCCACGTCTGGCATCATGGCGCGCGATTCCGCCGAGCGTCGCGGATAGAGGGAAAAACAGGGTGACCAGCGACAGATTGACCCGACCCGAGCTGACGTGGCTGCTGGCGCAGGAGGCGCGGAGCGCCGCCCAGAAGCTCCGCCAGGGCGTGGGGATGATCGCGACCGAGAGCGCGCCGCCGCCGACGCCGTCGCCGGACGACGGCTCGGGCGGCGTCGAGAGCACGCTCAACCGGCTCGACGAGGCGGTGAGCATGCTCGCCTCGCTCCACGGCCGCCCCATGCCGCGCGGGCGGCGCGGGCGCGTCGACCTGACCGCGCTCCTCTGGGAGGTCGCGCCCGAGGCGCGGGTGCAGATCGAGATGGGCGAAGGGACCACCGTGTTCGGCGACGAGACCGAGCTCCGGCGGATGCTCCAGGTGCTCATCGCGCAGGGCGGCGACCCCACGAGCCTGACCGGGGCGCCCGACGTGAGCATCCACCGCGTCGGCGACGAGGTGAGCGTCCGGGTCAACCTCGGCCCGGAGACGCCCGTGAACTTCGAGACCGAGCGGGTGTGGCTGTCGCGCATGGCGCTGCGCTACGGCGGCCGGCTCGAGCTCGACGGCCAGATGCAGACGCTGACGCTGCCCGCCGAGGTCGATCTCCAGCGCCTCGAGGTCGAGAGCCTCAGGAAGGAGCTCGCCGCTGCGCAGGCGCAGGGCGAGGCCTACGCGCGCGAGCTCGCCGCGGTCTTCTCGCGGGCCGAGGGCGAGCGCGAGCGCGGGTCGCTGTCCGGCGTCCTCTCGCGGCTCGGCGGCAGCGAGCCGGTGTCGCACCTGCCCCCGAGCGGCGACAGCCTCGCGGTGCTCGTCGCCGCGGTGCGCGTGCTCGGGACGCAGCTGCGCGGCATCCTGTCGGCCATCGGCCGCGACATCGCGCCGCTCCGGACCCACGGCGGCGACGCGGGCGAGACGGCCTCGTCGGTGGGGCGCCACGTGACCGCGGCGTCAGAAATCGTCAGTGATCTCGCCAGGTTGGGCGCGTGTCCGCTCCACGAGTTCCCGCGCCACTGCGACATCGCCGACGTGCTCCGCGACGTTGTGAAGGACGATCTCGCGCGCGCGGCCCGCCACGACGTGCGCGTCGTGGTCGAGGCGCCGGAGACCACGCAGGAGGTGGTGCCGCAGGGCGCGCTGACGGTGCTGCTGCACGCGCTGCTCGATCACGCCATCAGCGCGTCGCCGCCGGGCAGCGAGGTGCTCGTCTCGCTCACCGAGGGCCCGAGCGGGGTCGAGATCACCTTCGACGACGCCGGGCCGCCGCTCCCGGCCGCGGCGCGGAGCGTCGTGCTGAGCCGCGACTTCGAGGCGGTCGCGCAGGGCCGCCCGCCGGCGCTGCCGCTCATCGCGGCGCACGCGATCGCCGCCCATACGAACTACGGTATCGCCATCGAGGACGGGCCGCGCGGCGAGACGCGGGTGCGGCTCACGATCCCGCGATCGGGGTAGCGCCTCGTGGCAGAAATCCTGCCACGGCTCTGCCTCGCGAGCGGAGAGAGATTCAACGCAAAGGCGCCAAGAGCGCAAAGTCGCAAAAAGGCATGAATCTGTTCTTCCTTTGCGTCTTTGCGTCTTTGCGTTGAAATCTCGCCTGCTATCGCAGGAACGAGCTCGGCGGGAAATCGACGTCGAGGTTGAGCGTGGCGCCGCGCACGATATGGATGTCCTCCACCTGCAGCGTCGTGGTGACGGGGCGGTCGTTGCCACGCTCCACGAGCGTCGCCGTGGCCGTGTAGTCATCGGGCGGGAGATCCACGGTGATGCTGAAGTCGTCGCAGCGCGCGTAGTCTCTCGCCACCTCGCGGCTGCCCCGGTAGATGATCAGCTCGAAATCCGCCCCTCCGCGGCTGTGCTGGGAGCAGGCCCGCGAATCCACCCGGTTGGCCACGGTCCACTCCATCGTCAGGCTCCCGACGGCCTGCACGGGCGGCGGCCGGCGCTGGGCGCTCGGCTCCACGTCGAGTATGCACCCCAGGGCCAGGAAGCTCGATAGCGCGAGGCCGCAGAGGGGAAAGACGCTCTTCTCCTGATTCATCCTCGTACCCGTCCTTTCGCTGCTACCTCGCCGTCAGCGCGGTGTGTAGTAACGGCGCCCCCGCTCGCGCGGATAGCTCAGCTCACGCTCCGGCACGTACCGCGGCGACGTCCGGTACGTCTGCCTGTAGTGCTGGAGCTCCGTGGGCTCCTCCTCGAAGATGACCCAGCCCCGGTTCGTGGGGTAATACCAGCGGCCGTCGACCAGGTACGCATACGTCCCGCGGAAGTAGACGCGCGGATAGGCGGCGATCTCCACCGGGACGATCTCGGCGCGCACCGCCGGAACGCCGGACACGACGAACCCACCCTCGGTCCCGACCGTGCCCATACACCCCATGAGCAGCGAGGCGCCGACCGCGAGCGCAGCCGCGGCGAGCGAGGCCCTCGTCACACAGAGAGATCTGGACCGCCCTCGCACGGGCGGAGTCACGTTGTTGCTCTGCTTCACGTCATTGCTCCTCGGAGCGCAACTCAGCAACGCGAGTGCCAGCGCGGCGCGACTCGAGATCTCCGGATCTCCGCCGGCGCGGCGCTCAGCGCTCAGCGCGCCGCGCGGAGCGCGCCGGCGAGCGCGAGCGCGCGCTGGATCTCCGCCGACGTCACCAGGCCGATCACGCGCTCGCCCTCGTCGAGCACCGCGACAACGCTCGCCTCGCCGCTCGCCAGCGCGTCGAACGAGCGGGACGCGTCGTCGTCCGCGTGCGCTCTCGGCACATCCACGGGCATCACGGCGCCGACCGTCGCCGGCGCGACGCCGCCCTGCAGCAGGCGCGCGAGATCCCAGACCGTGATGACGCCGATCTCGCGGCGCCCCTCGCCATCCCGGGGATCGTCGATCACCCGCGCGCCGACCAGGTTGTGGCGCAGGAGCCGCTCGGCCACCGCGCGAGGGCTCTCGTCCGCATACGCCTCGCCGAGCCGATCGGTCATGAGCCGCGCGACCGGGATGCCGCGGAGGAGCTCGTTCGTGCTGGAGCGCGCCTGCTCGGCCGACGCCCCCATGTAAACGAACATCGCGATGAGCACCAGGATCATGTTCCACGACAGCAAGCCGAAGAGCCCGAAGGCCACCGCCATCGCCTTGCCGGTCGCGGTCGCGATGCGCGTCGCGCGGGCCCGCCCGAGGCGGCGCAGGAGCAGCCCGCGCAGCACCCGGCCGCCGTCCATCGGGAAGGCCGGCAGCAGGTTGAACGCGCCGAGGAGCGCGTTCGTGATCGCGAAGGCCACGAGCGCCGCGCCGATCTCCGCCGGGGCCGGGAGCAGCCGATACGCGGCGTAGCTGACGAGCGCGATACCGAAGCTCACGAGCGGCCCGGCGAACGCCATCCACGCCTCGTGCTCGGGATCGTCGCGCTCCATCTGCGAGACGCCGCCCAGCATCATCAGCGTGATCGCGCGCACCCGGATCCCGTTCTTGAGCGCGACGAACGAGTGGGCCAGCTCGTGCACAAGCACCGCCACGAACAGCCCGACAGCCAGGATCGCCCCCCAGGCGAGCGGCGGCAGGCGCATCTCCTCGCGTGGAATCCCGAGCGACGACGCGATCAACGAGAACTGCGACGACGCCGCCCACGCCACGTACGGCAGGAAAATCAGCAATGTGATGTGCAGCCGTATCGGGATTCCACGGATCCGCAGGACTGTCAGCCCCTGGTCGAACATGTGCCTCCTGATCCACGGGTACAGATGGGGCCGACAAGCACCTTCGCAAGCCGCCGAGACGGCGCCAATGCGCGGAAGACCAGGCGCCTCGCAGCGCCGCCACACATTGCAGAGAGGCGCGCGGCGCTGCGAGGGCGCCAGCGCGCGTCCGTCCCAGGCGGGAATCACGGCGAGGAGCGCGTTCGGTGACGCGCGGCGCAGCGCGGCGCCCACGCCGCGCGCGGATTGGCGTAGCTTGGTGTGACCGAGGTCGTCATGCGCCAGCGCGTCCCCGATGCATTGATGGCAGCGAGCACGGAAGAGCTGACGAAGGTCGAGCTCGCGGTCCTGGACTCATCGCACTCGGGCGGCGTGCCCAGGGACCTCACGGGCCACGTGTTCGCGATCGGGCCCGTCGGCTCGGTGGACGGCGACCTGCCCAGATCGGACGGCGCGCCGATCCTCAATGGCAATGGGATGATCTACCGGCTCGACTTCGGCCGCGGCGGGGCGGTCCGGCTGACCTCGAAGATCGCGCGCACACCCTGCTATCACGCGGACGCCGCCTCGCGCCCCGGCACGCGCTTCGAGGCGCTGGGCTTCCGTGACGCAGGGCTGCTCCGCTTCTCGCCGCACCTCGGCCTGCGGAACCACCTCAACACCGCGTTCGTGACCCTGCACGCGCCGCGCGCCCCGGCGCGCCTGCTCGTCACGAGCGACACGGGCAGGCCCTACGAGATCGACCCGGCCACGCTGGAGCTCGTCACGCCGGTCGGGCGCAACAGCACGTGGTACCCGGCCGCGCCCGTCGATCACCCCTTTCCGATGACGCTCTCGAGCGCGCATCCATGCTTCGACGCGGAGCGGGGCGAGCTCCTCACCGTCAACTACGGCCGCTCGCTCCTCCCCCTGTTCGTCGCGTCGCTGCCGCGGCTCGACGAGCTCCCGCGCTCCTGGGATCGGCTCGCCGCGGCGGCCGCGTCGATGATCGAGCAGCAGCTCGTCCGCCCGAGGGCGGATCGGATCGAGGCGTTCGCCAAGCGGGCGCTCGAGCTCTTGCCCGCGCGCCTCCGCTCGAGCGCGCCGCCGGGGCCGGGCGACCTGCTCGCGCGGCAAGCGGCGCGCTTCGGCGGCGTCGCGCTCGACGAGCCGGCGGGCGACTTCGTGCACCTCCTGCGATGGGACGGCCACAACGAGCCTGAGCGGCACGCGCTGGTCCTGCCGAGCGGCGCGCCGGTGCGCATCGAGCAGAGCGTGCACCAGATCGGGCTCTCGCGGCGCTGGGTCGTGCTCGCGGACACGGCCTTCAGGATCGGCCTGGAGAGCGTGGCGTTCCGGGGCTCCAAGGAGAGCCCCGGGGTCGAGCGCCTCGTGCGGTCGCTCCTGACGATGCCCCACGAGCCGAGCACGACGTTCTACCTGGTCCGGCGGGACGCGCTGCGGCCGGGCGGCGGGCCGGTCGTGGTGAAGCGGGTCGTCGTCCCGCTGGAGACTCTCCATTTCCTCGTCGACTACGAGGACGCGGGGGACCGCGTCACCGTGCACGCGGCGCACAACTGCGCGACCGATCACGGGGAGTGGCTCCGGCCCTGCGATCGGCACGCCGCCGACAAGACGCCGGCGCCGCCGCGCCTGCGCGGCCTGTTCCCGCTCGGGCAGGCGGACGTGAACCGGATCGGCCGATATACCCTCGACGCGGCGGCCGAGCGCGTCGTGGATCAGGCGGTGTTCGCCGATGCCGCGCGGGCGCTCGGCGTCGGCCTCTATGCGTACCGGGAGACGGGCGCGTCGTGGATGCCGCCCGATCGCCTCGAGAACGTCTACTGGCGCGGCGGCGGGATATGGGATGAGCTGTCGACCGAGTTCATCGACAGGCTCTACGCCGCGCACCCGCACAGGTCGCTCCCCCTCCCGGCGCTCCGCCGGATGCGCGCGGAGGGCGGCCACCCCGACAGCCTGTTCCGGTTCAACCACCGCGCGATGCGGATCGAGGATCGCTACGAGTTCCCGCGGCGCGACGTGGGGTGCTGGCTCAGCTCGCTGCAGTTCGTCCCGCGGCGCGGCGGCAGCGGGGCCGACACGGACGGGTACGTCGTCGCCATCGTCGCGGCGCCGCGCCGCGCGGAGGTCTGGATCTTCGACGCGACGAACCTGGCGCGAGGTCCGCTCTGCAAGCTGGGGCACCCGGCGTTCCGGCCAGGGCTGACCCTGCACACGGCGTGGCTCAACGCGGTCGCGCCGTGGAGGGGCGGATACAGGGTGCCGGTGCGGGAGGATTACGAGGAGTTCGTGGCAGAGGCCCCCGGGGACCAGGTGAAGGCGCTGTTCGAGGAAGAGGTCTATCCGCGGTTCGCGTGAGCCGCGGCGCGGGAAGGCCGCGAGCTGCGAGGCGGGGGCGCCTCGGCGCAGCGCGGGGGGACCTCGGCCCCGAGGCCGTCGACCCGCTCGAGCAGCACGCCCGTGGCGCCGTCTCCCAGGATCTCCGAGATCTGGTGGTTGCCCCACGGCTGCCCCGCGCGCAGGCGCCGCGACCGCACGTCGCTCGCCACGATGAGCACGCGCCGACAACCCCTGTCGAGGTGCCGATTCGCCAGCTCGACGGCCGCGGAAAAACCGCCCTGAGCGGGCGTGAGATCGATCGTCAGCGCGGGCACGAGGCCGGCCATGCACGCGGCGAAGGCCGCCTCGCCGGCGTCCCCTCCCCCGCCGTCGTCGGTCGTCATGATGAGGACATCGACGAAGGGATCGCGGAGCCGCCCCACCTCGATGAGCTCCCGCAGCACCGCCGCGGCCATGGAAAGCGTGGTCTCCGCGGCGCCGGCGAAGCGCCGCTCCGCGACGCCCGTCGTCTCGTGCAGCCAGTCCACCGAGTGAGGGAGACCGTAGCTGGTGACGAGCTCCTGGTTCGTGACGACGCGCTCCGGCAGATAGGCGGCGACAGCCGCGATGCGACGCTGGAACATGTTTCTGCTCTGTTACGGCGCCGCGACCGACGCGCGCCGCTCCTGCGAACCTTGGCCAGGGCAGCTCGATCCGGCGCTCCACCACCGCCGTTCGGCCAGCGCCGAGCACGCTGGAGAGCCAGCGTCCCGGACGACATGAGACAACCCGCCACCGAGTCGTCGAGAGCCGTGGGGCAAACTACACAACCGGATGCTCCCTCCCCGTCACCGACATCCTCCACTGGACCATTTACAGAACGTCCTGCGCAAGTGGGAATAACAGCCGATTCGGCTCCGTCCGCCGCCGGAGCAGGAAAGCGGCGCAGCGGGAGGGGCCTGTTGCGACGCGGGCGGCATCGTCGCCGGCGCGCGCCGCATCGCGTCGCGCGCCGGCGGCCAATTCCGACCAGAAGCGACAATTCCGCTCTCACGGGCGACGGGATGCACAAACGTGTCGGAACGCGAGGCGCTGAGCAGGCAGGGCGCAGGGCGCGTGTCTCGCCTGGACGGCGCCATCGAAGTCACCGGATCACGCCCCTTTGTGTCCAATCACATCCACCTGCGTCCGATCACGTCCGATCACGTCCGTTTGGGTTCGATCACGTCCGTTTGCGTCTTGTGGTGTCGACGCTTCGTGAGGCCGCTCTTTTCTGGATCCGGAGGGAGGTTTTACCTGTTCGAGGACACCTCCGCTCGCCACGACCACCGCGCGATCCACGCCGCGGGGAACCGCCTTCGCGTCTTCCTTGTTCCCGCGCGGCCCCGCGGCCGCGCGGCGGGACACCTTCTATCCTATCCATCGTGAGCGCGACGCCGCTCCAGCGCGCGCCGCGCTCGCCCGGATCCACCACGATTGAATCGCGGAGAAATCCCAGGGGAGCGCAGATGCGAGGAGCGCCCGATTCGAGGGCGCCATCCCGCGAATCCATGCTGCTCGAAGCGGCAGCCTCTGCACAGAAGAGCGAGGCACACAGCCTGCTCTTGGGTGCACCAAGGTGTTCGGGGGCCGCAAGGCTCATCAGGGACACCGGGGAGGACCAATGATCTCGATTCACAAGACGATGGGTCTCGCGATGATGCTGGCGCTCGGTGCCGGGTGCGCGATCGGCGCGGACGACGACTTCAATACGGATGACGAGGGCGTCGACTCCGCGGACAGCGCGCTTGAGGCGCGCGAGGACCCGTATCAGGCTCAGATCGGCCAGATGGGACCCAGCAAGCTCGGTCTGCCCCCCAGCAAGGGTCTGGGTCTGCCCTCGAAGGGTGTTCCGATGCTCCCCAGCAAGGGCGGGCTCCTGCCCAGCAAGGGTGAGTTTCCGAGCAAGGGTGGCCTCCCGACCAAGGGCGGCTACCCGACCAAGGGCGGATACGCGCAGCAAGGCCCGGCGCAGCTCGGCCAGGCTCAGCTCGGCCAGGCGCAGATCGGACAGGCGGGCCCGGCGCAGATCGGACAGGCGGGCCCGGCGCAGATCGGACAGGCCGGCCTCGGGCAGACGGGCGTGGTCGGGCAGGAGACCGGGCAGCGTGATGGCGAGCGCTGCTTCGGCGGCTTCGGCGGCTTCGGCTGGGGCGGCTTCGGCTGGGGCGGCCTCGGCTTCGGCGGCTGCGGCTTCGGCGGCGGCGCGGTCGTCTCGTCGTTCACGAACTGCACGACGGCCATCGTCCCGTGGGGCGGCTTCGGCGGCTGGGGCGGCTGCGGCGGCTTCGGCGGCTTCGGGTTCTGATCTGACCCCATCGTGCTGGCCGGCGCCAGGGACTCCGCGTCGCAGGATCCCTCGGCGCCGCGCCAGCCCCCTCCTTCTACACACCTGCACGACACACCTACAGAGCTCGTGAGCGCCGGCCGCCTGGGGTTGGATATCCCGGGCTGCCGGTAGCCGCCTCTCCCTTCCACCGCTCGCGCACGAGCCACGCCCCGCCGCTCGCCGGCGGGGAGCGCGCGAGGACCCGGCTCCGACTTCAGCCGCCCTGACCGAGCGCGCGATCCAGGTAGAACGCCGCGCTGACCAGGCCGAGGTGGGTGAACGCCTGGGGGAAGTTGCCGAGCAGCTCTCCGCTCGGCCCGATCTGCTCGGAGTAGAGCCCGAGGTGGTTGGCGTACGTCAGCATCTTCTCGAAGATGAAGCGCGCGTCGTCGAGGCGGCCAGCGCGCGCGAGGGCCTCGACGAGCCAGAAGGTGCAGATGCTGAACGTGCCCTCCTTGCCGGTCAGGCCGTCGCCCGCGCCCTTGCCGAGCTCGTAGCGGTGGACGAGCGTGTCGCTCGCGAGCTCCTCGAGGGTGCGATCGAGCGTGCCGAGGATGCGCGGGTCGGTGGGGGAGAGGAAGCGCATGAGCGGCATGAGCAGGTTGCTCGCGTCGAGCGCGGCCCCGCCGAAGGCCTGCACGAACGTCCTCCGCTGCGCGTCCCAGCCGCGCGCCATGATCGCCTCGTAGATGTCGTCGCGCGCGCACGCGACGCGCTGCCGGTCGAGCGGCAGAGAGCGCTTGCTGCTGAGCCGCAGCGTCCGGTCGAGCGCGACCCAGCACTGGAGCTTCGAGTAGACGAACTGCTGCCTGCCGCCGCGCACCTCCCAGATGCTCTCGTCCTCCTGCTCCCAGCTCTGACACACCCAGTAGGCCATGCGCCGGAGCTCACGCCAGAAATCATAAGAGATGGGAGATCCGTATTTGTCGAAGAGATACACCGAGTCGATGAGCTCGCCGTAGATGTCGAGCTGGAGCTGCGTCGTCGCCCCGTTGCCGACGCGGACCGGCCGGGACCCGCGGTAGCCGTCGAGGTGGGTGAGCGCGACCTCGGGGAGCTCGTGGCGTCCGTCGATACCGTACATGAGCTGCAGCGGCCCGGTGGGGCCGTCCTCCTCGGAGACGCGGGCGCTCAGCCATTCCATGAAGCGCGCGGCCTCCTCCGTGTAGCCGAGCCGGAGGAAGCCGTAGAGCGTGAACGCGGCGTCGCGCACCCAGACGTAGCGATAGTCCCAGTTGCGGACCCCGCCGATCTCCTCGGGCAGGCTGGTCGTCGCCGCGGCGACGATCGCGCCGGTCGGCTCGAACGTGAGCAGCTTCAGGACGAGCGCCGAGCGATCGACCATCTCGCGCCAGCGCCCCTTGTAGCGCGAGCGGGCGAGCCACGACCGCCAGAAGGCGACCGTGCGCCGGAGGGCGTCGTCGCCGTCGATCGGCGTGGCGAGCAGATCGGCGCTGGCCGTCCAGTCCTCGACCTGGCGCAGCGAGAACGTGGCCGACTCGCCGGGCTGGAGCACGAAGTCGGCGGTGACGCCGCCGGCGCCGTCGCTCGACAGGGGGACCGGGCTGATGAGCGCCAGGTCGATGCCATCGGAGTCGAAGACGGCGCCGCGCGGATCGTCGAGGATCAGGCGGTGGGGGCGGCGGGCGAAGTCGATCGCGGGGCGGCAGGCGAGCCGGAAGCGCACCGCGCCGCGGACGGCCCGCGCGACGCGGACGATCTGGTGCATCCCGCGGCGGTAAGCGCCGTACGTGTCCCGGTGGATCGGCATGAAATCGCAGACCTCGCCGACGCCCTCCACGTCGAGGAACCGCGTGAGCAGGACGTTGGTGTCGGGCATGTACATCTGCTTGTTGCGCGACGCGCCGTTCGCCGCGGAGAGCGCGAAGCGGCCGCCGCGCTCGTCGTCCAGGATGGCCGCGAACACGCTCGGCGAGTCGAAATTCGGGAGGCAGCACCAGTCGATGGATCCATCCATCCCGACCAGCGCGACGGAGTGCATGTCGCCGATGACGCCGTAGGACTCGATGGGTTTGTAGGGCATGGCCTCTCCATAGGGCTCGCTCGGTCGAGCGGAACCCGCCTCTCGTGGACCCTCCGCTCTACCCCGTCACGCCCCTCGCGCCCCTCACGATCTCGGCGGCAGGCGCGAGAGCTTCCGCTGGAGCGAGCGGCGGTGCATCCGGAGCTTGCGCGCCGCCTCCGAGATGTTCCCCTCGCAGTCGGCGAGCACGCGCTGGAGGTACTCCCACTCGACCCGCTCGAGCGACGGCAGGTCCTCGTCGCCCCGCGCGGCAGGGGCGACGCCGAGCAGCGACCGCGCGCACCGGGCCGCGTCCACCGGCTTGGTCAGGTAATCGACCGCCCCGGCCCGGATCGCCGCCACCGCGTTCGCGATCGTGCCGTATCCGGTGAACACCACGATACGGATGCCGTCATCCATGCTCCGCAGCATCCCCACGAGGTCGATCCCGCTCTGCCCCGGCATCCGGACGTCCACGAGCGCGTACTCGAACACGTGCCCTCGCGCCATCGCCGCGGCCTCCTCGGCGCTGGCGGCGAGGGACACCGCGAACCCGCTCTTGCCGAGCGCCTGCCCGAGCGCGGTCCGGAAGGTCGCGTCGTCATCGACGATGAGCAGCGTCGGCTCGCCGGCGGCCTCGGAGCTCATGAGTCCACCGGCGCGAGGCGCAGGGCGACGCGCGTGCCGCGCTCGCCGGACCCCTGCCTCGGCGACACCGTGAGGCAGCCGCCGACCTGCTCGATGAGCGTCCGCACGAGGTAGAGCCCGAGGCCCATGCCCTCGCCGGGCGCCTTGGTGGTCACGAACGGCTCGCCGAGCCGCCCTTCCAGGCCCGGCGCGACGCCCGCGCCGCCGTCCTCGACGCTGATCACGGGCGCGCCGCCCTCGTCCCCGACGGTGACCACGATCGGCTCCGCGATCGTGGGGCTCGGCCCGAGCGCCTCGAGCGCGTTGTCGAGCAGCGCGAACAGCGCCGCCTCGACGTCGGCCGCGTCGAGCGGCACCGTGCGGCGCGGCGCGAGATCGCCGCGCACCTCGACCGCGACGCCGGGGTGCGCCGCCTGCCAGGCCTGCACGCCGCGCCGGGCCGCCTCGCCGACCTCGACCCCGGCGCGCAGGTCGCTCGCCCGGACGTCCGCCCGCATGCGCGCGATCACCACGCGGCAGCGCTCGACCTGCTCCGCGATCGTCCGGGCGCGGCGCTGCGCGGCGTCGCTCGATCCGGGGTCGCTAAGGCTCTCCCCGGCGAGCACCGCGATCGTGCCGAGCGGGGTGCCGAGCTCGTGGGCGGTGCCGGCCGCGAGCGCGCCGAGCGCCTGGAAGCGGGACGCCTCCTCCGCGCGCCGGCGCAGCGCCGCGTTCTCGGCCGCGCTCTCGTCGAGCGCGCGGCGGATCTTCAGGAGGACGTGGGCGACGAGCGCCGCGCTCAGCACGAAGGCGAGGAGCATCCCGTAGAGGTGGGTGGAGAACGCGCCGTGCTCCGGGTGGCTCGGGCAGCACGCGCCGGCGGGGAGCGCGAAGAGCGCCGCGAAGAGGCAGGCCGCGAGCGCGGCGAGCGCGAAGGTCGTGCGCGGCGGCAGGAGCGCCGCGGCGAGGGCGACGTGCACGAAGAAGAGGGCGCTGAACGGGTTGCCCGCGCCGCCCGACGCGGCGAGGACCCCGGCGATCGCGACGAGATCGAGCGCCACGACGCCGGCGACGACGGCGCTATCCGCGCCCCGATCCGACCGCACCCGCCGGTCGAGGGCGAGGTTGAGCCCGGCGGCCAGCACCAGGATGGGCACGGCGACGGCGTACCGGACGTGATAGCCGAACAGCGCCTCGTCGACGGCCAGGGTCGCCGCGAGCAGCGCGAACACCGCCCAGCGCAGTCCGACGAGCCACCGGAGGACGATCCTGCCCGCCGGCGCCCGCTCCAGGGAAGCTTCGTGCGTCACGGCGGGAGCATAGCGCGAACGCCGAGGGGGCCGCGCCCACCGCGGCAGAGCCGCGGAGGACAGGAAGGCCGATGGACGCGGCGGGGACACGGCACGAACACGGACGATCCCTCCCGTGCGACGGCGCGCCGTCAGGCCCGCGCCGGTCCGCGCCGAGCGGCAGGATTGCGATGCCGAGCCCCGCGTCATCGTATAGGAAAGGGAGCCCATGGCGACGTGTCCCCACCTCCGACGCGCGCGCGCGGCCGCGCTGCCGGCGCTCCTTGGCCTCAGCCTGCTCCCCGCGGCCGCCGCGGCGCAGCCGACGGCGGCCGGAGAGACGCCGGCCGCCGATCCGCTGTTCGCGCCCAGATCGGCCGCGCGGCGCAGCGGGCTCGCCGCGGGCATCGCCGGAGGCCTGGCGCTCGGGAGCGCCGCCGGCTTCCCGAACGACGTCCAGAAGATCGGATTCGAGCGCCATTACACCGAGACCGGCGTGGGGATCGGCGCCGGAGGCTACGTCTGGATCGGCGGCGCGCTCGCGGACTGGCTCACGTTCGGCGCTGGCTTCGGCGGACACGGCCTGAGCGCCGCGGACCACGCCTCCCTCGCCGGGGGGTTCATGCTCCACACCGAGGTCTTCCCGCTCTTCTCGCTCGCGGATCGGTGGAGGGACGTCGGCGTCGCCTTCGACGCCGGCACGGGCGTCGCGTACACGACCGCCGACGCCGACGGCGCGGAGGTCATCGACGGCGCCCTGCCGGCCCGCATCGGAGGCGGCGTGTTCTACGAGGGGATCCGGCTCTGGAAGGTGGCGATGGGCCCGTGGCTCTACGCCGACTACACATGGAGCACGTCCGTCCGCCAGCCAGGGTTCTACCTGGGGTGGCGCACCGCCCTCTACACCGGGCCCTGACCGGACGGCCTCCTGGTCCCCGGCGCCGCGGCGCTGAGCTCGAGCGGGCCCCGCCGCGCCTGCGCGTCCCGATCCGGCAGCGCCAGCGTGAGCCGGACGCCGCGCCGGATGAGCTGCATCGCCACGAAGGACGCCATGCCCACCAGGATCCTCCGGCCGATCTCGCGGGACACGCTCGGCTTGCCGCGCGGCGCCACCCGCTCCGGGTGCCGCCAGAAGCGCACGAGCGCGCGGAGGCGCTCGCCGCCCGGCCGCTCGTTGCGCGCGCGCACTTCCTTGATCAGCGCGATCGCCGCCGCGCCGCCCGCGATCGCGAGCAGGAGCCCTCCGGCGAGCACCTCGGGGCCGTGCCGGCGCACCCGCGACCGCACGTCGACGAGCACGTGGCGCCGCCGATCGAGCGCCTCGATCGTGTGCATCAGCCGGTCGCGCAGCTCGTCCGCCCTCCGCTCGAAGTCCGCGCGTTGACCGTTCAGCCCCTTCATACGAGCTCCCGGACCAGCCGGACGTCCGCCCCGAGGCGGCCCCGGGTCCTCTCGAGCGGCCTCCTCGGCGCGCTCTTGTAGCCGACCACGCCCACCACGATCGCCAGCGCGATGAACGCGAGCCCTATCAGCAGCGCCGGCAGCGGCTCCGGCGCGATGGCCAGCGCGATCGCGACGAGCACCAGCGCGACCCCGAGCAGCGCCGCGGCCGCCGCCGCGCCGAGCGCGACGCACGACGCCTTCGCCCGCGAGATCTCCTGGTTCATCTCGTCGCGCGCCAGCGCGACCTCGACCTGCATCAGCTCCCTGGCCTCGGCGATCGCCTCCTTCACGAGATCTGCTGTCGAGCTCTCCGGCCTGGGATCCAGCTGCCTCATGGGACACCTCTCCGCCTCGCGGCGTGAACGCGCTCGGGGGCGGCGCAGGCAGCCGGCGGCGCGCGGGTCGCCCCGAGCCCCCGCCACCGACTGCGCCACGCCCCCCTCGCCGTGCGTCGCTGTGCATACAGCGCGCCAGCCCCATCCTCGCGGTCGCGGAGGCGCGCGCGCTGCGCGGCCGCGGCGGCCCCCGCCCTCCCGGGCGGCGGGCGATCAGGGCAGGGCGCCGGAGACGACGCGCTCGTGCCCGCCGTAGTCGAGATGCCTCGAGACGCCGCCGAACCCCGCCGCGGCGAAGAGCTCGGCCACCGCGCCCGCCTTGCCGGCCTCGACCTCCACCGCCAGCACGCCGCCGGCGGAGAGCAAGGCCGGCGCGCCCGCGACGATCCGGCGCGTGAAGACGAGGCCGTCCGGGCCCCCCGCGAGCGCGAGGTGGGGCTCGTAGCCGCGGATGTCGATCTGCAGCGCGGCGACGTCCTCGTCCGGAATGTACGGTGGGTTCGCGGTGATCAGGTCGAAGCGAAGGCCGGACGGCACGCCGGCGAAGAGGTCCGAGCGCACGAACCCCGCGTTGACCGCGCCGAGGCGGAGCGCGTTCTCGCGGGCGACGGCGAGCGCGCCGTCCGAGATGTCGACGCCGAGGACGCGGCTGGTCGGCCGCTCGCACGCGAGGCTGACGGCGACGCAGCCGGACCCGGTGCACAGGTCGAGCACGCGCGCGGAGAGCGCGAGGTGCCTCGTCCGGGCGAGGCCGACCTCGACGAGGATCTCGGTGTCGGGGCGGGGGATGAGCACGCGCGGATCGACGCGGAACGGGCGGCCGTAGAACTCCCGCACACCGAGGAGATAGGCGACCGGCTCGCCGGCGCGGCGACGCTGGTGCAGCTCGCGGTAGGCGGCGAGCTCGGCCCGATCGAGCGGCCGCTCGGCGTCGATGAGCAGCCCGACGCGATCGAGGCGCAGCACCTTGCCGAGCAGGAGCTCGGCGTCGAGGCGCGCCGAGGACGCGCCGCGCTTCTTCAGGTCGCCCGTGGCCCAGGTGATCACGCGCCGGATCGTCCAGGCCTCGCTCTGCTGCTCGCCTTCGGACATGGTCACGGGAGCGGGGCGGCGGCGACGGCGTCGCGGACCGCGGCGGAGACGACGGCCTCGACCTCGGCGCGGGCCGCGTCGCGGTCCGCGACGGACCGCCCCTCGAACCGCAGCACCAGGATCGGGCCGGTGTTGGAGGCGCGGCAGAGGCCCCACGCCCCGCCGCCGAAGTCGATGCGCGCGCCGTCGATGTCCACGACCGGACGGACGCGGCGGAAGTG
Source organism: Sorangium sp. So ce124 (assembly GCF_051525235.1). NCBI lineage: Bacteria > Pseudomonadati > Myxococcota > Polyangiales > Polyangiaceae > Sorangium > Sorangium sp. So ce124. The sequence goes on from NZ_CP150312.1 coordinate 12,070,498, forward strand.
CTCGGTCACGCGGCGGACGACCTCGAACTTCACGGCGTCCGGGCAGTCGACGCGGATCTCGGGGGTGGCGAAGGTCTGCGGCACGTCGGCGAGCAGCTCGCCGAGGGGCCGCCGCGCCCGGGCGACGATCTCGAGCAGGCGGACCGTCGCGTAGATCGCGTCGTCGAACCCGAACCACCGATCGGCGAAGAACATGTGCCCGCTCATCTCGCCGGCGAGCAGGGCGCCTTCCTCTTTCATCTTGGTCTTGATGAGCGAGTGGCCCGTCTTCCAGAGGATGGGGCGCCCGCCGCGCGCGGCGATGTCGGCGTAGAGCGTCTCGGAGCACTTCACCTCCCCGATCACGGCCGAGCCCGGGCGCTCCGCGAGGAGCGACCGCGCGAACAGGAGCAGCAGCTTGTCCCCCCAGAGCACCTCGCCGCGCTCGTCGACAACGCCGATCCGATCGCCGTCGCCGTCCCACGCGACGCCGAGCGCGGCGCCGGTCGCGAGCACGCGGGCGCGGAGCGCCTCGAGGTTCTCGGGGACGGTCGGGTCCGGGTGGTGGTTCAGGAAGAGGCCGTCGATGTCGCAGAAGAGCGCGTCCGGCGCGAAGCCGAGCGCCGCGAGCGTGCGGACGCCGAGCGGGCCGGCCGCGCCGTTGCCCGCGTCGATCACGAAGCGGACGTCGGCTCCGGGCAGGCGGGACGCGGCGCGCACCGCCTCGATGTAGTCGCCCGAGAGGTCGACCTCGGTGAGATCGCCCCGCGCCGCCGCGGCGCTGCGGCCGCCGCTGCCGCCCTCCTCGATGAGGTCGGCGAGCGCCTGGATGTCCTTGCCGAAGAACGAGGCCTTGCCGCGCATGAGCTTGAACCCGTTGTCCGGCGCCGGGTTGTGGCTCGCCGTGATCATGATCGCGCCGTCGGAGTCGAGGTGGTGCGCCGCGAAGTAGAGCAGCGGCGTCGGCCCGACCCCCGCGGAGATCACGTCGGCGCCGCCCGCGAGCAGGCCGTCCGTGAGGGCCGAGAACAGCCGGTCGCTCGAGAGGCGGCCGTCCCGGCAGACCGCCACCTTCGGCCGAGCTCGGCGAGGAGGCGCCCCCGCGGCGAGCTCGCGGCCGAGGAGCAGGGAGAACGCGGCGCCGAGCTCGCTCGCGAACCCGCTCGTCAGGTCGCGCTCGGCGGCGCCGCGGATGTCGTACTCGCGGAAGATGTGTCGGGGGACCTTCATGGACCAGGAGAGTAGCGCGCGTCGCCCGCGCTGCGGGGCGGGGCGGGGCGGGGCCCAGGACGCTCTGACACAGCGCAATCGTGGACGGAACGAAAAACGCCGCGCGCGCAGCGTGGTCTCGCCGGCGTCGTCATCGCGATCGCGCCGCCGCGCCGCCTCACCGCGTCGACATCGCGATCGCGCCGCCGCGCCGCCTCGCCGGCTCACGGATTGCGTTCCTGGCCGCCGGACGGGTAACTTGGGCGCGTGGAGCCCAGGACCACATGATGACGTGCGCACAGAGGACCGGTCTCGCTGCCGTGGTGGCCCTCCTCGCCTGCAGCAACGCCGCCCAGGCGGCGGAGCCGTCGCCCACCGCCCTGCCGATCACCGTCGTCGTTCTCCGGACGGACGACGCCTACGACCAGGCCGGCGCGCTGACCCAGGCGCTCCGCTCCGCCATCAAGGAGGCGCCGGGGTGGTCGGTCAGCGAGGAGGACTTCTCGCTCGAGGTCCTGACGCTCTCCCTCCAGTGCGACGATCGGCCCGACGCGGCCTGCCAGGCCCGCATCGCCGACCAGATCAAGAGCGACCGTTACATCTGGGGCATGCTCCGCAAGAGCGACACCGAGGTCGAGGGGGAGCTGCACCTCTGGACCCGCGGGAAGCCGGAATCGAGCGTGCCGGTGAAGTACAGCGCGAACCTCACCGAGGCCAACGACGAGCCGCTCCGCAAGATCGCCGCGGAGGCGATCGCGAGGCTGACCGGCGGGCCGCCGAGCGGGGCTCTCCGCGTGAGGACCGGCGCCGCGCAGGCGAGCGTCTACATCGACGGAAAGCCCGTCGGCAACGTGCACAACGGCGAGGCGACCTTCACGGTCACGGCCGGGCCGCACAACGTGCGCGTCAAGTCGGCCGGCTTCCTCGACTCCCAGGCGTCGGTCGTGGCCCTGCCCGTCGCCACGACCGACGTCGCGCTCAGCCAGATGCCGGCCGAATCGACGCAGACCAACTGGAAGCGCATGGGCGGGTTCATCGGCCTCGGCGCGGGGGCGGTCTTCGGGTCCGTCGCCGTCATCAGCTCCGTCCAGGTCGCGAGCATCCAGAGCGACGCGCGGTACACGGCCTACCGAGGGCTGTTCACGGAGAACGTCGATGACGTCTGCGCGCTGGAGAACCGCAAGGCCATCCAGGACGACTTCACTGTCGACGCGAAGACGGCCCGTAAGGGCATTGAGCTCTGCGAGAAGGCCGACACGTTCATGGCGCTCCAGTACGTCTTCTACCCGCTGGCGGTGGTGTCCGCGGGCGTCGGCGCGTACCTGCTCGTGACGAACAACAGCCAGACCGCGGAGCGCACCGGCTGGAGCGTGCAGCCCAGCGTCGGCCTCGGCGCAGGCGGCGTCGACGTGACGTACCGCTGGTGAGCTCTGCCTCTCTGCCCGCGACGACGGGGGGACGACCGTGCGGGTGATCGCCGGCCGGCTCGGCGGGCGAAGGCTCGCCGCGCCGCGCGGGGAGGGCACGCGGCCGACCGCGGACCGCGTGCGCGAGGCGCTCTTCTCCTCGCTCGGCGACGTCACCGGCGCGCTCGTCTGCGACCTGTACGCCGGCACCGGCGCGCTCGGCATCGAGGCGCTCTCGCGCGGCGCGCGGCGCGCCATCTTCGTCGAGAGCGGCCGCCCCGCGCTCGCCGTGCTCCGCGAGAACCTCGCCGCGCTCGGCCTCGACGAGGCGGCGCGGGTCGTCCCGCTCCCCGTCGAGCGCGCGCTCGATCTGCTCCGCGACGAGGGCCCCTTCGACCTCGCCCTGCTCGATCCGCCCTACGCCGTCCTGGCCAAGGCCGCCGCCGCGGCCGCGCGCCTCGTCGGGCCGCTCGGCTTGCTCGCCCCGGAAGGGCGCCTCGTCCTCGAGCACGCGCGCCGCGATCCCTCCCCGGAGATCGCCGGGCTCACCTGCGCTGCGAGCCGCGCCTACGGTGACACCGCGGTGTCGTTCTACACGCGCTGAGCCGTCAGCACGCGCCAGCCGCGCGCGCTGAGCCGCCTGCACGCGCCAGCCGCGCGCGCCGAGCCGCCTGCACGCGCCAGACAGCCGCCCGCGTCCACGCGACGCACGGCCGCCCGCCGCTGCGCCGAGCAGCCCTCCGCGCAACGCTGTCGTGTTCATCCGGGGCGCATCCAGTTTCCTGGCGCGCTTCCCTGCCCGCCCTTGTAGACTCGCCCCCGCCGGACGCGCCCGCGTCTCGGCTCCGGCGCACGACGGTCCCGCCGACGCGGCCGGACCTCGCGCGTCTCTCCGGGAGGACTTCTCAACGTGTCCGCATCGATGCCTCCGTCGTCCCAGCAGATCCCGGGAAAATCCGGCGGCCCTGGGCCTTACATCGCAGGAATGGTCGTCCTTGCTGCGCTCATGGCGGGCCTGCTCTACTGGAAGCTGCGCCCGGAGCCGGCCGCGCCGCCCGTGGCGCCGACCGCCGCTGTCCCCGCCGAGACGAAGCCCGCGGAGCCTCCGCCGCTCTTCGCGCCCCCGCCGCCGCCGCCCGTCGACGAGGTCGAGGACGCCGGCGTGGACGCCGGCAAGGTCGCGTCGGGGCAGGGCCCGGCCACCACCGGCAAGTCGCCTTGCTCCGGCAAGTGCGGCGACGGCGCGACCTCGCCCGCGCTCGACTCCGCCGTCCTGGGGCTCGCTCGCTCGGCGCAGGGTTGTTATAACCGCGCGCTGCGCACCTCGGAGGTCTCCGGCAAGCTGACGGTGAGCGTGCAGGTCGCCTCCAACGGCGCGGTGTGCAGCGCCTCGATCCTCAACGACACGGTGGGCTCGGGCGAGATTGCGTCTTGCGTCTTGGGACGTTTCCGCGGCAAATCACTGCCTCCGCCGCAGAGCGGATGCGTCGTGGTGAACGTTCCGATCAACTTCACCATCAAGCAATAGGAAGCAGCCGATGCGAACGCTCCCCCCCCGGATGGCCAGCTTGCTCCTCCTCGCGCTCGCGCCGCTCGTCCTGCAGAGCGCCGCGTGCCACGTCGATGAAGGGACCACGGCACTCTGCAACAACAACCTCGACGGCGACCAGGGAATCGAGAACGACCCGGCCGGTTGCTATCAGCTCCCGTCCTGCGTGGTGAATGGCCAGCTGTCGGCCCCTGAGGAGTGCTGCAAGAACGCGGAGGGGCTCGTCAACCTGGAGTGCGTCAAGGGATATGCGTCGCGGACCTCGTCGGCCAGCTCGGGCGGCGACGGCGGCTCGGGCGGCAATGGGGGAAGCGGCGGCTCGGGCGGTGCCGGCGGCGCGGGCGGTGCCGGTGGCGCGGGCGGCTCGGGCGGCGGGGGGAGCGGCGGCTAGGCCGCGCGCCTCGATCGCGCCGTGGCGAGGAGCACCGCTTCGAGCCGGGGGATCCTGCTCTCGGTCGCCTACGACGGGCGCCCGTTCGCGGGCTTCGCCCGCCAGCGCGACCAGCGCACGGTCTCGGGAGAGCTGCTCGGTGCGCTGCGCGTCATCGATCCCGGCATCCGCGAGATCCGCGGCGCGAGCCGCACCGACGCGGGCGTCCACGCGCGCGACCAGCGCGTCGCCTTCGACACGACGGCGCCGCTGCCGCCGCGCGGCTGGGTCCTCGCGACCGCGCGCCACCTCCCGGAAGAGATCGTGATCCGGCGCGCGGCCGTGGTGCGCCTCGGGTTCTCGCCGCGCTTCGAGAGCCTCCGCAAGCGCTACCGCTACCTGGTCCTCCGGGATCTGGTCCGCGACCCGTTCCTCAGCCGTCGCGCCTGGCGGGTCGAGGGCATCACGGACGAGGCGATCGAGCGGGCGCGCGCCGAGGCGCTCGCCGCGAAGGGCACCCACGACTTCGCCGCGTTCCGGACGAGCGCGGACGAGCGGACGACCACGGTGCGGACGCTCTACGGCGTCGATCTGTCGCTCGATCCCGCGGACCCGCGCGTCGTACGGATCGACGTCGAGGGCAACGCGTTCCTGCACAACATGGTGCGCATCCTGGTCGGCACCTTGATGGACGTGGCGCGCGGCCACCTCGCCCCCGGCGCGATCGCGCGCGCGCTCTCGTCGCTGGATCGGCGCGACGCAGGGATCACGGCGCCGCCGGACGGGCTCTACCTCGAGCGCATCCACCTGCGTGACGACGGGCAGGATGCCTGGCCGACGGGGCCTTCGGACGGATGCTCGACGGACGACGCCGCGCCGACGGACCTCGGCGCGCCCGCGGAGGGCGCCCCCGAGGAGTGACGCCGCCCGTCGCCGCACGCGCGTCACACAGAATCCAACGCGGACGCATGGACGGCCCGCGCTCGCCTTGGTAGCACAGCGACGTGCACGTCGGACTGGACCGCCTCCCGGATCTTCCGCAGCTCCAGCGCCTCCGTTCGACTCGCCTGGGGGTCCTTGCGCACCCGGCGAGCGTCGATCGCGAGCTGACCCATATCGCCTTCGTCCTCGAGCGCCTCGGCCTGCGCCCGCGCCTCTTCTTCGGCCCCGAGCACGGCTACGGCGGCGAGGCGCAGGACATGGCGACGGTGATGAGCAGCGTCGACGCGCGCTCCGGCGCGGGCATCGTCAGCCTGTACGGCGAAAGCTTCGAGGATCTCTCGCCTTCCGCGGCGGATCTCGCGAAGATCGACGTGCTGCTCATCGATCTCGCCGACGTCGGCGCGCGGTACTACACGTTCGTCTGGACGGCGCTCCTCGCGCTGCGGGCGGCTCACGCGGCGGGCGTGCACGTCGTGCTGCTCGATCGCCCGAACCCCCTCGGGGGCGCGGCGGAGAGCGTCGAGGGCGCGACGCAGGCGCCGGGGTTCCTGTCGTTCGTGGGCCTGGAGCCGGTGCCCGTCCGCCACTCGCTCACGGTGGGCGAGCTGGTCGCGCTCTTCGCGCGGCGCGAGGGCATCCCGCTCGGCGACGTCGCCTGCGGGCTGCAGGTCGTGACGGTCGAGGGTCATCGCCGGGAGGCGCTCGCGTCCGGGTGGGATCGCCCGTTCGTCCTCCCGTCGCCCAACATGCCGACGGCGGACACCGCGCTCGTCTACCCGGGCGGCTGCCTGCTGGAGGGGACGAACCTGTCGGAGGGCCGCGGCACGACGCGCCCGTTCGAGATCGTGGGCGCTCCCTGGCTCGACGGCCGCGATCTCGCCGCGCGCCTCGCGTCCACCGCGCTGCCGGGCTTCGTCGCGCGGCCGCTCACCTTCCGGCCCACCTTCCAGAAGCACGCCGGCAAGATCTGCGGCGGCGTCCAGATCCACGTCACCGATCCGCGCGCCTTCCGCCCGGTCGCGACGTACGTCGCGCTCATCGCGTTCGCCTTCAGGCAGCAGCCCGAGCAGTTCCGCTTCCGCACCGAGCGGTACGAGTACGTCGACACGATCCCGGCCTTCGATCTGCTCACCGGCTCTGCTGCCGCGCGCCTCGCCATCGCGGCCGGCGAGGATCCGCTGGCGATCGCCGTGGAGGTGTCGCGCGCGGATCCGACCTGGCCCGAGGTGATGCGGGAGGCGCAGGCGGCCGTCTCCGCCTGCTGAGCGCCGCCCGCGCGGCTCAGCGATCGTAGCGGTCGTAGGGCTGCTGCCGGGAGGCGGCGCCGGTCGCGTACCTCGTGCCGAGGGCGACGAGCACCAGCGCGAGCCCGGTGACCACGAAGAAGGTCCGCGCCGGGAGCTCGGCGGAGAACCCGAACAGCCAGGGCGACGCGAGGAGCGCGGCGGCGAGGGATGTCTCCAGCGCGCCGTGCACCGAAAACGGGATCTTCCTGGCGGCGCCGAGCGGCTGATCGGACAGCAGCGTCGCGACGAGGTGCGCGACGGCGGCGACGTAGCTGACCGCCGTGGGCACCGGATCGAGGCGGAGCGCGAGCGGCGCGAGCGCGAGCACGACGACGACCGCGTAATCGACGTATCCATGGTGGCGAGGAGAAAGGAGCTTCATCGGTGCCTCCTTGGAGGAGCTCCCCTCGCGCCGGTGCATCGCATGTGCCGGTGAGCGCCTGTCGATGCGCGCGCCCCGGCCGCTCCGGAACGCAGCGCCGCCCGGGATCAGCGTGGTTGTCGCGCGCCCGGGACGGGCAGGAGGGGTGCTCGTCGTGCTCACAGGAAGGGAGCGGAGGGCCCGAGTGAGCCCGATCCGGCACGGAGCGGGGCAGTGTGGCTCACGGGAGCTCTGGTCCCTTCACGCTGGCTCTCGCCGATCGCGCATCCCCGAGAGGGCCACTCCGGAATCCAGCGCGCGCCGCCCTCGCCTCGTTCACGTTCGAGACACACCGTGTCTCCGAGGCCTCGGTCTTCGGGATCTCCCGCGGGCGGAGCTCCGCTCGCCGCCGACGCTCCGGAGCGCGTCGTCGAGCCCCGCAGATCCGGCGCTCAGCCCGTCGACAGGAGCTCGTCGAGCACGGCCCCGTACTCGTCGAGCAGCGGGTGCGGCGGCAGGCCGCGGCACATCGCGCGCAGCTCTTCGAACCTCGCGATCTGCATGTCCCGACCGCGCTTGAACATCGACCACGGATCGCCGTGCTCGCGCGCGCAGACGATGATCGACTGGAAGTTGTCTATCTTGTCGGCCAGCGTGATCGCCTGCGCCTCCCAGGGCTTCTTCGGGAACGCCTCGAGATAGAGCCGCTTGCGGTCTTCCCAGGGCAGCGCCCTGTCCTGCTCGGTCACGTGGCGGACGAGCGTGGCGACGCGATCGCCGAAGCGCTGGCTCAGCTCGTCGAACGTGACGCCCTGGTCCTCCATGGCGTCGTGCAGCGCGCCGGCCGCGACGACCTCGTCGTCGAAGCCGTGGCGCGCGAGCAGGACCGCCACGCCGGCGAGGTGGCTGATGTAGGGGACGTCGGCGTTCGGATACTTGCGCTTCTGGGCTCGATGCCAGACCGCCGCCTGGTCGAGCGCACGCTTGAGGAGGGTGCCCATCGCGATGTCCCGCCAACCATAGCCGCTCGGCGTCCGGAGCGCAGGCGCCCGAGCGCCCCCTGTCCCGTCCGGCAGGTCCTCCGTCCCGATCCGACCCTGCGCCGTTCGAAGCGCGCCCTCGAGGGCCGCGGCGGTTCGCGCGCCCAGCGCACCAGGAGCTCGGTGTGCGGCGTGCGCCGAGCGCGCTCGGCGGGCAGCGGGCAGGCGCCACGAGGGATGCGCCGGGCGAGGTGTGCGACGCGCCGCCGCGCCGCGGGCGACCCCGGCCTGCCGGCCCAGGCGCCCGCCTCGCGCCGGGGCCGCCGCGACGAGAGGGGCTCTCCCGGCCCTCTCGTCGACTCGACGGTCCCTCTCTTCCTCCAGTCGTCCGGCGGGCAGCGCGGGATAACCGCTCTCCGCCGAGGTCGACTGGCCTGATTTCCTGTCTTGTTGTGCCACGCGGGCAGAGGCCCGCGGCGATCGCGGCCGCGCTGCAGCGGCACGGCCCGCTCGCCGCAGCGTCCCTGCGATGGAGCGCGCGCCGCCCGCGCGCGATAGCCTCTCGTTCGTTCAGCGGATCGGGGAATGCGCTGGGGGTGGCGCGGAATGGTCGGGGAATGGTCCGGGGAGGTGCGCGCAAGTCCTACGAACATGCCGGCGACGTCGCTCGTTGCTCAAGACTCCGCACTTGCCGACCTGTATACTCGTCCGCGACAGCGTCTTATATCGTCATGCGAAACCCGCCGATGCAGGGTGCCACCTCATGAGACTTTGGGCTCTCCGTTCGCTTACCGCCGCGCTGGCCGCTCTCGTCGTCGCCCTCCTCCTCCCCCCTGCGCCTGCGCGCGCGCAGGACGCGCCGGTCAACCCCGGAGGCATGGCCCTGAGCCGCTTCGTGCCGGCGCCGGCCGGGGACCGCATGTTCAGCGTGCCGTCGCCGTTCGCGGCAGGGCACCTCACGCCGCATGTAATGCTGCTCGCAGATTACGCGAGCAACCCGCTGGTCCTGCGGCGCGAGCGCGACGGCGCGGAGATCGGCGCGGTCGTCAGCGATCAGCTCACGTTCCGCCTGGGCGCGTCGCTCCCGCTCTGGAACAAGGTGAGCTTCGACCTCGATGCGCCGCTCACCGCGGTGCAGTCGGGCGAGAGCCCGAGCGGCGGCGGCCAGCAGTTCCCGTCGCCGAGCGGCGCGGCGCTCGGCGACGTGCGGCTCGGCGCGCGCGTGCAGCTCCATGGTACGTACCACGACCCGTTCCAGCTCGCCGTCGGCGCGTACCTCTGGTTGCCGACCGGCGCGGACGACTCGTTCGTGAGCGACGGGAGCGTCCGGGCGATGCCGTATGTCGCTGTGGGCGGCCGCATGGAGCGGCTCGTCTGGTCGACCGCGCTGGGCACGGAGGTCCGGCGCTCCCAGTCGTTCGGCGGCGTGGCGCAGGGGACGATGCTCACGCTGGGCGGCGGCGTCGGGTTCCTCGCCGCGGACGGCCGGCTCCAGGTGGGGCCGGAGCTCAGCGCCGCGATGGTGCTGGAGGACCTCAGCAGCCGCTCGACCAACGCGGAGCTCCTCCTCGACGCGAGGTATCGATTCCTGCCCTTCATGGAGGCGGGCATCGGCGTCGGTCCGGGGATCACCTCGGGGATCGGGACGCCGGACGTGCGCGCCGTCGCGATGGCCGCCTTCACGCCGGAGCAGCCGACGGACCAGGACAGGGACGGCATCGGCGACCCCGAAGACGCGTGCCCGAGCGTGCCGGGCGTGCGCAGCGGCGACCCGAAGAAGAACGGCTGCCCGCCGCCGCCGGACCGCGACGCCGACGGCATCGTCGACGCCGAGGACGCCTGCCCCGCCGTCGCCGGCGTGCGCAGCGACGACCCGAAGAAGAACGGCTGCCCGCCGCCGCCGGACCGCGACGCCGACGGCATCGTCGACGCCGAGGACGCCTGCCCCGCCGTCGCCGGTGTGCGCAGCGACGACCCGAAGAAGAACGGCTGCCCGCCGGACCAGGACGACGACGGCGTGGCCGACGCCGAGGACGCGTGCCCCGACATCAAGGGGTTCCGCTCGAAGAACCCGGAGAAGAACGGCTGCCCGCGCGACACGGACGGCGACTCGTTCCGCGACGACAAGGACGCCTGCCCGAGGGAGAAGGGCTTCGCGGATCCTGACCCCGAGAAGAACGGCTGCCCGAAGGCGGTGCGGGTGACCGAGAAGCACGTCGTGATCCTCCAGCAGGTGCAGTTCGACACGGACAAGGCCACCATCAAGCCGGTCAGCGATCCGCTGCTCGACGAGGTCGCCGAGGTGCTGAAGGAGCACCCGGAGATCGAGCTCATCGAGATCCAGGGTCACACCGACAACCGGGGCACCGTGGAGCACAACAGGGTCCTGTCGCAGAACCGCGCCAACTCCGTCATGACGGCGCTGGTCCGCCGCGGCATCGACTCGACGAGACTGACGGCCCAGGGCTACGGCCGGGACCAGCCCATCGACGACAACGCGACGGAGGCCGGGAGGCAGCGGAACCGACGAGTCCAGTTCAACATCATGAAGCAGGCCGCGTACAAGCCGCAGGCCGAGACCGGAGAGGATCGATGAGAAGGCAGTTGAGCATCACGGGGCTCGCGTCCCTCACGCTGATCGGGCTCACGACCGCCAGCGCGACGGCCGAGCCCAAGCTGCGCGTACAGGTCGATCAGCAGGGCGACTTCGCCCTCATCGGGAGCTCGCTCGGGCAGGAGTGCCGCTCCGCGACGCCGAGGCCCACGGAGGGCACGGTGGGCGCATGCGGCCAGTCGACCGTCGAGTCGGGGCCCGATCTCTTCTGGCGCTCCGACTCGCCTGCCGCCGGCAGGGCGGAGGCGAGCCTCGATATCACCCCGGAGATGGCGCGCACGACCGCTGTGCTGACGCTGCCCGAGGGGGCGACGGTGACCCACGCGTTCCTGTACTGGGCCGCGCGCAACACCGCCGGCGCCGATCCGGACGTGGAGCTCCACCACGAGGGCGGCTACGACGGCACGGTGACCGCCATCGACTCGGTCGAGACGGTGATCAACCAGGGGAAACCCAACGAGTCGCACAACTACCAGTCCGTCGCCGACATCACCTCGATCGTGAAGGAGAGCGGCGCCGGGGCCTACCGGGTAGGCGGCGTGGACGTCGTCGACGTGAGGGACAGCGACGACGACGTGGTCTTCGTCGCGTGGTGGATGGTGGTGTTTTACGAGGCGCCGAGATCGCCGATGCGCAACCTCGCGCTGTTCGACGGGCTCGACCGGGTCTCCGACGTGGGATGGCAGCAGGTCGAGCTCTCGGGCTTCAAGGTGCCCGACGCCGGCTTCGTGGCGAAGCTGGGCATCGTCGCGTTCGAGGGCGACAACTCGAACACCGGCGACAGCGTGTTCTTCAACCCGAAGAACCCGGGGAAGCCCGATCTGGCCGAGGCGCTGAGCGACGAGCTGAACCCCGCGGACAACTTCTTCAACAGCACCCGTTCGGCGCTCGGAAAGGCGGTGTCGGTCGAGGGCGATCTCCCGAGGATCCCGGGCACGCCTCAGAGCATGTCGGGGGTCGACATCGACATCGTCGATGTCAGCGCGAAGCTCAAGCCGGGGGACGATCGGGCCACGCTCGTCGCCACGAGCAAGGACGAGCTCTATTTCCTCGCGGGGTGGGTGACGTCGATCTCCAACTACGGGCCTGATTTCAGCAAATCGAGCAAGGTGGCCACGGATCTCGGCGGGCTGCCGACCTACCGCGGAGACGCCGTCGAGTACCGCATCACGGCGACGAACACGGGCAATGACGAGGCCGTGGGCGCTGTGCTGACGGACGCGCTGCCTGCCGGCGTGACGTTCGTCCCTGGCTCGCTGTCGATCGTCGACGGGCCGAACGCCGGTCCCCAGACGGACGCGCCTGGCGACGACCTCGGGCAGTACGATCCCGCGACGCGGACCATCACGTTCTGGCTCGGGGATGGGGCGGACAGCGCGCGAGGCGGGAGCATCCCTGTCGACGGCAGCGTCACCGTGCGCTTCGAGGTGACGGTCGACGCGGATGCGCCGGACCTCATCAAGAACCAGGCGAAGATCTCCGCTGCTGGCGCGTTCGGCGCGCCGGTCAGCGACGATCCGACGGACGGCAACGGCGACGCCCCGGGCGCGCCGCCGACCGAGGTGGCCGTGGTGCCGGAGGCTTTCTATGCGGCCGGCAGCGGCATGCTCGGCCCCTGCGCGGCGAGCCCGCGAGGCCGGGATGGGAGCGCCGGCTGGCTCGCCGGGCTCGCGCTGGCGGGTCTGCTCTGCCGGCGGCGGAGGGCGTAGCCGCGCGGCGAGGGCGTCGTCGCGGGCGTAGCACGCGGCGAGGAGGTCGTCGCGTGGCGCACGGCCGTGTGTGTCACTCCGACGCGACGGAAGCGGCCGTGCATGGGCTCGGGTCGGCGACGTACTCCGGCTCGGCAGAGGAGGTGTCTCCGGCCTGGACCTTCGCGAGCAGGTCCTTGACGTAGACGCGCTCCTCGCACACGTCGATGGGGAAGGCCAGCGGACCGAAGCGGCAGATCGGGTAGACGCGGGCGGCGCACAGATCGGCCCCCGTGAAATCGATGTGCTCTCTGGTGAAGACGTAGCCGGCGTCCTTGTCCTCGATGGCGCGGAGCGTGGCGAGTCGACTCCCGCCGGCGACGCGATGGAGCATCGCCGATCCGTCTTCTGCAGCGGACACGAGCACGTTGCCATCCGGCGTGAACGCCAGTGCGGTCACCCGGCTCGTGTGCCCTTCCAGCGTCTCGAGCAGCGCGCCCGTGCTCGCTTCCCACAGCCGCACGGTATTGTCCGCAGCCCCCGAGGCGAGCCGCTTGCCGTCCGGCGAGAACGCCACCGCTGTCACCCCGCGGTCGTGCCCCTCCAGCGTCTTGAGCAGCGCGCCCGTGCTCGCTTCCCACAGCCGCACGGTAGCGTCCAGATCTCCCGAGGCGAGCCGCTTGCCGTCCGGCGAAAACGCCACCGCTGTCACCCCGTCGGCGTGCCCCTCCAGCGTCTTGAGCAGCGCGCCCGTGCTCGCTTCCCACAGCCGCACGGTCTTGTCCCAGGACCCCGCGGCGAGCCGCTTGCCGTCCGGCGAGAACGCCACCGCTGTCACCCCGCCGGCGTGCCCCTCCAGCGTCTTGAGCAGCGCGCCCGTGCTCGCTTCCCGCAGCTGCACGGTCGCATCCCAGGACCCCGCGGCGAGCCGCGCGCCATCCGGCGACAGCGCCACCGTGCTCACCAGGCTTGTGTGCCCCTTCAGGTCCTTGAGAAGAGCGCCCGTGCTCACGTCCCACAGCCGCACCGTATTGTCCAAGGCTCCCGATGTGAGCCGCTTGCCATCCGGCGACAACGTCACCGCCGTCACTCCATCTGTGTGCCCCTTCAGCATCTTGAGCAGCGCGCCCGTGCTCCCTTCCCACAGCCGCACCGTCCCATCATGAGATCCCGAGACGAGCCGCTTGCCATCCGGCGAAAGCATCATCGCCGTCACAGGGCTTGTGTGTCCCCTCAGGGTGGTGAGCAGAACTCCCGTGCTCCCTTCCCACAGCCGCACGCTCTTGTCCCCGGACCCCGAGGCGAGCCGCTTGCCGTCCGGCGAGAACGCCACCGCTGTCACCCCATCGGTGTGCCCCTCCAGCGTCTTGAGCAGCGCGCCCGTGCTCGCTTCCCACAGCCGCACGGTATTGTCCGTGGCCCCCGAGGCGAGCCGCTTGCCGTCCGGCGAAAACGCCACCGTGAGCAGCCGGCGGGGGTGCCCGCTCAACGTGGCGAGCAGCGCGCCCGTGCTCGCTTCCCGCAGCCGCACGGTATTGTCCGTAGCCCCGGAGGCGAGCCGCTTGCCGTCCGGCGAGAACGTTACCGCTATCACCCCACCGGTGTGCCCCTCCAGCGTCTTGAGCAGCGCTCCTCTGCTCCCTTCCCACAGCTGCACGACCCCGCTGCTGGACCCCGACGCGAGCCGCTTGCCGTCCGGCGAGAACGCCACCGCTGTCACCCCACGCCCCTGCAGGGTCTTGAGCAGCGCTCCCGTGCTCCCTTCCCACAGCCGCACGGTCCCATCGCCAGACCCCGAGGCGAGCCGCTTGCCATCCGGCGAGAACGCCACCGCTGTCACCCCGCCGGTGTGCCCCTCCAGGGTCTTGAGCAGCGCTCCCGTGCTCCCTTCCCACAGCTGCACGACCCCGCTCCTGGCCCCCGAGGCGAGCTGCTTGCCGTCCGGAGAAAACGCCACCGCATTCACCAGCATGGAGTGCGCCCGCAGGCGAGCTCGCTCCCTCCGAGTCGTGGTATCGACGATCGAAATCTCACCTCCGTGAGCAACGGCCAGACGCGTCCCATCGGGCGACCAGGCAACCGAGGCGACAGGTCCCGAGAATCCATCGGGCACTTCCAGCGAAAGCGCCTCCCCCGTCGCCTTCTCCAGGTCCACCATCGCCCGATCGAACAGCCGCTGCGCCATGGGCCGAGCCCCTACCCTCTTCGCGCACTCCCCCGCGGCAACCAGCGCCTGCCCGTTGGGTCGCCACGCCTCCCACGCGGCGACGAACTTCTCCATCGCGCCTCGCAGCGACGCCTCATCGCCCTTCGCGTACAGCCTGTCGGCCTCCCCGTACAGCCGGCGCATCGCCGCCTTGGCCTCGTCCGTCTCGGCAAAGCTCCTGTCGAGCCGCGCGCTCTTCTCCATCGCCGCCGTCGCCGCCTTCCTGGCGTCCTCCGGCGCCGACCTCGCCGCCTCGATCTCCTGCGCCACCCGCCGCGCCTCGGCGTAACGCCCAAGCTCCGCCAGCGTCTCGACCTCCGCGGCCCACGTCGCCGCGGCCGTCGCGGGGCACAGCCGGTTGGCCTTTCCGATGACACGCACCGTCCGATCCAGCCGGCCCTTGCCGAGCAGCGTGGGCACGAGCTTGCGCAGCTCCCCGGCTGACTGGCATGGATCTGGCGGCATCGGTGGTGGCGGACGCTGCGCCGTCCCGGCCGCGGACGGCTCTACCGGCTGCGGCGGTGCAGATCCGGAGCAGGCGAGGAGCAGCACCAGCAGGCTGCAAAAGAAAAAGAACCAGAGGGTCGCACCCAGCGGACGCCGCATCGCGCGAGGCTACCACTGCGGTGTCAGCCTCACTGCGCCGCTTCGCTCCGGCGAATTGCACGGCGGCGGCCAGCCGGCGGTTCTACCTGCCGCGCCGGGCCACGTCCCGCGGAGCGCGGCATACCCCGCCCCTCTCCCGCGGGGCTCCTTCCCCTCTGGCGCCGTGGCCGGTATCCTACATGCAGCATGCCGGAGCCGGGGGTAGACGCCGAGAAGCGGCGGGTTGTCGGAGGCTCACCGTCGTACCGGCGGTGCTCGGGGGGTGCTCGATGCTCGACGCGCGCAAAGGCCTTCCGGGGTTCCAGCAGTCCATGAGCCACGCCGACCGCGACCGGCGCAAGCCGCTCGAGAAGCTGCTCGATCGGGCGAATCCAGGCCGCATCGGCCCGTTCCAGATCGTGAGGGAGCGGTACGGACCGGTGGCCTGGGTAACGGTTCAGACCGGGAGCCTGGGTAGCACCCGGACGGACCGGGAGCTTAGGTGACACATGTCGTAGAGGACCGGCGACGGAGGAGCGCCGGTGCCCTGGAAAGAGACATGTTCAGTGGACGAGAGGCTTCGATTCATCGCGCAGGTCAACGAGTCGGACGAGACGTTCGCGGAGCTGTGCCGGCGGTTCGGCATCAGCCGGAAGACGGGGTACAAGTGGGTGGAGCGCTACGAGCAGGCCGGACCGAGCGGGCTGGAGGAGCGGCGGCCCGTGGCGCGCTCGTTCCCGCATGCGACGCCAGCGGCGCTCATCGACGCGCTGATCGAGCTGCGGAAGGAGTGCCCCACGTGGGGGCCGAAGAAGCTGCGTGCGCGGCTGGAGAGCCTGGGCGTCGAGGGGCTGCCAGCAACGAGCACCATCGGCGAGTTGCTCAAGAAGCACGGGCTGATCCGGCCCCGTCGGCGCCGCGTAGTGACGCCGACGACCGCGATGCCGTCGCCGCTGGCTCCAGCGGAGCAGCCGAATGACACGTGGTGCGCCGATTTCAAAGGGCACTTCGCGCTCGGCGACAGGACGCGCTGCCACCCGCTGACGTTGACGGACCAGGCGTCGCGGTACCTGCTCAAGTGCGAGGGCGTGGCGAAGCCGGACGAGGCCTCGGTGCGGCCGCACTTCGAGCGCGCGTTCCGCGAGTTCGGGCTGCCGCACCGCATCCGCTCCGATAACGGCCCGCCGTTCGCCACGATTGGCATCGGTGGGCTCTCGGCGCTCTCGGTCAGCTGGATCAAGCTCGGCATTCATCCCGAGCGGATCGAGCCCGGCAAGCCGCAGCAGAACGGCCGCCACGAGCGAATGCACAAGACGTTGAAGGCGGAGGCGACATCGCCGCCAGAAGCCAACTTGGCAGCGCAGCAGCGCGTCTTCGACCGGTTTCGGCACGAGTACAATGATCAGCGTCCGCACGAGGCGCTCGGCCAGAGGACGCCGGCTTCGCGCTACACGCCCTCGCGCCGCTCGATGCCGAGCAAGTCCTCGTCGCCGGAGTACCCGGACACGATGGCCGTTCGACGCCTGGACGAGCAAGGACGGATGCTGTTCGGGGGCGCGCAGACCAACGTCTCCACACTGCTCGCCGGCGAGCCCGTGGGGCTGACTCCGATCGCCGATGACGTCTGGGAGCTGTACTACGGCCCGGTTCTGCTCACGCAGGTCACCCTGAAGAACAAGGAGCTGAAGCTGGTCAGGGCGCGGTGATCTGCGCGAACTCACGCCGGATCGTGAGAAGAGGCTCGTGTGTACCGCGACCACGGAGAGCGGTTCGTGGTTAGATCCAGGCGGTCCGAGAAAGCGCGGCGAGCGTGTCGCGCCGACGAGGATCCGGTCCCTGTTTCCAGTCCTCCCGGAGCATGGGCCTGTAGCTCAAGGAAGTGTCACCGCAGCTCCCGGTTAGAAGTGTTACCAGGGCTCCGCTCGTACACTGCGCAACCCCGGCGGTCCTGCTGCGCGGCCTCGGCGCCCTCCTGCGCAGCCCCGGCGGCCCTCCTGCGCAGCCCCCGCGACCCTGCTACGCGGCCTCGGCGCCCTCCTGCACAACCCCGGCGGTCCTGCTGCGCGGTCCCGGCAGCCCTCCTGCGCGGCCTCGGCGCCCTCCTGCGCGGCCCCCGCGACCCTCCTGCGCACTCATTTTTGTGTCCTACCGTACGATCGCACGCCTCCTGCGCGGCCCCCGCGGCCCTCCTGCGCGCCCATCTTTGTGTCCTATCTCATGATCATGTGGCTCCTATGCAGCCCCGGCATCCTCCTGCGCGCCCAGTTGGTGGTCTGCGTTACTATGACTCGACGCCCGCGCATGGCCGTCGCCGCCGCTGCTGCGCAGCCTCGGCGTCCGCTTGCGCGGCGCCTCTGTCTCCTTGCGACCTTGCGACGAAAGCGTCGGTATCGTGCTCTCCTGTGACCCGAATCCTCCGCGGCGCCGATTTCCCCATTGAGCGACCGCCCCTCCGCTCGAGGGGCGCTGACCTCGACAAGGAGACATCGCGTCGCCATGGCACCGAACGCACCCACCGCTGCTTCCTCCAGGACCAAGAACGCCAAGAACACCCGCGCTTCGAGCGCCGCCGGAGGCGCGCACCGCTCGTCGGGCGGCGCGCCCGAGTTCACGCTGAGCGTCGAGCGCGAGGCCGAGCTGCTCCGAGAGGGTCCCGGAGAGCTCCCGGCAGCTGACTCACCTCGGGCGCCGTGAGGACCTGCGGCGCCCGAGTCTCCGCCCAGCGTCGGTAGCTCTGATCGATCGTCCGGCAATGCAGGAGACGCCGTCTCTTGGTGCAATCAGCATCGGCCCACCAACGGCGCGCGCATCGATTCGAGCGCCAACGTCCCCGCGGTGTCCCGGCGACACGCGACGCTGGAGACAACATGCACTAGGGAGCCGCGTCAGCGCTCGGCCAACGTGTCGTCGAGCGGGGGCACCGCATCAGCGCTCGGTCAGCGCGTCGTCGAGCGTAGGCGCGGTGATCACGCGCTCGGTCCAGCCTTCGATCTGCGCGGCATCCGCGGCGCCGATGCGCGCCTCGATCGGCTCCGGCAGCTCGCCGAAGCGCAGCCGGAGCTGCTTCAGCAACGTGCTCCGCTGCCCTTCGAGCCGGCCCTCTCGCTCGCCCGCCAGCCGGCCCTCTCGCTCGCCCGCCAGCCGGCCCTCCCGGCGCCCCTCTTCGCGAAGGTAATCTGCGATGGTCACGATCTCCTCCTTGGCCTCCGGTCCCGCTGCCGCGAGCAGCGCATTCAGCACTTTCTCGGGGTCGCGCAGGTCGGCGATGCTGAACATATAATGCCACAAGCGCGCGAGCGCAGCCCCTCCGCTGGGCGCCCGACGCACCTCCTCGAGTACGTCGCGCCACGCCGGCAGGAGCTTCACAGCTCGTCGAAGTCGCTCGAATGCCGGAAGCACCACAGCACCACCCGCCCCAGCGCCGTCATCGCCCGCGCTCGCAGCGCCTCGTCCGTCTCGTGGCTGATGTCGTCCAGCACGAAACAGAACTGCGGCACATGCTCGGCCATCTGCGCCAGCGTTTCCGGCGGCACATCCAGCAGATCCTGGAACGAAACCGGCGCGTTCCAGGCAATCGCGCCGTGATACAGCACCACCGGCAGGATCCCCGGGAGGAGCGTCGCCGTGGGGTGACGCTCCAGGTAGCCCTGCCAGATCCGCACCATGTACGCGAGCAGCCGGGACGCCATCAGCGGGTGCATCGTGCTCTGGTGCTCGAAGAGCACGTAGATGAACCGCGACCCTTGCTCCAGCCTCGCGGTGAAGAGCAGGTCGCTGTGGCTCGCCACGAGCGCTTCGTCGATGAAGCTGCCAGGTTGCAGCGTCAGCGACCCGAAGTCGATCTGGGCCGCAAGCGCCGCCGGCAGCGCCTCGCGCAGCGCCCCGGCCGCGTGCTCCGGCTGGCTGAACGTGGACTTGAACAGGGCGTCGTGAGGGGTCGGCGTCATCGAGACTCACTCCCCGCCCGCGCTCTCCGTGCCGGCGAGCTCGCCGATCTCGCGCATCGCCGCCTCGTCACGGCCGATGGCCATCGCGTAAGCCCGGAGCTCCGCGGCTGGCCGACGTGTGCAGCCGGCCGTCGTGATGGGGCAAGCGCCTCCGCGGCGCGGAAGGACAAACGTCGGCCTTGCGCCGCCGAACACGGGCTCGGCGGCGCGCCGTCTCCGAGGCCGATTCGCTAGCAAGTCACAGATGGATTGACCATGAAAAGGAAATTTATTTTTGGATGCGATTCATGAGATGACATCGAACGGTGTCGCGCAATTACGGCGAGGCAAACCATCTCATCTCTCAATCGTCTTTCGCGCACGCCAGTGCTGCCAACCCAACCTGGTTCGGGTCGCCTCGGAGCGGTTCGCCTCGGGCCCAGATCGCCCGCTCCGCTCAGCCCTGATCACGCCCGCCTCACCTGCCGTATCCTCCTCCCCGGTGCAGACCCTCCACATCTCCCGCCTCTCGGAGCTCATGGCCCTCCTCGAAGCCGCGCCCGGCTCGCGGTTCTGCTACCGGGGCCACACGAGCGCCGCGTGGAGCCTGGTGCCGACGCTCTACCGCGACGTGGAGCGCACCTCGCCCCCGCTTTCGCCCGTCGACGGCGAGTGGCTCGGCCCGCGCGAGCGCGACATCGCGCGTCGCTTTCGGCTGGCGGCGCGCGGCGAGCCGGACGTCCTCGCCGACGAGTGGCGCGCCCTGTGCCTCGCCCAGCACCACGGCGTACCGACCCGCCTTCTCGACTGGACCTATAACCCCCTCGTCGCGGCGTTCTTCGCGCTCTCGGAGCGCTCGCCCGACGACGCGGCCATCTATCGACTCAACCTCTCGGACTACCCCTTTCCCGCGGCGCTCGGCCGGCGCCTCCCGGAAGGCGCCTTCCGGATCGAGAACCTCCGCTCCTTCCTCGGCGGCAGGACACCGCCCTTCTTCACGCCCGTGTCGAGCATCCTGCCCCGCGAGGACGCCACGGCCGCGCCGCCCGCCGTCGACTCCGCGCTCGTCGTGTTCCGGGCCCCGCTCGACGTGGCCCGCATCGAGCGGCAACAGGGCATCTTCTCGGTCTATCTAGAGGAACGACCACGATTTCGCGCTCGATCACCTGGCGCCAATCCTCGGCGCCGAGGCGTCGTCCGGCAGAGAGCTCCTCACCAAGGTGATCATTCCCCGGGCGGCGGCAGACGGCATCCGCAAGCAGCTCGCGAGTCAGGGAATGACGGCGAGCGTGCTCTTCCCCGACCTGACCGGGGTCGGCCTGGAGCTCAGGGCGAAGCTGCGAGACGAACTCGAAGAGGAAATGCAGGACCGGCGGCGCCGGCGGGGCGAATAAGCCCTCACCCGCCGAAAGGCCGCGTCGTCGCGAAATCCGCCGGCCGCAGCACCACCCCGCCGCCGAGAGCGTCGACCACGCGCACACCGGTCGGATGGAACCCGATCGCCACCAGCCTGGGCGCCCCCTCTGGCTGCGCATGGTACCGCCTCCAGACCGGCACCCCCGCGCCGTGCCGGCGCAGCACCTCGCGCTCGGTCACGAGCCACGGCACCCCATCCTCGTCGAGGCCCATCGCCACCGGGCAGCTGCCGCCCTCCGACGCCTCCATCGCGGCGCCGCTCTGATCGAAGCGCATGACCACCCCGGCGCCCGCGGCCCACGCCGCGCCATCGGCGCCCGCGACGGCCACCTCCAGCGGTGGCGCGTCGGTCATGCCCGTCGCGAACACCTGCGCCTTGCCATCGTAGCCAAGCCACATCGCCCGGCCGCGCTTGCCCCGGTAACTTCCCGCCACGAAGAAGCCGAGCGGCCCCGATGCGACGGCGTGAACCTCGCCCTTTAGCAGCAACAGCAGCGGATCGCTCCAGCGCTCACCGTCCTGCGACAGCCACAGCTCCGGGCCGCCTTCGCCGTCTTCGGTCTCCGCCGTCACGACGCCGAACGTGCGACCGTCGCCAAGCACGGCGACGATGGGTCCGACCGCGCCCCCACCCGGGCGACACGGCAGGGACATGAGCGCGGGCTCGGTGCCGCGGATCAGGAGCACGTGTGCTGGGCCGACCAGCGCGACCCCGCCGCCCGGCCCGCGCGCGAGCCACCTCGTCGCGGCCAAGTGCGAGAGCACCTCCTCCGGCACGTCGACCTCGAACAGCTGCGGCTCCCGCTGGGAGAAGCAGTAGAGCCCGCCCCCGCTGCACGCGAAGGCAAAGCTCCCCGGCTGGAAGACGACCTCGCCCGGCGCGAGGTGCAGCGCGCGACCTCCGGGGATCGACGACGGCGGGACCACCTCCACGGCGGCGTGCGCGCCCTCGTCCGACGCGACCATTCGAGTCCGCCGGAACTGCGTCACCGGCCGCTGCCCCTTGCTCTCGCGCTCGATCCACCGCGCCGCCACCGCCTCGAGCGGCGACAAGATCGCCGCGGCGAGCTCGTCGACGCTCGCATACCGCGCCGGCGCATCGCCGAACACCGACGCACCGAAGAGCTGGCGCGCGCGCCCCTCGTAGAAGCTCGCGCCCTCCCGATCCCACGTCCCCGGCGGCAGCTTCGGCGATGCGCCCGCGCGGAGCGCCCGGTCGAGGGCATCAAGCAGGTCGCCGTCCGCGAGGACCCCCCCGGTGCAGCCGCCGCGACGTGCGCAGGCTGCGGCGCTCGCCGGCGTTCCAGGCCGGCTCCGAGCGGCACCAGTCCTCGCCGGCGATCACGAAGAAGATCGTCGCGGCCAGCGCGTGGACGTCGCTCCACGGCCCGACCAGCGGGTTCTGGTGGCTGGGTCGCAGCGCCGAGAGGCTCTGCTCGGGCGCGCCATAGCCCGGCGTCATCGCCTGCACCGTGGCGAGCCGCAGCCCCTCGACCCGCGCGATACCGCAGTCGGCAATCTTCGGGGTCTCGACGTCCACGGGGCCAGCGACGAAGACGTTGTTGGGCTTGAGATCGCGGTGGATGACGCCGAGCCGGTGCAGCACGCGCACGCCCTCGATCATCCCGCGCGCCAGCCGGTGAGCCCGCACCGGGTCGACACCGCTCTCCCCGGCGAGCTCGATTCGCTCGGCCAGCGTCGTCCCAGCATTCGACCCCTCGACGTACTCGAGCGCGATCCAGGGCAAGGACAGCGCCGAATCGTTCTCGAGCTGAACGAGCGCACTGCCGCTGCCGTAAAGGCCAATGACGAACTCGCTCGGTGGACGCAGGTTCCTCACCCGCACGAGGGCCTCGATCTCGCGGAGGGCGAGGTCCATGCTGCTCATCCCGAGCTGAGCGAGCCAGTGCTCCGTCTCGGGTTTGACGATCTTCACGGCGAGGAGCGTCGGCGCGATGTCGGAGAGGTGCCTCGATCCAACCGTCGGATCCCGCTCGGCAAGGAACACTGCCGACATGCCGCCCGCGCCGATCCACCGCACAAGGCGCAGCCCGGAAGGCGCGCCCGTGCGCGCGTCGGCGAGCACCGGCCGGCCCTGGGCGAGATCGCGGAGGTCCGGCGCGCTGCTCCTAAGGACGAGCGTCACGGGGCACGATGCTACGCGGAAGGGACCGCAAGCAGAAGCCCGGCCGCCTACAGGGTGCCGCTCCCGCGACGACCTTGATCAGTTGATGGTGAAGGACTTGCTGACGGAGACCGGGCCCCCGCCGAAGGCAGGCACCCGCGCGCCGCGGAACAGCCTGGCGACGCAGCCGCCGACGCTGGTCCCGGCGAACGGCGCCCCCTGGACTTCAGCCGACGTGACGCTGCCGCTCGGCGCGAAGGTGACCTTGACCCTCCCGGTCCCGGTCGGTCCGCCGGCCTTCTTGCAGCTCTTGGCAGAACCAGCGGCGGCGCCGAGCGCCGAGCTCGCGGCGCCACGGTTGAACTCGGCGCCTCCGGACGCCGCCGGCTCCGGCTTCGGTGCCGCCGGCTTCTCTGCCGCGGCAGCGGGCGCGGACGCCGGCTTCTCTGCCGCAGCGGCGGGCGCGGGCGCCGGCTTCTCCGCCGCGGCGGCAGCAGGCGTCGCGGCGCTCGGCGCCTCGGCGCTGGCGGTGGGCTCCGCGGACGGCGCCGCCGTCTCCGCCGTGGACGGCGTTGCGGCCGCAGCGGTCTCGGCGGGCGTCGGCGTCGGCGCAGGGCTCGGCACCTCGGCGGGGGCGGTGTTCGCCTGCTCCGGCGTGGCCGTCGACGTCTCCGGCTTCGGCGACTGCATGAAGAAGAAGGCGACGCCGCCGATCAGCACGACCGCGGCGACCGCGGCCGCGATGAGACCGGTGCGGCCCTTCTTGGGCGAGGCCTCCGGCGCCGCGAGCGGAGAGAGCGACGAGAGCGACGCGGGCGGCACCGACGCCTTGGACGGAAACGGCATCGAGGGAGGCGGCCGCGAGTCCGTCACCGGCGCGAGCAACGGCGGCGGCGCGAGCATCGGCGCGGAGGCGATGGGGCCGCCGCCGAGGTTCAGCAGGTCGTCATATCCGGCTCGACCGTTGTTCTTCGAGGGGCGGTTCGAGGGACGTCGGCCCGACGGGAGCTCGTCTTCTTCCTTCTGCTTGGCCGCAGCGTTCTCGGTCGCGGTGAGCGCCGAGAGCGAGAAGAGGACCGAGTTCTCGTTGCGCTCGCCCACCTGGCGATCGAGGCCCGGCGGCGGGGCGGACGCGCCGGGGTCCTCGGCGCGCTCCGCGGCGCTGAAGACGTCGACCGCGGCCCCCCGGGCCGCGCGACGCGCAGCCGCTGGCGCCGCTGCGCCGCCTGGCGCCGGCACCGCGGCCGCTGGATTCGCCGGCGCCGCGGCTGCTGGATTCGCCGGCGCCGCGGCCGCTGGATTCGCCGGCGCCGCAGCTTCAGGGGCCTTCGCCGATGCGACGGCTGCAGGCGCCGGGGTCGCGGCCCCCGCTTGGTTCAGGGCGCGTCGCGAGTCCTTCATGACCACGGTCCCCTCGGGCCCGAACCTGAGCCCAGCAGGCGCCGGAGCCGTGGGGACCGCCGCAGCCGCAGGCGCTGGAGCGGCGGCCGGCGCAGAGACCGCTGCGGGCGGAGGCGCCGCTGCGGCCGCCGGCGCAGCTGCAGCAGGGACGGCCGCCGCGGCAGGCGCAGCTGCAGCTGACACAGGCGTCGCGATCGCGGGCGCCGCGGCAGCTGGCGCCGCCGCGGCGACGGCTGCTGCGGCCGCGGGAGCCGCGTCGTCCCGCGAGGAGAAGCGCTCCTTGAGCTCCGGGACGCTGGCGATCGGCAGCCAGTCGCCCATCCCGTCCTTCCACACGTACGTGTCGTTGCTCAGGCCTCCGCGCGCGTACTCGGCCACGAGCTCGGCGGTCGTCATGGTCCGCTCGTCGCCCTCGGCGACGTTGACGGTCCACGTGTCGGGCGCCGCCGCCGGGGACGCGCCGCCCGCGTCGGCCACGAGCTTCGCCTCGGCGTCATCCGACAGGTCGCCCTGCTGCTCCGCGGTCGCGTCCTGCGGCGCGGCCGGGGTAGCCTCATTCGCGCCGTGGACCACCATGGAGTGGTTGCACTTTTTGCATTTGATCTTGACCGTCTTGCCGGCGACTTTCTCGTCGGCAATCGTGTACTTGGCCTGGCACGACTCACACGTAATCTTCATGCGACTGTCGCCCTTCCCGTTCCGGCATGCGGGCATGGGTTCAACGACCACACACGCGCACGTTCACGCGGCCCGGTCGGTCGACGCAGAATAGCGGGACGGCGCGAGGCCGATCAAGGCGGCGACTTCTTTTATGATCGCGCCGGCGCAGCGCCGCCCGATGACGCAGCGCGCGTCCACGTCCCCGCGCGGCCGCAGCGCGCAGTGTGGCGCGATCAATTGAGCAGGAGCAGCTGCGTGCCGTCTTTCCCGCAGAACATCGCCTCGCTCGGATAGCGGTCGCCGCAGGTGGGGCAGATCTTTCCACGAGCCCGCAGCGTCGGCCGGACCGGCGCCGCGGCTGGCCCTGCGACGCCCCCGAACGAGGCCTCTGCGGGCGCCGGGGTTCCCTCGGCGCCTGCGCTGTCGTGCTCGCCGGCGGCGCCGGCCATGGAGGCCGGGCCTTCCACCTCGCCTCCTGTCCGCCGCCGGCCTCGGCGGAGCAGGATCAACCCGGCAAATCCGAGGCAGGCCGCGACCCCACCCACGATGGCCACGAACAGGTTCTTGCGCTGGCGTCCCAGATCCTCGCCCGAGGTCGTGCGCCCGCCGATGGTGCCGGCCGCGATCACCACGACGGCGGCCTGCTCGCTCTCGCCCGCCTCGTTGAGGCCGCTCGTCGCGAGGAGCGCGTCGTAACGATCGGGGCTCGTCACCTCGATCGCGACGGTCACCCCCTTTCCGGCGATGGACGCGACGAGCCCGAGCGCCCCCTCGCCCGCGCCGGCGCCGAGCGAGAGGGCGCCTGTCGCGTCGACCGTCGCGGCGGACGCGAGCGGCCCCGGCGCGATCGACCACGTGGGCCTCGTCGGGAGCGCGCACCCCTCCGCATCCATGACCAGCGCGCGGAACTGAAAGCGTTCGCCCGGCCGCATGAGCTTGCGCGACGGCGTGACCTCGAGGCGCGCCGGCTCGCCGGGGGCGTCGCAGGTGCGCGAGGCTGCAGGCTTCTTCTCGGCTGCAGCGGGCGCCGCGGACGCCACCGGCGGCGGGGCGCTCGCCACCGGCGGCGGGGCGCTCGCCACCGGCGGCGGGGCGCTCGCCGCGGGGGGCGCCTCGCCCTCGCGCCGGACGAGCGTGTAGGTCCGCGTCCTCGTCACGGACGCGCTGCAGGTCGTGTCCTGGATGATGAACTGGTACTGCCCCGTCTCCACCATGTTGATGCTGGCGTCGGTCGCCTGCGTCGTGGTGGTGACCACGGCCCGGCGGGGGTCGCTGGCCGGCGTCGTGCAGCGGGTCTGCCAGGAGCGCGCGTTGCCAGAGGCCGAGTGCTTGCTCCGCGCGAGCCCGGGCATCTGCTCCCAGCACTCGGCGGTGCTCCACGACCGTCCGGCGCCCGAGATCGAGAGCTCCGAGCCGTGCTGCTGGATCTGCACGGCGCCGCCCGGGGCGCCCTGCGGGCGCGGCCTGGGCCCGCACGCCTGCCCCCAGGCGGCGACCGACCACTGTTCCGTGAGCGCGCTCGCCGTCCAGGACCCGCTCAGCGTCGGCAGGTCCTGCGCGGCGCCCGCGCGGGGGACGGCGAGGACGATGGACGCGAGCGACGCGAGCGACGCGAGGCGAAGCGCGTGGAACAGGGCGGACGAGGCGAGCAGCGGGCGTCGCACAGCCGAACCGTAGCAGCGCCCGCGCGCGGGCGGCAGCCGGCAGGCTTGGAGCGCCGCCCGCGCGGCGCGGGATGCGCGGGGTGCGCGGGGTGCGCGGGG
Organism: Sorangium sp. So ce124; assembly: GCF_051525235.1. NCBI lineage: Bacteria > Pseudomonadati > Myxococcota > Polyangiales > Polyangiaceae > Sorangium > Sorangium sp. So ce124. Next base: position 12,096,964 of record NZ_CP150312.1, read on the forward strand.
TGCGCGGGGTGCGCGGGGTGCGCGGGGTGCGCGGGGTGCAACTGACGCCAGATGATCGCAGCGAACCGCGACGCAGCCTGCTCGCTCCGCCTAACGAGCGCCGCGTGACAAGCAACGCCCGGGCCCACCCGTACCCGAAACCAAGAGCCACACAAAATGCTCACGCCCCGAAAAAGGATCTAGACAGGCAAAGCAAAGACTCGTTATCTTTAAAAATGGTCCTGTGTGCGTTCTGCATCAAATCTCGTCAGGCACTCCCGCGTACCTGATCCGATCCTGTTCGTCCCTCGACCCCTGCGAAGGGTCGGAGAGGGCTGCTCAGCGTCGCCGCACGCCGCCGAACGCCGCCGCACGCCGCCGAACGCCGCCGAACGCCGCCGAACGCCCAGAGCCCCCCGCGAGCCGCGAGCTTGCGCACCGACCGTCGAGCTGGCGAGTGTTCTGGCGATCGAACTCGATGCGCCAGACTGCGCTCGTCGCCACGAACCGTGAGCAAACGGCGAGCAGCCGCGAGACGACGAAAAGCGTCACCGCACGACCCAAAATTGTCACCGTACAACTCGATAACTTTCTCGCGTCTATCGCCAAAAAGATCTGGACACTTTCATCTCTGAGTTGCTAACTTGAACACTGTCACCTTGCGCATCCGCTTTCCGATCGAAGCAAAAGCACCCGCGTACTTGATCCGATCCTGATCAGCCCGCGGGGGCTCATTCCGACCGGAGCCCGCGAAACCGACCTCGCCTGACCCGTGTGTCATGGTGCCTGCTATTCGGATGGCGCTCCATCAATGGTTCACCCGTGAGGACCTCAAGGAGCTACCCATGAAGCAGTTTGCAATCGCATCTTCTGCCGCCCTCGCCACGTTGTTCATCACCGCCACCGGCCTCGCCAACACCGCCGCTCCGTCTCCCACGTGCACCGTGATCAAGCGGGGTGTCCTGGGCGACGTCTACAACGCCGAGATCTGGAGCCTCGCCCCGAGCTACCACGTCCCGACCCCGTTCGAGGTCAACACCGGGTACTCCAGCTCGGTCGGAGAGAAGCGCGCCCTGTTCCGCTTCGATCTGAGCTCCATCCCCGCCGGCTCTCTCGTCACGTCGGCCAATTTCTACGCCCTGACGTACACGAGCACCGCGAAGACCGTGTACGTCCACCAGGTACTAGCCCCCTGGAGCGAGGAGCTCGTGACGTGGAACAACTTCGGCGGCATGGACCCCGCCGCGTTCACCTCGTTCGTGCCCAACGTCACCGGGTGGAGCACGGTCGATCTCACCGGCATCGTGCAGGACTGGGTGAACGGGACGTCGCCGAGCTACGGGATCCTCCTCGAGGAGGGCGCCAGCGGAAAGACATCGTACAAGGGCAGCGCCCACACCGACCTGGGCTACCGCCCTCTCCTCGAGGTCTGTTACACCGCGCCGAAGGGCTCGATCGGCGACAAGGTGTGGTTCGACGCGAACGCGGACGGCGTCGAGGACGCCTCCGAGCTCGGCATCTCCGGCGTCGTCGTCGACCTCTTCGGCGACGCCAACTGCGACGGTGTCGCCGACGGCGCCCTGCTCCAGACGGCCGTGACCGGCGCGAACGGGGTCTACCGCTTCACCGAGCTCGAGGCGGGCTGTTACGCCGTCGACGTCGACGACGCGACGCTCCCGCTCGGCCACATCCTGACAAGCGACGACGAGCCGCTCGGCGTGTCCCTCGACGCGGGCGAGAACGTGGCCAACGCCGACTTCGGCTACGTGACCTACTCGTCGATCGGCGACACGGTCTGGCTCGACAGCGACGCCGACGGGCTCTACGAGCCGGAGACCGGCGAGCTCGGCGTCAACGGCGTCCGTGTCGAGCTGTTCCAGGGGGCCCAGCTGATCGACTTCACCATCACCGGCACGAGCCCCTACACCGGCCAGCCCGGCTTCTACCTCTTCGACACGCTCCCGGCGGGCACCTACTCGGTGGTCATCACGCCCGACAACTTCATGACGAGCGGTCCGCTCGCCGGGCAGGAGCCGACGGCCGACCCCGACGGCGGGCTCGACAACGTGGGCGTGGTCTCGCTCGGCTGGGCACAAGACCTCCTCGACGCGGACTTCGGCTACCGGCTCTCCTGCGGCAACGGCGTCTGCGGCGGCGGCGAGAGCTGTTCCAGCTGCGCTGTCGACTGCGGCGTCTGCCCGCCCCAGTGCGGCAACGGCACCTGCGAGATCGGCGAGGACTGCGGCAGCTGCAGCGCCGACTGCGACGTGTGCCCGCCGGTCTGCGGCGACGGCACCTGCAACGGCAGCGAGAGCTGCAGCACCTGCGCGGCCGACTGCGGCGCCTGCCCGCCGGTCTGCGGCAACGGCACCTGCGAGGCCGGCGAGGACTGCGGCACCTGCTCGGACGACTGCGGCGCCTGCCCCGCGGTCTGCGGCAACAACGTCTGCGAGAACGGTGAGGACTGCTCGAACTGCACCGGCGATTGCGGCGCTTGCCCCGCGGTCTGCGGCAACGACAGGTGCGAGGCCGGCGAGAACTGCCTCGAGTGCCCGAGCGACTGCGGCATCTGCCCGCCGGTCTGCGGCGACAAGGTCTGCGCGGTCGGTGAGACCTGCTCGAACTGCGCCGGCGACTGCGGCGCCTGCCCGCCGGTCTGCGGCGATGGGGTGTGCAAGGCGGGCGTCGAGAACTGCTCGAGCTGCGCCGCCGACTGCGGCGTCTGCAAGTGCTCTTCCCCCGGCACCGGCTCCCCCGGTTACTGGAAGAACCACCCGAACGCCTGGAAGATCACGAAGCTGACCATCGGCGGCAAGACGTACACGAAGTCCCAGCTGCTCGACATCATCAGCCGTCCGACGCGGGGCGACGTCACCTACATCATCGCGAAGCACCTCATCGTCGCCAAGCTCAACGTCGGTATCGGCAACCAGTCGAGCTGCATCGAGGACACCATCGCCAAGGCCGACGCCTGGCTCAAGAAGTACCCGCTCGGCAGCAACGTGAAGGACAACTGCAGCAGGAACGCGCCCTGGGCGACCGGCGAGCCCCTGGCCGAGAGACTCGACAAGTACAACAACGGCTATCTCTGCGCCCCCCACCGCGACGACCTTGACTGCGAGGACAACCGCAACGATCGCGACCATGACCGCGGCTGCGGCCGCTGAGACGTAGTCGCGAGCGCCCCCGGGGCCAGCGCCCGCTCCAAGCGACCAGCCTGGAGAGCCGCCGACGCTGGCCCAGCCTCTTCCCCCTCCCGGCCTCCCCTCCCCCTTCCAGCCTCCCCTCCGCCCTCCGCCGCCTCCTCCTCGCCGCGCCTGGCGGGATGGCCACCTCGTACTCAGGACGGAACGTTCCTCGACGCGCGTGGACACCGTATGCCCCCGTATGGGCGTGATCTGCCCCTTCCGCGGCAAATTGCCCCTGCCGCCCCGAAGGGAGCCCCCCGCTGGCGCCGCCTACGCCTCGAACAGCGCCCCGCCAAGGAGCGGGGTCGAACCCGTCGAGGCCGCTCCACCGCAAGGCAGGACAGCATGGCACGGGCGCTGCAAATCCTGCGGGGCTGAGCTCCGAGGACCGCGGTAAACGGTCCAACGACACAGCGTTGGCGGGCCAGAAGAAGGAGAAGTTGCCATGAACCTGACGGAAAGCTGGATTGGCGATAAGCCCCTGGTCCCGCCTTGCGGCTTGTTCGGCAAAGGTCAGCATATCGTCCTGGCCGAAGACGACGATGACTTCCGGTCCACGATCGCCATGGCGCTCCGCAGCGACGGGTTCGAGGTGTCCGAGGCGCGAAACGGCCTCGAGCTGCTCGACAAGGTGGCGCCCTGCCTCGGTGGGAACGAGCCCCCGAAGCCGATCGACGCGATCGTCAGCGATATCCAGATGCCCTGCTTCTCAGGGATGGAGATCCTGGAGGGCCTCGCCGAGGTGAGGCGGCGGCCGCCGGTCATCCTGATCACCGCGTTCGGCCACCCGCACCTCCACGCAGCCGCACGCAGCCTGGGCGCCTCGGCCGTCTTCGAGAAGCCGTTCGATCTGGACGACCTCCGCAGCGTCCTGTTCAACCTGAAGGACGCGCCCGGCTTCGACGGCGGCTACTGACAAGGACTGACGTGGACTGGACGAGGGGGCGCGCCTGCGCGCGCCGGGGCCGCCGCTCAGCCGTCCGGCCGCGGGAGCGGGGTCGCCGCCGCCCAGCGCGCGACACAGCCCCGCTCCTCCTCGGTCATCTCGAGCATGCTCGCCACCGTCCCGTCCAGGTGGCGCCGGGCGTCGGCTGGCAGGCCCGCGTTCGCCGGGCCGAGCTCCCGTCCGAGCGCGTCGAGCGCCGCGATCAGGGCGGCTCCCGCCGGCGGGGGCGCAGGGATCGCGCGCAGGTGCGCGATCTTCACCTGCGGCATGCCCTCGCGCGCGTCCCGGTGACGGGTGTAATGCCACCAGCGGACAGGAGAGGAGTTGAGATAACAGAGCAGCGCGAACTCGCTCCAGGTGGCGTCGGAGAAGCCGGCCAGGATCGAGTTGCGGAACGGGAGGCCGTCGCTCAGCGCGGCGATCGGATAGCGGGCGGTCTGGCGGATGAGCAGCCGCACCGCCTTCCAGTCCTCGTCCTTCCGGAAGCGGCCCTTCACGCCGGCGCGATCGACGTGGTGGCGCGGCGCGCGCGCGACGAGCTCGCCCACGTCGGCGCCCTCCCGGATGGGGCAGGTATACGGCGGCTCCGGGGCGTCCGCGCGCCGGATGCGCTCGGCGTCCTCGGTCGTCGTCTGGAACCCGCGCTCGCCGAACAGGGCCGCCGGCAGCGGGGGCAGCGCGCCGAGCCGATCGAGGAGCCGGCGGGACACGACGTCGAGATCCGAACGCGCGAGCGGCCACGAGGCGATCGCAGCCGCCCGCGGGGCGGCGGGGGAGAGGCGGGTCGAGAGGAGGCCCATGCACGGCTGGAACACGCCGTCGAAGGCGCCGCTGCCGAAGCTCGGAAGGTCGGAGTCCACGGCGCAGAGCGCGTCGTGCGCGCGCCGCGTCGGGCCGTATCCATCGAGATCCGACACCGACGTGGGGATGACGAGGCCGAGCCGCCCGCCCGGCCGCAGCAGCGATGCGGCCCGGTGCACGAACAGGCCGTGCAGCGAGCGGTAACCGTGGAACGCCGGGTTCCTCCGGAGGTGGAGGTGGAAGACCTCGGGCGCGATCGGCTGCGCCGCGCGGCCGACGTACGCGACCCACGGCGGATTGCCGATCACGGCGTCGAAGCCCGGCTCGGGGCGATCGAAGACGCCGGGGAACGCGAGCTCCCAGTGCAGGAACCGGCGCTCCTCGGCGATGCGCCGCGACAGCGCCGCCCGCGGATCGGCCGGCTCGCGCGCGGCGGCCATGTAGCGCGCGAACGTGGCAGGCGCCGGCGCCAGGGCCGCGAGCTCGCCCGCCGGCGGCCAGAACCACAGGGCCATCCAGGCGTCGAGCGCCGCCTGGTCCGCCCCCTCGAGCCCATCGCCGAGCGCTCGCTCGGCGCCCTCTGGCCCACCGCAGGGCGCTCCCTCGGCGCCCTCTGGCCCACCGCGGGGCGCTCCCTCGGCGCCCTCCGACCCGTTGCGGAGCGCTCCCTCGGCGCCCTCCGGCCCGTTGCGGGGCGCTCCCTCGGCGCCCTCCGGCGTCGCGCCCTCCGGCCGCGGGGGTAGAGGAGCCTGCCGCAGCAGGGCCCGCCGTGTTTGCCGCTCCCCGCTGCCGCCGGGCAGCTTCGCGGCGGCCGGGAAGCCGCCGACCTCCGCGCGCTCGGCGCCGATGAGGCTATCGCCGCAGCGGAGCTTGCCGTCGAGGAAGCTCAGCGGGAGGCGCGCGTCCTGCACGACGAGCCACAGCGATAGCCTGGCGAGGTCGACCGCGAGCGGGTCGAGGTCGACGCCGTGCAGACAGCGCTCCGCCACGAGCGCCATCGCGCGAGCGAGCGGCGGCTGCGGCGGCTCGTCGCGCGCGAGCGGCGGCGCCGCGCCGGCGCTCTGCCACGCCTCGACGAGGCGCGCGGCGAGCTGGCGGCATGCCTCCACCAGGAACGCGCCGGACCCCATCGCTGGATCGCACACGGCGAGCGCGAGGACATCCGCGGGCGCCGCCGGCCGGCCGTCCCTGTCGAGCAGCGGCGACAGCGTGCGCTCGACGACGTGCGACGTGATCTCCCGCGGCGTGTAGTACGAGCCCGCGCGCCGCCGGAGCTGCCCCGGCTGCAGGTAGAGCGCGCCCCGCGCGATCCGGTCCGGGTGCCGCGGGGACGCGCGTCGCGCGAGCGCCTGCGACAGCTCGGCCACGCTTCCGGCCGCGGCGACGCGCGCTGCCGGCCGCGCGCCGAGCTTCAGGTCCGCCGCCTCCTCGAGCCGCGCGAGCCGGTCACGGCCGGGGAGGGCGAGGAGCGCCTCCAGATCGACGACGACGTGCGACGGCAAGAGCGCCATCGACTCGCCCTCGGCGATCTCAAGGTCAAAGGCGATCAGGCCCTCGTAAAGCGTGCCGAGGTGCTCGACCTCGAGCTCGCCGTAGCGCAGCGGCACGCCGTCGTGCGCGAGGAGCGCCGAGAGCACCCGGTGGAGCGCGCCGTCGCTGAGCCACGGTCTCCCCTCCAGGAAGGGATGGGCGTCCGGATCGCAGAGGCCGCCGCGCGCGCCCCCGGGACCGCGATCGCGGAGCGCGCGGAAGAGCGCCGCGATCCTCGCCCACGCGCCGTGGCGGCGCTCGAGGTCGTCTCCCTGCCGTCGCCGTTCTTCCTGGAGATCCTCGAAGAGCCGAGCGAGCGGCGCGCCGCCGCCTTCCACGCCGGCGAGCAGGCCGCGCGCCTCGGCGTAGAGGAGGAAGATGAGCCGCATCAACGCGGACACGAGGCCGGCGCGGAGGCGCCGCCGCCCTTCGGCGGAGCCGGCGCACGCGACGTCGCCGCCCTGCGTATCCGCCGCCTGAAAGCCGCGGAGGACCTCGCCGAGCGCGCCCTGCGCCCGGTCCCGGAGCTGCCGCGCCACGCCGTCGGCGGACGGCCCGGATCCGTCGAGGGACGCGCCCGTTCCCCTCGCGGCGCCGCGCGGGGCGAGGGCGCCGCCCCGTTCACGGTCGCGGCCCATGGCGGCGCTGAGCTGAGGGCATTCCGAGGACACGCAGGTTCCGCAACAGCATTGCGGATGAGACCGGGTGCAGGCAAGCGCCCCGGCGCGGCGTCGCGCCCCGTCGTGGCGGTCCGCGCGGCCCGCGGCCGGCCGCGGCGCCGCGCGGACCGCCACGGCGGGAGGAACGCCGAGAGGAGACCTCCATGTCCCGACCCCTTCCGGCGCTCTCGGCGCTTGCCCGTGCCGCTCCTCGAGCCGCGCGGCGCGCTGGAGAGGAGTCCTTCCTCGCCCGGAGGTCCTCACCCAGCACGGTTTACCGAGATCCTCGTGAAAGCATCTCTGGCACGCGGCCCCATGGAGGTATGGTTCGTGCCGCATGCTCAAGAATGAATCCTGAGCTGTTCGAACGATACGCACTCGCTCATTCACGCAATTCACGCGCTGACTCCGTGGCGCGGCGCGGCGCCCTGCTCGCCGCGCTCCTGCTCGGGATCTCGGCGTGCCACGGCGCGAGCGAGGACCCTGCGCAGGAGCCCACCGGCGCGGTCGCCGGCGGGATTGACCTCTATTCCGGCATTCCCCAGGACGGCATCGTCCTCGGGGACCCGGACGCGCCGATCACGCTGGTCGAGTTCTCGGATCTGCGCTGCTCGCATTGCCGGGATTACGGGCTCGAAATCTTGCCGGTGATCCTCGAACGCCATGTGAGGACGAAGCAGGTGAAGCTCGTATTCCGGAATCTCGCGTTCCTCGGTCCGAGCTCCGTGCAGGCTGCGCGCATGGCTGCCGCGGTCGGGATGCAGGATCGGCTCTTCGATTTCGTCGACCGCTTCTTCCGGCTCCAGGAGCGCGAGCGCCCGGCGATCACGGACGAGCTCCTGTTGCGCGTCGCCTCCGAGGTGCCGGGCGTGGACGCCGATCGAGCGATGGCGCAGCGCGACAGCCCGGAGGTCGTGAAGCAGCTCGAGGCCGCGCGGGCCGAGGCGGTGGCGCTCCAGGTCCGGGGCGTGCCGGCGCTGTTCCTGATCCGGGAGGGGCAGGAGCCCCGCCGGCTCCGCCTCACCTCGATGTCGCCGGAGCCGATCTCCCGCGCGATAGAGGAGATCATGCTCGAGCCGCGATGACGCGGGTGAACCGCCGCGACCGCCGCGATGACGCGGGTGAACCGCCGCGACCGCCGCGACGGGCACCGGCGCCTCGCGCGCTTTTTGGTACGCTCGCGCGGGGATGACCGCATCGCCGCTCGTGTTCCCTCCCCGCCCCCCCTCGCTGCGCGGCCGTCGCCGCGAGCTCGCGACGCTCGTGGCGACGGTCCGCGCGTCGCGCCCGACCCGCGTCGCGCTCGTCGGCACCGGCGGCAGCGGCAAGTCGACGCTCGCGTGCGCGCTCGGGCACAAGCTCGCGCGCGAGCTCCCCGGCGGGATCCACTGGTTCCGGGTCGGCGCATGGGACGCGCGCACGCTGCGCGGCATGCTGTCGCTCCGCTTCGGGGCAGGGCCGTCGCCATCGCTGCCTGCGCTGCGGAGCCGCCTGCGGGCGCTCGGGGAGATGCTCATCGTGCTCGACAACCACGAGCACGACCGCGCCGTCGCCGAGCTGCTCGACGGCCTCCGCGACGAGGCGGTGACCTGGGTCATCACGGCGCGGCGCTGCCTCGTGGCCGGCGTCTCCATCTTTCCGGTCATCGCGCCGCTCGTGACCTCCGGGCGGAGCCCCTTCCCAGCGGTCGCCTCGCTGACCCGCCTGCTCCGCTGGAACCCGGTCTCCCTGGAGCTCGCCGACGCGATCGTCGAGAGCGGCGCGGCCGACGTCGCCGAGCTCCACCGGTGGCTCGTGGCGGGCGGCGTCGACCGCGTGCAGGTCATCGATCACGAGGACGACCTCCCCGAGGTCGGCCTGCTCGTCGCGTGGGCTTTCCGCGGGCTCTCGCCGGCGGCGCGGCGGATGCTCGCGGTGCTGGCGCACTCGAACGGCGACCACATCGACGAGGGCTCCCTCGCCGAGCTCGCGCGGGCCGGACGGCGCGCCGGCGACGCGCTGGCCTCGCTGCGCCGCTTCCGGCTGGTGCAGGAGCCGTTCGCGGGCCGCTTCGCGCTGCACGCGACGGTGCGCCACGCCGTGTTGAAGCGCACGCAGATGGATCAGCGCCGCTTCTTCGATCACTATGTGGCGCTCCTCGAGCGCTCTCCGGAGCGGCTCGATCTCGAGCAGACCCACCTGTTCGCGGCCATGGACTACGCGCACGACATCGGGAGCGTGGCGGCCGCGCTCCGCGTGAACGAGCTGCTGTCGCGGCTGTCGCTCTGAAGCCCGCGCCGGCTCCGGGAGCCCGGTGCGAGCGCGAGCGTCGATGGACGCCCTCGCCGCTCTCCCTGCTCGACCCCGCTCGACTTCAGATCACCGCGGCGCCTCCGGGCCCCCCACGTGCTGGCGGCAGAGCTCGACGAGGCGCTTCAGCACCCATTGCCCCGCGGGCCCCTGCACGAGGCCCGGCCTGTGGACCACGGCGAGCGGCAGGACGTGCTCGTCGTCCCCCCACGCCGCCGGCCAGAGGCGGACCAGGCGCCCGGCGCTGAGGTCGTCGCGGATCATGTGCTCTGGCAGGTTCCCCCAGCCGAGCCCCGCGCACAGGAGCTCTCGCTTGGTCTGGAGATCCACGACGCGCCAGGTGCGGGGGGACAGGACGGCCTGCTCCGGCGAGCGCGCTCCGCCGCGCTCGCTCAGCACGATCTGCACGTGCTCGCGCAGCTGCTCGGTCGCGACGCGCGCGCCGCGCGGCCCTGCGGCGGCGAGCGGGTGTGTCTTGCCGACGACAGGCACCATGCGCACCGAGGTGAGGTGCTGGCGCTCGAGCCCCTGGGCCGTCGCCGTCGGCCCCACGACCCCGAGCTGGCATGTGCCGTCGAGGACGCGATCGGCGACGGCGGCCATGGTCTCGGTGTGGACGACGAGCTCCACGGTGGGGTAGACGCGCGCGAACTCGACGCAGAGATCGACGAGCGCGGACAGCGGAAAGACGGCATCGACGCACAGCGAGACGAGCGGGTCGAGGCCGCCGGCGAGCCGCTGCGCGGTGCTGCTGAGCGCGTCGGCGTCGGCGCACACCCGCCGCGCGGCGCCGAGCAGGACGCGGCCGTGCTCCGTGAGCGCCGGGATCCTCGTCGACCGGTCCCAGAGGGCGACCCCGAGCTGGCTCTCCAGGTTGGCCATCGCGTGGCTCACGGCCGACTGGACACGCCGGAGCTTCCTGGCCGCGGCCGAGAAGCTGCCCTCATCGGCGACCGCGAGGAACGTGCGCAGCTGTTCGAGCGTGATGGAGTCGTGCACCGCGCATCACCATGCCACGGCCCGCCGCGGTGCGGTGCGGTCGCAGGGTAAGTGGGTGGGCGCGTGCGTGCGCCCGCCGGAGGCCGCGGCCCCTCTGCGCTGGTGATGTCCCTGAAAGCGGCGCGGCGGCCAGGACAGGCGAGGAGCGTTTTCCCAAGGGGTCTACCCTCCAGCGGGCCCGCATCGTCCGCGGGAAGGTAGACCCCTTTTTCTCACGCTCCTCGCCTGCCCCGGCCGCCGGCCGCGCGCTCAGCCGAGCGCGCTCGTCACAGCCTGGAGCAGGCCTACCCGCCTGTCAAAGCGCCGGCTTGGCGTTCTTCACGCACTCCACGAAATACTCGTGGAACCACTGCCCCGCCTGCGGCGCGCGCGTGTCCGCGTTCTCCTTGCCGCAGAACAGGTCGTAGCGCGGCTGACCCTCCTGGCCCACGCCGTCGGAGTCACCCGGCGGCTTGACCCACACGAAGGCGTCGAGGTTCGTCGCGCCACCCGGGTTGGCCTTGGGCCGCTCGCCCATGCCGGCGCCCTTGTTGTTGCACCAGTAGCCCCAGTCCGCCCGGATGTTGCCGACGCCGTTGCGGCTCGTGTCGATGATGAAGTGCTTGTCGCCGAGGCCCTCGGCCGCGAGCGCCGAGGCCATGGCATCGACGTAGTCGAACTCGCCGTAGCAGGGATTGCTCTGCTGATCGTAGCTCTCCGAGCTGTAGCTGAGCTGGGTGTAGTTCGCGACGTTGGTCGCGAAGCCGCGGACGCTGGCCGGGCTGCCGGCGGCCTTGATGACCTCGGCGAAGATCTGGGCGCCCTTCTTCTGGTTGTCAGGCCAGCCGAGCCAGCCCGAGTGCGCCGCATCGATGTACTGGTACACGTGCGGCATATTGAGCTCCTTGAGCGCGTGCGCGACGTTGTCCCGGTAGGACTGCGCCGTCGTCTCGTCGCATCGCTTCCCGCCCAGGTTCGTCGCGATGTTGGGGAGCGAGTCGGGCTCGATGACCGCGGCGATGCGCTGACCCGAGTGAGCGGCGAGGATCTGCTTGATCGGGGCGATGTACTCTTCTTTGTACCGCTGGGTGCCGTTTTGAGCGAGCTGGAGCTCGCCGTTCGACGCCTCGGCGAAGCAATCGCGGTTCGGAAGGTCGTACACGACGATGAGCGCAGTGACCGGCTCACAGAGCTCGTTCTGGAGCTTGAGCGCCGCGTCGAGGTAGGCCGGGAGCTCCTTGATCGCCTCGATCCTGTCGAGCCAGAACGCGGTCTGGATCTCCTTGACCTTCTCCATCTTCGCCTTCAGGGCCGTATCCGTGACCTTCGCGATCGACGAGTCGACCTTGACCACGTAACCGGGGTCCACGAAGAGTTTCGCGCCCGCGAACGGGTTGCCATTCGGCGCCGCGATGTCGACCGCAGGAGAGCAGTTGCCGCCGCCCGAAGCCGCGCTGGTCGTCGGGTCGATGCCGCCGCTGCTCGTCGTCGTCGGATCGACGTTGCCGCTGCTCGTCGTCGTCGGATCGACGTTGCCGGTGCTCGTCGTCGTCGGATCGACGTTGCCGGTGCTCGTCGGGGTGCCCGCGCCCACGCCGCTGCTCGTCGGGGTGCCCGCGCCCACGCCGCTGGTGTTGCCGCCCCCGCCCGTCCCGTTCGTGTCACCGCTCCCGCCGTCTCCGCCGCACGCCGTGAGCGCAAGGATCACCGCAACCGACGTTGCCAACCCCAGCTGATGCGCATTCCTTCTCAGCATATTAAGCCTTTCATTACTTCAACGAAGAAACCAGGCCAATTCAACGCGTCAAATAGCGGGCCGAATTTAGACCAAAGGCATCTCTCGGGCAAGGACAAACGACGGCTATCCCACGCCAGCGCGGCTGCGTTAATAGTGCGCTATGTAGGTATTTTTCCACGGACGCTGAAACGACCGACCCCTCTCGACGCGCGTCACACGTGCCTCCTCCGCGCGGCCAGCCGCGAGCAGCTGCAGCGGTTCTGCAAGGGGAGAACGCACCGGCGGCGGGGGCGAGCGCCCTCCACTCATCCACTCAACGCAACGCGCAACCACCGCGACTCCACAGTTGCGAGCACGGCTGCGCCCGGATGTGACACGGCAGTGTGACACGGCAGACCGATAGAAGGGTTTCAGTTCTATTTCCAAGGTTGCCGGCGACGACGAACTCCGCCTCTCCGAGCGATAACGCACACCAGGGCTGCTCGGCGCTCTGCGCCGGGCGTCATGCGCGATGGCGACGCATGGCGCCATCGCGCGTCCGAGGGTCGAGGGGCGGAGTGCGCCGCTCGCCCGCGGCCTGCGCGTGGACCGCTTCGAAGCCGGGCGCTCATGACGTGACAGCGAGCAGGATCGCACCCCACGTCCGCGCCTCGCTCGTGTCGCTCGATCCGTCGCAGCGCGTCGGCGTCACCCGGCCGTCACGGAGCGCTTTCTGGCCGGCCGTCGCCGATCGGTTAGGCTTCCGTCCCCCTTTCGTGCAGAGCCTCCCATGCGCATCGCTGTCGTCTCGCTGATCCTCGCCCTCGTCCTCGGCGTCCTGGGCGTGTATGTGCATCGGCGCGCATCCGGGCTGCTCGGCCTGGGTGTGCGCGCCCGGCGCGCGCTCGCGTGCCTGCTGGCCGCCGGCATCATCGCCATGATCTTCGCGCGGCTCGGGCGCGGCGCGCTGCCGGACGGGGTGCTCCGCGGGATGGGGCTCGCCGGCAGCACGCTCTCGCTCGGCGTCCTGATCTCCGCGGTCCTGCTCGCCGTCGTGGACCTCGGCCGGCTGATCGCCCGGCTCGGGGGCGCCGCGCTCCGGCGCGCGACGGCGGCCGGACCCGCGGAAGGCGGGACCAGCCGCCCTGCCGGCGCGACGCCTCACCTCGAGGAGGGAGCAGCGCGAGAGGAAGGCGGCCCCGCGGCCCTGCCGCTCCCGCCGCCGTTGGAGCTGCCGGCGCTCGCCCGCCGCGACTTCCTCGCGACCGGGGCCGCTGGCTCCGCGTTCCTCATCGGCGGCGGCAGCGCGGTGTACGGCGCGCTGCTCGGGCGACACGACTACACAATCGAAGAGGTCGCCATCCCGATACCGGGCCTGCCGCGGAGCCTGGACGGGTTCACCATCGTGCAGCTGTCCGACATCCACCTCGGGCTGTTCGTCAGCGAACCGGAGATGCGCGCCGCCGAGGATCTCGTGCGCGAGGCCCGCGGCGATCTCGTCGTGATGACGGGTGATCTCGTCGATTTCGATCCGAGGTACGCCGAGCACCTCGGACGCCTCACGCGGAGGCTCGGCCCGCTCGCCCGGCATGGCGTCGCGGCGATCCCGGGCAACCACGACCACTTCGCCGGCATCGACGCGGCGCTGGGCGCGCTGGAGCGCGGCGGCGCGCGCGTGCTCAGCAACCGCGGGTGCGTCGTGGGTGGGCCCGGCGGCGCCTTCGCGTTGCTCGGCGTCGACGATGTGTGGGCGCGGGGGCGGGTCCCCGGCGGCGGTCCGGACCTCGGCCGGGCGCTCGCGGACGTGCCCCGCGATCTGCCGCGCGTGCTGCTCTGCCACAACCCCGTGTTCTTCCCGGAGGCGGCCGGCGAGGTGGCCCTGCAGCTCAGCGGCCACACCCACGGAGGCCAGATCAACCTCCTCGTACGGCCCGCCGATCTGCTGCTCCCCCACGGCTACGTCGCCGGGCTCTACCAGCGTGGCAGTTCGCATCTCTACATCAACCGCGGCTTTGGCACCGCCGGACCGCCCGCCCGCGTCGGAGCGCCGCCCGAGGTGAGCCGTATCGTCCTCGTCGCCGCCTGACGTCCCGCCCGACGCCGTCCCCGTCGAGCTCGCATGGCGCGGGCGAGCAGGCGGCCGAGCTCGGTGTCGATCTGCAGAAGGCCCCCGCGTGCTCCCGGGCGCTCGATGGTCTCCGGGACAGGCATGTTCTCGGATCCTTGATTCCCGTGCTGAGGGTGTTCACCCTCCGATGTGCAATGAGCGCAACACGTGCGACCCGTACGACACGCGCGATGCCTGAGAGGCGTGCACCACGCGCGATGGGCGCGGCACGTCAGCGCGCGCTGACGGCCTCGGGCCCCCGGCGGGCGCTCCTCCTCGGGATCGCGCTCGCGATCGGCGCCGAGGGGTGCGCGCGAGCGCCGCTCGCCGCTCCTCTCGGCCGTGTCGGCCGCAGCGATCCGCCCGCCGCCCTACAGGAGCGCGCTCCGCAGGGCGCGGCTCCGCCTGCGCCGGATCCTCCGCCGCCCGCGGACGAGCCCGTGCTCATCGAGCTCGAGGTCCCGGACTTCGGCCCCGCGGTGGTCGTGACGCCGCGAGGCGTGGGGCCGCGGCCCCTGCTCGTGGTCGCGCACGGCGCGGGCGATCGGCCCGAATGGCACTGCGACATCTGGCGCGGGATCGTGAGAGGGGCCGGGTTCGTGCTCTGCCCGCGCGGCAAGCCGATCGACGTCCGGGCGCCGGACGCCGGGCGGATCTTCTACTACCCGGACCATCACGCGCTGAGCCGCGAGGTCGCGGCGGCGGTCTCGGCGCTGTCGGCGCGCTTCGGGGATCGGGTGGATCTCCGCGACCCGATCTATGCGGGGTACTCGCAGGGGGCGATCATGGGCGCGCTGCTCTTGCCCGGGCATCCCGCCCGCTTCGCGCGAGCGGCGCTGATCGAGGGTGGCTACGGCAGCTTCGACGAGTGGACGCCCGGCGCCGCCCGGCGCTTCCACGGCGGCGGCGGGGCGCGGGTGCTCCTCGCGTGCGGCCGGGCCGACTGCGCGGCGCGGGCGCGCAAGACGCGGGAAGTGCTCGAGCGCGGCGGCGTCACGGCGCGCGTCGTGCACGCCGTGGGGGCCGGCCACAGCTACGGCGGCCTGATGGAACGCGCGCTCCACGAGGCGTACCCGTGGGTCGTCGAGGGCGATCCCCGCTGGCTCGACGGCGGGGCCGCGTCGCCTGCGGACGGGGCCGCGTCGACCGGCAAGGCCGCGCCGACAACGGACGGGGCCGCGCCGACCGGCAAGGTTGCGCCGACGACGGGCGAGGCCGCGCCGACCGGCAAGGCCGGCGCCCGCTCAGCAGGACGCGGCGGCGATGCTGCGCGCGCGCTCGGCCAGCCCCTGGACGACGGAGTGGAAGCTCCGCAGCTGCCTCACCTTGCCCTCGCCGAAGCGCCGCTCGATGCCGCGCCGGAGCGCCGGCACCCTGGCCGTCCCGCCCGTGCAGCACACGACGTCGATGTCGTCGAACGACAGGCCCGCGTCCGCCACCGTCCGGTCGAGCGCGCCGAGGATCGCGTCGATCGGCCGCTCGCTCCCGGCCTCGAACTCCTCCCGGGCGACGCGCTCGCGGATGTGCATCGACGGGTAATCGAAGCGGAACTCCGTGGCCGCCTCTCCGGACAGCGCGCACTTGCTGCGCTCGATCTCCTCGAAGAGCCGGAATGCCAGCGAGTCCTCCACGAGGCAGAGCAGGTTGTCCATGCGCTGCCGATCCTCCGGCCCGAGGGACCACGCCTTCACGTCGCGGAGGAAGGCGAGGACGTCGCGGTGCTGGAGCACCGTCATGTCGGCCGGTGAGCAGAGCTTCTCGGCGATGGATCGCGGCATGGTCAGCTGGTTCGAGCCGAGCGGGACGCGGTAGGTGACCTCCGCGCCGAAGTGGCGGGCGATCTTGTGGCGCATGAGGCTGCCGTCGAGCGCGTCCCCCGCGACCGAGACGCCGCCGAGCGACAGCACGTCGGACGGCGAGAACCCCTCCGGGCGCATCCGGACGATCGTGTAATCGGACGTCCCGCCGCCGAAATCGGCGACGAGGACGACGGCCCCGCGATCGAGCTCCAGGTGGAAGTCGTGCGCGGCGGCGACCGGCTCGGGGCAGAAGGAGACCTCGCGGAAGCCGGCGATGCGCGCCGCCCGCTCGAGGCGCTCCTCGGCGAGGCGATCGTCCGCCGGATCGGCCGAGAACTTCGCCGGCCTGCCCAGCACGACCCGCGCGACGTCGGCGTCGAAGTGGCGGTTCGCCTGCTCGCGCATCTGCCGGAGGAAGCGGCCGATCAGGTCCTCGATGGTCACGACCCGGTGCCCGATCTGCGTGCCGGAGAAGCTGCGATCGGGGAGGTATTTCTTGATCGAGCGGATGAAGCGGCCCTGCATGCCGTTCGCGACGAAGTCGCTGATCGCCGCCGCGCCGCAGGAGAACCGCTCCTGCCCGAAGAACAAGAGGCTCCGGAGGACGGTCGGATCGGCCGCCGCGGCGTCGAGCGGGATGGGCGGGCAGGTCGCCTCCGCGCTGGCCGCCGAGAGCAGCGAGTTGGAGGTACCGAAATCGACGGCATACACCTCGGGCCTGAATCGTGCGGACATGATCTCGCCTCCTCGTGGGGTGCTTCGCGAGCACGCGGATCTGCCCGACATGGCCACCTATTTACAAGCTATCGAATGCATGCGAAAATGCCCGCTGGCTCGCTGGATGAGCAGAATTTGCTGCCCCGCCCGCGTCGCTACGACACGCGGGTCACGCGCCGCAGCGCCACGGTGAGCACGACGAGCGCGATCAGCGTCGGCAGGGCGATCACGCCGACGTCGATCCAGCCGAGCCAGTCGGCCGGATCGAGGCCCAGGGCGGGGATCGGCAGCGCGAACGCGTTGTAGGCGGCGGCGCCGAGCGCGAGGGCGCCGCACGAGACGAACAGCCACACGAGCGCGCCGAGGAGGCCGTTGCCGAGACGCTCCATGGCCGGCGCGCTCCGCCAGCGGCCGACGAGGACCCGGAGCGTGGCGACGAAGGCGATGAAGGCCAGCGCTCCCGCGGCGCCCGCGGCGAGGAGGACCTCGCTCTGGCTGAGCGCCCGCCGCTCGGTGATGCCGTAGACCCTGCGGAGGACCATCGCCGCGCTGGTGAAGACGGCCGCGCCCGCGGCGAGGCTCACGGCGATGGACAGCAGCGACGCGAGGGGGCGAGCGCGCCGCGCCTTGCGCGTCACGTCGTCCGCGCTCTGGCCCTGGGCGTTCGGGATGACGACCGTGGCCCGCTCGTCGTTCGGGGCGCCCTCGGTCACCGCGACGCCCACGCCGAGCGCGCGCGAGGGCGCGAGCGGATCCTGCAGATCGAAGTCCGCGAGCAGGCGATCGAGCTCCTGGGCGGACGGCGGCCGGTCCTCGCGCGCCCGGGCCATGGCGCGCTGGATCAGCGCCTCGAGCCCCTCGGGGATCGTCTTGTCGATGTCGCGCGGGCGCCGGGGATCCTCGGTGAGCAGGCGGAGCATGGTCCGCGTCGGCTCCTCCTCGGGGAAGGGCCGCTCGCCGGTCAGCATGCGGTACAGCACGGCGCCGACCGCGTAGATGTCCGCGCGCGAGTCGACGTCGGCCGAGCCGCGCGCCTGCTCCGGCGCCATGTACTGGGGCGTGCCGACCACCGAGCCGGTGCGCGTAAGGTCGGCGCCGTCGAGCACCTTGGCGACCCCGAAATCGAGGATCTTCACGTGGACGCTGCCCCCTTCGCGCCGGACGAGGAACAGGTTCGACGGCTTGAGGTCGCGGTGGACGACGCCGGTCGCGTGGGCCGCGGCCAGGCCTCGGCAGACCTGGCGCGAGATCGTGATGGCGGTGGGGAGCGGCAGCTTGCCGACCTGGTCGAGGAAGGCGCCGAGGTCCTCGCCCTTGAGCAGCTCGGTCACCATGCACGGGCGCCCGTCCTTGAGGCGGACGATATCGACGACGTCGATCACGTGCTCGTTGCCGACGCGCGCGATCGTCTGCGCCTCGCGCTCGAAGCGCGCCATCGCCTCCCGGTGGCTGGCGAAGTGCTCGTGCGGCACCTTGACGGCGAAGCGCTTCGGCAGGCGGATGTGCTCGGCGACGTAGACGCGGCCCATGCCGCCCGCGCCGATCACGCCGGTGATGCAGAAGCTCCCCGCGAGCAGCTCGCCGACCATCGGGTCGGTCGCGGTCACGCCTTGGAGCTCCAGGGTCGTCGCGTCGATGGGGCAGACGAGGAAGTCGAGCGGGTACCGGACGCCGCACACGGGACAGCGTCGGGTGGGCCTCTCCGGGGGTACCTGCTGCCGTGCCTGGTCCGGGGCGGCTTGCCTGGCTAGGTCGGCCATCGACGGCGAGTCTAGACGAGAAGCGGGTTCCGGGCGCGACGGATCGGCCCCGCCTGGGCTGACGCAGGGCGACGCCGGAGAGCCCCGCCGGCGGCCGCCCGGCGCCCTGGCGGCGTCCGCGGCGCGATCCGGTGTCACGCGGGCATGGCGAGACGGCCCTCCTGGCCCGGCCTCGTCGCGTCGATGCCCACCCGTGGGGAGCTGTCGCCTTCGCTGGCTGCGCCGATGGGCGGATGGTCCCAGACCGGCGAGCGACCTCCGGAGCCCCGTGGCCCCACGACACGCGCCGCGATGTGCGCATGATCCGAGCGTGCCTGATCGCCGTGAAAGCGGAAGTCTTCAATGGCCTCCGTCCTGTCCTCCTGGGGGCACCCTGGATCGCCGACACCGGTGGACACCTGACCCCACGACGTCCGTTCGCGCCGGCAAGGAGTGGAATCGCGACACGAGGACGGGTATCGAGCAGAGCCTGACAGATCCCTCATTTCGTCGGCATTTTTAGAGAAATATTGAACAGGGAGGCGGGGAGACGGGGAGACGGGGAGACGGGGAGACGGGGAGACGGGGAGACGGGGAGACGGGGAGATTCATGGGAGTTTATTTCCCTTCTCTCCGCCTCCCTGTGATTCTCCCGGACCATTCGCGGGGATGCTTCAGGAGCAGGCCACCTCGGAGCTCAGGCAGGGCCCGAGCCCGCTGCGGGCGCGGCTTCGCGGCTCATGAGACGACGAAGGAAGCTTGAGGCGCGAGCGTTGTGCTGATGGGCCCGCTGGGGTATAGCGAGCTTCGATGGCATCTTATCACGGCGCCCCGACCGACGTCGCCTCGGTCCTTCGCCAGGTTCGCAGGCCCAGGCGGGCGGTCGTCACCGCAGGCATGCCCTACGCCAACGGGATGTTGCACCTTGGGCACCTCGCGGGGGCGCACGTCCCTGCGGACATCCACGCGCGGTGGCTGGGCCTGGTCATCGGCCGCGAGAACGTCCTCTTCGTCTGCGGCACCGATGATCACGGCTCCGCCAGCCAGATCGCGGCGCGGCAGGCCGGGGTGCCGATACGCGAGTTCATCGACGGCATCCACGAGAAGCAGCGCGCGAGCCTCCGGCGGTATGACATCGATCTCGACGTCTACTCGGGGACCTCGCGGCCGGAGTGCTTCCCGATTCAGCAGGAGCTCGCGCACCGCTTCCTGAGGCGCCTGCACGAGAACGGCCTGCTGGAGAAGCGCACGAGCAGCCAGTGGTTCGATCCGGAGCTCCAGTGCTTCCTCCCCGACCGCTTCGTGCGCGGGCGCTGCCCCAACCCGAAGTGCGACAACGGAGACGCGTACAGCGACGAGTGCGATCGCTGCGGTCACCAGCACTCGCCCTCGCAGCTCGGCAGTCCGCGGAGCGCGCTCAGCAATGCCACGCCGGTGATGCGCGACACCGCGCACTGGTGGCTCGACATGTGGACCGTGTCCGAGACGCTCCGGGGCTGGATCCAGGGCAAGCAGGGCGCGTGGCGCCCGGCGGTGCTCGCAGACGTGCTGAACACCGTGATGCCTTCGCTCCGCTTCGAGGCCGACCTCGCCCCGACGTACAAGGAGATCAAGGCGTCGCTGCCGAAGCACAAGGCGAAGTTCACGCAGGATCGCAAGGTCCTGCTGCAGCTCGGCAGCAAGCCGGAGATGGAGGAGGCGCGCGCCGCCCTGGCGCGCCACGGCGTCCCCAGCGAGCCCGTCGAGGACTGGGCTCACCGCGCCATCACCCGCGACGTCGCCTGGGGGCTCTCCTTGCCGGTGGATCTCGATCCCGAGCTCGCCGGCAAGACGCTCTATGTCTGGCCCGACTCGCTGATCGCGCCCATCGCGTTCTCGCAGGTCGCGCTCGCCCGGAGGGGCGTCGATCCGGCCCGGTACGTGGACTTCTGGTGCGATCCGGAGGCCAGGATCTACCAGTTCCTCGGCCAGGATAACGTCTTCTTCTACGTGCTCATGCAGGGCGCGATGTGGCTCGGCGCGCAGGCCGATCCGCGCCGGCTGCCGGCGCCCGGCGAGCTGCAGCTCACCGACGTCCTCGGGTGCTTCCACCTGCTCGTCGGGGGCGACAAGATGAGCAAGTCGCGCGGGAACTTCTTCACCGCCGATCAGCTCCTCGACGAGAAGGGGTATTCAGCGGACCAGATCCGTTATTACCTGGCGCTGCTCGGCCTCGCGGAGAAGCCGTCGAACTTCGATCTCGCCAAGCTCGACGAGCGCAACCGGTTCCTCGCCGGGCCGCTCAACGCGGCGTTCGAGCGGCCGATCTCGGCCGCGCACTCGAAATTCGATGGGCGCGTGCCCGAGGGGGCGCTGCTCGACAAGGTCGCCTCGGATACCGTCCGTATCGTCCAGCGCTACGTGCGCGCGATGGATCGCGCCGACTACCCGACGCTGCTCTTCGAGATCGAGAACTACGCGCGCGTCATCAACAGCCTCTTCGCGCAGTTCAAGCCGCACGACGACCGGCACCCGGAGCAGGGCCGGCGCGACGCCCTCTTCTCCTCGTTCTACGTGCTCAAGAACCTGATGATCATGCTCTACCCGTTCGTCCCGGCCACGATGGATCGGCTGCGGGAGTCGCTCCGACTCCCACAGGACGTCTTCCGTCTCGAGGAGCTCGGGACCCCCATCCCCGCCGGGCACGCCATCGGTCCCAAGCAGGTCTACTTCGCGCCGGTACCGGAGGAGTAGCTCCGCGAGTCAGAAATCCCGCCAGACACACCGGTCGATGACGAGCAGTCGCCGGAAACAGTAATAATGTCCATGGCTTTCACCTGTTTCGCCGCCGAGGGTGGCTCAGGTGTGGCCCAACGGGGCGGCCCCGCCGACTGACCCGACGCGCCAGCCCGGTGTCGTTCGAGCTGCAGTGCCAGCAGTTCGCGTCGGTCGTGCCCAGCCGAAGTCACGCGGGCTCGAGTCGAGCAAGTGCTTTCAGCCGCTGCCGGTGTTCGGGCACTACTTTGCGCTGGCCGTTGTCCGCGCGATGGTCGCGAAGCCCCCGGAGCCCTTCGGTGAGGAAGCGCGAGCGGACGCGGCTGATCGTCGAGCGAGCGACTTGGAGCTGTTCCGCGATACACGCTGGCGTCGCTCCGGCATCCAACCTCAGCAGAATCAGGCATCGGATCCGGTAGGCTCCATCCCGCGCCTTTCGGGCTCGCTTCCGAAGCAGCCCGCTTGTGACGGGAACGAAGCCGAAGAACATTCCCTGCAGATCGCCCTCGGCCCCGCAGGCTGTGGCTGTGGAGTGAAGGCGGCGCCTTTGATGCGTGGATAAGTATTTGAGCGAGCAAACGGTGCGGATCGCCCCCGGAGTCAATCGCGTCTACCTGCTCCAGTACACGTATCAAGACCGCGGAGCGTGCGCCCTGACCTGCTTCGAGCAGCGGCAGCGCGCCGCGGCATCGAACAGCAGAGCTGTCCCGAAGCGCCGCTCGAAGACTGAGCCGAACCGACGACAGCACGAAAGCCCGGGGCAGTGTCCCGCCCGTATCAGGGCGTGGGCGCCGCGGTGAAGATGTAGCGCTCGCCCTCCGGCATTGTCGCGGTAACCTCGTGAAGCACGGTGTCGCGGAAGCGGAGCTCGAGCGCCACGGGCAGCTCGGGATGAGTCGCCGGTACAGGGCCGATCGTGAGGGTGGGCTCACGCCATGCCATCTCGCTCGCCCAAAAGGCGCCCAGATCGCCAAAGATGAGCGGCGAAGCGTTGACGCCCAGACTCAGCGCGTAGGAGCGATCGGTCGAGAACGCGTCGCCCGGTGCGTTGCTCGGATCCAGGGTCAAATCGTAGCTGCCTTGGTGTTCGCGCAGCGCGGTTCCGAGGCGCTTGTCGTGCGCGAGCCACCGTTGCGAAGGATCGATCCGCAGCCACGCCGTCGGCCCGTACCACGATGAAACGCCGTGAAAGCGGCCCGCCATGCGATCGCCGGATTTTGCGACAAAAGCGTCCGCGGCATAGCGGTATTCGAGGGCCATGAACGCGAACTCGGCGCGCCCGTTCACGATGCGCCCGGTGAGCGGCGTGCACGGCCCCAAGGGATGGGGCACCCCGTCGACCTCGAGCCCCAAGAAGCAACCCTTCCCGGACAACACGCTGCCGCGCTGCTCGATGTCCACGGCGACCGGGTCTTCAAACCCGAACATGGCCCACGTACCGCTGATGTCCAGCACTGGTGTTGCGCCAGCGCCGGAGCCGCTGGAGCCGGACGCGCTGGAGCCGCCGGAGCCGGACGCGCCGGAACCAGAATGCCCAAAGCCCCTCTGGCTGGAGGCGCCCGCGCCCGAACCCGCGCTGCCGGTGTTATCGATCGCGCCGGCAGCGCCGTCGATGGGCGAGAGCTCAGTCACGCCGCAACCGGCGAGCATCATCGCGCTCAGGGCCGTGGCCCACGGCGCACGAGATCCGCTCGATACACCCGTCGAACGCATCACTCAAATCTATACGTGATCCGTGCTCACGTCAAGGTGACCCGGTTCAGCATCCCGCGCGACGCAATAACGGCGAGACATGACGAGCGGTATCGCTCAGTCGCGCCCGGAACCGGCCGCTGACGAGAACCGCTCTGCCGGAACGCGGTATCCAGATGTATTAAAACCGTCCAACTGGATGTCGTGCGGTACCCTGTGAGCCTGCGGGGGCTAGCGGCCGCTCGTAGGTTTCGCGGGCGTGCGCGAGGAACGATTCGAGATTCTCTCGAACCAGCCCATGAAGGACCGTCTCCTCGGGGCGATGGGACGCGTACCCCGCCGGAAGCTTCGCCCACGGCGCAAGATGCACCGCACCCGGTCCACCAGAAGCAACGGAGGCGCCGCTTGAAGCCAACATGGCCCCGCGACCTGGCGGCCTCCGTGCCAGCATGCAGGAGCCCTTTCGCCGCTCCTTTCCTGCCCGTCCGGGTCCTGGACGCGCAGCCCGCTCGACCGAGCCCCGTCGGCCCATCGCAGCGTGCGATGCATGCTCGCAGCCTACGACGAGATCGTCGCAGCATACGACAGGTTCGTCGTCGCGCACGACGAGTACGTCGTGGGGCACGATGAATACGTCGCCGTGCACGAGTACCCGTTCCGCGCCGCCCGTCCGAGATGGCCATCGACATGCGCTCGGATTTGATGTTGGGCGCGTCGCCGACGCAGCGCTGCTGGCCGCGCCGGCGGTCCAACGTCACGAGCGGCGTACAGCGCCTGGTACTCACTCGCGGGCAGGCCGCCGCCACGGGCCCGCTCCGCCGCGGAGGACATGAGCATCGCAACGAGGGCTGTCTTGTGCGCCCACGCTGCGCTCGATGCGAGTTCGCGCGGAACCCCATTGGACCTCTTGTTCTCCCAGCAGGCAGCGGCGTTGCCGTTACCGGCGGACTGGAGGCCGCAGTCCATCCATGAGGAGGTCCAACAGGCGACTGGCAAGAGCTCCTCGCTGGGGCTTGGGGGCCACCGTGAAGACGCCGATGAGACTCGCGGCGATGTCTTCGGCGGTGACGTCTCGGCGGAGGTCATCCACCGCGCGGCCGGCGTCGAGGATCGTGGTGATGGCCGCGAGCAGCTCGATTCGGGTCTGGTCGTGGGCGATCTCGCCTGTCTCGATCATCGCCAGCAGTGTGCCGAGCATGCCGTTCTTGGTCGCGATCCAGTCGCCGAACAGGTCCATCCAGCGCCGCATCGCCACGGCCGGCGGCAGCTGGTCGAGCAGCTCGCGGGCGCCGGTCGTCAGCCGCACGACCTGGCTCCGGTAGACCGCATCGACCAGCGACTCTCTGGTGGGGAAGTGTCGGTAGAGCGTGGCGATGCCGACCCCGGCCTCGCGGGCGATCGCACGCATCGACGGCTCGGTGTCAGCCGACGCGAACACGCGGGTCGCCACCGCGAGCAACTGATCGCGGTTACGGGTTGCGTCCGCCCGTGGCGCGCGGCTCTCCGCCTCAGTCAAAACGGAGCGCGCTCCGTTTTTTGTGTTGCGGTCATCCATGGAAACGGAGCATAGTCCGTTTCAGTGCGTTCCGTCATTCCAAGGGGACGGGGGACAGGAGAGCATGCAGAAACTGAGCGATCAGCTGTCGACGAGCAGGAGCCGGGCGGTCCGGCTCGATTCCTTCGGCGGCCCCGAAGTCCTGGAGATCCGTGAGGTTCCAGCTCCGCAGGCCGGACCGGGACAGGTCCGTGTTCGGGTCACCGCGGCCGGGCTGAACCCGATGGACTGGTTCATGACCGCTGATGCGGACACCGCCGTCCGGTTCGGCTTGAGCCTGCCGGCCGGGTTCGGGACCGACTATGCGGGAGTCGTCGACCAGGTCGGTGACGGGGTGATCAGCTTCGCACCTGGCGACCGGGTGTTCGGCGGCGCCCTGTCCCGCGCGGTCGCCGACTTCGTGGTGGTCGACCCGACCGGGGGCATCGCGGCGAACGAGGCCCATCACACCCCCGACGGCGTCGACGACCGCACCGCCGCCACCCTCACGATCGCCGGACGCACGGCATCCGCCGCCCTGGCCGTGGTCGAACTTGGGCCGGACGACACCGTGCTGATCGGCGGCGCGGCGGGCGGAGTCGGGGTATTCGTCGTCCAGATGGCCCGGATCGCAGGGGCGCGCGTGATCGGGACGGGATCGGCGACATCGGCCGATTTCCTGCGCGCTCTCGGAGCCGAGCCGGTCGCCTACGGCGACGGCCTGGCGGACCGGGTCCGTGCCCTCGCTCCCCGCGGTATCACCGCTGCGATCGACCTTCATGGAACGGAGACAGCGCACGCCGCAAGGGCACTCGGCGTCCCTGACACGCGCATCACGACCATCGCCGCCCAGGTCGACGGGATCACACCAACCAACGGCGCCAACGCCGCCCCCGGCGCCCTGGAAAAGCTCGCTCGCCTGATTGCGACCGGCCGACTCCGGGTACCCATCGCCGCAAGCTTCCCGGTCGAGCAAATCCGCGCCGCGGTCGAGCTCCAGTCCGGCCGGCACGTGAAGGGCAAGGTCGTCATCGACCTCTAGAAAAAAGGCCTGCTCCTCTCACCCGTCGCCTCAGCCGCATACGGCGTCACCGAGCGCCTTGCGGCGCACAACGGTGCTTCTCCAGTACGGTGGCCGCCGCGTCGGCGCTGGGAGAGCGTGCTGGAGAAGCTCGGCGGAACCTTCGAGATCGCGATTCCAGAGCAGAAGACGCCCACGGATATCGGCTACGATACGAAGCGTGGACGCGTCTTCGTGCCCCACGTCTTGGTGGACACGGTGGACGTCTACGAGCTGAGGTAATCAGCAGACGCACGCTGGGCCGCGCCTGCGGGTGGTGAGGGAGCTTGGGGTGCTCACCGGAGGGGATGGAGTGCAGGCGAGCCACAAAAGGGGCTCGCCGGATGGAGTGCAGGTGAGCCACAAAAGGGGCTCGCCGAACGCAAGCTCTCCCGCGATGAATGGCAGGCCCGCCGCGCGTCGATTTGATGAGCCGGGGGACGCGTTCGGGTAGCATCGCGGCCGTGGCCCTGCTGCGTCCGCTCGCCCCGCCGTACGATCCGCTCGACTGGGCGAAGCGGCCGTTCCCCGAGCGCGCACGCATGGTCTGCGAGGCGTGGGCGCTGCAGGGCTCCGGCGCGCCGCTCGCCGTCTACGTGCTCCACGCGGTCAAGCTCGCCCTCTATGCCGGCGCCTGGGTCCTGTTCTGCAGCACCTCGCCGAGCCTCGGCGGCCTCTCGACGATCGGCGACTGGTGGCTGCACCCGCTCGCGTTCCAGAAGGCGATCCTGTGGAGCATGCTGTTCGAGGGCCTGGGCTTCGGCTGCGGGTTCGGTCCGCTCAGCGGACGCTACGCCCCGCCCGTCGGCGGCGCCCTCCACTTCCTCCGCCCCGGCACCACGAAGCTCGCGCTGTTCGCGCGCGCGCCGCTCCTCGGCGGCACGCGGCGCACCCCGCTCGACGTCGCGCTCTACTTCGCGCTGCTCGCCCTGCTCGTGCGCGCGCTGCTCGCCCCCACGCTCGGCGCCTCGCACCTCGTGCCGATCGCCGCGCTCGTGCCGGTCCTCGCCGTCGCCGATCGCACCATCTTCCTCGCGCTGCGCGCCGAACACTACTGGACCACCGTCGTCGTGTTCGCGGCCACCGCCGACTGGATCGGCGGCGCAAAGGCGGTCCAGCTCGCGCTCTGGCTCTGGGCCGGCGTCTCGAAGCTCAACCACCACTTCCCGACCGTCGTATGCGTGATGACGAGCAATAGCCCGTTCGCCCGCTTCGCATGGCTGCGGCGGCGCATGTACGTCCGCTATCCGGACGACCTGCGCCCGTCGCGGCTCGCGATCGCGATGAGCCACGCCGGCACCGCGCTCGAGCTCGGCGTGCCCATCGTGCTCGCGTGCGCGACCGGCGAGACGGCGATCGCCGTCGGCATCGCGATGGCGCTCGCGCTCCACGCCTTCATCACGAGCAATGTGCCGATGGGCGCGCCGATCGAGTGGAACCTGATGGTGGTCTACGGCGTGTTCGCGCTGTTCTGGGCCCACCCCGGCGCGTACCCGTTCGACGTCGGTCCGCCGCGGCTCGGCGTGCTCCTCGCGATCATGCTTGTCGCTGTTCCGCTCCTCGGCAACATCGCGCCAGGGCGGATCTCGTTCCTGCTCGCGATGCGGTACTACGCCGGAAACTGGCCCTATAGCGTGTGGCTGTTCCGCGGCGACAGCTATCGCAAGCTCGACCGGCTCGTGAAGGCCGCGCCGTGGATCTACGACCAGCTCCACCGGTTCTACGACCACGCCACGTCGGTCGGCCTCGTCGGCAAGGTGCTCGCGTTCCGCCTCATGCACCTCCAGGGCCGCGCGCTGCCGGTCCTGCTGCCGAAGGCGATCGAGGGCCCGCTCCACGAGTACGAGTACCTCGACGGCGAGCTCGTCGCCGGCCTCGCGCTCGGCTGGAACTTCGGCGACGGCCACCTGCACCGCGATGGCTTGCTGCGCGCGATCCAGGACCAGTGCGGCTTCGCCCCAGGCGAGCTGCGCTGCATATTCGTCGAAAGCCAGCCGCTCGGCGGCGCGAAGATGGCGTATCAGATCCACGACGCTGCCTCCGGCCTGCTCGACGCCGGCGAGCTCGACGTGCGCGAGCTGCGTGGGCGCCAGCCGTGGGCGGGCCCCGTGACCGACGTGTGTTGATTTTTTGTAGGCCGATCAGCGGATCGTACCTTCTGTACGTTGTGTCAGCTGTCGGTCGTTGGTGGAACATTGTTGATATGTCGGAACGGTTTTGCGCGGGCCATCCTCCGCAGGCTGTTGACCGTGACGCCCTTTGGTTAAAGTAAGCGCTCCACACCGAGTCATGCGCATCCGACGAATTTCAAATGTGATTGGGTTCGACGATGCGCCGTTCGAGCGGGGGGAGGGTGGGAAGGTAGCGCTCGTGGGGACGGTTTGCTCGGGGACGCGGCTCGACATCGTGGTGCGTGGGCACGTCGAGCAAGATGGCAGCGACGCCACCGGGGTGATGGCAGAGCTCGTGAAAGAGAACGAGTTGGTGCACGTGCGCGGCGTGCTGATGCAGGGCATCACGGTGGCGGGGTTCAACGTCGTCGACATCAACGCCCTGGCGGAGGAGCTCGGGGTGCCGGTGATGGTCGTGATGCGCAGGCGGCCAAAGATGCAGAAATTCCTCGAAGCGCTCGAGCAGGTGAAGTGCGCGCGTGAGAAGCGGGGCGTGCTCGAGCGAGCCGGACCGATCGAGCCTTGCGCGGGCCTGTGGGTGCACCGCGCCGGCTTGTCGCTCGAGGAGGGGCGCGAGCTCATCGAACGGACCACGTTGCACGGCGCCATCCCCGAGCCGCTGCGCCTCGCGCACATCATCGCGGGAGGGACGACGCGTGGAGTGAGCCGTGGTCGAGCTTGAACGCCCGCTCGGTCGGAAGGCTTACTTCAAGATCCCGCACCTGCCCGGCTCTCGCACTGGCTCGTCCGACCGCACCGCTCCGCGCGAGCTCGCCGAGCGCTGTCTGGTCGCGTCGCGCCCCGGAGAAGAGGTCCTCGTGCAAGAGAAGCTCGATGGCTCCTGCGTCGCGGTCGTTTGGCGGGTCGAGCGCGCCGGGCGCGTGGTCGGCATGGCGAAATAGTGCGCAGCGACAAGATCGACGGCGCGCTCCTTCCCGAGAATTCAGGGCATGAAGCGGTCTGGAACTGGAAGCCATGAAGACGGTCACCTTCGTCACCGGTAACGGCTGGCGGCACGACGAGGCCAGGCGCCTGCTGTCGGGGCTGCACGTCGAGCGCGCGCGCATCACGCTCGCCAAAGGCGACTCCGAAAAGCTCGAAGAGATCGCCGAGGCGCGCGTGCTCGACGCCTTCAGGCAGCTCGAAACACCGTGCTTCATCGAAAACACGGGCATGTACCTGGAGTCGAGCGAGGCCTTCGCGGGGGCGCAGGTGAAGCAGCTGCTGCAAGAGCTCGGGCCCGCCGCTTTCAGCGCTCGCTTCGGTGGGCTGCGCGGCGTGACCCGCGTGGTGGTGGCGTACACGGCGGACGGCCGCAGCGTGAAGCTCTTCGCAGGGTCGGGTAGGCCGAGGAGAGCGCCCTGAAGGACGCCCTCCCCGGCCCCCCACGGATCCGGACGTGCAGAATTCCCGCATCCGGCTCTTCAGATCATGGATTCGCTGCTCGCGGCGTGTATGGGCGCGCAATACGCGGCTGCTGGAGCGGGTACCGCTCCAGCAGCGCGTGCATCCGGTCCCAGTTCACGCGGGCGCGTTGCGAGCGGCGATCAAGCCACTTGCGCCACGCGCGGGTGACCTCGTGCAGAAAGCGTCGAAGGGCCTCCACGTTCCCGGTGATCCCGAAGTACCCGTAGTGCCCCATGAGCTTCTGCACGAGGGCTTGCTGTTGCGCTCGTAGGTCATCGTGCCGGTGCTTGCGGCACCAGTCGGCAACCCGTCGGAGCGCTCGTCGAAAGCGGTCCTTGGCGGTCGATCGACGTACGATCCACTTCCCGGCGCGTGACTTGCCCCAGTAGTGGGTGAAGCCGAGCAGATCGAAGGTCCCTGGCCGGAGCGGTGCGCCACCGCTCACGAGCGGCGCGCGTCGATCAGGCCGCCGGAACTCGACCAGCCGCGTCTTCTCCGGATGCAGCGTCAGGCCGTACTTGCCGAATCGCTTCGGCAGCACGGCCATCACCCGGCGCGCGTCCTGCTCGTGCTCGAAGAGGAGCACAGCGTCGTCCGCGTAACGGACGACGTGCGCTCGACCCGACAGACGCGGCTTGACCTCTCGGTCAAACCACACGTCGAGCACTTCGTGCAGGTAGATGTTCGCCAAGATCGGCGACACTACCCCGCCCTGCGGGCTGCCCGCGTCCGGGTACATGATGCCCCCGGCCTCGAACACACCCGCAGCGAGCCACTTGTCAACGAGGCGCAGCAGCACCCCGTCGAGCACCCTGCGGCGCAGGATCTCCCGGAGGCGTCTGTGATCCAGCGTGTCGAAGAACTTGCGCACGTCGACGTCGAGGATCCACCCGCCCGCAAGCCGCGTCGTCTGGAGCCAGAGAGCTTGCAGCGCTTGATGCGCGGAGCGACCAGGCCGGAAGCCGTACGAGCCGTCGATGAAGTCTTGCTCGTAGACAGCCTCCAGCATCATCGCCACCGCGCGTTGCAGGACCTTATCCTCGAAGGTTGGAATGCCGATGGGCCGGGTCTCCGTCCCATCGCTCCCCTTCGGGATGTGGACCCGCCGCACGGGCGGCGCGCGGTACGTGCCCGACTTCGCGCGATCAAGCAGCGACCGGAGGTTGTCCTCCAGGTTCGCCGCGTACTGCTTCGCGGTCTGCCGGTCCACGCCCGTCGCGCCGTCCTTGCGCGTGCGCCGGTACGCCTCCTGAAGCCAGGCGAGATCGACGTGATGGGCGAGTGTTGTGAACGCCATGCCGGGCGCCTCCCGCGCCCGCGATGCTATCCGTTCGAGTTTCGTGGAGATGGTGGCGGAGCTCGGTGTCTTCGTCATCTTTCCCTCGAACGGGTCCGTGACCTGGTGCCGCCCTTTGCTCGGCGGGGTCCCTCGGGCCGGTTCCCCCGCGTCACTGCTCGTACTGCGGCACTCCGACTTCCCGACGCCCCCGCTCCGCTCGCTTGCGCTCTGCTCGGCGGTTCCACGTACCGTGGAGGTGTCGGGATCTCCCAGGTTCCTGGGGAACCCTCCCGTGCATGCCCTGCTCTCCGACCTCGGCGGGACCGCTGCACCGGACCATCAGGGCAGTGCCCATCCTTGGGCGCAGCGATGTTGCCTTCCACGTTTTCAACCGCGTCGGCTCCCGCAACAACCATAATTTCGAGGCTCAATCGCACGGCCTGCACGCTCGCTGTCTACGCTTCGCAGCCACGGTCGCCCGTGCACCACGCAAGACTCACTTCCGGCTGGTGGCCCACCTTGGCCGGGCGGGGTTCGAACCCGCTGGGTTCCACCGCGAGGTTTCCGCTCTGGTTCGCTACGTCATCGCTTCCTCCTCGCCCAGGCTTCGCCTGGCGCACTGAAAACTCCGGGAGCGTCGCGAAGGAGCCGCGCGGCGAGCAGGGCTACGGTTGGGACCCTGTGTGGATCCCGGACGGCTTCGAGCGCACGTTGGCCGAGCTCCGGAGCTCGAAATATGTCGTCAACATGCGACTTTTGCCTTTTCTCGACCTCGCCGCCGAGCTGCGTGGCACGGGCTTCGAAGGCGTGTTCGAGTCTCACGTGACCGTCGTCGCCTGCGACGAAGCCGCGTTCGCCAAGACCTGCGACGCGCTCGGCGTGAGGGCGCTGTTCATCTCGCTGCCGCGCGGCCGAACGCCGCGTCAGCCGATGACGGGTGCACACCACCGCGGCTCGCTGCAGGAGGTCCTGCTGGTCGTACATCAGCTGGCTCGCGATCTCGCGCAAGCTGGCTTCGAGGTCATCCGCACCAAGGTGGAGGCCGTCGGCCCGCACCGCGATCTGCCGCTCACGGACGAGGTGGCCGCGCGGGCGCCGCGTACCAATTATTTCGAGCACCACGCCAAGGTCGTGCTGCCGTCGCCTGATAGCGAGGCCGAGGTTTCGCGCGCATTTGCCGAGCTGGGAGCCTACATGTCGCGCGGCGCGCCGCGCGCGGACGGCGTCGAGCTCCGCTTCGTCACGCTGCGCTCGTGGGGCCTGGGGCAGGCTTCGGCCGACGCGCGCTTCGATCAGGTGCTGGCGCTCGCAGCGCGGCTCGGTCTGCCTCTGCGCAATCGTACGCGTGAGTACACCGTCTATGATTCGGCGCTCGATGTGGACATGGGGTGGATGGCTTGAGCCTGATCCGTTCGTGGCTCGAGCTCATGCAGCGCACCGAATTCGGTGCCGACGCCGTGCTGCGGGGCAGCCAGCTCACGGCGAGCTGGGTCCCCGGGCGCGTCGCGGCGGATCTCGACTTCGTTCTCATGGGCGACTGGAGCCTCGACCGCGCCACGCGCGTCGTGAATCAGCTCTTGGGGTCGAGCGAGCTGCCGGCCGAAGGCGTCGTCGCCGACCTCTGCGTCAAAGCGTGGGGCATCTGGCTCGAAACGCCCTGGCCTGGCCTGCGGCTCGAGCTTTCACGCGCCGAACGAAAGCTACAGGTCGACTTCGGTTGGGGCGAGGTGCTCGGCGTCGCTCCGCGCCCTTTCGAGCTGGAAGGTTTCACGCTGCCGGCCGTCGCACCCGAGGTGATGTTCGCCTGGAAGGTTCACTCGCTGGTGGAGCTCGGTCCGCGTGGTCGCTGGCACCCGAAGACGCTCATCGATCTGGTGCTCTTGGCTCGGCACTGCACGCTCGATCCCGTGGCCACCAAGCGCTGCGTCGAGAGCGCCTTCGCCAGCCGCGAGATGAGCCTCAGCGCGCTCGACGCTTTCTTCACGGCCGAGGATTGGGGGGCCGGCCGCAGCAGCCGTCACAAGTGGAAGAAGTACGTCGCAACGGCGCCGTGGGTCACCTTCTCGCGCACCGACGCCATCAGCGAAGCGCGCGAGGTAGTGCGGTCGTTCCTGCACCCCGTCCGCTGACGAAGCCGCGCCTGACACCGGGCGGAGCCAGGAGCGCCAGGGGGCGCCGTCACGCCGCTACCTGCACGATCCGGTCTCGATCGAGCGCGGGCGCACCGACGTGTTCTGGATGCTGTTCGGGTCGGTCACCGCGACCTCGCGACCCCAGCCGGTGAGCCCCGCGAAGGTCCCGTTGGTCGTCATGTCGAACGGCCCGTCGCTCTGACAGTCGCTGTTCTTGACGGCGCCCCACGACCAGGCGAGCCACCCCACCTCGAGCTCGACGCTCTTGGCCAGGAGCGTCTTGTAGTCGAACGGGTGCTTGCCGCACTCGTACACGGCGTGCTGCGCGAACTCGCCGACCATCAAAGGCAGGTTCAGCGCCACGGACTCCTGCAGCTCCTTCGTGATCGTGGCCCCGCTCCCGTCCGTCCACCACATGTGGACGCTGAGCAGGATGTTCGGGTCGTGCTTGACGAGCGCGGGGCCGACGGCCTGGAGCTGGTCGATGTTCTGCCCCCACTTCGAGGCGTCGATCACGAGCGGGACCGTGATGCCGGCGCCGCGCATCCGGGTGATGGCCTGCTTGTAGCCCGCCTCCCACGCCGCGTTGTCCACCTGGTCCCCGACCTCGTTGCCGATGTTGACGAGCAAGCTCTGCTCATGCTTCTTGATCACGGCGACGACATCCGCCCTCGTCCAGTAGTCGACGAGGCTCGGCAGGAGATCCCATTTCCCCGTGGCGTCGTGGAGCTCGACGATCGGAATGAGCTTCTGCGCGAGCGCGTTCGTGATGGCCTGATCGAGGCCCGCCGAGGACTCCGTGGCGAGCCAGACGATCCGCACCGCGTTGGCGCCGGTCTTCGCGATCTCCGCGAACTCCGGCAGGCCGTCGGGCCCCGACGACAGCCACACGACCATCTCGTTGATGCCCCGGAGCAGCACCTTCTCGCCGCAGCGGTCGTAGAGGAAGCGGCCGCGCACCGAGAACCCCGGCGTCTCCTGGTCACCCCCGCCCCCGGCGCCCGCGCTCGAGGTGGCGCCGCCGGCGCCGGACGTGGCCCCGCTGCCCGAGGTGGCGCCGCCGGCGCCCGACGTGGCGCCGCTGCTCGACGTGGCGCCACCGGCGCCGGACGTGACGCCGCTGCTCGACGTGGTGCCATCGGCGCCGGACGTGGCGCCCGTGGCCCCCCCGCCCGCGCCCGATGCGCCGCCGCCCGCTCCGGTCGCCTCCTGCCCCGAGCCCTGCTGGTCGTCCGAGTCGTCTCCGCATCCCGCGGAGAGGCCCAGCGCCACGAGGGCTGCTCCGGTCCAACCAGCCACCGACCCATGAAGAACGCGCATCGTGATCTCCTTCTGCCTCTCCCCTGATTGCACCTGGCGACGTCCGGCTTCGACCTGCGTGACCGCACGGTGAATCCTTCTCGTTCTGCAGGTCGAACAGGCCCTGCACGCCGCGCATCACCGCGGGCGGCGCGCAGATGGCGCAAATGACGCCCTGCATGGCCAGTCCTGGGAAGAACCCACGGCGAGGAGAGGACCTATTTTGTCCGCGGGCCCACGAGAATCAAGAAACCAAGAAACCGCGGACCGGGGCTCACAAACGACTCCTACGACATGGCCCGAGGCACGCGGGAAGCGCGGACAGGAAATCACTTAATCGGTTCATTGTCCAGCGCCACGAAGGGCGGCGCGGGGCCCCCGCGCCTATCGGGACGGGCGCGCCCCGGAGCTCGTGGAGACGGCCACATCTGTGAGCTGGCCCCCGCTTGAATTAACCGGTAAAGTCCTCCCTGCAGCGTCGAGCGCGGCGTGGGAGATCTCGCGGCGCGGTGCGCTGATACGAGGCCACGCGCCGCGGGCGCTGCGTGCATTCAGGCGGCGCGGGGGCGCACGCCGTAGCCGGCCCCGCGCACGGCCTCGACGAGGGCGTCCACGGGCGCGCTCGCCGGATCGTGCTGCACCACGACGATGCCCTCGCGCAGGCGCACGTCGACCCTGGTCACGCCGCCGCCGAGCTCGCGAAGCGCGCTGTCGATGTGGCGGACGCAGGACGGGCAGCTCATCCCGTCCACCTGGAGCATGGTCTCTTTCATGGCTCTTCCTTTCGGCGACCCACGGGCCGCTCATCCCGGGAGACGCAGCCGTCGGGGCTCATTACACCGCGCAGGAGCCGCAGCGTCCCTTCGCGCGTGGCGCGTGTGGCGCGCGTGGCGCGTGGCGCGTGGCCAAGGAGCGGCGGGTCTGCGGTGGACGCCGTGAGGCGCTCGCGTCGCGCGCCATGGTAGAATGGGCCCCCTGGAGGACAATCCGCGGACCGCCGTCGCTCTGGCCGAGGCTCCGCCGCGGCCCGGTGAATCGGATGGCTCGCCCGACCCGAATGCTTCGCGCGCTCCGCTCCGCGGTCTCGGCAGACGCGCGGCGGCCGCTCGCCGGAGAGCCGATCGGGGGTGCGCCGGGCCCGAGAGCACGGAGCGACGCGGCTATCTCCAGGACCAGGAATGGTTGGCCGCCTGGGCAGGAACAGGAAGAAAAGGCGTCGCAGCCACCCGGAGCGGCCAGCCGCCAGGGCAGCTGGTCGAGAGGCGCTCGACATCCTGGCCGAGACCGTTCACAATGCCATTAGATTTGAAATTGATTTTCAAAATCTGACGGGGCCCATGGTTTCCAGCGTTCCTCCCCAGTTTAACGTGAGCTTCGCCGATGTGGACTCGGCCGGCAGCGTGGCCGGCACGGAGGCGCGGGCGCGCGACGCCAGCGCCGCGGCTCCTGCGGGTCCGCTCTCGGAGGTGCGCGCCGGTGAGCGCGTGATCGTGGTCGAGGTCGGCCTCGACGCCGAGCTCGCCGCGTGGCTCGGCGCGATGGGGCTCGGTCCCGGCCAGACGCTCACGTCGATCCGGCGCGCGGCGTTCGGCGGCCCGCTCCACGTGCGCACCGGGTCGGGCGGGGAGCTCGCGATCAACGCGACGCTCGCGCGCTCGATCCTCGTGGCACCCCTGCCCTCGCAGCGGCGGGTCGGATGACCGCCTCGCTCGGTTGTTGTGGAGGCGCGAAGCGAGACACGGAGCGCCTCCCGGCGTCGGCCGAGCGGCCGCTCATCGCGCTGCTCGGGCGGCCGAACTCGGGCAAATCGTCGCTGTTCAACCGGCTGACCGGGGGCAGCGCGCACGTCGGCAACTTCCCAGGGATCACGGTCGACATCCTCACGGCCGACGTCCGCCT
The DNA here is from genome assembly GCF_051525235.1 of Sorangium sp. So ce124. Taxonomy (NCBI): domain Bacteria; kingdom Pseudomonadati; phylum Myxococcota; order Polyangiales; family Polyangiaceae; genus Sorangium; species Sorangium sp. So ce124. The sequence continues at coordinate 12,132,640 of NZ_CP150312.1, forward strand.
CGCGGGCGGGGCCGTCGCGACGATCGCGGATCTCCCCGGGCTCTACTCGATCGAGGCCGTCGTCGATCCAGCGACGGACGAGGGCGTCGCGCGCCGCTTCCTCGACCGCAGCGGCGCGGAAGAGCGGCCGCGCCTCGTCGTCCAGGTGGTGGACGCCACGCAGCTCGCGCTCGGGTTGCGGCTCACGCGTGAGCTCGTGCGGCGCGGGCTCGCCCCGCTCGTCGTCGCCACGCAGCGCGACGTGCTCGAGGGCGAGGGGCGAGGGCTCGACGTCGGCGCCCTCGAGCGCGCCATCGGCCTGCCGGTGCTGCTCGTGAGCGCGAGGGACCCGGCCGCGCGCGGCGTGGTGCTCGACGCGGCGGCCGCGCGGCTCGACGCGATCGCGTCGGGCGCCGTGAAGCCCCCCGGCGCCGCGGCGTGGGATCCGGATGAGGTCGCGCGCGCCGCGTACGTCGAGCCGCCGCGCCGCGACGCCGGCGCGGAGCGACGGAGGACGTTCACCGCGCGCGCGGACGCGGTGCTGCTCCACCCGGCGGCCGGCCCGGTGCTGTTCCTCGGGCTCATGGCGCTCCTCTTCGCCGCCGTGTTCCTCGTGGCCACCCCGGTCACCGAGGCGCTCGACGCGGCGATCGGTCAGCTCGGCAGCCTCGTGTCCCGCGCCCTCGGCGGGGGGCTCGCCGCCTCGTTCGTCGTCGACGGCCTGCTCGGCGGCGCGGGGACGGTGCTCGCGTTCATGCCGCAGATCGTGATCCTCACGATCGCCATGGAGCTGCTCGAGGCGAGCGGGTACCTCGCGCGCGGCGCCTTCCTCGTCGACCGCCTGCTCCAGCTGATGGGGCTGAGCGGCCGGGCGTTCCTCCCGCTGCTGATGGGGCACGCGTGCGCGGTGCCCGCCGTGCACGCCACGCGCATCCTGCGCGACCCGCGCGAGCGGCTCACGGCGATCCTCGTCCTGCCGCTCATGGCCTGCTCGGCGCGGATCCCGACCTACGCGCTCCTCCTGACGACGTTCTTCGCGGCCCACGGCCCCTGGGTGCAGGCGCTGCTCTTCGTCGCGCTCTACGTCGCCGGCATCTTCTCCGGGCTCGTCGCCTCGCTCTTGCTCCGGCGCACGGCGACCCGCGGGCGCTCGCTCCCGATGGTGCTCGAGATGCCGGCGTACCGCAGCCCCGAGCCGCGGCTCGTGGTCCGCAAGGCGGGCCAGGCGGCGTGGCGGTTCACGCGCGACGTCGGGACCGTGATCCTGGCCGTCTCGGCCGTGCTGTGGGTGCTCTTGAAGGTCCCCATGCCGGGCGCCGCGCCGCACGAGCCTCCGGCCGCCGCGGCCGAGAGCGCGGCGACGTCGCTCGAGTCGAGCATCGCCGGCAGCGTGGGGCGCGCGCTCGAGCCGGTGACCGCGCCGCTCGGGTTCGACTGGCGCATCAACGTCGGCCTCATCGGCTCGTTCGGCGCGCGCGAGGTCATGGTCGGGACGATGGGCGTCATCTTCGGCGTCGAGGACGCCGACGACGAGCCCGCGCCGCTCGCCGAGCAGATCCGCGAGGCGAAGCGCCCGGACGGGGCGCTCGCGTACTCGTCGCGCACCGGGCTCGCGCTGCTCGCGTTCTTCGTCCTGGCCTGCCAGTGCATGAGCACCGTGGCGGCGATCCGGCGCGAGACGAAGTCGTGGCGCTGGCCGGCGTTCGTCCTCGCCTACACCTACGCGGCGGCGTACGTCGCGGCGCTCGTCGTCTACCAGGGGAGCGGGCTGCTCGGGATGCGGTGAGGCGGCGCCGCGCCCGGCGGAGCGCCAGGCGGAGATCGCCGGCGCCTGCTGGAAGCCAGGGCCCGTAGCCATCGAACGTCGGCCGCGAGACCTCGACCGCGCCGAGCGCGTCGTCGAGCGTCGTCCAGGTGCCCCTCCTTGACAAATGCCACTCAGGGGCACATTCTTTCCGCTATCGCGGCTTCCCGAGGAACACCATGGAACACGACAAGGTCGCGCTCATCACGGGCGCAAACCACGGTATTGGGCTCGAGCTCACGCGTCGTCTGCTGTCGGAGGCCTTTCAGGTCATCGCGCTGAACCGCTCGGGCTTCCCCGAGGAGGATCCGTTGATCCGGGAGGGCCTCGAGCGCCGGAGGCTCCGCGTCCACAACGCGGATCTGTCCGATTTCGAGGGCCTCAGGCGGGCGCTCGGCGCCATCGAGGCGAGCGAAGAGAAGATCGACGTGCTGTTCAACAACGCCGGCGGCAGCGCCCCGGAGCTGACCTTCTCCAGGCAAGGCCGCGAGCTGCACTTCGAGCTCCAGACGGTGGTGCCGTATGTCATCGCGATGGAGCTCAGAGGGCTGCTGCGGAAGGGGGACTTGAAGACGGTCGTGAACACCTCCTCCAATGCATTCGAGATGACGAGGCGCTTCGACCCCGAAGCCCTGGAGCGCCCGGCGTCGTTCAAGCAGCTCTTCGGCCCCTACGCGACCTCCAAGCTCGCGCTCTCCCTCTGGACGCGTGAGGTGGCGCCGCTGCTCGCGGGGGACGGGATCAAGATCCGGAGCGTGGATCCCGGGCCCAACAACACGCTGAGGAAGGGAAAGCGGTCGGGGCTGCCGTTTTACGTGGAGCCGCTGATGAGGTTCCTGTTCCCGCCCCCGAGCCAGGGGGCTTCGCGGCTCTACGAGGCGGCGTTCGGCGCGAACCGGGAGCTCTCGGGCGTCTATTTGAAGAAGGACCGCGCGATGGATCTCCCGTTCCGGGAGCACGGCCCGAGGGTGCTGGAGAAGGTGCGATCCATCCACGAGCGGGAGTTCGCCGCCCGCTGATGTCCTCGAGATAGCCGCGCCGACACATATCGCCTCTCGCCAGGCCAGCGCACGTCACATCTCCTCGAGCTCCTTGCCCTTCGTCTCGGGGATGAAGGCGACGACGAACACGAGCGAGGCCGCGGCGGCGGCGGTGTAGAGCCCGTAGGCGATGCCCAGGCCGGCCGCCTTGAGCGCGGGGAACGTCGCGCTCACGAGGAAGTTCGCCAGCCACTGCGCGGCGGCCGCGATCGAGAGGGCGAGGGCGCGGATGCGGTTCTCGAACATCTCGCCGAGCAGCACCCAGGTCACCGGGCCCCAGGACGCCCCGAAGCAGAAGACATACAGGTTGGCGGCGAGCAGCGCGGCGGGGCCGGCGGCGCCCGTCAGGACGGGGTTGCCCGCGGCGTCCTCGCCCGCGGCGCCGAACACGGCCGCCATGGCGCCGAGCGTCAGCGTCATGCCGATGGATCCCGCGAGGAGCAGCGGCCTGCGGCCGACGCGGTCGACGGTCGCGATGGCGACGAGGGTTGTCACGATGTTCGTGACGCCGGTGATGACCGTGATGGCAAGCGAGCTTCGCTCGGAGAACCCGACCGCCTGCCAGAGGACGCTCGAGTAATAGAAGATGACGTTGATGCCCACGAGCTGCTGAAACGCAGAGAGGCCGATGCCGATCCAGACGATGCGGAGCAGTCCGGCGCGCCCCCGCAGATCCGCGAGCCTGGGCCGGCGCTCGGACGAGAGCGTCCTCTGGATCTCGACGAGCTTCGCCCGGGCGGACGCGCCGAGGAGGTCACGGAGCACGGCGAGCGCCTCGTCCACGCGCCCCCTCGCCACGAGGTGGCGCGGAGACTCGGGGATGAGGAGCGCGCCGAGCCCGTAGAGGAGCGCCGGTGGGATGGCGCTCCAGAACATCCATCGCCAGGCCTGTGCCCCGAGCCAGAACGGGCTCGCCGCCGAGCCAGCGGCCGTCGCGATGGCGTAATCGCCGAGCAGGGCGACGAAGATGCCGAGCACGATCGCGAGCTGCTGGAGCGATCCGAGGCGGCCGCGCAGGTGGGCCGGCGCGATCTCCGCGATGTAGGCCGGAGCGACGACGCTGGCCGCGCCGATGGCCATGCCGCCGAGCACCCTCCACGCGCTGAAGTCCCAGGGCGAGATCGCCGCCCCCGAGCCCGCCGCGCTGACGACGAACAGCAGGGAGGTCGCGATCATCGTCCGCGTCCGGCCGTAACGGTCCGCCAGCCTGCCCGCGAGCACCGCGCCGGCAGCCGCGCCGAGCAAGGCGGAGGACACGGACAGGCCCACGGTTCCCGGGTGCGCAGTGAATACCCGCTCCAGCGCGCCGACAGCGCCGTTGATCACGGCGGTGTCGAACCCGAACAGGAAGCCACCCAGCGCGGCGACGGACGCGATCAGGGCGATCCGTACCGTCGAGAGGGGCTCCTCGCCGCGTCCATCCCCCTGCTGCGCCGCGGGCTCTGCCATGCCCCCCGTGAACCACGAACCGTGCCGCCGGGACTCGTCAGCTCGACCGACGACCGCCGGCGTGACCAGCTACGGCGCCGCTGTCGGTGCCGCCACGATCGCTTCGAGGCGGCCGAGCACCACTTCGAGCCGCTCGATCGTCGCCTTCAGATCCGCCCGGTAGGCTCGATCGTCGGTGTGGACCAGCTCGTCTCGCATCCCCACGAGCCGGGTCGAAAGGGCTGTCCTCGTGTCATCCGCTTCGCGCTCGCTGAGCTCGAGATGAAGCTTGCTCATATCTCCTCCTGACTCACGATGGCATGTCCCTCGGGCGAGCGTTCGTTCACGGACGCTCCGCGCGGCTGGTTCGGGCCGCCGGCCAGCGACCCTCGCCTGCTCGCTCGCCTGGCGTTCACCGCTGCTCCTTTCGACAGTGCACGAGGTTTGCGCTGCCCGAGTTCCGGGGGGAAACATGGCGACGCGAGGCCTCGCTGTCATCGGCCGCGGCGATCGAGCAGCGCTTCGGCCCGCTCGACACCCGGCAGCAGACCGATGAGCCCGTGGACCCGAATCGCATCGACGACCTGCAGCGGGGCGCAGAACATGCAAGCCAGAGGCGCGTAGCCGCGGCGAGGCCACACCACAGGATGGGGGAATCATGCAGACGCTAGGACCCGAGGAGCGTGAACGGTTTACACAGCAGGAGAGCCCGATCGCGCCGATATCTGGCGCGCGGCGCAGGCCGGAGGAGGAGAGGGAGGCGCCGCGGATCGTGCTCGGCGGCTCGCTCGCCGAGGTGGTGTGCGGCGCGGGGGCGATCGTCCTCGCCATCCTTGGCCTGACGGGGGTCATGCCGGGAGAGCTCACCTCGATCGCCACGATCGTCTTCGGCGCCGCGCTGATCGCGCACGGCGGCGCGATCGCCTCGCGCTTCGGCGCCTTGACGCGGACCACGGCGCCCGTCGAGTGGGACACGCGCGCCGAGCTCGGCGGCGGCATGGGCGCGGAGCTCGTCGGCGGCGCGGCGGGCATCGTGCTCGGCATCCTCGCGCTCCTCGGGCTCGCCCCCGGGACGCTGACGTCGGTCGCGGTGATCGTCTTTGGCGGCACGCTGCTGCTCAGCGGCGGCGCGACGGCGGACCTCGGCGCGCTCGACGCGCGCGGCGCGCACCTGCACCTCGCCCACATCGCCCGTCAGGCGGCGATGGCCGCCGCCGGCTTGCAGTCGCTCGTCGGCGCCGGAACGGTCGTGCTCGGCATCCTCGCGCTGGTCGGCATCTATCCCATGGTGCTCACGCTCGTCGCCCTGCTCGCGCTGGGGTCGGCGATCGTCACGAGCGGATCGGCCGTCTCCGGGCGCGCGGCCGCGGCGCTTCGGCGCTGAGCCGGGGCGACGCTCCCCTCACGAGACGGCTCACCCCACCACGCGCTGGGCGACGTCCTCGATGTCCGATGCGATGCGCGCGGCGATCGGCAGCGGGCTGCGGGGCAGCGCCGACCGCCCGACGAGCGCCGCGGCGGCCGCGAGCGCGAGCAGCCCGAGCCCCACGGCGGTCGAGCGCGCCGGATGATTGCGGCGCTGCCCCACGGCCAGCGACACCATCAGCGCGTCGATGCCGGCGAGCCCCGCGACCCCCGCGACGCCGAACGCGATCGCCGAGCGCGAGAGGGCAGCGGCCGACCGGCGGAGATCGCGCCTGGCGAGCGCGAGCTCCGCGCCGAGGAGCTTCTTCGCCTCGTGGACCGCGTCGGCGGCGAGGTCCTGCGCGCTGCGATCGGTTTGTGATGGACCGATGGACGGCTGTTGTTGCATGCGGGCTCTCCCTGCCGGCGTGAGCACGCGCCGGGCGCGCCCCGGGATGCATCGTCTGCGCCCGCGCGCGCCGCGCCCGCCCGAACGCGCACCGGAGGCACGCAGCGCGGCGGGGCGGCACGGATGTCGCACGCCGCCCAGGTCGAGCTCACGCTCCGAGCTCGCGGGCGTCGCCGATCACGGCTCACCTGGCAACCGATCACGGGAACCGCCGATGAAGCATGTCGTGGGCTGGATCAGCTCCCTGCTGCTCCTCGTGACCTTCGGGTCACAGACCTACAGGGAGTGGAAGGGCGAGAAGGATAAATCGAGGAAGTACACCCTTGTCTTCTTCATCGCCGCGATCGCCGGGACGGCCGGGAACCTCATCTACAGCCTGCTCGTGAGAAACTGGGTGTTCACCGCCCTGAACGCCGCGCTGGTTGTCAACAACGCCGCCGGGCTCTGGATCGCACTCCGGCATCGGAAGCAGGCGCAGCAGGCAGGGGCGGCCTAGCGCTGCTGTGCGATGCGCTGGCGAGGAACGGCGGTTGCAGCGCGGGAGACATGGAACCGTCCACTGCAATCCGATTCGATGAGGAGAGGGTCTCCCGTCCCCTCAGCGAGCGAGGTCACGTAAGCGCCGGCGCAGGCTTCGCGGCGCCCACGAGCCCGGCCGAGCAGATCGAGCACAGCAAGCAGCGGCTCGCGGGCGACCTGGTCGCGGCACGGGCGAGGTTCCGCGGCGCCAGGAGCGAGGCAGAGCATACGGCCTGGCGCGTCGCCGTCGTTGCGGCGGCCGTGCTCGCCCTGGGTGGTGTCGCGGCGGTGGCGGTGAGCTCACGCCGCAAACGCCGGCGCGTGTGGTGGTGACGCCGCGCCTCGCAGAGGAGGCTGCGAGCGGCCTCTCCACTCTCCACGCGCGCGTCATGGCCTTGCGCGCCTCGGGAATGACCTGGCCTCGACATAGATGTGCTTCACATCGGGTCGCTGGCTCCGTATCCGCGCCTCGATCCGCTCGATCGCCTCCGCCACCTCGGAGGCCGTGAGCGCGGGGTCGAACTCGATGCACAGCACGACCAGGACGTCGTGCGGACCGAAGTGCATCGTCATCGGTCGCCCCACCTCCGACACGCCAGGATCCGCCTTGGCGAGCGCGCGGATCGCGGCAAGGAGATCCCTGTCCGCGCTCTCCCCCACGAGGAGCCCGCGGCTTTGCTGCGCGAGGAAGATCGCGACCGCCGCGAGCACGAGGCCGATGCCGATCGACGCCGCACCGTCGAGGTAGGGGTTTTCCAGGCGGTGCCCGAGCCAGACGCCGAGGAAGGCGATGGCGAGCCCGGCGAGCGCCGCGGAGTCCTCCAGGACGATGGTGAACGTCGTCGGGTCCTTGCTGGATCGCATCGCCGCGAGGTAGCCCTGTCCGTCCTTCTTCTTGAACTCGTGGACCGAGATGGCGAGCGACGTTCCCTCGAAGAGGGCCGCTGCGCCGAGGACGACGTAGTTCCACGTCGGATCCTCGATCGGGCGCGGGCGCAGGAGGTGCAAGATCCCTTCGTAGATCGAGACGCCGCCGCCCGCGGCGAAGATCATGAGGGCGACGATCAGCGTCCAGAAGTAGAGCTCCTTGCCGTGGCCGAACGGGTGATCGGCATCGGCCGGGCGGGCGCTCCGGTGCTTGCCGAGCAGGAGGAGGAGCCCGTCGGCGGTATCGACGAGAGAGTGCACACCCTCGGAGAGCATCGCCGAGCTGCCGGTCACGGCGGCGGCGATGAACTTGACCGCCGCGATCGCCACGTTGGCGCCGACGGCGCCATAGATGGCGATCCTCGACCCTTCCCTCATGCGCCGCCGATCCTCCCAGCGATGTGCAGGCCGCGCCAGGCGCTCTCATGTCGTGAAGTCGTGAAGTCGTGAAGTCGTGAAGTCGTGAAGTCGTGAAGTCGTGAAGTCGTGAAGGGAGAGCCCTGCTCGCACGGCGGCCGCACGGACGCGATCGTCGCTGGAGGAGAGCGCGCAGGGTTGATGGGATAGGCCTTCGAGGCAGGACGCTGGGGGCTCCTGGCTACCCGACCGACGTCGGCCCGATGACGGCAGCAGACGACGGGGATCGAGGGCTGCTCTGCTTCTCGACGGTGATGAGCAGATCGAAGTTGGCATGCGGCACGCTCATCTGGGCCAGCTTGCCTCTTCGGCTGTCAGCATTGTAGTCGAGCACTCCGACCCGTTTCCACGGAGACTCGGGGCTCGGGCGCTGCCAGACCACGAAATGTTCGCTGCCGGCCTCGATCCGCTCGGGCGGCGAGAGGTGAACGACGTCCACCACGAGCCGTGTGGTCGCGGCGTCGGAGTCGATGTCGGCGGTGATGTGCGCATCGGCGCCGGGCGCGAGCCGCGTGCCATGAACGGTTTGCTCGCTCGGACCGCCGCAGCCCGCGAGGGCCATGCTCGCGAGAAGACCGAGCGTGAGCCCTATCCGGCGGCCGGTTCGTCGCCCCATGTCAGTGTGTTTCATATCGCCACCTCGATCGCCTCTCTGCTACACGGCAGACCGACTGCCCCCCTCGGGCGTCGCGTCCGGGCTGGCCGGTGCCACAGCCTCTCGGCTGCATCGTGGCAATTTCAGCAAGCATCATGCCGAGGTGGGATGTGCGTCGGCGGGTGGCGGCGAAACGAGGACATCCACGACCGCGCAGCGCTCACTCCGGCCTGCCGAGGCGTCGGCGGGCGTCGTGATGTCATACGACCATCGGGCGGACGCGGTGAGCCGTCGCAGAGGGCTACATCTCAGGCCGGAGCAACGGGCCGGAGCTGCAGACGATGGACGATGAGATGGCCTGCCTGTTGGATCGGGTCGGGCGGGATGGCGCGATCGCGGAGCCGGGCGCGCAAGCGGGCTGCGACGTCGAGGCCCGTCGCTCGCGCAAGCGGCGCCCCGCCGAACCTGAGCAGCCGCGCTCCGACGCTCTCTCGTGACCCGTCTTCACGAGGAGCGTACAGCCCCGGGGATCCAGGCGACCACGGCAGCGAGACCGGGTTGCAGATCAGCGCTCTGATCCGTCGAGGCCCAAACCCGGGCATGCCGTCGTGCGCCATCTTCAGGTTGTCCACGATGAGCACGTCGCCGCGTCTCCAGGAGAAACACGAGAACCGATCCCGCATCGCCCTGACCAGCCGCTCGACGCCCTCCTCGGCGAACGCCCCCTCGATGCGCGCGGTGATGTCCGCGGCGTCCGGCTCGCGGTTCCCTCGCTCCGTGAGACTCCGGTAGAGCGCGCCGATTGCGTATCTCGGCGCTCGCAGGAGAGTGCCTGTCTGGCCCAGCAGCTCGAGCCACGGGTACCGCCAGGCGAGCCTGTGGGCGGTCCACCGGGGAGCTGCATAGTCGGGCGCGAACGCGCGCCGGAGCGCGCGAGGGAGCCCCAGGTGATTGAACTCGTACGAGAAGCTGGTGACGAGCGCGCGCTCCCCGGTCCGCGGGTGCTCGAGGACGCTCGGCTTGTACAGCAAGACCGAGCGCTCGCCGCGCACGAGCCCCGTCGGCAACTCGACCTCCGCGCAGAACGCCTCCACCCGCTCCGCCGAGATCCGATACCGGGCGGCGACCGCCGCGACGGGCCACGCGTTGGCGAGGAACGCCCTCTGCTGGAGCCTCGCCTTCACGCCCTCCGAGAGATCCTCGTACACCCCCGCGCTGTTGATCAGACCGGTCTCGCCCCCCAGGCGCGCCGGCACCTCGCAGAAGAACGAGACGAACCTCGGCACGTCGGGGACATGGTAGTTTTCGCCGTGGAAGCAGTTGAACTGAAGCGCCCCGCCCGTTTTGTACAGCGCGTTCGTGTGCAGCACGAAGCGCGCGCCGTCCACGATCGTGCGACCGGGCTCGGACATGAAGACGTCGCGGATCCCTCGTAACCCCTGGATGCTCAGGACGACATCCTCGAAGCTGGAGGGCGAGCCGATATCGAAACCCCGCAGCAAGATGGCGCCGTGGGCGGCGATGTCCCCGATGATCTCGGAGGAGTGGGATGCCAGGAGCTCCTTCAGGAATCCGACGCTGGTCGACCTCCGTGGCTCGATGACCAGAGGCGTGTGCGCCTCTCGGGTCTTCATGGCTCGTTCTGCGTCGTCGAGCAACCTCGTACTCACGCCGTGGTATGCGGACAGCATCGTCAGGGACTCCTCTCCTGTCATGCGAATGCTCGAGCGGCCAGGGACCTGGCCCGCTCACGCGTGCCCATCAGCTCACGGGCGCACGCTCGCCGATGTATTGCCCCTTGAAATAACCCCGGAAGTCCGCGGGGACGAACCAGAAGATCATGACCGCGCAGCCGTGTCCCTGAAGCCGGTCACGCCAGTGGGGGACATGAGGGTCGAAGAGCGCCGCGTCGCCCGCGCGCAGGAGCAGCCGCTCCGTCCGCCCGTTGGCGCTGAGACAGAGCGGCCACGCGTCGCTCCGGCCCACCTCGGGCTCGGTGTCGATCAGGACCGACATCGCGTGCGTCGCCCCGACCTCCTGCCCGTCCGTATGCCTCCCGAGGAACGCGCCCTCCCTGTACACGGCGAAGAAGTTCGAGACCGGCTTCACGGGGCTCGGAAGGAACCGGTTGAGGATGCTACACGCCTGCTCCTGGAGGAACCACGAGGCGTCCTCGTCGTGCAGGTAATATCTCCCCTTGGTGTCGTAATCGTCGTCATACCTCAGGTAGCGCTCGTCGTACATCTTGCGGCAATACCTGCGCCACAACGCGAGCTGGAGTGGGTGCAACATGTCCGGAATGAGCGCGCACCGCCGGCGCCTGAGGCTCTCGCGCGCCGAATCGAACCGCTCTCTCCACTCCCGTCCGCGCCTCGCCTCGTCATCCTTCGGGACCAGGACATCCATCCTGGAGAGAAGAGCCAGGACATCCGAGTCCAGGTCAGCCGGGGACCGCCTGCCTTCAACCAGCGCCTGGACGATCTCCTTGTGCTCGGGCCTGAGCCAGTAGATGGACAGCGCCCTCGTGATGGGATCGCCAACCCAGAGATCAGGCAGGTCCTCGGAGACCCAGCGGGGCCGGCCGACACGGGCGACGAGCTCGCCCGGGACGCGGGCGCCGCGCTGGACGATGATCTCCCTGTTCAGGACGAGGCCCCCGGCCGCCGCCTGCCTCTCCGACGCCGCCCTCGACCCCCGTGGGACCAGATCGGTCAGGTCCTCGACCCGGCACGCGAGGAGCCCGTTCGCCCTCGGCGCCTCGCGGCTCGGCACCAGGAACCCCACGTCGACCAGCTTCGACACCGGCAAAGGCGCCGGCCGGGGCACGCGGACGGCGGCCCCCCCGGCCGCCACGCTGGCCAGGATGGCGCTGCAGAACGCGTAGTCCTTCCTGGCCTCGAAGACCCTCTCCACGGGCGGCTGATTCAACGTCTTCGTGGACAGGAACATACCGACCCTCATCCTGGGATTGCCGGCCAATCGCCGCCCCGCGCGGACGAACGACGGCTCGCGGCGCCGGCCGACGAGGCCGAGCAGCTTGCGCCTGAGCCTGTCCCGGAGGGACAGGGAGTCGCTCGGCACGAGCACGCCCACGTCGAGCAGGTCGCGCAACGCGTCCTCTGGGAGGTGGTCGAGATCCCCGCCCGTCAGCTGTCCGGCGCCGAGGTCCAGCAAGAAGCGGCTGAGCTCCGGTCGCTCCCCCGCGTCGCAGCTCAAGAGGAAGAGGCGCCGCTTGATGTCCCGCTTCTTCGAGGGCAGGATCGCTACCTTGACCGTGGCTCTAGGGTTGACGAGCAGATCGTCATCACCTTCGCTGTTCATCGCATCCGTCCTTCAACATCAAACCGGCCAGAGACCCAGCCGCCTTCAGCGCCTCTCGAAGTCCCCGCCGCCGCGATCGGCGACCGGAGCGACGGCGGGCGAGAGCACGACCACGCGCTGAGACCACAGCGCAGAGATCTCGGCGATCATGGCGTCCACGCCGGGAAATGCGCGCCGTCCCTCGGCACGGGCCAGGAGCGCGCCCAGCGTCGTCTTGCCGTCAGCGCCGCTCAGCGCGTGAAAAGCGGCCTCCGACAGGGGAACGTTGTGCATCTCCGCGGCGACGTTGACACACTCATGTCGCGTGAGGAGCCCGCCGGGCTCGTAGCCCCGCGTGCTCCTCACGCGGATGTGGCGCGGCAAGGCGACCAGCATCCGCTTCATCGCTTCCGACGTCGCTCCGGGCCTCTTCGTCACGAGGTAATCGCCGACGACGAGGTGATCCAGCTTGGTCGTCAAGAAGCTCACGATCGCGTCATGGACCGAGTCCACGATGGGCTCGACGTTGTTGTTGAACGATGTGTTCAACAGGACATAGACGCCCGTGATGTCGCCGAACGCCTTGATGAGCTCCCAGTATCTGCGGTTCTCATCGCGGGAGACGGTCTGGATCCTGGCGCTTCCGTCGACGTGCGTGATCGCCCCGAGCGCGGCCCTGGCGTGCTCCTTTACCTCGACGACGAAGTTCATGTACGGCAGCCGCTTCTGCTGCCCGGGCACCAGGAAGTAGTCCTCGATCCGCTCCTCGAGGACGGACGGCGCGAACGGCCGATAGTCCTCCCGCTTCTTGACCATCTCGTTGATGATGCGTTTGTTGCTCGCGGGGCGCGGATCGGCGATGATGCTCCTGTTGCCGAGCGCCCTCGGGCCAAACTCCGATCGGCCCTGCACCCAGCCGATCACCTTGCCGCGCGCCAGGAGCTCGGCCGCGCGCTCGGCGGTCCTGTCCAGCTTCACGTGGTCGACCCAGTCGCCCCACCGGCGCAGCTCCGCGCCGATCGCGTCGCCGGCTCCGATGTCTGCGCCCCAGTAGACGTGCCCGAGCCGCTTGAACACATCAGGCTGTCGATGGCGCGCGTGCACGGTCAGCGCGGCGCCCAGCGCGCAGCCCGCGTCGTGCGCGGCTGGCTGGACGAAGACCTCGTCGAACAGGCCGGATCTCAGTATCTTGCCGTTCAGAGTACAGTTGTGAGCGACGCCTCCTGCGAGGCAGACGCGCCGCTCGCCCGTCTCGCGCCGCCAGTGCTCCAGGATGTGAAACGCGATCCTCTCGAGCGTCTCCTGAAGCGAGGCGGCCAGATCCTTGTGCTCCTGCGCGAACTCCTCGCCCCTCCCTCTTGGCTGGCAGACCTGGAACAGGACCATCAGCCGCTCGAGGTGCACGTCGTACTCGCCATCCGGCTTCAGCGTGCAGAGCGGGTCGAACAGGCGCCTGTAGCGCGCGGGATCCCCGTAGGGCGCTAGCCCCATTACCTTGTACTCATCGAAGATTTCGTAGCCCAGGAATCGAATGGCGTTGACGTAGAGCTTCCCGAGCGACGCCTTTTCCGTGTAGCTGGTAAGCTTCGTCAGCTCGTGCCCGCGCCCCGTCCACACCGTCCCCGAGAGGCCGTCTCCCAGGCCATCCCACGTGACGACGAGGCTGCTCTCGAACCCGGCCGTGCCGAAGGCGCTCATCGCGTGCCCCGTGTGGTGATGCACGAACTCCAGCCGATCGGGCGGCAGCTCGAAGCCGAGATGGCGCTCGAACAGGCCCTGGATCGCGGCACGCGCCGGCACGGGGGATTTCAGCTTCGTGTTCTGGTGCCAGCGAAATAACATCGCACGGTCGACGGACTCCTCGGCCGAAGAGAACACCCACCGATCCACGTCCTCTGGCCCGATGCCGGCGACGTCCAGGCAGGCTCGGATCGCGCTCAGCGGAGCCTTGTTCGTATGTTTTATGCGGGTCAACCGCTCCTCCTCAACGCCCGCGACGACGTTTCCGTCCTCGAGGAGGACCGCCGCCGCATCGTGAGCGATGTTGCTCGGGGCGCTGAGCTCATTCGAGTAGACGGGATCGACGCCGCCGTTAAACCCCATGATGTACATCGTGGCTACTCCGATGCATGCCTTCCTCCGCGGAGGGGCCTGTGATGAGCAATCGACGCCTGGCGCCCCAGGCGCGCGCCGGGGACCAGGCAACGAGCAGGCCAGATGGCTGCGGGCGCGCTCGGCGCAGTTCGAGCAGAAATGACGATCGCGCGGAAGGTCGCGCAGCGTGACATGTCACGCTCAACCCGTGACATGTCACGCTCGACCCGTGACATGTCACGCTCGATCCGGGGCATCGTTCCATGACATTTCGCGCTCGGCGGCCCGCTCGCTGAGGGAATTGCCGCCCAAACCGCCCTTCCGCACGCGTGGCGAGGTTGGCCCGAGCATTGCTGAGAGCCCACGCGCCCTGGATGACTCGCCGTGGTGGTGAGCGAGGGAGAAACGTCGTACAGAGGCCGCGACGCCTCGCGAAGCGGTCGGCCCCGCGCGTGTGCGGGGTTCACTGGAGCGCCTCCCGCGAAGAACGCGCGCGCGTCGCTGAAGGGGGCGACCGCGCTCTGGAAGGTCGAGCGATGATCGTCAATTCCGAGACCGCGCCGTCGTCGCAATCACCGGACACGGACCCCGAGGGGCTCGCCGTGCTCCAGCCAGGTGCAGCGCAGCTGGCGAGCGCCGGGGCGCCGGGCAGCCTGACGAAGCGGGTCGAGCAGCTGGCGCGGGCGATGCGCGAGACGCCGCTCGTCCGTATCGAGCGGCCAGGGCTCAAGCTCTTCGCCAAGCTCGAGTACCAGAACCTCGTCGGCAGCGTGAAGGATCGGTCGGCGCTCTGGATCCTCAAGTCAGCGATCGCCCGCGGCGAGATCGATCAAGGCACGACCGTGGTCGAATCGTCGTCGGGGAACTTCGCGGTCGCGGCCGCGGTGTACTGCTGGATGCTCGGGTTGAGCTTCGTGCCAGTCATCGATCCCGGCATCTCGCGCATCAACGAGGCGGTGCTGCGCTCGGCCTGCGAGTCGGTCATCAAGGTCCATGTGCCGGATGAGACGGGCGGGTTCCTCAGGACGCGCCTTGCGAAGGTCCGGGAGCTCTGCGCGAGCTCGCCGCGGACCTTCTGGACGAACCAGTACAGCAACATCGACGGCATGCTCGGGCATTACCACCTCACTGGCGCGGAGATCTGCGAAGCGCTCCCTCACGTGGACTACGTGTTCGTGAGCGTCAGCTCCGGCGGCACGATCGCCGGCGTCTCGCGGCGGGTGAAGGAGCGGTTCCCGGGCGTGAAGGTGATCGCCGTCGACGCGGAGGGCTCGATCATCTTCGGAGGACGGCCCAAGAAGCGAGTCATCCCGGGCATCGGCGCGAGCGTCGTCCCCGACCTGCTCCGGCAGGCGCTCATCGACGACGTGGTGATCGTGCGCGAGGTGGACACGATCGCCGCTTGCCGCGAGCTGCTCGTGCGCCATCGTCTCTTCCTCGGCGGCTCGTCAGGCACGACCTACCACGCGGTGAACCAGTACTTCTCCGGACCGAGGAGCGGGACGTACGAGCCGTCCGTGGTCATGCTGTGCGCCGATCGGGGGGCGGCCTACATCGACACGATCTACGACGACGCCTGGTGCGCGCAGATCGCGGAGGCGAGCTGAGCGTGGATCTCCGGGCCGACGTGAGCAGACGAGAGGAATACCGGGGCCGCCGTGCCGCGGCGGCCGCGAGGCCGCCCCTGCGCGGCGCCCCCGACGCATGAGCTTTCAACCCAGCAACTCGCGAGTGAACCCAGCATGACACTGAATCCCAGCCACGGCGCGCGAGGCGCGAACGACGCACAGCCCGACGATGCTCTCGCGAGCGCCGAGGTGCTCCGGCCGCAGCCCGTCCCCGGAGCGTCGAATCAGCTCCACGAGGTGATGCAGGCCTTCGACGGCGGCCTCTCTCTGGAGGACTTCCAGCGCGGAGTGCGGGTCCAAGTGAACTCGTTCGCCACCTTCACCCGCGTGCGGGCCCGGAACGGGATCAACGGCCTGGTCGTCACCGTGCCAGTGAAGGGCAAGGGGCTCAAGATCTTCCCTGTCTCCGAGAGGGTTCACCCGGAGCTCTACGCGATGCTCGACAGCGGGCTCCTCGTGAGACCCGAGGAGATGCCTCAAAAGGTCCTCTTCCACTGCTTCCTCGACGACCCTCCCCAGGAGCTCCTCCCTCGGGTGTCGGCGCCCTCGGCGGGCCGCGGCGGGGAGGCGCACGAGCTGATCGTCAACCCGAGCTTCCTCTACCAGCAGGGTGACGAGATCCCGGACCCCATCCGTGTCCGTACCGCCTACTGGCCGGCGACCGACGTCCTCCACGGCTATCCGCTGGCATGGATCGAGGACCCGGGCACGCGGGTGCTCTTTCCCTACTGGGTCAGGGCCCGGTATGCGGAGATCCTGCCCTCCTTCGTCCCGGGGGAGCCCGCCCCGCGCGACCTCGATCCCGATCTCCTCGAGCGCCTCCAGCAGGCGCACATCCTCGTCCCGGGCGACTTCGTCGAGAGGCGGCAGGCGGCGTGGAGGCGGGTGCGCGAGGACGCCAGGCGACAGCTCGACGAGGTGGGGTACGCCGTCATGCGCGGAGTCCTCCACCCGTTCGTGATGGCGGCCATGCGCAGGTATTACCGGCGGCTGCTCGCCGAGGGGCACATCCCGTTCGGCGACACCGTGCAGCGGTACTGGCAGCATAACGAGCGCATCGCTCGCTACTTCCACCATCAGCTGGCGGACCTGATGGGCGACTCGATCGGCGGCGCGCGCAAGCCATCGTACTGCTACTTCGCCTCGTACGTGCCGGGCGCGGTGCTGGAGCGGCACGTGGACCGGGTGCAGTGCGAGATCAGCACCACGTTTCTCGTGGATTACCAGCCGGATCCGGCGAGCACGTCGCCCTGGCCGATCGGGCTGGAGGTCCAAAAGCCCGAGAAGAGGGACATCGTCGTCCATCAGGCGCCGGGCGACGCGCTGCTTTACAAGGGCGCGGAGCTCCCGCACTTCCGCGACGCGCTGCCGGACGGCCACGCGTCGACATCCATCTTCTTTCACTACGTGCCCGCCGATTTCGGCGGATCGCTCCTGTAGTCGCGCGCGCCGCGGAGGGACACCGCCGCCTGCGCCGCTCAGCCTTGAGGGAGCCGCGTCAGCTCATGAATGGAAGAGATCGCCTCGAACCCCAGCCGCCGGTACATCTCCTTCGGCCAGTCGTCCGCGATGGCGTTGATAAAGATGAGCCGGTGGGCGCTCCGCTGAGCGGCCTCGACCGCCGTCCGCACCACAGCCCCGGCGTAGCCCCGTCCGCGGTGCTCCTCCAGCGTCGCCACCTCCTCGATCTGCGCCACCGCGCCGCCCTCGTAGAGATCGCACGAGCTCACGACGCGTCCATCCATGATGACGCCGAAGTGGCGCAGGCGCGCCGCCCGGCCCACGAGGAGGTTGCGGTCGACGAGCTGCCGCACCACCTCGGCGCCCTTCCCATGTTTGAGGCGCCGCACCGTCTCCTCGACCATCGGACGGGCGGTGCTCCAGTCGAGCTCGCGGACGAGCTGCGCGCCGGCGCGCCCGGCAGGCAGCGCTCGATGCACCATGACCAGGTCCCGCCGCGCGACCCAGCCCATGGCCACGAAGTCGGGAGCCAGCCGGAGGCCGGTGCGTTCGTCCTCGACGGTGATGCTGCGGTGCGCGTGCCCCGCGGCGCCGAGGAGATCGTCGCAGATCGCGGCGAGCTCCGCCGCCCGCACCTCGTCTCCCGCCTCCTCCAGCCGAAGCCGGTTGTGGCTGAACGAGAGGCGGAATTCATCATTGAACAGCGCAGTTCCACCCGGGAACCGCTCCAGGCGGGTGGAGGCCCGGTCCTGGAGCAGCCGGCGGAACGAGATCACCTGTGCGAGCTCAGTGGTCATGTCCCGTTCATGGCACAGCCATGAGCGCGCGCCCACTCCCAAATAACCTACCTCGCGACGGCGCGCGGAGGCGCGCGCTCGCGACGATGTGAGGGGAAGATCAGCCATGATTCAACTTAGCCAGCTTCTAACTTACCGCGATGAAGGCGTCCTGCTCCTCCCCGGCCTCTTCTCCGACGAGGAGCTCACCGCGATGCAACAGCAGCTGTCCGTCGTGAGCAGGGACAGGCACGCCACGCGGATCCTCGAGGACGACGGGAGCTCCGTGCGCTCGATCTATGCCGCCCACCAGAGCAACGAGGTGTTCAACCTGCTCTCTCGTCACCCGCGGCTGGTGGAGCCTGCCCGGAGCATCCTCGGCGGAGACGTCTACGTCTACCAGTTCAAGATCAACCTCAAGGGCGCTTTCTCCGGCGACGTCTGGCAGTGGCACCAGGACTACATCTACTGGCTCAAGGAGGACGGCATGCCCACCGCGCGGGTGTGCACCGCGGCTGTCTTCCTGGACGAGGTGAACGAGTTCAACGGGCCCATGTTCGTCATCCCGGGCTCGCACCGCGAGGGCGTCATCGACCTGTCGCCCAAAGAACCCCGCAAGCGCTCGCCGGACGAGCCCGGCTGGATGGCCAACCTGGTCGCGGACATCAAGTATTCGGTCGACCGCGAGACCATCGCCCGGCTCGTGCGGCAGCAGGGGCTCTCCTCGCTGAAGGGCCCGCCGGGAACGGTGGTGTTCTTCGACGGCAACCTCGTGCACGGCTCTGCGCAGAACATATCGCCTCTCGGCCGGACGATGATCTTCGTCACCTACAATCGTGTGGACAACGTCCCCGTACCCAGGGGCGAGCCCCGGCCGAGCTTCCTCGTCTCTCGCGACACGCTGCCGATCACGACGGTCGCGGACGACGCGCTGAGGCGCGCGTGTGGCTAGCGCCCCTCGGAGGCCCAGGTGACTGCCCGTCCTCAGGCCGGGAGACCGCGCCGCCGGTGACCGAACGGGCGGACAGCCCAGCCCGGAGACGCATCCAGATTGCTCGCTTTGAAGGAGACTGGCCTTGAATAACGTTGCGATGTCCCTCTCCACGCTCGTCGACGTGCTGCGCCATCGTGCATATCACCAGCCGGAGCGCCGCGCGTTCACGTTCCTGCCAGACGGTGAGCTGGAGGAGATCCACGTGAGCTACGCCGAGCTGGATCGGCAGGCCCGGGCCATCGGCGCCACGCTGCAGCAGGCCGGCGCGACGGGAGAGCGGGTATTGCTGCTCTATCCGCCGGGGCTCGGCTACATCGCCGCGTTCTTCGGCTGCCTCTATGCGGGCGCGGTCGCGGTGCCGGCCTATCCGCCGGATCCATCCCGCCTGAACCGCACCCTGCCGCGGCTCGCGGTCATCGTCCGTGACGCGCAGGCCACCGTGGCGCTCACCACGTCGCCCATCCTGAGCATGGCCGAGCTCGTCTTCGAGCAGGCTCCGGGCCTGAAGCGGCTGCGCTGGATCGCCACCGATGAGGCCTCCGCCGGGACGGAAGGGAGCTTCCGCGAGCCTGAGATCTCGGCCGACACGCTCGCCTTCGTCCAGTACACCTCCGGCTCCACCGGTGACCCCAGAGGGGTCATGCTCACGCACCGGAACCTGCTCCACAACGAGCAGATGATCAGCGCCGGCTTCGAGCTCACCGAGGACGCGAAGGGGCTCGGGTGGCTGCCCATGTACCACGACATGGGGCTCCTCGGGACCATCCTCCAGCCGATCTGCGCGGGCTTCCCCTGCGTGCTCATGTCCCCGGTGTCGTTCCTGCAGCGGCCGATGCGCTGGCTGGAGGCCATCTCTCGCCACCGTGCCACCTGCAGCGGGGGCCCGAATTTCGCCTATGATCTCTGCGTTCGGAAGGCCTTACCAGAGGAGCTCGCCGCGGTCGACCTGAGCTCCTGGAGCGTGGCGTTCAGCGGCGCGGAGCCGGTCCGGGCGGAGACGCTGGACCGCTTCGCCGCCACCTTCGGGCCCCACGGCTTCAGGCGAGAGGCCTTCTACCCGTGTTATGGCCTGGCGGAGGCCAGCTTGATCGTCGCCGGCGGGCGTCGCGCGGATCCGCCCGTCGTCGCCGTCGTCGGCGCAGCGGCGCTGGAGCGCCACCGGATGGTCGACGCAGCGCAGGGTGAGGCCGCGCGCGCCCTCGTGGGCTGCGGCCGGAGCCTGCTCGACGGGAAGCTCGTCATCGTGGATCCGGAAACCTTGCTCCCCCGGGCGCCGGGCGAGGTGGGCGAGATCTGGGTCGGTGGCGCCAGCGTGGCCGAGGGGTACTGGGGCCGACAGGAGGAGTCCGAGCGCACCTTCCGCGCCCGCACGGCGGCCGGACAGGGCCCGCTCCTCCGCACCGGAGACCTCGGCTGCCTGCGCGACGGCGAGCTGTTCGTCACCGGCCGCCTGAAAGATCTGCTCATCGTCCGCGGCCGCAATCTTTATCCGCAGGACGTCGAGCGCGCCGTGGAGACCAGCCACCCGGCGCTGCGGCCGGGTTGCAGCGCCGCCTTCGCGGTGGAGGTCGACGGCGAAGAGCAGCTCGTGGTGGTGCAGGAGATCGATCTCCGGAAGCGGCCCGACGTGCCGGCGGTGCTCGCCGCCGTTCGCGAGGCCGTGACGCTGCACTTCGACGTGCGGCCGCACGCGGTGGTGCTGCTCGAGGCAGGGAGCATCCCGAAGACCTCGAGCGGCAAGATCCAGCGGCGGGCCTGCCGTGATGAGTACCTGTCCGGCGCGCTGGAGGCGGTGGGAGCATGGGAGTCGGCCGGGAGCGACGAGGAGGCCGGGGCCGTCGCCGCGCCGCCGCCCGCGGAGGCCCCCCGGAGCCCAGAGGATATCGAGGCCTGGCTGTCTGCCTGCGTGTCCAGCGTGCTGAACGTCCCCCGCGGCGAGATCGAGGCGGGCAGATCGCTCGCCGCCTGCGGCCTCGACTCGATGCGATCGGTCGAGCTGGCGAGCGCGATCGAGGCGGGGCTCGGGGTTGTGCTGCCGCTGGGCAGCGTCGTGGCAGGACCCACGCTCACAGAGCTCGCGGCCGAGGTGGCTGCGCGGCGGCTCACCGGAGCTCCGCTTCTCGCCGCGGGGGAGCGCCCGTCGGAGTTCCCCCTGAGCGCCTCCCAGCGGGCGCTCTGGTTTCTGTACCAGCTCGCCCCCGAGAGCGCCGCCTACAACCTGGCGAGCGCTATCCGCGTGACGGGAGATCTGGATGCCGCCGCCCTGCGCCAGGCGTTCGAGGTGCTCGTCGATCGCCACCGGCTGCTGCGCGCCGTCTTCCCCGCGCCGGCGCCGGGCAGCGAGCCAGTCCAGCGCATCCTGGCGCGGCCAGAGGGCTGCTTCTCCGAAGAGGACGCCTCCGCGGTGGACGAGGCCTCCCTCCTGGACCGGCTCGCCCGCGAGGCGGACCGGCCGTTCGATCTGGAGCGAGGGCCCCTGTTCAAGGTCCGCCTCTTCAGGCGCTCGGCCCGCGAGCACGTCCTGCTCCTGACGGC
This sequence comes from Sorangium sp. So ce124, assembly GCF_051525235.1. Lineage (NCBI taxonomy): Bacteria > Pseudomonadati > Myxococcota > Polyangiales > Polyangiaceae > Sorangium > Sorangium sp. So ce124. The sequence goes on from NZ_CP150312.1 coordinate 12,153,950, forward strand.
CCATCACATCGTCCTCGACTTCTGGTCCATCTGCGTGCTGGTCGAGGAGCTCGGCAAGCTGTACCCGGCGCTCCGCGCAGGCGGATCCCTGCCGGCGCTCGCCCCGCTCCCGGCCGATTATAGCGATTTCGTCTGCTGGCAATCGGAGCGCCTGGCCGGCCCCGAGGGCGAGCGGCAATGGGCGTACTGGCAGCGGCAGCTCGCGAGCCCGCCGGTGCTCGACCTGCCCGCCGACCGGCCGCGCCCGCCGGTGCAGACCTACCGCGGCGCGTCCCTCTCGTTCGGGCTGGAGGCCGGGCTGACCTCCCGGCTGAAGGCCCTGGCCGAGGACCACGGCGCCACCCTCTACATGGTCCTGCTCGCCGCGGTCCAGGTGCTGCTGCACCGCTACAGCGGCCAGGACGATCTGCTGATCGGCTCACCGCTGCACGGCCGCGGCCGGCCGGAGCTGGCCTATCTCGTGGGATATTGCGTCAATCCGGTGGCCCTGCGCGGCGACCTCCATGGCAATCCCACCTTCGTCGAGCTCCTCGGCCGGGTGCGACGCGCCGTGCTGGATGCGCTGGACCATCCGGACTACCCGATGACCGAGATCGTTGAGCGCCTGGCGCTCACGCGGGATCCGAGCCGCTCACCGCTGTTCCAGACCTCCTTCACCTTCCAGCGAGCCCACCTGCTCGACGATCAGGGGCTGACCCCGTTCTCCCTGGGCGAAGCCGGGGCCAGCATGTCGCTCTCGGATCTGTCGCTGGAGTCGCTGTCGATCGAGCGCGCCGCCCAGCTCGATCTCACCTTGATGATGGCCGAGGCGGGCGGCGCGCTGCGCGGCTCCATCAAGTACAACACCGATCTCTTCGACGCGGAGAGGATCGAGCGGATGACTGGCCACCTCCGCACGCTGCTCACGGCGGTGGTCGAAGGCCCCGAGCGGCCCGTGGCGGAGCTAGAGCTCTTGACGGCGCCGGAGAGAGAGCAGGTCCTGGTCACGTGGAACCAGACCGCCGCCGAGCGCCCGCGGGAGTGCATTCACCATCTGTTCGAAGCCCAGGTCCGCCGCTCTCCCGACGCGGTGGCGCTCGTCGGCAGCGGCGGGCGGCTCACCTACCGGGAGCTGAACGAGCGCGCCAACCGCCTCTCGCACCAACTGAGGGCGCGAGGCGTGGGGCCAGAGGTGCTGGTGGGCCTCTGCATGGAGCGCTCCCTGGAGATGGTGGTCGCGCTGCTGGGCATCCTCAAGGCGGGCGGCGCCTACGTGCCGCTCGATCCGCGCTACCCGCGCGAGCGGCTCCAGACGATGCTCGAAGACTCCGGGGTCGCTGTGCTCCTGACGCAGCAACCCCTCCTGGCCTCGCTGCCGGTGGCCCCGGACAGGGCGCTGTGCCTGGGCCCCGGCGCGGCCGAGCTCTCCGGCTGCGCGGAGGACCCGGCGGCCGGCGCAAGGCCCGACACGCTCGCCTACGTCATCTACACCTCCGGATCTACGGGCGCGCCCAAGGGGGTGATGATCCAGCACCGCTCGGTGGTCAACCTGCACCGAGCCCTGGAGCTCGCGGTCCACGAGGGCGCCGCGCCCCCGCTGCGGGTGAGCCTCAATGCGTCGCTCTCCTTCGATGCGTCCGTCCAGCAGCTCGTCCAGCTGCTGTCCGGTCACACGCTGTACATCATCCCAGAAGACACGCGCGGCGACGCCGACGCGCTCCTCTCGTTCGTCGCGCAGCATCGGCTGGACGTGCTCGACTGCACGCCGGCGCATCTGCGGCTGCTGCTCGAGGCAGGGCTCGGCGAGCGGAGCGACGGTGTCCCCGGTCGTGTGCTGGTCGGCGGCGACGCCGTGGACACGTCGATGTGGGGCGCCCTCGCCCGCGCCCCCTACGCGCGCTTCTACAACGTGTATGGCCCCACCGAGTGCACGGTGGACAGCGCTGCTTGCCGTGTCGACGCGCGGTCGCCCACCCCCGTCCTCGGGCGAGGGCTCGCGAACACCCAGCTGTACGTGCTCGACGGCGCGATGCAGCCGGTCCCGGTGGGCGTACCCGGCGAGCTGTACATCGGTGGGGAGGGCGTGGCGCGCGGGTACCTCAAGCACCCTGATCTCACGGCCGACCGCTTCGTCCCTCACCCCTTCTCCACGACGCCTGGCGCGCGCCTCTACAGGACAGGAGATCGCGTTCGTCACCTCGAAGGCGGCGACCTCGAGTTCCTCGGCCGCACGGATCATCAGGTCAAGATCCGCGGCTTCCGCGTCGAGCCGGGCGAGGTGGAGGCCGCGTTGCGGCGGTGCGCCGGCGTGCGCGACGGGGTCGTGGTGGCGCGCGAAGACGCCCCAGGCATGCGGCGCCTCGTCGCATACGTGGCGGGGGACCCGCGCGTGGACTCGCTCCGCGAGCAGCTCCGCGCGTGCCTGCCCGACTACATGGTGCCGAGCGCGTTCGTGGTGCTCGAGTCGCTGCCGCTCTCGCCGAGCGGCAAGGTCGACCGGCGTTCGCTGCCGGAGCCCGACGGCGCGCTCGGCGACGAGCACATGGCCCCGCGGACGCCGAGCGAGGAGCGGCTGGCAGCGATCTTTCGCGACGTGCTGCGAGCCCCTCGCGTCGGGGTCACCGCCGACTTCTTCGAGCTCGGAGGTCACTCGCTGCTCGCGACCCAGGTGGTCTCCCGGATCCGCCGGGAGCTCGGCGTCGAGCTCCCGCTCCGGGTGCTGTTCGAGGCCCCCACGGTCGAGCAGCTCGCGGCGCGGCTCGACCGGGAGGGCGCTCGCGCGGCCGGGCCGGCGATCGTGCCCAGGGCCTGGGGCGCAGGCCCGCGGCCCATCTCGTTCGCGCAGGAGCGCCTGTGGTTCCTGGGCCAGCTCGCGCCGGAGAGCGTGGCTTACAACATCCCCATGGCCCTGCGGTTCGAGGGGCGCCTGGACGTCGACGCGCTCGCGAAGAGCGTGCTCGATGTGACGCGCCGCCACGAGTCCTTGCGCACCACCTTCGCGCAGGACGCCGAAGGCAAGGCCGTGTCGGTGGTGCATGCGGAGCCGCTGGGCGGCCTGGCGCGCGAGGACCTGCGCGGCCAGGCCGACGGTCATGCCCGCGTGCGCGCCGAGGCGGAGCGCGAGGCCAGGACGCCGTTCGACCTGAAGCGGGGCCCGCTCCTTCGCGCGCGCCTGCTGGCCCTGTCCGAGCAGGAGCACGTGCTGCTCTTGACCCTGCATCACATCGTCAGCGACGGCTGGTCGCTCGGCGTGTTCGCCCGCGAGGTGATGGCGCTCTATGACGCCTTCGTCCACCACCGCGGGTCGCCGCTCCCGCCGCTCGCCGTTCAATACGCCGACTATGCCGCATGGCAGAGGGCGTGGCTGTCCGGCACGGAGCTCGCGGCGCAGACCGCGTACTGGAAGGAGCACCTCGCGGGAGCTCCCGGGCCCCTGGAGCTGCCGACGGACCGGCCGCGCCCTCCCGTGCAGACCCATGCCGGCGCCACGCTCCGCCGCTCGCTCGGGAAGGACCTGTCCGAGCGGATCGACGCGCTCAGCCACGAGCTCGGCGCAACGCCCTTCATGACGCTGCTGGCGGCCTTCAGCGTCCTTTTGGGCAGGTATTGCGGCCAGCGCGACATCATCGTCGGCACCCCCATCGCCAACCGCACGCGCGCCGAGACCGAGCCGCTCATTGGCCTGTTCGTCAACACGCTCGCCCTCCGGACTGACCTGTCCGGAGAGCCCACGTTCATCGACCTGCTCGGGCGCGTCAGGCAATCCACCCTCGACGCCTATGCCAGCCAGGACCTCCCCTTCGAGAAGGTCGTCGAGGCCCTCAACGTCCCGCGCGACCTGAGCCGCTCGCCGGTCTTCCAGGTGATGTTCGCCCTGCAGAACGCGCCCGCTCCCGCCCTCGATCTCCCGGGCCTCACGATCAGCCCGGTCGACCTCGACTGGGGCACGTCGAAGTTCGATCTCATGCTCGACGTCCTGCCCACGAAGGCGGGCTACGTCGCCCGGTGGGAGTTCAACTCGGACCTGTTCGATCCTCAGTCCGTCGAGCGTCTGGCGGACCACTTCGTCCACATCGTCGAGGGCGCGCTGTCGCGCCCGGACAGGTCGGTGTACGAGGCGCCAATCCTCTCGGCCGAGGAGCGACGGAGCATCGTCCAGGGCTGGAACGCGACCCGCGCCGACTTCAGGCCGGTGCCAGTGCACGCGCTCTTCGAGGAGACGGCGCGCCGGATACCCGACGTGCTCGCCGTGCTCTTCGACGATCGATCGATGACGTACGCGGAGCTGCATCGCCGGTCGAACCGCTTTGCCCGCTATCTTCAGAAGCTCGGCGTCGAACCGCACTCCCTGGTCGGCATGTACCTCGAGCGCTCGCTCGACGTTCCGGTCGCGATCCTCGGGGTCCTCAAGGCCGGCGCGGCCTACGTCCCCATGGATGCGAGCTACCCGGCCGAGCGGCTCCGCTTCATGGCCGAGGACGCGCGCGCCCCGGTGGTCGTGACGCAGTCGCGGCTCCGCCATCACGTCGAGGGGAGCGGCTCGCGCGTCGTCTGCATGGACGACTGCGCGGCCGCGTGGGAGGAGCCCGACGCGGATCACGCGGTAACGGTCGACCTCTCGGCCCTCTGTTACGTCATCTACACCTCGGGCTCGACCGGGCGCCCCAAGGGTGTGGCGCTCCCCCACGTGGTGCTCACCAACCTCATCCAGTGGCAGCTCACCGAGTCGACGATGGGCGTCGGCGAGCGGACGCTCCAGTTCTCACCGCTGAGCTTCGACGTCAGCTTCGACGAGATGTTCTCCACCTGGGCTTCGGGCGGGACGCTCGTCCTCGTGAGCGACGAGGCGCGCCGTGACCCGGCGCGCCTGCTCGACGTGATCGTCCGCGACCGCGTCGCGCGCCTCTTCATCCCGTTCGTGGCGCTCCAGGGCATCGCCGAAGCCGCGCGCGACAAGGCCACGCTCACGGCGCTGCGCGAGATCGTCTGCGGAGGCGAGCAGCTCCAGATCACGCCCGAGGTCGTCGAGATGTACAGGCAGCTGCCTGGCTCGCTGCTGCACAACCAGTACGGCCCGACGGAGAGCCACTTCGTCACCGGGTATCGCCTCACGGGCGATCCCTCGCTCTGGCCGAGGCTGCCGCCGATCGGAAAGCCCCTGTTCAACACGCAGATGTACGTGCTCGACGCCCGGCTCGAGCCTGTCCCCATCGGCGTGCGCGGCGACCTGTACATCGCGGGCGTGAACCTGGCTCGGTGCTACTGGCGGCGCGGCGACCTCACCGCCGAGCGCTTCGTGCCGAACCCGTTCAGCGACGCGCCGGGCGCGCGGATGTACCGCACGGGAGACGTAGCGCGGTATCTGCCCGACGGGAACATCGAGTTCCTCGGCCGCTCCGATCATCAGGTCAAGATCCGCGGCTTCCGCGTCGAGCTCGCCGAGATCGAGCAGGCGCTCATGGCCATCGAGTCCGTCGGCGCTGCGTCCGCGGCGGTGCGAGAGGACCGGCCGGGGCTGAAGCGGCTGGTCGGCTATGTCGTCCCCAAGCCCGGTGTGGCGCTCGAAGCGAGGGCGCTTCGCGAAGCGCTGAGCCGGCGCCTGCCCGAGTACATGGTGCCGAGCGCGTTCGTGACGCTCGAGTCGCTGCCGCTCTCGCCGAGCGGCAAGGTGGACCGCAAGGCGCTGCCGGCGCCGGACGACGGCTCGGATCCCCAGCGTCCTCGCGTGGCGCCGCGCAATGCGCTGGAGGAGAAGCTGGCGGCCATCTGGCGGGACGTGCTGGGCGTGGGCTCCGTGGGAGTCCACGACAGCTTCTTCGATCTCGGGGGGCATTCGCTGCTCGCCACCCAGGTCGCCTCGCGGCTGCGCGACGCATTCGGGGTGGAGCTGCCGCTCCGTACCCTGTTCGAGCGCCAGTCCATCGCCGAGCTGGCCGAGGCCGTCACCCGCGCGAGCGCGAGCGTCGATGACGAGCCGATCCTCCGGAGCGCCGAGCCCGAGGATCTGCTGGGACAGCTGGACAGGCTCGGCGAGCGTGAGCTGGACGCGCTCCTGGAAGAGCTGGAGCCCGTGGGAGGGCTGGACCGATGAGCGATATCATGGACCTCAAGGACGCCTCGAGCACAGAGCTGAAGCGGGAGCGCCTGCGGCAGCTCCTGGAGAAAAGGGCGCAGGGAGAGAAGAGCTATCCCCTCTCCTTCTCCCAGCAACGGCTGTGGTTCATCGATCAGCTGGAGCCCGGGAGTCCGCTCTACAGCATCGTCGGGCTCGCGCGGCTCCGCGGCGCCCTCGACGCGGCGGCCCTGTCACGGAGCCTGGCGAAGCTGACCCGCCGCCACGAGGCGCTGCGCACGCTGTTCCGGAGCGCCGAAGGACGGCCCGTCCAGGTGCTGTTGCCCTCGCTCGAGGTGCCCCTCACACGCGTGGATCTCGCCCACCTCGCCGAGGCGGAGCGCGAGGTCGAGCTCCAGCGCCTGGTCCGCGAGGAGGTCCAGGAGCCGTTCGATCTGGCGCGCGCCCCGCTCTGGCGGGCGAAGCTCGCGCGGCTCTCGGGGTCCGAGCACGCGCTGCTCCTGAACATGCACCACATCATCTCGGACGCCTGGTCGACAGGCGTGTTCGTCCGCGAGCTGGGGGCGCTCTACGCGGCGGAGGTGGAGGGCAGGGATCTACACCTTCCCGCCCTCGCCACCCGCTACGTGGACTTCGCCGAGTGGCAGCGGCGGCGCCTTCAGGGCGAGCTCCTGGACGAGGAGCTTTCGTACTGGACGCGAGAGCTCGCGGGCGCTCCCGCGGCGCTGGACCTGCGGACCGATCACCCGCGGCCGCGGGTGCAAAGCCACCGCGGCGGCCGGCAGCCGGTGGAGATACCCGGCGCGCTGCGCGACGCCCTGGCCGCCCTGAGCCGCAAGGAGGGCGCCACACTCTTCATGACCTTGCTGGCCGTCTTCGAGGTGCTGCTGCACCGGCATTCCGGCCAGACGGATTTCGTGGTGGGCACCCCCATCGCCAACCGCACCCGCGCAGCGCTGGAAGGGGTGCTCGGCTTCTTCACCAACACCCTCGCGCTCCGGGCCGACCTCTCGGACAACCCGCGCTTCGTGGACCTCCTTTCGCGGGTGCGCGAGAGCACCCTGGGCGCCTATGCGCACCAGGAGCTCCCCTTCGAGAAGCTCGTGGCGCACCTCTCGCCGGAGCGCGACCTGGCCCGCACCCCGCTGTTCCAGGTGCTGTTCGTCCTCGAGAACACACCACGCGTCCGCCTCGCGCTGCCCGAACTGACGATCTCCCTGGAGGCCCCCGACACGGGGACCTCCAAGTTTGATCTCACCCTCTTCCTCGAGGAGGGCCCGCAGGGCGTCGCTGGATGGTTCGAGTACTGCACGGACCTGTTCGAGCCGGACACCATGGAGCGGATGGCAGGCCACTTCCGGCAGCTCCTGGAGAGCGCCGTCGACCGCCCCGATCAGCGCATCCTCTCGCTACCGCTGCTCACGGAGCTCGAGCGCCGGGCCCTGCTCGAGTGGAACGCCACCGCCGCGCCGCTCCCCGAGGAGCCGGTCCACAGGCTCTTCGAGGAGCAGGTGGAGCGGACTCCCGACGCGGTGGCCGTGGTCTTCGAGGATCGCGCGCTCACCTACCGCGCGCTGGACCGCCGGGCCAACCAGCTCGCCAACCACCTTCGCAGCCTCGGTGTCCGCGAGGACATGCCGGTGGGCCTGTGCGTGGAGCGCTCGCTGGAGATGGTGATCGGGCTGCTCGGCATCCTCAAGGCGGGCGGCGCGTACGTCCCGCTGGATCCCGCCCACCCTGAGGAGCGGCTGCGCTTCATGATGGAGGACGCGCGCGCGCGCGTCCTGGTCTCTCGGCGCGGCCTGATAGAGGGGCTGTCCGGCGTCCTCGGCGCGCGCCGGGTCGAGCTCGACGCCGATCAGGCAGAGATCTCTCGCGCGTCCGACAAGGCCCCTGCCTGCGCGGTGAGCCCCGATCTGCTCGCCTACGTGATCTTCACCTCCGGCTCCACGGGACGCCCGAAGGGCATCGGCCTGGGCCATGGGCCGCTGCGCAACCTGCTGGAGTGGCACCGGCGACACCTCCTCCGCGGCGCCCGGACCCTCCAGTTCGCCTCGCTGAGCTTCGACGCGAGCTTCCATGAGATGTTCGCCGCCTTCTGCACCGGCGGCTCCGTCTTTCTCGTCTCCGAGCCCGTCCGCACCGACGCCTCGGCCCTGGCCCGCTTCCTCACCGAGGCGCGGATCGAGAAGGCCATCCTCCCGGTCGTCGTCCTGCAGCTCCTCGCCGAGGAGTGCGCAGACCGCAAGGAAATGCTCGGCGACCTGAAGGAGCTCGTCACCACCGGCGAGCAGCTTCAGATCACCCGGCCGGTGATCCTGCTCATGCAGCGCCTCACGGGGTGCCGGTCCCACAACCACTACGGGCCCTCCGAGACGCACGTCGTGACCGCCCTCGCCCTGCCGGACGCGCCCGAGACGTGGCCGAGCCACCCGTCCATCGGCACGGCCATCTCCAACACCGAGATGTACGTGCTCAACGCGGACCTTCAGCCGGCGCCCATCGGCGCGGCAGGCGAGCTGTACATCGGCGGCGCGTCGCTCGCGCGCGGGTACCTGGGCCGGCCGGATCTCACCGCCGCGAAGTTCGTGCCCGACCCGTTCCGGGGCCAGCCCGGGGCACGGCTGTACCGGACCGGCGATCTGGCGCGCTACCTGCCGAACGGGGAGATCGAGTTCCTCGGCCGCATCGATCACCAGGTGAAGATCCGCGGCTTCCGCGTCGAGCTCGGTGAGGTCGAGTCGGTGCTGGAGCAGCACCCGGGGGTGCGCGAGGTGACGGTGATCGCCCGCGAGGATCAGCCCGGCAACCGGCGGCTCGTGGCCTATGTGGTGCCCTCTGCAGGCGGCGCCCCCGCCGCCGACGCGCTGCGCGCCCACCTGCGCGCGCGGCTGCCCGACTACATGGTTCCGGGCGCCTACGTGATGCTGGAGAGGCTGCCGCTCACGTCGAACGGCAAGGTGGATCGGCGGGCGCTCCCCGCCCCCGAGGCGGCGCTTCAGGCGGTCAGCCCCTACGTCGCCCCGCGCACCCCCGTGGAGGAGGTGCTGGCCGAGATCTGGGCCCACGTGCTCGGCGCGGAGCGGATCGGCGTGCACGACGACTTCTTCGAGCGTGGAGGCCACTCGCTCCTGGCCACCCAGCTCCTGTCCCGCGTCGCGCGCGCGCTGAACGTGGAGCTCTCGCTGCGGAGCCTGTTCGAGGCCCCCTCCGTGGCCGGCATAGCCATCCGGGTGGAAGCCGCCCGCGCCGAGGCGCCGGGCGGGGCCGAGATCCCGCCGCTCCAGAAGATCGCCCGCGAGGGGGGGCAGCCGCTCTCCTTCTCTCAGCAGCGGCTGTGGTTCCTCGACCAGATCGAGCCCGGCAGCCCCTTCTACACCCTGCCCATCTCCATCCGGGTGCTCGGGCGGCTCGACGAGGCGGCGCTGGCCCGCAGCCTGAGCGAGATCGAGCGGCGGCACGAGGCGCTGCGGACGTGCTTCCCGGCCCGGGACGGGCAGCCGGTGCAGGAGATCCGCCCGCCGGCGCCGGTCCCGCTGCGCGAGGTGTCGCTCGTGGATCTCCCGCCGGAGGAGCGCGAGGCGGCGGTCGAGCGGCTCGCCGCCGAGGAGGCGCTCCGTCCGTTCGACCTGGCTCGAGGGCCCCTGTGGCGGCACACCGTGCTGCGGCTCGGCGAAGAGGAGCGCCTGCTCGTCGTGGCGATGCACCACATCGTCTCCGACGGCTGGTCGCTGGGCGTGTTCGTCCGCGAGCTCTCTGCCCTCTACCGAGCCTTCTCCCGAGGTGAGCCGTCGCCTCTGGCCGAGCCGTCGCTCCAGTACGTCGACTACGCGGCATGGCAGCGGCGATGGCTGAGCGGCGAAGCGCTGGCGTCGCGGCTGGCCTACTGGAAGCAGAAGCTGGCCGACAGCCCCGCGCAGCTGGATCTGCCGACGGATCACCCGCGGCCACCGGTGCGGTCGTACCGCGGCGCGCACGTCGCGCTCTCGCTCCCGGCGGAGCTGACCGAGGCGGCCCGGGCGCTGAGCCGACGCGAGGGGGTGACCCTGTTCATGACGCTGCTGGGCGCCTTCCAGACGCTGCTCCACCGCTACGCCAGCCAGGACGACGTGCTGGTCGGCACCCCCATCGCCAACCGGAACCAGCTGGAGACCGAAGGGCTGATCGGCGTCTTCATCAACACCCTGGTGCTGCGCGCGCGCTTCGAGGACAACCCCACCTTCCGCGAGCTGCTCGGGCGGATCCGCGACACGACGCTGGAGGCTCACGCGCACCAGGACGTGCCCTTCGAGAAGGTGGTGGAGGCGCTCAAGCCCGAGCGCAGCACCACCCACTCCCCGCTGTTCCAGGTGCTGTTCGCCCTCCAGAACGCGCCGCTCTCGCCGCTTTCGCTGCCGGGCCTCTCCTTGCAGCCGGTGGCGCTCGACACCCATACGGCCAAGTTCGATCTCAGCCTCATCCTGTGGGAGGAGGAGGGCGGGCTGGGCGGGGCGCTGGAGTACAGCACCGATCTGTTCGAGGCCTCGACCGTGGAGAGGATGGCGTCTCACTTCCGGACGCTCCTCGCCGCGCTGGTCGCCCGGCCGGAGCTCCGCGTCTCCCGCGCGCCGATGCTCACCGCCCTCGAGCAGCGGCAGCTCCTCACGGAGTGGAACGCCACCCGCGCCTCTTTCCCCGAGGACGCGTGCGTTCACCACCTCATCGAGGCCCAGGCCGCGCGGACGCCCGACGCGGTGGCGGCGGCGATGGACGGCCGACACCTCACGTTCGGTGAGCTGGACGTTCGCGCCAACCAGCTGGCGTGGTCGCTGCGTGAGCTCGGCGTGGGGCCCGACGCCGTGGTGGGCCTGTGCCTCGATCGCTCGCTCGATCTGGTCGTGGGCCTGCTCGGCATCCTGAAGGCGGGGGCCGCCTATCTCCCGCTGGATCCGGCCTACCCGCACGAACGCCTCGCGTTCATGATCGAGGACGCCTGCATCGGCGCGCTCGTCACGCAGGAGCAGCTCGCGGCCCGCCTGCCCTCGCAGGGCGCGCCCCGGGTCCTCCTGGACGCGGACGCGGCGCGGCTCGCGCGTCATCGCGCCGACGGCCCACCCAGCCTCGTCGGGCCGGGCCACCTGGCCTACGTCATCTACACCTCGGGCTCCACGGGCCGGCCGAAAGGCGTGATGGTGGAGCACCGCGGGGTGGTCAACTACCTGTCCTGGTGCCTGGGCGCGTACCGGATGGAGGACGGAGCAGGATCGCCCGTCCATTCGTCGATCGCGTTCGATCTGACCGTCACGTCGCTGCTGGCGCCGCTCGCGGCAGGGCGGCCGGTGACCCTGATACCGGAGGACGCGCGGGTGGAGGGCCTCGCCGGGGCGCTCCGCGCCGCCGGGGACCACACCCTGGTGAAGATCACCCCGAGCCACCTGCGCCTGCTCTCGGAGCAGCTGGGCAACGAGGCGGCGGCCGGGCGCACCCGTGCCTTCGTGATCGGCGGCGAGGCCCTCACCGCCGACGATGTGGCCTTCTGGCGCGAGCGCGCGCCGGAGACCCGGCTGATCAACGAGTATGGCCCCACCGAGACGGTGGTGGGCTGCTGCGTCTACGAGGTGGCCGCGGGTGATCCGTCGAGCGGACCGGTGCCCATCGGCTGGCCGATCGCGAACACACGGCTCTACGTGCTGGACCGCGACCTCCAGCTCGTGCCCGTGGGCGTGCCCGGAGAGCTCTACATCGGCGGCGCCGGCGTGGCCCGCGGCTACCTGGGTCGGCCGGCGCTGACCGCCGAGCGGTTCGTGCCGGATCCGTTCGCCGGCGAGACGGGCGCCCGGATGTACCGCACCGGGGATCTGGTGCGCCGGTCCGCGAGCGGCCGGCTCGACTATCTCGGCCGGCTCGACTCGCAGGTGAAGGTGCGCGGCTTCCGCATCGAGCTCGGCGAGATCGAGGCCCTGCTCGCGGAGCACCCGGCGGTGCGCGACGCCGCGGTGGTGGTCCGCGAGGACGGCCCGGGAGGCAAGCGGCTCGTCGCGTATGCGGCCGCGCCAGGCGTCCCCGCGGGGGCGCTGCGCCGCTTCCTCGAGGAGCGGCTCCCCGACTACATGGTGCCGTCCACCTTCGTGGAGCTCGACGAGCTGCCGCTCAGCCCCAACGGCAAGGTGGATCGCAGGGCGCTGCCGGCGCCCGACGCGCTCGCTCGCTCCGAGGACCACACGCCGCCGCGGACCCAGGTCGAATCGCTGCTCGCCGGCATCTGGGCCGAGGTGCTCGGCCTGGAGCGCATCCGCCGCACGGACAGCTTCTTCGACCTTGGCGGGCATTCGCTGCTGGCCACCCGGGTGGCGTCGCGGCTGTCGTCGGCCTTCGGGGTGGAGCTGCCGCTGCGCGTCCTCTTCGAAGCGCCGGAGCTCTCCGCGCTGGCGGTCAGGATCGAGGAGGCCGTGCGGGGCCCGGCGCAGCACGCCGCCCCGGCCATCTCCAGGCGTCCGGAGGGGGATGCGGCCCCGCCGCTCTCCTTCGCCCAGACCCGGCTGTGGTTCCTGGAGCGCTTCGAGCCAGGGAACGCGTTCTACATCGTCACCGTGCCGGTGCGGATCGACGGGGCGCTCGACCCGGCGCGGCTGGCCGATAGCCTGAACGTCCTCGTGGCGCGCCACGAGGCGCTTCGCACCACCTTCGTCGATGTGGACGGGCAGCCGGTGCAGCGGATCGCCCCGTCGCTGATCCTGGACGTGCCGGTGGAGGATCTCCGCGACCTGCCGGCAGAGGAGCGTGAGGCGCGGCTCCTGGAGCGCGCCGGCGACGAGGCGCGCAGGCCGTTCGACCTGGCCAACGGCGCGCTGATCCGGGTCAGGCTGCTGCGGCTCACGGATACGTCGTCCGCGCTGCTCCTCGACCTGCACCACATCATCACCGACGACTGGTCGCTGCGGCTCCTCGTCCGCGAGCTGGCCGAGGTGTACGCCGCCCTGTCCGAGGGCCGGCCCCCGGCGCTCTCGCCGCTGCCGCTGCAGTATGCGGACTTCGCCCGCTGGCAGCGCGAGTGGCTCACCGGCCCGCGGCTGGAGGAGGCGCTGGCCTACTGGAAGCAGCGCCTTTCGGGTCCGCTCCCCGCGCTGGAGCTGCCCACCGACAGGCCCCGCCCCCCCGTGCAAACGTACCGGGGCGCGCTGCAGCCCGTGGAGGTGCGCCCTGATCTCTGGGAGAAGCTCAAGGCCCTGGCGCGCCGCGAGCGGGCCACCCCGTACATGCTCCTCCTGGCCGCGTTCGCGGCGCTGCTGCACCGCGTCTCGGGCGAGCAGGAGGACATCCTCATCGGGTCGCCCATCGCGGGCCGCGACCGGACGGAGCTCGAAGGCCTGCTCGGCTGCTTCATCAACACGCTCGTCCTGCGGATGGACCTCGCCGGCCGCCCCAGCTTCCGCGAGCTCCTGGGCCGGGCGCGCGAGGTGTCGCTGGGCGCCTTCGCCCACCAGGACATGCCGTTCGAGAAGCTCATCGAGGCGCTGAACCCGGAGCGCGACACCAGCCGCTCACCGCTGTTCCAGGTGCTGTTCGACTTCCATACCGCCGATCCGGGGGCGGTGTCCCTCGGCGGGCTCTCGCTGTCCGCCATCGCGCTGCACAACGGCACCTCCAAGTACGATCTCAGCCTCGAGGTGCAGGACCTGGGCGACCGCCTGGTCGGGCGCTTCGAGTACAGCACCGACCTGTTCGACGCCGCGACCATCACCCGGATGGTCGCGTGCCTCTCCACGCTCCTCGAGGGCGTGGCCGAGGATCCGGATCGCCCGGTGGACCGCCTCCCGCTGCTCTCCGCGGCCGAGCAGCGCGCCCTGCTCGTGGACCGGGATCGATCGGCGATCCCCTGGCCCACGGAGCCGTGCTTCCACCACCTCTTCGAGGAGCAGGTCGCGCGGACGCCGGAGGCGATCGCCGCGCGGTGCGACGGCGAGGCGCTGAGCTACGCGCAGCTCAACGCGCAGGCCAACCGCGTCGCCCATGCGCTCTCGGCGCTGGGCGTGGGACAGGACGCCCGGGTGGGCCTACTCCTCGACCGCAGCCTCGAGTTCCTCACCGCCATGCTGGGCGCCTTCAAGGCCGGGGCCGCCTACGTCCCGCTCGATCCGGCGCTGCCGCTCCAGCGGCTGGAGCAGATGGCGGACCGGAGCGGCTGCGCGGTGCTCGTCACCACGCCGCGCCACGAGGCGCTGGCGCGCCGGCTCGGCCACGATGGCCGGGCGGTCCGCCGCCTGGAGGAGCTGCTCGCCGCCGCCTGCTCCGAGGGCGACCCGCCCCGGGCCGGCGCCCCGCGGAGCCTCTCGTATGTCATCTTCACATCCGGCTCCACCGGCGTGCCCAAGGGGGTCATGATCGAGCACACGGGGATGCTGAACCACCTGCGCGCGAAGGTGCATGACCTGCGCATCACCTCGCGCGACGTGGTCGCGCAGACGGCGACGCAGACCTTCGACGTCTCGGTATGGCAGTTCCTCGCCGCCCTCCTCGCCGGCGCGGAGACTGCCATCGTCACCGACGATGACGCCTGGGAGCCTGGGCGCCTGCTCCACCGGCTGGAGCGGGATGGGGTCACCGTCTTCGAGACCGTGCCTTCCCACCTCCGGCTGCTCCTGGAGGAGCTGGAGGCGCGCGGGGACGAGGTCGACCTCTCGGCGCTGCGCTGGCTGATGGTCACGGGCGAGGCGCTGCCGCCCGACCTGTGCGCGCGCTGGTTCCGCCTCTTCCCGCGCGTGCCGCTCATCAACGCGTACGGGCCCACCGAGTGCTCGGGCGACGTGACCCATTACACGCTGCAGGGGCCTCCCGCCCAGGCCTGGAAGGCCGTCCCGATCAGCGGCGCCTTGCCGAACCTGCGCATCTACATCCTCGACAGCCACCTCCAGCCGGTGCCGGCGGGGGTGGTGGGCGAGCTGTGCGTGGGCGGCATCGGCGTGGGCCGCGGATACATCGGCGAGCCAGACAAGACGGCCCGGGCGTTCGTCCCGGATCCGTTCTCCGCCACGCCGGGCGCGCGGCTCTACCGGACCGGCGACCGGGTGCGGCACCTGCCCGACGGCACGATCGAGTTCCTCGGCCGCGCCGATCACCAGGTGAAGATCCGCGGCGTCCGCATCGAGATCGGCGAGGTGGAGGCGGCCATCGCCTCTCACCCGGACGTGCGGGCGTGCGTGGTGGTGACGCGCGAGGATCGGCCGGGCGAAAAGCGCCTGGTCGCCTATGTCGTGCCGCGCGAGCCGCCGGGTCCGCCCGCGCGCGCGCTGGCTGCGTACCTGAAGGAGCGGCTCTCGGAGGTGATGGTGCCCTCGGCCATCGTCTCCATGCAGGAGCTCCCGCTGCTGCCGAGCGGCAAGCTCGATCGGAGGGCGCTGCCCGCCCCTGCCGCGTCCGACGGCGCGCCCTCGGCGGCCCCGCGCCACGAGGCGCCGCGCACCCCCACGGAGGCGGCGCTGGCCAGGATCTGGGCCGAGCTGCTCGGCGTGGAGCAGGTCGGCGTGCACGACAACTTCTTCGAGCTGGGCGGCCACTCGCTCGTTGCCATCCAGACCATCTCCCGCGCGCGCGCCGCGCTCGGCGTGGAGCTCTCGGTGCGCGCCCTGTTCGAGCACCCCACCGTGGCCGAGGTGTCCGCGCACCTCGCCTCCCGGGCGCCTGCGGCCGAGGGCTTCGCCGCGGCCCTCCGGCGCCTGCCGCCGGCCGATCACTACGAGCTCGCGCCCTACCAGCTCCCGGAGTGGTTCATGCACGAGCTGGCGCCGGAGAGCCCGTTCTACAACGTCGCCATCACCAACGCGGTGCTCACCGGGAATCTGGATGTCCAGGCGTTCCTCTCGGCCTGGCAGGCGCTGGTGGATCGACACGCCGTCTTCCGGACGAGCTTCGGCTACCTGGAGGGCCGGCCCGTGCAGCGCGTGCTCCCCCGGCGCGAGCTGCGGATTCAGGACTTCTACCTCGACTTCACCGGCGTCCCCCACGACCAGGTGGACGAGGAGATGCGCCGCGTCTCCAGCCACTACAGCGGCGTCCCGCTGGACTTCGAGGCCGGGCCGACGCTCATCAAGCTGGCGGAGTTCCCGGGGAAGCGGTTCTTGCTGCTGTTCTGCGTCCACCACATCCTCTGGGACGAGACTTCCACCATCAACATGGCGCTCGAGCTGAGCGAGCTTTACAACGCCACGCGCGCCGGCCGTCCCCCGCAGCTCCCCGAGCTGGAGCTCGATTACGTGGACTGGGCGCAGTGGATCCACGGCGCCGTGCGCGAGGGCCTCTTCGAGTCCCAGCGGCAGCACTGGATCAGGCGCTATGCCACCCTGCCGCCGGCGCTGGATCTACCGTTCGATCGCCCGCGCCCGGCGCTCCAGACCTTCAGCGGCATGACCGTCTCCCGCGTCATGTCCGAGCCGGTGAGCGTCCGGATGGATCGGTTCCTCCAGCAGCGCGGCCTCACCCTGAACATCTTCATGCTCGCCGTGCTCAGCCTCCAGATCCACCGGCTCACCGGCCAGTCGGATTTCGTGTTGGGCACGCCGATCGCGAACCGGAACGACAGGCGGCTCGAGAAGATGCTGGGCCTGTTCGCGACGGCCATCCCCATGCGCTGCACCATCGCGCCGGGGGCGTCGTTCGCAGAGCTCCTCGAGCGCACCCGGGACGAGGCCATCGCGGGGTACGACAACCACAACTATCCGATCATCCTGGCCATCCAGGAGCTGAACCCCGAGTTCGACCCCTCGCGCAACAGGCTGTTTTCGATCATGTTCGGGACCCAGAACAACAAGACCCGGCTGATGTCCGAGGTGAAGTTCGATGGGCTCACGCTCGAGTTTCTCCCGGACGACACGCTGAGCAAGGAGTTCGAGAGCTCGAAGTTCGATCTGACCATCATCATCGACCAGCTCGCAGCCCTGAAGGTGGTCCGGCTGAACTACAACTCGGATCTGTTCGATCGCTCGACCATCGAGCGGATGATGGACCAGATCTTCTCGCTCACGGAGCAGGTGCTGGCCGATCCCTCCCGGCCGCTCGCCGCCTACCGGATGCTCTCCCCGGCGGAGGAAGCGCGGCTGCTCGTGGACTTCAACGCCACCGCCGAGCCCTTCGACGCGGGCGCCACCCTCCACGAGCGCTTCTCCGCCCAGGCCAGGCTGACCCCGGAGGCGCCGGCCCTCGTCACCGAGGGCGGGGTGTGGAGCTACCGGGAGCTCGACGAGATCAGCAACCGGTGGGCCCGTGTCCTGCGCTCGCGGGGGGCAGGGCGCGAGGACCGGGTGGCGCTCCTCCTGGAGCCGTCTCCCGAGATGGTCACCGCGATGCTGGCCGTGCTGAAGGCGGGGGCGGCCTACGTGCCGCTCCACCCGGACTCCCCCGCGGGCCGGCACGCGGAGATCCTCCGGAGCTCCGGCGCGCGGATGCTGCTCACCTCGGGTGAGCTCTCGAAGGGCGTCGCGTTCGACGGCGAGATCGCGCGGATCGATGCGCTCTCGGCGGAGGTGCGCGCCGCCTCGGGAGATGCGCTGGACGGCGGCGCCGCCGCGGGGAACCTCGCTTACGTCATCTACACCTCCGGCACCACGGGCGCGCCCAAGGGCATCGAGATCGAGCACCGCGGCGTGATCAACCTGCTGGAGACCACCCAGCGTCGGTACGGGCTGGATGGCGGGGACACGGCGCTGTTCATCACCCCCTACAACTTCGACGCTTCGATCCTCGACGTCTTCTGGCCGCTCTCCGTCGGAGCCCGTGTGGTCGTGCCGCGCGCGGGAGACGAGAAGGATCCGGCGAGGATAGCGAGCTTGATCGAGGCGCACGGGGTGACCTTCCTCCAGTCCGTGCCGCTCATGCTTGAGGCGCTCGTGGAGGATCGGCTGCAGGGCCGGTCGCCCGCCCTGCCCTCGCTGCGCCGGGTGATCTGCGGCGGCGCCGCCATGCGCCGGCAGCTCCGGGATCGCGCCCTCCGCGCGTTCCCGCGGTGCGCGCTGGAGAACCACTATGGCCCCACCGAGGTCACGGTGGACGCCGCCCAGTTCGATTGCCGCAGCGACTTCGACGGCGATACTGTCCCGCTCGGCAGCCCGATCGGGAACGCCCGCCTCCACGTGCTGGACGCGGCGCTCCTGCCTGTGCCCATCGGGGTCACCGGAGAGATCTACGTGGCCTCTCCGGGTCTGGCCCGGTGCTACACCGGTGATCCGGCGCGGACGGCGGCGAGCTTCGTGCCCGACCCGTACTCCCCCGCGCCCGGAGCGCGGCTGTACCGGACCGGAGATCTGGGCAGGTACTCGGCCGGCGGGGTGGTCCATTTCCTCGGCCGGGTGGACCAGCAGGTGAAGGTCCGGGGCAACCGCGTGGAGCTCGGGGAGGTGGAGAGTCGGCTCAAGGAGCTCCCCCAGGTGGCGCGCTGCGCGGTCACCCACCTTCCCGGCAGCGGCGGGGAGGGCGCGCTCGCGGCCTGGGTGGAGCTCTGCGACGGGGGGGACGTGCTGCGCGGCGAGCGCGGCGCCTACCGCATCTTCACGCTGGCGCAGCGGCCGGAGCTTCGGCGGCAGATGGAGTCGTTGCACCTCGGCGCCTGGCCGGCGTACTTCGCGGGCGACTGCGCCCTGCGGACGTACTGGCCGCGCCTCCCGGGCGAGTTCCCCCGACACCAGTACGTCCTGCTCGACGAGGAGGACGCGGTGGTGGCGGCGGGCAATGCCATTCCCATCGCGTGGGACGGCACGGTGGAGGATTTGCCGCGCGGGTGGGACCACGGCCTGGAGAAGGGCTTCGTCGACGCCGAGCGCGGGGTCGTCCCGAACACGCTCTTCATCCTCACCGGCGTGGCCGCACCGGGGGCGCAGGGCCAGGGGTTGGCCACCCTCATCCTCCAGGCGTTCAAGCGGCTCGGGCGGGCGCTCGGGCTGACGCGGGTGCTCGTGGCGGTCCGGCCGACCGGCAAGACGGCGCACCCGGAGCTCACGTTCAGCGAGTATTGCCAGAGGCGGCGCGAGGACGGCCTGCCCTGCGACAACTGGCTGCGCAGCCACGAGCGGGTGGGCGGCCGCGTGCTGAAGGTGGACCTCACCTCCCAGCGCGTGCGGGCCCGCGTGTCGGACTGGGCGTGCTGGGCAGGGCGGCAGTTCACCGAGTCCGGCGAGTACCAGCTCGCGGACACCCTGCAGCCCGTGAGGATCAACGTCGAGGAGGATTACGGCGAGTACTACGACCCGAGCGTGTGGATGGAGCACCCGCCCGCCGAGGGCGCGTGGGAGCACGTGGACGCCCACGGCGTGCGGGAGTTTCTCAAGGCGAGTCTCCCGGAGTACATGATCCCCGCCCACATCCGCTTTCTCTCGCGGCTCCCGCTCGCGTCGAGCGGCAAGGTGGACGGCGCGGCCCTGCGCGCGCTCGGGGAGAGCCTCGAGACGCCGAGGAGCTCGGCGCCGCCCAGGACGCCGATCCAGGTGCAGCTCGCGGAGATCTGGAAGGAGATCCTCGAGGTGGAGCGCGTGGGCATCGGGGACGACTTCTTCGAGCTCGGCGGTCACTCGATCCTGGCGGTGCGCATGTTGGCGCGGATCAACGAGGTGTTCTCGGCGCGCCTCGGCCTGCGAGACCTGTTCTTGCAGCGCACGATCCAGGGCCTGGAGCCGCTGCTCCGGGCGCCGGACGGCGGCGAGCATCCGGGGGAGCGCGCGTGAGCGCGCGGTCCGGCGCGCGGACCTTCGTCCTCCTCTGGACCGGGCGCATGATCTCCATGCTGGGCTCGGAGCTCACCGCGTTCGCGCTGGGGATCTGGGTGTACCAGCGGACGGGCTCGGTGACCCTGTTCGCGCTGATGGCGTTGTTCTCCGTGGCGCCGGGCGCCGTGCTCCTGCCGGTGCTCGGCGCCGTGGCGGACCGGTGGGATCGCCGCCGGGCGATGATCCTGGCCGACGCGGTGGGGGCGCTGGCCGTCGGCGCGCTGTTCCTCGTGATGGCGGGCGATAAGGCCGAGATCTGGCATCTCTACCTGGCGGGCGCGATCAACTCGGTGGCCAGGGGGCTGCACTTGCCTGCGTATGTGGGCTCGCTGCCGCTCCTTCTGCCCAAGCAGGAGCTGCCTCGGGCCAGCGCGATCGCCCAGCTCGGACCCGTGGTGGCGCAGATCGGGGGGCGGGCCCTCGGCGGTCTCCTTGTGGCGTGGCTCGGTGTGCCCGGGGTGCTGCTCGTCGACGTGCTGAGCTTCCTCGCAGACGCGCTCGTGCAGCTCGCGGTCCGACTGCCGCGGCCAGCCTCTTCCGTCTCGGCGGAGCGGCCGCGCACGGCGCGCGAGGAGGTCTCGTTCGGGCTGCTCTACATCCTGGCCCGGCCCGGGCTGCGCGGCCTGCTCCTGATGAGCGTCGCCGTCGATCTGGCGCTGGGACTGATCACGGTGCTGCTCCCGCCCTTCCTCCTGCGGATCGCCTCGACCGCCGCCCTCGGCATGGTCCAGTCGCTCGCCGGGCTGGGGATGCTGATCGGGGGCCTGCTCGCGAGCGCGTGGCGCGGTTTTCGACGCAAGGTGCACGGCGTCGTGCTGTTCAGCGCGCTGTTCGGGCTGAGCTTGGCCCTGTCCGGGCTGCGGCCCTCCACCGTGCTCATCGCGATCGGCAGCTGCGCCACCATGTTCTGGGTACCGCTCTTCAACGCGAGCGCTCAGGCGATCTGGGTGGCGAAGGTGCCGCCCGACATCCAGGGCCGGGTGTTCGCTGCGCGGTGGATGATCGGCTGGTCATCCTTCCCCATCGCCTTCGCCGTCGCGGGGCCGCTGGCCGAGGGCGTGTTCGAGCCGCTGGTCGCGGCGGGCGGCCCGCTGAGCGCGACGGTCGGGCGACTCATCGGGACGGGGCCTGGTCGCGGCGTGGCGCTCCTGGCCATCGTGATGGGGCTGGTCTCCGCGCTGGTCGCGCTGGCCGGCCTCTTTTGCCCGCGCCTCCTTCGGGTCGAGGACGAGCTGCCGGACGCCATCCCCGACGAGCCGGCCCTGCCCGGGCTCGAGCGGGCAGAGCGGGCCTGCGCGCAGGCGCTCACGGGTTGAGCGGGCGGAAGGCGCCCGCGCCGCTGGTGTCATCTTCAACGATCTCACGCGAGAGTCAGGAGAGGAGTCTTTCAATGTTCGAGAACGTGCCGAGGGTCGATTCCCTCAGTTACGACGCCTTCATCTCGGAGTACGCCGTCAAGGGGAGGCCGGTGATCGTCACGGACCTCTTCGCTGGCGAGCCGATTCGCGAGCTCGATACGCTCGAGTCGGCGCGCGCAGCGCTCGGCAGGACCAGGGTATGTGTGCATAACGGATACGAGCATTATTTCACGCTCGCGATGGAGTTGCTGTTCGGCCGCCCGCGGCCGGGCTCGCTCCTCGAACGCAGGCCGAGCACGGTCGACGAGTACCTGCGGGGGGTGGAGCGCCGCCCTGAGAGCCGCGAGATCGCCTCGGAGGTGCCGGAGGACATGGTGCCCGAGCTCTGCGCCCTGTACCGGGTGCCGCCGTACTGCCTGAACGAGGCGGGCGAGCGCGACGATTACGTGTCCGAGCTGTGGCTCGGAAATGCGGGCAATCACTCGCACCTCCATTACGACGCCGATCAGAGGCACGTGCTCCAGTACCAGATCTTCGGCGCCAAGCGGGCCATCCTCATCCCTCCGTCCGAGGGCACCAAGCTGGGGCCGATCAGCAACAACTGCGTGGTCAGCCCGGAGGGGGTGCCCGACGCGGACAGGGACGAATTCGTCCGGTTCACCGGCGGTTACCAGTGCATGCTGCGCGCGGGCGAGGCACTCCTGATACCGGCGCTCATGTGGCACTACTTCGAGTACGTCGAGACCAGCATGGCCCTGACGATGCGGTTCCGTCGCAACCGCTACGCCAGGTTCTTCGGCGACCGCCTCCATTTCGACTATCGCCTGCAAGCCATCGCATGGCGCTTCCTCGACGAGCGCGCGATCACGCCGGAGCTGGAGGGGGCGTTCGCCGAGGTCGAGCAGGCATACTGGCGCCCATCGGTCAGCCCGATCGAGAAGGGCGAGGAGCTCCAGCAGGTATTCGATCGGCTGTACGAGCGGCTCTGCGCGCCCGCGTCGCCCGGCACGTACTCGCGGCCTTTCCTGGAGGTGGTGCGCCGGTCGGTGCGCCATCTGGAGACCGAGGGAAGAAAGCTCTACCGCAGCTCGACCGAAGAGGACGCGCACCGCGGCGGGGCGGCCACGCTGCGAGCGGGCGAGGCGCTGCAATCTCGCTCATGCGAGAGCGCGGTTGACGCTCGGCAGGAGATGCGATAAATGGACTGGTGATATCACTCCGGAGCAGCCATGTGGCGAAGTGGCGGAGCGAGGGTGAGTCAAGACGAGCGAGCGCCGGCGAGAACCGGCGACAACGAGCGATGAAGCGCCATCCGGCTTTCGGGCTCCCGAGCGGAGCGCGCCGGACGACGAAGCGCCCGGCGCTGCCTTCTGCGCTCATCGCGGTACCCCATCGGATACGACGAGGACGAGCCATGCAAACGAGCCAAACGAGCCAAACGAGCGGTGATGATCGGATCTACAAGGTCGTGATGAATGATGAGGAGCAGTACTCGGTCTGGGCGTCGGACCGGGAGAACGCCCTCGGCTGGAGGGATGCCGGGAAGACGGGCACCCTGGACGAGTGCCTCGCCTACATCAAGGAGGTCTGGACGGACATGCGCCCGCTGAGCCTCCGGAGGCAGATGGCGGGCCTTTCTTGAGGCGGTTCGAGGCCGGGCGACGCTCACAGGAGCATGTCGCTGCGGGCGGCTCGCGCCACGAGCTGGAGGCTCGTGGCGTCGGGCGGCCGTGCCTCGTGTCGCTTGTCTTGGTCTGCCGTCATTGGTTTGCGATCCGCTCGCGGTCGTGTTGAGGTGGTTGAGGTGGCAATGGCCAATCCGATCCCGTCTGGTTTTTCGGTCATCAGCGGGCGCACCGTCCGCGAGATCGTCTTCGGCGACATTGGCGCATGCATGGACGTCGTCCGCGCGGCATACCTGTCGCACGGCGCTCGCGACTCCGTGAATCCCAACAGCTATTTCCTGCGCTTCCCCGAGCGGCCGACGGCGCGAATCATCGCGCTCCCGGCCTACCTCGGCGGCTCGTTCGACGTCGCCGGCATCAAGTGGATCGCGAGCTATCCCGAGAACATCACGAAGGGGATCCCCCGCGCCTCGGCGGTCCTGATCCTCAACGACCACGAGACGGGGTATCCGTTCGCGTGCCTCGAGGCGTCGATCATCTCGGCCGCGCGCACGGCGGCGTCGGCCGTCCTCGCGGCGCGCGCGTTGTCCGGCGGGCGGGCGCCGTGCCGGACGCTCGGGCTCGTCGGCAACGGTCTCATCGCGCGGTACATCTACGAGTTCTTCGCGAGGACGGGCTGGTCGTTCCCGCGCGTGTACCTCCATGACATCGTCCCCGCGGAGGCCGCGCGCTTCCGGCAGGCGCTCTCGCTCGACGCGCGCCACGAGGTCGTCGTCAGCGAGAGCGTCGAGAGCCTTGTCGCTGCGAGCGACGTGATCGTCTTCGCGACCGTCGCAGGCGAGCCGTACGTCCACGATCCCGGCTGGTTCGCGCACGCGCCGATCGTGCTGAACGTCTCTCTCCGCGACCTGTCGCCGGACGTCTTGCTCGCGGCGTCGAACGTCGTCGACGATGTGGCCCATGTCCTCAACGCGAGCACCTCCCCGCACCTGACGGAGCAGCGCGTCGGGCATCGCGGCTTCATCGACGGCACGATCCCGGATCTGCTGGCCGGCAAGCTGCGGATCGCGCCCGACCGCCCCGTGATCGTCTCGCCGTTCGGGCTCGGCGTGCTCGATCTGGCCGTCGGAAAGTGGGTTTATGAGGCGGCCAAGCAGCGCGGCGACGTGACGATCGTTCCGGATTTCTTTGGGGATCTGACCCGTTGAGCGGCGGGCGGGCGACGAGCGGCCGCAAGCTGGCAAGCCTCACTCTGTGGCAATTGCCCCCGAGGCCCGGGCGAGATGGAGCGCCTCTGTGGCTGGCGAGCAGCGCCCCTGCCGCTGCGCCGCTCATGTGCCGGAGCGGGCGGGCAGGCAGAAGGGGCGGCCCAGAACGCCGAAAGCCCGGCGACCCACGGGTCCCGGGCTCTCAACCACCTGTGCCAGCCGTTGTCCCGGCTGTCCCAGCCAGCCTCTCGGGCTGGCTGGATTCCTCGATCGTCTCGGGTGGGCCATGAAGGACTTGAACCTTCAGCCAATGGATTAAGAGTCCACTGCTCTACCAATTGAGCTAATGGCCCGAGTGAATTGTCAAACCGACTGAACCTGAAACGGCTCCCGGGATCTCGCCGGAACGCTTGAGTCGCCCGTTGAGCCCGGCACGCCCGGCCTGATTCGAACAGGCGACTTTCGGATTCGAAGTCCGACGCTCTATCCAGCTGAGCTACGGGCGCTCCTGCGCGCCCCTCGGCGGGGCTCGCGGAACGCTTCTAACCGCACCGGCGGCGATATGTCAAGACGTTGTAGCGACATGATGCGCAATTTTTAGGCCGCCACCGTCGCCGAGCCCGGACGGACGCGCCCGCCAGGTACACCCCCGAGACCCCGTCGGTTGGCAGCGCGCACCCTCCACAGGCACCGGCAGCGGCCAGCGGAACGCCGTCGGAGGGGGCGCGCCTGGCCCGGCACGGCGGCGTTTGGCCCGACGCGGCTGCGCCTGGCCCGAGGGGACTGCGAAAGAAGTTCTCCATCCGCGGCGCCGCAGGGTAGGGTCCTGCCCGTCATGCCGCTGCTCCGCCCGCTTTCTCGGCGTTTCCTCGCCTCCCCAGGCCCCGTCGCCGCCCTCCTGCTCGCCCTCTCGCTCGCTGCGCCGGCCCAGGGCGCTCCCTCGACCCCCACGGGCGCGCAGCCGGCCGCGGCCGAGCGGCAGCCGGGCAAGAGCCCGCAGAACAGGCGCCGCGCCGCGCGGCGGAGCTCGGCCGACGGCGAAGGTGAGGCGCGGGCGGCGCGCAGCAGCCGATCCAAGGAGAAGGCCCAGGAACGGGCCAGCAAGAAGCGCGCGGCGAAGCGGGACGACACCTCCCGCGCGGAACGCGACGGCACCGCCGCCGACGCCGACGAGCGGAAGCCGCTGTCGAAGGGCGCTCCCAACCGCGGGCGGCTGACCGGCGCCGTGCGGCTCCGATCGTCGAGACACCTCAAGGCGCGCGAGGGCGCCAGGACGTGGGGGCTGCCCGTGCTCGTGAAGACCCTGCGGCGCGCCGCCTTCCAGGTGGCCAAGAAGCACGGCGACTCGGCGCTGCTCGTCGGCGATCTCTCCGCCAGGACGGGCGGCGCGCTCGACGGGCACAACTCCCACCAGACGGGGCGCGACGCCGACGTCGGGTTCTACGTCGTCAACTCGAAGGGCAAGACCCTCCGCATGGATCGGTTCGTGGCGTTCGACGACGAGGGCAACGCCATCGGCCTCCCCGGCGCGCGGTTCGACGACGCGCGCAACTGGGCGCTCGTCCAGGCGCTGCTCGAGGACCGGCAGGCAGGCGTCAAGTACCTGTTCGTGACCGACGCGCTGCGGGCGCGGCTGCTCGCGCACGCTGCGAAGAAGCGCGTCCCGGCAGACCTCCGGGCCCGGGCCGCGGCCGCGATGATGAGCCCCAGGGACGCCGACCTGCACAACGACCACTTCCACATCCGCGTGATGTGCCCTCCGTCGATGCGCGGCGCCTGCATCGAGGAGTCGCTGGCCCGCCCCGCGTGCGCCACCGATGAAGCGAAGCAGGCGCTCGACTCCGCGGCGCCCGCGGCGACGGATGCGGACATCTACGGCGTGCCTTCCACGGCCGCGCCGGCGGTGGCCGACGGAGCGCGCGCCACGGCCGCACCGGCGAGTGCCGACGGAGCGCGCGCCACGGCCGCACCGGCGGCCGCGACCGCGCCGCCCGCCGCGGCCTCAGGCGCTCGCCCGACCGCCGCGCCCCGCTGACGTCCGCCCTCGCTCAGGCCGCCGGCGCGGCCCCTTGCGGCGCGGCGCCGTCCGCGAGCTCCACCACGACCGGCGCGTGATCGGAGGGGCGCTGGAGCTCCCGCGGGCGCGTGTCGATCGACACATCGGTGCAGCGCGCGGCGAGCGGGCGCGTCACCAGCGCCAGATCGATGCGGAGGCCCTTGTTGCGCCTGAACGCGCCCATCCGGTAATCCCACCAGCTGTACGCCTCCTTGGCGGGGTGGCAGGCGCGGAACGCGTCCACGAGCCCCCACTCCATCAGGCGCCCCAGCGCGGCCCGCTCGTCCGGATGGAAGAGCACCTGCCCCTCCCACTTCTTCGGCTCGGCGACGTCGATCGCCTCGGGCGCCACGTTGAAATCGCCGCAGATCACGATCTCCTGATCCGGACGGTAGCGCGCCCCGAGCTCGCTCCGCAGCCGCTCCAGCCACGCGAGCTTGTAGGCGAAGGCCGGCGTGCCCACCGCCTGGCCGTTGGGCACGTAGACGTTGATGACCCGGATCCCCTCGATCGTCGCCGCCAGCATCCGCCGGGCGACGTCCTGCTCGTCGCCGTCGAGGCCCTTCTTCACGTCGTCGACCGAGAGGCCGAAGCGCGTGGCGATCGCGACCCCGTTGTAGGACTTCTGGCCGAAGATGACCGAGCGATAGCCCACCTCGGAGAGCGCGGCCTCGGGGAAGCTGCCGTCCTCGACCTTCGTCTCCTGCATGCAAACGACGTCGGGCGCGGCGCGGACCAGCCAGCTCGTGAGCTGCTCGAGCCGCGTGCGGATGGAGTTCACGTTCCAGGACGCGATGCGCATAGGTCCTCCGGGCGATAGCGGATGAAGAGCCGGGCGGAAAGCCCGCTCCAGGGGCGCGCGCGCGGTTCACGGCTCCCGGTCACAAGGCCGCCCGGATCACGTCGAAGAGTCCCTCCGGATCGTCGACGTGGAGCCAGTGGCCGGCGCGCGGGAGGACGTGGACCGAGAGCCAGGGCGCGCGCGCCGCGAGCGCCTCGAAGCGGTCGCGCGAGGCCGGCGAGATCGACGCGGATCTGCCGCCGAGGACGACGTGGATGCGCCGCTCCTCCACGCCTGGGCCGGCCGGCGCCGGCGGGTCCTCGAGGACGTGCCACAGATCGCGGGCAAAATAGTCGGTGAGCAGCTCGTTGAGGATGTCGAGGTCGAGCCGGATGCGGAAGCCGTCGCCCTCGCGGCGGACGTTCATCGCCAGCCAGTCCGCGATGCCGCGGCTGAACCCGGCGGCGTGCACCGCCTCGAGGAACGCCTCGCGCGACGGGATCGGCTGCGGGATCGCGCGGAGCATCGCGAGCACGCCGGGGCTCTCCGATCCGCTCTCGCCGGCGGGCCTCGCGCTCGGATCGGCGTCGAGGATGAAGCCGCGCTCGATCCCCGTCGGCCGGCGCTCGAGGTAGGCGAGCGCCACCTTGCCGCCGAACGAATGGCCCATCACGCCGCGGATATCGAGGCCGAGGCGGTCGCCCAGCCGGAGCAGATCCTCCGCGGCCGCCGCGATGGTGTGCGGCGCAGGCGGGCTCTGCGACATGCCGTGGGCCCGCAGGTCGACAAGGATGAAGCCCCACGGCCGGGCGGCGGCAGGAGGCGCGCCCTCGACGGCTTGCGCCTCGGCGAGGCGTCGGATGAAGGTGCGCCAGTTGGCGCCCGAGCCGAAGATGCCGTGCAGCACGAGCATCCAGCGGGCAGGCGCCGCGGAGGGGGCGGAGACGAGGGCATGGTGGGGCACGAAGCCGGCGTGTGCGTTCATGGCTCTCCGGACCGCGCGAGCGCGCGGCCTGCGCCTAGCGCTAGCATGGACCCATGGCCAAGAAGCCCCCCATCGCGCCGCCGAGCGCGGGCGCCACCGAAGACGAGGGCATCCAGCCGGCGAAGAAGCCCGAGCAGTTTCACGGCTCGGCGCTCGCCGGGGCCAGCTTCGACGACGTCGACCTTCGCAGCGCGCGCCTGCATGACGTCTCGCTCGCGGAGGCCGAGCTCGACGACGTCTCTCTCGCCCGCGCGCGCCTGCACAATGTCTCCCTCGCGGAGGCCGAGCTCGACGACGTCGACCTTCGCGACGCGCGCCTGCACAACGCGACCCTCGCCGGCGCCTCGCTCGACGACATCTCGCTCGCCGGCGCGCGCATCGACAACGCCGACGCCGCCGAGAGCCGCTGGTCCGACGCGAGCCTGCGCCGCGCTCGCTTCGAGGGGTCGGACCTCCGCGACGTCGAGATCGTCGGCTGCGCGATCGAGGGGCTCACCATCGACGGCGTGCGGATCGATCGCCTGCTCGAGGAGGCGAAGGATCGATCACGCGCGAGCCAGGCCCCAAAGGCCACCGAGAAGGAAGCGCCGCCGAAGAAGCCGAAAAAGGAGCGAAGACCGTAGCGTCCCACCCGCGGAACGAGCGGGCAGCGCCCCGCGCGACCGCGGGCGGTTACGCCTCGATGAGCCCGGTGCGGACCGCGATGCGGGTCAGCTCGACCGCGCTCTTGCACCCGAGCTTCGCGTAGATGCGCACGCGATGGGTCTCCACCGTCTTCGGGCTGATCGTCAGCCGCGCGGCCGTCTCGCGCGTCGACACGCCGGCCGCGAGCAGCCGCAGGACCTGGCGCTCGCGCGGCGTCAGCGCGTCGAGGCCGCCGGAGCCCTCGCTCGCCGGCTTGCGCATCGCGCGCACCACGGCCCCCGCGATGCTCGACGACAGCGGCGCTCCACCGGTCGCGATCCGGCGGATGCCCTCGATGACCTCCTCGAGCTTCGAGGTCTTCACGAGATACCCCTGCGCCCCCGCTCGGAGCGCCTCGGCGACGCGGAACTCGTCGTCATACCCGCTCAACACGAGGAGCTTCGCCTGAGGCAGCTGCGCTCTCAGCGCCCCGAGGAGCTCGATGCCGTCCCGGTCGGGGATGTTGAGATCGACGAGCACGACGTCCGGCTTGCAGCTCGCCGTCTCGCGCAGGGCATCGGCCGCCGTCCCAGCCTGGCCCACGACGACCATGTCGGGCTCGTCCGAGAGCGCTCGAGCGAAGCCTTCGCGAACGACGGGGTGATCGTCGATCAGATAGATGTGCAGCTTGCTAGCAGGGGTTTCCGCCATGATGACCACAGGGGGATTGGAGTGTCCTTCAGACCACAATTCGATACCCGTGAGCAGTTCAAGTCAAGCTGCTCGGGTCGTCCTGGGAGGAACCTTACAGGGGTATCAGGTGCTCAACGATCTGCAAGGAGCGGCGCGGCGGCAAGCCCAATTGGTGAGGAAAACTCCGTCCTGAGCGAGTTTCGGAGCTCGACGGAGATCCGCGCGACGTGGAATGCGCAACGGAGGACGTGACGGGAGGTGCAACGATGCGCCCAGAGCGGCCTGCGCATGCGGTCGCGGCAACCCTCTGGTATCCTTCGCGCGCCTCATGCGCCGGAATGGCCAGCGATCCAGGGAAATACGATGAGCTCGCCGGTCCCCGCTCCCGGCCCGGCCGCCACCTCCTCGCCGCGCGCGCCCGCGGAGATCTTCGTCGTCGATGACGACCCCGCGCTCGTCGAGTCGCTTCTCGACCTGCTCTCCGACGAGGGCTACCGCGTTCAGGGCTTCACGCGGCCGCTGGAGGCGCTCGATCGCCTCGCCCGCGGCGCGCGGCCGCGGGCGGTCCTGCTCGACTACATCATGCCCGAGATGACCGGCGACGAGTTCCTCGCCGCGCTCGCCGCCGCGGGCGTCGAGGTGCCCGTCCTCCTGCTCTCCGGCGTGAACGAGCCCAGCATCCGCGGCGCCGTGGCCGGTGTGCTGGCGAAGCCCTTCGAC
Source organism: Sorangium sp. So ce124 (assembly GCF_051525235.1). Lineage (NCBI taxonomy): Bacteria > Pseudomonadati > Myxococcota > Polyangiales > Polyangiaceae > Sorangium > Sorangium sp. So ce124. Next base: position 12,183,779 of record NZ_CP150312.1, read on the forward strand.
GTCGACCGGCTCCTGCTCGTGCTCGATCGCCTGACCGGCGCCGTGCAACGCTAGCGCACCGACGCCACGGCCCTCCGATCCCGGCTCGCACAGGCGCGGCGGCACGCTCCTCGCGTCCCCTGGCCCCCAGGAGAAGCCGAGGATGTCGTCGCTGCTCGTAGAAGACAGCGCCACCGGGCAAGCCGTCCTCGCGCGAGGCGGATCGGGCAACCCCGCCATCGCGAACGCGCCGGCAGCCGCGATCAAGCTGCCGGCCGAGCTGCACCACCGCTTCCGCTTCATCGCGATCGACGCTGGTCTCCTCGGGGAGGCGGTCGACGGCGCCGCGGCGCTGCTCGACGCGCTGCTCGCGATGGGGGTGCGCGTGGCGCTCTTCACCGACGAGGCCATGCCCCACCTCGCGCGGCGGCTCGCTCGCGGCGTGCGCGCCGAGAACCGCAGGCGGCTCTTCCTCGGCGCGCTCGAGGGCGCGGAGCTCCACGGCTTCGATCGCCGCGGCGCCGCGGTAGCGCTCGCCGCCCGCGCGGAGCCGGACGGGCGCTCCGCCGTCGCCGCGCTGCTCGCTCAGGTGATCGCGCCGCTCCGCATCGAGCCGCACGATCGGCTCGCGATCTCGCCGGAACCACGCGAACCACGCGAATCACGCGACGGCGCGGCGGCCGGAGGGGCGCGCGGCCTCCGCGGCGCGCCGGAGCTCGCGGGCGCCGTCCATGGGACGGCCGGCGCGCAGCGGCTCCACGAGATCCTCGCGCTCCAGCGGGATCTCGAGGGCGAGCTCGGCTCCCTCGCGGCGCCCCGGGACGCCGCGTGGATCATCGAGGAGCCAGGGTTCGACATCGCGCGCGAGCACGAGATCGAGTCGCTGCTCGCGATCGCCAACGGCTACCTCGGCTCGCGCGCGTCGCTGCCGGAGGGGTCGAGCGTGTCGCGGCCGGCGACGTTCATCGCGGGCGCGTTCGAGCCCTCGGCCGACGTGAGCCGCGTGCCGGAGCTCGTCATCGCCCCCGACTGGGGCCGGCTGAGCGTCGCCATCGAGGGCGACTCGTTCTCCGCGGAGACGAGCGGCGTGCTGCACCACCGCCGCGCCCTCGACATGCGGCGGGGCGTGCTGCTGCGCGAGTGCCTGCGGCGCGGCGAGGGAGGCCACCTCACGCACCTGCACACGCTCCACGCGGCGTCGCTCGCGAACCGCCACGTCCTCATGGAAGCGCTCAGCATCGCCCCCCTCAACTTCACCGGGACGATCCGCGTCGACGCGATCCTGAGCGGCGACGTGAAGAGCGCGAGCGGCGCGGCGCACTGGGCCGGCTTCTCGGCGGACGCGGGCGCGAAGAGCCTGCTGCTCGTCGGGCACACGCACGGCGGTCTCGTCACCGCGATGACCTCGCACCTGCGGGAGCTCCCGGAGCAGGCCCCCGAGACCTCGCCCCCGCTCGAGACCCTCGAGGGCGCGCGCTGCGAGCGCACCACAGGCGCGCGATCCATCGCCGAGCGCTGCGACGTCGGCGTCCGCGTCGCCGAGCGGCGCCGCCTCTTCCGGACGACGACGCTGCACACGTCGCGCGACACGCCCACGCCGCGCGAGGCGGGCGAGGCGCTCCAGGACGAGCTGTCGAGCCGCGCCATGGCCGACGTGCTCGGCGAGCACACGCGGGCGTGGGCGGAGCGCTGGCGCCACGCCGACGTCGAGATCGACGGCGCCCCCAGGATCGAGCGGGCCCTCCGGTTCGCGCTGTACCACCTCATCGGCGCGGCGAACCCGGACGACCCGCGCTGCTCCATCGGCGCGCGCGGGCTCAGCGGGGAGGCGTACCGCGGCCACGTCTTCTGGGACACCGAGACCTTCCTCGTCCCGTTCTACACGCACTGCTACCCCGAGGCCGCCCGCGCGCTGCTCCTCTACAGGCACCGCACCCTCGCCGGCGCGCGCCGCAAGGCGAAGGCGCTCGGCTACGAGGGCGCGCTCTACGCGTGGGAGTCGGCGGACACGGGCGACGAGACGACGCCGGCGCTCGTCGTCACGCCGTTCGGCGAGGTGGTCCGGGTGCTCTCCGGCGAGCAGGAGCACCACATCAGCGCCGACATCGCGTACGCGGTGCACGCGTACGTCCGCGCGACCGGCGATCTCGACTTCCAGCGCGGCGAGGGGGCCGAGATCCTGATCGAGACGGCGCGCTTCTGGGCGAGCCGCGCCGAGCTCGGGCCGGATGGCCGCGCCCACATCCGGCGGGTGATCGGGCCGGACGAGTACCACGAGACCGTGGACGACAACGCGTTCACGAACTGGATGGCGCGGCACAACCTCCGCGTCGCCGCCGCGCTCGTCCAGCGCGACGCCGCGCGGGCCGACGTGCTCGCGCGGCTCGATCTCCGGCCCGACGAGCCCGATCACTGGCGCGACGTCGCGGACCGCCTGCTCCTCGGGATCGACCCGCAGACCGGCCTGATCGAGCAGTTCGCGGGCTACTTCGGCCTCGCGCCGTTCTCCATCGCCGACTACGCCGTGCGCAGCGCGCCGGTCGACGTCCTGCTCGGGCGCGAGCGGACGCAGGCCTGCCAGGTCGTGAAGCAAGCGGACGTCGTGCAGCTCATCGCGCTGCTCTGGAGCGCGGTGGCCGCGAGCGCCCGGCGCGACAACTTCCTCTACTACGAGCCGCGCACCGCCCACGGCAGCTCGCTGAGCCCCAGCGCCCACGCGCTCGTCGCCGCCCGGCTCGATCTCCACGCCCACGCCGAGCGCTACTTCGAGCAGACCGCCGACATCGACCTCGGCAACACGATGGGCAACGCCGCGGGCGGCGTGCACATCGCCGCCATGGGCGGCCTCTGGCAAGCCGTCGCGTTCGGCGTCGCCGGCGTCACGCGCGTGCCGCGGAGCGCGCTCTCGGAGGCGCTCCCCCACGCGCCGCCGTGCCCCGACGAGGACGAGGCGATCGGGATCGAGCCGCACCTCCTGCCCGGCTGGCGGCACCTCAAGATCCCGATCGCCTGGCGAGGCCGCGCCCTCGAGATCCACGTGGAGGACGGGGCGGTCGAGGTCGCGCTGGAGGGGAGCGCGCCGCTGCCGATCTGCCTGCTCGACGCGGGCGCGCCCGCCTGCGCCGTGCTGGCCGAGCCGGGCCGCCGCTATGCGGCGCGGCGGCTGGGCGGCCGCGTCACGCCATGGGAGGAGGTCACGCCATGCTGAGCGCCGTACGTGGGTCCCCGGTCGGGCTCGGGGCGCCGCCCGGGCCGGCGCCCGCGGCCGAGCCGCCCCCTGACGCGCTCGAGGAGGCCGACGAGCGCCCGCCGCAGAGCGGCTTGCAGCGCAGGAGCGTGGTCGTCGCGCTCCACGGCCGCCGCGCCCACCTCGGCGCCGTCGCGCTCGGGCGGCTCATCGCCCACGGCCTCGAGGCCCCGCTGCGCGGGCTGTGCCTCTGCAAGGAGCCGATCGACGCGAGCGAGGTGCCGGCCCACTTCGGGATCGCCCCGGAGGCGCTGCAGGGCATGGTGCTGGACGTCGAGGCGAGCGACGATCCGGCCGGCGCGCTCGCGTCGGCGGTGGCGAGCTACGGGACCGCGCTCGTCATCGTGGCCTCGCACGCGGACGATCCCACGGACGAGCGCTTCGGCGTCGGCCGGCTCGCGGCGCGCGCGCTGGAGTCCACCGCGCTCGGCGTCGTCATCCTCCGTGAGGAGCCCTCCCCCCCGCGGCTACAGCGCATCCTGCTGCCGCTCGACGGCACCCCCAGCACGGCCAGCGCGATCACGCCCGTCGGGGAGGTCGCCCGCAAGCTCGGCGCCGAGCTCGATATCGTGATGGTCGGCTGCGCCTCGCCGCGGGAGGCCGCGGACGACGGGCCGCCCGTGTCGACGCCCGCGCCCTCCGAGCCGGGCGCGATGGTGGCGCCCCTCTACGTCGACCAGCCGCAGCACGAGTGGCCCGCGTTCACCGAGGAGTTCCTGGCCCGGTTCCTGAGCGCGATCGGGCACTGCCCGCACGGCGTCTCCACGCGGTTCTTCCTCGGCAAGGGCGAGCCGGCGGCGGAGATCGCGCGCCTCGCCTGGCAGCTGGCGAGCGACCTCGTAGTACTGGTCTGGCACGGGCAGCTCGCCGATCACCATGGCGGCGTCATCCGCGACGTGCTCGCTCGGGCGCCGTGCCCTGTGCTGGTCCTGCGGCGCTAGCGCGCGCCCCGCGCGACGCGTGACGCGCCCCAGCGGGGGCGAGGCGCCCCCCTCGCGGCCTTCGATCGGCGCGCGGGCGCGCCGCCGGGCGGGCTCCACGCCAACGGACGGCGAAAGGCGCTATGGTGCGCCGCCATGGTCTCCCGGAAGCTGCCCCCCAGCGAGTGCCGCAAGATCGTAGAGCCTCAGAGCTTCCGCTTCTCCACGACGGACGAGGTCGCGCCGCTGTCGGCGGGCATCGGGTCGCAGGAGCGCGCCCTCGCCGCGCTCGCCTTCGGCCTCGACATCCGCCAGCCCCGCTTCCACGTCGTCGTCGTCGGCGCGCCCGGCACGGGCCGGACGTTCTGCGCTCGCGCCGTCGCGAAGCGCATCGCGGCGAGCCGCCCCACGCCCGACGATATCCTCCTCCTGCCGAACCCGCACCGCCCGAGCGAGCCGACGGTCCTGTCGCTGCCGCCCGGCGAGGGGCGCCCCTTCGTCGAGGCGATGGAGGAGCTCCACGAGAAGCTCGTCGACGCCCTGCGCGGCGCGACCGAGGGCGAGCGCTTCAAGCAGGCGCGCGGCAAGATCCAGCGCCGCGTGAACGCGGAGGAGCGGCGGCTCGAGGAGCAGCTCAAGTCCGCGGCGCGCGAGCTCGGCCTCGACCTCGTGCGCGGCGAGGACGAGGTGCAGATCACCTCGATCGAGGACGCCGCCAACGCGCCGGACGGCGAGGCCCTGCTCGCCATCGCCGGCTCCATCGAGGAGTTCGAGATGCGGCTCGCCACCGTGCAGGACGAGGCCGACGTCGAGCTGCGCGGCGTCGTGAAGCAGCTGCTCAGCGACGGGGTGAAGGGGTGCTTCCAGCCGGTGCGCGCGCGCTTCGAGGGGCGCGACGACATCAGCGCGTTCCTCGCGGACGTCGAGACGGTCGTGTCGAAGGAGTTCCGCCTGCTCGTCGACGAGGCGCGCGGCGAGGAGGGCGGCGCGACGCTCCCGCGCGGCGTGGTCGTCCCGACGCTCCTCACGGAGCACACGCCCGACTCCGGCGCCCCGGTCGTCGAGGTTCCCTACCCCACGCTGACCGCCCTGTTCGGCCGCACCCACGCGCCGCCCGACTCCGGCTTCCCGCCGGAGCCCGGCTTCGCGGTCGCGGGCGCCCTCCACGAGGCGGCCGGCGGCTTCCTGATCCTGCCCGCCGGCGCGCTCCTCAAGAACGAGGCGCTCTACGAGCAGCTCAAGGCCTGCCTCCTCGCGGGCAAGTTCATCGTGCCCGAGCACAACCCGTCGTACTTCCGCGGCACCGCGGAGGAGCTGCTCTTCCCGCCGATCTCGATCGACGTGAAGGTCGTCCTCGTCACGAACCCGCAGCTCTACCAGGACCTGCACGACGCCGATCCGGAGTTCTCGCAGCTCTTCAAGGTGCAGGCGCGCTTCGAGACGACGATCTCGCTCGACCAGGCGCTCCTCACGTACCCCGCGTTCCTCGCCGGCTTCGCGCACGATCGCGGCCTCCCGCCGATCACGGCCGACGGCGTGACCGCGCTCCTCTTCCACGGCGGCCGGCTCGCGGAGAGCCAGACCAAGGTGAGCGCCCAGGTCGGGCTCATCGCCGAGGTCGCGACCGAGGCCGGCTACCGGGCTCAGCGCCGCGGCCGCAAGGTGGTCGACGGCCCCGAGGTCAACGAGGCGCTCGAGGCGGCGCGGCGCCGCGGGAGCCATTTCCGCGACCACGTGCACGAGCTGCTCTCGGACGGGACGATCCGCATCGACGTGACCGGCCGGCGCGTCGGGCAGGTCAACGCGATCTCGGTCCTGTCCGACGGCCCGCAGACGTTCGGCCGCCCGTGCCGGGTGACGGCGGTCGTCTACCCGGGCCTCGAGGGCCCGGTGAACATCGCGCGCGAGGTCGAGATGTCCGGCCCGCTCCACAGCAAGGGCGTGCTGGTCCTCACGGGCTTCCTCGCGGCCCGGTTCGCCCAGCACCGCCCGCTCTCGTTCGGCGCCTCGCTCGTCTTCGAGCAGACGTACGAGCCCATCGAGGGCGACAGCGCCTCGTCGAGCGAGCTGTACGCGCTCCTGTCAGCGCTCTCCGGCGTCCCGATCCGGCAGGAGCTCGCCGCGACGGGGAGCATCGATCAGCAGGGGAGCATCCAGCCCGTGGGCGGCATCAACGAGAAGATCGAGGCCTTCTTCGATCTGTGCGCCGCCAAGGGCCTGACGGGCGAGCAGGGCGTGCTGATCCCGAGCGCGAACCGCGACGCGCTCATGCTGCGGGGCGACGTCGTGACGGCGATCGAGGCCGGCCGCTTCCACGTGTTCGAGGTGAGCTCCGTCGAGGAGGGCATCGAGATCATCACCGGCGTCCCTGCGGGCGTCGCCGACGCGGACGGAAGGTACCCGGAGGGGACCGTGTTCCACGCGGCGGACCAGCGGCTCGAGCGCTTCCACCAGGCGATCGCCGACACGCTGAGGAGCGGGACGAGCGTGGATCCTCGGCGCGTGCTGAGGGAGCGCTGAAGAGGACCGATGGCACCGAAGCGCACGGCCGACCCCGCGCCGCTCCGCGCCGGAGCCCGCCGATGATGCGGCGGCCGATCTTGCTCGCGGCGGCCGGCGCCGCGGCGCCTCTGCTGGCGTGGGGCGCGCTCGCCCGGTGGCGTGGCGGGTCGCTCTCGCTCGGCGCCGCCTGCGCGGCCGCCGCCGTGATCGCGCTGCTTGTCCTCCTCGGCGGCGACGTCCGGCGGCTGATCGCCGCGAGGCCCGGTCGATCCTCGCGCGAGGCGCCCGCGCCTCGGCTCCCGCGTCAGGGGCAGCGGGCCGCGCGCCGCGCGGACCGCGCCTCGACGCCGCCGACCGAGCTCGACGATCCGCGGATCATCTACGCCTTTGCGGCCCAGGCCGTCGGTCAGTCGCTCGCCTGGGAGGGGAGCTACAAGGCGGCGGCCGCCTCGCTGCGCGACGTGCCTCGCGACTGGATACCTCCGCAGGTCCGGGTGCTCGTCATCAGCAACCTCGCCCAATGGCAGCTCTGCGCTGGCGACATCGAGTCCGCCCGGCGGCTCCTCCCGGACCTGGACGAGCAGCGCGCGCCAGCGTCGGCGCGGCCGCTCGTGCGGGGAGCGCGCGCCGCGGTGCTCGTGCGCACGGGCGACGTCGAGGGCGCGCTCTCCCTGGTCGGCCTCCGCGATGGCGAGCGGGAAGAGCCCACCGAGGTGCGCCAGCGCTACCGCATCACCCGCGCGCACGCGCTCACCGCGCTCGGCGAGCCCGCCGCCGCGCGCGCGGAGCTCCGCCGGGTGGTCGATGACGTCGGCGTCGACGAGCTCTGCCGCTGGATTCCCGCGGGCGGGCCCGCCCGAGCCACGATGATCGAGCTCATCGACGAGGGCTGACGGATCCGCGCGTTACCGACCTTCCGCGCCGCCCGTGCCTGGCCTCGCCAAGGAGCCAGGGCGGTGATGAGCTCCGCTCCTCGCCGCGCGCTCACGCCCTCCTCGACGCCGGCGCGCCGCCGCGAGGCCGCGACTCGCCAAGCGCGGATCTCGAGTCGCTCGAGTCAGGCGCAACTCGGATCGTCACGCCGCTTGTCAAGCGTCATTTCCCTGGTTTGCAACGCGGGAAGCCCCCCTCTGCTGGCTCCGGGCGCTCGAAGCCCACAGCGCGCATTGTGTGCGCTTCCCCAGGGATTTCGGATGGCGGTGGGGGACGCAACGTTGCGAGCGCCTGGCGGCTGGTAGAAATAGGATGCTGTACGCAAAGTGCATCGGGCCAGGTAGCCTTTTCGCGTCGACCGGGGGAGAACGCATGCCAACCTGTATGGGTGGCCAATGAGGGTGGAGGCGCCACGGGGGGTGATCGGCGGGTGCTGCACCGGTTTAACCAGCCCCACGCGCCCCGTCATGGCGACTGCCCTCGCTCACAGGAGCCCGCCCCGGAGGCTCTCGTGAACCGCCCGTCGGACACGCCGTCCCACCGCATCCTGATCGTGGACGACAGCCCCACGTACCTGAACCAGGTCGCGGCGGCGATGCGCGACGAAGGCTACTTGCCGGTGCTCGCCCACTCAGGGGAGGAGGCGCTCGCGCGGCTCACGGTGGCGCGCATCGACGGCATTCTGCTCGACATGGTGATGCCGGGTCTATCGGGCCCGGCCACGTGCCTCCGCATCAAAGCGAACGCCTCGTGGCGGCCGATCCCGCTGCTGATGCTCACGGGCCGCGACGATCACAAGGCGATCCTCGACGCCCTCTCGGCCGGCGCCGACGATTTCGTGACGAAGACGGGCGAGCTCACGGTGCTCAAAGCGCGCCTGCGCGCCCAGCTGCGCAGGAAGCATTACGAGGACGAGAACCGCAGGATGCGCGAGCTCCTCCTGCGCCGGGAGATGGAAGCGGCGGAGGCGCGCGCCGACCGGCGCCTCAAGCAGAGCGAGGAGCGTTTCCGCCTCATCGTGGAGGGCGTCCAGGACTACGCCATCTTCATGCTCGATCCCGCGGGCCGCATCGCCAGCTGGAACCCGGGCGCAGAGCGCATCAACGGCTACCGGGCCGACGAGATCATCGGCTGCCACTGCTCGGTCCTCTTCCCGCCGGAGGACGTCGAGCTCGGCAGGCCCGCCGCAGAGCTCGAGTCCACCGTGGAGACCGGCCGCTCGATCCAGGAGGGCTACCGCGTCCGCAGGGACGGCACCCGCTACTGGGCGAACGAGGTGATCAGCGTGCTCTTCGACGAGGCAGGGCAGCTGCGCGGCTTCGCGAAGGTCACCCGCGACGTGACGGAGCGCCGCCGCGTCCACGAGGCGCAGCGCATCCTCGTCTCCGCCGGGCAGATCCTCGGCGAGTCGCTCGATTTCGAGGAGACGCTGCGGCGCGTGGTCCGCGTCGCGCTCCCCGACTTCGCGTCGATCTGCGTGCTCCTGTTGCAGGACGAGTCCGGCGCGATCGATCGTCAGGTGACCGCCCACGCGGATCCGTCGATGGCGATGGCGACCGAGCTCCTCGGCAGGATCACGGCCGACTCCGCCGGGCGGGGCATCGGCAGGGTCCTGCGCACGGCGCAGCCGGAGCTCATCCCCAAGGTGACCGACTCGTTCGTCCGCGCGATCTCGTTCGATCAAGCGCACTACGAGGCGCTGCGCTCGCTCTCGCTCGCCTCGCACCTCACGGTCCCGCTGACGGCGCGCGGCCGCACGCTGGGCACGCTCTCGTTCGCCTCGACGCACCGGCGCTACGACGCCGTCGATCTCGACCTCGCGCAGGATCTCGCGCGGCGCGCGGCGCTGGCCGTCGACAACGCCCGGCTCTACCGGGAGGCGCAGCTCGCTGTGCGCGCGCGCGACGATTTCCTCACGATCGCCTCGCACGAGCTCCGCACGCCGCTCACGCCCATGCAGCTGCAGGTCGACGGACTCCTGCGCGCCGGCAAGCGCGGCGGGCTCACCGCCGAGCGCGCCACGCCGCGGCTCGAGATGATCAAGCGCCAGGTCGAGCGGCTCGCCCGGCTCATCACGAACCTGCTCGACATCTCGCGCATCTCCGCGGGCCGCCTGCAGATCGAGCTCGAGGACGTCGATCTCGCGGCCACGGTGAACGAGGCGCTGGAGCGGTTCCGCGAGGAGCTCTGCGCCGCCGGCTGCCCCGTCAACCTGTCGGCCCCCGCCTCGATCGTCGGCCGGTGGGATCGCCTGCGGCTCGATCAGATCGTCACGAACCTCCTCTCGAACGCCATCAAGTACGGCGCCGGCAAGCCCATCGACGTCGCGCTGGAGGACCTCGCGGACCGCGCCCGCCTGACGGTGCGGGATCGCGGCATCGGCATCGCCCCGGAGCAGCAGGCCCGCATCTTCGAGCGCTTCGAGCGCGCCGTCTCCAGCGAGAACTACAGCGGCTTCGGCATGGGGCTGTGGATCGTGCGGCAGATCGCCGACGCGCTCGGGGCGACGATCCAGGTCGACAGCCGGCCGGGCGAGGGGGCGACCTTCACCGTCGACCTGCCGAAGGAGCCTGGCTGACGTCCTCCGCGCCGCGCGCCGCGCGGCTACAGCGCCCGCCGCACCCTGCGGCGCTGCTCGATCATGTGCTGGGTGATCTGCTGCCTGCCCTCGGCGCGCTCCACCAGCGTCCACACGTTGTCGCCGCGCTCCCTGCCCGCGCAGTCGAGGAGCGCGTCGGCCGCCTGCTCGGCCGGGATGAGCCCGTCGTGTCGCCCCGGGAGCTCCACCACGGCGGCGCGCGTGCAGAGCCCGCCCATCGTGGCGAGCATCTGTCGCACGATCTCGCGGAAGATCGCCTCGTCGAACGCGTCGCGCCGGCCGGCGCCGAACAGGACGAGCTTGTCGAACGCCATGCGCGGCTTGCACGGGATCATGACGACCTCGCCGAGCTCGCCGGTGATCAGGCCCTGCCGCCTCAGCTCGGAGATCCGGCCGCCGAGCCGCCAGTCGCAGAGGCCGGCCACGCCGTGGACCGGCCGCGCGTCGCTGAACGGGGCGCACGCGAGCACCTCCGAGTCGAGCTCGTCGAGGCTCTGCAGGTCGGGGGAGATGAACCGTAGCTCCACGTGGATCAGACGCTGATCGCGCCCTTGCGGAAGTCGCTCTTCGCGATCTTCACGTTGACGCAAGCGGGCCTGCCGCACCGGAACGCCTCGTCCAGCGCGGGCCCGAGCTCCTCGACGCGCTCCACGCAGGCCCCGAAGCCGCCGAGCGCCTCGACCACGCGGTCGTACCGGGTGAAATCGAGCGACGTCGCCGGCGCGCGGCCCTCGCCGTAGAGCTCCACCTGGCCCCTTCGGATCTGCGTCCAGGCCGCGTCGTTCCCGATCACGCTCACGACGGGGATGCCCTGGCGCACCATCGCCTCGAACTCGAGCGCGTGGAAGCCGAACGATCCGTCGCCGTACACGAGCACCACGTTCGCCTCCGGCCGCGCGAGCTTGGCCGCCATCGCGTAGCCCGGCCCCACCCCGAGGGTCCCGAGCGGGCCGGGGTCCATCCAGAGCTGCGGCCACTCGAGCTTCAGCACGTTCGCGGCCGTGGCCACGAAGTCCCCTCCGTCGCCGATGACGATGTCGTCCTTGCCGAGGCGCCTGCCGATCTCCGCGCAGACGCGCAGCGGGTTCGGCGGATCGCCGTCGCTCGCGATCTCCGCCAGCATCTTCGCGCGCGATCGCTCCTCGGCCTCGCGCACGGCCGAGAGCCACGCCGCCGCCGTCTTGTCGGGCACCTCCGCGAGCAGCTGCTCCAGGACGACGCCGCTGTCCCCGTCGATCCCGAGGTCGACGCGGCGGTTCCTGCCGAGCTCGCTCCCGTCGAGATCGATCTGGACGACCTTGGCCGCCGGGCTGACGGCGCGGCCGTACTCGAGGCGGAAGTCGAAGGGGGTCCCGAGCACGACGCAGAGGTCGGTCTGCGAGAGCGCGAAGCGGCGCGAGCGGCTCATCAGCCCCGGGTGCGCGTGGGGCAGGGCGCCGCGGGCCATGCCGTTCAGGTAGAAGGGCGCCTTCACCGCGTCGGCGAAGCGGCGCAGCGCGTCGCGCCGCGGCGACCACCGGAGCTGGCTCCCGACGATGAACATGGGCCGCTCGGCGTCCCTCAGCATGGCCGCGGCCCGCGCGACGGCGGCCGGATCTCCCCCGGGGCGAGGCGGGGCCGTGGGCGCGGTGGCCGGCGCGTCGTCGCCGGCGTAGTTCATCAGGAGGTCGAGCGGCATCTCGAGGAAGACCGGGCCTGGCACGTTCGCCTGGGCGATGCGGAAGGCCGAGTCCACGTACTCCTGGATGCGATCGGTCGAGGGGACGGAGACGCTCCACTTCGAGATGGGGCGCATCAGCTCGACGTGGTTCATGTCCTGCAGCGAGCCCATGTCGGCGAGGGCGCGCGGGCCGGCGCCCCCGATGACGACCATCGGGACGCCCGCGCGCTGGGCGTTGGCGACGGCCGTCACCACGTCCGTGACGCCCGGCCCCGCGGTGACGGCGCACACCCCCGGCCTTCCGGTCACCCGCGCGTACCCGTCGGCGGCGTGTCCGGCGGTCTGCTCGTGTCGCACGTCGACCACCCGGATGCCGTCATCCAGGCACCCGTCGTAGATCGCCTGGATGTGCCCGCCGCACAGGGTGAAGAGGTGCGTCACCCCGTGCCTCGCGAGGGCCTTGGAGACGAGCCTGCCGCCGTGCACCTGCGCCATGGGGCCGGCATATACCATGTGCGACCCAGCGTCCTGCCGGCGAGCGGTCGGTTCGCGGCACCGCCCGGGCGAGCGCGCATCGCCCTGGCCACGTCGCCCGCCCGGCCGCTCGGCGCCCCGAGTCGCCGCCCGAGCGCGCCCCGAGTCGCCGTCCGAGCGCGCCCCGAGTCGCCGCCCGAGCGCGCCCCGAGTCGCCGCCCCGAGTCGCCGCCCCGAGGACGAGCCACGGGTCACGCGCCGGCGGCCCCATGGCCGTCGCGCTGCGGCGCCGCGTCGAGGTGTCCACTCCTCAACATCACAGGAGCTGGCGGGTCGTGTCCGCCCGAAACCCTCATGTTCCGGGTGGTAGGCAAGTGTTCTTCCTAACCTCCCGACCTCGTCGGATCTCTCTCGGGATCAGGGCACCACCCGCTTCCTGGCGCGCGCGCCGCCTCCCTGACGGGTGATCCACGCTATCGCCCGATCAGCTCGGCTATCCGACCACCGAGAAGGATAACCCCCCTTCGCAGGGTGTTACTGTAAAAATACAGCTCCGCTACAGCATCGACTCCGACCTTGGATGCGAGGTCGTCGCCCCACCGCAACGGCCGACGCCTTTGCGATCACGTACCCGACGCTGTTCTCTTCTATCCCGGCCACGAGATGATATAGTTGGAACCTTATTGCAGGTGCCAGCTCGACACCGCCACCTCTCTCGACCTCTCCCCGGTGCTCCTGCCCTGCGGCCGCCGGCGTGGGAGACGGCCTGGTCCTCTGCCGACGCGGCGATCACGCCGCCGGCGGCCACCTCCGCCGACGGCGTTCTCCGTAACCTGCCGGAAACATTTCGAAGGGGGCTCGATAAGTCGCGCCCCCGAGCTTCTGTGAGGAACGTAACCGGTTCATGGCCGTTGCGGCGCTCGGCGAGCACTGGGTGGTTGCCAACAAAGGGCGTGTCGAGCTCACCGAGCCCTCGCAGGGCGCGCGCGACGCGCCCTGTCGCGACGCCTGGCGCGCGGCCGGAGAGGGCAGCTGGCACCGGGGGGCGGCTCCGGTCGATGGCCGCGTTGTCGGGGCTCGCCCGCCGCGTGGCGACGACACACGATCTCCATTACGTGTGCTCGCCAACTCCTTTGCGGCGTGCCGACCTCGACGGGCTGGAGGCGTCGAGCCGCTGCGGCGATCTGGGCAGCATCAGGGGTGAACACGAGCCATCTTGTGCGACGGTCTCGTGGACGCTGCCTTCACAACCTACGTCCCGAGCGGCGTCTACCACGTGTGCGCCGACTTCACCCGTCCGGGCATTCCTGACAATCGATCGCCATGTTGCTTTCACTGGTGTGCGCCGGGACCCTCTCCGTCCATGGCGCATCATTTCATCACCACGCGATCGCTCAGGGCATCACGCGCTCCTGTTGCAGCGCAAGGAGGCCCGAATTCTCGGCGATTTTGCGCGAGGTCCCGCGGGAGCTATCGTGCGCTGGCGCCTCCCCATCTCGCAGCGTTCATTTCAAATATCCTGCGCTCACAGAACGTTACCCAATACACCAAAATCACGCGTGACTGCTTACATGAGCTGGCGAGCTTGTTGTTTTTTATTTCGGGAAGGCTCTGTATCGGTTATGCGGGATAAGAGGACGCGCAATCGCGCTTCGCTGGAGTAGCATCGTCCTATGTCGGAGCCCCCTAGTAGCAGTCAGTTGATCCGGATACCCATGGTGCTGGCGCTCGACTGCAGCCCCCATTTTCTGGCTCGTTGCCGGAGGGTTGCAGCGCGGGCTCGCTTCCTCGTCCGCTCCTGCGATGCGGCCTCGGCGTGGGGGGTGGCCGTCCGCCTCCGCCCGCTGGCGATCGTCTTGCCGAGCCACTTGCACGATCGTGCGCCGAAGACCTTCGAGTTGCTCGCGGAGGACGCGGGCGCGCGCCTCGTCGTCGTGGAGTCCGAGCAGCTGCCCGCGGGCGAGCTGGAGGGGCACATCACCCACGCGATCGGCGAAGCGAGCCGCGCGCGCGGCGCCTAGAGCGACGGTCACCCGCTTCGGATACGGGCCCACCTCGACGTTTTCGGTGCTCAGCGCACCGGAGTGCGCTTGCGCGCCGAAAACGCCGATCTGGGCCCGTCTCCTGTGCGGGAGACCGCCGCTCTGCTGTGCATGGTGCAGAGGTGGGCGGAAACCGCTGTAGAGCGGGGGGCGGGTCCGTGCGCTGCGGGCTCGGCCGCCAGGCAGGCGCGGCCTGCCGCCGGGCGCCTCGGCCGCGTGCCTCAGTCGACGTGGACACCGGCGGTGAAGTGGAAGCCCCATGTGTGGTCGAGCGGCGGGCCGAGCTCCTCGTCCAAGGGCAGCAGCAGGCCCGTCCGGAGGAACGCGAGGTTGCGCTCGATCGCGAGGAAAGGCTCGATGGCCAGGACGTAGAGATTGCGGGCGACGGCGTGCCGGACGCTCACGTTGTCGAACGTGGGCAGCGCCATCCCTTGCACGCGCACGCCGCCGCCGATGCCGTGGCCGATCTGGAGCTCGACGGCGTGCTGGATCGCGACCTCGTACTCCTTGTTGCGGCCGAGCGGGATGTAGAGCACCGGCTCGAGCTGGAAGCGCCCGATCATCAGCGAGCCGACGTGGGCCTCGGCGCCGAGGCGCGCGTGGATGGGGAGGATGCTCGGGAAGTACTCGTGGAGATCCCAGTACGCCCGGCTGGCGCTGACGGGCTCGTAGCTGGCGTGGTCGTGGGTCTTGCCCGAGAGCGTCGCCAGCCCGACGTCGCCGCCTACCGTGAGCCAGAACGTCCGGCCGACGCGGGCGACGTGATGGGCGCCGAGCGTCACGTTGCCGAGCACGGCGTCGGTGCGCTCGGCCATCGCGAGCCCGAACGGGAGTCGGACATCGAGGAACGTGTGCGGGGCGAACGGCATGCGGGCGAAGAGGGCGACCGAAAGCCCGGAGACCTCGCCGTCGCCGCCGGTGAACGAGGAGGTCTCCAGGCCGATCGCGCCACGCCGGCTCAGCGGGACGATCCCCTCGTCGATCGCTCTGCCGCCTCCCGACGCGCGCGCGGGCGGCGGCCCCAGCTCGGCGTCCGAGAGGGACACGGCCCAGGACGCCGGCGTGCTGCCCTTGCGGCCCGCCTCCGGCCCGCCCGGCTTCCGGTCCGGCGGCGCCGAGTCCGAGGGCGGCCCGGCAGCTCCCGGCGCGGTTTGCGCCTCTGCCGGCGCGAGCGGCGAGGCGTCTGGCTCAGGTGTGCCCGCTCCGGGCGCGCCGGGTTCCGGGGGCTGCGGTGGCCCGCCGGGCAACGGCGTCGCGGGCGGCTGCGGTGCGCCTGAGGCAGGCGGCTGCGGTGTGCCCGGCGCCGGCGTCGCGGGCGGCTGCGGTGCGCCCGGCGCCGGCGTCGCGGGCGGCTGCGGCGTCGCTGGTCGCTGCGGTGTGACCGGCGCCGGAGGCGTTCCCGCCGACGCGGAGGGCGCAGCGCTAGGTGCCGGGCGAGGCGTCGCGGGCTGTGCAGCAGACGACGCGACCACGAGGGTCGCCGCCAGCCAGGAAAGCGAGGACAAGACCAGGATTCGACGTGGCATCGTGTCTCCTTGGAGCGCGCATCCTATCGTCTCGGCAGGCAGACGCGCTCTGCTCGGGCGAGCGCTGGACGCATCTCCGGCGGCCAGCGCCGTCCCGCAGCCGCCCGTGCCCGCAGCGCCCGTGCCATCCCGCAGCGGGACGGGCATGGGGCGACCCGGAGGCAGAGGCGAGCGCCGCGCGGCACCCCGCTGCGGAGCAGCGGCGCGAGGCGGGGCCCTCTCGCGCGCCGCTACAGCAGCGCGAGGCGGGGCCCTCCCGCGCGCCGCTACAGCAGCGCGGCGAGGGCCGCCGCGAGCCGCTCGTAGTGCGGCCTGTCGTTGTAGATCTGGGCGGAGATCCGGAGGTGCCGCCGGGGCGACGCGGGCCAGGCGAACACCGGCACCTCGATCCCCCACCGCTCGAGCAGCGCGTCCTGGAGCGGATCGAGGCGCAGCCGGGACGACGGCGCGTCAGGGAGCGGCACCGTCGCGAGCGCGCCGATCATCGCGTCGGGGCTCGGCGGCATGCAGCCGAGCGCCTCGCACAGGAGGTCGCGCGCGGCGAGCGCCGTCGCCCGGTTGTGCGCCTGGAGCGCGGGCCAGCCGCCGGGCACGAGCGCGGCCATGGCGCGGAGCGCGTCCGCGACGCAGAGCGCCGCGCTGGGATCGGCCGTGCCGGTCCAGTCGAACTCGAGCAGGAAGCGCGACCTGTCGGTGCGCGGCGAGTTGGCGCCGTGGCTGATGGAGAGAGGGCGGACCGCGCCCTGCCTGTCCCGCCGCACGTGGAGGAACGCCGCGCCCTTCGGCGAACAGAGCCATTTGTGGCAGTTGCCTGTGTAATAGGCCGCCCCGAGGGCGCGTAGATCGAGCGGCACCATGCCGGGCGCGTGCGCGCCGTCGACCAGGACGTCGACGCCGCGCTCCGCGAGCGCGGCGATCAGCGAGGCGACCGGGAACACGAGCCCCGTCGGGCTCGTCACGTGGTCGACGAGGACGAGCCGCGTCCGCGGCCCCACGCGCGCGAGCACCGCCTCGACCACCTGCTCGGGCGCCTCGATGGGGAACGGCACCGGCGCGACCACGACACGCGCACCGGCGCGGGCCGCGACCGCCTCGGCCGCGTTGTTGCAGGCGTTGTACCCATGATCGGTGATGCAGAGCTCGTCGTCGGGCCGCAGCGAGAGCGACCGCAACACCGTGTTGACCCCGACGGTCGCGTTGGGGACGAACACGAGGTCGTCGAGGTCGGCGCCGACGAAGGAGGCGAGCGCGCCTCGGGCCGCGTCGAGCAAGGGCTCCAGCTCGCGAAGGAAGAACCGGACCGGCTCACGCTCGAGCCGATCGCGGTAGCGCTGCTGCGCCTCGAGCACCGCGCGCGGGCAGGCGCCGTACGAGCCGTGGTTCAGGAAGGTGACGGCCGGGTCGAGCGACCAGAGCTCGCGCACGGCGGCGGCGCGCGACTCCGGGAAAACGTTCGGGTTCATGGCGAGGAGCGGGCCCCGAGGAGGCGACGTGCCGGAGGGCCCGGAACAATGTCTCGCGGGCCCCGACCCCTGTCGAGGGGCACGCGAGGTGCAGCTTCCAATCCATGATGGACTGTACCGTCAATGTTGAATCATGGATCAACCATGACCGGATGCCGGCGGCCATGCAGAGCCGGTCAACCCGTCCATGATGGACATCGCGTCCGGCCGTCCCACGACGGACATCGCATCTTCGGTCCCATGATGGACACCGCACCTGCCAGCTCATGATGGACACCGCACCTGCCAGCTCATGACGGCTTGTCACGAACGGGCAAGGAGCAGCGACGGGAAGCCGCCAGCGGCGACAGGCAGGGAGCAGCGACGGGAAACCGCCAGTGGCGACGGGCAGGGAGCAGCGACGGGAAGCCGCCAGCGGCGACAGGCAGGCGCCAGCGACGCGCCTCGGCGGCGGCGCCGGATCAGCGGCCCGACCAGACCGGGGAGGCGCTGTTCATCTCGAGCGCCTCCATGCGCCGCGCCGCGGGCGTGGGCGGGGCCGCCGCGGCCGCGCGCGCGGTCTTCCGCGCGCTCGCGACCGCCGAGGCCGCCTGGACGGCGCGCTCCTTCTCCTTGTCCGACCGGGCGCGCGCCGCCTGCTGCCGGAGCCGGTCCTCCGCTGCCGCGAGCTTCGCCTCGGCCGCGCCGAAGTTGCCCGCGCTCACCTCCTGGGCCGCGTCGAGCTGCATCATGCCCGCCTCCATCACCGCGGCGATCGTCTGGGTCTTCTCGTTCTGGTGCGCGGCGACGAGGGCCGGATCGCTCGTCACATCGTAGCTGGCGACCACCTCCTGCACGCGCGGGAGGTTGCCGCTCTCGGCGTCGCGGAAGTGGAGCCGCACGCTCGCCAGCGGGTGCGAGCCGGCCGCCGGCGCGGTGACCCGAGCCCGCACGAGCATCTCGCGGTGCTGCCCGCCGAACATCGTGCCGAGCAGCACCCGGAGCGCGTCCCCGGAGCGCTCGGTGCGCTCGTTGGGGACGTCGAGCAGCTCCACGCCGGGCGCCGGGACGATCTCGACGAACGCGCCCGTCGCCGCCGTCGTCTGGAGCAGGGCGAGCTCGCGCTCGAGGACAGAGGACATCTCGCGCGCCTCGGTTAGGTGGTACAGCCGGCCGCTGGAGCCGATGGCGAGCGCGTTGAGCGTGCGCTCGTCGTAGTCGGCCCCCACCCCGATCGACGTGACCTGCACCCCGTGCGCGGCGCCGCGCTGGGCGAGCGCTCCGAGGATGTCGGGAGAGGAAGGCCCGATGTTCGCCTGGCCGTCCGAGATGAGCACCACGCGCCGGACAGCGCGCGTCGACGGCGCGGCGAGCGCGTGCTGCTCCGCGAGCTGGAGGCCAGCGAAGAGGTTGGTGCTGCCGTCAGGGCCGAGCGCGGCGATGGCGCGCGCCACCGCGGGGCGCGTCGACGGGCCGAGCACGGTGGGCGAGACGCGCGCCTGCGCGGTGTCGGCGAACGACGCGACCGAGACGAGGTCGCCGTCGGGGAGCCTGTCGACGAACGCCTGCGCGGCCGCGCGCGCGTTCTCCATCTTGGGGCCTTGCATCGAGCCGGAGGCGTCCACCAGCAGCACGACCGCCGCCGGCGCGCGCTGCTGTCCGCGGGCCGCGCGCGCCGCCGGGACATCGATCCACACGCCGAGCTGCGTCTCGCGCCTCCCCGGCAGCACGAAGTCGCTCGCGCCCGCGGCGCCGATCCACACGCCCTGGTTCCCCGAAGGCCGCGGCTCCGGGCGGGACGACGGCGCCTCGGCCGCCGCCGCGGAGGGCTCGGCCGACTCCGTCGGGGCCACGGCCACGGCGACCCGCTTCGCCTCCTCCCCCTTCGTCGCGTCCTCCCGCGCCGCTGCGCCCGACGCGGCCGCCACCGCCGCGGCGCTCGTGCCCGGAGGCGCCGCCGCGCTGGCCGTGCAGCCCAGAGCCGCCCATCCCATCAGCAATCCAGCGAGCATCGTCCGCATCGAGAAGCTCCTTCCGCCGCAAGCCATGGCGCGGCCCACGGGGGGACCGCGTCCCTCCGCCGCGATCTCCCGGACCCCGCAGCGCGCGGCTTCTACGGACCGGGCCGAAAAAAGATCTCCGGGAGAGCCCGCGCCGGCAGCACCACCGCCGGCCCTCGCACCGGCGGAACGCCGCCGCTCCGCGCCCGGAGCCCCCTCCGAGCACACATCCATGGGTCGTCCCTGCCTGACTCCAGGGCACATCTCGAGATCTCACGAGATCCGCGACTCCCAACGTCCCTCTGTCGATGGTTCAGGTCTTGCTCATTCACGACCATCGACAGGCGATCGCCGGAGCGCGGCGCCGAGACACGATGCGCCGCACGGAGCGGCGATGCCGGAGGAGGTCGATCCGATGCAACTCGCGCGCAGCAAAACTCCAGCTCTCCTCGCCGCGTTCGCGGCGGTCTTCCTCGCTGTCGGGAGCCTCCTTGCTTTGCCGGGCTACACGCTCACCGGCACGGGCGTCCGCGTGAGGACCATCGGCGTGGTCGACATCGATGTCTATCGGATCAGCCATTACATGGAGCAGCTCCC
The DNA here is from genome assembly GCF_051525235.1 of Sorangium sp. So ce124. Lineage (NCBI taxonomy): Bacteria > Pseudomonadati > Myxococcota > Polyangiales > Polyangiaceae > Sorangium > Sorangium sp. So ce124. Next base: position 12,203,700 of record NZ_CP150312.1, read on the forward strand.
TGCCACCAAGTCCAAGGAGGCTGTCATCGACATGGACACGGGGAAGAAGTTCGTCTGGACGATGCTCCGCGACGTCGACCGCGCGAGCATCGTCAAGGCGCTGCGGGACGCCTATGCGTTGAACCGATACACGGACACGCCGAAGATCGAGAGGTTCGTGGCGGCGTTCAAGGGAGACCTCAAGGCGGGAGCAGAGGTCACCATCGCGTACGACCCGCGCGCGAAGACGACCACCGTCACGGTCGCCGGCGGCGGGACGGCGACCGTGGCAGGCGTCGATTTCATGAAGGCCACCTGGCGGATCTGGCTGGGCAAGATCGATCAGCCCACGCTGAGCGACGCCCTCATCGCCAGGCTCCGCTGAGGCAGGCGAGGCCCCGTCAGTCCGACGGCCTGTCGCGCACCACGAGCACCGACCGGTTCGTGTGGTTCACGACCTTCGCCGCCGTCGTGCCGAGCACCTTGTCGATGCCCGAGTAGCCGTGCGACCCGATGACGATGAGATCCGCGTTCTCCTCGTCGGCCGTCCGGCAGATGACCTCCCAGGCGACGCCGACGTGGATCACGACCTTCGCGAGGAGCTCGGGCGGCACGTCGCGCGCGAGCTGCGAGAGCTCCTCGCGGTCGCTCCGCTCCAGGATCTCGGGGACGCGGGTCGGCGACTCGTTCAGCGCTTCCGCGGGCAGGCTGTGGTGAAGCCCGATCCCGCGCACGAGCACGAGCTTGCCGCCGAGCTTCTGCGCGAGGTCGACGCCCTCCGCGAGGACGAGCGACGCCTTGGGGGAGCTGTCCAGTGCAACGAGGATGGTCCGGGGGTGCTTGAGACTCATGGCGTCCGCCTTTCGTGCGGTGACGTACCGCACCTTCTTTAGCCGACCTGGCGCCGGACGCGCAGCGCATCGCTCGGCGGCGGCGCCCCGCGCCTTCGCGCCGGCCCGGCCGCCTGCGCCGAGCACGGAGGACGTGCGTCCAGCGTGGATCAGGCCCGGATCGTCACGCCATGGCCTCGGTCGTCCGTGAGGATCTCGAACGCCGCGCGCCGCGCCGTCGTCAGGGTCTCGATCCCCACCTCACGGCCCAGGCTCTTCCGCCGCAGGGTGACGGTGCAGGCCCCGATCTTGGTGTTCAGGCAGTGCTTCACGCCGCCGGGAGGGTTCCTGTAGGCCAGGCCGACGAAATCGCCGGCGGACCCGGAGATCTGCCCCTCGACGCTCAGCCGATCGGTCTCCGTCCGGAAGCGCCAGGTGAAGTAGTCGAACGAGGCGTCGGCGCGGACCGACTGGACGAGCGAGGTGAGCGCGATCTCCTCGCCGCGGTGCCGGAGGACCAGCGGCGTCATGTTCGGCGTCCAGAACGGTCCGACCTTCAGTCGGGCCGTGGCGACCTCGAGGAAGCTGTCCGGGTGGCTGTCGAACCCGGCGACCTGCCCCCAGGCGTACAGGTCCGTGTGCTTCGTCCCCCAGTTGTGGTTCTGGCTGCCCACCCAGCCCGAGACGTCCACCCCGCGCCCGGCGACGCGGAGGAGGCCGCTGTAGACGGCCATCGGCGCGCCGACCAGCGCCTTCGCCTTCGGCAGCGGGGCGCCGTAGAGGGCCGCGGGGAGCAGCAGGAGAGGCTCCCCGCCGCCCTCGTACGCGAGGTCCCAGGTGATGGCGTCCTCCCCCTCGCCCGCCGCGCCGGTGAGCCTGCCGAGGCTCAGGCGGGCGCCGTCGATGGCGACCGACAGGCTGTCGCGGGCGAAGGAGCAACGCCCGGCGAACGGGACCTCGCGCTTGGCGACCACGTGGCGCCCCGACTCGCCGTCGAAGTAGACCGCCCAGAGCTCACCCTCCGCGGCCTCGGGCTTCCCGGCCGGGCTGAACAGCGTGTACCGGATCCAGAAGGCGAGCGGGCGCGTCGGGTGGTTCGCGCGCTGGAAGAAGCTCTCGTAGAAGCCGCCCCGCTGCCCCGGCCGGTAACGCGCGTGGTTCGCCCGCTCCCGGATCGTCCTCGCCTTCGCGCGCGCCATCGAGCCCCCGCTCCTCCAGCCTAGTGCCCCCGCTTCGACCCGCCGCTGAGAAGATCGCCGATCACCCGCTCCAGATCGTCGAGCGAGATCGGCTTCGCGATCTTCGGGTTGTCCACCCGCTCCACGAACTCGCGCGCGCTCGGCGTGAAGGCGCCGCCCGACATGAAGGCCATCTTCGGCAAGAGCTGCGGGAACCGCTCGCCGATCTCGTCGTACAGGGCCATCCCGCTCATCTGCGGCATCAGGAGATCGCAGACGATCGCGTCGATCCGGCCGCCGCGGTCCCGCAGGAGGTCGAGCGCCTCGTGGCCGCTCTTCGCCACGAGCACCTCGTGCCGCTCCTCGAACGCGCGCGCGAAGGCGTTGAGCAGCATCGGCTCGTCGTCGACGAACAGGATCGTCCCGCGCGACGACGCGCGCGGCGGCTCCGGCGGCGGCCGCGGCGCGGGCAGATCCGTGGGGTTGAGGCCGGTCAGGCGGATCGTGAAGACGGTGCCGACGCCGGGCGTGCTCGACACCGTCATCGTGCCGTGCTGCTCCTCGACGATGTTGCGCGACACCCAGAGCCCGATGCCCGGGCGCGCGCTCTCTTCCTTCGTCGTGAAGAACGGGTCGAAGATCCGCTCGACGACCTCCGGGGTCATCCCGCGCGCGTTGTCCTCCACCTCGACGTGGTGGACGCCGGCGTCGAAGCGCGTCGTCACGCGCACCATGTTCTCGTCGCGCGGGCGCTTCGGCATCGCCTGCGCCGCGTTGATGAACAGGTTCACGAACACCTGCGAGAGCTTGCCCGGATAGCCGACGAACGGCGGCATCTCGCCGTAGCTGCGCTCGATGCGGCAGAGCTGGCTGAGCTGCGGGCCCGTCATGCGCAGCGCGAGCTCGATCACGTCGACGAGATCGACCCGCTCGGGCTTGCGCTCGCTGCTGCTCGAGAAGAGGTTGAGGTCCGTCACGATGTCCCGCATCCGCTCGACGCCGGCGAGCGCCTCGTGGCACGAGCGATCGATGAGGTCGATGGCGCGCAGCAGGTCCTCGTACGAGCCCGAGGCGACCGGGCGCGCCGCCGAGACGAGCTTGTGCGCCCCGCTCCGGATCTGCTCGAGGTTCGCCATCACCCACGCCATGGGGTTGTTGAGCTCGTGCGCGACGCTCGCCGCGACCTGGCCGATCGAGGAGAGCTTCTCGCTGTGGAGGATCTGCGCGCGGCGCGCGACCTCCTCGGTGACGTCGCGCATGAGCGCGAGCGAGGCGTCCTCGCCGTAGAGCCGCGTGATCCGGACCGTCATCACCTTGGTCAGGCCGGCGCGCGTCCCGCAGCGGATGGTGCCCTCCCGCGGCGCCTCGGCCCGGGACGCCGACAGCACGAGCGTGCGCAGGGCCGGCACGTCCGCCGCGACCGCGAGCGCGGTGATCGGCCGGCCGATCCACGCCTGCCGCGAGTGCCCGAAGAGCGCCTCGAACCGCACGTTCAGCCGCGTCAGCATGCCCTCCTGGTCGATCGTCGCGAGGACGTCGGACGAGAGCTCGACGATCTCGCGGTAGCGCTCCTCGGAGGCGAACAGCGAGCGCTGGGCGTACGCCTCGGCGAAGCGGTGCTCGAACTGGAGCAGCAGCGCGTCGACGGCGCGGAGCACGTCGATCGAGGACGAGCCGTCCCCCTCGGCGTCGTCGTGCGTCGTGTCGAGCACGCCCGCGACCGCGGTGCGGAACTCGGACGCGGCGATCAGGGGACCGCTGATCGAGTACCCGGTCGCGTAGCGCTGCTCGACGAGGTGCGTGATGAACTCGTCGAGCAGCGTCTCGCTGCCGTCCTCGAGGATCCTGGTGAACGCGGCGAGCCAGGAGCGCACGTTCTCCGTGACCTCGCCCACGGGCCGATCGGTGTACCGGCCCCGCTCCGGCGGCAGCGCCAGCACGTTCTCGATCCAGTCGTCGATGAGCTCGTCCTTGTGCCGCTTGCAGAGGTCCAGCAGCCGCCGGCGCGCGAGCGCCATCGACGTCTCCGCGTTGGTCGGCGGCCCGTGGATCTGCGAGCGCCGCTCGCCGTCCCCCCCGCCGCGCGCGCCCAGCGAGTCCGGGACCTGCGAGCGCCGCTCGCCGTCCCCCCCGCCGCGCGCGCCCAGCGAGTCCGGGACCTGCGAGCGCCGCTCGCCGTCCCCTCCGCCGCGCGCGCCCCACGACTCCGGGATCTGCGAGCGCCGCTCGCCGTCCCCTCCGTTGCGCGCGCTCCGCGCCTCCGGAAGCTCACGCTTGGCTTCCTCGTCCGCTGCCATCGCCGTTACCTGCCGCGGAGGACCTCGCAGCCCATGAACGCCCGGAGCGGCTCCGGCACGACCACCGTGCCGTCCGCCTGCTGGTACTGCTCGAGGATCGCGATGACCGTCCGCCCCACCGCGAGCGCCGACCCGTTCATCGTGTGGACCAGGCGCGGCTTCGCCTTCGGCTCGGGCCGGTAGCGGATCTGGGCGCGGCGCGCCTGGAAGTCGCCGAAGTTCGAGCAGCTCGAGATCTCGCGGTACACCCCCTGGCCGGGCAGCCACACCTCGAGATCGTACGTCTTCTGCGAGCCGAAGCCGAGATCGCCGGTGCAGAGCGCCGAGACCCGGTAGTGCAGGCCGAGCCGCTTCAGGACCTCCTCGGCGTGCGCGGTGAGCAGCTCGTGCTGGCGGGCGGAGTCTTCCGGCGCCGAGAACCGTACGAGCTCGACCTTGTCGAACTGGTGCTGCCGGATGAGACCGCGGACGTCGCGCCCGTGGCTGCCCGCCTCGCTGCGGAAGCACGGCGTGTAGGCGGTGTACGCGATCGGGAGCGACGCGCCGTCCAGGATCTCGTCAGCGTGGAGGTTCGTGACAGGGACCTCGGCCGTCGGGATGAGGTACAGGTCGTACGCCCTCTCCGGGTCGCTCTTCTGCGTCTTGAACAGGTCCTCGGCGAACTTGGGCAGGTTGCCCGTGCCGAACAGCGCCGTGTCCTTGACGAGGAAGGGCGGCAGCACCTCGAGGTAGCCGTGCTCGCGCGTGTGCAGGTCGAGCATGAACGAGATCAGCGCCCGCTCGAGGCGGGCGGCCGCGCCCATCAGGACGGTGAAGCGCGCCCCCGAGAGCTTCGCCGCGCGCTCGAAGTCGAGGAGGCCGAGGGCCGTGCCGATGTCCCAGTGCGACTTCGGCGCGAACGAGAAGCTCGGCTTCTCGCCCCACGTCCGGACGACCACGTTGCCTTCCTCCCCCGCGCCCACGGGCACCGACGGGTCAGGCAGGTTGGGCACCATGGAGAGCAGCTCGGTCATCCGCTTCTCGAGCTCGGAGACGACCTGCTCGGCCTCCTTGATCCGCGTCGACAGCGCCTTCAGCTCGTCGCGCTTCTGCGCGAACTCCGGCGATTTCTTGTCGAGGCGCGCCATCGCGTCGTTCGCCGCGTTGCGCTCCGCCTGCCACCGCTCGAGCTCCTGGATGTTGGAGCGCCTCGCGCTGACCGTGGAGGCGAAGTCGTCTCCGAGGCTGGCGGCGGCGGCGGGCGAGCGAAGAGCGAGCGCCGCGCGCACCTCATCGAGGTGCTCCGCGACGTAGCGAGGATCGAGCATACCCCAGGGTTTAGCCGAAGCCTGCACGCGCGTCAGCAGCCGCGACGCGCCGCTCCGCATTCAAAGATGGGCCCGCTCCTCGCCGCAGGCTGGCGGCCTGGCGGCGAGGAGCGGCGTGGCAGGAGGCGCTAGGCGCTGGCGCCCAGGCTGCGCAGCACGAACTGGAGGATGCCGCCGTGCTGGTAGTAGTCGACCTCGTTCGGCGTATCGATGCGCGCGGTGACGGTGAACGTCTTCTTCGCCCCGCCTTCCCCGGTCGCGACGACGTTGAGCTTCTTGCCCGGCGTGAGGTTGTCCGAGATGCCGTCGATCTCGAACACCTCGCGCCCGGTGAGCCCGAGGGTGGACGCGTCCTCGCCCGGCGCGAACTCGAGCGGAAGCACGCCCATGCCGACCAGGTTCGACCGGTGGATGCGCTCGAAGCTCTTCGCGATGACCGCGCGCACGCCGAGCAGCTTGGTCCCCTTGGCCGCCCAGTCGCGCGACGACCCGGTGCCGTACTCGGCGCCGGCGATCACGAGCAGCGGCACGCCCTCGTCCTTGTACTGCATGGCCGCGTCGTAGATCGTGGTCTTCTCGCCGTCGGGCAGGTGCACCGTGATCCCGCCTTCCTCGCCGGGGCGCAGGGCGTTCTTGAGGCGGATGTTCGCGAACGTGCCGCGCATCATCACCTCGTGGTTGCCGCGGCGGGCGCCGTACGAGTTGAAGTCGGCGGGCGCGACGCCGTGCTCGACCAGGTACTTCGCGGCGGGGCTGTTCTTGGCGATGTTGCCGGCCGGGGAGATGTGGTCGGTCGTCACCGAGTCGCCGAGCAGCGCGAGCACGCGCGCGCCCCGGATGTCGGTGAGCGGCGCCGGATCCTTCGACAGGCCCTCGAAGAACGGCGGCCTGCGCACGTAGGTCGAGCCCTCGTCCCACACGAACGTCTGGCCGCCCGGGACCGCGAGCTTCTGCCACTCCTCGTCGCCGGCGAAGACGTTCTCGTACTGCACCTGGAACTGCTCGGGCCGCACGGCCGTCCGGATCGCCTCGTTGACCTCGGCCGAGCTCGGCCAGATGTCCTTGAGGTACACCGGCTCGCCGTTGCGATCCGTGCCGACCGGCTCCTTGAAGAGGTCGGCGTCGACGTCGCCGCGCAGCGCGTACGCGACGACGAGCGGCGGAGAGGCGAGGAAGTTCATCCGCACGTGCTGGTTGATGCGGCCCTCGAAGTTGCGGTTGCCCGACAGGACGCTCGCCACGACGAGATCGTTGTTGCGGATCGTGTCGCCGATCACGTCCGGCAGCGGCCCGGAGTTGCCGATGCAGGTCGTGCAGCCGTAGCCGACCATGTGGAAGCCGAGCGCCTCGAGGTACGGCAGGAGCCCCGCCTGGCGCAGGTAGTCGGTGACGACCTTCGACCCGGGGGCGAGCGACGTCTTCACCCACGGCTTCACCGTGAGCCCGCGCTCGACGGCCTTCTTCGCGAGCAGGCCCGCGCCCAGCATGACCGCCGGGTTCGACGTGTTGGTGCAGGACGTGATCGCGGCGATCACGACCGAGCCGTGGCGCAGCGTGTAGCGCGTGTCGCCCTCGGTGATCTCCGCGGGGCGCATGATCTTCTCGAGCGCGGGGACGCGCGCGGCGGCGTTGCCGGCTCCCTCCTCGAGGAACGCCTTGACCGCGGGCGCGTCGGCCCCGGCGAACTCCTTCTCGAGCATGCCCTGGAGCGAGGCGCGGAAGGCGCGCTTCGCGTCGCGCAGCGGGACGCGGTCCTGCGGCCGCTTCGGGCCGGCGATCGACGGCACCACGTCGCCGAGGTCGAGCGAGAGGGTGTCGCTGAAGACGGGGTCCGGGGTGCTGTCCGTGCGGAACAGCCCCTGCTCCTTGTAGTAGGCCTCGACGAGCGCGACGAGCTGCGCGGGCCGGCCGGTGAAGCGCAGGTACGCGATCGTCTCGTCGTCGACGGGGAAGAAACCGATCGTGGCGCCGTACTCGGGCGCCATGTTGGCGATCGTGGCGCGGTCCGGGAGCGAGAGCGCGCTCAGGCCGGGGCCGTAGAACTCCACGAATTTCCCGACCACCTTCTTCTGCCGCAGCATCTGCGTCACCGTGAGGACGAGATCGGTCGCGGTCGCGCCCTCGGGCAGGCTGCCGTGGAGCTTGAAGCCCACGACCTCGGGGATGAGCATCGAGAGCGGCTGGCCGAGCATCGCCGCCTCGGCCTCGATGCCTCCGACGCCCCAGCCGACGACGCCGAGCCCGTTGATCATCGTTGTGTGCGAGTCGGTGCCGACGAGCGTATCCGGGTAGACCAGCGTGCCCTGCCGCATGACGGCGCCCGCGAGGTACTCCAGGTTGATCTGGTGGCAGATGCCCTGGTCGGGCGGCACCACGCGGAAGTTCGTGAACGCCTGCGCCCCCCATCGGAGGAACGCGTAGCGCTCCTCGTTGCGCTCGAACTCGAGCGCCGCGTTCACCTTCACGGCCGTCGAGGACGCAAATCGGTCGACCTGGACCGAGTGGTCGATCACGAGATCGACGGGCTGGAGCGGGTTGATCTTGAGCGAGTCGCCGCCGAGCTTCGCGAGCGCCTCGCGCATGGCGGCGAGATCGACAACGGCGGGGACGCCGGTGAAGTCCTGGAGCAGCACGCGCGCGGGGTGGAAGGCGATCTCCTGCGAGGGGCGGGCCTTCGGGTCCCAGTTGAGGACGGCCTCCACGTGGTCCTTGCGCACGACGCGCCCGTCCTCGTGGCGGAGGAGGTTCTCCAGGAGGATGCGGAGCGAGAAGGGGAGCTTGTCGATCGACGCGCCGCCTTGCGCCAGCGAGGTGAGCTTGTAATAGGTGTATGTTTCGGCTTGAACCGTCAGCGTGCTCTTGGTGCCAAAGCTGTCGACCATGCGGCCTCCTCCAACGTCCGGAGCGCCCTTGTAGGCGCCCCGAAGCCGCTAATCTAGTGTTATGTGCGCGCGTTTCACCCTCGCCGTTCCGGACTTTGCGACCCTCATCGCGCTGCTCGAGTCGTCCTCTGGCGCGGGCCGAGCAGGTGGCGGTCCGGCTCGGTCGATTGCCGCTGATCCGGAGATAGCGGCAAGGTTTCGGCCTCGTTTCAACATCGCACCTGCGACCGTCCACCCGGTGCTGCGCGCTCGGGACGGCCGGCGCGCGCTGGTGGCGGCGACCTGGGGTTTCCTGGGTCGATTCGCGAGCGGCGGCGCCGGGCCTTCGCTCCTGGCGAACGCGCGGGCGGAGAGCGCGCGGGCGAAGCCGACGTTCCGCGAGGCGTTCGCGGCGCGCCGCTGTGTGGTGCCGGCGGACGGCTTCTACGAGTGGACCGGGCCCAAGGGCGCGCGGCGGCCCACCTGGTTCCACCCCGCGGAGGGCGGGCTGCTCCACCTGGCGGGGCTTTACCAGCCGGCGAAAGACGCCGACACGGGGGAGCCCGACCTCCGTTTCACGCTCCTGACCACCGAGGCGAACGCCGACGTCGCGCCGATCCACGACCGGATGCCGGTCCTGCTGGGCCCCGGGGACGTGGACCTCTGGCTCGGCCTCGGTGACGGCGCGGACGCGGATCGGGCCGAGGCGCTGCTCCGGCCGGCGCCTCGCGGCGCCCTCGCGGCGCGCGCCGTCTCGCCGCGGGTCAACTCGGTCGCCCACGACGACCCCGCCCTGCTGCAGGAGCTCGCGGCGGAGACCGCCCCGAAGGCCGCTTCTCCGAAGGCCGCTGCCCCGAAGGCCGGCGGCACGCTTCCGCTGTTCGATCTCGATGGCGGCGCGAGGCCCGCCGTCCCCTCCGGCCGGACCTCGCGCCGCTGATCTGCGGCAACGTGCGTTGATGTGCGCTCGTGACGGTCAGCGCGCGGAGGCGCTGCTCGCGCGACCGCCCTTGCGGCCCGTGCGGCTGGTCTTCGCCGGCCGGCTCGCCTTGCGCGCGGGCGCGGCTCGCCCGGTCTTCGTGGGCGCCGTGGCCGCTGTCTTCTTCCGTCCGGTCGCGGCGGTGCGGCGCCCCTTCTGCGCGCCCCGCGCCGGCTCGGCGCGCTGCGTCGACGCGCGCTTCGGCGCGCGCTTCGCGGGTGGACGCTTGGCCGCCGCCTTGCGCGCCTGCGGCTTCGCTGCGCGCGCGCGGCGGCCGGCGGCGGGCATGCTCTTCGCGACGTTCCGAGCGAGGAGCGCCTCGACGTCGCTCTCGCGCACCTGGCCGAAGCGCATCGCCAGGCGGCTGCCGAGCTCCTCGAGGCGCTCGGCGCCCATGGCGCTCTCGACCTGGGGGAAGAGCTCCTTCTCCTCTTCCTCGACGTGGTGCTGCACGAGCTCCTTCAGCACGCCGAGCCTGGCGTGAAAGGTTTCGTCACCCGGCTCGGTGCTGAGCAATTTCTGCAACATGACGTCGACGAGCGCGTGCTCCTCGTACGAGGTCGTGATCAGGGGGGAGGCGCCGAGCGCCTCCCGGCTCTCGGGATAGAAGAGCTCCTCCTCGATGGCCGTGTGGCTCACGAGGGTCGCCACGAGCTCGTCGCGGAGCGCGCTGATCTCGTCGTTGTCAGCCTGCGACATGCGCTCGAAGAGCTCTTCGACTTCCTGGTGATGCTCCTTCAATAGGTCGGTCGCCTTCATGCGGGGACTCCTCTCACGGAATGATGAAGCGCCGTCGAGGCGCTTGGCCTGTGCGGTCTGCGGGGTTTGCGCGAAGCATGCCAGGCGCCTTCCGCGCGCGAAGCGAGCGCACGACGCGCACGCGCGGGCGCGGGCGTACGTCGATCGGCCAACCCGCGCGGGGGCGTCGCGGCGCGCGCGACGCGGGGCGTGCTGCCCCGCAGCGAGGCGTCATGGCAACGCTGGAGCGTGATCGCGCGCGGCCTGCGCGATGTCGCGGACGCCTTCGCCCGCGCAGGGCGCCGGCGCGCCGCCGGGCGCCGTCAGCGGGCTCTCCCCGGCTCGCAGGCGCGGGCCTACGTCGATCGCGCGCGCCTCAGTTCGCGCCCCATACGTTGAGCACGGCCGCCGTTTCCGCGTCGATCGTGGCCGGCTCCCGTTGCGCCGCGGGCGCGCGCACGGACAGGTCGAACGTCACGGTGCGCCGGAAGAGCGACACGGTGGCGAGGGGCATCACCTCGCGACGGTTGAAGGCGCAGGTCGGGTCCACGTCGAGGTCACAGAGAAAGGGGGGAACGCCGAGTCGACCCGAAAGCACGAGGTTGCCCCAGCGGGTGGAGTAACGATCGCCGAGGGCGGCGATCTGGGGGCCGCGCTCGACGCCCTCGAGGCCGGAGGCGACCGCCGCCAGATCCTTCCCGAGCGGCTTGCGGGCGAACGACAGGCCGAGGGCGGCGATCGCCGTGCGCGCCACGTCGATGATCTCGGTCGGGGCAGCGACGCGCTGGCCGGCGTACAGATCACCGGGAAAGTGGACATAAAGCGGGAGCGTCAGGACGGGCTCCTGGAGGTCCATGCCCTCGCCGTAGAGCGCGGCGTCGGAGCGCCCGCTGGCCAGATCGCCTGTCACGATGAAGAGGGTGTCGTCCCACAGGCCAGCGGCCTTGAGGGTCCCGATGAGGTTGCCGAGGGCGCGGTCCTGGCCGGCAAGGGCGATGGAGAAGAGGTCGCGGATCCTGTCGCGATCCTCGGGGCTGAGCACATCGCGCCGCCGGCTCCTCAGCCTGGCCAGCACCTGAGCGGCGCGTCGCGGCTCGACGGGGCCGGCGTAATCGGCGGGCTTGAGGGCGTTCAGCTCCTTCGGGCTGACCTCCCAGGGCGGATGGCCGCCGCGCGCGTGGACGAACGCGAGGAGGCGGTTGGAAGCGTCCTGACGGACGGTCTCGCTGATCCAGGCGGCGGCGGCGTCGATCGGGGTGGTGGCTGGCTCGCCGCTCGTCGGGGGATGCTCGAGGACCCGGGACCAGCCGGGCCCGAAGCCGAACGCCCGGAAGGTGGTGGGGACGCCGGTGAAGAACCCGGTGCGGATGCTGCTGTCGCTCGCGATGGCGCCGATGGTGGTGACATGGGCAGGGAGGCGGGCCCCGGTGTCGGCGACGGTATGGGCCGGCGGCGGAAGGCCGGTGAGCAGCGACGCGGCCACGGCGGACACGACCGTGCTCGGCCCCCGGTGGTGATCGAACGTCGTCGCCGACGTCGCGAGCTCCGAGAGCGTGGCGAGGTGCGGCTCCGGACGACCGCTCCAGGGGGGCAGATCGGGCCGCTCGACCCCGTTCATGGCGACGATCACGACGGCGCGCGCAGCGGGCACGGACGGAGGAGGCTCCGGCGATCCGGCGAGGACGGGGTCGCCGAAGAGGATGCGCCCGCCGCGGGCCGCGGCGGCGGCGCGGAGCTCGAGGGAGATGAGGGACCCGGCAAAGGGCGCGAGCGGCAGCTCGACGTCGGTCCAGGCCGCCTTGTCGCCGCCCTCGACGTGGACGCGATGGATCACGAGCGGCTCCTGGCCGTCGCGGAGGACGCGGATCTCGGCGTCGCCTTCTCCTGAGCCCAGCGCGCCGATGGCGGTGCGGAGGCGGGTCACCCTGGAAGGGCGAAAGGCGCAGCGGACCGCGCCCGGCGCGCGCAGCGCGATGGACCGGTGGGGGACGCCCGACAGGGCGGCGGCGGGTGCCACGACGTCCCGCAGGGTCGGGGGGCCGTACGTGGCCGGGTCCTCGTCGGGGATGCCCACGCGCACCCAGTCGACGTCGGCGAACGACTCCCCCTGGCGGAGCCGGCCGGAGAACTGGAGCGTGAGGGTGTGCAGGCCGGGATCGGCGGGGAGCGTGGTGGTCGGGGTCGAGGCGATCCGGATCTGGTCGCGCTGGAGGCGGAGCGTTCCGAGGAGCTGATCGTCCAGGGAGACGGTGGCGTACTTGGAGGTGAGCCCGACGGCCCGGGCGGACACGAAGATGGGGCTCGCGGACGGCAGGACGAACGTGAGCTTGATCTGCCGCTCCGAGATCCGCGCCCAGGTCGATCCATCGTGCTCGACCGCCTGGATGCCGGTGGGCACGGTCCCTTGCCACGCGAAGCGGCCGATGAGCGCGTTCGCGCCGGTATCGAACAGGAGCCCGCGGTGCTCGAGATCGCAGCTGGGCAGCTCGTCGATGAGGTGTACGACGTCGCGCGCCGGCGGCGGAGGCGCCGCCTGCGGGCTCGCGGACGCCGTGGCCGGGGCGCCGGAAGGCAGATCCCGGGTCGACGACTCGCACCCGGTGCAACCGGAGAGGAGCGCGGCCGCGGCGGAGACGAGCGTGAGCGCGGAAGCGGAAGCAGAAGCGGAACGGCGGGTTCGGATCACGCGGGCGCGCACGGGGCGTCCTCTACCACGAGCGGGGTCCCCTGCCTGTGGCTGGGCACCCCGGGGCGAGCGCGGGCTCCTCGATTGCCTGCTCGATTGCCTGGAGGAGCGCTCGCGGCGCGCTCAGCGGCGCCACGGCGGCGCGACGCGGAGCCGGGTGAGGCGGCCGGCCTTGACGACCGCGAACCGCACCCGCTCCTCGTCCCGGAGCTTCGCCCGGATCTCGTAGGCGCCGTCCTTGGGCGCGAGCGGCAGCTTGACGCTGCCGGTGCCGACCTTCCGGCCATCGACGAAGAGCGTGTCGCCCGCGCCGGCGATCACCTCCAGCATGCCCTGCCCCTCGGGCACCTTGTGCTCGGCGGCCAGCGGCAGCGTCTCGGGGAGCACCGGGTTGGCCGTCGTCTCGCCGATCGGCCCGGCGGCAGCCGCGGCCGGCGTGGCGGCGACCGCCGCCGCGACCACGCTCGACGAGCCGACGGCGGCAGGCACGGCAGCGCCGGCCGGGGCAGCTGTCGCGGGCTCTGCGGCTGCCGGGCCCGGCTGCTCTGGGGGCGGCGAGGCGCCCTGCAGCTCGTGATCGCGCGACAACCGCGCGGCCACCGCGAAGACGAACGCCGCCACCGCGAAGAGGACCCACATCGTCGTGCGGTTGTCGCGGGCGGGCGGCTGCGGCGTCGGCACGTAGGCCGACGGCCGGCGCACGCGGCGCGGCGTGGGCGACTCGTCGACGGCGGGCGCCGGGGCGGGGGCTGCGAGCCGCGCGGCGGGCGGCGCCGCGGGGATCTTGAGCGCCGCGGGCGCCGGCGCCTCGACGACGGGCGGCGGCGGGAGCGAGCCCAGCGTCAGCAGCCGCTCGGGCTTCGGGTACTCCAGCGCGGGCAGCGTGGCCTCCGGCCTGCGGGGCGCGGGCGCCACGCCCGGCACGGCCGGCGTCACGCCCGCCAGCACAGCGGCCTCCACCTGGGGGCTCCGCGCCGCGCGCACGCTGACCACATCACCTCGAACCTCGGCGAGATCGCTCGGAACCCGCGCGCTGACCAGCGCGCTGGCGAGCGCGCTCGCCTCCTCCTCGCCCGCGCTCGCGAACGCCGTGTCCTCGTCCTCGCCGTCCACGGACAGCACGGGGATAGACATGGCCGAGCCCGGCCCCGACACCGCCGAGCTCGGCGCCGCCGAGCCGCGCGCCGGCATGGCCGATCTCGGCGCCACCGAGCCGGGCACCACCGTGAGCTGGTCGTCGGTGAGCTCGTTCGACGCGCGCGACGACGCTGCGGCGACGTCGCCGGCGAGCTCCGCCGGCAGCGCCACGATCGGGGCGGCCCGCTCCGGGAGGCGCCGCACGCCGCGGAGCGTCTCCTCCTCGTAGGCCACGGCGGGGGCGAGCAGGTCGTCTCCCTCGCGGCCGATCACCCGACGCACGCCGCCGCGCGCCGCGACGTCGTTCAGCACGTCCTCGACGAGGCTCGCGGCGAACTCCCCCGAGGTGATGACCGATCGCGGCGAAGTCCCCCGGGCGAGCGCCCTCAGGAGCGAGCGCGCCGGCTCGGGCGTCGCGTCGGCGGTCGCGCCCATCCCCTCCAGGTCGAGGACGACGCGCTCGACCTGCATCAACGGCGGCCCGTGGAACAGCCGCTGGGCGGCCCGGGCCGCCGCGATCGCGGGCAGGAGCTGCTCCGCGAGCGTCCCCTCGAACCCGGGGCGCGGCGGCGCGGCGAGCTCGCTCTCCGGCGCGGGCGCCACGACGAAGCGGCCGGAGCCGACGCCGAGGAGCGCCGCGAGCACCGAGGGGCCGCGGTGGAACGTCCCGTCCTGCGCCGTCCGCGTCGCGCCGGCGGGGCGGCCGTCCTTGAGCAGCACCTCGTACAGGAACGCGGCGTCCCGGACCGACACGAGCGCGTCGGGCCGGTGCGCGCACGAGAGCGACAGCAGCGTCCGCGTCGTCATGCCGTCGAGCCGCCCGCGGACCTCTCCGCCCGTCGCGATGCGCTCCGCGACGCGCCGCCTGCCCCGCAGGACCTCGTGCACCCGCTGCACGAACGCCGTCGCGCTCTCCTCCTTGCGGAGGTAGCCGTCGGCCTGGGCGCCGAGCTCGCGGAGCCGCTGGAGCAGGTCCTCCTTCCAGGAGAGCAGGATGACCGGCACGTCGCGCAGCGCGACGTCGCGCTTGAGCGCACGGCAGAGGGCGAAGCCGTCGAGCCGCGGCATCAGCACGTCGCTCACGACCAGGTCCGGCGTCGTCTGGTACGCGAGGTCGAGCGCCCGCGCGCCGTCGTGCGCCTCGTGCACGTTCGCGCCCGCGGCCCGGAGCACGCCGGCGAGGAACCACGTCACCGCCGGATCGTCGTCCGCCACCACGATGTCGAGGGCGTCGAGCGCCGCGTCGTCGGGCACCGCGCTCGACGCGAGCGACGCGAGCGACGCGCTGATCGTGCGCGCCGGCGACTTCGCGCGGATCTCGCTGTGCAGCCGCGAGCGCTCGCCCTCGGGCGTGCTCGGCGCGATCATCCACGGGGCGAGCGGCAGCGCGCCCTCCGGCCCGTTCGGCGAGAACCGCACGCCGCCCTGCGAGCGGATCGTCACGAGATCGCGGATGCGCGCCACCGCGCCCCAGAGCGCCGCGAGGACCTCCGCGCCGTCGCCGAGATCCACGTGCGCCCCGCGGCTCCTCGGCTCGGCGGCGTCGCAGAGGCCGCGGCGCAGCTCCGCGGCGAGGCGCGCGCCGAGCTCCTCGAGGCTGACGGCCCCGAACGGCCCGCGCACGGCGCGCGAGGCTTCAGCGCGCACGCAGGCCGCCGCTGCTTCCGCGGCGGCGCGCCGGAGCGCGTCCGGCGACACGGGCTTCGGCAGCGCGCGCGCGGCGCCGAGCGCCAGGTACGGAGCCGCGTCCTCCGGCCGCGCGAAGCGGCCGACGGCGACGACGGGGACCAGGTCGGTCAGCGGATCGGCGGCCAGCGCCTCCGCGAGCCCGCGCGCGCCCGGCATGTCCGCGTCGAGCAGCACCAGATCCGGCGCGAAGGCCCGCGCGAGATCGATCGCCGTCTCCACGTCGTCGGTCCGCTCCACCTCGAACGACGGCCCGACGTCGGCGCTCGCCGCGTCGAGCGCCTCGGCGAGCGGCGCGGCGCCCACGACGAGGACCGTGATCGGCGCGTCGATCGAAACGGCCGACGCGGCCTCCGGCGCCTCGGCGGGGGGCGCCTGCTCCACGCCGCGCGTCGAGGACGCGCGGGCTTCCTCTTCATCGTCGAGCGAGAGCGGCTCGGGGGCGAGCGCGCGGCCGTTGCTCACGCCCGCGATCCACGTCGTGGCCTGGCCCTTGGCCGCGGCCGCGCCCGTGGCTTCCGGCCGCGCGCCGGCGCCGCGTGCGTTCGGCGGATCCGCGGCAGCGCGCGCGCGGGGCGGCGCCGACGCCTGCTCGAGCGGCGCGGCGGCGCGCGGCGCCGGCGCCTGCTCGCCCATGGCCGACTGCCCCCAGGCCAGGGCGGGCAGCTCCTCGAGCAGCTTCCGCAGGGCCGCCGCGGCCTCGCCGCTGAGCCGCGCGCCGTTCGCGGCGGCGAGCTGCGACTCCCCTTCGGCGAGCCGCTCGGCGACGCGCGCGAAGCGCAGGAGGCGCGCCCCCGCGCCGAGCGAGTGCAGGCGCCGCTTCAGCTCCTCGACGAGCCGCGGCGCATCTCCGTCTGCCTCGATCCGCCGGACCATCTCGCGGAGCTCCGCCACGCGGCGACCCAGGTTCGCCACGAACTCGGCGCGCGCTCCGCCCAGCCGCTCGTGCCGAGACTCGCTCGCTGCATTGCTGCGCGGCCCCGCGTGCTCCACTGCCCTCGATCCTACGCCCATTGGCGGTCCCGTATCACAGGAGGATCGGACACCCGAACTTCTCGGCGATCGAGCCCCCCGCGCCGGCCGCGCGCGGGCGCCCCCGGGTCACCTCACGGCGGTCCCAGCTCGGCGGCGATCTGCTCCCGGACCCATGCGCCGGCGGCGCGCGTGCCGAGCGTGCCGCCCACATCGACCGTGCACATCCCCTTGTCGAGCGCCTGGGAGACCCAGCGCTCGATGCGGCGCTCTTCCTCGGGCCACCCGAGGTGAGCGAGCAGCAGCCCCGCGGTGAGCATCGCCGCGAACGGGTTCGCGATGTCCTTGCCGGCGAGCGGCGGCGCCGACCCATGCACCGGCTCGAACAGCGCGACCCGCCCCGGATCGGACGCGTGCACGTTCGCGCTCGCCGCCATGCCGAGCCCCCCCTGCAGCGCCGCGCCGAGGTCGGTCACGATGTCGCCGAACAGGTTGTTCGTCACGATCACCTGGAACTGCGCGGGATCCTGGATGACGTACAGGCAGAGGGCGTCCACGTAGACGTGGTTCGACTGGATCTCCGGATACTGGGCGCGCACCTCGTGGAAGACGCGCAGCCAGAGCTCGTGCGCGTGCCGCATCGCGTTCGACTTGTCCGCCATCGTGACCCGCGTCCGGCCGTTCGCCCGCGCGTAGTCGAAGGCCGCGCGGATGATCCGCTCGACGCCCTTCCTCGTATTTACGTCCTCGTTGATCGCGACCTCGTCGGGGGTGCCGCGTTTGAACTGCCCGCCCATCCCGACGTAGATCCCCTCGGTGTTCTCGCGGAACACGACGAAGTCGATGTCCTTCGCCGTGCGGCCTTTGAGCGGCACCAGCCGGTCCGACAGCGCGCGGACGGGCCTCACGTTGGCGTAGAGGTCGTAGCCGAAGCGCATGCCAAAGAGGATGTCGCGCGCGTGCTCCAGGTTGGGCACGCGGGGATCACCCAGGGCGCCGAGGAGCACCGCCGAGCACTCGCGCTGGATGGCTATCTGGATCTGGTTCGGAAAGGTCGTCCCGTCGCGCAGGTACCGATCGGCGCCGAGATCGAGCTCCCAGAGGTCGATCGGCAGCCCTGCTCGCGCCTGATAGAGCTCGAGCAGCAGCTTCGCCTCGTCGATGACGGACGGACCGATGCCGTCACCGCCGATGATCGCTATTTTCTTGTTTTTTCTGGCTGCCACGAGGTCGCGCTCCCGGTCAGCCGAGCGCGCGTTCGACCGGCACGTACTCCAGCCGGTGGGCCGCCGCGACGGGGCCGTAGGTCACGTGGCCGCCGTGGGTATTGATCCCGAGGGCCACGGCCCTGTCGGCCTTGGCCGCGGCGACGATGCCCTGGTTGGCGATCGCCACCGCGTAGCCGATCGTCGTGTTCGTGAGCGCCCAGGTGCTCGTGTGCGAGACCGCGCCTGGCATGTTGGCGACGCAGTAGTGAACGACGCCGTGCACCTCGTAGGTCGGGTTGTCGTGCGTCGTCGGGCGGCATGTCGCGATGCACCCTCCCTGATCCACGGCGACGTCGACGACGACCGTCCCCTTCTCCATGCGTCGGATGAGCTCTTCGGTCACGAGCTGGGGCGCCTTGGCGCCGGGCACGAGCACCGCGCCGACCACGAGATCGGCGCGCTCGCACATCGTCTCGATGTTCTCCGCGTTGGAGTAGAGCGTCTCGATCGCGCCGCCGAACACGTCTTCGAGGTAGCTCATCGTCTCGGCGCGGACATCGAGCACGGTGACCTGCGCCCCCATCCCGACCGCGATGGTCGCTGCGTTCCGGCCGACAACGCCGCCGCCCAGGATCGCCACGCGGCCGCGCCGCGTCCCCGGCACGCCGCCGAGGAGCACGCCCTTGCCGCCCCGCTCCTTCTCCAGGCACGAAGCGCCGACCTGAACGGCCATCCTGCCGGCCACCTCGCTCATCGGCCGCAGCAGCGGCAGCGAGCCGTCCTCGAGCTGGATGGTCTCGTACGCGACGCCGGTCACGCCTCGCTTGGCGAGCTCCCGGGTGAGATCCGGCTCGGCGGCCAGGTGCAAGTAGGTATAGAGGAGGAGACCCGGGCGAAAGTGGCCGTACTCGGCAGGGAGCGGCTCCTTCACCTTCACGACCATATCGGCGCTCCACGCTTCCGCTGCCGACCTCGCGATGAGAGCGCCCGCGCGTGCGTAGGCTTCGTCGGAGAGCCCGCTGCCTTCGCCGGCGCCGGTCTCCACGAGGACCTTGTGCCCGTGCCCGACCAGGGCCCGGACTCCCGCGGGCGTCATGCCGACGCGGTACTCACGTGTCTTGATCTCCTTGGGGACTCCGATAAGCACGATCGCGCTCCTCTCCTCGCCGGACTGCTGAAGCGAGGCGTGTGCGACGATAGCAGAAACCTGTTCTCGCAACGCCGTGCGCCGCCGAGTCGAACGCCGGTTTCCGAGGTGAGAAACCCGGAAGATCCGTTCCAAAGCGACGTTTTCGTCGGCCGGTCACACGCCCGCGGCGGCTTCGAGCGCGGCGCGGACGAGCAGCGTGATCTGTCCCGGTGAGGCGAGATCGAGCGGCCCCATCATGGCCTCTGCGTCGAGCAGCAAGAGCTCCAGGGCCTCGCAGTGCGCCGCCAGCGCGTCCTCCCCGCCATCGCCGAGCCGGACGACCGCGGCCGCGCCGTGCAGGGCGAGCGGCCAGGCTGGCGCGAAGCTCTCCTCGATGGGGAGGCCGACCAGGGCGAGCTCGACGGCGTCGCCGAGCCGGATCACGCCGAGCGGCCTCGGGATCGCCGCCTGCGGCGGAGGCTCGGCGGGGACGACGGCGTCTCCGATGCGGCGGACCGCATGAGAGAGCGTCGCCATACGGCGCGTGCTCGCGGCGATGACGAGGTGAGGCGGCGGCGCGAAGCCCGGCCGGGCCAGGCGGGTCACGAGGGACCGGAGGACCGGAAGGTGCTCGGACGGCGCGAACGGCGTCGTGAGGTCGGCGAGCGAGATGCGGCGGATCTTCCCGGAGGCCGTCAGCTCCATCAGGACCTCGAGGATCAGGAGATCCGGCCCGCTGATCTCGTCGAGCAGCTCGTCGAGGTTGTGCGGCATCTGGAGCAGCGCCGTCAGCTTCTCGGCCACGGCGGTGCGCTCCGCGGGCTCCCCGAGGGGCGCCGGCGGCGACGTCGTCGGGGAGCGGAGCGCGTCGAGCCGGAACGCGGCCGGCTCGGCCGCGCGGAGCGTGGGCGGCGGCGGCATCGAACCGACGCGGTTGCCCTTCACGTCGCTCGCCGGCATCGGCGCGGCGGTGAAGTCGGGCACCGAGCTCATGGCGTTCGCCAGGGGTGCGGCGCTCGCTCGGTCCGCCGCGTCGCCGAAGGTCGCGTCGACGCTGAACGCCTCGTGGTCCGGGAGCGGGGACAGGTCGAGATCGTCGCTCGCGGGCTCGGTCACCAGGAAGGCCTCACCGGCCGGCGCGAGCTCCGCTCGCCGGCGCTGGACCTCGTCGACCTGGCGGAGCGCTTCCATCAGGAGACGCGAGGTCGGCGCCATGATGCGGCGCACGCTCGCCGGTTCGCCGGGCGAGAAGGCGAAGTGTCCGTCCCGCTCTCCGAGCAGCCGATAGAGCGCCTTCTCGCCCTCGAGGCGGCGGTAGACGGCATCGATCACCTCCCCTGCCGAGAGCCGGAGCTCCCCTGCCCCGGTCGGCGTCGTGATGCCGAGGGTGCCGCTCCGGCGGTTCATCGCGAGCAGCTGGAGCAGGTCGACGAGCGGGGCCTGCTCGAGATCGCCGCGGATCTCCTGCGGCACCGTCGGCTTGGAGCCGCGCGGCGACGCCTCGGTGATCCGCGAGACGATGTGATCGACGTCGCCGCGCAGGACCTCGTCGAAGCCCAGATCGCCCTCGGCGCCGTCGACGAGGAAGAGGATCGGGGTATCGGCGAGGTCGGGGACGGCGGCGAACGCGTCCGCGAGCGCGTTGTCCTCGTCGAGCGCCCTGGCGGCGAGCACGACGTCGGGCCGGCGCTTGAACGCCTGCTCCACGGCTTCGAACGCGCCGTTCGCGTTGGTCACGGTGAGACCACGCGCCCTGAGCGCCGACGCGAGCGCGCCGAGCGCGTCCACGTCCGAATCAACCAGCAGCACCCTGCGAGACACTGGATCGGCGCCCTCCGAGTCAGCCGAAGACCCGCAGCCCGGCCGCGCGGCCGAGCCGCTCCGCGAGGAAGTCCGCGAGCAGCGGATCGGCGGCGTGGATACCCTTCACGAAGCCCCCCTGGTTACGCCCGATCAGGGCATACGCGCCGTGCTCCGCGAGTACACAGAGCGCCTCGATGTCGTTGCACCCAGGCGAGGAGCGGAGATCGACGGTGTGCACCACCACGTCGTCGCGCGGCGAGGCCAGCAGCGCCTTGACCTGCGCTCCCAGGCTCAGCCCGTCGTGGTGAGCGACCAGCACGAACACCGCGCCCCCGCGGAGCGCGTTCCTGACGACCGACGTCGCGAGCAGGATCGTATCGGACACCGACAGATCGAGCGCGCGGGGCGCCGAGATCGCGGAAGCTCCACCGGGCGCGGGGGACTCCCGGAAGAGGAGGTTGATGATCTCGCCCATGCTCCGCCGATCCTGAGGGATGCGATGGACGATCGAGGACTTGGTGGCGTCGGCCCGCCGCCGGGCGATGCGGAGCAGCTGAGCGAGGCTCTGGCCGTCATGGGGGAACGTGGCGACCCCGACGAGCAGCCCCTTCGGAAGGTACCCGGCCCGCTTCTCGCTCTCGGCGACGTTGGAGAGCATCCGTCGATGGCAGGCGTGAGCCTCCAGGGCGGCCGTCTCGGGCATCAGCAGGTGGAACTCGTTCTCGTCGACGCGGGCCAGGATGTCGGTGTCGCGCACGGCGCGGAGCAGGTGCTCGACGACCTGACCCGGGTTGTGCGTGTTGGCAGGGGGCGCCGGCGTGATCCTCCAGAAGGCGAGGTCGCCTGGGCGCTCCGGTGCGGCCGCCGCGTCAGGCTCGATCACGATGGTCGCGATCGTGAACCGGCGGCCGTACCGCCTGGCCTTGTCGATCTCCCGGCCGGCGACGTCGACGTAGTAGGCGAACGAGTAAGCGCTCGACGCCGGATCCTTCATCGCTGCGCCGCCCGTCGAGCGCTCGCGTTCGCCGAGCAGAGCGAGCGCCGTCGTCGCCTGCGTGGCGAGCAGCTTGACCAGGCCGTCGAGGAGCGGGGCGCGCCGCGGGGTCGAGGCCGCGCTGTCCGGGCGCCTGACCGAAGGGAACGCGGAGCTGCGGCCAGGCTCCTTCTGGAGAAGGAGGTGCCCTGCGGCGAGCTTGCGGAGCGCCAGCGGGACGACGACGAGCTGCTCCCGCCGGGCGAAATCGAGGATGTCGGTCTCGGTCCCGTAGGCGGGCGCGCGCTCGAGCGGCCCCATCGCCGCGGAGCGGACCAGCTCGCTGGAGCGCTCTCCGGCGGCCAGGTACACGGCGGCTGCCGCCGCGCCCGTCGCCTCGACGAACACCTCGGCGAGCTGCTGGGCCGCCGCCGTGCGGTCGCGCGCGTCGGCGAGCTCGGCCAAGCGGGCGATCCACCCGGCCGCGCGCGCGCTGCGCGCGGACTCCTGCTCGAGCTGCATCCGGAGAGCCCGCTCGGCGAAGCGCAGGCGCACCGAGCCGACCGCGTTCAGCACCTCGTCCCCGCCGAGGGGCAGCAGGAAGAGCCCGGCGCCGCCGAGCGCGACCGCATGGGCGCCCGCCTCGAGCTCCGCCCTCGTCGCCAGCGCGAAGACGGTGGCCTCGGACGCGAGGGCCTTCAGGTGGTGGACCATGGCGAGGCCGGCCCCGTCCCCGAGCCCGACATCGATGAACGCGATGTCGGGCGCGGCGGTCTCGGCAAGGACGATCCCCTCGGCGAGATCGCCGGCGAGCAGCAGCTCATCGGACGTGATGACGCGCGAGAACAGCGTGCGCGTCGCCTCGTCGGCGATGACGGCGAGCACCTTGAGCGAGAACTCGTGGGCCGGCGCCCGGCCAGGACCCCAGACCCCCTCGAGCGAGGCGGTCACGCGATCACCACCTCACCCGAGAACGCCCGGCGCGCCGGGCCTTGCATGAGCAGCTCCAGGGATCCGGGCGCGACGGTGATGCGCAGCGAGCCGCCCGGCAGCGCCAGGCGGAGAGGTGCTCCGTACGGCGCGCGGCCCTGCGCGCACGCCGCGGCCGCTGCGGCGCAGGCGCCCGTGCCGCACGCGAGCGTGCGGCCCACCCCGCGCTCCCAGACGGTCACGTCGATGCGCGCCGCCTCGCCGTGCTCGGCAGGTCGAACGCGGCAAAACTCGACGTTGATGCCTTCGGCGGGCGTGGTCGCGACGATCGGCCCGAGCTCATCGATCGCGTCCTCCGTGTAGGGATCGAACGTCACCGCGTGCGGGTTGCCGACGTCGACGGTGGCGAAGCGGTGCTCCGCGCCGAGCGCTGTGACGACGAGCGTCTCGCCCATGCGGGCCCGGCCCATGCCGACGAGCACGTCGAAGCGATCGCCCGCCCGTGTGACCTCGCACCGCTTGTCGCCGGCGTCGGTCGCGATGGTGAGCGCCTTCTGAGGGGTGCCGCGGGAGACGAGGTAGGCCGCGACGCAGCGGATCCCGTTGCCGCACATCTCGGGGCGGCTCCCGTCGGCGTTCCAGACCTGCATGCGCGGCTGCTCGCGCTCGATCACGAGCACGCCGTCGGCGCCGATGCCGAACCGCCTGTCGCAGAGGCGCCGCGCTGCCTCGGCGGTCATCGGGACCGCCTCGACCAGGATGAAGTCGTTGCCAAGACCTTCCCACTTCTCGAACCGGACGACGTTTTCCTTCATCGCTTCGCCCCGGCGAGCCGCTTTCGCGCCTCGGCTTCCTTGAGCCCACGGACGGCGACGACCTTGCTCCTGCCGCTCGCGCCGAGGGCGATCTGGACATCGTTCTGGCGCACGTCGAGCGCGCGCGAGAGCAGCTTGACGAGCTCCGCGTTGGCCGCGCCATCCACGGGCGGCGCGGTCAACGACACGTCGAGCGCGCCCTCGCGCACCCCGACGATGGCCGAGCGCGACGACTTCGGGCGCACCTGGACCGAGATGCGGACGCCTTCGGCGCGCTCGGTGATCGCGAGGCGACTCCACTCGCCGACGGCGCCGCTCTCCTCGGGTTTGCTCATCTGGCCGGCGGCATCGTAGCGTATCTGGAGCTCACGCGTGGTTCCCGCGAGGCGGGGTGATGTCGCTCTTCGGACGGCGACGACCATCGCGAATTTGCCGGTCGGCGGCCTGACCCGCTACTCTTTTCGCCCCGGCCGTGGGTCGGCTCGCGCAGTACGATCCGGCAGGTCGACTTGCATCGGCGGCTCTCGTTGTTCGCTGCCGATGTTCATTTCCGCGGTGGAGGCGTTGGACATGACTGATGAAGGAGAAGGGTCCGTGAACGCAACGCCAGGCCTCGCGAGGAGGTTGTGCGCGCTCGCGCTGCTCGCGACGTCGGGTGGCCTGCTCGGGTCTGCATGCGCCGACAACGAGAGCAGCCTGTTCATCCGCATGCGGATGGCAGAGACGGGGGACTGCACCGTGAGCTGCGGTCCCAGCGAACCGTTCTGGACCGAGGACGCGGTGGACTCGGCCTATGCGGGCAGCCACAGCGCGATGCTCCTGGTGGGCAACCAGATCGTAGAGCGCGGCGACCCGGACGTCCTCCGCACGGAGACGTCCCGCGTCCAGCTCTACGAGGCCGAGGTCCGCGTCGCCGACATCGAGGGCAACGACGTGACGCCGGGCTACGTCGTTCCGATCACCGGCGCGGTCGACCCGAGCACGTCCGGCGACCCCGGCTACAACTGCACCGAGGTCCTCCTGATCGACGGCGCCACCATGGACACCTTGCGCGTGCAGGCCGCGCAGCTCCGGCGCGACATCCAGGTGTGGGCGACGGTGGTGTTGCGCGGCAGGACGCTGGGCGGCCAGGAGGTCGAGACCAAGGAGTGGACCTACCCCGTCAGGGTCTGCTTCGCCTGCAGCCGGTGCGTCGACACGTCGCCGCCGGACTGCTGCTCCAGCTCCGCGAACGAGGAGTGCGAGGACGCCAAGGAGCTCGAGGGCGCCTGCCCTGGCGCCCGGGGCCCTCAGGACTGTCGCGACCTCGGTCAGCCCTGCGCCGATCACATCGCAAGCTTCGGCCTGTAGAGCGCTCCCCAGCAGCCGCCAGATCGAGCCGCCTTCAGGGCGCCGGTTTGGCGCGGCGCACCGGGGCTGCCTCGGGTGACGGCCCTTTCGCAGCCTCGAAGAGGTAGACGAACGGGAGGGCGAGCAGCGCGAGATCGAGCTGCGCCGCGAGGACGACGGCGGTCTCCTTCGAGCCGCCGAGCCCGAACCGCCCCTGGGCGAGCAGCCCTGTGCTCATCCCGTAGCGCGAGTGGAAGTTGTAGCTGCGTCCGCCCCAGAAGATGGCGGCGGCGATCCCTGGCTCCACGCCGCGGGCGTCGCCGCTCCACCGGCCGTAGGCGCCGGTGGAGAGGACCAGGGGGAACGTGTCGTGGATGGGCGCGAGCACGGAGACGCCCACGCCGGTCTGGATCTCATCGAACGCGTGGGTGAGCACCTCGGCGTAGGGACCGACGCCGAAGTCGGCGTTGGCAGCGCGGCCGAACAGGACGTCTCCGCGCAGTCCGACGTGGAAGACCGTGGAGTCCCACAGCTGCCGGTCGAGGCCAACGCCGGCAAGGCCGACGGTGACGCCGGCGCTCGCCTGGGGCTCGGCGCGGGCTGTGCCGTGGAGGAGAACGGCTCCGAGGAGCGCGGCAACCAAGGCAGCTGGGCGGCCCGCGGTGGCCATGATGGAGCCATGCTACAGGGCGCTGGCGGGGAGCGCGCCTGAATTCTGCGGCACGGAGCCTGCGCCCTGCGTGAGGATGTCCTGAGTTCGTTTTCGGTGCGTCGCGTGCGTTGCGTCCGTCACGTCCGTCGCAGGTGAGTCCCTCCGTTCGCACCGCGCAGCCCGCCCTGCGCGCCCGCTGGCGTTCATGGTAGCGTCCGGGGGCAATGGCGCGACGCACAGTGCAGCTACGGGTAGGAGGTCAGACCTACCGCGTGGTGACGTCCGCGAGCGACGAGGAGCTCCAGCGGCTCGCCGCGGTCGTCGATCAGAAGCTCGCTACCGTTGTGCCCGCCGGCCGCGCCGTGACCCCCCAGGCCATGTTGCTCGCCGCCATCGCGCTCGCGCACGATCTCGAGCAGGAGCGGACCCGGGCGTCGGCGATCGCAGGGCGCGCGCGGGACGCATTTGGCCGTATCCTGCAGCGGGTCGACGCGGTCCTCGGCGCCGGTCCGGAGTCGCCCTCGTCCAGCGGAGCGAACGACAGCACGCGCTGAGCTGGAGTGCCCGTACCTGGCGAGGGGTGGTCCTGCCGCTCGGCCCCTGCCGCTGACTGGAGATGGCATGCCCGCACCCATGGATGAAGCTTTCCAGGCCCTCGACCCCACGCCTGGAGGCGTGAACGCCCTTCGCCATCTCCAGGACGAGCTCTCCGAGATGGAGCGTGCCGGCCTGCTGCGCACGCCTCCAGCTGCCCCGGCTCCGGCGCGGATGCTGGTCCTGTGCTCCAACGACTACCTCGGCTACGCCGGGCTCGCCCTGCCTTCCGAGGTCGGAACCGCGAGCGGTGCGGGGGCGTCCCGCCTGGTGAGCGGGACCCACGAGGCCCATCTGATGGCCGAGAGGAAGATCGCCGCCTGGTTGAGCGTGGAGGCGGCGCTGCTGTTCTCCTCCGGGTACGCAGCCAACGTCGGCACCGTCGCCGCGCTGGCCCGGCCGGGGGATGTCGTCGTGTCGGACGCGCTGAACCATGCGTCGCTCATCGACGGATGCCGTCTCTCGGGAGCGACGGTCGAGGTCGTGGGCCACGTCGACGTGGAGGCGGTCGAGAGCGCCCTCGCGCGGGCCAGGGGCGCCCGCCGCCGGTGGGTGGTGACCGAATCGCTCTTCAGCATGGATGGCGACACCCCCGATCTCCGCCGCCTCCGTGAGCTCTGCGATCGCCACGATGCAGCGCTGATCGTGGACGAGGCGCACGCCCTGGGTGTCTTCGGGCCGCGCGGCGCTGGCCTCTGCGCCGAGGTCGGGGTTCGCCCCGACGTGCTCATCGGCACGCTCGGCAAGTCGCTCGGGCTCCACGGCGCCTTTGTCGCGGGCTCCTCGACGTTGCGAACTTACCTGTGGAACCGCGCCAGGAGCTTCGTTTACTCGACAGGCATCAGCCCCGTGGTGGCGCTCGCTGCGGTGGAGCGGGTCCGCCGCGCCGCCGCGGACGACCCGGCTCGGGCGCGCCTGGCGGTGCTCACCCGCCGGCTTCGCTCCGGTCTGCAGGCGCTGGGAGCCGAGCTGCTTCCTGGCTCCTCGGGCCCGATCCTCCCCTGGATTCTGAAGTCGACGGGGGCCGCGGTGGAGATGTCTCGGCGCCTCGCGAGCGAGGGTGTCCTCGTCCAGGCGATCCGACCGCCGACGGTGCCCGCAGGTACCTCGCGGCTCCGCATCGTGGCGAACGCGTCGCTCTCCGAGTCGGACGTCGAGCGTGCCCTTGCAGGGTTCCGGGAGGCGATGCGATGAGGGGGCATCCTGTTTCACGTGAAACAGGACGGATCCGGGTCGCGGTGGTCGGAACCGGGACCGGGGTGGGCAAGACGCACGTGTCGGTCGCGCTGGTCGCAGCGCTGGCAGCTCGCGGCGACAAGGTCTGCGGCTTGAAGCCCATCGAATCGGGCATCGACGGCACCTCGACGACCGACGCCGAGCAGCTGGCGCTCGTCAGCTCGGTCCAACCCGAGCCAGCACCCTACCGCTTCGCTGAGCCGATCTCCCCTCACCTGGCAGCGCGCCGTTGCGGACGCGCCATCTCGCTGGAGGTCGCCGGCGCGTGGGTCGACAGGCAGCCAGCTCCCCTTGCCATCGTGGAGAGCGCCGGCGCGCTCCTCTCCCCGCTCGGACCAGGACTGACGAACGCAGACCTCGTGCGCGCACTCTCTCCCGATGCCCTCGTGCTGGTCGGCCTCGACCGGCTGGGCATCCTTCACGAGGTCGCTTGCTGCACGCTCGCCCTCCGTGCGCTCGCTCCTGGTCTTCCGCCAGCCGTGATCGTGCTGAACCCGCCGGCAGCGCCCGACGCATCGACTGGCACAAACGCGGGGGAGCTCGCCGCGCTCGGCATTGCTTCCGGCGCGGTTGTGATGCCGCGCGCGGCTCCAACCGCACCGGCTTCACTCGCCGCGGCGCAGGTCGCCCTGGCGCGCCTCGCACTGTCCTGACGAGACGTCGTCACGTCCGAGGGGGTGGCCAGCCCCGAGGTCGTGAGAAATCAAGCCGAGGTACCGGACCCGAGTACCTGGTCCTGACTCTCCGGTCCGACGAGGACCCGCTCGGCGGGTTCGCGGGACTTCCGAAAGATCGGTGCGCGTCGTCAGGAAGCGTCGGTGACGACGCGACCCCGCTCCAGCACCAGACGGGCGGCCGCCCGCTCCCGGAAGACCTCCGGCTCGTGGGACACCACGACCACCGCGGCGCCTCGCTCGACCTCCGCCTCCACGACCGTGAGGAGTCGCGCGACGCCGCCGCGGTCGAGGCCCGTGGTAGGCTCATCCAGCAGCACCAGCGACGGGTGGTGCACCAGCGCTCGCGCGAGCGCGATTCTCTGCCGCTGGCCGCGCGAACACGTGCGGAGCGGCCTTAGCGCGAAGCTCCCGAGCTCGAAGCGCTCCTCTGCATGACGCCACGCCTCGTGCGCGTCGAGCCCGTGGAAGCCGGCCGCCAGCTCGACATTCTGCCGACCGGAGAGGTCCGGGTACGCCAGCGACTCGTGGGACAGCCAGCCGATGGTGCCGCGCGCCATCCCGGCATCGTCGCCGAGCGGCTCGTAGCTCACAGCGCCCGACGTGGGACGGATCACGGTCCCGAGGATCCCGAGCAGCGTCGACTTGCCCGACCCGTTCGCCCCCTCGATGAGCGTCAATCGCCCTGCCTCGATCGTCGCGTTCACTCCGCGCAACGCCGCCGTCGCTCCGTAGGTCTTCACGACACCACGGGCCACCACGCGCTCGATCGTACTCACAGCGCTCACCTCGCTCCTGCGCTCGCGTTCCCGTCAGCTCTTGTCGCCGCCTCGAGCGCGACCTTCGCCCTGAACGACCGTGGTGATGTCCTCCGGGAACGCCGGCGGATCAACGACAGTCGCCTCGGAATCGTCGGAGAGCTCCGCTTCTGCTTCGAGCGGGCTCAACGAAGGAATCGTCGGTCGATCTTCCGACTCATCGTCCCGAGACTGCCCGTCACCCGTCTCCGCGACCGGCTCGCTCGGTCTGCGCACGGCGCCGCCGTCGGACGACCGCAGCGACCGCGCGCCGTGGAGGACCTGCAGCCCGTTGCTGCAATCCGCCGTCTGCGGTTCCTTGCTCGCCGCTGCCGCCGTGCCACGTGCGCCCGCCACGACGACCCTGCCAGGGTCACGCCTCTCCTCGCCCTCTCCGAGCCGAGCGAACATCATCGTGCCGTCGTCGGACTGTTCGTCGACGACATTCTGAACGGCGACGCGCTCCACCACCTGGCGCTTCTGGGATACCGGCACCTGGTTCTTGAACCGCCGCAGCGCTTCCAGGAACTCCCGCGCGCTCTGGAATCGTTCATCCCGCGCCTTCGCCAGGGCGCGATCCACGAGGCGGGAGAGGCCGGGCGGAATCGTCGGATCGAGCTCCGTCATCGGCCGGTGCCACAGCGTGAGGATCTGGACGAGCAGCGCGTTGTAGTTGCGGGCCACGAACGGGCGCTGGCCCGTCAGCGCCTCGTACAGGATCACGCCCGCAGCCCACAGATCGAGCCGGCGGTCAAGCTCCGCGTCGCCCCGTGCCTGTTCGGGCGCCATGTAATACGGCGTGCCCATCACCATGCCGGTGCGGGTCAGATCCATCACCACCCCATCCACGCCTGGGGCCTGGGAGATGCCGAAATCGAGCAGCTTGGCCACCGGCAACATGCCGGCGCGCTCCGAGAGGAAGATGTTCTCTGGCTTCAGATCACGGTGGACGACCCCCCGATCATGCGCCGTGACCAGCGCCGAGAGCACCTGAAGCATGATGTCGACGAGCTCGTTCGGCGGAACGACACCGCAGCGCGCGATCCGCTGCGCCAGCGTCTCCCCATGGAGGCGCTCCATGACGAGGTAGGGGCTGCCGTCAGGGAGCCACCCCATGTCGTACACTTCACAGATGTTGGGATGACCGATCCGCCCGGCGACACGAGCCTCGTGCTCCAGCCTCGAGATGGCCTCGCGCTTCTGGGTCTCCCGCGGATGCATCACCTTGACGGCGACCAGCCGCCCGATCTGGAGGTGCTCCGCCTCGTACACCGCGCCCATCCCGCCCTCCCCGATGATGGCGGTGACCGCGTACTTGTCGCCGATCACGTGGCCGAGCAGCGAGCGCCCGGAAGAGGTCGGGCTCACGCCGCGGTTCCTCGGCCACGCCGGCGTCCGCGAGCCTGCCTCGGGAGACGACGGAGCGCGCGACGCGAACGCCCGCTGCTCTGGACCCGGCGCCAGCGCGCCACGCACCGATGAGCTCGGTGCAACGCCCGTCGGCCACCTCAGCAACGGCGGCGCCACCCTCGACGGAGGACGCGCTGCTGGCCGAGGGATCGGCTGCAACGGAGCCACACCAGCGCGAGGGCCCGGGCGCGAGGGCGGCGCATCGCTCGGAGCGACGACCAGCCCGGTCGCCGGACACACGACCACCGCGAGATCGTGGTGGCTACCGCAGTGGATACACCGCACCGAACTCAAGTCCGTACAATTTCAAATACTCCATCCAGGTGCCGCTCGGAACTGCACAGCGATCGGTCAGAGCATGTGGGCAGCGCTCGGTTCCACATCACCCCGCACGTCCCCTGGGGGATCCTTGGGGATAACCCCGCCGGCAACCCTGGGGGCAAAACGGGGGAGATCGGTCATCCGCCAGCTCTCCCCTGTCCACCTACCCCTGAGGACGGTCCATTTACCCCAGGGCGTCCGCTTCTAACTCATTGGATTCGTTGCGCATTCTGAGTTATCCCCGCCCTCCACAGCGCCTACGACGAAGACGATGTCTTTATCTATCTATTTCATGGAAAGAAGAGGCGTTGCGCAAGGTCACGCGAGCGCTCATTTCCGGCGCACCCCCGGGCGATAACCCTGCTAAAGGGAGCGGCTCCGGAGTCGGCTATGGACCTTGTGATCCCCAAGAAAGATCTGCTTCGCCTCGTCGCGCGCTGCCAAGGCGTGGCGGACAAGAAGAGCGCCATGCCCGCGCTCGCCAACGTCCTGCTGGCCGCCGAGGGCAACGCGGTCCGCGTCGCCGCGACCGACCTGTACCTCGGCGTCACCGGCCAGACCCACGCGGACATCAAGACCGGCGGCACCGTCGCGGTCCCCGCCAGGGACCTGCTGGAGCGCGTGAAGGCCATGCCCGATGGCCCGATCCAGATCACCACCACCGAGGGCGCCCACACGTCGCTCAAGGCCGTGGGATCGCCCCGGCGCTACACGCTCCCCGGGCTCCCCGGCTCGGAGTTCCCGCAGCTGCCCGCCCCGGCGCAGGACGCGCCCTCGCTGGAGCTCCCCGTCGAGCAGCTCGCGCTCCTGATCACCCGGACCCACTTCTCGATCTCGACCGACGAGACCCGCGCCCACGTGAACAGCGCCCTGTTCGAGTGGGCCGGCGATCGCGTCAGGATGGTGACCACCGACGGCCATCGGCTCTCCAAGATGGAGGCGACCGTGTCGGGCAGCTCCGCGACGGCCACCATGCTCATCCCGCTCAAGGCGATCACGGAGCTCCGCCGCCTCGCCGAAGAGGCGCGCGCCGAGAAGGAGACCCCGATGGTCGCCATCACCCAGAGCGGGCCGAACGCCTTCTTCAACATCGCCGGGATGCAGTTCTCGGTGAAGCTCGTCGACGCGCAGTTCCCGCCCTACCAGCAGGTCATCCCGTCCGTCACCGAGCGCTCGGTCCGCGCCCCCCGCGTCGCGTTCGCCGAGGCCCTCCGCGCCATCGCGCTCGCCGCCAACGACCGCACCGGCGGCGTCAAGCTGTCGATCGCGCCGGCGACGCTGCGGATCACCAGCGAGAGCCCCGACACCGGCGCCGGCTTCGACGAGGTGGCCGTCGACTACAGCGGACCCGAGGTCACCATCGGCTTCAACGCGAAGTACTTCCTCGACGTGCTCGCCTCGATCGACGACGAGGAGGTCATCCTCGGCATCTCCGGCGAGCTCGACCCCGCCGTGATCCGGCCCGGCAGCGAGTCGAACCAGCAGAGCTACGTCGCCGTCATCATGCCGATGCGGATTTGAGCGCGCCCTCCGACGAGACCGAGGGGCGCTCCCCGAGCCTCCTCCTCGAACGGCTCCACATCCGCGAGTTCCGGAACCTCGGTCGCGTCGATGTCGAGCCCGCGCCGCGCATCAACGTGATCGCGGGCAACAACGGGCAGGGAAAGACGAGCCTGCTCGAGGCGATCTACTTCGCCGCGACCTCGAGGAGCTTCCGCACCCACCGGCTGGCCGAGCTGGTCCGCCACGGCGCCCCCATCGCGAGCGCGCGCGCGCGCTTCGTCGAGCGACGGGACGCGCTGCAGCCGCTCGCGCGCGAGCAGACCGCCGCCGTGGAGCACAAGCGGTGCGTCGTGCGGATCGACGGCAACCGGCCCCCGAGCCTGGCGAGCTTCGCGACGCGATCGCCGGTCGTCGCCTTCCACGCGGAGGAGCTCGCGCTGTCCACCGGGCCCGCGAGCGCGCGGCGCACGCTGCTCGATCGCCTGGCGCTCTTCATGGACCCGCAGAGCGCCGACCACCGGGCCCGCTACGCGCAGGCGCTCCGCGCGCGCCACGAGCTGCTCCACCGCGGCGGGGGCGCGCAGGCCCAGGCGAGCCCCGACCTCGACGCGTTCGAGGCGCTCTGCGCCCTCCACGGCGCGGCGCTGACCCGCGCCCGCGAGGCGGCCGTCCAGGCGCTGGCGCCGGAGCTCACGAACGCCTTCGCCCGCATCGCCGCGCCCAACCTGGAGCTGGCCGCGCGGTATGCGCCCGGCGGTAGCGGCGCCGCCGAGCAGGCGCGCGAGGCGCTGCGCGAGCAGCGCCGCCGCGACGCGCACAGGCCGAGCGCGGGCTTCGGTCCCCACCGCGACGACCTGGTGCTCGAGCTCGACGGCCACCCCGCCCGCGTGGTCGCCTCCCAGGGCCAGCACAGGGCCCTCACGCTCGCGCTCAAAGCAGCCGAGACCGCTGCCATTGCTTCCGTCCGGGGCGTAGAACCGATCCTTTTGCTCGACGACGTGTCGAGCGAGCTCGATCCCGACCGGACCGCGGCGCTGTTCATGTTCCTCGGAATGGCGCGCGGACAGGTATTCCTGACGACCACGCGGCGCGATCTCATCGTCACGCCGGGCGTACCTTCCTCGGAGCGGCGCGATTTTCACGTCGAAGGCGGCGCGGTCGGCTGACGTTCGTCGCGGGCGCGCCGGGCTGCCGCCGGCTGCCGGACGCGCGCGGCGCGCGGCACGCGCGACGAACGTCAGCCGACCGCGCCGTGACCGCCGTCAAACGCGTTGATCCCGGCCCCGGAGCGCGCGAGTTGGGATGCTCCGGACGCGCCCGCGATGGGCGCCGAAAATACGGTGTTACGAGGCTTCCGGACCCGGCGAAACGCTTGCCCGAGCCCCTGATTTCGGCTACATTTCCGCAGTCTTTACGGGGCATCGACGAGCGGTCCGCGCGTGAACGCTCATGGCCCCGGAATCGATCCGGCGCCGCGGCCGCGGCGCCCGGGTCTCACCAGACGAGCTGCCATCGAGCCGGCCCCTCCACTGCAAGAACTCCGGCAATCCGAGCGGCCTCCGCCGCTCTGCGCCCCCGGTGAGAGGCGGCGGGCGCGCCACCAGGACCGAGATGACGGAACCCACCCTGAGCCAGCCGACCGACCTCACCAAGGCGTCGTATGACGCCCACAGCATCACGGCGCTCGAAGGCCTTGAAGCGGTGCGAAAGCGACCCGGCATGTACATCGGCGATGTGCACGACGGATCGGGGCTCCACCACCTGGTCTGGGAGGCCGTCGACAACGCGGTCGACGAGCACCTCGCCGGCGCCTGCACGGAGATCAGGGTCACCGTCCACTTCGACGGCTCGGTGTCGATCGAGGACAACGGCCGCGGGATCCCTGTCGGGATGCACGCCAAAGGCGTGAGCGCGGCAGAGGTCGTCATGACCGTCCTCCACGCCGGCGGCAAGTTCGACAACTCCAGCTACAAGGTCTCTGCGGGCTTGCACGGCGTCGGCGTGAGCGCCGTGAACGCCGTCTCCGAATGGCTGAAGCTCGAGATCAAGCGCGAAGGAAAGCTCTGGTTTCAGGAGTACGCCCGGGGCGTGCCGAAGGCGCCGCTCAAGGGGATCGGCGTGACGGACAAGACGGGGACGAAGCTCACCTTCAAGCCCGATCCGGTCGTCTTCAGCACGGTCGAGTTCAGCTTCGACATCCTGGCGAGCCGCCTGCGTGAGCTCGCGTTCCTGAACGCCGGGCTCATCATCCACCTCCACGACCAGCGCCCCGACGGGAGAACGGAAGTCTACGAGTACAAGGGGGGCATCTCCGAGTTCGTGTCGCTGCTCAACAAGACCAAGGAGCCGATTCACGACGACGTGATCAGCTTCGTGTCGCAGCATGAGGTCGGCGCCACGGGCGACGGCGCGAACGGCCGCGGCAGCTCCGCGGCTCCGCCGGTCGGCGTGGAGGTCGCGCTGCAGTGGAATGGCTCCTATACGGAAGCCATCTTCTGTTACACGAACAACGTCCACAACAAGGACGGCGGCACCCACCTCACCGGGCTCCGCGCCGCGCTCACGAAGACGATCAACAACTACGGGAGCGCGCACAACCTCTTCAAGGAGCTGAAGCAAGGCCTGCAGGGCGAGGACGCCCGTGAGGGCCTGACGTGCGTGCTCAGCATCAAGCACCCTGATCCGTCGTTCGACTCGCAGACGAAATCCAAGCTCGTGTCGAGCGAGGTCAAGGGCATCGTCGAGGCCGCCGTCAGCGACAAGCTCGGGCAGTACTTCGAAGAGAACCCCCAGAGCGCGAAGAAGATCATCGAGAAGGCGGTCGTGGCCGCGAAGGCGCGCGAGGCGGCCCGCAAGGCCCGCGAGGTGATCCGCAAGGGCTCGCTCGACGTGACCTCGCTCTCGGGCAAGCTCGCCGACTGCCAGTCCAAGGACCCGGAGAAGAGCGAGATCTACATCGTCGAGGGCGAGAGCGCCGGCGGCAGCGCCAAGATGGGGCGCGACCGGCACTTCCAGGCGATCCTCCCGCTGAAGGGGAAGATCCTGAACGTCGAGCGCGCGCGGCTCGACCGGATGCTGAGCTCCGCCGAGGTGGGCACGCTGATCACCGCGCTCGGCTGTGGGATCAACGACGCTGGCGGCTTCGAGATCGACAAGCTCCGCTACCAGAAGATCATCCTGATGACGGACGCCGACGTCGACGGCTCCCACATCCGCACGCTGCTGCTGACCTTCTTCTTCCGGCAGATGCCGGAGATCATGGAGAAGGGGTACCTGTTCATCGCGCAGCCGCCGCTCTACCGCGTGCGCAAGGGCAAGCGGGACCTGTACCTGAAGGACCAGGGCGCCCTGGACGAGTTCCTCGTGGGCAACGCCGTGGACGGGCTCGAGATCGTCGCCAGCGGCGCCCAGACGGGCATCGCGGGCCAGCCGCTCTACCGGCTGGCGCAGCGGCTGAAGCGGTTCCGCGCCGTGCTCTCCAACATCGACAAGCGCTGTGACGCGCGGATCGTGGCGGCGCTGCTGCGGTCGAGCGGGCTCGGGCGCGACGATCTGCGCGAGACCAAGAAGGTCGCCGCGGCCGCCGACGAGCTCCGCGCCTACCTGAAGCAGCGCTATCCGGACCTGTTCCCGCTCACGCTGGCGACGCCCCGGGACACGGAGCACGGGACGAGCCGGATCGAGGTCGTGCCGCGCCCGGGCGCGAGCGCGCGAAAGAGCGTCATCGACTGGGATCTTGTGAACTCGCCGGAGTACCAGGAGGCCTGGTCCATCGAGCAGGACCTCCGGTCCATCGGCGCGGCCCCGTACCGTGCGCGCACCTCGAGCGGCGAGGAGACCCTCGAGAACGGAGAGTCGCTCGTCGAGTACATCGAGGAGCGCGGCAAGAAGGGCATCTCGATCAGCCGTTACAAGGGCCTCGGCGAGATGAACGCCGACGAGCTGTGGGAAACGACGATGAACCCGGACGCTCGGACTCTCCTCCAGGTCCGCATCGACGATGCGGTGAAGACGGACGAGCTCTTCACGATCCTGATGGGGGACCAGGTCGAGCCGCGGCGCAACTTCATCGAGCAGAACGCGCTCAACGTGAAGAACCTCGATATCTGAGCCCCACGCCCAGGGCGCGCGGCTCCTGCGCGCCCAGCGCGGCTCCTGCGCCCAGGGGCGCGGCGCCTCGGCCCCTGCGCCCGGGCGTGCATGCGTCAAGCCCCCGCTCGAGGCGCATGGCCGGGGGGTTGACACGGCGCTGCCGCTGCATCGCTCACCTGCCCTGTTCGCTCGTCATCCCATCAGCGCCTCTTCGGCGTCCCATCAGCGCCCTTCAGCGTTTTTGGCAAGCCGCTTGCCTGGCCGTCCCCTTGCTAGGCGGGGCACCCGCCTTAGCTTCGAGGGGCCATGAAAATCGAGCGAATGACGACGAAGGCCCAAGAGGCCATACGAGAGGCTGTCGACTTCGGCAGCCGTCGGGGAAACCCCGAGCTCTATCCCGAGCACCTTGTGCGGGCGATCGTCAGCCAGGACGGCGGCGTCGGCGCGCCTCTGGTGCAGAAGGCAGGCGCCGATCCGGCGGGCGTGCTGCGCCTCCTCGACGCGAAGATCGACACCTATCCTCGCGTCAGCGGCGGCGCCGAGCCGAACCTGTCGAGGCGCGCGCTCACGGTCCTGCAAAAGGCCGAAGACGAGGCGAAGGCGCTCAAGGACGAGTACATCTCGACAGAGCACGTCCTGCTCGCCGGCATCAAGGCCGACAAGGAGATCCAATCGATCTTCGAACGAGCGGGGCTCTCGTACGACAAGCTCCTCTCGTCGCTCGCGGCCGTGCGCGGCAATCAGCGCGTGACGGACCGGGACCCCGAGGGGAAGTTCCAGGCGCTCGAGAAGTACACACGGGATCTCACGAAGCTCGCTCGACAGGGCAAGATCGATCCGGTGATCGGGCGAGACGAGGAGATCCGGCGCGTCATCCAGGTGCTCTCGCGGCGCACCAAGAACAATCCGGTGCTCATCGGCGAGCCCGGCGTCGGCAAGACGGCGATCGTCGAGGGCATCGCGCAGCGCATCGTCGCGGGCGATGTGCCGGAGTCGCTCAAGGACAAGACCATCGCCGCGCTCGATCTCGCCGCCATGGTTGCAGGCTCGAAGTTCCGCGGGGAGTTCGAGGATCGGCTCAAGGCCGTGCTCAAGGAGATCGAGGGCTCGAACGGCCGCATCATCCTGTTCATCGACGAGCTCCACACGCTGGTGGGCGCCGGCGCGGCCGAGGGCGCCATGGACGCGGCCAACATGCTGAAGCCGGCGCTCGCGCGCGGTGAGCTCCGGTGCATCGGCGCGACCACCCTCGACGAGTACCGCAAGCGGATCGAGAAGGACGCGGCGCTGGAGCGGCGGTTCCAGCAGGTGCTCGTCACGCAGCCCAGCGTCGAGGACACGATCGCCATCCTGCGAGGCCTCAAGGAGAAGTACGAGGTCCACCACGGGATCCGCATCCAGGACGCGGCGCTCGTCGGGGCCGCCGTCCTGTCGAACCGGTACATCACCGAGCGCTTCTTGCCCGACAAGGCGATCGATCTGGTCGACGAGGCGGCGTCGAAGATCCGTATGGAGATCGATAGCCTGCCCACGCCGATCGATCAGGTCGAGCGCGATCTGCTCAAGCTGCAGATGGAGGAACAGGCGCTCAAGCGCGAGAGCGACAAGGCGAGCAAGGTCCGCCTCGACGAGGTGCGGCGCGAGATCGCCGAGCTCCAGGGGCAGCGCGACGCGATGCGGGCGCAGTGGATGCGCGAGAAGGAGCTCATCTCCGAGCTGCGCCGGCTCAAGCCGCAGATCGAGGAGCTCCGGCTCGAGGAGGAGCGGCTGAAGCGCGCCGGGGACCTCGGGCGCGCCGCGGAGATCCATTACGGCAAGATCCCGGAGATCGAGAAGCAGCTCGAGTCGATCCGCGCGACCCTCTCCCAGGTGCAGTCGAAGCAGAGCTACCTGAAGGAGGAGGTCACCGACGAGGACATCGCCGCGGTCGTCTCGAAATGGACCGGGATCCCCGTCTCCAAGATGCTCGAGAGCGAGATGCAGAAGCTGCTGCGCCTCGAGGAGGAGCTGCGCCGGCGGGTCGTCGGGCAGGAGGACGCGCTCCGCGCGGTGTCGAACGCCATCCGGCGCTCGAGGGCCGGGCTCGGCGACGAGCGCCGGCCGATCGGATCGTTCCTGTTCCTCGGGCCGACCGGCGTCGGCAAGACCGAGCTCGCGCGCGCGCTCGCCGAGATCCTCTTCGACGACGAGAAGGCCATGGTGCGGCTCGATATGAGCGAGTACGGGGAGCGACACGCTGTGGCCCGCCTGATCGGCGCGCCGCCCGGGTACGTCGGCTACGAGGAGGGCGGCCAGCTCACGGAGCCGGTGCGCCGGCGGCCGTACAGCGTGGTGCTGTTCGACGAGATCGAGAAGGCCCACCCGGACATCTGGAACACGCTCCTCCAGGTGCTCGACGACGGTCGCCTGACCGACGGCCAGGGGCACACGGTCGATTTCAAGAACACGATCATCATCCTGACATCGAACCTCGGGACGCCGGCGGCCGCGGCGATCGAGGAGCGAGCGAACCTGCCGGCGGACGAGAAGGCCGAGCTCGTGAGGAGGGCCGTCATCGAGGAGGTGCGGAAGCATTTCCGCCCGGAGTTCTTGAATCGCCTCGACGATCTCATCGTGTTCCGGCGGCTGGCGCGCGAGCAGATGGAGCAGATCGTCGATATCCAGCTCGATCTGCTGCGAAAGCGCCTGGATCGACGCGGGCTGCTGTTCACCATCTCGTCCGAGGCGAAGGGCTACCTCATCGAGCAGGGGTGGGATCCGCAGTACGGCGCAAGGCCGCTGAAGCGCGCCATCCAGCGGAGCATCGAGGACGAGCTCGCGAAGCGGATCCTCGGCGGCGAGTTCAAGCAGGGAGACACGGTGCGGATCGACCGCGGGGCCGGAGGGCTCACCTTCACGCGCGCAGCGCCGAACTGACGCTCGCCGGCCCGCGCCTGCGTCAGCGCTCGGCCTGCGTCAGCGCTCAGGGAGATTGCCGGCGATGCGGCGGAGGAGGTCCAGGACGGCATAGGCTGCGCCGAGCTGGACCTCCTCGCGATCTCCCGAGAACACGCGGTCGCGCACGACGAGGCCGCCAGGGTGCGACACAGCCCAGTAGCAGAGGCCAACCGGCTTTGTCGCGGTGCCGCCCGTCGGGCCGGCGATGCCGGTCACGGAGATGGCGACGTCGACCTCGCAGAGGCGGCGGACGCCCTGCGCCATCTCGGCGGCGACCTCGGCCGACACCGCGCCGTGGCCGCGCAGGGTGTCCTCCGCGACGCCGAGCAGCCGCGTCTTGGCGCTGTTCGCGTAGGTGACCGCGGCGCCGACCAGGTAGTCGCTCGCCGGGTAACTGGTGAGCAGGTGAGAGATCAGACCGCCCGTGCACGACTCCGACACGGCGAGCCGCCAGCCACGGGCGCGCACGGAACGCCCGACCATCTCCGCGAAGGCGTCGCCCCCCTCCCCGTACACGGCGGTGCCGAGCCGCTCTCGGACATCGGCCGTCGCCTTCAAGGCCAGCTCGTGCGCCATCGACTGCGTGGCGGCGCGGGCGTGGACCTTCACGTCGACCTCCGGGTAGTGCACCCGGTAGCCGAGCGTGATGCCGGGGTGGGCCTCCTCCACGCCCTTCAGGAGCTCGCCGAGCGTCGCCTCGGGCAGGCCGTAGGTGCGAAGGCGGACCTGGAAGGTGTTGTTCGGAGCAGCCGGCCGCACGCGCGGCAGCACCTGCTCGGTGAACATGCTCTTCATCTCCCGCGGCACACCCGGGAGGAAGAACACGGTCGACTCGCCAAGGTGGATGCCGAAGCCGGGCGCGGTGCCGGATGAGTTCGGAAGGATCTCCGACCCGGAGGGGACCTCGGCCTGCTTCTCGTGGCCCGCGTTCATCACCTTGCCACGGGCCTCGACGCGGCGGCGAATGGCGAGCAGCGTGCTCTCGTCGCGCACGAGGTCGGCGCCCGTCGCGCGCGCCGCGGCCTGCGCGGTGAGGTCGTCCGTCGTGGGGCCGAGGCCGCCTGTGGCGATCACCAGCCGGTGCGCGCTCGCGAGCTGGCGGACCGCGGCGACGATGCGATCGACGTCATCGTCGACCGTGCTGGACTCGCTGACCGTGAAGCCCGCTGCGGTGAGCTCGGCAGCGAGCCAGGCCTCGTTGGTGTTGATGATCTCGCCCCGGGTGAGCTCGGTCCCGATCGAGAGAAGCGCGACAGCCATTGGGACTCGGGACTCTAACTCAATCCGGCGCCGCCGGAGCGCGTTTCCGGATTGTTTTGCGGTCGGAAAGCGAGGTGGTTTTGTCCCCCTACGCGGGTTTGTCCCCCCTCCCCACCCCGCCCGCCGCCGAGCCGGACGCCCTTGCGAGCGCTACGGTGGATAGACACACCGGAAGCCAAGATCCGGGGCTCGGGTGGATACCGGGACAAGCCGACGATTCCAGGTGCGAAGCGCGGCCGCCGCCCCATCCGTCCATGATCCGCCGTGAGTTTCCGAGAACTCGCCGTCGAGCGCATCGGGGGCCGCCCACTCGGCAACATTGCCGGCCAGATCGAACACCCGCCCCCCCGGAAGCACGGCGGCGCCGTCGGGGCGCGAGCCGGCGAGCTCGGGGCCCGTCGCGCCCCAGCCGCAGGGGCCCGCTCGCAAGCCAAAGGCGGCGCGCCGGCAGACCGCGCCGGTGTCTCCCCACGGGTACCGCCGGCCCGAGTCGCCCGCCGCGGCAAAGGCGAGCTGATCACGCGAGGGGAGCGCCCCGCCCGCGAAGGCGCAGTACCGAGCCGACTCGGCCAGGGTGACGCCCGTGACGGGGACCCCGGGCTCGCCGCGCAGCGGGAGCGGGGCGCACGCGCCGGCCTCGACGCAAGCCGCGTAGCGCTGCTCGGTGATCTCGAACGCGTCGAGCGAGAACGCGGGGACGAACACCGCGCGCGGGTCGACGATGCCCTGCGCCTCCCAGTCGCTTGGCCCGAGGCGCAGCGTCCCCGCGGCGATGCGGACGGTTGCGTTCGGCGCGACGCAGCCAGCGGCGGTCACCGTGAGGCCGGCGCTGCAGCGCCTCGGCGCGCCTGCGCAGCGGCCGGCATCGTCGAGGCGCTGGCCTTCGCCGCAGCACCTTGGGCCGAGCGCGACCATCCCCGGCGCGCAGCGCGCCGGCGGCTCCGCGCGACGGAAGGCGAGCGCGACGACGGCGCCGATCAGGAGGGCCGCGCCCGCGGCCAGACCGGCCTTCCACCCCGGCATCCGCCCGGCGTCCGGTGCTGCCCGCACCCCTCAGGAGCGCGGCGATCCGGCGGCGTCGGCCTTGAGCGCGCCGGCCGGCTCGCGCGCGCCAGCGGCCTTCCCGCGCGCCGGCCTGGCCTCGATCATGGCCACGATGCGCGCGAGCGCGTCGAGGAGCGCGGCACGGACGCGATCGTACGTCTTCGGACCGACGTCGCCCCGCTTCCGCGCGCGCTCGAGCTCGACGAACTCGTCGAGCAGCGCGTTCCGCGCCTCGAGCAGCTCCCGCCGCTCCTCGTCGTCGGGTCCGCGGTCCTGGTCGCGCCGCCGGACCAGGTTGAACGCGGTCCCGCCGATCACGGTCGCGCCGGCCAGCAGCAGCGCGATCCACCGGCCTACGCCCGGCGTCGGCAGACCGCCGAGCGTGATCTCGATGACCTTCATCCCGCCGTCCGTGCGGGTGCCCTGCATCTCGGTGATCAGGATCTTCTTCCCGTCCCGGTTCTGGGTGCGCTGGGCCGCGGGGAAGCCGGCGACGTTCAGCGTCATCGACTTGGACGCCTCGGCCATCACCCGCATCTGGGCGATGCGCGGCGGCAGCTCGATGCGGATCGTCTGGCGCTCCTCGTCGTGGAGCGGGACCTGCCAGCGGAACTGCCCTTCGTGCCGGCCAGGGCTCACGGTGCCGCGCAGCGCCACGCCGGTGCCCTTGACCTCGTCGAAGCGCATCTCCTCGCCCATGCCTTCGCTCTTGTTGAAGGCCTTGTAGTC
Organism: Sorangium sp. So ce124; assembly: GCF_051525235.1. NCBI lineage: Bacteria > Pseudomonadati > Myxococcota > Polyangiales > Polyangiaceae > Sorangium > Sorangium sp. So ce124. The sequence continues at coordinate 12,245,786 of NZ_CP150312.1, forward strand.
GCGCGGGAGCGCGAACGTCTCGTCAGGCAGCCAGGCGACGCGGCCGAGGTTGTAGACCTGGAACAGCTGCTCCACCGCGATCGAGTCTTGCCGGAGCTGGAGGTAGACGATGCCCTGCGTCCCGACCATCAGGCCGCTCACGTTCGGCGTGGCGTCGTAGATGTGGAGCACGGCCCGCTTTCCGGCCTCGGCGCTGAGCCCGAAATGCGGGATCGAGAACGTCGCGCCGTCGCGCGTGATCGAGATGCCGTAGCTCGTGCCGCCGGCGATCGCGAGGTTCTCGAGCCGGAGGGTGCCCGCGTCGTCCGTCTCTCGGCTCATGCGCTCGCGCGAGTCGCCCCTCGACACCGAGCTCTGCAGGATGTCGATATCGACGGAGATGCGAGGGACGGGGTTCTCGTCCGCGTCCTGCACGGTGAGCACGAGGACGCCGGGCGGAAGGCCTGTGTCTTCCTGGACGGTGTCGTCGGGCGCATCGAACAGGCCCGTCAGCTGCTCCGAGGCGCGCCGGGAGGCCGCGTCTGCCGCGGGAGGCTTCCCCACCGGCGGATGGCCCGAAGGCAGCCCCTGCCCCACCTCGGGATGCCCCGGCGGAAGGGCGCCCGCAGCGTCGGGCGCGCCCGCGTCCGACGCCGCGGCCGTCGAGGTCGCAGCAGGAGCGCCGCTGCCGGCAGGCGCGGCTCCGCCCGACGGCGCCACCGGCTTCTCACCCTGCTTCGCCGCAGCGGGCTGCGCCGGCGCGGCCTTCCCGGCTGCCGGCTGCCCTGGAGCAGCCTTCCCAGCTGCGGGCTGCGCCGGAGCGGCCTTGTCCGCCGCGGGCTGCGCCGACGCGGCCGGCTGCGCCTGCACCGCCTGCGCGGCGGTCAGGCTCAGCGAGGCGATCGCGGCCAGCGCCGTACACCCGGTCCAGCGCATCACGAAGCCCTCCTGCGGTCATTCTCATCGGCGCTGGCCGCGGCGTCGTCCGTCGCGGCCGGGTCGTCCTGAGGCGCGCCGAGCGCGCGCTTCGTCCCGCACTTCTTGCAAAACACAGCGTCTTCGTCGTTCAGCGTGCCGCACGCCCCGCACGCCACCTGCGTCGCCGCGCGCTCCGCCGTCGCCGCGGCCTCGTCACGCTCGCCGTCCGCCGCCGGCTCCCGATCGCCCTCCGGCTTCTCCAGCGGCCGGGCCTTGGCGCGCCTCCGCTTCGCCGGCCTGGCCTCCGCGGCGGCGCCTTCCGGATCGCTCGCGCCGGCGTCCTCGTCCGGCTCCCCGGGCGCGCCGTCGTCCTGGAACCCGGCGCGCCGGAGGTGCCTCGCCACGAGCGCCGCGACCTGCTCGCGCCGCGGCTGCGCGTCGGCGTCCAGCAGGCGGAGGAGCCGCTTCGCCTCGGCGCGGTACTTCGCGACGAGCTCGGCGTAATCCTCATCGCTGATCTTCCCGACGCTCCGCTCGAACTCGAGGTCCTTGAGCGCGCGCAGGACGGCCTGCTTCTGCTCCTCCTCCGCGCGCGGCGCGCCGATCGCGTACGCGTCGGCGCCGCTCAGCGGCGTCTCCCCGATCAGCACGCGGAGGCTCGCCCAGAAGATGGCGATGACGGCGACGAGCGCGCCGCCCGCGAGCACGAGGATCGCCGCGGGCGGCCCGCCGACGAGCCCCGCGATGCCGGCGCCGACGAGCGCCGCGAGCGGCGCTCCGAAGCGGGCGTAGTGAATGATCTGCCGCTCCAGCGGCGAGTCGGTACCCCTGGTCACGGTCTCGTCGGCCGTGGCCGAGGTGGCGCTTTTGGCGGGCTGTTCGGCGCTCATTCGCGGTCTTCGCGGTCCAGGCTCTTGAGCTCCTCGTCGAGCTTGTCGTCGTAATCGTCACGGGCGCCGGGGACAACGCCCTTCGGGGATGGCTGCTGGCCGGCGGCGCCCGCCTCGTCGCTCCGCCGCTTCCATCGGCGCAGCGTCGCGACGACGATGCCCGCGCCGACCACGATGGCGCCGAGCGGGAGGAGGTAGAGCAGCCGCTGGCTCCCCTTGTTGGGCGGCACGGCTAGCGCCTCCGCCCCGTAGCGCTCGGCGTAGGCGGTCTGGATGGCCTCGATCGACAGCCCCGACGCGAGCGCCGCGCGGAGCTGGTCGCGGCGCTCGTGCGCGGTGCCGCACGTGCACGTCCCGAGGGTCTCGCGCGGGCAGCCGCACGTGCAGATCAGGCTCCAGAAGAGCTTGCGCTCGATGTCGTTCGCGATGCCGACGACGCCCGTGCGCTCCATCCCCTCCCCGAGCTGCTGCCCGTGGGCGAACTCCGGCGAGCGAAGCAGGACGACGAGGGCGAGGGCGCCCGCGACGAGGAGGGTGATGCCTTGGATGAGTCTTCGTGTGCGGCTCATTCGAACGCCGGCTGCCTCGAGTCGACAGCGGTCGGGAGCATGGCACCGATCGCGGGCGCCCGCCCGGGATCGACCGACGCGCCGGAGCCTGGGGCGCGGACGTCGCCGTCCGCCGCGCCCGGCGCGAGCAAGACCGGCCGCCCGAGCCCCTCCTGGACGGTGTGCCCGTAGGCCTGCGACGGGCCGCCGGCGAGCAGGAAGGCGAACACGACGGACGCGGTGACGGAGCCCGCCGCCCGCACATAGCCGAACGCGCCGGCCTCCTCGAGCGCGATGTCGGGCCACATCGCGACGAGCGCCCCCAGGATGAGGATGCCCGCGCCGAACCACATGAACGAGATCAGGTTGTTCACGTGGATCTGGAACGAAGCGACCTTCGTCTGGGGGTTCGCCATCCCGATGATCACGTAGAGGTCGTTCTTGACGGTGATGTGCCGCGCGACCTCGGTCGACGGCGCCTCCGGGGACGCCTTGTAGATGAACTTCGCCGGGCTGATCCGGCCGACCGGCGCGCCGTGGCGCTCGACGTCGAGGTCGGCGAAGACCATCCGCTTCTCGCTGTCGACCTCCATGCGCGGGCCGGCGTACGTGAGGCGGTACTCCTCGATCTGCACGGACTCGCCCGGGTGGAGGCTGATCTCCTTGTCGACGCCCCACGCGCGGCCGGCGAACCCGAGGAACATCACCGCGATGCCGACGTGCACGATGTAGCCGCCGTAGCGGCGCCGCGACCTCGCGATCAGGTTGTAGAAGGAGGCGAACAGCGGTTCTTTCCCGCGCTTCTGCCGCGCCGCGATGCCGCGGGCGAACTCCTGCACGACCACGGCGACGTTGAACGCGGCGATGGCCACCGTGAAGAACGGGTAGGTCGACGCGAGCTTCGCCAGCGCGTCGCCGAGCTGGCCGGGGTAGATCGGGTCCACGGCGACGAACGGGGCGAAGCCCACCCGCTTGCCGAATACGAGGTGGAGCGCCGTCGTGACGACCGTGACCAGCACCGGCCAGCGGAAGCTCTTCCGGAAGAGCTCCGGCGACGTCTTCCGCCACCCGAGCAGCGGCGCGACGCCCATGAGCAGGAAGACCACGAGCGCCACCGGGGGCAGCCACATGTTGTAGAACGTCGGCCCGAGCGTCGACTTCTGGTCGAGCAGCCACTCGCTGATGCGCGGCCACACCGTCGCGACCGCGATGAAGATCATGATGCTGAAGAGGCCCCAGTTGTTGAAGAGGAACGCGGCCTCGCGCGACAGCATCGACTCGAACTGCCCGTCGCTGCGCAGCCGCGGCAGGCGGTAGACGATCAGCGCGGTGCACGTGGCCACGATCACGGCCATGAAGCCGACGAACCAGATGCCGATGCCGGACTGGGCGAACGAATGGACGCTCGCGATGAGGCCGGACCGCGTGAGCCAGGTGCCGAAGATGGTGAGGAAGAACGTCCCGCAGATGAGCGAGACGTTCCACACCTTCAGCATGCCGCGGCGCTCCTGGATCATCGTCGAGTGGACGTAGGCGCTCGCGGTGAGCCACGGGAGGAACGCGGCGTTCTCGACCGGATCCCAGGCCCACGGGCCGCCCCAGCCGAGCTCCTCGTAGGCCCACAGCATCCCGAGCACGTTGCCGATGGAGAGGAACAGCCAGGAGAAGAGCATCCACTTGCGCGTCGCCACGATCCACTCGCTGTCGAGCCGGCCCGTGGCGAGCGCGGCGATCGCGAACGCGAACGGGACCGCCGCGCTCGTGAAGCCGATGTAGAGGCTCGGCGGGTGGATGATCATGTAGAAGTTGCGCAGCTGGTAGTTCAGCCCGTTGCCGTCGAGCGGGGCGCCCGCCACGCTCGTCCGGAACGGGTTCACCGCGAAGATCATCAGCGCGGAGAAGAAGATGAGGACGCTCATCAGCGTCGCGATGACGTAGGGCTGGAGCTCCAGATACCGGCGCTGTAGCCAGATGACGCAGGTCCCCGAGAAGAGCGCGGTCAGGAACATCCACCAGAGCAGCGAGCCGTCCTGCCCGCCCCAGAGCGCCGCGATGAGGTACGGCGTGCTCATGGATCTGTCGCTGTACTGCGCGACGTAGGCGATGCGGAAATCGTGGCTGACGAAGGCGTACGCCAGCACGAGCACAGCGAGGCCGACCAGCGCGATCGTGCCGTACGCGCCGAGCCGCGCCGCCTGGAGCAGCCGCGGCCGCCCGCGCGCCGACGCGAGCCCGACGGCGAAGGTGTACGCCGCGGTCACCAGAATGGCGTAAAGGACGCCGGTCCCGAACTCAGGTAGGGATTGCCACATCGTCGTGGCCGCAAGCTTAGGCTTGCCAGGCGCGCAGGGCCAGCGCACCGCAGCGGTGCGTGGCGGGTGATGCGTGGTGCGTGGTGCGTGGTCGAAGACGTTTGCGTCTTCACCTGCGCCGTGCGTCATGTCGAGAGCCCCGGAAGAGCTTCGTTTCAGGCCCGGCGTCGAGCGCGGCGCACTATAATAGTGCATGGCGATCGCTGCCTCCGGTACCCGCCCGACCGAGCTGATCTATGACTGGAACGAGGTGGGGCGCGTCGGACGGGTCATTCCGGAGAACATCGGCTTCTTCGACGAGACCCTGCGCGACGGCCTGCAGAATCCATCGGTCGCCGACCCGAACATCGAGCGCAAGCTCAAGCTGCTCCACCTGATGGCCAAGATCGGCATCCAGATCGCCGATGTCGGCCTGCCCGGCAGCTCGCAGCGGGCGTTCGAGGACGTGCTCCGGATGTGCAGGGAGGTCGCCGACAACAACCTGCCGCTCCGCGTCGCCTGCGCAGGCCGCACGGTCGTCTCGGACATCACGCCCATGATCGAGATCTCCCAGCGCGCAGGGATCCCTGTGGAGATCTACGCCTTCATTGGATCGAGCCCGATCCGCCAGCTCGCGGAGGCGTGGGACGTCGACCTCATCGCGCAGCGGAGCGCCGCGGCGATCGACGCGGGCGTGAAGGCCGGGCTCCCCGTCGCCTACGTCACGGAAGACACGACGCGCTCGCGCCCCGAGGTGCTGGCGACGCTCTTCAAGGTCGCCATCGATCACGGCGCGTCCCGGCTATGCCTGTGCGATACCGTCGGGCACGCGACGCCGGACGGGGTTCGCAACCTCATCAACTTCACGCGGGCCATCGTCGCGGGGGCCGGGGCGTCGGTCGGCATCGACTGGCACGGCCACAACGATCGCGGCCTCGCTCTCGAGAACGCGATCTGGGCGCTCCAGTTCGGCGCGGACCGGGTTCACGGCACCGCCCTCGGGATCGGCGAGCGGGTCGGCAACGCCGCGATGGAGCTCATCCTGCTCAACATGAAGCTCCTCGGCCTCCTCGAGCACCAGGACCTCACCCACCTCCTCGAGTACTGCACGACGGCCGCGCAGGCGGTCGGCTGGGAGGTGCCCATCAATTATCCCCTGGTCGGACGGGACGCCTTCCGCACGGCGACCGGCGTGCACGCGGCGGCCATCATCAAGGCCGAGTCGAAGGGCGACGCCTGGATGGCCGACCGGATCTACTCCGGCGTCCCCGCCGGCATGTTCGGGCGAAAGCAGGAGATCTGCGTGGGCTACATGTCCGGGGCCTCCAACGTGAACTACTGGCTCCGGCAGCGGAAGATCGAGCCCTCGAAGGAGCTCGTCGACGCCATCCTGGCGAAGGCCAAGGCCACCGACCACATCCTGTCCGAGGAGGAGATCCAGGCGGTGATCGAGCTGCACCGCGGTCGCCAGGCCTGATCCCGGGGCGCCGGCGCGGCGTCGCGGCGTCGCGCGATCAGGCGACGGCGGCGGGAACGGCGCCTGGACGTTCGGCGTTTTCACGGATCCGGAGTAGAAATCCAGGCCGTGGCCGAGCAGGACAAGCAACCCGCAGCGGAAGCCGACCGGGCCGATCGCCGGTCGCGACTCGATACCGTCCTGGCCGCGCTCGCCGCGCTGGTCTGCTTCTTCGCCGCGACCACGCTGCGCGATCTGGGGCCGCGGTTCCTGCCGGGGGCGCCTATCCCGGCGCCGCCGGTGCCCGCGTGGGTGGAAGGGCGCGCGGCAGAGCTCACCGCCGCCGTGCGCGACGAGCAGGGGCGCCCGCTGAAGGACGCCACCGTGCGCGTCTTCGCGATGCGCGATGACCGAGCCTATTTCGCCGGCGAGCAGAAGACCGATCCCGCGGGCGAGGCTCGCTTCGCCGGGCTGCCGTCCGGGGAGGCCTGGATCATGGCGTACGGCGCGGAGCGGGCCCGGGCCTCGACCCGCGTCGCGCTCGAGCCAGGCCCCCGCGCCGTCGACCTCGTGCTGCGGCCCGCGAAGGTGCTGGACGTGCTGGTCGTCGACGAGGCCGAGCGCCCGATCGACGGCGCCGAGGTGACGGTCGCGACCGCCGATCCCCTCCCCTTCGTGGCGACCACCGCCGAGGGCGGCCGCGCGCGGTTCGATCGGCTCGGGGCGGCGCCCTACGTCGTCCGCGCGTCGGCGCTCGGCTTCGAGGACACCGTGCGGACGGGCATCGTGCCCGGGCCGGCGCCGCTCAGGCTCCGCATGGATCGGCTCGGCGCCCTCACGGTCCGCGTGGTGGATGCAGAGGGGCAGCCGGCCGACGGCGCGACCGTGCTCGCCGCCGGCACCGGACTCTGGCCAGCGCGCAGCACGACGACCGACGCGACGGGCGCCGCGAGGATCGCCGGGCTCCGCGACGGGGTGTACGACCTCAAGGCCCGGCGCGGCGCCGCCGTCAGCGCGACGGCGCTGGCCGTGCCCGTGAGGCGCGGCGAGGGCAAGGAGGTGAAGCTCGTGCTCGGGCCCGGCCGCCACGTGCGGCTCCTCGTGACCGACGGCGACGGCGAGGACGCGCCGGCCGTGAAGGGCGCGAACGTCGTGCTCGTCGAGCAGGGCCTGTCGGCGTTCCCGCTGCACGGCCGCACGGGCGACGACGGGTCCGTGACGCTCGGGCCCATCGCGCCCGGATACGCGAGCGCCTCGGCCCTGGCGGCCGGCTTCGTGCCGAGGAACGCGGTGCAGGTCGACGCAGGCGCCACCGAGGTGCGCATCCCCCTGCTCCGCGGCGGCGCGCTCGTGGGCGAGGTCGTCGACGACCGCGGCTACCCGGTCCCGGGCGCGACGATCGAGGTCGTGGGCGCCGACGCCGAGGGGATGCCCATCGACGAGACCACCGCGATGTCCGAGTTCAGGGAAGAGCAGTTCGAGCGCGCCCTGCCCGGCCCGGCGCCGCTGATCCCCGCGGGCGAGCTCGGGGTCATGCCGGGCCCCATCCCGGACCTGCCGCATGGCGATGCGGTCCTGCCGGGCGCCTCGGTGCGGTCGGGCGAGCCCTGGGTCACGCGCGCCGACGGCACGTTCCGGGCCGAGCCCGTCACCCCCGGGCGCGTCCACGCGATCGTCCGGCACCCGGAGTACGTCGAGACGCCCAGCGAGATCGTGACCCTGCAGCCGGGCGGCGAGGCCCACGTGCGCGTGGTGATGCGCCAGGGCGGCCTGCTCGAGGGCCGCGTCCTCGAGGAGGACCGCAAGCCGGTCGCCGGCGCGCGCGTGGAGCTGGCCGCGACCGCCGGCTCGCTCGAGCGGGTGACGTACTCCGCGGACGACGGCACGTTCGCCTTCGCCGCGGTCCCCGACGAGGTGCTCGTCTCCGTCTCCCGGGCCGAGTCGCCGGGCGACGTCGTGGCGCGGCTCGTCGTCGAGGTCCCGGAGCGCGACCGCAAGGAGATCGAGGTCGTCCTCCCGAAGGTGCGCGAGGCGGTGGCCATCCACGTCACCGACGATCGCGGCTACCCGCTCGATCGCGCGGAGGTGCGCGTGCTCTCGCTCGACGTGGCCGTTCCGCTCCGCAAGACGCTGTTCACGGACGACGACGGCGACGCGCTGCTGCCCGACGCCGCCGGCTTGCCGCTCCGGGTAAGCCTTGTGCGCTCCGGCAAGTCCCCGCGCGTCGAGCAGGTCGACGCCGCGCCGAAGGAGCTGCGGCTCGAGATGGGCGCCGCCCTCAAGGCCACCGGCACGGTGACCGGGCGCGGCGGGCGGGAGCGGATCGAGGGCGCGCGGGTCACGCTGTTCTCGACGACCGGGCCGCGCCGCGCCACGAGCGACGCGGAGGGCGCCTTCACGCTCGCCGACCTCGCGCCGGGCCAGTTCCGCGTGACGGTGAGCCGCGACGGGTACGCGCCGGCGACGCTGCGGGTCACGATCGCCGGCGATCCCGATCGCCCGACGGACCTCGGGCGCATCGACCTGTCCGAGGCGGGAGAGGTCGCCGGCCAGGTCGTCGATCAGCGCGGCGACGCGGTGGTGGGGGCCCGCGTGGCGCGCGACCGCGTGCCGACGTACCTGCCGCTCGGCCCGCTGCCGCCGGGCGTCGTGACCACCGACCGCGACGGGCGATTCCAGCTCGGCGGGCTGCCCGAGGGCACGGCGGTCATCGAGGCGTACAGCGCGGATCTCGGGCGCGCCGAGTCGCAGCCGGTGCAGGTCCGGGCCGGCAGGACGACCGAGCGCGTGAGGATCGCGCTGCCGGGAGACGGCGCGCGGCAAGACCCGAAGGGCGCAGGGAGCCTGGCGGTGACGCTCGGCGAGGAGCGGAGGACCGTGACCGTGGTCTCGGTGCCCCCGGGGAGCGAGGCCGAGGAAGCCGGCATCGAGCCCGGCGATCGGCTCCTGTCCGTGAACGGCGTCGACGTGCGCTCCATCGAGGAAGTGCGGCGGCGCCTCACCGGGCCGCTATCGGAGGACGTCGTGGTGCTGCTCGCGCGGGACGGCGATCGCGGCGAGGCGCGGTGGCTCACGCGTGTGCGGAGGGAGCGGGTGCGGCGATAGCCGGCCGGGCGCCCGCGGCGCCGGCCGAGCTCAGTTCTTCGCCTTCGTCAGCACGATGCTGCGGCCGTCGCCGATCTCCCAGCGCAGCGTCTGATCCGCGGTGAAGCGGAACGCCGCCTCGTCGAGCCCGCCCTCGGGGCGGAGGAACGCGACGGTCACCTGATCGCCGTCCGCCTTCGTCACCTTGAAGGTGCCGCTGCGCGGGGTCTCCGCGGGCACGGTCACCGTCACCTTGCTGCCGTTGAACTCGAGCGCCGTTCCCTTCACCCATCCGGTTGCCTTGGTGAGCTGATCCACAGGGGCGTTCTCGATGGCATCGCCATACCAGCGCCCCTGCAGACGATCGCGAGGGGTCTTCGAGCAGCCCACCACGGCGGTCGTCGCCATCGCCAGGGCCAGAGCGGTCTTGATGCGGTTCTGCATGGGCCTTCCTTCGGAGCCTCGAGGGGTCCTGATTTGGAAAATCCTACGAAGAGCGGAATGGATAGGCCAACAATGTAGGATATTTCTGCACACTTACACAGGGTCGCAGGGCCTGGCGAGGGGGTGGGCGCCGCCGCTTCTGGGGAGGGCGAGTTCGCGCTAGGGTTCCGCCCTGAGGAGCCGCGCGGAAGACGCGCGTTTCCGCGGCGCGACGACCTTGAGCACGCTGTTTCACGAGAAGCGCCTCGTCCCTCTCGAGCGGACGCGGCTCCTGAGATCCATCGTCGAGCGCGCGGCCGATCGGTCGGAGGGGCCTCCCGTGATCGTCTTCGATCTGGACGGCACCCTCATGGACAACCGGCCGCGGGTGGTCGCGATCCTCCACGAGCTGGCGGAGGAGTGGCGCCGCAAGCACCCGCACGCCGCCGGCCTCCTGGAGCGCGCGTCGCCCGACGGCATCGTGTACGGGTTCCAGGACAACCTGCGGCGGCTCGGCATCGACGACGAGGCGCTCCACCTGCACGCGTTCGATTTCTGGCGGGCCCGCTTCTTCAACGATCCGCACATCCGGCACGACGTCGAGGTGCCGGGCGCGAGCCAGTACGCGCGCGACTGCCACGCGGCGGGGGCGACCCTCGTGTACCTCACCGGCCGCGACCTGCCGAACATGGCGCTCGGCTCGTTCGCGAGCCTGCGCGATCTCGGCTTCCCCATCGGGATCATCGGCACGGAGCTCGTCGTGAAGCCGAGGTTCGAGATGCCCGACACCGAGTTCAAGCGGAGCGTCGCGCCGCAGCTCTCGCGGCTCGGGCAGGTCATCGCGGTGTTCGACAACGAGGCGGCCAACTGCAACCTGCTCGTGGGCTGCCATCCCCGCTGCACCGCGGTCTTCCTGGACACGCAGTGCGCGCCCGACCCGCCGCCGCTCGACGCGCGCGTGCAGGTGATCCACACGTTCGAGCGGGAGCCGTGATCGCCGCGCGCGTCGCCGCGGCCTTCCTGCTGCTCGCCGTCGCCGGGTGCGAGCGGTCGCGCCATGCGCCCGTCGATCCCGTGGAGGCCGGGGCGAGCCCGAACGCGAAAATCCTCCCCGCGCCGCTCGCGAACGAGACGCCGGACCTGCTCGACGCCTCCGTCGCCGAGGCGACCGCGAAGATCATCGCCGACGACTACGGCCGGCTCATCATGTCCGAGGCGAGCCCGCAGTCGCCGCTGCCGCTCTCGCCCGCCACCCCCCTGCCGGACGACGCGCTCTCGCCGCGCGAGCTCCCCGGCGTCACGCTCGAGGCGGCCTTTCGCTTCCGCGACGTGCCGCAGCCTCCCAAGGCGCCCGAGGTGGCGTCCTCCGGGATCCACGCGGCGCAGAAGCTCACCGAGCTGACGTGGAAGGTCGAGCTCGCGGAGACGGGCCGGATGCGGGTCCAGGTCACGTCGCGGGCGCTCCCGCTGCCCGCGGGCTCCGAGCTCCGCGCGCGCCATGACGTGTACGGCGAGGTGCTGCTCTGGCCGTCCCTGACCCAGTACCGGGTCGTGCCGCCGGGGGCGCTCCGCACGCTCCTCGGCGAGCGGCGCGTCGACGTGACGCCGCTGTCGACGGGCTCGACGCGCCCGGTCGGCGACGGCAAGCGGCTCGATCTCGACGTCCGCAAGGTCGAGGTGCACGGGAGCCTCGGCGCGCTGTACGTCGAGCTCGGCAGGGTCCCCGAGGCCGGCGACGGGGGGCCGCTGCTCTGCCGGGCGCTGCTGGAGATCCTCGGCGTGGATCCGAAGTCGCCCGAGTGCGTGGCCGGCGAGGTGCCGCTCTACGCGAGTTATGCCTGGCAAGGGGGCGGCGGCGTCGCGTTCGAGGTCACGTCGATCGCCCGGCGAACGGACCTGATCTCGACCGACATGCTCATGCCGCCCCCGAGCGCCGCGTACGCCGCCGCCGGGCTCCCGTCGGCGCAGGGCGGCGTCTTCCTGACGCGCGACGAGCTCGCGGCCATCCGAGAAGAGCCGCTCCAGCTGCCCGCGAGCGTCGACCCGGGCGCGCCCGGCGAAGGGTTCGTCGCGGTCAACCAGACCGACGCGCTGCTCTACCTGCTCGTCGACGGCATCCCCGCGGTCGCCGTTCCTCCGACGAGCGAGCGCTACGTGATCGGGCCCCTGCGCGGGCGCTACGTCGTCCAGTGGCGCACGTTCCTCGGCGAGCGCATCGAGCCGCCGCAGACGGTCGAGATGCCGGCGCGCATCGTGCGCAGCGGGGCCGAGGCGGCGGACGGCGGCTGAAGCGGGGCGGCGGACGGCGGCGGAAGCGGGGCGGCGTCCCCTGCCCTAGCGATCGGCCGCCGTCTCGGGGCTCGCCAGGAGCTGGACGATGTCGTCCGGGATCCGCGTCAGCGTCAGGTTCGAGCCCAGGCACGCGAGGAGGATGTCGCCGTCGCAGATCACGTCCTCGCCCCGGAGGATCCGGTAGCTGAAGCGCGCGGTGACCCGCTGGACCTCGCGGCAGGTCGTCTCGACCACGAGCTCGTCGCCGAACCGCGCGGCCTGGCGGTACTTGATCCGCAGCTCCGCGACGGCGAGGTGAAGGTCGCGCCGCACCATCTCCTCGTAGGAGAGGCCGCGGCGCTTCAGCCAGTCGATGCGGCCAGCCTCCAGGTAGATGACGTAGTTCGCGTGGTGGACGATGCCCATGAGATCCGTCTCGCAGAAGCGGACGGCCAGGGGCGTGCGCGAGGTGAGGTGCGGGGGCGCGTCGGGCAGAGAAGGGAGCGGCATCGCGGGCGGCGCAGAGACTAACCCAGTTTCGACCCGGGCAGCAGCAGAGCGACCGCGCGACATCCTCCGCACGACATGGGATCGCGGCGCGCGGCGACGGCGGGCCCGCCTCGGCGCTGGTGGCGCGGGCGCCGCGATGTTAGCGGGCGGCATGGCGAATGTCCGGACGCTCCTGTCCGCCGAACAGATCGGCGCTCGCGTGCGCGACCTCGGCGCGCAGATCACCCGGGACTACGCGGAGCGCCGGCTCGTGCTCGTCTCCGTGCTCAAGGGGAGCTTCGTGTTCACCGCCGACATCGCGCGCCACATCGACCTCCCGGTGCGCATCGAGTTCCTCGGCGTGCGCAGCTACGGCGAGGGCACGGCCTCGACCGGCGTCGTGCAGATCACGCAGGACCTCACCCGCCCGATCGAGGGTGAAGACATCCTCCTGATCGAGGACATCGTGGATACGGGCCTCACGATCTCGCACCTGCTCCAGCTCTTCCGCACGAGGATGCCGAACAGCGTCAAGGTCTGCGCGCTCCTGCACAAGCCGGCGCGCGCGCGGGTCGAGGTGCCGATCGACTACCTGGGCTTCACGATCGAGGACAAATTCGTGGTCGGCTACGGGCTCGACTGGGCCGAGCGCTATCGGAACCTGCCGTTCATCGGGGTTGTGGAGGCGACGTGAGCAAGCGGCTGCTGATGCTCGAGAAGATGACCCGCGACGGGTCGAAGGATCCATTCCACTGGTACGCGCTCGCGCTGGAGTACGCGGGGCAGGGCCGCCACGACGACGCGCTCGCCACGTTCGTCGCGCTCCGGGCGATGGATCCGGCGTACGTGCCGATGTACCTCATGTGCGGGACGACGCTGGTGAAGGCGGGCCGCCTCGACGAGGGGCGCGCCTGGCTGGCCGACGGCATCGGGGTCGCGCGCAGCAAGGGAGATCAGCACGCGCTGAGCGAGCTCCAGCAGGCGCTCGCCGGCGCGGGCGGCGGCGACGACGACGACGCGTGATGCCCTGACGGCTGGGCCGGCGCCGCGCCTCAGCCGCCCTCGCCCTCCCCCTCGCCCCGGATCCGGCGGAGGCGCTCGCCGATGGTCCGCTCGTAGCCGCGGTCGGTCGGCTCGTAGAACCGGCTGCCCGCGAGCGGCTCGGGGAGGTAGGCCTCGCCCAGCGCGACGCCGCCCGGCTCGTCGTGCGCGTAGCGGTATCCCTCGCCGTAGCCCTCGTCGCGCATCAGCCGCGTGACCGCGTTGCGCAGCGTGAGCGGGACCGGGAGCGCGCCGTGCTCGCGCACGGCGGCCTGCGCCGACTGCCAGGCGGTCTTGCAGGCGTTCGATTTGGGGGCCGTGGCGAGGTAGAGCGCCGCCTGCGTGAGCGGGTAGAGCCCCTCCGGCATCCCCATGCGACGGAACGCGGCGTCGGCAGCGACGGCGATCTCCAGCGCGCGCGGGTCGGCGTTGCCGATGTCCTCGGAGGCGAAGATCATCATCCGGCGCAGCAGGAAGAGCGGGTCGTCGCCGGCCTCGATCATGCGCATCAGCCAGTAGATGGCGGCGTCGGGATCGGAGCCGCGCATCGACTTGATGAAGGCGCTGATGACGTTGTAGTGCTCCTCGCCGGCCTTGTCGTAGAGCAGCGTCTTGTGCTCGCTCGTGCCGGCGATGAGCTCGCGCGTGATCGTGGTGGCGCCCGCGCGCGCCGCCTCGTCCGCGGCGATCTCCAGCGTGGTGAGCGCCCTGCGCGCGTCGCCCTGCGCGAGCGCCGCGATCGCCGAGAGCGCGTCGTCGTCGGCGGCGATCGCGCCGGCGAGCCCGGCGGGCGACTCGAGGGCGCGGCGCAGGAGCTCGACGAGCTCCGAGGCGCCGAGGCCCTGGAGCCGGAAGACCTTGCAACGGGAGAGGAGCGGCGCGTTGACCGCGAACGAGGGGTTCTCGGTGGTCGCCCCGATGAGCGTGATCGTCCCGTCCTCAACGTGCGGGAGGAAGGCGTCCTGCTGGGCCTTGTTGAAGCGGTGGATCTCGTCGACGAACAGGATCGTCCGCTTGCCCTCGTAAGACCGCGCGGTGCGCGCCTGGGCGAGGATCTCGCGGAGCTCCGGCACGCCGCCCAGCACGGCGTTGAAGGGGACGAAGCGGGCGTTCGTCGTGTGCGCGACGACGCGCGCCAGCGTGGTCTTTCCGGCGCCCGGAGGGCCCCACAGGATCATGGAGGGGATCCGGTCGGCGGCGATCGCGCGCGCGAGCAGCTTGCCCTCGCCGAGGAGGTGGCCCTGGCCGATCATGTCCTCGAGCGAGCGCGGGCGCATGCGCTCGGCGAGGGGCACCGTGCCCCTGAGCTCGGGCTCCCGCTGCCGGGCGGCGTCGAAGAGCGTCGGCTCGTCGCCCGCGGGCCGCCGTCGCGCGCCGCCGCCGCCCCGGGGCGCGCTCATTCGAAGACCGACCGCGCCCCCGCGGGGCGCTCCGAGAGGAGGACCTCGACGGCGCGGCGCGCGCTCGCCGGATCGTGGCCGACCCAGCGCACGGTGCCCGCGGCGTCGACAACGAACGTGAGGGGGACCTGCGCGACGCCGTAGGTCCCGGTGAGCCGCTGATCGAGATCCGCGACGATGGGAAACGTCGCACCGAGCTCGTAGGCGGCGGCCTCCGCGGCGGCCTCCGAGTCGTCGACGTTCACGCCGATCACGGCCACCCCGTCCGCCTTGCGCTCGCGCCAGAGCCGGTCGAGCGCCGGCATGGTCCGGCTGCACGACGCGCACCAGGACGCCCAGAAGTCGATCACGGTGACCCGCGTCCTCCGCGTGCCGGGCACGCCGACGGTGACCGCCGCCGTGGACTCTGCGTGGAACTCCGGCGCGGCGCTGCCGACGAGCGGGTGGCGCACCGACGCGGGCATCGCGCCCGGCCCGCACCCGAGCACGAGCAGCGCGCACGTGGCCAGCGTGGCGCCGCGCGCGGCGCCGCCGGCGGGGATGGCCGAGCCGAGGCGCGACGCGGCGGACCTCGCCGTCATCCGCGGGCTCCGAAGATGGCGGTGCCGACGCGGACCCACGTCGCGCCTTCCGCGATGGCTGCCTCGAAATCGTGCGACATGCCCATCGAGAGCTCGGGCAGCACGGCCCGACCGCCGTGCGCGTCGCGCAGGGCGCGCAGCTGCGCGAAGAACGGCCGGACGTCGTTCGGGTCCTCGAGGAACGGCGCGATGGTCATGAGGCCGATCGGCCGCAGGTGGGCGCACCTGGCGATCGCGCCGAGGAGCGGCGCGAAATCGCCGGGGGCGCAGCCGCCCTTCGAGGCTTCGCCGCCGACGTTCACCTCGAGCAGGACGTCGAGGGTGCGATTGAGCGCGGCCGCGCGCCGATCGAGCTCCACGGCGAGCTCCTCCCTGTCGACCGACTGCACGACGTGCGCCGCGCGCGCGACGAGCTTCGCTTTGTTCCTCTGGAGCTGGCCGATGGCGTGCCACACGAGCCCGTCGAGATCGGCGAGCGCCTCGGCCTTTTCGACGAGCTCCTGCGCGTAGTTCTCGCCGAAATCGCGCTGCCCGGCGGCGTAGGCGGCGCGGATGTCCTCGGCGGACTTCCCCTTGGACACGGCGATGAGCCGGACCTCCTCTGGCCCGCGCCCTGCCCGCGCGACGGCGCTCGCGATCCGGCGCCGCACCTCTTCGAGCCGCGACGCGACGTTCCCCAGGTCTTCCGAAATCACGCCGCACGATACCGCGAGCTGCCGCCGTGGACACCAGGGGGGACGCCCTGCAGCGGACGGGTCCGCGCAGGTCGTGGCGCGGAGGGAAGTGTCGGATCCCTCCGCCCGAGCGGCGTGCCAGAGTGTGCCTGAGCACCGCGTCGACAGCGAAGCGATCGAGGTGCTTTTCGGCTATTTTCACGTGGCATGCTGATTGCCATACTCGGCGCACCCGCCATGCGAAGCCTGCTGTTCCTCGCCCTGCTCCTCGCGGTTGGATGCTCGTTCAACCCGCAGCCTGAACCGCCGTTCCAGGATCCCTCTACGACGGCATCGTCGACGACCGGCGCAGCGGTCGGCAGCTCAGGTTCGGGTGGCACGGGCGCCGGCAACGCGGCGGCAGGGACCAGCACTGGCAGCGGGGAAGGCGCGGGCGGTGGCGATGGGGGCGCAGCGGGCGGCGCGGGCGCTCAGGGCGGTGCTGGAGGGGGCGAGGGTGGCGCGGGCGGTCAGGGCGGCGCGGGCGGTCAGGGCGGCGCGGGCGGTCAGGGCGGCGCGGGCGGCGAGCCCTGCGGTGTCGGGGGCGCTGGAGGCGCTGGAGGCGCTGGAGCGGTGGAATGCGGCTGAACGAGCACGCGGCCCGGGTGTGACGGCGGCGTCGACCCGGCGGTAAAAGCGAGCGAGAAGCAGCCGACGGATCGCGCTCGACGCAGCAGCGTTCCCGCGGACGAGAGCGCCGCGCAAGCGGGCGGGGAGATGCGCAGGGTGCTATGAGGAGGGAGCTTATGCGCCAGCTTGTCGTCCTTGTGTTCGGGGTCGTCCTCGCGGGCTGTGTCTTCAATCCACAACCGGAGCCTCCCGCTGAGGGGGGCATCGGGTGCGATTGCGACGACCTCGGCGCGACCGGCGCAGGAGGGGGCGTCGCCGCCGGTGATCCAGGACAAGAGGAAGGCGCGGGCGGCGGCGGCTTGCTGCCAGACGCGGCCGGTTCGAGCGGCGCCGGTCCAACCGGGTCCAGTGCGAGCACCGGGTCCAGTGCGAGCACCGGGTCCAGTGCGAGCACCGGGTCCGGTGCTAGCACCGGCTCAACCAGCACTGGGGGCGAACCGACCAGCCCAACCGGCAGCGGCGGTGCGGGCGGCGCGGGTGGCAAAACCAACGACGGTGGTGCGGGCGACGCAGGCGGCGAAGCCGGCGCCGGTGGCGAAGCCGGCAGCGGTGGTGCAGGTGGCGCGGGTGGCGAAGCCGGCGGCGGTGGAGCGATCGGTCCAGACGGCGGATGAGGCGACGGATGGGCCCGGCGCCCGCCGGCAGAGCGCTCGACGTCGGCTGACGCGGCGGCGCCGGCTCAGATCGCCGGTCGCCGTGGCCGCGCGTACTCGTCGAGCATGTTCGCTACCAGCTCGGCGAGCAGGCTGTCCGCCACGCGAAGGCGGCGCGACATCTCGCGCGCGATGTTCAGCACCAGCAGCGTGTACGATTTGAGATCGCGCCGGTAGAGCGTGTCGAGATCGTGCGCGGTGACACGCAGCAAGCGCGATGGTGCGATCGCCCGGACGGTCGCCGAGCGGGGCATCACGTCGAGGATCGACATCTCGCCGAACCAGTCGTTCGGCCCGAGGATCGCGACGCGCGCCTCGACGTCGCGCTTCGACCGCTTGAGCACTTCCATCTCCCCCGAGAGCAGCACGAACATCTCGCGGCCGCTGTCGCCCTCGCGAAAGGCGACGGCTCCCGGCTCCAGATCGAGCAGCTCCAGCGTGTCGGCGAGGCCCTGGAGGACGTGATCGCCCAGGCCTCCGAACAGCCCGATCTCGCGCAGCTGCGTGATCAGCGCAGGGGGATGACTCACCTGGATGCACCGAGGGCGCCCGCGGCGACCGTCCTGCCGGCTGACCCGACAACGCCTACCACCACGTCGCGAACATGCCCGCCTTCTCGCATCGCTCCACCTCGCGGTTCCGAGGAGATGTACCCCGTCGAGAGCGTACGCCGCAACACGAGCGTGCTCCGCGCGATCTGCACCAGAGGCCGCACTAGAGGTCCTTGGTGAACACGATCCGCGGACGCCCAGGCCCGGCGTAGTCCTCGACCTCGGCCGCCGACCAGCCGACCGCGGCGTGGAAGCGCACGGAGCCCTCGTTGCCCAGCGTCGTGATCGCCTTGAGCTGCCGGCAGCCCTCGCGGCGGCAGTCCTCCTCGAACGCCGCGTAGAGCATCCTGCCGACCCCGCGGCGGCGATAGTCCGGGTGAATGCCGACGAGGTGCACGTACCCGACCGCCGCGTCCGGGCACCTGAACCCGAGCAGGAAGCCGACGAGCAGCCCGCGATCCTCGACCACGCGCGCGAGCCTGCCGAGCTCGTAGAAGAAGATCGGGTGCGCGAGCGCGCTGGTTGGGCCTGCCCACCACCGATCGATCTCGCCCACGATCCGGTCGTAGTCGGGCTTCGTCAGCGGCCGTGTCTCCATGCATCACCTCACTCGAACGGTTCGGATCCCCTGCCCTCGATCTGCCGCGTCCGCGCACACGACACGAACGCGTCGCGAAGACCCTACGCAGCCTAGCAGCCGCGCCGGCCTCCCCGTAAGCGCGCTCGTGGGATGCTCGGCTAGCCGCCGCGCGTCACGCCTGCTAGCGCTACCCTGTGCGTCACGAGAAAATCATCGTCGCTCCGTCGATCCTGTCGGCTGACTTCGGTCGTCTCGCCGAGGAAGTACGGGCCGCTGAGGCCGCCGGCGCCGACTGGATCCACGTCGACGTGATGGATGGCCGGTTTGTGCCAAACATCACGATCGGGCCGCTCGTGGTTCGCGCGGTCCGCGCCGCGACGCGTCTTCCCCTCGATGTCCACCTGATGATCGTCGAGCCCGAGCGCTACGTCGCGGAATTCGCGGCCGCCGGCGCCAATCGCATCTCGGTCCACGTCGAGGCGTCGCCTCACCTGCACCGGACGCTCCAGCAGATCAGGGATGCAGGCGCGAGCCCGGGCGTCGTGCTGAACCCCCACACGCCGGAGGAGTCGATCCGGCACGTGATGGCGGATATCGGTCTGGTGCTGGTGATGAGCGTCAACCCCGGGTTCGGCGGCCAGCGGTTCATCCCGGAGGCGCTCACGAAGCTGCGGAGCCTGCGCCGGACGATCGACCAGGCAGGCCTGGACATCGCGCTCGAGGTCGACGGCGGCGTCGCCCCGTCGACCGCCGGGCAGGTCATCGCCGCAGGGGCACGGGCGCTCGTCGCGGGCTCGGCGGTGTTCGGCGCCGTGGCGCCGGGAGAGGATCTGCCGTTCGACGCGCGCGTGGCGCGTTATGCCGAGGCGATCCGCACGCTCCGCGCGCCCGCCGGGGAGCCGTCGTGACCCGGCGCGTCGAGGACGCTGCCGCGGCGGGCCAGGGGCGCTGCGAGATGGGCGCGGCGCGCGCGACATGCGCGGCATGCGCGACGTCGAAGCGCGGCCGCGGGCGCGGCGCGGCGCTCGTGGCGGCGGCGGGGCTTGCGGCGGCGCCGGTGGGGACGGGTGGGCTGGTCGGGTTGGTCGGGGTGGCTGTGCTCACCGGGTGCGCGCCGGCCGCCGCGCCTGCGGCGCCGCCGCGAGCGCAGGCCTCGGCTGCGGCGCTTCCTGCGGCGTCAGCCGCGCCTCGGCCGGCTGAGGGAGCAGGCCCGGTCGACGAGGGCGGGCTCGACGAGGACACGGCTCGCCTGAGCGACGGCGAGATCGCGCGCGTGCTCGCGCGCGTGGCGAAGGCGCGCGGCCTGCCGGTGCGCCGCGATGTGCGGAGCCGCGTGCTCGCCCGCGGGCAGATCCTGGAGCGGGTCCGCGCGCACGTGGAGCGAGAGATCCCCGAGGGTGTGCTCGATCACCAGCGCGAGGTGCTCGCGGCGCTCGAGCTCATTCCCGCCGATTACGACTTCACCGCCGGGATGTACCGCCTGCTCGAGGGCCGCATCGCGGGCTTCTACGAGCCGGAGGACGCGACGATGTACCTCGTCGATGACCTCAGCGAGGCCGAGGCCGAGGAGACGCTGGCGCACGAGCTCGTCCATGCGCTCCAGGACCAGAGCTTCTCGCTGGGGAGGCTGCTCGACTTCAAGCTCGGCGACAGCGATCGCCTGGCGGCCACACACGCGCTCGTCGAGGGCGAGGCGATGAGCGCGATGTTCGACGTGCTGGTCGGCTCGGCGTTCCAGGTCGATGAGTCGATGCTCCGGAAGCTCGTGGCGATGTCGACGGCGCTGTCGTCGGTGGGCGACACGCCGCTCGTGCTGCAGGAGTCGCTGGGCGCCCCGTACACCGACGGCTTCGCGTTCGTGCAGGCGCTGCGCCGGGACGGCGGGTGGGCTTCGGTGGATGCGGTCTGGCGCGCGCTGCCGGAGACCACCGAGCAGCTGCTCCACCCCGAGAAGCTCGCCGCGCGGGAGCCCGCCGTCGCGGTGGCGGTGCCGACGGCCGCGGCGCTCGGCCCGGGGTTCCGCGTCGTCTTCGACGACGTGATGGGCGAGCAGGCGCTGCGCATCGCGTTCGCGGCGTATGCTCACCGCGATGCGGCGATCGGCGCGGCGGCGGGGTGGGGAGGGGATCGGTTCGCGGTGGTGCGGAGGGATGACCCGGAGGACCCGTCGCGGAAGGAGTTTGCGCTCGCGTGGCGGCTGCGGTTCGACAGCGCGGGCGACGCGGCCGAGGCGGGGAAGGTGATCGAGCGGCGCTTCGGGAAGGCGTGCAGGAGGCGGCCGGCGCTCGGGCCCATCGCGTGGACGGCGCGAGGGAGCGATGTGGCGATCGTGGCAGGGCCGTACGCGAGGCGCGGGGCAAGCGGGGGAGGGGAGGTCAGCGCGGCGGGGACGTGCGCGGGGGCGGGGAAGTGGCTGGCGGAGGTGATGAAGGGCGGGGTGGGGGGGCAGGCAGCGGGGACGGCGGGGGCGGCGGGGGCAGCGGGGAGGGAGAAGTAGGGGCGAAGGGCGGTGGGGGCGGTGGGAGATGTCGGTGCGGGCGGAAGCGTCGGGGCCGGGGCTGGAGAGCCCAGGCGCTGCCCGGAGCAGGGCAGGGTAGGGGGCGGGTCTCAGGGCGGCGTTGACAGGGGGCGTTAGAAGAGGCAGAAAAGCGAGTCGTTCTGGATGTTTGGAGGAGTGGCCGAGCGGTCGAAGGCAGCGGTTTTGAAAACCGCCGTTGGGGCAACTCAACCAGGGGTTCGAATCCCTTCTCCTCCGCTGAAACCATTGAGGATTTCGTCGAGGAGCTCGGGCGCTCCCTGGTGAGCCTCGCGGGTCCATTCACACGCCATTCACACGGCGACGCCGAGGCTACGCCGACCGCCGTGTGAAGACCTGCACCGCGTCCTTCTTCAGGTTGTCGTTGGTGTGCGCGTAGCGCTGGGTGACCGAGAGGTGCAGGTGGCCGGCGAGCTGCTGCACGGTCGGAGCCGAGGCGCCGCCCTTGAAGCACTCCGTGATGAAGAAGTGCCGCAGAGCGTGGAGCCGGGTGGCCGGCACATGCGCCTTGACGAGCGCACGCTTGAAGGCGTGCCGCAGGCCGCCCTCGGTCCACGGCGTCCCCTTGCTCGAGGGAACCACCGGGGCCGTGGGCTTGTGCGGCTTCTTGCTGGCCTCGACGAGGATCTCCTTCAGCGCGGGCGCGATGGGGATGCCCCGCTCGTGCCCGGACTTCGGCGCGACCACCTGACCGCAGGTGATGGCCTGCCGAACGAGGAGCAGGTCGGTGCCCAGGTTCACGTCGCACCAGCGGAGGCCGCGCACCTCGCCGGCACGTAGGCCGGCGTAGGCTGCGAGCGCGATCGCAGGACGGACGTGCGGGTCCGCCGTGGCCACCACGGCGTCGACCATTGCGGGCGAGGGCGGCTCGTACACCCTCGACTTCACCCGGTTCAGCCTGGGGAAGTCCGGCTTCTTGTCGTGGTGGCCGAGCTCGACCGCGTTGCCGATGATCGTGCGCAGCGGGATGACGATGTTGTTCCGCGTCGACGCCGAGAGGTTCTCCCGCGCGAGCTCGAGGTCGAACGCCGTCACCACCGCCTTGTCGATCTTGCTGAGCGGCCACGATCCGAAGCGCGGCAGCAGGTACGCGTCGACGTTCTTCATGTACCCGATGTGCGTCGAGGGCTTGAGCTTCGGCGCGAGCGTCGCCTTGTACAGGTCGACGGCCTCGCCGAGGGTCATCTCGGGCTTCGGCAGCGTCGGCTCCGCCTCGCCCACCTGATCGGGGAGATAGCCCTTCTCCGCGATGGTCACGAGCAGCCGCCGCTCTTCCTTCCGCGCACCGTCGGCGGTCTGCAGGGTAGCGTTCCTGAAGTACCGCTTCTTCTCGCCGGTGCGCGCGTCCTTGTACGAAAAGTCAATGATCCAGGGGCCCTCGGGGCGCCGGTGGTCTCGCCGCACGGTCATGCCGGTCAGCTCCTTTCCGGCCGGACCGCGTGCCTGGGACGAGGCGAAGAAGTAGCACAGGGGGCACCGTGGTTCTTGTCGTCGCTCCCGGTGTCGGCGAGCCACGCGGCGCTGAGCTTCACGCGCCAGCGGCCCGCGAACTTGCGGGCGCGGACGCCGTCGATGTTCGCCTCAAGCGCCCCGTCGGGGCCGCGGACGACATGGCGTTCGATGCTCCGGCGGAGCGCGTCGGGCGACTTGCCGAGGAACTCCGCCGCGGTCCTAATGCAGACCCAGCCCCGCAGCCCCGGGAGGGTGCTGGCGGACGAGTTGTCGCTCATGGGGACCTCCGCGAGCCCATCGAGCGCTCCGTCTGGCGCGCCATGACCGGGGCATCTCCCGGCGGCGCCGCGCTGCCGGCGAGGTGGATCGCGTCCTTGGGCTCCTCGCTCTTAGCGCGGAGGTTTGGCGAGGCGAGGCCGGCGCGCACGAGAGCGATGGTGCCGCGGCGGACGCCGAGACCGGCGAGAGCCCGGCCCAGCGCCTGGCGTGACACGTTCAGCTCGGCCAGGACGGCGCGCTCGCCGAGCTCCTCGATGAGGGCGTGCAGCGTACGCCGTTCCTCGGCCGAAAGGCCGATATCCTTTGCCCCTTGGCTCATGCTCTCGAAGCTAGCGACCGGGGGTTCGCGAGCTACGGAACAGTCCGCGTGCGAACTGTTCCGTGAGATGCCACACAGATCTCGGCAGGGCTTACTCAGGCTCGTCGCCCGCGTCGTCCTCTCCGTCGGAGGGCGGTGCGCTCACGTAACCCGAGTTCACCCTCTTCAGACGTAGCGGCGCCCGCTCCGCTGCCCTCGCCATCCGCCGCAACTCCTGCTCGATCGCACCGCCGACGGTCATGCCAGTCGTGAAGTCGACCTCCTCGCCGTCGGTCATCAGGATGCTCAGAATCGCGAGCTCGCGGTTCGAGAGCTCCCGGCTGTAGGGGAGATCCTCGGGCAGCTTCCCGAACGCGTTCGGCTTGGCGAAGTTCATGGTCCAGGCGAGCCAGTGCCGCCTGTCGGGCGGCCTCTCATAGTCCTCCCGGACATCGTTCATGAGCGACTGGAGGAAGTGGCGACGCTGCTTCACGAGCTTGTTGACCCTGTAAGCATAGAAGAGCCCGTAGTCCGGCCGCCTCGACTCGATCCCAGCGCTCTCGAAGAACTTCAGGGCCTTGGCCGCGGCCTTCCGGAACTCGTACATCACGCTCCAGGCTTCCGCCTCGACCTTCCATCGCTGGGTGAGGGCCTCGACGCGAGCCACGCGACCGGCGTTCCAGGGATGACCGAACGCCCTCTCGTACTCGCTCTCGCACTGCGGAAGGAGCTGCGCGAGGAGCTTCTCCTTGTTGGAGAACCGCTCCCGCCTGTTCTTCCGTGTGGCTCGCTTCGGGCTCATCGTGCTTGAGCCGTAGCTTACGCGCGGCCGCCCCTTGATGGCTCCCGTTCGGGCGTCGGTCTCGTGGACCTTGCGAGCTGTGCTGCCGCGTACGGGCGTGGCACGATCCGGGGCTTCAGCGACCGCGATCTCGTCGCGCTCAGGCAAACGACGGGCATGCTCGACACCGATCACCGGCGCGGGCAGTTCATGCGCAACTTCCGTGCGTGCGGCGCGGGCGGGGGATGCCGCAAGCAACGGCAACCAAGCGGCGAACCGTCCGTGTCCTGCCGGGATGCTGTGGGTCAGTCCGGTGACCGGGGGGTCATCGATCAGCAGAGCGCTCTTTCGGCGAACTCACCGGGCACACACGCCCCACGCTACAGCACTCGGTTCCGATGATGACGGCGACGTGGCGACCCGGGGCCCCGGATCCTGCTCTCGGGATTCAACCCCCGGACGATCGTGCGTTTTACCGAGCCAACCATGTAAGTATTGGTAATGAATGGATTTTTCGCTGAAGAAGCGCAGGCGGCCGTCGAGCGTCTGGTGAGCACCTCCATTCACCGTCCCTATGGTGGCATCGGGCATCGGCAGTTTTTCTTGCCGTTCGCCGACCACCAAAACGCGACCACGAGCGGTTTCCCCTCGGCTCCACGGCCCGGCTCTACGTCCCGTACCTCGCTGCGCTGGCGGGAGATGAATCGCTGTAACGGCAGGTAACCACTGCGAAAAATCCTCACGGCGGCCTCGCACTTTGGCCGACGAACCTTGGCCCATGACGGAGGTGCTCGCCTTCGCCGACGGGTGGGCCGCTGAAGGATTTTGGAGTGGGCACCCGGCTCGACCTGTCGAGCATCCCTTCGTCTTCCTGGCCCGACAGGGCAAGGAAGCGGGATGGCTCCGATGTTCGCACGTGCACTGCTGCGTCCGCTTGCTGCTGGAGGTGCTCGCGGCGTTGACCCCCCACCCTGCAAGTGGCGTTTCAGCAGATCGAGGATCTGCGGGGTAGGCCGAGGGCTTGAGGCTCGTGGGACGCCCGATCCTGGCACTGCTGGCAGCGGCCGGAGGGACAACACCGGCCATCACCCGTCTACGCCACCTCAAGGAGCTCGGTGCGAAGGCCATCCTACCGGTTCCAGCGGGGCACCCGAAGAACATGCCGACCCGATCATGGCCATTTTGGCGGAGCACATGATCACAGGCACGAAGAGGTACCCTCGGCGACGATCGGAGCCGAGCCCGACGTCAAGTCGACATCAGGAAGGTACGGCAATGACGCGACGGACGTTATGCCGCAGACGACCACCAACTCGGCCGAGGATGTCGAGCTCAACAACTCCAGGTAGACACGACCTCGGTGGTAGTGCTTTCCATATCGTTTGATATGTGGTTGGCTATCTAGCCACCTGCCAGTACGCGAAGGAGGACATCATGACGGACATCAAGATGGATAGGACGATCAAGATGCCGCCGAGCCAGCCCACGAGGGACAACGACGCGCTGACGAGAGCCGCCCAGCTGACGCTCACGGACAACGACGCGCTGACGAGAGCCGCCCAGCTGACTCTCGGGGACGACGCCCTCAGCGAGGGGGCGCGGCGGATGAACGAACTCGGGGGCGGCTCGCTCAGGGCCGGCCCGAGCGATGCCATCCCGCCTCGCTGCATGGCATGGCCGATGGCGTGAGAACCGCCGCTCGTCCGGGCGCGCTGCTGCTGGTCGCTCCCGCTTCTTCCGCGTCCGACGAGGCGCTTGAGATCTTGAACAGGTGCGCGGACGCCGCCGAGAAGGTCCACGGCACGGGCAAGTACGCCCGGACGCCATGACTGTGCACCGGCACGCACCTCACGCGCTTCTCGCATGAGCCGGACGCCACCGCCGGGGGTGCCGTGGAAGTCAAGCCCACACAGCGTGATGGCTCACGCCCTGACCTGAACCATCCCAAGCGGGTGCAGTGGCATCGTCTTGGCCATGATGTCGAAGCCTTGCTCTCGAGTCAAAATGGACCAACATGCCCGGCACCGTCGCACACGGGGAGCCGACCACGATCACCTCCGCGGGATTGACGCCGGCTACAACCTCGCCGGCTGCCGACCCCTTTGCCCAGCGGCCGGAAGAGGCCAGGGCACTGCTGCTCGCCTCGGCCCCTCGCCCGAGCGTCGTGGAGATCCTCCTGTACGACGTCGGACATCCGGAGATGAGCGCTGAGGCGCTCGACGAGGGGTCTCCCTCGTTTTAGCCTCCAGCATGTTTCAACGTGTCCTGAGCGTCTCCACGCAGGATGCCGTTTCGCGGCCCCGACCCGAGCGGTGGAGAGCGGCCGAGATCCGCGTGCCCGCTGTCGCGCAGGCGATTCGGGGCTAGAGGAACGGGCATGGGCCCGTCCCGCGGCATCACGCCGCCCGCCGGCCCCGCCGGATCGACATGCCCTTGGTGCTGGAGGTGGGGGCCTGCGACTTGTTGAACCGGCCACGCACCCTCGGTCGGACGCCGCTGTCCGGTTGCACCTCCTCGTGTATCGTCGTGGGCTTCAACTGCCGGCGACGAACGGCACACGTCAGGCCGGTGTGCCTGGCCAGGTCCTCGCCGAGCTCCTTGATTCGCCGGCAGATGGCGAACGTCGACGAGCCGAGCTCGTTGGCGATTTCACCAAGATCGAACCCCGCGGCGCGCAGCTCGAGCATCCGCCGGTCGTCCGCGGGGCGCTCCGCGAGCCAGGCGATGAGGTTGATCGCGGACAGGATCCGCTGTGTGGGGTTGTTGCTGGTCGCTTCGGCGAGGCCGAAGCCGACCGGCGCCTCGTCCTCGTCGGGGCCGCGATGCTCATCCTCGGCGGCGAAGTCGCCGAAGCGCAGCATCTCGACACGCCCGTGCATGAAGTTGCGCGGGTCGAAGACGTCGCGCTTCCGCTGGTACCCGTCGCAGGGAACGTAGTACCGGCTCGCGTCCGTCGCCCGCAGGCCGCAGGAGTGGATCAAGATCACATCGTCGAGCAGCTCGCCGCGCTCGGCGTAGCGCTCGTACATGGCCCAGGTCTGCGCGATCGCGTCTTGCAGTCGGACTTCACGGACCTGCTCCGGAAGAAGTCGGGCGACGGGGTTGAAGATGCCGCGCTTGATCTTGTCCTCGAAGGCACGGTGCAGATCGGTCGGGATGTTCATGGTCACGGTGGCCCTCCGTACGGCGCGCAAACGGAGGCCCGTGGCCCACGTGACGCGCGAGAAGTGCCCGGCGCGGGGCGCGGTCGACCGGTTCAGCGAGAACGAGGGGAGCCCTTCCTTCTCTTATCCCCGCGGGATGCGGCTCCTTGCCCCCACAGAGCGCGGTGGACGACCTCGGTCATTCTTGACCGAAGTGCCCCTGCCGACCGCGTGCACCTGGACGCCGACTTCGAGAGGGATCGTTCGTCTACAACCTGCGTCTCGGGCTCGTGTTCCGGTAGCCCCGCGCAGCCTGGGTCCGTATATTTCTTCCCCTCGTATGGCACGGGTTCACACGTTGGCGGAGTTGCTCGACGACCCGTCGGCCGAGCTGGCCGACATCGCGAGCGAGCGGTGGTCGATCGCTGGGTTCGAGCAGTTAGTGATCGACACTCGGGAGCGGTTGCAGAGCGCGGGGATCGAGCGCCTGCGCCTCTTGCGCCGTCGTCTGGCCGCCATCTTCTTCCCGAGCCTCGACCTTGTCGCGTCACGCGATCCGTCGAGCGCAACGGCAATCGATGTGGCAACCGCGCCCGATCCGCGCTTGGCGCCGAGTGTCCTCATTCCGCTGTGGTTCGAGCTCTACGTGCTCGTGGCCCCTCCGGTCGCGATGAGCACGCCGCAGCTTGAGCGTTATTCGGCGCACTCCGCTATCGTCCTCGCGGGAATGGCTCGGCACCGCGCCTTCCGCCCGCTCGGCGCTGAGTTGTTGCAGCGCGTCGCCGCAATCTATCGCAAGGCATGCGCGCTCGTGACTGCCCAGATGACGATCGATGCCGCCTTGCGCCTCGTGTCAGACGATCCGAAGCATCCCGACAACCTGGAGGCGCGCGTCCTTCTGCTGGAGGCTTTCTACGATAATCTCTGCGCGGCTGACGATGAGACGCCGCCCCTCAAGGACGAGCTCCGGGAAAGCATCGCGGTGGCGCGACTCAAGTTCCTGGACGAGGAACTGGGACCGGCGATTGAGGAGCGCGACATTGCGAAGAACACGAGCGATCGCGAGAAGAAGCGGTCGCGCGCCGCGCTTGAGCATCGGCGACTGACGTGGCAAGCGAGCCGCGCCGCGGCGCGGCGAGAGATCGTCGGCGACCGGGACGAGAAGTGGTGCGCGCTCACGCATGTCTACGACGAAGTTGGCGAGCCCGAAAACGCGGCGGGAGCGCTCTCGGTGCTGATCGACGACGCGCTCGACATCATCGAGCGGCGTCCGACCGAACGAGAGAACTTGCGCGGCATGCTGGGTCAAGTCGCCGAGGAACTCGCCGCAAGGCTCGTGAACATCCGGTACGAGAGCGCACGCGACCGCCGTCAGCTTCTTCGTCGCGTCGCGGAGGCGTATGCCGTCGCTGAACCATCACGCGCTTTTCCGTTCGTCGACGAGGCTCTTACCTCGATCCAACAAGACCTCAAGGATGCTCGAGGAGACGTCTTTTCCCGGAGCATCGTGCTCTCGGACGCCGACGACTGGCTCGGCGTGCTCCTCGGGCTCGAGTTCCCACCGGCGGACGCCTTCGCACGCGCCTACGAGGCACTGCGCGGGCGCCCACTTGAGCAGCTCGCGCGACACCCAGGTACAAGCGTGATCCGCTGGCACGTGACGCGGCGTGGTTCTGCTGGCGGCGTGTCGTCGGAAGATCACCCGGAGGCTACGTGGAGCATCTGCCAAGAAGCCCACCAGCTGGCGCGCACGCTCGATCTAATTCGTGCACTGACCTTCAAGGACGTCGAAACGTTCCGGAAGACAAAGCGAGCGCCGCAGAGCGCTGACACCTGGAAGGAGCTGATTGACCGCCTCGTCGGGCAACTGGCCATTACCCCGCTGGCGCGACGCGGGGCTCCAGCGACAGGGCGATGGATCATCGAGACGGACGGACTGGGGGTGCATGTCCCGCTCGCGGGCGCACTGCTCAAGGCGTCACAAGACGCCAAGGCTATCGCGATGGCGAAGCTGGGTAAGGTGTCCGAAGGTCAGCCGCCGACGCCCGAAACGGCGCGTGCAGTGGTCATCAACGCCTTCACCCCTGGTGAATCCCTTCATGGTGAGGTTGAGCGCTACGCGAAACGGCTGGGTACGACCAGTATTCAGGCAAGAACTGCCGAGGAGGTCCGAGGTGCTCTGGCTGACGCTGATGCGAGCCTCGTAGTCTTCGGGTGCCATGGCAGCCAGAGTTCAATCACGGGGCCGCTGGTCCTCCAACTGCCTGCTGGCGCCGCCCCCGCGGAGGATGTTTTCAAGGGGCTACGGCTGCGGGGGCATGCAACCGTCGTCGCGGTCACCTGCTTCGCCGCGGCTGGTGCTTCTTCCGGCGAGAGCGAGTGGAGTTCTCTTCCGGAACTCATGCTTCGTGCCGGCGCACGCGCGGTGGTCGCCAATCGTTGGCATGCGTGGTTCGAGGTCGACTGGCATGCCTTTCAGGCGCTTTTGGAAGGCCTCCTTCGAGCATCGGTTGCCCCCACTGCATGGCCTGCCGTGGAAGCAGCGACCGCATTCATGTCCCGCGTTTGCCGGATCTCTGCCGACCCCCGCCAGTGGTGCGGCTGGGCGACGTGGACGCGACGGGAGTACCTCGTCTAGACCAGCGAGGCAGGCGGAAGTTTCAGCCGTTGAGGTGAGCGTATCCACCTCGGCGCCTCGATGCACGTTCGGGTGCCTCAGCGTCGCGCCTGGCCCGGATGAGCCCGATGCCAGGCTTCCAGCACCGCCGATGTGTCGGCGTCGGCACCCTTCACCACGGCCCTCGTGAGGCGGTGCAGGTACTTCGCCGCGACGGTCGAGTAGCGATCGGCCAGCGCCTCGAACTCCGTGGTCAGGCGCTCGAAGGCTTGCAGCAAAGGCTCTGGCGCCTGGCCGACGTGGATCCAGCGCGGCGACGGCGACGCTGTCGGCGTGCTCGTCGACGCGGGCACCGGCGTCCTCGCCTGGGCGGGCCTCCTCTTCGTCGATCCGCGCGGCGCCCTCTTCTTCCGCGGCGTGGAGAGCCGCTTCTGGAGCGCGGCGTCGACCCGCCGCTTCGCGTCCTCCATGACGGCCTGCTCCGCCGCCGTGTCCTTGCCCGCCGTGAGCGCCTTCAGTGCGGCGCTGACCTCGGGAGCGCGCTGGGCCGTGCGCACGATGTCGGCCGCTGGGTTCAGCTTGATCTTTCCGGCATCGACCGCCTGGTGCAATGCCGCGGTCGAGATCGGGGAGTAGAAGACCACCTGCCGTGCGGTCACCGCGCTCGCCGAGGTCCCGGTCTCGGCCGCGACCTTGTTCCGCATCGCGGTCGGCTTGCCGGAGGCGTCGGCCGGCGTGGGGGCGGAACCTTGGTTATTCTTGACCGAGGTGACCAGGTCGGTCCGCCTCCCCCGGCCCACCTTGAGCGCCTCGCTGAGCTGCCTCTCGAGCTCGGCCCTCTGCCGGGGCGTCAGCTTGCGCCCATGCTGGTCGCCGTGGTTGTCGAGGAGCATGACCAGATGCTCGTCGGCGGCGTTGAGACCGTCGTGCATGACAACGGGAACCTCCCGGAGCCCTCCCTCGAGGGCCGCGCGATGGCGGCGATGCCCGCCGAGGATGGTGCCGGGCGCGGAGGCGCATCGCTCTCCCGCCACGAGCAGCGGGCGCTGAACACCGTGCTTGCGGACGTGCTGCAGGAGTGCGTCGTACCTGTCCTGGTTCTCGGACTCAGGCGGGAAGAGCTCGCGGTTCCTGTGGTGAGGGCGGAGCGAGCGCGGGGCCACGACCTTTATGTGCACCGACATGCCTCGAAGGCGGGCGCCCAAAGGCATGACGGTCGATGGGGTCGCAATGACGGCGCTCTTCTTCTCGTGGTTCGCGGGCGCGGTGGTCGGTGCGGACCGTTGCGCGTTGGGCGCGGCGATTGCGATGAGCCCTCGATCGCGGTGCTCGACGGCAGCGAGCAGACTGCGCATCGCGGCATCCAGCTTCTGGTAGGCAACCTGGCGGGCGTCGGTGAAAGGATCGCGCTGGCTCTCGTTCCATTCCAGGAGGGCATCGTCGAAGGCCGCGAGTAGCGCCTGCTCCCGAGCGTCGCTCTGGTCGCGCATGGCTTGCACGGATTTTGTGCAGCCGAGCAAGACTGCCTTCGCCCCAGCTTGCGCCGCGAGCTCGGGGCTGATGGGTCGCGCGTTCTCGGGCTTCGGCGACGCCGAGGTGAGCACGCCCTGGTGGAGCGGCCCGCGCTCGATAAGCCCGGAGAGCTCCTCGATCGCCTCCAGCCGCCGCTCGTCGACGAAGTCCAGCTCGCGCGCCAGTTCGTCCTGGGGGCAACCTTGGTCTCGATCGAGCTCGAAGTCCGCCAAGGCTTGCAGGAACGCCGTGATTCGCGGCTGATCCGCATGGGGGACGGCGCTCAGCTTCCCATCCAGCGTCGCGCGGAGCGCCGCGCAGATCTCGTAGGACGCATGCGTCACCGGAAGCCTCCCTTCTGCGGTGCCGCCGCGGCCGTCGGGCGCGGCAGAACCAGTCGCTCGCGCAGCCACTCCTCCAGGTCGCTCCGGCGGAAGCGGACCAGGCGTGGCCCGAGCCGCAGGTGGGGGATCTGCCGGCGGCAGACCATCGCGCGTACGGTGCCCTGCGCGAGGCCGGTGAACGCGGCCGTCGCCGCGTAGTCCATCACGTTATCGTCGGCCATGCCTTCCTCCTCGGGCCGATGGCCCGGACGGCCGACGTTTCTCACGTTGCGAGCGCTGGCTTCCCGCAATGGGAGGGGTGTACGTTGCGGGAGCTGCGAGGAGGCAGGACGACCCAGGATGCGCAACGACCGTGGCTCGTCGATCAAGCCCGGGAGGGGCGGGACGGGCACCGCATCCCGGCGCGCGGATCACCGCGGGCAGCGTGGGCGCCAGGACGAGACCCGCGCGCTCTCCCAGGAGACGGTCGCGGAAGCCGCGATGGAGCTGCTCCGGATGGCGCTCGAGTACGAGCTGATCTCCGGGCCGAACGGGATGGCCGTGCAGGAAGAGCGCGATGCGCAGCGAACGGTTTGGTACACCTTGGGGACGCGAGAGGTCCTGCGCCGGCTGGTGAACGAGATCCTCCAGTACCGGGACAAGCGGTGGGATCTGGTCAGACAGATCCGAGCGGCCCAGGTGGCGCTGAACATTCGCGAGTTCATTAAGGACAAGGAGCAGGGCTCGGCAACGTTCAAGGACGAGCTTGCCAAGTACATCGAGCAGCAGTTCGAACTTGCGGGTCTCCCGATCGATGATGCACAGCGGCACGCGCTCGTAGAGGCCGCGATCACGAAGCTGCGAGGAACCGAAGGGCGGTTGGAGCACATCCTTGCTGCCATGGTGAAAGTGAAGGTGACCTCCGCCCGCGTTCGGACCATGCAGGGTCACGTGAGCGCCCTCAAAGGCCGGGAGCAGGCCCAGGGGACGGTGCGGTTGCCCAAGGAAGCGAGTCTTGTGTACGGCTACGATCCGCGCTCTCCCTTCCACCTGCTCGACTACGCGGTCCGTCACATGGACCAGGGCTTCTCCGGCGTCACCGAGATGTTCATGCACTGGGATGAGAAGGATCGTCGCGCGATGGTTGCGAAGTGGTTGCGCGAACTGGCGGACAGGCTCGTGGAGCCCCAGGCCGAGCCGATCGACCTGTGATCGCCCCGCAAGGGCACCATCGATCATTGCGGGAAGCGCGTCGGCGTTCAGCGCCACCCCGACCGCATGGGCAACGACCACCCACCGTTCCACCGCGGCTCCCGCCCGGGCACCGCTGCGGAGGTTGCTACCTCGGCCACGGGCAATACCGCGCCGGCGGTTCTCCCCGCCAGTAGCATTCTGCTCGACTGGAAGCGGCGAGACGCGGGCGACTTTGCCTGCGCTTTGCTCTTGCGCTCCTTGGGCTGCGTAACCGCAAGCTATAGCCCTTTGCTTTTATCGTCGTCGCAAATCCAAAACGGCTTGATTTTTACATCGAGTACGAAATTCAGGATGTCTTCATCTGGCCGACCCTGCAGCAAAATAACGAGATCTGTCTGATCCCGGCGAGGGAGGCGGCGCCTGTGGTCAAAGAGCTTTCCTACAGCCATCCGAACGCGATGACTCAGATCGGCACGGCGGTCGCGATCTTCACCTGGTTCGCCACCGGCTCGTAGATATCCACCCCTGTCTCTGGCGTCCGGATGCTCACGATGAGCGCGTACCGCGCCGCCTTCTTCCAGCGCCCGAGCTGATGCCGCTCCCGCCACCAGCCGATGACCGGGCAGACCGCGATGCTCTTCCGGCTTGCGAGATCCGCTGCCGTACCCTTCCAGCGGTCGTGATGGACGGATCCCTTCTCGCGCAAGGTCGGGCCGAGCAGCCACCCTGCGTCGCCGGAGTCGATCGTCTCGTCACCGTCGCGCGCCGCCTTGTTGACACGCTTCCGCAGATCATCAGGTTCCTCATTCGCCTTCTGCACGGCGAACCGCAGGCCGTGCGATGCGTAGCGATGCCGGCGCTCCCAGCCTCGACGTGCGGGGTTCGGCTCGATGAAGTAGGAGAGCGTCACGCGTAGCTCGACCTCCACACTGCTGAGGTCCAAGAGGGCCTGCTTCGGCCACGGCAGTGTGTGGAGGCGCATTTCGTTGCTCTTGTCACGCTCGAACGGCCGGAGCTCGTCCTGCACGACGAGCGTCAGCGCGTTCCCCGCGCTCCAGAGGGCGCGTTCCAGGTTCGGGACGCCGAACCCGAAGCAGCGGAGGAGGTGCTCCATGTCGCGCCGCCTCGATCGGGTAGCGGTGATCTCCTCGCGCATCCGAGGCGTCCATTCGGCGGTGTGCACCAGGAGCGCGCGGATCGTCTCCGGCCAGAAGTCGGGGTACTGCGCCCAGATCACCGCGCCGACGCGCGAGGCGCCGGCGCTGGCGGCGCTCGTCTCACCGGTTACGGTGAACAGCTTGACGAAGGGTTGGTAGTGCGTGGTGAGCAGCGAGAGCGAGTCGGGGAAATCGGCGTCCTTGCCGTCGGGGCTCAGCGCCATGTTCCCGCCCTCCATTACGATCTCCGGCTTGATCGGCCACTGCGACTGCCAGATGCACGAGGTCGTACTGCTCGGCGACAGGTCCCCAGGGCGCGCGATGGGGCTCCAGCCGTTGAAGACGGGCTCGGTGATGCGCGTGCGCTCCGTGTAGGCGCCCACCGTGAGGGCGTTCCATGCCTGCCCGGGATCGTGGATGCCCTCGCTCTCGTTCCGCGACCGGTAGTCCATACCCGGGGCCACACGGATGTTCCCGGCAGAGACGACAAAGAGGCGCGGGTTGTCGTCGTCCATCCCCGAGCAGAGCTTGTCGATCTCGGCAGACCACGACGAGGGCTGACCTCGATCGCGGAAGTCCGTCGCCGTGATAGCCATGGAGATCGCGCGCTTGCGCTGCGGAGCCGCGATCTCGGCGCGGGCAACGCCCTCGGCCGTGATCGCACCGTACAGCTTCGGCGGGTTCGCGGCCCCCTTGTGAAGGATCTTCACCGACTCGAGCCGGTGGGTGAGCGCCACCGGCGAGGATGAGAGCAGCGCCTCAGCGAGGTCCCCGTGGAGCGCGATCCCGGCCATCCCTGTACCGTGGCCGTCATCATCGTGCACGCCCCACGAAGGATCGTAGGCGTGCAGGTCACCCTTCCGCAAGGCGGGCTCGAGCAGCGGGTGCCCGGCGTTGAGGCCGGTGTCGACGATGCAGACGGCGGGCGCATCCGGCGAGGGCGCGGTGATCCGGTCCTTGAGCTCCTTGGCCCAGCCTTCCTGCTCGATCACGTTCATCCGCACGAAGCTGGTCGGCACCTCCTTCGCGAGTCGAAGCTCTGCGATGACATCGAGCAGCTCGATGGATCCGGTCATCTGCTCGCGCGTGCCGTAGGCGAGGACGATAAGGCGATCGGGGAACCTGAGCTGCTCGTCCCCGACCTGGAGCTTCACCTTCTGCGCGTACTCGCGGAAGCGCGCAAGCAAGTCGTCACCCTCCCCGCGCAGCCAGACCTCCCAGCAGATCGTCTTTCCAGCAGGAGGGAACAGCGCGGGGTCGTCGGTCCAGAACCCCTCGAGCACCGCGAGTCGGATCTCCGCGATGCTCTCGATGAGCGGCTTGTTCTTCGGGTTCCCCGACTTCTTTGTGGTCTTGGTGAGGTACTCCTCGACCTTCTTCTCGAAGTAGCCGAGCTGCCCGCTGGGCACGTACACCGTCGCGTAGGTCACGCCGGTCTGGGTTCGCGTGGCGGCGAGCTCGACGCCTGCGCGCCTATCCTCAAGGCTTTGCAGGGCCAAATCGAAGCCGGAAGCACTGGCGAACTCCAGGTAGACGCCCCGTCGCGCTTCCACGGCGATGGCGTCGTGTCGCGTATCTCGCGCTATCAGGTCCTTTCTGACCCGCTCGAGCTGCTTCTTCAGCGCGTTGCCGTGATGTGCTGGATCGACGGGGGGCAAACGCGTCTCACCGCCGCCTTGCTGGGGGGACGTATACGGCTCCGCCGCGGACGTGCCGGTGAGGAGCAGGTGCCTCCGTCGATCGATCTCCTTGGTCGCCATACCCCCGCGTCGTCACCCGCGCATCACGCACGGCTGAGGGGCCGTGCGGCGAGCGCATCAAGAATGTCCTGCGTCGTCACCTCGGTACGATCGTTCAGCACCGCGTCCTTCGCAGC
This sequence comes from Sorangium sp. So ce124, assembly GCF_051525235.1. Classification (NCBI taxonomy): domain Bacteria; kingdom Pseudomonadati; phylum Myxococcota; order Polyangiales; family Polyangiaceae; genus Sorangium; species Sorangium sp. So ce124. Next base: position 12,281,452 of record NZ_CP150312.1, read on the forward strand.
GTCTTCGCACACTCGAACGATCTCGGCGTAGCTCGAGCCCCGTGCAGCGCTCACCACCTGCGCCCAGTCGACGCGCTCCGTGTCCAGCAACGCCAGCCGCGAGCGCAGCATCTGTTCGGCCAGCTCGTCGTCGGGCAGGCTGTACTCGAGCACGTCGTCGAACCGGCGGAAGAGGGCGCGGTCGAGGAGCTCGGGGTGGTTCGTCGCGGCGATGATGAGGCTCTCCGACTCGTCCTGCTCGAGGAACTGGAGGAACGAGTTCAGCACCCGCCGGATCTCGCCCACGTCGTTCTGCGACGTTCGATGGCTTCCGAGCGCGTCGAACTCGTCGAAGAGGTAGACGCCGCGCGTGCGCTGGAGCGCATCGAAGACGAGCCGGAGCTTCGCGGCCGTCTCGCCCATGAACTTCGTGATGATGCCGTCGAGGAGGATCGCGAAGAGCGGCTGCGAGAGCTCACCCGCGAGGGCGCGGGCGGTGAGCGTCTTCCCTGTCCCGGGAGGCCCGACGAGAAGGATCTTGCGCCGCGGGGTGAGGCCGTGCGTGAGGAGCTTCTCGCGCTGGCGCTGCTCGAGGAGGATGCGCTCGAGGCGGGCGTGGAGCTTCGGCTCCAGGACCATGTCCGAGAGGCGCGTCTTCGGATAGCTGACGGAGAGCAGTCCGGCGAGCTCACCGCGCGGCTGCACGACCGGAACCGGCGCCCGCTCGCCACGCCGAGGTAGTCCCTTCGCCTTCGCCGTATCGATGAGCTCGCGCAGGTCCCGGGCCAACTTGCCGTGCCCCTGCCGCGCGGCGTGGGCGGCGACCTGCATCGCGGTGGCGAAGAAGCGCTCCTCGTCGCCCTCGCTGTAGCTCTTCAGCAGCGCCTTGAGCTGCTCCGCCGTCGCCATGGTTTCGCGTGCTCCCGCCTGAAGAAGTCTACCTTACTCGGCGCACGCCAACACGGCCGCGCTGGCTCCGTCAAGTTCTACCGGGACGCTCTGCGTCCGGCAGGGCCGGAGACGAGAAGTACGGAAAGCTGGGGGTTGGAGAGAAGGAGGCCGAGCCTCCGGGCCCGCCTCCACCTTAGTTACGCGTCACCGAAGAGGTCCTGCGTCATGCTGGGCGCCCCGAGAGCCACGAGAGATAGACGCCGGGATTCGCGTGAGGGATGCCACGGCCGATGATCGACATCTCGCCGATGCGCACGGATCGTCTGCTTCTCGCCACGGTAACCGGTGAGCCTTTCCAGCCGGCGCGGCTGTACTACACGATCCCGAGCAAGCCCCTCGTGACGCGCGTCCTGTCACAGCTCCGCTGCACGAGGGAGGACCACGAGCGTGGCTGCTGGGTGTGGTTCTACACCGCGGAGGCCGAGGCGTTGATCTTCGGCCGGCCGCACGCCGAGCTCCCGGCCGAGGTGCACCCGGTGGTGATCGGTACCCTCCGCTTCCCGAAGAAGGGCGGCATGATCGTGGAGGTCCGCTCGTTCGAGCGTGCCATCGCAGCCGCGCGGTTCTTCGGTCCCTTTCTCGGTTCCGTGGCAGTCCTCCGGCGCGCGCGGGTGATCAACCGCTTCTTCGAGGGGGCGGAGATGCAGGGCGACCTCGAGCAGCTCCATCGACACCTCGACCAGAACGTCACGGTGATCGATCCGCGTGTGACTGAGGAGCGCATGGAGCAGTACCTCGCGGACGCGAAGACGCCGGCAGAGGCGCGGCGTGCGCTCGACCGGTACCACAAGGATCGACGGCGAGAGCGGCACGACGTGCCGCTCGTCGAAGACTTCCCGCTCGCGCCCGAAGAAGAGACCCCGGACTTCATGCACCTCGCGATGACCCTGCAGCTGCGGAGCATCCGCGCCTACGAGCACTGGAACGGCAACACGTACCTGACGCTCACCGAGGTCATCCACAAGCTCGTCGAGCAGGGCGCGTTCGTCGATCCGGACTGAGCCGCGCCATGGCGCGCCGCCAGCGCTGCCTTGCCGCCGCAGCCTGGGATCGCGACCCTACCGTCGTCGTCTTTTCGGCCGCCGGCTGGGCATGCGTGGGGATCAGAAGGTCGCTCGAGCTCCTCGAGAAGCAGCACGTGACGGCGACCAGCAGATACCTCGCGCCAGCTCCGAAGTACCATTCGCCCGCCGGTGACTTCCCCGTTCCTCGAGGCCCCCGAGTCCGCCTGGGTGGCGAGCAACGCGCTCGCCTTCGCGCTGCGCGACCGCTTCCCGGTCAGCCCGGGCCACACGCTCGTCGTCCCGCGCCGCCTCGTCACGACCTGGTTCGACGCCACCGCCGAGGAGCGCGCCGCGATCTTCGAGCTGGTCGACACGGTCAAGCGAGACCTCGACGCCGAGCTCCACCCGGACGGCTACAACATCGGGATCAACGCCGGCGAGGCCGCAGGGCAGACCGTGATGCACCTGCACGTCCACGTGATCCCACGCTTCCGCGGCGACGTGGACGACCCGCGCGGCGGCGTGCGCCACGTCATCCCGGGCAGAGGGAACTACCTCGCCGCGAGACCCCCGCCGCACGCGACCGTTCGGCTGAGCTCGCCCGGGGGCGCACCTTGTTCTATGCCGCATGTGGGGCAGCAAGGTCCGCGGATGACGTCGCGGTGAACATCCATCTCGGCGATCGGGTATCGCAAGATCGAAACGGTTCACCGCGGGGGCGCACCCCGTCTGGCGAAGTGCGCGTAGTAGCGCTGGTACATGTCTTGCCACCTCGAGTACTCCGCCGGGTTCTCGCGGAGCCGCTCCTTCCAGGCCGAATCGACCGCCGACCGCATCTCGCCGGAACCCAGGCCGTAGCGCCGGAAGATCTCCTCGGCCGTCGTGGGGCATAGGGCCAGCTCCGCACAGAGCGCGGCATACTGGGCGAGCGGCAGGATCGTCTCCAGCGACTCGGGGAGGGGCACTGTACTTCCGTCGCCGGCCGTGCTCGAGGGCCTCGAAAGCGGCGATACCTTGGCGGTCTGGGAGACTGCTCCGGTCATTGGGGCCGGCGAGGACGCGGTTTGTGTCAGCAGCTCCCGGGGAATTGCCAGGTTCAGCGACGTTTCCCGGAGGTCTGCTGCGGTCGGCGGAGCGGGCTTCGATGCTGCCAGAGCTCCGGCACGCCTCGTGGGGTCCGCTGCCGTGAAGGGGATCACCGGGCCGCGAGGGGGAGCTTGCAACGGTGACGTCTCTGCGACCTCCGAGGGGGCTCGCGGCTGCTGCGGCCGGGCTGTCAATGTGGGCGGCACGGGAGCCCCCGATGGTCCGGCCGTGAACGGGAGAGCGGGGCCGCGGGGAATGTCAGAAAGCGGTGCGGTTTCCGCGATCACAGGAGGCGGGCGCTTCACCACCTTCGCCGCACCGGACTGAGGGAACGGCAGCTCCGGCCCTCGCGGAACGTCGGGCAGGGGGGCGGTGCCGGTGAGCGACTCCGCAGCGCGAGGAGGCTTCGGCTCTGCCTTCACGATCGCGAGCTGGACGCGCACGGGCACGAAGGGGACCGCTGCGCCTCGGTGGACATCCAGCAGGGGCCCCGTGCCCTGCAGCGCCGCTGGGGTCATGAGGGGCGCCCCAGGACCGGCCATCGCCTCGGAAGACGGCGCGGCAGGCGCGAACGAGACGACAACGGATGCTGGCGAGCGCTCGAAGTTGCCGACCTCCCGCGCTCGGGCGAGGAGCATCTCCAGCCGACGCGCGTGATGCGCGTGGAGCCGCTCGAAGTCCTTCGCCAGCGCCGCGTCACGGCCCAGCGCTGCCCGCCATTGCCGATCCAGCGCTGCCCGCATCTCCTCATCGGCCAGACCGTGGCGCCGCAGGACCCGTTCGCGTTGCTCAGGCAGCGCATCGAGCTCCGCGCAGAGCGCGGCGTACTCGGCCAGCCCCAGCCTGGGCTCGCCCGGCGGTCCCGCCGCAGAGTGCTCATCTGCGACCGCCTTCCCCGAGCCCCGCGCCTCGGCCACCCTCGACGGCTGCAGCACCCGCGGGCCGACCCGGAGCGATCCCAGCTTCCCCGGTCTCGCGTGCAGATCCTTGAGGAGTTCGCCGACTTTCGCGTCCTCGTCAACGCGCCGCGCCCATCGGCGGCGGAGTCGCGCGACGTCGTTCATGCCCAGGTCCTTCTCCTGCAGCAGCTCGAACGGGGCCGGGTGCGCCGCGAAGACAGCAAGGAAGCTCGCCCAGGCGGTCGGGTCCTCCGCGAGCGGCTCGACCTGCCGATCCAGCCAGTCCTCCGCCTGCGCCAGCTCTTGCTCGTAGGCCACGAGCAGCTCCGGCTCGGCGGCCAACCGCTGCTTCCAGGCAAGATCGGCCCGCGCGAACGTACGCGGCGTGAGCCCCTCGATCGCGAGCACGTCCGCCAGCGGGAACCCCTCCGTCACCGCCGCCCTGACGGCTGCGTACTGCGCCAGCGAGATCCCTTCGCGCGCCTCCTGCGCCCCTGCTGCGGGCTTCGTGCCTGCCGCCATCCCCCGGCCCTAGTCGCCGACCAGCACGGTCCCGGAGGCGATCACGCTCCCGTTCGGCGCGTCGGCCGGGTCGTTGCAGGTCATCGCCGGATCCCCGAGGTGCGCGGCCGGCTTGTTGTTGATGAGCACCGTCTTGCTGCCCGCCTGGACCCGAGCCTGATTCGACGGCTGGCGCTGGAACGTGCCCCCTGGAGGTACATGCGCGGGCGCATTCGCCGCGGTGCTGCCCTGGATCGCGGCCGGTTTGCCTTCGATCAGCACATCCCGGCTCAGATCGTCGCTCAACGTTCCGCTGAAAGGCAGCGGCGTCGGTGTGGGCACCGGCCCGCCCGGCGAGGGGATCATCACCACGTGCGTGTCGATGCCGACGATCTTGTCCCCATGCTTTGCCGCAGGCTTGCCCGCCTTCGGCCCATGCGCTGGCATGCTCGCTTCTCCTTCTCTCGTGGCAACCACCGGCTCACGGCCCGCAGTAGGGGGCGAGCGAGTTCCAGGTCTTCTCATCATGATGGGCCACATGGGCCGTCACGCTGAGCGGCTTCTCCGGCTGCCCAGACGGAGCAATAGGCACGAAAGTCATGATCCATAACGCGTCGCCGATCACGGCACGGAGCCCTCGATCATCGACCAGGACACCGAAAAGGCTGTCTACGTTGGGAATCTTGGTAAACGGTAGGTCTCTTCTCGCCTGGACGAAGATGCCGTAGAAGTCGTCGTGCGCCCAGGAACATTGATGCTCTTCCGTAGGGTAGAGCCAGGTGGCTGTTACTTCGAGCACCGCGCTTCCGCCACCACCGGGTAGTTCACCCCCGCCCACGGCCTCCATGTAGCGGCACTCCGGCTCCTCGCAACGTTTCTGGGGAATGAGACCTTCGGGTGGAGCACGTTGGGTCAATGTCTCTTTCTTATGCAAGAGGCACCGCTCCGGCGATTCGGTCTGTTGAAACGCGACCGACCGTGCCGACCGACCCTGCTCAGCGCACACCCCCTCGAGCACCCGCACGACTCTCGCGATCTGGGGTCCCCAGCTCTCGCGCTGGAGCAGATACTGCCCCGGCATCATCCGGCACGGCGGAACCCCGTCGCCCAGTATCCACACCGGATCGTTGCTAGAGGTGGCACCTCGCGCCCGCGCGCTGGCTTCGTCCAGCGGTACCTCGGAGTCCTCCTGCACGGGCTCTCTGGGCGGACTCTCCACCACTTCGGGCAAGAGCCAGCGCTTGTCATGGGTGCGTTGTTCTTCATTGAACGTGGCCACCCGGGCGCGCTGAATCGGTGGACATAGGCCGACCTGCTCCCTCGACGCTGCGGACGGACGAGGAGCGGCGTGCGCGACACCGGCTTCGGGCTGGGCTTGTCGCGCCGCTGGCCGACAGGCAGAGGAGGTCACACCGACTGCAACGAACAGACCAAGGAGAACAAGACGACTCATCTCGCGCCTCATGATACCGGATCGGAACGGCTGGGACACGGCGTCGACCTACATCGCGGCCGCCTGTTGTGCCTCGGTTTCGGCCTGCTTGGCTGCCGCCAGCGCCGCGTCCGCAGCATCCAGCGCCTTTTGCCTCTTGTTTTCTGGTATCTTCTCGCTGGAAGCCGCTCTCTTCACGGCATCACCGGCAGCGACGACCTTGCTGAGCGCTGCGTCTGCCGAGCGTACCGCCGCGCGGCATGCGTCCTCCTTCGCCGTGTTACCGACGAGGCTTGCCTGGTTGGCCGCTGGCCCCGCTGTCTCTGCTGCACTCTTGACTGCCGCGGCCGCATCCCTCAGCTTTTGGAGGCCGACATCGTCCTTCGTCCCCAGCATATTCAATGACTGCGATGCCTTGTGTGCGACGGCGACATCGTAGAACTCGTTGAGCACCTCGAATCCCATGTCGAAGTGCATCATGTCGCCAAAGTCCTGTCCTCCCCAGCGCAGGCCCACCTTGATCAGCGCCAGCACGACTTCCTTCTTGAGCATCAGAAACCCTCGGCAGGGCTCTCGGAAATTGGTCGCGCTCTCATCGATTCGGTCGGCGTTAATCTTCAAGGCGTTCTTCACCATGCCGTACCGCATCACTTTGCGATCGGCCTCGATCTGGGCGTACGCCTCGCCCAGGAGCCGCTCATCGAGGCCCCCTTGCTCGTCGTATGGGCTCCGTTCAGCGAGCTTTCCGCTCCCATCGCGGAGTAAAATCTTGCAACCGCTGAGCGTTGTATCCTTCTCAGATTTGACACGGTTGATGAAGTCGCTCAGGGATGCCTCGGTCAGGTCCCCCTGTGCGCCGTTGGGATAACGGTAGGCGAGGTAGCCTACCAGGCCATCATGGACCTTCTTGAACGTATCGTAGGAGCGTGATGCATCGCTCGACTTGCGCGGCTGAATGCTGTGGCCGAAGCAGAAGAGCGTGGCCCGCTGGCACACCTCCAAGCAAGGCTCCCACACGTTGATCCTGCTCCACTCGACGTTCCTGTTGTTGTGGATCTCGCCGGTTGGGCCATCGCCGCCGTAGATCGGTACCCACGGCGAGGCCGTATACTCGATATCGATCGCACTCCCATCTCGGTGGTTGCCCCCGCCGCGCTTCCCCTGTCCTCCGACAAGCTCCTTCGCCGCACACCACTCCTTGAACTTCTTCTGATCATCGGCATCGTCGACCGGAGCGCCCATCGATTCGCGGTACTGTCGATAGAGCTCCTCCTGCGCGCGAAGCAGCTTCTTGAGGAGCTCCCGATTGACACCCATCACATTTTCAGAAAGGAAACCGACGCCAAGAAGTCGGAACCAATAGAGCCGAACGGTTCGCTTGGTGGTCGGCCCGCCCTTGGGGTAGGTAAGCTCCAGATCGGCGGCGTCCTGCGTCTTGGTAATCTCGAGAACCCACTTCGGCAACGCGCCCGTGAAGGGCGTGCCGGCTGCCTGGGATATGTGGTTGTCAGGTCCCGGGCTTACGTCTGCAGCCGCGGGTGGTGGCGGATCTTTTGGCAAGGTGCTCGGGGGAGGAGGCGGCGGTGGAGGGGCCGGTGGCTGCTCGGGCGGCAGCGCCTCGGGCTCGTGGGGATCGGGCGTGTGATAATCGTACGCCTGCGGCCCGCCCTCGGCCCCATCGAATCGCGGGTCGTTCCCTCCGCTCGCTCCCCCGGCGCCGCCACCGCCATCCGTCCAGTTCATGCAACACCTCAATCAGACCTAATTTGCCCCACTCGCGCCCGCATCACGACCTCAGTGGCCGTATGTCTCCCTCAGCTTCGCGACCGTCGCCGCATCGAGCTTACCGGTCACCTGCACGCCATGGTCTCGCTGGAAATCCTTGAGCCCTCGCACGGCTCCCTCGGGTAGCTCGGCCATGTCGTCCCGGAGCGGTCCCTCGTAGTAGCCCAGGTTGCGCAGCCTGAGCGCTGCGCCGGGCACCGAGTCCGCTGGCGCGCTCTCGCGCAGGCTGAGCGTCCACTGCTGGCGTGGCCCTTCCGGGTAACTCTCGATCCAGACGACGAGCACCGCGCTCTTTGCGGCTTCCGGTACCTCCAGCTCGAGCTCACCGTTCGGGCCCGTGGTTCCCTCGTGAACGCGACCGTCGACCGTGAGGCGATAGGTCTTTTCCGCGTAGGGCGCCATCGCGACGTCCGACAGCTTGAGCCGCAGCGGCCGGGTCCTCGGCGGCTCGTCGTTTTCATCGCTGGAGAGCAGGTCGGCCGAGTCGCAGTTGAGCTTGACCAGCTTGCCGCGCAGGTGCGCATCGTCGTCCAGATCGAGCGAGGCGTTCGGGGAGAAAATCCGGATCTTCTTGGCAACGAGCTCGGCCTCCTCGCCCAGGTCGAGCGCAGGGCCCTTGCCCTTGATGCTCGCCCCGTTCGCTCCGGCCAACGCGAGCACGTTGCCGCCGATCTTCACGCCCTCGGGCGTGAGGGCGATGATGCTGTCACCACATTGCAGGGTGAGCGATCGGCCCGCCGTGAGTACGAGGTTGCCCGCGGCTCCGGTCGTGTGATCGCCGAACACGTAGAAGTCGCTCCGGGACGAATCACCGCGAGAACCGACGGTCACCGCCGCCTGACGCTCCACGTGGAGCGTGTACGTGTCCTGGCAGAGCGTGACTGCGTCATCCATGAAAACCTCCTTGGATACGCCGCCCACGACGAGCCGCCGACTCCCTCCGATCTCGTTCGTCTGGTCGCGGTCCACGCGCACGGTCTGGTGGCCTTGAACCCGTTCCTCGTGATCGCCGCCGACGCTGCCCCGCCGGCTTCCTCCGATACGCTCGCGTCGCTCACCAGCGACGTGATTCTGCTGGTTGCCGCGCACGTCGGTCTGTTCGTCCTCACCGATGAGCGTCGTCCGGCGCCGCTCGATCCGCTCGTCGAGGTCGCGCTGCGCATGCACGTAGATCTGCTCGTCGCCAGCGGTGTCGTCGAAGCTGAGCTCGTTGGAGCCGGTGGCAGCTGGCGAGCTCTGGGTCCGAAGGCCGCTCCTGAGCTTCTCCCCGGGGAGCTGGAAGGGCGGCGGATGCGTGGCGTTGTACAGGCACCCGAGCACGACCGGGCAGTCGGTGTCCCCGCCGAGAAAGCCGACCAGCACCTCCATGCCCACGCGCGGCACGAACTGCGAGCCGAACGACGCGCCCGCCCAGCTCTGCGCGACACGCAGCCAGGCCGAGCTCTTGTCGTTACGCTGCCCAGCGAGATCCCAGTGGAACTGCACCTTGACGCGCGCGTGCTCGTCGGTGTGGACCTCGTGCCCTGCCGGCCCGGTGACCACCGCCGTCTCGAGGACCTGCCTCGGCTTGCGTGCCGGCGCACGCGGCCGGAGCAGCGTGGGCGCCGGGATGCACTCGAACCGGTTGCGGTAGGTGCGCTCCGCGGGTCGCCCGGACAGCTCGGGTGTATGGCCCTCGTGGATGACGCGGGTCACGGCGTAGGCTCCCTCGATCCCGGGGGAGGCCTCGGCGCTGAGGTCGAAGCGACGTCCCGGCGCGAGCTCGCGTACCCAGCTCTCGCCGCTGCCCACGACCGCTCGGCGCTGGGCCTGCTCCAGGAACACCCGCGCGCGATCGGGCGTGACATCCGGCGTGTCGTAGTCGGCGTGGTGCTGGTACACATCCAACGGTGGTGCCCCGCTCGTCTTGGGCCCAACCCGCTCGCTCAGGACCAGGTTTGGCCGGCGGAAGTCATAGTCCCTGAGGTGTGCTGAGCGTGGCTTGATGGATCGCTGCAGACCGAAGGAGATGATCTCGCGCCCTGTCGGCATGAGGCCCTCCTCGGGACGCAGGATGAGCGCGCCGGACTCGATGCCGAACGCTGCGGAGTAGTGCGCGGGCTCGTCGAGGAAGATCACGGGGGCGCGGGTTCCCAGCGTGCCTGGCGGCGCGTCCGCGAAGCAGAACGCGATCCCCTCCTCGGCAGCGAGCCGCCGCACGAACGCGAGATCGCTCTCGCGGTACTGCACACAGTAGCTGCGGACCGCATACGTCCGCGAGAGGCGGAGATCGACCGGGATGGAGGCCGCGGCAAGGACGTGCTGGAGGATCTGCGGCACGGTCTCGTCCTGGAAGATGCGGCTCGTGGTCCGGCGCCGGAGGAGCGCGAGCGGCGGAACGAGGCGCAGGTGCCAGGTCGGGCCGGTCCGCGCGATGAACGCGGCGTCTGCGCGCACTTGGTCGACGACAACTTCGATGCGGCGTTCGGCCCCGCGCCCATCGCGCAGGACGAAGGCGGCGAGGCTGCCGAGCAGCTCGGCGTCGCGGCCCTCGAGCTCGGGGGTGGCTTGCACGACGAGCTGGAACGAGAACAGCTCGGAGAGCGCCTCACGCCCGCGGAACGAGACAACGCGCAGGTCCGCGGGCGTGAACGCCCCGGCGTGGAGCTCGAAGGGATCGCTGATCACGGGCGCAATGTAACAGGAGTCGCAAGGGCGCCTGCAAGGAGCACGGTTGCCGCGCGACGGATGTGCGTGGCTCTGCGTTGCGCATGCCAGGTGGGTGCCGGCGCTTCGCCATGCCCATCGGCGAGGCCGCGCGGCCTCCCTCTGCCGGGGGGCACGTCGGCTCGAGCGGGGGCACGTCGCTGCACAAGAGCTCCGCGCTGTGTCAGGCGTCGACCGAGCTCATGGATGCCGACTGCTCCGGCTACCACGACGGGCACGCGTGGCCATCGTCGCTCCTGCGGACCAGCTTGCTTCTTCGCGACCGACGGAGCGAAGACATGGGCGACCTCGCTCTCCTGGGCCGAGGGCTTCGCCCTCGCCAGTGCAGTGAAATAGGCGACGCACCGGCTCAGCTCGGGCTCGTGGTGCGGGCCGCGCATCGCCGAGGGGGTCCGCCCCATCAGGGGAAGCGAGAGCGGAGGCCGGCCTTCCAAACATCCAGCATCTCTGCATTGGCGATTGGTCACAGCGAGCTAGTACGGGCGACATGCTTGCGGTCCTCGTCGGCCAAAGCCACGGCGGCCTGCTGGCCCAGGAATCGGCGGATGCACACCGTCGCGGCGTGCCGACGGATGTCATCGTGCGCCGGCACGCTCGGAATGTGGCTGCGCCAGGACGATCTTCTGGGACACCGCAAGAGGATCGGGACAGCGGTCGCGGACATCAACCTCCTGCTGCTGGCCGCAGTCGCCTGGGCCATCGCGCGGCGGTGGATCGTGAGGGGCGGAGAGCTGTCTTCGCCCGCCTGTCCAGCCGCGTTGACTTCGGGGGTACTGGGTCGGGGCGACAGGCTTCCGAAGGAGGTGCTAAAGAAGGAGAACGGCGGGAGCCTCCGCCCGTCCTCCTGCTCCCCGCGCCTGGAATCAGGCAGCGGCGTGCAGCTCGTCCATTGCGGCGGCTTGGCAGTTCTCCATGTAGTCTGAGAACCACTGAGTCAGCTCCTCGAAGAGCTGCACAACGCCGATGTCACCCCGCACGAACCGGCACAGCATCTCGTGCTGCTCCGCTACGCCCTCGTGGCCGAGCGCGAGCAGCCGCTCCTCGAGCCGCTTTGCGGTGCCCTCGGGGAAGCCACAGGCGATGTACAGCCGCCGGTAGAGACCGAATCGACCGTACACCTTGAACACGGCTTCGGCCTGGATCTTGTTGATGTCGAGCACGAGCTGGGTGACGCGACGCAGAATGTTCATGGTCGTCCTCCTTCACGTTTCTTATCCCCACGCGTGTTCTGAACTTGCGTTGACGCTTGCTGCGACGCCTGAGCTCACATGTTGTGCATCCCGCCGAGCGCACCCGACAGCCACAGCCGCGAGAGCGTCATCCGCCTTTCCGCGCACCTGGCGAGCGCGTCGCTGTACCCGACCCGATCCACCGCTGTTGCACCGCTCTTGTCTCGATGCACGATGGAGAGGCGCACCCGGTCATCCCCGAGATCGAGCGCGTCGAGCACCTCTGGAGCATGATTTCTCCTCGGTTGCTGATGGGAAAGCGCGGCCTGCGCCGCGCGACGGGATTGGCAGCCGTCGCGGGGGAACTCCAGCGAGGTGCAGTCACCCGGCTGAAACCCGCTCGCGTGGGACGATGACTGCGGGTGGATCTCGGGGCCGGGGAGACAGCCCGCCGGGGAGCGCCGCGGGCTGTCCACCTGCTCTTGGTCGTCGCTGCTGAGGGCTCAGGTCCCCGCGGCTTCGACCCGCTGGCGTGCCTGGGGCTCGTGCCCAGCCGCCTCAACGCCGGCGCGCACAGCAGCGGCCAGCGTTCCGTTCGCGAGCAGCGCCTCACGAGCTCGATCGCGCCCGTGGCCGATGTGCTCGCCGCGGAAGGCCAGGTGCGCGCCGTTCTTCTGGATCACCCCGGTCGTGAGGCCGTGATCGACGAGGTCGCCGGCGGCGTCGATCCCCTTGCCCCAGCGGATGTCGAACTCCGCCTCCTTGAAGGGCGGCGCCAGCTTGTTCTTGACGATCTTGACCCGCGTGCGAGCTCCGACCGTGTCCTCGCCCGCCTTCACGGTCCCGATCCGGCGCACGTCGAGGCGCACGCTCGCGTAGAACTTGAGCGCGTTGCCGCCCGTGGTCGTCTCGGGGCTGCCGAAGACGACGCCGATCTTGTGGCGGAGCTGGTTGCTGAAGATCAGGGTGGTCTCGGTCCGGTGCGCGATGCCCGTGAGCTTGCGGAGTGCCTGGCTCATCAGCCGCGCCTGCAGCCCGAGGTGCTGGTCGCCCATGTCCCCCTCGATCTCGGCCCTCGGCGTGAGCGCGGCGACCGAGTCGATGACGATGATGTCGACGGCCGAGGAGCGGGTCAGCATCTCGGCGATCTCGAGCGCCTGCTCGCCGCTGTCCGGTTGGGAGACGAGGAGCCGGTCGGTGTCGACGCCGATCGCCCGCGCGTAGGTGACGTCGAACGCATGCTCGGCGTCGATGAACGCCGCGACACCGCCCGTACGCTGGGCCTCGCGCATGGCGTGAAGCGTGAGGGTGGTCTTGCCGGACGACTCCGGGCCGTAGATCTCGACGACGCGGCCGCGCGGGTACCCGCCGACGCCGAGGGAGGCATCGAGCGCGAGCGAGCCGGTGCGGATGACCCGGATCTCGGGGATGTTGTCACCACTTCCGAGGGACATGAGGGCTCCCTTTCCGAATTGCTTCTCGATGGCACCAACCACGGACTGAACGGCGCGAGCCTTGCTGACGTGAGTGTTCATGGTGAAGGTCCTTTTCTGGTGAGGGTGTTGCCGAGACAGGAGAGCGCGCCGCAGCAGACAGGGCCTGCGCAGGCGGCGCCCTTGCGTCTGCGGTCGTCAGGGGAGGCCGCGCTCCGCAGCGTCGAGCAGGTTGTAGATGCTCTCCGTCGCCTTCTCGATGCGGCGGCGCGCCTCGTGTCGGGAGAGAACGCGCTCCTGGACGGGGCGCGTGGCATCTTCGGCCGCGCTGAACCCCTGGTCCACTTGCTCCCGAAGCGCCGTGATCCACTTGCGCATGTAGCTGGCGTCGTCGAGCCGGATGGAGCCGTTCAGTGGCGGGCGTTCGGTACGGCCGTCCCATGTGTCGTCGTCCGCCGGGTACTGGCGAGTCTCTGTCATGGTGGATTGCCTCCAGAAGAGAGGGCACGGTGTGCGTCGTGATGGCGGGGCGGATGAAGCTTCTCGCCGTTCTCCAGCTGGGAGTGCACAGCGATTTCGCGCAGCACCTCGCCGGGCGTGCGTCCCTTGTTGTGCGCGATGGCCTCGATGACCTTCTCCATCGACTGCGAGCACAGCCGTGGTCCCCGCAAGATGTGTGGTTGGATGCGAATTGGCGGGGCGCGCCGATCCGGCCAGCTGGGCGGTAACTAGGCGTAGGGGATGTCCCTGGGCCAGTCGCGCTCTACCGAGAGCGCCGACTGGTAACCCTTTGACTCCACGTAGGCCTCGATGTCGTCGGGAGATGCGCACCGTGTGATTGGCTTGCCGGGGAACGTGACATTCATGCGGTGCTTGGGATGTCGGAGGTTCATCGGCCCCCTTTTCGCTTGCGCATGCGAGCAAGCAGCTTGCGAGCCCGGCGGAGCCGACTGACGGCGGTTCCGAGATGCAAGTGCAGCACGCGCGCGATCTCGGTGCCCCCATGGCCCAGAGCCGCCAGGGCGAGTACCTCGCGCGCCCAGAGCGGCATCTGGCAGAGCGCGAGGAGCGCCTCCATCTCGGCACGCGCCTGGAGTTGCGCCTCGAGATTCAGACCCACGGCGTGGCGCAGAGGACCGAGCGGCTCGTGGTGCAGGACCTCATGACGCACGTACGCGCTCTCGAGGTAGTGCGTCGCCTGCCGCCACGCGACACCGCGGAGCCACCGGCGAAGCACCTGCCGAGCGTTTGCAGCCGGGTCGGGACGGTACCGGTCGGCCTCGATGGCCTCCCACGCGCCCAGCACGACCGCCTGCGCGACGTCGGCGCTGTCGCGCGCGGGGACGCCGCAGGAGATAAGCGTCGCCACGATGAAGGGCCGCTCCGCCATGACTGCCGAGATGTTCGGTCGGGCCGGGGGATGTAGCGCGGCGGGTGCGCGGTGGGCCCCGTTCCGCCCGCGGCTCACCCGCCCCTCTCGGGGTGCCGATCGCCGTCAGCCATACCGGGCGCGCTCAACCGGCCGTGTCCCGGAGGGCTGGCCTCCTGGGCCGCCCGCCTGGCCATGCCTGGCGACGAGCGACGCGGGCCGGCGGCGGTGTGCCGGATGCCTCGGTCGCGAACGCCGATGACTCCGGACGGGCAGGAGCGGGAGCCGTACAGCCCCGGCAGGTTGCTGGGCGGGGCATGGGGCCGCCTCGGTTCGGCGTCGGTCAGGATTGGCGGATGGGAACGAGGGCGCCGGCGCGAAGGCGCACGACCCCCTTGGCCCGCGGACAGCGGGCGGACTACAATCAGCATGTCGCAACCTCGATCACTGAGGTTTCGGCCACGCAGCCCGGGCGATTGCAGTCGCCGCGGGCTGCACTACTTCAAGCTGAGATGACGCTATCCCTGCTTCACAGGGAGAGTGTGCAGCACGCAAGAACTGCAAGAGCGGGAGTGATGCAGCCCCGAGACCAGCCCGAAGCTGCGTAGTCTCAATCCTCTTCTGGTAGCATGATGGTGATCACGGGCTCGGCGTTGTCGCCGGGACCGCAGACCGCCTTGAGCTCCACCAGCGAGGGCTTGGCGGAATCGGTGACCACGTACAGCGAGAAGACGATCTCGTTTGCTTCCGGTGCGCGCTGGGCCGCAACGCGGAACATCCAGAGCACATCCCACAATCGGCCACGCTCGTCGTTGCGCGCGCGCAGTGCAGCCGGAGTCAGCATTACGTAGCGCTCCCAGACTGAGTGCGTCACGGCGACGGGAAGCTTGATCCCCATCTCCCGGGCCGTTGACGTCACGTCCATCAAAGTGCCATCCGCGATGGCCTCGGCCCGCGTATACGTACTGATGACCTCGAACTCGAGCTCGTCGTCGTCCGGCATCGTGTTTTCCTCCGGTTGGGATTACGTGGCGCCGGCCAGGAGAGAGACGCTTTCACCCTTCGCGAGCTCTGCGCCACCGAGGCGTACGTAGTGCGCGGCCTTTGCCCGGAGCGGCGAGGTCTCGGCCACCTCGCACTCGATGGCCACCGTCCAGAGCCGCACTCCGAGCGCCAGGCCCTCGCGGAGCGCCGCTTCCTGAGCCGCCTGGTCCCCGTCCACGCCGTCGGTGACGAGGATGATGTCGGCGCCCTGATGGCCCCGCTGGGCGAGCTGCCGGACCTGCTGCACGGCCATGCCGAGCGCGAGGCCGATGGCGGTTCCACCGCCGAGGAAGTGGCGCACCATCCGCAACACGGCCTCCGTGTCGCCGGACTTGATGGCCTGGACCACGGTGGAGGTCGAGTAGTGGACCACGGCGACCGGCCTCTTCTCGTCGAACGCGACGCGGCAGAGCGCGACGGTCGCGGCTTTCGCCCACTCGTTGCGTGCTGCGTGCATGCTCCCGGACTCGTCGAGCGCGATCACGAGCGGCCCCTTCGACTTCTTCGCCTCCCCTCGGACGGCATACTGCGCTGCCCGCCGAGCGGCGATCCGCTCCAGGACGACCGTCTCCAGGACGGGCTCCATGAGCAGCACCTGCTCGGCCGGCAGCAGACGGGACACGTCGTTGCCCTGCTCGACGGAGTAGACCTCTGCGGGCACGCCGTGGACCCGGTTGGCCCGGGCCCCTCGCAGTGCCGCGTACATGCGCCCAGCGAGGCGAGCGATGCGCTCGACCTGGTGGAGGTCCCCGTGGGCAAGCTCGACGTCGCGGGCGTGGGTCCACGCCGCGCTGACGTCCCAGCCGAACCCCCCGGCAAGATGCTCGGTGCGCCGGGCCTGCGCATCGAACGCTTTCCACGTCTCCCGGGCGATGCCGCGCAGCTCGAAGGGCGACGCCCTGGGGGGCAGGGCAGGGAGGCAGGCCCACAGCCGCTCGAAGGCGTACGCCGCTGCCACGTCGTCGGACGCGAGCAGCGCGGCGTGCTCCACCGGCGCGGTGTCCTGCACCGCCTCGGCGAAGGAGCCCGCGAGCGGCTCGCTCCCTGCCCCGACGATCGCGTTCCAGAGGTTCCCGGCGATCGCGGCGTCCTGGTCCGCTGCGACCGCCACGGCGCGGTGTGCGCGCCGAGCCTGGAGGAAGGTCCCCATCGCGACCTCCTACAGGGCGTAGCGCTTCGCCAGGTCGGCCTTGAGCGCGTCGTGGACCTTCTTCAGCTCGTCGAGCTTCGGTTGAATGCGCGCCTGTGCCCGGCGGGATACGCCCTCTTTGAGCTGCTCCTGCACCCGCTTGGCGGCGTCGGTGACGTCGGCGGCGAGCTTGGGGAGCGCCTCCAGGTAGGCCGCTGCCTCCGTGGGCCGGTGGGCGTAGGCACGCAGGGCTTCGTCCACGACCGTGATCGCCTTCGCCACCGCGCTCCTGTCCACCGTGTCGAGCACGGCGACGACCCGCGCGCGATCGTCCGGCTTCTGCCAGAGGCCGTACCGAAGCACAGCGAGGTGGTCCAGCTCGACCTCGGCGCAGTCGTCGAGCCAGGCGGCGGCCCGGAGCACGCGGGTGAGCGCGATCCAGCGCCGGTCGGAGACGACGATCCCGTTGACCTTGAGCTCGTTCCGGATCCGGAGGAGCTCCTGCACGATGCGCTCGGGCAGCGTCACCCGGTCGACGTCCGCCCGCGCCGCGTCCCACTCCGCGAGCTTGATCTGGGCCGAGGCCGTGTAGGCCGGCGGCGCCGCGACGAGTTGCATCCAGGTCGCGTCCGCCTGCACGTATTCGACCAGGTCGCGCAGCAGGAAGCGGTCATAAACCGCCGCCAGGTTCTCCTCCTCGGGCAGCTCATTCGAGGCGCCGACCAGCATCCGCAGCGGGATCGGCCGGCCCTTGTAGAGCCGCTCGTTCATCGCCGACAGGAAGGCGTTGAGTACCGAGTCGGACCCCTTGAACACCTCATCGAGGAACGCGCACTCGACCCCGGCGAGCCGGCCGTCGAGGTTGCGCTCCCAGAGGTCGTTCTTCAGGGCGCTGAGCTTCACCGGCCCAAAGTACTCGTCCTCGGTCCCGAACTTGGTCACCAGCGTCTGGAACTTCCGCGCGTCCGGAAAGCACGACAGGAACCCGAAGAACAAGGCGCTCTTCGCCGTACCCGGAGGGCCCACCAGCAGCGCGTGATTGCCCGAGAGGGCAGCGAGCAGGATGCACTCGACGGCGTTCTCGCGCTCTCGATACGCAGCAAGCAAGCTGTCGCGCACGGTCCGGAACCTGTGCCGCACAGAGGTCATATCAACCGAGTTGTTGGTCGTGGACTTCATCATCACCTCATGTGTCTGCGCAGCGGGCATGCTGCGCCGGTGCCTCGCCGCGGTGTCACCCACGGTGAGGCGTCTCCCCTTCGGCAATCCCGCCCTTCTCAGTCGTTGACCACGGGGATGGTGAACGACACGTCATCTCCGCCATCGAGCTGAAGCTGGAAGCTGTGCTGGAGCTCTTTAACCCGTGCGGTGAGCCGGTCGGCGACACCAGCGAGGACGCCGCGGTAGAGTTCGGCCTTGGCCGTGAGCTCCTTGCAGAGCTCGACCCGCCGCGTGAGCGCGTTCTGACGCATTCCCTCGGACGCCGCCTTGTCGAGGTCGGCGATGAGCTCCGCGACGTCCGCCTCCAGCGCGCCCTGTGCTGCCGCCCTGGCGACCGCGACGTTGTCGGGCGCGTCATGCATCTCGATCCGGATCGGCTTCACGCCGAGCTGCTCGAGCCCCGGCCGGAGCCGGAGCCATGCACCGCAGGTGGACGGCGGCAGCAGGTAGAACCCGCCTCGGTCCCGCAGCGGCACGCCGGAGAGCGCCTTGGCCGTTGCGACCATGGCGAAGGAGATGTCCCGCGTCTCCGCGTGCGCGACGAGGTGGTTTCCGTGGGCGGCCATGGCCTCGGCGTGTGCGAGGGCCTCGGCGATCGAGGGCGCGCCATCGGGCGGCAGGCCCACGATGGTGCCCGTGTGCCGGTCGACACGGCTGCGAGCGCCGCAGAGGTACTCGTCGCCGGCCTCGCCCTCGCGGGTCTTCTGCACGTAGATGCCCACCGCGGCGCTCGTGTCGCCCTTGGGGCGGGCGAAGGGCCGGACGAGGATGCCGGCCGGGCGCTTCACCTCGGCCGCGGCGCGCGAGAGCGCGGTGGCCGGCTCCATGTCCGGGATGAGGTGTCCGAGCCCCTCGGTCGCAAAGACGCGGCGAGCTGCCTCGCGCGTCACATCGATGCGGTCGGTGTTCCAGGAGATGAGATCGCCGATGTGGCGACCTCCCGCGGCAGCGAGCCGCCGCTGGGTGCGCTCGAGCGTCGCCGGTGCGCTGTTCATGGTGTGGATTCCTTGTTGTGGATAGCGTTGTTGTGCGGAGAAGAAGCGGGCGCTGTGCGGGTCGATTCGCACGCTGCCCAGAGCAGCGGCCCACCCAAAGGACGATGGACCGCGGTGACTGCTAGGCCGAGAACGCAGCTTCGGTGAGAGCTTCGGCGAGCCATCCCGCGCTGCGAGGGGCAGCTGGCGCTGCATTCGCGGGATTCGGGCGTGGGGCGTCTTGGATGCGACGTCCCGGGCAAGCTGACGCCGGAGCCGGCCGGTGCTTTTTAATGGCAGGCGCCGGGATGCTGACGTTGACGACGTGGGTGGACTCGCTGGCTGGCACCACCTGCGAGTAGAGGCTCAGCCCGCCACGCCCCTGGCGCCATCGAAAGTGGAGTCCGGTCCGGTCCACCCAGCTCACCAGATCAGCGAACTGCCTCGGAAGAACCTCTGCCACCTCGACCAGCTTCTTGCGGGGAAGATGTACCGCGAAGAGGCGGCTCACCAAGCTGATGTGCGGGACCGTCACATCCGCAAGCAGATCGCCGAGGAGGACGCTCATGTCCAGCAGCACCGCGCTGTCCCGCCAGACTGCCGTCATGGCAAGCCGCTGGGCTGCCGCCAGGACGGCGTCGCGACGGGCAGCCTGATGACGCAGCGTGCGGGCTTCAGCTCGATGCTGGAGGAGCGCGCGAACACGTGGAGCGGCTTCGTCGTCGGGCTGGCCGGCCAGTGCCCGGAGCTCGCTGGCATCAACGCCGAGCAGCACCGCGAGCTCCTCGTCGTGCTCGGCGACGTAATCGTCGATGTTGTGCGACCCGGGCTCGAGCGCGCGAAGAACGCGCTCGAGACCTGCCAGGCCGCTACGCCGCCCGGCCATGGACGATCACGACCTCGTCGGGATTCGTCGGCTCCGGCAGATCCAGATCCGGCGAGGGGACCGGCAATTGGTCGGGCCGCTTCTTCGCCTTCACCAGGTCGCGGGCGAACTCGTGATCGGGACTGTTGCCCAGCGCGGCGCGCCGCAGCCGCCGGGCAACGGCGAACGGATTCATGCTGCGCGGCACGCGCAGGGAGGCAGTGCCGAGCGACAAGAGCAGACGGCGCTCGGCCAGGGTCGAGGGGCGGAGCGTACGACCGTTGACGCGCATGAGACGTTCCTTTCTTCGAAAACGGAAGGGCGCCCGGAGCACGAGAGCTCGTGCCAACGGGCGGCCTGTGGATCAGGGGGTTGTAAGAGAGATTGTCAGCGCTGCTGTGGACCAGCGCAGCGCGACAATGGAGTCGATGCGATCTGTCGGCAGTCTTCTTACTGGATGATACAGAGGTCGAGCATGGAGCTGAATCCTCCGCCGCGACCTCCAATGATGACGTGGTCGACCAGAGGAATGCTCACGAGGTCAGCAGCCCTCTTCATCGCCGTCGTGAGCGCGATGTCCTCCGGGCTGGGCATCGGATCCCCGGACGGGTGGTTGTGCACGAGTACGAACGCGCTGGCGCCGGCACGGATGACCGGCCGCAGCACATCGGCGACGGTGAGCGCGGCGCCGTGCCTTCCGCCCCGTGCCACTTCGAGCTCGGCCATGAACTCGTTGCGACCGTTGAGCGCGATGCCGAGCATCACCTCGTGAACGAGCCCGCCCAGCCGGTCGGCGTAGATGCGGGCAATGTCCGCCGAGCAGGAGAACTTGTGCTTCGGCAGGGAGGGGTAGCCGCTACGGACGAGCTGCTGCAACGCCAGCACGGCGCTGCGCTGGACGCTCGTGAGCCCGAGCTGCTCCAGCTCGTGCTCGCTCAGGTCTCTCCAACCGCCTGCGGCGCGGGCGAGCCGGTCCGCGATGCGCCGGCGGCGCAGCACGGTGCGGAGCAGCTCGTCCTCGGGCGCGGCCAGGGCGCCCCCGAGCTGCACGCCTGGGCGCTGAGCCCCGAGGCCAGCCTCACCGCGGCCAGCCGGCATGGCCGTCGCGCCAGTAGGGCTCGTCGTCCTCGTCGAACAGGGACCGCTGGCCACAGGGCGAACCGTAGCGCGGCGCGCTGGGTGGCACCGACGGGCCCATGTGGATCCGCGGCGCCGGGCCCTGTCGTGCGGCGAGCATGAAGATCGGCAGGTTCCGGTCGACGATCACGATGCCGGTGAACGCCGCGCCGTCGGCGCTGAAGAGCTCGACACCTGGAGGCGGGGTTGCCGCCTCCCGGAGCCAGTCGAGCATCTCCGCGGCCTTTGGCACGCGCCGGGGCAGACCGTGCCGGAGCAGCTCCAGCAGGGCCTCGCCGATCAGCTCGCTCACCGCGATGGCCAGATCGCCTCCGAGACGGCCGCGACCAGGAGGCCGGCGACGGCGGCGGCGGCGCCCTTCTTCACCGACTCGTTCGCGAACACACGGAGGACGTAGGAGGAGACAGCGGCCGTAGCGTTCTCGTCGTTCTGGGACATGGGGATCTCTCCTGAGCGCCAATGAGGGCTCGTTTCGATCTGGACGGAATATGAAATGGTGATCCGGACGACATGTCGCGGTGGACAGGGGCAGCGTGGGCGGCTAGCCCACGCTGGCGAGGACCACCTGCGCGGCCATCGCGAGGACCGCCGCGGTGATGCGCAGCACTTTCACGAGGAGCTTGTGGTTCTTCATGGACGTGAATCTCTCGAGCGGAGACCTCCTTCCCCAGTATTATCCCCTGTAATTCCAATCATTTGCGCCCGACGATCACGCGGCTGACCGTGCACGAGGGCCACGGGGAACGCGACCCAGACGCACTGGGTCTGAGGAAACTCCCCCGGCAAGGAGCCGACCGATGCGAAAGGATGATCTCGAACCGAAGCCGAGCCGCGCGGAACGCGCGCTCCAGAACATGACCTCGGCGCTCCGCAAGGAGTGCGACAGGATCTGCCAGGCCCTCGCGTCCGCAGGAATCAACGACGCGAAGGTTCGGCATCGACTGGGCGCCCTGGTGAACGTCATCCAGGACGACGCCGACAAGTACGGGAAGCGCGGCGTGGAGCAGCGATCCGAAGCTCGCCCCGGCGCGCCTTGGCCACGGCCGCGTCGATCAGCCGCTTGCGGATCAACGTCAGTTCGAACTCGCTCATCGTCCCCTTGAGGCCGAGCAGGAGCCGATCATTCGGCAGACCAGGGTCGTGAACGCCGTCGCTGTCGATCACGTACGTGCCGACGAGGCCGCACAGTTCGAGCAGGTGATGCCAGTCGCGCCCGTTGCGCGCAAGTCGAGATGCCTCCAGGCAGAACATGGCCTCCACGGAGCCCTCACAGATGCGCCCCACGAGATTCCGGAAGCCCGGTCGATCCACCGTGCCACTGGCGGAGCGGCCGAGGTCCTCGTCGATCACTGCTATCTCGCGAAAGCCGTACTGACGGGCAAGTTCCACCAGTTCGTACTGCCGCCGTTGGCTCTCGAGATTCTCTTGCAGTTGGATTTCAGTGGGCTGGCGCACGTACACAACGGCTGCGCGCGAGAGCACCTCCTTAGGCAATTCACGAGCGGTCATCGTGCACTTCGTCGTGGCGTTGCGCGCTCACCACCTGAAGGAGAAGTTGGCTCAGCAGCGCGACGGCGTCGGCCCGTTGCCGTTGGTCGAGCGCGCGTCTCGGCGCGAACGCGATCGACAACTGGGATGATGGATCCTGTGGCGGGTCGGCCCGGTGGCGTCGATGGGCCATGGGAGTCCTACGGCGCCACTCTGCCAGAAGACGCGATCGGCGTCGGCGACTGGATCTCGTCCACCAAGCGGCGCGCCTCGCGCAGGGCTGCGATCGAGACCCGGCGCACGCCGAGGGTCATTTCCGAGCAGGCGGCTCGGTCGAAGATCCACGCCGGGATTACGACCCCGGCGTCGTCGGCGAACACGCAGACGAAGGCTTCTTCTCCGCCACGTTTCTCGCGGTACAGCACGGGGACCTCACTGCCTCGCGCGGGGTGCCACGGATAGTGGACCTCCGCGCGAAACGCGACATGGGCAGAATGACCTGGGAATTGCCGTCGGCAGGAAGAATCACTACGGCTCACACTCGCTGCGCGGTACCGAGGTCGCGGCGACGTTCTACAGCCTGGTGGAGAGCGCGAAGCTCAATGGCCTGGAGCCGCGCTTCTACCTGCGCGTCGCGACACGCGGGGGCTGCGGCGCGAGACCGTGCCGCTGCCACACGAGGTCAAGGCGATGCTCGCGGCGGGACGCTTCACCAGAACGACTTCGAGGAGCACACCGAAGGGAGCGTCGATGCGGCGCTCGCCGCCGCGCCTGCCGGCACGGCTGAGAAAGAAGACGTCGCAGTTCTGACGGGTCGTTTAGCCGCCGTGCCAGCACGGATCTGCGCGCGAGGCGGCGGTACGGCGCCTGCTGATGACCGACGTGACGTGCCCCCGTCCACAGGCGGACGCGCCCTCGTGCGGGAACGATGTGCGGGCCGCACGCACACGCGCGATTTACGCGAACTGCGGGCGCTCGGGG
Source organism: Sorangium sp. So ce124 (assembly GCF_051525235.1). Taxonomy (NCBI): domain Bacteria; kingdom Pseudomonadati; phylum Myxococcota; order Polyangiales; family Polyangiaceae; genus Sorangium; species Sorangium sp. So ce124. The sequence goes on from NZ_CP150312.1 coordinate 12,304,605, forward strand.
GACGGGCCAGAGCGAGGACTTACTTGTCAGACCTTCTGAAGCCTGGGATACTGTCACAAATGCCTGTACCAGTTGGCTGGAAGGTGCAAATCGTAGGACGCGAAGACCTCGGGGCTGGCGAGGTAGCCTCCTCACTGGACAGTGCGGGGGCCGTTATCGTCCACTTTTATCGTGGGCCTACAAGCTACGAACCCGTGGTAGCGAAGTCGATACGCCGTGTCCAGTTGGAAGAACAGACACGCTGCTTCGTCGCATTGGAGAGCGGCTACCGCGTCGGGCGTGTCGTGAATTGCCGCAACAGCGCCCCAAACGAGCCCCGCGTCTATTATGTGGCCTTTCCCAACACCAAGGGGGTTGTCGCCCTCGCGGAGACCGAATTTCGAGCGCGAAGCTTGCTCGGCTCGACCGATCCCGTCGCTACGCTGGCGGCGTTGGCGCACGAGACGCCGTTCTTCTTTGAGCGCCGCTTGGCGTGGGTGACGGCGTACGATATCCACGCCGCCGCGAGCCGTGGCTTGCAGGCACTCGATACGTCGGCGGTGGAGCTCTTCCCGCATCAGGCGGACGCAGTGCGGCGCACCCTGCAAGACCATCGAGTGCGTTACCTGCTGGCCGATGAGGTCGGGCTGGGCAAGACGATCGAAGCGGGCGCCATCCTGCGCCAACTCTTGAGGGACATGCCCGATGCGCGCGTCGTGGTCCTGACGCCGTCCGTGCTTACGGCGCAGTGGAGGGCGGAGCTCGACCGCCGGTTCCGTCTGCACGGCGTACGTGTCGTGGCCCATGAGGAGATGCGCCGTTTTGCCGGCGAGAGCCACGACGTCGTGGTGATCGACGAGGCCCAGCAGCTGATTTCGGCGGGGGCCGACGAGGCGGCGAAGCGGCGTCACTTCGAGCAGCTAAGCGCACTCTGCAGGCGGACCCGGCACCTCCTCTTACTCTCGGCGACGCCCGTGCTCCACCGCGACGCGGAACTCCTCGCGCTGCTCCACCTGCTCGATCCCGATCAGTACCGACTCGACGACCTTGCCGGGTTCAAGCGCCGCCTCGAGAGGCGGGCTCCCATCGGACGGTCCCTGCTCGCGCTCTCCCGCGCGAGCAGCCCGTTCATCATCCAGCGACAGCTCGGCCAGCTCGGCCAGCAACTAGCTGACGACGAGGTGCTGCAGGCCGAACTCGCCACGGCGCCGACCGGAAAGGGCCCCGAGGCTGCGGCGGCGTGGGCTGCACTCGCCGCGCGTGTGCGGGTTCACGTCGCGGAGACCTGGCGGCTCCACCGGCGGATGCTGCGCACCCGGCGCAGCGTCCTGGTGCAGGACGGCGAGGCCCAGCGCCGCCGCAAGGTGGAAGAGCCGGAGTTCGTGAGCGCGTACCTCGACGCGGAGCGCGCCTGGGCGGACCTGTGGGACTGGGTCGAGGAGCTCCGGATGGCCGCCGCGGCGAGGGCGGTGTCGCTCCCGGACGAGCGTGCGCGGCGTCTGCAGCAGCGCTACCTGGCGATTGCAAGCGCCGTCGCCGACCCGTCGCCCATGCTGAATCGGCTGCTCGAGACGGCTCGGTGCGACCCCGAGTTCACGTTCGCTGCGGATACGCTCGACGCGATCGCGCGCCGTGCGGAGGAGATCCCCCGCTCGGCCCGACTCGAAGCGCTCTCGGAGGTGTTGGGGAGCCAGCTCGACCGCGCGCCGAGGTGGGTCGTGTTCTGCAGCGGCGCGGACCGGGCGCAAGCGGTGGCGCACCACCTCCGCGAGAGACTCTCGGACGTCGACGTGCAGTGTCTCGACAGGACGGTCGTCCGGAACTCGCAGGAACTGATCGACGGATTCGTCGAGGCGCGGGCGCAAGCGATCCTCGTGGTCGACGAGAGCGCCGAGGCGGGCCTCAACCTCCAAGCCGCGGACGGCCTGGTCATGTTCGATCTGCCATTCGAGCCCATGCGCCTCGAGCAACGCGCCGGCCGGCTCGATCGGCTGAACCGAGTCCGCCCCTTGCAAGCCATCGCGATCCTCTCCGTCGACGACGCCGACGACAGGCGTTTGGCCTTCGATCGCGCCTGGTACCAGGCCGTCGTCCACGGCCTCGGGCTATTCAGCGACTCGATCGCCGACGTGCCCTTCTTCCTCGAGAACCAGCTCGCCGAGATGGCGAGGCGCGTGTTCGAGCGCGGACCGAGCGCACTCTACGAGTACATCCCCCAACTCCGCGAGCAGCTCAAGAGCGAACGCGAAACAGCAGAAGAGCAGGACGTGCTCGACGGCACCTACGCGGGAGCCGTCCGCAGCAGCTCCTGGTGGAAGGCCCTCGAGGACGTCGACGCGGCCGAGGACGCACTGGAGCGGGCCTTCGCCGGCTACGTCGACAAATCAGTCGCCTTGAAGCGTTGGTATGTCGGCGAGCGTCAACCGGGCACCGCCTCGAAATTCGAGCTTCATCGCGGCCGCGAGCACGACATACTCCTCCCTGCCGAGCGGATCCGTACCTTCTTGCCGTCCCCCAGGCGCCTGTTTACGTTCGGCAGGAAGCGGGCGACGCAGGAGATGGACGTCGAGTTGCTGCGCCCCGGGCACCCGCTGCTCGACGGCCTGCGCGCTCTGGCCGACTGGGATGATCGGGGCCGGGCGTTCGCGCTGTGGCGGAAGGTGCCCGGTTGGCGCGCGCCCCATCTGGTGGCGCGCGTATGTGTCAGGGCGACACTCGATACGAGCCTGATGGGTGAGGCGGCGCGCGACGCGATTGCCGCGGCCTCGGTCCAGCGCCTCGCGATGAACTGGTTCGCGACGTGGCGCAGTGAGCATTTCCTGCAAGCGGACGGCACCGCCGCGACGAACGAGCAGATAGAGCAGTGCACGCCCTCCTATCAAACGCCCCGCGACACGAACTTGGGAGGTGAACGCTCCTCCGCCTTGCACGCCCTGGTGCCTTCGATCGAGTGGCCCACCTACTGCCATCGCATGGCGGAGACGGCGCTCGATCTGGCACGTAAGGACGCTTCCTTCGTGCAAGCCTTGTCGCAGGCGCGCTCCGAGGCGGACGAGTATTTCGGGAAGCTCGAGGTGCACCTGCGTCTCCGCGAGCGCCAGGGGATGCTCGGGGACATCGCGGCCGAGCGCGCAATGCACCGGTCCGTCCACGATCGTGTCGACGAGTTCCTGGCTCGGCCGGCATTTCACGTCGATGCGATCGGGATTTACGTGCTCGCGGCCGACGCCGGTTGGATCCAGATCGAGCCATGAGCGATGCGACGGATCTCCTTGAGGCAGGGTGGTCGGATCTGACCCGACCCGTCGATCTCGACGTCGACGGCTTGTCTCAGACCGACCCGTACCATGCGCGCCTCGCAAGGGTCCTCCGCGAGGGAATCGCCGCGCCGGCGCTGGGCGCGGGCGCCGCCGATCTCGCGGTGCTCCTCCGCGCCGTGATCCGCAATGCCGGCCAGCGGACGCAGCGCCCCGGCCTCTGGGTACCGGAAACGTGGATGCGCCTCCTGACGCCCGACGTGCTCGCTCGTCACGGGCTACAGGAGTCCCATCGACACGCAGGCCGCGTGCACCTCCGCGCGCTGCCCTGGACGCCGCGCTGGGTCGAGGGAGCGGGCGCGCAGTCCCTGGGCGGGATCGAAGCGCCGCTCCACGACAGCCGCCTGGTGCGCCACGATCCGACCGCCGAGGCAGATCCGGTGCTCCTGCGCATCGGCTACGATCGCTACCAGTCGGAGGCACAACGCGAGGCCGTGCGCACCGTGCTTTCCGCGCAGCCGGGCGAGACCGTCATCGTCCTCCTGCCGACGGGCAGCGGAAAGAGCGCCTGCAGTCTGTTGCCCTCGTTCCTGACGTTGCCGGACGATGTCGATCACTTCGGCGTCACACCGATCGTCGTCCCTACGGTCAGCCTGGCCCTCGACCTGCAGAGGCGCATCCACGAAAAAGGGCTGCTCTCCCACGCCTGCGCGTACCGCCCCGACACGACGGAGGCTGCCGCCATGCGCGAGAGGGTCGAGGCCGGGGTCCAGGGGCCGCTCTTGCTCTCCCCCGAAGCGCTGGTCGGGTCCGTCAAGGAGCCGCTCCGTACCGCAGCGGCGGCCGGTCACCTCCGCTACCTCGTCGTCGATGAGGCCCACATGATCGCGACCTGGGGTGACGAGTTCCGGCCTGCGTTCCAGCAACTGGCGGGGGTGAGGCGCGAGTTGCTCGCCGCGTGCAGGAAGCCCTTCGTGACCGTCTTGCTGTCGGCGACCCTGACGGCGTACGCGCTGCGCGCCCTGGACGAGCTCTTCGGGGGGCCACGGGGGCTCCACGTCGTCCATGCCGTGCGGCTCCGGCCGGAGCCCCGGTATTACTGGACCAGGGCAGAGCACCGCCACGAGCAGATCACCCGGATCCAGGAGGCCCTCGCCCATCTCCCGCGCCCGGCGATCCTCTACACGACTCGAAGGAAGGACGCGATCGACTGGCACGCTCGCCTGCTCGCCCTCGGGTACGCGCGGATCGGCCTGGTGCACGGCTCCAGCACGGAAGATGAGCGCCGTAAGGCCCTCGAGCGATGGAACGACGATCGGATCGATCTGATGGTCGCGACCTCCGCCTTTGGCCTCGGCGTCGACAAGGCCGACGTGCGCGCCGTGCTGCACGCGTGCTTTCCGGAAAGCCTCGATCGCTACTACCAGGACGTCGGCCGGGGCGGTCGCGACGGCCACGCCAACCTCGCGCTCATGGTCTGGACCGGAGAGGACGAAGACGTCGCCAGTAGCCTCGCGCGCCCGACCCTGATCGGCGTGGAGCGAGGCCTCGAGCGGTGGCGTTCGATGTTCGGCTCGCACGCGAAGGAACCCCGCGGGGGCGGCGTCTTCGCGGTTCCCACCGACGTGAGCCCGTCGGCCCGGCCCGGCGACATCGACATGATCAACGAGGCCAACGAGCGTTGGAACCACCGCACGCTCCTGCTCATGCAACGCGCCGGCGCCGTCGAACTCCAGGGTGAGTCGATGCGGCGTAGCAACGGCCGGGTGCGGACCATGGCACACGTCCAGGTGCTCAAGCCCGGACACCTCGACGAGGTTCTCTGGGCGACCGACATCGAACCGCGCCGCCGCGAGATGCTCGCCGCCTACGACCGCGAGTGGGAGCTCATGAACGACGCCGTGCGCGGGGATCGATGCCTCGCGCACGTGCTCCAACAAGCCTACGAGGCGGACTCGCCGAGGATCGTCGTCGTTCGCGCCTGCGGTTCGTGCCCCCGCTGCCGCCGCCGCGGCGAAGGCATGTCGATCGGCAGGCTCTTCCCTCGACACACGCCACCGGAGAGCCGGGCCGTCCGTCCGCGGCTCGGCAGGAAGTTGCAGGGACTGCTCTCCGGGGAGCGCCTTGCCCTGGTGCTCGTCCGCGCCGCGGACTCCGACGATCTCGACAGGCTCCGTGCGCTGGCGGAATGGCTGGTGGGCGAGGGCCTCCACGACCTGGTGCTGGACACGGCGACGCGTGCGGAATGGCGCGACTCCTTCGGCGCTCTGGGGCAGCCGCCACTGTTCTTCCACGAGCAGCGACCAACGGGCATCCGCAGAGGGTTCCCGGCTGCCGCGTTCGTCCTCGGGAACACGGCGGAGGACTGGAAGCACATCGAGCTGTTGCTCAAGGATCTGTCTCCGGGCAGCGTCATCGTCCTGCAGGAGGACGCGCACGAACCGGATCGTCCGGATCGGCTGAGCCGCGACATCGTCACCGGCGTGGCGCGCTGGCCGCTAACCCTCTGGGAGGATTGGTTCCTCGAATGAAGCTCTATACCAGCTTCGAAGCCGTTCCGAGCCGTATCCTGGGGCTCGCCCGCCTGCTCGCTTCCGGGAAGCGAAGCGAGCGCACGCGCGAGGACGTGGTCGCGCTCCTCCAGCCGCCCTCGCTTCGAAAAGGCGAAAGTGGCACCGCGGACATGGCCAACAGGGTCATTGGCGCTGCCAGCGAACTCGGCCTCGTTGATGAGTTCGAGAACGCTCGAGGGGAGCCGTCCATGAGGCTCAGCAAGCTCATCGATACGAGCGATCCGTCGCGGGAGTACCTGGCGCGCTGGATCGCCCGGCGCGTCCTGCATGACCTCATTGAAGACGCGTCGCGGAACTTCGCGCTCGTGCTCGCCTGGCTGATGATGATCCCCAGCGACGACACGCCCGAGGACGAGACGGCGTGGAAGCGGCGCTTCAGCGGCGACGGTTTCCACATCGACAACATGGGCCTCAACAACGACCAGCGCTGGCAGAACGTCTTCTACTGGTCGCAGTTCCTTGGGCTCACCTGGCAACTCTCGAGCACGAAGGCGAGCGGGATCGTCTGTGATCCGTCGACCCTCATCAATTGGTTCCTCGACGATCTGCTACCGCCGGGGCGGGAGATCACCGCTGACGCCTTCCGGGACAAGCTCGGCGAGCTGTTCCCCACGCTCGACGGCGGCGCCATCCACCGCGAGGCCCGCGCCCAGATCGCGAAGGCCCGGGGTGGGAGCCTCGAGCACGAAGATCGCATGTCACCCGGGGTAAGCCTTGCGCTCCGCGAGCTGCGCGAGCACGCGAAGCTGCACTACCATTGCCCCGACGATCAGCGCACGTTCCTGCTCCTCGACGACGGCGAGAAGATCGCGTTCGTCTCCAGGCCACCCCGAGCCGAGTCATGACACGATCCTTCCCTGCTCCCTTCCCGAACAGCGTTTGCTGGAACGGCGCGCGTCGAGAGATGGTGCTCAACCCGGTTGCGCTCGACGTTCCGATCTCCGTCTTCAGGGCCACCCACCATCCGAGCCTGCTCCGCTGGGAGGGGGCGACGGCCGGAACGTCCGTCCCTGTCTCTGAGCGGGAGTTCCTTGAGGACTTCCTCGACGCCAAGCACTCCCACGTCTTCGACGTGGCGGTCGGCGACTCCGGGACCGGAAAGTCGCACTTCATCCGCTGGCTGCACCAGGAGACCCTCCATCGCTCGGCGAAGGACAAGGTGGAGCGACACATCGTCCCCATTCCTCGATCCAGCGCCAACCTCGCGGACGTCCTCCGCCGCATTCTCAAGGACTTCGGCGGCGAGACAACGCGGCGCCTCCGCGAGGAGGTCGAACGCCATCACGGCCTCTCGGAGGCGGAGGCGCGCCAGCGCGTGCTCGACGAGATCGCCATCGCCGTCGAGCACGCGGCGGCGCCGGCGGACGAGGACGAGATCACCCGCTACGTCCGCTCCCTCCTGCCCGCGCTCCTCCGCGATCAAGCGGTGCGCAATGAGCTGTGCTCGCGGAAGGGAGGCATCACCCACTGGCTCGCGCGCCACGTGCTCGGCCGCCGCGAGACGGGGGACGTCGACCAGCTGCGATGGCAGCCCTCCGATCTGGAGTTCCGGGCCGCCATCACCGTGCGCGCCGGCGAGGAGGCTCGAGAGCTGGCGGATGGAATGCGTACGGACGACGAGATGCGACGCATCGCCTGCGCCCTCCTGGATCGCGCCCACGGGCCCGCGCTCGCGGCGCTGCTCCGGTTTCGCAGCGGCGACCTCAAGCGCTCCCTGGAGGAGATCCGGCAGCAGCTCCGGCAGCAGCGCAAGGAGCTCGTCCTCCTCATCGAGGATCTGTCCATCACCGAGGGGATCGATGGCGAGCTGCTTGAGGCCCTCCAGGTGCGGACGCACGATACGGGGACCGAACTCTGCACGTTGCGGAGCATCATCGGCGTCACCAACGAAGATCACCTGCGGATGCGCGAGAACATCAAGGGGCGCGTCCTGCGGACGCTGCGCTTCGACGTGCCTCTCGGCGCGGACGACCCCAGCCGTGAGCAAGCGGTGCTAGCCGAGTTCGCGGCCCGCTACCTGAACGCAGCCCGCCTCGACGAGTCCGAGCTCGACGTGTGGAACGAGGCCGGGGCGGTGACGACTCCGCCCAGCGCCTGCGAGGAATGCCCGAACCGCCCGACGTGCCACCGGGCGTTCGGCGAAATCGGCGGGTACGGTACGTATCCCTTCACGGCAACTGCGCTCGGCCGTCTCTACCGGCGTGTCGCCGGCGAGGACGCGCGCACGCGCGCCTTCAATCCCCGCCTCTTGCTGCGCCGTGTCCTGAGCGCAACGCTAGAGGAAGCCGAGCGCAGCCTACCTCGCGGAGACTTCCCGCCGCGCGGGTTGATCGCGGCCTTCGATCTGTCCGGCACCACGGCGCAGCTTGAGCTCGCCCTGAGGACGCAGCTGGGCCTTGATGGCGAGCGCGTTCGCCACGCGATCGAGATGTATGCGGAGCATCCCTCGGTCGATCGGCCGGAGCTGCCTTCCGGCATCGCGACGGCCTTCGCCCTACGACTCCCGGACATCGGACCCGCGCCCGCTCTGCCCGCCGTGAAGCGCACCAATCGACCCGTGGCCGAGCCGCAGCCTGTAGAGCCGCAGCTCGACGCCTTCGATCGCTGGCTGCGCAAGGAAGAGGTGGCCGACTCGGACCTGAATGCCTGGCGAGTCAGGATCCACGAAGCCATCTCGGCCACGATCGACTGGGATACGGAAGGGCTGGCCCCACTCAAGTCCAGCTTCGGGAGGGCGAGCATCTATCTTGAAGGCCAGTTCACCCGCATCCACGGCCCCCCCATCCTCGAGGTCATGCGCTCCGCGGAGGCGGCGATCACGCTGCGCACCCTCGCCTACCCCACCACGCGCAAGCTGAGCAGCGGCAGGCAGAATCTCCTCGTCGCGCGCACGACCATCGAGCGATGGGCGGCCTCCGTCCGCGAGGCGCTCGCATCACGCTTCCTCCCCCCCAAGGACGCAGATCCGATCGCGCTCGCCGTGCGGATCCTCGCCATCGGCGCGTTCCTGCGAGGCCAGGGCGGCCGCTCCCTCAGCGAGGCTGAGATGCTCGATCACGCGCTCAAGCTGGACTGGGAGGTCGACCGCACGGCCGAGCGAGGGAGCGCGTGGAGCGCACTCCTGCGTGCCTACAACAAGACCGCACCGAAGGTCCAGCGGCTGGTCGTCCACGCACTCGGCTGCACCAAGGGTGGTGACGCCGGCAACTTCCTCGAGCCTTCCGGCGTGCTCGAGATCCTGTCCGCCACGTGGGAACAACCATCGCTTGGTGCGGCGCCGGAAGACGCGGCGTCCTGGGGCATCTACAAGGACGTGGCGGAGCTCGCGCTGGCGGTCCAGCAACACCTTGAGCAGGCTCGTTCGGAGGAGTTCGCTGCCGCGGAGGGCTGGCGTGCCAGGGTGCAGGGCTGGACGGGCGACGACTCGCTGAGCAACACGCTCACTTGGCTCCGCGAAGCGCGGGAAGCCGCTGAGACGACCGGGCTCCTGAACGCACCCCTGCGCGACGCGCTCGCCCATCTTGAGGACAAGCCCGTCGACAAGTGCCTCGCCACGGTGAGCGACGCCCTCAACACCAAGGAAGAGGCCACGCGCCTCAACGCCCTCGGCCGCATGTCCCGCCCACTGATGGCGCAGATCGAACGGTGCCTGGATCTCGCCGATCGCATGCTCACCGAGTGGACCGGCAAGTTGCAGAAGCAACTGCAGGACGCCCATGGCGGCGCGGACTCGACGCAGCTGGCACAAGAGATCCGCGACGCGCTGAAGAGCATCGCCACCGATTACCAAACCTTCCTCGAAACGGAGTCGACCGATGGCTGAGCCCACCGCCCGGCGGCGCTCGCCGGCCGCGCGCAGCCCCAAGGGACCGCAGGGACCCCTCGGGCAGAAAGCTCGGCGCCTGCAGGATCTGGCGGCTCAGCTCCGCGATCAACACACCACGGTGCGCCACCTCGAAGAGCTGCAGGTGCGGCGCGACGAGTTGCGCAAGATCGCGTCGGAGCTCTCCGCGACCGCCGGCACAGCGAGGTTGTTGAGAGCCGACCTGGGTTCGCTCCTCGCACTGCCGGACGTCGGCGCGGCCCTCGAAGAGGTCCGCACCCTCGAGGCGCGCGACTGGGAGCACCTTGAAGCGGCGAGTGACCGGTTGCCCGCCGCCATCCGCAAGCCGATCGTGGCGCTCGAGAGCGCTCTACGCGAGGCCTGGAAGTCGTCGGCGAGTGCGGATGTCCGCGCCGCACCGCTCGTCCAGCTGCTCGCCCGCCTCAACGGGCACGCGTCCGCGAGGAACCGCATCCAGACCCTGCTCGCCCAGCTCGCCACCGAGGCCTCTCGCCTGCCGAGCACGCAGGAGGCCCTCGAGCGGGTCCGCGAGCTGCAGCGGGTGCTTAGCGTCGAGATCGACGCCCTCGAGAAGCGCGGACTCGACGAGGAGGTGATGCGCTTCTTCCAGGAGGCGATGACCGGCGCATCGCTGGCCAAGCTCCTCGAGAACGCGTCGCTCCTCGAGCAGCTCCGCAAATGCAAATTGCTGGAGTACTTCACCATCGTCCTCAAGCCCCCTGCAAAGCCGAATACCTGATGACGCCCGCTCATAAGACCATTCTCGGCGCGCTCTACGGCCTCGAAGAGGCAGCGCTGCAGCAGCAGCGACTCGATTCGTTCTTCACGCCTGCGGAGGTTGCCGCGGCCCTCGCGGCGGACGATCCGCATCGAAACGACGCATCGTGGGTCCGAACCGTGCTCGAGGAGCTCTGGGTCCGCCGCAAGGTGCTCCAGATCGCCCCCGAGGGCGCGGAGCCCAGGCTAGTCGACGTCCTTCTCGAGGGCGACGATGCCATCGGCGATGGCCCTTGCGGCCTCCCGGCCGAACAGCATGACGCACGCGGCAACGACGGCCACCCCTGGGAGCGCGTCGCGCTCTACGACGCCTCCGTCGAGACGCGGTATCGCTCGCGTGTCGCGGAAATCGGGCGGCTCCTCTCCCGGAACCACCAGCGCTTCCGCATGCTGCCGAGCACCGGGCTGCTTCGCTACGAGCGTAGGCCGCAGATACGCCCCTCCTACGTCGTCGATCTCATGGCGCTCCGGAACCGGACAGTGGACGGGATCCGCGCGGGCGAGGTTCGGCTCCCCGCCCTCGGCGGGATCTCGGAGGTTCACCCGCTCGATGTCCGCGTGAACCGCGACGCGCTGAGCCGCGCGGTGCGGGCTGCGCTCGATGCGCTTCTCGACCTTCTCATGGAGCGTGCCGTGCCGGCGAAGCTCGCCGAGTTTCAGGAGCAGTCCTTCATTGCCACGCTTGCAGGTCTCTACTCGAGCGAGTATCGCCGGTCCCGCACGGGCCATATCGTCACCGCCGGAGTCGGATCCGGGAAATCGTACTCATTCCAGCTGGGAGCGCTCGTCCACGCCGCGTACAGGGCGATTCACAACGAGACCGGGATTGGCATCCTCTTGATCTATCCGCGCGTAGTGCTGGCGACGAACCAGTTCCAGGAGCTCGAGCGTCTCGTCGAGCGCACCGCCATGAGACTCGGCGTGCCCATCGCGCCCCCCGAGCTCGACGCTGGCGGGCGGCTCGGCGAGCAGTCCGCGGGCTCGGCCCCGGTCAAGGGGCAGAAGTTCCATTCGATACGCAACGTCTACCAGGGCTCGACGTCGATCCTGATCTCGAACCTGGACACGCTCGCCAATCGCATCGTCCACCCTGAGGCCAGCGCGGGCCTCACCGGGCCGCTCGACCTGATCGTCCTCGATGAGGTGCACCTGCTCAGTGGCCTCTACGGCGCGCACGGGGCCATGCTCCTCAAGCGCCTCCTCCTGGCGCGGCGGCTCTGGCGCCTGCGCTGGGACGACCCGAGTGCCGCCCTCGAGGACCTGCTCGGCGCCACGGTCGACATCCCGCCGCCGTACATCCTCGGGGCCAGCGCCACGATCGCCCAGCCCCGGGAGCACCTCGCGCGTGTGCTCGGCTCCACGCCCGAGCAAATTCTGCACGTTCAGGTCATCGAGCCCGAGGCAACGGGTTGGGTGCACCATTTCTTCCTCCGTCAGCGGCCCGAGGCGAGCAGCCTCACAGCGGCTATCAACGCCACCTCGTGCCTCGTCCACAACCGGCGCGACGGGCTACACCACGAGTACTACCAGCGGCGTGGCGGGGGCGCTCCCCTACGGCTCGACGAGCTCCCGAACCCGATCCTCCCGTCGAGCGGGGTCGAGCCGCGCGAGCCTCGTGAGATCCACAAAACGCTGGGATTCTGTGACTCGCTCGACGGGGTGAACCGCTGGTCCGATCTCCTCGCGGACAACGAGCGCACCAAGGCGCAGTCGATGTCGGCAAGCGCGAACCCCATCCAGTCGATCCCCTATTTCGCCCTCTTTCAAGAGCCGCTCTGGCGCGTCGTGCACCACGGCGACTTCTCGCAGAAGCCGCCCACCTGGCGCAGCGAGGCGATCCGGCACTATGGCTCCCTCTGCCGCGACTGCAAACGCGGCGTCCGGCGCACCATCCCGCGCATCCCGTCGGGGCTCCGCCAGGCGCAAACGGACGCGCTCGAGAGGCTCTGGAATCACGCCGATCCGAACAACGAAGAGTCCTACCTGCGTCGATTGAACGTCCTGCCAGACGACCTGAGCTCCCCGTTCTTCGCCCCCATTGTCCAGGCTTCCACGCAGGCTACCATCGGCAACCTCGATGCGTGCGGCTTCCTCCGGGCGGGCCTTTGCTGGTGGTGGTCGAGAGACCACCTCGGCAACAACCACCCGAAGCCCCCTGCGCGGAACACGCCCCTCCACGGCTATCTCCAGGCTCGCCCGAACAACACGGGGCGCCACAGCCCGGTCAACGGGATCCGCGTCCACTCCTTCACCTCGAAGACCGGGCTCGACTCGGACATGGAGTCGATCAACGAGGTGTTCCGAGGTCCCGCGAAATCGGTCTTCCGTCACTCCGAGTTCGGCGACGATCCGGAGAACTGCAGCCTGGTGATCGGCTCGCCGCGCATTGAGGTAGGAGTCGATCTCTCCCGCGTCCGCGAGGGCGTCACTTTCCGCGCCATGCGGGACCCGGCGAGCCTACAACAGAAGGTGGGCCGCGTCGGCCGCGAGCTCGCCTCCGACAGCGTCGTCGTCCACATCGTCACCGAGAACGCGCGCGACCATTTCTATTTCCGCAACCCACGAATCGCTCTCGACCCCGATTACCTCCAACCCATCCCGCTCCACGAGAATAACCGCATCGTCGCCAAGAATCACCTCTTCATGGCGATCTTCGACTTCCTGCTGCTCACGGGCTCGGGTCCCGCCTCGCACCGTCCCGCGGCCGACGGCGATCGCCTGATGCTGATCAACGATCACAAGAACCCGAAATCGTTCTCTGGTTGGGATCGCAAGGCCGCCGCGGTCCACGACTTCTTCTCAGGCGCCCATCCGCGGGCCTCCGTCAACCTCGATAACCTGCGCGCCTACCTGAGGCTCCTCGGCGCCGAACCGGCCGACATCGAGGCGCCCGGATACGTCGATCGGGGTCCCGCGGGGGCGCCGTGCTCGCTGCCCGCAGGAGCGCTGGACGTGTTCCGCCACGACTTCGGCCCCAACTTCTTCCTGACCCCGCTGCCGTTCAGGCCGTCGCCGCTGTCGCTCGCGCAACTCGCGGCCTGGAGCAACCCGCCTCCCACGCTGGCAATCCCTGCCCCGCCCCGTCACCTCGAGTTTCTGCGGACGTACCACACCAGCGACGCGCCCAAGCGCCGCTCGTATTTGCACAACCTGCTCACCCTCCCACTCTTCCGCCTCGGTCTTCCTTCGGCGAAGGTGCCTGGAAACCAACCGTTCCTCTGGACGCCAAACCTCTTCGAATCGGTCGGACGCGAGTACGTCCCGGTGTTCGAGGAGGGGAACAACCGCCCGGCGGAATTCGAACCGCTGACCGTGGTCCTCAGCCTCCTCGTGCCGGGCACAGTTACCTATCGGTACGACACCACGCCCTCCAAGGTGCCGGTCAGCCAGTTCGGCGCACGCGGCCTCGATCAGCGTCAGCGCGGGCTCGAGGACGTCCTCCTCGCGGTCTCCGAGCCGGATTATTTCGAGCCGACCCCCTGCCCTCCCGTGCGGCCGGACGAGCTTCCCGACGACTTTCCGGATCGCAACCAGCCCGTCGCCGTGTACAAGCCGCGGCGGGTGGACCTCCTGCCCTCTTGGAGCGAGCCGATTCCGCATCTGGAAGGGCTATTGTGTGACAACGACGAGCGCAGTCTCGGATCTGGACCGTCGCTCCCGCCCATGCCCACGCCACCGCGCTGCTTCGCGCTGCGCTGGTATCGGCTCACCCCCTCGGCCAGCCAGCAATCGGCCATTCCCGACCGTTTACAGGCGCGCTACCGGGCCCCCACCGGCGCCCCACCGATCCCGCCCGCGCCGAGGCCGCCAGTCCTCCAACTGTTCGGCACACTCTCCTTCGACGGCGCGCTCGAGGTCACCACGTTCGTCTGGGGGCTGGACCGGCAGTTCATGACCCGGACCGTCGAACCCGCGCGCCTCGTCTATCGCAGCGCCGATCCGCAACTCTACGGTCCCGTCGTGCTCGGCCACCATTACCCGACGACCGGTCTGCGGTTCGAGGTCGACCTCCAGACGGGGAGCCCGCTCAACGGTTTTCTGGACGCCGTGTTGCGAGAGGTCGCCTCGCCTGTTCACCAGGCGCTGCTCGGACACACGCTGCACGCCTTCCTCCAGGAGAACGCGCGCGCCCCCGTCAACCCCAATAACCCTCCCTGGGCCGAGCAGGCTCGCCCGTCCGTGTTCATCGTCCGCAACCTGCGGACCATCCTCTGGTTTCATCTCCTTGAGCAGTGGCACCCGCCGAGCGTCGCGAACGCCCGCCCTACCGCACCGCCGCGCTTCACGCTGGATGATCTGGTGGGCTGCTTCACCCCGGGGCACTCGCGGTATCTCGATCGGAATCGCTTCCAGCGTGTCTCTAGGTGGATCGCCTCGGTGCAGAACCCGGCCTCGACCAACGATCGCGCCGATACGCTGATTGGCAGCTACGATTACTTCCTCGAGGCCTGCCAGCGCGTCGCGAACTTCGACCCTACCTTCGTTCGACGGACGGCCGCGCGCCTCTTGCTCAACTCTCTCGGCCTCGCCATGCATGCCGCGGCCCTGCGTCTGAGCGGCGCCGAGTCCGAAAACCTGTCGTACTTCTATCAGCACCGGGACCAGGCTCCCTCGGAGATCGTGCTGTTCGACAGCGACGAGTTCGGCAACGGCACGTGCGATCTCCTCCGGCGCAACTTCCACGTCTCCGCGATCGAGCGCGTCCTCGTCGCCCGCGAGACGGCGCTTGGGGGTTCGCCGGACCCCCTGCCCACCAACGATTTTGTCGACTGCCTGGAGGACGCTCTCCAGGAGTGCGCGAGCAGCCAGGCCTCACACCTGGCCTTCCACGGCGTGGGCACCTCCCACGGGTGCTGGCGCGATCTCGACGGTCAGCGGCTCGGAGAGCGCCAGATCGCCGGCCGGGTCTTGGACTTCGTGCGAGGCGGCCTCGGCCTCGCTTCGTTCGACGATCTGGTGTTGCTCCAGTGGGTCCCCGAGTTCCTCGCGCACGTGAGCCAGTACCCCGCCCACGGCCCTGCGCCGCTCGTCGGCACTTCTGCGTACCCGACCTTCCAGGCGCTCGAGTCCGCCGTCGGCTTCTGCGTCGATGGCTGCGTCTCCTGCATCGTCGCCCCCGAGCAGAACCTCCACGGCGTGCTCACGGCGCGCGAGACGGTGAGCAAGCTGCTGCTCGACGCGCTCTATCGCGAGTGCGTCTGCACGTCGGCCGATCCGATGACACTCTTCACGTACCCGGGCAGCGGTCCAGCGCGCACCGTCGACTGGTCCGAACTCGGCGTCACTGTCGCGTCCGCTCTCGGCCGGACCCCCACGGGCCTCTCGAGCTTCGCCGTCACGCTGAACGGTAGCAGCGGGACGTCGGACGTCACGGTGTTCCCGGCAACGACTCCCGGCTCGTGGGATCGTGTCTTCCGGCCCGATTGGAGCCCCTCGGCAGCGCCGACGCCGCGCGTCCGACCTCGCATGCCCCTTTAGGAGTCGCCATGCCCAACGTATCTTGGCAGGAGCCCCAGATCCTCGTCGACCTACTCGCCATCAACCTGCTCGCCGAGGAAAACGAGATGATGCTTCCCGGAGCAATGGAGATCTCCGTCGTTTCCCCCTGGCTCAGCGAGGTTGAGCTCTCCTTGCGGCCGGGGTTGTGGCATCGTCAACTCCAGATCGAGCGCTCCGCGGCGAGCTATGGCCTCAGCCGGATTCTGCAACGGTTTCTCGTCAGGGGCTGGGCAGTCGACATCGCCGTCCTCGCTTACGGCTTCAACCCTTGCGGAATTCACAAGGATCCTAACGCCCACACCCGAGAGAGGCAGGTGCTCAGTCGTCTCCTCGGTCTCGGCGCGACCGTCCATCTCGTGCCAGATCTCCACGCGAAGGGCGTCGTCACGCCGCTTGGCCTCCTTACGGGCTCGACCAATATAACTCGCAGTGGCCTGTTCCTCCAGACGCAGAACGCCCTGTACTTCGCTCACGATCATGTAGAATACCCGCCCAACCGGCAGAATCTGCGCGCGTGCTATCAGCGCTCGCCGAAGGCGGCGTCCATTCCCTGACTCTCGACCTCCGCTGCTCAGGACCCGTTCAGGATCAGCTGACGCCCTGTGGGCGCCCCCGGGCGGTTCCAGACCAGCGACTTGTACTGCACCACGAGGTAGTTGGTCAGCATCTGGATGTCCTTGGTCGTGTTCTGGACCTCGTTCCACTTCCGCTGCTGCCCGGGCCCGAAATCCCAGTACCCATCGGTCCAGCGACACAGCGGCTTGAGTGGCTTCAGGTCCTTCGCGAACATTGCTTTGGTTGGCAGCCCTTTTTTGCGGTACCGCTCCGAGATCGTGTCCATTAAAAACCCGAGGCTCACGACCCCGGCGCCATGCATCAGGCGCGACTTCTTGGGGGGCTGCCCCCACGCTTCTCCGAACACCTCTTTGACCGCGCTCCAGAACGCGAAGAGAACGCCGAGCATGGTGTCCGTATCCACCTCGCTTCCGCTCCCGTCCCGCAGGCGGTAGAGAACCCCGTCGCTCAGGCTGTTCTCCAGCATCTTGAGGACCGAGTTGTCCTTGATGGTGCCCGACGGGTTCGTTACTGTGTGAATCATTCCGTGGAGAGGCGAGGCCTGGTCCTGATTCAGCCGGGTCATGAGAAAAGCAGGCAGCCTCCGGCGCTGGAGGAGCGTCGGGAGAGCGGTATCGGTACCGGGAAGCAACTCGTAGATGAGCCCCTTCGGGAGCGGCTTCGTCGAGTTGACGAGGATGAACTGCTCCGTTTGCTCACGAACGTCGTCCGTCACGAACGCGCTCGCGCAAATGGGGAAGGAATCGACGGTCGCGTCCCGGATGGCCGCGAGGCGCTGCTGACCGTCGACGATGAAGCCGGGTCGCTCCTCCTCAGGTGCCTCCTCATCGATCGGGATGAAGAGCGTCCCAGGGCGAGCATAGGGGCTGCATGGCCCCGCCTGCGGTTCGAAGCGCACACGAGAGTCGAACGCCAGCACCACGGCGTTCGGGATCATAGGGGACGCGCTCTCCACATAGGCTCGGATCTCCTCGATGTGCGCCAGGACTTCCGGCCGCTGGTAGCCCTGGAGCTCGTCTCCGTCCTTCCGCCGGATGCGGGACACCGTCGCGAACTTCGGCACCAGCTTAGCGTCCACCGCGAAGGTGTAGAGGGTGCGTTTAGGCGACTGGCGCACCTCGATGGCTGGGAAACAGAGCTCGGTCGTCATGAGAATACCTCAGGGGCGGACACGCGACGTGTGCGTGGAGACTCTCGCGCGGTGGTCTCGGCGACGCCACCGCCGAGCTCCCGCGCGAGTTTTCGGTAGAACACCCACGTATTATGGAAACCGCGGCGACGGTTCCGCTCCGCGCCACGGAACAGGATCACGTGATGGCCGAGCTCGCGGCAGACGTCGCAGTGGCATTGCGTCCAGGGGCGATCGGTGAGTACCTCGCGATACACATCGCGATGGCTCGACGGAACGCCGCACAGCTCGTCGTATCGCTGGAGGGCGTCGAGTACCACCTCGACCTTGACCTCGCCCGCATCGAGTCGCCGCATCCCGTCGAGACAGGCACGCTCGAGCTCGCGGGCCTTTCCCTGCGGCACGTTGCCCGACGAGATCCGTTTTTGCAGCTTCGGGTTTCCCTCCACCTGGGGGACACGCACAGCTACATACGTGCGGTCCATCGTGTAATAGTTGTCCTTATCGTCTTTGAATGCCTGTCGAAGCGGCGATGTGCTGTCGAAGCTCTCGACGCCCATCTTCGCGAAGGCCTGCATTTGCTCAGTGCGTGTGACCCCGAGGAGATGAAGCCGGGTATCCTTCCGCCGTACGCCGTCGATGGCTTCGAGCCCAGCCAGGATCTCCGGCGTCTTGAGGGGAACCATCCCGCCGACTGCGACATGGCGATATCCCATTTTCTGGAGCTGCTCGGCGGCCCGTGCGTAAGAGCGCGGGCTCCAGCCCTGCGCGACGCCGAGCGGTTGGAACGGGAGGCGATCGTTCTTCCATCGTGTGAAGAACTCCTGCGCGAGCTCAAGCGTGATCTCCTGTCGCTCGCGCAGTTCGGCGGGCACCTGGGCACCCGGCTTGTCCCACTCGGTGCTATACGCGAGAATCACATGATCGACGGAGATGCCGTAATCGAAGCCGCAGTCAACGTAGAATCGGATCACCTCGTCGACAGTGTACGGTGGCACCTGATCCTTGACATATGTGAAGGCTCCACAGTCGCCCATCGTTGCGATGGGCATGTTGTCCTTCCGATCGATGCGGAAGAACTCGCGCGCCCCGACGCGGAGGAGGCGGTGGCGCTGCGCCAGCGTGTAGCGCCCCCCGGAGTTTTCGGAGCCGTCGACGATGCCCTTCGAGACCAGGATGCCGTCGAGCACCCGCTCCTTGAAAATCTCGTGGGCGTAGAGGTCGTCGCGCTGGCGCAGGCGCGTCGCGGACCTTCGCTCCCGCTCGAAGTCGAAGGTCGGATCGACCAGGTCTTGGCTGTCAGGCAGGAAGTACTTCACCGCGCCACCCCCACTCGATCATGGTAGGTCCGAAGCAAGAAATCTGTCAGACTGCGGACGTGCGTGGGCACGTTCTGGACCTCATTCCACCGCAGGCCGAGGTCGCTCCAGGAGCCCGACGTCCAGCAACAGACGCGGGTGAGCGGTGCAAGCTCACGGAGCACGCGCCGCCGCGCGTCGGAAGCTTCGATGTCGATGGATCCCATCACCCGGTCCATCAGGCGGCCCATCGCACGCAATCCGGCGCTGTGCATCAGGCGGCTCTGGGTCGGCGGCTGCCCCCAGGCGTCGGGGAAGGTGTCCCGTACAGCACTCCAGTAAATGAGCAGGAGCTTTCGGATGCTGGTGAAATCAGTCTGCGCGGTGGCCACGTTGCGGTAGGCGAACAGACAGCCGGAGGGGGTTGTGAGGCTCTCCTGCAGGATTTGCATGACAGACGTATCAGCGAGCACCTCGGTCTTTCGCGCCGCCTTCGTCGACGAAGCCCTGCGAATCAGGCCGAAAAAGGGAGATTTCGGATCTCGATTCAGAAGGTCGCAGAGGACTGCGGGGGCACGCCGGATGGCGAGGTTCGCCGGCAGAGTCGTGTCGATGTCCGGAAGGAGTTCAGTGATGAGTCCGCGTGGCAGCGGCTTGGTGCTGTTTACTAGAAGGAATTGCTCTCGCTGCGTGGCGATATCGTCGGCGACGAAGGCGTTGACAGCGACGGGGAAATCGTTGCGCTGGCTCCGAGAAAGGGCCATCGCACGCTGCTGGCCGTCGACGATCCAGGCGGGCTTTGGGTCGTCGATGCCTGGGATCGGGATCACGATGGTCCCTGCATGGGCGAGGCCGTCATCGGCCTCAGGGCCGCGCTCGCGCTGAAAGCGTACGGACGAGGAGAGGGACAGGATGATCGAGTTCGGGAACAGCATGCCGCCTTGGCGGCCGTCGAGATAGGCTTGGATGTTCCGGATGTGCTGGCGTACCTCGGGGCGTTGGTAGCCGAGCAACTCGCCTTGAGCGTCGCGTGCGATGCGCGAGATGTCCGCGATCTTCAGTATCTCTTCAGCGCGGAGGCTGAAGAGATAGAGAGGTCGCTCTGGGTCCTGCATGATGCGCAGTGCTCTGCGACGGATCACCGCACGGCGGATGATCCCCTTGTGGGCGGTCGTCTTCTTCGCGGCGCGCGCCATCAACGTTCCTTTACCTGGAGAAAAAGTTGCCTGAACCGTGACTGTTCGCATGCGCGCCCGCTGTCACGGAGGGCCCTGAGCAACTGCGTGTGCGTGGCCGCCGGATTGCTTCGAAGGTTCTGGGCTACGAAGCTGCGAACGGCCTCGTCGTCGAGTGGGGTTCGATCGTACTGCTGAGGAGGCGGCGCCGCGCGGGCTAGCTCGATGAAGCGATCTCGTACCGCGGTGGCGGCGATCCCGCGTCGAGCGGCTTCCTCGAGGATGCGCCGGGCGATGCGTGCATGAAGGGAGAGTCGGCTCCCGCCGACCGTCGTCTGTAGGGACGCGACAGATGGGATCCAGTTCCGGCGCAGCGTTTCGTGGGAAGCCCCTGGATCTCCGGAGACGATGAGCAGGTCGTCCTGATCCCGCAGCGCGGACACGGCTTGCACTAAGTCGTCCGCCACCGCGCGGACGTAGCGGGGCGAGGCCACGACGAGCAGCTTCGCACCCGCAGACGCCAGCGCCAGATCCGCCAGGGTCCGGGGTGCGGTCCGATGCGGCCCCGGCCGCCCGGCCAGCGAATGCCACCAGCGGCGCGCGATCTCATCGCTCGCGCTGCCTTCCGCGATGGAGTCGGGGTGGCCGGGCGTGAACGTCGCGCCGTACGCGCGGAGGTGCGCTTCCGCGGGCACGAGTCCGTACCCAGCGGACGCCACCCACAGGCGGGCGTCGAGTCCCGCATCGTGTGCAACGCGCGGCAGGTCGCGGACCACGGTCCAATGATCGCCGCCGTAGAGATCGACCGCCGGAACTGCCCGCGAGTTGTGCTGCTCGAGTGCGCGCCACCACGTGCCGAAGAGGTCCCCCGGACGCTTCGCGCGGACAGCGCGAATGCGCAGATCCGCCGGGATCGGAAGCCGCTTCCGATCGGTGCAACCGGCGACAATCTGGACGATGGGACGAGTCACGATCACCTTGGATTCTGCCCGAAATGGCGCGGCACGCTACACCTCTGCCGGATCCCTGCCAAGGGGACGCCGCGGCGGCTCCTGCCTGCCCACCCGCGCCTGCTCGACCTGCGCGAACGCGCTGTGGTTGTGGATACTCTCGTCGCTCTTCGCGTGCACCCTGAACCAGGCGACGCGGGGATCCTCCTGTAGCTTTAGCGCCACCTCGCGCACGACATCCTCGACGAACGCCGGGTTGTCGTAGGCCTGCATGGTCACGTGCCGCTCGTCCGGACGCTTCAGGAGGGGGTACACGGGGGCCGACGCCGATGCCTCGGCGACCTCGACGAGCTCCTCGATCCAGATGAAGTTCGACGAATCGCGCATAGGCGACGTCCCACGGACCTCAATGGTCACGTAGGTCCGCTGGTTGTGCGCGCCGTAATCGCTGATGGCCTTGCTGCAGGGGCAGAGGGTCGTGACTGGCACTCGGACGCCGAGCACGAAGTCTTCGCTCGTGCCGCTCGTCTCGCCGGTGAGGGAGCACTCGTAGTCGATCAGGCCGCAGGCGCCGCTCACCGGGGCCCGCCGCTCCAGAAAATAGGGGAACACGACCTTCATCTGTGCGGTCTCTGCATGCAGCCGTTCGCGCAAGGCGCGCAGGATCCGCGGCAGGGTGCGCACTGTCACCTCACCGCGGTGCTCCTCGAGCACCTCGATGAAGCGGCTCATGTGGGTCCCCTTGAAGTCATGGGGCAGCCCTACGGACATTGATATCTTTGCGATGGTGTGCTGCCGCTCGCGGGCACGATCGAGCACGACGATCGGGTAGGCGAGGTCGCTGACTCCAGCCTGATTGATGGGGATGCCGCGTGCATCACGGCGGCCTTGCACGTCCTCCATGTCACCCCTCTCCTCGATAAATGCAGCCGGAGGTGCACGTCTCTCGAACGACGACAGCCGAGATCCCCGGCAGCGACGGGGCGAGTTGCGCCCAGATCCACCTCGCGAGATTCTCGCTCGTCGGATTTGATAAACCTTCGATCTCGTTGAGAAAATTATGATCGAGGACCTTGTGCACAGGCTCGAACGCGGCCTTGATGTCCGCGAAATCCAGCACCCAGCCCGTCTCCGGCCCTACGTCTCCGCGCACGTGGATCTCGCAGCGGAAGGAGTGCCCGTGCAGCCGGCTGCACTTATGACCGGGTGGCACGTTCGGTAACCGATGCGCGGCTTCGAAGGTGAACTCTTTGAAAATCTCCATTCGTCACCCTCTCAAGGGATACCGAGCATCTTGTGCGTTTGAAGACTGAGCCGCCACTGCGGATGCTCCAAGCAGTAGCGGAGGGCGAGTTCGGTGTTTCGTTGCCGCAACAGGCCATCCATCGGCTGCAGATAGAAGCGCGAGAAATCGAGGCATTCGAAGACGTGAGGCTCAGCGCCCTCCTGGGGAAATACGAGTTTCAACTCGTCCCCGGAGCGAAGCAGCAGGTCAGTGCCTGCCTTAGGGCTCACGCACGTCCAGTCGATCCCCCTTGGCGGGAGCTGGGTACCATTGGTCTCGATCGCCACCTCGAACCCCTCGGCATGGAACGCCTCGACAAGTGCGTCATCGAGTTGAAGGAGCGGTTCGCCTCCTGTACAGACGATGTAACGCGGGCCGACCTGCGCAGGATTATGAGGCCAGACGTTAGCGACGGCTTGGGCGAGGTCTCGGGCGGTTTGGAACTTTCCGCCGCCAGGTCCATCCATGCCCACGAAGTCTGTATCGCAGAAGCGACAAATGGCTCGCTGGCGATCCTCCTCGCGCCCTGTCCAAAGATTGCACCCCGTGAAGCGGCAAAAGACGGCAGGCCGGCCAGCTTGGGCTCCCTCACCCTGCAGGGTATAGAAAATCTCTTTGACTGAGTAAGTCATGCGAGTGCACGCGCGTCGACGCGGTAGGGAGCTGGGTCCGCGAGTCCGCTCTCCGCGAAACCCTTCAGGCGCAAGAGGCAGGCATCGCACCGCCCACACGCCTCGCCTTGAGCAGATGGGTCGTAGCAGGTGAGCGTCAGCCCATACTCAACGCCGAGTGCCAACCCACGCTGGATGATCTGCGCCTTGGTCAGGAGGATCAGCGGGGTATGGATCTTAAGATGCTGCCGACCTTCGACACCTGCCTTCGTTGCGAGGTTTGCCATCCGCTCGAATGCCTCGATGTATTCTGGACGGCAGTCTGGGTAACCGCTGTAGTCGAGGGCGTTGACGCCGAGGAAGATGTCGCTCGCCTCTAGTACTTCGGCCCATGCGAGGGCGAACGACAGGAAGATCGTGTTCCGGGCAGGGACGTAGGTTATAGGGATGCCGGTCCCGATAGCGTCGAGAGAGCGCCCCTTGGGCACTGCTATGTCGCTTGTGAGCGCTGAGCCGCCGAACATCCGAAGGTCGATCTGTGCGACAACGTGTTGAGCGACGCCCAAGCGCTGCGCAACACGGCGCGCGGCTTCGATCTCGCCCTCGTGGCGCTGGCCATAACGAAACGTGAGGGCATGAACGTGGTACCCTTCGCTCTGCGCGATGGCCAGGGTAGTCGTGGAATCAAGTCCGCCGCTCAGAAGTACAACAGCTTTCGGTTTACTCGACATAGTCCCTCCTCAGCGTTGGGCACGCCGACCACTGAACAATCTCAACTGGTTGGGAGGTGCATCGTTGATGGGCTCAATCCGGTGCGCGAATTCACGTATCGCGGCGAATTCCTCGGTTGTAAACACCACCTGGTGTTCGCGATAGCGCCGACCTGGCGGGATCTTCCCGTCTTGTCTCCAACGCCAGAGCGTCTGGCGAGCCACGCCAATGTCGCGGACTACCTCAGCGGCAGAAAAATAGGTAGTTCCGTCGAGGACGAAACTCATTTCTGTTCGTATGTTCAGGTTGCAGAGCGTAACAGCTGTCACGAACCGTCAGGTTCCGGTGCAACCTATCCCGCAGCGTTGTACGACGTCAAGAGCCGGCGGGAGCGATCAGTTGGCATACATGGAAAATTATTCCCTGAGCGAAATGGCTCAGGGTCGCTTCTGAGGCGTCCGGGCTGGGTAAATGAGGCTTATCTGGATGTGAAGGTAGAAATTCGGAGAGGAAATTGTAATGAGCTTCCGACCTTCACGTGGCACCTCGTCTAGGTAAGTGACAGCACCACGGTTGGGGTGGTGCCGCGACCGAGTTCTCAGCGGGCATGGCCTCTTGCGGCTCTCGTCGGAGTCGACCGCGCTGCTGGCGCGGGGCGCCGTGGGCCCAAGGCCCAATGTCGGTCCGGCTCGAGGCGGGCATCGGATGATGCTCGGCGAGGCGATCTCCGCTCGCGTCGCAGACCGAAGCCCGCGTTGTTCGGGATCAGTCGCACTATGGTTTCAGGCCGACATCTCGCTCAACCATCCTTGATGGAGGAGGCGCATGGCCGCGCCTAAGGGCCACGCAAGACGGTGATGGTCATCCGCCAGCCGGCGCGCGACGCCATCAATCAGCCTGAGCGTCAACACCCGCTCTTGTGCACGATCAAGCCACTCGGCTTCGGAACGTGGCACTGAGGACCGCACTGTCTCGAAGGAGTCGGCCTGGGTCAGCTTTGCGAACTCTGGAAATTACAGGACCTCGACCGCGAGAACATAGAGCTCCTGAATGATCTGATCGAATGATCAGCGGACGACTACTTCAAACCCGAGTTTCTGCAATATGCGTGCCGTGAACTGGCCGCCGCTAAAGGCCTTCGCTTCGATCTCCCGCTCGTTGGCGTGGCGGTAAGCGTCGCGTAGGACCCGCTTGGCCGGCAGGTCGCGGCCGTCGAAGCGGACGAAATAGGACCCGCCGCCCGTCGACGCCCCGCTCGCCGTGAGCTCCCGGCATGCCTTCTCCACGTGCTCGCGCCGAACCTTCCCAAATCGCTCTCCGGTCGTCGCCATGTTCACCTTCACCTCGCAGGGCTTCGGTCGCCGCCAGAATAGTCGTGACTGGAGTCGGTGGACCACCGTCGCCCCTGCCACCTTACGCTCAAGAACAGTACCAGGACGTCGGCGCGTGGTGCAGCGCGGCGTCCGAGGTGCACGCTCGGTCGGTACGCGGAGAGCTAGGTAAGCGTCTGCTCGTCCGATTGTACGGAATTCTAGAAACCTGCGCCTGTACCTGCCTGCAGCCGTAGGGGAAGCTCCGCTACTGACTCTGAGCATCGCTGATTTCAATCTTGTCCAGCCGCACACCCGTCAGGGCGTCCGCGACGTCGCGCAAGAACGCGAGCAGCCTCGTGCGGGGCTCCGACGGGAAGGGATTCCCGGGCGTTTCCAGCTGAGCCGTAGCGGCGGCAAGGTTCTCGATCACGGCAGCCAGTCGCCGTCTTGCGCCGCGCCTGGTCGCCTCCTGCTCAGCGCGCCCCAGGGTGCCGAGCGTCTCATAGAGGCCGACCCCGAGGGCATCGGCCACCGCGTCGCGCACCGTCGCCTCGCGCGCCGGTGTGCCCCGTCGTGGCGTCCGATCGTGAAGCATCGGGATGGAAGTGCGTGCGATCATCGCCCCACTCTTCCGGCAGTTGATGCGCCACGTGGTGTCGCCTCGTCGTGATCGTACCGAGCCCCACCGAACCTGGACGAACGCCTCCGGCCGCAGCACCCGCGGCGTCAGGAGCACCGTATTGCCGCCCGCGACCGTCGCTGCATCGAGGTGCCCCCATGCGGTCGGAGGCATCTCGTCGAGCGACGGCAGCGCCGGCCGCGTCACCGGCAATCCGAGCATGAGCCGTTCGACCACCTCGTCCCACGCCCACTCGCCCGACGCACGCCACCACGCCGCGCGCAGGGGCATCCAGAGCTCTTCGCTCTGATCCGTCGTCAGATCGTAGTAGGGATCACGCCGTCGCAGCCAGGCCGCGAGCCTCCGCCCCGTCTCAGAGGTCTGAACCCCTGGGGCCGGCGTCGACGTCAGATCGAAGATCTGCCGCCGGAGGAGGCCCAGCGCTGGCACGGGCGCCGCCCCGCTGTTGCCGCCGACGAGCGCATCGATGCCGCTCGAGCCGCAACGCAGCGCCAGGAGCTCGAGCCGATGCAGCAGCGCGCCTCCGGCGATGCGCCGGAAGCCGCGCTCGATCGAGGGAACCAGGACCTCGAAGCGGAAATCCTCGTCGAGGGACCACACGGGCGCCTCGGGGGATGGCTCCCATCCGCGTTCGCGCGCGGCCCGAAACGCGAAGGCCCTGGCCTCGCACAGGGAGAGCGGGCGGGACGACCTCGGTACATGAACCTCGGCGACCACGATCCGAGGGTCGGTCCACGTCCGCAGCGTGGCACCGTGCTCGTCGTCGACTTCGGGGTCGCGGTCGTTGCGAACGAAGAGCAGCTCGACGAGTGGCCCCCCTGCGCTGGCCCGCCAGAGTGAACGCTCGAGCGCGTGCTGAAGCGACGCGAGGAGCCCTGCCACGCTCCCGGCCGTGTCCGTCGTGATGACGACGATGCGCAGAGACCGAAGCCTCGGCGCAGCGCCATCTCGCTCCAACGCCTCGCACAGGCGGTCGATGAACGCTTGCCGTTCGTCGACCTCCGTGTCGCTGCGGCACGTCGCCTCGATCAGGGCCGTCTCCGCGGCATGCAGCAGCCCGGGGAAGTGCGCTGCGATGGTGCCCGCGGCGAGCGCCTGTTTCAGCCGCCGCTCCAGCGCCGCCGGGGCCCAGGGGTCTACACCCCAGAGGTCGATCGCGCGCGCACGGAACGCAGCCTCCTGCCGATGATCCATCCTCGGCCCATGCAGTTGCAGGAACCCTTCGAGCCCGGGCGGGATGGCCTGTGCTCCGCGACGGGACAGGCGCTCCCCGTCGTGGGCGTGGTACTCGACCAAGGGTGTGAGGATTCGCCGATAACGGCGCGGTTGCGCTGCGACGAGGCGGAGGCCGAAGTCCATGTCGTTGAACGACGGCAGGCTCTCGGAGAAGCCCCCGGCTGTCCAGAAGAGCTCCCGCGTGACGACGAGGTTGCTGCCCCGCAGACCGGGGTTGGCCACCAGGAACACCCCCGCATCAAGCGTCTCCGGGGGAACCTTTTCGGGCCGCGCCCCGTCGCGGTTGTGCTTCTCGAAGGCGGTCAGCGCGAGATCGAAGCCCGGTCCGTCCGCGAAGACTGCGGTGAGATAGCCGGGCTTCCAGACATCGTCGTCATCGAGGAAGCACAGGTGGTGGGTGCGCGCCACGCGGGCCCCGTGGTTGCGCGCGGCTCCAGCGCCGCGTGATTCCCCCACCGCCAGGACGGTGCAGGGGAGCCCCGCGATCTGCGCGACCACACCGGGTACGGCGTCTTCCGCCGCGTCGACGATCACGAGCATCTCGCGCGGTCTGGGGGACTGAGCGAGCACCGACGCGAGCGCCCTCCGCAGCAAGATGGGTCGGCGCCCAGTGGTGGGCACGATGACGGCGGCGTCGATCAGGTCGCTCAAGGAGCGCGCTCGCGCCAGAAGCCGTGGATGTCGCTCGCGATCGCCGCCCCGCCCGGCGCACCCAGCGATGACCGGAATCGGCGCTGGGCGGCCTCGCGAGAGGCGACCTCGCAGATCTGCATTGCGACGTGGCGTGCGGCCGCCTCCAGCACCGCGCCGGAGCGCAAGGCTGTCCGGAGCGCTGCGAGCACCCGTTCGGTGTAGGCGCCTTCGTCATCGATCCGCTCGGGCAGGTCCAGCGCGGGGACCAGGCCCGGGAGGTTGATGCCCGGCGGGACGAGCTCCACGGTCTCGTAGCGGGCGAGCTGGAGCACCTGCGTGGCGTTCTGCGGGGGAAGGAACACCACAGGAACGTCGAGCCAGAGCGCTTCGAAGACCGCGTTGAGCCCGGGAGCGGTCAGGAACAGCGCGGCGTCGGCGAGCGCGTGCAGGTACGCCGGCTGCGGCAGGCACACGGCCTTCGCCCGCGGCGGCAGGATGGGACCAAGCACGGCGCACGCATCGCTCCCGGCGGCGATGAGGATCGGTCCGGGAGGTAGCTGCGGCTCCACCTCGTGGAGGATCCGGGCGACCCATTCGAGGAACATCGGCGCCCGGCCAGGATCGATGAAGCGCGAGCGCACCCCGCCCAGATTGATCAAGGTGCCCTGCGGCGCCTTCGACCGTAGAGGCATGGTCCGGATCAAGGGGCCGACCACGACCGGTCGCACGGCTGGCGGCAGGGCCTCGACCCGCTCACGGACGCCGGGGAACGCTTGCGCGTAGCCGCGCTGCGCAGCCGTCCACACCGCATGGTCCTTGCGTGCGCTGTACCAGTACAGGATATCTACGAAGAAGATCGGCAGCCCGCGCCGGCGGTAGACCTCGATGTTGGCCAGGTTCGAGACCACGAGCGCCGCGTCGACGCGCTCTCCTTCGAGCGCTCTCGCTACGGCGTCGGGATCCTTCACGTCGACCGCGATGGTGCGCGCGATCGCCGGGTCGGCGCCGAGCAGCTCGGCCGTGACGTCGCGTACCAGCGCGATCGCCTCGGCGTCGGCGTGCTCCAGGATGGCCAGGAGCGCCGAGCTCGACCCGTAGGCCATCGGGTTGGCGTCGCAGAGCAGACGCGGTCGCTGGGTCACGGGAGCACTCCTCCTGCGAACCGTTGCATGGTTGCCGCGTCGCGCGGCACCAACCAGCCCTCGATCCAGGCGAAGTCCAGGTGAGTCTCGTCGAGCGCGTCGAGCGCCGCGCTGGCGCGCTGGAGGAGGGGACGACCCTTCGTGTTGAAGGACGTGTTCAGCACGATGGGCGGCTCACCCTGCCGCTCGAGCGCTTCGAGCAACCGCCCCAGGAACGTCTCTGGCGCGACGATCTGCGCCCGCGCCGTCCCGTCGAGGTGCGCTGCGGCAGGGAAGCGGACGAGCGCCTCGGGGCGCATCTCGACGGCAAAGGACATGTAGGGCGAGGGGGCCGTATCCAGGAGGAACTCTCCTGCCCGCGCCGCAGCGACGGCCGGAGCCAAGGGCCGGTACCACTCCCGCGACTTAATGCGGGCGTTGATCCGCTCTTTCACCTCTCGAGAGCCGGGTAGCGCCAGCAGCGAGCGGTGACCGAGCGCTCGTGGTCCCAGCTCGGCGCGGCCGTGGGCGACGCCGAGCACGGCGCCGCGGCGCAGAAGCGCCGCGAGCTCCTCGACACCGGCTCGCACGGCACCGCGCCGCACGAGCTCGCCCTCGCCCACATCGATGTCGAGCCCTGGCCCAACGAACACGTTCGGCGGCGCTGACGGCGGCTCGACGGACCACAGCGCGCCGGTCGCGATGCCGGCATCGTTGGGCGCGGGAGGCACATGGACCGGGCGGCCGAACGTCCGGCGGACGAGCTCATTGGCCCGCACATTGAGCGCGCACCCGCCGGTGAGCACGATCCCCTCGTCGTGCTCCGCGAGATGCTCTCGGAGGATCCGGAGCACGAGCTTCTCGAACACCGCCTGACTCGTCGCCGCGAGATCGCGCGCCTCGTCCTCGGCGACCGCGTCGGCCTCGAGCTCCAGGCCAAGCTGCTCGCCGAGCGAGTAGAGGGCCTGCAAGGGCTCCTGGAAGTTCAGGTAGTAATCCTCGACCGGGCTGAGCCACGCCTCGCGGATGCGCCCCAAGGCGGCATAGGCCATCAGCTTGCCAGCGAGGGAGAGGTGCCCCGCGCGCGGCTGAGGGCGCCGTCCCGTGACCTCGGGCATGGCGGTGGCGAGCAACCGGTACGGGGTGCCGAGGTTCAGCGGTATGCGGCGAAGGTGCGTGAGAGCCCGGTCGTACGCGCGGAACAGGTTGCACGTGCCGTCGTTCCCGCCACCGTCGAAGGACATGACGAGGGCGCGCCGAAAGGGCGCGTCGTGGATCCCGTGCAGGGCATGGGCGCGGTGATGGTCGACGGTTACCCAGCGCTCGGCCGAAACCGACTCGGCGAGGATGCGGCGGAGCGAGGGCATCACCCAGCTCGTCACGGCCATGTCGAAGCGCTCGATCCCCGTCGCTCGTACGGCGACCTCGATCGCCCGCCGCCACTGCGCCCGGAAGATCTCCGTATCCCACGCGCTCGCGAAGTACCGCTCCTCGAACAACCTCTCCAGCTCGAGTGCGAGCTCGAACACGCCGTCGTGGGCCACGGCGAGCCCCGCGTCGTGCTGGACATGGAACGCGATGACCTTCATGACTGCTCCCCGGAGGCCATGTGCTCCAGCGTCGCGACGAGCTGGCGCGCCGTCAGCGCGAGCGTGCCGAGCGGTAGCGACTCGTCGGCGCCGTGGACATTCGAGTGCGCGTCGTTGGGCCCGAAGGCCGCATAGGGCCGCTCGTCGAAGAGCGAGCTGACGGGCCCGGCGGATGCCGCTGAGGCGCGGTTCAGTGCGCGGGCTTCGAGCACCACCGAGACCGATTCCTCGCGGGAGAGCTCTCGCCAGCGGCGGCCAAGATCATCGAGGCGCTTGTCCGATCGGAACACCAGGATGCGCTGCCGTTCCGGGACCTCGAAGTATCCGGTCTCGTCGAGCCACACCGCCACGTCGATCTCTCGCAGGGCGGCAAGGTGCCCGGCGAGCACAGGCGAGCCCGTCTCTTCCTCTCCCTCGATCACCCAGAGCACGCCGGGCCAGGATCGCACGTCTCGCGCCGCCAGGAGGCGCTGTGCGAGCGGTCCAAGGTTGTCCGCGATGCCACGCCCGTAGGCGCGTCCCGCGGCGACCCGGAGCTGCAGCGCGTCGCCGTGCCAGCTTTCGTTCACGGGTTCGACGTCGTAGTGGCCGTAGAGCCCGATCGTCGGGATCCCGATCGGCGCGGGACGTCGCGCGACGAGCAGTGGAGCATGCCCGGGGTGCCGCAGCTCTTCCACGGCGAAGCCGAGACCGCGCAGCTCAACGTGAACTTCGGTCGCCACCTCCAGGACCGACGTGCTTCCGGCCACGGGGTGGAGGGCAACCCAGCGCCCGACGCGGTCGAGCCACTCCGCTTCGCGATGCCATGCGGCGCTCATCCACGCCTCCCGAGCGCTGGCAGCAGCGTCTGCTCCACCCAGCAAGGCTCGTCCGGCACCACGAACCTGCAGATCCGCAGCGGCCGGCGGGAGGTCACCTGGTTGCCGAGGAGGAGGCCGAGACGGTAGCCATGCGCCGCGACGATTCCTTCGGACCCCTCGCTCCACGCTGCATCGGGGTAAGCGAGGGTCGTCGGTTTCGGAAAGCCATGCCGAGCGAAGACCTGGTCGGCCCCGTCGAGCTCGGCCGTGAGTGCTGGAGCATCCAGCACCGGAAACGGCCTGTGCGTCGCGCCGTGGGCTCCGATCGACCAGCCTCGCCGCACGAGGCCACGAAGCTCTTCGGCCAGTAGGTACAACCGCCGCGAGGGCTCGGCTGGCGCGTCCAGCGTCTCGCCCAGCGTGGCCAGGATCGCATCCCGCTCCTCCTCGGGAGCCTGGAGGCAACGTCGCCGCTCGGGACCATCAACGAGCCGCGCCCGATCCTCGGGACGGTCGAGATCGAACTCCAAGCGGTGCCCACCCACCACGAGCGTGCCCCGGCGCCTCCGTGCGTGAGCGAGCGCCGAGTACCAGCGATCCGCCGGCAGCGCCCGAGGCGGCGTCGCGAGCGTGCACGTGGTGACGAAGACGCTCGCCGCAGCCTCCACCGCTGCGAGCACCGGCGATGCGTGCTCGACGACATCTGCATAGCCGTCGTCGAAGGTGATCCAGGCGGAAGGGACATCGAGCTCCATGCGGCCGTCGGCCCAGGCGGAGACTGCCGCCTCGCCCACGAGCGTGACGTGCTGCATGAGCTGCTCCACCTGGCGCGAGAAGCTGCTGAGCGAGACGGCCGTCCCGCGGGAGAAGTACGGCCACGCATCACCGGTGCGGTCCGCATCCGGCAGCACCCGGTGGTAGCAGAGGACCGCGAGCTGCCCCGTCATACGAACGAGGGCGGAGGAACGACCGCCTCGGCGAGGGTCAGGGCGAGCTGCGCTGCATCGCGAGGTGCCAGGGGGCCGTGCACGCGATCGCCGCGCCGGTTATCTAGCGTCTCGCCGGCGAGACGCGTCGCCCATCCTTCCGAGCTGCCAACGCAGACGATGGGTCGCCCGAGCTCCCATGCGAGCGCGAGCTCTCCCAGCGTACCGGTCCGCCCCCCGACCGCGAGCACCACGTCAGAGGATGCTATCAGCACGGCATTGCGGGCGTGGTTCATCCCCGTGCAGATCGCGACGTCCGCGGCGTCGCTCGCGTCGCCCGCCCGGTACGTGGGGAGGATGGCGATGGTATCTCCGGACTGGTAACGCGCCGACGAGCGCGCGCCCCGGAGCGCCGCGGCCATGACGCCGCCGAGCCCGCCGGTGAGCACCCGGAATCCTTGGTCGACGAGAGCCGTCCCGAGCTCGTGGGCAAGCTCGAGCTGGTCGGCCGTCGCGCGAGTGCTTCCGATCACGGCGGCAACGGGTCGGCGCATCATCTGCTCCCAGTAGTGTAGGATAAATCACGGTTGCAAGCTCGGGAAGGGCCTTTTCGCGCCTCCTGGGTCAATATTGGCAATGTGTTCCATGTACTCAGCTCTTCGAGACCATGTACGCAAAGCAAGCCGGCGAGGAGTGGCCCCGCTGTGAATCCGACGAAGCCGAGGAGGCGCTCGGGACTGCCACAAGGTCGAAGCAGGGGTGATAGGGCGAAGTAAGCGGCACTGTCGAAGGCGATGATGGGTAATGCCTATGACCGCTTCCGTTAAGGAGTGTAACGAATGAAGGAGTGGATATATAAAGCAACCAAGGGCAAGGTCGGTTATTATGAGACTCTTCATCTTGCGGTGGCGAGGCACTTTCTCTGCCGTTCGGCCGTGGAGCGTAATGGCAGCCAGTCGGATCGGGTAAGGGAGGTCGACCTCGGTGACATCATCCACTTCTACTACGCACGCGGCGACGGCAAAGTGCCAAGCTACGGTAGCTTTGTGGTAGTCCACGGAGGTAAATACTCCAAACAGTTCGGTGAGCGGATCGAGGGCACGGCACTGTTCAGAGTCAGCGAAGATCCCGAGAATTCCGGCATGATCCGGTTGCTGACGGAGGAGCACGAGAAGGACCCGAGCAGAGGCTACGCGCGAGACCCGGAGCACCGGTGCTTTACGGGGTGGGTGATCGATAGGTTGCCATCATCCGAGAAGCAACCGCCCAAGTTCGAGCAACGGAAATTGCTTCCCGGACCGATGACCAATCTCTGGCCTTACCCCGATCCAGAGCTGCCCCGTGGCCAAAATAGATGAAGCAAGGGGTTCCACATGTTCCCGATGATAGTCTCCTGAGATCCCAGGTACTTCCTACTGCGATAGGTTCTAAGGAAGACGTACAGTCGGAGCTGATGACTCCGTGTCAGCGCTCGGCATGCTGAACCTTGTCATGGGCTCTCTGCGGTCCTGTCTCGGGGAGCGGCATGCGTCAGCCATCCCACAGATGGGCGACGCGGCTGTAGCTCTGGATGCCCTCCGGTAGCCCATCGTCTTGCACGTCGACGACGAGGCACTCTGCAGTCCCCCCGTTCTCGGGGCCGCGCAGGCCGCGACCGACCATCTGCTCGTACCGCAACGCGCTCGTCGTTGGCCGCGTGATGCAGACCACGTCCGCGCGAGGAGCGTCGAAGCCCGTCGTCAGCACGCCGACGTTGCAGAGGAATCGTAGGCCGTCACCGTCACGGAAGCGCTCGATGACAGCAGCGCGCTCGGCCCTCGGTGTCTGCCCGGTCACCACTGCGGCGCAGCCATCGTCCAGGGCGTGGTTCAGGGCGACGGCGAGGACCTCCGCGTGCGCGACGGAGCACGCGAAGACGAGTGCGCGCCTGCGCTTCGGGAGCCGGCCGAGGCGCTTGAGGATCCGGGCGTTGCGGTCGTGCTCGAGCCCGAGCTGCGCGACGTAATCGCCGGGAAGGTCCCTGAACTGCTCGAAGCGGCGAAGCTGAGCGTCCGTCATCGCGCGGGTCCCCTCAACGCGGAGCCGCTCCGCGTTGACCTGAGCGAGGATTCCCCGCTGCTGGAGGGCCTGGATCGGCTTCTGGCCCAGTGAGTCAGGGCGTAGGAGCTGCTTCTGGAAGTACCGCTGGAGCGTCGCGCTCTCCTCGTCGTTCGAGCGCCACGGCGTCGCGGACAGGCCGATGACGGGGGCCGCTCCCTGCAGCGCACGCCATTCACGCTTCGCGCAAAGCCCAAGCGCTACGAGCACTTCGCGCTGCGTGTGCGTGATGAGCGAGTGAGCTTCATCCACGACGGCGCACGCGAGCCGCCGGGTCGGGAAGCTCTCAAAGAAGTCCGGCCTGTTGTCCACCCAGCTCGCGAGTTGATCGATGCCTGCGACCAGCACGGTGGGCTCGTCGCCGATCTCGATCGAATCCGGATCGCGCCCACCCCAGAGCCGCACGATGCTGAGCGGCGGCGTTCTACGGATGATCTTCCCCGCGCGCTGCGGCGGCACCTGCCAGACTTGCCGGAAGCACTCCCACGCCTGCCGCTGGAGCTCGTCACTCTGCGCGATCCAGAGCACGACATTGCACCGCTGCCGCTCCTCGGCGAGGTGATCGCAGATCGCCTCCACGGCCACGCGGGTCTTGCCGGCCCCGGTGGGGAGCGACAGCAACGCCGTTTCCCCGGTGCCGCCAAGGAGCATCTTCCGGATGGCGGCGTACACCTCGATCTGGAAGTCGTGCAGCGGCGGCAACGGCTCGACCGGCACGACCTCCTCGTCGTCGGGCAGGGGGTTCGATCGGCACTTCGCGAGCAGCTCGGGCAGCCCGGCGATCTCGCAGAAGCGGCGCGCCCAGGTGCTGCCCTGGTGCCAGTAGGCTGCCATCACGCGCGAGCCTGCGCCTTGCTGCGTCATGTTGCCGTGCAGCGGCGCCGCGCGCCGTCCTCCGACCTCGCGGTAGAGGGCCTCGAGCTTCTTGTATCTCGTCGTCGGCAGGTTCTGGAGGATCTTCTCCCGGAGCCACGGGCCGGTTGCGCCGTCGGACAGCAGCCGATGGCCCAGGAGATCGACGACTTCGGCGATCGGACGCGAGGGTGCCCCGGGCGACAGGTTTCCCGATCCACGGAGCGCCGCCCGCACGGCGTCGAGCCGCTCGCCCACCCGCGCGCCCTCGTCGCTCGCGAGGAACCCGTCCCAGTCCTCGCGCGAGAGCCGCGACAGCACCTGCTCAATCTGCGCTCTCTCTTCCTTGTCCATGGCCTTACTCGAGGAGCTTCTTGATGGTGCGCGCCATCTCTTTCAGGGCGAGCGTATCGAGCGCGCCCCGCTCGCCTTCCTGCGACGTGAACAGCGTCTTCCTCAGCACGAACCCGTTGCGCTCGTAGAAGTTGCGCTTCCAGTCCCAGCCGCGGCGGTAGTCCTCGCGGTCGAGCATGCCGAGGTGCTCCCAGATCACCAGGTCGCCGTCGGGCATGACGAACGAGAAGTCGGGGCGGACGCGACGTGCCTCGGCTTGGCCGTCGTAGGCGCGCTCGTACTCGTACTTGACGTCGAGCTCCCACAGGATGTTGGCGATGACGAGCTCGGACTTGCTGCGCACGAGGTGGCCCTTCGCGGCCCGGTGGATGAGGTGCTCGGCATAGGGCACCTCGTCCTCGCCCTGGCGGACTGCGCCCTGGAAGAGGTTGGTGTTGCGGCGTGCCGTCTCGGAGCGCTCCGGGCGGGTGAGGTCGAACAGCGTCGTCGCGTCGCTCCCCTCGACGAGAAGCACCAGCCGTTCGCGCGAGCGCGTGAGCGCGGTGTAGACGAGCTCGCGCGTGAGAAGACGTGAGCCCTTGGGCAGGACGACGAACACCTTCTTGAACTCGCTGCCCTGGGCCTTGTGGACCGTGAGCGCGTAGGCGAGCTCGAGCGGCGCACGCCCGTCGCCGAACTGGCTGGGCCAGTAGTCGAACGTGACGTTCGAACGGCCTGCGAAGGCCACCTTGAGGTTGTCCTTCACCTTGCTGACGAGCCCCATCTCCCCGTTCGCGATGTCGAACTCGCAGGCGTTCCGCTCCTTCCAGTCGTACGCCTTGCGCCGCTGGTTCACGGTCTGGATGACCTTGTCCTTCGCCACGATGGTCTCGTCGCCGAGGCTCGGGGCCCATCGTCTCACGGCAGCGTCGAGCTCCTTCGCGCGGAACTGCCGCTGGATCCACCGGTTCAGGTCATGCACCCCGTGGGGGTGCATGCGTACCGGGGAGAGGATCTGCCACCGCTCCGAGCCGTCGGGCTTGTCGAACGGGACCCACCCCTTGTCGTTGAGGCCCAGCGCTCCGTCGAAGCTGGCGACGTCGCTCGCGTCCTTCACGCCGAGGTGTCGCGCGAAGGCCTCGAGCAGCTTCGCCCGCAGCTCGTCGGGCGTCTTCCAGAGCACCACCTCGAGGTCGTTGAACGGCGTGCCCGCTTCGAGATCGCCGAGGACGCGGTCGGCGTCGATGGGCTGCGGCTCCCTGGTGAACCACGATGCGAGCCGCAGCGTGTCCGACGGCTCGCTCGACGATGCCAGCGTACGCACCTCCACGGTGAGCCGAGCGAGCGCGTCGCCGAGCGGCGTTCCATCGTCGGCCGCTGCGGTCGTCGTCTCCAGGAACGCGACGAGATCCGCGAACGGGCGGCCCACACCGATAGGCGGAAGCTGGTTCGGATCGCCCACGAGGATGACCCGCTGCACATGAGCTAGATCGATCGCTTCGAGCACGGCGAAGAGATCGTCCATCGTGAGCATCGAGGACTCGTCGATGACGATCGTCTTCTCCTGGCGGTACTTCTCCTTGCCCTCGAAGCGTGGCCGCTGACGGGCGCCGTCGTAGCGCTTGAGGCGATGGAGGAACTGCGCCACCGTCATTGCCTCGGCGTTCGTCGCTTTGGCGAGGCGGACGCGGGCCTTGCCGGTGGGGGCGAGGAACAAGATCCCGTCCTTGGCGAGCGGCGGGCAGAGCATCAGTGCGCCCAGGACCGACGTCTTCCCTGAGCCCGCGCGCCCGATGAGGACGCTGAGACGACGCGACGTGAGACGCGCGAGCGCGCTAGACTGCTCGGCGATCGCCAGCGCGCGGCGTTCGTTCTTGGGGTCGAAGCTCCCGCCCGCGCCCGTGATCGCCTCGACGAGGAGCGTCTTCCAGTCGGCCTTCACGGGCATGATCGGCTTACCGGCCCGCTTCGACAGCGTCGACCGCAGACGGTCCTCGCGCCCCTTGAGCTCGGTGAGCTGAAGGGCAGCGGTCGACGTGCCCCTGTCGTCGGTCACGACATCGACGAGCTCGATCACGTTCTGGAGCGCCGAGCGGTTCGCTGCCGGCCAATTGCTCCCGACAACGCACGGGTGTGCGAGATCCATTTTGGCGACCTCCTGGAGCGCGTCTGCGGTACCGAGGAGCGAGTCGCCTTGCTCGGCCGCCCGTCGCAGCACCGCGACCATGGCGGCCCGGATGCGCCGGGGATCGTTGGGTGACCCCACCGCTGAGGGCGCCGGCACCGGATGCTTCGCGGCGATGGTCGCCTCGGGGAGCAAGCCGCGATCGATCATGCCAACGGACACGGGCGAGTCGTTCCAGTTTCCGAGATCGACCTCGCTCATGCGATAGGGGTTCTCGAGGATCTCTCGGTCGGAGACCTTGGCCGTGGTTCCCCGCGCCCGCTCGGCCACATCGTACCAGCGCTTCGCCTGCGCGGACGTAAGCGCGAACCGGGAGAGCAGCCGGAGCAGATTCCGCTGCTCGTCGGTGAGATTCGTCCAGGTCTCGCGAACCGCCTCGAGGTCGGGAGCGTAGGCGCGCTGCGGTGGCTTCTTCTTTCCCCGGAGGATCGCGTCGACGACGGGCCACGGATCCGCATCCCGCGCCACCGCGTTCGAGGAGAGGAGCTCGAGCGTGAGCGCCGTTCCGAGGCGCAGCCCGAGCGCTTCGAGGGCGGGTCCAAGCCCAGGGAAGGCGCCGCGGTCCTTCCAGGTCGTCGCGATCTGAGCGTTGAGCCACTCCTCGCGGCGCTCCCACGGACCCTTCGCGACGCCGTGCGTCCGGATCCGGCGTACGGCTTCGAGGCATCGAACAAGCGTGGAGAGCGCGATGTCGGCCGGCGCGAGCTCGGCCGCGTACGAAAAGACCCGCACGTGTGCGGGATCGGCAGGGACGGCGATCTCCCTGAGCTGCGTGAGCCGCCGGGCGTCTTCGCGGGGATCGCCGGTCGGCTCGAGGTAGTCGTGGTACGGCAGCAAGAAGCCGTCATCGCCGTCAGGGCGGATCGAGTGCTGGAGCAACCGGTCCCACATCCCGTACGAGGGCTTCTTCTTCGCGGTATCGTAGGACTTCGGCGGCGCGATGGCCGTGATGCGCCCGACGCCCATGACCAGGCGCGAGATCGTATCGCCGAGCGGCTGCCCCTCCTTGCAGTAGAAGAACACGAGCGACCGCTCGGGAACGAGGCGACCGAAGAAGAGCTGGAGCAGCGCTTCTTGGCGCGACCTCCCGAAGACCCAAGGACTCGAGAACGGCGCTTCTTCATCGGGCGGCAGCGGCTCGGGGAGCTTCGCGTCGATGGCTTCCTGCTCGTTGCTGAGCATCCAGGCGAAGGGCACGACGAAGGTGGAGTACGGCGGCGCCTTGACGAGCGTGGGCACGAGGTGCCCGTGCGTCTCCTCGGCCTTC
The DNA here is from genome assembly GCF_051525235.1 of Sorangium sp. So ce124. NCBI lineage: Bacteria > Pseudomonadati > Myxococcota > Polyangiales > Polyangiaceae > Sorangium > Sorangium sp. So ce124. The sequence continues at coordinate 12,343,261 of NZ_CP150312.1, forward strand.
TTGATGCCGGCGTAAGGATGGGTGAAGCGGCGTGTCCACGCTTCCGGGCTCATGAACGCGCCGGACTCGGCCTGGCAGGGCGGCACATCGTCGGGCTTGAGGCCGCTCCACGGTCTCCCAGCCAGGGTGTCTTCTTGCGCATCGTCGCGCTCCTCGCGGATCCGGTCGAGCGCGGTGCAGAAGGAGTTGCAAGACGGGACGCGGCAAACGCGCCCGTTCCAACGCGAGTCGTGCCAGGCGACGCGAGCGGTCAGGTGGAACATGTCTCGAGGCCCCCCTTCGGATGAGCTGCCGATGGTACGCTGCCGACGCCCATGCGGACCAGCCGTTCCCGGCGCGACGCTTCCAGGAAGCGCACGCCCTTCGATACGGCTGTGTTTGCCGCCATTCGGCCGCCTTGCTCACTGCGGTCGCCGAGCAGCCGCTCCTACGTCACCGTCGTCATGAGGACCGTGCCGACCTCCGAGGCGAGCGCCGCCGGCGGCAGCGCGACGTGCGCTAGGCTCGCTGCCTCGACGTTGAACCGCCCCGCGAGGTAGCGGAAGAGCGCCGCCTGCGGCGAGCTGCCCGTTCAACGCAGCCGTCGCGGGCCGGTCGTACATTTTGGCCTCGATCGCGATCAGCGCTCGCCGAAGCCTGACGATGTAGATCAGCACGTCGGGCGTGTCCTTCGTCGTGGAGTCGAACGAGGGCACACGCCACATCTTGGTGGAGCACGAGGAGGTCGCGCGATTGGGCGCGGGCAGCGCCCCGATGTTGCTCGCTGAGCTCAGGGGGCTTCGCGCGGCCGGGATCACCATCGATTACGTGCTTCCTGAGGAGCGCACCTTCGCGCTGAAGGGGCGCGGCTTTGCCGACCGCGACGAGTACGAGGAGCAGAACCATCGGCTCGGGAACCTGACCCTCGTCGAGGAGCGCATCAACAGCGCCGCGCAGAAGAAGACACCCGAACAGAAAGCATCCGCCGATGATGTCTATAAGGACAGCAAGCTCGTCGCGACACGACAAATCGGTGTGGCGAGCCAGGCGAACAACAAGTTCGATCGCGACGCGGTGGAGGCTCGCACACAGGAACCCATCGACTTCTGCCTCAAGCGCTGGCCGCCCTAGTCGTGAGCTGCGTCCTCGGCTGGGACAGATTCGGTCGGGCGCTGCGGCGTTCTTCCCGTGGGTCCGTGTCGGCCCGTACCAGTCTTGCGGCAATTGTCAACGCATGCGATGACCCAGGCGCGGCCAGGACCAGTGCCGCGGCCCTCGCGAGATCGCCCATGCGGGGCGTGGTCGGATCCAGCGAAGTCGATGCATCGGGGGGCGCGAAGATGGCCTTCTGCGGCTGCGCCGTCTGGGCGCTGAGCGGCAAAAGCTCTGCTTCAGCTGGCGCTGCAGAAAGTACTGTTGCATTCGATGCCGATTGTGGCGCCGCACGTACGGACGCATGCAACGCGTCGAGCATCGCGAAGAACTTCTTGGACGCTGCTTCCCTCACGTGCGCGGGCCAGTTCTTCCGCCAGATTTCAGCCCGACCTTGGAACGGCAAATTTAGCGCGCCGCTCCTGTATCCCTCGATGATCTGCACGACCACCGCTTCGATCTCCTCCTCCGTCGGGTTGTGCAGCACCACCTTCGGCGGAGCCGGCGCGCTCGTCGCATTCGCAGCCGGCAGCGGCGTGAGAGTAGATCCCAAGGGCGGAAGCGTACGGCTCGGTCCCGCGGGAGCTGGGGCCGCGCTTCCTGACCCGTTCACATGGCCCAGCGTGGGCCCGGGCCTCGTGCCGGGTACCTCAATGCTGAACGAGTTGACCTCACGGACCAATGTGAACAGATCGCTCGCCAGAAGCGCCATCGTTGCGCGGACGCGCTCGGGATCGCCTCGGCACGCCGCCATGTAGTCGGCGAAAGTAGATGAGCCGTCGAGGAGCCCTCCATGACGTTCTGAGAACCGATTCTTAGCAGCGAGAATCCGATGGAACAGGTCGTGAAGCGGCGTCGTCGGCGCATGCTTATCGCGGCACGTCTGGGCTTCGCCGTGTCCCGACGGCTCGGCAGCAGGCTCCGCGACTGAACGCACGAGCGCGCGGATCCTCTCCTCGATCTTCTCGAGCGCGATGCCGATCTCCTGCGCCTCTTGTGCGAGTGCCGGATCCAAGTCGTGGACGAGACGCCCCCATCGCTTCCCCACCTCGTGAAGCGAGCCCGTGACCTCGCGCATGCGTGCGGTGCTCTCGCCGCCTTTCCTGCTCCGTAGGTTCTTCCTCTCGGTCGCTCTCGCATCTCCCTCAAGCATCGCGACCGCTGACTTGACGCTCTTCGTGCGGCCGTCGACGAGCAACTGCGTGACGGACACCTGTTGCTCTTGAGGCAGCCGGGTGAGCTGCATCAGGAGGACCTTCTCGTCCTCGAGCGGGGTGCCATAGAGGAGCTTGGCCGCCCTGGGAGCCAGCTCCGTGGCGATGCGGATCTCTTCCCGCACGGACCGCTCCGACGTACCGAGCTTGTCGGCCGCATCCGACGCGAAGGCCGGTGCAACGGAAATAATTTCCGTTGCCGCCTCGGCTGCCGCCTTTGCGCGACCCCCTCGTGCATGCTGGCGTGCCTCGGGATGGACGGCCTCGTACAGCTCCTTCTTACGGGCGAGCAGCCGGCCTCGCTCGAGCACCGAGAAGCGGCGCCGGACGATGTTCTCGTCGATCTCCGCGAGCTCGCGCTCGAGCATCCCCCACGTGGCGGTGCGCGCCGGGATGTGCGTTCGGCCAAGCTCCACGAAGGCGGCGATCCGGTTGCGGCCCGTCACCAGCTCACCCTCCGGCGTGAGGATGATCGGGTTCAACAGATCCACCTCGGCGATGGACGCGGCGAGCTGACGGACGGTCGCGGGGTCGGGCTCGCGGTGCGGCGGGATGGCGATGTTCTTGATCGCGACCATGTGCACCTCCCTGTGCACGGCTTCGGTCGCGTCCAGCATGGACGGTGTGGCACCGAGGCCTGACCTCGTGGTCCGCTTCGGCTTCGGACTGGGCCTGCTCACTTTCGGGATCATCATGGTCTTCTCAACCGAACGGAGTCGTTCCGGCACGGCAAGTTTGCCCGGAGGACGAGAGCGCATCCACCACCGGCAAGCGCAACAGGGCCGGCGCGTGGGCGCCAGCAAGCTGCTCGGTCCCGAGGGACAGCGCGGAGATGTTGTCGTCGCCGGCCCCGTGGGCAACCGAGGACCCGACCGGGCGACGCGATGCCACCCGGCCCCGTTTTCCCCTGTTCTCTCGCCGCCGAGCGCCCTCCCGCCATTCACACGCCATTCACACGCCCACCGTCGCGAGGGGTCGCCCCGGGTCGCGTTCCGTCGCGTTCCAGCCTCCCACCCGAACCCCGCAGGGCTGTCCCAAGCACGCGATCAGGCTAGGTTTTTTGCCTGATCCCGCAGGGTTCGGGCGGAGGCCTTCCGCGACGCCGCCGAGGCCCCCTTCGGGTTTTGAAAACCGCCGTTGGGGCAACTCAACCAGGGGTTCGAATCCCTTCTCCTCCGCTGAATTCTTGAAGTAGTACTGAAACCTGGCGACGTTTCCGCGAGCGTCGGGAGCGGACGGCTGAGGCCACAGCGGCCCGGAGATTCGGCAAACTCTCGGCGCGGCACCGTGTCTGACACCGGCTCAGGGACGGTCCCAGTACCCGAGATGCTCGCGCCGGATCCTTGTTGTTCGTCGATCATGCCTTGGGATGGAACTCCTCTGGGACCTTCCAAACCAACCCGAGCTCCGCCTCTTCAGTCCCCAAGGTCATGTGACATCTACTCGAAGGGGAGGCCGGCACGGGGGGCGAGGATGGCGCCCTCGGCTCGGAGCCGCAGGGAATCGGTGCCGAGGAACACGGCCGCACCATGTGCCTCACAGGCGACGACGAACGCGCAAGCGAATGCGTCCCAGAGGTCGGCCCAGCTTGGATCGCCGGGAATCTTAACCATGGACCGAACGGTGCCACCTCGACGAAGCTCGGAGGACACGCTCGCCCGCTGGGCCTCGAGGCGCTGCTGCATCTTCTTGGTCGGAGTGCTGGAGGCGCGTCCGAGCTGGTTTCCTGGTCGGGTAGGCCGAGGAGAGCGCCCTGAAGGACGCCCTCCCCGGCCCCCCACGGATCCGGACGTGCAGAATTCCCGCATCCGGCTCTTCAGATCATGGATTCGCTGCTCGCGGCGTGTATGGGCGCGCAATACGCGGCTGCTGGAGCGGGTACCGCTCCAGCAGCGCGTGCATCCGGTCCCAGTTCACGCGGGCGCGTTGCGAGCGGCGATCAAGCCACTTGCGCCACGCGCGGGTGACCTCGTGCAGAAAGCGTCGAAGGGCCTCCACGTTCCCGGTGATCCCGAAGTACCCGTAGTGCCCCATGAGCTTCTGCACGAGGGCTTGCTGTTGCGCTCGTAGGTCATCGTGCCGGTGCTTGCGGCACCAGTCGGCAACCCGTCGGAGCGCTCGTCGAAAGCGGTCCTTGGCGGTCGATCGACGTACGATCCACTTCCCGGCGCGTGACTTGCCCCAGTAGTGGGTGAAGCCGAGCAGATCGAAGGTCCCTGGCCGGAGCGGTGCGCCACCGCTCACGAGCGGCGCGCGTCGATCAGGCCGCCGGAACTCGACCAGCCGCGTCTTCTCCGGATGCAGCGTCAGGCCGTACTTGCCGAATCGCTTCGGCAGCACGGCCATCACCCGGCGCGCGTCCTGCTCGTGCTCGAAGAGGAGCACAGCGTCGTCCGCGTAACGGACGACGTGCGCTCGACCCGACAGACGCGGCTTGACCTCTCGGTCAAACCACACGTCGAGCACTTCGTGCAGGTAGATGTTCGCCAAGATCGGCGACACTACCCCGCCCTGCGGGCTGCCCGCGTCCGGGTACATGATGCCCCCGGCCTCGAACACACCCGCAGCGAGCCACTTGTCAACGAGGCGCAGCAGCACCCCGTCGAGCACCCTGCGGCGCAGGATCTCCCGGAGGCGTCTGTGATCCAGCGTGTCGAAGAACTTGCGCACGTCGACGTCGAGGATCCACCCGCCCGCAAGCCGCGTCGTCTGGAGCCAGAGAGCTTGCAGCGCTTGATGCGCGGAGCGACCAGGCCGGAAGCCGTACGAGCCGTCGATGAAGTCTTGCTCGTAGACAGCCTCCAGCATCATCGCCACCGCGCGTTGCAGGACCTTATCCTCGAAGGTTGGAATGCCGATGGGCCGGGTCTCCGTCCCATCGCTCCCCTTCGGGATGTGGACCCGCCGCACGGGCGGCGCGCGGTACGTGCCCGACTTCGCGCGATCAAGCAGCGACCGGAGGTTGTCCTCCAGGTTCGCCGCGTACTGCTTCGCGGTCTGCCGGTCCACGCCCGTCGCGCCGTCCTTGCGCGTGCGCCGGTACGCCTCCTGAAGCCAGGCGAGATCGACGTGATGGGCGAGTGTTGTGAACGCCATGCCGGGCGCCTCCCGCGCCCGCGATGCTATCCGTTCGAGTTTCGTGGAGATGGTGGCGGAGCTCGGTGTCTTCGTCATCTTTCCCTCGAACGGGTCCGTGACCTGGTGCCGCCCTTTGCTCGGCGGGGTCCCTCGGGCCGGTTCCCCCGCGTCACTGCTCGTACTGCGGCACTCCGACTTCCCGACGCCCCCGCTCCGCTCGCTTGCGCTCTGCTCGGCGGTTCCACGTACCGTGGAGGTGTCGGGATCTCCCAGGTTCCTGGGGAACCCTCCCGTGCATGCCCTGCTCTCCGACCTCGGCGGGACCGCTGCACCGGACCATCAGGGCAGTGCCCATCCTTGGGCGCAGCGATGTTGCCTTCCACGTTTTCAACCGCGTCGGCTCCCGCAACAACCATAATTTCGAGGCTCAATCGCACGGCCTGCACGCTCGCTGTCTACGCTTCGCAGCCACGGTCGCCCGTGCACCACGCAAGACTCACTTCCGGCTGGTGGCCCACCTTGGCCGGGCGGGGTTCGAACCCGCTGGGTTCCACCGCGAGGTTTCCGCTCTGGTTCGCTACGTCATCGCTTCCTCCTCGCCCAGGCTTCGCCTGGCGCACTGAAATCCCAGGTCACGGCGACCAGACGCTCGAGCAAGGCCCGCGCGTCGCCGCCGAGCACGCCGCGCTGACCGTTGGCGCGAGCATAGGTGTCGCTCGGGAACGCCTCGCGGACTCGCACCTCGCCGGCACGCGGCCCCTCGATTTCGAGAGCTCCGTGGCCTCCGTCGACCAGACCGGCGACGCAAAGCGTTGCGATCTGCTCGACGCCAGCCTCAAAGGGCAATACGCCCGCTTGCGCAAGTAGGTCGCGGAGTACGACGAGGCCGACCAACTTCCAGAAATACCGCTGCTGAAGTGGCGTTTCGCTCTCGATGGTCGCGAAGCGGCGCATCTGGGCCAGGAACTCTGTGCGGGCAGGGGTCTTGAACGAGTTCACTGCCGCCGACTCGGTGTCTCGTTGCTCCTCGCCTGGCCTCGCGAAACCGCAGGGCGCATCCACGGCCGCGCCGTACACCCCGGCTTTGTCGCACAGGCGGGCCGACCATTGCCGCACCAGCGCTGAGCGCTCGAGAATGTTACGCACGCCCAGCTCGACCGCTGGAGTGAGCCAGGTGCTGCGAGCGAGATCCAGGAAGCCCGCCGCGTTGTTCACCGGCCATCTTGCATCCCCAGGTGCCTCACGAACCTGACCGCGCTCGAACGTTACCGTGACGGTTCCTGCGCCGTCGGATGCGATGAGGCACAGGTTCACGACCTTGCTTCGTGATGAGCCGACGTCGATCCCCAGCCATGCTCCCTTTCGGAAAGTCACGTCCTGCTCATGCTGTGCTTCCGCGGCGAAGTCACGCCGCGGCCGGGGTAGCCATGAACGAGCTCCTCGGGAAGTTGCACGTGGCGCCGACCAGAAGACACCTCGCGCCCGCTCCGAAGTACCATCCACCGGCCAGTGACTTCCCCGTTCCTCGAGGCCCCCGAATCCGCCTGGGTGGCGAGCAACGCGCTCGCCTTCGCGCTGCGCGACCGCTTCCCGGTCAGCCTCGGCCACACGCTCGTCGTCCCGCGCCGCCTCGTCCCGACCTGGTTCGACGCCACCGCCGAGGAGCGCGTCGCGATCTTCGAGCTGGTCGACACGGTCAAGCGGGACCTCGACGCCGAGCTCCACCCGGACGGCTACAACGTCGGGATCAACGCCGGTGAGGCCGCAGGGCAGACCGTGATGCACCTGCACGTCCACGTGATCCCGCGCTTCCGCGGCGATGTGGACGACCCGCGCGGCGGCGTGCGCCACGTCATCCCGGGCCGGGGGAACTACCTCGCCGAGCGAGCCCCGCCGCTCGCGACAGGCGGCGCCGAGGACCCCTTCTTGCGCCACCTCGCGCCGGTCTTCGCGCGCGCGACCGACATCGCCATCCTCTCGGCCTTCGTCCAGGAGAGCGGCCTCGATGTCCTGGAGAGCCACGTGTTCGCGGCCCTCGCGCGCGGCGCTCGCGTCCGGCTCGTCACCGGCGATTACCTCCACATCACCCAGGCCACGGCCCTCGCCGAGCTGCTCGACTGGGCCGGTGGCAACGCCGCCCTTTCGGGCGCCGAAAGTACCTGGGGCAGCTTCGAGGCGCGCGTGGTCGAGGTCGACACGCTTCCCGGCAAGCTCCGCTCGTTCCACCCCAAGTCGTGGCGCTTCGAGGGCCCGGGCTTCGGCGCCGTGTTCGTCGGGTCTAGCAACATCTCCCTCGCCGCGCTCGGTCACGGCATCGAGTGGAACCTCCGTGTCGACCGACACCGCGATCCGGACGCGTACGAGGCCGCCGCCGGCGCCTTCGAGCGCTGGTGGTCCCGCGCCCGGCCGCTCACGGCCGACTGGGTCGAGAGCTACGCCGGACGCGCGCGGCAGGCCACTGTGGGCCTGCCGCCCGGCGAGGAGGACGCCGAGCCCACCGAGCCCCCGCCTCCGCCGCACGCCGTCCAGCGCGAGGCGCTCGCTGCGTTGCACCGGAGCCGCGCCGAGGAGGGGCGGCGTCGCGCGCTCGTGGTGCTCGCCACCGGCCTCGGCAAGACGTACCTCGCCGCGCTCGACGTCGAGGCCTGGGCCGAGCACCACGGCCGCCGTCCGCGCGTCCTCGTGCTCGCCCACCGCGAGGAGCTCCTCGTCCAGGCCGCCCGGACCTTCCGTCGCCTCCTGCGGGGCGGCGCTGCGCGCTTCGGCTGGTGCGCCGGGAGCGCCGGTGAGCTGGCCGGCGATGTCGTCTTCGCCTCGGTGCAGAAGCTGTCCCGTCCCGAGCACCTCGCGCGCCTCGTCCCGGGGAGCTTCGACTACGCCATCGTGGACGAGGTCCATCACGGCACCGCGCCGAGCTACCGCGCCATCCTGGACCGGCTCGATCCGGCCTTCTTGCTCGGCCTGACCGCCACGCCCGAGCGCGCCGACGGCGCGGACGTCGTCGGGCTGTTCGACGATCACGTCGCCTACCGGGCGGACATCGGCGCCGGCATCGAGCGGAAGCTGCTCGTCCCCTTTGCGTATTTCGGCCTCAGGGACGAGACCGATTACCGCGCTGTCACCTTCCAGAACCGGAGGTTCGAGCCAGGAGAGCTGGAGAAGGCCATCGACACGGATCGACGCCTCGAGCAGATGTGGCGCGCGTGGCAGGCGCACCCGGGGGAGCGCACGCTCGTGTTCTGCTGCTCGATCCGGCACGCGCACCATGCCTGCGACTTCCTTGCCGCCCGAGGTGTTCGCGTCGCCGCGGTCCATTCCGGTCCGGAATCGGCGCCGCGCGAGGATGCCCTGGCGGATCTCGTCACTGGCAAGCTCGATGCGCTGTGCGCTGTCGATCTCTTCAACGAGGGCATCGATCTGCCGAACGTCGATCGCGTGGTGATGCTCCGTCCCACGGAGTCTCCTGTCGTCTTCTTGCAGCAGCTCGGCCGCGGCCTGCGCGTCGCGGACGGGAAGGCGCGCCTCACCGTGCTCGACTTCGTGGGCAATCACCGCGTCTTCCTCGACCGCGTGCGAACGCTGGTCTCGCTCGGCTCCGAGGCGTCCGATCTGCGCGATTTCCTTGGCGGCATCGGCGCCGCGCGCCTGCCGTCGGGCTGCACGGCGGACCTCGATCTCGAGGCCAAAGAGCTCTTGCTCAGCCTGCTTCCTGCCCGCGGGAAGAGCGAGGTGGAGCGCGCGTACCGCGATCTCCGCGACGCGCGCGGCGAGCGCCCGACGGCCGGCGCGCTGTTCCGGATGGGCTACCGGCCTGCCACGCTGCGGCCAGCCCACCAGGGCTGGTTCGATTTCGTGGCTTCCGAAGGCGATCTGAGCCCGCCTGAGCTCAGGGTCCTTCGCGCCGCCGGCGCGTGGCTCCGGGAGCTCGAGATCACCGCGATGAGCAAGTGTTACAAGATGGTCACGCTCGAAGCGCTTCTCGAGACGGGGGCCCTCTTCGACGGGATCTCGATCGTCGAGCTCGCGCGCAGGAGCCAATCCATTCTCGCCCGCTCTCCGGAGCTCTCCCGCGATCTCGACGGCGTGGCCGAGCTGGGCGGCGGCCGAAGGTTCGACGAGCCGCGCTTCGTCAGCTACTGGAAGGAGAACCCCATCGCCGCGTGGACGGGCGCGCGAGGCCGCCGCTGGTTCGCGCTCGACGGGGACCGCTTCGTCTCGAAGCTCTCCTGTCCTCCAGGCCACGAGGAGGCCTTCGCCGCGATGACGCGGGAGCTCGTCGACTACCGGCTCGCCATGTACCGCGCGCGCCACCGCGAGGACGGCTCCGGCGCGTCGTTCTCGGCCAAGGTGCTGTGGAACAAGCGCGACCCCATCCTCAAGCTGCCCTCGCGCGCAGCCCGCCCTGACCGGCCTTCAGGGGACGTCGACGTCCGCCTTCCGGACGGTGAGGTGTGGCGCTTCCGCTTCATGAAGGCGTTCTGCAACGTCGCGCACCGCGTGGGCTCGCAGCGCAACGAGCTCCCCGATCTGATGCGCCGCTGGTTCGGCCTCGCCGCCGGCCGCCCCGGAACGGCGTTCCACGTGCGCTTCGTGCGCTCGCCCGATGGGCTATGGGTCGAGCCGGAGAGCCCCGAAGGGGCCTCGACGGCGCCGCGCGGCGCGCTCATCGCTTTCCCCGACCTGCGCGCGGCGGCCGGCGCCGCGGGCGCGCCGACGGAGCTCCCTCCCGATGCCGAGACGGTGCGGCTCCCGATCGTGGCCGCGCGTGGCGATGGGCTCTTTGCGGTGCGCGCTTCGGGCGACTCGATGGATGGCGGGCAGCGTCCGATCTGCGACGGGGACTGGCTGATCATGAGGTTCGCGCGCGGCGCCTCGTACGGTGCGCTGGACGGTAAGGTGGCGCTGCTTCAGGTACCCGATCGCGATCTGGGGTTTGCCTATCAGATCAAGCGGATCGTGCGCGATCGGTCGCGATGGCGGCTCCGCTCGGACAATCCGGATGGGCCATCGTACGAGGCCACGGCCGAGACAGTGCCTATCGCACTCCTGGTCGAGGTGGTCCGCCCCGAGGACATGGGCCCGAGCGCCGGCGAGCGCTTCGAGGACGACGAGGCCGCAGCCCGCGCGTTCGGGCTGGAGGAGCCGCCGCGGACCGGCCGTGTCGGCGGTCACCTCTTCTTCTGTCTGGAGACGCCCGGAGCGCTGGTCACGCCCGATCGCATTCGATCGCCGGTGCCAGCCCAGGAGCGCCGTCCTGGGGAGACGGCCTTCGTGCTCGCGCGGCCGCCCGGCGAGCCCGCCTGGCGATACCTTGGCGTGGCCCGTTACCTCGATGAGGAGGGACTCTGGGCCTGTCCGGGAATCGACCATGCCGCGTACCGCGCCCTGGGAGCAGGCCGCGCGGTATCCCGATCGCTCCCGGTGGGGACCCGGGAGCGCGCGCGGGCACTCGTGGAGGAGCTGCTCCGGCGGCCCGGCGCGGGCGCCTTCGTGGAGCGGGACGGCGGGCGGTGCAGGATCGTCGGCCGGGCCGACGGAGGTGGGCTGCGCATCGACGGTGGCCCGGGCGGCTTCGCGGAGCGGACGGTGTCGCTGACCGATCTCGCGTGGGTGATCGTCGCGCGCGACGACGTCAGGAAAAACGGCGGACTGCTGGACGAACAGCGGGTCAATCGGCTGCGCTATCTCGAGGGGACGCCGCGGGCATCGACGCGGTGGATCGACACGGGATGGGCGCTTGTGCTTGCGACGGACGGCGAAGGGTGATGGCGGCGTGGAGGGCGGGCTCGCAGCGGCTCGTCGCATTCCCTGGCAGCTCGTCGCAACCCGTGCCGATCGCCATGCCCGGTCCGCAATGCCTGACCTTTCTGCAGCGGCTATTGCAGGACTCCTTCCTTTGAGGCGTGCTATCGCGTTGCCCGCCTTCGCCGCGCCAGTAGCTCCTGCATAATAACGACGTGCGGCCAGCCGGTTCGGCCATCGTGCCGCCCCCGCCATCAGCACAGCCGCCATGACCGCACGGACGTACGCTCTGCAGCGGGCGACCTTGCTCGACGGACACGCTTCCCCGCGATAGCAGTTAAACTACCCCGGGGGATCACGTCGCCCGGGCGGCGCGACATGAGCGTAAGGGCGCGCACGCCGAGCACGGCTCTGGACACGAGGCCGCGCTCAGCGTGCGCGGGGGAGGTGGGAGCCTATGTTGAGCGGTGCTGATGTTTCGGTGCACCAGGGTAATATCCAGTGGGACGCGTTCGCCTCACGGCTCGATTTCGTCTTCATCCGGGCGACGTACGGGACGGAGGGGGTCGACAGAAGGTTCGCAACCAACCGCGCCGAGGCCGCGCGCTGCGGGCTCCTCCGGGGGTATTATCACTACGCATTGCCGCGCCTCGACCCCGCCGAGCAAGCGCAGAAGCTCTGCAGCGTTGTCGGCGACCTGGAGCCCGGGGAGCTCGACATCGTGCTCGATCTCGAGGAGACGCAGCACGCGGGCAACAACGGCCATGTCTGGACGTCGCAGGACACCCTGGCTCTTCAGGGGTGGACCCGTCGCTTCGTCCAGGAGGTGAAGTCGCGCTACCCGGGCCGCTCGGTCATCCTCTATACCCGCCATGACTTCTGGCACGATTGCCTCGGCGGCAGCTCCGAGTTCGTCGACTGCCCGCTCTGGATCGCGAACTATACCTACGGACTCGACTCGTTGCGGGCGAGGCCCCCGGCCAACCCGAAGGAATGGGCGGACTGGGCGCACAAGAAGCCGCTCAGCGCATGGGACCCCTGGTCCGCGTGGTCGTTCTGGCAGATCACCGCCAAGGCTGTGATGCCGGGCATCCGGACCAACACGGTGGACGCCAACCTGTTCAATGGAACGGTGAGCGAGCTGCGGCGCCTCGCCCGGCTCGAGGCCGGGTCCGTGACGTCCGAGCCGCTGCCCACGGCCGACGCGCTTTGCCAGAAGCTGCTCTCGCAGGCGGACGACAGATACATCTTCGGCCACGAGGTGCGGCTGACCGATCCCAACCCCTCCGCATTCGATTGCTCCGAGCTCATCGAGTGGGGCTGCGCCCAGCTTGCCGTCGAGCCCACGATGCCCGACGGCTCCTGGATGCAGGCGCGCCACGTGAAGGCGGCGCGGCTGCTCATGCCGGTGGACACGGCGATCGCGACCCGCGGCGCCCTCCTGTTCCGCTTCTCGGCGGACCCGTTCGCGGGCGGGCGCCCCGAGCACGCCCACGTGGCCATGAGCCTGGGCGACGGGCGCACCATCGAGGCGCGCGACACCGCGCATGGCGTCGGGGTGTTCCCGGCCCTGGACCGCGGCTGGACGCACGCGGGCCGGATACCGGGCCTCGACTACGGGGCCGCGCCGCCCGGCGGCGGGCTCGCGCGCGGCGCAAAGGGGCCCGAGGTGAAGGCCTGGCAACAGCACCTGTTGATGTGGCGCGCCGGGATCCTGCCGCGGTTCGGCGCGGACGGCGACTTCGGCGAGGAGACCGAGGCGGCCACGCGGATCTTCCAGCAGGAGATGGGGTTGCCCGTGACCGGCGCGGTCGGGCCCGAGACGCGCGACGCCATGCAGCGCGCGCTGCCGCGCCCGCCCTGCGCCCTCGAGCTGCCGCGCGCGCTGGGCCGAGCGCTCCTGGGCGTCGTCGGCCAGCGGGCGGCCGCGGGAGGCGCGGTGCGCGCCGCGGGGCCGCAGGCAGAGCTCCAGGGAGCGGCCGGCGGGCCCACGGCGATGGCGACTCCGGGCTACGACGCGGCCGGCACCCGCAGCTACACGTTCGCGCAGAGCGGCTTCCGGTTCACGGTGACGGCCACCCCCGAGCCGGTCGCGGCGGCCCGGGCGAACGACGCCGGGGGCGCCGTGGCGTTCTTCGCGTCGAGCCAGGCGCAGCCCGCGTCCGCGCAGCTGGCATCCGTGTTCGACGGGACGGGCCTCGACTGGCTGCCGCCGCGCGATCCGGGCGCGCTGACCGGCACGACGTTCTACGAGCAGGTCCGGGGCCTGTCGCTCGCGGCGCGGGAGGAGCTCTTTCTCCAGGAGGTGCTGCGGGGGAACGTGCCCGGCTTCCTGCGCCGCTTCCATCGCGTCACGGTGGAGGCGCCCGCCGGAAAGCGGGGCGTCGCGTACGTGTGCGCCGACTACCTGGCGATCGGCTCGGACACCGATTTCCTGCGCATGCCGCTCACCGGCGTCACCGCCCAGCGCGTCGCGGATGCGTGCGGCTGCGTGCTGCCGACGAAGAAGCTCGTGAAGGACATCTATGCCGCCTCGCGGAAGCAGACGGCCATCCCGTTCGATCCCCAGGACGGCACCCGGGTGGAGCGCTTTCGTGACCACCACCTGGCCATCGAGCAGCACCGCGCCGGCGAGCTCGGCGAGCTGCTCGCGGGACACAAGAAGGACGTCGTGGTGACGAACCGGTTGCACCACTACGCGCGCCGGCTGGCGATCTACGGCTTCTACAAGGCGGACGGCAAGCCGTGGCAGCCGCTGGACACGTCGCTCCGGCGGCGGCTGCCGCACGAGGACACCTACGTCGACTACAGCCACGGGGTGCGGCTGATCGGCGGACTGATGGCCCTCGGGTCGGAGCAGCGCTGCGTGGCCGACGTCCTGCTCGACCCGGCGCTGTGCGGTCTCGTGAGCGACGAGGGGATCATCAGCGTTCCGAGGTACGAAGTGCACCCGCTCGGGTGACCCGTGCGCTCGTGTTGCCGCGGCCGAACTCGGGGCGAGGGGAGGGGTGAGGGGCGAGGGGAGGGGTGAAACTCAGCTACACTCATCCGGTAGCAGGAGGAGACCCCCGCGATGGAGCTGAGACGCACGATGGCCATGGGCGGTCACGGCAGCCTGATCGACGCGCTCGCGTCGGTCAGCGAGGCGGAGCTGCTCGACGCGGTCGTCGCGCTCGCGAGGCCGCGGCACATGTTCCGCCAGCGCGCGGAGAACCGTCGCGCGGCGCAGCACGTCGCGGCGGCGCTCGAGGAGCAGGGCTACGCTGTCGAGATCGAGGGCGAGCTCGGGAACGTGGTCGCGACGCCTCGGGATCCGGTTGATCGCCCCATGATCCTCGTCGGGGCGCACTACGACAGCGTGCCCGACACGCCCGGCGCCGACGACAACGCGAGCGGGATCGCCGCGATGCTCGCCTGCGCGAGGGCGCTCTCGCGCTTCGATCCAGCCCCGCCCGTCGGCTTCGTGGCCTGGAACGGCGAGGAGGACGGGCTGCTCGGCAGCGTCGAGTTCGTGGCGCGGCATCGATCGCAGGGGGGAGGGCCGATCGCCGCCGTGCACGTGCTCGAGATGGTCGGCTACGCGAGCCACGAGCCGGGATCCCAGCGGATGCCGGTCCCGGTCCCCGGCGCGCCGGACGTCGGCGACTTCATCGGGCTGCTGACGAACCAGCGCTCGAACCACCTCGTGGAGCTCGCCGCGAAGCAGGCAGAGGCGATGGTGCCCGAGCTGCCGGTCGTGGGTCTCAAGGTCTACCTCGGCCTCGAGGAATGGCTCCCCGTGCTCCACCGGAGCGATCACTCGCCGTTCTGGAAGGCGAAGATCCCCGCCATGCTCTGGACCGACACGGCGGAGTTCCGCAACCCGAACTACCACCGCCCGACGGACACCCCCGAGACGCTCGACTACGGCTTCATGCGCCGCGTGACGCAGCTCGTCCTCGCGACGGTGATGCGGCAGGTCCGTACCGGCTGACCCCCCGGCTGTGCAACCACGTTGCTCTCGACGCGAGGAGATACGCGCCGAGCGCGGGCGCCAGGCTGCGCCGGGTGGCGACGAGCGGACACCTCGCGTCTGCTTCGACGTACCATCCGCCGGCCGATGGATTGTAAAAGGAGATCCCGATGGTCATCGAGCTGACCCCGAGCTTCGAGGTGGTCGACGCGCGCTTCCGCAAGCTCGCGCTCCCGCACGTGCACGTCGACAAGCTGTACACGGGCTGCCGCTGGGCGGAGGGGCCGGCGTGGTTCCCAGCGGGGCGCTACCTCGTCTGGTCGGACATCCCGAACGACCGCATGATGCGCTGGGACGAGACCGACGGCTCGGTCTCGGTGTTCCGCCAGCCCGCGATGAACACCAACGGCCACACGGTCGACCTGCAGGGCCGCCTCGTTTCCTGCGAGCACCGCGGCCGCTGCGTCTCGCGCACCGAGCACGACGGCTCGCGCACGGTGCTCGCGTCGCACTTCGAGGGCAAGCGGCTGAACTCGCCGAACGACGTGATCGTGAAGTCCGACGGCAGCGTCTGGTTCAGCGACCCGAGCTACGGCATCGACGGCGACTACGAAGGCGACGCGTCGCCCAACGAGCAGGGCGCGCAGCGCGTCTATCGCCTCGACCCGGTCTCCGGCGCGCTCACGGTCGTCGCGGACGACTTCGTGCAGCCCAACGGCCTCGCCTTCTCGCCGGACGAGTCGCTGCTGTACATCGCCGACACAGGCGCGACGCACGTGAAGGGCGGCCCGCACCACGTGCGCAAGTTCCGCGTCGACGCGAAGGGCACGCTGACCGGCGGCGAGGTGTTCGCGACCTGCCCGGTCGGCCTGTACGACGGCTTCCGCGTCGACGTGCACGGCAACCTGTGGCTGTCGGCCGGCGACGGCGTGCACTGCCACGCGAGCGACGGCGCGCTCCTCGGAAAGGTGCTGATCCCCGAGACGGTGTCCAACGTCTGCTTCGGCGGCGCCAAGCGCAACCGCCTGTTCATCTGCGGCACGACCTCGCTCTACGCGGTCTACCTGAACACCCGCGGCGCCGGGCGCTAGTCATCGTCCCTCTTGATGTTGCCGGCCGTAGACGAGCAGCATGGCGATGATCACGGCGCCGTAGATGATCTGGCGGCCGGCCTCGGGCATCTGCAGCACGCTGAGCATGCTCTGGAGCAGCACGATCAGGATGGTGCCGAGGACGGTACCGAGATACGTCCCGCGCCCGCCCATGATGTTGGTTCCGCCGATCACCACCGCGGCGATGGCCGGCATGAGGTAGTCGTTGCCCATGGCCTGATAGGCCTTGTGCGAAAAACCCGCCAGCAGCATGCCGGTCATGGCGGAGCACACGCCGCACATCACGAAGGCGCCGATCAGCACGAAGTGCGTTCTGACGCCCGAGAGGTAGACGGCCTGCTCCTGGTTGCCCACGGCATAGATGTAGCGACCGAGCGCTGTCTTCTTCAGCACGAAGGTGCCGACGCCGCCGACAAGGATCCAGACGAACAGCGAGTTCGGGATGGAGAGCGTCTTGCCCACGGCCAGGACCTCCATCCACGCCGGCGCCTCGCTGCGCGGAGCGAAGCCGCCGGTGTAGAGCACCATCAGCCCCTGAAGCACGGTGTTCGTGCCCAGCGTGAAGATCATCGAGGGCACGCGCAGGTAGGCGACGCCGAGCCCGTTCACAAGACCCGCGGCGGCGCCGACGGCCAGGCCGCAGGGCAACGCGGCCCAGCCGCCGAGCCCCGCGGCCAGCATGGCGCTCGAGGTGAGCACCCACGGCAGCGAGAGATCGATGTGACCGAGCAGGATCACGATCATCATGCCCGTGGCGGCCACGCCCAGGAAGGCCGCGATCTGCAGCTGTTGCAGGATGTAGTACGGGCTCAGGAAGCTCAGCGTGCCCTGGGTGATCAGCGTGCCGATCGAGCCGCCCACGAGGACGACGCCGATCGACAGCAGCGTGTACCAGGTCGGCTTGTCGATCTCGCCGAGTCGGCTCTTGAGGGAGAGGGGCTGTTGCATCGAGCTCACCTGAAGACCTGCAGCCGGTTCTTCACGCGGATGACCCAGAGCGCGCCGAGGCAGACGGCCGCGAGCAGGATGAGGCCCTCGAACAGCGGCTGGTAGAGCGGGTTGGCGAGGAGGCCGAGCGCCGAGCCCTCGTCGAAGACGCGGAAGTTGAAGGCGACGGAGCGGAGCACCAGGGCGCCGAAGAGCGAGCCGATGGCGCCGCCGATCCCTCCGTAGAGCGAGGTGCCCCCGATCACGACGCTGGCGATGGAGTTCAGCGTGTAGGAGCCGGCTTGTGGGATGTCGGCGTTGCCCGACGTCGTCTGCAGCGCGAGGTAGAGGCCGCCGACGCTGGCGAAGAACCCAGACAGCGTGTACGCGGCCAGCTTGACGCGCTTGACGCGGACGCCCGACATGTACGCCGCCTCCTGCGACGCGCCGACGGCGTAAGCGCCGAGGCCGTAGCGGGTGCGGCGGTAATAGGTCCAGAGCAGCGCGAGCAGCGCCATCCAGATCGCGGGCGACGGGATCGTGCCGACGAAGCCCAGCGCGCCGTCGAGGGGGGCGGCGCCCGCGGCCTGCAGCAGCTCGTTGACATCGAAGGTGGCCGCGAACGCCAGATCGCCGTCGACCTGGCCGCCGGGCGTCGGTCGCAGGAACAGCGCGATGCCGAGGAAGATCGTGCCCGAGGCCAGCGTGGCGATGATCGGTTGCAGGCGGCCATAGACGACCAGGCAGCCATTGAGAAGGCCCGCCGCCATGCCCACGGCCATACACAGCAGGATGCCCAGGAACACCGTGAGCGCGCTGCCGGCAAGGACGTGCGAGGCCACGCAGTTGACGAGCGTGATCACGGCGCCCACGGACAGATCCAGGCCGCCGGTCAGCACGGGGATCGTCTGGGCCATGGCCGCCGCGACCAGAACGAACGATTCGTTGGCGTTCTGCCCCACCAGCGACGCGCTGAAGCCCTTGGGATGCGAGAGCGAGTAGAGCCCGTAGAACAAGATGCACAGACCGACGGCCACGAGGAGGCCCTGGTTCTGGCGCAGGCGGAGCTTCCAGTCCTTCATCGTGCCTCCGATGGCGCGGGTTCGTCGTCGCGCCTCGCGCGCTCAGGCCCGCCGCGCAGACCGAGGGCCAGGTCCAGGATGTTCTTTTCGGTGATGTCGGGCCCCACGAGCTCGCCCTGGACGCGGTTCCGGTAGAGGACCAGCACGCGGTCACAGCAGCCGATCAGCTCGTCGTAGTCCGTTGTGTAGAAGAGGATGGACGTGCCGGCGTCCGCCAGCTCGCGGAGCAGCTGGTAGATCTCCTGCTTCGTGCCGACGTCGATGCCGCGGGTGGGATCGTTGAGCATCAGCAGCCGCGGCTCCGTCATCAGCCACTTGGCCAGCACGACCTTCTGCTGGTTGCCGCCGGACAGCGACGACACAGGGTGGTCGAGCGAGCCGATCTTGATCTGGATGCGGCGCACCATCTCGTCGACGCGCGCGGCCTCGCGCCGGCGGTCGAGCACCAGGCCGCTCGTGAACTTGTCGAGCGACGCCAGCGACAGGTTCGCGGAGATGGCCATCGGCAGCATCAGGCCTTCGGTCTTCCTGTCTTCGGGCACGAGGGCGATGCCGTGCGCGCGGTCCTTGGCCTGGCGCGGGCTCGTCAGCTTGACCGGCTTGCCGTCGATCTTGATCTCGCCGCGCACATCCTTGAGCACACCGAACAAGCTGAGCAACAGCTCGCGCTGGCCCTGGCCGTCGAGCCCGCCGATGCCGAGGATCTCGCCCTTGCCGAGCTTGAACGACACGTCCTCGAGCTGCTGCTCCCAGCTCAGGCCGCTCACCTCGAGCAGCGTCGCAGGGAAGCTGCGGGCCGCCGGCTTCGGCGGAAAGACGTGGCCCATGTCACGGCCGATCATGAGCTCCACGATCTGGTCGTCGCTGCGCTTGCCCTTGGCGAAGGTCTCGATGTGCCGGCCGTTGCGGAAGACCGACATCACGTCCGCGAGCTCCTTGATCTCGTGCATGCGGTGCGAGATGTAGAGCATGCCGACGCCCTGAGCCTTGAGCTCGGCCAGGAGGTCGTAGACCTTCTTGACGTCGCTGTTGGTCAGGGCGGAGGTGGCCTCGTCCAGGATCAACAGCCGCGGGTCCTTGCCGAGCGCCTTCGCGATCTCGACCATCTGGCGGCGCGAGAGCGGCAGGTCGCTCACCCAGGCGTTCGGGTTCACGCCCTCGCAGCCGACGCGCGCGAGGAGCTCCTCGGCCCTGCGGACCTGCGCCTTGCGATCGAAGAGCCCCAGGCGGTTCGTCGGCATGGAGATGCCGATGTTCTCGGCCACCGTCAGCGTCGGCATCAGGGACAGCTCCTGAAAGACGCAGACGATGCCGGCGGCGTTCGCCTCGATCGGGTGGTCGAACCGGACCGGCTTGCCGTGGAGCAAGAGCTCCCCGGCGCTCGGCTTGACCACGCCGCCGATGATCTTGATCAGGGTGCTCTTGCCCGCGCCGTTCTCGCCGAGGATCGCGTGCACCTTCCCCGCCTCGCAGGCGAAGTCGACGCCGCTCAGGGCGGTGACTCCGCCGTAGTGCTTGGAGACGGCCCGGAGCTCGAGAAGCGGAGGGCTCACCGGTTCGGTCATGATGCTGGGGGGGCCCGCGGGGCGCTACTTCATGTCTACTTGACGTTTACTCGACGTCTACTTCACGTCGGATTCCGACTCGTTCATGATCTTCACGCCCGAGATGTTGACCCCGCAGGGCGGGAACTCGTTGGGCGTGAAGAAGTTGTCGGAGAGCTGCGAGAAAAAGCTCTCGCCGTCCTTCAGCGTGGTGTGATCGGCGGCGGGGATCGGCACGGAGATCATCTGGGGCATCACCTTGCCTTGCAGGCCCTCGAGCGCCGCCTTCATCGCGATGGCCGCGAGCCCCGGCGACTGGCCGAGCGACAGGCCCTTCATGCCCTGTTCGTGGTGCTTCGCGATCAGCTTGCGCACGCCGTTCTCGGCCTCCGTGGCGACCGGGATCGGCTTGTGTCCGGCGTCGAGCAGCGCGCGGACGGCGCCCGTCGAGCCGCCCTGCGCGAAGAGCGCGTCGAACTGGCGGTGCACGGCCAGCGCGTCGGCCACCGCCTTCTGCGCCTTGCCGTCGTCCCAGCTGCCCACCACCTCCACGATGGTGTAGCTCTTCCCCGGCGCTTCCATGACCTGGCGGAAGCCGACGTGGCGGTCGCGATCGACGGAGTTGCCCTGCAGGCCGCGGACCTCGAGCACCTTGCCCTTGCCGCCGAGCTGCTTGTCGAGGAACTCGCCCCACTGGCGCCCCATCGCCAGCTGGTCCTCGTTGACCTGCATCACCTTGTCCGTATCGAGCACGTTGTCGAACGGAACCAGGATGACGTCCTTCTTGTCGGCGAGCCGGATCACGCGATCGAAGCCGTCGGGGCTGACGGCGAGCGTGACGATGCCGTCGAAGCCCTGGTTGATGAAGTCCTCGATCGCGCCGAGCTGGGCCGCGACGTCGGTGCCGGTCGACACCACCTTGAACTCCTTGATCAGCGGCGCGATGGCCGGGTCCTTGGCGAAGGCCTTGGCCGTCTTGACCATCTGGATGCGCCAGGCGTTACCGACGTAGCCGTTGACGAGCGCGAGGCGGAACGGCGGCTTTCGCGCCGTCCACTGCAGATACTTGGTGTCCTGCTTCCACGGCGCGAAGCACTCGGGGTTATAGCCGGGCCCTGGCACGATCTTGGGCCCGTGCCCGCTCGGCGCCTGCTCGGCCGCGGCGCTGGCGGAGCCTCCTGAGGCCACGGCGCTGGCGGCGCCTCCCGCGGCCGGAGCGCTGTCGGGCTTGTCTTTGCAGGCAGAGAGACCCCAGAGCCCGAGCGCACAGCTCAACACCGCCATTGCGCGCCGCGCCGATCCACGTGACTTCAACTGGCCAATCGACATCGTGCCGCTACCTTTCGAGCAAAGAGACGTGGTCGGATGGAGATCTCTACGGCCCATCACACGTCGTCACGTTCTCGCCCTCACCAACCACGAGGGCAATGTCTGTGTGCCGCCGCATGCTCGCGGCAAAAGCACTGGGGTACAAACGATCCGCGTTTGGCGAGCGACGGTGTCGCGCGTCATTCCCGGGGCACCACGCGGAGTTCGCGAGTGCCCTCACAATTCAATGACGCGATCGGCGACGCTCGTGGGGCCTACCACGAGAGATCTTCTGGTTTCGGGGCTTAGGAAATCCAAACGCGATCCGGAAGTCAAGCTTCTCGTTGTGATCGTTCACATCGTACAGCCACGCTGCACGCGTTGGCTGAATGATGAAACTCACGCGATCCGTCTCTTCCTGGAAAAATGGCGCTATATCAAAAGCTCATGTGCCAGAGGAGCTCCGCTCGGCGGCGATGGCGCGACCGAGGAGCCCGATGATGCGCTCCGCATCATAGACGCAACCACCCCAGCTGCCGCCGCTGGCATCCTGAAGCGCAGCCCACAACCGCGTATCCGGGTTCACTCGGCCGTCCGGTTGAAGGGCTGGATTGGGCGCACGGGCGGCAAGGCTGCCGGCATCCACGCCCACGACGTCCACCGTCCCCTCCAGCGTGCGCGTGTCGATCCGCAGCCGGATGCGCTCGCCGTCGCGCACGCGGCCGATGGGTCCACCCGCCCACGCCTCCGGGCTGACGTGGCCGATGCACGCCCCGGTGGAGACGCCGGAGAAACGACCGTCCGTGACCAGGGCGATACGGTGCCCATCCTTCACGTGCTTGAGGGCAGAGGTGATCTGGTACGTCTCCGGCATCCCGATACCGGGGCCGATGCCGATCAGCACCATGACGTCACCCGGTTGCACGGCGCCCGTCTTGATCGCCTCGATCGCCGCGTCCTCGCTGCCGAACACGCGCGCAGGCCCTTCGTGCAGATAAACGCCGTCCGGTCCGATCACCTGGGGGGCAATCGCGGTGCTCTTCACGAGCGCTCCCTCGGGCGCGAGGTTGCCGCGCAGGAAGGTCACCGTGCTGGTGAGGCCGCGCTCGCGTGCCTTCCCGGCGGACATGATCACGTCGTCCGGATCGATGCCGTCCAGCTGCCGCAGCTTGTCGCGCAGGCGCCGGCGCCGCTCGCTGTGCTCCCACCACTCGAGGTTCTCGCCCAGAGTCCGACCGCTGACGGTGCGCGCGCCGAGCCGCAGCAGGCCGAGCTCGCGCAGATGGAGCATAACCTCCGGGACGCCTCCCGCGAGGAAGACCTGAACCGTGGCGTGGTGTTTCGGCCCGTTGGGCAACACGTCCACGAGGCGCGGAACGAGGGCGTTGATGCGCGCCCAGTCGTCCACCGTGGGGCGCCGGAGCCCGGACGCATGCGCGATCGCCGGCACATGGAGCACCAGGTTGGTCGACCCGCCGACGGCGGCGTGCAGCACCATGGCGTTGTGGACCGAGTCGTCGGTGACGATGTCCCGCGTGGTCACCCCACGTAGCTCGAGGGCCATGAGCGCGTGCGCGGAGCGGCGGGCGAGGTCGCGCCAGATCTCGGCGCCCGACGGGCTGAGCGCGCCGTGCGGGAGGGCGAGGCCGAGCGCCTCCGCCACCACCTGGCTCGTCGCGGCCGTGCCCATGAACTGGCAGCCGCCGCCGGGGGAACCGCAGGCGCGGCAGCCCATCTCGGCCGCGTAGTCGAGGCTCACCTCCCCGCGCGCATAACGCGCCGCGAGGGTCTGGACCTTGGCTGTGTCCTCGGCCTCCTCCGCGAGGAGCGTGACGCCTCCCGGCACGATCACCGTGGGGAGGTCGGGGGTGCCGGCGAGCGCCATCAACATGGCCGGCAGGCCCTTGTCGCAGGTGGCGACGCCGAGCACGCCGCGGCGGGTGGGCAGCGAGCGTATCAGCCGTCGAAAGACGATGGCGGCGTCGTTGCGGTAAGCGAGGCTGTCGAGCATGCCGACGGTGCCATTGGTCCGCCCGTCGCACGGATCGCTGACATAGCCGGCGAACGGGATGGCCCCGCCGGCCGTGAACGTGCGGGCTGCCTCCTCCATGAGCAGCCCGACCTCCCAGTGCCCCGTGTGGTACCCGAGCGCGATCGGCGTGCCGTCGGGCGCGCGGATCCCCCCCTGCGTGCTGAGCACGAGGAACTGCTTCCCTCGCAGGCGCGCAGGATCCCACCCCATCCCGGCATTCTGAGTCCAGCCGAACAGCTCGCCGCTGGACATGGCGCGCAGCTGCTCGGCCCCGAGCGGGAGGCGCCCCGATGGTCCGGGCGCGGTGGTGCGCAGGGTGTAGATCGCCTCGCTGCCGGACTCCAACACCGGATCGTGGCTCATGCGCGGGGTGCGATGGGGTCGCGGGTGGCTCGGCCGTCGACGAGGCGTGAGATCCCGAGCGGGTTCTCGTCGCGCAGCTCCAGCGGGAGCAGCGCTGGCGGACACGACTGGTAGCAAACGGGGCGTGCGAAGCGGAGGATGGCCGCGGTCCCAACCGACGTGAAGCGCACGTCGCTGCTCGCTGGATACGGCCCGCCGTGGTGCATGGCGGGCGACACCTCCACGCCCGTCGGGTAGCCGTTGAAGAGGAGGCGGCCCGCGACGCGGCCGAGGACATCGACGAGGTCCTGGGCGGCGGCGAGATCGTCGGCGGTCCCGTGCAGCGTGGCGGTGAGCTGGCCGTCGAGCGCGCCGAGGAGCCGAAGCAACTCTCCGCGGTCCGAAGCGGTGACGAGCAGCGTGTACGGTCCGAAGATCTCGTGCGCGAGGTGCGGCTCCCGCGCGAAGTCGGCGGCGGAGACGCGAGCGACGCGCGCGCCGGCGTCGGTCAGCCACTCCACGCCTCTCAGCTCCCGCACGGAGCGGTCGAACGACTCCTGGATACCGGCGTGCAGCATCACACCAGGCTTGATGGCGCGGGCTCGGTCGGCGACCGATCGCGCGAACGCGTCCCATTCAGGGGAGGCCAGCCCCAGGACGAGGCCGGGCTTGGTGCAGAACTGGCCGACGCCGAGCGTGCACGAGTTGATCAGCCCTTCGGCGATCGCGTCGCGGCGCTCGCGCAGCGCGCCGGGCAGCACGACCAGCGGGTTGACGCTGCTCATCTCGGCAAAGACCGGGATGGGCCGCGGGCGGGCGGCGGCGGCGTCACAGAGGGCGCGCCCCGCGCGGCTGGACCCGGTGAAGCCCACCGCCTGGATGGCCTCGTGGCGCACCAGCGCGAGCGAGACCTCGGGCGAGGCGCCGTGCACCATGCCGAACACGCCCGCGGGCAGGCCCGCCTTCTGCACGGCGGAGCGCAGGGCCGAGGCCGCGAGATCGGAGGTACCAGGGTGCGCCGGGTGGGCCTTGACCACGACCGGGTTGCCCGCGGCGAGGGCAGAGGCGGTGTCGCCGCCGGCAACGGAGAACGCGAGGGGGAAATTGCTCGCGCCGAAGACGGCGACCGGACCGATCGGCCGCAGCACGCGCCGCACGTCGGGGCGCGGGAGCGGCTTGCGGTCGGGCAGCGCGGGATCGATCCGGGCATCGACCCACGAGCCCTCGCGCACGACGGCGGCGAAGAGGCGCAGCTGGCCGGTGGTGCGGGCGCGTTCGCCTTCGAGGCGGGCGACGGGCAGCCCGGTTTCCCGGTGCGCTGTCTGGATCAGGGGGTCGCCGAGCGCCATGATCTCGTCGGCGGCCGTCTCCAGGAACCGGGCGCGCATCTCCGGCGCGAGGCCGGCGAAGGCGGGCGCCGCGGCGGCGGCGGCGCGGGCGGCGGCGTCGATCTCGGCGGCGGTGGCGTCACGGTAGGCGCCGAGCGCTTCCCCGGTGGCGGCGTCGTGGGCAAGGAATTCCATGGGGTGCCTCGTCAACCTCGAGATACCGGGTTCGCCAGCGTGCCGACGCCCTGGATCGTGATCTCCACGAGATCGCCGGGCTCCAGGGTGAACGAGTCCGGCGGGACGATGCCGGTCCCGGTCATGAGGACGACGCCCGCCGGGAAGCTCAGCTCGCGCGTGAGGTAGGCGACGAGCTCCTCTGGCGAGCGACGCATGCTCGCGGTCGAGGTCTTCCCCGCGAACACCGCCTCGCCACGGCGCTGGATCGCGAGCTCGATGGAGAGCGCGCGCAGGTCGAGCCCGGGCTCGTCCGCGAGCACGATGGCGGGGCCGAGCGCGCAGCAGCCGTCGTAGACCTTCGCCTGCGGCAGGTAGAGGGGATTGTCGCCCTCGATGGACCGCGACGAGACGTCGTTGCCGGCCGTGTAGCCGACGATGCGGCCCGCCGTGGAGACGACGAGCGAGAGCTCCGGCTCGGGCACGTTCCAGCTCGAGTCGCGCCGGATGCGCACCGGCGCGCCCGGGCCGGCGACCAGGCGGGGCGTCGCCTTGAAGAACAGCTCGGGGCGCTCGGCCTCGTACACGCGGTCGTAGAAGTCGCCGCCGCCGGCGCTCTCCTCTTTGCGCGCGGCGCGCGAGCGCTCGTAGGTGACGCCCGCGGCCCAGACTTCCTGCCCGTCGATCGGGGCGAGCAGCGGGACGTCGGGCGGGAGGGGGTGGGCCGCGGCGCGCGCGCGCGCGTCGCGCACCGCGCCGAGGGGATCCGGCAAGGCGAGCCACGAGGCGACGGACGCGAACGCCTCCGGGGATGCCGCCGTGAGGTCGTGGCGCGCTCCCCGCTCGTCCTCGAGCCCGAGCCGAGCACCGCCACCGCCCGCAAACCGAAACAGCTTCATGTCCGCACCTCCCTACAGAGTCGCCCTGTCGATCGCGATGCCAGGAGCGCGCCGCCCTGCGCGTCCACCCACGCACTCTCGATGCAATCCTGGAATCGCGTCAACACTTCTCTCGTCCCGGGCCCTACGATCGGACCGCTCGATGCGCTACGGCTCCTTGTTCATCGCGCTGAGCGCGTCGCTCCTGTGGCTTGCGGTCGTGGTCGGCGGCGCCGGATTCGCCCTCCTCTGGCCGGCGCTGAGCTTCGCCCTCGTCGGCGCTGCCTACCTCGCGCGCCAGCCCGCCCTGCTGGGACGGGTCACTGCTACTACACGACGAAGAACAAGCGGACGATGACGGAGAAGATGCAGATGAAGAAGTACGATCCGATCGCCCGCAAACACGTGGTCTTCACGGAAGGGAAGATCTCGAAGGGAGCAGGCAGGTAATCGCGACTCCAGCGCTCGCTGCAGCCAGCGCGGGCGCGCTGCGCTGCAGCGAGCGCGCCGCCGAGGCTGCGTCAGCCGGCCTGCATGGAGCGCCTCAGGAGTTGAGCTGCTCCGGCCCTGCCCCTCTCTCCTGTTCACTCAGGTCACTCGCGTCCTCCCACGCCGGGAAGGGATCCTCGAACCGGCTCCACGCGGACGGCCCCGCGGCCATCTCGTCCGGCGTGAGCAAGCAGGCGTCGAGCCCGCGCGTGAGCTCCTCTCGGGCCATGTCGACGCCGATGAAGACGATCTCCTGCCGACGGTCGCCCCAGATCGGATGCCACGCGGCGGCCGGCCCGTCGTCCTCGGGCCGCTCCTCCTCCGGCAAGGCCGCGTACCAGAGCCCCGCCGCCTCGAACGAGGCGGCGCCGCCCGCCTGGGACCAGGAACCCGTGATGTCCATGCGCGTCGCGAGCCAGAAGAACCCCTTGGAGCGGAGCACTCCATCCCAGGCGGCCGCCCCGTGGAGGAAGGCCCAGAGCCGCTCCGGGTGCATCGGGCGCTCCGCGCGGTAGACGAAGCTCTCGATCCCGTACTCCTCGGTCTCGGGGGCGTGCTCCCCGCGCAGCTCCCGCATCCAGCCGGGCGAGCGCGCCGCCTCTTCGAAATCGAAGCGCCCGGTGCCGAGGATCTCGCGAGGATCGACACGGCCGCGGCAAGCCCTGACGATCCGGGCGCCGGGGTTCAGGTGCAGCAGCATCGCCGTGAGCCGCTCGACCTCGTCCTCGCTCACGAGATCCGTCTTGTTGAGCACGAGCACGTTCGCGAACTCGATCTGCTCGACGAGCAGATCCGCGACCGTGCGCTCGTCGTCGCCGTCCAGCGCGGCCTCTCGCGCGCGCAGGTCGTCAGCGCTCGTCCAGTCGGCGAGGAACCGCTGCGCGTCGACGACCGTGACCAGCGTGTCGAGCCGGGCGACCTCGGAGAGGCGCTTGCCCGTCGCCGGGTCGTCGAAGGTGAACGTCTCGGCGACCGGGAGCGGCTCCGAGATGCCCGTCGACTCGATCAGCAGGTAGTCGAAGCGCCCCTCGGCCGCCAGGCGGGCCACCTCGACGAGGAGATCCTCCCGGAGGGTGCAGCAGATGCAGCCGTTCGACATCTCGACGAGCCGCTCCTCCACGCGGCGCAGCGCCGCGCCCCCGCCCCGCACGAGCGCGGCGTCGACGTTGACCTCGCTCATGTCGTTGACGATCACGGCGACGCGCAGCGAATCGCGGTTCGCCAGGACGTGGTTGAGCAGCGTGGTCTTGCCGGCGCCCAGAAAGCCGGACAGCACGGTCACAGGAAGCTTTTGCGTCACGTCGAGATCCTCTCTCGCCAGCGCCGGCGCGCTCCAGCGCGTGCGGGTGCGCCTGCCGCGCGCGCAGCGTGCGGTGAACGGGGTGCATCCGCGACCGCGGCGCGATCGGCGGGGCCCCGGGCTGGCGTGGGCTCGATGTAATGCAATCAAGATGCACTTGCAATGAAATAGCCTCTGTCGCCGGGGCGCACGCCGGACACCTCGCGCGCGGGCCGGGGCGCCGCGGCCCCGCGCGCCGAGACCGACCCGATCGCCGCGCCCAGCGCGGGCCGCCTTGCCGCCTGCTCGCTCGCCTCGACGGGCGCCGGCTCGGCGCTACGGTAGCCGCGTGGCCGCGACACGCTCCCCGGCGGCCCAGCGCGCCGCCCCCCGCTGCGCGGGAATGGGCGGCGCTGGCGGGGCGGGTCTGGCGGCTCGCCTGGCCCGCGATCACGCACATGCTGCTCCTGACGCTGGTCTTCCTCGTCGGGCGCGGCATGGTCGGTCGTTACTCCACGACCGCGCTCGCCTCGATGCAGATCTGCGGGACGCTCACGTGGACCATCGTCTCCGTGTTCAGCGCCACCTCCGCCGCCCCTCGCGCGTTGTGCTTCGCCTCCCGGGCGCAAGAGCTCCGGCTTGTTCAACAAGGATGCAAGGAAGAAGATGGAGAGAGAGGGCTGCCCACCCCCCGTTGGTGCTCGGCGCTTCGCGCCTGCGCGCCGCCGGCCCCTCCCAGGTCCGGCGCTGCGCGCCGGACGGGAGGGGGTCGCCGTCGTGTCCGGACCCCCAAGGCGGGGTTTGCTCACGAGACATCTCCCGGGCCGGTTTGGGACGCGAGGCCGCGCTCGCGGGCACCGCAGCGGTGCACGTCGGCTCTACAGAAGAGATCGGATCGAGCGCGCCAACCTGCTCAGGAAAGTGCAGCGGGCCAGTCGATTTCCGGCAGCGCCCGGCGTCATCGGAACGCATGGCGCGCGTCGCGCGGGTGGCGCCCACGCACGCGCGCGGTGCACATCGACAAAGCGGGGCTGAGCCGGTCTCGGGCCACTTTCGTGGGTGGAGAGTTGCTCCGGCTGCCCATCGGCCATCAACCGACAGTTGCCGGCTGACCCGCCGAGTCGCACCCCGCAGGGTGCGACCTGCGGCACGCAAGGTGCGGTTGGGCTGCTACCGCGCCGAGCGAGGGACGTGAAGGCCCAATGCGCGTGCCCAAGGGCGAACCCTCCTCGCCACGAGCCATTGCCGATGAGCGCCGTTTGTTGCCAGATTTTGTTGAGGACAGTGCGTTTTTTCTCTCGGGCACGCCCGTCGGCCCACCGTTACTGGGCGAACTCCTGCGTATCGGCCTTGATGCCTGTGGCGGCGCTGTCGCCGTCGCCGTTGCCGCCGGGGCCGGGCTCGCCGGTAGTGATGGTGAGGCCGCTCGCGGGGGGCGGAGTGCCGCGGAAGGCGATGCCGAGGGAGTGTCCTCCGAGGCCGCCACCGCCGTTGCCGCCGTTGCCGCCCTTGCCTCCCGGTCCGCCGGAGCAGCCGGCCTTGAGGTCCTCGACACCGGTCGGCAGGGTGCCGCCGAGGCCGCCGAGGCCACCGCTGCCGCCCTCTTGACCGGGGCCGCCGTTGCCGCCGCGCCCGCCGCGACCGGTCTTGAGCGAGACGTCGTCGAAGGTGAGGGCGGCGTCGAGGCTGACGAGGGCGATGCTGGCGCCGCCGGGGCCGCCGGGGAGGCCGCCCTTGCCGCCGCAGCCGCCGGGGCCGCCGGAGCCGCCGCTGGCGCCGCCGGCGGAGTCGGGGGCGCACTGGTTGGCGGCGGTGCCGCCCTTGGCGCCGCCGCCCCCGCCGCCGCCCTGCGCGGTGGTGCCCGCAGCGCCGGCGTAGCCGGGGACGCCGGCGTAGCCAGAGGAGGAGAGCGCGCCGAGGCCGGTGGCGCTGGCACCGGGGTCGCCGGCGGCGCCCTCGTCACCGGCGGTGCCGGTGGTGCATTCCAGCGCCCTCTCGCCCATGCCACCCAGACCGCTGGCGCCGCTCGGCCCACCTGGCGAACCAGCTCCACCTTCGGTCAACTGCCCGATGCCTCCGGTACCGCCCGATGAATCGTCGCTCGGGTCGTCCGGCGTGCCGCACGCATTCTGCTTGACACCGCCGCCGAATATCATTTCTCCCGAGCACGCCTCCTTGCCCGGGTTGCCTTGCTCGCCGGCGGGCGCCGCTTCGGTGTACGCCTCGCCGTCGGTACCGTCGGCTGCGTTGCCTGCCTCGATCGTGCAACGCGC
Organism: Sorangium sp. So ce124; assembly: GCF_051525235.1. NCBI lineage: Bacteria > Pseudomonadati > Myxococcota > Polyangiales > Polyangiaceae > Sorangium > Sorangium sp. So ce124. Next base: position 12,373,146 of record NZ_CP150312.1, read on the forward strand.
CATCTCGACGGCGACGCCCTCCGCGAGCGCGGCGATGGACGACAGACCCCGCGCTGCCGTGTTGCTCGGGTCGATGGCGCGCGCTGTGACCTGCACATCCTCGACGCGCACCGCACCGTCGCCGCCGCGCATCACGAGCGGGATCTCGCCTTCGGGGGCGGAGAGCGTCGTCTTCTCATTGTCGCCGATCCAGCCCCAGCCGCTCGCGCAGTCGAGCCCACCGAAGAGCGCGACGCCGCCGGGCAGCTCGACTTGGCCCTCGAACGTCTCGGCGCATGCGTACACCCGTCGCGCGGTACCGTCCTGCTGCGCCAGTGCGACGGCGTGCTGGATCGTCTTGACGGGCGCACCCTTCGTCCCCGCCGCGGAGTCATCTCCCGCGGCCGCGACGAACACCCCGCACTCGTCGTCCACGGCGCTTCCGCTTCTGTTCGGCACGCACCCCGCCGGCGTGCTTCCTCCTCCTCCGCCTGTGTCCCCGAAATCGCATCGTGCCTCGAACAAGCAGCCATCCCGTCGCGATCCGCATCCCGCGCCGGCGGTCGCGAGCCCGGCGAGCACGACAACGACACCGCTCCAGCTCATCCGTCGCATCACCGTTTTCCTTTGGTCACCCCAAATCGTCGCTCGGTCCGCCGTGTGCTCGCTCAAAACGCACCTCCGATCGTGAACCCGGCGCTCTGCGCGGTGACCACTGGGGCGATGTGCACGGCGTGTGAAGCCGCCGCCCGCGGCGTCTCGACCGGCCAGAAGACGGACGCTAGCGCCGTGCCACCGAGCACGGCGCCTGCGGTTACGAATCCTGCAATTGCTAGGCGCCACGTCGTTCCCTCGGCGCTGTTCGCGTCGGCGAGCGCGTCGCAGCGCGCCCTGAATGCGGGGTCGCTGCACGCGTTGACGCCGCCGTCCTTCACAACCGAGTGGAGCGCCTCGTCCGCCTCCTCGCTCTTGCCGTTCGATACGACCGCCAGCGCCACACCCGCCGCGAGCGCCGCGCCGCCGAGCGCGAGGCCGCCGATCACGACGCCGTCGCGCACCCGCGTATCCGGCGGCGCGACCGGCGGCGCCGTCGGTGCGACCGGCGGCGGCGCTGACGTCGCGGCCGTCGGCGTCGTCGTCGCCGTCGTCGCGGCCTGCGGCATCCGCGGTTGCAGCGCGATATTCCGCTGCGTCCCCGCCTCGAACCGCTCCTTGATCTGCGCGACGGCGCCGGTGCCCGTCCGCGCTTCCAGCATGTGCTCGCCGGGCTCCAGGAACAGCGGCGCGGGGAGCGGCGCCTGCCCCACGGCCTTGCCGTCGACGAGCACGGTGGCGCCGGGCTCGACGTCGATGTCGACAACCGCGATCTTCGCCAGCGCCTCGTCGAACAGGCGGCGGTGCTCTAGGCTCAGCTCCGCCCGCGTCCCGTCGGCGGCGGGCTGGGTGAGGGCCGACAGGTGTTCGGCGGCGTCGCGGTACAGGCCGAGCTTCACCTCGCAGGCGGCCAGGTTGCCCGCGATCTGCCGGTACGGCTTGATGCTCCACGCGGCGAGGTGCGAAGCGCGGCACTCCTCGTACTTCCGCTGGTTCCACGCCGCGACGCCCTTCGCGAACAGCTCGCGGGCCATCGCTGAGATGGCGTCTTCCTTCGGCGGCGCGGGCGGCGCGGTCTTCGGTGGCGCGGGCAGCGCCGGGCTCCCCGCCGCGGGCGGTGCGGCGCTCGCCGCCGTGGGCGGGAGCAGCAGCGCGGCGACGAGCAGGGCGGCGATCGGTCGATGGATCTTCATAGGCTCTAGAACTCGGGCTTGTCTCCGAAGGGCGGAGGGGGTTGTGGCGGGAGGTTCGGTGGCGGGGCGGACCGGGACGCCGCGGAGGAGCGCGGCGCCGGGGGACGCTGGGTGTTCGGCAGCGCTCGAGGCGAGGCGCCCCGCGGCGTCGTCGCCGGTACCGTCGGTGCCGCGGGTACCGAGGCTGGCGTGCTCGGGGCGGTCAGCGCGCTCGGAGCGACCGGGGCCGAGGCCGTCGTGCTCGGAGCAGACGCCGAGGCCGTCGTGCTCGGAGCCGACGCCGTGGCGGACGCGCTCGGAGCCGACGTTGTTGCGGTCGCGCTCGGGGCCGGCGCCGCGCTCGCCGCGCCCGGGAGCGCGCTCGGGGGCGCCGGTGGGGAGAGCGCGCCGCCGCGATCGTCCTCCTGGGCGCTCTTCTTCCCGGCCAGGAAGGCGAGCGCCGTCGGAACGAGGACGCAGAGCGCCGCGACCACCGCGATGAGCGCGTACCGGAGCCACCGTCGCGCCCGAGGCCGCGCCGTCGCCGCGCCCCCCGCGGCGCCGGGCACGGCCGTCCCCGGCGCCGTCGCCGGCACCGCCGCGGGCGTGGCCTTCGCCGCCCCTCGCGCGCCGCGCTTCGCCTCCTGGGCGCAAGAGCTCCGGGTTGTTCAAGAAGGATGCAAGGAAGAAGATGCAGAGAGGGAGAGGGCTGCCCACCCCCCGTCGGTGCTCGGCGCTGCGCGCCTGCGCGCCGCCCGCCCCTCCCAAGTCCGGCGCGCAGCGCCGGACGGGAGGGGTGCGTCGTCGTGTGGGGACCCCCAAGCCGGGTTTGCGCACGAGACATCTCCTGGGCCGGTCTGGGATGCGAGGCAGCGCTCGCGGGCACCGCTGCGGTGCGCGTCGGCTCTGCAGAGAGATCCGATCGAGCGCGCCGATCGGCTCAATAAAGTGCAGCGGGCCCAGTCGATTTCCGGCAGCGCCCGGCGTCATCGGCGCGCGGGCGGCAGCCGCGCATGCGCGCGGCGCCCATCGACAAAGCGGGGCTGAGCCGGTCTCGGGCCACTTTCGTGGGTGGAGAGTTGCGCCGGCTGCCCATCGGCCACCAACCGGCAGTTGCCGGCTGACCCGCCGAGTCGCACCCCGCAGGGTGCGACCTGCGGCACGCAAGGTGCAGTTGGGCTGTTACCGCGCCGAGCGAGGGACGTGAAGGCCCAACGCGCGTGCCCAAGGGAGAACCCTCCTCGCCACGAGCCATTGCCGATGAGGGCCCTCCGTTGCCAGGTTTTGTTGAGGGCAGTGCGGTTTTTCTCGGGCACGTCCGTCGGCGCACCGTTACTGGGCGAACTCCTGTGTGTCGGCCTTGATGCCTGCGGCGGCGCTGTCGCCGTCGCCGTTGCCGCCGGGGCCGGGCTCGCCGGTGGTGATGGTGAGGCCGTCGGTGGGGGGCGGGGAGCCACGGAAGGCGATGCCGAGGGAGTGTCCGCCGATGCCGCCGCCGCCGATACCGCCGTTGCCGCCCTTGCCACCCGGCCCGCCGGCGCAGCCGGCCTTGAGGTTTTGGATGCCATCCGGCACGATGCCGCCCGAGCCGCCCAGGCCGCCGATTCCTCCCTCTTGACCAGGCCCGCCGTTGCCGCCGCGACCGCCGCGGCCGGTCTTGAGGAAGACGTCGTCGAAGGTGAGCTCGGCGTCGAGGCTGATGAGGGCGATGCTGGCGCCGCCCGGTCCGCCCGGCTTGCCGCCCTTGCCGCCGCAGCCGCCGGGGCCGCCGGAGCCGCCGCTGGCGCCGCCGGCGGAGTCGAGGGGGCACTGGTTGGCGGTGGATCCGCCCTTGGCGCCGCCACCGCCGCCGCCGCCCTGCGCGGTGGTGCCCGGCGTGCCGGGCCTGCCGGAGAGGCCGGTGTAGCCAGAGGACGAGAGCGCGCCGAGGCCGGTGGCGCTCGGGCCGGGCTCGCCGGTGGCGCCCTCGGCGCCGGCGGCGCCGGGGGAGCACGCGTTGACGTTTTCTCCGAGGCCGCGGTTCTCGTCGCCCGCTGGCGTGCCGGCGGATCCGTCTGCGCCACTGTCGAGCTGTCCGATTCCGCCGGTGCCGCCCGTGGAATCATCGCTCGGGTCGTCCGGTGTGCCACACGCATTCCGCTTGACACCACCGGGCACGACGATCTCCCCCGAGCACGCCTCCTTGCCCGGGTTGCCTTGCTCGCCGGCGAGCGCCGCATCGGTGTATGCTTCGCCGTCGGTGCCGTCGCCAGCGTCGCCCGCCTCGAGCGTGCAGCGCGCCATCTCGACAGCGACGCCCTCCACGAGGGCGGCGACGGACGACAAGCCCCGCGCTGCCTCATGGCTCAGGTCGATGGCGCGCGCGGTGACATGGACGTCCTCGATGCGGATGGCGCCGTCACCGCCGCGCATCACGAGCGGGATCTCACCTTCGGGCGCGGTGAGCGTCGTCTTCTCGTTGTCGCCGATCCAGGTCCAGCCGTTCGCGCAGGCGAGCCCTCCGAAGACAGCCAGGCCGCCGGGTAGCTCGACCTGCCCCTCCAACTCTTCGGCGCACGCGTACACACGACGTGTAGCGCCCTCTTGCTGTGCCAGCGCCAAGGCCTGCTGAATCGTCTTGACGGGCGCGCCCTTGGTCCCCGCCGCGGCATCGTCCCCCGAGGCCGTGACGAACACCCCGCACGCGTCGTCTACCGGCCGGCCGCTCGTGCTCGGCACGCACCCTTCCGGCGTGCCCCCACCGCCGCCGCTGCCGTCGACCGGCCCGCATCGAAACCGGTGCGGGCAGTCCGGTGGCAGTGTGCTGCACCCTGCACCGGCGGCGACCGCGAGGCCAGCCAGCACGACAACGACACCGCTCCAGTCCATGCGTCGCATCACCCTCTTCCTTTGGCCACCGGAAGTCGCCCCTTGCTCCGCCGCGTGCTCACTCAAAATGCACCTCCGATCGTGAGCCCGGCGCTGTGCGCCGTCATGGTTGGCGTAACGCGCACGCCGGGTGAGGCTGTTGTCCGCGGCGTCCCGACCGGCCACAGCACGTACGCGAGCGCGGTGCCGCCCAGCGCGGCGCCCGCAGTCACCAGGGCGGCGATCGCCAGGTTCCTCGTCGTCTCCTCGGCGATGTACGTGTCGTCGAGCGCGTCGCAGCGCGCCCTGAACGCGGGATCGTTGCACGCGTTCGCGTCGCCGCTCATCGCGATCGATCGGGTCGCCTCGTTCACTTTCTCGCTCTTTCCGTTCGACACGACCACGAACACCACCCCCGCCGCGATCGCCGCTCCTCCGAGCGCGAGCCCTCCGATCACGACCCCGTCGCGCACCTGCGTATCCGGCGGCAGCGTCGGCGGCGGCGCGACCGGTGGCGGCGCCTCTGCCGGCTCCGGTGTCGTGGTCGCCGGCTGCGGCGCTTGCAGGTGGAGATCGATGTTCCGTTGCGTGCCCGGAGCGAGCGTGAGCGGGACCTGCTCATGACCGCCGGCGCGCGATCGCCCTTCGATGGTGTGCTCGCCCGGGTCCAGGTAAAGCGGCGTCGAGAGCGGCGTCTGCCCCACAAACTTGCCGTCGAGCACGATGGTCGTACCGGGCTCGGCGTCGATCTGGACGACGGCGATCTTCGCCATCGCCTCGTCGAGCAGGGCGCGGTGTTCCTGGCTGAGCGGCACTGGTTTGCCGTCGGCGTTGGGCCGCATGAGGAACGCCAGGTGTTCAGCGGCGTCCCTGTAGCGCCCGACTTTGAGCTCGCAGGCCGCCAGGTTGCCTGCGATCTGCCGGTGCGGCCGGATGCTCCACGCCGCGAGGAACCATGCGTGGCACTGGTCGTACTTCCCCTGCATCCACGCCTCCTCGCCCTTCGCGAAGATGTCCCGCGCCGCCCGCGACATGGCGTCGGCTTGCGCTGGCGCTGGCGAGGTGGCCTGCGGCGTCGCGGCCGCAGGGGCTTGCGGTGGCGCGGGCGGGGCGGCGCTCCCTGCCGCGGGCGACAGCACGAGGGCGGCGAGGAGCGAGGCGGCGAGCGATCGATGGGTCTTCATGGGCATTAGAACTCCGGCTTATTTCCGAAGGGAAGAGGCGGGTGCACGGTGGCGGTCGCCGCCGGGGCGGGCGCGGCCGACGCGGCGGAGCGCGGCGCCGGAGCGCGCTGCGCGCTCGGCAGCGCCCGGACCGCGCCGGCTCGCGGGGCGGGCACGGCCGCCGCGTTCGGGCGCACCATCGCGCTCTGGGCGGGGGCGGTGGCCGAGGCGGTCGGGGCGGCGAGAGCCGAGGCCGAGGCGGTCGGGGCGGCGGTGGCCGAGGCGGGCGCGCTTGGGGCGACCGGTGCCGAGGCCGAGGCGCTCGGGGAAGCCGTCGAGGCCGGCGCGCTCGGGGCCGGCGCCGAGCTCGCCGCGCCCGGGAGCGCGCTCGGCGGCGCCGGTGGGGAGAGCGCGCCGCCGTGATCGTCCTCCTGGGCGCTCTTCTTCCCGGCCAGGAAGGCGAGCGCCGTCGGAACGAGGACGCAGAGCGCCGCGACCACCGCGATGAGCGCGTACCGGAGCCACCGTCGCGCCCGAGGCCGCGCCGTCGCCACGCCCCCCGCGGCGCCGGGCACGGCCGTCCCCGGCGCCGTCGCCGGCACCGCCGCGGGCGTGGCCTTCGCCGCCCCTCGCGCGCCGCGCTTCGCCTGCTGCTGCGCCGCCTCCTGCCGCGTCAGCACGTCCTGGAGGCGCGGGTTCTCGATGGCGCGGCGCATGTTCTCGTCCGAGGCGTCCTGATCCGCGACCCGGCGCAGGGTCTCATCGTTCGGCAGGTAATTCTTGACGTCGTGGCTCATGCGGCACCTCGATCAGAACGGCCGTGCGGGCGCCTTGCGCGCGGGTGGCGGCGGGGCGGCGCGCCGGCGGTCGGGTGCCGGCATGCCATAGATGTCGTCGTCCTTCTCCAGCACCGTGACGGGCGGCCGGGCGCCCTTCGCGCCAGGCGTCGCCCGTGGCTGCGGCGCCGCGGCGGCTGGGCGCGGTTGCGGCGCCGCGAGGGCGGATCGCGGTTGCGCTGGCGCAGGCGACGTCGGGGGCTCGGCCGCGACGTGGGGGGCGTCCGGCGTGGCAGGGGGAGGGGTCGTCGCCGCCTCCTGCGCCGAGGCCGCCGGCCGCGCGCTGCCGTCTGCCGCGGGCGACGCCGCCCCGCCGGCCGCGGGCCCCACGGTCGGCGGCTGCGCGGGCTCCTCCAGCGGCTCGACGCTCGAGGGCGGCGCCGGTGCGCCGGCGCTCGACGCCCCCTCCGGCGGGCTCACAGTCACGATCCGCCTCTCTTCAGGCTCGGTCGCGACGGGCGCCGGGGCCGCGACGTCGCGAGGTGAGCGCCAGACGAGCACGAGCCCGGCCGAGAGCCCCAGCGCCAGCGAGCACGCGACGGCGGCGGCCCACCCCAGCCGCGCTCTCCGGCGCCGGTCGATGGGCGGTGGACCCAGCCCGATCGATCCGGATGGGATGCCCTGCGTCAGGGCGGTCCCTGCCCACGGCGATCCTCCGCTCGACGCCGCGCCGAGCTCGACCGACTGGGGCGGCATGCTCGGCTGGGCCGGCATGGTCGACTGGGCCGGCATGCTCGGCTGGGCCGGCATGCTCCCCGGCAGGCCGGCCCCGGCCCACGGCGGTGCTCCGCTCGGTGCGGCGCTGAGCTCGGCGGGCCGCAGCGGCGCGGTCGAGGGCGCGGGGCCCTCGAACGAGCGCGCCCACGGGTTCGGATCGGTCGCGGCGGTGGCCGCGTGCGGCGCGCTCGCTCGCGCGCCGGCGCTTCCTCCCAGCGGGGCGGTCGAAAACCCCGCCCGCCCCGTCGCCTCCGGCGCGTACGCGCCCGGCCCCGGAGCGCCCGTGGGCATCCCGCGAGCGTCGAGGAGCGGCGCGGTCGTGGGCGCCACGGTCGCCGGCTGCTCCCACGGCAGGGTGCCGTGAGGCGTCGGCGCGACGCCGGTCGCGGGCACCCATGCGCCCGCCGCCGCGTCCGCCGCCGGTTGCTCGGGCGTGGGCGCCGCCGCCGCGCCCGCCGCCGCTTGCTCGGGCGTGGGCGCCCCCACGGCCGCCGCCGGCCCCGCCATGGCGGTCGCCACGCCCGCCCCCGCCGGCCCCGGCGCGCCGGGCATCCGCGCCGTCCAGCCGCGGCCCCGCAGCTCGGGCGGCGCGGCGCCCGCCGGCCGGAACGGCAGCGCCGCCTCCGGCGCCCGGAACGCGGCGGCGAGCGGCGCCGTCCCGAACTGCGGCACGTGAGGCGCTCCGTCCGGCCCCGGCCACGCGGCGTGCTCGTCGGTGCTCTCCGGACCGCCGCCCGCGCCCCGCGCCGCGCCGGCGTCGAGCTCCGCCCAGCTCGCCTGGCGGTTCCGGGGCTGGGGCGCGATCGGTGGGTCGCGCCGGTGCTCCGCCGCGAGCGGGATGCGTCCCTCGTCGCGGGGGTGCTCCTCCCGGTAACGGCGGACCGCCCGCGCCAGCGCGCGCTGGACCTCGGCCGCCCGGGGCCGCTCGCGCGGGAGCTTCGACAGCATCCGGCCGACGAGATCGCTGATCTCCCGGGCGTCGAAGCCCGGCACCGCCTCCACGAGCGGCGTCGGCACGGCGTGGACCTGGTGGAGCATCACCTCGCCCGCGGTCGGCACCTCGTGCGACGTCGCCGCGAACGTGTGCCGGCCGGCGATCATCTCGTAGAGGATCATCCCGATCGCATACACGTCCGACGCCTTGGTCGCGCCGTCCCCGAGCATCTGCTCCGGCGCCATGTAGTGCACCGTCCCGATGTTCGCGAACGGGTCGCTCGACGTGTGCCCCGCCGGCTGCCGCCGGATCCGCTTGGCGATCCCGAAGTCCACGACCTTGACCAGCCCGGCGCGCGTGACGAGGGCGTTCTCGGGCTTGAGGTCGCGGTGCACGATGCCCGCCCGGTGGGCCACGCGGACGGCGTCCGCGATCTGCGCGGCGATCGAGAGCGCGCTCGGGAGGTCCAGCGCGCCGGCGCGGAAGATCAGCTCCCGGAGCGAGATGCCCTCGATGAGCTCCATGACGATGTACATCACCCCGCCGCGCGTGATACCCGCGTCGTAGACCTTGACGATGGCGGGGTGGTCGAGCTCCGCCAGGACGCGCGCCTCCTTGCGCTGCCCCTGGGCGAAGCCGCCGCCCTGCATGTACTTGCGCCGCACGACCTTGAGCGCGACGCGCCTCCCCAGGTACTCGTCCTCGGCGACGTAGACCTGCCCCATGCCGCCCTCGCCGAGGAGCCGCACGATGCGGTATTTCTCGCAGCGATCGCCGGTGGCGTAGGTCCGGTCCTCGGCCGGCGGCGGCGCGTCCGAGCGGGTGCCCTCCGGTAGGCTCATGGCGAGCTGCCTTCTACGCAGCGCGCTCGCGGCGGGTCAATGGCGCCCGCGGCGCGGGGGCGCGCGCGGTACGGCTCTGGGAGGGCGTTCAGCGCTGCGGGCACGGGGCTCTGGCGGGGGCGCCGCGGCTTTGGGAGCCCCTGCAGAGTGATCGGGCGCTGGAGCCGGATGTGCTCAGGAAATCAGCGGGCGGCGATCGAATCGGGGGCGGCCTCCGAGGAGGACGCTGGGACGACGGGCAGCCCCGTCGCCGCTCCTGCGCAGCCCCGTCGCCGCTCCTGCGCACCCATGTTGGTGTCCTTTGTTACGGTCGATCGGCGCCTGCGCGGCCCCGGCGCCCCTCCTGCGCAGTCCCGTTGCCCTCCTGCGCGGCCCCGGCGCCCCTCCTGCGCAGTCCCGTTGCCCTCCTGCGCAGCCCCGGCGCCACTCGTGCGCGCCCCAGAGGCCCTCCTGCGCAGCCCCGGCGCCACTCGTGCGCGCCCCAGAGGCCCTCCTGCGCAGCCTCGGCGCCTCTCCTGCGCACCCATGTTGGTGTCCTTTGTTACCGTCGTTCGGTGCCTGCGCAGCCCTGGCGCTTTCCTGCGCAGCTCGTGCATGAGTTCTGCGCGGCAATCGGGTGGCCCCTGCGCAGCGTCGGTGTCCCCCTGCGCAAGCCTCGACGGCCTCCTGCGCGCCCTCGCGCTCTGCTCGGGCTCGAGCGGGAGCGAAAGCTCGACGCCCACCATCTCGGCCACGTCCCGGGTGCTCGGGCGCCTGGGCGGCTTGGCGCCGCTCGGCTTCCTGGTGCTCCCCGCGATGATGCCGCCGCCGTACCGCAGGTCGCCGGAAATGTGACCGCTGCCTGATGTCGAGAATGTCCTCGGTCGGCGCGAGCTCGGGTCGGCAGATATAAGGCGCGCGCACGATCTCCTGGGTGAAGTACCGAAGGTCGTCCCTCTTCGCAAAGCCCGCGAGCTGGGAAACATTGTTGAGCCGAACGTCAATCAGCGTCCGAACCTCGGCCTCCTTGAGGCGTCCGAAGAACCGCTCGGCCGAAGTCTTCGTGAAGCCAATCCAGCGTCTCTTGCCCACGCGGACGCGCTCACCCGAGCCGGTTGTGGGCAAGCGGGCGCGCGAGGGGTCGCTCGACACGCGTCGAGCGTCGGATGCACATCATCGCGTTCCCCACGTCGTTCGTCGAGCTCACTTCCTGAAAAGACGTCCTTGTCTGGCGGGGCGGATGATGTCGGAGTTCTTTACCTTCGTCGACATCTCGCGTTCCTCACCGTTCCCTCCGCGCTTCTCGAACTCGAGGTCAGCACACAGCCGGTTGACGGCGTCGCCGAGCGTTGCCAGATCCGCCGGCGTCTCGTTGCAGAGGGCGCTGTAGAGATCCTCGAGGGAGACGCCGCTCTGGTGCCTGGCGTGGAAGATTGCCGGCAGCTCCTCGACGAGAGCCTTGACCGTCCGCGTCTTCGCCGAGTCGTCGAACTCGAACGAAAACGGCAAGAGGATCTGGTCCCTGTTCTTCGTCGGATCGAAGCCCAGCATCATCGTGCCCTCGCGGCCGAAATGTTCGAAGTGGTTGCTCACCGACCAATGGAGGGCCTTCACGACGTCGTTCGCCCTGGAGCTATTGGCAAGGTGCAGGAACCAGTACGAACGGTGGCTGAGCTGAGACCTGATGAAAAATGGCGTATAGCACTTGGCAGAAGCGCGCTTCGCGAACGTCTCGTGCAGGAGAAGCTGGATCAAGCGCATCAATTGGCCACGGTCCTGGGTGGACAGCGTCGCCGCTTCGTCCATCTCCCGGAAACCGGAAAGGAACGCGTCCAGTTCGGGCGCGACCAGGCGCGCGTCCTTCAGCCTGGAGAGCGCCTCTCCGGCTGTCTTCGCGTGTGCGGAGATGTAGTCTACCGCCAGGGTCAGAAACACCTCCGCTGTGGGAATCTCCGTCATGATCCTCGCGATGAAGTCGACGGGGATGGCACTATAACCGTACTGGTCGAGCACGAAGATCGGCCGCGGGCGCCTCGGAGTCGTAGCCTTGATCCGATCCAGGACACTATCGAGCTCCTCCTCGAACGCCCCACGCCGAAGGTCGACCTTCTCTCGGATGAAGCTCTCGCCGACATGCGACTTCAACGTTTCAGTCAGATAAGCGTGAGTCTTGGGGTTCTTCTCGATAAAGACGTAGCTCGCGTCGACGGAGAACGGCTTCTTACGGCCAGTCGTGGCGTTGAGCCGCGCCTCTGCGGCCCGGACAGCGTTGATCAGGATGAGCGGTGAGCCGGGGTGGAGCGTGTTGCCCTGGCCTTCGACGACGTACTGACCTCCTCCGGCGAACCCGTCGATGAGCATCAATTTGAGGGGTACAGTGCCGCCTCTGGTCAAGATGGGGATATACCGCTCTATGTACTCCCTCAGGATCGTGTGCTTCGCCAAGCTGTGGGCTCCCAGCGTCGCTGGGCCGTCAGAATAATCGTATTTCGGCACGACGCGCTCCTACTCCGCCGCCAGTGCCCCACGCTGGAAGCGCTCCCGAAGCATTGCAAGCCGCTGCGCGCGTACGACCGCAGGGGGCGGCGCCGCCGCTTCAATCGCAGGGTACTCGTCGTACGTTCGCTTTCCAAGCTCCCTGCCGGCGCGTGACTTTTGGACCCCTCCCCACTGCTTGAAGAAGAACGGGACGCCCGCCTCCCTGCACTGGTCGCGGAGCGAGATCACCCAGCGCTCCTCCATGGGACGAGCCCTTGGACCGCTCTCACCGCCCACGATCACCCAGTCGATGCCCTCCAGATCGATCCGGCCCAGGTCTTCGAGCAGCGGCTCGATGGAGAGGAAGCGTACCTCGGCTGGAGTCCGGCGGAGCTCGTCGATTCTCGGGAGGCCGTAAGCCCGGTCTTCCACGCTCACCCCAAGCCAGATATGCTTGCGGCGAACGATCTCGGGCGGCATCTGCGACGTGAGTGCGCGGAGGCGTGCCGCACGCTTGGTGAGCATCTGGTAAATGTGCCAATCAGCGGAGGCCATGACCTCAAAGACCTGGCGGACATACTCATCTGGGACTCCGACCTGGAAGAGGTCGCTCATGGAGTTGACGAAGATCCTGCGCGAGCGACTCCATCGGAACGGCTCGAAGAGTTTGTCGGGCACCAGCAGTAGATCGAAGCCCTGCTCGTACGGATGACCGGGCACGCCCCGGAAGCGTTCCGCAAAGATCTCCGCGTAGCAGTGCTTGCAGCCGGGGCTGACCTTCGTGCAGCCACGAAGGGGGTTCCAGGTCGCGTCCGTCCACTCGATCGCGCTGCCGTCGCTCATGACTTGCACAGGTGTACAGTAGAGGCCTGGGCGCGGCAAGCGGGGGGGAACTGACAGGGGTCGTGCGCCCCATGCGTCAGGCCCCCCAACTCTCGAGGCGCGAGGCGCACCTCGGCGTCCGCGGCTTCCCCGGACGTACAGGAGTCGACGACAGAGATGACGGAAACGGACGCGACGGTGAGCGGACGTGGCCACAGATGCGAGCCGGCTGCATCACGGTCGTCCGGCGATGGCCACCCGAGCACGCGTGGTCGAGCGCCGTTGGCGAGGCTCGCCTCGGCGGCGCTACTCGACGGCGGCGGCCGGCTCCGCGGGCGCGGCCTTTCGCTTGGCGCCGCCCTGGCGGAACGTGCCGAGGAAGTCGAGCAGGAGCTTCCAGCGCCCTGGCAGATCCCGGTCGTCCTCCTTCAGGGCGTTGACCCGCCGGGCGAGCTTCTCGAGCATCTTCATCGCGCGATCGTCGACCTGGAGCCGCTGCTCGAACAGGCTCCGGTAGACGGCGTGCGCGACGGCCTCGCGCGCGGCGGAGGTACTTCTGCTCGGCCTGCGCCTCGAGCAGCGCCTCGGGGGTGACGTCGGGCAGGTTGAGCGCGCCCGCGTCCTCCTCGAGCAGCGCCGCCACGTCGTCCAGGATGCCGGCATAGCCCGGCAGCGCCTTGCGCAGCCGCGCGCTCTGCTCGGGCTTGAGCGGGGGCGAGGGCGTGACGCCCAGCATCTCGGCGACCTCGCGGGTGCTCGGGGGCCTGGGCGGCTTGGCGCCGCTCGGCTTCTTGGTGCTCTCCGCGCTCTTCTTCGTCGTCGTTCGGGGGGCCATGGAGTCCTCCTGGCAGGTTCAAGGTTGATGCTGGCTCCGCCAGCGCGGAATGATGGGCAGGCCATCATTCCATGCTGAAAGGTCGAGCATCGAGGCCCGGGCGTTCAACCCCGGAGCATGATTCTGGCACGTCGGATAAGGCCCGCGGGTGGCCGTGGCGAGCCGTCGCGCCCGGCCCGGCCTCATCGCTGTTCCCTGCTGGCTCGCAACGCCACGACGTTCACTCTGCTCGCGGGATGCCGAAGAACCGATGGCCTTGATGCGTCTCGCCTTCCGCAATGGCTTCTGCCGTCCAGTAGTGTTCGCTCTCGTCATCCATGGCAATCCCACCAAACTGACGAAGCATGGCGATCGCGAACTCCGTGACCTCGCGCTCCGCCGAGCAGTGACGGGACACGTCCACGCAGACGCATCTGGGGCGCTCTCCCCCGAAACGATCGCGCAGCGCCTGCGCGACATCGGCCTCCAGCTCGTCGTAGAGCTCGTCCGCGAGCTCTACATAGAGGACCTTCCTGGCCACGCCAGGGTAGAACCACTGCCTGGCGCCTGCCGCGCGCTCTGCCGCCGAGTCGAGCCATGAGACCATCGCGTCGTCCGGCGCGCGAACGAATAGATAGAAAGATCTCATCCTCGTAGCAAAGCACCTTCTCGGGATCCTCGTACTGCCCCGGGAACCGGAGGGCCGTCGAGGTCCTCGCCTCCGGCGCCGCCTCCGTCCGCCCCCACGCGTCGCGCCGGAGCTCGCAGGCTACCTCGCCGCGCTCGTAGACGAGCCGCTCGGGCGTGCCGATCGGGTCGTTCACGGAGTGGAACCACCGGCCGTCGTCGCGGTGCGCGACCGGCGCGGACCCGTCGTAGCGATATGCCATATCCACCGTGACGTTCTCCGGCCGCGGCCCGACCCACGCCGGCTCGCCCGGCCGCACACGCACCTCGCGAGACGGACCCACTGCGCGCCGCCGCTCGAGGCGGCCCATCCGGTCATAAGCGCTCTCGATGCGCCCGCCGCCCGGCAGCGCCCGCGCGACCTCCCGCCCGTGCACGTCGCTCGCGTGGTCGACGACCACACGCCCGTCGAGCACCGTCCGCCGCCGCGCGCCGCACGGCCCCCGCTCGACCGCCTCGCTGTGCCCGAGCGACGTCTCGCGCAGGACGCGCTCGCCCTCCCGGTCATACGCGCTCTCGACCCGGTGCTCCACGCCGTCGACGATCTGGATCTCCCGCACCACGCGTCCAGCCGCGTCGCGGTCGAGCCGGATCTCGCCCCCCGGCCACGTCACGCCGATCAGCGCGCCCAGCTCGTCGTACTCGAGGCACTCGGCCGAGCCGTCCCAGTACTCCCGGCGGATGATCCTGCCGGCCAGGTCGTACCCGAGGCGCACCCGGTCCAGCTCGTCCTGCGATCGCCGGATCAGGTCGCCCGCTGGGTCGTGGTTGCAGTGGATCGTCCGCCAGTCGAAGGTCACCTCCTCGAGCACCTTGCCGCTGCCGTCGCGCCGGAGCGTGTGGACCTCGCCGTTCTCGTTGCGCACCTCGATCAGCTCGCCCTCGGGGTTGTAGCCGAGCCGCACCTCGTGGCCGTTCGCGTCGCGACGCGCGCAGAGCTTGTGGTAGCCGCCCCACACGAGCGACGTGACGCCGCCGTTCGCATCGACGATCTGCGTCACGTGCTGCTCGCCGTCGTACGCGTAGCGCGTCGTCGCGCCGGTCGGGTCGATCACCGCGGCGAGATCGCCCCGCGCCGACCACCGGTATCGCGTCTCCGCGCCGAAGGGGTCGATCTCGGCGGCGCGCCGGCCGAGCCGGTCGTGCCGGAAGCGCCACGTCGCGCCGCTCGCCAGCGTCACCTCGGCGCAGTTGCCGTGCGCGTCGTACGAGAACGCCGTGCGCTCGCCATCGGGCGAGATCTCCTCGACGACGAGCCCCCGCGCGTCGTAACGTCGCGACGTCGCCGCGCCTGTGGGGTCGACGTAAAGCGTGACGTTTCCGCGCGCGTCCCGCTCGAACCGGTGCATCCCACCCGCCGCATCGACGATCTCGACCGGCAGGTCGTTCGCGTCGCGCTCGATCCTCGTGACGTACCTGAGCGGATCGACGTACCGGACGACGCTGCCGCGCGCGTTGCGCTCGAACAGCTCGAGCCCTTGGCGCTCGTTGCGCCGCGAGGTCATCCAGCCGTCCTCGCGGTAGGTCGCCGCCACCACGGCGCCGCCGATCACCTGCTTGTCCAGCGTGCCGTGCTCGTTGCCGTGGAAGCGCCTCGACTGGCTGAAGTCGATGACCTCGGTGAAGCCGATGTCCCAGTAATTGACTTTGCAGTGGTGGAGCCCCTTCCACCGCGTCTCCTGATCGTAAAGGTACTTCGACCGCTCGCCGGCCAGGCTCGGATCCGCCTGGACACCGTAGTCGCCCCACGCCTCGACGCCGCGATGGTGGCTATCATAGACGAAGTGCCATGTCAGCCCGTCGCGGTCGGCGTCCTCGACGAGCAGGTGACCTTCTTCATAAGCATACCGCCAGGCGTGGCCGTCCGCGTCGGTCGCCGCCACGAGGTCGCCGCGTCGATCGCAGGTGAACGTGCCGAGCGCGAGCCACTCACCGCGCTCCTGATCGAGCTGCACCTCGATCGTGAGGACCCGCTGCTCGCCCGCGCTCCTGTCGCGGAGCCGTAGCCGCCGCCCTGGCCCCCGGCGCCGCCGCCCCCACCGGGGCCGCCGCTGCCGCCGCCCCCGCCGCCTCCTCCGAGGATGAAGACGCCGGGGTTCATGCCGGGGATCGCGGGGATGTTCGGCGCGGGCGCGGTGCGGGCCATGGAGGCGGGAGTAGCTGCGCCACCAGAGCGCTTCAATCGGCTTTTGCGTCAGGGGGGCGAACGAACCTGGGGGTGGTCCGTGGCAGAACGTTCACGTCCGGGATCGCGTCGTCGATGATCACGATCGCGACCACGGCCAGGTTGGTGACCGATCTCAGGGCGCGCGCCGCCTTGGCTTGTCCACAAATCCGTCCGCGGAGGCCGGCGCCGCCCGGTACGACTGTCCAGGCGCGACCCGACCGATGCCCTGTCGTACGCATTCGCAGCCGTGTACCCACATGTCCGACGGATCAGCCAATTGATCTTGCGCTCCATCAGGCAGTCCCGCTCATGCCCCCTCCGTGTCAACATCTCTTGCTGTGATCATGAATCTTCAGCAGACCAGAAGATGCCGAGCTTGGCGGGCGATATGGCGAGCACGCCCGCCTCGCGGTCGGTGAAGAAGAGGCTGTATTGGAATCGATCGAAATTGAATTTTCGAGAAGAGCTCTGCGGTGGCTCTCCGTTCGTAAGAAATGTGGTTTGGTCATCGAATCGTTCGAGCCAAGCGGCGGCCAGGCTGGCTGCCGTCTCGTGAGGCATTTGTCGGTCGGACATAATGATATCAAATTCCGCGGTGCCTATGCAGATCCTCTCGGCCTCGTCGCGATGAATTCGCGAGAAATAGCGAATCTGATCCGTTTGAAGCCTCAGGAATCCGATGTACTCGCGAGCCGCTGCCAGCGCGTCGAGGCCGCCCTCCTGGGTCTCATGGTTGTGTGCCAGGATGTGTATGGTTTGCGCGCGTCTTGGATGGACTTGTGCCAAGAGGCTGGCTTTAGCAGCCTCGAGCCCTGTGTCTATCGTATAAAGTGTGGTTGTCATGGCCGTGTTCCTATCTTGGATAGGATGTTTGTATGTGGATTCGATCTCCAGGGCCGGGGAGCCGATACACCCTCACGAAGGTCGAGCTCGTCGCTTGATCGCGTGGCCCGGTACCACCTGGGGAGGCGATGCGCGCTCGCGCCTGAACCGGCGCACTGATATTCACCGCGGGGAGACCCGGATCGACGTCCAATCTTGCCAGTTCCGCCTGTCCTTGAGGCGAATTGATGGCTTCGAATGTGGTGCGCGTCTGCTGCGCGCAGGTGCGGTAACTTGTTCGACGCGCGCTGTCCGCGTTCGAGCGAGCCTGAAGGGCGAGGTCGCCGATGTGGCCGTGTAGGCGCTGCGCATGGCCAGGAGGCACACCCGGAATAGGACTTCGCCCTTCACTTTCGGCGAGAATTCTCCTCACCTCAGCACGAGAGTAGCGTCGTGCAAAAACGAGGCCGAGCGGATCCGCCCAGTTGATCGGGTTTGCAGCATAAGAGAACGCATTGGGCCCGCCGTTTAGCCCGATGGGATCTCCGCTGATGAACCTCCCCGCGTCGGGGTCGTAGTACCTGAACCTGTTGTAGCAAAGCCCCGTCTCCGCATCCTCGTACTGCCCCGGGAACCGGAGGGCCGTCGAGGTCCTCGCCTCCGGCGCCGCCTCTGTCCGCCCCCACGCGTCGCGCCGGAGCTCGCAGGCCACCTCGCCGCGCTCGTCGACGAGCCGCTCGGGCGTGCCGATCGGGTCGTTCACGTAGTGGAACCACCGGCCGTCGTCGCGGTGCGCGACCGGCGCGAACCCGTCGTCCTCGAAGCAGTAGGTCCTGACCTCCACCGCCGGGTCCTCCTCGGTACGCGCCCGACGGGAGATCTCGTGGACGAGCACGTCGCCGTCCCACACGAACCGCGTCACCGACTGCGGCCTGAAGGCCTGTAGGGAGCTCGCCGGCGCCTTGCCCACCCGCTTCTCGACCCGCCGGCCGAACGGATCGTACCGGAACTCGATCCGCTCGCCCTCCGGCGTGGTGACGCTCTCCAGGAGCCCCGCGTGGTTCCACGTGTACTTCGAGGCGAGCCGCGCACCGCTCGCCGGATCCTCCACCCACTTCTCCGCGAGCCGCCCCTCGGTGTCCCACCGGTAGAGCGTGTTCCCCTTGCGGACGAGCTGGTTGCCGCGCCCGTACTCCCTCGACGCCGCACCCGGGCCGGCCTCGTGGCTGTTCCCCGCTGGGTCATAGCGGAACACCTCGGCACGGGCCTGCTCCGGCACCCGGGCGAGGAGCTGGCCGACAGGGTCATATTGATACGAGGTCCATCCGCGCCGCTGATCCCACGAGGCGCTCAGCTCGCCCGCAGGGTCATAGCGATATGCCATATCCACCGTGACGTTCTCCGGCCGCGGCCCGACCCACGCCGGCTCGCCCGGCCGCACACGCACCTCGCGAGACGGACCCACTGCGCGCCGCCGCTCGAGGCGGCCCATCCGGTCATAAGCGCTCTCGATGCGCCCGCCGCCCGGCAGCGCCCGCGCGACCTCCCGCCCGTGCACGTCGCTCGCGTGGTCGACGACCACACGCCCGTCGAGCACCGTCCGCCGCCGCGCGCCGCACGGCCCCCGCTCGACCGCCTCGCTGTGCCCGAGCGACGTCTCGCGCAGGACGCGCTCGCCCTCCCGGTCATACGCGCTCTCGACCCGGTGCTCCACGCCGTCGACGATCTGGATCTCCCGCACCACGCGTCCAGCCGCGTCGCGGTCGAGCCGGATCTCGCCCCCCGGCCACGTCACGCCGATCAGCGCGCCCAGCTCGTCGTACTCGAGGCACTCGGCCGAGCCGTCCCAGTACTCCCGGCGGATGATCCTGCCGGCCAGGTCGTACCCGAGGCGCACCCGGTCCAGCTCGCCCTGCGATCGCCGGATCAGGTCGCCCGCTGCGTCGTGGTTGTAGCGGATCGTCCGCCAGTCGAAGGTCACCTCCTCGAGCACCTTGCCGCTGCCGTCGCGCCGCAGCGTGTGGACCTCACCCTGCTCGTTGCGCACCTCGATCAGCTCGCCCTCGGGGTTGTAGCCGAGCCGCACCTCGTGGCCATTCGCGTCCCGGCGCAGGCAGAGCTTGTGGTACCCACCCCACACGAGCGACGTGACGCCGCCGTTCGCGTCGACGATCTCGGTCACGTGCTGCTCGCCGTCGCAGGCGTAGCGCGTGGTCGCGCCGGTCGGGTCGATCACCGCGACGAGGTCGCCCCGCGCCGACCACCGGTACCGCGTCTCCGCCCCGAAGGGGTCGATCTCGGCGACGCGCCGGCCGAGCCGGTCGTGCCGGAAGCGCCACGTCGCGCCGCTCGCCAGCGTCACCTCGGCGCAGTTGCCGTGCGCGTCACAGGAGAACGCCGTGCGCTCGCCGTTCGGCGAGATCTCCTCGACGACGAGACCCCGCGCGTCGTAGCGGCGGCAGGTCGCCGCGCCCGTGGGGTCGACGTACAGCGTGACGTTCCCCCGCGCGTCGCGCTCGAACCGGTGGACGCCGCCGCTCGCGTCCACGATCTCGACCGGCAGGTCGCTCGCGTCGCGCTCGATCCTCGTGACGTGCCCGACCGGATCGACGTACCGGACGACGCTCCCGCGCTCATTGCGTTCGAATACCTCGGTACCACCGCGCTCGTTGCGCCGCGAGGTCATCCAGCCGTCCTCGCGGTAGGTCGCCGCCACCACGGCGCCGCCGATCACCTGCTTGTCCAGCGTGCCGTGCTCGTTGCCGTGGAAGCGCCTCGACTGGCTGAAGTCGATGACCTCGGTGAAGCCGATGTCCCAGTAATTGACTTTGCAGTGGTGGAGCCCCTTCCACCGCGTCTCCTGATCGTAAAGGTACTTCGACCGCTCGCCGGCCAGGCACGGATCCGCCTGGGCACCGTAGTCGCCCCACGCCTCGACGCCGCGATGGTGGCTATCATAGACGAAGTGCCATGTCAGCCCGTCGCGGTCGGCGTCCTCGACGAGCAGGTGACCTTCTTCATAAGCATACCGCCAGGCGTGGCCGTCCGCGTCGGTCGCCGCCACGAGGTCGCCGCGTCGATCGCAGGTGAACGTGCCGAGCGCGAGCCACTCACCGCGCTCCTGGTCGAGCTGCACCTCGATCGTGATGACCCGCTGCTCGCCCGCGCTCCTGTCGCGGAGCCGTAGGCGCCGCCCCGCGCTGTCGGTCACCTCGACAAGCCGGCCGTCCTTCACGTCGTAGACCAGCGCGAGCCGGTTTCCGTTGCGGTCCTCCACCGCCGTGAGCCGCGCGCGCCGGCCGCCCTCCTGCATGCACGCGAACCGCCGCTTCACCCCGTCGCCGACGTCGAGGAGCCACGCCTCTGCCTCGCGCCGGAGCGAGTAGCCCCATTTGCCGTGTACCTCCTCGCCCTCGCCCGGCTTTGGCAGATCCACGGCGGTGCCCAGCCCGGTCCACACCCTGACGCGGTGGCTCCGCACCTCGAGCTCCCAGCCCAGGCTGTGGCCCCAGCCGTGACCGAGCCCCGCGTCGCGGTCCGCCGACGCCGAGCTGTACGACCGCTCCCAGACGAGCGGCAGCGGTCCCGGCAGCGCGCAGATCGGGATCGCGTGCGTGAACACCCGGCCGGTGACGACATCGATCGGGTGCGAGACTGTGCCGCACTCCGGGTACCTGTTCGGATCCGGCGCGCTCTTGCCCCCGCCGCCCGCACTGCCGCCGCCGCCCGCGCCCCCGGCGCCCTGGCCCCCGGCGCCGCCGCCTCCGCCAGGGCCGCCGCTGCCGCCGCCCCCGCCGCCTCCGCCGAGGATGAAGACGCCGGGGTTCATGCCGGGGATCGCGGGGATGTTCGGCGCGGGCGCGGTGCGGGCCATGAAGCTGCAGATAGACGCGCCGCTATGGCGCTTCAATCTCGCAAGCTCGCTGCTCAGATCTCCGCGGCGCAGGATGAAAGCCGGGCGCGCCGCCTGCTATCGCTCGCCCGATGGTGAAGAAGAAGAGGCCGATCGCCACGTGGCGATCCATCCTGCCGGGCAACCTGGACCCGTCGCGCTTCACGCTCGACGAGCTGCGGAGCGCGAAGGCGGCTCACGCCTTCCTCACCGAGAAGATCGAGGGCCCGCCGGGTTTCGCCGAGTACATGCGCGCGTACCGCTTCCTCCTCTTCTTCGGAATCGTGTGCGTCGTGGAGGACAAGTACCCCGCGTTCACCCGCTGCTGGAAGGAGATCGAGGCGCTGTTCACGGGCGACCCGATGTTCGAGGACGGCGTCTTCGCCCAGAGCTGGGTGCTGATGGACTTCCCCTTCGGCCCCGAGCGCCAGACCGCGCTCGATTACTTCGAGGAGTTCCTCGAGGGGACCGAGGTGGGGCCGGGGTTCCAGCGCTTAATCGACGAGGCGCGCAAGAGCCGTCTCGGCCTCTACTATGACGTCGGGCGGACGAAGACCGTCGCGAGCCTCCGCGAGCTGCTCTCGGGGCGGACCCTCTCGGCGGTCCCGTCGACCGATGGCCGTGAGCCGGGCGAGATCCTCCTCATCCGCGCCATCCGCCATGGCGACCAGGTCTTCCTCTGGGGCGACCCGAAGAGCTTTTCCGGGGAGATGAAGGGTCGGATCGAGACCATGGTGCGCGACAAGCTCTTCTACTTCAGCGAGGAGCCCACGCCCGAGGCCCAGTTCGAGGCGTTCATGAAGCGCGCCGGTCCCTACTGGATGTCGTGCGTCACGAAGAACGACGCGATCCCCATCCTCGATCCGGACCACTACCGGACGTACCTGGCCGATCGCGCATAGTTCGCTGCAAAGCCATCTCACCAGAACCGGCGGAAGGCGTGCGTCAGCACATCAGGGCGAAATCCCTCGCTCGGCGAGCCAGGTGAACGTCCGTTCGTAGCTCTACTGCGGGAAGTTGCCCCCGATCAGCAGAAAAACCGCCAAGCCGCCAAGGACGCCAAGGGGAGAGGGGAAAGCTGGCCGTCCGGGCATTCCCCCCTGTTCCCCGGCTTTCTTGGCGTCTTATGGCGTCTTGGCGGTTCGCTTCCCCGGCCGACTTCCCGCAGTAGAGGTAGAACAGGGGCGCCCCCGTGCTCACGTTGATCGAGTGGCCGCTATCTGGAACGATGTAAGCGGCGTCCTGCGCGGCCGGGGCCGCGGCGCAGTCGCCGCCGGCAGCGCCGCATGCGATCGCGTCGTAACGGCCGAGCACCTAGAGCACCGCATGTTCTCCTCGCGTTCCTCGCGCGCGCGCAGGTCGCCGCCGCGCCCCCGCGGCTCAGGCCCGCTTCCGCCTGTCCGGGCGCAGCACGCCGAGGAGGATCACATCGACGACGTGAGCGAGCTGGTCCTCGTTCACGGTCGTGCGATCCGCGAGCATCCGGTGCCTGAGATAGGCCGCGAGCAGCTCGCACGGCAGCAGCGGATCCGCGCTCGGCGCGAGCTCGCCGCGCGCGACCGCGGCCTCGATGATGGCCCGGATCCCTGCCTCCTGGACCGCGCGCAGCGAGCGGGCGATGGTCATGAGCTCCGAGTCGGGCCCCTCCGACAGGAACACGTGGAAGAGGCTCTGCCCCACCGGCGACGTCTGGATCTCGATGATCGCGCGCCCGAGCGCGACGAGGTCCCCGCGGAGCGAGCCCGTGTTCGGCGGGATGATCTTCTCGTCCGTGACCGACAGGAGCGCGGCCCGCACCAGATCCTCCTTCGTCGGCCAGCGCCGGTAGACGGTGGTCTTGTTGACCCCCGCGCGCGTCGCCACGTCCTCGATCCGGAGCGCGCGATACCCCGCGCTGGCGAGCTCCTCCAGCGTGGCGGCGAGGATGCCCCGCACGACAGGCTCGCCTCGCACGAGCGCGCGCGTCTTCGCGGAGCCTCGCTTCGCCGTGCGCTTCGCCGTCGTCGCCTGCATCGGCCGCCATTGAAGTTCCGCCGCGCGGCACACGCCAGCCCAATTTCACGGCGTGTTCACGGCGTGGCCGGCTATCGCACCCTTTCGTTGCGATGATCGCAACCAACGGTTGCGGTCGGCTCCGGCCGTGTTATACCCATCGCAACTGTCGGTTGCGATCGCCTGGGCGCCGGCGCGCCCGAGCGGTGGGGTCGGAGGCTGGGCGACGGGAGAACGAGCGGACGGCGCAGCGCACCGGCGCGTGCGCCGCACGCGCGTGGCGCCGTGCTCCGCCGAGGGCCGTGCTCCGCCCGGATCAGGCGCTCCGCGACCGACGCTGCCCCGAGGGACCCTTGAGCCACACCACGACGACAGGCCGCGCCCAGAGCCTCCTCCTTCTCCTCGCGCTCGCCGCCGCAGCGGCGGGCTGCGAGACCAGGGCCAGCGCCTCCACCGCCGCCGAGACGAACGGGCCGAAGGTCCGCGTCGAGACCGCGGAGGTGCGCGAGCAGCCCATGCCGCGCAGCATCGCGCTCACCGGCACGCTGCGCGGGGATCGGGAGACCGATCTCGCCGCCAACGCGGTCGGCCGCGTGGTGGAGACGTTCGTCGAGCGCGGCGCCGAGGTGAAGAAGGGCGACCTGCTCGCGCGCCTCGACGTCCGCGCCGCCGCGCTCTCCGCCGCGGAGGCGCAGGCGAACGCCGCGCTGACACGCGCCCAGGAAGAGACGGCGAAGCGCGAGTGCGAGCGCTACGGGGCGCTGCTCGAGAGCGGCGCGATCTCGCGGGTCGAGCACGACCGGATCGCCGACCAGTGCCGGAGCGCCCCGCTCTCGGTCGCGGCCGCCTCCGCCCGCGCCCGCGCCGCCGCGCAGAGCGTCGGCGACGGCCAGATCCGCGCGCCGTTCGACGGGGTGGTCGCCGAGCGCTTCGTCGACGTCGGCGAGTACGTCCGCCAGGACTCCCGGGTCGTCGCGCTCGTCTCGAAGGGCGCGCCGCGCCTCCGGTTCACCGTGCCGGAGGCGAGCCTCGCGGCCGTCAAGACCGGCGGCGCGCTGACCTTCACCGTGCCGGCGTACCCGGGGCGCTCGTTCGCGGGCACGGTGCGCTGGATCGGCGCCGCGGTCCGCGAGGCCACGCGCGATCTCGTCGCCGAGGCCGAGGTGCAGGACCCCGACGGCGCGCTGCGGGCGGGCATGTTCGCGTCCGTCGCGCTCGCCACGGCCGAGGCGCCGAGCCCTGTGGTGCCGAGGTCCGCCATCGTCCCGCGGGACGGGCGCGCGCACCTGTTCGCCGTCGTCGACCACCGGATCGAGGAGCGCGTCGTGCAGACCGGCGTGGAGAGGGCCGACGCCGTGGCCGTCCTCCGCGGCGTCCGCGCAGGGGAAGCGATCGTCATCAACCCGTCCGAGGCGCTCCAGAACGGCCAAGCCGTGGAGTGAGGTCGTCATGCAGTGGCTCGCCCGCGTCTGCGTCAAGAGGCCCGTCTTCGCGTCGGTCCTCATGCTCGTCATCGTGGTCCTCGGCGTCGCCGGCTACACCCGGCTCGGCCTCGACCAGTTCCCCAACATCGACGTCCCGTACGTCGTCGTCACGACGCGCCTCGACGGCGCGGCGCCCGAGGAGGTCGAGGCCGAGATCTCCGACCGGATCGAGGGCGCTGTGAACACCATCAGCGGCATCGAGGACCTCCGCTCGACGTCGACCCAGGGCGTGAGCCAGGTCGTCGTCGGCTTCGAGCTGGAGAAGAACGCCGACGTCGCGGCCCAGGAGGTGCGCGACAAGATAAGCGTCGTCCTGCCCAGCCTGCCCAAGGGCATCGATCCGCCGATCGTGAGCAGGATCGACCTCGGCGCGGCCCCGGTGATGCTCGTCTCCGTGTCGTCCGATCAGCCGATCCGCGAGCTCAGCGAGATCGTCGACAAGCGGGTGCGCCGGCAGATCGAGAGCATCTCCGGCGTCGGCCAGGTCAGCCTGATCGGCGCGCAGAGCCGGCAGATCAACGTCTGGCTCGACGCGATCGCCCTGCGGGCGCAGGGGATCACCGCGGCCGAGGTGCAGCGGGCGATCGCGGCGCAGAACCTGATGACGCCGGGCGGCAGCGTCGAGACCGGCCCCGAGGATCTCACGCTCCGCGTGATGGGGCGGGTCGAGTCGCCCGAGGCCCTCGGCCGTATCGTCCTCCGGGAGCAGGACGGCCACGCCGTGCGCCTCTCGGACGTCGCCCGCGTCGAGGACGGCCGCGCCGAGGAGAAGACGTGGGCCCAGCTCGACGAGCGGCGCACCGTCCTGCTGTCGGTGGTCAAGCAGTCGGGCCAGAACACCGTCGCCGTCGTCGACGCCGTGAAGGCGCGCCTCGACGAGGTGCAGCGCTCGCTGCCCGAGGGGACGAAGATCGAGGTCGTGCGCGACGGCTCGCGCGTGATCCGCACGGGCATCGCCGCCGTGAAGGAGCACCTCGTCCTCGGCGCCCTCCTCGCCGCGGTGGTGGTGCTCCTCTTCCTCGGCAACGCCCGCAGCACGCTCATCGCGGCGCTCGCGATCCCGATCTCGGTCGTCGGGACGTTCGCGGTGATGTGGATCGCCGGCTTCACGCTGAATTTCCTCACGCTGCTCGCGCTCGCGCTCGCCGTGGGCATCGTCATCGACGACGCGATCGTCGTGCTCGAGAACATCGTCCGCTACATCGACGAGAAGGGCATGAAGCCGTTCCCGGCCGCCGTGCTCGCGACGAAGGAGATCGGCCTCGCGGTGCTCGCGACCACGCTGTCGCTCATGGCGGTCTTCATCCCGGTCGCGTTCATGCCCGGGATCGTGGGGCGCTTCTTGAAGAGCTTCGGCCTCACGATGGCGTTCGCGATCGGGGTCTCGCTGATCGTCAGCTTCTCCCTCACGCCCTCGCTCGCCGCGCGGTGGCTCTCAGGGCACGCGCGCGGTGTGCGTGACGGACGTGACGGCGCGCCCGCGAAGCCGTCGGTCCTCGAGCGCGCCGTCGACGTCTTCTACCGGCCGATCGAGCGCGCCTACATGGCCGCGCTCTCGTGGGTGATGAAGCGCCGCTGGGTGATCGTCGTCGCCTCGGCGGTCGCGCTCGGCTCGTGCGCGCCCATCGCGAAGAGGCTGCCCGCCGGCTTCCTCCCCGAGGACGACCAGGCGCAGTTCGAGATCAACATGCGCGCGCCCGAGGGGACGAGCCTCACCTCGACCCGCCTCATCGCCGAGCGGATCGCCGGCGACGTGCGCCGGCTCCCGGGCGTCACCCGGACGCTCCTGACCGTGGGGGAGGGCGATCAGCAGGCCGCGAACGTCGCCAAGGTCTACGTGATGCTCGTCGACCCGGAGCAGCGCGCGCTCGGCCAGCTCGCCATCATGCAGCGGGTGCGCGAGGAGATCCTCGCGAAGCTGCCGAAGGAGCTGCGCGTCACGGCCGGCGAGGTGCAGGCGATCTCGTCCGGCGGCCAGTCCTCGGCGAGGATCCAGGTCGCGATCCAGGGGCCGGATCTCGACCGGCTGGGCGAGTACGCGGCGCGCATCACCGAGGAACTGCGGAAGGTCCCCGGCGCCGTGGACGTCGACAACAGCCTCGTCGTGGGCAAGCCCGAGCTCCGCGCGACCATCGACCGCGACCGCGCCGCGGATCTCGGCGTGCAGGTGGCCGACGTGGCCGGCGCGCTCCAGCTCTTCGTCGGCGGGCTCAAGGCGTCGACGTACTCGGAGGCGGGCGAGCAGTACGACGTCCGCGCGCGCGCCGACGCGAAGCACCGCGCTGACGCCGAGAGCCTCGCGTTCCTCACGGTGCCCTCGTCCAAGCACGGCGCCGTCCCGCTCCAGAGCGTCGTCACGATGGAGCCCGACAGCGGCCCCTCGTCGATCGGCCGCCTCGGCCGGCGCCGGCAGATCACGATCAGCGCGAACGCCGCCCCCGGCGTCGGCGACACGGCGGTGCAGGCGGCGCTCGACAGGATCATCGCCGAGCAGCGGATGCCGGCGGGCTACTCCGCGCAGCCCGTGGGCAGCTCCAAGAACACGGCCCGCACGGCGGCGAGCTTCGTCGTCGTCATCGGGCTCGCGTTCGTGTTCATGTACCTCATCCTCGCGGCGCAGTTCGAGTCGTGGCTCCACCCGATCACGATCCTGCTCTCGCTGCCGCTCACGGTGCCCTTCGCGCTGCTCTCGCTCAAGCTCTTCGGCCAGTCGCTGAACCTCTTCTCGGGGCTCGGGCTGCTCGTCCTCTTCGGCGTTGTGAAGAAGAACGCGATCCTCCAGATCGATCACACGAACCACCTGCGCGCGGAGGGGATGCCGCGGCTCCAGGCGATCCTGCAGGCGAACAAGGACCGGCTCCGCCCGATCCTCATGACGACGATCGCCTTCGTGGCCGGCATGATCCCGCTCGTGCTCTCGCACGGGGTCGGCTCGGGCCAGAACCGGACGACGGGGGCCATCGTGCTCGGCGGCCAGTCGCTCTCCCTGGTCCTCACGCTGCTCGCCGTGCCGGTGGCCTACTCGCTCTTCGACGACGCGGCCGAGTGGATCCGCCGCCGCCGGCGCAGGGCGGCAGAGGACAAGGGCGAGGCCGAGCTGGACGCGCTGCTCGGTGGGCCGGAAGCGAGCGCGCCCGCGGGCGGAGAGTAATGGAGTTGGAGCGTAGGGGCGTAGGAGCGCAGGGGAGCCGCGCGGCCGGGGCCTTCACGGCCGGGCGCGCGGCGCGCGATGCGCCGCCTCAGAGGATGGGATCGATGCGGTAGACCCGGCTCGTCAGCGTGTCGACGAGGTAGAGCTTGCCGTCCGGCCCGAAGGTGATCCCCGCGAGCGAGCCCGCGGGCAGGCCCGTGTCCAGGGTGCGGACCACCTGACCCGCCGTGTCGAAGGCGTAGATCCGGCTCGTCGCGTGATCCGTGACGTAAACGAGGCCCTCGTGGACCTCGAGGCCGCTCGGGGCCTCGAGCGTCCCCGGGGGGACGAACTCGATGAGCGTGGCGCCGTCCATGTGCCTGCGCACCTTGACCGGCTCTTGCCCGTCGAAGCTCGCGCCGGGCACGCCGCTCGTCGGATCCAGCTTGAGCAGCCGCTTGTGGCCGGTGTCGGCCACGTAGAGGCGCTCTTCCCTGGCGCTGTAGAAGATATGGCTCGACGTGGCGTCGACCCCGAGCACCTCGCCGGCGGCATAGCGGTAGATCTCCCCGTCGGAGTGGTCGTCGTGGCCGGGGCCGTGATCGTGGGCGAAGTCGTACCGGTCGAGCGCCTTGTCGTAGTCGTTGAAGACCCAGTAGACGTTGGCCTGCTCGTGCGCGATCCCCTTGCAGAAGGGGCTCGAGTGGAGCATGTCGAGGTGCGACCCGAGGCCGTCCGGCGTCTCCGTGGCGAAGATCGAGAGATCCGACGAGAAGAGCGACGGGCCCATGAAGTAGTTGCCGCCGTTGTCGTTGTCGCCGCAGACCCCGAACGTGCCTGGGTGTCCGAAGGCGATCGCGGGCGGCTTGTCCATGAAGTGCGCCGCGGCGGGGTCGCGGAGGCGGACCCACGAGCCGTCCGGCGCGCCGGGCTTCGTGATGATGATCACGCTGTCATCCTTGCGGTTGACGACCCAGAGCTCCTCGGGCCGCTCCGGGTTGAAGGCGAGGTCGGTCGGCTCGCGCTGCCGGTTCGGCTCGAAGACGGACACGAGCGCGACCGAGGAAGGACTGCCATCCTTCACGCCGATCGGAGATCCCGGCGGCAGCTCGACGCACTCGCCGCGCGCCTGGTCGCACAGCGGCGTCTCGGGCGTGGCGGCGCACTCCGGCGATGCACTGCAGCGCGGCGCGGTCGGGGCCTCGTCGCCCGCCCCCGAGCAGGCCGGCAGGAGCGCCACGCTGGACACGAAGAGCACCCTCTGAAGCGTCATTCAAGCCTCCCGGTGAAGAGGAGGACATTCTGACCCGACAGGTCACGCGGGCCATCGCTTTGTGCCGTGGCGCGGTGGCGCAGGGCGGCCCTCGTGGATAGCCTGGTGCGTCATGAGCGAGAGCGAGCCAGCGAGAGGCCCGGAGGGCACCGAGACGTCGAGGGAAGGCGCCGAGGATGCGCGGCCTTCGGCGGTCGCGACCCTCGTCGAGAGCCACCGGGAGTTCCTGCGCTTCCTGGAACGGAAGGTGGGCAATCGCGCCATCGCCGAGGACATCCTGCAGGATGCCTTCGTGCGGGGCATAGGGCGCATCGACAGCTTGCGCGACGAGGAGTCGGCCACGGCGTGGTTCTATCGAACCCTCCGGAACGCCGTGGTCGACCATTTCCGGCGAAAGGGCGCGTCGGAGCGGGCGATGGCCGCGCTGGCCGCCGAGCTCGACGAAGCGGCCCAGCCCGAGGTGGAGCACCGCGCCGTCTGCCAGTGCGTCCGGGCGCTGGCCGGCACGCTGAAGCCCGAGTACGCCGCCGCGATCCAGCGCGTTGAGGTCGACGGGCTCTCGGTGCAGGCGTTCGCCGAGGAGGCGTCGATCACCGCGAACAACGCGGCGGTGCGCCTCTTCCGCGCCCGCGAGGCCCTCCGCAAGCAGGTGATCGCGTCGTGCGGGAGCTGCGCGGAGCACGGGTGTTTCGACTGCACGTGCGCCCCGGTGCCTTTGCGGCAGGCGAAGGACGAGCCCGAGCCGAAGCGAGGCTGCGGGCACGGGCACGGCGGAGCGGGCTGACCGCTCCTTGCGCGGGGAGGGGAGCGGCCCGCATGGCGATCATCGTTCACGTGTTCTCATCAGCGAGGTGTTCCCCATGATCGAGGTGCTGGCGCCGCGGCCGTTCGACGGATTGACGGGTCCGAAGCTGTTCCTCGCCGGATCCATCGACAACGGCCAGGCCGAGCTGTGGCAGGCGAGCGTCGCGCAGGAGCTCGCGGATCTCGACGTGGTGATCCTCAATCCGCGGCGGGAGCGGTGGGAGCCGGGCTGGGCGCAGAGCCTCGAGAACCCGAGCTTCGTGGAGCAGGTGCAATGGGAGCTCCGCGGGCTCGAGGAGGCGGACGTCATCTTGATGTACTTCGCGCCGGGCTCGAAGGCGCCGATCAGCTTGCTGGAGCTCGGCCTGTTCGGGCGCTCCGGGAAGATGCATGTCGTCTGTCCAGAGGGGTTCTGGCGCAAGGGCAACGTGGATGTCGTGTGCGAGCGGTACGCGATCCCGCGCTACGCGAGCTTGCCCGAGGGGCTGCGCGCTGTGCAAGGTGCGCTCTCGCGGAGGAGCGGCGGTTAGTGCTGAGTCGCCCCGCGATGGGGCCGCTTCCGGGGCAAGCGCGTCAGGGCTTCCTTCTCGGCGTCGCGGCCTCGTGTCACTCTCGGCGGTGGTGGTGGACCGTCAGGGGGCAAGTAGACCCCAACTGGCGAGGCCGATGAATGCCGCGTTGACGAGCAACCCCGCCAATGCCGGCCAGAGGATGCCGCGCTTCCCGAGCGTGCGGAGAGCTGCGAGCGCGTACACGGATGCTCCGATGCACGCGAGCGTGAGCACGCAGAAGAACACGCCAAATACGATGTCGAACCCGGGCGACTTTGACCCCGCACGAAGGAGACTCGAGCCCAAGGCGCCGAGGAGCGGAAAGGCATAGCTGGCGGTCGCCGCGGCGCGCGGCCGCCAGGCGGGATCCACGGCGGCGGCTCCCGAAGCGCGCGCGGCCAGCTCCGCTGCCGTGCGACGGCTTCGGATCCAAGAGGCCGCGCCGACCGCGAAGCCGACCACCGCCATGAGCGCGAAGACGCCACCACCGATGATGCGTCCCAGACGGTACGACGCGCTCACATCATCGTTGCTCTCTCCCGATGAAGCGCCATTCGTGCTCGCTCCGGCGGAGCTGTCGAGCGCACGAACTGTCAGCGTCTTGAGGAGACGGTCGGCGATCAGCTGCGCTTCTCCGAATTGCGTGGGCTCGGCCGAGAAGACGGCCGTGATGCTGGCGCGGTCGGCGAACACGTTGACCACCAAGCTCGTCGTCGGATTCTGTTGCTCTTGGGTCTCCAGGATCATGCGCATCGCCGGGGCGCCGTTCAATGTAAGGGAATCGAAGCGTGAGCCCGGGGTGGTCCCGCGGAAGCGCGCCCGGGGCATGGTGCTCATCATGTCCTTCTGAAAGCCCAGGAATACTGCTTCCAGGTTGGGCCCTGAAGAGCTGCGTCGGTGCGGCGTCTTCGATACGGTCAACAGGACGCCGGTCGTCTCGGTGCGAGCGAGGGCAAAGAGCAGGTTGTTGGGGGCGGAGGCGCTGGGCGATCGCTCGAGCACATCCATCGCGAGGCCGTTGCAATCCTCTTCCCGACGGAGCTCCTCTGGACGCACGATGCAGACGGGCACGCCCGCAGCGCCGAGATCCATTCGCAGGCCGCTCTCCGCATCGCTCACCTCCGCGGCGGCTGCGGGGCAGGTGAGGAGGAGGACGCTCAGCAGCAGAGCGGCGCGAAGCGCCGGAGGACAACGATTGTCGCGTGCTTCCGGGGGCTCCCATCGGGGGCCGAGCGCTCGATCCGCTGCCGACCCTTCCCAAGACATCGCCGCCCTTGCCGCTCTATCTCGTCCCATGGGGCCACCCCTGCCCTGCGAAGTAAGCCGAGAGCACGTCTCGGGTCAAGACGGTCCCGTTTGCTCGCTGCCCCATCGCGGGCGAGGGGAGCAGTCGACAGAACACGCGGCGTGATGAATCCGAGGGGCTCACCAGAACTCATGAGTGGGAGGGCGCCGCACGGCTGCTGGGAGATCCACTGCACGAACCTGGCGAGCCACGAAAATCCATCATGAATACAACCACTTGTGAGATTACCCGATGCCCTCGGTGACCCATGAAGCCCTGGTGGAGCTGTTCAAGAACCGGCCGACGCTGGCCGCCGAGATGCTGCACGACGCGCTCGGCCATCCGGTCCCGACGTTCACGGAGGCGCGCGTCGAGTCCTCCGATTTCACCGAGATCGTGCCGTCCGACCGCCGCGCCGATGTCGTCGTCGTGCTGCTGGTCGGTGAGCAGCAGCGGCCCGCGATGGCGATCGTGGTGGAGGTCCAGCTCGGGGTGGACCCGGACAAACCCTACGTCTGGCCGGTGTACGTCACCCAGACGCGCGCCCGGCACCGCTGCCCGACCCAGCTGCTGGTCGTGACGATCGACGCAGAGATGGCGCGCTGGAGCGCGCGGCCGATTGATACGGGCCATCCCGGCTGGACGCTGACGCCGCTGGTGCTCGGGCCCCAGGGCGTCCCGGTCGTCACCGACGCCGAGCAGGCGAAGGCGGCGCCCGAGGTGGCCGTGCTCTCCGCAATGGCGCACGGACAGAGCGAGGCCGCCGAAGCCATCGGCGTGGCGTTTTTCGAGGCGGCGGACGAGCTCGATGAGGAGCGCCGGGCCGTCTACGGGGACCTGGTGCTATCCTCGCTGAACGCAGCGGCGAGGCGGAAGTTGGAGGCGATGATGAAGAGCGGTTACCAGTTTCAGAGCGAATTCGCGCGCAGCTACGTGGCGAAAGGTCGGCAGGAGGGAAGCCTCGAAGCCAAGGCGCAGGCCGTGCTCGCCTTCCTCGAAGCCCGTGGGATCGAGGTCCCCGCGGAGGTGCGGGGACACGTCCTCGCGAGCACCGACATCGACGAGCTGGATCGCTGGATCCGTCGCGCTGCCGTGATCAGCGACGCCCGGGAGCTGCTCTCCACGACCGGCTCGTGAACACGCGCCCCCACCCTCGATAGCTCGACGCCAAAACCCGCGGCGTCCATGAGCGCTGCCTGACCTGGCGCACGTGCTGGTGGCCGACACAGAGGAAAGAAGCGGCTATCTCACCCGAACGACAAGTACAGAGAAGCCGCCGCCAGCGCCTGACCGAAGATCCTCGCCACCTCGCCGATCCGAGCCGCCGTGATGACGAGCAGCGGCAGGAAGCGCACCACGCTGTCGTGGGGGCCGCCGAGCTCCACGATCATCCCTGCCGCAGGCACTCGCGCCCAGGTGTCGAATCGCTCGTGACACGCGACCACCGAGATCCGCGGCCCGCCGGCCTTTCAACCCCCAAGTGCGACTGGAATATTCAGCCGTCGCGGGACCTCGCTCAGAAATGAAATTGATTTCTATTTTCATTTGAACTACCGGAGCGGTCGGGCATGGCCGTCAGCTCGGTTCCCCGATTTCAACGCTCCGACCTTCAGGCTCGGCCACGGGTGCACGCGGCGCCACGGGGCCCTCTCGCGCTTCGAGCGGCCGCTTGCACGCGTGTCGACCTTCCTGCTGCCCTGGTCGATCGAGCTGGATTCCGGCGATGCCTCCCCTCGTGAGCTCGGCTCTCGCGGGGAGCGGCTTATCAGCCAGATCGGCGGCCTATCGAGCCCTTCGCGCTGCAAAGCCGCGCCCACCCACGAGGGGCTCTCTGGTCTTCGACACTCAGGAAACGCGCGACGCCGCGGCCGATTCACAACCCTTCAGGAGCCAACTCATGTGTTCCATTTTCGGCATCTTCGGCCTGCATCCCGGCGACGATCGGCAGGCCCTGCGACGACAGGCGCTGGAGCTCTCGCAGCGGCAGCGCCACCGCGGGCCCGACTGGAGCGGCGTGTACATCGACGAGGGCGCCATCCTGGTGCACGAGCGCCTGGCCATCGTCGGTCCCGCCGGCGGCTCGCAGCCGCTGCGCTCCGCCGACGGCGAGCTGGCGCTGGCCGTCAACGGGGAGATCTACAACCACCGCGAGCTGAAAAAGGAGCTGGAGCAACCCTATTCCTTCCAGACCGGCTCCGATTGCGAGGTGATCAACGCGCTGTACCGGGAAGACGCTCCGGGATCCTTCCTCGACCGGATCAACGGCATCTTCGCCTTCGCCCTGTGGGACAAGCGCGGGCAGCGCGCACTCATCGCGCGCGACCCCATCGGCGTGTGCCCGCTGTACTGGGGGCACGACCGCGAGGGGAGGCTGTGCGTCGCGTCGGAGATGAAGGCGCTCTCGGGCCTCTGCGCCGATGTCGCGCAGTTCCCGCCGGGCCACTGCTACGACAGCGCCACGCGCGAGCTCACGCAGTATTACCGCAGGCCGTGGCGCGACTATGCGGCGGTGGAAGGCGTCGGCGTGGACAAGCGAGAGCTGCGCGAGGCCTTCGAGCGCGCCGTGCGCCGCCAGCTGATGACCGACGTGCCGTATGGCGTGCTGCTCTCGGGCGGCCTCGATTCCTCCCTGGTGGCCGCGGTGGCCGCGCGCTTCGCCCGCAAGCGGGTGGAGGACGACGGCGCGTCGGAGGCGTGGTGGCCGCGCCTGCACTCGTTCGCCATCGGCCTGAGAGGCTCGCCCGACCTGGCCGCCGCGGCGGTCGCGGCCGAGGCGCTGGGCACGGTGCACCACGGGTTCGAGTACACCTTCGAGGAAGGACTGGACGCCTTGCCTGAGGTGATCCGCCACATCGAGACCTACGACGTCACCACCATCCGGGCGTCCACGCCCATGTACCTGCTGGCCAGGCGCATCAAGGCCATGGGCGTGAAGATGGTGCTGTCGGGAGAAGGCTCGGACGAGATCTTCGGCGGCTACCTGTACTTCCACAAGGCGCCGAACGCGCGCGAGTTCCACGAGGAGCTGATACGCAAGCTGGACGCGCTGTACAGCTACGACTGCCTGCGCGCCAACAAGTCGATGATGGCCTGGGGCGTGGAGGCGCGGGTGCCCTTCCTTGACGTGGAGTTCCTCGACGTGGCGATGCGGATGGACGCCAGGCACAAGATGGCCGGCAAAGGCCGCATCGAGAAGGCGGTGCTGCGCGAGGCGTTCGAAGGCTATCTGCCGAAGGAGATCCTGTGGCGGCAGAAGGAGCAGTTCAGCGATGGCGTGGGCTACGGCTGGATCGACGGCCTGAAGGCGTACGCCGAGGCGCGGGTCAGCGATCGCGAGCTGGCCGCGGCCGAGAGGCGCTTCGCCATCAATCCGCCGCGGACCAAGGAAGCGTACCATTACCGCAGCCTGTTCGAGCAGTTCTATCCGGGACAGGCCTGCGCGGAGACGGTGCCGGGCGGCAAGTCCATCGCGTGCTCGTCGCCCGCCGCGATCGCCTGGGACGCGAGCTTCGCCGCCGCGGCGGACCCGTCGGGGCGCGCGGTGGCGGGCGTCCATAACGCGGCATTGTAGTAGGAGGAGGCCTGGGCCTGCTCGGCTACGGAAGGGCCGCTACCAGCGCCTGACCGAAGATCCTCGCCGCCTCGTCGATCTGCGCCGCCGTGATGACGAGCGGCGGCAGGAACCGCACCACGCTGCCGTGGCGGCCGCCGAGCTCCACGATCATCCCCCGCCGCAGGCACTCGCGCTGCACGCGCCCGGCGAGCTCGCGGTGGGCAGGGCGCGCCCCGAGCGCGTCGGGCGCGGCCGCCGCGTCCACGAGCTCCACGCCGATCATCAGGCCGCGCCCGCGCACGTCGCCGATGCACGCGTGCTCCTTGGCGAGCGCGGTGAGCTGCGCCATGAGCCGCGCGCCGAGCTCCGCGGCCGCCGCGTCCAGGCGCTCCGCGCGCAGCACCGACAGCGTGACCGAGCCCGCCGCCATCGCGAGCTGGTTGCCGCGGAACGTGCCGGCGTGGGCGCCCGGACGCCAGGTGTCGAAGCGCTCGTGATACGCAACGACCGAGAGCGGCAGTCCGCCGCCGAGCGCCTTCGACAGGACCAGCACGTCCGGCTCGATGCCGGCGTGCTCGAACGCGAACATGCGCCCGGTGCGGCCGAAGCCCGTCTGCACCTCGTCGAGGATCAGCGGGATATCATGGCGCGTCGCCAGCGCCCGCAGCCCCTTCAGCCAGGCGACCGGCGCCGGGATCATGCCCCCCTCGCCCTGCACCGCCTCGACGATGATGGCAGCAGGCTTGGGCACTCCGCCCTCCGGATCGGACAGCAGGTTGTCGATGTACGCGAGCGAGGCCGCGATGCCGGCGCCGCCGCCGAGCCCGAACGGGCAGCGGTACTCGTACGGATACGGCAGGAACTGCACGCCGTTCAGGCTGGAGCCGAGCGCCGCCTTGGGCCCGAGGTTGCCCATCAGGGTGAGCGCGCCCTGCGTCATGCCGTGGTACGCGCCCTGAAAGGCCAGCACCGTGCCGCGCCCGGTCGCGAGCTTGACCAGCTTCAGCGCAGCTTCCACGGCGTCCGCGCCCGTGGGGCCGCAGAACTGGATGCGCGCGTGGTGGGCAAAGGGCGCCGGCAGCACGCCGAGCACGTCCTGCGTGAAGCGATCCTTGACCGGCGTTGTGATGTCGAGCGTGTGGAGCGGCAGGCCGGAGTGCAGCGTCCGCACAAGGACGTCGGTGACCGCCGGGTGGTTGTGCCCGAGCGCCAGGGTGCCGGCACCGGCCAGACAATCGAGGAACACGCGCCCTTCGACATCTTCCACATACACGCCCTGCGCGCGCGAGAGCGCCAGCGGCAGCCGCCGCGGGTACGAGCGGGCGTTCGACTCGCGCTGCCGCTGCCGCTCGAGCAAGGGGTGATCCCCGAGCTCGTACAGCGCGCGTCGCCGGTGGCGCTCGCCGAGCTCCGCGGCGAGGCCCGCGTGCAGGGGCGCCCTGGAGGCCGGCGCCAACGGGTCCACCGCGGAGAAACTGGAGGCTGTAGACAGACTCATCGGGTACTCCCTGTTGCGAAACGTCCCTTGATTCACGCGCTCCTCGACTACGGAACGCGGGCCGCGCTCCCGCGCGGACCGATGCCGTGAGCTAGCTCTGCTCGAGATCCTTCGCGTAGTACGCCTCTGCCATCCCCGTGAGGATGGCGCGCTTGCCACCGTAGGATTCACGGCCGTGGACACACAGCATGTTGTCGATGAACAGGATGTCTCCCTGCTGCCAGAGGAACTTCACGAGCGAAGAGAGGTACGCTCCCCGGAGCTCCTCCAGCACCTCGGGCTCGATCGGGCTGCCGTCGCCATAAAAGGTGTTCGTGGGCAGCTCGTCGTCGACGAAGCTCGCGGTGAGCGAGCCGCGGACGTCCGGGGGCAACGTGCTCACGTGGAAGAACGTGGCGTGGTTGAACCAGACTTCCTCTCCCGTGCGCGGGTGGCGCACGATGGCCGGCCCTACCTGGGTCGTGCGAAGGCGGTTGCCCGGCTTCCACTCGATCTGGATACCCACCGAGGCGCAGTAGGACGCCACCTCGCCGCGATCCTCGGTCTGGAAGACGGTTTGCCAGGGCAGGCCGAAGCCGTCCCCGTAGTTGCGGACATACAGGACCCTCTTCTGGCGGAACCTCTCCCGGATCTCGGGGCGGATGTGCCGGAGGACCTCCCGGGTGGAGCCGATGGGGGTCTCTCCGCCCGTCTCCGAGGGCTGATGGCAGTAGAAGAACAACCGCAGTGGGAAGCGCGGCGAGTAGGAGTGCTCGTTGTGCGGGAAGATCTTCTGGTCGGCCGGGTAGTCGGTCGACGTGTAGATGTTGCCCCCCACCCGCGTGCGCGGTGACGCGCGGAACATGTACTCAAGGGCTCCGGGCGAGAGGGACGCGATGGTCTGCTCGAACCGCTCGACGGTCTTGCAGGTGAAGCCGCGGAACAGGATGGCGCCGTGCTGGAGGACCTTCTGCTCCAGGGCCTCGCGGTGCCTCGAGGCCCACTCGACGAGATCGACGCCCGCGACGGCCGGCTCGATCACGAGCGGCAACGGGCGCTCCGGGTGCCACATCCGCTCGCGGACAAGCGTGCTGTCGGACACCGTGATGGCCTTGCGGCGCGGGGCGCTCGGCGCCGGGATCGGTGCAGTCTTGCCAGAGTTCATGCTCGCTCCATGGTGAGATCGATGCGTTCGGACGAAGGCGCGCCCGGGGCGCCGGACAGGAGGGCGCGCAGGCGCGCGTGCACGGCGCTCCCCTCCAGGGCCGCGAGGTGATCGCCGGGAGCCGTCGCGGTGTGCACGGCCGCGCGCGTGTACCGCTGCCAGTCCACGGGCGGGCCGCCGTGGCGCTCGAGCGTCTCGGCGCTCCACCACGCGTGAATGGCGGCGTGGAGGCACCGCGGCGGCAGCTCGTTCATGAACAGGGCCGCGTCTCGCAGGAGCGCGTAGCGGTGCGCGAGCGCGGCGGTCTGCGCCCCTTCGGGCAGGAAGCCGCGAGTCTGGGCCCATGCCGCCGCCGCCATCACGCGCTCCTCGTCGCCTCGGCCCTCCAGCTGCTCCCGCAGCGCCCGCAGCTCCGCCTCCGGGAGCGCGAGAAGCGCCGCCCTGCGGTCGGTGTCGACATACTCCGCGAGCTCCGCCACGACGTCCGGCGGTCCCGCCGCGTAAAGGCTCGTGGGCGGCTGGGTGTCCAGGATGCCGAGGAAGGCGACCGCCTCCTCCTGCTGCTCCAGCGCCCGGGCGACGCCGAGCGCCAGCGCGCCGCCCAGCGACCACCCGAGGAGGTGATACGGGCCGCGCGGCTGATGCTGCCGGATCTCGCGGGCCAGCTGATCGACGATGCGCCGGCACGAGGGGCCTTCGCCCGCGAGCGCCGGGCCCAGATCGAGCCCGAACACGGGCCGCTCCCCGCCCAGCGCGTCGGCGAGCGGCTGGTATGCCCCGACGCGCAGGCCCGAGGGATCCACGCAGAAGAGCGGGGGGAGAGACCCGGCGGCGCGGAGCGGCACAAGGCTCGAGCGCGGCGCCCGCGCCACGCATCCGGCCGCCATCGGAACGGTCGGCCGAGACGGCTCCTCCGCCTCGATCAACGCCGCAAGGGCCTCGAGCCGGGGGCGCTGGAACACGGTGCGGACAGGAATCGTGGCGTGCAATTCGGTGTCGATCCGATGCACCAGACGGACCGCCAGCAGCGAGTGCCCACCCAGGGCGAAGAAGTCGTCGTCGCGGCCGATGAGCTCGACCGCGAGCAGCTCTTCCCACAGCGCGGCGAGCGCCCGCTCGACGTCGGTGCGCGGCGCGGCGTACGGCGCCCGCTGCCGGTGGCGCCTGAGCGCGAGCAGCGCCTGTCGGTCGAACTTGCCATTGGCCGTCCGAGGAAGCGTGGGCAGCGCCTGGATGTCGGCCGGGATCATCGGATCCGGCAGCAGCCTTGCGAGGTCGTGGCGCACCGCCGCGACCTCAAGCGGCTGTGCCGCCTCGACGAAGCCGCGCAGGAAGACCTCGCCGTCCTCGCCCCGATCGGCGAGCACCACGACCTGCTCGGCGCCCGTCACGCGGCGCAGCGCGGCGTCGACCTCGCCCAGCTCGATCCGGTAACCACGGATCTTCACCTGGCCGTCGCCTCGCCCGAGGAACACGAGCTCTCCGCGCTCATCCCAGGATGCGTAGTCGCCTGTTCGATAGAGCCGCTCCCCCGAGACCTGGACGAACTTCTCCTTCGTGAGCTCGGGCCGATTCAGGTACCCGGGGCTCAGCCCCGGTCCACCCACCCAGATCTCGCCCTTGAGCCCGCGCGCGCTCGGCTGGCCGCGCTCGTCGAGCACATAGACATGGCTATGAGGAATGGGACGACCGATGGTCACGGGACGATCGGACTGCGATGCTGCGCACTCGCCGACCGTGCTCCACACCGATGCCTCCGTGGCGCCGTACTCGTTGTAGAGGCGCGTGCCGGGGAGGGCGCGGTGGTGTGCGTCGACCAGCGCGCGCGGGCACGCCTCGCCGGCCACGATCGCGGTGCTCAGGGCGATGGGCTGGCCGGCGAGCCTGTGCAGCAGCAGGTGATGGAGGGAGGGCAGGGCCAGCAGGTGAGTGATGGACTCCTCGCGGATGATCCCGGCGAGCCGCTCCGCGTCTTTCTGCTCGATCTCGCTGCACAGACGCAGGCAACCCCCCTGCGCGAGCGTCCCGAAGAGCCCGGCGATCGAGCTGTCGAACGCGAAGGAGGACAGGAGAAGGAAGCGACGGATAGGGTCCTGGTAATAAGCGACGCGGGCAGCCAGGGAGTAGAGCGCGCCCGCATGGGTGATGGGCACGCCCCTTGGCTGGCCCGTGCTGCCGGAGGTGTAGATGACGTACGCGACGTGCTCCGGCAGGATCTCGGGCCACGGGAGCGCCGCCCCATCCTCCGGCGCGGCGTCGGTGAACAGGAGCCTCGCCCCGTCCTGCCAGGGCT
This sequence comes from Sorangium sp. So ce124, assembly GCF_051525235.1. Lineage (NCBI taxonomy): Bacteria > Pseudomonadati > Myxococcota > Polyangiales > Polyangiaceae > Sorangium > Sorangium sp. So ce124. Next base: position 12,412,898 of record NZ_CP150312.1, read on the forward strand.
CCGGCAGCCTCTCCACGAGCTCACGGCGGGTGAGGACGAGGTCAGCCCCGCAGTCGTCGAGCACGTAGGCGATGCGGGCCGCGGGGTAGTCCGGATCGATCGGGACATAGACCGCGCCGGCCTTCAGGATGGCGAGCATCGCGACGATGGCGTCGACGTCCCGCTGGAGGAAATGCGCGATCCGCGTGCCCGCCGCCGCGCCGCGGCCGAGGAGGCTCTGCGCAAGCCGCGTGGCGTGGTTGTCCAGCTCGGCGTAACTCAGGCTTTGCGTAGCGCTGCTGACCGCCGGCTGGTCGGATCGCTGCAGGATCTGCTCGGCGAAGCAGGCGGCCAGATGAGGCAATGAGGCGATGCGCGCGAACTCCCGCTCTCGCTCCGCGGAGAGCGGCTCGGAGCGGCTATAGACGTCGGTCACAAGGCGCCGCTCCGCCTCGCTCAGGGCGGATAGCTCCCGGAGCTGCCGGGCAGGGTGGCGGCAGACCTCCTCCAGCAGCGCGACCAGCTGATCGCCGAGCAGCGCGGCCGTGGCGCCGTCGTAGAGCGCCTGGTTGTAATGCAGGGTGAGGATCGGCCCGTGGCCCTCCTCCCAGTGCTCCAGCAGCAGGTGGTGCGGCGCGGTCGGGCTGTCGGCGGACTCGACGCGCCAGCCGGCGGCGGCGAGCGCGCTGTCGCCGGCGGCCGGCACGTAGCGGAAGCCGAGCGGATAGGGCTCCTCGTCCGCCGTGCTCGGGAAGTAATCGCGCCACTCCCTGAGCTCCGCGCAGCGCGCGCGGAGCGCATCGCAGAGGGTCTCCGCGGTCGCGCCGCCGAGCGCGTCCACGGTGAGCGGCACCGGCTCGCTGAACAAGCCGATCGCGTCGCCGAGGTCCCGGCTGGGCTGCTGCCAGTCGAGACCCACCGTGAGGCGATCGGCGTCGCCGTGCTGATGAAACAGCGTCACCCACGCGGTCAGGGCGAGCAGCGCGGGGGGGACGCCCAGCGCGCTGGCCTGGCGCGCCCAGCGCTCCTGCAGCTCGGGTGAGACCGGCAAGCGCACGCGGGCGAGCTCCACGCGCGCGACGCCGCCGTGCGCGTGGCCGCGCAGCGGCAGCGCCGGCGCGGGCGCCCTGGTCGCCAGCTGCTCCTCCCAGAACGCGTCGGCCTGCGGATCGCTCCCCTTGAGCTCGTTGCGCCAGGCGGCGTAGTCCGCATATTGCAGCGGGGCGTCCCCCGGGTCCTCGCCGCGATAGGCACGCTCCCACGCGGCCACGAGGCGCAGCAGGCCCGCTGTGTCGGTGTGCGCCGCTGGCAGGCGCAGCCGGACGCTCGCGCCTTCGTCCGGCGATCCAGAGAGGGCCACCGCGACGCCGCCCGGGCCGGCCTGATCCGCCGCGTTCCAGCGGATCGCCGGGGAGGGCTGGATCACCTGGACGGGCAGCGCCATGCCGGGCAGCTGCGCGTAGTCCGTGCGCAAGATCTCGTGACGATCGACGAGCTCCGCCAGGCTGCGCTCGAGCCGCGCCCCGTCGGTGCCGGCGGGGACGCGGAGACACAACTCGGCAGCTCGGGCAGCGCTCGCCAGATGGGCCTCTTGCCACCGCCACGAGCGCGCCTGCTCCGGGGAGAGCTCGAATCCCTCGATGAGGGCGTCGCTCCGTGCCGTGTTTGAGCTGGACATCTGAGATTCCCTTTCCGTCGCTGCGACTCGCTCCGTGAGCGGTCGGCCTTTCACTGTGGTTTCTGGACAGCCAAGGGTTTGCGCTGGACGGTCCCCAGCGTCGCGCGCTGCTGCTCGCGCGCGGCCCGGCCTGCCTCCATCGCCTGCTGCTGCCGCGCCTTCTGGTGCTGGCTCAGCGCCTCCACGAGCTCCGCGACGGTGCGCGTCTCCGGCTCGCTCACCATCCGCAGGGCCGCCTCGTACAGGGCGGCGAGCTGCTCGATGAACGCAGCAGGGTAGACGTCTGCGCGGTAGTCGTAGGCCACGCGCAGCCCGTCGGCGTGCGCGTTGACGGCGATGAGCAGGTCGACCTCGACGTCCCGCGGCGAGAGCTCGAGCTCCGAGATGGAGAGATCCGTGAGCTCGAGATCGCGCTGCGGGGTGTTCTGCAGGATGAGCTTGATCTGGAAGAACGGCGCGCCGTCCGCGTCGCGCCGGGGCAGGAGGTCCGAGACCAGCGCGTCGAACGGGAGATCCTGGTGCTGGTAAGCCTCCAGCGCTGCGCGCTTGCACTCGGCGAGCAGCTCCGTGAGGCGCAGGGCGCCGTCGATGCGGCAGCGGAGCACCAGCTGGTTCACGAAGAAGCCGACCATGCTCTCCGTCTCGCGGACATGGCGGTTGGCGACGTCCGTCCCGACCAGGAGATCGCCGCGCCCCGTCTGCTGGTGGAGCACCACGTTGAGCGCGGCGTACAGCACCATGAACAGCGAGGCGCCGTGCTGCTCGGCGCCGCGCAGCAGCGCGTCCGCCGCGGAGCGCGGCAGCGCGCGCACGAGGCGCGCGGCGCGCCGCTCCTGGGCCGGAGCGGTCCGCGCCTGGGGCAGGGTCAGCGTCGTGGCGCTGCCGGCGAGCTGCCGCCGCCAGTAGGCCATCTGCTGCTCCCACACGGCGCCCGGGAGGTGGGCTCGCTGCCAGGCCGCATAGTCGGCGTACTGGAGCGCCTGCGGCGGCTGCTCCGGGGCCGCGCCGCCGTCGCTCAGGGCGCGGTACGCCGCCATCAGGTCGTCCACGAGCAGCGCGATCGACCATCCGTCGGCGGCGATGTGGTGCAGCGCCACCGCGAGGACGTGCTCTCGCTGGCCGAGGCGGAACAGCTGGGCGCGCAGCAGCGGCGGGCGCTGGAGATCGAAGGGCGCCGTGAGGACCGCGTCGATGCGCCGGGAGAGCTGCGCGCCCGCGACCTCGGCGGGCAGCGCGGAGAGATCGTCGAGCGGAAGCTCGAACGGCTGCGGGGGCAGGATGGCCTGCCAGGGCTCCCCCCGATCGACGACGATGGCGGTGCGCAGCACCTCGTGCCGGGCGATCACCGACGCGAAGCTCCTCTTCAGGGCCTCGGCGTCGAGCGCGCCCGTGAGCCGGAGCGCGAACGGGATCGTGAGCAGGCCCCGCTGTCCTTGCAGCTGCTCCAGGAACCACAGGCGCTGCTGCGCGAACGAGAGCGGCAGCGGCCCCTGCCGCGGCGCCGCGACGATCGGCGGCGCCCCGGCCGCGGGCGCCCCGCCGGCAGGATCGCGCCGTCGATCGACGTCGCGGGCGAGCTCGGCCACCGTGGGGTGGTCGAACAGGCTGCGGAGCGGCAGCTCGACGCCGAGCGCCTTGCGCACGCGCGACACGACCTGCGTGGCCAGCAGCGAGTGCCCGCCCAGCTCGAAGAAGCCCGCGTGGACAGGGATCCGCTCGAGTCCCAGCACCTCCGCCCAGATGCCCGCGAGGGCCTCCTCGGTCGGCGTCGCCGGGGCGCCGGCCGCCGCGCTGCCCGCGTCGACCGCGGGCGCCTCGGGCGCGGGCAGCGCCTTGCGGTCCACCTTGCCGTTCGGGGTGAGCGGCAGCGCGGGCAGGCCGACGAAGACGGGCGGCACCATGTAGTCGGGCAGCGTCTCCTTCAGGAACTCGCGCAGGCGCTCGGGCGCGGGGGTCGCGCCGCCCTCGCCGACGACGTAGGCGACGAGCCGCTTGCCCGAGGCGCGCTCCTCCCGGACCGCGACGACGGCCTCGCGGACCTCCGGGTGCCGCGCGAGGCGCGCCTCGATCTCCCCGAGCTCGATGCGGAAGCCGCGGATCTTCACCTGGTGATCCCGCCGCCCCGAGAACTCGAGCGCGCCGTCCGCGAGGCGCCGGCCGAGATCGCCTGTGCGGTACATGCGCGCGCCGGGCGCGCCGCCGAAGGGATCGGGCACGAAGACCTCGGCGGTCCTGGCGGGGTCGTTCAGGTAGCCGCGCCCCACGCCGATGCCCGCGACGCAGATCTCGCCGGTCACGCCGACGGGCGCGAGATCGTCGCCCGTCACGACGTGGAGCCTCACGTTGGGCACGGGCCGGCCGATGGGCATGTGGACGACCTCGGGCCCAGGGGCCGCCGTGATCGCGTGGAGCGCCACGTCGTCGGCGCACTCGGCCGGGCCGTAGGCGTTCATCAGGGGGACGCGGGGGTACCTCGCGAACCACCGGCGGGAGAGATCGGGCGTGAGCGCCTCGCCGGTGGGCAGCATCCACCGGAGGCGCGGGAGGCGCGGCGCGTCGACGTCCGCGGAGACGAGCTCCGCGAGCAGCGACGGGACCAGCTCGAGGACCGTGATCCCCTGCGCCTCGGCCTCCTCCAGCAGTCGCCGAGGATCGCCCACGATCTCGTCGGGGACGATGTGGACGCGGCCGCCGCAGAGCAGCGCCGTCAGGAGCTGCCACACCGAGATGTCGAAGCACTGGGACGCTGTCTGGCCGATCACGTCCGAGGGGCCGAGCTCCAGCGCGGGGATCTTGCCCCACACGTTGTTGAGCATCCCCGCGTGCTCGACCATCGCGCCCTTCGGCACGCCGGTCGATCCGCTCGTGTAGATGACGTACGCGAGGTGACCGGGGCCGGTGAGCTGCGGGAGGTCGTCGACGGGCACGCGCGCAGGCCCGCGCTGCGCGGCGAGCCGCTCGCGCGTCACGAACCGCGGCCGCGCCGCCTCCGGCAGGTGCGCGAGCGCCTTCCCGAGCCGCGGGACCCACGCGTCCGAGGTCACGACCACGGGCGCGCGGCTGGCCTCGACGACGCCGGCGATGCGCTGCTCCGGCTGGTGCGGATCGAGCGGGAGGTACGCGCCGCCGGCCTTGAGCACGCCGAGCAGCGCGACGACCAGCTCGATGTCGCGCGACTCCAGCACGGCGACGATCGTGTCCGGACCGACGCCCTGGGCCCGCAGCGCGTGGGCCACGTGGTTCGCGGCGCGGTTCAGGGCCGCGTAGGTGAGCCGGCGCCCGCGGCACGTCACCGCGTCCGCGTCCGGCGTCCTCCGCGCCTGGGCCTCGAAGAGCGCCACGTAGCCCGGCGCGGCGGGCTCCGCGCTCGTCGTGTCGTTCCACTCCCGCAGGAGCTGCCGGCGCTCGCGCTCGCCGAGGAGCGCGAGGTCGCCAAGCCGGGCCTCCGGGCGGGCGGCCATCTCCGACAGCAGCTGGACAAGGTGGCCCAGCATCCGCTCGACGGCGTCGGGCTCGAACCAGCGCCGGTCGTACGAGAGCCGGATCCCCAGCGTCTCGCCCGGGTACGCCACGACCGTCATCGGGTAGTTCGTGTGGACCCGGTCCTGCTCGTACGAGAGGCGGACGGCGCCGACCTGCTCCCCGAGGCGGGGATCCTTCGGCGCGTTCTCGAAGACGAGGAGGCTGTTGAACAGCGCCTGTCCCTTGGGGAGCTCGCTCCACCGCTGGATGTGCACGAGCGGCGGGTACTCGAACTCGCGGATACGGTAGTTGTGGGCGAGGAGCCCCTTGAGCCACGGGAGGAGCGGCTGCTCGGGCGACACGCGGACGCGGAGCGGAAGGCTGTTGATGAACAGGCCCACGATCGTCTCCACGCCCGGCAGATCGGTCGGTCGGCCCGCCACGGTCACGCCGAACACGACGTCGCGCTGGCCGCTGTAGCGGCTCAGGAGGAGCGCCCAGGCCCCTTGCACGAGGGTGTTGGGCGTCAATCCGTGCTGGTGCGAGAGGCGGAGGAGCGCCTCGCTCACGGCCGGGGGCAGCTCGACGTGCTCGTCGCTGATGCCGGCCTCCGCGAGCGGCGCCGCGCCGCCTTCGGCGGCGCGCTCCACGCCGAGGGGCGTCGGCTCCGCGAAGCCGCGGAGCTCCTCGCGCCAGAACCGCTCGGCCGCCGAGAGGTCCTGTTGCGCGAGCCAGGCGATGTAGTCGCGGTACGGGCGCGGCTGGGGCAGCTCCAGCGAGCGGCCCTCGCTCAAGGCCTCGTAATACGACAGGCACTCCATCATCATCACGGAGAAGCACCAGTCGTCCGTGAGGATGTGGTGGAAGCTCCGGACGATGCGATACGCGTCGTCCTTCATGCGGATCAGCCGGATCCGCATCAGCGGCGCGCGGGTCATGTCGAGCCCGGCGGCGAGCTCGGCCTCGAGCGCCTCGGCGAGGCGCTTCTCCTGCTCGGCCTCGGTCTGATCGCGCCAGTCGAGGACGTGGATGACCTCGGAGAGGTCGATCCGGCGGTGGACGACCTGGACAGGCCGCTCGAGGTCCTTCCAGGCGAAGGAGGTCCTCAGGATGGGGTGCCGCGCCACCACCCGCTGCCAGGCCTCGACGATGAGGCCGGCGTCGAGCGGGCCGTGCCACACGTAGTGCTGCTGCATCAGGTAGATGCCGGAGCCCGGGTTCAGGAGGGTGTGGAAGAGCATGCCCTCCTGCATCGGCGAGAGCGGGTAGACGTCATCGAGGCCCGACGCGTCCGGCAGGCAGCGCGCGATCTCGTCGTCGGTGAGGCCGCTCAGCGGGAACTGCGATGTTGGCAGAGAGGTTGTCTGCGACTGCGACGTTGACGTCGACATGGATGGCGTCGCCTCGCGCTGCTCTTCTCCCTGCGGCCCTCCCGCGTTCCCCGGGCGTGCGGGCGCCTTCTCCGGCGCAGCGGCAGCCTTCTCCGGGGCCGCGGTGGAGACAGCGACGGCCGCGGCGCCGGCCACGGTGGGATGGTCGAACAGGGCCTTCGGGCTCAGCTTGATGCCGCGCTGGTTGGCGCGCGCGATGACCTGGAGGCTCCGGATGGAGTCGCCGCCGAGGGCGAAGAAGTTGTCGTGGATGCCGACCCGCTCCACGCGCAGGATGTCGGCCCAGATCTGCGCGAGCGTGGCCTCGACCTCGCTCCGGGGCGCGACGAAGCCGCTCGCCTCCTGCGCGCCGGCCCGCTCCGGCTCGGGCAGCGCCGCGCGGTCGATCTTGCCGTTCGCGGTGAGCGGCAGCGCCGGCAGCGGCACGATCACGGCGGGCACCATGAAGTCGGGCAGCTGCTGCGCGAGCCGGCCGCGGAGCGCCGCAGCGTCGAGCGCCGCCGCCTCCCGGCCGACCACGTAGGCCACGAGGCGCACGGCCCCGCCGTCGTCCCGCGCCGCCACGACCGCCTCGCGCACCTCGGGCTGCTCCCGCAGCCGCGCCTCGATCTCGCCCAGCTCCACGCGGTGGCCGCGCAGCTTGATCTGGTGATCGGTGCGCCCGAGGAACTCGATCGCGCCGTTCGCGAGGAGGCGCGCCCGATCCCCGGTGCGGTACAGCCGACCCCCAGGGACGCCGCCGAACGGATCCGGGACGAAGCGCTCCGCCGTCAGCTCGGGGCGAGCGTGGTAGCCGCGCGTCACGCCGGCCCCGCCCAGGTAGAGCTCCCCGGGCACACCCACCGGCACCGGCTCAAAATTTACACCAAGGACATATGCTTGGGTGTTGGGGAGCGGCCGGCCGATGGGCACCGTCGCCCCGGAGCGGCCGTCCGCGGGGTCGATCTGCCATGTGAGCGATCCAACTGTCGTCTCGGTGGGGCCGTAGTGGTTCACGACGGTGCAGCCCGGCGCGAGCGTCCGGATTCGCTCGATGAGCTCCCAGCTCGAGGCCTCTCCGCCGACAACGAGGCAGCGCGCCGGCAGCACGCGCTCGGGCCGCGCGGCTTCGAGGAGCGCGGCGAGGTGGCTCGGGACGATCTTGAGCGCCTCGACCCCGTGGCGGCTCATGTACTCGGCTGTCGCGTCGGGATCGAAGATCCGCGCCTCGGACAGGACGTGCAGCGCGCGGCCCGAGCAGAGCGCGCCGAAGAGCGACGTGTGCCCGAGGTCCGCGGCCACGGTCGAGACGAGCGCCATGCCGCCGCCCTCGGCGAGGGGGAGCCGCGCGAGCACGCCGCGCACGTAGTTCACGAGGTGGCGGTGCTCGACGGCCACGCCCTTCGGGCGCCCCGTCGAGCCCGAGGTGTAGATGAGGTAAGCGAGGTTCTCGGTCCGGGCCGCCCGGTCGAGCGGCGCGTCGGATTCGGCCGCGAGGGCGCCCGCGTCGCGGTCCAGGAAGAGCCGCGCGGGCCCCGGCTCGTCGAACGCGCCGGCCCACCGCTCCTGCGTGATCACGACGCGCGCGCCGCTGTCCTCCACCACGGCGCGGAGCCGCTCGCGCGGGAACTTCGGGTCGACGGGCACGTACGCGGCGCCGGCCTTGAGCGCGCCGAGCAGCGCGAGGATCATCTCGGCCGAGCGCTCGATGCACAGGACGACCCGGTCCTCGGGCCCCACGCCGAGCGCCCGCAGCCTCCACGCCAGCTGGTTCGTCTTCCGGTCGAGCTCCCCGTAGGTCAGCGCCGTCTCCTCGCAGGCGACCGCGAGCGCGTCGGGGCGCGCGGCGGCGTGCGCCTCGAAGAGCTCGTGGACGCAGGCCGCCGGCGGGGAGGCCGTGGCCGTCGCGTTCCACTCGGTCAGCAGGCGGCGCCGCTCGGCGGCGCCCACGAGGGGCAGCTCGGCCAGGCGGCCCTGCGGCCGCGCCCCCATCGCCTCGAGCAGCGCGCGGCACTGGCCGAGCAGGCTGGCCGCGGCCTCGTGCGTGAGGCGGCGGCGCTCGTAACACAGGATGAGCCCGAGCTCGCGCGACGGATCAACGATGAGCGACACCGGGTAGTTGTTGCGCCCGGCGGTGAGCAGGGCGTCGCCGACACGCCCGCCGCCGGGGCGGGGCAGGACGCTGGCGCGGACGTCCAGGGGCACGCCGCTCACGTCCTCCTCGGGGTAGCTGTCGAAGACGACGATCGTGTCGAAGAGGGAACGCCCGCCCGGCACCTCGCTCCAGCGCTGGACGTCGGACAGCGGGGCCCACTCGTGCTGGCGCAGCTCGCTGTTCCTGTCCTGCAGCCGCGAGAGCCAGAGGGCGAGCGGCTCGTGCTCGTCCACGCGGACCCGCACCGGCAGGGTGTTGATCAGCACGCCGACGATGGCCTCGGCGCCGGGGAGCTCCGGCGGCCGGCCCGACACCGTGGCGCCGAAGACGACGTCGGGCTCGCCGCTGTGCCGGGAGAGCAGGAGGGCCCAGGCGCCCTGCACGAGGGTGTTCAGCGTGACGCGCAGGCGGCGCGCGCAGGCCGCGAGCGCCTCCGTCTCCGCCCGCGAGAAGCGCAGGACCTGCTCGGCGAAGGGGAAGGCGCCTTCGCCCGCCGCGGCCGCCGCCGGCGTGGCCTCCAGGGGGATCGGCGTGGGCGCCCGGAACCCGGCGAGCGCGCCGCGGAAGAAGCGCTCCGCGGCCCCTTCGTCCTGGGCCTGCACCCACGCGAGGTACTCCCGGTACGGGCGCGCCCGCGGCAGCTCGGGCGCCGCGCCCTGCGCGAGCGCCTTCTCGGGCGCCGCGCTCTGCGCGAGCGCCTTATAAACGAACAGCGCCTCTCTCAGCAGGAGGGCGAGGCTCCACCCGTCCAGCAAGAGGTGGTGATGGCTGTTGACGAAATAGAACGCCTCCTCGTCGACCTGGACCACCGTGAGCCGCATGAGGGGCGCCTTCAGCAGGTCGAAGCCCGCGCGCCGGTCCGCGGCCATGAGCTCGACGAATGCCTGCTCCCGCTCGCGCGCGGCGAGCCCGCGGAGGTCGTGGCGCGAGAGCGGGATCGCCGCCCGCGGGCGGACGACCTGCACGGGCCGCGCGACACCCTCCCAGACGAACGCCGTGCGCAGGATCGGGTGCCGCTCCGCGAGCGCCTGCCAGGCGCGCTCGAACGCGCCCACGTCGAGCCGCCCCTCCAGGAGGAACGCCGTCTGGACGAAGTACGGGTCCGCGGCGCGATCCGAGACCGCGTGAAAGAGCAATCCCTGCTGGAGCGGGGAGAGGTAGTGAATCGACTCAACGTCTTTCTTCTTGTTCGTCATGGCGTCAGTCCAAGGCTTCCAGGATGGAGTCCAGCTCATCCGCCGCGAGCGCGACGTCAGTGAAGTCCGACGGCGTGTAGCCGCCGGCGTCGGGGGACAGGCAGTGCGCGATCAGCTCTCTCAGCGCGTCGCGCCACAGCGCGCTGACCGCCGCGACGGTCTCCTCCCGGTGCCGCGCGGCGCTGTAGCGGAAGGTCGCCTCGAGCCGGCCGTCGTACACCGCCGCGTCGATCTCGATCTCGTACGCGAGCGGGCTGCGCGGGTCGTGCTGGGCGCCGGGCGACTCCGCGGCGAGCGAGAACCGCGCGCCGGCGCCGACCACCTGGTCCCACTGCCCCAGGTAGTTGAACCCGACCCCGGGCGTCGGCAGGCGGCGCAGCCGGTCCGCGATCGCCCCGGTCCCGAGCTCCCGTACCGCGCCGAAGGGGAGGCCGCGCCGCGGGACGCGGCGGAGCTGCTCCTTCACCGCCTTGAGCACCGCGCCCGGCGCAGCGCCCGGCGCGATCTCGAGCAGCACCGGGTAGACGCTCGTGAACCAGCCGACGGTGCGCGACAGATCGAGGTCTTCCCCGTCGAGCGCCTCGCGCCCGTGGCCCTCGACGTCGATCGCCGAGAGCGGCTGGCCGGTCCACCGCTGGAGGGCGAGGGCCAGCCCGGCCAGCAAGAACTCGTCGATCCGCGTCCGGTACGCCTCCGACACCGCCTCCAGGAGCGACCGCGTCTCCGGCCCGCTCAGGCCCATCTTGAGCGTGGCCATGGCCGTCTCCGCGCGATCCCCCGCCGGCTCGTCGACCGGCAGCGGCGCGAGGCGATCCCAGGGGAGACCGAGCCAGAAGGCCGCCTCTTCCTGGAGCGCGGCGTCCCGGGCCGCCGCGTCGAGGCGCGCCGCCCACCGCGCGAAGGAGGTGGTCCTGTCGGGCAGCTGAGGCGGCGCCCCGCGGCGCGCCTGATCGTAGGCGGCCTCCAGATCCTCGAGCAGGACGCGCCACGACACGCCGTCGACGACCAGGTGGTGCGCGACGAGCAGCAGCCGCCCCGGCCTGCCGGCGCCGAGCTCGAAGCCGACGACGCGCAGGAGCGGCCCCGCGGTCAGGTCCAGGCTGGCTTGCCACCGGGACGCGTGCTCCTCGATCGCCGCCGGCTGCTCGGCCTCGGGCACGCCGGTGAGGTCTGCTCGGTGGACGACCGCGCCGACCGAGGCGGGCTCGTGGGAGGGCGCGAGCGTCTGGCGGAAGCCGCGCTCCTCGGGCACGTAGCGGAGCCGCAGCGCGCCGTGGTGGCGGAGGAGCGCCTGCACGGCCGCCTCCAGCGCCGGCCACTCGAGCGGCTCGGCGACGGCGAGCAGGAGCGCCTGGTTCCAGTGGTGCGGGTTCGGCAGGTCGCGCGCGAAGAACCGCCGCTGGATCGGCGTCAGCGGGACGTCGCCCGCCGCCGCGCCCTCCTCGTCCGGTTCCGGCGCCCGAGCGGCGTCCGTGGCGAGGCCCGCGGCGGCCGCCAGCGCGGCGAGGGTCTGGTGCTGGAACATCTGGCGCGCCGTCAGGCGCAGGCCCGCCTGCTTCGCGCGGGAGACGACCTGGAGGCTCAGGATCGAGTCGCCTCCCAGCTCGAAGAAGTTGTCGTGGCGGCCGACGCGCTCGCGGCCCAGCACCGCGGCCCAGATCTCCGCGAGCCGCGACTCGACGGCGGTGACGGGCGCCGCGTCCGCCGCTGCGCCGACCGCGCCGACCGCGCCGACCGCGTCGTCCTGGCGCGCGGCCTCGAGCGGCTCCGGGTGCGCCGGGACGCGCGGCTCCGGCAGCGGCAGCTCGCAGAGCCGGGAGGTCGGCCGGGCGGCGATCCCCGCCAGCAGCGTGAGGAGGTCGTCCGCCATGCGGCGGATCGAGCGCTCCTCGAAGAGATCGGTGCTGTACTCGAACGAGCCGCGCAGCCCCTCCGGCGTCGCCGCCATGTGGAGCGAGAGGTCGAACTGGGCGCTGCCGGGATCGACGTCGAGCCGTCGGATCTCGAGGTCGCCGAGCGGCGGCGCGCCCCGCGGGTCGTCCTGGAGCGAGAACATCACCTGGAACAGCGGCGTATTGCCGAGGTCCCGCGCGGGCCGGAGCGCCTGGACGAGCTGCTCGAACGGCAGGTCCTGGTGCGCCTGCGCCGCCAGCACCTCCTCGCGGACGCGCGTGAGCAGCTCGGGGAAGCTCGGATCTCCGCTGACGTCCGCCCGCAGGACGAGCGTGTTGACGAAGAGCCCGATGAGCCCCTCGATCTCGACGCGGGTGCGGCCCGCGATCGGCGTCCCGATGCAGAGGTCCGTCTGCCCGCTGTAGCGCGCGATCAGCAGCTCGAACGCGGCCAGGAGCAGCATGAACGAGGTGACCCCCTGGCCGCGCGCGAGGGCGCCGAGCGCCGTCGAGAGCTCGCCCGGGAGCGCGAAGGCGTGGCGAGCGCCCCGGTACGAGCGCGCCAGGGGTCGCGGCAGATCCGTGGGCAGGCGCAGCACCGGCGGCTCCGCGCCGAGCCGCCGCCGCCAGTACGCGAGCTGCTCGTCGAGCGCCGGCCCGGCGAGCCACGCGCGCTGCCACCGGGCGTAGTCGGCGTACTGGACCGGCAGCGACGGGAGCGCCGCGGCGCGGCCCTCCGCGTCGGCGGCGTAGAGCTCCATCACCTCGTCGACGAGGAGGTTCAAGGACCACCCGTCCGACACGATGTGGTGGAGGACCACGAGCAGCGCGTGCTCGCGCTCGCCGAGGCGGAGCAGCGTGATCCGGAACAGCGGCCCCTCGACCAGATCGAAGGCGCGGCTCGCCTCCGCCTCGAGCGCGCGCTGCGCCTGCGCCTCGCGATCCGCTCCGGGCGCGGCGCGGAGGTCGACGATCGCGATCGCGACGGGCTGCTCCGCGCGGACGATCATCGCCGGCTGACCGTCGATCTCCGCGAACGTCGTGCGCATCGACGCGTGACGGCGGACCACCGCCTCGAACGCGCGCTGCAGCCGGTCCACGTCGAGCGGGCCGACGAGGCGCACGGCCGCCGGGATGTTGTACGAGGCCGCCGTGGGCTCGAGCTGGGCCAGGAACCACAGGCGCTGCTGGGAGAACGAGAGCGGCGGCGCGCCGTCCTCGGGCTGCGGGGTGATCGGCGGCAGCGTCACGCCCTGCCGCTGCCTGACGGCGTCGTCCACGGCGCGGGCGAGCCGCGCTGCGGTCGGGTGATCGAAGGCCGACCTGAGCGGCAGCTCCACCTGGAACGCGGCGCGGACGCGGGCGATCACGCGCGTCGCCAGGAGCGAGTTGCCGCCGATCTCGAAGAAGGTCTCGTCCACACCCACCGCCTCGAGGCCGAGCACCTCGGCCCAGATCGCGGCCACGGCCTCCTCCGTGGCGGTGCGGGGCTTCGCGGCCTGCTCGCGGGAGGCGAGCCCCGGGGCGGGCAGGGCCTTCCGGTTCAGCTTGCCGTTCGGGGTGAGCGGCAGCTCGTCGAGCCACACGTACGCCGAGGGCACCATGGGCTCGGGCAGCCGCTCCCGGAGCGATGCGCGCAGCCCGTCCGCGGTGAGCGCCGCGCCGCGCGCCGGCACGACGTACGCGACGAGGCGGAGGAGCCCTGCGTCCTCGAGGGCCACGACCACCGCGTCGCGCACGCCCGGGTGCGCCCGCAGCTGCGCCTCGATCTCGCCCGGCTCGATCCGGTGGCCGCGGATCTTGAGCTGATGATCGGCCCGCCCGAGGAACTCGATCGCGCCGTCGCGCCGGAGCCGCGCCAGGTCGCCGGTCCTGTAGAGGCGGCGGCCGGGCTCCCGGCTGAAGGGGTCCGGGACGAAGCGCTCGGCCGTCAGATCGGGCCGATCGAGGTACCCGCGCGCGAGGCCGGCGCCCCCGATGTAGACCTCGCCCGCCACGCCGAAAGGCGCGGGCGAGAGCTGCCGATCGAGCACGTGGATCTCGGTGTTGGCGATCGGGCTCCCGAGCGGGATCGGCCCGCCTTCGGTCACGCGGTGGAGGCTCGACCAGACGGTCGTCTCCGTCGGTCCGTAGAGGTTCCAGGGCGACACGCCCGCGTCGAGGAACCTGCGCGCGAGCTCCCGCGGGAAGGCCTCTCCGCCGCAGAGGACCGTGACGCCGGCGAGCCGCGGGCTGCCGCTGTCGAGCAGCATCTTCCAGCCCGTCGGTGTGGCCTGCATCCACGTGGCGCCGGACGCGCCGAGCAGCGCGGCGAGGCGCTCGCCGTCGGCCACGTCCTCGCGGTGGGCGAGCACAACGCGCCCGCCTGCCAGGAGCGGGAGGAACAGCTCGAGCACCGCGATATCGAACGAGATGGACGTGGTGGCGAGCAGCACGAAGCCCGCCGGCGGCGCCAGCAGCTCCTGCATCGACAGGAGGAAGTTGGCGACGCCCCCGTGGCGGACCATGACCCCCTTGGGCCGACCCGTGGAGCCCGACGTGTAGATGACGTAGGCGAGGTCTTCCTCGCCCGCGCGCGGCGCCGGATCGTGAGCCGGCGCGCCCGCGATGGCGGGCCAGTCCCGATCGAGGCAGATCGCGCGCGCGCCGGCGCCAGTCAGCGCCGGCAGCAGGCGTTCCTGCGTGAGCAGGAGCGGCAGCCGCGAGTCCTCCAGCATGGCGCGGAGCCGCTCGCGCGGATAGGCCGGGTCGAGCGGGACGTACGCCCCGCCCGACTTCAGGATGCCCAGCGCTCCCACGAGCATCTCCAGCGAGCGCTCGACGCACAGGCCCACCAGCGTCCCCGGGCCGACCCCCTGCTGGCGCAGGTGGTGGGCCAGCCGGTTCGCGCGGGCGTTCAGCTCGCCGTAGGTCAGCTGGTCTTGCCCGCACGTCACAGCGACGGCGTCCGGCGTTCGCGCGGCCTGCTCCGCGAGCAGCTCCGGCAGGCACGGCCTCGACCGATAGTCCCGCCCCGTCGCGTTCCGCTCCGCGGTGAGCCGCAGGAGCTCCGGGTCGTCGGGGAGCGCGAGCTCGGCGAGCCGCGCCCCGGGCTGGCTCGCCATGCGCTCGAGCAGCGCGCACAGGGCCGCGGCCATGCGGGCGACCGAGCCGTCGTCGAGGCGCCGCCCGTCGAACGAGAGCAAGAGCGAGAGCTCGCGCCCCGGGGTCACGTAGACGGTGAGCGGGTAGTTCGTCCAGGCCTCCGCCGTGCTCACCTCGATCCCGAGGGCCTTCCTGTGCTCGTCGACGGCGTCGTCGATGGGGAAGTTCTGGAAGACGAGCAGCGACTCGAAGAGCGGCGCCCCTCGCTCCACGTCGCTCCACTGCTGCACCTGCGCCAGCGGGCTGTACTCGTATTGGCGCAGCTCTAGGTTGAGCTCCTGGATGTGGCGGAGCCACGCCCCGAGCCGCATCTCCGGGGCGATGCGGAGGCGCAGCGGGAGCGAGTTGATGAACGCGCCCATGATGGAGCCGGCCTCGGGCAGGTCGGCGGGGCGACCGGCCACGGTGACGCCGAAGAGCACATCCGGCTCGCCGCCATGGCGGGCCAGGAGCAGCGCCCACGCGGCCTGCACGGCGGTGTTGAGCGTCACCCCCTGCGCCTGCGCGAAGCCCTGGAGCGCCCTCGTCGCGTCCGGCGAGAGCCGCGCGTGGCGCTCGCGGAAGCCCGGCGCCGCTTCGGCCTCGTCGCGCTCCGGCAGCGGGGTCGGCGCCGTCAGCCCCTTCAGGTGAGCCCGGAAGAAGGCCTCGGCGGCCGCCATGTCCTGCCGCTCGAGCCACGCGACGTAGCTCGCGTAGGGCGGCGCTTCTTCCCGCGCGCGCAGCGCGCCGCGGCGCGCCTCGTCGTAACAGGTCAGCCACTCCTTCAGGATCAGCCCCTGACACCAGCCGTCGAGCAGCGCGTGGTGGACGCTCCAGACGATCTGGTCGACGCGCTCCGGGAGGCGCAGCACCGAGACCCGCAGGAGCGGCGGCTCCTCGAAGCGGAGGCCCCGCCGGCGATCGTCCCGGAGGAAGCGCTCGAGCGCCGCCCCCTGCTCGGCCTCCGGGACCTCGCGCCAGTCGAGGACCTCGATGGGCAGGCGCGCGGCGCGCCGCACGACCTGGTGCGGCTCCTCGACGCCGGTGAGGAAGCCCGTCCGCAGGATGGCGTGGCGCGCGCTGAGGACCTCGAAGGCCCGCGAGAAGGCCTCGACGTCCAGGCCCTGCGTGAACCGGCAGACGATCTGGTTGAAGTACGGGCTGTCCTCCGGCGTGAGGAGCGAGTGGAAGAGCATGCCCTGCTGCACCGGGGACGCGGGGACCACGTCCTCGATGCCGTCGTCGGCCTGCAGCAACGCGTCGAGCTGCGCCCGCTCCAGCCGGGCGAGGCTGAACGGCGCGATCTCGACGGGCGGGGCGGGCGGCAGGGGCGCGGCCGGCGCCGCGGGGAGATCGCCGGCGAGCGCGGCGATCGTGCGGCGCGTGAAGATCTGCTTGGGCGTCAGCCGCAGCCCGCGCTGCGCGGCGCGCGCGATGATCTGCAGCGTGACGATGGAGTCCCCGCCGAGCTCGAAGAAGTCGTCCTCGACGCCGACCTGCTCGCGGCGCAGCACCTCGGCCCAGACCTCCGCGAGGAAGCGCTCCGGCTCGGTCCGGGGCGCGACGTGGGGGCGATCGGCCGGCGCCTCGAGCTGCTCGGGGGAGGGGAGGGCGCGCCGGTCGACCTTGCCGTTGGGCGACAGCGGCAGCCGCTCGAGCACGAGGATGGGCGCGGGCACCATGTAGGCCGGGAGGGCCTCGGCGAGCCAGGCCCGGAGCGACTGCGGATCGAGCGCCGCGCCGTCGCGGCCCGCGACGTAGGCGACGAGGCGCTTTCCGCCGTGGGCCTCGCTCCGGGCGAGGACGACGGCCTCGCCGACGCCCGGGTACTGGAGCAGGCGCGCCTCGATCTCGCCGAGCTCGATGCGCAGGCCGCGGATCTTCACCTGGTGATCGAGGCGGCCGAGGAACTCGATGGCTCCATCGGGCCTGTGGCGCGCGAGATCGCCTGTCCTGTACAGCCGCCCTCCGGGCGCCGACCCGAACGGATCGGGCACGAAGCGCTCCGCGGTCAGGTCAGGACGCCGGTGATAGCCGCGGGCGAGGCCGACGCCGCCGATGTGGAGCTCGCCGGCGACGCCGGCGGGCACGGGCTGGCCCTGGCGGTCGAGCAGGTAAATCTGCGTGTTGGCGATCGGAGTTCCGATAGGCACCGAGGCGGAGGTGTCGTCTCGCTGGCAGGCCCAGAAGGTGACGTCGATCGACGCCTCGGTGGGCCCGTAGAGGTTGTGGATCTCGGCGTCCGGAAGCCGCTCGAAGCACCGCCGCGCGAGCTCCGCCGGCAGCGCCTCGCCGCTGCAGATGACCCGGCGCAGCGACGTGCACGAGGCCACGTCGGGCGTCTCCAGGAACGCCTGGAGCATGGGCGGGACGAAGTGCAGCGTGGTGACGCCGTTCCGCGTGATCAGCTCGACGAGCCGATCGCCGTCGCGGTGATCGCCGGGCCTCGCGACGACGAGGCCGGCGCCGATCATCAAGGGCCAGAAGAACTCCCAGACCGAGACATCGAAGCTGAAGGGCGTCTTCTGCAACACCCGATCTTGCGGGGTGAGGCCGTAGCGCTCCTGCATCCACTGGAGCCGGTTGAGCAGGCCACGGTGGCTGTTGCCGGCGCCCTTGGGCCTGCCGGTCGAGCCCGAGGTGTAGATTGTGTAAGCGAGGTTGTCCGGCGAGACGACCACGGCGGGGTTGGTGGCAGGCTCCTTGTCGATCTTGGCGCGATCCACGTCCAGGCACAGCACCTGGGCGCGGTGGGGCGGCAGGCGCGAGGCCACGGGCCACTGGCTCAGAAGGACCGGCGCTGCCGCGTCCTCGAGCATGTAGGCGATACGATCGGCGGGGTAATCGGGGTCGATGGGCACGTAAGCCCCGCCGGCCTTCAGGATGCCGAGCAGCCCGACGACCAGCTCGACGGAGCGCTCCGCGGCGATGGCGACGAGCACGTCCGGCCCCACGCCGCGCTTCCTGAGCGCGTGGGCCACCCGGTTGGCGCGCGCGTTGAGCTCTCGATAGCTGAGCCGCCGCTCACCGAAGATCACGGCCACCGCGTCGGGCGTCCGCGCCGCCTGCGCCTCGAAGAGCTCGTGGACGTGCAGCTCGCCCGGATACGCGCGCTCGGTCGCGTTCCACTCCGTCACGACGCGCCTCGACTCCAGCTCGCCGACGAGCGACAGCTCGCCGACCCGCGCCTCGGGGCGGCTGACGATCTGCCGGAGCGCCACCTCCACGAAGCCGAGGAGGCGTGAGGCGACCTCCTCGTCGAACCGCCGCCGATCGTAGGACAGGCGCAGCTGGAGCTGAGCCCCCGGCAGGGCGGCCAGGGTGAGCGGGTAGTTGGTCTGGTCCGCGAACGCGACGTCGCGGACCGCGAGCCCGGGCAACCCCTGCTGGGTCCGAGGATCGACGGGATAGTTCTCGAAGACGACGAGGCTCTCGAAGAGCGGTTGTCCCGCCGGCACCGCGCTGAAGCTCCGCGCCTGGGCCAGCGGCGTGTGCTCGTGCGGGCCGAGATCGGTGGTCGTCCTCAGGAGATCGCGCAGCCAGTCGGCGACGGTCGCCGCCTGCGGCACGGCCACGCGCAGCGGCAGCGTGTTGATGAAGATCCCCACCATGGCGTCGATCCCGGCGAGCGGGGCCGACCGCCCGGCCACCGTGACGCCGAAGACGACGTCGTCGGCGCGGGCAGCCCGGCTGAGCAGGAGCGCCCACGCGGCCTGGACCAGCGTGCTCAACGTCACGCGGTGCTGCTGCGCGAAGCGCTGGAGGCGCGCCGTGACCGGCTCCGGCAGCGACACGATCGTCGCCCCGTGGCCGCTCGCCTCCTCGGCCGGCGGCACGCGCTCCAGGGGGAGCGGCGTCGCCGCGCTGAAGCCTGCGAGCGCGCCCCGCCAGAACCCCTCGTCGGCGCTCGCGTCCCGCTCGCGCAGCCAGCCGATGTACTCGCGGTAACGCGGGCGAGGCGACAGCGCGGCCGGCCGGCCGGCGCGCAGGGCGTCGTACGCGGCGAAGGCGTCCTGCAGGACGAGGGACGCCGCCCACCCGTCGAGGAGGAGGTGATGGTGGCTCCAGAGGAACTGGTAGGCCTCGTCGGCCACGCGCAGGAGGGCGACGCGCATCAGCGGGCCCCGGGCGAGATCGAAGCCCCTCGCGCGATCCGCTTCGATCCGGGCCTCCAGGCGCGCCCGCTGCTCCTCGGCGCCAGCGTCGCGCGCGCCGCGCCAGTCCTCGATCTCGACCGCCACAGCGGCCCCGCGCCGCACGACCTGGAGCGGCTCGTCGGCGCCTTCCCAGGCGAAGGTCGTGCGCAGGACGCCGTGGTGCAGGGCCACGGCCTGCCAGGCCTCGCGGAACGCGTCGACGTCGAGCGCCCCCTCCAGCCTGCACGTCACCTGCTCGACGTAAACGCCGGAGCCGGGCTCCCACAGGCTATGGAACAGAAGCCCTTGCTGGAGCGGGCTCAGGGGATAGACGTCCTCGACGTCGTGGCCAGGCCCCAGCAGGCGGTCCAGCCTCGCCTGATCGAGCCGCGCCAGGGGGAAGTCCGAGGGCGTGTAGCCGCCGGCGTCGGGGGCGGCGCCGCGCGCGACGAGGGCGCGCAGCCGCGCCGCGAAGTCCTCGAAGACGCGCGCCACCGTCTCGGGCCGGTGGCGGGCGCCGCTGAAGCTCCACATCATCCGGAGGCGCCCGTCGACGATGGCCGCGTCGACCTCCAGCTCGTAGCCCCGCGGCGTGCGCGGATCCTGGTTGCGCCCGACGTCGCCTTCCGCGTGCGCGAACAGCGGGCTCGACGCGAAGAGATCGTCCCACCGCCCGAGGTAGTTGAAGCGCACCTGCGCCGCGGCGTGCTCCCGGAGCCGCGCCGCCTGCGCGTCCTCGCTCAGGTACCGGAGCATCCCGTACGTGGCGCCGCCCTGCGGGGCCGCGCGGAGCTGCTCCTTCAGCGCCTTGAGCGCGCGCTCTGGCGCCGCGCCGGCCGGGATCTCCAGCCGGACCGGGTAGATGCTCGTGAACCACCCCACCGTGCGGGAGAGATCCAGGTCGTCGAGCGCGTCGCGCCCGTGCCCCTCCAGATCGACGAGCACCGCGGGATCGCCCGTCCACTGCGCGAGCGCTCCGGCGAACGCCACGAGCAGCACCTCGTCCACGCGGAGCCGGTACGCAGGCGCGGCTTGCAGCAGCGCGCGCGTCTCCTCGGCGTCGAGGAACCGCGTCAGCGACACGGTGTCCGCTTCGAGGCTCGCGCCGGCCGGATCGTCGGCGGGCAGCGCCCTCGCGGGGCGGCTCGCGGCGAGCCACGCCTCCGCCTGTCGGGTCACCTCCTCGGACTGGGCCTGCGTGAACAGGCGCCAGGCCCATTCACCGAACGAGACGATCTCCTCCGGGAGCCGGATCGCTTCGCCGCGCTCGCGCTGCTGGCAGGCGGTCTGGAGATCCTCGATCAGGATCCGCCACGAGACCGCGTCTATCACGAGGTGATGGGCGACCAGCAGGAGCCGGCCGGGGCGCTCCGGGCCCAGATCGAACAGCACAGCGCAGAGGACCGGCCCCTCGGCCAGATGGAGGCGCGCCTGGTGCTCCGCTGCGGCGCTGGCCAGCGCCGCGGGTTGCGCCTCGGCGGGCAGGTCCGAGAGATCGACCCGCGCGACCGCCGCGGGGGGCGAGTCCGCGAAGTACTGGCTCCACCCGCCCTCCTCGCGCGTGAACCGCAGCCGGAGCGCGCCGTGGTGCTCGACCGCCGCCTCGATCGCGGCCGTGAGCGCCTCGACGGAGACCCGCTGCCGCAGCTCGAGCAGCACCGTCTGGTTCCAGTGGTGCGGGTTCGGCCCGCCGAGCTCGAAGAACCAGCGCTGGACGGGCGTGAGCGGCGCGTCGCCGGGGAGCGGCATCGCGAGCTGCGCGTCCGCGGCCGGCGCCGAGCCCGACGCGGCGACCGAGGCCAGACCGGCGATCGTCTGATGCTGGAAGACCTGCCGGGGCGTGAGCGAGAGGCCCGCGGCCCGCGCGCGTGAGACGACCTGGAGCGCGAGGATCGAGTCGCCGCCCAGCTCGAAGAAGTTCTCCTGGACCCCGACGGCCTGCCTTCCCAGGAGCTCCGCCCAGATCCCCGCGAGCGTCGCTTCGGCCTCCGTGCGCGGCGTCGTGGCCTGGGCGCTCTCCTCGATCGGCGCCGGCAGCGCGCGCCTGTCGATCTTGCCGCGCGGCGTGCGGGGCAGCTCCTTCAGCGCCACGAGCGCCGAGGGCGCCATGTAGTCCGGCAGCCGCTCCTTCAGCGCGCGCCGGAGCTCCTCCGGCGCCACGTCCGCGCCGGTCGCGACGTACGCCACGAGCCGCAGCTCCTCCGGCCGGTCCTGCCGCGCGATCACGACCGCCTCGCGCACCCCGGGCAGCTCGCCGAGGCGCGCCTCGACCTCCGCGGGGTCGATCCGGAAGCCGCGCAGGTTCACCTGCTGATCGACGCGGCCGGCGAGCTCGAGCCGTCCGTCGGCCCGCCACCGCGCCCGGTCCCCGGTCCGGTACAGCCGCTCTCCCGGCTGATCGGCGAACGGATCGGGGACGAAGCGCTCCGCGGTCAGATCCGGGCGCTCCAGGTACCCGCGCGCGAGCCCCTGGCCTCCGAGGTAAAGCTCTCCGACGACGCCGGCAGGCACCGGCTGCCCGGCGAGGTCGAGCACGTAGGCTCGCGCGCCCGCGAGCGGCCGGCCGACGGCGACCGCCCACCCGTCGCGCGGATCCGTGGCCGTCAGGTCAGACGCCGCCGCCGTCGCCGTGGTCTCGGCCGCGCCGTAGGCGTTCAGCAACCGGACCCGCGCGGCCCCCGGCGACGCCCGGAAGGCGCGCACGCGCGCGGGCAAGGCTGCCTCGCCCGTGAGAACGACCTGCCGGAGGCACGACGGCAGCGCCAGGCCCTCGTCGAGCCCCGCGACGACGCGGTGCCAGACCAGGGTCGGCAGCACCGCCACGGTCACGCCCGACGCTCCGCACGCCGAGAGGAGCCCGGCCGCGGACTCGAGCGCCGCCTCTGTGGGCAGCACGAGCGTCGCGCCCCGCGCGAGGCACGCGAACATCTCCACCGCGCCCGCGTCGAGGCTCGGCGACGCGAGCTCCAGCACCCGGTCGTCCTGCGAGATCTCGTAGGCCGCCGCCGCGCCGTCGGCGAAGCCCGCGAGCGCCCGGTGCGGCACAACGACGCTCTCGGGCGTCCCCGCCGCGCCGGAGGTCGTGCAGACGCACGCCGCCTGCTCCGGCGCCGGCTCGCCGGCCGGCGGCATGGACGGCTCGTGGAGCACGCACGTCCAGGCCGCGTCCAGGTGGACCACGTCGACGCCGGGGAGCGGCTCGGCCGCCGGGTCGCCCTGCGCGATCACAACGCGGATCGCGGCGCCGCCGATCGCCTCGGCGATCCGCTCCCGGGGGAGGTCGGGGTCGAGCGGGACGAACGCGCCGCCCGCCTTCAGCACGCCGAGCACGGCGGCGATCCTCCCGATCGACCGCGGCAGGCAGATGCCCACGCGGACCTCCGGCCCCACCCCGCGCCGTCGGAGGAGCTGCGCCAGCTGGTTGGCCCTCCGATCCAGCTCGCCGTACGTGATCTGCTGCGCCTCGTGGACGACGGCCGTCGCCCCGGGCGCCCGCGCCGCCTGCTCCTCGAACCTCCGGTGCGCGGCGCGCGGCGTCTCTCCGAGCGCCCCCGGCGTGCCCCACTCGAGCACCTGCCGCCGCTCCTCGGTCGCGAGCAGCGGCAGCTCCGACAGGCGCGTCGCGGAGCTCGCCGCCGCGCCTGCGAGCAGGCGCAGCAGCTCATCGGCCATCCGCGCGATCGTGCCCGCGTCGAACAGGTCCGTGTCGTATTCGAGGGCGCCTGCCAGCCCGTCCTCGTCGGGCGCGAGGTTGAGCGAGAGATCGAACTGGGCGCCGCCCACGTCCAGATCGAGCAGGCGCACCTCGAGGCCCGGTATCGCGAAGGGCTGCCGCAGCGCTGGCTGCAGCGCGAACATCACCTGGCAGAGCGGCGCGTGGCTCAGGTCCCGGACCGGGCTCACGGCCTCCACCACCTGATCGAACGGCACCTCCTGGTGCGCCTGCGCCTCGCGCACGGCCCCCGTGACCCGGGCGAGCAGCGCCGCGAACGGCGGATCCCCGGAGAGGTCGGCGCGGACAACGGCGGTGTTGGCGAAGCACCCGACCAGCCCTTCCAGCTCGGCCCGGCTCCGGTTCGTCACCGGCGTGCCCACGCTGATATCGAACGTCCCCGCGCGGCGGGCGAGGAGGGCCTGGAACCCCGCCATCAGCACCGCGAACAGCGTCGTCTCCTCGCGCCGCGCGAGGGCCCCGAGCGCCCCGGCGAGCGCGCCCGGCACGCGGAAGAAATGCCGCGCTCCCCGGAACCGCTGGATCGCGGGCCGCGGGCGATCCGCGGGCAGCTCCAGCAGCCCGGGCTGCCCTTCAAGCTGCTTTCTCCAGTAGGCCACCTGGGCCTCGAGCAGCCCGCCTTCCACGCGCTCGCGCTGCCAGTGCGCGAAGTCCGCGTACTGCAGCGGCAGGTCGGCGAGCGCCGCGGGCCGGCCCGCGGAGAGCGCTGTGTACAGCGCGGCGAACTCCGTGAGGACGAGGCTCGTGGACCACCCGTCGAAGACGAGGTGATGCACGACCCAGAGGAGGATGTGTTCTTCCGATCCGAGCCGCAGGAGCGTGAGCCGGAGGAGCGGTCCGCTCGCCGTGTCGAACGGCCGCCGCGCCTCGCGCTCGATCAGGCGCCGGACCTCGGCGTCCCGCTGCGCCGCAGGCAGCGCGCCGAGGTCGATCCGCTCGATCCGCGGCGCCCCGTCGGCGTGGACGATCTGCGAGGGCAGGCCGTCGAGGACGTCGAACGTCGTGCGCAGCACCTCGTGCCGGCGCACGATCTCGGAGACGCACCGCTCCACCAGGGAGACGTCGAGCGCCCCGGCGAGCCGCACGGCGGTGGCCAGGTTGTAAGAGGCGCTCTCCGGCTCGAGCTGGGCGAGGAACCACAGCCGCTCCTGGACGAAGCTCATCGGAAAAACGAAGACATCCTCACGCATGAAAGAACCTCAGGAGGCTTTGGCCCGGTACGGCTCGGCCATGGCTACAAGGACCTTGCGCGGGCCGCGGTAGGGCGCGCGCCCGTGGGCGACCAGCATGTTGTCCGCGAGGAGCACGTCCCCCTCTCGCCAGGCGAACTCCACGGCGAGCTGCCTGTACACCTCGCGGATCTCGTCGAGCGCGGCGCCCTCGATGGGCGATCCGTCTCCGTACATGGCGTTGCGGGGCAGGTCTTCCTCGGCGAAGATCGAGAGGAGCGCCTCCCGCGCGGCCGGGTCCAGGTTGGAGACGTGGAACAGGTGAGCCTGGTTGAACCACACCTGCTCTCCGGTGCGCGGGTGGGTGGCCACGGCCTGGCACACCTGGCGTGTGCGCAGCTCGCCGTCGGCCTTCCACACGCACTCGATGCCTGCCGCCTTGCAGAAGCGCTCGACCTCGGCCCGGTCGTCCGTGCCAAAGACCTTCTGCCACGGCAGGTCCAGGCCGTTGCCGTAGTTGCGGACGTACATCACCTTCTTCGCCGCGAACCGCTCCCGTATCCGGGCCGGGATGCGACGGAAGACCTCGCGGCTGTCCGCGATAGGCGTGCTCCCCCCCTCGGGCGCGGCCTGCGCGCAGTGAAACCAGATCTTGAGCGGCCAATCGAGCGTGTACGACTGCTCGTTGTGAAGGGGGATGTGCTGGTGAGCGGGGTACTCCGTCGACGTGTAGATCCGGTCCTGCACGTGGGAGCGCGGCGTCGACCCGAACGTGTAATCGAGGAGCTCCGGCGTCACGAGCCGGACGAAGGCGTGGAAGTCGGCGAGCGACTGGACCGGGAAGCCGCGGAACAGCACCGCTCCGTGCCGGATCAGCTCTTCTTCCGCGCACGCCCGGATGGACGCGGCGAGCGCGGGCACGCTCGCCGCGTCGCCGCGGCCGAGCGGGCTCACGACGAGCGGCAGCGCGTGGCCCGGGAAGAACGATCGCGACAGGCCTGCCGCCTCGCCCCGCGCCGCGCCCTCGGGCGCCTCGCCCTGTGACAGAGCGCTCGAGGCGGTCACGACGGCCGGCCCTCCTCCATCTGCTTGCGCAGGCTGAGCGGCCGCATGTCGGTCCAGACCTCCTTGATATAATCAAGGCACTCGGCCTTCGTGCCCGTCTTGCCCGCGTCGCGCCACCCGAGGGGGTTTTCGCGGTACTCGGGCCATATCGAGTACTGCTCCTCGTGGTTCACGACGACTTTGTAAATGGTGTTGTCTTCGCGTTCATCGTTGGCCATGGACTCCTCCGTTTCGAGATGCGGTGATGACGTCAGCGGCGCTCGGGAACGAGCGTGATCGTGTGTTCGGCCGGCCCCGCCAGGAGCGGCAGCGGGCGCCCGTCGACCCAGGCGCGCTGCTGATCGCGGTAGTGGGGCGACCGCGGGTCTCCCGACTGGCCGGCCGGCATGTGCAGGATGCCGTCCTGCTCGTGGCCCGGCGAGACGACGAGCCGCTCGCTCGCGGCGACCGCGTGGACCGCCAGGCGCACGCAGAAGCCGCACCCCGCGAGCGGCTCGTCGGGCATGTTGAGGAGCGCGGCGAGCTCCGGGCTCGCGCCGAGCGGGTGCGCGATCCGCACCCGGCTCACCGCGCCCCACTCGAGCTGGTCGAGGGGCCGCCCGCCGTTCTCCTGCTTCACGGCGGTCGTGGCCTTCTCCAGCGCCGCGAGGACGAACGCGTCCCATCCGCCCGCCGGCGCCGGCACCAGATCGGCGGAGCGCGCGTGCGTGTCGAGGACGCGCTGGAGGGGCGTGTCGATGTCGGGCAGCGCGAGCTCGAGGTCCGGCTCCGCGGCGCGGTTCGGGCCGAGCCACGCGGCGAACACGTCGTCGGCCAGGACGCGCCGGAACCGCACGAGGAGCGGCAGCCCGACGCTGGACACGTCCGCCCGGCCGTCCCACGCGGCCACCGCGCGCCGCGCCTCGGCGAGCGCCGGCCGCTTCGACACGGCCTCTTCGGTGAGCGCGCGCAGCGCGAGGTCGCGGTAGAAGCCGAAGAACTCGGCCCGCGTATCGAGCTGCAGCTGGAACATGTCCGCCTCGGCGACCTGGCGCGCCTCGCGAAGGCGCTCGGTGATGCGGTAGGCGCGGTAGCCGTTCACGTAGTCGTGGCCGAGCACCGGCGCGCCCTCGCCGAGCGGCATGCGGTGGTTGGCGTTGACGATGAACCCCGACGGCGGATCGACGACGCGCGGCAACGTCGCGGGGGCCAGGTAGCCGTCCCAGCCGGCGCGCCCGTCGGCCCAGGAGACGCTGACCGAGCCGTCGAACCCGCGGCGCCGGGGCATGCGCCCCGTCACCGTCCACGCCACGCGGCCGGCTCGATCGGCCAAGAGGACGTTGCACCCGGGCCCGCCGGCGGCGCTCATCACGGCGACGGCATCGTCGACGCTCCGGACCCGATCCATCTCGAGGAGCCCGATGTCGACCCCCTCGGGATCGAGCGCCGTCCAGCGGATCGCGACAGGCGCTCCGAGGAGCGGCCGCGCCGCGACGGGCCCCCAGATCGTGCTGCGGACGGTGACGGTCGCGTCGGGCTCGCCGCGGACCTTGATCGTCTCCTGCGCGACGTCGAACCGCTTCCACCCGTCCGGCGTCCGGTACTCGCCCGGGCGCTCGGGGAGGGTCTCGATCCGGACGAGGTCCATCACGTCACCGAGGAGGCTTGTCAGCCCCCAGGCGACATGGCGGTTCGTCCCCACGATGACCACGGGCACGCCGGGCAGCACAACGCCCGCGACCTCGCGCTCGCCGTAGCGGAGCTCGGCGCGATACCAGATGTTGGGCACGCCGAGCTGGAGGTGCATGTCGTTGGCGAGGATGGCGCGGCCGTCCCGCGTCCTCTTGCCGGCCACCGCCCAGCCGTTCGACCCGATCGGCGCCTCGCCGGCGTCCTCGCTGAGCACGCGTCGGCTCGGCGGGCCCGGCGGGCGCTCCTTCCGCTCCTTCCGGCCCTGCGCCACCAGCGTTCGCAGCGCCTCGGCCGGCAGCGGCGGAGGCGCGATGTCTTGCGCGCCGAGCAGCGACCTCGTGTACGGGTCGACGCTCTCGAGCAGGAAGGGCATCACGCCCTTCGGGAGGCTCTGTGTCAGGACCGTTTGCGTCCGCTCGATGTCCTCGCTCTCGCTGAGGGCGTTGAACATCCCCAGCACGACGAGGACGCTGTCCTCGGGGCGCCACGGCTCGGGCCGATAGCCCAGCTTCTGGAACTCGACGGGCAGCGCCTCCGGGCTCCGGAGGTACGCGTTGACGCCCTCGGCGTACGCGTCGAGCGCGGCGCGCTGGCTCTCCGGCAGGCGCGCGAGGATCGCCGTCGCGGCCTGCGGGACGCCGAACTGGCGCTGCCGGATATCGGCCTCCAGCAGGCCGCGCCCGAGGATCTCCGCGAGGCGCCCTCCGCTGCTCCGGCGGAGCAGGTCCATCTGGAACATCCTGTCGCGCGCCGTGATCAGGCCGAGGGCGCGGAGCGCGTCCTGCCGCGAGGCGGCGCGGATCGTGGGGATCCCCAGCCGATCGGACGTGACGGTGACGGTGGCCTCCAGGCCGGACAGCGTCGTCGCGTTGCCGGCGCGCTGCGCCGGGGCTCGGGTCACGCCCGGGGCTCTCTCCGCGCAGCCGGCGGCCGCCAGCGAGACGAGCGCCGAGGCGAGGAGTGATCGAATGTCACGCTTCATGCTTCATGCTCCGTTGCTCTGATGGCCTCATGGCCGCTGGCGCTGGGCTCAAGCGCGGCCTGCCGCTCGACGGGGAGGCGGTGGAACTGCGCCGAGCGGGCCCGACCGCTTTCGTCGACGCGGGGGCTCGCGGCGTGCTCTCTCGGCGCCGATCGCGGCTCGGCGGCTGTCGCGGGCAGCTCCGACAGGCGGCCGAAGTCGAGCCGCAGGCAGCGATCCGCGAGCGCGAAGTACTGGTCGTCGTGCGTGATGACGAGGGCGGTCTTGCCCCTCGCCCGGAGCTCGGGGAGCAGCTCCGTGTAGAAGAACTTCCGGAACTGGGGATCCTGGTCGGACGCCCACTCGTCGAACACGTAGAACGGCCGGTCCTCGAGGTAGGCGGTGATGAGGGCGAGGCGCTTGCGCTGCCCCTGCGACAGCCCGGTCACGCGGAGGGCGCCCTGCTCGACGCGCACCCTGTGATCGAGCTGCAGCCGCTCGAGGTAGCGCCGGGCGCGCTCGTCGAGGTCGGGGCCGTTCAGGCCGAGCAGGTGCTCGAAGAGGTGGAAGTCCGCGAAGACGACCGAGAAGAGCTGCCGATACCGATCGCGGCTCGCGTCGTCGACGGCCGCGCCGTCGAGCCGGATCTCGCCGGACTCCGGCGCATAGAGCCCGAGCAGCAGGAGGGACAGCGTCGTCTTGCCGCTGCCGTTGCCGCCGACGAGGTACACGATCTCGCCGGGCCGGAACGCCAGATCGATGGGCCCGAGCTGGAAGCTGCCTTCTTCCTTCTCCCGGTAATAACGGTGCGTGACGCCGGCCAGCTCGATTGACTCCCACGTCGCGCGCGCGCCCTCCGCGCCGCCTCCGCGCGGCGGCGCCGCGGCCTCGGGCGTCAGCGCGAGTCCGAGCTGGCTCGCCTTGTCGAGCGCGATGCTGGCGCGCCCGACGGACGGCAGGAGCTCGACGATCTGCGCGAACGGCGTCATCAGGAAGAGCATCGCCAGCACCACGCCGGAGCGCGCCGGCGTCGTCAGGCCTGCCCAGACGGGGAGGGCGAACAGGGCGATCCCGAGGACGGCGTAGAAGAGCAGCGTGCCCCAGCCCATCGCGACGGCGTACTCGGTCGTGCCCGCGACGAACGCCCGCTCGTACGTCGTGACGCTGCCGCCGAGGACATCGGACAGGAACGCCCTCCCGCGCCCGCGGTGCATCTTGAGCTCCTTGATCCCGCCCGTCAGCCCGCGGAAGTGCTGGAACAGGGCGTCGCTCGTCTCGCGGGCGAGCGTGAACGCGCGCATCGCGCGCCGCTGGTGCGTCCGGAAGAGCAGGGCGCCGAGCGCCATCGCGCCGAGCACGATCGCCAGCGCCGACCACGCGATCCGCCCGATATAGGCCAGGCAACCGAGGACGGTGGCCAGGTTGACGCACAGGAGGGGCAGGTGGATGTACGCCTGCGAGATCACGGCCGGATCGTCGTTGAGCGTCGCGAGCAGCCTGTGGGGGCCGACCTGCTCGATGTGGCGCAGCGGCGCTTCGAGGATGCGCTGGCTGAGCTGCACGCGGAGCTCGGCGATCAATGCCTGTCCCAGCCGGGTCAGGAGCACCTGGGAGACGGCCCTGCTCAGCACGCCGGCGACGGCGAGCCCTGCGAAGGCCCAGGCGAGCTGCGCAGCGGGGCGGTCGTCCGCGGAGAGCGCCTCGTGGACGAGCGCGATGACGCCGGCGGCCGCGAGGCCGCTGATCACGCCGGCGGCGATGGCGAGCAGGAGGGACCGGCGGGACCGGCGCACGAGGAAGCCGAGCACGCTCACTTTCGTCCCTTCGCCTTCGAGCCGCCCGGCTCGCCGCCCGGGAGCGCCGGCGCCTTGGGGCCTCCGGCGCCGGGGAGCCGGCGCGCGGTCCGGGGCAGCGCGACCAGGGCCGGCTCGGGGCTCGCGGGCGCTTGCCCTCGGGCCTGCTGGACGCGCTCCACGAGCGCGGCCACGGTGGGCCGCTCGAGGAACTCGCGGAGCGACAGCTCCACCTGGAACGTCTCGCGGACGCGGTTGAGGATCTGCAGGGCGAGGAGCGACTCGCCGCCGAGGTCGTAGAAGCCCTTTCCGGGGTCGACGTGCTCGATGCCGAACGCCCGCGCCCAGATGGCCGTCACCTGCGCCGTCACCGCGTCGGGCGACGGGTGCTCGGCAGCGCCGGCGGCCACCTCCTCGGCCGCGGAGGTCCCGACCGAGGTTGAGGTCGAACCGACCGAGGTTGAGGTCGAACCGACCGAGGTTGAGGTCGAGCCGACCGAGGTTGAGGTCCCGACCGGGGTTGAGGTCCCGACCGCGGTTGAGGTCCCGACCGAGGTTGAGGTCGCCCCCCTCGCTCCGGGGCGCTCCAGCCAGTACCGCTTTCGCTCGAACGGGGTCGCCGGCAGCGCGACGCGCCGCCGGTGCCGCCCCGCCTGCAGACCTGCCCAGTCCACCGCAGCGCCGGCCGCCCAGACCTGCCCGGCCGCGTCGAGCAGCGCCGCGCCCGCCGCGCCCTGATTCGCAGGCTCCCGCCCCATGGGCATCGACGCGAGCGCCAGCGCCTCCCCCGCGAGCTGCCGGCTCAGCGCCGTGAGCGTCTGCCCCGGCCCGACCTCCAGGAAGATCCGCTCCGCCTTCTCCCGCAGCGTCCGCACGCCATCGGCGAACCGGACCGTGCTGCGGAGGTGCCGGACCCAGTACTCGCGGTCCTGCGCCTCGGCCGCCGTGATCCACGTCCCGGTGACGTTCGAGACCCACGGGATGCGCGGCGTCCGCAGCGTGACCCTGCCCACCGCCTCGCGGAACGCCGCGAGGGCGCCGTCCATCAGGTGCGAGTGGAAGGCCCGCGCCGTGCGCAGCCGGCGCGCCTCGATCCCCCGGCCCGCGAGCTCCTGCTCGACCCGCTGGATCGCCGCCGCCCTTCCGGACAGCACGCACTGCCGCGGCCCGTTGACGGCGGCCAGCGCCACCTCGTCGCCGATCCAGCCCGCGATCTCCGCCTCGGCCGCGGACACAGCGAGCATCGCGCCGTCCGGCGTCGCCTCCATCAGCCGCCCCCGCGCCGCCACCAGCGCCACGGCGTCCTCGAGCGACAGGCACCCCGCGAGGCAGGCGGCCACGTACTCGCCCACGCTGTGCCCGAGCATCGCGTCGGGCGTCACGCCCCACGCCATCCACAGCCGGGCGAGCGCGTACTCCACGACGAACAGCGCCGGCTGCGTCATCGACGTCCGATCGAGGCGCCGCGCGGCCTCCTCGACGTCCGCGGGCGCCGGGAACAGCAGCGTCCGGAGGTCCGTCCCCAGGTGGCGCTGCAGCAGCGAAGCGCAGGCGTCGACCTCGGCCCGGAACACGGGCTCGGTCTCGTAGAGATCGCGGCCCATCTCGGGGCGCTGGGTGCCCTGCCCGGGGAACAGGAACGCGACCGCCCGCGGTCCGGCCGCGGGCCCGCCCGTGCGCACCGCGTCGCTGCGATCGCGCAGCGCGCGCGCAGCCTCCTCGCGCGAGCGGCACACCACCGCGCGGCGGTACCCGAACGCCCGGCGCCCGAGCTGCTGCGTGAACGCCACGTCGCCGAGCTCGAGATCGGCGTGGGTCTCCAGGTGCTCCGCGAGCGCGTCGGTCAGGCGCTCGAGCGACGCGCTCGACCGGGCCGACAGCACGAGCAGCTCGCACGGCCGGGGCGGGTCCGCCTCCGGCGGGGGCGGCGCCTCCTCGAGCACGACGTGCGCGTTCGTGCCGCCGATGCCGAAGGAGCTCACGCCGGCGCGGCGCGGGGCGCCTGGGGTCGACCACGCCGTGAGCTCGGCGGCCACGCGGAAGGGGCTGTTCTCCAGGTCGAGCGCCGGGTTCGGCGCGCGGAAGTGCAGGCTCGGCGGGATGCGCCCGCGGGCCACGGCGAGCGCCGCCTTGATCAGCCCGGTGACCCCCGCGGCCGCGTCCAGGTGCCCGACGTTGGTCTTCACCGAGCCGATCGCGCAGAAGCCCTTCCGGTCGGTCGTCGCGCGGAAGACCTGGGTCAGCGCGGCGATCTCGATCGGATCGCCGAGCGGCGTCCCGGTGCCGTGCGCCTCCACGTACGTGATGGAGCCCGCGTCCACGCCCGCGGCCGCGTGCGCCGCGCGGATCGCGCGCGCCTGCCCGTCGATGCGCGGCGCGGTGTACCCGACCTTGGCCCGGCCGTCGTTGTTGACGGCCGATCCCTTGATCACCGCGATGATCGCGTCCCGATCCGCGATGGCGTCGTCGAGCCGCTTCAGGAGGACCACGCCGACGCCGCTGCCGCCGACGGTGCCGCGGGCGGCGGCGTCGAACGCGCGGCAGTGCCCGTCGGGCGACGCGATCGCGCCTTCCTGGTAGAGGTACCCGCTCTTCTGCGGGACGCTGACGGAGGCGCCGCCCGCCAGCGCCAGATCGCAGTCGCCGGTGAGCAGCCCCTGGCAGGCCAGGTGCACGGCGACGAGCGACGTGGAGCACGCCGTCTGCACGGCGATGCTCGGCCCTTCCAGGTTCAGCTTGTACGACACGCGGGTCGTGAGGAAGTCCTTGTCGAGCGCGAGGAGCGCCGCGATGTCGGCCGCCGATTGCAGGCGCGGCCCGTCGGGGAAGAGGTGGGGCAGGTACCCGCTCAGGCTCGATCCGGCGTAGACCCCGACCGGGCCGCCCGCGCGCTCGGGGTCGATCCCGGCGCTCTCGAACGCCTCCCACGCGCACTCCAAGAACAGCCGGTGCTGCGGATCCAGCGCCGCGGCCTCGCGCGGCGTGAACCCGAAGAGCTCCGCGTCGAACAGCTCGATGTCGTCGAGCACCGCGCGCGCCCGCACGTACTCGGGCCGCGCGATCAGCGCGGGGTCCACGCCCGCGCCGAGGAGCTCCTCGTCGGTGAGGATCGAGACCGACTCGACGCCCGCGCAGAGGTTTCGCCAGAACGCCGCCACGTCCGGCGCGCCCGGGAAGCGCCCGGCCATGCCGATGATCGCGATGTCCAGACCCGGGCGGGGCTCGCCGCCGATCGGTGTCGTCATTTCTTTGTCTCCAGTCCGCCGCGCCGCCGCGCGAAGATCTCCCCGCGCCGCTGCTGCGCGGCCCTCGCCCGCTCGCCGTCCGGCGCTCCGCCCTGCGGCGCCGCCTCGGCGCCGGGATCCCGGCTCAACGCCGCCGCGAGCGAGGCGATCGTCGGGTGCTGGAACAGCACCAGCAGCCGCAGATCACGGTCCACCGTGTCGCGCAGCCGGCTGTGGACCTTGGCCAGCAAGAGCGAGTGTCCGCCAAGATCGAAGAAGTTGTCGTGAATGCCGACCTGCGGGACCGACAGCACCTCTCGCCAGATCGCCGCGAGCGTGCGCTCCAGCTCGGTGCGCGGCGGCGTCGTGTCCCTGGCGGTCGCGGCGACCAGCGCCTCCGGCGGCGGCAGCGCGCGCCGGTCCACCTTGCCGTTCTGCGAGAGCGGCAATCGCTCCAGCACGAGGATCGGTGTCGGCACCATGTAGCCCGGGAGCGCCTTTGCGGCCCACGCCCGCAGCGCCTCCGGCTCCGGCGCCGTCCCGTCTCGCCCCGTCACGTAGCCGACGAGCCGCCTGTTGCCCGGCGAGTCCTCCCGCGCCACCACCACGGCCTCGCGCACGCCCTCGTGCTGCATCAGCACGCTCTCGATCTCGCCGAGCTCGATCCGGTATCCGCGGATCTTCACCTGGTGATCGAGCCGGCCCAGGTACTCCAGGGTCCCGTCCCCTCGCCACCGGCACGCGTCGCCTGTCCGGTACAGCCGCGCTCCCGCCTCCGCGCGGAACGGGTCTGGCACGAACCGCTCCGCCGTCAGCGCAGGGCGGTTCAGGTATCCGCGCGCCACCCCTGCTCCTCCGATGTACAGCTCGCCGGAGACGCCCACGGGCACGGGCACGAGCTTCCGGTCGAGCACGTAAAGCTGCGTGTTGGCGATGGGCCGGCCGATCGGCACCGAGGCCGCGTCTCCCTCGCCGCGCCCCGCCTCATGCATGCAGCAGCCGACCACCGTCTCTGTCGGCCCGTACTCGTTGATCAGCCGCGTCTCAGGCGCGTTCTGCTGCCAGAACTGCAGCGTCGACCCGCTCAGCGCCTCTCCTCCGATCACGAACGCCCGTGTGCGCTGCGCCGCTTCTTCCGGCCTGACGAGGTGGTTGAGCACCGCCAGGTGCGCGGGCGTCAGCTTCACCAGGCTCAGGCCCTGTTGCTCGCAGAGCGCCCGGGCCAGCCCCTCGCCTTCCACCTCGCCTGCCAGGATCACCCGGCCGCCCGCGAGCAGCGGCGCGTAGAGCCCCGTGATCGTCAGATCGAACCCGATCGACGAGTGCACGAGCGCGCCTTGCCCCTCCGACACCCGGTACGCCTCCACGCACCAGCTCAGGTAATTGACAAGGCCCCTGTGCGGGATCATCACCCCCTTCGGTTTTCCCGTCGAACCCGAGGTGTAGATCACGTACGCCAGGCACTCCGGCGTCCCCCGTCGCTCTGGATTGCCGCCCGGCGCTCGCTCGATGCTCTCTCGCTGCGTGTCCAGGCACAGCGTCCTGGCCCCGCGCCCCTCCAGCCTCGCCGCGAGGTGCTGTTGCGTGAGCAGCACCGGCGCGCCGGTGTCCTCCAAAATGAACTGGAGTCGATCGTCAGGGTAACTCGGGTCGAGCGGCACGTACGCGCCTCCCGCCTTGAGCACGCCCAGCATGCCCACCACCATGTCGATCGACCGCTCCACGCAGAGTCCCACCGGCACCTCGGGCCCCACGCCGAGCGACCGGAGGTGATGCGCGAGCTGGTTCGCTCGCCGGTTCAGCTCGCGGTAGGTCAGCGTTTCTGCGCCGGACACCACCGCCGCCGCCTCCGGCGTCCTCTCGACCTGCGCCTCGATCAGCTCATGGACGCAGCGATCCAGCGGCGCCTCGGCGTCCGTGGCGTTCCACCCGATCACGAGCTGCTCCCGCTCGGCCGCGTCCATCACCTGGAGATCGGCCAGGCGCACCTCCGGCCCGCCGGCGAGCCCGTCGAGGATCGCGAGCAGGTGCCGCGCCATCCGCGCGGCGGTGGCGCGATCGAAGAGATCGGTATTGTACTCCCACGCTCCCCGCGCACCCCCCTGCGCGTCCAGGGTGAGGCCGAGCGTCAGATCGAACTGGGCCGTGCCGGTGTCCACCCGCTGCACGCCGATCGAGAGGCCCGGGATCTCCGGCGCCTGCTCCGGCGCGGGATCCATGGCGATCATCACGTTGAACAGCGGCGTGTGGCTGAGGTTCCGCTCGAGGGAGAGCGCCTCGAGGACGCGCTCGAACGGCACCTCCTGGTGCGCCTGCCCCTCGAGGACCGCCGCGCGGACGCGGGCGAGAAGCTCGGTCACGCTCGGATTGCCCGAGAGGTCGACCCGCAGCGCCAGCGTGTTGAGCAGGCACCCGACGACGCCCTCCAGCGCCGCCCGCGGCCGCGCCGCGACCGGCGTCCCGATGCACACGTCGCTCTGGCCCGTGTACCTGTGCAGCAGCGAGAAGAGCCCCGCCGCCACGATCGTGAACAGCGTCGCGCCCGTCCGCCGCCCGAGCGCGCTCAGCCGCGCCACGAGCTCCGGTGAGAGCGCGAGCTCCTCGCGCGCCCCTGCGTAGGTCTGGACTGGAGGCCTCGGTCGATCGGTGGGGAGCTCCAGGGGAGGCACAGGCCCCTTCAGCCGATCGCGCCAGTACGAGAGCTCCTGTTCGCGCGCCGCCGCCCGTTCGTTCCGGCGCTGCCACAGCGCGTGATCCGCCTGCTGCAGCGCGAGCGGCGCGAGCGCCGGGGACCGCCCCGCGGCGAAGGCGCCATAGAGCAGCGAGAGCTCCCGCAGGAGCACGTTCATCGACCAGCCGTCCGCGATGAGGTGATGGCAAGTCACGGAGAGCACGTGCTCTCGCTCGCCCGTGCGGAGGAGCGCCCAGCGCACGGGCGGCGCCTCGGCGAGGTCGAACGCGCGCCGCGCCTCCTCGCGCAGGCGCGCTTGCAGCGCGGACTCCCGCGCTTCGTCTGCAAGAGCGCTCATGTCCTCCAGCGGCAGCGCGACCGGCGCGGGCGGCGCGATCCTCTGGATGGGCCTCCCTTCGACGGAGGGAAAGCTCGTGCGAAGGGCCTCATGGCGCGCCGCGAGCTCCGTCACCGCCTTCTCGAGCGCCCCCGCGTCGAGGCCCCCGGCGAGCCGCACGGCCGCCGCGATGTGATAGACCGGCGCCCCCGCGACCAGCTGCTCCAGGAACCAGAGGCGCTCCTGCACGAGGGACAGCGGCAGCCGCTCCGGCCGCTCCACCGGCGCGAGCGCCGCGCTCCCGCCCGCCGCGCCGCCCGCGGGCGCGCCGGCCTGCCTCGCCTCGATCCACGCCGCGAGCGCCGCGACGGTCGCCGACTCGAAGAGCTGCGCCGGTCCCACGTCGATGCCGAGCGCCTCGCTCACCCGGCCGCTCACCTGCATGGCCCGCAGCGAATCGCCGCCCAGGCT
Source organism: Sorangium sp. So ce124 (assembly GCF_051525235.1). Lineage (NCBI taxonomy): Bacteria > Pseudomonadati > Myxococcota > Polyangiales > Polyangiaceae > Sorangium > Sorangium sp. So ce124. The sequence goes on from NZ_CP150312.1 coordinate 12,448,984, forward strand.
CAGGAACTCCTCGCTCCGGCCGACCCGCGCGCGCCCCAGCACCTCGGCCCAGATGCCAGCCAGCGTGCTCTCCAGCGCCGTTTGCGGCGGCTCCGCGCTCTCGGCCTCGACGCGAGCGTCGAGCGCCGACTGCCACACCACATCCAGCGATCCCTCCAGGAACCGGCCGCGGCACGCCCTCCGCTGCACCTTGCCGCTCGTGGTCCGCGGCAGGCTCCCCGGCTTGATGAGCACCACCGCGTGGACCGCGACCTCGTGCCGATCGGCCACGGCGCGCTCGATCGCCGCCCCGAGCTCCGCCGGCTCCGCCGGCCCCGACGCGGGCGCGCGCCGTCCGAGCTCCTGGACGATGACGACGCGCTCCTCGCCGTCGACGTCCACCGAGAACGCCGCGCCGCCGCCGGCGCGGAGGCCCGGGTGGCTCTCCTCCGCGGTGAGCTCGATGTCCTGCGGATAGAGGTTGCGCCCGCGGACGATGATCAGGTCCTTGAGCCGGCCCGTCACGTACAGCTCGCCGCGCGAGAAGAACCCGAGATCGCCTGTCCGCAGGAACGGCCCTCCTCCCGTCGACAGCCGTGCCTCGAACGTCAGCGCCGTCTCCTCCGGCCGCTCCCAGTAGCCCTGGGCCACGCTCGCTCCTGCGACCCAGATCTCCCCGACGCGCTCGTCCTTGCAGGGCCTGAGCGTCTCTGGATCGACGATCCGCACCTCGTCGCCCGCGGGTGATCCCCCGCAGCCCACGAGGGACACACCGTCCTCTGGCCTGCGCGGCTCGAACGCCGCGTATCCCTGCGCCAGACCCGCGCGGTCGACGGAGCGCACGACGGGCGGCGCATCGGCCGCTCCGCCGGTCACGAGCAGCGTCGCCTCGGCCAGCCCGTAGCAGGGATAGAACGCGCCGCGCCGGAACCCTGCAGGCGCGAACGCCTCGGCGAAGCGGTCGAGCGTCGCTGCCCGGATCGGCTCGGCCCCGTTGAAGGCCACCTTCCATGAGCCGAGATCGAGCCCTTCCCGCTGCTCCGGGGGGATCTTGCGGATGCACAGCTCGTAGGCGAAGTTCGGCCCCCCGCTCGTCGTGGCCCGGTAGCGCGAGATCGCCTCCAGCCAGCGCCGCGGCCTCATCAGGAAGTGCTCGGGCGCGAGCTGGATGCACGGCACGCCCACGTAGAGCGGCTGCAGGATGTTGCCGATGAGCCCCATGTCGTGGTGCGGCGGCAGCCACCCGACGATCACGCTCTCCTCGGTGTGCGCGAACGCGCGCTGGATCATGAGCTCGTTGCGCAGCAGGTTGCCGTGCGTGAGCACCACGCCCTTGGGCGTGCCGGTCGAGCCCGACGTGTACTGGAGGAACGCCACGGTCTCGGCGGTCACGCGCGGCGCTCGCCACGCGTCTTCCTGGCCGTCCCGGATCGTGTCGACGGCCATGCAGCGCAGGTGGCTCAGCTCGGCGAAGCTCGGGTCGTCGCGGAGCATCGTCACCGCGCCAAGGAACGCCTCGGTGGTGAGCACGACGCTCGGCCGGCAGTCGCGCACGATGGCCAGCACGCGCATCAGCCCGCTCTTGCGCTGCGGCAGCGGCACGGGCACCGCGACGAGCCCCGCGTAGAGGCAGCCGAAGAAGGCGGCGATGAAGTCGAGCCCCGGCGGCACCAGCAGGAGCGCGCGGTCACCCGCCCGCGTGCCGGCCTGGAGCTCGGCGGCGAGCGCGCGCGCCCGCCGATCGAGCTCGCCGTACGTCATCGCGCGGGCGTCCGCCTCCCCGTCGACAAGGAAGGTGGTTGCGTGCCCTGACGGGCGCTGCTCCGCGCGGCGCTGGAGGAGCGCGACAAGCGTCGCAGGCTCGTTCGCGCCGCCGCCGCGATCGCTGATCGCACGCCCAGGGGATCGGTTCGACTCCATCGCCACCTCAGCTCCAGACCGAAAAAGAAAGCCCGGTGAAAAGCAGTCGCGTTCACCAGGCCCTGGGCTTCGAGCCTGCTGACGCAGAGCGTCGCGAGCTCGAAATGCCTGACAGCTCCCTCAGCGACCGCGACACGCGCCTTTCGACGTGCTGATGAAAATGAAAATGATGATCAAGTTCTTGGAGGCGGTTGTATGGAATACCGATCCGATCGGTGTCAAGGCAAAAACCGACAAAGGCCTGCGAGGATGCGCGACGAGGGCGAGCGGAGCGGCGGAAGGGGTCCGGTTCCGGGTGCGCCGAGGAAGGCCTGGCGGGGGGTGACCGAACGGGGAGCGGCCCGGTCAGCCGGGTGCTCCGGGTTCACCTCGGAGGGACCAGGTCACGGCCCGGAGGCGTACGGAGAATCCATCATAGGCGGAATCTTGGATTCTGGACGACACGATCACGTCAACGAATGAAATTGAATTCTGTTTTCATCTTGGGTACCGAAAAGTTCGGACATGTTCGTCAGTTCGGTTCCCCAACCGCCGCGTCCCGAGCCGCGGGCCAGGTTCAAGGTGGACGCGGTGGCGCGAGGTGCTCTCGCGCTTCGAGGCCCGCTGGCAGGCGTGTTGACCTTCCTGCTGCTCGGCCTGCAGGCACCGGCGCACGCTCAGGAGGGAGGCACGCCCGGGCGCGCGGGGGGGGACCGAGAGCCGCGCGTGGATGCGCCTGCCACCGGCTCGCCCGACCTGGAGCGCTCACCGCCCGGCGCTGAAGGCCCCCGGATCGAGCCGCCGCGGCTGCTCGAGCTCGCCGAGGCCGAGTACCCGAAGGAGGCCCGAGCGGCACGACGGGAGGGCAAGGTCGTGCTGAAGCTCCTGATCGACGCGACGGGGCGCGTGACCGAGGCGGAGATCACGGGTCCAATCAGCGATGGCTTCGACGACGCCGCCCGCGCCGCGGCGCTCCGGTCCCGCTTCACGCCGGCGCGCCGGGGCGGCACGCCGATCGCGGTACGGATCCTCTACAGCTACGAGTTCCGGCTCCCCGAGGAGCCCCCGGCCGAGCCCGCCTCCCCGGCGACAGGGGGAAGCGCGGTCGCGACAACGGGCACGGCGGCGACCACGCTCCCGCCGGCCACAGGGCCCGACCCGGCCAACAACAACGCAGCTCCTCCGCCGGCCACAGGGCCCGACCCGGCCAACAACAACGCAGCTCCTCCGCCGGCCACAGGGCCCGACCCGGCCAACACCGCAGCGCCCGCCGAGGTGACCGTGCGCGGCGCCGCGATGGCCGAGCGCCTCCGACAATCCGCGCAGGCGATCACCGTCATCGAGACCGAGCAGGCGCAGCGGAGGACCGCCGATCTGGGCGAGGTGCTCGCCCGTACCCAGGGCGTCGGCGTGCGGCGGAGCGCGGGGCTCGGGTCGTGGGCGCGTTTCTCGCTGAACGGCCTCACGGACGAACAGATCCGCTTCTTCATCGACGGCGTGCCGCTCGATCTCGCGGGCTACCCGTTCGGCGTCTCGAACGTGCCTGTGAACCTCGTCGAGCGCGTCGAGATCTACCGCGGCGTGGTGCCGGTGCGCTTCGGCGCCGACGCGCTGGGCGGAGCCGTCAACCTGGTGACCGATCGGGACGTCCGCGGCACCCACGGCGCGGCGTCCTACGAGGTCGGCTCTTACGACACCCACCGGCTCTCCCTCACGGCGAGGCACCTGCACGAGCCGAGCGGCTTCTTCACCCGCGTGAACGGCTTCTTCGATTACGCGAAGAACGACTATCCGGTCGACGTCGTGCTCGCGAACGAGACGACCGGGCGAGAGGACTCCGAGCCCACCCGTGTTCGCCGCTTCCACGACGCCTACAGGGCGGCGGGCGGGAGCGCCGAGCTCGGCTTCGTGAATCGGCCCTGGGCGCGGCGGCTGCTCCTGCGCGCCTTCGTCACCGACTACGACAAGGAGCATCAGCACAAGTTCGGCGTCATGAAGACGCCTTATGGCGAGGTCACGAACGGCGAGACCGTGCCGGGCGCGACGCTCCAGTACGAGCACGGGATCGGCCGAGGCGTCGCCCTCGAAGCGCTCCTCGGGTACACGTACGGGCGCGCCACCTTCCTCGATGTCAGCGAGTGCGTCTACGCCTGGTCCGGCCGCTGCATCAGCAAGCGCACCGTCCCAGGCGAGGACGGGCCGCGCCCCCGGGACCGGGTGTTCCGGGAGCACAGCGGCCTCGGCCGCCTGAACCTCCGCTACCGGCCCCACCCGGAGCACGCGCTGCAGCTCTCCGTGTCTCCGACGTTCATCGCGCGCACGGCGGAAGAGCGCAGGTTGGACAACGACGACCGCGAGCAGCTCAGGGGCGGACACAGCCTGTTCACCTGGGTGCACGGCGTCGAGCACCAGCTCAACCTGTTCGACGATCGCCTGGAGAACAGCGCCTTCGTCAAAGACTACGTGCAGCTGCTCCGCATGAAGGGGCGCCTCCCGGGGCTCGACGGGCGCTTCGGCCGGCAAGAGCGCGACACCCATCGCCTCGGCGTCGGGGATGGCCTTCGCTATCGCTTCTCCGAGTGGCTCTACGCCAAGGCGTCGTACGAGTGGGCGACGCGGCTCCCGCGGCCCGTCGAGGTGTTCGGCGACGGGGCGATGATCGTGCCCAACCTCGAGCTCAAGCCCGAGACGAGCCACAATGGAAACCTCGGATTCACGATCGACGCGCGCGACACCGCGTGGGGCGCGTGGCGGCTCGACGCGAACGGCTTTCTCCGCGCGGTCGAGCGGCTCATCGTGCTGAACAACCGCACGGACTCGATCCAGTACATCCACGTCTCGGGGGCCCGGTCGCTGGGCGTCGAGGCCGCCGCGGGCTGGACATCGCCGGGAGAGCACGTCGCCCTCGACGGCAACATCACCTACGACGATTTCCGCAAGACGTCGGACGAGGGGAACTTTGCTCGCTCCGAGGGCGAACGGATGCCGAACCGGCCGTGGCTCTTCGCCAACGGCTCGGCGCGCTTGCAGCTCCAGGAGATCGTCGCGCCGCGCGACGCGATCTCGCTCACCTGGGATACGCGCTACGTGCACCGGTTCTACCTCGGCTTCGAGAACTGGGGGCGGCCCGACTCCAAGGCCAAGGTGCCCTCGCAGCTCCTTCACTCGCTCGCGCTGACCTACGTCGCGCGCGACGAGCCGCGCACGGTGAGCTTCACCATCGAGGCGCACAACCTCACCAACGAACCGGCCTTCGATTTCTACGGTACCCAGCGACCCGGGCGGACGCTGTTCTCCAAGGCGACGCTGGAGATGTGATGACGACGATGTCGAGGCGAGCTCTCTCGCTCGCGCGACAGAAGGAGACTCAGATGCGTGGGATTCAGCGGAAGCAGCGGCCATCGAACCGGACGAGCGCGACGGCCTTCGCGCTCGTGCTCCTGACCGGCGCGCTCGGCGGCGGCTGCGCGGACGACGAGACGTCGAGCCCCGTCGAACAGGGCGGTACCGGTGGTGGCAGCAACGGCGGCGACGCGTTCGTGGTCGCCACGCGCGTCTGGGACGACACCGCGACCAACTCTTACTTCCACGTGGTGTCGTCGCTCGAGGCAGGCACGCCGGTCGACCCGACCCAGGCGCTCGAGATCCCCGGATCGGCCAGGCTGTTTGCGTTCGAGGGGCAGGGTTGGTTCGGCATCGGTGACGGCCAGTCGCCGACGATCTCGCATTACACGCTCGGCAATGGCGACGCGCTCGTCAAGGGAGACGCGATCAGCCTCCAGCCCTTCGGCGTGCAGGACCTCTGGCAAACGAATTACATCATCTCTCCGACGAAGGCGTACCATCCGGATCGCGCTGGCGAGCAGATCGTCGTGTGGAACCCCACGACGATGGAGGTGCAGGGGACGATCCCGCTGCCGGACACCCACCGCGACGGCCACCTGGCGGTGTACGGATATGGCTCGGTCCTCCGCGGCAAGACGCTGCTCTTCTCGGTGGGGTGGTTCGACTGGCAGACGACCGACACCATCGTCCCGGAGACAGGGCTCGTCGTGATCGACACCGAGACCGACACCCTCGTGCGCTTCGACGTCGACGACCGGTGCGCGGGGATCACGCAGTCCGTCGAGACGGCCTCCGGCGACGCTTACTTCGTGAGCTCGGCGCTCGCGGGAGCGTCTTATCACCTCGAGCGGCTGGAGACCGAGCCCTGCGCGCTGCGCGTCCTGAAGGACGCAGACGCCTTCGACCCGGACTTCGCCTTGAGCCTGGGCGAGCTCGTCGGCGGAGCGATCGTGGGGGATCCCATCCCCGCGGGCGGCGACAGCCTCTTCCTCCGGGTGTTCAAGGAGAGTCTCGCCACGATCGACGAGGAGACCAAGACCTTTCAGATCACGAGCCAGCCGGCGTGGCGCTGGTGGCGGTGGGATACAGCGACGAACGAGGCCAAGGAGATCCAGGATCTGGCCCCCTCGCCCGCCAACGTCTCCTTCTTCGAGGTCGATGGCCGGGTCTTCACGATCGACGAGAAGAACGGCTCCACGGAGAGCACGCTGATCGAGCTCACGGCCGAGGGCGGCCCGAAGCTCGGCCTGACGGCGCCGGGGTACCTGCACGGTCTGGCGAAGGTGCGATGAGGACGAGCGGCGCGCGGCGCTCCGCGTGAGGGGACAAGGTGACTCGCGATGGCCAAGAAGCTCTCCCGCCATGCCTTCACGACCTTCTGGGACGTACACGCGTGGGTCGGCGTGATCGGTGGGCTCTTGCTCTACGTGATGTTCCTGTCGGGGGGGATCGCGCTCTTCCGGAGGCAACTCGAGGTGTGGGAGGAGCCGTTGACCCAGCAGCGCTCCTCGATCGAGCAGGTGGGACTCCAGGCCACGCTCGATCAGGGGCTCGCCGCCGCGGGGACGACGCCCGAGCAGCTCTGGCTCTATCCGCCGGAGGGCGGGCTGGGCGTCGCGCGGCTCCTCTACTTCTCGCAGGGTGAGCGGGTCTCGCGGTGGGTAGAGGAGCCGCTCGTGCCCGAGCGCGAGCGGCTGTCCGACTTCCTCTTCGAGCTGCACTACCTCTGGCACAGGGTCACCGGCGTGTGGCTCTTCTATGTGGCCGGCCTCCTGTGTGTCGCGCTCCTGCTCGCGCTCGCGACCGGCGTGCTCATCCACCTGAAGGACATCGTCCGGCAGTTTCATCAGTTCCGGCCGGACAAGACGCGCCGTGTCCTGTGGTCGGACATGCACAAGGTGCTCGGCGTGATGGGCCTGCCGTTCCAGGTCCTCTTCGCTTACACCGGCGCGTTCTTCGTGTTCCTGGGGTTGCTCGTGCCGGTGTTCACGAATCCCGTGCTCGGCGGAGACGCTGGTCGAGCGGACCAGGTGGCCTGGGGAGCGTCCTTTGCGGACGAGCCGGCGCGCGGGGCGCCCGCTCGCGGCCTGACGCTGGACGAGCACCTGACCCGCGCGCGCGCCGCCGCGCCCGGGCTCGTGCCGGAGGTGTTCTCTGTCCGGCACCACGGCCTCGACAGCGGGACCGTCGATATCCGTGGATCGATCGAGGGCGTCCCGTTCTCGCGCAGCATCGTGCGCCTGCGGGCGGTCGACGGCGCGGTCCTCTCGCTCGACGCGCCGGGCGCCGAGGGCGGGCGCAGCGGCGTGATTCGCTGGATCTATGGGCTCCATTTCGCGAATTTCGGCGGCGTCACGCTTCGCGTCCTGTTCTTCGCGCTCGCCCTGGCGACGTGCGCCACGATCCTCACCGGCAACTGGATCTGGCTCGCTCGACGGGAGGCGCGGCAAGAGCGCGTCGGCAACCGCCTCCTCGCGCGGCTCACCGTGGGCTTCGGCGCGGGGACCGTCGTCGCGATCGCGGCGCTGTTCCTCGTGAGCCGGGCATTTCCGCTCGACTGGAGCGGCCGTGTCGTCGCCGAGGAGCTCACGTTCCTCGTGGCGCTCGGGCTCTGCGTCGCCTGGGCGCTCGCCGCGCGGGACGGCGGGCGCCTCTGGTCGCGCCAGCTCGGGCTCGCGGGGCTCTTGCTGCTGCCGGTCCCCGCGCTCGCGGCGCGCTGGTCGGGGGCGGGGCTCTTCGGCGCGGGGCCGAAGCTCGGCGCCGTCGTCGCCGTCGACGTCGCGCTCCTGCTGACGGCCGCGGCGCTCTGCGCCTCGGCGTGGGCGCTTCGCCGGGCGATCTCGCGACCCGAGGCGCGGCTCCTGCCGACGCGGGGCGCGCCGCCGCCCTCGCTGGCTCACGGCGGGGCAGCGCTCGTGGCCAGGCGGCAGACGGCGACCCATGGTTGAGACAGCGTCGGTCCTCTCGGCGTACCTCGCCTTCGCGCTGCTCCACGGGGCGCGGCCGGAGCGCCTGCCGTTCGGCGTCGCGGCGCGGCTGCGCGCGAGGCGCGAATGGCGCGCCTCGGCCCGGGCCCTGGCCGTCGCCTTCTTCTCGCTGTCGGTGTGGCTGTGGAGCCGAGCCGAGGCGGGCGCGGCGGCGCTCCTCGTACCCTTCGCGGCGCTCCTCTGCTCCGCGAGCGCGTTCGTCCTGCTCGCGCCGGTCTGGCCGCGCGCCGTCTGGGGCCTCGCCCTCCTGTGTCCGCTGGCCATCGCCGCGCTCTCGCTCCTCGGAGCGCGCCATGGTTAGTCGCCGCCTCGCCCGGCTCGCCCGGCTCGCCCGGCTCGCCCGCCTCGCCCGGCTCGACGCCGCGCTGCGCGTGCTCGCGGCGCTGGTCGGGACCCTCCCGCTCGCCGTCCTGGCGAGCGTGTGTCTCGCGCGATTCGCGCCGTTCGCCGAGAGCACGCGGGCCGCCCTCGGTTTTTCGCTCGTTGTACCGCTCTGGCTCGCAGCGATGTGCTTCGCCTTCCTGGCCCGCAGCGCGGCCCGCGCGTGGGGGGTCTGCGGGGCGCTCGGCGCCGTGTTGCTGGCCCTGGCCTACGTGGTGCCGCAATGACGGACGCGCGATCCTGGCGACCTCCTGGCGACCGGCGCTGGCCCGGCGCCTTCGGCGCTCCTCGTTGGTTCGACGGTTCCAGGCCGATCCGAGCGCCAACGGCCGAGCCTGGCGGCCCGCCTCCCGCGCCGTCCGTCCCGCCCCCGCGAGATCCGTCGCCACCGGCATCCCCCTGCACGATCTTTTGTGCACGGCGACAACCTCTTTGGTATGTTGCCACTCCCTCGCCGCCGCGCCGAGCGTCGACGAGCCAGCGTTCTTTCTATCGTCATGCATCGAGGTCCGCGCTGCTCCTGCGCTGAGCACGGGGCGGGCGGACCATCCTGGGTACCAGGAGAGGTGGCCGAGTGGCTGAAGGCACACGCTTGCTAAGCGTGCGATCGGGAAACTGATCCGCGGGTTCGAATCCCGCCCTCTCCGCCGCGAGAACGCTCAGCGCTACGCCCGTCGTGCGGCGGCCTGAGCACCGCGAACACGCGAAACACGCGAACACAAACGGACGACCCGCGTCGATGCGGGCCGCGCTCGCTCGTGCCGCTGCGGTGCGCGACACGTCGGCGGTCATCGCGCCGTCGCGGCCTCACACGGGACCGCATGGCCCTCGCGGCCGCGGCGCTCAGGCCGCCCTGGTCCTCAGCACCCGCGACTGAAGGAACTGGTAGATCGTCTTGATCGCGTCGAACGAGCCGACCGCGCTCTCCTTGATCACCTCGTTCACCGTGCGCGAGCCGTTGACAGCGCCGAGCACGAGCTGCTCGATGCGCGTCAGCTTGCCGGAGCCCACGCCGTCGAGCGCGACCTGATCCACGACCACCACCTGGTCGAAGTTGATCGTCCCCTCCATGAGCCGCCACTCGTCGACGCGCCGGAACCCCTCGAGCACCAGCGCGGACACCGGGAGGCCGAGGTGTGCCTGCTCGACCTCGGGGCGGAACGGCTCGCGCGTGAACGAGAAGCGCCCGTACGGCCAGCGCAGCACCTCGTAGATGAGCTCGCTCGACTGCCGCTCCAGCACGGCGATGAGGTCGTCGTTCGTCGCGACGCCGGCCTCCACGAGCACCTGGCCGAGCAGCGCGTGCGGCCGCTTCGCGCGGAGCAGCGCCTCGAGCCGCTCCCGCGTCAGGAGCCCGCGCTCGATGAAGTAGCGCCCCAGCTTGAACTCGTCCGACGAGTTGCGCGCCTGCACCAGATCGATGAGCCCCTGGCGGAGCGAGATCGTGACCGACGCGCGGTTCGTGGTCACCCGAAGCACGCCCGTCTGCCGCTGCATCTGGAGCAGCTGGAGGATCTCGGCGAGCGGGATCGCGGAGACGTCGCCGCTCATCACCTCCTTCGCGTCCGCGGGCGTGTCGTCGAGATCGCGGAGCGTCAGGGTCAGCTTGGAGACCACCTCGGTCGTCATCACGCGGGCGACCGCCTGCATCACCGCGGCCTCGTTGGTCCGCGCCTCGAGCGAGAGGCTCATGATCGCCGGCGTCATCACCGTCGACAGCTGCTGCGCGAACTCCGCGCCGGCGCGCTGGCGCATGCTCCTGGCGAGGAGGCTCGGCCGCACGCTCTCGGCGATCGTGTCCTCGTCGGGCATCTTCGCGCCCTCGGGCACGGGCCGCGCGCGCCCCTCCGCCGCCTTCGAGAGCGCGCCCTCGATCACCGCGACGAGCGCGCGCGCGTCGAACGGCTTGGTGATCGCGTCGACGGCGCCGGTCTGCTGGACGAACTGCCCCCTGAGCTTGTCGCCCTTGGCGCTCATCAGGACCACGGGCACGTTGCGGTGCGACGGGTTCGAGCGGAGCTCCCGGCAGAAGGCGTAGCCGTTCATCCTCGGCATCACGAAATCGAGGAGGACGAGATCGTACTTCGGCCCCTTCTTGACCAGCTCGATCCCCGCGAGCCCGTCGCGCGCCACGGTCGGGTCGAACCCATTGCGAGCGAGGATGGCGCTGACGACCTTCAGGATGGTCGGGCTGTCATCGACAACGAGGACTCGCGCCGGGGAGGCCATGGCGAAGGATACAGGCCCTACCCTACCAGAAGTGCGCGGCCTGCAAACATAAAGGCCAACGCGACCGGCCGCGCGCGGCGAGGCAGAGCACAGCGCGCGCGATCGCGGCGGCGGTGCGGCAGCGCGGCGAGGGGCCCGCCGCGCTGCCACACCACCGCCGCCACCGCCGGAGGTGCGTCCGATCGCGCGCGTGCCCCCCCGGCCGGCATCAGGCGCCGGCGCTGCCGGTGCCCGTCGCGCCCTGCCGGGGGTCCGCGGCCGCGACCGCCGTCTTCACGTGAAGCTCGGCGAGCTGCGCGGCGTCGACGATCACGGGCGCGCCCGTCATCTGATCAGTGCCCTGGTTGGTCTTCGGGAACGGGATGACGTCCCTGAGCGTCGGCGCGCCGCTGAGCAGCATCGCGAGCCGGTCCATGCCGATCGCGATGCCGCCGTGCGGGGGCGCGCCGCTGCGGAGCGCGTCCAGGAGGAACCCGAACTTGTCGCGCGCGTCGTTCTCGTCGATGCCCAGCGTCTTGAAGACGCGCGCCTGCACCTCGGGATCGTGCAGCCGGATCGAGCCGCCGCCGATCTCGAACCCGTTCAGCACGAGATCGTAACGGTAACACTCGACGCGCGCCGGATCGCTCTCGAGCAGCGGGACGTGCTCGTCGATCGGCCGCGTGAACGCGTGGTGCGCGGCGGCCCAGCGCCCCGTGTCCTCGTCGAACTCGAACAGAGGTGGGTTCGTCACCCAGAGGAACCTCCACTGGTCGCCATGCCCGTACTCCGGGATGAGCCCCATCTTCTTCGCGACGTCGATGCGGAGCTTCGCCATCACGGTGTGCACAACGGCTTCCTTGCCGAACTGGAAGCAGAGGACGTCGCCCGGCTTGGCGCCGAGCGCCTCGTTCAGCTTCTGCCGGAGCTCCGGCGTGATCGACTTCGTGAGGGGCGACTGCGTCCAGGAGCCGTCCTCGGCGAGCTTGGCGCGCGCGAGGCCGCGGAAGCCCTTCACGTCGCGGAGCCCGCGCTCGAGGTCCTCGGTCTGCTGGCGGGACAGGTTGGCGCTCGCCGGGATCACGAGCCCCTTCACGATCTCGGCCGGCAGGTCGCGCCGCAGCTTGCCCGACTTGAACTTCTCGGCGAGCTCGACCCAGAACGGCACCCCGCCGCCGTTGTGCTCGATGATGAGGTCCGTGAGGTCGGTGTGCTCGATCCCGAAGCGGAGGTCGGGCTTGTCGTTGCCGAAGCGGCGCATCGACTCGGCGTACGGCATGCGCGGGAAGCGTCCCGTCGGGTAGAGCTCGGTGAGGTCCTTGCCGAGGGCGGCCTTGAACACCGCGAAGACGAGCCCCTCCATCAGCCCGAAGACGTCGTCCTGGTTCACGAACGACAGCTCGACGTCGATCTGGGTGAACTCCGGCTGCCGGTCGATGCGCAGGTCCTCGTCCCGGAAGCACTTCACGATCTGGAAGTAGCGGTCGAAGCCCGCGACCATGAAGAGCTGCTTGTAGAGCTGCGGGCTCTCGGCGAGCGCGTAGAACTTGCCGGCCGAGATCCGCGAGGGGACGAGGAAGTTGCGCGCCCCGCCCGGCGTGTACTTCACGAGGAAGGGCGTCTCGAGCTCGATGCAGCCCTTGTCCGACAGGTAATTCCGCGTCGCCCGGTTGATCTCGTGGCGCATCCGCAGCGCCCGCTGGAGCGGGGCCCGGCGCAGGTCGAGGTACCGGTGCTGGAGCCGGATCTCCTCGCGCGTCTCGATCTCGTCCGCGATCTCGAACGGCGGCGTCTCCGCCCTGTTGAAGATCGTCGCCTCGGCGACCCAGACCTCGATGGCCCCCGTGTCGATCTTGTCGTTCACGTTGCCTTCTCGGCTGACCACGACGCCCCGGACGCCGACGACCCACTCGGACCGGGCCTTCTCGGCGGCGGCGTGCGCGTCGAGGAGGTCCTTCTCCTCCGCCTTCAGGCCATGCTTCCTGATCGCCTCGAGGTAGCTGCGATCGAACACGATCTGCGTCACGCCGGTGCGGTCGCGGAGGTCGATGAAGATGCAGCCGCCGTGATCGCGGCGCCGCGCGACCCAGCCGAACAGCACGACCTCCTTGCCGATGTCCGCCTCGCGCAGATCGCCGCAGCGGTGCGTCCTCTTGAGCTCATCGATGAAACGGGACACGAGACGACCTCCGATTTTCCGTGGAAGGGGCGACTCTAGCCCAGGTCGCCGCTCACCGCCTCTCCGTATCCTCCGCGCCCTGCGCGCGCGGATCGGCCCGGCGCGCGTTTCGCCGGCGGCGCGGCGGCGGCGGCGGCTCGCGGCGCGGGCCACGCGCCGCCGCGCGCCGCCGCGCCGCCGGCGAAACGCGCGCCGGGGTGCGCCGGAACTTGGCCCGGCCGCGGCCCATCTGGCATGGCCGCTCGGTGGGCTCCGGAGAGAAACGCTGCTGGCTCGATCGGTCGCTCGCCTTGCTTTCGGCCGCGCTGCCCTTCGGGCTGTCGCTGGCCCGCGCCGCCTCCTCGGGGCAGTGGCGGGAAGATCTCACGGCCGTCCGGGATCTCGGCCTCGTCGCTGTCGGCGTGGGCGGCGGCCTGTCGACGGCGCTCTCGCAGGCGCTCAGCCTGCTCCCGCTGGGCTCGCGCACCTTCCGCACCGCCCTCGGATCGGCGCTCGCGCTCGCGCTCGCGTCGCGCCTGCTCTACGGGATGGTCCGCCGCCTTCTCCTGGAGTCCGCGCGGCCGGCGCCCCTCCCCGGGCTCGCGCTCTGGCGCAGGCTCCGCGGCGGCGCAGCCGAGGCGACGCCCGCCGGCGCGCGATCCGCGCCGGGCGCGCCCGCCGAGCCGGACCTGCTCGGCGGCGCCGTGAGCCCGCGGCTCGCCTCCGTGCTCTCCGCGATCGCCGTGCTGACGGCGGCCCTGTCACCGACGTGGCAGCGCGAGGCGACAGTCGGCGGCGGCGCCATGGTCGCCACCTGCTGCGCGCTCGTGACGCTCGCGCTCGCGTCGACCTGCGCCGAGCAGGCGCGGCACGCCGGGCGCGCGTGGATCGCGCTCGGCGCGCTCCTCGGCGCCACGTTCGCCGAGAGCCCCCCCGCCGGTCTCGCTGCGCTCGCGGCGTCGTACGCGATGTTCCTCGCGCGCGGCGGCGCACAGCACGAGGGCGGGCGCCCCGCCGAGGCCTCGGCCGGCGGCCCGCCCCGGCGCCTGCTGGGCGCCGCCGCCGGCGCGGGGGCGCTCACGGCCGCGCTCCTGCTCGCGCCGCTCGCGCTCAGGCCCCTCGCGCCGCGCGCCTGGGCCGACATCGGCCGCGCGCTCACGGCCGGCAGCCTCGCCGCCCTCGACGTCGCGAGCGCCCGCACCACGGCGCTCGCCGCGTGGAGCCGCGAGATCGGCGTCGTCTCCCTGCTCATCGCCGCGGCCGGGCTCTCGTTCTCGCTCCTGCGCCCGCGCGCGCGGTGGCTCGTCGCGCCCTTCCTCGTCCTGCTCGCGCTCGACACCCTCCTGCCCGCGCGGGCTGCCGGCGTGCTCTCCGCGGATCCGCTCACCCCCCTGCGCTCGCTCGCGGTCGCCGCGATCGCCGTCGGATCGGCGCTCGGCGCGCACGCCGCGGTGCGGGCGCTGCTCCACACGCGCGTGCCGTTCTCGCGGAGCGGCGCGGCGCTGCTCGTCGTCTTCCAGCTGACGCTGGTCGCGCTGACGAGCGAGGAGGCAGGCTTCGCCGCCGATCGGAGCGAGCAGACGGCCGCCGAGGTCTGGACCGACGAGGCGTACGGGAGCCTCGATCCCGGCTCCGCGATCCTCGTTCGATCGCCGGCGATCACGTGGCGGGTGTGGGCGGCGCGGATCACGCGCGGCGAGCGACCGGATGTCCTCGTGGTCCCGATCCCGCTGCTCGATCGCGGCCACGTCGCCGCGAGCCTGCTCGCCGACGAGCGCAAGCTCGCGCCGCTGCTGCGCGACTTCGCGCTCGCGGGCGAGCCCGGCGAGTTCGCCCTCTCCACGCTGGCCGACGTCCGGCCGCTCCACGTGGAGCTCGATCCGCGCTGGTCGAAGAGGCTGCTCGGCCACCTGAACGTCGCCGGCATCTGGCTCGAGTACGCCCCGCAGCCGCTCGGCGCCTCGGATCGCAAGCTGGCGACCGCGCAGTCGATCGCGCCGCTCAGGCGCGTGCTGGAGTCGCTCTCGATCGCCGCGGTGCCGGACACGTCGACGGCGGCCGTCCTCGCGTCCACGATGCGAAGCCAGTCGGACGTCGTGAGCCTGCTGGGCGAGCGCGTCGTGGCGCAGTCGTTCCTCGACCGGCTGGGCGAGCTCGCGCCCCAGGATCCGTTCATCTCCGGCGGCCCGAGCCGCCGCGCCGTCGCCGGCATCCGGCAGGCGTTCATCGCGAGGCGGCCTCTGCGCCGCCGTTGATGCGGCCCGCGCGGCTGGAGCAGCTCGCGCGGCGCAGCCCGCGTGGCCCGCGCGCCGCGGCCCCGGGCGCGCCGCTCGTCTTCCCCTCGTCTTTCCGGTCCCCGGCCGCGATTTCCCGGTCCCCGGCCGCGATCAGGGCGACGCGGCGAGCCCGCTGTCGCTCGCAGCGCGCGCCCGCCGCTCCGTCGAGCGCAGCGCCTTGACCCGCCGCTCGAAGTCGCGGCTGTCGTCCTCCGTGAGCGTCGCCCCGCCGAAGCGGGCGCGCAGGTAGACCTGCGTGAGCGTCAGGATCTCGCGCGCCAGCGGGTGATCCGCGAGCTCCAGCGCCTCGGCGTGGCGCAGCGGCGGCAGGCTGGGGGGGCGCGGCACGCCCTGGACGAGCATGGCGGCCTCCAGGCTCTCGTAGAGCGCGGTCGCCAGGATCGCGCTCGGCGTGCGGCCGGCGTCCGCGCGGCGCTCCTCGCGCCCGCGGCGCGTGCGGCGGAAGCGCCAGTAGAGCAGGCCGCCGCCCAGCGCGAGCGCGACGGCGGCGACCGCGAGGATCCGCGGGCGCGACAGCGAGAGATCGCTGCTCGATCCGGACCTCCGGTAGCGCGACGTCAGCGTCTGGAGCAGGCCCACCTGCTGGTTCAGGTCGTAGCCGACGACGTGCCTGTCCCAGCGCTGGCTCGTCGCCTCGATGAAATCGCGGAGGTACGCCCAGGCCCCGACCAGCTCGCTCTTCGGCGCCGCGTCGGCCGGGGGCGTCGGGTCGAACGTCATCCACCCCTCGCCGTCGAGGTACACCTCGACCCACGAGTGGGCGTCGCCCTGGCGCACCGCATAGAACCGGCCGAAGCGGTTGTAGGTGCCGCCGACGAAGCCCGTCACGTTGCGTGTCGGGACGTCCACCGCGCGCAGCAGGATGGCCATCGCGGTCGAGTAGAACTCGCAGTGCCCGCGCTTCGACTCGAACAGGAAGTGATCGAGCGGCTGCGGGTCCGCGCCCGACGGCGACGCAAGGTCGTACCGGTACTCCGTGCGCAGGTGCTCCTGGATCGCCCGCGCCCGGTCGGCCGGACGATCCACGCCTTGCGTCCACTGCTGCGCGAGCTCGACGACGCGCGACGGCAGATCCCTCGGGAGATCCAGGTAGCGCCGCCGCTCGGCCGCCGGCAGGCGCTGGAAGGTCGGCGCCCGCTTCCGCGACAGGAAGACGTCGTAGACAAGCCCGCGATCGTCCGTGGGCTGGTACCTGAGCTCCCCCTCCGGCCCGCGCTGGGCCATCGCGTTCGCGTCGACCCCGAGCTGCCCGCGGTGCTTGAGCCGGAGCCCCGTGGCGTTCGGCGGCAGGAAGATCACGGGCGGATCGATGGGCTCGAGATCGATGCGCATCACCGGGTCGACCGCCGGGTCCGGGTACCGCTCGATCGGCACGAGCCCTCCGTCGCTCTCCGTGGGGCGCTTGAAGGTCTCGCTCTGGGTCCAGGTGCGGCCGTCGTACGCGTCGAGCGCGGTGCCGCGCAGGTGCATGGTGAGGCGCGGGGGCGGCGGCTCGGGGAGCTCGGGGATCTCGACCCGCATCGCCAGCTTGGGATCGCTGCGCAGCACGCCGACCGCGCCGAGGTCGACCTTGCCCGAGAAGCCGATCATCCGCCCGGTGTGGCCGCGGTTGAGCAGGAGCAGCGAGAGGCCGACGCGCGGGAAGATGACGAACAGGAGCGCGGTGAAGACGAAGATCGGGACGGAGAGCAGGCAGGTGACGGCCAGGAACGAGCGCCCGACGACCCGCCTCGAGCGCAGGATGCGCGGCACGTCCACGGGCAGCCCCGTCCGGTCGCGCGCCCCCTGCCGGTAGTTGCCCTCGACCTCGCGCCGCAGGTGGCTGAGCACGAGCGCGCCTGGAGCGACGACGAGCACCCCCAGGAAGCACAGCCCGTAGCCCATGCCGCCGCCGAGGACGGTCCCGGCGATGAGGTGCAGCAGCGCGAGCACGATGACCTGCTGGTCGTGCGCCGCCCCTTTGCGCGTCGCGAGCCGGATGATCTGCAGCGCGGCGGCGAACTCCACGAGCACGTCGAGCACGCTCGCGTCGGTGGCGACGATGCGGACCACCTGGACGGCGATGACCACCAGCAGGATGCCCGTGTCGAGGTGGCGGAGCGCCGGGCGCCGCTGCCACGACTCGCGCACGACGAGCGCGAGCCCGAGGCTGATGAGGATCGCCCAGCTCACGTAGCGGTTGAACTGCCCGCTGGCGACGAGGGCGATGACGCCGAGCGCCGCGAGCGCGTCGGTCATGACCCGGTGCACCATCCCGAACCTCACGACGCGCTCCTCGGCGCGCCGGCGCGGCGCTCACCGCTGCTCGGGCTCGGGCTCGATCCCTGGCGCAGCGGCGCGCGGGCGCCGCGCTCGGGCGCCCGGCCGTCGTCGACCGCTTCGAGCAGCGCCAGGAAGCGGAGGATCGCGTCGGAGCCGATGTTGCGATCGCCGCGCACCCGCTCGCCCAGCGTCGTCGCGACGACCACGGCGTCGCCGCGCTTGATGTGGGCGACGGCGCGCGACGCCGCCTCGCGGATCCTCCGCTCCAAGGTCGGCGCGAACGCGTCGCCCTCCCCGGCGGGGCGCACCGTGTCGACGACGATCTGCACGTCCGGCCGCGTCTCGCGGGTGCGCTCGCGCAGCACCAGCTGGTCGCGCATCGTGCTCTTCTTCCAGTAGATGTCGCGCGGATCGTCCCCGTCGCGCATCGGCCGGAGGCCGAAGGTCTCGTCGCCGCCCCCGCGCCCGCTGAGGCTCGCGCCGCCCTCGCGCCGGCCCGCGTCCTCGACCGGGAGCCGGACCGGATCGACCGCGGGGTAGATGATGAGATCGCCCTCGGCCTCGACCTCACGCGATTTCTCGAACAGCCCGAAGGGAAAGCGGGTCGCGATGCGGAACCCGGTGTGCCGGTCGCGGCCGCGCCTCGCCGGCGTCCGCCTGTACGCGGCCACCTGCGCGCTGGAGGGGCTGATCTTCAGGAAGAAGCAGCGCTTGTCGGCCGGCTGGCCGGCGCGCAGATCCTCGACCTCGATCGCGTACGACGGCACGCGCTTCTTGTGGTTGTAGACCTCGATCTCGACGAGGTGAGCCCGGCCCACCTGGGCGCGGGCCGGGAGCCGCCGGGTCACCGTGAGGTGCTGCAGCGACAGGTCGCTCATCACGCCGGAGACGACGATCAGCGACAGCAGCATCCCCAGCAGCAGGTAGAGGAGGTTGTTGCCCGTGTTGATCGCCGCGAAGCCGACGCCCAGCGTGATCCCGAGGTAGTACTTTCCTTCCCGGGTGAACTTGAGCTTCCGGGGCGGCCTGAGGAACAGCAGGAGCCTCGTCCACAACGACGCCTTGTCCCCGCGCGCGGGCAGCAGCGGCCGCTGCTCGACAAGCGGCCTGTCGCGCCTCGGCTTGCTCGGCCGGACGGCGCTCCGCGCCGCTGCGCCGGCGCGCTCGGCGCCGCGGGAGCTGCCGCTGAGTGATCCCCGCTCCCTGTCCTCTGCGCCCATCGCCCACCCCTCAGAGGGGGACCGGCACCCGCGCCACGAGGTCGCGCACCGCCGCCTCGCACTCGTCGCGGGTCGGCATGTAGCCCTCCGCGTGGGCCGAGAGCCGGACCCGGTGCGCCAGCACGGCGACCGCAAGGTTGTGGATGTCGTCCGCGATACAGTACGAGCGTCCGTAGAGGACCGCGCGCCCCCGGGCCGCGCGCGCCAGGTTCATGCCGGCGCGCGGCGATGCGCCCAGCGAGAGGGTCGGGCTCGATCGCGTGGCCGTGAGCACCGCCTGCAGGTAGGTCGCGAGCGACGAGTCGAGCTCGACGCGATCGACCTCGCGCTGCAGCGCGACGAGCTGGGCCGGATCGATGATCTGCGGCACGTTCCGCGCCCGGTCGGGCTCGCCGCCCTGGAGGAGCAGCCGCATCTCCACCTGGGGAGGCGGGTACCCGATCCGGATCCGCACCATGAACCGGTCGAGCTGCGACTCCGGCAGCGGAAACGTACCCGCGAAATCCTGCGGGTTCTGGGTCGCGAGCACGAAGAAGGGGTACGGCAGCGGCGTCGCCGTCCCCTCGATGGACACCTGCCCCTCGTTCATCGCCTCGAGCAGCGCCGACTGCGTCCGGGGGCTCGCCCGGTTGATCTCGTCGGCGAGCAGCACGTTCGCGAAGATCGGCCCCTGCCGGAAGACGAACTGCCCTAGCCGCTGGTCGAAGACGCTGACCCCGAGGACGTCGCTCGGCAGGAGATCGCTGGTGAACTGAACGCGACGGAGCTCGCCCCCCACGGCCTTGGCCAGCGCTCGGGCCAGCGTCGTCTTGCCGACGCCGGGTACGTCCTCGATGAGGACATGGCCCCGGGCGAGCAGCGCGATGAGCGCCAGCTCGACCGCCTCTGGCTTCCCTTCGAGGGCCTGCTCCACGGCAGAGCGAAGCTTCAGAAGAAGAGGCGAAGCTTCACGCGCGACCGAGAGCGCTGATGTCATCGGGGGCGATGGTAGCACGAGGTCACGGCCCGCCTGCGGGGATGCGCATTTTGCGTTCCACGAGCCGGGCTGGCGGGTGCGAACCCAGATTCGCGACCTCGCTGCGTGGCCGCCGGCCCGGGTGCGCTGCGGCACGTTCTTCCTGGTTCGTGGCCTGGAGGGGCTTCGGAGCTGCCGCTGGCGCTCGGTTTCGTCGATTTCGTCGGTTTCGGGCGCCGGCGCCCCCTGTGCTTTTAACTTGCCGCGGAATGGCCGGGACCAAGGCGCCCGAGTATGCTCCGCGCGCCGTGACCGCCTCGGGGCCCCTTTTTCGCAGCAGCGCCGCAGCCCTCCCTGCTCAGGAGGCGCCCGGCGCCGATGCTCACCCGGATGCGGGCGCGCCGGACGCGCCGGCGCCTGCCGAGCAGGGCGGCTCGCCCGCCTCGGTGAGCTCCGTCCCCGCCGGCAAGCCTCCGTCCTCGCCTCCGCGGAGCGCCGGCGCGCCGAGCTCCGGTCCGCCGGAGAGCGGGCCCCCCTCGGGCGGCTTGATCGCGCAGCCGCCCCTGTTGCCCGACTCCCCGAAGGGGACGCTGCTCTGGCGTGTGCGCGGGATGATCCGCGCGATGCGGCCCCACCAGTGGGTGAAGAACCTCTTCGTCCTCGCCCCCGTGGTGTTCGCCAAGCACCTGACCCACCCCTCGATCATCATGAGCGCGATCGGGGCCTTCGCGATCTTCTGCCTGCTCGCCGGCGCCGTCTACATCCTGAACGACATCGTCGACGTCGAGGCCGATCGGGTCCACCCGGTCAAGCGCTTCCGGCCGATCGCCTCGGGCCGCGTGCCCATCCCGGTCGCCAAGGCGATGGCGGTCGGCCTCGCGGTCATCGCGCTCGGCGCGAGCCTGCTCGGCCCGCCGCTCTTCGCGGTCGTCGCCGCCAGCTACTACGTCCTCAACGTCGCCTACTCGTTCCGGCTCAAGAAGATCGCCTACCTCGACGTCGGCTGCATCGCGGTCTTCTTCGTGCTGCGGGTGCTCGCCGGCGGCTTCGCGACGAGGACGCCGCTCTCCGGCTTCATGATCGCCTGCACCGCGCTGCTCGCGCTCTTCCTCGGCTTCGGCAAGCGCCGCCACGAGCTCGCCTCGGTCAACGCCTCGAAGCAGCGCGCGGCGCTCGACGGCTACTCGCCTTCCGCCCTGACGGCGGCGCTCGCCGTGACGGGCCTCGCCACCTTCGCCACCTACCTGGCGTACACGCTCGACCACGACACACAGCGGTTCTTCCAGAACCCGTACCTCTGGCTGACGGCGATCCACCCGCTCTTCGGCGGGATCCGGTTCCTCCAGCTCGTGGCCGGCAGCGCGAAGTCGGAGAGCCCCACCCAGGAGATCCTCCGGGACACGCCCTTCGTGCTGAACGTCGTCATGTGGTCGGCCGAGGTGCTGGTGATCGTGTACCGCCTGAGGCCGTCCTGATGCTCGGCGCCGGACCGGAGCTCGCCCGGCCGGGGGCGGCCCCTGCCGGCGACAAGCCCACCGCGAAGAGCGATGCGCTGACCGATCTCGCGCTGACGATGCCGATCTTCGTCCTGTATCACCTCGGCGTCGCCTTCCTCCCCATCCGCAACGCGGCGGATCCGGTCACCGCCGAGCTCCGCGCGCTGGCCAAGCACAGCCTCCCGCTCTACGCGGGCCTCACCGTCGCCGTCGGCGCCGCGTTCGTCCTCGTCCTTTCCATCCTCGGCCGCGGCCACGCCCTCCAGACGAGGCGCTTCGCGCTGCTCGCCGCCGAGGGCGCGCTCTACGCCATCCTGATGCGCTTCGCCGGCTCCTATGTGGTCGGCTCCCTCCGGCTCGGCCCGCCCGCCGCGTCGAACGACATCTTCACCGGGGTCGTGATGTCGCTCGGCGCGGGCTTCTACGAGGAGATCGCCTTCCGCGTCGGCCTCTACGGGCTGGGCGCGCTCGGGATCAAGTTCTTCTTCGGCAAGGGGGTCCAGGGGGTGGTGCTGATGGTCGGCTGGGCGGTCGTGGCCGCCGCCGTCTTCTCCGGCTGGCACTATGTCGGGTCGCTTGGCGATCCCTGGAACCTCCCCTCCTTCGTGTTCCGCATGGTGTGCGGGCTCGTTCTCACGGCGATCTACGTCTTCCGCGGCTTCGCGCCGGCCGTCTGGACCCACGCGCTCTACGACGTCTGGGTCCTCGTGCTCCGCTGAGCCCGGGGCCGCCCCGAGCGCGCGGCGAGGGCGTGGGCGAGCGCGCGACGGGCGCGGGGACGAGCCGCATCGCGATCGGCGGTCGTTTGGCGCTATGCTTCGCGCCTCGACGCATGCCGCTACCTCCCTTCCCGAAGCTCGCGCTCAAGCTGGTCCGGACGATCCCCTCGCTGGACGGCCCTGGTTTCCTCAACGTGCGACGCCAGGTGTTCCGCGTCGAGTTCCCGGACGGCTCTCTGAGCGACCCGTTCACCTACGACAGCGTCGATCGCACCCGCCTCGACGCGGTGGTGATCGCCCCGCACTACCGCGGCGCGGACGGGCGCCGTTACGTCTTCCTCCGCTCGGCGTTCCGGCCCCCGGCCGCGACCCGCCCGCCCGAGGCGTGGCCCATCCCGGAGGCGCCGACGCTCGGCGCGATCTGGGAGCTGCCCGCCGGGCTCGTCGAGCTCGACGAGCGGAGCCCGGAGGGCCTGCAGCGCTCGGCCGCGCGCGAGCTGCTCGAGGAGGTCGGCTTCGACGTGCCCCCGTCGGCGCTCCAGCCGCTCGGCCCGTCGACATTCCCGGCGCCGGGCATGGTGGGCGAGCGGCACTTCTTCTTTCATGTCGAGGTCGACCCGGCCCGCCAGGGGACGCCGCTCGAGGACGGCTCCCCCCTCGAGCGGTTCGCGGCCATCGCTGCGGTCCCGCTCGACGAGGCGATCGAGCTCACCCGCCGCGGCGTGATCGAGGACGCGAAGACGGAGGTGGCGCTCCGGCGCCTCGCGGAGCTCTGATGGCGGAACGATCCCCCACGCCCGCGCCGCGGCGTCCGCCCCGCGTCGCGCTCGTCGTGAAGCGCTCCGCCTGGAAGATCTACCGCGAGGAGCGGAAGGACCCGCGCATCACGCGGCTCATCGAGGCCGGCGACTCCGCGGTCGCGCGCCTCAAGGCGTCGCACGACGCGCACGAGCAGACCGTGCGCGAGGTCAAGGCGGCGCTCGACGACATCGGGGCCCAGATCGACGTCGTCGCCAGCGCGGCGCAGTCCTTCGACGCCGGCGAGCTCGACCTCGTGATCACGGTCGGCGGCGACGGGACGCTCCTCAGCGCGTCCCACAACGTCGGCGACGTGCCGATCCTCGGCATCAACAGCGCGCCGGGCCACTCCGTCGGCTTCTTCTGCGGCGCGACGAGCCGCGACGCGGCGGACGCGATCGCGGGGGCGCTGCGCGGCTCGCTCCGCAGCACCGTGCTCACCCGCATGCAGGTCACGGTGAACGACAAGCTCGCCACGGGCCGCGTCCTGAACGACGCGCTCTTTTGCCACGTCTCCCCCGCGGCCACGTCGCGTTACGTGCTCCGGCTCGGCCGGGCCGAGGAGGAGCAGAAGTCGAGCGGCTTCTGGATCGGCCCCGCGGCCGGATCCACGGCCGCGCAGCGCTCCGCGGGCGGGCGCGTCCTGCCGCTCACGTCGAAGCGGCTCCAGCTCGTCGTCCGCGAGCCCTACACCCCCCACGGCGAGGAGTACCGCCTCCGTCACGCCCTGATCCAGCCGGGCGCCTCGCTCGTCGTGCGCAGCAAGACGCACGACGCGAAGCTCTTCTTCGACGGGCCCATCCACTCGGTGAGCGTCGGCTTCGGCGACGTCATCGAGTTCACGCAGGCGCCCCAGTCGCTGACGATCCTGGGCCTCTCCGCCAAGAGGAAGTGGGGCGCGGGCTCGGCGGTGAGCCGCCGCTAGCGCTCGGTGATCGCGCGGCCGTCCCCCCGCATGCGCGCGCCGGCGCGAGGCGCGCCGCGGGGTAGCGGGCCTCGATCGAGCGGGGCCTCGGCTCGCCCACGCGCCCGAACGCGCGCGATCTCGGGCGTGGGCGAGGCGTGGGTGAGCCGAGCAGGGCCGTCGGCCGAGGAGGCTCGACCCGGAGAGGGCGCCCGGGCGACCAGGATCGCCTTCAACGGAAGGGGTTCGGGTGATCTCCTACGTCGAGCGCCCGGCATCCGACCTCCCTCGCGGCGGGCGCGTGAGGCCTGAAGAAGCGGCGATTTGGGCTGTTTTCCCGCGAATTTGACGGCCCGTGCCAGGGCCCCCCGGCCCTCCCTCCGGCGGAGCGACGCGCCCCCCGGGGCATGAAACCCCTTCTTTTGTAGCTCCGATCGACGATTCGACACTGGATCTGCGGCGGCCGTTGTGGTTCCTTTGGCCCGCAAGAGGGCACAAACCTCAGGAGGAATGAACATGGCGGCCAAGAAGGCGGATGGGAAGAAGAGCACGTCGCTCAGCAAGAGCGCGCTGATCAACGCGGTGGTCGAGGCCAACGAGAACGAGATCTCGCGCAAGCAGGTCAAGGCGATCCTCGAGTCGCTGACCGACATCGCGTACAAGGAGCTCAAGAAGAACGGCATCTTCACGATGCCCGGCTTCGCGAAGTTCCGCGTCGTCAAGAAGCCCGCGACGAAGGCGCGCGAGGGGATCAACCCCTTCACGAAGCAGCCGATGACGTTCGCGGCCAAGCCGGCCAGCAAGTCGGTCCGCGCCCGCCCCATCAAGGCGATCAAGGACTCGCTCTCCTGAGCCTCTCCGGCTCGCGGGAGGGCTCCGCTGCGCGGCGGAGGCCCGCGGCGGCCCCCTCGCCGGGGTCCACCTATCGCTGAGGGCGAGGGGCGGCTGGCCCCGCGCTGCCCCTGCGGTAGCATGGTGCGGCTGCTTTGCCGCACATGACGCTCGCCGTCCGACTCTTCCGCGCGCTGCTCGCGTTCTCGGTCATCCTGACGAGCTACCTCATCCAGCTGGGGCTCGCGCGGGTGTTCACGAGGCGCCTCGGGCGTGGCTCGCCTGCGGGTGAGCCGCCTGGCTGGCTCGTCGCGCGCCGCGCCCGCGTCGATCAGAACAACGCCCGGCGCCTGCTGCGCGTCATGCTCCAGCTGCGGGGCGTCTTCATCAAGCTCGGCCAGGTGCTGTCCATCATGGGCGGCTTCTTGCCTCGCGCTTACGGCAAGGAGCTCGAGCAGCTCCAGGACCAGGTGCCGCCGCACCCGTTCAGCGATCTCGAGGCCGCGCTGCGCGCGAGCTTCGGCCGCTCGGCGGGCGAGCTGTTCGCGTCGAT
Source organism: Sorangium sp. So ce124 (assembly GCF_051525235.1). Taxonomy (NCBI): domain Bacteria; kingdom Pseudomonadati; phylum Myxococcota; order Polyangiales; family Polyangiaceae; genus Sorangium; species Sorangium sp. So ce124. The sequence continues at coordinate 12,473,976 of NZ_CP150312.1, forward strand.
CGAGCGCGCGCCGCTCGCGGCCGCGTCGCTGGGGCAGGTCCACGTCGCCCGCCTCCGCGACGGCCGCAAGGTCGCGGTCAAGTTCCTCTACCCCGGCATCCGCGGGATCATCGCCGTCGACCTGCGCGTCCTGCGCCTCGCGATCCTCGTCTACAAGCGGTTCGTCCCGGTGGGGCACATCGAGCGGGTGCACGAGTCGCTGGTCGATCTGCTCCGCCGGGAGACCGACTACCTGCACGAGGCCGCGTGCATGGAGCGGATGGCGCAGAACTTCGAGGGGGACGCGGGCGTCGCGTTCCCGGAGGTCGTCCACGAGCTCACGACGCGCGACGTGCTCACGATGACCTTCATGGAAGGCATCAAGATCACCCGCCTCGACGCGCTCCGGAGCGCGGGCGTAGAGCCCTCGGACGTGGCGCTCAGGCTCGTGCAGGCCTTCTACAAGATGCTCTTCGCGGATCGCTTCTTCCACGCCGATCCGCACCCGGGGAACTTCCTTGTCGCCCCACGGAGCGCGGAGGAGGGCGGCGGCTTTCGCCTCGTCGTCCTCGACTTCGGCGCGAGCTGCGAGGCCCGGGACGAGCTCATCGACGGGCTGCTCGACATCCTGAAGGGCATCTTCGCGCAGGACGACGCGGCGGTCGTGCGCGGCTTCCGGAGGATGGGCTTCGTCGCGCCCGGGGGCAACGACGCGCTCCTCGAGAGGACCGTGAAGACCTACTTCGCGAAGCTGCTCAAGATCCAGGATCGCACGCCGGCGGCGCTGATGCGCGCCCGCCCCGAGCAGCTGGAGCGGCTCGCGGATCCCGAGCTGGAGCGCGGTGAGCTCCAGGAGCTGATGCGGTCGTTCGAGTACCCGGAGGACTGGTTCTATGTCGAGCGCGCCTGCGTGCTCCTCTTCTGGCTGGCCGCCCAGATCGATCCCCACCTCGATACGATGGCGGCCGGCTTTCCGTACCTGATGCCGCTGATGGCGGAGCGCGAGGCCAAGGCCGGGTCCGACGGATCGGGCCCGGCGCCGCGCCGCTCGCCTGCGGATTGACCCAAGGCCCATCGACACGCGCAACACGCGTTTCGCGCGCGTTTCGCAGGTGTTTCGTCTGCGCCTTTCGCCCGCGCGCTACCGTGTTGGGAGGGGGCTGAAGCGCGGGCCGGGGCGGCTCAGCCCGAGCCGCGCCAGGAAGGGCGCATAACTCGAGTCCCGATCTGCCATGATCTCCGCGAGCCTGATCTTGACTGCGGCGATCCCTGCCCCTTCAAGGCGTCGGTAATTGTCCTCGGCGGGGTCGACCGCAGGCTCGACGCCTGCCCCCGCGAGGACGGTCCCAGTATGGTTCAGCCCCTCTGGAATCGTTTGTACAAACGGGTCTGGCGCGTGTCGGAGGAGACCGACGAGCCGGTGCGAGTTCGTCTCGTCCCCCGCCATCTCGGGGTGGAACGCGGCCAGTACCGGCGCGGGGCTGAAGCGCCGCCGCAGCTGTTCACCCAGGCGCGATGCGAAGCGCTCGAACTGGGGCGACGGAGTATGGATGCACGGGAGAACCAGGTGCACCACCGCGGAGTCGGCCTCCTCCATGGCCGCCAGCGCCGTCTCCAGGACGGGCTCGCGATCGAGCAGGACGTAAAAGCGACCGAATCCGGTTGCGGCGTCGCGCATGAACGGGCAGAGCCGGTAGTGAGCGACGACCTCGTCGGCGTAACGCCCGTGGACTCGGCGCACCTCGGCCGCAAACCGAGGCGCCTCTGGGTGGTGGGCCAGCTCCCCCCGCACGACCGGCTCGCTCAAATGCATCACCTCATTTTCTCGGGGAAGCATTCTTCCCTCGGCCCGTGATAGCTTACGCCGCGCTGCGGCGGAAGGAGGAGGCGTGCAGGAGACCGCGAAGTTAACGCTGAAGAAGAACGGTGGGGAGCAGACGATCGAGTTGCCTGTGATCACGGGCACCGAGGGGGAGAAGGCGATCGACGTCGCGTCCCTTCGTTCGAAGACCGGGTACGTTTGCATCGACCCGGCCTTCGTCAACACGGCCTCGACCACGAGCTCCATCACGTTCCTCGATGGGGAGAAGGGCATCCTCCGCTACCGCGGCATCCCGATCGAGCAGCTCGGCGAGAAGTCGACCTTCGTGGAGACCTCGTACCTCCTGATCTACGGCAAGCTGCCGAGCAAGAGCGAGCTGTCCCGGTTCTCCACGCTGCTCACCCGGCACTCGCTGATCCACGAGGACATGAAGCGCTTCTTCGACGGCTACCCGTCGACGGCGCACCCGATGGCGATCCTCTCCGCGATGGTGCTCTCCCTGTCGAGCTACTACCCGGAAGCGATCGACGTGAAGAACACCGAGCACCTCGACATCACCATCGCGAGGCTGCTCTCCAAGGTGCGCACGATCGCCGCGTTCTCGTACAAGAAGTCGATCGGCCAGCCGTTCGTCTACCCGCACAACTCGCTCTCGTACTGCGCCAACTTCCTCAACATGATGTTCTCGGTCCCGGCGGAGCCGTACGAGATCGACGAGGACATCGTGAAGGTGCTGAACCTGCTCCTGATCCTGCACGCCGATCATGAGCAGAACTGCTCGACGTCGACGGTGCGCCTCGTCGGGAGCTCGAAGGCGAACCTCTTCGCCTCGGTCGCCGCTGGCATCTGTGCGCTCTGGGGCCCGCTCCACGGCGGCGCGAACCAGGAGGTCGTGACGATGCTCGAGGCGATCCGCTCGGACGGCGGCGACGTCTCGAAGTTCGTCAAGCTCGCGAAGGACAAGACCTCGAACTTCCGCCTGATGGGCTTCGGCCACCGCGTGTACAAGAACTACGATCCGCGCGCCGTCCTCATCAAGGCGGCCGCCGACAAGATCCTGGCGAAGCTCGGCATCAAGGATCCGCTGCTCGACATCGCGCAGCGCCTCGAGGAGACCGCGCTGAAGGATCCGTACTTCGTCGAGCGGAAGCTCTACCCGAACGTCGACTTCTACAGCGGCATCATCTACCGCGCGCTCGGCTTCCCCACGAACATGTTCACCGTCATGTTCGCGCTCGGGCGCCTCCCCGGCTGGATCGCCCACTGGAAGGAGATGAACGACGACCCGACCGGCAAGATCGGCCGTCCGCGGCAGATCTACACCGGCGAGAACGCCGTCGACTACACGCCGCTCGACGAGCGCGAGTGACCGCGGCGGGGCCCAGCGGCCCCGCCTGCACCTTCCACCGACGATCCCCCCTCACCGCGACGAGCGCGCGCCTGGCGGCGCGCTCGCGGCCCGTCAGCGGGTCATCTCATCAGCAGCAGGACGACGATCAACGCCACGATGACGCCCGTGACGAGCGAGGCGCCGCCGACGAGCAGGAGCAGCTTGCCCGTCGACAGCGGCGAGAGCGACGCGCCAGCGCGGGAGGGCGCCGACGGGTTGTCGTCGAGCGTTCGCTCCGGTCGGCTCATCGAATGCGAATGGCGAGGGGCCGCGGCCGGCTCCACCACGGTCGGTTGCGGGCGCGCGCTCGGTGAACCGCCGGCATGCAGCGGAGGCGCCGGCTGAGATATGGGCTGGCCGGCGCGGATCCGCCCCTCGATGACGGCCTGCGCGTACGGAGGCAGCGCGCCTGCGCGTACAGCGCGGACGTCTGCGCGCATGGTCTCGGCGTTCGGGTAGCGATGGAACTTGATGAACGCCAGCGAGCGATCGACCACGGCAGCGACGGCGGGCGAGATCCCGGGCGCGACCGAGGCGAGCGGCGGCGCGGCCTCGGTCGCGGCGGCGATGACCTCCATGGCCTCCGTCACCTCGCCGTGCACCTGTCGGCCCGAGAGCAGCCGGAACATCGTCGCCCCGAGCCCGAAGAGGTCGGTGCGCCCGTCGATGTCATGGATGAGCCCAGTCGCTTGCTCCGGCGCCATGTACGTCGCCGTGCCCATGATCATGCCCGTCTTGGTCGCGGTCTTCTCGGGCAGGCCGGTGAGCCCGTCGACGACGCGCGCGATGCCGAAGTCGAGCATGCGCACGCGCCCGTCGTTGCCGAGGTGGATGTTCTCGGGCTTGAGATCGCGGTGCACGACGCCGCGCGCGTGCGCGATCGCCAGCGTCTCGAGCACCTGGTCGGCGAGCGCGAGCACCTCGCCGACCGGCATCGTCCCTGTGCGGGCCATCCGATCGAAGAGCGTCTCGCCCTGGAGCGCCTCCATCGTGAGGTAGGCGAGGCCCTCCTGCGTCTCGCCGGAGCCGAGCATGCGCACCACGCCGGGCACCGCGTCCGCCCCGCCGAGCGTGTTGCCGATGAACCCCTCGCGCAGGAAGCGCTTCCGCACCTCCGCGATCGCGTTGAGCTCCGGGTGCAGCACCTTGAGCGCGACCTGAGAGCCGTCCGCCGCACGCCCGAGCAGCACGCTCCCCATGCCGCCGGTGCCGAGCACCCGCTCGATCCACCACGTCCCGGCGAACGTCTTGCCGACCCAGTGCTCCGCGTCGTCGTCGTACACGAGAGGCGCCCTCTTTCGACCAGCGGCCATCCGAGGAGAGAGATCTCAGCGGCGAAGCCACTGGTAGGCCGCTCCGCAGCGGGCGCGCAAGCTAATTGATGGAGGTCGTGCCGAAACGCGGGTCGTCGTCAAGCCGCTCGGCCGCTGCCTTGAGCCCGGAGGCGACGCCCCGGAACGCGTCCGCTGGCATGCGAAACGTCACGCCAGGGCCGATGAGTGTCACGTGCACGGTGCCACACCCGCACCTGGTGATGCGCGTCGCCTCGTTCGAGGCGAGCTCGGTGTGTGGACCGCATTTGTTGGGCGCCGCCATGGTTGAACCTCTCCCACATCCTAGCAGCAGCGGCCAGCGCTCGGCCACGACACCCCGGCGCCCGACGGAACCCTGCCCGCCCCGTGACGCGATCGCCCTGAAATTGCGCAGCCGTGTATATCTCTTCTCCTCATCGCTACGCGATTGCCTGGAGGGACTCATGGCCGTTCGATGCCTGACGCTTGGTTTGCTTCCCGTCGTCCTGGGGGCCGTGGCCTGCGTTGACGGGGGCGGGGGCGTGACGCCCGTGCCGGTCGACGAGTCGCTGCTGGATGTGCCGCCGGTCGGCCAGGGCTTCCAGATGCAGACCGAGGAGACCGAGGTGCCGGCGGGGGTCGAGCAGCAGGACTGCTACTTCTTCAAGGTCAGCGAGCTCGCCGAGTCGAACGGGCTGGACCCGAACAAGCCCGTGAACCTCCACCGCGTGCAGATCGCGCAACGCGACGGCTCGCACCACATGAACATCTTCCGCGTGAAGACCGTGAAGGGGCTGGGGCCGGAGGGCGGGCGCATCCAGAAGAACCAGAACGGGGTGGGGGAGTGCTTCAAGAGCCCCAACTGGGCCGACTGGCCGCTCATCGCGAACTCCCAGCAGAACGGCCAGGTCGACTGGGAGTTCCCCGAGGGCGTCGCGAACGTCCTCGCCCCCGACGAATGGCTGATGCTGCAGACGCATTACGTGAATGCGACGTCGCAGAAGACCCCCGAGGCGGTCGGCCGCGTCCGGGTGAACTTCTGGGCGCTGCCCGACGCCGAGGTGAAGGCCGAGATGGGCACCGTCTTCGCGACCAAGCAATCCATCCGTGTCTGTCAGTCGAACCCGACGCCCACGTTCGAGGGCTCGTGCCAGATCAACAGCCCCTCTCCCGTGAGGATCATCGGCGCCAACGGCCATTTCCACAGCCGGGGCACGCGGTTCGACATGTATGCATGGGACGGCAAGACCATCGGCACGCCTCCGGACTCGGATCGCTTCTACACATCGAACGCGTGGGACGACCCGCCGATGCTCATCGCGCCGGAGCTCGACAGGGAGCTCCCGACCAACGGCGGCGTCTGGTACGGATGCACTTACGAGTGGCAGCCGCCGGACCCGTCCGTGGGGTGCAGCGGCCTCGACGACTACGACGTGACCAAGAACGGGACCGCCCAAGAGTCGCTCGATTGCTGCTACACGTTCGGGCCGATCGTCGAGAAGAACGAGCACTGCAACATCTTCGTCTATTACTATCCGAAGCAGACCGACGTGTTCTGCAACTGAGCCTTCCATGGCGGCGCGCCAGGTGGACGCGCGTGGGCCGACATCGGCGGCGCGCCGGCACGACCTCTCCAGGCTGGTCTTCTATCCCATGCGCACCTGCTTTCACTCGATGGCTCTGGCGGCGCTCGGCGCGGTCGCCCTCGCCGGCTGCCCCGGCGACCCTGCGAAGCCTCCTGAGCAGGAGCCGCCGGCGTGGCGCGTGCTGCTCGACGAAGACGATCTCGACCGAGCGGTCCTTTCGATCTGGGGGACGGCGCCCGACGACGTGTTCGCCGTCGGGGGGCCGCTCGGCAATACGGGCCTCAGGGCGCTCGCGCTGCACTACGACGGGGCGACGTGGCGCGAGCTCCCGGCGGGCGGGGATGCGACCTTCTGGTGGGTGGCCGGCTCCGGTCCGCAGGACGTCTGGATGGTCGGCGAGCGCGGCCGCGCCACGCGGTGGGACGGAGCGACGTTCACCGAGCACGAGACGGGGACGGAGGCGACGTTGTGGGGCGTGATCGCGTTTTCACCCGACGATGCCTGGGCCGTCGGCGGCATGCCCGGCAGCGGCGCGGATGTAGAGAAGGACATCGTCCTCCGCTGGGACGGCAGCGCATGGTCGCGAGAGCCGCTGCCGGTGGCGACCGGCCGGGCGCTCTACAAGGTATGGGGTGAATCTTCCGAGGATCTCTACGCCGTCGGTGAGTTCGGCGTGATCTGGCACCGCGCGGGCTCGACCTGGGAATTGCAATCCGATCCGCCGATCGCGCAAGGCACCCTGTTCACGGCCGCCGGCTGCAGCCGTGAAGAGGTATACGCGGTCGGCGGGAGAGACGTGCTCCGCTCGGACGGCGCGTCGTGGCGCCGGCTCGAGATAGAGCTCACGAACGACGTGAACGGCGTCGCCTGCGGCCGCCCGGGGGAGGTCGCGATCGTCGGTTACGGGGGACTCAAGCAACGCCTCGTCGACGGGGCCTGGATCGATGAGTTCACCGAGGAGCCCTACGCGGATCTCCACGCCGTCTGGGCCGACGGGGAAGGGGCCTTCTGGGCGGTCGGCGGGGACTTCCTTAGCCAGCCGACACCCGGCAGAGCCCGCAAGGGCGTGGTGGCGCGCTACGGAACAGGGCAAATCGCCGACACTGTGAGCCGCTGATCACCACGTCGCAGGTGTCCTCACCTGCCCGGACATGCCCTTCGTGTGGCAGGGCGCATCATGGGACCGTGAACGCGGAGATACGCTGTGGCCGAGCGGTCACGAGCAGCGAGACTTTTTTCTTGGGAAATGCTTCAAAGGGTGGCGCTGGTCGTCCGATTGCAACACCTGCGGAGACCACACGCGGAACCCGCGCTCTGAACCCAGGAGAATTGGCATGCGACGGACCATTGCTCAGCTTTTTGTGAGTGCGTTTACTTTTGCGATCCCTCTGGCCATCGCCTCGTCGGCGTCGGCGGCGCCCGGCCCGGAGGCATGTGGAAATATCCAGCTCGCTGCGAGCGCAAACTGCGAGTTCCGCACCTCGGGCGGCTGCACTGCGTACTGCGAGCCGGTCCGCCTCACGGCGGCGTGCGCCGGGAAGTGCGAAGCTGATTGCAACGCCAGCGCGACCGCCGCGTGCAACGTCGACTGCTCCGGGAAATGCGAAGCTGATTGCAACGTCAATCCCGGGAGCTTCGACTGCAGGGCGAGCTGCTCGGCGAGCTGCAAGGGGGACTGCAGCACCAAGTGTTCGGCGAGCGCCAGCGGCAGCGGCTCGCAGGCGGAGTGCGAGGGGGCCTGCAAGGCGAGCTGCGACGGCGAGTGCGGCGCGAGCTGCGAGGGCACGCCGCCGAGCGCGGATTGCCAGGCACAATGCAACGCGAGCTGCGAGGGCGAGTGCAAGGCCGAGGCGAACTTCGACTGCGACATCGACTGCAATGCGGACTGCACGGTCGAGCTCCAGGGCGGGTGTGAGGCGAAGTGCTCGGAGCCGGAAGGCGCCCTGTTCTGCAACGGTCAGTATGTCGACGTCGTCGGGAGCCTCCAGGACTGCCTGGATTACTTGAGCTCGCTCGAGATCAACGTGGATGCCCACGCCGAGGCCGAGGCCAGCGTCTCCTGCGCTGCCGCGCCGGGGTCCTCCTCCGCGCCGTTCGCGGGCACCGGGCTCGCGGCGCTCGTCGCCGGCGTGGGCGTGGCCGCCGCGCGCCGCCGCAAGCGGTCCTGAGCGAGGTCCGGCGTTCCAGACGGCGCGCGGCGGAGGCGGATCCGGCGCGCGCCGTCTGCGCATCCTCGCGTCCTGAACGAATCCCCCAGGCTGGGCCGCCCCGCGCGGCCTGGCCCGGCGCTCTCCGGCAGCGTAGTAGATTCGCGCACCCTGATGACCCTGCTCCGTCGTTCGAAGCCGCGCTGGGCGCTCGCCCTCGCGCTGCTCGCAGGCTGCGAGGCGCGCACGCCGCCCGCGCCGCACCCGGCGGCGCCCGCGGCCTCGGGCGCGCCGGCCGTCGCCAGCGCGAGCGCCGCGCCGCAGGCCGCGAGCGCAGCGGCGGCTCCCACGGCCGAAGCCGCGGCGCCGGAGCCGACGCCGCCGGAGCCGCCGATCGCGCTCGCCTCGGGCGGCCCGCGGGCGGTGCGCGGCGACGCCGGGCTCGTGACCTCGGTCGAGGAGCACGCGACGCGCGCGGGCGCAGACGTGCTGCGGCGCGGCGGCAACGCGGTCGACGCCGCGGTCGCCGTGGCGTTCGCGCTGGCGGTGACCCACCCGAGCGCGGGCAACATCGGCGGCGGCGGCTTCATGCTGGTCCGCCTCGCGAACGGCGAGACGCAGGCGATCGACTTCCGCGAGGCCGCGCCCGCGTCGGTGACCACCGAGTCGAACATGGCGATGGTGCGCGCCGGCGCGCACGGCTATGCGTCCGCCGGCGTCCCGGGCTCCGTCGCCGGCCTCGCCCTGGCCCACGAGCGGTTCGGCACACGCCCGTTCGCCGAGCTCCTGGCCCCGGCGATCTCCCTCGCGCGCAAGGGGCACCGCCTCGGCGCGCGGCAGGCGCTGACGCTGCGCTGGGCGTGGCCGCGGCTGAAGGCCGATCGGGCCGCGAGCGCCATCTGGGGGCGGGGCAAGGCGCCGGTCGCCCAGGGCGAGCTGGTGCGGCAGCTCGATCTCGCCCGCACCCTGGAGACGCTCGCCGCGGAGGGGCCGCGCGCGTTCTACGAGGGCTCCATCGCCGGGAAGATCGCCGGCGCGATGCGCGAGCACGGCGGCCACATCAGCGAGAGCGACCTGCGCGCCTACCAGGCGAAGTGGCGGGCGCCCCTCCGGTTCTCGTACCGCGGCTTCACCGTCGACACGATGCCGCCGCCCTCGATGGGCGGCGTCGCGCTCGCGGAGATGATGCTCACGCTCGAGCGGCTGAAGGCGCACGAGGCGCCCGTCGACTCGGGGCTGTCGCTGCACCTGTTCGTCGAGGCGGCGAAGCGGGCGTACGCTGATCGCCGCAAGGTGAGCGCCGACCCCGATTTCGTCGCGCCCGAGACGGCGCAGCTGCTCGCGCAGCTCCTCGACGGGGCCTACCTGATGCGCCGCAGGCCGCCCGTCGACCCGGAGCGGGCCACGCCGGCGGGCGACATCGCGGCGCCTCTGGGCGCCGTCGCGCAGGAGTCCCCGCAGACGACGCACTTCTCGGTGATCGACGCGCAGGGCAACGCGGTCTCGTGCACGACCACCCTGTCGGCGAGCTTCGGCGCGAGGATCGTGATCCCCGGCACGGGCATCCTGCTCGCCAACGCGATGGGCGCGTTCTCCGAGACGGGGATCAACGCGGTGGCGCCGGGCAAACGCATGGCGAGCTCGATGACGCCCACCATCGTGAGCCGCGACGACAAAGTCGCGCTCGTCCTCGGATCTCCCGGCGGCGACACGATCCCGAACACCGTCGCGCAGGTCCTCCGCAACCTGGTCGATCACGGGATGACCATCGACGAGGCGGTCCGCCACGCGCGCATCCACCACCAGTGGATGCCGGATCGCGTGCGCGTCGAGCGGCTGACGCCGCCGCCGCAGGCCGCCCTCGACGACCTCGCGCGGCGAGGGCACGTCCTCGTGATGGACCCGATGCCGATCGGCGACGCGAACAACCTCCTCGTCGATGCGGCCGGCGTCGCGTGGGGCTACGCGGACACGCGCGAAGGGGGCAAGGCCGAGGGCGTCAGCGCGCCCGACAAGCTCGACGCGGCGGCGCAGGTCGACGCGCGGTCATCGTCGAGCGCGCGGTAGCCCGCGCGGGGCATCGAGCGGCCGGTAGGTCCGCGCACAGGCGTCGAGCGCGCGGTCGTCCGCCGCGCGCCTCCGCGTCAGCGCAGCCTGGGGTCGTAGTCGGCCGCGTCGGCGTCGTCGTCCTCCTTGGGGCGCACGACGACGACCGGGCACGGCGCGTTCCGCGCGATCCGATCGGCCGTCGAGCCGCCGAAGAGCCGCTGCAGGCGCGACTGAGGGTGCGTGGCCACGACGATGAGATCGGCGCTGAGCTCTCGGGCGAGCGAGACGATCGCCCTGTCCGGCCGGCCCGTTCGGAAGTGCATCGCCATCAGCCGGGCCTGGCCGTCCGCGAACCGGTGCTGGAGCACGCGGAGCGACGGCGGCGACGACGCGCCCGGCGTCGTCACGTCGCGCACTGCAGGGGCGACCTGCCGCGGGCCGACGACCACGGCGTGGATCTCCGTCTCGCCGCGGAGCGCGGCCAGATCGAAGGCGAAGCGCCACGCCCGCCCGCCCGGCTCGGACAGGTCCATCGCGACCACCACGATGTACGACTTCAGCCGGCGACCCGCGCGCACGCTCGCGCGGGCCGGCTCGCTCGCGGGCGCCGGCTCGCTCACGACAGCCGGCGCGCTCGCAGCGGCGGCAGCGCCGCCTACGCGCCCCGCCGGCTCGCGGCGCCCAGGCTCGGCCCGCGGGGCGGCCGGCGCCTGGCCGATGGCGCTCGGCTCGCTCGCCCCTGCGGGCAGCGTCTCTGGCGGCGCGTCGCCCGCCGCGTGCGGCGTGCGGGCGAACGACCTGCCCTGATCGGCGCGCGCAGGCGCCGGTGCTTCGGTTGGCATCGCGCCAACGTTTGCCGCGCGCCGCGCGTCCGCAAGCGCCCCGCCCGACGGCGCGGCCAGCGCGCGCCCGGACCTCCCGGGACCACTCCATCCTTGACGCACCCTCCAGACCTTCGCAGCGTCCCGCCCATGATCCCCCGCTACACTCCTGTTGAATTCGAAGAGCTCTGGTCGCCCGCCACCCGATTCTCGACCTGGCTAGAGGTGGAGCTCGCCGCCTGCGAGGCGATGGAGGCCGAAGGGCTCGTGCCCGCCGGCATCGCGGAGGGGATCCGCGCGAAGCAGCTGACGCTCGATCCGGTCCGGATCGATGCGATCGAGCGCACGGTCAAGCACGACGTCATCGCCTTCCTGACGCACGTCGAGGAGCTCGCGGGCGAGGGCGCGCGGTGGCTGCACCGGGGGATGACCTCGAGCGACGTGCTCGACACGAGCCTCGCGGTGCTGCTCGTCCGCGCGACGGACCTGCTCTCGGCGCGGCTCGACAAGCTCTGCAGCGCGCTCGCGCGGCGCGCGGACGAGCACCGGCGCACCCCGATGATCGGCAGGAGCCACGGCATCGCCGCCGAGCCGATCACGTTCGGCCTGGCGCTCGCCGGCCACCTCGCGGAGATGAAGCGCGGCAGGGCGCGCCTGCTCGCGGCGCGCCAGGCGATCGCGGTCGGGAAGATCGCCGGCGCCGTCGGGACGTACGCGCACCTGTCGCCGCGCATCGAGGAGCGCGCGCTCGCCGCCCTGGGCCTGCGCCCCGAGACGGTCTCGACGCAGGTCGTCGCGCGCGACCGCCACGCCGAGCTCTTCACCGCGCTCTCGCTCATCGCGGCGGGCATCGAGCGGCTCGCGACCAACGTGCGGCACTGGCAGCGCACCGAGGTCCGCGAGGCGGAGGAGCGCTTCACCGTGGGCCAGAAGGGATCGAGCGCGATGCCCCACAAGCGCAACCCCATCCTCAGCGAGAACCTGTGCGGCCTCGCGCGCGTCGTGCGCGCGGCCGTGATCCCGGCGCTCGAGAACGTGCCGCTGTGGCACGAGCGCGACATCTCGCACTCGTCGGTCGAGCGGATGATCGCGCCCGACGCGACCTCGACGCTCGGGTTCATGCTCGACCGCGCCGCCGGGCTCGTCGAGGGGCTCGTCGTCTACCCCGAGAAGCTGCGCGAGAACCTCGATCGCACGGGCGAGCTCTTCTTCAGCGAGGCGGTGCTCCTGGCGCTTGTCCAGAAGGGCAGGCCGCGGCAGGCGGCCTACGAGCTGGTGCAGCGCTGCGCGATGCGCGCGATCGCGGGCGAGGGGCGCTTCCGCGACAACCTCGCCGCCGACGCCGACGTCGCGGCGCTGCTCGCCCCGGACGAAATCGCGCGCTGCTTCGACCTCGACCACGCGCTCTCGCACGTGGACACGATCATCGATCGCGCGCTCCGCGACTGACCTGCGGCGTTGACCTGCGCGGGCCGGTTTGACAGGCTCGGCCCGTCATGGCCGCACCCGCACTCCCACCTGTCCGCTGGCGCCGGCTCGCGGTGCTCGCGCCGCTCGCGGCGCTCGCCGCCTGCAGCGGGAGCGCCTCGGCGCCGCCTTCGTCTCTTGGCGCGGCGCCCCCTCCGGCCGCGGCGCCCCCTCAGGCCGCGGCGAGCGCCGAGCCCGCGCGGCCGGCAGAGGCGCCGCGCGAGCCGTTCCCCGCGCTGCGCGATCGGATCCTGCGCGAGTGGGTCGCGGACGAGCCCGCCTTCGCGCGCTCGCGCGGGCTGCACGAGCAAGACGGCAAGGTCACCGACTACGCCGCCGCGGCGATAGAGCGGCGGCTCGCGCGCCTCGAGCGCGATCGCGCGGCGCTCGCCGCCGTCGACGCCGCGGCGCTCTCCCCGGACGAGGCGCTCGACCGCGCGCTGCTCCTCCAGCAGATCGACCTCAAGCTCTTCAACGGGAGGGACCTCGAGGAGTGGCGCCGGCGGCCGCAGTTCTACGGCGATCTGTTCGGCGTGAACCAGTACCTCGATCGCGCGTACGCGCCGCTGCCCGAGCGCGCGCGGCGCCTCCTCGAGCACGAGAAGGCGGCGCTGGCCCAGGCGCCGCGCATCCTCGAGAACCTCGCGAGCCCGATGCCGAAGCCGGTGATCGAGGTCGCCGTGAAGATCTTCCGGGGCTACGCCGAGTACCTGCGCGGCGACGTCGTCAAGCTGCTCAAGGGCGTGGGCGACCCCGCGTTCCAGGCCGATTTCGAGGAGACGAACGCCGCGCTCGCCGCCGCGGCGGAGAGGCTCGCCGAGCACCTCGCGAAGGTCGAGCTGCCGAAGGGCGACGCGAGCCACGTGCTCGGGGAGGCGCGCTACAGGAAGCTCCTTCTCGCACAGGAGGGGCTCTCGATGCCGCTCGCCGAGTTCAAGAAGATGGGCGAGGACGACCTCGCGGCGAACAAAGCGGCGTACCAGGAGCTCGCCAGGAAGGTGAAGGCCTCCCGGCCGAAGGCGGAGCAGCTCCTCGCCGAGGCGACGCGGATGATGGAGTCGGCGCGCAAGTTCATCGTCGACAAGGAGATCGTGAGCCTCCCGTCCGACGAGCGGGCGATCGTGAAGGAAACGCCGCCCTATATGCGCTGGAACGCCGCCTTCCTCGACGCGCCGGGGCCGTTCGATCGGAAGGGGCTCGAGGCGTTCTACTACATCACGAAGCCGGACCCCTCCTGGCCCCGCAAGGAGCAGGAGGAGTACGTGATGCTGCGGGGCACGCTGCTCTCGACGACCGTGCACGAGGTCTACCCGGGGCACTTCGTCCAGGGCCTGTGGGAGAGCCGGGCGCCGACGGACGCGCAGAAGATGTTCGGGAGCTACTCGTTCGTGGAGGGCTGGGCCCACTACGTCGAGCAGATGATGATCGAGCAAGGGTTCGGCAAGGAGGACCCGCAGAGTCGCCTCGGCCAGCTCGCGGACGCGCTGCTGCGCAACTGCCGGGTGGTCGTGTCGCTCGGGGTGCACGCCGAGGAAATGAGCCTCGACGAGGCCGAGCGCCGCTTCGTCGACGACTGCTTCCAGGACCGCGCGACGGCGCGGGAGCAGGCGGTGCGCGCGACGTTCGACCCCGGCTACTTCGCCTATACGCTCGGCAAGCTCGAGATCCTGAAGCTCCGCGAGGAGGCGAAGGCGGCCCTGGGCCCGGCGTTCTCGCTGCGCCGCTTCCACGACGCGCTCCTCTCGCACGGCTCGCCCCCGCTGCCGCTCGTCCGCGAGCGCGTGCTCGCCGAGCTCGGGGCGCCGGCGAAGAAACAGCCTTGACGAAGGCCTCGTTCTAGGGCGCCCAGCGCGTCGGGCGCGCCTTCAGCGTGCGCACGTCCATCGCGTCGCACCACGCCTCGAAGCGGTCGCGCGGCACGCCGCGGAAGCGCAGGTCGTCGAGGCCCTCCGCGAGCGGCACGTCGGTCCGGAGCGTCGCCAGCGTCCGGTAGAGCAGCGCGTCCTCCCGCTGCTCGACCAGCGCGCGCGCGATCCGGTCCGCGCCGCGCACCGCCACCGACCACGCGGCCGGGTCGTCCGGGATCCGCTCGAGGTGCCCGTACGCGCCGAGCAGCGCGGCCGCCGTCCGCTCGCCGATGCCCGCCAGGCCAGGGATGCCGTCGGCGTCGTCCCCCGTGAGCGCGAGGAAGTCCGGGATGCTCTCCGGCGCCACGCCCCGCGCGGCGCGCATCGCCGCCTCGTCGATGACCTTCTCCTTCCGGCGGTCGACCTGCACGACCCGATCGCCGGCGAGGCACTGCCCGAAGTCCTTGTCCGGGCTGAGGATGCGCACCTGCTCCACCGCGCCACGGAACCGCGCCGCCGCCGTCGCGAGCGCGTCGTCCGCCTCGAACGCGTCCATCGACCAGACGACGACGCCGAGCGCGCGCACCGCCTCCTCGACCGGATCGAACTGCCGGCGCAGCTCGGGATCCATCCCCTCGTCGCTCTTGTACCCGGCGAACAGGTCGTTCCTGAACGAGCGGATCGGGTTGTCGAACGCGACAGCGAGGTGCGTGACCTCCTCGTCCACGTGGTGCAGAAGCGCGAGGAGCGAGGCGACGACGCCCACCGTCGCCTTCGCGTCCCAGCCGCCGGGCGCGCGGTGCCCGGGCCGCTTGGAGTAGTGGGCGCGGAAGAGCTCGTAGGTGCCGTCGATGAGGTGCAGCCGCACGGTGGCTCCTCCCGCGGGCGCGCTAGACCGTCACGTCGGCCATGAAGATCGGCGGGGTGTGCAGGGCCAGGATCTCCGGCGCGGGCGGGGCCGACTGCTTCGCCATCCGGAGCGCCTCGTCCATCGTGCGCGCCGTCTCCCAGCCGAGCAGCTGCGGAATGTACTCGTTGTCGGCGCCGACCACGATCATCCGGCCGATGTGCTGCCGCCCCGCCTCGCCCCAGTACCACATGAAGAACGGGTGGGTCGGGTGGTACGCGTGCCCGAAGCGGTACATCTCGATGTACGCGGGGTTCTCCGAGAACTTCTTCTCGTACCGCTTGTGCAGCTCCATCGCGTCCCGCGTCTCCGGCAGGAGCCGGTGCACGAACTCGATGTACGGGGCGTGGTGCTCGTTGTCGAACAGGTCGGTGCAGGGGTGAAGGATGATCATCGTCCCCCCCTTCTTGAGCATCGGCGCGCCGCGGTAGAGGTTGAACAGGTACCCGTTCGCCATCACCTGCACGAGCAGCGGGTTCAGGAACGAGTTCACGTTGTACGGGCTGATGTACGGGATGCCCGTGATCAGGATGTCGGCCTGGCCCGTGACCGGGACGAGGTACTGGTCGAAGCTGCGCTTCAGCGTGTGCTCGTGGACGGCCTCCGTCTCGCCGGCGAACACCCCGGTCACCCCGAACGGCGACGGGACGCGCTGGAAGATCGCCTGGCGCGCGGGCTGCGGCACCTTGGAGAGCGTGAAGCGGAGGGCGCGCAGCGCGCTCTTCTCGCCAGCGCTGAGGTCGTCCTCGTTCTTCGCGAGGAACTCGAGCGGGCGATCGAACATGCGGTTGTTGATCGTCGTCTCGATCGTGAAGACGTTGAGCTTCTTGTTGGCCAGCCGGCCCATGCGCTCGACGCTCGTGTGCAGCGCGGAGCTCTTCGGATCCATGTACGAGTAGCAGTCGCGCATCACCCGCGGGTTGTGGTGCGCGCGCAGGCTCCGGTACCCGCACAGGCCGACGGCGACCGACTTGTGCCCGCCGTCCATCGGCACGAGGTTGAGGTTCACGTAGATCACGAGGTCGCTGTCGACCGCGCGCTTGTTGAGCTCGACCTCCTCGCCGACGTCGGTCGTGCCGACGTACTTCATGTTGGCGGCGTTCTCGGCGTCGTGGTTGTAGAGCCGCTTCGGCCAGTAGGCGTTGAAGATCCGGTCGCCGACGATGTGGCGGACCTCCCAGTCCTTCATGCGCCGGTGGACGCTCGTGGCGATGATGATCTCCACGTCGTCGACCCCGTAGTCGGCGAGCAGGTCGAGCACGATCGTGAGCACCCGCTCGCGGATGTCGGGGCGCTTCATCTGGGGCAGCGGCAGCGAGATGTCGTCCACCGCGATCGTGACCTTCATCCCCGGGCGGAGCTTCGCGTAGAGCGGCTCCGAGTTGTACGGGTGGTTGATCGCGTAGCGGATCGCGGCGTCGACGTCCTTCAGCGGCTCCAGGGGCGGCTTCGCGTAGAGCACCCGGGTGCCGGTGGGCAGGTCGACCTCGACCAGCTGGTCGCCTGAGAAGAGCACCCGGGGGGCGCTGCGGCTGTCTAGCGTGACGACGCAAGGATGGCTCATGGGACCTTCAGAGCAGGGGGTGCGACGTGTTGGGCTGGGGGTGGCCTCCCGCCGTCCGGGGGAGGCAGGGTCATGCGGCGAGGTGGAGGATCGGCCAGTGGTACGCCTGCGCGAGCATCTTGAGCTTGCGGTCCGGGTTCACCGCCGCCGGGTAGCCGACGACCGAGAGCATCGGGACGTCCGAGTAGCTGTCCGAGTAGGCGAAGCACTCGTCGAGGTCGTGCCCGTGCGCGTGGGCGTGCTCGCGGATGAGCCGCGCCTTCTCGGGCCCGGCCACCACCGGGCGCAGGAGCTTGCCCGTCGCGAACCGATCCTTCACCTCGAGGCGGTTCGCGATGATGCCCGTCGCGCCGAGGTGATCGGCGAGCAGCTGCATCAGGAAATCCAGCGCGCCGGAGACGAGGACGACGTCGTGGCCCTTGTCGAGGCTGCACTTCACGAGGTCCCGCGCCTTCGCGTAGATGGCCGGCTTGAGCACCTTCGCGAACGCCTCCTCCGCGAGCGCCACGAGGCGATCCTCGGAGACGCCCTCGAACGAGCTGAAGAGCAGCTCGTTGAAGAGGCGCCGATCCTGCAGCTCCGCCATCGCCATCCACGGCGCCTTCACGAGGGCGCGGCCGAGCTTCGCGAGGCTGTGCATCGGCGTCGGCTGGTTCAGCATGTAGAACACCGTCGGGTGCACGAGGTTCGTCGTGACCAGGGTGCCGTCTACGTCGAAGTAGCTCGCCGGCATGCGGGGCAAATCTCCCTGCATGCCGTTTGAGTCAAGATCGAGCTGCCGCGAACCGGTGTTCGCAGGCGATCGTCACGCCGCGTCGAGGTGCCACGCCGCGTCGACGTGCTCGCGCGGGCCGTCGACCATCACGCCGCGAACAGGCGCTCGTACCGGTCGTCGAGGTCGACGCCGCCGTCGGTGTCTCCCCGGTCCACCGGGTTGATCCCGCAGTACTCGACGCTCGCCAGGTGGCGCCAGCGCCCGGCGCGCTCGGGCTCGTCCGGCAGCACCGGCGTCGTGCAGGGGAAGCAGCCGATGGTGCGGAAGCCCATCCCGTGAAGCGGGTTCTCGATCGCGTCCTCGTGCGCGGCGAAGTACGCGTCGAGCTCCTCGCCGGTCAGCGACGCGAAGGGGTGGACGCGGAGCGTGTTGTTCGCGGGGTCGAGGCCGAACGGCGCGACCTTGGCGCGGGCGCCACCCTCGCCCCGCCGCAGCGCCGCGACGAGCGCGTCGTAGCGGCCCCGGATGGCGCTCAGCGGGGCCGATTTGCGGAGGTCGCAGCAGCGCTCCTGGCCCTCCTTCGAGAGGTAGAGCAGCCCTTCGTCGCGCGTCTGCTGCGCGAAGGTGCGCTCGGGCGAGAGCGTGACGACGCGCAGGTTCGGGTGGGTCCGCGCGAGCTCGTCGCGGGTGGCGAGCGTCTCGGCGTGGAGCACGCCGGTGTCGACGAAGACCACGTCGAAGGAGAGCCCGGCGCGGTCGGCCATGTGGCACAGCGCGGTCCCGGCGCGCTGCATGCTGCTCATGATGGCCGCGCGCGGGCCGAAGGACTCGCGGACGAAGCGGAGGAGCTCCACGGGTGACGCGCCCTGGAAGCGTCGGTTCAGCGGTTCGAGGTGTCGCTCGGTGATGCGCATGAGCGATGCATAGCAGAGCCCGTTTCCTTGATCCGGGTTGCCTTCGCCTGAGCTTGCGCGTAACTCCGCTGGCGAGGAATGATCAGCGTCCATCAAGCCTCAGAAGCGGGCGTGCTCGGCCATGACCTGCCGGAGCTCGAGCGCCGGCGCTTCCTGTTCGTGACCGGCAAGGGAGGCGTCGGGAAGACGACGATCTCGGGGGCCCTCGCCCTCGCCTTCGCGGCCCGCGGAAAGCGCGTGCTCGTCGCGATGTGCCACACGAAGGAGCGGCTCTCCGCCATCCTCGGCTCGAAGCCGATCGGCCCCGAGGTGATGCAGGTCGGCCAGCGCGTGTGGGCGGTGAACATCTCGCCGGACAGGGCCCTCCGGGAGTACGGCGAGATGGTCCTGAAGGTGCGCGCCGCGGCCGATCTCGTCTTCGACAACAAGTACACGCGCACCTTCTTCCGCGCGGTGCCCGGGCTGTTCGAGTGGGCGATGCTCGGCAAGGCGTGGTTCCACACGACGGAGCTGCTCCCGGACGGCTCCAACCGCTTCGACGTGGTCCTGCTCGACGCGCCCGCGACGGGGCACGGGGTGGACATGCTGCGGGTGCCGAAGGTGATCCTCGACGTGGCGCCGCCGGGCATCCTGCGCCGGGACGCCGAGGCGGCGTGGGCGATGTTCAGGGATCCCGCGCGGAGCGGGGTCGTCGTGGTGACGCTGCCGGAGGAGATGCCGGCCACGGAGACCGTCGAGCTCGTGGCGGAGGTCCGGGGCGACCTTGGCCTGCCCGTTCACCGGGTGATCATCAACGGCGTGCTGCCGGCGCTGTTCTCGCCCGAGGAGCAGCGGGCGCTCCTCGTCGACCCGGCGCGCCTCGACATCCAGGCGCCGGCGCGCGCCGCGGACACCGTCGAGAGCGCCTTCGTGGCCGGCGCGCGGCGGGCGATCCGCGAGTCGGTGCAGCGCGAGAGCCTGGCCCGCCTGCGCCGAGATCTCGACCTGCCCACCGTGATGCTGCCGTTCCTCTTCGACGAGGGCTCGACGGTCGCCGGCACGCGGATGCTGGCCGAGCGGCTCTGACGGAGGCCGATGCCGGCGGCCCTGCTGCGAGCGAGCCCGCTGCTCCGCGATGGACGCGCGCTGCTCGACGCCGATCGCCTCGTCCACGCGGGGGTCGCCGATCGGCGCGCGAGCTTCGAGCTCGCCTTCGCGGCGATGCCGCCCCACGCGGGCTTCCTCGTGGTCGCTGGCGTAGAGGCGGCGCTCGAGGCGCTCGCCGTGGACGGAGCGCGCTTCGACGCGGCGGCGGTCTCCGCGGCGCGCGCGGCGTGCGGCCTGAGCGACGCGCTCGAGGAGCGGCTCGCCGGCGCGCCGATCTCTGTCGACATCGACGCGATGCCCGACGGGACGATCGCCTTCCCGGGGACGCCCGTCGCCTCGGTGGAGGGGCCGTTCGTCGAGGCGCTGCTCGTGGGCGCGCTGCTCGTCCCGGCGCTCCGCCGCGGCACGGCCGTGGCGACGCGGGCCGCGCGGCTCCACATCGCGGCGGGCGGCGGCGACATCGTCGACGGGTCGTCGGCGGGCGCGCCGTTCGCCGACGAGGCGCTCGCGCTCGCCCGCGCGGCGCACGTGGGCGGCGCCGCCGCGACGACGAGCGCGCTCGCGGCCACGGCGCTCGGCATCCCGTTCCGCTGCGAGGCGGGGATCGACCTCGGCGAGCTCGCGCCGCCGCCGTCCCCGCTCGAGGGCAGCTGGCCCTGGTACGCCGATCGGATGGTCGACCTCGGGGGCCAAGACGAGGAGGCGCTGCTCCTCGAGGCGAGGCGCGTGGGCGCGAGCGCGGGCGGCTGGGTCGCGTCGGGGCTCGCGGAGGCCGCCGAGGGGCTGCCGGCGGCGCGCTGCGAGCTCGTGGCGCTCGAGGAGTCGGGCGCGTGGGCGCTCCGGCAGGGCACGAGCGATCGCGGCGACGTGATCGCGGGGCGGAAGATGGTGGCGCGCTACTACGACGAGGCGGGGCGCGCGGCCTTCGACGTGATCCACCTCGCGCACGAGCGGATGCTGGCGCCGCGCGCGCTCGGGGCCGCGAGGCTCGCCCCGCTCGCGCGCGCGGCGATGCGCGGCGGGCGCGCGCTGGAGTCGCCCGAGCCGGCGAGCGCCGGGCGCGAGCGCTCCCTGGCGGCGCGCCAGCTGCTGCCGGACGCGGTCGCGCTCCTGCGCGCGCCGGCGAGGTACCCGGTGCAGTTCTCGCCGGCGCTGATCGCGCTGCGGGAGCCGGATCCGCCGGGGGTGCTGCGGTAGTTTCCTGGTGAGCTCGAGCTCTCGCTGAGCTGACCGGCCCGCAGGGACGGAGCTCGTCGCCGGAGGTGTGGATGGGTGTCGCGGCCATCAGCGCGCGAATCGCCGCAACGTCGCCTATCCCCATCAGCAACTCGACGCTGGTGCTTCACCGCCCTGCCGCGCCTCGTCGACATGGGCGTTCGCCGGCCTGGCCGACTACTCGGAGACCTTGATCAGCAGCTTTCCGATCTTGTTCGGCTGGAAGAGCATCGCGAGCGCATCCGGGGCGTTCTCGAGGCCTTCCACCACGCGCTCGCGCCAGGTGATCTTGCCCTCCTTGATCCAGCCGTAGATCTTCTCGAAGGCCTCGGGGAAGCGCGCTTGATGATCGAGGATGACGAAGCCTTGCACCCGGAGCCGCTGCATCAGGATGAGCGGGAAGCGCACAGGGCCCGGGCGGGGCTGCTTGTCGTTGTAGGTCGAGATGAGGCCACAGAGCGTGACCCTGCCGAAGAGGTTCATCTTGTCGAGCACGGTGTCGAGGATGTCGCCGCCCACGTTCTCGAAATCGATGTCGACACCATTCGGACACGCGCGGGCGAGCGCCGCCGCGACATCCTCGGTGCGGTAATTGATGCAGGCGTCGAAGCCGAGCTCCTCGGTCACATAGCGGCACCCGGCGTCGCTGCCGGCGATGCCCACCACGCGACAGCCGGCGATCTTGCCCATCTGGCCGACCAGGGAGCCCACGGAGCCGGCGGCGGCGGACACGACGATGGTCTCGCCGGGCCTCGGCTGCGCGATATCGAAGAGGCCGACGTAAGCGGTGAAGCCGCCGGTGATGTGAAGGGGGCAGAGGAAGGCGCCGAGCGGGACGTCCAGCGCGGGCAAGCGCGTGAGGGCGAGTTCGCCTGGAGCCGCGACGTTGTAGTCCTGCCAGCCGAGGAGGCCGGACACGAGGTCTCCCGCGTTATAGTCGGGGTGACGGGAGCGCTCGACGACGCCGACGCCGACCGCGCGCATCACCTCGCCCTGGTTCACGGGCGGCATGTACTGCTTCATGTCGCTCATCCAGAGCCGGTTCGTCGGGTCGACGGACAGGTAGCGTGTGCGGACGAGGACTTCGCCATCGCCAGGCTCACGGACCGGAGCCTCGCGGAGCTCGAAATGGCTGCGGTCCGGCGGGCCCTCGGGGCGCGCCTTCAGGGTGTAGCGGCGGTTGGAGAGGGACGAGGTGCTCATCACACGAAGCTAGACGCCCGGAGGCTCCACCGGAAGGTGCAACCCGACCCGGCGGAAGGCGGGCTCGGGTACGTGCCCGGCGCGTCCTGCTCCTGAAGTCGGGCGCTTGGAGCCCGCGCTGGGCCCGCATAGCGTATCGAGACCTCTCCGATGGATCCCCGCGCGCACGATCGCCCCATCCGGCTCGACGTCGATCGCCTCGCCGTCCCCGGGGTGATCGGCGTCCGCGCTCGGGCGAGCCTCTCGTTCGGAGGCGCGCTCCACGTGGCGCTCGGGCCCGACGCGGGCTTTCCGGAGTTCCAGCAGCTCGATGACTGGAAGTCCGACCTCTCGCTCGTCGACGCGCGCGCCCTCGCACCCCAGCTGCGGGCGGAGGCCGGGATCCAGCTGCCGGAGGAGCGCCTCGCGGAGATCGAGGCGCTCGATCGCGAGATGGCGGCGCTCGACGTCCCGCCGCTGAGCGATCCCCGAGAGCTCGACGCCCTCTCCCTGTCGAGGCGCGCCCGGCTGCAAGCGCTCGACGCCGCCCAGCGTCGCGTGCTCGAGGCGCGCGGGGCGCCGTTCTGGGTCGCGGGGTATACGCGCCACTCGGACACCCTCTGGGCGCACCGGATCGGCGGGCCCGCGCCGTTTCAGGCATGGGTATCCCGCCATGATACGGAGTGTCGCGCCGCGGAGGCCGCGGGGGAGCCGCCCGGCTGGATGGGCCGCGCCCGCTTCTTCGATCTCTGCCGGACGCTCTGGGCCGATCGGGCGCTCCGCGCGCTGACCGGAGGGGCGGTGAGCGAGCCAGGGCTGCTCTTCGGGCGGCGACGCGCGGCGGGGTGGGATTGCGGGGAGATGGTGGAGGACGAGATCGCGCGCGCCGGGCTCGACGCGGCCGCGGCGATTGCGGCCGGAGCAGAGGAGGTGACGCTCCCGCTGCACGGGCCGGCGCGGCGCGTGCGAATACGTGCGTTCGAGATGCAGGTGTGGTCGATTCACCCGCTCGACGCGCCGAGCGAAGGGCCGTGGCCGACGCGCCTGATCGAGGTGCCGGCCGAGGACGTGTGGGTGCCAGTGGAGGGCTGAATTCGCAACCCAGCGATTCAGTCGACGTGATGTAGAGAAGGTCCGCCGCTGCGGCTCACATGTCGAGCAAGAGCTGCGTCAGGATGTAGTTCGTGACGAGCACGGTGACGCAGCTCTCGACGACCGCGCGCGTGGTCGCGACGCCGACGCCGCGCGCGCCGCCGGAGGCGTAGAAGCCGTGGCGGCACGAGATCGACGAGACGATGAAGCCGAAGACGCACGCCTTGATGAGCCCCATGGAGATGTCCTTGGGGAGGGCGAAGTCGCGGATGCTCTGGAAGAACGCGCCCGCGTCGCCGCCGAGCCAGAGCACGGCCACGAGGTACGAGCCGCACATGCCGACGCTCGTGTACAGGATGCAGAGCAGCGGCAGCATCACCGTCGCGGCGAAGAGCCGCGGCGAGAGCAGGTACTGCACGGGGCTCACGCCCATCGTCGCGATCGCGTCGATCTGCTCGGTGACGCGCATGTTGCCGAGCTCAGCGGCCATGGCGCTGCCGGCGCGGGCGGTGACCATGATCGCGGAGAAGACCGGCGCGAGCTCGCGGGCCAGCGAGACCGCGACGAGGCCGCCGACGCGGCCCTCGGCGCTGAACGCGCGCAGCGCGTAGGACGTCTGCAGCGTCACGACCATGCCGCTGAAGACGCCGGTCAGGCCGACGATGAAGACCGACTGCGCGCCCATGAAGTCCATCGCCGCGAGGAACTGGGCGGGGCGGAACGGCGGGCGCACGAGCCAGACGATCGTCTGGAAGGTGAGCGTGACGATGTTGCCGATGTTGTCGAGGAACGCGAGGACCGGCTCCAGCGCCCTGTTGAGCAGCTGGCCGTGGCTGGTCTCAGCGCCTTCTTTCACGGTGCGCTCTTGTACCACGCAATGCCGCCGCGGACGGGATCGGGCTCGCGATGGCCCTGCGCGCCCGCTCGCCCGCGCTGCGACGTGCGCTTCGCGCCGGCGTGTGGATCGAGCCGCCGGTCGAGCCTGCCCGAAGGCGCAGCGGTCCCCCGCTCGTCCTCGCCAGGCTCCGGCCGTTCGATGCGCTTCACGCAGCGCCTGGCCCGGCTCCCCGCGATCCGACGGGGCCGCGCCGCAGCTCGTCATCGAGCGCCGCGAGCACCTCGCCGCTCCGAACGCCCGTCGCCCTGATCTCGGCGGCGCGGCCGGGCGCGGCCGGGTCCTCCGGCGCGGCGAGGTGGATCTGGAGCGCGTCGCCACCGAGCGCCTCAACGAACGGCTCGCCCCACTCCACCACGACGAGCGCGCCCTCGGCGCGGCGCTCGCGCAGCCCGAGCTGGGCGAGCTCCGCGGCGGCGTCGTCGCGCGCGCCCTCCGCGGAGGACGCGCCCCCGAGGCGGTAGGCGTCCGCGTGCGCGATGGGGACCCGGCCCTCGTGCTCGTGGATCAGCGTGAACGTCGGGCTGGTGATCGGGAGCGCCGGCGGGACGCCGAGCGCCCGGCACAGGGCGCGGGCGAAGAACGTCTTCCCGGCGCCGAGATCGCCGGCGAGGACGACCAGATCGCCGCCCGCGAGGCGCCCGGCGAGCGCTCGCGCCAGGCGGATGGTGCTGCGGCGGCTCGGCAGCTCGATGCGCATGCGTCAGAACCGGGCCCCGGCGCCGAGCGTCGCGCCGACGAGCAACAGGGAGCCGCCCCCCGTGGGAACCCACCGGAGGTTGCCGAGCTGGGCCTCGAGCTGCACCGAGGGGCTCAGCGCGAGCGCGACGTCGAGCGACGCCCCGAGCACCGGGTGGACCTCGAGGTCGCCGTGGTACGTCGTGAGATCAGGGCCCACGGCGCCGGCGCCGGACCTGAAGAACGCGCCCGCGCGGAGCGACGGGCCGAGGTGGAGCGGGAACGCGCGCCACGCGCCCTCGTGCGGCGTCAGGCTGGGCGTCAGCAGCAGGCGCGCGCCGCCCTCGATCCAGGCGGCGAACGGGCCGGCCAGGTTGCCGCCGCCGCCGGCGAACAGCTCGAGCCCGCGGTCGCCGGGCGCATAGGCCACGCGCGCCTCTCCGACCAGCGAGGCCGCGCTGCCGCTCGCGCCCGGGAGGCGCGCCGCCGCGACGGCCAGCCCGAGCGACGCGGACACGGCGACCCG
The DNA here is from genome assembly GCF_051525235.1 of Sorangium sp. So ce124. NCBI lineage: Bacteria > Pseudomonadati > Myxococcota > Polyangiales > Polyangiaceae > Sorangium > Sorangium sp. So ce124. The sequence continues at coordinate 12,499,150 of NZ_CP150312.1, forward strand.
GCGCCCGCCCGTGTACGCGGGCCACACGCGCTCCGGCCCGAGCGGATACGCCATCAGCACCTCCTTCGCGGGCGGCGCGGGCGGCGGCGCGGGCACCGGGGGCAGCACGATCGTCCCTCCCGCGGCCGGAGGCGGGGGCGCGCTCGCCGGAGCGGAGCGCGCGGCGCGCTCCCAGGGGAGCTCGCCGACGCCGATGCCCTCCGGGCGGAGCAGGACCGCCAGCATCTCCTGCGTCTGCCGGGCCTCTTTACCCCGGTCGACCTCCCTGGCGACCGACTCGACCCGGCCCGTCGAGGCGAGGTACGCGGTGAGCTCGATCCGGGTGGTCGTGACCGCAGGATCGACGGTGCCGGTCAGGACCCAGTCCGCGCCCGTCCGCGCGCTCACGGCGCGGTACTCGTCCGCGCTGTCGGCGACGCCATCGACGACGTCCTTGAGCGCGGCCGCGACCGCGCCGTCCGGCGCCGTTGTGTGGCCGAGGGCGGCGAGCCCGCGCGCGACCTCGGCCTGGGCGGCGCTCCGTGCGGCCTCGTCGGTGCCCCCGCGTGTGGGGAGCAACGCCACCCGATCGGCGAGCGCGGCGGGGGCGATCGCCAGGAGCGCGGCGGCGGTGGCACAGGAGAGGGCTCGGCGAATCATGCGGCGCCATGCTACGCCCGCCGGCAGGCCGGAGCAGCCCCGGGGCGACGCGCCGGCACGGTCTCCACGCTGTGCCTCGCGCGTCGTCCCCTGCGATGACCGGGCACGGGCCGGGTGAGTCGCCTCGTTCACCGCCTCGTTCACCGCGCTTTCGCCCCGCTCATCGCGCTTTCCCGCTCTCGCGGTGGCCGATCACCCGCGGCAGCACGCGCCGCCCGCCGAAGCCGTCCGCCGACGTCGTCCAGAGCTCCGCCGTCGCGGTGCTCATGGCGCTCACCGCAGCGAGGCGCCGCGCCTTCACCTCCGCCGGGTCCTCGGTGCCCGTCTTCGGCAGCCGCTGCACGCCGGCCCAGGCGAGCACGCCGGCGTCGCGCCCGAGCGCCGCCCAGAAGCTCGGCGGCGACGGATGGGTGGCGAGCCACGCCGCGAGCGCGGCCGCCGCGCCCGAGGAAGGCGTCGCCCTGGGATCGCCCGCGCCCGGCGGAGGCTGCGCGCCGGAGGGCGCCGCGAGAAGCGGGAAGAGCCCCGCCGTCGCGACGAGCGATCCCGGCGGCGGCGCGATGGCCGTCTCGAAGGCGAGCGCGATCGTCACCGAGCGGGGAGCCGCGCGGAGCGCCTGCTCCGCGCAGCGCGCGTCGCCGGCGAGGACAATCCCCCGGATGGCCGGCGGCCGGAGGGCGCGCGCGTCGAAGGGCCCGTCGCAGGGGAGCGCGAGCGCGATGCCGTGCTCGGCCAGCGGCGCGGCCCCGGCAGCGCCCGCCGGCGAGGCCCCGGCAACGCCCGGCGGCGCGGCCCCGGCGGCGCCCGCCGGCGCGGGGGCCGCGTCCTTCCGGACATCGGCATCGCCGCCCACGAGCGCCACCGGCTTCGCGCCCCGCTCCGCGAGCGCGGCGGCGAGCACCTCGATGCTCCTCGCGGGCTCCTCGCCCACGACGAAGACGAACGCGCCGTCAAGCGCCGCCGGCTCCGGCGGGTGGACGAGCAGCACCGGGATCGCGTGCGTCCGCGCGAACTTCGCCGCCTCGGTCGCCTGCTCCCGATCGGAGCCGGCGATGAGCACCGCGGCGCCCTCGGCGGTGAGGCTGTTCAGCGCCTCGTCCACGCTGCCCTCGCCGCCGTCGTCGCGGCTCACGAGCCGCGCGTCCGAGCCCGGCCGGAGCAGCCCGAGCCCGTGCGCCACGCCGGCGGCGATCTCGACTCCGCGGCGGCGGGACGCGGGCGTGCGCGTCGACAGCAGCAGGCCGACCGTGGGCGGCTCGACGCGCGCGGCATCCGCGCCGGCCGCGAGCTCGAAGATCGCGTCGCGCTGGGCGCCGAGCGCCGCGTCGGCCCGATCGATCAGCTCCTTCGCGAGCGCCACGTCGCGGCGCTCGCGGGCGACGATCGCGAGGCGCTCGGCGACCAGCGAGCGCAGGTCGACATCCGGGCTCACGACCTCTCCGGTCGCCTGCCCGGCGCGGAGCGCTCGGACGAGGTGATCGATCGGCACCTCGCGCAGCTGCGCCCCGATCTGCGCCCGGACGGCGGCACGCCGGTCGTCGTCGGCCTCGCGCAGCCAGACGCTCATCAGCTCGATCGCCTGCGTCCACGCGTTCGCCTCCATCGCGGCCGTGGTGACCTCCTCGTTGAGGAGCTCGCGCACGTACGGGTCGATCATCTTGCTCACCAGCGGGCGCAGCACCCCGAAGGCGGGCCTCGGCTTGCCGGCCCGCCGGAGCGCCGCGCCGCGGATCACGCGCGCGAGATCGCCGATCGCGCTCCGCCCCGCCGCCTCGACCTCGGCCGCGAGCGCCTCGGCGCGGCGGAGGTCCCCGCGCTCCAGGGCGATCCACGCGAGGTGGACGGTCGCGACGCGCGCGAGGTCGTCGGAGGCGTGGCGCCCCCGGAAGGCGAGGAGCTCCGGCTCGAGCGCGACGCGCTCCGCGCGCGCGCCGTTCGCGAAGCGCGAGAGGAGGGGGCGCAGCTCGGCCTGGGCCGCGGGCGACCCGGCCAGCGCCGGGCTCACCGGCGCTCCGCCGTCCTGCGCGCCGCAGCCCGCGCCGGCGGTCGCGGCGGCGAGCGCGAGCAGGGCCGCGGCCGCGATCGCGGCCACGCGGGAGTGAAGTGGCCGACGTCGCCGGGCGGCGCGGCGACGCGGGTTAGCCGCTACGCCGCCGCTCGACGCGCCAAAGGCAGCGGAAAACCGGCCGGAACTGTCGACTGCGTTCACCTTGACGTCACCCGGGGCATCCCATACACCCGCCGCGCCCGCCTTCCATCGAGGTCAGCGTGTCCGAGGCAACCCCCGCGAGATCGCTCTTTCACGAGAGCCGCCGGTCCTTTCTCCTGCGCAAGCTGCATTCTCTCACCGGCGCCCTCCCCGTGGGCGGTTTCCTGCTCTTCCATTTCTGGACGAACGCGAAGGCGCTCCAGGGGCAGGAGCGGTTCGACGCGGCCGTCGCCGATATCTCGCACATGCCGTACCTGCCCGTGCTCGAGATCGGGCTCGTCGTGCTGCCGCTCGCGTTCCACGCCCTCTACGGGGTCAAGCTGGTGCTCGAGGGCAAGCCGAACGTCGGCAGCTACACGTTCTCGCGCAACTGGATGTACACGCTGCAGCGGGTCACGGGGGTGCTCGCCTTCGCGTTCATCGCGTTCCACCTCTGGTCGTACTGGGCGCAGAAGTGGCTGGGCCGGATGGCGCCCGAGGAGTTCTACCCGCGGCTGTGCGCCGACATGGCGTCGACGGTGGGCGGCGTCCCGGTGATCGCGCTCGTCTACCTCTTCGGCATCGCGGCGAGCGTGTTCCACTTCGCCAACGGCCTCTGGGGCTTCTGCTTCTCGTGGGGGATCACCGTGTCGCGCCGGGCGCAGCGGATGGCCGCGGTGGTCTTCGGCGCCGTGGGCCTCGTGGTCTTCCTGTTCGGCGCCAACACGGTGATCTATTTCGCCACCGGCGCGCCGTTCCCCGGGACGCCGGGCCCGTCCGCGGAGGGGGGCCGCACCTGCGCGGACATCGCGTCGTCGTCGACCGGTTCCACCGGCGCCCCCGCGCGCGCGGCCATCGGCGCCGGCGTGGGCGCGCCGGCCTCGCACTGACCATCGTATCGGCCGCGCCCTTCCGGGGAGCGGCGCGGGAGCATCGGGATCGAACATGGCCGCGAAGAGCACGACGAGGAGCGAGGGGGGGAAGGTTCGGCGCGTGATCGTCGTCGGGGGCGGGCTCGCCGGCCTGATGACGGTGATCAAGCTGTGCGAGGCGAAGGTCCCTGTCGACCTGATCTCCCTCGTGCCGGTGAAGCGCTCGCACTCGGTGTGCGCGCAGGGCGGCATCAACGCCTCGGTGAACACCAAGGGCGAGGGCGACAGCCCCCAGGTGCACCTCGAGGAGACGGCCTACGGCGGCGATTTCCTCGCGAACCAGCCGCCCGTCAAGGGCATGGCCGAGGCCGCGCCGGGCATCGTGAACATGCTCGATCGCATGGGCGTGCCGTTCAACCGGACGCCGGAGGGCCTGCTCGACTTCCGCCGCTTCGGCGGCACGCTGTACCACCGCACGGCGTTCGCCGGCGCGACGACGGGGCAGCAGCTGCTCTACGCGCTCGACGAGCAGGTGCGGCGGTTCGAGCTCGCCGACGTGACCGACGAGCACGGCGTGGCGATCCCGGGCGAGAAGATGGTCCGGAAGTTCGAGTTCTGGGACTTCCTCGAGGCGATCCTCGACGACTCCGGCACGTGCGTGGGCTGCGTCGCGCAGGACCTGAAATCGATGCAGATCCGCGCCTTCACGGGCGACGCGGTCGTGCTCGCGACGGGCGGCTGCGGCATCGTCTTCGGCCGCTCCACGCTGAGCGTGATCTGCACGGGGACGGCGGCGTCGGCGGTCTACCAGCAGGGCGCTGTGTACGCGAACGGCGAGTTCATCCAGGTGCACCCGACGGCGATCCCGGGCGCCGACAAGCTGCGGCTCATCTCGGAGAGCGCGCGCGGCGAGGGCGGCCGCGTCTGGGTGCCGAAGGACAAGAGCGACGCGAGGAGCCCGCGGGACATCCCCGAGAAGGAGCGCGACTACCTCCTCGAGCGGATGTACCCCGGCTACGGCAACCTCGTCCCCCGCGACATCGCCGCGCGCGCGATCTTCAAGACGTGCTTCCACGAGGGGCGCGGCATCTGGAACCCCGCGACGGGCCGCAACGAGAACGAGGTCTACCTCGACCTGACCCACAAGGACGAGAAGTTCCTCCGGTCGAAGCTCGCGGGCATCCTCGAGATCTACGAGAAGTTCGCGGGCACCGACCCGTACAAGAACCCGATGAAGGTCTTCCCGGCGGTCCATTATTCGATGGGCGGCCTGTGGGTCGACTACGAGGCGGACGCGCGGGGCTCGCTCAAGGCCGGGTCGCCGCGCAACCACGCGACGAGCATCCCGGGCCTCTACGCGGTGGGCGAGGTGGACTACCAGTACCACGGGGCCAACCGGCTCGGCGCCAACTCGCTGCTCTCGTGCATCTACGGCGGCATGGTGTGCGGGCCGGCGGTGGCGACCTATCAGCGGAGCATCAGGCGGAGCGCGCTCGATCTGCCGCGCTCGATCTTCGACAAGGCCGAGAAGCGCGCCGAGGCGAGCTACCAGCGCATCCTGACGCAGAACCAGGACGCGAAGCAGCCGGAGAACGCGTACCGGCTGCACCAGGAGCTCGGCGAGACGATGCTGCGCGACTGCACGATCGAGCGCGACAACGCCACGCTCGACCGGGTGCTCGAGAAGCTCGGCGAGCTCGAGGAGCGGGCGGGGCGGATCAAGTGCACGGACACGGCCCCGCGGGTGAACCAGGGGGCGCAATTCGTGCGCCACCTCGAGAACATGCTGGTGCTCGCGCGGGTCATCGCGCAGGGCGCGAGGAACCGCGACGAGTCGCGCGGGGCGCACTACAAGCCGGAGTTCCCGGCCCGGAACGACGCCGCGTGGATGCGCACGACGCTGGCGCGCCACGAGGAGAAGGGCGCGGTGAAGTTCGTCCGCGAGTTCGACTACGCGTGCGCCGGCCAGTCGATCCACGTGACGGACGCGGTGGACACGTCGCTCGTGACGCCGCGGGAGCGCAAGTACGAGCAGGCGGGCGCGGCGAGCGCAGCGAGCGCCGCGAACTCCGCGAACGTCGCGAACGTCGCGAACGTCGCGAACGTCCAGACGACGACAGGGAAGCTGTCGCAGAAGAGCGTGTAGGATGGCCAAGGCGAGCGGAGACGAGGCGAACGGGGCGGCGGCGCCGGCGCAGCCGAAGGGCGAGGGCCGGCTTGTGCACCTGCGCGTGCGGCGGCAGGACACCGCGGACCGGACGGAGTCGCGGCGCTGGGAGGAGTTCAAGGTCCCCTACCTGCCGCAGATGAACGTGATCAGCGCGCTGCAGCAGATCCAGAAGGATCCGCGGACCGTGGACGGCAAGGAGGTGGCTCCTGTCGTCTGGGAGGCGGTGTGTCTGGAGGAGGTCTGCGGCTCGTGCACGATGGTGATCAACGGTCGAGTCCGACAGGCCTGCTCGGCGCTCATCGACCAGATCGCGCCGAAGGGCGAGGTGATCACGCTGGAGCCGATGTCCAAGTTCCCGCTCGTGCGCGACCTGCTCGTCGACCGGAGCCGGATGTTCGAGGACATGAAGCGCGTGCGGGCGTGGATTGACATCGACGGCACGCACGAGCTCGGCCCGGGCCCGCGCGAGTCGCCGGAGCGGCAGCAGGAGCGGTATCCGCTCTCCCGCTGCATGACGTGCGGCTGCTGCGTCGAGGCGTGCCCGCAGTACAACGACGGGACGAAGTTCGTCGGCGCCTTCGCCATCAACCTGGTGCGGCTCTACAACATGCACCCTTCGGGGGCGATGCACGAGGGCGAGCGCCTCGAGTCGGTGATGAGCGAGGGTGGGATCACCGATTGCGGCAAGTCGCAGAACTGCGTCGAGGTGTGCCCGAAGGAGATCCCGCTCGTCGACTCGCTCGCGGCCGTCTCCCGCGACACGACGAAGCGCATGCTGTTCGGCTGGCTGCTGAAGTAGGGGCGCCCGATCTACGGAAACAGCGACCCCGTCGCGAGCCCGAGCCCGTTCCCGAGCCCCATCTGCAGCGCGTCCGGCGTGCGCGGCCGCGCCAGCTTGTCCATGCGCATCCCGAGGACGTGCGTGATCAGCGTGCAGGCCTGGTGCGCCCGCGCCGTCGCCTCGCACCCCATCCAGGCGCCGAGCGGCTCCCGCTCGCCGTCGTCGGCGTAGCGGATCACCGCGCCGCCCTCGGCGACCGTGATCCAGGCGTTCGCCTGGCGCGGCAGCGAGGCGTGCAGCACGCCGACCTGGCCCAGCGGATCGTCGTTCGGGCCCGTGACCCGGCCGTCCGGCTCGAGCAGCGCCACCGGCTCGGCCTCCAGGCCGAACACGCGCCCGCCGCGATCGACGCTGAGCTGGTGCTCGCCGTTCACGAGGATCTTGCCGTCCGGCATGATGTCGACCGTGAGGTCGGCGAGCGCCCAGCGCGCGCGGGGGATGTCGAGCAGCGCGCCGCCGCGCACCCAGTTGGCCGGGGGCACCGGGGCGCACGCCGCGAGCAGCGAGAGCGGTACGACGAGAGCGAGGCGTCGCATCCGCCGAGCATACCGCAAGGAGGCGCGGCGCGTGGCCGTCGGGCCAGGGCGGCCCTGCTCGTTCTGGAGGATGGAAGCGCGGCGCGTGGGCCGGCTGGCCAGGGCGGCCTTACACCTTCTCGGTCCCGGTCGTGCCGAGCAGCCCCGTCGGCTTCACGAGGAGCACCCCGATCAGCACCGCGAACACAAGGACGTCCTGCAAGCCGGAGTAGGGCGTGAGCTTCGTCATCTCTCCGATGATCCCGATCAGCATGCCCCCGAGCATGGCGCCCGTGATGTTGCCGATGCCGCCGATGACCGCCGCTACGAACGCGCGGTTGCCGATCACGACGCCCATCGTGGGGTACACCTGCGACTGATCGAGGCAGTACAGCACCGCGCCCACCGCCGCGAGCATCGAGCCCGTGAGGAACGTGAGCGCGATGATGCGGCTCGTGCGGACGCCCATCAGCCGGGCGGCCTCCACGTTCACGCTGAGCGCGCGCATCGCCTTGCCCGTCCAGGTGCGCCGCACGAGCAGCTCCAGGCCGATCATCACGAGGATCGAGGTGACGAAGATCACCTGCCGCGTGTGCTCGATCGGCAGGAGCTGCGGATAGCCGCGGTAGCGGGCGGTGAAGAGGAGCTGCGCCAGGTTCTGGAGGAGCACGCTCATCCCGAGTGCCGTCACCAGCGGCGTGATCCGGGTGTTCGCGAGGCCCCGCCCCCGTGAGCGGAGCGGCGCGTAAGCCACCTTCTCGACAATGACCCCGAGGACGCCCGCGAAGGCCATCGCGCAGAGGGTGCCGGCCACGCCCGCGAACAGCGGCGCGCTGTTGCCGCCGAACGCCGCGATCCCGAAGAGCCCGGCGAAGGCGCCCATCATGAAGATCTCGCTATGAGCGAAGTTGATGAGCTTGAGGATGCCGTAAACCATCGTGTAGCCGAGGGCGACCAGCGCGATCATCGACCCCTGGGCGAGCCCTGTGATCAGGGCATTCACGATCTTCTCCATGGAGACCTCTTTGACGCACGTTCCGCGCGTTCCGCACGCTCAAGTCAGCGCGCGGGACAGCAGGCGGGAACGACCGCTACGGCTTCGCAGCCTTCTCGTTGACCGTTGCGTAGTAGGTAAATTGCTTGTCCTTGATCCGGACGATGACGACCGGCTTGTTCGCGTTGCGCTCCGCATCGATGCTGATGACGCCCGTCGCGCCCTGGAACCCCTTGGTGTCCTGGATGGCCGCCCGGATGTCGTCCGGCGTCATCTCCTTCGCGCGCCCCATCGCGTCGGCGAGCAGCCTGGCCGCGTCGTAGGCCTGGGCCGCGATGCTCGACGGCGTGCGGTTGTACCGCTCCTTGTACTTCTTCACGAAGGCCTGCGAGTTGGGCCAGGGGACGTCCGGCGCGTAGTGGTTCGTGAAGTACGCGCCGTCGAGCTCCTCGGCGGCGTCGCGCAGGAGCTCGTTCGCGTCCCACCCGTCGCTGCCGACGAACATGCTCCCTGGTACGCCCGCGGCCTTGGCCTGCCGCGCGACCGGGGCCATGCTCGTGTAGTAGATCGGCGCGTAGATCATCTCCGGGTTCGCCGACTTGAGCTCGTTGATGTACGTCGTGAAGTTGGTCTCCTTCTTGAGGAAGCTCTTCTCCATGACGACCTCGCCGCCCAGGCGCTTCACCTCGTCGCGGAACTCCTTGGCGAGGCCCGACGAGTAGAGGTCGTCGGAGGCGAAGAAGAGCCCCACCTTCTTCTTGCCGAGCGTGTTCACGATGAACTGCGCGCCCATCTGGCCCTGCACGTCGTCCGTGAAGCAGGCGCGGAACACGAACGGGCCGACCTTCGTCACGTCCGGGTTCGTGGAGGACGGCGTGATCATCGGCACCTTCTTCTTGTTGGCGACGATGCCGCCGGCGCGCGACCGCGACGAGGCGACCTCGCCGAGGAGGGCCAGCACGTGATCCCGATCGATCAGCTGCAGGACCTTGTTGGTCGCCTCCTCGGGCTTCGACTTGTTGTCCTCGTAGAGGACGTGGATCGGCTTGCCCTTGACCCCACCGGCCTTGTTGATCTCGTCGATCGCGAGATCGATAGCCTCCTTCGAGTCGACGCCGAACGCCGTCTCCTCCCCCGAGAGGCTGAAGTAAGCGCCGACCTTCCACTCGGCGTCGTCCTTGGCGTGCTGGGCCGCGTTGTCGGCGGAACCCTCGCTCTTCTTGTCACAACCGAGCGTCATCGCGCTGAGCGCGAGCGCCCCGGCGATCATCTTCACCAAACCCCGTCGTCCGAGCATGTCGTCGTCCTCCCTGTCGCCGGGCTGCCTCGCGTGGGTCGCCCGCGCTGGCCATGGCCGCCCACGCAGCGGCTCAGAGCGCGTGTACTCACCGCGTCTACCATTGTCTACGCGGCACGTCAGCACCGTCGGGCCGCGGCGCGGTCGGCGTGGAGCATCTTAAGTGTTCGATTTTCCACGGATTCCGGCGACCGAGCCCGGCGTCGTGGCGCGCGGCGTCGCAAGCCGCGGCCAGCCAACGCGGTGCGCATGGCGGCTAGCCGACGCCGCGGCTGGTCAACGGGGTGCACATGGCGGCTGGCTGACGCGCCGGCCGATCAACGCGGCGGCTGATCGACGCGGCGCGCATGGACGAAGTGCTCGACGTTCCCCTTCGGCCCGCGCACCGCGCTGTCGACCTGGCCGACCACCGAGAAGCCCGCGGCCTCGATGGCCTGGCGCCCTTCGGCGATCGCCGCGAGGCGGGTCGCCTCGTCGCGGATGACGCCGCGGCCGCGGGCGGCGGCCTCGCGGCCCGCCTCGAACTGCGGCTTGATCAGCGCCACGAGATCCCCCGAGGGGCGGAGCAGGCGGGCGATCGCGTCGATGAGGCGGGAGATGCTGATGAACGACGCGTCGACGACGACGAGATCGATGGGGACGTCGAAGTCCTCTCGCTGGAGCTCGCGGGCGTTGACCCGATCGCGCACCTCGACGCGCGCATCGGCGCGGAGCTTGGCGGCGAGCTGGCCGTAACCGACGTCGACGGCGAAGACCCGCGCCGCGCCGCGCTGGAGCAGGCAGTCGGTGAAGCCGCCGGTCGAGGCGCCCACGTCGACGCACGTCTTCCCGGCGACGTCGAGGCCGTGCGCGGCGAAGGCCGCGAGCGCGTGCTCGAGCTTGTCGCCGCCGCGCGAGACGAACCGGGGGCCGGAGGCGACGTGGACCTCGGCGTCCTCCGGGAGCAGCGTGCCCGGCTTGTCGATGCGGCGCGGCCCCGAGGTGACCTTGCCGGCCATGATCAGCGCCTGCGCCTCGGTCCGCGAGCCGACGAGCTTCCGGGCGACGAGCAGGGCGTCGGCGCGCACGCGGGTCATGGCGCCTCCGTCCTGGGCAGGGGCGCCGCGAGGCCCGCGGCGCCGGGGGAGGGGGGGACGGCCGCGTCGTCGGAGAGCGCCAGCGCGTCGCCGTGGAGCGCCCGCGCCACGGCGGCGAGGCCGTCGCCGATGCGGGGGCCCGGGCGCAGCACCACCTCGGCGTTCAGCGGGCGCAGGCGCCCCTCGCGCACGGCGCGCAGGGATCTCCAGCCGGGCGCGTCCCTGAGCGCCGCCAGCCTGGAGGGGCCCCGCATATCGCCGTCGCTGGACGTGCCGTCGAGCAGGACATCGGGATCCAGCACGAGCAGCTGCTCGACGCTGATCGACGGGTAGGGGCCGCCGCGGGTGATCACGTTCTCGCCGCCCGCCAGACGGATGAGCTCATCGGGGAAGCTGCCGGGGCCCGCGACGAAGAGGGGTGAGGTATCGTAAAGAAGGGCGGTCCGGACGCGCGGGGCGGCTTTCGCGGCGACGGCCTGCTCGACCGCCCGGCGCCAGGCGCGGATCCGGCCGATCGCCTGCTCCGCGCCGGGCGTCGCATCGAGCCGCCGCCCGAGCTCCGTGAGCATGTCCTCGATCTGCGCGAGCGACTCGGTGTCGGGGAAACACGTCGCGATCCCGTGCGCGCGCAGCGACTCGTCGAGCGCGGGCCCCGCGGGGCCGCGGGCGCCGACGACGAGGGTCGGCGAGAGCGCGATGATCGCCTCGATGCTCGGATCGGCGTAGCCGCCGACGCTCGGCAGGCGGAGCACCTCGGGCGGGTGGTCGCAGTAGCGGGAGCGGCCGACGAGCGCCGCGCCGGCGCCGATCGCGCAGACCGCCTCCGTGGTGCTTGGCGACAGCGAGACGACGCGCGCTCCCGCCGCGCGCGACGGGGCGGTGCGCCCGCACGCCGCGAGCCCGAGCGCCGCGAGCCCGGCGAGCGCGGCCCGCCGCGAGAGCGCGCGGCCCGGCGCGCCCGGCAGGAGCGAGGCCCGCGCGGCGCCTGGCGGGAGCGCAGGCCCCGCAGCGCCCGGCAGGAGCGCGGGGCCGGCGGCGCTCCGCGTGGAGGAGCGCCGCTCGTCAGCCAAGCCGCTCCCGGCCGCGCAGCCGCCGGAGGCTCGCGAGGGCGCCCAGGCTCGCCGCCGCGAGCACCCAGGGGACCGGCTGCGTCGGATCAGGCCGCGGGTTGGCGCTGCAGGACCCGCTCCCCTCGTCGTCTGCGGAGGGCTCCGAGACCTTGGCGCAGAAGCCGGGCTCGCCGTTGCAGCTGTAGCCGTCGGGGCATGCCGCTGCCCCGTTGCAGGGCCGCGTGCAGTAGCCGTCGAGGCACGCGTTTGCAGGGCACTGCTCCGGCTGCCCGCACGCGGCGCCGACCTCCGCCGAATAGGCGGGATCGGTGGGGTAGCCGGTCGCCCAGGGGGGGGCCTTGTATCCTCCGGCACGGGCGGCGCGCACGGTCGTCTCTTTAATCCATTCCGCCCAGCCGTACACATAGCCGTAGATCGGATACTCGCAGCCCGTGGCCCCGCGCGAGGTCACGCCGATCACGCGGTGCATCATATCGAGGCTGGGTCCGCCCGAGTCTCCCTCGCAGATGCCGGTGTCCCCGACCCACTCCGTCGCCTTCACCAGGGATGACGGGCAGCCGTCAGCCACGCAGTCGATGAACAGCCTGTCGCGGCGCCGCCGCAGGCCCGCGCCCGTGCTCGCGTCGTTCGTCGCCCCGAAGCCGACCGCGTAGTACTCCTCGCCCTCCGCGAGGGGCACGTCGACGCGCGGCACGAGCGGCACGGCCTCGCTCTCCGGGATCGGCTCCTCCAGGATCAGGATCGCCTGATCGTTGCCGCAGAACGCGTCCGTCCCCTCGCCGGGGAGCAGCACGACCTCGCTGCCGCCGTAAAAACGCGCGTACCTGCCGATCTCCGCGTCGGTCGTCACGAAGATCCGCCGCGCGAGGTGCGTGTCCGTGAACCTCGTGGATCGACAGGTGATCTGGCCGTCGAGCTCATTGGCCATGTCCGACACGCAATGACGGGCCGTCAGCACCACGTTCGGGGCGATCAAGCTGCCGGTGCAGATCGCGCCGATCTCGTCGTTGTAGATGCCCACGACAGCCCTGTCGCCGTCGTCGAGATATCCGTCCTGAATGGCATCCGGCGCCTCACCGATCTCGTCAGGAGGCTCCTCCAGGGCGGAGCTGCACGCTGTCGCAGCGAGTCCCAGGGCGAGGATCAAGGCGACTCTGGGCAAGCAAAACGACATCGAAAGCCTCCAAATACTGCAATGTCTGCGCGCGCTGCGGGCGCCGCAAGGAGCAGAAGATTCTAGAGGCGAAGTTGCGGTCGTGCACGCGCGCCGGGGGCGATGACCGACTCGCCTCGTTGCTTCCCCCACATAACAGAGAGCTCTTGCAGGATCGTCCGCCGCGTCGACGCCGCACGCCGCACGCCGCCATGGCGGCGCCAGGAACACGGCGGCCGCTCCCCCGTGAAATACCGCGGGAAAGCGCGTGGCCCGGGTGTTGCGGGGCGGCGTGGCCGTGATCGATCCCGTGCTGCTCTTCGGCCTGGCGCTCGCCGCGGGCGCGCCGCTCGCCCTCTCTCCGCTGGCCACGGCGCTCGGCGCCGCGCTCGCCGCGGCGGCGCTCCGCCGCCGGGCCGGCCGCGCCGCGCTCGCCGCCGCCGGGGTGGCGCTCGTCGTGAGCGGCCTCCGCGCCCGCGCGCTGCTCGACGGCGCGGACGCCGCCTACGATGGCGCCCTCGCGCTGCTGCACCCGCCGGCGCGCTGCGAGGTGGCGTGCGCCGTCGTCGGCTCGCCGGTCGTGGTCGGGGCGGCGCAGCAGCGCTCCGCAGCGGCGCCCGGGGTGGACGACGAGCCGCCGGCCTCGCGCATCGACGTGGAGCTCTCCGGCGGGACGTGCGGCGGGCGAGCGCTGCCGGGGCCGCTCCGGGCGCGGCTCTACGGCGCGCCGGTGGACCTCGCGCGGGGCGACCGGCTCGAGGTCACCGTGGACCTCGCGCCGATCCACCTGTTCCGGAACGAGGGGCTCCGGGACGGGAGCGCCGCGATCGCGCGGAGCGGGATCGTCGCGAGCGGGACGATCGTGGAGGCGCGGCGGACGTCGGAGGGGCGCGCGATCGACGTGCGCGCGGCCGTCGATCGCGCGCGGGCCTTCGTGCGCGGGCGCATCGAGGCGACGTTCCACCCCGACGCTGTGGCGCTCGGGCGCGCGCTCGTGCTCGGCGAGACCGACCTCGCGCCCGAGGACCAGGAGGCCTTCCGCGAGAGCGGCCTCGCGCACCTGCTCGCGGTCTCGGGGACCCACCTCGTCCTCGCGGTGGCGGGCTTCGCCGCCGCGCTCCGCGCGATCCTCGTCCGCGTCGGGCCGATCGCCGCCCGGTGGGACGCCGGCCGGATCACCGCGGCGCTGTGCGTGCCGGCCGCGTGGCTCTACGCCGACTTCGCCGGCGGCGGCGGCTCGGCGATGCGCGCCGCGGCGATGCTCAGCTGCGCGATGGGCGCCCGCCTCCTGGGCCTCCGTCCGGTGGGCGTCCGCTGCTTCGCCCTGTCGCTCGCGGGCGCCGCGGCCGTGGATCCGCTCGTCGCGTGGGATCTCTCGTTCGGCCTGTCCGCGGCCGCGACCGCCGGGCTGCTCTGGTTGCAGCGGCCGCTCGCCGCGCTGCTCGTCCCGGGCGAGAAGGAGCGCGGCGACGGCGGCGCCGAGGGCGGGTCGTCGCCGCGGGAGCTCGCGCGCAAGGTCCTCGCGCCCCTCGCGACGACGCTCGCCGCCATGTTCGGGTGCACGCCGCTGCTGCTCCTGAACGGGGAGACGTTCCCGCTGCTCGGCGTGGCGGCGAACGTCGTCGCCGCGCCGATCGGCGAGCTGGCGGCGCTCCCGTTCTGCCTCGCGCACGCCGTGCTCTCGTGGGCGCCGCCGGTCGAGCGCGGGTGCGCGCTCGTCGGGTCGGGCGCGCTGCTCGCGGTCCGCGCCGTGGCCCGCGCCTCGGCGGACACCGGCGTGGTGCTGCGCCTGCCCGAGCCGTCGCCCGCCCAGCTGGCCGCGCTCGCCGCCGCGATCGCGATCGCGTGGGCCGCGGAGCGCCGCGGCCGCCGGCTCGCCGCGCTCGCCGCCGGCGCCGCCGCGTGGCTGCTGCTCGAGGGCGTCGCCACGCGCGCGGGCGCGCCGCGCGGCGTGCTGCGCGTCAACGTGCTCGACGTGGGGCAGGGCGACGCCATCCTGATCGACCTCCCCGAGGGCGGCGCGATGCTCGTCGACGCGGGCGGCTTCGTCGGCAGCCCCGTCGACACGGGCGCGCGCGTGCTCCGGCCGCTCCTGCGATCGCGCCGCCGCGCGCGCCTCGATGTGGTCGTCCTCTCGCACCCCCACCCCGATCACTTCGGCGGCCTGCCGGCCACGGTGGAGGGCGTCGAGGTCGGCGAGCTCTGGGACACCGGCCAAGGCGAGGCCGAGGGCGCGGGCCCGGTCTACCGGAAGCTCCTGTCGGACCTGCGCGCGCGCGGCGTGCCCATCGTGCGGCCCGCCTCGCTCTGCGGCAGGCCGCGGGTCCTCTCGGGGGCGACGATCGAGGTGCTCGCGCCGTGCCCGGAGCTCCACCCCGACCGGGGCGCCAACGACAACTCGTTCGTCGTGCGCATCACCTACGGGGCTCGATCCGCGCTGCTCGTGGGCGACGCGGAGCACGAGGCCGAGGACGCGCTCGTGGCGCGCTACGGCGCCGCGCTCCGCGCCGACCTGCTCAAGGTGGGGCACCACGGCAGCCGGACATCGACGGGCGCGGCGCTCCTCGCGGCCGTCGACCCCTCGATCGCCGCCGTGTCCTGCGGCGTCCGCAACCGCTTCGGGCACCCGAGCCCGGAGGTGCTCTCCCGCCTCTCGGCCCACGGCGTCGCGATCGCGCGCACGGACCGCGGCGGCGCCCTGACCTGGGAGACCGACGGCGAGCGCGTCCTCTGGTCCCGCCCGGGCGAGCCGCCGCACCCGGCCCCCGGTTCCCGCGGCCGGGGGGCCGCCGCCGGACACGCTCCGGAGAACGGTGGGCCGTGAGCTGGAAAAAATCGCCGCTCCGGACGGCTGTCAGCCGGCCTCCCCATCCTTGCGCCTGGACGTCCCCTGAGGGACGCTGGGCCGATGTCTCGTAGCGCGATGACGACCACGATCCGCCGCCGCCTGGCGGGCGAGATCGGTCGTATCGACAAGCAGGCGCCCTTCCGCGTCGCGCTGTCTTACCCCTCGCCGTACCGGGCCGGAATGAGCTCGCTCGGCTTCCTCCAGATCTACAAGACCATCCAGGCCGAGCCCGGGATGGCGTGCGAGCGGGCCTTCCTCCCGGACGACGAGGGCCAGGGCACGGACGGCCCCCCGATCACGTACGAGGGGCTCCGCCCCATCTCCGATTTCCCGGTCATCGCGCTCTCGGTGGCCTACGAGCTCGAGCTCGCCGGGGTCGTCCGCCTGCTCGAGCTGGCGGGGATACCGGCGCTCCGGGAGGAGCGCTCCTTCCGCGATCCGTTCGTCCTCGCGGGCGGTCCGCTCACGTTCTCGAACCCGCTGCCGCTCGCGGTGTTCGCCGACGCGATCATCATGGGCGAGGCCGACACCCTGGCCGTGGAGGTGCTCCGCCTGCTGCGGGACGCCTCGTCGCGCGAGGCGGCGCTCGACGCGCTGGCGGCCCTTCCCCACGTCTTCGTCCCCGCGCGCCACGGCGCGGAGATGCCCCCGGTCGCGCAGTGCGACAACGCGCTCCTGCCCGCCTGGTCGCCGATCCGCGCCGAGGAGACCGAGCTCTCGAACATGTTCCTCATCGAGGCGGAGCGGGGCTGCTCGCGCGGGTGCACCTACTGCGTGATGCGCCGCTCGACCAACGGCGGCATGCGCATCGTCCCGAAGGAGCGCCTCCTCGAGCTCATCCCCGAGGACGCGAGGCGCGTCGGCCTCGTCGGCGCCGCGGTCAGCGATCACCCGAAGATCGTCGAGGTGGTCCGGACGCTCGCCGAGCGGGGCTGCGAGGTCGGGCTGAGCAGCCTCCGGCCGGACCGGCTGACCGACGAGTTCGTCGGCGCGCTCCGGCTCGCGGGCTACAAGACGCTCACGACGGCGATGGACGGCACGAGCGAGCGGGTCCGCGAGACGCTCGAGCGGCGCGCCCGGCCCAGGCACCTCCAGCGGGCCGCGGAGCTCGCGCGGCAGCACGGGATGAATCGGCTCAAGCTGTACCTGATGGTGGGCGTCCCCGGCGAGACCGACGCCGACGTCGACGAGTGCGTCGCGTTCGTCACGGAGCTGTCCCGGATCGTACCGGTCGCGCTCGGGATCGCGCCGTTCTGCCCGAAGCGCAACACGCCGCTCCACGGCGCGCGCTTCGCCGGGATCGACGTCGTGAACAAGCGGCTCGACCGGCTCCGCCGCGGGCTGCGGGGCCGCGCGGACGTGCGGGCCACGAGCGCGCGCTGGGCGTGGGTCGAGGCGGTGCTCGCCGCCGGCGGCGAGGCCGAGGGGCGCGCAGTGCTGCAGGCCGTGCACGCGGGCGGCTCGTTCCGGGACTACGAGCGCGCGTTCGAGAAGATCAAGCGGCCGGAGCCGCCGCGCCGGCAGAGCCTGCCGCTGCTCGCGGCGGGGTGAGCGGGGCGGCAGCCCGGCCCGGAGGGTGCCACGTGACGATGAAGACGCTGACCCTCTTCACGCGCGAGCGATGCCACCTCTGCGAGGAGGCCCACGCCGCGCTCGAGCGCGTGCGCGCCCGGCTGCCGTTCGAGCTCGCCGTCGTCGACCTCGACCGGGAGGCCGGCCCGGAGAAGCGAGCGCTGTACGACTGGGAGGTCCCCGTTGTCGAGCTCGATGGGCGGAAGATCATGAAGTACCGCGTCGACGAGCGGCGGCTCGAGCGGCTGCTCTCCGGCCCGGAGTGAAGCCCCCGCGTCGACGCGCGGCGGCGGGGCGTTTCGGCCCGCTTTCGCCCTGCGCCGCGCTACGCTATGCGAACCCCCGTGAAGTGGACGACCATCGCGCAGCTCGCCTTCATCCTCGTCGCTGCCGTCACGGTCTACGGCTTCGTGCACGCGGCGCAGAATGACCAGCGCACGACAGGCTGCGAGGCCATCTGCGCCCTGCGCCCCGCGTACGCCGGCCGGAACCGGCTCGCGCCGGACTTCGAGCTGCCGGACATGAACGGCAAGCCCGTCCGGCTGTCGTCGTTCCGGGGCAAGACGGTCTTCCTGAACTTCTGGACCAAGACCTGCGCCCCGTGCCTGCAGGAGATGCCGGCGCTCGCGGAGCTCGGCCGGATCGCCCAGTCGCGGAAGGACATCGTCGTCCTCACGGTCTCGACCGACGAGGGGCCGGACGACGTGCGCGACGCGCTCAAGGTGGCCCTGAACGGAGACCCGCCGTTCCCGGTCCTCTTCGACCCCGAGTCCAAGGTCGTGATGGACCAGTACGGCACGCAGCTCTACCCGGAGACGTGGATCATCGACCCGAACGGGATCATCCGGGCCCGCTTCGACGGCGCGCGGGACTGGTCGAGCAGCCTGGCCATCGAGGTGGGCGAGGTGGTCTCGCGCTGGGGCAGCTGCCCGGCCGATATCTACAAGAGCAAGCCGCGCGCCGGGTCCGTCGACGTCTGCACCGACGACTCCTGAAGGGCTCATTGCTCCGAGGGCGAGAGCGCCTGGGGTCCGCCCATGCAATGAAGCTTGAAGCTGCCAGCGTGCTCGCAACTCCGGCGCGCGCTCGCGCCCTCGAAGCGGCCGCGGGAGGCGCGGACCGGCAGGCGCGAGGTTATCGGCAGCCCGCTGCCGTATATGTCTTCCCGGCCGGACAGCAGTAGATCATGGATCCTTTGCAGCCCTGCGTGCAGGCGCCTGCGCCCGCTACGCGGTCCCATCCGCAGGAGCGGCCGCCCGGGCAATAGGGTATGCAGGAGCCGCCCACGGAGCCATAGCCCGAGGGACAGCAGTGCACGGCCTGGTTCCCGCTTTGACACTCGCTGGAGCCGGACCAGTCCGAGAGAGAGCAGCAGAGCCCGGAGCCGCAGGCCGTCAGCGCCTCAGACGCCTCCTCCACCTCTTCGGTGACGGCCTCGCTCGATAGGCTCTCGTCCGTCACCACGTCGGCCGGATACGCCATACACCCCATGAATACGCCGACAAAATGACGCAGAGTCCAGCAATGAAACGTCGCATGATGCCCTCCTGGAATGGATCGAGGCGCCTCGCGCGACGATCACCTCGTGCGCTGTCCTCGATGGTTCGTTCGCCGCTGTCCTCGGTTGTCTGACAAGGTTCGTTGTTTCTTTCGTCGCTTCTTGGGGCGATTCGACGCGGGATTCTCACCCCGCCTCGCCGGCGCGGTGCTCCGCAGGGCAGCGGCCGCGCCCGGGTGGCTCTGCCCCGAGAGCCGCCCCCACGCCCGACGGCAGTACCCGATCGTCGCCCACCCCGAACGGCGATCCGCCGTTCCTGGTCCTGTTCGACCCCGACGCCGAGATCGTGCTGGACACGTACGGCACGCAGCTCTCCCATGAGACGTGGATCCTCGATCCGGCCGCGATCCTCCGGGCCCGCTTCGGCGGCGCGCGGGACGGGTCGAGCAGCCTGGCGCTCGAGGTGGGCGAGATGATCGCGCGCTGGCCGCTTGGCGCACCCGCGAAAGATCGTTATGTGAGTCACCCATCATGACCGCCCGGAGGCCGACGTCGCCGACAGCGCACCCGCCGCAGCCGCCCGCAACGGGTGAGGGGGGCGACGGGAGCGCCTCGGACGAGCGGGTCGCGGCGGCGCGGCAGGCGCTGCTCGAGGGGGTCGGCGCCGAGATCGCCGCGTCGTTCCCCGGAATCACCCGGCTGGGTGGGCAGGTCGTGGCGGCGCTCTACCTAGCGGACGAGCCGCGCTCGATGGATGAGCTCAGCCAGGAGCTCGGCCGCTCCAAGAGCAACATCTTCGCGAACCTGCGCGGCCTCGAGGCGGCCGGGATCATCGAGCGCCGGCGGGAGTCGGGCGCGCGGCACGACTCGTTCGCGCTGCGCGGCAAGTACCCGGACGTGATCGTCGGCGCCTACCTGGGCCGCCTGCGCCGCGTGGTGCAGGACAAGCGCGCCCTCGCGCGGCGCGCGCTCTCGCTGCTCGGCGACGCGCAGGGCCCGGAGGCCGACGCGATGCGCTCGCGGCTCGACGACCTGTCGCGCAAGTACGACCTGTTCGCCGACCTGATGGAGCAGCTCCTGCCGTCGATCGACGGCCCTGTCGATCTCGAGCGGCTGATCGCGCAGGTGCCCGAGGCGATGGTCCGCTCCCTGAACGCGGCGGCCCGCGTCGCCTGGGCGGCGGGCGACGCGATCAGCCGCCTGAGCGGCCGAGCCGGTCGCAAGCGGTAGCGGCGGGCCGCGTCACCCGCGCGGCGGGCAGTCCCGCATCTCGATCAGGATGCCGGTCGACGTCTCGATCCGGTGCATCAGGTTCACCTCCCGGGTGACCGGGGACGGCGTGATCGGGTTGGGCGCGGCGCCCACGATCATCGGCCGGTCGGGGTCGCCGTCGACGAAGACCATCAGCACCTCGATGCCGGGCTTGAGCGGGAAATGGATGCCGTAGTTGGGCCCGGCGTGCGGCTGGATCATCCGCACGAGCCGCGAGGGGAACGCGCGCGAGGCGGGATCCCCGGCGTCGAAGTGGAAGCGCACCCGGTAGCGCCCCTGCTCGTCGATCGGCGAGACCTCCCCGATCTCGCCTTCCGGGAGCGGCTCCACCAGCGCCGTCACCACCCCGTGGATCTTCGGCCGCGGCGCCGTCCGCGGCGGGCGGTAGGCCTGCCCGGCGCGCACCAGGCGCGCGCGGTTGACGTACTCCTGCTCGCCGCCGGCCCCGCCCTCGATGGCCACCGGCTGCACCGCGCGGTGCTCCACCTCGACGGCCAGGAACCGCTCGCCGTCGAGCCGCGGGTGGCCCTCGAGCGCGAAGACGGCCCCGGGGATCAGCCGGAGCTCGTCGCTCTGGCACTCGAAATAGCGGCTCGACGAGGCCCGCTCCTCCGCGCGGATCTGCGCCAGCTGCTGGCCCTCCTCCGGCGTCTTGTGGTGGGCGCCGTACTCGACGACGCCGCCCCCGAGGCCCGCCGGCGACTCGTGCGCTGCCGTCATGTCGAGCCGTGGCGTCCGGTAATTGTACTCCTGCATGACGTACGTCGCGGGGAAGGCCCTGGCCTGCTCCCTGAGCTCGAACATGTCGCGCCGCTCGCCCCGCGGCCGGAACATCACCGCGTCGCCCCCTGGCAGCGGCTGGAAGCCCGTCGGCTCGTCGGTGAACACCATCACGTCGCGGCCCGACTCGTGCTCGAAGAAGAACGAGATCCCGAGGTGCTCGGCGAGCCGCGAGATGAAGGCCAGATCCGTCTCCTTGTACTGGACGATCATCTCCCGCTCGGGGTGATCGCGGTAGAGGCGCATCACCACGTCCTCGGGCCCGAGCCCCACCATCGCGAGCTTGTGCTGGATGAGCTTTGGCACGCTGATGTCGAGGAAGACCTGCTGGAGCTCCACGAGCGTCGCGCGGAACGCCCGCGGCGCGAGCCGGAGCCGGTAGGAGCGGAAAGCGGTCTCCGTCTCGTGCCGGTCCTCGACCTCGGCGATCATGCCGTGCACGGTCCGCTCGTCCGCGCCCTGGACCTCGAACACGAGCGCCGCCGTCGCCCCCAGCACCTGGTCGATCGAGAGCTCGGCGCCGTCGCTGCACACGACGTCGATGTCGTACGAGAAGAGCTGGCCGATGGCCTCTTTGCCGTGCACCCCGCGCACCCGGACGAGGTCGCAGGAGAAATCGTCGGAGTCGAGCCGCAGGATCGGCGCCTGCCGTGCCCGGTCCCGGAGCGCGGCCTTCGCCTCTTGAAGCGCTTCCATCGGCGCCGTGCGCGGCGGGCGCAGCGCCGATCCCGCCGCGCCGAGATCGCGGAACGGCAGGTGATCGGGCGCCCCTGGGCCGCCCTGGGACGGCGGGAGCTCCCGCACCCCTCCGGCGGTCGCCCCCGGGCGCAACGGCGGCGCTTCCCGCGGCCCTCCGGCGGTCGCCCCCGGGCGCAACGGCGGCGCTCCCCGCGGCCCTCCGGCGCTCGCCCGCAGCGGCGATGACGGCCCCTCGCGAGGCCCTCCGGCGCTCGCCTGCACCGGCGCTTCGAGGAGCTCTCGATCGTCCGGAGACGGCGCTGGCGGGGCATCATCCGGCCCGGCCGCCTCCTCCGGGCTCTCAGCGCACGCCGCGCGGGTGATGGGCTCGCTGCACGGGGGCCCTGCGTCGGGGGCCTCGCGGATGCGCGCGGCGGGGGACCCCGCGGCCATCGTCACGCCGGTGGGCGCGCGGTGCGCCGTCGCGGCCGTGGGCTCACCGCACGGCGGCGCGGCGGTGGGTGGGGACGGCTCGCTGCACCTCAGGGGTTCCGTCGGCTCTCGGTTCATCGTCGCGCCTCCTCCGCGGCTCGCCTGGTACTGTACCCGACGCGGAGGCACGCATGGGTACGCGCGAGGGTGAGGGTATCAACGGGAAATACCTCCTCATCGAGGTCCCGAATTTCAACGACGCGGCGTCCGACGCCGAGGCGATGGGCTCGTATCTCCGCCTCGGCGCGGTCAAGGACCCGAGCCTCGCCGCCAACCCGGGCGCGCCGAGGGCGACCGGCGAGGACCTCGCCGCCCGGGTGACCTCGTTCATCGACGACACCCGCAAGCGCGACGGCTGCCCCGATTTCATCCCCGAGGCCGAGCGGCAGGCCGAGACAGCAAAGCTCCACACCAAGGGCGGCTGGCGCGACCACTCCGACGGCAACCGCATCACCACCACGCGCGGCGACAAGGTCGAGGTCATCAAGGGCAATTACCGCATGCTCGTCCTCGGCCGGCAGGAGGACACCGCCGGCTGGGACGTCTCCGGCGGCCATATCCAGGACGCCACCGATCTCTGGACCGCCGCCACCACCATCGAATGGGTCCAGAACTACAACGGCACCTGGAAGGTCACCGAGAAGACCGAGAAGGGCGACGTCGACACCACCTATCACGGCGACACGTTCGATCGCTTCTATGGCAACAAGCAAACCAGCATCACGGGCTCCGAGGCCCCCACGGCCGAGCGACCGAACCCCACCTGCCTGAGCTCCACCTGGGCGCAGCGGATCGAGTCGTACACCGGCTCGGCGGCCTGCCCTGTGCCGCTGATCTCCGACGAGACCTGGGCCGACCAGATCGCCAGCAAGACGACGGCGACCGCGATCCGCGACGAGACAACCGCGCAGACGATCTCCAGCACGACGAGCGCCACGTCGATCAGCGACGAGACCGCCGCGAGCACCGTGTCCAGCACGACGACCGCCTCGCTCGTGTCGGACACGACCATCGGCGAGGTCCAGTCGGTCACCATCGGCAGTACGAGCGACGTCACCATCGGCAATGCGGCGTCGATCACCGTCGGCGCCACCGAGGAGGTCACGATCGGTGGCCTTGTCGAGCTGACGATCGCGGCCATGCTCGAGGTCTCGCTCACGGCGGGGGTCTCGATCAACATGGGCCCCAAGGCCGAGCTCAACCTGACCAACCGGCAGGAGCTCTCCGACTTCCGCACCAACGTGAAGAACATCTGCGCGAGCGTCTCGTCGGCCGAGTCGGTGAGCACCGGGGCGTACAACCTGATGTCCGGCGTCATCAACCTGTTCTGATGCAGACCAAAAACCTCACGCCCTTCCCCTTCGGCGCCAAGGTCTGCTCGCGGAGGCCGCCGCAGCCCGAGGTGGTCCTCGTCGTCCGCGGACGGTTCTCGCTCCGCCTCGGCGAGCCGCTCGCGCCGCTGGAAGGGCAGCTCGCGCAGGGGGCGCTGACCGCCGAGACCTTCGAGGGAGGCGACGGCGAGCGCGACGGCGAGCGCACGTACCCCGGCGATTTCGCCGACTGGAAGCCGGCCGCGGATCTCCTGCTCCGCGGCGCCTGCCACCCGCCTCCCGGCGAGCCGCAGCGCGAGCACCCCGTGGGCTTCGCGGTCGGGAGCTGGTCGAAATCGCTGCTCGTCCCGGCGCCGCGCGAGGGCCGCCTGGTGCCCGCGCCCTTCGGGCCGATCCACCCGGACTCGCCCGAGCACCGCCGGATGCTCGGCAAAGAATACGGCCCCTCGTACAGGAAGACCCGCGCCCCGTGGTACGCCGAAGACTTCGACTGGGCCTATTTCCAGGCCGCCCCGCCGGATCAGCGCCTCGCCGGCCACCTGCGCGGCGACGAGGAGGTCACGCTCTTGAACCTCCACCCCGCCGCGCAGACCGCCTCCTTCCGCCTGCCAGGCCTCCGGATCCGCGCGGTCGTCGAGGACGCCCAGGGCCGCGTGCAGGACGCCCGCATGAGCCTCGACACGCTCTTCGTCGAGCCGGACGCGGGCCTCGTGACCCTGACCTGGCGCGGCCACGCCGAGGTGGCCGAGGACGATCTCGCCGACGTGCGCGCCGTCGTCATCGCCGCCGAGCCGCTCTCGGATGCGCCGCTGCCGCTCGACAAGTACCGGGAGCAGCTCGCCCAGCTCGCCCGCGATCCGCGCGGCCTCGAGGATCTCCCGCCGGAGGTGCGCGACGCCTACGACCTCGTCCGCGACGGCGCGCCGCGGCCGCCGCGCGCCGCCGCGGACGAGGCGGATCCGGTATCGAAGCTCCTCGCCGAGCGGCTCGGCGGCCTGCACGCGCCGGAGCAGGACCGCGTGCGGCAGCTCGTCGCGAAGCTCCGGGCCCTGCGCACCCCCGAGGGCGTCGACCTCGAGCGCACCATCGCGCAGGCGCTCGCGCGGCTCCCGGCGCAGCGGCAGGCCGCGTACCTCCCGGCCACGCCCGCCGGCACGCCGCGCGTCCCCATGGGCGGCGCGCTCGACGCGCTCGTCGCGCGCGTCGAGAAGCTCCGCCGGGACGCGGCCGCGCGCGGGACGGAGCTCGAGGGCGTCGAGCGCCTCGACGCGCTGCTCCGCGACGCCCGCCTCCGCGAGATCGTCCCCGGCTACCGGCTCCCCGGCGAGGCCGCGGCGCCGCCGCCCGAGCCCGGTCCCGGCGCCGACCTCTCGGGGCGCGATCTCTCCGGGCAGGACCTCTCGGGCCGCGACCTCTCCGGGGCGAAGCTCTCCGGCGCGCTCCTCTCGGGGGCGAACCTCTCGGGGACGAACCTCTCGAACGCGGATCTCTCGCGGGCCGTGCTGTTCGAGGCGAACCTCGAGGGCGCCGCGCTCGAGGGCGCCGACCTCTCCCAGGCGAACCTCACCGGCGCGCGCGCCGCGGGCGCCGATCTGCGCGGCGCGACGCTCGACCAGGCCATCTTCACCCGCGCCGATCTCGCCCGCGCCCGCCTGGCGAGGGCGCGGGGGCGCGGCGCGCTGCTCGACGCGGCCGATCTCCGCGAGATCGACGGGGAGGAGCTCCACCTCGACGGCGCCGTGCTCCAGGGGGCGAAGCTCGATCGGGCCTCCTTGCGAGGCGCGTCGCTCGTCGGGTGCATGTGCGCCGGGTCCTCCGCGACGGACGCGGATCTCACGGGCGCGTCCCTGCCGCGCACGAGCTTCGCCGACGCCGATCTCGAGCGCGCGACGCTCGTGGAAGCGCGCGGCGAGGGCGCGGCGCTG
The DNA here is from genome assembly GCF_051525235.1 of Sorangium sp. So ce124. Taxonomy (NCBI): domain Bacteria; kingdom Pseudomonadati; phylum Myxococcota; order Polyangiales; family Polyangiaceae; genus Sorangium; species Sorangium sp. So ce124. The sequence continues at coordinate 12,524,361 of NZ_CP150312.1, forward strand.
CTCCGGGCGAAGCTCGACGGCGCCGACCTCCGGTATGCGTCCCTCCCGCGGGCGCACCTCTCGTGGGCCTCGGCCCGGGGCGCTCGCTTCGCGTGCGCGGTCCTGCGCGGGAGCCGCTTCTACCGCGCCTCCCTGGAGCGCGCCGACCTCGCGCAGGCCGATCTCTTCGGCGCCGACCTCTGCAAGGCGCGCCTCGACGGCGCCTCCTTCGCCGGGGCCAGCCTGTACGGCGCCCGCCTCGAGGGCGCGAGCGCCGCCGGCTGCGATTTCAAGGGGGCGAACCTGCGGCGCTCCAGCCTGGAGGGCGCGTGAAGAGCGTCGAGGAGCTCCTCGACCGCATCCGCGCCGGCGCGCCGCTCCAGGGCGCCCGCCTCGATGGCCTCGACCTCCGAGGCCTGGATCTCACGAACCTCGATCTCGCTCGCGCCCGGTTCCTTCGCGCCAGCCTGCGCGGCGTGCGGCTCGCGGGCAGCACCCTCTCGGGCGCGCACTTCGTCGAGTGCGACCTCCGCGACGCGGACCTCGCGGGCTGCGCGCTGGACGGCGCGCTCGTGCTCGGCTCGAACCTCGAGGGCGCGCGCCTCGCCGGCGCGCGGCTCGCCCGCGCGAAGCTCTCGTACCAGCGCCTCGCCCGCGCCGATCTCTCCGGCGCGACGCTCACCGAGGTCGAGGCCGTGGGCTCGGACTGGTCCGGCGCCCGGCTCGCCGGCGCGACGATCGAGGGCTCGCGCCTCGACCTCGCGAACCTCGAGGGCGCGGATCTCACGGAGGCCCGCATCGCGCGCTCCTCCTTCACCCGCGCGAACCTCGGCCGCGCGCGCCTCTCCCGCGCCCGCGTCGAGGCCGGCGCCTTCGTGGGGGCCGATCTCACCGGCGCGGACCTCGACGGCGCGGAGCTCGACCGCGCGGTCTTCGTCAAGGCGGACCTGCGCGGCGTCCGCTTCCCGAAGCGCATGCACGGCGTGGTCCTCGACGAGGCAAAGCTCGGCCGACCCGAGCTCGCGGGCAAGGACCTCGCCGGGACGGACCTCACGGGCGCGGATCTCTCCGGCCTCGACCTCTCTGGCGCGGATCTCTCCCTCTGCTCGCTGCGCGGCGCCGACCTGCGCGGCGCGAGCCTTCGCGGCGCCCGCCTCGAGCGCTCGATCCTCTCGGACTGCGATCTCACGGGCGCGGACCTCCGGGGCGCGAGCCTCCTCGGCTGCGACCTCTCGCGCTCGATCCTCCGCGGCGTGGACCTCTCGGGCCGCGATCTGGAGTCGGTGATCCTCATCGAGGCCGATCTCGAGGGGGCCGATCTCACGGCCGCGCGCCTCATCCGCTGCATCCTCGACCGGGCGCGGCTCGCGCGCGCGAACCTGACGCGCGCGGTGCTCCAGCAGGCGCTCCTCCGCGGAGCCGCGCTGGAGGGCGCCGTGCTCGGCAAGACGATCTTCGATCGCGTCGATTTCACCGGCGTGGATCTTCGCGCCGTCTCCTTCGCCGGCCTCACGGTGCACCGCTGCGCCTTCATGGAGGCGAACCTCGAGCGGATGAGCCTCCGCGACTGCGATTTCATGGGCAGCGATTTCTCGAAGGCGAACCTGCGCGGCGCCGATTTCGAGGGATCCATCCTGACGCAAGCCAGGCTCCGCGAGGCCGCGCTGGACGGCGCGAGCCTGCCGAATGTCGTGGCGAAGGCCGCCTATTTCGGCGGCGCCTCGCTGCGCGGGGCGAAGCTCTCGCGGGCGATGCTCCGGTACGCCACGTTTACCCGGGCGGACCTCGACGGCGCGAACCTCGCCGCCGCGGATCTGCGCGAGTCGATGCTCGATCATGCCGAGGCCCGCGGCGCGCTCTTCCTCTCGGCGCGCCTCGAGCGCGCCAATCTGTCGCACGCGCGGGTCGAGGAGGCCGACTTCAGCGAGGCCGATCTCGGCGGCGCCAACCTGCACGCCCTCCACGACAAGGGCGCGCGCTTCTCCGGCGCGAGGCTGCTCGGCGCGCGCCGGACGGACGTCGATCGGCTGGAGGCGGAGGCGTACACGCCCCCGCGGCCGCCCCGATAAGAGCGAAAGGAGCGGACGCGTGCTGCCTGCGAGCAACAACGGCGCCGGGATGAACATCGGGTTTCCGGACGTGTGCCTGACGCCGGTGGGGCCGGTGGTGGTGCCGATTCCGTACCCGAACTTCGCGCTCAACGCGATGGCGGTGAATTTCTCGGTGAAGGTGAAGGTATCGATGATGAACGCGCTGAACCTCGGCACGACCATCCCGATGACCTTCGGGATGGAGCCCGGGGTGGCGCACCCGCTCTACATGGATGTCGGGGCGTATGTGGCCGGCAATTCCAAGGTCATCATCGAGGGGCTGCCGGCGATCAACCTCACCTGTCCCACGACCGGGAACGCCGGGAACAACGCGGTGGGCGCGGTGCTGGTGCCGAGCGCGGTGAACGTGTTCTACACGTGCGCGGCGGCGCCTGAGGAGGTGCTCCCGGGCGCGGGGAACGTGGCGCATGCGCTGTTGAGCGATGGGATCGGGGTGATCCGGATCCGGGTGTTCTCGCTGGACGTGCCGGCCTTGGTGTACCGGGCGATACGCGCGCTCCAGGCGGAGGGGATGCGGGAGCTGGTCATCGATTTACGGGACAACCCCGGAGGAGAGCTGCGGGCGTTCGTGGAGCTCGCGGGGGATTTCCTGCCGGCGGGGAGCGTCGTGGCGACGGTGACGGACGGCGACGGGGACGAGGTGGTCTATCGCTCGCGGCAGGAGGAGCCGTATCCGGTGCCGGTGACGGTCCTGGTGAACCGCGGGACGGCGTCGGCGGCGGAGCTGTTCGCGGGGTGCCTGAAGGCGCACGGGCGGGCGGGGATCGCGGGGGAGAGGACGTACGGCAAGGCGGTCGGGCTCGCGCTGTGCGCGGGCGAGGAGGGCGCGCGGATGGCCGCGGCGGTGCGGGTGACGCTGCCGGGCGGGGCGGAGGTGCAGGGGGTGGGGGTGAGACCGGGGCGCGACGTGGGGACCGCGGGGGGGAGCCGTGAGGCGTAACAAGGAAACGAGCCCCGGCGGTACATCGATCCCGCGCAACGGAGCGACGGGCGGTGGAGGAAACGCTGCTACCATCGTCAATTCGGTCACCGCTCACCTCCCTTCGGGGCAGACGACGGCGACCGTGGCCCCCGCGACCGCCCTGGCGGTCGCCGGGGCAATGTTCGGCGGCCCCATCGGCGCGGGCGTGGGCTTCGCGGTAGGCGGGGTCGTAGGAGCAGCATTGGCCCGATGGTACTGGGGCGGGGGAGCCACCACGACGACACCGACGTCGGCCCCGACTCCGGCCCCGGCCCCGGCCCCGACTCCGACTCCGGCCCCGACTCCGGCCCCGACTCCGGCCCCGACTCCGGCCCCGGCCCCGACTCCGGCCCCGACTCCGACTCCGGCCCCGACTCCGGCCCCGGCCCCGACTCCGGCCCCGGCCCCGGCTCCGGCCCCGACTCCGGCTCCGGCCCCGACTCCGGCCCCGGCCCCGACTCCGGCCCCGGCCCCGACTCCGGCACCCGCTCCCACCGCGGAAGAGCACGAGCATCACGCTCTGTCCCGAATGGCCAAGCAACTGATCAGTGCTCTCACGATTGCATCAAACTCCCCTGACGCCAATCTGAACCGCTGGGCGACGCATATGCTCGGAAGGCTCAGGCCATTCGCAGGTACAGACCACTACTTCTGGGGAGCTCAACAGGCGAGGACCAGGGCGGACCTCGAGAGGCTGCAGATCGAGCTCGCCCAGCAGGAGCACGATGCTCACGCACGCCTGAACGCGGTATCGGCCAGGCTCGATCGCTTCAAGCCTGACAACCGCGACACCTGGGATTTCAACCCGGTGCAATACGCGGCAGGTCTCCGCGAAGCCGATATCACCGACACCCCGGAGAACAGGGTGATTCTGAACAACCTGCGGAATGGATACCTCAAAGATGAGCACATCAAGGGCACCAGAACAGGGATGAGGTATCACAGCCACATCAACGGCGGATCGGGGGGCATTCTGTTCGAATACCGCCAGCAGCCCGATGGCACCGTCACGCCGTACGTGATTGACGTGGCCAGCAAGCGGATTCACGGTAACGACTACGTCTGGAAGAAAGGGCCGAAAGGCCCTCCCTATTGATGAGATCCGTGGCCGCAGCCCCTGAGACCCCTGGTGACTCGATGGCTCCATGCCCTCCAGCTACCCCAGGTGGATCTCCTTCCCGTTGATCGTCATCGTCTCTTCGGTCAGCACCGTCGCGCTCTTCGCCTTCGTCGTCGCCGACCCGTCCACCACCGTGTGGCTCTCCCGCGCGTGCAGGCTGAACAGGTCGGTCACGCGCTGGACGAGCGACGCCGCCTTCTGCACCAGCGTCCCGGCGAACACCCGCACCTTGTCGCCGTGCAGGTCCACCTCAGGCCCCCGGAGCTCCACCCCCCGGTCCCCGGAGAGCCGCAGCGCCCCGCCCGCGGCCCGGACGTCGACGTCGCCTTGGAGCTCCAGCGTCACCTTGCCGGTCCCGTGCAGGACGCCGATGACATAGAAGCGCGCGCCCCGGCCGATCACGAGGAGCACGTCGCCCACCGCCGGCGCATACGGGAGCGCCAGCGCCATCGTCGCCTCTGCGCTCTCGCCGTCCGGCAGCTCGATCACCACCGTCTGGCCGCGGGCTTCCAGCACGTGCGCCGGCCCCAGGTACTCCTCGGCGCGCGCGGACGTGGCGCGCTCCCGAACCACGGCTCCCTCCGACATGGTTGGTCCCTCCATCCTCGCTCCGGCTCAGTCCTTGCGGAAGCGCTTGTACAGGCTGCCAAGGAGAGTGGGCTGCTCTCGCTTCGGCGCGGACGGCGCCGGGGCCGGCGCGCGCGGCTCGGGCGAGCGCTCGACCTCGGGATCGCGCGCCGGCGCGGGCAACGGCTCGGAGGCGCGCGCCGGCGCGGGCGTGGCGACCGGCGCAGGTGCGGCGGCCTGCGTGGGCGCAGGTGCAGGCGCAGCGGCCTGCGTTGGCGCAGATGCAGACGCGGCGGCCAGCGTTGGCGCAGGCGCAGGCGTTGCGATCTCCACGGGCGTCGGCGCAGGCGTGACGTCTTGCGCGGGCGATGGCGCCGTCTGCGCAGGCGCGGCCTCCGGCTCGCTCAGCTCGATCGTGCCCTCCAGCGGCGACGCGATCGCCGGGACCGCCGCCGCGCCGCCCGCCGCCCACGGCGCGCTCGGGCGCTCGCCGCCCTCCCGCTCGCCACGCGCCCCGGCAGGCGCGATCGGAAACGGCGCGCTCACCGCGTCGTCCTGGCCCGGGCCTCGGACCCTCACGGGCGGCAGGGGCACCGTGCGCGCCTCGCGCGGCCTCGCCCCGCCCCCCGCCGGAGGCAACGTGTCATCGAGCGGGAACGTCCCCTCGAGCGGGTGCGCCCCGTCACGCACCGGCTCTCGCCTGACCGCGCCGCCCGCGACGCTCACCGGCGCATCCACGACGTCGTCCTCGCCGAGCCGCACCGTGGAGCTCCAGTCCGTCCGCTTCGCGCTCTCCCCCGCGGCCGCGCCCGCCGCGCTCGGCGCGCCCGCAGGCGCCTCGCTGAGGTCCGGCCACGGCACCGGCTCGTCCCCCACCTCCACGCCCACCGCGGCGCGCAGCGCCGGGAGCACCTCCTCCGAGGCCACCTGGAAGCTCCCGCGGAACACCACCGCGCAGCGCTCGGCGTCGGGCTGCACGATCAGCGTGTCGCCCACGAGCGGCAGCCACCGCGCCGCGCCGTTCGGCAGGAGGATCGTCGCGAGCGCCCGCAGCGCCGGCAGGCGCGTCGCCAGCGTCGGATGGTGCTGGCTCAGGCCCTCCAGCACGATCTCCTCGCCGCCGAGCACCCGATCGAACCGCTGATCCGCAGGCGCGGACTGGAAGTACGACCAGTCGAAATCGTCCGGGATCGACGCGATCCCCTCCAGCTCGGCGCGCGCGAGCCCGCGGAGCAGCCGCGTCCGGCTCGGCACGATCGGCGGGATCGGCCCGAGGCCCGCCGGCGCGCGCCCCCCGCCCGGCGGCAGCAGGTTGGGCAGCGCGCCGCCGCCCTCGCCGGCGCCGACGCCGAGCGGGTTCTCCGGCTCCCCGGGGCCGCCATACGCACGCTGGTACTCGATCGGCATCTTCACGAACGGCTCGGGCAGCGCGACCGCCGCCGCGCCGCCCGCCCGATCGCCCACGACCTCGAGGCTCTTGTCCACGAGCGCCGCCCCCGCGCGCAGGAGCGCGAGCCGCACCGCCATCCGCCGGAGCGGCGCCCCGCCCGGCGCCCACGCGTGCCCGGTGAGCACCACCTCGGCGCGCCCCAGCCACGGCGCGAGCTCGCTCGCCGCGAGCAGCGGCTTCATCGGGTTCCCCCGCGTGTAGACCTCGCTCCGGACGATCTCCAGCGGCTCGATCCGCCGCGCCTCGCCGCCGGGGACCATCGCGAACGTGGCCTTGGCGACGAGGGTCACATGGAGCTGGCCGCGGCTGCGCCACAGCGTCGCGCCCGCCGCGACCGGGCCGGCGCGGAGGACGTCGAGGGCAGGACGCGCGGTGGTCATGGGCGAGGGCGCCGCGCCCGCGGGCCAGCGTCAGTTCGTGTTGAGCTCGACGCGCAGGAGCTTGCGGCCGATGAAGAGGTAGTCGCCGTGGGCGAGCTCGCGCTCGCTCTTGATGCGCACGTAGGTGCCGTTGCGGCTGTTGAGATCGGTCAGCGTGAACTTGCCGTTGTGCTCCTCGAGCCGGCAGTGCGAGCCCGACATGTACAGGTCGACGGGGAAGTTCAGGTCGCCGCCCTCGCGCCCGATCTGCAGCGAGGTGCCGCGCGCGCAGACGGTCATGCCGACCGCGCCGCCCTGGAGCACCTGCGTGAGGCGGAACGGGCTCGGGTGCTTCGGCGAGGAGTAGAAGAAGGTCCCGTCCGGATCCTGGCCGTCGGAGGCGCGCGGCGTCGGATCGAGCCGGAAGAGCTGCTCGCCCGCGAGGAACGTGTCGCCCGGCGTGATGTCGATCGTGCCGCGCACGCGGATGTACACGCCGTTCAGCGAGCCCTCGTCGCGCACAACCAGCTTGCCGTCGCGGTAGAAGAAGTTCGCGTGCTTCGGCGAGACGAACGGGTCGTCCGGGAAGACGAGCTGCCCGTTGCGGCCGACGATGTGCTGCTCCGCCTTGAGGTGGAACGAGAGGCCGTCCATGCCCTCGCCGCGGATGAGGATCAGCTTCGCCTTCGCCGGGTTCTGCATGTCCCCGAAGAACAGCGTCTGCGCGTTGAGGATCTCGGGCGGGACCGCCGTTCCGCACCTCCCACAGAACTTGTGGCCCGAGGGGACACCGCTCGAGCAGGAACGGCAGACGTAGTTACGGGCTTGCTCCATCAGCTCCTCCTGGGAGAGTTCGGCGAATTCGCTCTTGGACGAGGTGGTCTTGGGGCCCCGGCCCTGACCGCGCGCGCTCGTCGGGTCGAGCCGGGCGCCCGCGCTGCCGGCCGCGGGCGTCGGGGAGCGCCGGGCCGGCGTGGTCGTCGAGCTCGCCCGGCGCGGCGTGAACAGGGCCAAGTCGTTCGCGCACTCAGGGCAACGCGCGGTGCCCATCGGGCTCCACAGGTCGCACTGGCCACAGACGATGCCAATCTCGTTCTGCTCGGTGTGCAAACGTCTCCTCGGTGCATTGGAGGACCGCGGATCGCGGTTCTCCGACCCGCGCCAGTGGAAGGCCGCCGTGGCGGACCTCCGACCGATGAAGCGAGCCAGGACGGGAACCCGGGCCGCTGCTGGCGCTCGATCCCCGACCCGGGTGGAGAGAGACACGGTTCTAGACGTCGATCAGCGGAGGGGTCAAGCTCGAGGTGCGCCGGCCAGGTCGACGGCCGGCCCTGCTCAGCGCACGAAGGTGAAGCGGCGCCGGTCGTCGCTCCAGCCGGCGCCGCCCCAGAGCCGGAAGACGATCCGCTGGTTGCACGCGGCGCGCGGCTGCAGGCCGTAGTCGCGCGAGTCGTCGTGGTAGCTCCGGTTGTCGCTCAGCAGGAAGACCGTGTCGGGCCGGACCTCGACGCGGTGGCGGCGCTCGAGCGGGGGCCTGCGCCCGGTCGCCCGGGCGTGGAGGCCGGGGCCCATCATCACCATGTCGCACGAGAGCTGCACCGGGTTGCCCGTGGCCGGGTCGGTGATGCTCACCTTGGGCTCGGCGCACGCCGTCTCGGGGTCGTAGCTCTGCCCGTTCACGAGGAGGACGGTGTGGTCGACCTCGACCTTGTCGCCCGGCAAGCCCGCGATCCGGCCGACGATGTGGCTGCCAGGGGCCTCGGGATCCGGGCACCGCACCAGCTCGCCGAAGCCGGGCGTGCCCCGCGTCAGCACGACGACCACGTCGCCCGGGGCGAGGCTCGGCGCGAGCGAGGCGCCGAGCATCGGATCGTTCGGCACCTTCCAGACGTCGAGCACGAGCGCGCGGAGCACGACGCCGAGCAACAGCAGGGTTCCCAGGATCCAGAGCAGCCCGTTGAACAGCTTCCGCATGCAGCGGCGCAGCCTAGCGCAGCTCCGGCCGCGGGCGTCGGGCAAGCGCAGCTTGAAGGCGCGGCGGCGCCGTCAACGCAGGCACCCCCGGTACGGCGGAAGCTCGCTCGGGCTCGCGCCCGCCGCGATCTCGCGGGCGGCGGAGAACAGCTCGGGCCACACGTCGAGGCGGCTGAAATACGAGGTCCCGGTGGTGTGCTCGTCACCGTCCATCACGCTCGACGAGATGACGCCGACGACGTCGCCGCCTCGATCGCTGCGCGCCGGCCCCCCCGAGTCGCCGGGGCAGATCGAGGCGATCGCGACGAACTGCCCCGGGTTCACGGCGTCGATCGTGCCGCCCAGCCGCGGCGCGAGGTGGATCGGGTCGCGCGAGAGCGCGCAGCGGCCGAAGCCGTAGGGCGTCACCTGCTCCCTGGACACCGGCTCACCCTCGATCCGCGGCGGCAGGGTCGGGATCCCGACGAGGCGCCGCGACAGCACGAGGATGGCGATGTCGCCCTCGCCCGACGTGTACCCGCAGTCCGGCGACACCACCGCGCGGACCGTCACGTCGCCCCACGGCAGGTGGTCGCCCCCGAGCTCGATCGAGATCGCCTCGGGATCCTGATCGCGGCGCAGCGTCCTGCCGTTGTCGTCGCGCGCCGCGACGCAGTGGTGCGCGGTGAGCACCAGGTCCTCGGTGATGAGCGTCCCCGTGCACGTCACGTCGGTGACGATCCGGACGATCGCGTCCTCGTTCGTCGCCAGCTCGAACGGAGGCCGGAGCTCGAGCGGGCGCTGCTCCATGCCCGGCTTCGCCGCGGGGATCGGCAGCCCCGCGTTGGTGATCGGCCGCGCACAGCCCGCGGCGACGGTGAGGGCGAGCGCGATCGCCACGGCGGCGCCGCGTCGGTACAACCCTGACCTTGCGGTCGCAAGGGCGCCCAGCGTGCGAGCTTGCGGCTGTTCCACCTGAGGGAGACCCTCCCAAGCGCAACCGGTTGTTCTCTCGGACAGCGCCCCCGGTACGAACGCGCCGAGCAATGCCAAAGGCTACGACATAAGACGGTGACCGTCATTCGACAACGACAGGGTTTCCAAGCTTGGATACGGCCTCGACGATCGCCGATCGCATCGGGCGTCCCGTCGTCTAGCCGCCTTGTAGCCGCCTTGTTGTAGTTGCCTTGTACATTTACGCCTGGGCTTACGTTCGCGCGTGCGTCGATGTTCCCCGCGCCGCGCTAGCGCACCGCGACGAGGCGCACCTGGCTCGCGCTGCGCGCGTAGGCGTCGAGCGCGGCGCGGGCGGCGGCCGCGTCGACCTGCGGATCCTCGACGCCCGCGGCGACGAGCTGCTCGAGGAAGGCGCGCTGGTGCTCGGACTTCGCCGCGAGCCACGCGGGGCAGGCGCCGGCCGCGCAGCCCGCCGACGCCTGCTCGGCCGCGGCGAGGGCGTCCCGGACGCGGCCTCGGTGGAGGAGCGCCCGCGCCGAGAGGTGCGCCGCCTCCGGGAGCGCGCGCACATCGCCGGGCGCCGCGTCGAGGGCCGAGGAGGCGAGCCCGGGCTGATCGCGCTCCAGGTAGGCGGCGGCGAGCGCGGTGACGCTGGCCGGCGTCCTGCCCTCGGCGTAGCGGGCCTCGAGCGCCGCGAGCTCGTCGGCCCCCGCCGCGGCGCGCGACGGCAGGAGCTCCGCCGCCCGGACGCTCGGCCCGAGCCCGATCGTCCAGGCGACCCCCGCGAGAATTAAGCCGTTCGCGACGAACAACCCGATGCGCATCACCCGACCTCCAGGAACCGGCAGGGACCCCCGGCCGTCGGCGGCGGCCGGCGGTGACGGGCAGTCGCGTGCGGTAACATGCGGTAAACCCAAGCGACAGCGGGGCGGCGCGAAGGTTCCCGCGAAGCGCGAGCGGCGCGCCATCGTGGTCGGCCGGGTGGCTGGCGCACCTACAGGGCGGCCAGGGGGCTGAGTACTCATCCCGCCCTTCCGGAGCGATGGAACCGCCAAGTCGCCAGAAGACGCCAAGATCTCGTGCTTTTCTTGGCGTCTTCTGGCGACTTGGCGGTTCAAAAGATCCCACCTTCGGCCAAGGTACCCCCCACCCGGCCGGGGACTGCGGGGCTACTCGCTCGGGAGCACCACCAGGTCGTCGCGGTGGACGACGACGTCGTCATCACCGGCCTCCTCGCGCTTCTTCCTCGCGGTGCGCGCGGCGTCGCTCGCGGACATCCGCGCGAGCCCGCGCGCGATCTCGGTGCCGTCCGGGTCGACGACGGCCACGGCATCGCCGGGCAGGAAGGTGCCGCGCACGCCGAGGACGCCGACGGCGAGGATGCTCCGGTTCTTCGAGCCGATCGCCTCGGCGGCGCCCCGGTCGACGAGGATGGCGCCGCGCGGGCGCAGCGTGTACGCGATCCAGTGCTTGCGCGCGCTGAGCCGCTGCGGGACGGCGGCGAAGAGGGTGCCGACGTCCTCGCCCGAGACGATGCGCGTGATGATGCCCGCCTCGCGGGCGGCGCCGATGACCACGTGCGAGCCCGCGAGCGTGGCGCGCCGGGCGGCCTCCACCTTGCTGGCCATGCCGCCGGTGCCGACGCCGGAGGTCGACGCGCCCGCGAGGTGCCGCGCCTCGCGGGCGACGCTGCGCACGAACGGCACCCGGCGCCCGTCGCCGTCGAGCAGGCCCTCGACGTCCGAGAGGAGGATGAGGAGATCGGCCTCGCAGAGCGGGGTCACCATCGCCGCGAGCTGGTCGTTGTCGCCGAACTTGATCTCCTCGACCGCGACGGCGTCGTTCTCGTTGATGATCGGGATGGCGCCCGCCTCGAGCAGCGCGGCCAGGGCGTTCCTCGCGTTGTTCGTGCGCGTGCGGTCCGCGAGGTCGGCGTGCGTGAGGAGCACCTGCGCTACGAGCAGGCCGACCTTGCCGAACGCCTCCTCGTAGCGCTGCATCAGCACGCTCTGGCCCGCGGCGGCGGCGGCCTGGAGCCAGGCCATGTCCTTCGGGCGCGACTTCAGCCCGAGCTTCGCCACGCCGAGGGCGATGGCGCCGCTCGACACGATGACGAGGCTCCGGCCGGAGCGGCCGCGGAGCGCGGCCACCTCGGCGGCGAGCCGGTCCCAGGCGTCGCCGGAGAGGCTCTTCGAGCCGATCTTGACGATGATGCGGCGGCAGCGCCGGAGCGCGGCGCGCGCGGCCTGCGGATCCAGCTCCGGCGCGGCGTCGGCCGCGGGGCGGCCCGCGGCGCCGCCCTTCGTGGCGGTGCGGTCCTCGGTGTCAGTCATTGGGGAGGCCGGCGGCGGCGATCTCGTCGAACGCCGCGTCGAGGCGGCGCTCGATGTACTCCGGGACGGAGGCGCCCGCGAGCAGGAAGGCGTCGATCCAGCGCGTGAACTCGTCGCGCAGGTCCTCGGTGCCGCTCGGCAGGACGGTGAAGCTCGCCTGGAGGGAGGGGGACAGCGCGCGGCGCACGGCGCGATCGACGGCGTCGCGGACCCAGCGCGCCTCCTCGGCGTGGACGCGCACGGCGGTGCTCCGGCGGAAGCGCGTGATGTAGCGGTCCAGGAGGTGGCCGAGGGCGTAGACCTCCAGGCCGCGCGCGGCCGCGGCGAGGGCCAGGGCCGGGTTGAGCCGCCGGAGGACCTCCTTCGTGACGAGCTGCGCGGCCTTGCGGAGCGGGGTCTGCTCCGAGCCGGGCTCGACGAGGAGCGCGCGCGCGTCGGTGGTGAGGCTGAGGCCGTGGCGGGCGACGGTGTCCTGCACGATGGCCCCGCGGATGCGCAGCAGCATGCGCGCGGGGAGCACCGGGACCGGGATCCACGAGGCGCCCACCGCGAAGGCGGTGAGCACGGCGAGTCGACCTCCGGGAGGCGGGCCGCCCGGGGTGACCTGAGCGGCGGTCGGCTTGTTCGCGGCGGGTTCGGATGACATCGGACGCACGGTACTACGGCGGCCGGCAGGTCAGAAGAGGGGGGTGAGCTCGACGATCGCGGCGCGGCAGCGCGTCGCGGCGAGGACGACGTCGCGGGTGGTCGCGCCCTCGGGCAGCGCGGCGGCGAAGCGCACCGGCCCGCCCCGCAGCGCGATCCCCCGGGCGGCGAGCTCCTCGCGGAGGAGCTCCGCGTTCGTGCGGACGGTGACGGCGTAGAGGCGGCTCCCGGCGGCGATCTCCGCGAACGTGCCCGAGAAGGCGAGCTCGCCGCCCGCGAGCACGAGCACGTCGGTGGCGCCGCGGACCAGGGCGCCCCGCGGGCCCTCGACGTCGAGCCGTGCCGCCGTGAGCAGCGCGCCGCGGCCCTCGGTGGCGCCCGCGAGCGCGGCCAGGACGAAGGCGGCCGCGGCGCCGTCGAGGCCGACGAGCGGATCCTCGGCGATCACCACGGCGGGCGCGGTCACGATCGCCTGGGCGAGGACGAGCGCGCGGCGCTCGGGCAGCGCGAGCGCGCTCAGCGCGCGCTTCCGCGAGGCCGCGAGGCCGACGCGGGCCAGGGCGGGGGCCACCATGTCGGCCGCCTCGCGCGGCGAGGCGCCCGCGAGGCGCGCGCCCCAGCCGACGTAGGCGTCCGCGGTCCACGCGAGCGGCAGCGGCGGATCGAGCGGCGCCGCCCCGCTCGCCGCCCGGTGCGCGGAGCGCGCCACGTCGCGCCCCGCGACCTCGAGGCGCCCGGCGACGACGCGCGCCTCGCCGGGCGCCGCGTCGCCCGCGTCGTCCGCCGCGCCGGGCCGCGCCGGCCTCCGGAGGGACGAGAACGGGACGCCCGTGAGCGCCGCGAAGAGCGCGCCGGCGTCGCCGGCGCAGAGCACGCGATCGCCGCGCGTCGCCGCGGTGAGCGCGTCGATGGCGACGACGTCGTCCACCGCGATGCGCGCCGCGCGGGCGTGGAGCAGCGGCGGCGCGGCGGGCCCGGCCTGCTCCGCGGGCTCGGCGGTCCTGGGCGACGCGGGCTCGAGCTGCTCCATCGGCTCAGCGTTCCTTCGACGCAGGCGCCGCGGGCGGCGCGGATCCTCCGGGCTCGTCCTCGCGGGCCGTGCCGGGCGCGCCGAACGAGATCTCTCCGGCGAACTCGCTGCGCGCGAGCGGCCTGTCCGCGCCGAACACGAAGAACGGCGTGAGGGCGCGAGCGGCGTCGAGCATCACGGGCGGGATGCTCGCCCTCGCCAGCTCGCCCTGGGCCTGCGCGGAGAAGCCGACCAGGCTGAGGGCGTAGCCGAGGAGCGACGTGTCCTCCTCGGGGAGCGACAGGACGGGCGCGTCGTCGGGCAGCTGGCCCAGCCGGCGCGCCTCTTCGATCGCCTGCCGGAGCCCGCCGAGGCGATCGATGAGCCGGCGCTCGAGGGCCTGGGCGCCGGTCCACACCTGCCCGCGCCCGAGCGCGTCGATCTCCTCGGCCTTCATGTGCCGGTTCTCGACGATGCGGGCGACGAACCGGTCGTAGAACTGCTTCACCTTGACGCCGAGCTGCTCGCGCTCGTCGTCGGTGTACGGCCTGTAGAGCGACTCGGCGTCGGCGCGGGGCGACGAGCGGAACGTCTCGATGCTGACGCCGAGCTTCTCCAGGAGCCCCGTGACGTCGACCTTCCCGTAGAAGACGCCGATGGATCCGGTGATCGAGGAGCGGCTCGCGAAGATCGGGGCGCCGGCGACGGACGCGTAGTAGCCGCCGCTCGCGGCCGACGAGCCCATCGAGACGATGAGCGGCTTCACGCGCGCCGTGAGGATCGCCTCGCGCAGGATGACGTCCGCCGCGAGCGTCGAGCCCCCGCCGGTCTCGACCCGGAGCACGACGGCGCGGACGCTGCGGTCCTCGCGCGCGCGGCGCAGCGCGCCCGCGACGGTGTACGAGCCCGCGAGCTTGACGCCGACGAACGGAATCGACCGGCTCTCGCCGTCGATCATGTCGCCGTCGAGGTAGACGAGCGCGACCTTGGGCGAGCGGCCCCAGCGCTCGGGCGCCTCGTCGCTCGGGTCGTCGTCGACGACGCGGGAGGCGCGCCCCATCACCTCGTCGATGACGCGGCCGAGCTCGTCGTCGTAGGCGAGCATGTCGACGAGGCCGCTCTGCCGCGCCTCCTGGGCGAGGAACGGCCCGCGCGCGATCCGCCGCTCGAGCTCCGGGGCGGGGATGCGGCGCCCGGCGCTCACCTCGGCCAGGAAGGCGTCGTTGAGCTGATCGAGCAGCGCCTGGTGGTCGTCGTTGCCGACCCGGGTGCTCGTCTCGCGCGCGAACTGCTCGGCGGCGAGCTTGTGCGCGCCGATGCGGACGATGTCGGCCTGCACGCCGAGCTTCTTCAGGAGGCCGCCGAAGTAGAAGTAGCTCGACGACATGCCGGCGAAGCGCAGCCCGCCCGCGGGGTTCATCGCGATGACGTCGGCGCTCGAGCACACGTGGAGCGAGCGCCCGCCGGCGTCCTCGAGGTGGCAGAGGACCTTCTTGCCGTGGCTCCTCAGGTTGCGGATCGCGTCGGAGACCTCCTCAGCGTGGGCGAGCGAGCTGGCCGGCTCCGCGCGGAGCACGAGGGCGACGCCGGAGACCTCCGGGTCCTCGGCGAGGCGCCAGAGCTGCTGGAGGAGCCGCGTGTGCCTGCGGACGCCCGGGGTCGAGTCGAGGCGGACGCGGACGACGCGGGCCGGCAGCTGGACGCCCCGCTCGGAGAAGCTGCGGAGCGCGACGCCGGCGTAGAAGCCGGTGCCGCTCTTCGTGATGGCGTTGCCGAAGACGCCGCCGGCGGAGACCTGCAGCTCGTCGACGTTGACGTCGAGGCCCGCCATGGCGGCGATCTTCGGGCCGCCGTCGGCCGTGAGGTCGCGCAGCGTCACGTCGCCCCGGAGCGTGCCCACGTAGGGCACGCGCAGGCCGAGGGTCGCCCGGGGCGTCCAGGCGCCGCTCTCGTCGGGGTCGCTGTTCTCGACGTAGGAGGTCTCGAGCCCGATCTCGAGCGCGCGCCTGCCGCCCACGGGCCGCACGGCGACGCCGAAGTCGTAGCTGCGCTCGATGGCCTCGCGGAGGCGGTTCTCGGGGCGGTTCCAGTCGCGCGCGACGGCCGAGAGCGAGAGCCAGGTGGAGGGCCGGAGCGTGACGCCGCTCGTGAGCGAGAAGTACCCGTCGAGCGCCGGCGCGTCGGAGCTGCCCCAGCCGAGCGTCGTGCCGAAGGCGAAGGTGGGGCCGGTGTCGAGGGCGAGCCCCCAGCGGACCCAGCGCGACGGGCTGTCGAACGGCGGCGGCGCGCCGTCCGGCGGGTCGAGGAAGTCGAGCCGCAGGCCTGTCGACACGTACCAGAGCGGCACGCCGAGCGCGATCGAGTGGCCGCGCGCGGGCAGCGGCGAGGCGGAGCCCGTGTGGACCCAGGTCCACCGGAGCTCGGTGCCCGGGAGGAAGGAGAGGTTCGCGGGGTTCACCGCGATGGCCGAGGTGTCGTCGCTGCTGGCGACGGGCTTGCCAGGATCGGGGAGCGGCTGCGAGGGGCCGTCGGCCGGCGCGGCGCGCGCGGCGGTCGCGCCGGCGAGCGCGCAGAGGCCCGCGCACAGGCCGAGCAGCGCGGCGGTGACGCTGGCGGGGTGAGTGATGCTTGCGAGCCGCCCCAGCCGGGCGGGGCGCGTGGAGCGGGCGGGGCTTTGGGGGCGGGGTAGGTTGTTCATGCGCGGATGAGCTCCCGGAGCGTATCCGCTTCCGCGTCGTACGTCCGCTGGACCTCGGCGAGGGCGAGGCGCTCGACGAGCGGGCCGAGCAGGTGCAGCCGGATCTGGATGTCGCCATCGACGCGGCGGCGGGTGCGGCCCTGTGGCAGGCGCTCGAGCCGGTATGTCCCCGCCGAGCGGAAGTAGCTGCGCCACTGCTCCTTCGGGCTGACCTGCCACGTGGAGGCGTGGTCCGAGAGGCGGTAGGTCGAGCGCTCCTCCCAGGACATGGCGTCCTTCGCGACGGGGTAGCTCCGGAAGATCGGCAGCGGCGCGCTCGCCTGGAAGCGCAGGACGCGGAGGAGCTCGCCGTCGCGGAGCGCGTGCTCGACGGTCACGACGCTCTCGAGGGAGGCGACCCGCGTGGCGAGCCGAGGCCCGAGGTCCGGCGAGAGCACGGCGAGCTCCACGGCGTCGAGGGGCGCGTCGAGCTCGTGCGAGATGGTGAAGTGCACGCGGCCTTGTAACACGCCCGCTTCGAGGACCAGGCGCGGGGCCGTGGGAGGATCGAGCGCGGGCGTGGGAGGATCGAGCGCGGGCGTGGGAGGATCGAGCGCGGGCGTGGGAGGATCGAGCGCGGGCGTGGGAGGATCGGGCGCGGGGGCCGGTTATGCGTCCGGGGCGGGCTCCGGGACGGCGACGGGCGTGGTGGCCGTCGCTTTTCGGTGGGAGCGCCGCTTCACGCTCGCCCGGTAGCGGGAGACGAACTTCGCTGCGAGCTTGGGCTGATCGCGGAACGCGTAACGGCCGCCTTCGCGGATCTCCTTGGCGAGCTCATCGGCGGCCCAGAACGCGCGGTTGCGGAGCTCCAGCGCCTGCGCGGCGCTCGCGTCCGAGGCCTCGTTGGCGGCGGCGTCCTCGAGGGCGTCGGCGAGCGCGCTGGCCCTCGATAGATCCTTGCTCGTGATGTCGGTCACGCCGAGCGCGCCCTCGTGGTCGGCCCAGAAGTCGACGAGATCGCGCAGGTCCTGGATGGTGTCCGCCAGGCCGGCGCCCTCGGCGATGCGCGAGAGCTCCGCCTGGGCGGCGTCGTCGTTGCGGCAGCCCCAGCGGCCGCCGGCCAAGAGCTTCGCATCGAGCACCTCGGCCTCGTCGCGGAGCCTCCGCTGCGCGGATGTGAGCTTCACGGCGCCGCGCGCCTTCTGCCATGCCTTCTCGATCGCGCCGAGCCGCCGCGCGAAGCGCGCGAGGAGATCCACTTTGTCGGCGGCGATACCGATCTTCGAGAGGCGCGCCTGCTGAGCGCCCGCGAGGCGCGAGAGCGAGGTGAGCTCGCGCTCGGCGACGCTCAGAGGGATATCGGGCGGGGACGCGTAACCCGGGTCGAGCGCGAGGAGCGCGTCGTCGGTGGTGGGGTCGTGGGTCTTTGCGGCCGGGCGCTTCGTCTTTGCGGCCGGCGTCCTGCTGGACGACCTGGTCTTGGGAGACGTGGAGTCGGGCGTGTTCTTCACGGTGCGTGTCGGGGGCATGAGCTCCCTCCTGGTTGAGAGGTACCGGAGGATGGTCGCTTATCGAGCATAGCTGTCAAGGACGTTTGCCCCGCTCCGGCGCCTGAATCCTGCTGCGCCGAGTCCTTCACGCGATATCGAGGGAGAGGCGGCGGGCAAGGAGAGGGGAGGGCGGCGCGCTGTAATCGGTTGTAATCGAGCGGGTGTTGACACGGCGGCGCATACGGTCGTGGATCGCGCCGACGTGAACGGCGACGCGCTCCCGGGCAAGGTGATGAAGGCGCCGGAGGAGCCGTTCTTCCGGGTTCGGCTCAACCTTGGCGGCTCGTTCGCGCAGGAAGAGCGTTGGCCGGCGGCCGCCTGGAACGTGCCGCTCGACCCGCCGGAGTACGCGTTCATGGGCGGCGGCGACGCGGTGGGCTCCGCAGGTCCGAGAGCTACGAGGGCCGCTTGAGGGTCGAGGTCTGCTGCTTCGTTTGCGTCGGAGGCTCGGTGTTCTATTTCGAGGGGAGCGGTTCATCGCACCTCGCGTTCGAGGACATCGACGGCGACTGCCTCGCGGACCACGTGCTCAACCGCGACGGCGACGCCAAGGCGTACGCGCGCGTGAACGCGATCGGCAAGGCGGACTTGCTGCGCCAGGCGAACATGCCGCTCTGCGGGAGCGTCGAGCTCGACTATATGCGTGAAGGCAACCTGGTCCTGCCGAGCGAGGGGCCGATGGACGAGGCGGACGGGGCGCCGCGGGTCGACATGCCGTCGAGCCAGTGGGTGCTGAGCGCCGTGACGTTGCGCGACGGGTGGAGGGCACGCGGGGGTACACGGCGTGCGCACGTACAGGACGCGCATCGAGACGTACGCGGATGCGATCGACGATCGGGACGGGCGCGCGCAGCTCGGCTTCGGGGCGGTCACGACGACGGTGCTCGGCGCGGAGGACGACGATGCGTCGGTAATGTCGGTGATGTCGGTCGTGCTGGTCGAGTACCTGAACGACAGCTTCTACCGGCGCGGGTTTGTGGCGCGTCGAAGCTGCGCGATGGCGACGGGCTGCTCTATACCATTCAGGAGATCACATCTCCCGCCGCCTGGGGTGCCTGCGCCCGGGGAGGTCGGGTGCCTCTTCCTCAAGGAGATGAACCGACAGACTGCATATTACGAGGGGACGACGGCCGACCCGGACGCGCCGCACAAGCCGGCGCGCGAGGTGCGTGGCGGTCAGGGCGCCCGGCCCGAGCATCCGCTGAACGATCTTCTCTCGAAAGGCCTCCGAATACGGCGGTCTCACGCGAGTTCTCCATCCTCGCCCTGGTCACGATCTCCTGAACTCCTCGGGCCGGACTGCCGCGCTGAGAAGGCGATATTTTTCCTGATGTATAGAGTATGTTCAGGAGGCGCGCTCAGAGAAATTCGGCGCCAGGGCCGACGAGTTGCGAGGTGCGCAGGTAGTTGATCGGCTCGTGATCGCTCCACGAGAAAGGCATATGTAACCAACTGGGGAAGGGGATGCCCTTCAGGTTCTGCGTCGCCCAGGCCAGGAGACCGACGATCGAGCTGCCGACGAACGTCCACGCCTGACTCGCGGACTTGGCCCGAGGCTCCCATCCCTCCTCACTCGATCCATACTCTTCGCCGAAGTGCATGAAGCGTCCCGTTGTGAGCGGTGGCTGGCGCGGTACGATGTCATTGCCATAGACATGTCGAAAGAGCTTGTTTCCGAACTGTTTACTGCAGGATGCGGCAAAGTCTCGATGACCGACCATGGGCTGGCCAAATGTGTAGACGCCGCGCAGCTTCTGCCGGAGGTCGTCGAGCTCAGGGTCGAGGTGAAGAATGGCTGCAGCGAGGACGGCCATCGCCCCGCCCTGGCTGTGACCCGCGATGTAGAGCGCCTTCAGTCTGTGCTCATTTTTTAATGCGAGCGCCGGCGGGATGTGGTCTGAGTTGTCCTGATATTTTTCACTATCCCTGCGTTGAACATATCGGCCGCATTGCCGAATTTCACCGACGCAATGCTGGTATCGATTTTTCAACTGGCTTCCCGCGTCGCAAATGGAATAGCCAACGTGTGCGCTGTAGAGCAGTGCTTCGACAGCGGTCCACACCGACATGACCGCGCGCAGGAATCCTCCGTGGACGTGCCCCGCGGAAAAAAGCAGGTCAGCGCGGGCGCTCGCATCCGTCATCCACGTGACGAAGTTCTGAAGCTCCGTTCCGCGGAAGCACAGGATCGCCAGTCTTTTGTCTGCGCTCTGGGAAATATATGCCGTCGTGTTCACGAGAAGCGAAGGATTGGTTGTGGTGACGGCGACGAATTCGTTCGCGATCCCGAGGCAATACATCATATTGGCGTACGTGTCGATGTCGGAGTATGCCCAAGCTGACGCTCGACCAAGGATATGCGCGAGGCTGCGGTAGTGCACGCCCTGCCTCATCTTCACCATACGGTCGACTGCGGACATGGGGGGGCCATTTCCGCAGAGATCCGGAATGTACGGTCGTGTAGACTCTGTGTTGCTTGTCTCGGGGACGTTTATGCGGATACCATCGATTCTCATCTGCTGTCTCGGCTTTCCGGAGCCCCTCGATTCGACATGGGTACGAGGCTACGGCCACAATATTCTCTACGGGGCTCTGTTCGATGCTCGCAGCGTCGCTCTTCTGGTGGTGCAGTTTCACTTCCTCATGTGGTGTCATCGGCTCATCGGAACAAGCCTCTGTCTCCGCTATCGGACTCGGCGAGGCGCGAGAACTTGAACAGCCCGGTCGACTCGCGGACCGTAGTGGCCGAGCCATTCAGCGACGGCTACTTCCGTTGGGTTCGGCGGGGCGTGCTCGTGACTGCTCTTCGTCGACTTACTGATGTGGGAGCGCAAGTAGATCGAGGGCGAATTGGTCATTCCTGAATTGTTGTGTGTTTTTTTTTCGAGGGAACTATTTCGAGCCAGGAGCCTCCCGGTCAGGGGTATCCCTCGGGCGTCGCTCTCGCTTAGGGCCCGCCCTGAGCACAGGGCGTGTCAGGGGCGCGCGGCGGTACGGGTAGCGAGCGCACCCTTGACACGCTGAACTCCAGGCGAGGTTGGGCCTGTATGACGCGCCGCGTCCTGCGGGACTCGCGGAAATGACGCTCAGAAAAAGAGTGGCACTGCTCACTGGTCGACTCGGGTCGTCCCTGCACAAATCCTAGCGAGCGCTGCTCGCTCATTGGGCTCCTACACCGGGTACCGACCTCGAAGCGCTGCTGAAGCCAGGTGGGTGCAGTTTCATCCCAAGCCACCGAGAGGCTCGTAGCGTTTGCGATCACCGAATCCCGATCGACGAGCAGCGTCACTTGCGTAGTTTTGGGCAGGCGCAATCCGGACCGCGTTACCGGCCCCAGGTGGCCTCTACCGAGGCCCATCGTAAGGAAGTGGACATGGCGGACAATAACAACCGGGGCGGAGTTCCCCCTCAACACCCTTGAGCCCCTGGGGGCCGTAGAGCGGCGCCTGTTGGCTGAACCCCGCCTGCCGCACCGCCAATTTTCCTACATAGCCTTTGCTCGGCAGCATCTCGCTCTTGCTAGAGGCAACCAAGGCGCCCCTCTTGTCCCCCCCGAGTGGATCGGCCGTCGAATCGCGCGGTTCGGCGTTGGCCTCGTCAATGCCAACCTGGTCAAGATCGGCGTCGTCCGTACCGACCGCGTCGATGGCGCACCCCGTCGTCAGAGTCGCCCAAATCATTGCGAAACCAGCAATTTTGTCATTGAATGAGAACATCTTGTACTCCTCGACGCCCCCCTGACCGTCTGGCCTTGAGGCGTACCGCATTCCCACAAAGCACTTCGTATGCCTCGCGGTTTATGTGCAGGACGTGCCACTCCGAGGTCGCGCCGCTCAGGTGTCAGAGGCCAGCTACATCCCCCCAATACGGCACGGAAGATGGCGCCTTTCAGGCTGATAGTCCGGTCTGTGGAGTTTAGGAGATCGTGATTAGGGCGAGGCTGGAGAATTGGCGTGCGTGGATGGCCACTCAGAGCCGCGAGAACCGGACGCGAACTCGGGTCGCTCTGAGCTGGGCCGCCTCTTGCTCGCATGGCCTGCCGAGATCGGCCGCGCGCCGGTTGGGTCAAGGGCATCGCCGTGAAACGGGCGGCGAATCCGCTCCTTGGTGCGCCCGGCACCGGGAGGAGCGCGTCGAGCTCGGTACGGGCTCGTGACGACAACGGCGCTCGGCGAGGATGGCGTCACGGCGATGTCGAGCGAGGACGTCGAGTACCTGAACGACAGCTTCTACCGGCGCGGGCCTGTGGCACGGTCGACGCTGCGCGGTGTTGACGCTCAGGCTGATTGATGGCGTTGTGCGCCGTCTGGTTGATGGCCATCACGAGCCTGCGCGGGCGAGGTCGAGGAGGGCGATGGCCATCACCCGCCTGCACGGGCCGCGCCGCTGGGCGATGGCCATGTCCGGCGCACGGGGCCCTCAACGCGCGATGGCCATCGCGTCGGATAACCCGTAGGCGCCGACGGCGCGATGGCTGCCGGCGCCTGCCACGCGTGAGCGTAGACGCCGTTCAGTCGGCGTCACTCTTCACGTCGGCAATCACCCGGGCCATGACGTCCCGCTCAACGAGCTTCTTTTTCCGCCGAGCCGACTCGCGCAGCGCGGCGGTGGCCACGCGGTCGATCTCGCGCAGGCTCGAGCCGGCGGCCTCGTGCAGCGACGTCAGCGCCTCGGAGGTAAAGAGATCGCGATCGCAGCCGGCACGGCCGAGCCGCAGGCGGACATAATCGCTCGTATCGTCCGCCGTCATCGGTCCGATCGACAGGCGCCGGTCGATCCGCGAGTACAGGGAGCGGTTTTTGCGCAGCTCAAGCCGGTCCCTGAGGTCGGGCAGCCCCACCAGAATCAGACTCAGCAGCGCCCGGCTGTCCCATTCGTAATTTGCCAAGATGTGAAGATGGTCCAACGTGTCCTGATGAAGTAGGTGCGCCTCGTCGAGCAGAAAGACCGGGTGAATCCGTTCTCGTCCGAGGTTCTCGACGTGCGCGCTGATCGCGTGGAAGACGGCGGCTGCGGTCGCGGCAGGGGTCAGGCCGAGGGCCTGGCAGAGCTGCCGGTAGAAGTCGCGGCGTCCGAGCGTGGCGTTGTGGCAGTAGGTCAGGCGGAATCCGGCCTGCGGCAAGCGATGGCGCAGCGCGCGCAGCACGCACGTCTTGCCGGCGCCCGGCTCGCCAACGAGCAGCACCTGGGAGCGCTCGTGGACCGCGTCGCACAGTTCCTCGACGAGCTCATGTTTCGAGGGCGGCAGCCAGAGATCGCTGTCCGGGATCTCCTTGGAGAAGGGCGACTCGGAGAGCCCGAAGAATCGGACGAAGGACTCGCTCATCGAGCACCTCCCTCGGAGCTGTCGTCGGGCTGGGAGGCCTGCGGCCTTTCGCTTCCAGCCCGCAGCAGCGCCCTCGTCGGAGCGAAGTCGGTGGGGCGGCTCGGCCCTTGTGCGAGCGGACCGCCGCGTGGCGGCCGCCGGCGCCGCGCGTTCTTCGCCGGATCGAGGAGGCGGAGCGGCCAGGCGCTTGCCCTCGTGCTCGACCCACGGGGTCGCGTCCGGAGCGACGTGACAATGGGCCACCGTGACGAGCTGGCCAGCCAGGTAGCCCTGGTCGAGCTCCCACGCTTCGCCGTCGATGGAGATCACATTGTCGCTGGACACGCGCCGCCGGCTGCGTTCGGTCAGCGCGGCGCGCAGCGCCCGCTCCTCGACAGCGCCCTCGCCGGCGGGCTTTTGCGCGTACAGCTTCGCGGGGCTCTTGCCCATCAGCCCGGCGTGCGGCGTCGCGTGATAACGCCGTTCGAGGAAGGCCTTGAGCCGTGCGTCGATGTCCTTGAGCGACGCGACCTCGCCGAGGAAGCTCAGGTACCCCTCGCGCAACGTCCGCCAGAAGCGCTCCATCTTGCCGCGCGCCTGCGGGTCATAGGGCTTCGCGTGCAGCAGGGTGATACCGAGTCGCGAGCACGCCGTCCGGAGGACTTCGCCCCGGTAGGTGGAGCCATTGTCCAGGTAAAGGGCATCCGGTTTGCCGTGACGGCGAAGCGCGTCCACGAGCAGTCCGAGCATGTCGACCTCCCTTTCGGTCGAGTGCGCCTCGAGCGCGACGACGTAGCGAGAGGCATCGTCGAGCAAGCCATGGATGCGGACAGGCACCGTCCGACCGCCCATGTTGCACTGCGGCAGGTGGCAGACGTCACCGTGCCAGAGCGCTCCGGGCCGCTCGGCCTGCCAGCGCAGCCGTGTCCTCGGCTGTTGTTCCGAGCGCGCCGCCCGACGCGACAGACCCGCCGCCGCATACAACCGTCGCACGGTCGGCGCCGAGACCTGGCCCGGATCGATGCGCCCCTCGTCGACGAGCGTGCTCAGGATGAGCGATACCGATGCCGCGGGATGCTCGCGCCGGATGTCGAGCAAGAGCTCGCGCAGCTCGGCGGGCAGCTCCTGCGCGAAGCCGCGATCGGAGCGCGGCTCGGGACGAAGGCCGGCGAGCCCTGCGGCGCGGTACGCGTACAGCCAGCGCTCGAGCGTGGGGACCGAATAGGTGCGCGTGCTGTCGGCGCCCGGCGGCCGGAAGCGCTGGGCGCTCAAGGCGCGCAGCTCGGTGGCGAGCCGTCCGCGGCTGAGCTCGCGGTGCATGACGGGGCCGATGACCGAAGCGCGAAAGATCGCGACGGCCTCGGCGTGATCGGCAGGTCCAAGATCCATATCGAAGGGTCCTTTCTGCGCCCTGCGGCGCGGGGCCCTTGTGCGCCACCGAGGCTCGTCGAGGGAGGGATCATCTCGGGTGGGCCTTGTTCTCTGGGCTCGTCGCTGACAGCCGCCCTCACGCTGCGTGCGCGGCGCCGAGGAACGCTCGGTGCTCCAGCGCTTCGCCCCGGGAGGTCGGAGCCGCGTAGGCGGCGAGCGAGGCCGCCGCGCTCGCTGCCACGCGGCGCAGCATCGCGCTGGGATCAGACGACGGCAGTGCGGCAAAGAGGCGTCGATGCGCGACGTCGCGCGTCCAGCGGCGGAGCGTGGCCCAGCCGGTGAAGGCCATGGCGCCCAGGATCGTCTGCGGGCTGATCCGCCGGCGCACCTCGCGGGCGGTCGCCAGCACGAGCCCGTAGAGCGCAAGAGCGAAGCCGATCGCCGCGGCGCTGTAGTGCCGCCGCGGCAGCAGCTCGCGTGGACCGACGAGGAGCACCGCCCCGCAGGGCAGGCAGCGGTAACGGCGCAGCTTGAGCACGAGAAGAACGGCGGGCGCGTTCGGGCCGGCCGGGCCACGTACCTGCCGCTCGCGAAGGCCATGGCCGTGGAGGTCAAGAGGTCCCCCGACGGGCTGGCTCGCCGCTCCGCACGCAGGGCAGCGAGCGGGGCGCAGCGCCTCGACCGTGGGCAACTGCTGCTGCCAGCTCTTGATATCGAGCGCGCTGTGGACGAGACTGTGACCGCTTCGATTCCTCGACACGCGAACCGGAGCACGACGAGGAGGTTGTCCGCCAAGACTGGGCCTCCTCGTCGCCTTTTGTGGCTGGCACCGCGCCGATGCTCCGCTCCCACTCCGCGGCCGCTCCTACACCCGTGGGCGGCGGGAAATGCGACGATGAGCATGACAGTTTCGGTCGGGACGAAGCAATGCATCTCGGCGTGGCGAGCCGGGGCGGCGACGCGAACGTCCGCGTGCCCCATGATCTGAGAAAAAGCGCAGGGAGGAGCAGACGGCGTGGGAATTTGAGATAGGTCGCGGGAATGCAGCCGGCGGGCACGAGGAGGCGCCCCTGTGCTCACGGTGGACGATGCCTCGTGCGGGGATGCGCACCCTCCTCCATCAAGGAGCTTGAGCGAGATATCGGCCTGAAGCCTTATTGAGGCTGGGCGCTAACACTTGGCCTTCAGACGGGAGCGCCGGCTCAGGGTCGTCCGGTGGCGCGACACGAACCTGGCCGCGATTTTGGGCTGGTCGCGGAAGGCGTAGCGGCCGCCTTCGCGGATCTCCTTGGCGAGCTCGTCGGCGGCCCAGAAGCAACGGTTGCGCAGATCCAGCGCGTGCGCGGCGCTCGCGTCCGAGGCCTCGTTGGCGGCGGCGTCTTCGAGCGCATCGGCGAGCGCCTTGGCCCGCGCGAGATCCTTCGTCGTGATATCGGTCACGCCGAGCGTGCCCTCGTGCTCGGACCAGAAATCGACGAGATCGCGCAGGTCCTGGATGGTGTCCAACAGGCCTGAGCCGTCGGCGATGCGCGAGAGCTCCGCCTGCGCGGCCTCGTCGTTGCGGCAGCCCCACCGGCCGCCGGCCACGAGCTTCGCGTCGAGCGCCTCGGCCTCGTCCCGGAGCCTGCGCTGCGCGGACGTCAGCGACACGGCGCCGCGCGCTCTCTGCCACGCCTTCTCGAGCGCGCCGAGGCGCCGCGCGAAGCGCGCGAGGAGATCCACCTTGTCGGAGGTGACACCGATCCTCGACAGACGCGCTTGTTGCGCGTGCGCGAGGCGCGCCAGGGCGGTGAGCTCGCGCTCCTCGACGCCCGTTGGCATGTCGGGGGCAGATGCGTAGGCCGAGTCCAGCGCGAGGAGCGCTTCATCGCTGGTCGGATCGTGGGGCTGTGCAGCCGGACGCTTCGACTTCGTGATCGGTGTCCTGCTGGACGACCTGGCGTTGGGAGACGTGGATTCAGGTGTGTTCTTGACGGCGCGTGTCGGGGGCATGAGTTCCCTCCTGGTTGAGAGTAGCCGGAGGATGGTTGCTTATCGAGAGTGGCTGTCAAGGACGTTCAGTGCTCTGAGGCGCCTGAATGCTGCTGCGCCAGACCGTTCGCGCGACACGGAGGGAGATGCGGCCGGCGAGGAGAGGAGAGGGGGCGCGCTGTAATCGATTGTAATCGAGCGGGTGTTGACAAGGAGGGGGCATGCGGGACATAGGTGGCCGCGAATTCCACATACCTTGCGTCGGCAACCAGGCGGAGCTTGGCGCCAGGACTCGACCTCAGCGCCATCAACCTGCGGGCCGGACTCACGCACGGCATGCAGCGGCTGAGCGCGCGTGCGGCGACGCCGCGATCGAGCGCGTGACCGGCGCGCGCGTGGAGCGCGCTGTGACGTCGAGCCGGTGCCTGGCGTGAATGCCGGCCGAGCGGACGCATCGAAGCGTCCGTATGCATTGCTTCGATGACCCCACGGCCCCCGTGCGACCGTCTCCATCTCCCACCGGGGGCCCGCCATCCGGCGGCCCGTCACCTGGCGGTGCGGGGTGCCCGCCCCGCTCCCGCGAGCCCGCGGCGCGCGCGCTGCGGCGGCCCTGCGCCGCGCCGGCTCGCCGCCGCGGCGCAGGGCTCTCGACGGCGCTCCGGCTCTGCCTCATGGCGTGCGCCGCCGTATTTTCCGCCGGTTGCGCGAGCGGCATGCAGGACGAGCTCGACCCCGCCGAGGCCGAGCTGCGCGCCCTCTTCCCGGAGCAGGCCGGGCTGGTGCTCGCCGCCGACGGCGCCCTGGCGCGCGGCGAGCTCGGCTATTCCGCGGCGACGGCGCGCGGCGAGGCCGCGCCGGGCAGCGGCTCGTCGGCGCGGGGGCTCGTCGTCCACCTGCCCGAGCACGGGAGCGAGGAGATCCGGATCGAGCTGCCGGACGGCTTTCGCGTGCGCGTCCGCGAGCGCAGCGGGCTCGGCGCCGGACGGCTCGTGGGGACTCAGGAGATCACCGGCGGAGATGCCGTCGCCTATGCGCACGAAGGTGGGTATTCCTTCTGGACGGCGGCGCGCGGGGGATACGAAGAGTGGCTCCTCCTCCGACCGGGCACCTTCCGGCCGGACGCGCCCGTTGCCGCGTGGTCCGTTCAGGGCGCGACGCTGCGGCGGCGCGGCGCGGCGATCGAGCTCGCCGACGAGGCCGGCGTCGCGCGCCTCGCCGTGACGGCGCCGTCGGCCTTCGCGCGCGGGGGCCGGAGGGTCTCGACGCGCCTCGACGCCGAGGGCTCGACGCTCTCGCTCTGGGTCGACGCCCCGCCGGAGGAGGCCGTGCTGGTGGACCCGCTGTGGGTGGCGACCGGGAGGATGATCACGTCGCGCGCCGAGCATACGGCGACCTTGCTGGACGACGGCAAGGTCCTCATCGCGGGGGGGGTCCTGGGCGTGGACGAGGGGTTCACTTGCAATCCGAGTTTCTCGACGACGCCGCTCGGCAGCGCGGAGATCTACGATCCTGCGACGGGCGCGTTCCTTGCGGCGGCGCCGATGGCTGCTGTGCACGGCGTTCACACCGCGACACGCCTCGCGGACGGGAGGGTGCTCGTCATCGGCGAAGAGGCCGGAGGCACGAGCGCCGAGATCTACGATGACGCGCTCGATGCATGGCGAGCGGCCTCGGCACCCTCGGTGTCGCGGTCGAGACCCACGGCCACGCTGCTCGACGACGGGCGGGTCCTCCTCACCGGAGGAAGGGCCGGGTCTGCGGCGACGGAGAGCACCGAGATCTACGACGCGGCGACCAACACGTGGGCCCCGGGACCCCCCATGCTGAATGCCCGCGCCGCTCACCAGGCCACGCGGCTGCTCGATGGGCGCGTGCTGGTCACGGGCGGCACCTACGGGGCGGTCGCGGGTGTCGTCGAGATCTTCGACCCGGCGACAGCGACCTGGTCGGCCGCGGCGCCGCTCGGCGACGGCGCTCGCTGGCTGACGGCGACGCTGCTCCTCGACGGACGCGTGCTCGTCACGGGCCTCGCAGGCGCCGCCGAGGTCTACGATCCTGCTGTGGACGCGTGGACCGCGGCGCCAGGCAAGTGGGGCGACACGCCCGCGACGGGCTCGTGGGATGACTGGACCTACGTGACCGGGCTCGGCGTGCTCGGCGAGGCGGCGGCGCGGCTCCCCGGCGGCCAGGTCATGATCAGCGGAGGCATCGAGGCGATCTACTATGCGGACCCCTGGGGAGGGACCAGCTGCAGTTCGCTCTATCTTGAGCACGCCCACGACACCTACGATCGAGTCCAGCTCTACGATCCGGTCACCAACGTGTGGTCACCAAGCGACGGTATCCCAACTCCGCGAGGCTATCACTCCGCCACGTCGCTCGATGACGGCGGAGTCCTCGTGGCGGGCGGGTACACGTGGCTCTGGTCGACGCGCGAGGGGCTCAGCACGGACAGCGCCGTCGTGTATGCCAGCGACCCCTTGAAGAACGGCGCGCTCTGCTCGACGGCCGCACAATGCGCGAGCGGGATCTGCGTGGACGGCGTGTGCTGCGCGTCGCCGTGCAGCGGTGCTGAGTGCATCGCCTGCTCCATCGCGGCGGGGGGCACGGTGGACGGGGTGTGCACGCCTGCCCACGGCGTCCCGTGTGACGACGGCGACGCGTGCACGCTCGACGATTCCTGCGACGCCGGGGTGTGCGCCGGAGATCCATCGAGCAGCGCGGAGTGCGGCGCTGGAGAGGGGGGTGCCGGCGGTGGCGAGGGCGGCGCCGGCGCTGGCGCTGGAGGCGCTGGCGCCGGCAATGGCGGCGCTAACGCTGGTGGAGGCGGCGCTGGCGCTGGCGAGGGGGGCGCCATCGCTGGCGCTGGAGGCGCTGGCGCCGGCAATGGCGGCGCTAACGCTGGTGCAGGGGGCGCTGGCGAGGGGGGCGCCGTCGCTGGAGCAGGAGGCAATGGCGGCGCTAACGCTGGTGCAGGGGGCGCTGGCGCTGGAGGTGGTGGTGCTGGAGCAGGAGGCGCTGGCAACGGCGGCGCCGGTGCTGGCGAGGAAGGCGCCGGCGCTGGCAACGGCGGCGCCGGTGCTGGCGAGGAAGGCGCTGGCAACGGCGGCGCGGGCGCTGGGGAGGGAGGCGCCGGCGCTGGAGACACCGGCAATGGCGGCCCCGGCGCAGGAGGCGCTGGCGCCGGCAATGGTGGCGCCAACGCTGGCGCAGGAGGCGCTGACGCTGGCGAGGGGGGCGCCGGAACCGGCAACGGCGGAGCTACCAGCGCGGGAAGCGCCGGCGCGAGCGACGTCGATTCCAGCACGACCCCGCCTTCCAGCAGCGGCTGCAGCGCGGCGGGCTCGAGCTCCGACTGGCAGCCTGTCGCCGCTGGGCTCGCGATGCTCCTCGGCGCGCGCCGCAGGCGGGCCCGCCGTGCGCCGCCCCCTCGCGACGCCGCATAGAAAGTCTTCACCAGGGGCTTGCTCCGCTCGCGCGCCCGGCATGATCGCCCGCCGGGCTCTTTGGCTGAGAACAGCTCAATGTGATCGAGGTTCATGCCATCCTTGAATGTAGGGCACGCTGGTTGCAGGAGGCGCTTCATGAAGACCAACTCGGGACACACTGGTTTCGCTGCGGGTTCCCTCGTCGTGCTCGCGATGATTGCGGGCTGTGGCAAAGTCACGGTCGAACTACCGGGCTCTGTGGATGTCGAGCCACCGGGCTCTGTGGATGTCGAGCCACCGGGCTCCGAGGATGCGGAGCCACCGGGCTCCGAGGATGCCGAGCCACCGGGCCCGGAAGATGTCGACTCCTCGGGCTCAATGAATAGCGAGCCGCCGGGCCCTGTGGATGGCGAGCCGCAGAGCTGCGTTGAAAGCACCCAGGTATCGTTCTATGCGCCCTCGGGAATGGACGCCGACTGGCTTCTTCCGGCGGATGGGGAACGGTTCATCGCGGTTGGAGCACCAGCGAACGGAGGGGTCGCGGAGCTCGACGAGGCCGGCAACGTTGTGTGGAGCTCGACCCCCCTGCCCGGCGGATTTCTGAAGACCGGCGCGAAGACCCAGGACGGGGGCCTCATGGTCGCGGGCCAGGTGAATGATTCGACGTCTCCCTCCGGCGAGGGGTTGTGGCTCGGTCGGCTCGACGGAGCCGGTCAGCTGCTGGAGAGCCGGCAGCTCGGACCGTCGACCTTCAGCGTGCACGTAGACATCGAGCTGCTCCCGCACCCGACCGGGGGATACGTGCTCTCCACCCACGACAGCGAGGCCGAGGGCGCCGCGCCTCGGCTGCGCCTGGTGCGGCTGGACGACGCGGGCGAGATCGTCCACGAACGCTTCATGCCGCTCGCTCCCGGCTCCGCGATGCCGGAGTCCTGGAGTCGGGGCGGGGCCGCGCTGCTGCCCGGAGGTGACGTGGTTCAGCTGACCGCGCACGCCGGTTACCTGCGCGTCGTCCGCAGCACCGAGCAGACGGCGCCGGTGTTCGACCGTGTGCTGGAGGAGGTCGGCGAGGCGTGGCCCCAGGACATCGCGGCCCTGCCCGATGGCCGTATCGCGATCGCTGCGATAAGCGTCGGTCAGAGTCATGTCATCCTGCTGGACGCCGACGGAACGGTGATCTGGGCCAGGACCTATCACCCTGAGCTCGACACCGAGCTGAACGCCATCGCGCACGATCCGAGCACAGGGCTCTTGCACCTCGGCGGGGCGACGCGGGGAGCGGACGGAGGAACGCTGCGGACCTGGCTGATCTCCGTCGATACCGACGGGGAGCTGCGCTGGGAGTACGAAGGTGATGTTGGCACGCCGGCCCGGATCAATGGAGTCACATTGCTCCCCGGCGGCGGGTTCGTGGCGACTGGATTCGGCGATTTCGTCTACGCCGTGGTCCGCCCGAAGGCGTGTCCGTGAGCGGCTAACGTCGCGTTTCCAGGAGGGTAGGCGGTAGGAATCGAAATTGCATCGCCTTTCGCTGCGCGTCCTCCGTTGACGGCGTGGATCAGGGGACGTCCGTCGGGTCCCAGCTCGCGCGGAAGCCGACATCGAGCCCGTCGAGCGTGCGCATCGTGTCGGCGTCGAGCGCGAAGTCGAAGATCGCGCCGTTCTCGGCGATGCGCGTGGGCGTGACCGACTTCGGCAGGACGATCAAGCCGTGCTGCACGGCCCACCGCAACATCACTTGCGCCGGTGTGCGCCCGGCCTTTGCCGCCGCGGAGACGATGTCTTTGTGCCCGAGCTTCACGCCCTGCGTGAGCGGGCTGTACGCCTGCACGAGGATCCGGTGCTTTGCGCAGAACGCGCGCAGCTCGGCCTGCCCGAGGAACGGGCTGAGCTCGACCTGGTTGATCGCCGGCACCACCGCGCTCTCGCCGAGGAGCTCCTCGAGGTGCCGTACGGTGTAGTTGCTGACGCCGATCGATTTTGCGAGGCCTCGCTTCTGCGCGTCGACGAGCGCGCGCCAGGTGTCGCTGCGCTTGCCGGTGACGGGAAAGTGGATCAACACGAGATCGTAGGCGTCGAACGCGGCTTCCTTCAGCGAGCGCTCGAGCGAGCGCAGCGTCGCGTCGCGCCCCTGGTTGAAATTCGCGATCTTGGTCGTGACGAACACCGCGTCGCGCCCGAGGCCGCTCTTGCGCAACGCGCTGCCGACGTCCGCCTCGTTGCCATAGAACTGGGCGGTGTCGATATGGCGATAGCCGAGGCGCAGCGCTTCGAGGACGGCGCCCTCGGTCTCTGCGCCGGGCTCCGATTGATACACCCCGAGCCCGAGCTGCGGAATGTAGCGACCGTCGATCATCTGCAGGCGTGGTGATTCGATCATGGGCGGGCTCCCTGGTTTCATTCATCGCCCGGCATGGCCGAGCGCAACGAGCGCGATAACGAGTGCGCTGACGACGTCGAGAAGCTAGTCAGGGTGCAGGTCGTCGGCAAGCACAAGAAACAGCCGTGAAGACTCTGCGGTTGCAGGTCATCACATCAGGGTAGGGCCCGGTCCCTCGTTCAGAGGAGATTCGGAGGAGAGGAGACGAGGACGGAGAGAAGAACGATTTCATCTTCGCTCAGCCGGCGCCGGTCGCGGAGGTGCTGATGGCCCAGATCATGCGTGAACACCGCGATGGTTTCCTCGACAGCGCAGCGCGGCAGTGCTACCCATCACACGTGTCCGGCGCTGGGGGGGGAGGACATGTCATTACATCATGGCCTGTCGCCGATGGACGCAGGAAAGGATCGCCGTATGCGTATCAATCGAATCCGAGGTCTGCGGGCAGCTCAGCTGGCGTTCGCGTCCGCGTCTGCGGGAGCAGCCTTCTGCTTCGCAGCGTGCTCGGCCGACACGGGCTCCAGGGCCGAGGACATGGGCGAGCTGGACCAGAATCTTGCAGCCTGTTCGTATGCGGTCACGACGAGCTCGTTCGAGGGAGCCCCGGAGTACTGGGGAACAATCAAGGTCAAGAACACGGGCGCGAGCGCGCTGAAGAAGCCGATCGTCGCCTTCGACGTGCCGAGCGGTGTCACGTGCGATCATCACGAGCCGGGCTGGACCCACACGCAAGCCGGCTCTCGATGCACGTATTCGAGGACATCGAACGTGTCCATCGCTCGCGGTGCGTCATTCACACTCAATTTTTCCACCGACTCGGCGTCCTCGTTCAGCCCGTCCCGCATCGAGCTCCGCGACACCAGCTGCTCCAGCGGCGGCAGCACGACGGGGGGCGGCAGCAGCACGACGAGCGGCGGCAGCACCACAGGCACGGGCGGCGGTAGCAGCACGACGGGCGGCGGCAGCAGCACGGGCACGGGCGGTGGCAGCACGACGGGCACGGGCGGCAGCACGACGGGCGGCGGCGGTGGTGGCGGCGGCTCGGGCGTTGTGTGGCAGACGGCCAGCCTGACGGAGTTCGAGTCTTACCCCGACCCCGGCAGCGAGGAGTGCATCGAGTACAACGGGTGCACGTGGGCCGGCCAGTTCGCGGCCCTCGACGGAAAGCAGCCGGAGAGCTGGGTCAGAGAGAACAACATCGCCGCGGTGCACTCGAAGGATTTCGAGAGGTACAAGCTCAAGACCCTGCGCCTTCGAAAGAATGGCAAAGAGATCGACGTCAAGGTCTATGACATGTGCTCCGACTCGGATTGCAGCGGGTGTTGCACGCGGAACGCGCAGCCGTCGGGGTACCTGATCGATATCGAGAAGTACACCGCTCAGCGGTTCGGGGTCCCGGCGTCTGGACAGGTCGAGTGGAGGTGCCTCGACTGCAATTGACGGCCGCCTCGTCAGTCCGGCGGCTCGGGCGCCGCCTTGCTCAGCCCCCGAGCGCCCTGTCGATCGCCTGCGTGAGCTTCGGGTCGTCCGGCGCCACGGACGATTCGAACCGCGCGATCACCGACCCGTCCTTGCCGATCAGGAACTTGGTGAAGTTCCACTTCACCTCACCGGCAGGTGCGGCTTGCGTGAGGAAGGCATAGAGGGGGTGCTTGCCGCCCCCCTTGACCGGGATCTTCGAGAACATGGGAAAGCTGACGCCGAACTTCGTGGAGCAGAAGGCGGCGATCTCGGCGTCGGTCCCCGGCTCTTGCGCGCCGAAATCGTTCGACGGGAAGCCGAGGACGGCGAAGCCGCGATCCTTGAGCCGCTCATGGAGCTCCTCGAGCCCCGCGTACTGCGGCGTATAGCCGCATTCGGAGGCAGTGTTCACCACGAGCAGCACCTTGCCTCGGTAGTCGCCGAGGGAGCGGTCCTGTCCGTCGATGGTCTTCATGGTGAAGTCGTAGAGCGACATGGCTTTTCCTTCCTGAGCAGCGCCGGGCGTGCGCTCCGGCGAGCTGCGCTCGACATCCCTTCCACAGCCCGACACGCAGGCGAGGGCGAGCGAGGCGGTCAGGGCGAGTTGGCACCGGAGCACGCGCGGCGAGCGTTCCATGGCGTCATGGATAGACGCGCGTCCGGACCGCGTCGAGCAGGAACGCGCTCCGAGCCGAGGCGACGCCGCCGCAGATCTTCGCGGCGTACGGGGTCAGGTTTTCGCGGGCGTCGCGGTCATTTTTCTGCGGGAGAGGTCACATTCCCACGGATCTTGGTGGTCCGAATCCTGCAAATCTGCCAGGCCATCTACACTCTGAGCGCAATGCGGAAGAATCGCTTCAATTACGAGGAGCCGAGCGCCGCGGTCACCGTGGCCACAAACGATGCCTCGCCAGTAAGCGGAAGGAGCCCGTTGGCTCGCATTTCCATTTTTTCTTTTTCTCTTGCAACCGGTGCGGGCCGCGTGTAGGACTGCAATGCCCCCTTCCAGGGGGGACAAAAATGAGGGGTCGGGACACCGGGCGCTGCGCGTCCCCGGGGAGCTGAAAATTCGCGCGTCGCTTAATCAAGTCTTCGGCGAGCCGCGCATAGGTTCATCGCGTGTGTGAGGGCCCGTATGGCCCTCTTCGAGCGACCTTTGCCTCACACGACATGTGCGGGGGTGATGAGCATCGATGATTCGCGATCTTGATGATACGATCCGTGAGCTGATCACGGCGCGCGCACCGACCGGGTCTCAGCTCGCGAACGCGGAGATCAGCTTCGATCTGCCGGACGCACAGTGGCGGGCGGGGCTCTCTACCCTCACGCTCAATTGCTACCTGTACGACATCCAAGAGAACCGCGAGATACGGACCAACGAGCCGATCACCGCGCGCAGCGCCGATAAAAAGAGGGCCACGCGCCTGGCGCCGCCGGTTCGCATCGACTGCGCGTACTGCATCACGGCGTGGAGCCCCTCCACGAGCGACGCGGTGCTCGAGGAGCACCGCCTGCTCAGCCAAGCGCTCCTCTTGTTGCTCCGCCACCCCACGATCCCCGCGGCGGTGCTGAAGGGCAGCCTCGCCACGCAGATCCCTCCTTATCCAACGGTGATCGCCTCCAAAGAGGGGGTGAAGAACCAACCCGAGTTCTGGCACGCGCTCGATCAGAAGCTGAAACCCTCACTCAACTACGTGGTCACGCTCGCGATGTTGCTCGAAGACATCCCGTCCGACGCGGCGCTCGGCCATGTCGTCGAGAGCGTGATCGTGGAGACCGATCACAAGACACCCGAAGGCTGAGCGACCGGACAGCCGGCACGATCCTTCTAGATCGCGAGGATGAGCATGAATGTTGGCATCAATCTGTTAGAGGTCGATGGCAAGGCGACGCCGAGCATCCAAGCGGCACCCACCTCGGTGGCGGGTTTCATCGTCCGCTCCAAGCGGGGCGTGCCGGGCAAGGTCCGGCAGGTGACGAGCTTCGCGGACTTTCGCGACTATTTCGGCGATTACGACAAAGCCGCGTTCGGCGCCTACGCGGTGCGCGGCTTCTTCGATAACGGCGGCTCGCTCGCGTACGTGACGCGCGCCGTCGCCACCGCGGCGTCGGGCTCGGTGACCGCCGCCACGCCGGCCACGCGCGATTTCCCGTCCGCGGGCGCGGGCGCGACCACGGCGATCACCGTGACGGCGGGGTACCGCGGCAGCCCCGATCCGGGGGCGTGGGGCAAGGGCATCTCCGTCGGCATCACCTCGAACAGCGATGGCACCTACAACCTCGCCGTGCAGTACAACGGGGTCCAGGTCGAGCTCTGGGAGAAGATCAAGTTCGGGGGCGTCGGAGCCGAGAACCCGCTCAAGATCAACGACGAGGTCGCGGGCTCCAAGTACATCGTGGTGGCCGTCCCGTCGGCCGCCACGGCGAACCCGGCGCCGACGGCGAGCCCGGCGTTCGCGCCGCTCAACTCCGGCGGCGCGGACGACAACCTCGACGCGTCCGGGCGGGAGTCCGATCGCGTCGCCGAGCTGCAAAAGGCCGTCGACAACCGGGTCTTCGACGGCGTCGATGTCCAGCTCCTCTGCTGCCCCGAGACCCACGACGCCGCGCTGGTGAACGCGGCGCTCACCTACTGCGCGGACCGCGGCGACTGCATGTTCGTCGGTCACACGGCGGAGAACGCGGACGCCGACGCAGCCAAGGCCTATGGCCAGCCCCTCCGCGGAGACAAGCGCTACGGGGCGATCTATTTCCCCTTCATCCGCGTGAGCGATCCGCTGGGCGGCTTCCGGTGGATCCCGCCCACGGGCCACGTCCTCGGCGTCTATGCCCGGACCGAGCGGGAGCGCGGCATCTGGAAGGCGCCGGCCGGCAACGCGGCCAGCGTCAACAACGCGCTCGACGTGAAGTTCGCCATCAACGACGTCAAGCACACCGATCTGGTCAAGAACGGATCGGTGAACGCGGTGCGGTTCATCGCCGGCCAGGGCATCGTGGTCGACAGCTCGAGGACGCTCAGCACCAATCCGCTCTGGCTCTACGTCAACGTGCGCTTGCTCTTCAATTTCGTGAAGAGCTCGCTCAAGTACGGCCTGCGCTGGGTCGTGCAGGAGCCGAACGATCCGACCCTGTGGAGCAAGGTCAAATACAACAGCGTCACGCCGTTCCTCATGGGGCTCTGGAGGCGTGGCGCGTTCGGCCCCGGCGCGCCCGACAAGGTGTTCAGCGTCAAGGTCGACGGCGAGAACAATCCTCCCGCGAACATTCAGCAGGGCATCTTCAACGTCGAGGTCTATTTCTATCCTTCGCGTCCGGCCGAGACGGTCATCATCACCGTGGGGCAACAAGAAGGCGGCGCGTCGGCAAGCGATCGCTGATCGGGAGGAGGGCTCATCATGGCGGATCTTGGGTTCACCGAAGCGTACAGGACGCACGAGTTCGTGGTCGAGATCGAGGGCATCGAGAGCCCAGGCGTCACGAAGGTGACGGGCCTGAGCGACGGCGAGGTCGACGCGATCGACCAGCCCGACGGAGGCTCCAACATCATCCACAAGATCAGCTCGGGCATCATCAAGCACGGGGATATCACCATCGAGCGGAACATGGACGGGACCGCCGCGGACAAGGCGTTCAAGGACTGGTTCCAGGAGATGTTCAAGATCGACGGCACGGGCCTCGGGTCCAAGCTGCGGCGCAACGGATCGGTCGTGAAGAAGCAGTTCGGCGCGGAGGTGATGCGCTTCGCGTTCGAGGGCGCGTGGATCAAGTCGTCCAAGTTCACCGATCTCGACGCCTCGGCTTCCGGGCTCATGAAGCAGACCATCGTGCTCGCCATCGAGCGGATGACGCGCATCTGACGGATCGCGGGCCCACGATGAGCGCACGCCAAGTGGAGTACGAGGTCACCCTGCCCGTCGGACACACCGACGCTTCGGGTCGCGTGCACCGCCGCGCTTCGATCCGGAAGATGCGCGGGCACGAGGAGGCGCTGTTCTACGATCCGCTCCTCACCCCCGGGCGCCTCGTCACGGAGCTCGTCAAGGGCTGCCTGATCCGCCTGGGCGACATCGACGCGATCACGAGCGATCTCGTGTCGCAGCTCTACTCGGCGGACCGCAACTACCTCATCGTCGAGCTGCGCCGGATCACGCTCGGGGATCAGCTCCCGGCGTCGTACACGTGCCCGAGCTGCGGGGGCGAGACGACGGTGGTCGAGGACCTCGGGAGCCTGGAGGTCCGCCGCCTCACCAACGGATCGAGCCCCCAGGCCATCGCGGTCACGCTCGAAGACGGATACGAAGATCGCGACGGCGCGGTGCACCGCGATGTGCAGGTCCGCCTCCCCCGCGGGGCGGACGAGGAGTTCGTCTCGCGCACGGCCGAGAAGGATCCGCTGCGCGCTCGGGACGCCTTGATCCTCCGCTGCATCGAGTCCTTCGGCGCCCTCCGGCGCCAGGCGCTCGAGTCGTACGGGATCAAGATCCTGCGCGATCTCACGATGGGCGATCGGCGGCTGCTATATCAGGCGATCGAGGCGCAGACGCCGGGGGTGAACTTCCGGCGGTCCATCCGCTGCGCGCATTGCAACGGCCAATTCGGCGCCGTGCTGGAGGCGTCCGGTTTTTTCGTGTTGGGCTAGGTGGAGGAGCTCGCATTGCTCGCGAGGTCTTCTATCTAGCCTATCATCTGCACTGGTCGAGGACGGAGATCATGGACCTGGACGTGAGCGAGCGGCGAGCCTTCGTGAGGATGCTCGCCGAGCGTATCGAGTCCGAGAACGAGATGATCGACGAGCTGAACCGGCGTCTCCAACGAAGGTGAACCATGCCCAAGGGTCCCCTCATCCGCGATGTGGCGCCTGCACCGAGCGTCGCTCCGATCGACGCGGCGCTCGCGATCGGCCGGACCCGCGCGCGCGCTGTCGCGACGGCGCCGCGGCTGGGCGTGTGGATGCTGGATGTCCGCCCGCGCCGCGGCGCCGCCGTCGCGATGGGTGGATTCGAGGGAATCGCCGCGGTCTTCAAGCTCCCGGCTCTCCAGGGGGAGCGCCCGGCGCCTCAAGGCATCTCCGCGGCGGGGCCTGCGCCCGTCGTCCGGGGCCCCGAGCCCCAAGGCATCTCCGCGGCGGCAGCGCCCGCGCTCGTCTTCGGCGGCCATGGCTCCGAGCCTCGAGGCATCCCCGCGGCGGCGGCGCCCGCGAGTTCCCCTGCGGTCACGACGGGAGGGCTCGAGAGGTCGCCCTCAATCGCGACGGGAGGGCTCGAGAGGCCTCCCGCTGTCGCGACGGGAGAGCTCGAGATGTCTCCCGTGGTCGCGGCGGGAGGGCTCGAGAGGTCTCCCGTGGGCGCGGCGGGAGAGCTGGATGGGCTCCCGGCGGTCACGATGGTGGAACCTCTCAGATCTCCGCGGATCCCCGCGGCCTTCGAGCTCGCGGGCCCCGACGCCGTTCCTGCGCGATCTCCCCTCCCACAGCGCGGCGGCGCCCTGGAGGGGAGCGCCGTCATGCCGTTCCTCCACTCGAGGCGAATGGCGATGGCGTCGATGCGATCGGCCGCCGGCGTGTGGGGCCCGATCGTCTCTCCGCTCCTCCCCGCGGCCTCCAGCCTCTCGCGGTGGGTGGTCCCGAACGTCTCCGGACCGAACCTCTCCACGGGCCCGGATCGACGCCGCGCCGCACCCTTTACGCCTCTGGCCGATCAGGGCGCTCCGAGCCCCCCTCGAGGCGCCCTCGATCCCCTCGACTCCATCCCTGAATGGGGGGACTCGCCGACGGACGGAGCGCGAGGATCTTCCACCGTCGACGTCGATCTCCCCGACATCGATGTTCCATCGCCTGCTCGCGACGCGGCGCCCCCGACCGAGGCTCCGATCGAGGGGCCGGCGCTGGTCCACCGGCGCGCTCCGTCACCCTCGCTCCCAGCGCGCGGCCTCGACGGGCTCGCGGATCCTTTGATCGAGCTCGTGAGGCGCGAGGTCTCGGAGGAGGTGGCGCGTGCCGCCGAGCACAAGCCGCCGCCGCCGCCCCCGCCCGCCCACAGGGTGGACGTGGAGAGCGACGATTTCGTCCGCGGGCTGATGAACCGGATGGCCTCGATCGCCCGCGACGAGCAGTTCCGCAGCGGGCGCCTGCGCTGATGACGGAAGGAGCGATGTGATGAGCGAGCGACAAGTCCTGCGTGGGTTCCTCGCGAACGTCGACGTCCTCCCGCCTCTGATCGTCACGTTCCAGTTCAACCCTGCGTCGATCAGCGACAACAAGGCGGTGAGCTACGCCGACCGCGCCCAGACGATCGGCAGCAACGCGCCTGGGAAGGTCTATACGGGCGGCGGACACCGTACCATCAGCTTCGATCTCAAGCTCCATGGCCTCGAGGAGGGCACGAACAAGCTCAACCCGACGCCGCTCGACAACGGCGTCTCCACCGAGCTCGCCAAGCTCCGCTCGTTCCTCTACCCCAAGGCGGACGCGTGGGCGACCCTGAGCGGGCTGTTCGGAGGGGGCGGCGAGGGGACGCGCATCTCGGCGCCGCCCACGTGTTACTTCGGGTTCGGGACGCGCATCCTCGAGTGCGTCCTCACCGATCTCCGCGTCAGCGAGACGCAGTTCAACAGCATGCTCGCGCCGGTCCGGGCCGACGTGGGCGTCACGCTCGTCGTCATCGAAGAGACCGAAAGCGCGCTCTACGAGTTCGACAAGCAGCACCGCAACGTGCTCGCCGCGCTCGGCCTGCAGAACATTCGCTTGTTTTGAGGGACCACGATGCCGCTCTCCATCCACTCTCGTTACCATGGCCTCCCCACCGTCGATGTCGGCGGATCGGTCAGCCTCGCGCAGCGCCCGCCGGCTCCGGAGCGGGATTACCCGGACAGCCTCATCCACGAGATCGTGGGCGGAGAGACGCTCGACCAGCTCGCGAAGCTCTATTACGGCAGGGAGGACCTCTGGTGGCGAATCGCCGACGCCAACCCGCGCCGCTTCGCGCACGCGTGGGGGCCGGGCGACAAGCTCGTCATCCCTCCCATCCAGGTCGCCACCAGGACCGCGGCGAGGTGACCTTTGGGCGCGGACCTCTTCTACCGCGTGAGCGTGGACGCGAGCGGCGCCGGCTACGACCTGTCCGGTGACATCGTGTCGCTCACCGTCGAGCAGCGCGACGCCCAGCCCGACTCCATGGTCGTGACGCTCAGCGATCCCTACAAGGTGCTGAGCCACGCCGTGCAGGAGGGCATGGACGTCGAGGTCGAGCTCGGCACGAGCGACGATCACGCGCTCGTGTTCGCGGGGCGCATCTACCGGGTCGACGGCAGCTTCCCCGAGAACGGCGTCCCCACGCTCCGGGTCCAGGCGTACGACCGGAGCATGAAGATGGGGCTCAAACGTCGCAATCGCCCCTTCACCGACATGGCGCTCTCCGACATCGTGAGGAACGTCGCCGGTCTCCACGGCTTTGCCAGCGTCAACGTGGACGTGGTCGGCGACCCGCGCTTCACGGGCAACGGCATCCGGCAGCAGGACAAGACAGATCTCGACTTCCTCCTCGAGCTCGCGCGGACCTACGGGTGCGTGATGTACGTCCGGCCCGGCGACTCGGGCGACACCCTCCATT
Organism: Sorangium sp. So ce124; assembly: GCF_051525235.1. Classification (NCBI taxonomy): domain Bacteria; kingdom Pseudomonadati; phylum Myxococcota; order Polyangiales; family Polyangiaceae; genus Sorangium; species Sorangium sp. So ce124. The sequence continues at coordinate 12,565,555 of NZ_CP150312.1, forward strand.
TCGTCTCCCAATACACAGTGATGATGACCGAGCCCTCGGTCACCCTCCATTATGGGCGCGCCGGGGCCGCGCACCCGCTCTACAGCTTTCAATCGAGCGCGAACGTGAGCGACGTCGAGCTCCCTCGGGTGCTCTCGGGCATCGACTTCGACACGGGCCAGGCCACGAGCGTGACCACGGCGCAGGCGCTCGAGGTGCGCGAGGAAGAGGACCCGTTCTTCGACGAGAACCTCACCGCCTTCCGGACCGACCACCCCGTGAAGGCCGCGCAGCTCGAGGTCCTCATCGGGGCAGCCTCGGCCACGCAAGCCGTGCTCCGGGAGGAGCTCGGCACCTCCACGCGGCAAGGCGTCCCCACCTTCACCACCGAGGCCGAGCTCAACACCCTGGCGCAGAACCAGTTCTCGACCAGCCTGCGCGGCATGCGAGGGAGCGGCTCCTCGCCCGGGATCAAGGAGATGTTCGCCCGATCGAGCGTGTCCATCCAGGACGTCGGCGGGCGCTTCTCGGGCACCTGGTACCTCTCCCAGGTGCGGCACAAGCTCGATCGAGAGGGGTACAAAACCGAGTTCGAGTGCCGACGATGAGCGACATGGGCGACACGGGTACGGCCGAGCGGCGCGAGCAGCGCTATTACGGCAAATACGCCGGGATCGTGATGGACAACGCCGCTCAGGGCGGGGGCGCGCACCGCGGCCAGATCAAGGTGCGCGTGCCGGGGATACTCGAAGAGGAGCCCGGCGGCGGCGCCGACCGCCCCATCGAGGTGGTCGCCGCGCCGAGCTTCCTCCCCGGCTTCTTCTTCATCCCCGAGGCCGAGGCGCCTGTGTGGGTCGAGTTCGTGGCGGGAGACATCAACTTTCCGATCTGGACCGGCGTCTTCTATCCAAACGACGCTCCGCCCAACGACAGCGGCGGGAGCGCCCCGGACGAGCACAAGAAGATCATCCGCACGCCCTCCGGTCAGGTGATCCACCTCGACGACACGAGCGGGAGCGAGAAGCTCGTGATCAAGGACGAGAAGAACAAGAACACCGTCACGATGGACGCGAGCGGCGTCAAGGTGGAGTGCGAGCAGAGCAGCGGGACAGGCACGATCACCATGGACTCGAACGGGGTCACCATCGAGTTCGGCCAGGCCAAGCTGACGCTCTCCCAGAGCGCCATCGAGCTCAAGGCCGGCGCCACGGTGTCCCTCAAGCTCGACGCGTCGAGCGGCGCCACGCTCGAAGGTGGACCGCTGAGCAAGGTGGCCGCGGGCCCCTCGGGGGTGACCGTTACGGACGCGACCGGCGCGGCGCAGGGGGTGGTGCTCGGGCAGATCCTCTCGTGGCTGCTCGCTCATACGCACATCGGCAACATGGGCGCTCCGACGCCGCTCAACCCGGGACAGCTCGCGCAGCTCACGGCGCAGATGTCGGCGGGGTCGGGCGTGGCGTCGAGGCCGGGCGGTTGATCGAGGAGGAGGCGAGATGGCGCTCAATATCGGTGACAGGGACGCGACCAGGGGCATGACCAAGGTGATCTTCGACGCCATGGACGCCGAGCTCCGCCCGCCGATGGAGCAGTCGCTCCGCGACACCGGATCCCCCGAGGACGAGATCCAGAAGGCGGTCATCAAGGCGCAGGCCAACTGGCGGCAGCTCAGCTTCGTCATCGCCTCGGGGCTGGTCTCCTCGCTGCGCAGGGATCCATCGCCTTCCCCTGCGGACCCGGTGTTCGGAGAGGCGTTCTCGTCCAGGGTCGAGGACGCGGTGTTCTGGGACTGGCTCAAGGGCTTCGTCGGCGTGTTCCAGAGCTGGGCGCCCACCACGGCGGACGGCGTGAGCCTCAAGAACGCGATCAACGGCTACCTCTCGGGCAAGCCCGTGCCCGAGCAGCTCCGAGGGATCCTCCAGTGAGCGACGCCATCCGCGGGCTCTCCTTCCCCTTCCGCATCACCGAGGGCGGCGGCGTCGCCGAGCAGCGCGGGACGGACAAGCTCAAAGAGAACATCGTGCAGATCCTGCTCACCGGCGCGGGGGAGCGCGTGATGCGGCGCGACTACGGCGGCGGCCTCCGCAAGCTCCTCCACGACCCGAGCAACGTCGCGCTCAAGGCCATCGTGCAGCACCAGATCGCCAAGGCGGTGAGCCGGTTCGAGCCCCGCGTCCTCGTGCAGAGCATCGAGGTCGAGGCGAGGCGCGACGGCGGCGCCGAGCAGCTCTGGGTCTCGATTTCATACGTCATCCGCCGCACGCGGCAGACACAATCGCTCAGCGTCCCCATCGGCCTCGGCGGGATCTGAGCGAGGGAGGAGCGTCCCATGAGCGACGAGCAAGGGCGAATCGACTACACCAACAAGGATTACGAGTCCCTCCGCGCGGCCCTCCTCGAGCTCGCGGCGGAGCGGCTGCCCGAGTGGACCGATCACTCGCCGAACGACATGGGCGTCGTGCTGCTCGAGCTCTTCGCGCACATGGGCGACTCCCTCTTCTACAACCAGGATCGCATCGCGGCCGAGAGCTTCCTCGCGACCGCGCGCGAGCGGAGGAGCGTCGTCAACCTGCTCCGCCTCATCGGTTACGAGCTCCGCCCGCCCACCGCCGCGTCGGCCGATCTCACCCTGCTCTTCGCCAACAACGCGACGGGCTCCGCCACCATCCCGACGGGGGCGCAGTTCACGACGACCAAGGAGAGCACCGGCGTCGCCGTCAAGTTCCAGCTCATCAAGCCCGCTGTCACGATCGCCAGGGTCGAGGACCTCCCTCTCATGCGCGTGGACGAGCGCGGGGAGCTCGTCCCCTTCGTGGTGGGCGGCGCCCGGCCGATCGACAACACCGTGTTCAGGGCCTACGAGACCTTGCCCGTCGTCCAGGTCGATGACCCTCCGCCGCCTCCCAAGGACATCCTCGGATCGTCCGACGGCAGCGCGGGACAGAGGTTCCGGCTCGCGCTCAAGCCGCTCATCGACGAGACGCTCGTCGTGACGGTCGACGAGGGCGCGAGCGAGGCCTGGACGCGCGTGCCGAGCCTGCTCCACAGCAGCGGCAGAGACAAACATTATGTCGTCCGGCGCGACGAGGACGACTACGCGTGGATCGAGTTCGGCAACAACACCTACGGGAAGGCGCCTCGCCGGGGCCGGAACAACATCACCGCGCGCTACCTGGTCGGCGGCGGCGAGAAGGGCAACGTGCCGCCGAGGGCGATCTCCAAGATCGTGATCACGCCCGACGTCCCGGGCCTCAAGCGGGTGATGAACGTCAAGGCGGCGAGCGGGGGCGGAGAGCACGAGGCGGCGGCCGCGGCCGCGGCGCGGGCGCCGCAGCAGTTCCGCTCGTCCGGGCGGGCCGTCACGGCGGCCGACTACGAGCTCCACGCCAAGAGCTACGGCGTCGCCAAGGTGCGCGCGTTCGCGCCGTCGTGGAACAAGGTCAACCTGGTTGTGGCGCCCGAGGGCGGCGGCGCCCCGAGCGAGACGCTCCGGCGCGATCTCGAGGCGTACTTCGATGGCAAACGGATGATCACCACGCAGATCGAGATCGTCGATCCGAAGACCCCGCTCGTCCTCATCGAGGGGGATCTGGTGGTGGAGCCGCGCTTCTCGCAGCCGCTCGTCAAGGCGCGCGTCGAGGCCGTGATGCGCGAGCTCTGGTCGTTCGCCAACGTCGACTTCGAGGACCACCTCTACATCAGCAAGATCTACGAGGCCATCGAGGGCGTCGAGGGCGTCGGGGCCATCAACATCACCCGCTTCGCCCGCGCCGACGCCCCCGCGGGCAGCCCGGCCATCCCCCCCGACGGCACGCTGCGCTTCTCGTTCAACGAGATCCCCGACGTCAAGGGGATCTCGTTGAACAGCGTCACCGGAGGGCGCCTCGATGCCTGAGCTCGACGCCCGAGCCGACGCGCGCGGCGAGCGCATCGACATCGATCTCACGCTCGTAGGAACGGCCGAGTCCGTGCCGCACGCGCGCGTGCTGCGGCGCCGCTCCTCGACCCCCAAGTCGGCGACCGACGGGCTCGTCGTGCTCGACCTCGCCGATCTGTTCACGCAGGCCGGTGATCCCTGGCCGGAGGTGCGGCGGCAGCGCTACCTCGTGCTCAACACGCTCGCGGAGGGCGGCATGGTGCAGGCCGAGCTCGCCGCCTACGTGGGCGCGGGCGGCGCCGTGGAGCAGGTGGTGATCACCGCCTATGATCGCACGAGCGACGGAGTTCGTGTCGTCCGGATCGACCAGGTGAGCCGGGTGGTCACGACCGGCGGCGCCACGGAGATCTTTCAGCGCATCGGCGCCGCGCCCGAGACCTCGGCGGGCACCTTCACGGTCTCGAGCGGTCAGGTCGTCTGGTCGGCGGGCGCCGTGACGCTCGCTGTGGACTATGACCGTCGGGAAGATCAAGAGATCGTCTCCACCGTCCTGGAGGAGGGGGGAGCGCGCGTCCGCTTCTCCACCCGCGCGGACGGCGAGGACATCCGCGTCACCGACTACCGAGCTTCGTTCAACCCCGACACCGGCGAGTGGACGCGAACCCTTCGAATCGCCGACGAGGAGCGCTCGTCCAAGGCCCCGCGCGGCGCGCTCGACCCTGGCCCGACGCGCTTCCCCTCGAGCGCCGCGCGAGGGCTGGAGCCGGGGACGACCTATTATTACGCCGCGTTCGCCGCGACGTCCGGGGCCTTCGCCGCGAAGCCGTTTGCGACGGCCGCGGCGACGGCCACGGCGAGCTACGGAGGCGGTGATCTCCTGTATCGCCTGCTCCCCGAGGCGCACCGCTTCTTCGACGAGCGCGAGGCCGCCCAGGCAGGCGCGGGGCAGCTCCGCCGCTTCCTCCGGATCTTCGGGGACGGCGTCGATCTCGCGCGGAGCACGGCCGAGGGGCTCCTCTCGCTCCACGACGTCATCACGGTGGACGCGGCGCACCTGCCTCGCCTGGCCGCGTGGATCGGCTGGGAGCCCGATCGGACGCTGGCCGAAGAGGTGCAGCGCACGGACATCCTCGCCGCGCCCGAGATCTTCGGCACGGTCGGGACGATCCCCAACCTCACGTCGCTGGTGAGCAGGGTCACGGGGTACGACTGCGATGTCAAAGAGTTCGTGAACAACGTGTTCATGACCAACGCGCCCGAGGCCTCGCGCCATGTGCAGGTGTATCAAGCCGTCAACACGGGACCGGGCTTCGGGGCGCCGGGCCCTCAGGCCAACCTGTACCCACCATCGAACGAGCCCGCGATCACCCAGGCCCGGCCGGACGCGTTCGACGGCGAGCCCTCGGCCGCGATCGGCCCGGGAGGCTCGGTGTGGCTCTTCTGGCACGCTCACCGCGCCCTCGCAGGCCGGCCGGGGCGCCGCCGTGTCTGGGCCCAGCGGCTCAAGGGCCTCGATCCCGCGCCGATCGACGTGCTCGGCGATCTGCCCGATGACCCGGGCTTCGTCGACGAGGGCCCGGCCGCGCTCTTCGACGGATCCAGGATGTGGCTCTTCTGGTCCTCGAACCGCGGCAAGACAACCGATCTGTGGGCGCGTACGTTCACCGGCGATCTGGCGACGCGGAGCGCGCCCGTGCGCCTCACGAGCCACGCCGCGCCGGACGCGCGGCCCGCCGCGGCGCGCGACACGAGCGGTCGTATCTGGGTGTTCTGGGAGTCCCGCCGACGCGGCCCCACGGATATCTGGGCCATCAGCACGGCGGACGGGGTGACGTGGGACAAGCCGGTTCGCGTCACGTCCGGTGACGCGCGGGATCAGATGCCCGCGGCCGTGATCGATCCGGGCGGGGTCCTGCGCCTGTTCTGGAGCGCGGACAGGGGCGATCGCAGCGTGATCCTGCAGACGAAGCGGACCGGCGCGGGCTTCAGCGCGCCCGAGGAGGTCGTCTCGGCCGCGCCCGGCGTCCGCAACGAGGCGCCGGCCGCCGTGGTGTGGAACGGCAACGTGTGGCTCCTCTGGTGCTCGAACCAGGGTGGCAGGTTCCGTATCTGGGCCAGGGTGCAGGCGGGCGGCACGGTGTGGGGGACGTCGTTCCTGGCGATCGGCCGCCCCTCCAACGACAGGGACCCCGCGCCGGTCCTGGACGGCGCGGCGCTGTCGCTCTTCTTCTCGTCGCGGGAGGGCGGGGAGCGCTTCCAGTCGCGCACCGTCGATACGGCGTCTCCCGCGGGAAAGCTCGCCCTCAAGACCATGCACCGCCACGCCGATCGGATGCACTACACCTACGACACGCGGCGCGCCAAGGAGAGCTTTTATGCGCGCGACGCGGTCGGGATCTACCTTCGCGCGTCGGGCGTGCCCGACGTCGAGCAGCGCCAGGCCGTCACGCGCGCAGGGGCGTTCGTCGCGCCGTTCCGACCGCTCCAGATGAGGCTCGTGTGGATCCTGGAGCGCACCGACGGATCGATCGAGGCCGTGCAATCGGACGGTTGAGCAGGACTGTCGTCGAAAACGAGGAATCAAGCCATGGGTAACTTCTCCAAATCGCCGCTCGACGTGCTCAAGGACAACATCGACAACGGGTATGTCGGCCTCCACGTCGAGCAGGGCGTGCCCGTCCTCGATCGCGACCTGAACCTCCTCGGCGACCTCATCATGGCGCGCCTCCGGAGCGTCGTCGGCCGGTACATCGGCGACGGCGTGCCGGACGCGGCGACGACGTTCAACATCGCCCCGGTGAGCCCCGCGGCGGCGGACGACTTCATGATCAGCGCAGGGGGAGCGGGCGTGTTCCTGGCGGGCGGCATGGAGATGTCCATCAGCGCCTCGATCCGCTACAAGGCCCAGCCCGGCGGCGTGCCCGCGCTGAGCACCTCGGGGCCCAGGACGGACACCATCTATCTGGACACGTTCACGGACGAGGTGGGGGCCGATCCGGTGATCAAGCTCGACAACCCGGACGACGTGGGGATGCGGACCTCGGTCCGGCGCAAGCCCAACTGGGTCGTGCGCGTGGCCGAGGGGGTGGACGTGACCACCAGCCCGCCGGGCGCGCTACCCGCGGCGCCGTTCGGGCACACCTATACACCGCTCGCGCTCCTCGCGCGGCCCGCGGGCGGGGCCGCCATCACGGCGGCCATGCTCAAGGACCTCCGGCGAAAGAACATGTCGTTCGCGCTGCTCGAGCAGCGCATCCAGACGCTGGAGCGCCTCCTCGGGCCCGTCATCACCAGCTTCACTCCGCAGACCGTGAGGCCCGCGCAGACGAGCCCGATCACCATCACCGGGCGCAACTTCCAGGTGGGCACCCCGCAGGTGCTGCTGGGGGACACCCAGGCCATCGTCGATCTAGCGGCCTCGACGGACACGAGCCTCGTCGTGAGGCCGCCGCTCGGCACCCGCCCTGGCACGTGGCCCCTCAAGGTGCGCAACGACGTCGGCGAGGCCACCGCGCTGCAGAGCATCACGGTGCTCGCGTTGAGCGCACCCTCCTTCGCGGCGGCCGGGACCCAGATCACGCCCAAGCAGCAGCGCGTCGGGAACGCCATCACCATCAACGGACTCAACCTCTCGCTCGTCAACAAGATCACGTTCAACGCGGCGGCGCCGGTGGTCGCGCAGCCGACCGACATCCTTGGCCAGAACAACAGCCAGATCCAGGTCAGGATCCCCGACGCGGTCGTGCCCAACCTCACGGCCATCAACGTCACGCTCGCGATCGAGGGGGCCGTCCTCGCCGACGGATCGCCGGTGCCGCTCGCCACCACGGTGGACACGGTGCAGGTGCAGCCTGCGAGCGCGCCGTTCTTCAACGGCTTCACGGGCGCCGGCAGCCAGATCTCGCCGACCAGCCAGCGGATCAACAACAACGTGACGCTCAAAGGTCAAAACTTCGGTTCGGGCTCGCCCAAACCCACGGTCACGTTCAACGCGTCACCCACGCCGGTCTCGGCAGCACCCGGGGACATCACCGTCACCGCGCCCGACGGGGCCGGTCAGCAGACCATCTCGGTCAGGGTGCCTGTGGGGCTCCCGACCGGCGCGGGCGTCACGGTCACGGTCACGGTCGCCGGCTGGTCGGCCACCTCCACCGAGGTGCTTACCGTCCTGCCGGCCGTTTGACGGCCTGGCGTCGGGGCTTCGTCGATCACGATACTCATCTCGCCGATTATCCAAGGGAGGACTCATGGCTCATCAAGTGTATCCGAACGCGGCGCCGCTCTCCGTGGCGGCCGGCGCCACGGTGACGCAAAGCTTCAGCGCTGTCGTGAACGCCGGCGTGGCACCCAACAGCGGCATCTCTGCCATGTTCGTTCACTTCGTCGTCATCGGCGGGGGCGCGACGGCCACGGTCGGGCTCAGCGTCGTCACCGGCGCGGGGACGGGAGCGACCACGACGCTCGTCCTCGATGGTGGTCTCCAGAGCGTGGTCACCGCGGGAGGGGCCGAGATCGCGAGCGTCGAGTACCTGTCCACGGGCGTCGCCAACGTCTTTCGGATCGACTTCTACCCTTCGGGCGCGACCAACGATCTCCCTGGGACCACCTGGAACCTCACCTTCACGCGAGCCGTGGCCGCCGCGCCGCCCAGTCAGAGGTACACGTGGGTCGTGGCCGATGACGTGAACGAGTCGCAGCAACCGTGGATCCATGCGCCGGACGCTCCGGTGGACGTGGGCACGGCGCTCATGAAGGACCTCCTCACCGGGCAGTCGTACGACGTCTCGGCCACCGTCGACAACTGGGGGACGAAGGAGCTCACGGTCAGCACGCTGGTCATGACGACGCAGGGGGATTACACGCTCAAGACCAAGACGAGCCCCATCGCTCCCGGCGCCTCGGGCGTCTTCACCTTCACGTTCAAGTCGCCGCCTGAGGCCGGCGCTCACCCCGGCGCCTTCACCCTCGGGCACGACGACCCGACGCCCGGCCACGACGCGGTGGTCGATTTCACGGCGAGCACCGGATCCATCGAGGTGGTCCTGCTGCTCGACGCCTCGGGCAGCATGAGCTGGAGGCCGAACGGCACCACGGCGACGAACCCCGACCAGTCTCGCTGGTATCAGCTCGCGCAGGCGTCCGGGAACTTCCTTCATACGTTGTCCCACTTCGCGAGCACCCAGGGCCAGTTCGCGGTCGTGCTCTTCCCCAAGATCACCGGCGGTCCTCCGGGGGTGCTCGTCCCCAGGACCAAGATCCCTGCCAACCCCAGCTCGGCGATCGCGGCCATCAACGGGGTGACGCCCTCGGGCGGCACGCCGATGGGCGAAGGCGTCGACCAGGCCGCCGGCTCTCCCGGCGTGCCCAACAGCCATGGGCTGTTCAGCGGCGCCGAGGTCGATGTCGCTCACAACCACCGCTGGCTGGTGCTCATGTCCGACGGGTATCACAACCAGGGCAATGCCCCGTCGGAGCAGGCGAGTTACTACGTGGACGAGAAGAAGGTCCGCGCGATCACCGTGGCGTACGGCGATGAGGGCGAGGTCGATCACGGCCGCCTCCAGCGCATCGCCCAGGCCGGCCAGGGCGCCGCGGCGGCTCCCGTCTTCCTCGACGCGGGGCCGAACGACCTCGGCACCGGGCTCATCGGCCAGTTCAACGTCGCGCTCAAAGAGGGCCTGGCGCTCGGCTCCATCATCGACCCCGAGGGCGAGCTCACGAACGCCAAGCCGCAGTCGGTTCACCCGTTCGAGGTGACAGCGCACGACCGGAAGGTGTCCGTCAGCGTCCATTGGCTCAGCCCGGACAAACGCGTCGAGGTCGAGCTCATCTCCCCGCTCGGTGAGGTGATCACGGTTCAGGCGCAGCCGGACGGCGTGCGCAGGGTCCGGAGCGAGCTCTACATCTCGTATTTCCTCGACGAGGACGCCCTCGTCAACGCCAAAGATCCGGCCAAGCCTCGCCATGGCACCTGGCGGATCGTGGTCCGCCGCGGCATGAGCGACGACAAGGTGCCCTTCCGGTATGCGTATCAAGTCCTCACCGACTCGGGGCTCGGCTTCGCGCTCACGACGACGCCCGGCGCGCATGCCACGGGGGATTCCATCGACGTCCGAGGAAGGCTCGCGATCGACGGGCTCCCCATCGACGACGCGGCGGTGGTGGTGGTGCTCGAGTCGCCGGTCGACTCGATCCTCAACTGGATCGCTCGCAACCACGTTCCGGCCGACCTGATGAAGAAGGCGGCGTCGGAGATCCGGGAGCGGCGGGAGAAGGACTTCACGGCGATGTTCGTGAAGCTCTGGGCGCTCCGGGAAATGGGGCTCGTATTCAACGACGCCACGGTGAAGCAGAAGGTGCCGATGGTGTACGACCCGACCGACCAGGTGTACAGGGCGACCATCCCGGACACCAAGATCCAAGGCACCTACGCCGCGTACGCGATCGCCAGGGGCGACGACCCAGCGGGCAACCCGTACCGCCGCGAGCGGCGTTTGGAGGTGGGCGTCTCCCCCGTCCCCGATCGCGCGTCGTCGCCGATCGACTTCGACTACTCGATCGTCGACGGTGATATGAACGTGAATATCCGGTTCTGGCCTCAGGACCGCTTTGGCAACGTGATCCTGATCGATCCCTCGTTCGACGACCGGATCGTCGTCAGGGCGTGGGGCGGCAAGGTGGGCCAGCTCCGGATGCACCCCGACATCGACGGCAGCTACGTCGTGCAGATCCAGTACCCGATCAAGAGCCCGCCGCACGTCGACATCGAGGTGCTCGGCGTCTCGCTCCTTCACGGCTTCCAGCTCCTTGTCCTCAACGACCTGGTCTTCGCCGACCAGGTGAGCAAGCTGCGCCTCGGCGCCGAGGCCGCCCCCGGGGCCAATCGCCACACCGACGGTGACGCTGTGCTCGGCGATCCCACGCCGAAGCCGCGGGATGTGTTCGTGTCGCTCGGCGCGTACGGCGATATCGCGGTCGCGGCGCCAGCGATGGCGGGCCCGGCCCGCGCGGTGACGGTGTTCGTCCAGCCCGAGGAGGTCCTGCAATCCTATCGTGTCGAGGTGTTGCCCGCGGCGGCACGCTCGCCGACCGATCTGTTCTCGGCGGTCAAGGCCGGTGTGCTCAAGGCCCTTCGCCAGAAGTGGATCCCGCTCGGCGCCTCGCCCGGCGTCACGCGCACCTTCAGCCTCGTCCGGGTGGCGCCCAACGGGGTGAGCGCGGTCCGCGTCGTCGACACGAGCGGCAAGACGCGGGGCCGCGATCGATTGCCCAGCGCGAGCCCGGGCGTGAGCCTCCGCGGCATCGGCTTCCGCTGACGCCGACTCTTCAACCCTCCCCCTTCTAAGAGTCGCACTTCTTCTCTCCTACGCCACGTCACGCGGACGGTGCCTTCCTCGATCGAGCGCCGCCGTCACTTCTTCGTCAGCGCGTTGTAGCTGGTGATGAGGTTGCGATAGTCAGGGATGTGGTTCGAGAACAGCGTCGCCAATCCCTCGATGTCGTTGCGCCAATCGCGGTGCAGCTCGCAGGCGACGCCGAACCACGTCATGAGCTGCGCGCCGGCTTGGGACATGCGATCCCAGGCGGAGTGCCGGGTGATCTCGTTGAACGTCCCGGACGCGTCCGTGACGACGAAGACCTGAAAACCCTCCTCGATCGCCGACAGCGCGGGAAAGGCCACGCAGACTTCGGTCACGACGCCCGCGATGATGAGCTGCTGTTTGCCCGTGGCCTTGACGGCTTTGACGAAGTCCTCGTTGTCCCACGCGTTGATGTTGCCGGGGCGCGCGATGTACGGCGCGTCCGGGAACTGCTCTTTCAGCTCCGGCATGAGCGGGCCGTTGGGGCCGGACTCGAAGCTGGTCGTGAGGATCGTCGGCAGCTTGAAGTACTTCGCGAGATCGGAGAGCGCGAGCACGTTGTTCTTGAACGTGTCCGGCTGGATGTCGCGCACGAGCGACAAAAGTCCCGCCTGATGATCGACCAGCAACACGGCGGCGTTGTTCTTGTCGAGTCGAACGTACGGCTTGGTCATGGGCTGTCTCCTCTTCTATCGTCTTCTATCGTCGTGCGTGATGCGTCTGTGTGGCTCGACGCCCGAGCATGCAAGTCGTTCAATCGTCCAGATGGCCGAACTTGCCGCTCGCGAAGTCGGCGAACGCCTGCTGGATTTCTTGCGCGCTGTTCATGACGAACGGGCCGTACTGGACGATGGGCTCGTCGATCGGCTCGCCGCTCAGGACGAGCAGGTGGGCCTCCGATTCGGCTTCGATGAACAAGCGCTCGCCGGCGTTCTCGAACACCGCGAGGTCGTGCGCCGCGGCGTGCGTTCCGTTGATCGCGATGTCGCCTTTCATGACGAGCAGGCCCAGGTTATGGCGCGCCGGGAAGGTGAACTCGACCCTGCCTCGCGCGTTCAGGCGGACGTCGAAGACATCGATCTTCGTGAACGTCTGCGCGGGGCCCTTCGCGCCTTGGTATTCACCTGCGATGACCCGCACGGAGCCCGCGTTCTCGGGGAGAGTCACGATGCCCATCCGATCGCTGGTGATGCTTTGATACCGAGGCGGCGACATCTTGTGCGCCTTGGCGCTGGTCCGCGTCTGCATCGTATTCGTGGTGGTCATGGCTGCGTTCTCCTGACACGAGGAGGAATAGAGATGCCGAGTTCGTAGAACAATATGCAACAGTGGGAAGAACTGTTCCAGTTTTTGGAACAGTCCTGTCACATGCTGGCGGCCACGCTCGGCGTGGCGGATAACACGAGGCGCTGGCGGAGCAGGTCGAGGAACGCTACCACCTTCGGCGAGAGGTGCCGTGTGCTCGGATAGAGCGCGAACACGGGCACTTCGGGCGCCGACCAGGACGCGAGCACCGGCATGAGCCGCCCCGCGGCGAGGTCTTCCGCGCACAGGTGCTCCGGCAAGAGCGCTACGCCGAAACCCGCGCGAGCGACCGAGCGAAGCATCTCGTAGTCGTTGACGACGAGCCGCGGGTGAACCGTGATCTCGGCGATCCTGGGCCCCGACCTGAGCTCCCAGGAGCTTCCCTCCGGTGCGAACACGATGCACGGGTGGTCCGCGAGCTCGGCAATGTCGTTCGGCTCGCCAAGCGCCCTTTTGACCTCGGGCGCAGCGACCAGACGGCGCCGCACGGCTCCGAGACGCCGGGCGACGAGGCTCGTGTCCGGCGTGGTGCCGGCCCGCAGCGCGAGGTCGAAGCGCTCCTCGACGACGTCGACCCTGCGATCGGTGCAAACCAGGTCGACCTGGACATCGGGGAAAAGACGCAGGTATTCGGCGAAGATCGGTCCGAGAACGGAGAACGCGAGCGGGGCCGTCACCCGCAAGAGCCCCCGGGGCGTCGACTGGAGCTGCGAGACCGCGAGCTCTGCCTCCTCGAGCGCGGCGACGATGCGAACGCAGTGCTCGTAGTAGACGCGACCGACGTCCGTGAGGCTCAAGGTTCGCGTGGTCCGCTGGAGCAGCCGCGCGCCGACGCGCGACTCGAGATCGGAGATCTTCCGGCTCACGGTCGACTTCGGCATCCCGACGGCGGTCGCCGCCGCCGTGAAGCTGCCTCCCTGAACAACCCTCGTGAAGAGGACGATTTCGTCGAGAGCGACGTTGGGTAGGCGAGGGTCCATGGGTGGTACAATCTACGCAGAATGCGCGGATTGTTCCAAGCGATCGCGACCTCTTTCGATCCGCCTGCGCAAAGTCGCGCCCCGCTGGTTCGGGCGCAACCACGCACGCGCTCGAGCGCGCCGGGGCTCCGGCCAGCGACGCAGCGGTGTCAGATCGAGTCCCGAGCCGCAACGCTCGAGCTGCAACCGAGGAAGAGCAGCGCCAGGAGGCTCACACACCGACGCGCTCGACGCGCACCCGCACCTCGGCGGCCGTCAGCGCCGCATCGCGGCCCGCCGCCCCTGCGCCGAGCTCCACCGAGCCGCCCGCGATCTCGGCGATGAGGAGCGGCCCCGTCGCCTTCACGATGCGGCGGGCCTGGTCCAGCACGCGCGCCCTCTCGTCCTCCGTCGCGCCGGCGAGGACACCGCTGAGGATGACCCCGCAGGCGCGGTTCGCCGGCAGCGCGGAGAGCCCGGCGACGGTCGCCACGCGGGCCGCGAGGCCGCACACCTGCGCCACGTCGCGCGCGAGGAGCTCGGCCGCCTCGCCGACCACGACGACGCCGCCGTAGAGCCCGCGCAAGGCGGGGGCGGCGACCGCCCTCACGCCGCGGACGAGCCGCGCGCGCGCCTCGACCGCGTCGGGCGAGCAGTCCGGCAGGCGCTCCGCCGCCGGCGCGTCCGGGGCGGCAGCAATGACGGCCGGGGGCAGCGCCGCCCGGATCGCGGCGAGCCGCGCCCGCCACCACCGCGCGCCATGGGCGATCTCCCGGGCGCGGCGGTCGCGCTCGTCTCGCCCTCGATGGACGTGGACGTGAAACGCCTCGGATACGGGCTTTTGCGGCTGGCGCAGGGCGCGCACGCTCGTGAGCAGGCGTATGTCGATGAGTTCCGCGCGCCGCACGCCCTCCAGCAGATCGACGAAGGCTCCCTTCTCGGCGCCACCGCCGATGAACCACTCGTCGAAGCCGCCGAGCGCATCGACGAGGCCCCGCCAGACGATGGGCAGCCCGTCGCGCACATCGGAGAGCGGCTCGGAGCCCGGGGTGCCGGGGCGGAGCCGATCCCCCTGGGCGCCGGGCGCGCCGCCGTCGAGCGGCGTGCCCGAGAGGAGCGGAGCGAGCCCCTCGACGGCGCCCGAGGCCGCCCAGGCGGCCGAGCGCTCGATCCACGCGGCCGGCGGCAAGGCGACGCGGGCCAGCGCCGGCGTGAGCACGGCCGGCACGCCGCGCGCGAGCGCCGCGTCGTGCTCCGAGAGCGCGTGCTCGACCGCCTCGGGCGAGAGCAGGACATCGGCGTCCAGGAACCAGATCAAGGGCGCCCGGGCGGCGCGAACGCCCGCGTTCCTGGCATGGCTGCAGTGCGGGAACTGCCCCCGCGGGCGCGGGCTGTCGACGATCTCGACCCGGAAGGGGTGAGAGCCCGGCTCCGCCGCGGCGCGGATCGCGCCGCCTGGATCGCCGCCGTCGCACACCACCACGACCTCGAAGGACGACGGGGCGGCGGTCTGCGCGCGCAGCGCGGCCACGGCGCGCCGCAGGAGGGGCGCGGTCGAGGGTTGGCACGGGATCACGAGGGCGATGCGCGGGGGAGCGGCGCTCCTCGCGTGAGCCTCTGCAGCGGAGCCGGGCGCGCCGGCCGCAGAGCCGGCCGCGTCGCGCGCGGAGCCGGCCGCGCCGCGCGCGGAGCCGGCCGCGTCGCGCGCGGCGCCGCATCCGACGGCCGCATCGCCCGCGGACGCGCCTCTATCGCCCGCTCCCGCCGCAGGGCCGCCCCTCAGCGCCGGGCGCTCGCCGAGCACCTCCCACAAGCTGGCGAGGCACCGCTCGCGCTCGCTCAGGTACGCGTCCCGCGCCGCTTCCTGGATGCGCCGGAGATCCGCCTCCGTGAACGCCATGCAGCGCTCGACCGCATCGCGCACGTCCTCCGGAGCCACCGCGTGCGTGCGCACAAGGCCCTGCGCGCCGTGCGGCGCGGCCGGCATGCGCAGCGCGCAGCCGTCGATCTCGCTCATCGCCTCGGTGTCGGGCACGAGGACCGCGGCGCCGACCGACAGGCCCTCGTGGAGCGCGTGGCCCCAGCCCTCGTAACGAGACGGACAGAGGTGGAATCGAGACGCGTTCTGGTAGAACCGAAGCCGCCGCTCGTCGACGCGCCCCGCGAACTCGACGTTCCGCGGCCTGAGCGGCCAGCCGAGCGAGGACACGACCGTCAGCGGATACGGGATGCGATGGCGCTCCCAGGCCAGAAGCACGGAGTCAGTGCCTTTCGCGTCGGAGCCGCCAGGGACGTGCAGGAAGCGCCGCGCCCGAGGCACGGCCGGGTCCCAGCGGTCCTCCGAGAAGAAGCCGAGGTGGCGGGCCCGCGGCGTGAGCGGGGCGAAGTGCGACAGCGCGTCCCGGGTCTTGCACAGGACGAGCTCGAAATCGTCGAGCGCGGACCGCATCTCCGGCCGCCACCACTCGGCGTTCGGGATCAGCCAGCGGCGCGGCGCGCCCTCGGCGAGGCGCGGCTCGTAGACCTCGAGGAAGATGACGAGATCGGCGCCCCCCACGCGTTCGGAACGCTGGAAGTGAACGCCGGTGACCCGGTGGCCCCAGCTCTCCAGGAGGCTGCCGAGAAGGCGGTAGTCGCGCTCGAGCCCCTTGCCGTTGTCGATGTTGGTGACGATGTGGATCTGCATCGGAAGCATCCCGTCGAATTTTTCGGGAAGATTCACAGGGAGGCGGGGAGGCGGGGAGAAGGGGAATAAAATCCCATCAATCTCCCCGTCTCCCCGCCTCCCTGTTCAATTCTCTGTCAAATGAGGGGATTTGTCATGATCCGCATCTCAGCCCGATCCAGCCGCGGCGCCGCGAGCGTCCTCCACCAGGCCACGGTCACACCCAGCCCCTCAGCCCCGCGTGGTGCTCGCCCAGGATGCCGAGCATCTGGCGCATGCGGTGCACATACGTGAAGCTCGCCTTGACGCGCGCGTGACCGGCGCGCCGGATCGCCTCGCGCTCGTCGTCGTGCTTCACGTAATAGTCGATGAGGCGCCGCAAGGCCGCGAAATCGCCGAACGGATAGAAGACCACGTGCTCGCGATCCCGGAACTCCTCCTCCAGGCCGAAGATGTAGGGGTGGATCATGAAGCCTCCCCGGCCGAGCGTCTCGTAGATGCGATCGGACCAGTAATGCGGGTGATCGAAGCCGACACACAGGCTGTCGCCCACGACGACCTTCGCCGAGGCGTACAGGCGGTTGAGGGCGTCGCCGCGCACGCAGCTCTCCGGCGAGCCGTGCTTCACGAAGCGGCGGCCGTACGCCTCCGAAAGGAAATCCACGAGGCGCCTCCGATAAGGCCACTCCGGGTGATAATCGTACGAGCCCACGAAGCAGACGTCGGCCGCAACGCCGGGGTCGACGTCCGCGAGATAACACTCGGCGCCGTACACGCCGGGCTTCAGGTAATGGTGGCGTATCCCCTGCGCCCGGAAGAACGCCTCGCTCCCGCCGTCGGGCGTGAACACGTGCTGCGTGCGCCAGAACGGGTCGAGCCGGAGATCGCGGCCGCGCGAGAGGCCGGCGTACAGGTCGAGGTGGTACGAGGCCGTCGGGATGGGCAGCTGCGTGATCCAGCGCAGCGCGTCGCCGCGCAGGCCCCAGGTGCGGGTGTAGAGCAGCAGATCGACGTCGCGCGCCATGCCGTCGAGCTCCTGCAGGGTGAAGGCGTTCTCCTGGGCCTGGACGACATCGACGCCGAGCTCTCGCAGGCTCTCTGCGACGTGGTTCTCGGTCGAGAACGACGGGCCGAAATTGCCGATGTACAGGATGCGACGGCGCATGGGCGAGGGGGCCACGACGGCAGCGCCCGTCAGGGCGGCGGGTCCAGCGGCCACGTGGCCACGAGCGCGCGCGCGTCGGGCGTGCGCGCCTTCGAGAGCACCGCGAGCGTCACGGTGCGATCCGTGACCAGCACGCACGGCGCGGAGAAGGTCGCTGGATCGGCGCCGCCGGCGTCCACGGGGAGCACGCGGAACGCGGCGCCCGGGGCCGGCCGGTGCGCGACGAGCAGGTGGGCGGCGGAGGTCGCGACGATCACGAGCCCGCCGCCCGCGCGGTCGGCGTCGAGCTCGAAGACGCGGCGGTCGCCGAACGGCGCGTCCTCGGCGCCGGCAGGGCCGTACGCCGCATCGCGGGCCGAGACGCGCACCGTGCCGGGCAGCGCGCCGCCGCGCGAGGCGCCGGGGGCGACGCGCTTGCACACCGCGGTGGGGCCCGGCGACCCGGCGAGGACCACGACGTCGATGCACTCGCCGAGCGGGCGCTCCGTCGAGGCACCGCCGGCCGCCGCGGGCTCCAGCACGACCGCCGTCGCGTTGTCGACGACGGCGGACACGGCGCCCGGGGCGCCGGGGGAGGGCGCGGGGAGCGAGCCGGCGGCCGCGCCGCGCACGAACCGAGGCCCGCTGAAGCTCGCGAACGGCCGGTGCGCCGTGAGCGAGGTGCGGAGACCGGAGGCGCCGTCGAGCCGGACGAGCGCGTTCACCGCGCCGCCCGCGACCTCCACGACGAACGACAGCGCGCCGCCGTCCGCCGCTGCGGCGTCCCAGCGGGGCAGCGCGGGCAAGAGCTGCGGGATCGTGGCGACGGCGCCCGACGGACCGCGGCCCGCGAGCGGCAAGGCCCAGATGTCCGTGCGGTGCGGCGGCGCCGCGCTGTGCGTCGACGACGCGAGCAGCACGGGCGCCCCGTCGAGCGCGACGAGGCGCAAGGTGTCCGCGAGCGGGGCGTCGGGCAGCGCGGCGGGAGAGAGCGCGACAGGCGGAGGGGGCGTTTCGTTCATGGGCGCAGATCCGGGGGCGGGGCGGCACGCGGCGGCGGCGAGACAGACGAGGAGCGCGGGCGCGGGAGGCCCGCGCCGCGGCCTCCAGGGGGTGTTGGTCGAGAGGGGCGAGGGCATGCCGGTCGACCTCCGCGCTGCGCTAGCGCGACAGACGGGTTGAAGCCGCATGAAAACAGCAAGAAATTGAGCCGCCAAGGCGCCGAGGACGCCAAGATTCTATTGTCTTCTTGGCATCCTCGGCGCCTCGGCGGTTCATTCCCCTGGTTTCCAAGCTGGTCGGTGCTCTAGATGCGGGCGTTCGTGCGCATGTTCCACAGCTGCACGAGGGCCTGCGGGTTCGACGATTTCGGGTAGCCGGCGAGCGCGGCCGCGAACAGCCCGTCGATCGCGCCGGTCTCCCACGTGGCCGCGTCGGCGAACGGCCCGCCGCCATACGAGGGGTCGTAGAGCTGCCCGCCGTGCACGACGATGAAATGGTTGAAGAACGCGGGCGGGGGCTCGGGGTTCCGCTGGCCGGGGATCCCCGGCAGGTTGACCACGTCGGTCCACATGCGGTGGGTCCACGGGGCGGGCTGCGTGGCCGCGTTCCACTGCCAGTTCTTCACGAGGAACCCTTGAGATCCCGAGGTCCACGCCGTCACCGTGACGACGACCACCACCTTGTCGGCGCTGGTGATGCCGTGGACCTTGAGCATGTCGATGAAGAACTCGGCCCACGAGCCGCACTGCCCGCTGCCGTCGGCGCTCGCGAGGAGCAGGCGGGTGTTCGTGCAGGTGGTCGTGTTCGGGTTCCAGTACGTGAGGCCAACGCCGTCGCGCTTGCGCGTGAGCGCCCGCGTGGCGAAGGGCGCGAAGCTCTGCGACACGACGCGCCCCTCGGTCGTCTCTCCCTGGGCCGCGCGGCACGAGATGTCCACGAGCGTCCAGTGAACCGTGCCGGCCGGCGCGCCGAGCACCGCGTACACGAGGTGCGTCGTCGTGCCGGCGCCGACCCAGCCGGTGCCGGCGGCGTTCGCCTCCCACGCGATCGTCAGCGGATCGTAGCAGGCGACGACGTCCGGCAGCGGCGCGCTGCTCGTCATCGTGGGCGTGGAGACGTCGACCGACCCGGGCGAGACGCTGACCGTGCACGTCCACTCGAGCGTGGCGCCGCCGGCCATGGCGCGGCCGCGCAGCTGCACGGACTCGGTCCCGGTGGGCGGCCGGAGCACGCGCAGCACCACGGCGAGCGGGACACGCGCGCCGCGGACGTAGCAGACCGGCGATTGATCCGCCGCCTGCCGGGTGCTCAGCCACTCGGGGGAGGCGAAGTTCCCGAGAGAGTCCCGCTCCACCGCGTGGTTCGCCGCGAAGTCGACCTGGATCACGCCGACCAGCGCATGGACGATGTCGGGCGCCTTCGGCGACGGCTGCACCGGCGGCGGCACCTCGAGCGGCCTGCGCGCCTCCGGGGCGCGCGGCGGCGGGCCGCGGAAGGCGAGGATGCACCCCGTCCGGAGCAGCTCGGCGACGCGCTCGCGGAGCAGGTCGAGCTCGCGCGCCGCGTCGAGCGACACGATGCCGGCGCCCGCGGCGCACAGCTCGCTCAGGAGATCGACGCGCTCGCGGTCCGGCTCCTCCGAAGGGAACCACGCGGGCACCTCGAGGGCGGCCAGATGAGGCTCGATCGGCTCCGCGCCCTGGGGCAGGACCGCGCCGGCTGCGCGGACGAAGCCGACGTCTCCGTACGCATCGACGACCTGCCAGACGTTGCCCATGAATCCGCGCGATCCGCTGTCCGCTGTTCCCCCGGCGCCCGATCTGACTAGGCCCGCCCTCGCCGTGCGTCAACCGTTCGTCAAGCAGCGCGCCGGCATGTCGACGGCATGCGCGCCGGCATGTCGACGGCATGCGCGCCAACATGTCGACAACGTCGACGCGCGTGAATGTGCCCACCCGGCCGGCGAGCGATGGTAGGCTCGACGGCTCGGGCTCCCGGACGGGCGAGGGCGAGGCGACCGATGGCGGACGGTGCGATCGAGTTTGATTTCGCTGTGGAAGGCGCGACCGATCCGTGGCGCGTCGCGCGGATCGAGGGTCATGAGGGCATATCGCGGCTGTTCCACTTCCGCGTGACGCTCGCGTCGACGGACGCCGCGCTCGCGTTCGACGGGCTGGTCGGGCAAACGTGCCTGCTCACGATCCGGAACGACGCGTCGACTCGGTACATCCACGGCATCATCGCGCGCTTCGAGCAGCACGAGGAAGGGCGCTCGGTCACCACCTATCTGGCGACGGTCGCCCCGCGGGCGTGGCGCCTGCAGCACCGGCACGACTACCGCATCTTCCAGGAGGCGACGGCGCCGGAGATCATCGACAAGGTGCTCCGCGCGGCGGGCCTGTCCTCCGACGATTTCCGCATCTCGACGGCGATGACCCACGATCGGCGGGAGTACAGCGTGCAGTACGCCGAGACGGACTGGGCGTTCATCAGCCGCCTGATGGAAGAGACAGGCATGTTCTGCTTCTTCGAGCACAAGGCCGACAACCACGTGCTCGTCTTCGGCGACGCGCCGTTCGTCCACGAGCCCATCGACGGATCGAGCGTCGTGCCGTACCGGGCCGCCGGCGGGGCGCTCACCTCGCAGGAGGCCGTCTCCCGCTTCTCGATGGCCGAGGAGGTCCGGCCCGGCAAGGTCACCGTCCGCGATTACAACTTCCAGAAGCCCAGCCTGAGCCTGGAGGGGGAGGCGGAGGCCGACCGCGACACCGATCTGGAGGTGTACGTGTATGCCACCGAGCACGATCTACCCGAGGAGGGCGCCCAGCTCGCGAAGCTCCGGCTCGAGCAGCTCCAGCTCGTGCGCCGCACGGCGGAGGGGCAGGGGAGCGTGCTCCGGTTCATGCCCGGGGCCACCTTCACGCTCGAGGACCACGGCCGCGAGAGCTTCAACCGCGGATACCTGATCACGCGCGTCGACCATTTCGGCTCGCGGGCCGTCGGGGGGGAGTCGCAGGATACCGTCGTGGGGTATTCCAATCGATTCCAGTGCATCCCGGACGACGTGCCCTACCGCACGCCCGTGCAGACGCCCAAGCCGACGCCCCGCGGAATCCAGACGGCGATCGTCGTGGGCCCGGCGGGCGAGGAGATCCACACGGACATCTATGGCCGTGTGAAGGTGCAGTTCCACTGGGACCGGAAGGGGCGCCGCAACGAGCACAGCTCGTGCTGGATGCGCGTGAGCCAGATCTGGGCGGGCGCCGCGTGGGGCTCGATGTACATCCCGCGCATCGGCCACGAGGTCGTCATCGACTTCCTCGAGGGCGACCCGGATCGCCCGCTGATCGTCGGGCGCGTCTACCACGGCGCGAACGTGCCGCCCTACGCGCTGCCGGCCGAGAAGACGAAGAGCACCATCAAGTCGGACACCTCGCCGGGCGGCGGCGGCTCGAACGAGCTCAGGTTCGAGGACAGGAAAGGCGCGGAGGAGATCTACCTGCACGCGCAGAAGGACTGGAACATCGAGGTCGAGAACGACAAGACCCAGTCCGTCGGCCACGACGAGCGCCTGACCGTCGGCCACGACCGGAAGAAGCGCATCGACAACAGCCAGTGGGAGTCGATCGGCGCCTTCAAGACCACGGAGGTCGGCCAGGATCACAACGAGAAGATCGGCGCGAACCGCACGCTCGGCGTCGTCCAGAGCGAGAGCGTGGACATCGGCGAGAACGCGAGCCTGAAGATCGGGCAGGGCCGGAAGACCGATGTCGGGAAGGACGACATCGAGTCGGTGGGCGGCAAGCGCGAGCTCTCGGTGGGCGGCGAGGAGACCGTCAAGGTGGGTGATCGCGCGACGCTGGAGGTCGGCTCGAAGCGCAACACCACCGTCGGCAGCGACGACTCGCTGTCGGTCGGCGGCACCGAGACCCGGAACATCGACGTGGACGCGACCGAGTCCGTCGGCGGGAAGAAGACCGTCAAGGTCGGCGAGAAGTTCACGCTGGAGTGCGGGAGCGGCAAGATCATCGTCGACAGCTCCGGCAAGATCACCGTCGAGGGGTCGGACATCACCGTGAAGGGCTCGGGCACCGTCAAGGTGGAGGGCGCCAAGGTCGAGGTGAAGAGCGACGGTGACGTGAGCGTCAAGGCGGGCTCGAACATCAAGCTCTCGGGGAGCGGGGTCGACATCAACTGAGCGGCGGCGCGCAGGATCGGAGCCGAGGCGGATGGTTCACGAGGTGGTGGCTGATCACGCGGAGATGGCGTCGTTCCTCTGGGAGCTCCGCGAGATGGCCGTGAGGTCGCACCACTACACGCTGGCCGATCTCGCGGAGCTCGAGGAGCGCGTCGAGGCCCACCTCGATGGGCTCCGGATCGCGGGGGAGCCCGGCTGGGAGCTCACGCTGGCCGCCCTCTCCACGAAGGATCCCGGCGCGTTCTTCGCGGCGGCCATCGCCGCGGTCGAGGCGCGCGACTACCCGGGCTTCGCGGCCGTGCTCGACGCGACGGAGGAGGCGGACGAGCCCGCCGCCGGCATCGCGGGCGCCCTCGCGTGGGCGTCGCCGGCCGACGCGTTCGCGATCGTGGCGCCGATGCTGTCGGGGGCGCAGCCGCCGGCGCTGCGCCGCCTCGCGCTGGCCGCGTGCGTCGCGCACCGCCGCGATCCCGGGCAGCTCCTCGGCTACGCGATCTGCGACGGCGACGCGGCGGTCCGCGCGCTGGCCTTCCGCGCGGCCGGCGCGCTGGGCCGCGCCGATCTGGCGGGCGAGCTCCGCGGCGCGTGGGGCTCGGACGACGAGGCCGAGCGCTTCTGGTCGGCGTGGGCCGGCGCGCTGCTCGGGGCGCGCGGCGCGGACGAGGCGCTGTGGAGCGTCGCCGGGCGGAGCGGCGCGTTCGCCGAGGAGGCGGCCGACTGCGCCGCCCGCGTGAGCCCGCCGGGCGAGGCCCGCCGCCGGATCGAGGCGCTGATGCGGTCGCCCGGCCTCGGGCGGGTCTGCCTCGTCGCGGCGGGGGCGCTTGGCGATCCGGCGCTGCTGCCGTGGGTGCTCGACCGGCTGGACGTCGCGCCGCTCGCGCGGCTCGCCGGCGAGGCGCTCTCGCGCATCACCGGCGCGCCGATCGAGGGGGCGCTGCGCGGGGCCCCGGCGCCCGGCTTCGACGCCGGGCCGAGCGACGATCCGCGCGACGCCAGCGTGAAGATGGATCCGGACACGCAGCTCCCGTGGCCGCACGGGGCGAACGCGCGGGCGCTCTGGGCGGCGCACCGCGGGCGCTTCGCGTCGGGGGTGCGCCACGTGGAGGGCCGCCCGCTGGACGAGGGGGCGCTCGATCGCGTGCTCCGGCTCGGCGGCCAGCGGCGCCGCGCGGGCGCCGCGTTCGAGCGGGCGGCGCGCGCGCCGGGCCGCCCGCTGTTCGACGTGACCGCGCGGGTCGAGCGGCAGAGGGCCGCGCTCGGGGCCTCGCCGTGACGGCGCCGCCCGCGCCGCGCGCCCTCGGGCACGCCGCGGTCGCGGTGCGCCCCTTCCGCTCCCGGGGGCGGGTGATGCTCGCGGTGGTCGTCAAGGCGACCTTCCAGCTCGAGCACAAGCGCGCCATGTCGCCGCTCCCGCCCGCGCCGATCGTCGCGGCGGACGTGCGCGCGGGGCGCGCCGCGGCCGATCCGCGCGCCGCCATCTCGGCGGCCGCGGAGATGGCCCCGTTCCTTCCGCGCGCGGACGTTCTCCTCGGCGGGCACGCCTGGGCCCGCGGCCGGAGCCCGGCGCCGCTCGTCCCGGTCCGCCTGCGCGTCGGCCTCGACGCGGCCGTCCTCCTCGACAAGGCCCTGCACGTCTACGGCGATCGCGGCGGCAACGGCCGCGGCGCCCCGCAGCCGTTCCTCGCCATGCCGCTCGGCTACGAGCGCGCCCCCGGCGGGCCGGCCGACCCCGACAACCCGGCCGGCGTCGATCCGCGCGCCGGCCGCGCGCCCAACATCATCGATCCCCGGCAGCCTACCCGCGCGGCCGGCTTCGGGCCGATCGCGGCGCACTGGCCCGCGCGGCAGCGCCGGCTGGGCAACGCCGATCCGCGCGGCGTGCAGGCCCCGTGGCCCGTGATCCCGGATGGCTTCGACTGGGCGTATTTCCAGGCGGCGCCGGTCGATCAACAGACGCCGTATCTCCGGGGGAACGAGTGGATCCTGATCGAGGGGATGCACCCGGATCTCGACCGCATCGAGGCCTGGTTGCCTGGCCCCGTCGCCGAGGCGCGGGTCGCGTTCGGGGGGGCGGCGCAGCCGCAGGCGTTGCCGCTGGTCGCCGACATGCTCGTGATCGACGCCGATCGCTGGCTTTGCTCGCTCGTGTGGCGCGCGAGCGCGGTGCTGCCGGGCGAGGAGGCCCTCGCCGGCGTCCGGGTCACGGCCAGGGTCGCGCTCCCAGGCGAGGACGTGCCGTGGGACCCCGCGGCAGCGCCGCCGGCCCGCGCGGAGAGGGCGCAGGCGGCGCCGCAGCAGGCGCGAGCGGCGCAGGCGGCGCCGCAGCAGGCGCGAGCGGCGCAGGCGCCGGCTGCGGCGAGCCCGCAGCGGGCGGGGCGCGGGGCGGAGCATCCGCTGGCGGGGACGGTGGCGCTCGATCCGGAGGAGGCGTCGGCCGCGGCGAGCCCGCAGCGGGCGGGGCGCGGGGCGGCGGACCATCCGCTGGCCGGGACGGTGCCGGTCGATCCGGACGAAGGGCAGTCAGACCCCGCGTTGCCGTTCCGGTCGCCCGCGGCCTCCGTGGGAGGACCGCGCCCTCCGCTGGCCAGGACGCTGCCGGTCGATCCGGACGAGGGGCAGCCGAACCCCGCCCTACCGTTCCGGCCGCCCGCGGCCTCCGTGGGAGGACCGCGCCCCGAGAGGTCTCGCACGGCGGAGCTGCCCGCCGCGGCAGGGGCACCGCCTGCGGAGCCGCGGCGCGGCGGCCTGCCCTTCGTGGCGCAGGCGGGCGCAGCTTCCGGGGCGCTGCCGTTCGCGCCCGCCGCCCCGCCTTCCCCGGGCGCCCGCGATGGCGCGGCGGCGTGGGCGCTGCCGTTCGTCGCCCCCGTCGCGGCGTCGCCTGCAGCGCCGGTCCGAGCGCCGGCGTCGGCGTCGGGCGTGCTGCCGTTCGTACCCCCGGCGGGCGCGTCCGGCGTGCTGCCGTTCGCGCCAGCGCCGGCCGCGCCCGTTCCTGCTGCTCCCCAGACGCCGGCCGCGCACCCTCCAGCGCCAGCGCCGGCCGCGCCGGAGCGCTCCTCGCCGTGGGCGTCGGGCGCGGCGCCCCACGCCGCCTCGGAGCCGCAATCGCCGTGGGTGTCGGGCGCAGCCGTGGCCTCGGCGCACGTCGCCGCGCCGCCGCCCGCCGCGCCGTCGTACGCCCTCTCCCAGCCGCGCATCGCGCCGTCGTACGCCCTGGGATCCTCGCCCGCCGCCTCGCCGTCGCCCGCCGCCTCGCCGTGGCCCGCGGCGGCCGCCGCCGCACCTGCCCGTCGCCCCGCGCGCCCGCGCCGGCAGCGCCTCGCCCCGGACGCGCGCCCCTCGTCGGAGCCGCTCATCCCGCCGCGCAAGCGCCGCCCCGCGAAGGTCGCGGCCGAGGGCCTCGGCGCCTCGTTCCTCCGCTCGGTGCCCGACGCCGCGCCCACGCCCACCTGAACATGGACCTCCGCAACCGAACCCCCTTCGTCGCCGAGCGCATCGTCCACGTCGATGCCGCCGGCGCCGAGGTGCTCGTCGTCCTCGTCAAGGCGACGCTCGCCATCCACGCCGGCGGCCGCCTCGCGCCCGCGGCCGAGCAGGTGCCGCTCCAGCACGCCGACGCCTTCCACGGCGAGCCGGGCCTCTCGAGCGTCCGCTACGAGAGCGATCTCGCGCCGCACAAGGTCGGCACGGACGTCGTCGTCCTCGGCCACGCATACCCGCCCGGCCGCCGCGACGCCGAGGTCCAGGTCTCCGTGCGCGTCGGCCCGATCCGCACGACCATCGCCGTCTTCGGCGACCGCACCTGGGCGCGCCCCGCGTCCCCCGCGCCGTTCGAGCGGATGCCGCTCGTGTACGAGCGCGCGTTCGGCGGGCGGGACGAGTCCGCCGAGTCCGCCGCCGACCACGAGGTCGAGCCGCGCAACCCCGTCGGACGCGGGTTCCGGGCGCGCCGCTCGCTCGTCGACCCCGCGCAGCTCGCCATGCCGAACCTCGAAGATCCCAGGAAGCCGCTCCGCTCCCCGGACGATCGCCCCGAGCCCGTCGGCCTCGGCTTCATCGCGCGCAGCTGGCAGCCGCGCCTGCGCTACGCCGCCACGGCGCCCGACCCCTCGTCGCCGCCGCCTCCCGCCGGGTCGCCGCCCCCTGCGCCGTCGCCGTTCCTGCCCGCCGCCTTCGACCCTCGCTACCACCAGGGCGCGCACCCGCGCCTCGTGGCCACGCCGCACCTGCGCGGCGGCGAGCCGGTCGAGCTCGTGCACCTGAGCCCCCTCGGCCCGCAGCGCTTCTCGCTGCCCCCCGCGACGCCTCGCGCCGTGGTCGTGATCGACTCCGAGCGCCGCCCGCTCCCGCTGGTCCTCGACACAGTGGTCCTCGAGCCCGACGACCTCCGCGCCGTGCTCGTGTACCGGGGCGCCATGCCCGTCGGTCGCGATGTCTTCCGCGTGCGCCGCATCGAGGTGGAGCCCGCGCCCGCATGAGCACCGGAGCCGTCATCACCGCCGCCGGCATGGTCACCGCGCTCGGCGACACCGCCGCGTCCACAACGGCCGCGGTCCGCGCCCGCCTCACGCGCTTCCGCGAGTGGCCGAGCTACCCCTGCCTCCCCGCCGACCCGCCCCGCCCGGAGGAGCCCTTCTCCGTGGTCGCGGCGTACACCGATCTCCCCCGCGCGCTCGACCTCCCGGTCCGCTTGCTCGCGCTGGCGCTCCAGGACCTCGCGACCTCCGCCGATCTCGCGCGCGCCGATCTGGAGGACGCCTCGTTCTTCCTCGCGCGCCCCTCGCCCGGCCCCTCCGCGCACCACCACGAGCTGCGCGACGCCTTCCGGGAGAGGGTCGCGGACGCCGCCGGCATCGACGCCGTGACCCGCGGCCTCCTCGCCCCCGACGGGCACGCCGCCATGCTCCTCGGCCTGGCCCACGCGGCGCGCGCCGTCGAGGCCGACCCCGGCACGCCCTGGATCGTGGCAGGCGCCGACGCCCTGGTCGACGTGGGGCTGCTCGAGGCGCTCGACCATGCGCGCCGCCTCAAGAGCCGCCGCAACCTCGACGGGTTCATCCCGGGCGAGGCCGCGGCGGCGCTGCTCGTCGAGCACCGCCGCCGCGCCGAGGCGCGCGGCGCCCCCATCCTGGCCGAGATCGAGGGCTCGGGCGTCGGCCAGGAGCCCCAGACCATCGAGAGCGGCGATCCCCCCTCGGGCGCGGCGCTCGCCGCGGCGCTCGCCGCCGCGTGCGCCGCGGGCGGCCCGCCCGCGTGGGTCCTCTGCGATCTCAACGGCGAGAGCTACAGGGCCAAGGAGTGGGGGCTCGCGCGCGTCCGCGCGCCGGCGCTCCTCGGGGGCGTGCGGGCGCTGTGGCACCCCGCCGACGGCTACGGCGACGTCGGCGCCGCGACCGGCGGGTGCCTCGCGGCCGCGTGCGTGCGATCGTTCGAGCGAGGTGCGGCGCGCGCGTCCCCCGCGGGGCGCGCCGCGCTCTTCGCGGGCTCCGGCGACGGGACGCGCGCCGCCGTGTGCCTCGTCTCGGCTGCAGCGAAGAGGGCGTGAAGGAGGAGCGATATGCCTGTCACCGTAGGAGTCAACTCACGCACGGTCGTCCACGCCGCGAGCAATGGAATGACCATCGCCTTCCCGGACGTGTGCCTCACCCCCGCGCCGCCCGCCCCGCCGGTCCCCGTGCCCTATCCCAACATCGCCATGTCGTCCGACGCCGCGAGCACCGCGAAGAACGTCAAGGCCGACGGCAACCCGCTCTGCCATCAGGACAGCAACTTCTCGCGCAGCAGCGGCGACGAGGCGGGCACGAACGGGGGCGTCGCCTCCGGCGTGAACATGAACAAGGCCGAGTTCATCAGCTACTCGTTCGACGTCAAGGTCGAGGGGAAAGGCTGCGCCCGCGCGCTCGATCTCATGCTCCACAACAGCAAGAACACCCCGCCCACGCCGGTCATCCAGCCGCCGCTCATCGTCATCGTCATGGAGGAGCCCCCGCCCGCGCCCGAGAACCCCAAGGACTGGGGCGTCGACAAGATCGAGGTGTTCTGAAGGGGTCGCCGCGGAGCGAGCCTCGACCCGCGCCGCGCCGCGCTAGCTGATGGACCGGACTCCCCGCTGATTCGTCCTGGAGCTCTCGCATGCCGACGATCAAGCAATACGTGAACCTCCCTGTCGCCGCGACCGGCGTGAACGGTCCTGTGCGGCAGCTGCGCGTCACGCCCAACCAGGTGCCCAACGTCGCGCCCGGCGATCGCGTGGACTGGTGGATCGAGCCCGACCCGGGCAACGAGAGCCTCGCATTCCAGTCGCTGACCGAGCGCACGAGGCTCGCGCACGGCGCGGCCCCCGGGGTGACGGTCGGCATGGGGCACCACTTCGACAACACGCTGACGTTCACGCACATCGGCGGCGACAAGTACACGATCAAGGCGTCGCGCGACGGGCAGCGGGCGCAGTTCCTCGCCACGGATGAGTTCCAGACGTGGCGAAAGCTCTATTATACCGTCTGGTATTCCGGCGCGCAGACGCTCGCCACGTACAACAACATCGATCCGCGGTTCGTGGGCGAGTTCGCGCGGCACTTCATCGAGCTGGAGCGCAGGGCGGTCCTCCCGGCGCTCGCGACCGTGGACTCGGCCCGCGTCGACTTCCAGAGCCTGTCGCAGCAGGCGGTCAGCTCGCCGACCTTCGACTGGCCGTTCATGAACGGCGGCCCGAACGCGCTGCTCAACCTGCGCGTCGGCGGAGCGCCCCCCGGGGGGGGCACGCTGACCGACAAGCCGCTTCACATGGCCTTCCTGCTGGTGCCGAACTGCTATTACACGCAGCTGGAGCGGCGCGCGTTCCCCACGGCGAACAACGCGGTCGGGAGCATCACCACGTTCCGCACCGTGTGGCGCGACCCCACGAACGGCAACAACTTCATGTGGACGGCGCAGGCGTCGTGGCCGGCGGCCGGCGCCACCGACGTGCGGGCGTACTTCACCTTCACGCCCGGGTCGCCGAACCGCGTCAACTGGAACCTCACCACGCTGCCGGGCCTCACGGCCCACCTCGCCACGCCGGGCAACACGTACAACCTCACCTTCTCGTTCATCTGGAAGAGCTCGATCAACGGTTATAGCTGGGGCAATTTCTGCGTCGTCGGGTGCACGGGCCCCGGCCGGAGCGAGACGGCGGTCCTCGGCACCTTCGTCCACGAGATGGGGCACGGCATCGGGCAGACCGTCCGGCAGGAGCCGCAGTACAGCGCGACCGGCGTCGCGCTCGCCACGCAGCTCGCCAACCCCCGCTGGTACACCGACCAGTTCGGCGGGCAGGGCCCGCACTGCAACACGAACGCGGGCCTCACGCCGGACCCGTCCACAACGTCGGGCCAGCGGTACGACTGGTGGCCCGCGCTCGGTGGGCGGCTCTGCACCATCTACCACGCCGGTCACAGCAACCGCGACGACGGCGTCTTCTGCCCCGTGTGCGCACCGCGCATCCGCCGCGTGCGCCTCGATACGCCGGCGCAGACCTCCCGCAACTGGAACCACTTTGGCTGAACCTCGCGGGCGGGGGGCGCGCTGCTCCCTCGACCCCGCGCCCCGCGCCGCACCCACGTCGAGAGGACCCCATGGACATCGAACCCCGGACACCCTTTGGCTTCGCCCCCCACGCGGGCTCGCCCGAGATCGCGGCCGGCAAGGAGGCCATCCGACTCGCGATCTCGCGGGTGTCCTTCGCGGCGGGCACGGTGGAGCTCGACGTCTCGGCGTCGTTCCTGTTCCCGGACGCCGTCGCGAGCCGCTACCGCGACGTCGAGGAGTCGATGGTCCTCGTCGTCCACGACATCGAGCAGGCCGACGGCGGCGCACTGCTCGCGCGCAACACGTTCATCGAGTTCCCGGCGGGCGAGCGCGACGGCCCGAACCAGCTCGCCGAGCCCGCGCTGCCCATGCCGGGCCGCGGGAGCCTCGCGTCCGAGGGCTATCAGGGCGCCTGGCTCAACGTCACCGTCGCTTTCCCCTGCGCCGTGGCGGTGCCCCGTTACCGGCCGAGCGTCTATGTGTACCTCGTCCTCGAGAACTACGTGTCGAACGTGATAGGCATCGATCTCGTCGACAAGAAGGCCATCGAATTCTGACCGGCGGTGAACCCATGCTCGTCCGATCCGTCTCTTTCGGCCTGACCGCGGAGACGCCCGCGACCTCCGGCGCGGGCGTCGTCCTCGCCCAGCCGGGCCCGCCCCTCGTCGAGGGCGGCGCCCTCGTCCACGTCGTCCACGGCAGCTCGCGCGTGCCCGCCGTCGATATCGAGGTCGAGCGCGCCGAGGTGCTCCGCGGCGTCTTTCTCACGCTGATCTACGCGCCCGCGCAGGGCGGCGTCACGGTGCCTCTGCTCGGGCCGAGGCTCGTCTTCCCGGACGACATCGACGACGTGGGCGCGGACCTCGTGGGCAGCTTCCGGTGCGAGATCGTCCTGGCACCCCGGGTCGGGGCGTTCTATCTGCACGCGGCGTATCGCCAGTACGTCTCCAACGTGGTTCGCCTCATGGCCCCGCCCGGTGCCCGATGACGCCTGTTTATTCCGTTATCGTCGTCACGTGGAACAACCTCCAGTACACGGCGCGATGTGTGGACGCACTCCTCCGCACGCTCCCCTCGGACGCGGAGGTGGTCTTCGTCGACAACGGCTCGGAGGACGGCACCCCCGCTTACCTCACCGACGTCGCGCGCCGGCTCGGGGACGCCGCCAAGACGGTCTTCCTGGACGAGAACCTCGGCCTGGCCGGCGGCGCGAACCGGGGACTCGAGGTCGCTGCCGGGGAGTACCTGGTGTTCCTCGACAACGATGTCGTTGTGACCCCGAGGTGGCTGGAGGGGCTGCGAGAGTGCATGGAGGAGGCGCCGCGGGCCGTGCCCGGGGCGCGGCGCGTCGGGCTGGTCGGGCCCGTGACGAACAGCGCGCGCGGCCCGCAGAAGGTGCAGAACCCGCCGCCGTTCCAGCCGGAGGCGCTGAACGAGCTCGCGGCCGAGCACCGCGAGGCGTTCCGCCGGCGGTGGGCGCCGTCGTTCGCCCTCTCGACCTTCTGCCTGATGATGCGCCGCGAGGTCTACGCCGAGATCGGCGGCCTCGACGAGCGCTTCTTCCCGGTGGGCCACGAGGGCGCCGACCTCGCCTTGCGGGCGCAGGAGCGCGGCTTCGAGTGCATGATCGCGAGCGACGTGTACGTGCACCACGAGGGGAGCGCCACGCTGAGCAAGGCGTTCCCGGGCGCGCAGGGCGGCCTCGGGGGCGCGGAGCTCTTCTTCGAGAAGTGGCGCGCCCGCCGCGCCGGGAAGACGCGGCTCGTGGCCGCGTACCGCGTCAGGGACGCGGAGGCGACGCTGCGCGAGAGCCTCGACGCGACAGCGCGGTTCGCCGACGCGATCGTCGTGCTCGACGACGGATCGACGGACGGGACGGGGGCGATCGCGCGGTCGCACCCCACCGTGGCCAGGTACGAGCGGACGGAGCTGCCGTCGATCGTCGATGAACGGCGCGATCGCGACCGCGCCCTGCAGATGGCGGCGGAGCTCTCCCCGGACTGGATCATCGCGGTCGACGCCGACGAGGTGTTCGAGATGGACCGCGCGCGCGCCGAGCGCCTCATGCAGCTCGCCGATCCGCACATCAAGGCGCTCGGCTTCCACTGGTACACGTTCTGGGAGCCGACGCGCACGTACTTCCGGGCGGACGGCGCGCTCGGGGCCATGTCGGGCTACCGCATGTACCGGAACGAGCCGGGCCTGCGCGTCGCCTGGGGGGCCGGGGGCGGCCTGCCCGGCGGCGGCATCCCCGAGATGCCGGACGGGTGCGGGCGCTTCACCGACGTCCGCGTGCGGCGGCTCGGCTACGACACCGAGGCGTCACGGCAGGCGCGGATCGCGCTCCACGGGCGGCCGGACCCGTCCACGCCGCCGCGCGCCGGCGCGCCCCCCGAGCTGGCCGATCTCGTGAGCAACACGGTGACGCTGCGCAGGTATGCGCCCGCGTCCGGCGTATCGCTCTGCATCATCGCGAGGAACGAGGCGGAGCGGCTGGAGCGGTTCCTCGCGTTCCTCGAGCCGTTCGTCGACGAGATATGCGTCGTCGACAACGGCAGCGACGACGCGACGGTCGAGATCGCGAGGAGGTTCACCGACCGGATTCGCGTCCACCGGACGGACCGGCTGGACCTGGCCGAGGTGCGCAACGTCGGCCTGGAGATGGCCACGCGGCCCTGGATCTTGAGCCTCGACCCGGACGAGGAGCTCGCGCACTGGGATCTGCCGCGCGTCGTGCGGCTCATGGACGACCTCGACGTCCATGCCTATTCGTTCGAGATCGCCAATCATCAGAAGGACGGCCCGCCCGTCATGACGATCGCCGTGCGGCTGTTCCGCAACGACGCGCGGATCCGGTACGGGCGCGCCGTCCACGAGACGGTGCAGCCGAGCCTCGACCGGCACCCGGAGCTCGTCGTTCGCCCGTCCGGCGTGGAGATCCAGCACTACGGCTTCCTGAAGGACGACGGCGTCATGGAAGAGAAGCTGTCGCGCTACCTGGAGGCGAACCAGCGCATGCGCGAGGAGGATCCGGCGGATCCGATGCCCTGGTACAACGAGGGTCTCCACCTCCTGAACGACGGCCGCGACGACGAGGCGATCGCGTTCCTCGAGAGGGCGATGGTGCTCGGCCAGCGCTTCCTCTCGCCGCGCTCGAGCCTGGCGCAGATCTACCAGCACCGGGCGCTCGCGCTGTGGCAGAGCATGGTCGCCGAGCTCCCGCCGGGTCACCCCGTGCGCCCGACGGCGGAGGAGAGCGCGGCGGCGCTGGGCCGCATCACGCCGGCGCGGATGCTGGTAGGGCAGGCGCGCAGGCGCAGGCTCCAGGGGCCATCGCATGGCGAGTGAGGGGCGGCGCGCGTTCATCGCGCAGGTCACCGCGGGGGCCGGCCTCGTGGCGCTCGGCGGCTGCGGCGGCGCGCCCGGGGCGGGGGGCGCGATCGCGGGGGCGAGGGGCGCGCCTGCGGCGGGGAAGGCCGCCCCTCCGGCACCGGGCGTCGCGGGCGCGGCGCCTGTCCTCGAGGCCGCGCTGCGGGGCGCCGTGCTCGCGCTCCGCTATCGATATCCGAGCTCCATGGGCGAGCGGCTCGCCGCCGCCCCGTGGGCCGCCACGCTCGTGGTAGCCATCCACCCCGCGTCGGCGTCCCCCGCCTGCCGGAGCCTCGCGACCGGCGCGCTGCGCACCGAGGCTCCCGTGCTGGATCAGGGGATGTTCCGCGCAGAGGCCGAGGTCGATCTGGCGGCGTTCTTCGGCCTGAAGGCGCCGTTCGTGCGCTATGTGCACGCGTCGTTTCTCCACCTCCGGTCCGACGTGCTGCGCGTCGCGGCCGGGTGAGCCGAGCGCGAGCACGCCTGTCGTGACCGAGCGCGCGGCGCGTGCGCCTCGGGGCCGCGCGGGCTGCTGACCTGAGCATTCGCGTTCATCCGTAGGACAGCAAGGATGTCCTCCGTCCGGAGAGGCCTTGCTCGATGACGGAGATACAAGACATCGGGGGTTCCTTCGGAGGAGACGTGACCCGGAGCTGCACGCCGTCATGATTCCGCGTCGTCGTTGGAGTAGGACCCGAACTCGTTTGACACCGGCGTGCGGCCCAGCTTCTGGAGCTCGCGCTTCGTGGCGCGGACCACGTGCCGCATGGTGACGATCCCGCCGTCGCTCGCGGCGAGGAAGGCCGCGGCGACCGCGATGTTCTTGATGTTGCCGCCCGAGAACTTGAACTGACGCGCCATGAACGCCAGATCGAGCTCCGCGTCGCGCGGGGTATCGATGGGCCAGACCTGTCGCCAGATGCGGAGGCGCTCCTCCTCTTCCGGGAGCGGGAACGTGATCATGAACGCCATGCGGCGCGCGAATGCGTCGTCCAGGTTCCTCCGCAGGTTCGTCGCGAGGATCGTGATCCCTTCGTACTCCTCCATCCGCTGGAGCAGGTAGCTCGTCTCGATGTTGGCATACCGATCGTGCGCGTCCTTGACCTCGGAGCGCTTCCCGAAGAGCGCGTCCGCCTCGTCGAAGAAGAGGATGGCGTTGCTCGTCTCGGCGGCCGCGAAGATCTGCGACAGGTTCTTCTCGGTCTCGCCGATGTACTTGCTCACCACCGAGGAGAGATCGATGCGATAGAGATCGAGCCGCAGCGCGCCCGCGATGATCTCCGCGGCCATCGTCTTGCCCGTGCCGGAGGGGCCCGCGAACAGGACGTTCAGCCCGCGACCGAGCGAGAGCTTGCCCGCGAAGCCCCACTCGTCGAGCACGCGGCCTCGGTGGGTCACGCGATCGCAGATCTCGCGGAGCTGCCGTACCGCGTCCTCCGCGAGCACGAGATCATCCCAGCGATAACGCGGGCGGATCCTCCGCGCGAGCTGGTCGACGGCGTGGCTCGAGCGGCCGCGGCACGCGTCGTAGACGTCGTCCACCGCGGGCGCGTCCTCGTCCCCTCGGAGGCGCGCGCGGCGCCTCGCGCCCGCGGCTGCGCCCCGGATCTGCGCGGCGCTGAAGCGAAACTTGGCCGCGACTGCGTCGATCTCGGCGCCGAAGCCGGGCAGCGCCTCTCGCCACAGCGCCGCGCGCTCCACGCCGTTCGGCGTGGGCACGTCGATCTCGACGAAGTCGACGCGCTCCGACGGCTCCGGCTCCCACGGCGCGTCGCGGGACACGAAGACCGCGAGCCCCCCTGGCAGCTGCGGCAGCTCGCGGGCGAGCGCCTCGAGGATGCGCGGCATCCTGGCCCCAGCGTCGCCGAGGAAGAGCGCCGCGCCGCGCAGGACGGCCTCGCGCAGGAGCAGCGACAGCGGCCCCGCCGGAGGGTCGGGGAGCGCCGCGAGGTGCTCGCCGTCGACGGCGAGCACCTCGCGGCCGACGCGCGCGCACGCGGCGCTCGCGACGTCGAGGCCGTCACCGTGGCATGGCTCGCGGAGGTGCACGAGGAGCGACCGCGCGACGCCGCCGCAGCGCGCGAGCTCACGCGCGAGCTCGTCGACGCGCGCGGCCGCGAACGCGGGCTCGTGCCGGGGAGCGCGCCGGACGCGACGGACAAAGGGCGCGAGCGACGGGTCGACCTCGTCGGAGTCGAAGAGGTGGCGCACGATGCGCTCGTCGAGCTTGAGCGTGGAGGCCAACCATGGCGCGTGCAGGCGCCCGTCGTCCCCGAGCAGCCGCACGATCGCGTGGCGGACGAGCGGCGCGTCGGAGAAGAAGCGCGAGGTGGCGTCGAGCTTCTCTTCCAGCGAGCTCGAAAGCAGGTTCAACGCCAGATCGACGCTCAGGCGGCGACGCGTCGAATCGCCCTGGAGGAGCGCGAAGACCTCCTCGTAGCGAAGATCGACCTCCGAGGCGAGGCACAAGAGGACGATGTCGGCGTCGAGCGGCGTCAGGCCGAAGCGCCTGCAAAGCTCGACGAAGCGGAGAGGGACCCCGGATCGAAGCGATTCCTCGCGTCGCTCGCGGAGCTCCGCGCAGATCGCGTCCCAGCCGCTGGACCACTTCTCGGTCGGCTCCGCGCGGGACGAGCTCCACGACGGCAGCCCGCCGGGACCGGAGAGGAGGTCATCGAGCGCGCCCCCGGTGGTCTGGAGCAGCTCCGCGGAGCCGGTCGCCTGGCGCGCGCGCCAGACGCACAGACGGATGATGGCGTCGATCCGATCGATCTCAGCGAGCAGGTGCTCGCGCGAAGAGGAATAAGCGATCATCGAAGCGCTCGAGAGGATCCGTGCCTCAGAAGGTGAAGTTCAGGGCTGCGCCGAAGCGGAACCAGCGCATCGCCGCCGGGTCGTCCCGAATCTCGTGGCCGAGCGCGCCCTCGACCTGAAGGTCGATGTTGGGCATGCTCGGGAGCATGCCCGAGGTGAGGCCAATGGAGAGCCCGCCTTCGGCATACGGGGACGTTCGCGCCGGCACGGGCGCTCGCGGATCGGTCGTCTCGTCGCGGAACTGATGGTAGACACCGCCGGTCCCGAAGAGGCCGAAGGTGGCGGCGAAGTTCGCCGGCGATGTGCGCCACTCGAGCGCTGCCGTCGCGCCGAGCAGGAGCGCTTCCCGATAGAGCGGGGCCAGGGTCGAGAGATAAATGCCCTGCGCGCCGAGGCGCAGCTCGAGCTGGCGTTGGCGCGTAAGGGGAAGCCCGACGGTGAAGGCGCCACCGAGCGCAATCGCGCTGCCCCCGGGAAAAAGCATACCGCCGGCGAGGAAGTCGAGCCGGTAGTCCGGCGACCGCCGCGTGATCCCGTTGAGCGCGACGGAGCACCCGGGGAACGCGGCCTCCAGAAAGAGCTGGGCAAAACGGAAGTGCCGCTCGTTGTACTGCGCGAAGCGACCGTAACTATGGCGGTCGCCCAGCTGCGTCAGGTCGGTCCGCACGCGCTCGTCGCGCGCCCACTGAGGGACGCGCTGCCGCACCGCGGGATCGTCCTCGCGGTACTCGTCCCCCATCCCGAGGAGCTGGTGGCCCGACTCGTGGACGACGAATCCGGTGTTCATGTCCCGCGCGCAGATCGTGCCGGCGTCGCCGCGCCCGCCGCGATTGACGACGTTCACGGTCCTGTTCGGGCTCGAGGCATCGAGCGTCGCCGCGGGGACGATCTCGATGTCTCGGTTGGCGCAGTTGTTCTCGCACCCCGTGATCCGCGCGGTGAACTGGTCGCGCAGTCCCGCGTTGACCGCGGCGACGTACTCGCGCCCGATCTCCTGGACCCGCGCGGCGGAGAGCGGGGTCACCGCGGTCGTGCTGGCCGGCTCCTCGCAGATGCCCGGGGTCCCCGATGTCGCCTGCTGGACGAAGTTGAACTTGTACGGGAGCCTCATCTGGCAAGTCTGCGCGTCGAATTGCACGGCGACCTCGCCCTGGCTGATGCTCTGCTGCGGAGCGCTCCCCACCGCGGGCGCGAACTCTTCCCGATGGACAGTGCCCGAGATGGTGTTCCCGGACCGGGTGGGCGCGCTCTGGACGGTCTCCACGAAGTCCGTGGTGCCGCCGCCCGAGCGATCCTGGAACCTCCTCTGTCGGAACGGGGCCGCCTGGCGGGTGATGACGCCGCGGCCCGCGCCGCCTTGTCGCTGGACGACGTGCGCGAGCTCGTGCGCGAGGAGCCTCGCTCCTTCGTGTGTGGCCGGCGCGAACTCGCCGCGCGCAAAGGCGATGTCGTCGCCGAGCGAGAAGGCGCGCGCGTGGATCGCGTCCGCCGCGTCGGCCGCGCGCGCGTGGTCGTGGATGCGCACGCGCGAGAAATCGCGCTGGAAGCGCGGCTCGAAGAAGCTCCGGACGCCGGGCGACATCGGCGCTCCGCCCTCCGCGACCGCCGCCGCTGCCGCGCCGGCGCCCGCGGCCGCCGGCCCGCGCGCGTCCGGCTTGGTCAGGACGACCCCGTCCTGCTCCTCCTCGTGCGCGGCGCATGCGCCGCACTTGCGGCGGATGACGGGCGCTGGCTCCGCCGCGGCGCTCTCGCCGCGCGCGGGCGGCGCGGCCGGATCCCGGGCAGGCGCCGGCATCCGCATGACCGCGTCCGCGAGCCGATCCGCCTCGTGCTCGAGCGGGTCGTCCACGGAGCCCACCCTCAGCTTCGGCTCTACCGCGCGCGTGGCGCCTTCGCTGGCGGGAGACGGCGGAGCCGAGAAGCGCCGCGCGAGCGTGACGCCCCCGGGCGCACGCGGAGAGGGCGTGTCGCCGCGCGGCGCCGCCGAGGAGGAGTGCTGTCGAGAGCATTCGCCGCATACGGGGGCCGCGGAGATGGCCCCGGGCTCCATCCCTGCCGCGCTCACGCCTCGGGTCGCTCCCGGAGACGGCGCCCGCCAGAGGGGGGGCTGCGCGCGCACCGCGCGATTCGCGATCGCGGGCTGCATTCCTCGAGCCAGCTCTCGGACATCGAACATGAAGATACGGTAACAGCCTATCAGACCGATGTCGACGCGCGATATGCGCTAGTCTTTCTCCGGTTCCGGTTCCGGTTCCGGGCCGGCGATGGGCTGGTCGCAGATCGCGCGCTCGGTATCGGTGACGCAGCCGAGGTCGAGGACCTCGGCGCGGCTCGCGGTCGCGCTCTGACAAAGGCGGTGCATGCCGCTCGGACCGCATTCGTCGCGGAGATCGACGAGGGTCGAGCAGTCCCGCGCCACGATCCGCTCGTGGCTCGGGCCCCTCTGCGCGCCGTGCGCGTCGGACCCGCTCGCGAGCCGATATTCGAGCCATGCAATGCGGTACGAGTCCCCCGCGCCTCGTCCGATCACCGCGAAGCGCCGCCCGGATCCATCGGTGAAGTTGCCCGTCCAGACAGCGACGAACGGGCTCCGCGCCCTCGATGCGTCGAGGATGCGTGCGCGGGTCTGCTCGGCGCAGGCATGGCCGCAGACGCCGCGGCGCGCGTCGTCGCGGAGCTCCTGCGCTGCGCCGCGCGCCTCAGGCTCCGATCCGGAGAGCATCTCCGGGATCACGCGCTCGAGCGTGCACGGCTCCGGCGGCCGCGCCCCAGGCGGCGTGCGTTCGCGCGCTTGTCCGCACGCGAACGACAGCGCGCTGCCCGCGATAACGAGCGTCCACGCGCAGTGCGTCCCCCACGCCGCCCTCCCCATCGACGCGCGTTGTACCATCACGGTGGAACACACACCAGCGGCGCTGCGCGCATCGAGGATACGCGGCTCCAGGCGCCGGCGCGCAAACGCCCGATCCATCAAGGAAAGGCGCGCGCGTGCTCGTCGACGCCTTGCCTGTACGGATCTCCTACGGATGTGGCTATGGCGCGATCCCGCGCCGGGAGCCGGCCTTTGTCCTCGCGAGGGCCGACGCGGTGATCTATGCTGCATCCGCGTGCGCGAGACGATAACAGCGGCCAATGCGGCGCGCTCCGACGCGCGGGATACGCAGGTCAGGAGCGCGCGTGTAGGCGCCGAGACGCCCGAAGCGTCGCCACAGGCCCACGCCGTCGTCTCGCCGGTGCACATGCGCGGCTTTCGAAGTCGCCTGGAGTCCCGTGTCCGCGCCGCCGCAGATGCCGAGCTGCGCGACGTGGGGCGAACCGCGGAGGGGTGTCCATTCATCGAGGCGTGGCTCGCGTATTACGTGAACGCGTCCGACGAGCATCTCGAGCGCGCCATTCGCGTCTACGCGCGACCCCGCGAGCCCACGTTGGACGGGTATCTCTCCGCCGTCGATGAGCGAATCCGCCTCTCCGTGCGCAGGTGGCGCGCGAGCGGGGCGCTCGATACGCCGCCCGGCCCGGGCCCGGCCGTCCCGCGCGATCTCGCGACGCTCGGACCGGGGCGGCCGGTCGCGTCGGCGCTCCAGGGCGACGTGGAGCGCGATCTCGGCTTGCCGCTCGCCGATATCCGCGTGCACGAAGGTCCAGCGGCCGCCGCGGTCGCCGCCCGGCACGGCGCGCATGCGCTGTCCTTCGGGTCGGACATCGTGCTCGGGTCGCCGCGGGCGATCCCGCGCGACCTCCTCCTCCTGCATGAGCTCGCTCACGCCGCGCAGCAGCGGCCGTCGCCCCGGGGCGCTTCGGCGGGGGCCGCGGCGCTCGAGCGCGACGCGGATCGCACGGCGATGGGCCTCTTTGGCCGACGCGCGCTGAGCACGGGCGACGCGAGCCTTGCGGAGCTCCACGCGCACGCCGAGCAGCACGGCGTCGCGGCCGCCGCGCTGGACGACGCGCGCGCTAGCCCGCGCCCGCGCCTCGTGAGCCCGCTCGGATTGCACCGCTGCGGGGGCGACGCCGACGAGGAGGCGAGCCAGGCGACCGCCACCAGCGCTCCGCCCGCGCGCGTCCCCGACGCCGCGGCGAGCCAGGGGACCGTCGGGTCGAGCCAGGGGACCGTCGGGTCGAGCCAGGGGACCGCCGCAACGGGGACAGCGCAGCCGGCGGTCTCGCTGCCGGGGTCCAGCGCGGCGCCCACGCCCCCCCAGGGGCTCACCGCGCTCCAGTCGGAGCTCGATCTCGTCGCGGAGCGCCTCGATCGCCTCGCGAGCGAGCGCTCGTCCGACGCCGCGCTCGCGACGGCGATCACGGGAGCGCGAACCGAGGTCGCGCGCACGCGCACGCAGCTCGTCGGCGGCACGGTCGACGCCGAGCGCGTCCGCACCGCCCTCGAGATCCTCGAGCGCCTCGAGGCCATCTTCCCCTTGCTCGACGAGCAGGAGCGCGCGCTCGCGGGCCGCTCGGAGCACCTCGGCGCCGTGTCCGCGGTGCGGGCCAGCTACATGCAGGCGCTCGGCCACCTCTTCGCAGCCGACGCGCGCGCCACCTTCAACGCCGCGGAAGCCGCGGCGCAGCGCCTGCCGCGCGCGCTCGTGAACGTGGATCTCGACGCGATCGAGCGGCACGCGGCGCGCAACCGGGAACACCTGCTCCCGTCGCAGCGGCTCGGCGATTGGGTGCAGGAGATGCGCACGCGCCTCGACGCGCTGGAGGCGCGCAGGACGGCGTCGACGTCCGCGTCCACCCTCGCGAGCGAAGCCGAGCTCGTGCAGCTCGGACTCGAGGGCATGGAGCAGTACGACCGCTATCTCCGCGCGTTCGAGTTCATGCTCCGGAACCGCCCGGGGGTGCTGGACACACCGACCGTCAGCGCGATGAACCGCATCCGTGATCGTATGGAGGCGATCCGGCTCGCGTTCTACGCCGGGAACGTCGCTGACCTGCGCGCCCGCGTGACGAGCGTCCGGGAGGACCAGCACCTCGACACGTTCTACCGCGCGCTCCCGGGGATGATGGGCACGACGCAGCTCATCGCGCGGATCGGGGTCGCGTACATCGCGGCGCTCGCGACCGGCGGCGTCGGAGGCATCTTCGCCGGCGGAGCGCGGGCCGCGGCGACGGGGATCACGGTCCGCGGCGCGCTCAGCTTTGCCGGCACCGTCGCGCTGGAGACGCTCGTGTTCACGGGGGTGAACACGACGCTCAACACCTTCCTCTTCGGAGACCGACCCACGTTCGGCAGCGTGCTCCGCGATCTGGCGTGGAACGCAGGCTTGTTCACCGTTCTCCGCGCGACCGGCGCCGCGACGACGCGCGGCCTGCGCGCCGCGGAGCTCGAGGTGCTCTCCGGACCGGTTCACCTCGTCACGCCGTTCCCGATCCTCCAGGGGTACGGGATCCTCCGCTTCCGCGCGGAGCGCGGCCGGTGGCCGTCGCGCGCCGAGCTTGGCCAGATGACGGCGGAGAACGTGCTCACGATGGTGGCGCTCTCCGTCGGCCTGCGCGTCGTGCAGCGCTGGACGGCCTCTCGGCCCGACTCCGCGCTCCGCCGCTTCCGTGACGCGTACGGGCTCCGTTTCTCCGGGCTCGAGGCGGTGCGCGCGCGCCTGCAGTCCGAGATCGCGGCGCTCGAGCAGCGCGGGGCGCCGGACGCCGAGATCGAGGCGGCGCGCGGCCGCCTGGAGGCGCTCGAGCGCGAGTTCCAGGCGCTCATGCGCGAGGTGCAGGCCGATCGGCGCTTCAACCTCGACGACCTGCGGAACGAGCTCGACACGATCCGCGACATGGCCGACGCGACGGGCTCCGAGCTGCTCGCGAGCGCGCTCGGGATCCCGGAGGCGGTCGCGCTCGAGCGCGCGGGGTCGCGCAGCCACACGTACGCGTCAGGGACGACGGGGTTGCTCTACGATGCGCTGAGGGCCGCCGGCGCGATCGTCACGAGGACGCAAGATCCGGCGACGGGCTTGCGTACGGTGGAGGCAACCTTCGGGAGCGAGCGCCCCATCCTCTTCCGGGAGCGCCCGGCCGGCGAGATCCGCATCGACCCGACGGGCGCCGACGTCCAGCTGCTGTTCACCGAGCTCTCGGTCACTCGCGCGGAAGCGCAGCGGATGCTGCTCCGCATGATGACCGAGCACCTGGCGCGCGAACCGACGCGGGACTTCGCGTGGGCGCTCACGCAGGTGCGGCGCCAAGTGCGAGACCTCCTCGCGCGCCCAGGGGCGCGGGCGTCGGCCCAGGAGCTCCTCCTCGACCTGAGCAGGACGGGGCGCCTGCGCGCGGCCGCCGACCCCGCGCTCGTCACCGAAACGACGCAGCTCGAGACCGCCGGCATCCTCACTTCGCCCGAGTGGCTCGACGCCAGGAGCGCGCCGCAGTTCGAGGGGGTCGTGACCGAATGGCTGGCGCGCGTCCGCGTGACGGTGCCACCAGGAGGCCGGATCTTGCGCCGGATCCGGTTCGTCGGGGACGCGTTCACCGACGCCGCGGGCACGACGCCGTTCGCCCGGAGGAACGGGCGCCCGCTCGTGAACACCGACATCACCGAGCTCGACTACGCCGCTGTCATTTCCCGTGGCACCTCGATCGAAGTGCACACCGTGGCCAACGTGAAGGCGGGCCGTAACCAGGCTGCCGACGCAGCGGCTCAGAATCGAAGCGCCCTCGCCGTCATTCGCGGCCCGACCGCGGCCGGGCTGCCGCAGGTCACCATCGACGGTCGACCTGCATTCGCTCGGATAACCCGCGTCACCGCGCTGGACGGCGCGACCGAGGTGGATCTCACGGGACAGCTGACCGAGGCGCCCGGCGGCGCGGCGGCGGAGCAGACGATCGGGCCCCAGGGGGGGAGGGGCTACACGGCCGCGGTGCCATTCGGACGAACCCAGATACGCGATCTGGCGCAGCTCCTCGTCGAGCGTCAGCTCATCACCTCGGGACGGTACTAGCCATGGCGATCGAGCTCTCTCTTTTCCTCCTGCCGCCGGGCGGGGCGGCGCCGCCCCGCCTGCCGGAAGAAGACGGCATTCCCAGGGTGGTCGACGGGGGCGGCGCTCGCGTCCACGACGCGCTCGACCTCTCCGACGCGCTCGGCCGCTTGCACCCGGTCGCGCGCGCGCTCATCGAGCGGAACGACGCTGCGGAGCCCGAGGAGCGACGCTTCGCCGCGTCGGAGCTCTCGCCGCTCTGCGCCTTGGTCGGCGACGTCGGCGCTCGCCTGCGCGCGTGCGTGGACGACGCCGATCGCCCCCTCCGCCCTGCCGCCGAGCCGCTCCTCGACGCCGGCGTCTGCGTCGAGAGCGCGGGTCGCCTGGTCCTCGTGCGGAGCGGCCACGGCCTGCTCCGCGTGATCGACGATCTGGATGACGTCCGCCGGGCGCTCTCCTGGGCCGAGGCGCACGGATGGGCCGTCGCGTGCGACTTCGACCTCCCGTGACGCTCACGCTGCTGCCGTGTCATCCGTGCCCTTCCTGAACGCGAGCTTCGATCGACTTCCGCGCGTCGTCTTCGGCCGCCATGCGCGCGAGGTGCCCGCGTTCCGGAGCCTGGGAATCGCCGGCTATTACCTCGCGCTCGTCGTCATGGTCGGCGTCTCGGTGCTTCGCGCCGGCTCGCTCCTCGTCGCGCTCGCGGTCTCGGCGGCGTGCGCGCTTTCGTTCTTCGGATGGGCGCTGATCCGTCGCGCGGTCACGGGACGCGAGACGCTCGTGCTCCTCGAGCACGTCTGGATCGCCGAAGCGTGCGCGGCGGCGACGCTCCACGCGATGGGCGCGCCCGTCTTGCCTTACCTCGACGCGGTCAGCCTCGGCCTCGCCTTCTTCCTCGCGTCAGGGCGGCTCGGCTGCCTGGTCGTCGGCTGTTGCCACGGCCGCCCGAGCTCCGTCGGCATCGTCTACGACGCATCGATCGCCGAAGGCGGCCTGCCGGAGCACCTCGTCGGTGTGCGCCTCTTCCCTGTGCAGCTCCTCGAGGCGACCGGCCTCGTCGCGATCGGGCTCGTCGGGCTCGTCGGGCTCCCCTTCGCCGCCGAAGGGCGGGTGTTCGCTTGGTTTCTCGCATCGTACGCCGTCTTTCGGTTCGGCCTCGAGGGGCTGCGCGGCGACGAGCGCCCGACGTTCCTCACATTCTCGGCGAGCCGCTGGATGGCGATTGCAGAGCTCGCGTTCGCCGTCGTGCTCGTCGACGGCGCCGCCGGCGCCCGCGATGCTCGCATGCTCGCCGCGGCCGCGTGCCTTGTCGCGCTGCTCGCCCTCGTGCTCGCGTACCGGATCGCCGCCGACCCGACGCGGGTGCTCCTCGCGCCGGCGCACGTCGCCGAGGTGCGCGACTTCGCGGCGTCGGCGGAGGGCTCGGACGCGCCGCGCCTTCATCGTACGTCGGCGGGGG
The DNA here is from genome assembly GCF_051525235.1 of Sorangium sp. So ce124. NCBI lineage: Bacteria > Pseudomonadati > Myxococcota > Polyangiales > Polyangiaceae > Sorangium > Sorangium sp. So ce124. The sequence goes on from NZ_CP150312.1 coordinate 12,610,167, forward strand.
TGTCGGTCGTCGTCTCGACGCCGCGCGACGCGCCGAGCGATCGGCTCGTGTCGCTCCATGTCCCGAGAGGGCGGCGCGATCTCCAGGCGGTGTGCGCGCTCGCGGCGCGCGCCTTCCCGGGGCTCTCGCCCGACCATACGCGCTGGATCGAGGGCGGGCTGCTCGTGACCAGGGTGACGTCGCGGCTCTTGGCGGACGACAGGCCGCGTGAGCGGGCGCTCTACTTCCGCGTCGCCCGCGACGCGCAGCGCGCCCCTGAGGATGCCCTCGCCGAAGCCGCGCCGCCCGCTGAAGCCGATCGCCCTCGGGCGACGCCGGAGCCGGGGCGTCAGGGGCCGTCGTCGCGCTCGGAGGTCGATTTCCGGCGAGGGCGCTTCTCGAGCGCGTCGCGCGGTTTCGACGCCGAAGCTGAAGGTGACGCGCAGCGGTGATCGGGCGCGTCGTCTGGCCGGCCTCTCCTTGGCCGCCCGAGCGCGGGTCAACGAGCTCTGCGCGCTCTTGCTTGCCGTTCTGATGAGGGCTGTTCGGCAGCATGAGATAGTGCACGATGCAGAGCCGCTCGGGCCCCTCCCGCATCTCGGCGGCCTTCATGGCACCTCCACGATCGCTGTAGGCGTCGCGCGGCAGCCCCCGCTCCTGGATCCCGTGGCGGAAGCCGTGCACGAGGTTCTCGACGCCCTCGCAGTCGAGGTACCACTGCGCGTGGCAGAACACCTGCGAGCAGCCGCCGAGCAGGCCGAAGAGATAGGGTGTCTTCAGCGCGCGCGTGCAGGCGCGCCGCGGATCGGATACCCTGAAGGAATGAAGTCCCTCGCGGGGTGTGCCCGCCCGGCCCTCGTGACGGCCCTGGTGCTGGTGGGGTGCGCGTCCTGCCACGGCAGCCAGCCTGCGCCGCCCGCGGCGTCCTCCGTCCAGGCCAGCATCCCCGCCCGGGTCGGCATCCCCGAAGACGCCCAGCCACCCGTCCAGCTCATCGTCCCCGATCTCGCCGAGTTCGAGCGCCCCAACGCGGTGCTCCTCCCGGGCCGCGTCTTTCCTCTGGGTTGGTCGCGCAGCGGCCTGTTCGCCTATGTCTACGAGCCACCCGACGAAGCCTGTGGATGTTACTTCTTCCACCTGATCGTCCAGGATCTGGCCACCCATCGGATCACGTGGGAGCACCGCTACGAATCCGGAGAGATCCGCGAGGGGGATCCCGATCAGCTCACGAGCTTGCAGGCTGTGTGGCGGGCCCGCGGCGGCATGCTCTCCGCCCGCCTGCACGAGCTCGGTATCGTCCGGAGCAACGAGCCCGCGCTGCGGCCGTTCTCGACCTCTGACGGCGGTGGGCCGCGCGTCCAGATCCACACCACCACGGTCGGCGATGACTCCCCTGTCGGGTTTGCCCACATCACGAGCTATCGAGTCGATATCACGACCCCACGAGGCACCACGACGATTCACCGCAGCGGGTCGCCGGAGACGCCGGACGAGACCGGGACGCCGAGCATCGGCCCCTTGGAGGTGACCGCTCCCGGCTACCTTCGGAGCCCCCATGACACCCGTGTGGCGGTGTTGATCCAGGAGACGTGGCGCGGCTGGGAAGGCCGCCCATACGTCGCGAAGCTCCTGTTCGCGGGCGCCGACCTCAACGGCGCCGCACACTGACAGCGCCTGCACCGGCGCTGTGAGCTTCGCGCCCGCTCACGTCACCCAAGCGGAGAGCTTCTTGGCCAGCTCGGCCGGCTTGCTCGAGCCCGACGCCCCCAGGAACTTCACCAGGTCGACGAGCTGCGTGTGCCGGGCCCAGAACTTCTTGTAGAAGGCCGTCCGCAGCGCCTCCCGCGCGGTGGCGACGCCCCCCTTGCCGCCCGATTTCTCTGTCGCGAGCGCCGTGTTCTCGGTCGCTGTCGCGTCCACCGCCAGCGCCACCACCGTGGTCTCCTCGTCGGCCACGATCTTGGCGAGCGTGACGTCCGCGGCCAGCTTGGCGTCCCCGCTCACCAGCTTCCTGAGGCTGATCACGAGGCCCGGATAAGCGATGCGCGCGGCCAGGTACTCCTTGATGTTCTCGCCCTCGCCGATGGTCTTCCACGACACCGTCTCGTGCGGGAGCAGATCCTTCTCTGCCAGCCCGAAGTCTGCCATGAGCTTCGAGGCGAGCACGAACGACGAGCGCTTCTGGGCCGCGTTGATGTCGCCGTAGAGGTACCACTTCTTCACCTTGGTATCCGGGTCCCTGTTGTCGCGCGCCACCTGGTAGAGCTCCGCGTCCTTCATGGCGATCAGCCGCGCCTTCAGGTTCGGCGACAGCTCCATCGCCTTGATGGCGGCGCGGTTCGCGGTGATCGTGGCGGTGTCCTTGGAGCTCGACGGCAGATCGAGGGCGTCCTCGACGCCGCTGTGCTCGATGCCGATGGCGTGAGAGTTACTGGACGTGTCGTATCCCGGCTTGGTCTTGCCGACGTGTGACACCTTCTTGTCGACCGGCACGGTCAGGGTGATCTTCCCGTTCTCGTCGATCAGGTAGTGCGCGCCGATGGTCTGCTTCGCCGCGATCCGGCTGCTGTAGCCGGCCAGCGTGCTGCTGCCCGAACTGCTGCCGGTCTGGTGCAGGATCACGCTGTTCACATCCTTCTTGGGCAATGAGCCCGACGCGAGCTTTCCGTAGTCCTCCGTGCGATCGTCGACGGGCACGTCCTTGTAGTCGCCCATCGTCATCGAGGTCCAGGCGCGCATGATCCAGCCCTTGCCCGTCCCCGCCGCGACCGCCGGCTTGCCCGCCTTGAACACCGGCCCTTCGACCTCGATCCAGTCCGCCGAGCTCGCCTTGAGCGTCACGGTGTCACCCGTCTGGAAGAACAGCCTGACGCCGCCCGACACCTGATAGGTCGCCTTGTCCGACTTGCGCAGGAAGCTGTCCTCGCGCATCACCCCGCTCGCATAGTCCTTGCCCGGGTCGTGGCCGGAATCGGTCGAGGTGCTCGCAGGGGCCGGCGTCGCAGCAGGCTTGGTCGGGGCCGGCGTCGCGGGCGGACTGGCCGGTGTCGCCGGCGGCTTGGCCGGCGTCGCCGCCGGTGTCGCGGGCGGCTTGGCCGGCGCCGGCGTGCCGCCCGCCATGGGGATCGTGAGCGTCTGCCCGATCGCGACGTCGGTCCCGGTCATTCCATTGGCCTTCTGGATATCGGCCACCGATACCCCGTGCGCCTTGGCGATCGAGTAGAGCGTGTCTTTCGCCTTCACCGTGTAGCTCACCGAGCTGGGGCCGCCCGCGACCGGGATGGTCAGCACCTGCCCCGGGGCGATGGTGTTGCTGGTCAGCTTGTTGGCTGCCTTGATGTCGTCTACCGTGGCGCCGTAGATGCGCCCGATGCTGTAGAGCGTCTCGTCCGACGCCACCGTGTGCGAACACGGCTTGCCGTCGGGCACGACCAGCGTCTTCCCGACCGACAAGGTGTCCGTGGCCTTCAGGCCATTGGCGTCGAGCAGCGCCTCCTCCGTGACACCGTACTTCGACGCGATCCCGTAGATCGTCTCCTTGGCTGCCACCGTGTGACACGAGCGCTGGATGAGCCTGTGGATTGAGCCAGGGCCACCGCCGCTCGGCAGGGCGCGCTGCTGGATCGTGTGCGTCAGCTCGTGCGCGAGCAGCCGGCGGCCCTCCACCGTGGAGGGCGCGTATTCGCCGGAGCCGAACACGATGTCGCTCCCGATGGTGTACGCGCGCGCCCGCACCGCCCGCGCCCCGTCCGCGGCCTCGCTGTCCGTGTGCACTCGAACCCCGCCGAGATCGCGCCCGAAGCGCGGCTCGAACCAAGCGCGGAGCGAGGCCGGCAGCGGCTGTCCGCCGCGCTCCGCCGCGCGCACCGCGGCCCCGGTGTCCAGACCGGCTCCGGCGCCCGCCGACGGCGCGCGCTTGGTCTGGATCGTCGTGCTCTCCTCGTCTTTGCACGCCGCGCACTTACGTTGGATCGAGACAGGTGCCGAGTCGCTGGGCCCCGGCTCCGCCGTCCGCATCACGTTGTCGGCCACCTCGTCCGCCTCGCGCTCGTACGGATCTCCCGGGGAGCTGACGGTCGCCTTCCGCTGGATCGGCGGCGGCCTGACGGCGAAGCGGGCCCAATCGAACCGGGGAGCCGGTGCGACAGGTCCCGGTGTGACAGATTGAGACGCCTCGGCCTCCGCCTCTGTCTCCGAACCAGCGCGCGCGACGCGCGACCAGGGAGCGCTTGCAAGAGCGGGTAAGCGCGGCTCGAAGTCGCGCCGTCTCGCTTCGGTCAGCTCGGACGAAGTCGCCGCTCCGGCGTTGCTCGACGTGGCCAGCCGAAACCAGGGCGGGTTCATCGGCGGCGCATTGACCTGGCGCTGCGACGCAGGCTTCGCGGCAGGAGAAGGCGCCAAAGATGGACGCGGCTTCCGGTCGAACGAGAACATGGAGGAGCTCTCCTCGTCGTGGTTGTTCGGACCCTACCAGCTCTGGACGGGCATGCCCACGGCGATGTTCCTGTCGAGAGCGCTGTCCGCCGCCGGTGCAGCGGTCCGCCCGAGCGCTGCACGACAAGCCCGAGTCATGCGGGAATGCGTGGTCGCGCAAGGATCCGGTCGAAGACCAGGACGAACGAGTAACGCGGGGAGAAGGAACTCCAAGCGTATCGGAAACATCAAGCCCCAATTGCGGGACCTCCCCCCGTGTTGACCGAACATTTCTTCTATGCGATTCGACACCCCCTGAAAAAGTAACGCCATATCAACAATTTAGCCATGCATCGAAGGGACCACGCTCACGCCACAGCTTTCGGGGTCGAGCTGGTGGAACTCCAGATCCATCGGGCACCGGAACGCCGCTGTTCCGGCGCGCAGGCCGACCATCGCACACCCCGGCTCGGGTCTTCTTCAGCGTGGTGTAAGAAATATTACATGGCCGAGTGAGCTCGTTGGATCTCTCGGTTTTTGTAGGCGGATCAGTGGATCTGTACTTTCACGTTATGTCAACTGCCGTTCGTTGGCGGGAAATTCTTGACAGATCGGAATGGCTTCGCGTGGGCTATCCTCTAGAAAGCACGCTCCTCCCGACCACGACCCACCCGTCCCGCTTCGCTGAATCTTGATCATCGCAACACGTTCATTCGGAACGCCGAAGGGTGGGTGGACCGTGTTTCGTCGTTTCTTGTGATCGGTGGTGAGTATCCTCACCGCAGGGAACTTCGCGGCGCGAGAGCGGCCCGTTGTCGCGCCTATCCAAAGGCGAGTAATCTCTTTCCGAGATAGCGAACACGACATGAGCACGTATGAACTTCTCCAATGGTTGGGGCTCGGGGCGGGCGCCCTCGTCCTGGTCGCGATCGTGGCGAGCGCGATCAAGCTCTCGCGCGCGACGGACGCGGTCTGGCCGAACTGTGCGACGAGGTACGGGCTGACCTTCGATCAACAGAACGAGGGCAACGCGCTCACGTCACAGCGCCACGTCAAGTCGCTCACCGGCGCCGTGCAGAACGTGCCGCTCCGCGTCATCTCCAGCTGGAGCATGGTGGGCAACACCAGAACCACCTCCACGGCCTTCTATGCGCGCTCGTTGTATCCGGCGCCGCATCGCTTCTCGCTCCAGATCACGCGCGGCGCGGGTGGCCCGCAGTACCACCTGGTGCCGACGGGCGACCCGAACTTCGATCGCATGATTTCGCTCAGGAGCGACTCGCCCGCCCTCTCTCGTGCGCTCATGAACTCGGCGGTGAAGGCAGCGCTGCTCAAGCTGCCCATGAATCAGATCGGGCTCTCTTATGACAACGGCGAGCTCTGTCTCTCCTACGGCGGTCAGCCGCTGAAGCCCGCCGAGCTCGAAGCCCCCATTGACGCCCTGGTCGCCCTGGGTCACTCGAGGTTCGCATGATGGCCTCGCCCTCCGACCCGCGGCAGGCGTACCTCCGAGACCTCGGAGCGGCCCACGGCTTCACGCTCGAAGAGCTCGAGATGAACCGGCAAGGGCGCCTTCATCCGGCGCAGGCCAAGCGCGGCAAGAGCTCCGGCATCGGCTGCGGGGTGTTCTTGCTCCTGCTCGGGCTACTCGTCGCCGCCGGGGGCGTCGGAGGTGCGCTGTACCTCCACGACGATTACTCGAAGCCGATCTCCGACACCGACATGAACGGGCTCTACGCGCTCGGCGGGGGCGGCGTCGTGCTGGGCGGGTTGCTCGGTATCGGCGCGCTGTTGACGTTCTGGAAGGTCAGCGCGAGGCGCAAGGCGTACGCCCAGAGCCCCGCGCTGGTCGCCCAGGGGCCGCTCCAAAAGGTGCACGTCGACGGCCGCGGCGGCATGCCGAGCCAATGGCGCTACACGATCGGCGGAGTCGCCTTCGTCGTCTCGCAGAAAGCGTGGGAGCTCACGACGCACGGCGCTCACTACCGCGTTTATCACCTGGCGGGCGATCTTCTGAGCATCGAGCCGCTGTGAGAGCTCTCAACACATCCATGATGTAGCGGAAGCTGACGCAGCGGACGAGCTCCTCCGGGGTCATGTCCACGAGGAGCTTCCAGAGCGGTTTGCCCGCGATCTTCGCCCACAGATCCCAGGCGGCGTTGACGACAGCGGCCGTCGCCAGGTGGAGGGGGCCGGAGCGGCGGGCCGGCTCCTGTCCCGTGACTGTCACGTGACACTGTCACGTGACAGCGGGCCGTCGCACCGTGACATCGCGCCACCTCGCGGCCGCCGTCGCGAGAGAAGCCGGCCGAAACACATGGCCGCGCGCGCGGAACCGGCGGGCAGGAGCATTGCCATGCCTGCCTGGCGCCCGGTGCACGCCCGTCACGCGGGCCGGCGTCCAACAGGACAGCGACAGGCACGTCATACAGCACGCCCGCTGAATGCCCTCCATCGTGGACCTGCCGACTTCCATCTCGGTTCAATCTTCGGGCATCAGCGAGAGAATGATATGAAACGTGGACGATGGGTCGCCGTCGCAGCATTGATATGCAGCTGCGATGGCACGAGCGTCGCTCCGGGCGGCGCGCCGAGCGCCGGCGCGGCGCGACCGTCGAACGAGAGCATCCTCGGGTTCGAGGACGCGAGCGCGTGGACGCTCGACGGCGGCGCCGCGCAGGCGAGCGACCAGCGCGCGCACGGCGAGAAGAGCCTCGAGGTGCCCGGCAGCGGGTACCACGAGCTGGTGAGCGCGCCGCTCAGCACCCTCGCGGCGGTCCACTCCACCTTCTCCATCAGCCTGTCGCTCCCGGAGGCGCCGTCCGGCGCGGAGCCGCTGGGGCACGTCCACCTGTTCGTGGAGCTGCCCTCCCAGGGGATCGAGCGCCGGTTCATCCAGGAGGTCGCGCTCCCCCGGGGAGCGGCAGGTCGGTTCACACGCGTCGATTTCGAGCTGCCTGCCGAGCTGGTGGCGGCGCTCCAGACAGAGTACGACGACCTGCGGCTCAAGATCGCGCTCGATCTCCCGCGGGGCGCCAACGGCCCTTGCCGGCTCGACGCCATCCGCCTCGGCGCGACGGACGAGGCCCCGAGGCTCCGCGTCGCCGAGGACTACGCGAGGTCCTCGGCGAAGGGGGACATCGTGGCTCAGGGGACATTCACCCTGCGAGGCCGCGTCGAGGACAACACGCTGGCGCGATCGGTCAGCGTCAGCGTCGGCGATGCGCCGGCGCAGGCGTCGGCGCTCACGCCGGCAGGAGAGTTCTCCATCGACCTGCCGCTCCGGAACGACCCGGGTGAGTTCCTGACGCCCAACCGGGTCCACGTCGTCGCGACCGACATCGACGGCAACGAGAGCGCTTCTGACATCGTTGTCGTGTCCCTGGCGCCCATGGTGCCGGGCGAGCTCATCGTGAAGTTCAGCTCCGGCACGTCGGCGGAGGAGCGCGGGAGCGTCCTCTCCGGTGTACAGGGCGCGCGCGCGGCAGATCACGCCGGACATGGGCGTGGTCACCGTGCCGAAGGGGACGGAGAAAGAGGCGCTCTCGGCGCTCCTCGCGGGCGGCGAGCCGGTGCGGCTCGTCCTGCCCAACCTGATCGCCGTGCCGACCTACGCGCCGAACGATCCATACTATCATACCCAAAACTGGTACATCGAGGCGATGAACGTGGACGCCGCCTGGGATATCCAGCGAGGATCCCACGATGTCGTCGTCGCGGTGGTCGACAGCGGCGTGATTTACTATCAGGCGGCGTACTACGGCACGGACAATTGCAGCGGCCCGGGCCCTCATCCGCTGGTCGACAACATCTACCTCAACGCGGACGAGTGCTGCGCCGCGCCCCCGTGCAGCAGCGACTGCATGCCGCTCACGACGGGCGGGACCTGCCCGCGGTCGGACCTGAACGGCGACGGCTGCCCCGGCGCCTGCGGAGTGGACGACGACGGCGACGGCGCGGCGGATTTGCTCGATCCCGACGTAGCGCGCATCTACACGAACCACCTGGACGACGACGGCGACGGCTCGATCGCCGACGAGATCGGCCCCGGCGGCGTCGCCTGCAACGCCCTGCCCCCGGGCGCGCTGCTGGGCGCGCCCGAAGGACAGGACTGCGACGGGGCCGCGCGAGACGATGACGAGAACGGCTATCCAGACGACTGCCGCGGCTTCCAGTTCGCGCGCCCGGGACACGACCTCGGCGGCAGCCCGCTCAGGCCGAACGACCCGTCGCCCGTGGACACCGGAAACACGCACGGAGACATCGTGGCGGGGGCTCTCGGCGAGATCGGAGACGACTGCACCGGTTACACCGGCGTGATGCAGCGGGTCAAGATCATGCCCCTGGGCAACGGGCGCCTGGTGACGCGCATCGTGAACGGCACACCGACGACCGTCGCCGCCCCGACGTACGATGCCATCCTCGAGGCGTACCAGTACGCCGCGCGCAACGGCGCGCACATCGTCAACAGCTCGTTCGGCGGCAGCTTCAACAGCTGGACGGGCATCTCGTACACTCCCGAGGACGCCCTTCGAGAAATGACGGAGGCCGTCTGGGACCTCGGCGTCTCTCACCTCTTGTTCGTGACCGCCGCGGGCAACGGGGGGACCAACCTCGACACGGTCGATTCGTTTGGAAATCCGCTCCTCGCCAACTTTCCCGCTCATCTCGGGCTGCCCAACAAGATCGTGGTCGCGGCGAGCGACCAGTCCGGCAATCGCTCCGTCTGGCCGGGCGGCCAGTCGTCCGACTATGGCGCCAAGACGGTCTCGGTCGCGGCGCCTGGCACGAACACCTTCCTCGGCGCCGACGGCACGTCCCTCGCCGCCCCGATGGTCAGCGGCGTCGCCGGGCTGCTCCTGTCCCAGCACAGCGAGCTGCGCGGTGACCCCGTGCGCGTGGTGAAGATGATCGAGCAGACCGCCGCGCCGCTGCCCGCGTTCGCCGGCCTCACCCGCACCGGCGGCATCGTCGACGCGCACGCCGCGCTCACCGCGCCGCTGCCTGCGCAGCCGCTGTTCACCGACGGCACGGTGGGGCGCGTCCCGCTGGGCACGACGACCGCGACCAGCGACATCGACCTGATCGACATTGACAACGACGGTGATCTCGACGTGTTCATCGCGCCCTACTCGGCCGCTCTCATGCAGCCGCGCCTGCTCAGGAACGACGGCGGCCACCTCGTGGACGTCACGGCGCTGCAATTCCCCAGCGTGCTGGTCAAGCACACCGACGTGGATTCCGGCGATGTGGACGGTGACGGCGACATGGACATCATCGCGGCAGCTTACTCCCCCACGGGCACGACGGCGTCGAAGCAGGCCGCCCTGTACCTCAACGCCGGCGGCACCTTCACGGTGGCCACGACCGGGCGCCTGCCATCGACAACGATGTCGGATCGCGCGGTCGAGCTCTGCGACGTGGACGCCGACGGCGATCTCGACGCGTTCTTCGGGAACGTCGCGCCGGGCAGCTCGACGCTGCTCATCAACGGGGGCAACGGCGTGTTCACCGACCAGAGCAGCTTGTGGCTCGGCGCCGCGACGCAGGGCATCACGGTGGAGAAGGCGCTGTGCGTGGAGATCGCGGACGTCAACGCTTCCGCGTGCGCTGGCCGCCCTGCTGCCCTGTGTAACATCTGCTCCGATCCCAAGCGATCCGTCGCCGGGCTCGTGGCGAGCGGCGCGGTGACGCCGGCCCAGCAGGCGGATTGCCTCGCGATCCGTCACGCCATCTACCCCGATCTCATCCTGGCCGGCACCACGAGCATGTTCTTGCGCAACACCCAGGGAGGTGCGTTCGTCAACGCCAACGGTCGTCTGAGCGCCAGTGCGCCGGTGACGACGTTCGGGTCGGTCGACGTCGAGGCTGCGGACCTCGACACCGATGGGGACCTGGATCTGGTGTTCGCCCCCGCAGGCGGAAGTCAGACTGTCCTGCTCTACAACAACGGGACCGGGTACTTCGTCAACGTGACGGCGAGCCGGATCAGCATGCACGCCTACGACGCCGACGCTCGCGAGGTCGAGGTCGGCGACTTCGACATGGATGGCGACGTGGACATCGTCATGCTGCGGGGCGACATCCCCTCGATGTCATCGCGCAAGCACTCGCTGTACAGGAACGCCGGCGGCTACTTCGCCCAGATCGACGCCCCCTGGCTCACCCAGACCCTCCTCTTGACGGCGGACGGGGACGTCGGCGACATGGATGGCGACGGGGACCTGGATCTCATGCTGGGGAATTATAGCCAGGTGAATCAGCTCCTGCTCAACACGACGATGCCCTGAGCGAGAGGCTGTCAGGGAGAAGGCATCAGCGGAACGTGGCGTCCGCAAGGTCGATCCTGCTGGTTCCCGCGCCTGCCGATCGAGGTCGCGCAGCCGGGCGCGTCGGAGGCGCTTTGCCGTCGCCCGGCGAGGGGTGAAACACGTTCCAGATGGCCTCTCCTTCGCTCGCGTGGTATCCGGCTGGAGCGCGGGTCGTGCGCGATGCGAACAGCGGCGCGCTCCGGAGGTCATCGATGTTGAACACAGCGGTCGGAAGGTTCCGTCTCGTCGCCTTGGGCGAGGGAGCGTCGTTTCTCCTCCTCCTCGGGGTCGCGATGCCGCTCAAGTACTTCGCAGGCTTTCCGGCCGCGGTCCGCGTCGTCGGTATGGTGCACGGCCTCTTGTTCGTGCTCTACGTGTTCGGCGTGATCGAGGCGGTGGCCGCCGGGCGCTGGTCGGTGGGGCAGGGGCTCCGAGCGCTCCTCGCGTCGCTGATCCCCTTCGGCCCGTTCGTGCTCGACGCCCGCCTGCGGCGGGAGCAACAAGAAGAGGCAGCGGCGCTGCCCGAAGCCGCGTCCGCCGACAGCGGCGCGGCGCATCGAGGCTAGCGGGAGCATCGATGGCACTCCCCTCGACGCGAATGGACTTCCGCATCGACCTCTCGCACGTCGATCGCGGCCGGGAGGCGAGCGAGCGGGTGATCGTCGCCCGCCACCCGTCGGAGAGCGCCGAGCACGTCATGCTGCGGGTGCTCGCGTATTGCCTCTTTCACGAAGAGGGCCTCACCTTCGGCCCGGGGCTCGCCGACGCCGAGGGGGCAGACCTCTGGACGCGCGATCCCGCGGGCCGCGTCCTCACCTGGATCGAGTGCGGCGCGGCGCCGTTCGAGAAGCTCAAGAGAGTCGTGCAGCACAACGCGGGCGTGGCCGTTCACGCGCTCTTCTCGGACGCGCGCCGGCGCGACGAGCTCGTGTCCGGCGCGCGTGACGCCGCCTCGCGCGCGAGCAAGGTCACCGGCGCGATCTCGCTCTCCACCGTCGACCACCGCCTCGTCGCCGCGCTCGCGGAGAACACGGGGTTGCGGCGCCAATGGGCGGTCACGATCGTGGGCGATCACCTCTATATCGAGGCCGACGGCAGCACACTCGACGGCGAGGTCGTCCGCTCGCGGCTCGAAGAGCCGTGATCGCGTCGCGACAAGAGGGCAGGTTCTAACCTCCGGCCGTCGCGCTGCAGAGGACGCGAGCGGTCCACTCCGGGCTCAGAACCGCATTCCCCTGTCAGGGATCCAGCCGCACCGCGATCGCGTGCCGGATCGGCCCCCGCGGCGCCATCTCGCGCGCGCCGCCGTCCTCGCGCCACGCCACGCCGGTCGAGGGTCCGCCGTCCAGGTTGAGGGCCTGCTCGCATCCGCGCGCCACCAGCATGTCGGCGAGCAGCCCCAGCGTAGGCCCGCTGTGCGCCCGGTCCCCGCGCGCGACGATGGCCTCCATGCGCCGCCCCCTGTCGAGCACGCACAGCGCCGTCCGCTCCGCCCGCGGGCCGCCGTCGCTGCGCACGTTCCGGCTGCCGGAGAGCACCAGCCGGGGCAGCCCCTGGACCGCGAGGTGAGCGCCGGGCGAAAGGACGAACCCGGCGGCGTCGTGCAGGGCGGCGCGGCCGCCGGAGACCACCAGCACGCCGCCCCCGAGCGAGGGCGCGAGCGGCGCGAGCTCCCGGCCATCGACCACGACGAGCCCCTCGGGTCTCCTCTGTCGATCGAAAAAGCCACCGTTGATGACGAACGACGCGCGGGTGCGTTCGAGCACCCCCGCGACGTCGCGCGACATCTCGACGTCGACGACCTCGAAATGGGCGTTCGCGAGGCGGAACGCGATGACATGGACGCGGTAGTCCTCTCCCTCGACGGTCATCACCTCGGGCTGGACGGGGGCGCCGGCCGCCGGGCCCTCCGGGGGGGAAAGCGTAGCGGGAGCGGGCGGCGGGGGCTCCGGAGGAGCGGGCGCGCTCGGCGCGGGGCGCCGCGACGCGAGCGCAGCGGCGCCGAGGAGCGCGAGCGCCGCCATCGACAGAAGCGCCTTCGGGGAAGCGCGGAGCGTCACGAGCCTGCTCTACTCGATCCGCGAGCGCGCCCAGTACTTCGACGAAGCCATCTCTGTGCGGTCCTTAACGCTTTGCGAGCAGCGCCTCGATCCGGGACTGATCGACGCCGTAGATCTCCGCGAGCCGCGGGACGCGGTCCGATGCCGGAAAGGTCAGCGCGCGCCGCAGCGGCTCGTGAGGATGGTGATCGAGCACCCAACCCCCGAGCTGCCGGCGGATTTCCGCTTCGCATACGCCCTCGACGACCTCGACGCCCCCTTCGCGCAGGATGCGAACGCCTTCGCCGTCGACGCGCGGGTTCGGGTCGTTCATCCCGATCACGACGCGGGCCACGCCGCGCTCGATGATGGATCGCGAGCACGCCGGCGTGCGGCCGTGGAACGAGCAGGGCTCGAGGGTCGAAACCAGCGTCGCTCCGACCACGCTGAACCCGCGCGCGTGCGCCGCGCGTGCCGCGGCGATCTCCGCGTGATCTTCACCCGGCCCCAGGGTATGCCCGCTGCCGAGGAGCTCCCCGGCGGCGCTCACGATCGCGCAGCCGACCCAAGGGTTGTCGCCCGTTCCTCCGCGCGCCCGTTCGGCCTCCTCGATCGCGAGGCGCATCCATTTCTCGTGGTCGTTGCTCATCGAACGCAGGCATGACCCTACCTCATGCCGGCCGTGTGCGCGATGAAAGCTCGGCCGTGCTCATGAAACGCACGTTCACCACGTCATGAGCTCGTCGCGAATCCAGCTCGCCCGCCTGCGGAGAAAGTCCTTGAGCAGGCTGATCTCGGCGTCGTAGGACCCATCGAGAGGCGGGGAATCCCGCCAGCGCGCGAAGTTTCTCTCCACGGCCGGAGCTCCCGCCTTGCGCACCAGGCCGTCCACCATGGCGTCGAGCTCGTCGGGCGCGAGCTCGCCCTCGAGCAGCGCCAAGAATCGCGCCTTGTACCGCGCCTTGAACGCTGGATCGCGGAACAGCGGCCCCCACCAGCCCTCCGTGAAGTAGTCGGTCCCGTCGGAGCCCTCGAGCTTCCACTCTTCCGGCTCGAACGCGCGTTCGTCGTAGGGCGTTCCGAGGCTCCGGTCGAAGTCCCACACGGGACCGGCCGAGAGCAGGCCCTGTCGATCTTTGAAGAAGTACGTGCTGATCCGCAGGGCATCGACGTTCTTCGTCAGGGCGCCGATGATGTTGTGGTCGATGAAGGCGTCTTGATCGATGAAGCTCGAATAGTGTTTGCCGCTGCTGGGCTGCTTGAAGTCATCCGCGTTGGCGGCCTCGCCGAAGTCGTCGATGTAACGGCGAATGTAGTCGAGCTGCGGTTTTCGCGCGCGCTCCAGCATCTCCTCCGGATCGGGGTACACGAACTGGAGGTCCAGGCCGCCGGCATTGAATTGACTCTCGCCCTTGTCGACGCGCAAGATGAAGCCACCGGTCACGTCCGGCTCCGTGAGGTCGCCGGCCGAGAGCTTGGCCACCGGGACGCGATCCTTACCGCGCTTGATCTTCTCGATCGCCGTGTAGAACCCGAGGAAGCTCTTCTTCGCCACGTCAGCCCCCGAGTCGACGAGAAACACCTCGACGAAGCTCGTACGCGGCGCGTACCGGCCAATGCGGTTGCTCATCTCGAAGGCGAGCGCGTTGCGGATCAGCGAGCGGTCGAGGCTCACCGGATCGCTCAGCACCCAGTCGGAGTCCGCCGGCATCCCCAGGAGCGCCCGGTCGAGATCCGTGTCCAGAGCGTCGTCGCGGAATTCGACGGAGTATTGCTTCTTCGGAAACTCGCGAGACGTCGCGCCGCGGACGTGGATGCCGATGCGGCCATCGAAGCTCGCGCGGCCGAGGAGCTTGGTTTGCCCAGCTTTGGGCTCGAGCAGCATGAACGTGGCCGGGACGAACTCGGTTCCGAGCGGGTCGAGCTCCTTCGACTCGAAGGTGTGGATCACGACGATCGGCAGCTCCGAGCTGAACTCCGCGCTATCGGCGTCGACCTTGAAATACGCCTCGGTCGCGATCGGCCCGAGGAGGTCGGCCCCGTCGCTGCCGTTGCCGCCGTTGCCGCCGTTGCCGCCGTTGCCGCCGTTGCCGCCGTTGCCGCCCTCCCCGGAAGGCGCGGCGTGAGGGACGACGGCGAGGGCGCGCACCCGCGTGGACGTGGTGAGTACGAGCGGCTCGGCGTAGACAGGCGAGCTCGCGGTGGGCAGCGAGCCGTCGGTCGTGAAATGCACCACAGCGCGCTCGTCCTCGACCGTGAGCTCCACGGGCTCGGACGCCTGGAAGGTGCCTCCCTTCGGCGTGAACACGACGGCCAACGACTTCGGCGCAGGCGGAGGCGTAAGCGTAGGCGCAGGCGCAGGCGCTTTCGTGTCATCGCGCGCCTCGCTGGAGCAGCCTCCGAGCGAGGCCAACACGAACACCCCCGCGATGCGCAGCGCCACGAGCTTCGATAGGTCGAACATTCCCGCACAGTTTACTCGGGTCGCTCGTGAATTCGAACGAGCGCGTGATGGGTCTCGCGTCCGCTTCGAATCGAGCCGAAATCCGGGCCAGTCCTGCGCGTGTCGGAGGGTTCGCGATGAGTAGGTATGCTCGCGACATCGACGCGAATCGACGCGAATCGACGCGAATCGACGCCCGACCCCGCGCCACGCCTCGGCGTCCTGCGCCGGCGGGGGCTGAGCGGCGGGGCACGGAGGAGCCCCGGAGGTCCCGTCTAGGCGGGCTCGAACGCCTTGCTCGACGCGTACCCGCGCGCGGCGGACCGGATCTTCGCGATCTGCGCCGCGTCGAAGGAGACGGGCGCTCCGGTGCGCGCGTAGCTCATCACGTTGTCGTCGACGCCGCTGTGCCCGAGCCCGAAGAAGTGCCCGAGCTCGTGCGCGAGCACGGTGGGCCGCGCGTTCGCCGCGAGGATGACGAAGCGCCGCTCCGGCGTCGCCCGGTGCCGCCAGTGCACGCCCATCCGGAAGCGCCGCGGATCGTCGACGTCCCGTAGCGACGCGACCACCATCACGTTGATCCGGCGCGCCTCGATCGCCGAGGCGAGCGCGTCCCGGTCCTCGCGCGTCTCGATCCGCGAGAACCGCGGGGCGAGCGCGCGCGAGCCGACCTTGCGCAGGGCCACGCCGGCGGACTCGAACAGCCGGACCGCCTCGGTGATCTGCGCGTCGATCCAGGCGTCGTCGCGCACCGGCTTGCCGGCCTCCTCCTCCGTCACCGCGATCGAGAGGGGAAACGCCGGGAGGGGCGCGGGCACGCGCCCCGCCGCGCGGGCCAGGCCCGGGGCGAGCGCGCCGGCGGAGAACAGGCCGGCTGCGGCGATCACGGCGCGGCGGGAGATCATGGATGAGGCCCTATACCATCACCGGCCGACGATCGCGAAAGCGCCGGTGAACCGTCGCCGGGGAGAAGGCATCATAGAAACATGGCGTCCGCACTGTGGTGCGCTGACGGCCGGCGCGCGCGTTGCCGCGGCGTCCCGCGCTCACGCGCGCGGGGCGAGCACCTGGAAGCGCCGTCCGCTGGATAACACGTACGGGTCCTCGCCGGTCGCGAGCACGTCGTGCTGCTGGCTCAGCTGATGACCTGGCTGGCAGCAGGCGAGCGTGTACGCGACGTTCCAGCGCAGCCGGGCGAGGACATCGTCGATGGGGACGTGGGCGTGCACGAACGTGACGAGCACGGGCATGTCGGGCAACGCGTTGAGCCGTTCGATGGCCGCGAAGACGTCGGCGCGTTGCCAGGCGAAGCGGCGGATGCCGAACCTGGTGCGCCAGGCCTCGACCAGCGGCTCGTTGAGCACCGGATCGACGCTGACGTTCTCTGCCTCCGTCTTCAGCGCGAACAACGCCCCGGTGCGGGCGTGGGCGCCGTCGCCGACGTGGATGACCCGGCACGGCGCGCTGGCCATGAAGGGCCGCAGGTGCTCGAGCGCCGAATAGCTCTCGGTCATTTCTTTGGCGGGGCGCGTGGCTTTGGCGAAGAGCGGCCACAGGGCTTCGAAGGACCCTCGACGCATCAGGCGATCCAGGTAGTCGCTGCTCGTCGGGCCAGCGTCCGCGTGCGGATTCACGGCGGTCGTTCTATCACCGGGCGCCGTAGCGCGTGGCCCAAAGCGCCAGCTCGACCGTCCGCCGTCGGCTCCGCGCCGAAAGGTCCAAAAAATCCGGGCTTTTCGTGCGATCGCTCCGCCGGCGCGCTGCCGCAGGTCACCATCGGCTCCAGCCTGCCATGGCCAGCGAGCGCCGGCGCACGGGCGCTCTCCAGGATGAGCCGGCCCTGATCTCGGTCTTGCGCTGGGGGCCGCTGCTCGACGGGGAGTTGTTCGCCATGTCGCGCTACGTCGAGTAAGCCGTGCTCATGAAACGCACGTTCGGGGTCGATGCTTTGTGATGCCCGAGATGCGAACGGAAGATGCGCGCGCTCTCCACGACCACGGACCCAAAAGGGCCTTTGAGCAGCGCCTATTTCGCGTCCGTGTGGGCCGAGCAATGCCAGCGTGCGCCATGCTGAGTCGCGAACCTGACAATGCTGTCATGGTACTTGCCGCCGGAGCGCAGATGGCCGCGGTTTGAGCTGTGTGGCACGCGCGATCCGGCGCGATCGGACCAGCGGCGCTCGGGGGCGGCGAGGCGTCCGGATGGCATTGCGCGCGCGGCACCCATGTTGCTCGGCGGGCCGTCTCGAGCGCGATGCGGTCGCATCGCGGAGGAGGGTGCCAGTGCGAACCGTTCCCGCGTCCCTATCTCTCTGTCTTTACGCTGTATCGGCGGTCCTCCTTGGCGGCGCCGGGCTCGCCGCCTGCAGCCTGGACGCCGGCTACTCGGAGGATCTCGGTCCCAGCGGAGATTCTTCCCCGGAGCCGCCCTTCGTCAACGGCGACGGGAGCGTCGGCAGCACCGGCGCCGGCACCGGCAGCACCGGCGCCGGCAGCGGTGCGGGCGAGGTCGATGGAGCCCAGTCCGTGCCGCCCCCGGCGCCGTCGGAGGAGGACGCCGGCGCGGCCCAGGCGTTCACCTGCGAGGGGCTCGACTCGAGCCAGCCCGTGGTCCTGTACCTGTCGGCCGACGACTCCAATTCGATGAGCTCGCCGGTGCACGTGCGCGAGCTGCTCCGCTCGGGCAGCGCGCCGGAGCCGCGGCAGGTGCGCACGTACGAGTTCCTCAATTACTACCGCATCGATTACGCGCCGCCGGACGAGGGCGAGCTCCGCGTCGAGCCCCAGATCGAGCCCGGTGACGAGGCGGGGACCTACGCCCTTCAGATCGGCGTTCGCTCCTACGATCCGCCGAGCCCGCGCCGCCCCATTGCGGTCACGTTCGTCCTCGACACCTCCGGATCGATGGATGGTGAGCCGATGGCGCGCGAGAGGGCCACGGTGCGCGCCGTCGCCGCGAGCCTATCCGAGGGCGACGTCGTGAACATGGTCACCTGGAACACCCAGAATTCGGTGATCTTGAGCGGCCACGTGGTGGACGGCCCGGACGACCCGGCGCTGCTCGCGGCGGCCGACGCGCTCTCCGCCAGCGGCGGCACCGATCTCGAGAACGGCCTCCGGGTCGGGTATCAGCTCGCCCAGGAGCACTTCGAGGAAGGCCGGATCAACCGGGTGATCCTCGTCAGCGACGGCGGCGCCAACGTGGGAGTCACCTCCGAGGAGCTCATCGCGCTGCACGCCGAGGACGCCGACCAGGAGGCGATCTACCTCGTGGGCGTGGGGACGGGTCCGGCGGTCGGCTACAACGATGTGCTCATGGATGTCGTGACCGACAAGGGGCGCGGCGCCTATGTCTATCTCGATGACGTGGACGAGGCGTTCCACATGTTCCGGGATCGCTTCGCGGAGGTGATGGAGGTGGCCGCCCGCGGCGTCCAGGTGGAGCTCACCATGCCGTGGTACTTCAAGATGGAGAAGTTCTACGGTGAGGAGTACTCGACAAACGCCGAGGAGGTCGAGCCGCAGCACCTCGCGCCGGGCGACGCGATGATCTTCAGCCAGCTCGTGCGGGGGTGCGATCCGGGCGTGATCAACGACGAGGATACCCTCACCGTGCGCGCGCGCTGGCAGACGCCGCTCACCCATGAGCCGAAAGAGGCGAGCCGCGAGGCGACCCTCGCGGAGCTCGCCGCCGGGAGCAAGGAGCAGCTCGTCAAGGGCAAGGCCATCGTGGCCTACGCCGAGGCGCTCAAGGCGGGCACGAGCGAGGCGCTGCACGCCGCGCGCGAGCAGGTGATCGCGGCGAACCCGGGCGGCGATCCGGAGCTCGACGAGATCGCGGAGCTGATCTCGCTCCACCCGCTCTACTGAGAGGTATGCACGGGCTCTGAAGAGACAGAGAGCTTCAATCGCCAATGCGCCAAGAGAGGAGAGAATAGATTCTTCTCGCTCTACTCTGCCTCTCCCCCGGCGCCCGTGAGCTACGCCGAAGCGAGCGCCTTGATGTCGGCGACCTCGAGCACCTGCTTCGGCGCCCCGCTCGTCACGGAACGCACCATCGCGCGCTCCACTTCTTCGAGCTTCAGGGCCGGGAGCACGAGCTTCATGAGCGGGACGAGCGGAAGCAGGAAGCGGTAGACTCGCTTCAGGTTCTTCTGTCCCGGCACCGGCGTCATCAGGCCTGGCCGGAAGTTGTAAACGCCGCGAAAGGGGAGGCGCATCAGCGCGTTCTCGGCCTTGCCCTTCACGCGCGCCCACATCACCCGGCCCTGCTCGCTCGAGTCGGTGTGCGCACCCGAAACGTGCGTGAGCACCATGCCGGGATTGAGGCGCGCGAGCGCCGTCGCGAAGGCGAGCACCGTATCGTGCGTGATCGCCGTATAGTCCGCTTCGCTCATGCCAACCGAGCTCACGCCGGCGCAGTAGAAGCACGCGTCGTAGCCCGAGAGCCGCGCTTCGAAGGCGCCGAGCTCGCGAAAGTCGGGGATCAAGCACTCCTCGAGCTTCGGGTGCGCATGCCCCGACGGCCGGCGTGCCACCGACAGGACCCGCTCGACCGTGGGATCCCCGAGACAAGCGAGCATCACGCCTTCGCCGACCATGCCGGTCGTTCCGGTAACGATGACCTTCATGGCCGCCATGTTCGACCCGAAGCGCCGACGGCGCAAACCATAGAACGAGCGAGCGTGCCCTTTCTTTCACCTGGACGGCGGCAGCCGGATCTCGATCCGATTCGTGTAGCTGCCGGCGGCGTGACCCACGCTGTCCCAGCCGCGCCCCACGCTCGTCCCGGCCAGCGTGAGCGTGAGGTAGGCCGCGGACGAAGGGGCGTTCGAGGCGAGCCCGAACTCGAACGCGTTCTGCGGCAGGCCCCAGCCGGCGGTGGGCGAGAGCTCCGCCGAGAGCTGGCGTGACCAGTCGCGGAAGACGATCGTCGCGAGCTCGCGGGGTGGCGATTCTCCCTGCTCGACGAGCGCGACGCTCAGGGGTTCGCCGCGGGCGAGCCGGCCTTCGCCGAGCGTCGTGAACGGCCCCTTCTCGGCATCGCTCGCCTGAACGACGCGAAACGTGCCGCCGGCGTCGAGGTACGCGAAGCGCGCGGGCGCGCCGAACGGATAGTCGAAGTGGGTCACCTCGACCACGACCTCGGGGCAAGGCGAGAACCGCAAGCCGAGCCGGCGATGGCCGGTGATCGAGACGCGCGTGAAGGAGTTCAGGTGCGAGAACACGGGCACCTGAAGCGCGGTTCGTGCGTCGATGGCGGCAGATTGATCCGAAGTGGCCCTCACGCGCAGGCTCCCCTCGTCCGAGTAGTCCACTGCGAGCTCGCGATCGGCGCGCTCGAAACGACGAACGGGCGAGTCGCCGCGCCATTGCAGGGGCGCGAACACCGTCCAGAAACGATCCGGCGAGCGCGAGATGAACTCGAGCCGCGGCTCGACGACGATGCCCACCGCGCCCGCCTGCAGCGAAACCTCACCCAAGTCCGGTACCACGCGAAGCCACGGGGCCACGTCGAACGAAGCGGGCCCAGCGAGTGATCGCGTCGAGCGATCGCCGCCGAGCTCGACTTCGGGCGCAGCAAACGGAGCTGTCGAAGGCTCCGGCGCCCGCTGCGCGGCCACGAACCCCGCACCGAGAACGACACCGGGCAGCGCAGCGAGCCAGGTCAGCCGCGGCGGGACCCCGAACCGCCACCACGCCATCGCGAGGCCCAGCGACAAGACCACCGCCAGACAACCCGCACCGAACGCGACCGTCCCGCCGCTCTCCGAGAACATGGTCCCTGCAGCGAGAGCAACCCCGAGCCACGCCGCCGGAAAGAGCAACAGCAACACACGCGCGCCCGTCGACCGTCGCGCGGCCAGAACACCGACGGCGATCACGCTCCCGACCGCGATCGCCGGCAGAGCGCGGTTCGCGAGGAAACGTGCGTGAAGGAGGGGAAAGCCGCCGGGAAGCAGCACCCAAGCTGCGATCGCGGCGGCAGCATGCGCGAGCAACGCCAGCGACCAGAACACCCCGACGAGCGCCGCCGGGGTCGCTCTGGAGCGGCCAGCTGCTCCGCGATCAGGAGAACTTCGTTCTTTCAGAAGCCAGCTGCTCCTTGGATCATGCCACGTGCTCGATGCCAGGCGGCATGTTGACCCAAGAGTGCATGCGCTCCTCGTAGACCGAGAACGTTGGGGCTGGAAACTCAGGATCCGCGAATGCGCCAACGGGAATTGCCACGGACTCTGGATGACCTTCGAGGGTGTAGTAGACGGTGGCACCGCAGCGAGGACAGAATCTGAAAGTGCTTCTTGTGCCTTCGTCCCCGACGCGGACGTACTCGACGCTCTCGCCGACGATGGTGACTGCTTCGCTTGAGAAGCGAGCCTGAGCACCGAAGACGCTGCCGGTACGGCGCTGGCACGCCAAACAGTGGCACACCGAAACGCGAACAGGCTCGCGAGCAGTTCTCGCTTGTAGTTGGCCGCAGCTGCAGGATGCGATTCGAGGTGTCATGGGCAGTGAAGTGGTTTCCATTGCGCCGCCTAACTAACTGTCTGTCGATTGGTCAACCGAAACCGCCGGGCCAGGTCCGTCTAGCTCGTCGCCTTTTGTAACGTCCCCCCACGGAAAGTCTCACGGATCGGCTCTGCACCGCAAGGCTCACAGGCGCCATCCGACGCGCTAGCGCGCCCCACGCGTGGCACCCACGCGCGCAATCGTGCCCATCCACCCGATCACCGAGAGCGCCGCGAGCTTCTGAAGCGCTGGCAGAAAGATGTGGCAGTCCGGCACCGCAATCGCATACACGTAGTACGCGGCGTCCGCGCTGCCGAGCGCGAGCGAAAGCGCACCGAGCCACGCCGACAAGCGCAACGGTGACGAGCGGCCTTCGCCCGCATTGCCCTGTGCAAACGCGCCGGTCACGCCCAGGAGCGTCGCCAGCAGCCCGGGGATCGTCGCGGCGAATACCGACACTTCGTGGAGCAGCGGTGAGACCACGGATGGCAGCCACGCGATCAGGTTCGTGCCGGCGGCGGAGAGCAGTCCGAACACGCGAACCATGCCGCCGAGCCGGCCGCCGAGCAGGGCGCCGTGAACCCACCAGAACGGGACGAGCGCGAGGGAAAAGCAGACGAACGACGCCTGCGCGAGCGAGCGCGCGCGCGTGTTGTCCACCCCGCGCTGGGTCACGGGCTGCGTGAGGTCGCAGAAGAAGTTGCCCCAGAATTCGTAGCCGGGCGCGTTCGCGTCGCAGAAGGTGCCGCCCGGATATGCGGCCGCGGCCAGCGCGGTGAGGACGAGAAACGCGGAGACCCCGACCAGGATCAGAGCGGGCGCGACGCGGGTAGGGGCCACCATGACGCAGCGCCGCTCCTCATCCTCGCCGCGGAATCGCCGCGAGCTCGACGGCCAGTAGAGACGCTGGAGGTCTGCGCGAGAGCATGGCCAGGAGGGTACCCGGGCCGGCCCGCGGACGTCGTCCGCTTTCTTGGCGCGGCGGGTCGACCTGTGACACGCGCGCACGCGCGCGAGGCGACGCCGCTGTGTCGAGCAGGAGATCGTTCCCCAGCGACGACCTTCGCTGCACGCTCACCTCCACGGCGCCGCGGCCGCCGACCGGACGAGCAGTGCGCGGAGGCTACCAGGGCTGCCGGCGGATGGGTGACGACTTCGTGAGAGAGGATCGGGGGCATCCGTAAGAGGCGCCAGGATGGGCGCTAGCGGAGCACCGGTGAGCTGCACGGCCAGCACCACTGCGACGGAGCCGAGGAGCCGGCCTTCGCGCAGAAGTTCGCCTGCTGGTTCCCGCAGCTGCCGATCGAGGCCGCGCAACCGGACACGTCGGAGGAACTCTGCCGTCGCCTGGCGAGGGTGGCACCGTGCCCGGCATCGACGCTCCTCGGCCGGCGCTCGCCACCCGGCCTGCTCGAGAGCATTCCGACTGACGCGCGCCATGCCGGGTCGTCGTCTACATGTCGGGCCCGATCGGCGGTATCCGTTCGGTCGAGCCCATCCTGACGCCGAGCAGGCCAGGGACATAGGCTTGCTCGAGTGGGCCGTGCTCATGAAACGCACGTTTGGGTTCGACATCCTGCGAACGCAAAGCATGAAAACCTGCTGAGGCTGGTGCTGTACCGGCGTGTTTTCAAGATCCGCAGGAATTCCGGGAAGGGTGGGAATGAGGCTGCAGATGGGTCGCTCCCGTCAACGGAGTGGGGTCGTGAGGGGGTCCCCGAAAGGAAGGCGGGGATCCATGACCCAGCGTGCGTGGAGGATCGAGTGGAGAGCGCGGCCCCAGCCCGACGGTTCATCTCGGCTCAGCCTGGCGGTCGGCCTCGTGATCGACGCCGCGGCAAGCCCCCCGATCGGGTTGCGCAGGAGCGGGGACGACGGCGCCAAGAGGAGCAACGAACCCAACGCAAGCAACAGCAACGAAAGGAGAGACCATGAGCCAACGAGCCGCCCTCTATGCGCGCGTCTCGACGGCGCGGCAGGAACAGGAGCAAACGGTGGCGTCGCAGCTCGAAGCGCTCGAGAACGCAGCGACCGCCATGGGACTCACGGTGCCGGCAGAGCGACGGTACATCGATGACGGCATCAGTGGCGCTCGCCTCGATCGGCCGGGATTGGACGCGTTGCGCGACGCAGCGGCCGATGGGCTGATCGACGTGGTGCTCGTACACGCTCCCGATCGGCTCGCGCGCAATTACGTGCATCAGGTTGTGCTGGTCGAGGAGCTGACGAACCGCGGAGTCCACGTACACTTCGTCGAATGCCCCGCGACCGAGCGTGCCGAGGACCGCCTGCTCGTGCAGATGCAGGGCATCATCGCCGAGTATGAGCGCGCGAAGATCATGGAACGCACGCGTCGCGGTCGTATTCACAAACTGCGTGCCGGGCAGATGCTCCCTTACAGCTCTGTCGCACGCTATGGCTATGCCATCGAACGCTCTGCCGATGGGCTGCGGCGCACGGTCGTCATCGACGAGGTCGAAGCCCAGCATGTACGGGCGATGTACCGGTGGGTGCGCGAGGAGGATCTCAGCTCACGCGCCGTCGCCAGGCGACTGAACGCACAGGGGATACGTCCCCGCAGGGCGGCGCGGTGGACCGAGGGCCGCGTCTATGGGGTGCTGACCGACCCCACCTATACTGGCATGGCGACCTACGGTCGTCGGATGTCGGTCGAACCGGCACGACCGAAAAAGCCGGGTTCCTACCGAAAGCACCTCAAGAGCTCCAGCCGCTTCCGTCCCAAGCAGGAGTGGCTCATCATTCCGGTCCCTCCGATCGTTGACGAAAAGGAGCAAGCCGAGGTCCGCGCGATCCTCGCGAAGCACCGGTGGCAGGCGCCGCGGCACCTCAAGTACGACTACCTTCTCCGGTCGCTCGTCGTCTGCGGTGAATGCGGGTGGCGCATGGAGGGCCATCGACAGGCCCCGCGGTCCGGCGTGCCCTACGAGTACTTCTATTATGGATGCCGACGCCGCCTCGCCGAAGTGCGCGGCCATGACAAGCGGTGCAAAGCCAAGTACATCCGTCGCGACGAGCTCGATGCGGTGGTATGGGACGCGCTGGTATCGTGGATTCAGTCCCCGCAGATGCTGCTGCAAGAGGTTGAGGCATGGCGTTCGAGCCGCGCAGGAGAGGACCAGAATCGCCGTGACCGTGCCCGTCTCGAGAGCGCCGAGCGCAAGCTCCAGACTCACGTCGAACGGCTGGTCGACGCCTATCAGGCCGGCGCGATATCCGTCGAGGAGCTCAAGGCGCGGCGCGATCGCCTCGATGCCGAGCAGCGCGCGGTGCGCGTTCGCATCGAGGAGATCGCGGCCCAGGACCAGGACCGAACTCGGCTCAATCAGCTGGCCGACGACCTGACGGCCTTTGCGGTGACGTTGCGGGAAGGACTGGACAAGCTGGACTTTGCAGGGCGGCAACGCCTCGTCCGGCTGCTGATCGAGCGTGTCGTCGTGACAGGCGACCACGTCGCTATCGAGCACGCGATCCCGCTCTCCGGCCGGTTTTCGGCTTTACGTTCGCAGGATCGATGCTTTGAGATGGCCGAGATGCGAACGGAAGAAGCGCGTTTTCCATGCTCACGGACCCAAAGGCGGTGCGCCGTATCCTCGATCATCTCAACCTCCCCTCGCACCCGCGAACGGCAGCACGCGCACGCGACTCGACGTGGGAACCGACGGCGTTCGGGTTCGACGCCGCGTAGATGAGCACACGATCCGCCCCCGACATGGCGAGCGCACGCCGCCGTCGTGGAGGCACGGCTGCGCCCGTAGCACGCCGCCCCAGCTCTGCGACGGGGAAACGGGTGTCTGGTGGGCTAAAAACGGCTTGCCAGGCATCGTCCCCGCGGAGCTTGACACGGGCGAAAATTCTACGGTTTCCTATCCGCTCGGTGGCTGGTGTGATTGCTGCGGCGTTTCCGAACCGTTGGTGCGGGGCGAGCTGGAGATTGATCGCTTCCACCCGCTGGCAGCTGGAGGCTCCGACGACATCGAGAACCTCGTCTACGCTTGCACCATGTGCAACCGGTTCAAGGGTGACCATGCCCCCGCACCCGATGCTCCTGATAGCTTGCGGCTTCTCCGCTCTCATCATGGTGATCTCCACGGCCTCTGAGCGGACGCAGTTGGCGGACTTTATCCGCGGCACATGGTATATAATATATGCGACGCAAGGACCTCGAACAGTCTGTCGCGTTGTCAGTCCAGGAGAGTGAGATGGATTTCGTCTATCGTCTTCGTCCTATGAATTCACTGCTTTCCGGTTTCCAGGAGCTCCAGAGAGAGGAAATCTTTCTCGCCGAAGCGCGACGCCTCAATGATCCCATGGAGGGATACAAGGATGTCTATTGGGACGGTGACACGATCCTCTGGGAAAACCTTCTCTCTCATTACATTCTCGCACTCGTCTGGGCCACTAGTTACTGCCTAGTGTCCGAAGAACGGAACTTCGAGCCACCTCCGATTGCCGCAACGCTCTCAGAGGACCGACTGCCTACGGATACATTTCGCGAGATCTACCGCAGCGCTCGGTCACGCTTCCTCGAGAACGCTTCAGTCGCGCAGGTCCCTTCGGCCTTGGCATCGCTCGGCACGCCGCTACGTGCGTACGGGCTGCGAATGGTACTGACGGTCCTTCATGTTCCAGCATTCGCCGCAGTTTGCGAGGAACTTAGCGCGCGGGGGTTGACGCCAAAATCGCTCCCGAAGCTTCCCAAAGCGAATCAGCAGGGCGTTGTCGAGCTTCTCACACATTTGAAGACGGAACAGCCTGATGACACACAGCGCGGAGACTTGCTTGAGGCGTTCGGATTCACGACTGCTCACGTAAGCGAGCAACAGGCCCTGCGCCTTGCGAAGGGGACAAACGAACAAGGTGCCGATCGATTGCGCC
The DNA here is from genome assembly GCF_051525235.1 of Sorangium sp. So ce124. Classification (NCBI taxonomy): domain Bacteria; kingdom Pseudomonadati; phylum Myxococcota; order Polyangiales; family Polyangiaceae; genus Sorangium; species Sorangium sp. So ce124. Next base: position 12,636,757 of record NZ_CP150312.1, read on the forward strand.
GATATTTGTTCATGCTTGCAGAGTTTCCTCACCGCTATGTCGAAGAAATCGTGGAGGAGCTTGTGCACCCTCCGTGCCGCATCGCGTGTTTCTCCGCAACATGCGAAAATGCCTCGATGTGGGCAACTTATGCAGATGAGCACCGGGGAGCGGCCCTCATCTTTCGACCAAAGAATGATGGCAACGGCCGGCTGTCGCTGACGCTTCGTAAGGTTAACAGTATTTCGTCTAGTCCTTCTTCGCCACAGGGCATTCCCGGATGGGGCACCGTCGAGGCCACCCTGCGCCCCATACAGTACAGCTCGAGCGCGCCGACCATAGACTTCTTCCAGTTTCTGGGACGGTTGCCGTGGCCACAATTTGAAAAGCAGTGGTATATGGCAGTCGATGGCACTCCAAGCCCTAGGTTGGCTAGCATCATTGATAATCAGGAGAAGTGGCGCAATCAGTTGTGGGAGAGTTTTTACAGCGTCTACGAGCGAAAGTTGAGCGATTGGCAGCACGAGCAGGAATATCGCATCGCGGTGCCGGACATGATTGGTTTAACCAAGCAATATCCAGTGGTGAAGTTTGATTTCTCGCAGCTCGCAGGCGTTGTGTTTGGGATGAGAACGTCCATTTCGGACAAGATGGCGATCCAGCGCATTGTGTCCGAAAAGTGCAAACAGGCAGGTCGCGATGACTTTGTGCTCAAGCAGGTGCGCTATTCCCCGAAGGAGCGGCGACTCAAGATAGTATGAGCGGCGGGGGGATCCATTTCTGAGCGCAAATACGAGCACTGGAGCTTCTTAACGAGGCGTTGGAGCGGATGTCGCCCTCCCTCGCTTGGCTCGATATGGCGCCGCCACCGACCACCAGTACGTTAGCCGGAAAGCAAGAATCCTTCGAATCGCGACCATCGCATAGCCTCAGGGCGTATCTGATATGATGAGGCCCGCATGCGCTACATTCAGCCCGGCGCCCGCGCCGCTCGCCTCTGCGAAGATCGCAGGGTCACCTGATCCCGCCGGTGCGCTAGCCCTTCGCGTATGGAGGACTACCCGAGTTCGATCCGTGGCTCGACGCGGTCACGGAGGCAGAGGACAGCGCCAGCACACCGCTGGACGGCGTCGAACGCAAGTTGGTGTGCGCTGTGTCCCTACATGCGTCCAGCCCGACGCCGACGACATCGAAGAGCGGCGGCGTGCCGATCGTGCCGTCGGCGACCGAGGTGATCTGCAGGCTGACCTCGTCGACCAGGCCATCGGGCAGGATCGTGCCGTTGATCCGGCCCCGCTCGAACAGCAGCCTGCGAGCGCGACCCTGACGGCGAGTTTCCCGAGGGCGGTGGCGAGGTCTATGTCGCCACCGCCCTTGCGGGCCACCTCGTCCCCGCTGCGCGCGCCGGCGAGCGGGCCCGGCCCGCCGCGCTCCCGCCAGCGTGCGAAGTCGTCGTCCGATGCGCGCTCGGTGAGGACGGCAGCGGTGTGGTCTCCGTCGATCTCGTTCGCTTATCAGCCGCTACGTCGAGTGGGACGTGCTCATGAAACGCACGTTCGGGTTCGATGCTTTGCGATGCCCGAGATGCGAACGAAATATGCGCGCGCTTTCCACGATCACGGGCCCAAAGGCAGTGCGCCGCCTCCTCGTTCATCTCAACCTCCCCTCAGACCCGCGAACGGCAGGACCCGCACGCGACCCAACGTGGGAACCGATGGCGTTCGGGGTCGACGCCGCGTAGCTGAGCACAGGACCCGCCCCGTCATGGCGAGCGCACGCCGCCGTCGTCGAGGCATGGCTGCGTCCGGCGGAGCACGCCGCCCCAGCCCTGCGACGGGGCAAGCGGGTGTTTGATGGGCCCCCAACGGCTCGCCAGGCGCCTTTCCCGCGGGGCTTGACACGGGCGAAAGTTCTACGGTCTCCTATCCACCAAAAACGGGCGCGTCGCACGCACGTCACTCAAGCGAGCTCAAATGTCCCTTTCGCGAAAATTACGGCGCCTACTATTTCACGCGGCACCGACTTCGACCTCGGAAGCGAGCAGGGCGTTGAAGGGCATTCCTGGGCGGGGGAACAATGGCTACGGCCGGATGCTTCGCGACTGGCTTGCCTGTGCTCAGACGTGGCTCGGCGAACCGGTCGAGGTTGAGTACATCGATCACCCTCAGGATCACGGCGTTGACGTATTGGTGACAGGCCTCGTCACCGCCTCCCGCATTGGCATCCAGATCAAGTCGGACAAAGACCTGAAATCCGCGACGTTTCAGCGGGAGTTAAAGGCCCAAGTCACGGAGTCGCAGGCTTTGGGGGTGGAGGAGCTTGTCGTGATCTTCGGTTGCGATCCGTATCCACCGAACGAGGCACGAATCCAACATTTTGTCATGGAGTCGCGTCGCTACCAAAGACCGCACCTCGTAGTGATTCCCCCCGAGCGCGCGGCGGGTCTCCTGACCGTATTCTCGAAACCGCTTGTTGAGCCTCACGACGAGAGCCGCCCTTGGACGACGTTCTTCGACGACGTGGGCCAATCCGCACTGATAGGCCTCTACCTCGATCGATGGCATCCGCTGTCGCCGGATGACCGGTTCGTGGCGCCGGAATGCTTTCAAGATGTAAAGGAGTCCATCGCGACGTATCCGGTAACCTGCCTCGTCGGTCCTCCAGCAACAGGTAAAACGTTTTTGGCGGCGCTGCTAGCGCACAGACACTGGCTCGCGGGAAAAACGGTGAGCTGGATTGCGCCTCCAACGCATCAGCTCACAGAAGGGCCAATGTCGTTGTCAACGGGTTTGCCGGATGCGCGACAGCGAGTTGACTTCCTAAGTCGGCAGCTTGGATTGCGCGAACGACATCCCCCGCTCGATCCTACGGAATTTGTCGCAAAGCATTTCTTGCCTCAATCGCTCGTGTACATCGAAGATCCCTTCGGCAAGACGCCAGCGGAATTCACTACGAGCCTTCATACCTATCCATTCTTTGACCTTGATGCGTTTCTTACGCTTCTCGCTGGAGCGGCCCGGGCATCGGCTCGGGTGCTAGTAACATCTCGGGAAGGTCTCTTTGAACGATGGCTGCGAGAAAGCGGGAAAGGCATCGACGCGCGGGTCAACGTTGTTCGTCTGCAATCCGGCAGCTACTCGTTTCAGGATCGCGTCGACCTCGCGAACAAACTCGCGAGAGTTCAGAGGAATACTCTCTCGTCCGAGATCGTCGAACACATCGCACGTCAGCTTGAGACGCCATTCGAGGTGGAGCAGTGCGTGCACGCCCTTCCCCAAGATGCCACTGACGAGCAGGCAAGGGCCGCAGCTGAGGCCGCACGTCATCTTAGCCTGGCTTCCGCGACCTCACTCGTAAGACCGGAAACAGATGCCGACCGGCTTTTCCTGCTCTGCCTCTGTGCACAGACCCGCTCGACTGCCGGTCGCGACTACTTTTCGCGAACCTACGAAGAGCTATTCGCCCTTCTCGCTCTAAACGGAAGCGCAGCCACCGCACTCGAGAGCGCCATGGCGAAATACGAATCGGTCGTGACGCGCACTCCGATCGGCGATAAAATTAATCCCGCTGGAGTTCATCTTGACCCCGTTCACTCGACGGTCCTAGAGCGGCGAACACATTGAAAACGATTAAATTACGGCAGGTTACGCTGCCTGCTGCATCAGGCGTTGGGCCGCCTCGAGATTCTGGATCGCTGCTGCGCGCCGGAGGTCGAACAGATTTCTCCTGGCGCCGATGTAGCGTGCAGTGTGGCCCTTCCGTGCCGCGATGTGGGCGAGCGCATGCTCCACAGCCACCCGCTGGCGGAGCACGGCGCGACCTGCCCCCGTCTGCTGCAGCTTCCGGAATTTGCGCTGCAGAGCCTCGTCCTCCGCGATGGACACGGTCCGCCCCCGTCCCGAGGCGGCTTGGGTGCACCTAGCTCGGAGGGGGCACGCGCCGCACTCCTCAGGATCAAACTCGACCGTGTCGCCCGGCTCGAATACCTCGACCTGTCCCGCCGGACAGGTGATCGTCTTGGTGCGCAGGTCGATCTTGAAGTCGCGCTTGCTGAACAGGTTGGGTCTGCGAGCACGCTGTCCCCAAGGCTTCGAGAACACCTGGCCACCGTCGCGGATCACGTCGTCAACGACGGGACTGTTCACATAGGCGCGATCGATATGGAGCTCGCCGAGGCGCAGCCGCTGACGTTGGATGTCCTTGGCGATCGGTGCGGCCCCCTCTTCTTCGGGGCGATTCGCTGGCGTGACCGCACAGGCGACGATGACGGGAAGGTCCAGGTCGCGTGCGATATGTTCCTTGTAGCCATCGAACCTCTTCGAGCGGCTCTTTCTTCCGTGGCGCATCTCGGCGTCCTCAATGGAGACACGGCGGTCAGCTGCAACACCTTGACGGATGCGAACGGTCCCATCCTCAGCCGTTTCCAGGTCTTGGTCCCGAACCTGTGTGACCGCATCCAGATAGAAGCGGAGCGGCTGCTCGACAACGTCGTCCAGATGGCGGTCCACCCACTGCTGCAGGGACGAGACCTGCCGCTCCAGGATCTGAATCGCCGCCGCCTTCTGTCTCGGGTCGCTCCAATCGAGATCGAGCCCGGCCTTGATGCTGGGAGCCAGAAGCAGCGGGATGCCCGCCTTGCGACAGATCTCCTCGGGCGGGCGCTCCGTGATCTTCGACACGACGCGGACGATGCTGCGTGCTGCATGGCCGAGCAGGTTGATCGTGTCCTCAACCCGCCCGGCTCCCGCTAAAGGGCGGCTATCGATGGCCACGCGCAGCGCTTTGGACACCGCCCGCTTCTCGCTCGCCGTCATCGCGCCCGACCGAACGAGCGCCACGGTCCGCTCCAGCAGCACCCGGTCCATCTCATGCTCGACCATCCGCTCTCGGAACGCCTGCAGCGCGCCCTGCGCGAACGCGGGCGTGGCCGCCCCCAGGCAGCCGAGCACCATCTGCCAGCGAAGGTCGACGATCGACAGCTCCACCGCCTCGGCATCCGATGCGCCGACGTAGCCTTGGAGCAGCGTGACCATGCACATCAGCGCCGGCGGATGCGGCGGCTCACCTGCTCCCGTGGTCCGGTACATGCTCTCCAACTGCTCCTGGAACGTCTCGTCGAATAGCTCGTGCCGGTGCAGCCTGAGAAAGCCGAACAGGGCTCGCACCCGGGTCAACCGTTTCATGAGCGCCTGTTCCTGCCGCGACAGCTCCACCGGCGGCAACCATCGTTCCATCCGTGCACCTCCAGGCGCGGACGAGATCATGGCCCGCCGAAACCGTCGAGCCTTCCATCGAAGCGCTCGGGATTACCACAAAATCAAACTGATCGGTCCTCTAGTCGCTTCGCCTGAGCAGGACGCTTACTTTGCGCTAATGGCGCACGGGCGTAATCCATTCAAGTCGGGCCGATCGATCGTCTCCGCGCTGCCGGGCGCAGACGCACGGTTCCGCGAACTGCTCGGGCTTAGGTTCGCCGGAGGGTCGATGGAGGCGGGGATGCTATTGGGCGATCTTAGTGCCGCGCTCCGCAGCGACACGAACCCGGCCGACGGGTGGTTCATCGCGACCGCGCTACTTGAGCACCCGACGCTTGGCGCGAGCCGCTTCGAGTTTTCGGGCCCCCCGTGGGATTGGGTCTGGGCCCACGCAAACACCATGCCGCCATCGTTCGAGGTACTGCTGCGCAACCGGCTGAAGGAACAACCGGCGATGGTGGTCTATGCGATGGCGACTTCGATCGTCGAACATTGGACATCCCTCCCAACGTGGATGAGGGATGTTGTCAACGACCCTAAGGTGCTGGAGAGTGGACCTACACAAGGGCGACTGCTATTAGAAATAGCTCGCCATTGGAATACGGCCAGCGAACTGCATGTCTATCTCCGAGACAGGATGACGTCCAGGATGTCTAGAGTTAGAGCTGCTGTCGGCATTGCGGCGCTTGTGTTTTACGAGAATGCCCCCACCGAATTTGACGGAGTTTCTCTGGCGATGACGGCCGATCCCGACATAACGGTGCCGTTGGAGGTCTTCGAGGAAGGCCTTGGTCAGAAGGACTTCTGCCAGTCCTTCGCAGCGCGTCTATTCGAACGTGCCGACGACGTCGCTTGTGCCGACATGTTCGCCACTTTGCTGTTCAAGAACGATCGTTGTCCCTGGCAGAACGACCTGTTGCGCGCCTGTGAAATGCGCGGGGGACTTTTCGCCGAAGCAGTTAAGATCGCAGGAAATTTCGGTCCCTTTGATTCTCGCGAGCTGGAAGGCATCGGATCAGAAGAGCCTATCCTGACGCTCGCGCGCCTCTGGCGCTACGTGAACATGAGTGGCATGAGCGAACCGCAAGCTTCCGTGGACGTCGACCCGATTGTCCGGGCGATTTTGACTCTTCCTCCAGTTCCTATGTTCCTCGCGGTGCGTGTCGTTACTTCACAGTGGCGCTACCTGCCAGAGGAACTGCGTCGGAAGTTGAGCGATGAACCAGAGATGAGGGCGTTGCTGTCTCAGGAGTCTCCCGACCCGACGGAGGCCCAAGACAAAACAACCCAAACGTTGCGCTTGTTTCCCATTCGACTACTCGTGGCGTTGCGGCAGGAAGCAACGTCCAAGGCCGGTGGAGGCGATCACGCAAGCGCGGACAGTCCGGCACCCGCATTAGCCACGAAGGACGACCCCAGCCGCGCTCGCGCGACGTGACCGAATTCGCCTGTCATCCGCATCCGCCCGTGCACACCCCGCACGTTGGCGAGGTGGCGCGACGCGTCTGCGAGCGTGCGCTTCTTTGGCTACGTCGCCACGGTTACGTCGAAGAGCGCGCGGTCGAGGAGCGCAGCAACGAGATCGTCGTGCCCTCCACGCTTGATGCGTGTACCCCACCTTGCGCTCGCGGGTGGAGCCTTCCTTGCGCGGCCCTTCGAGCGCAAGGACGACCCCGACGCGGCTCTCGAGCGCCGGGAGCGACGCTTCTTCGCCACGTGCGACGGGTTCGACGTGCATCGCGCGGTGCGGATCGCCGCGGATGACGATCAGGGTTGCGAGAGGCTCGTTCGGTACTGCACCCGCCCGGCTTTAGCACTCGATCGAATCGGGCTCCTGCCCGATAGGCGCATAGCGTACTTGCTGAAGATATCTTGGCGGGGACGCACTCACCGCGTCATGAGTCCAATGGATGCGATGGCCGAGATGCGAACGGAAGATGCGCGCGCTTTCCACGATCACGGACCCAAAGGCCGTGCGCCGCATCCTCGTTCATCTCAACCTCCCCTGAGACCCGCGAACGGCAGCACCCCCACGCGACCCAACGTGGGAACCGAGGGCGTTCGGGTTCGACGCCGCGTAGCTGAGCACAGGCCCCGCCCCCGTCATGGCGAGCGCACGCCGCCGTCGTCGAGGCACGGCTGCGCCCGGAGCACGCCGCCCCGGCCCTGCGACGGGGCAAGCGGGTGTCTAATGGGCCAAAACAAAAACAGCTCGCCAGGCGCCGTTCCCGCGGGGCTTGACACGGGCGAAAGTTCTACGGTTTCCTATCCGCCAGGAAACCGCGAGCCTCGTCCTGGTCTTCCCCTCTGGATGCCGGCGCGGCAGCGCGCGGTCCGTCCTGCACCGGGAGGAGCTGTCGCTGGCGCCGGAGAGCCAGGTCTCACTCTCGCTCTACACCGCCGCCCCTGTCCTCCTGCGCGCCGCAGGACGACCCCCGGCGCGCGCGTGCCCCCGCTGCCATCGGGGCTCCTCCGCCGGGGCTGCCGATTTTTTTGCGCATTCGCGAAACCGATCCCGATGGCCGCCGTTACTGGACCTGACGGCTCGATCGTTCGCCTGGGGGGGCGAAGAGAGCCGCAAGGGAGGAGTCCATGATCCGTTCCAGAGTCGGCCTGGTGTTCTCGCTCTCGACGCTCGCCCTCGGAGTCTTGCAACAAGGTTGCGGGGGCGCCGACGTCGAGCCGCTCGATGAAGCTGCGACGACGTCCGTGGCGCCCGCCGCGCGCACCGCGTTCATCGCCCTGACCCCGATCTCCGCGGACAGGACGCCGGTCCTGCACCACCTTGCCGGCGAGATCCAGGCGACGTCGGCGCGGCGCGCTCTCGACTCGCTCCGCTCCGACGACGCCGAGCGGAGCGACCTCCTCCTCCGGACCGGCGCGGTGATCGCCGACATGGAGCAGCTCGGTGAGGCAGACCTCGCGACATACCGGTCGCTGGTCGAGGCCGCGAGCGAGGCCGGGGTCCCGTTCGTCTTCGAGAATGTCCGCGACTCGGCGCGCATGGCCGCGGTGTTCGGCTACGGCGTCGCGGGCGACGTGGTTATCGTGGAGCCATCGCGCGGGGGAACGAAGTTCGATATCAAGCTCTACGGGAACATCGAGACGACGGCGGTGAAGTCCCCCTCCGCCACGCTCAAGGTGAGCCACGAGGCCGCTACCTTGCCCGCCGAGGAGCTGGCGGCGCGCGCGTCGGGCCGTGAGCACGCCGAGCAGGCCGTGGAGGGCGCCATGCCCGCGGCAGGTCCGTCGCGCGAGGATGTCGCGGCCCAGGTGGCGGCGCGCATCCGCACGCTCGCGACTGCGCCCGTCGTGCAGCCGTTCGCCCTCTCCGTCGCGAGCGCGGCCCCTCCAGGCACCTACCGCCAGTTCATCGTGAACGGCTCCTCGTGGTGGACCGTCCCCGGCACCTCGCAAGTCGCTACCTTGGATCTGAGCTACGAGGTCGAGCTCGTCGCTTCCACCACGCCCAACAACAAATTCATGGTCATCACCGGCGTGGGCGCGGGAGCAAACCCGGGACCGCTGAACACGAACAGCAACTTCAACCGGGGCTATTACCAGCAGCAGCTGAACGTCAGCGTCGTGCCTGGCAGCACGGCGCTGAGCCCGTACGCCCACGTGCCCAACTCCCCGAACGGGCAAAGCTCGTTCACGCGCTCTGTCGGCTGCAGCGTCGGCGCGCAGGGGGGCACCGACGCGGCCAGCGCCAGCTTCTCGTGCAGCTTCCAGGACAGCGCCACAGTGTCCTTGTCCGATTTCACCGCGATCGATCAGAGCACCGGGCTGACGTCGGCCTGGAGCTACCGGATGACCTCGGCGCAGGGCCATCCGTACTGGAACCCCGTCGACCTCGTCGACCAGTGGACCGGGACGCTCCACACGCTGCCGTTCCTGGCGGTCTCGACCCTCCAGCCGACGTATCAGACCGTCTATTCCGCGCCGAGCTCGTTCAACGGCAAGGTGCCGCTCTCCGTCGTGCACACCCAGGTGCTCCAGGGGATCTATGTCGACTGGAATTTCTTTTACGTCCAGGCGCATCCTCAAGGATACTCTGTCTCCCCCAAGCTCGACACGACCGTGGACTTCGGCAGCGTGAGCAGCACCAACCCGGCGGTGACCTTCACCAACCAGAACAGCGGTCTCAACATGGATGTCTACTACTCGCAGACGACGCCGCTCTCGCCGATCATTCAATGGCCTGCGACCGGCAACCCCAACCAGAGCTTCGAGCTCATCCCGACGGGAGACCCCGACGGGAGCGTGTTCATCAAGCCGAAGCACAGCGGGCTCTGCTTCGACGTCTATTACTCGAGCCTCGAGGACGGTGCCGAGCTCATTCAATACACCTGCACGGGCGGCCCCAACCAGAAGTTCGTCCTGCGGCCGGTGGGCGCTTATCGGTCGATCATGAACGTGAACAGCCAGAAGTGCCTGAGCGTCGAGGGTGCCAGCACCGCGGGGTATGCCCATATCGTTCAGGAGCCCTGCAACACCGCGCTTCCCGAGCAGCTCTTCCTCCCGCGCTGACGAGCGCGCGCCCCTTGCCACATTGGCCGGCGCTGCTGACGGATGTCGAGCGCCTCGGCCAGCGACCCGACGTGGGAGCCGATGGCGTTCGGGTTCGACGCCACGTAGCTGAGCACACGACCCGCCCCCGTCATGGCGAGCGCTCGCCGCCGTCGTCGAGGCACGGCTGCGCCCGGAGCACGCCGCCCCGGCCCTGCGACAGGGCAAGCGGATGGTCCTCGTCCGCGCCGCGTTCGTCTAGACTCGGATCATGGTGGAACCGCTGTCGGAGGTCCGTCGACTCGGAAGCCTGAGCTTCGCGAAGCGGGGGCGAGCGCTTGCCCTGCTCGCGCGCGGCTGGGATCAGGCCACGGCCGATTCAGTCATGGCCGCGCTGGATGGGGGCGACGGCGACGAGCGGCGGCTGGCGCTGGACCTGGCGACCTATCGTCGGGACGTGGCGCGCATCGAGAGGGCGCTGCGCGATCCCGTGATGCGTCGGGCTGCGCTCTCCTCGGCGCGCCGAGTGCCCGTGTCCGACGAGGTGTTGCTCCACGTGCTGCGCGAGGGGAATCGCCGCGAGGCACGCGGGGTGGTCATGATCATGCAGAGGCACCGTCTCGTCACCCAGGCGACGGCGGTCATTCCCCTGGTCATCGCCAGGCATGGTGTGGGGCTCGCGACACGCCTCTTCGCGATATGCGATCTCGACACGCTGGAACATCACGCGGCCGAGCACGAGGCCGCGTGGCGCGAGCTGGTGACGCGCGCGCCGGAGCGGGGCCTTCGCGTGGCGCTGGCGACGAGGCGTAAGATCACGGCGGACGAGGCCACGCTGTTCTGCGCCCGATATCCGAGGGAGGCGCTGGCGCTGCTCGTGCGGCGGGATGCCTTGGATGGGAGGGCGATCCACGCCCTGGCGATGGCTTGCCCGGCCGAGCTGCTCGAGGTCTTGCGCCGGAACGACTGGACTGTCTCTCTCTCCAACTTTCCGCTTCCCTCCGGATTGCTGCCGCTCTCGACGCTGCCGGCCGAGGACGTGCTGGAGCTCCGGAACCGGTGCAAGCCCCTCGACGCCTCCGCCGATCCGCTCTTCCGCTTCCTGCCTCTGACCGAGCGCGAGCGTCTTCTTGGCGCCGAGCTGGAACAGGCCGCGACGGCGGCGTGGTCGCCCCGTCGTGGCATGGACGCGCGGCTGGCCACGATGCCGCCGGCGAGCGTCGCGCGGCTCACGGCGGCGGCCCTGAGTCCTCCCGTCGATCCGGACACGCGGCGCAAGCGGCTTCAGGCCATCGAAAAGCACCTCGACCTCGCCCAGCTGCGATCCGAGCACGAGGCGCTGGGCGCGGCCAGGGACCGGGGCGAGCGCGCGGCGCGGATGGTTGCGCTGGTGCGTTCGCTCCGCCGCGGCGCCGACCCGGCGACCTGCGCGTCCGTTCTCGCCGAGGTGGAGCCGGCATGGCATGGCTCCAGCCGCCACCTGGTCATGGCCGAGCTGGCCCAGCTGTCCGATCGTCAGGTCTCGGAGATCCCCGTGCAGACCTATCGGGACGCCCTGCTCACAACAGTGCAGTCGCGCGAGTCGAACACAACCACCCTGGCCCAGGCCGAGCGGGCCGTGCACAAGGCCATCGGCGCCGCGATCCTCCGGGACGACATCCCGCGCGCGGCGCAGCTGCTCGGGCTCCTGGTTCAAATTCGCCTGGATCCCCGGGTGCGCTGGCGCGCCGACAAAGCGCCGGCGCCCGGTCACAAGCCGCCGTCCATGGAGTACCTGCCCAGCCCGCTGCGTATCGCCGAAGGTCTCGCCGCCCAGCTCCATGCGGCCTACGAGGGCGTGCGCCTCGACGGCACCACACCCATGCTGGGACCGGTGGCGGTCGGCCGCTACGAGCCCGAGGCGGAGCGGCTCATCCTGGACCTGCTCCTCGGAAGAACACCGAAGGCGCCGCGGCCTCCGCGCAGGCCCGTCACGTGCGGCGGGCCGCTGGACGAGGTGATGGGATACGTCCCGGAGATCAGCTTGAAGGAGACTGCCCTGGTCGACGAGCTGCTGGATCGGGACGACACGACCGATCCCCACAAGACCGATCTGGTGGCGGCGATCTCACGATCGGCCCCCGGGCGGTGGACGCCCTCCCAGCGCAGGCGCTTCACGCAGCATCTCCTGCGGGTGGCACGGGACGCCAGCCTCGATCTCTCGAGGCGCGTCAAGGCCATCGGCCGCGTCGAGGACGCGCCGCTGCTGCTCGAGCTGCTGCCGGGAGCGGCCGGGCCGGTCGCCGCCGCGATCCTGGCGCGGTGCGCCCGGATCGCTCCGCCGACCGCCGAGCTCAGGCGGCTGTTCCTGGAGCGCGCGCGAAGATCCGGCGTTGTGGGGCGCGCGGCGATGAGCGCCCTCAACGTGCTGTCCGAGCGCATGCCCGGTCCGTTCGATCTGGCGCCGTATCGTGCGCTGCTGCTGTCGAAGGACTGCGCGGTGGTCAACCGCAAGAACGCCGCCTGCAGGGTCTCAGCCTCTGCGACCGGGGAGGCTCGCGACCTCCTGATGGAGGCGTGGCGGTCCGAGGACCTGCACCCCAGCATCCAGCCGGACATCCTGGCGGGGTTGCTGCGCTTCGTCGACCAGGTCGACGTCCGACAGGTGCTCATCGACGGCATCACGACGCTGCCGGATACGTGGCGGCTGCTCAACCCCGGGTCGAGGCTCCTGTTCCCGAACGAGTCGCAGACGCGACCCGCGGTGGCCCGCGGCTTCGTGGCCTTGGCCGAGGTGCTGGTCGAATCCGGCGACGAGCGTATCGCTTCCACGGCAGCGGGCGTCTGCATCGCCCAGCATGACCTGTGCTCGGAAGGGCTTGGTCTGGCTACCAGGCTCCTCGCCGAGGCGCGCACCTCCGGCCGCGTCCTGGTCCAGACCGTCGACTCATTGAGCCGCCTCCCTGACGACGCCGGATTACCCCACTGGCAGGCGGCGCTGGCCCGGCTCGTCGCAGCAGCGAGCGGCGGTCAAACCTGGGCGCTGGCTCGACTGGCGCGGCTCGCGCCCAGGCCACGGGCGTTCCGGATCGCGCTCGGCCTGGCTCAGAAGGCTGCAGGCCTGCGCCTCACGGCCGCCGCCTCGCTGAAGGAGATCCTCGACGTCGATCTCGCCGAGGTCAGGTTCGCCGCGGAGCTATGGTCGGAGTATCTGGCCCTGGTAGACGAACAGCCTGCGCGTCGGAGCCCCTCCACCGGCAAGCTGAAGGATCCCGGGCTCGCCGCCTCCCTGGTCGATTGGCTCATCCAGCATGGCGGACTGGCGGCCGCGCTGTCGGCTGCCGAGCTGTCGCTGCAGGTCGAGAAGCAACTCCGAGACAGCCCCGCGTGGCGCGCTCGGCTGGACGCCATCCGCGCAATGCACGCCGACGCCGCCGAGCGGTTACTGCTGGCGGACACCTAGCTTCGTCGATGTCGCGCTCTGCTCCTGCGCCAACCGGACAGCCCTCGCGGCGGGGCGCGGGGGACCATGGCGGACGAGGCGGCGCCCGCACCTTCGACACAGAGAGGTGGCCGTCGCCCTCGATGGTCGACCAGCAGCGGCGGCAGGGCACCATCGTCGGAACCGTGGTCGCCAATTGACGCGCGGCTGCGGTCGGCGTTGCATGAGCCATGGCCCAATTCGCTCCCAACCCGTATCAACCGCCGACCTCGATCGAGCCGATGGCTGACTCGGAGCGAGCCCGCGATGGCAGCGCGTCGCGCATGTCGCGCTTCTGGGCGGCGATGATCGACGGGGTTCTGGCGATCATCATCTTCGTCCCGCTGCAGTATTTCGCCGGTGTCTATCGCGACTTTCCGAAGATCTCCGAGCCGCCGTTCTGGCAATCGTTGTTGTGGGCGCTGGCGGGGTTAGCGATCACCCTGGTGCTGCACGGCACGTTCCTCGCCCGCAGCGCGCAGACCATCGGCAAGAAGGCGCTGGGCATACAGATCGTCAACGTCAGCGACGGCAAGCCCGCGGCCTTCGGCACGATCGCCTTGCGACGGCTCCTGCCGATGTCGTTGGTGGCTCTGATCCCGTACGTGGGCGGCGTCCTCAGCATCGTCAACCCGTTGTTCATCTTTCGCAAGGATCGGCGCTGCGTGCATGATCACATCGCGGGCACACGCGTCGTGAAGCTGGACCAAAGCAAGTAGGCCCGAGCGGCTTACGAGCGAGCGGCGTGGAAGGCGCTAGGACAGCGAACCGAAGAACTCCCGCAGATCGCCGGCCAGCGCCATGGGCGTCTCCGTGGCCAGGAAATGCCCGCCGCTCGCCAGCTCGGTCCAGCGCACGATGTGGTGGTCGCGCTCGGCCAGCCGGCGCACCGCCACGTCCTGCGTCAGCGACACGGCCACGGCCATGGGCACGGTGCCGCGCGGCTTGGGCGCCCAGGCCGATGGGTCGTTGAAGGCTTCATAGTACAGGTTGGCCGAGGGGCCGCTGGTGCCGGTGAACCAGTACAGGCTCACGTTGTCCAGCAGCGCGTCCAGGCCCACCGCGTCCTCCGGCAGCGCGGCCGCGGGATCGGTCCATTCCTTGAACTTCTCGACGATCCAGGCCAGCTGGCCCACCGGCGAATCATGCAGCCCGTAGCTGAGCGTCTGCGGCCGCGTGCCCTGGACGTGCGCGAAGCCCATCATCCGGTCGCGGAAGTTCTGCAGTCGCTCCAGGCGCTGCTGCTCCGAGGCCGTCAGGCCCTCCAGCTCGGCGGGGTCGCCGGATGGAAACGTCACCAGCGCATTGCAGTGCACGCCTCTGACATGCTCGCTGTCGAGGCGGCCCAGCTCCACCGCGATGAAAGCGCCCACGTCGCCGCCTTGCACGCCGTAGCGTGTGTAGCCCAGGCGCTGCATCAGCGCCGCCAGCGCACGGGCACAGCGGCCGTGGTTCCAGCCGGCGTCGGCCAGCGGCATCGAGAACCCGTGACCCGGGATCGACGGGATCACCAGGTGGAAAGCCTGCGAGGGGTCGCCGCCGTGGCGGCGCGGGTCGGACAGCGCGTCCACCACGCGATCGAACTCGGCGAAGCTGCCGGGCCAGCCGTGCAGCAAGAGCAGGGGCTGCGCGTCCGGCTCGGGCGAGCGCACGTGCACGAAGTGGATCGTCTGGCCATCGATCCGGGTGGTGAACTGCGGGCGGCTGTTCAGGTGGGCCTCGCAGCGTCGCCAGTCGTAGTGGTGCAGCCAGTGCGCGGCCAGCCGCTGCAGGTAGGCCACCGGCACGCCCCTCACCCAGTCGCCGCCCGGCAGCTGCGCCGGCCAGCGCGTGCGCGCCAGGCGTTCGCGCAGGTCGTCGATGTCGGCTTGCGGAATGTCGATGCGGAAGGGGTGGATCTCGGAGTCGCGGTGCATGGGAGTCCTCGGGTTGGTCGAGCTCGCCGGTGCGAGCCGGCGATGGCACCGTATCCACCGGGGTGGGCCCCGTATTGGAAGAAAACGACAGACTCGGGACTCGCCGGACCGCCTGGGCCCTCAGCGCCCAGCCCTGGGCCGGGCCGCAGCCCGCGCCACTTCGCCGGGCGTCCTGCCCATGATCCGCTTCAGCGAATTGCCCAGGTGCGCCTGGTCGGCGTAGCCGCAGGCGGCAGCCACGTCGGCCGGCGCATTGCCATGCATCAGCCGCTGCAGCGCCGCCTGCGCACGGTGGATCTGCGACAGCTGCTTGGCCGTGAGACCGGTGGCGCTCAGGAAACGGCGCTGCACCGAGCGCAGGCTGGTGCCGGCTCTATCGCCTTGCAGCACGCGGAACACCACCGGGTCTGCCACCAGCAGGCCGGCCCCGACGAGGTGCGCCACCAGATCGTCGGCGTTCTCGAAGTCGGGCACCTCGAAGGCTCGCGGCCCCAGCAGGAACGAGCGCGGGTTCGTCAGCGGGCGCAGCACGCCCTGATCCAGCATGCCCATCGCCGGCACCCCCGGCATGAACACGCCTGGCCGGAAGGCGATGCTCAGGTACTCGTCGCCGGTCTCGTAGCCCAGCGCTACCGGGTGCGTGATCAGACCGGTATGCAGCACCTGCAGCCGGCCGCGGCGCTTCATGAACACAAGGTCCCAGCAGCCGTCGGGCAGGGACTGGTCCTGCGTGTCGTCGCCATAGGCGACGTGCGTGATCCGCTGCACCAGCGCATGGTCGCTGCCGCGGATGGAGCGCGTGGTCCTCATGGGCAGCTTCCCTTCGTCATGCTGCCCAGTATGGCCGACCCTGCGGTCCACCGCGAGCCCGGGTGGATCGCAGTCGCCCCTCTCGACCTACCTGGCGTCGCGCAGCGGTGAGGAGGCCTGTCGTCGCCGGAGGGCGAATGCGGCGAGGACCGCCGCCAGGAGGCCAAGGGTGTGATTCCCGCCGACGCCCGCGGCGCGGCAGCTGCAGCCCTCGCCGTCACTGGAGGCGTCGCCACCCCCGCCGGCCGCGCCGGTGCCGCTGCCTGCGCCCGTGCCGCCTGCGCCGCCCGCCTCGCCCCCGCCCGCGGATCCGGCGCCGCTGCCCGTCCCACCCGCAGATCCGGTGCCGCCGCCCATCCCGCCCGAGCCGGCGGTGCCGCCGCCCGCGCCCCCTTCGCCGGAGGGCCCCGGCGGCGGCACCGTCGCGCAGTCGCCGAGCGAATGTTCGAGCGCGCCGAGCGTGAAGCTCCCGCTGCCCGGCCGCCCGCGCGCGCAGTAGTCGTCGGTCACCGCGGCCTCGGCGGGCGCTTTGCCGACGAGCGACGCAACATCCCCTTTGAGGTGCAGGTCGCCGAGACCTGGATCTTCGTACCACGTCTGGAACGTCGCGAGTCCCACCTCGGCCAGATTGTCACTCTCCTGATGCGTGCCCCCGTCGCGGTCGCGGATCTTGCCCGTGAGGACGTTGCCGCGCGCGACGCCGCTCGTCGTCGCGAAGCGGAAGTCGATCCCGCTCGTCGCGATCAGCGTATTGAAATGAAGCTGCGTGTCCGTCGCGCGGTTCAAATAGACCCCGACGTCCGAGCAGCTCGCGATGATGTTGTTCCGCATCGTTCCGCCTGTGTGCTCGACCTCGCAGGGCACGTCGGGGTCGTAGGCCGGGGCGCAGTACTGCGCCCCCGTGCCGCCGCCGCCGAACGACAGCCCGATGCGCGCCCCGTCCGGCGAGCCGGCGGTGGTGCAGACGACGAGGTTGCGCTCGAAGAGCCCGTCCGAGCCGCCGCTCTTCATGAACGCGCCGTAGCTGACAGTGTCGCCGCCGTCTTTCTGGAAGTCGTGCAGGTAGCTGTCGCGCACGGTCCAGCGCTTGCCGCCGTCGATGTTGATCTTGGTGACGGGATTGCCGGTCCTGCGCGGGTGGGTGTCGAACAGCTCCGATCGCTCGATCAGCCCGTCGTCGGGGGCCGTCCAGACGCCGCCCACCTGCGCGGCGTTGATCTTGAGCTGGGCGTTGAAGTCCCGCACCTTCGAGCGGCGGAGGGTGAAGCGGCTCGCTGCCCCGAACACGTGGAAGGCATGCTCGCAGTCCGAGTCGTCGGCGCAGACGCCGCGGATATCGAGGTCTTCGAAGTGCCAGTTCGGTCCGCTGACCTTGAAGCCTTCGACGCCCGACAGCTCGAGGATCGCGCCGAGCGGCTCGGCGGCGCGCACGACGATCGGCGCGGCCTCGGTGCCTGCGGCCGCGCAGGAGACGCCGTCGAAGGCGTAGGTGCCCGAGGCGAGGACGATCTCGTCGCCGGCCTTGGCCGCGCCGATCGCGGCGACGAGCTCGTCGGTTGTGCCGACCGGCATGACGGCCGCCGCGGCGGGGGCGGCGAGGAGGAGGGAGGTGAGCAGGGCGAGCGGAGCGACGGGCGCGCGGCGTAGGGACATGGCTGCCAGAATGCGCGGGCGCGCTCGCCCGTCAAGACGGCGCGTGCAACGTGTGGCGGCCGTGCGCGACCTCCTCCCCGTACGGGCTCATCCAGGCCACGATGAAGCGCGGTGGATTACCGGTCTGACGTGCTGTGCGTCGCGGCCGGGTGAGCCGGGCGCGAGCACGCCTGTCGTGACCGAGCGCGGAGCGCGTGCGCCTCGGGGCGGCGCGGGCTGCTGACCTGGACATTCACGTCCATCCGTAGGAGAGCAATGATGTCCTCCGTCCGGAGAGGCCTTGCTCGATGACGGGGACACAGGGGGGAACTCGGTGTCCGTTCTGTCTCCCTGTCTTCGTCTTCGCGTGACAGGCTTGCTCGATTGCGCATGGTCACGCTGTGGGTATCGTTGTCGCCGGGAGACATTTCTTTATTTGATGTTTCAAGCGTATCCATGTCGAGGGCAGAGCATGGCTCCGTCCCTCGTGAGAAGGAGAGCGCCATGAAGAACAGCGCGAGGAACCTCGCCGCGATGATCGTGCTCGGCTTCGGGGTCATGGCTCCGACCGGAACGGGGCCCGCCGGCCCCAGGCCTTACCGCGATCTGAGCATCGAGTGGTGGCAATGGGCAACGTCGATACCGAGCCCCGTAAACCCTCTGGAAGACACGACTGGGGAAGATTGCATGGTCGGTCAGCGGGGCGACGTCTGGTTTCTGGCGGGCGCGGTCTTTGGAGGAACGGTGACCCGAAGCTGCACCGTGCCCGAGGACAGAAAGATCTTCTTTCCGATCGTGAACATCCTTGGCTGGAATAGCCCGAACGTGTGCGGGCAGGGCGCGGCGAACCTGAGCGTCAGAGAGCTGTTCGAGGGGATACATCCGTTCATCGAAGGCATAACCGACGCGTACGCCACGGTCGATGGCGCGAAGGTCAGGCATCCGCGCCACGTCCGGTCCGATGCCTTCGCGATCACGGTGCCCGAAGACAACCTGTTCGACGCGCCATGCGGCGAGGACGTGCCGGCAGGGATCTATTCGCCCAGCGTCGACGAGGGGATCTACGTGCTGCTCCCGTCGCTTTCGCCGGGCAGGCACACGATCTTTATCCATGCCGAGAATTCGAGCGGATTCGAGCTCAATGTGACGTACAACCTCACCGTCGAGCCGGTGTTGCTGGACTAGAGCACCTCGGTAACCCGCCCTCCGAGCCGGCCGCGCGCAGCACCTTCGTCGCGAGGCTCACGCCCTCAGCACGGCGCGCCGGCCCCGCGACGGGGCAAGCTAGCCGCTCGACCGCGCTTCCCCGCCCGACAGAAACGCGATGAGGCCGTGCGGGGCGGTCTCGCCGAAGCAGAGCTCGAAGGTCGCCGCGGCCTCGGGAGCGGCCTTCGCTCCACGAACGAACATCTCTTCTTCGTATCCTGCGAGCGCGGCTTCGAGGTCATCCGGGTGCGCCGCGATGGCCTTGCCGAGCTCCGCGCCGTCGTACATCGCGAGGTTTGCGCCTTCCCCGTCGGGCGGGCTCAGGTGCGCGGCGTCGCCGAGGAGCGTCACGCCGGGCACGCGATCCCAGCGATGCCCGGCGGGGAGCTTGTGGATCACGCGCAGGACCGGATCGGTCTCGCCGTCGGTGATGAGCGCGGTCAGGGCCGGGGCCCAGCCTTCGAGCTCCGCGGCGACGCGCGCCCGCGCCGCCTTCGGGTCGGTGAAGTCGATGCCCTCGAACCACGCCTTTGGCTTCGTGAGCGCGACGTAGGTGTGGAGGACGCCGTTCGTCTCGCGGTGCGTGATGATGCCTTTGCCGGGCGTGAGCGCGTAGAGCGCGCCCCCGCCGACGAGCCTGGCGCTGGCGGGATGCCGCGCGTCGGCGTCGAGCAGGTACGTCTCGACATAGGCAGTGCCGACGTATTCGGGCTTCACGTCGGAGAGGAGCGGCCGGATCTTCGACCACGCGCCGTCGGCGCCGACGACGAGGCCGGTGGTCACGGTCGACCCGTCCGCGAAGGTGAGCTCGTGCATTCCGTCGCCGAGCGCGCGCGCGCCCGTGAGCTTCTTGCCCCATTGCACGGCGTCGGGCGGGAGCGAGTCGAGGAGGATGCGCCGGAGGTCGCCGCGGAGCACCTCGGGGCGAACGCCGGCGCCGTCGTCCGGCTGGTCGAGGAGGACCGTGCCCTGCGGATCGACCATGCGCATCGCCTCACCGCCTTCGTGGACGATGCGGCGGAGCTCGTCGAAGAGGCCGGCGGCCTTGAGCGCGAGCTGGCCGTTGTAGTCGTGGATGTCGAGCATCCCGCCCTGGGTACGCGCCTCGGCGGAGGCGTCCGCCTCGTACACGGTCGCCCGGATCCCGTGGACGTGGAGGACGCGCGCGAGGGTGAGCCCGCCCGGCCCGGCGCCGATGATGGTGATAGAAGTCATGGTGATTCCTCTCGGCCTTCAGCCTGGAACATCGTTCCACTGATTTATCTGGAACGCTGCTCCAGAACTGTCAAGATGGAGCCTTGGCGAAGAAGTCGACGCGAGGGCCGGAGCGCGAGAGGCGCCGCGAGGAGGCGCTCACGCGCGAGCGGATCGTCGATGCGGCGATCGCGCTGCTGGACGCGGACGGTGAGGATGGGCTGACGTTCCGCGCGCTCGCGGCGAGCCTGGCGACGGGCCCGGGCGCGATCTACTGGCACGTCACGAACAAGGGCGAGCTCCTCGTCGCCGCGACCGACGCCGTGGTCGCGCGCACGATGGGCGAGGTGCGCGGCTCGACAAGGCCGCACGAGGCGATCCATCGCATCGCGCTCGGCGTGTTCGACGCGATCGAGGCGCATCCGTGGGTGGGCGCGCAGCTCTCACGCGCTCCGTGGGAGACGGCGATGCTGCGGATCTACGAGCGCCTCGGCCGCCAGGTCGAGGCGCTGGGCGTGCGCGGGCGCGCCCAGTTCACCGCGGCGTCGACGCTGCTCGGCTACGTCATCGGCGTGAGCATCCAGAACGCCACGGCGAGCCAGTTCGCGCGCCGCGAGCTCGCGCCGTCGACGAACCGCGTCGACTTCCTCGAGGCGGCAGCGGCGCGCTGGCGCGAGCTCGACCCCCGTGAGTACCCGTTCACGCGGAGCGTCGCCGCCCACCTCCCCGGCCACGACGACCGCAAGGAGCTCCTCGCCGGGATCGACCTAATCCTCGCCGGAATCGCGGGCCGCCCGATCGCGTCCTCAGCGACGTGATGATGCCCGAGGAGGGTCAGAAATCTGCGGATCGGCAAGGCCATCAACAGAGGCTGCTCTACGTGCGACACCGGCAGGCTGAACGACACCGATCGACTCGACGAGATCTGCGGCCGCGATCCCTCGCCACCTAACTAGCGTCGCTCAGCGACGAGGAGGCCTGTCGTCGTCGGAGGGCGAACGCGGCGAGGACCGACGGGTTGCCAGTGGGGGGCACTCGATGCCGGAAATCACGTGCTCCGGCGCCGAGGAGACGCCGCGCAGGCGCTCCGCCTCGTGGAAAGCCTGTGAAGTAATGTAAAATCTCTTGACGGACCGGGGTCCCGACCTTCTTAGAGGCCCAAGATCGGGCGAGCACGGCCGCGCGCCCGTTCCACCTGTCGTGAAAGGATCCTTGTCGATGAAAACCAGGTTACGCCCCTTGCCCTCTCTCCTGCTCGCGCTCTCTGCCCTTGTCCTTTCGTCCTGCGGAGTCGAGCCGATCGAGGCGCAGCCATCCTTGGACATCGCCGAGGCTGCGTTGAACGGCGCCGTCTCGGTCGCGGGGCACGTCGGCAACGACACCTCGAATGCAGGGATGAGCGGCGTCATCGTCCAGCTCAGCGGCGCTGCGAGCGCGCAGGCCGTCACCGACAGCCACGGCAACTTCCTCTTCACCGGCTTGCCCGCGGGCACGTACACGCTCACCCCGTCCAAGCCGGGCGCGACGATCACGCCAAGCACGGTCAACCTCGGCAGCGTCACGGCCGATCGGATCCAGAGCTTCACCTGCGCCGGCGCCTGCGGCGCGGGCCCGGCCGTCGATCCTTACAAGGAGATCGCGATCGTCGATCCGTCGGTCACGCAGGACGCGCGCACCTCGAACGCGACGGGCGGGCCCTGGAGCTTCCGGTACCTGATCGAGCAGATGACCCCGAGCGGCGTCGATCCTGCGGATTTCGTGGCGGAGTGGCTGGAGGGCTTCCAGCCGCTGACGATCAACGGCTATCCCACGACGAACCGGGGGACGCTCTCGCTGCTGAACCTCTGGCCGACGCGGCCGGACGGCAAGCTCGATGTCGCGCAGGCGCCGTTCCGGCTCCTCGGCATCTTCAACCGGACCGACCTGCACGCGAGCGGCAGCGGCGAGGCGCGCTTCGTGTTCGGCATCGTTCCGCCGAATCACTTCATCGGTGGAATGACGGTGATCTTCGAGTACCGCCTGCCGACCAACTCGATCGCGCCGGATCGGCACAGCTGGATTGCCCGCTTCCACGCGCTCGGGCAGCACGCCTTCGGCGTCCAGTACAACCAGGAGCTCCAGGAGATCACGGATCTCTTCACGCAGCGCGGCGCCGAGCGCAGCACGATGGGCAACCCCAACGCGAGCGCGCTCGCCCAGCTCCGCACGAGCGAAGACCTCATGGGCGCTCCCTGGTCGTGGCGGGAGTTCCACCTCGTCCCCGAGCCGACCGGCTACCAGGCCTTCCTTCGGCTCGTGGAGGCCGCCCAGACGCCGGACCAGCAGCTCAACGGCGACGCCGGCCTCGAGGCCTTCCTGCTCGCGAACCGCACCGGGATCATCGCCGGCGCGACGCCGCTCGACCCCTCGTTCCTCGGCGGCGAGGCGGAGGGCAACATCGTGCCTTCCGCCACGAAATGGGTCTTCCCCGGCGCGGACGAGCCGCTGCGCCACGCGTTCGCCGGGCAGACCTGCAACGGGTGCCATAACGCGGAGACCCAGCAGCTCGCCACCTTCTATCATGTGGCGCCGTTCGCGACCCCCGGCCCCGACGGCACCGGCGTCCTCTCGAGTTTCGTCAAGCAGGTCGAGATCCCGCGGCGGGTGAGCTTCATGCAGAACCGGCTCAGCTGCAGCACCCTCGCGGGGGACTGCTCGCCAGGATCCGAGTCGGTCGCCCCCTGACCGTCCTCAGCGCGATCGTCGCCAGCGGCCGCGCATCTCCCAGGCGATGCGAGCGGCGATGGTGTCGTCGCCTGCGCTCGTCTGCCGGCCCGGAGCGCGACGCCCGCGTCTACCATCCTCCTCGGATATGGATCTGCGACACCTTCACACCCTCGTCGTGCTCGCCGAGGAGCTCCATTTCGGCCGCGTGGCGCCCAGGCTCCACGTCGCGCAGCCCTTTTTTTCTGGACTTGTCAGTCCAGAACGTTCATGCTCTCTCCGTGGCCCGTCCCAAGGAGTTCGATCGCGACGAGGTGCTCCGGCGCGCCATCCCGGTCTTCTGGGAGAAGGGTTTCGCCGGCACCTCGACCGAGGATCTCGTGCGTGCCATGGGGATCGGCCGACAGAGCCTCTACGACACGTTCGGCGACAAGCGACGCCTCTTCCTGGAGGCGCTCCGCGCCTACAACGCCGACAGCATCGCCTCGGTGATCAAGGCGCTCCGGGCCGGACCGACAGCGCTCGCGGCGCTCGAGCGTGTCCTCGTCGACCTCGCCGAGGAGCATGGCGCGGCGCGCTCCCTCGGCTGCATGGGCGTGAACGCCGTCTGCGAGCTCGCCCGCGACGACGACGAGGTGCGCGCGCTCACCGCGACCAGCGCCGCGCTGCTCGAGACCGTGCTGAAGGACGTCATCGACGACGGCAAGGCGGAGGGCGACATCGGCAGCGCGATCGACAGCCGCGAGGCCGCTCGCTTCCTCGCAGCCACGCTCAGCGGGATGAAGGTGCAGGCCAAGGCGGGCGCGTCGACCGAAGCCCTCCGCGACGTCGCGGCCTTCGCGGTCCAGAGCCTGCGCCCGCGCTGAGCGCGCGGCGGCCGCTCCGGACCGCGCCCTCGCTACGCGCTATTTTTGACTGATCGTTCAAGTAGACCAGCACACAACAGCCAGCGACGCAAAGGAGCTCGACATGAACAACGACATCAGGCCGCTCGCAGGGAAGAAGGCGATCGTCATCGGCGGATCGCGCGGCATCGGCGCGGCCCTCGTGAAGCGCTTCGCGCGTGAGGGCGCGGCGGTCGCCTTCACTTACGTCAGCAGTCCGGACCGGGCGCGAGAGCTCGTCGCGGCCGTCGAATCCGAGGGCGGGCGCGCCGTCGCCCTTCAGGCCGACAGCGCCGACGCGAGCGCGCTCGAGGGCGCGATCGCCGAGGCCGCGAGGGTGCTCGGCGGGCTCGACGTCCTTGTGAACAACGCCGGCATCCTGATCTTCGGCAATGTGGACGAATACAGCCTCGAGGACTTCGACAGGATGCTCGCCGTCAACGTGCGCGGCGTGTTCGTCGCCGCCAAGGCCGCGGCGAATCACCTCTCGCGCGGCGGGAAGATCTTCGTCATCGGCAGCAACACGGCCGAGCGCGCGATGCTCGCCGGCCTGACCGTGTACGGGATGACGAAGGCTGCTGTCGCACGGCTGGTGCGCGGGCTGGCGCTGGATTTCGCCCCGCGCGGCATCTCGGTCGTCAACATCCAGCCTGGCCCGACGACGACCGACATGATGCCGGCCGACGGCCCGCACGTCGACTGGGTGCGCAACCAGAGCCCCGAGAAGCGCATCGCCGACCCCGACGAGATCGCGCGGTTCGTCGCTTACCTGGCCCGGCCCGAGTCGACCTACATCAACGGCGTGAGCCTGACGATCGACGGCGCCTTCCTGGCGTGAGCTGCCAACGCCGCCATCGCGGGGAGCTTCGCCGCAGCCCTGCGCGATCACCTCGTTGAAGGCCGCGACGGCGCGCGCCTACGCCTCGTCCTCCACCAGCGTGACGGCGAGCAGGGCGCCGCCGGGAGCGATCGCCCGCAGCGCCGCGGGGACGGCGGCGAACGCGAGGCGCTCGACCTGCTGAGGATTCGCAGCTCACGGCGACGTCGTCGTCGACGAGCACCGTACCGAGACCCGTGTGCAGGAGCCCCTCGCTTGCTCGGCGAGCCGAAGCCACGCTACGACCGGCGCAGGAACACATCGCACGCGGGGGATCGCCGGAACGTGGACACAAATGCCCGAAATCATTGAATTGAACAGGGCTATTCCGGCCACGGCCTGCCGTCGAACCCGGCGCCCGCGCTCGCCCGGCGCCGCCGCCCGCGCCCGCGCGCTGCTCGTCCCTGTGTGCGCTGCCCTCGCGGCCCTGTCCGTGGCCTGCGGCGGCGGCCAGACGCAGGGCGAGGCGTTCGACCCGCGCTGGAAGGACGACGGCGGCGCGGGCATCGCGGCATTCCAGCAGCGGTTCGCGGGCAGGCGCATCCCCCTCGGCGCCGACGTGGCGGTCGGCGTCGTCGCGGGCTCGGGGGCGCTCGAGCTCGTCGGGGTGCCGCTCGACGGCGGCCCGGCGTGGACCTTCGCGCACCCGCTCGACGCGCGCCCGGCCATCGCGGGGAGCGTCGTCGTCGGGCTCGGCCGGGGCGAGCTGTTCGCCCTCGACGCGCGCACGGGGGAGCTGCTCTGGACGCGGCGCGCCGGCGGCAGGCTCCGCGGCGCGGGCGATGACGGTGAGACCACCGTGGTCTCGCTCGTGTCGACCACCGGCGCCACGAGCGTCGTGCTCGCGGTGAGCCGCGAGGGCCTCGTGCTGCGCCAGATCGAGGACTCCGCCGCCATCGGCGTGCCCGCGGTCGTGGGGCGCTACGCGTTCCTGCCCTGGCAGGGGCGCTACGTCACTGTGTTCGACCTGCAGACCGGCGGCGAGGTGGCGCGGGCGCTGCTCCGCACCGAGGTGAGCCGCGCCTTCCTGCTCGGCGGAGCGGTCTTCTTCGGCGGCGAGGCGGCGACGCGGTTCGACGCCTCGATCGCGCTCGGCGCGGCCGGGCGCGCGTCGACCGCGCGGCTGCCGGCGCGCGAGCTGCCCGGGGCGCCGGTCTGGATGACCGCCGGGACCGAGGTGCTCGCGCCGACCGCCTCGGCCGGAGACATGGCGCGGCTCTACGCCCGCCCCCGGCCGGCCGGTCCGCCGGGCATCGAGGCGGAGCGCTTCGTGGCGACGTACTACCGGGCCGCGGTCGGCCTCGACGCGCGCTCCGGCGCGCTCGCCTGGGCCCACGCCGGCGAGGCCGACTTCCTCGGCGGCGCCGCCTACGTGGGGGGCTTCGCGCTGTGCGACGCACACGGCGGGATCTCGTTCCTCGACGCGCAGCGCGGGGCCGTGGCGGGGCGCGCGTCGCTCGGGCGGCCGGTCCAGGCGTGCGTGGTGCAGGCCGACGGGCTCACCGCGGCGGCCGTCGGCCCGAGGCCCGTGGAGGCTGCGTGGCCTGGCGTCCCACGCCGCACCACCGCGGCCGGCGCTCCGTGAAGCCGCCTTGGCGCGCCCGCTGCTCGCGCCGGCGCGAGCGACGGCGGCGCCTGCGTGTTCTACGGGCTCCTCGTGCTCCAGGCCACGCTGTGCTTCTGGACGGTCGAGTCGCTGGAGATCATGAACGCGTGGACATACGGCGGCACGGAGGCTGCGCAGTACCCGCTGACCCTGTACCGCGACTGGTTCCGGCGGTTCTTCACCTTCGTCGTGCCGCTCGCGTCCGTGAGCTAGATCCCCGCAGGCCCGCTGCTCGTCGCGGGAGGCGGGAACGGGCAGAACTCGCGTGGCACGTCCTGTGCCAGGTGTGCGTCGCACGATGTGCCCAGGATTTCATTCGCGCTCAAACAAAGGCCTATCCCATTCCGCGCGACGAGCACCCTCCACGGGGGCCTTTTCGGGGGCCGCCGCGAAGCCACTCGCTATGCCGATGGCACTTCACTCCACCTCGACCCCTGGAGACAGAGCCATCGACGTACGCAGGTAATTTAGCGGCAAATGGTCTCCCCAGGAAACCGGGAAACGTATCCAGCCAAATGGAAAAACCTGCTGCGCGACCCACGCGATAACCCCAATCAAATTGCTCAGGCTGGCGGTGTACATGCGATTCACAGGTTTCGGCACGGGCATCCAGCCGCCGTCTGTTGAATTGTATTGCGCTCCATTGTGCACGAACGTCCCCATTGAAAAAGGTGGAAGACGCGGTACTATGTCTCTGCGATAGATGTGGCGAAATAGTATTTTGTTGAGGATCTCTCTGTGGGCCAGATCGAATGCGCTATCGCCAACCATGGGCTGTCCAAATGTGTAAACGCCCCTTAGCTTCTCTCTTACGACCTGAAAGGCCTCGTCGTCTTGGATCAGTGCCGCTGCGAGCACGGCTAGGCCGCCGCCTAGGCTGTGGCCGGTGATATAAAGTGCCTCCAGCTTCTGTCGTTTCCGTGGATTAGCCATGCGAGCGCATGGCTCATCTGTGCGGGGCCGTGGTTCATTTACACAGTCTGAGTCGTTGTTGAGTTGAGTCGCTAATCGGTCCTGGATTTCTTTTGCCGCTCTATTGATGGAGTGACCGTTGGCAGCAAATATGAGCAGTTTTGCAAGGACGGCTCTCAGTGCGAGAATCGTCCGATGGAAGCCTCCATGAACGTATCCACGAGAATAGAATGGTTCTTTGGGAGCGTTTACGTTCGTGAGCCAGTTTACTATATTCGTGGGCTCGGTTCCTCTGAAGCACAAAACGGCAATTCTTCCGTCGGGGCTCTGTACGAGAACCGACCTGACGTCCAACAGTAGGGCCTCGTTCTGGATGCCAACCGAGACGCATTCGCTGTCGCCGAATCCACGGCGATGCATGCGTTCGGCGAATGTTGGCAAGTCGGCGTATGTCCATGTTGCGGCAAAGGCGAGAATTTCGGCGATTTTGGCATTGTATACGCCGGCTTGCGTGTTCAGCAGGTCTTCGGGAAGTTCGTAATGGCCGCCTATTGGATCGATTGAAGTATATGGGCGCTCCCGAGGAGTCCTGGGAGGGGCCCCGGGACCCGGGAACCGAGGTCCTTCCGGGGGACACTCAGGACTTGGTGGAACTGAAGGAGCCGGAGTATCTTCAGAATTCATAAAAATCGAATGATTCAGGGAATTCGCAGGAGCTGGGAGACTCGCAGAATCCGAGGAGCCCGGGGGACCCGCAGGCTCCGAAGAACCGGCGGAATCCGAGGAACCCGCAGGACACGGGGGACCCGCAGGACCCCGGGGACCCGCAGGACCCGGGGGACCCGGGGGACCCGCAGGACCCGGGGGACCCGGGGGACCCGGGGGACCCGCAGGACCCCGGAGACCTTCGGCACCCCTGAGACCCTCGGGCTCCCGTTCTCCGACTTCTCTACGCCTCGCCTCTCCTGGTACACGAAATCTACCGATAATCATATGTTCTCCGCATGGTTACTGAGTCGCCAACGCATAACGTGAAGCATGATGATTCATGTGTCACGGCGTGGCATCATCGTGGTGAGTGATCGTCGTGTGATGAAGCGGCTTGCAAGTGTGGATCCAGGGCGCGGGTGGGATTTTTCTTAAATTTATAAAAATTGACTTCGATTGCATTGGAGTGCTCGTGTCAGCCGAGCCGTGGTCGTCTGTAGAGCGGCGCGCGCGACATTCTTGAAAGAGCCTCTCAAGCCATGGCGTGCACCCCTGTCGTGCTCACCCCCCCCCCACCGGAAGTAGCGATGTCCGCAGCGCCGCGGACCGTACGTTGAAAGGGCTGCACCGCTGTAGAGCGCATGTCCTCTGCATGCAGCGACGAGGTCGTCGAACGCCGTATCGCGTACCGTGCGCATTTCAGGTGCCCGCCGAGGCACACGGCCTGGGCGAGATCTGGCTTCGGCGCCGAGCGAGAGGCCGCGGTCCGACCGCGAAAAACTGGTTGTCCGAGCCCGCGTAGGGCCACTGGCTGATCCGGGCGCCGGCCGCGGTGCTGGCGTACCCGACGTCGAGGTGCTTGCCGCTGTGCTTGGTGACGAGCATCGCGTACCCGCTGCCTGCATCGACGACACTGAACCGCTGGTTGTTGCCGCTACTGCAAGACTACTGGATGGCGGACGCGTCGTTCGCGGTGCTCACGTGGTACACATCGACGCATTCGCGGGTGTGACGGGCGACGATGTTGACGTAGCCTGCGCTCGCAGGGATGAGATCGAACTGCTAATTGTCGTTCCGTCGCCTGGCGAGGGCGGCACCGTGCTCGCGCGCCGCCAGGCGCTTCGCCCCGCTGCGCGGGCGCCTCGACATCGAGTGGCGCCGCGAGGCGTACCGGCGCGCGCGCAAGAACGGGGCGACAGGTATAGACGGGCAAACCGCGGACGAGTACGCAGCGAACCGCTCGAACGCGTGAAGCCTGGCACGTGCCGCGCGCCGCCCTCGCACCAGACCATGCGCTACGAAGAGCGGGTCGTGAAGGACGTCGCGTGCTGGTCACCGTCGACGAGTGGACGTATCTGCTCGGCCCCGGCACGTCTTCGGTCCCGTGTCCGTAAAGTTCGCGTCCCGCGTCGGGCCCGTGAAGATCGCGGCCATGGGATCGCCGGGGTTCAACGTTCACCGTTGGCGCCTGCGTCCAGATGGGCCTGCGCGACGTACTCCTGGAAGAGCGGGTCGGTAGCGTCGCCCCAGGCGAGGCGCTCGGCGATGTCGTGGCTGATGCGCCCGGACGCGCCGTTCGGTCCGAACCAAAACTCGCTCTCTGCCAGCCGAGCGATGCTA
The DNA here is from genome assembly GCF_051525235.1 of Sorangium sp. So ce124. Lineage (NCBI taxonomy): Bacteria > Pseudomonadati > Myxococcota > Polyangiales > Polyangiaceae > Sorangium > Sorangium sp. So ce124. The sequence continues at coordinate 12,666,028 of NZ_CP150312.1, forward strand.
GCCGGGCCCTTGATGGGCGACACCTGGCCCGGCGCCGCCGAAGGGGGATGAAATTTGATGACGGGTTTCCGGTCGCTCGGGCAACCGAGAGCCCACCATGACCCTTCCTTTCCGCCTTGCTCGCCGCGCACCCCGGATCTCTCGAACCGCCCCGATTTTCCTCGCTTTGGGCATTCTGGTCGCTTGTTCCGACGGCGAGGGCGGGGACGATGGCCACCAGGTGGGCTCAGGCGGCGGCGCCGCTACGGGCGGAGAGCGGGCTGCGGGCGGTGCGACCAGCTCTGGGGGCGTGAGCAGCTCGCAGGGCGCCACGACGGGAGGCTCCGCTGCCGGCGGTGCTGGGAGCGGCGGTGATTCGACGGGCGAAACGGCCAGCAGCGGTGAGCCCTCCACGGGCGGCACGTCGAGCGGCGGCGGCGGAGCGACCGGCGGCGCTGACGGCAGCGGCGGAGCGACCGGCGGCTCGGGCACGGGTGGCTCTCCGGGCAGCGCCGCCGGTATCGTGGGGGAGCCGATCGGTTCGCCACGCTGAACGGCGGAACCACCGGCGGCCAGGCCGGCGCGACGGTCACGGTCGACAGCTACGCCGAGCTGAAGAGCTACGCGGAGGCCAGCCAACCCTACGTCATCCTCGTCCAGGGCCGCATCACGAACGGATCGGGCGGCGGTCGGATCCGCGTCAAGTCGAACAAGTCGATCGTCGGCATCGGCAAGGATGCCTTCCTCGACGGTGTGGGCATCGACGTCTCGAGCCAGAACAACGTCATCCTGCAGAACCTGCGCGCGACCCTGGTGGGGACGACCACGCCCGCGAACGTGAACGGGGGCGACGTCATCTCGATCTCGGGGACCAGCAAGAACATCTGGATCGACCACTGCGAGGTGTACTCCGAGGACCCGAGCGCCCAGACCGACAAGGACAAGTACGATGGTCTGATCGACATCAAGGGCCGGACGGGCTTCATCACCATCTCGTGGACATACCTGCACGATCACCACAAGGGCGGCCTGGTGGGCGCCGCGGACGACGATCTCCACGACGATCGCAAGGTGACGATGCACCACAACCACTACAAGAACGTGTTGCTCCGCGTTCCGATGTACCGCGGCGCCGTGGGGCACTTCTTCAACAACTACATCGTCGGCGCGAAGGACGCGACGGAGATCCGCGCCAACACATGCGTGCGCGTCGAGCGGAACTACTACGAAGCGCTCCACTACTCGATCTACACGCCGTCCGATTCGCCTGGAAAGACGGAGCGCATCTCGAACGTCGAGGTGAGCCGCACGTCGCGCGCCTATCCCGCCAATTGCACGGCGGACATCCCGTACGCGTACTCCTCTGTGCTGACGAGCGACACGAACGACGTGAAGACGGTCGTTCCCGCGTCGGCCGGAGTGGGAAAGCTCTGAGCGGCAAAACACGTCGCCCAGCGCGGAGAACGGAGCCGTGGCAATCTCGCGTCGCGGTGCGTGGTTGCGCACAGCAGGAAAACGGCGCACTCCGATGCGGTTCGAGCGAAGGACGACCGCGGTTGCCGGCATCCACCCGGTAACCGTCGAGCGGCGGAGCAGGAGCCAGCCGAGCGTCGAGAATCGTCGATGTCCGCCTTGCGGGTACCGCGAGCGGCGCTATGGTGCGCCGCACCCCGCGGTCCCCGACATGCTCCGAGCGTGACGGCTCCTCTCGGGGCGCTTCATATCTTACGCAGGGAGAATAGATTCATGCGACAGTCCTATTTTACTCTTGCAAGAGTGTTGTGCGGCGCGGGGGTGGCCCTGGCCGCCTCGGCCTGTGGAGGCGACGAGGGCGCTTATTCCGATCAGGCTCCTGACATCGAGCGCTCCGACACGGGAGCGCTGCAGGAGGACGCCGCCGACTCCTCGCCGTCCGGCGCGGGCTCGCCGGGTGACGAAGGATCCCCTGGAGGCAGCGCGAGCGGGACCTGCCAGCTGCCCGACGGTCCGCGCTCATTCGATGAGCTCAAGGGCCCGCCCGGGAGCCTGGCAGCCGATTGCATTCCCACGTGGACCGAGGAGCAGCTGAGCTCCGGGTTCGCCGCGATCCGCGACAGCCGGCTGCTCATCATGCCGGAGCAACCCGAGTTTCTGCGGCGGATTCCCTGGCTCGCGGCCGACAACGGCTGCGAGGAGCGGGCCGAGACAGCGGTCTACTTCTTCCACCAATGGGACTATCCGACGCCCTACTTTGCCAGGGTCAAGGCAAAGCCGCGCAAGCGGCTGGTCTTCCAGACAGCCAACGAGCCGTCCGGAACCGTGACGTGGTCCGGCCACGTCGCGCCCGTGGTCCGGGTCGGTGGGCAGCTCATGATCCTGGACGCCGCCATCGATCCGTCGCGGCCCCTCCCGATCGCGGAGTGGCTCTCTCAATTCAGCGTCGCCGGCGACATCGACGTCGCGTTGTGCCGCGACCACGCTTTGGGGGAGGGGTGCTTCGACGCTGTGCCCGTGGAGCCGCCGCCGCCCAACCTGAACCCGTATGGCAGCATGTACTCGCGGCTCCTGACCGAATGGCGAGTTCAGGAGATCCTCGGGCGCGATCCGTACCGGGTCCTCGGCGACTGTCCGCCGTGGGGCCCCTGCGCCGAGCCGGAGCCCACGCCCGATCCGGGCCTCCCACCGAGCATCCGGCGCTTTGCGTCGGACCAGTTCGACAGCCCCGTCTGGTATCCCCTCTACGTCATCGGGGACAACTTCGTCGAAGGCTGGACGACCGTGCGCATCACCGGAAACGGCATCGACGAGCTCGCGCCCATCGAGGCCTGCAACCTCCGCAGGATCCTGATCAGCCAGGAGTATCCGCCCGGCGACTATCAGGTGACGGTGTCGAACGGAGAGCTCGCGAGTCCGCCGATGGACCTTCACATTCAGTCATTCGCTCCATGATGACGCGCCAGGTGCTCGTCGTCGACGGAACGCGCAATTGAAGTCAGCGCTCGCAGCGTAGGCTCCAGGCACGCTGGATTTCAGCCACTGCGGCGCGGTCATCGCGCGGTGCATGCCAGGGCCGGCGCGGGGAGCGGCGGTGTTGCACCCGGTTGCACCCCCGTTGCACCCAGGCTGGCCAGCCGGCGCGTGACCTCCACGAGCACGGCGGCCACGAGACGAGGTGTCGGAGCAGGCAGGGGCGAGCGCGGCGTCGACCGGTGCTCCGGCGCGGCGTGTCCCAGGATCCCTGCGGTTCCGCGCCCGCCGAGGGCGGCGGGATGCGGACGCCCCAGCGCAGCCGGAGCGCGCGCGGCGCACGTGGAAGCAGCCGATCTCTCGTCTGGCACGGCCGTTGCGAAACGGCATGGCGTCGCCGCGACGCGATGAACTGGGGCGCTGAAGAGCGCTCGATGCCGTCGCGCTGACGATCAGAATTTTCCTTCTTCATGAGGAGCGAATCATGTTCATCCGTAATACGTGTGCGGTCGTTTTGGCTTCGCTGTTCGGGTTCGGGTGCGCCGTCGACGCGGGTGACACGGGCGACCTTGGCGAGGATCGCGAGGAGGTCGCCGGCGCCGCCGACGAGGAGGCCGTCGGGAGCGACGCCGAGGCGCTCGCCGTCGGCGCGCCGCGGGTGCATGCGAGCTTCAGCCGTCATTACGGCGGGAACATCATGGAAGAGGACCATTACCCGGTATTCGGCGGGACGTGCTCCCCGGGGTACGAGCGGGTGAACGTCAACGTGAGCTGGACCGGGAACGGAGCTTGCGAGTTCCACAGCTGGGTCAACCCGAGCAATCCGACCGACTGTCGCGCGAGGCTCCACGTGCACACGAACGCGTTCTGGGGCGGCGGCGAGTGCAGGGCCACGAGCTTCGAGGCGCGCAGCAACCTGTATACATGCACCGCCAGGCGCGGGACGCTCTGCGGCGGGGCCGGCCCTGACCCCGATGGTACAGGCGCTGTGTGCTTCTGCGACAACCTCTGCACGGCCAACGGGGATTGCTGCCCCGACTACCAGCAGGTGTGTCGCCAGTGAGCCACGCGCGTCCCACGCACACATGACCGCGTCCACGTGCGCGTGGGACGCTGCCCTTCGTCGACGTCGCGCCCGTCGTCGGTCAGGAGCGCGGCTATCTCCGGAAGCGCTCCGCGTCGATCCCATACCGCTTCAGCCAGCGCTGGATCTGCATCCGCGCCTTGCCCATCTCGCTCGCCACCGCGCTGATATTCCCTTTGTGCACGCCGAGCAGCCGGACGAGCTCCTCCCGCCGCGCGGCATCCTCTGCTCCCGACCCTTCCAGCGCGCGCTGCACCGCAGGGGGGAGGTGCTCCAGCCCGACAAGCCCTTCCTCCCCCGCGAGCACCACCGCCGTCTCGAGGCACTTCTCCAGCTCCCGCACGTTCCCCGGCCAGTCATGGTGGAGCATCGCCCTCGCCGCGCGCGGGTGGATCCGGATCCGCGCGGCGTGCTCCGGCGGGAAGCGGGCGAGGAGCGCGCCGGTGAGCAGGCCGAGGTCCTCGCGGCGCGCGCGGAGCGGGGGGAGCTCGACCTTGTGGCCGGCGAGGCGGTTCCAGAGATCGCCGCGAAACGCCCCCTCGGCGACCATCCGTTCCAGGGATCGGTGGGTCGCCGCGATCACCCGGAGATCGACCGCCATCGAGCGCGTGCCGCCGATCGGGCGGACCTCGCGCTCCTGCAGGGTCCGGAGCAAGGCCGCCTGCGCGGGCGCCGGCAGATCGCCGATCTCGTCGAGGAACAGCGTGCCCCGGTCGGCGCTGCGGACGAGGCCGGGGCGATCCTCGGTCGCGCCCGAAAAGGCGCCCCGCTTGTGGCCGAACAGCTCGGCCTCCACGAGGTCCTTGGGGAGCGCGCCGCAATTGACGGCGATGAAACCGCCGGGCCGCCGCGAGAGCGCGTGGAGGGCGCGCGCCATCACCTCCTTGCCGGTGCCGCTCTCGCCTGCAAGGAGCACCGAGACCGTCGAGCGCGCGATGGGGACGAGCCTCTCGAACACGCGATGGAGCTGAGGGAGCACGGTCGCGAGGCCCAGGGCTTCCGGACGCAAAGCTGCCCCGTCGAGCACGGGAGGATCGTCCGGATCGCAGGGAATGGCTTCCCGGTAAACGAAAAAACTCTGTCCGAGCTCGATCAGATTGCCGTCCTCGAGCTCGGCCCGGGTCGTCCGGACGCCGTCGACCAGCGTGCCGTTCTTGGATCCGAGGTCGTCGAGGACCCAGCGCTGGAGCAGCTTGCCGAGGCGCGCGTGGGTCGAGGACATGCGGCGATCGTCGGTGCGAACCGTGAGTCGGCGAGCGACGGTCATCGCCTCGACCTCCCGGGCGGTCCCGCGGCCAATGACGAGCTCGTCGAGCTGCGCGAGCGAGAAGCGCATGGGAGGAGCCAGCGGGCGGTGCGCGGCGAGGACGAGAAACACGTGGGGGTGGTGGTGGGCGTCGCCGAGCTCCTTGAGCTCCTCGGTGGAGGAGAGCGTTCTGCTGTCCTGGAAGTCGATCATAGCATTTTCTGCATACACCATCTCCGAGCGGGCGTCGCCGAGGCGCAACGGGGCATTGGAACGCAACAGGGGGTGCCACACTGCAACCTGCGCCTTGCAGACCGAGCGCCCGGAGGGGCGCTCGACGGGTGGGCATGGGTCTTGTAGGGCGTTGGGCATGAGCTTTCGACGCACCATTGCCTCGTTCGCCGTCGTGCCCGCCGTCGTCACCCTGGGGTGCAGCGCCGGAGACATGATGGAAGGTGAAGTCGCGGCCTCGACGCGGCAGGCCCTGAGGGCCCCGGGCTTCGAGATGCCGCAGAATGGGCTCGAACCCAGAGCGGTCGCCCGGAACATCTTGCTGCTGGAGAAGCTGAGGGAACACAGGCTCGACACCCACGAGCTCGACGTGATCCTGTCGAGGGACCCCCGCATTGCCGAGCTATTCAAGGATGCAGGCGCTGTCGACGCCAACGAGCTCATGGACGTGATCGTCTCGTGCGCGCTCGATCCCGATGAGAAAGTGACGGCCAAGGTCCGCGCCGGGACATTCACCTGGCAGGGCCAGCTCGGGCTTTGCGGTAAGGAGTCCCCGCTGGGCAGCTGGGGGGGCGACGTACCCACGCAGGGCTGCCTCGAGGTGGTCTCGAGCTGCGTTCTTGCGCGGATGAACGCCCTGGAGAGGCAGGTCCCCATCTCGATCCGCGGCCAGGATGCCAGCCTCTTCGTGCTCCGGGACAAGGTTCGGGTCGAGCGAGAGCTCCGCGACCGGAAGCCGATCGCCAGCTTCGAGGCATGCACGACCGACGTCACCAAAGGCAAAAAGGAGCGCGACTGCGGCTGGCAGGCGGCCTACGTGGGCAGGTGCGAGCCCAAGACCTCCGTCACCTTGGAGCGCGAGCTTCTGTTCGAGGAGCAGCCCATGGTGCGTGTGTGCCGAGGTATTTACGGTTGCGATCACGACCAGCCGGACGTCGCGAGCTCCCCGGAGCTACCTTATTATGCGGGCTTCGTGGCAGACTTCGCCAAGGACGAAAAGATATCCTTCCCTTGCCCGCCCGGCGACCTGTTCAGCGTCATGCTCGCGTCGCCGAGCTCCAAGGAGCCGTTGCCGCCGGAGCTCGACGTGCATCCCTCTCCTGGCACCCCTGCCCACTATCCCGCCAAGGAAGAGGACGTCTTCACCTACCGCGAGGGCTCGTTCTTCGGCGATGTCTTCAAAGGGACGAAGAGCCGATACGCCTGCTACAGCGACATCTGGAGCCTCGGAAAGGCACATCTCGCCGACCGGCTCTGCGCAGGCCCCGCCGGCGAGGATTGCCTCCCGCACGAGCCCTCGCCTTGTCGAGCCGCGCCGGACGGCGACGAGCGTGCCGCGCCCGCGACCACCCACCTCTGCTTCGGCGAGAGCGAGGCTCCCAGCTCGGCGTACCTGGATTGCGAAGGGGAGCAGCGTGTCCGTCCTCCGTGGCACCACGGGGTCACCGTCTTTCTCAGCGACCCTTGCGCCCTCTCCAGCGACACCAAATCCTGCTTGCTGGCGCAGAAGTGTACCCACAGCGAATGCACGACGGGGGCCCCGCTCGACGGCGGATGCAGCCCCGTCGTGACGAGCGTCTGCGCCGCGGACGCCTACTGCTGCAACGTCGCCTGGGACGCCCAATGCGTCGCCGAGGTGAAGACCGTGGCGAAGAGCGCGCAGTGCGTCGAAGGCACCTGCAACCACCCGCTCTCCACTTCAGGCGACGAGCTCACCCCCGGCTGCGACGTGCCGGCCCTCTCCTCGCCCGGCTGCGTGGCCAGGATCTGCAAGATGGATCCCTACTGCTGCAATAGCGCCTGGGACGGCATCTGCGTGGACGAATTTCAGAGCGAGTGCGCGCTCACCGAGTGTTCCCACGACGAATGCGCGACCGGCGCAGCGCTCTTCAGCGACTGCAGCTCGATCGCGAGGAGCGTCTGCCGCGCGGATCCCTTCTGCTGCACCACCGCCTGGGATAGCCTCTGTGTCCGCGAAGTCCGGACCTTGGCTGGCGGAACCTGCGGCTGATCCCCGAGCAAAGCTCCGCTCACCGCGCCGGCGCCTCGACCAGCCGCCGCATCTCCGCCACCGCGGGCACCGTCTCGTCCGCCACCGACCACGCGTCCAGCACCCGCTTCGCGAGCTCCCGCGCGCGGTCGTCTTCCCCCCGCCGGGCCGCGCGACGCGCAGCGCGCACCAGCGCGAGGCTCGCCCCGTTGAGCTCCGACGAGCGATCGGCGATCGCCGCCTCCAGCCGCGCGACGAGCTCGCTCTCGCCCGTGCGCTCGAACGTCTCCACCATCGGCTCGGCGAGCACCTCGACGAACGGCCCCGGCGTCCTGAGCAGAGGCCGGAACGCTCGCGCCGCGCCCGCGGGATCTCCCTTCGCATAGCGCTCGGCGCCTTCGGTGAAGGCGTCCGCGTCCGGGAGGGCGCTGTACGACAGGCGCTGCCGGAGCTCCCGAAACCGGGCGAAGCAGCGGGGGGATACGGCGGGCGAGGCGTGCGCGCAGATCGCAGGGAGCCGGAGCGGGACGTCGAGGTATGCGCCGTCGAGCGGTGGAGGCTCGGGGTCGAGGAATCGCTCCACGAGGAGGTCGGCGGTCTCCGGCGCGCGGCCGAGGACGAGCGCGATTTGCAGCGCGCGCCAGGCAATCTCGAGGCGCTGCACGCGAAGCCAGCCGGCGTCGTCCCCGGAGACGACCATCGCTCGTCTCGCGCGCGCGAGCGCAGCGCCGAACCGGGCCTCGCTCGCCTCGATACGGACGAGGAGCAGATCGCTTCCCACGCGGTGGACGGGATACCCCCCGGTCGCGAGCGCCACCGCGATGCCCCGCGCCTCCTCGCGCGCGCCCGAGGCGAGCAGCTGGTCCGCGAGGGTGCCGGCCACGGACGTGTCGAGGGGCGAGAGGACATACGCGCGCCGGGCATGCACGAGCGCAGCGGCCTTGTCGCCCGGGACCTTCGCCTGAAACAGCCAACCATAGCTGTTCCAGGGCACCCAGGCCTGCATCGCCCGCAGCGTCGCCCCTGCGCTGGTGGTGCCATACGTCACCGAGAGGAGCTGGAGCCAAGGCGCGCAGCCCTCACCGATAGGGTTCCTCGGATCCGCGTGTACCGCGAGCAGGGCCATCTCCGCGGCCCGCTTCGGGTCGGGCGACTGAAGGAGGCACGAGAGGGACGTGGCGAGCGTCGAGCGCCCGAGCGGCGTGGCCTCGCGCGCGAAGCGGCCCTCGAGCTCGGCGATCGTGGCCGGATCGTCCCTGCGCAGCGCCACGTGCTCGACGCGGGCGCGCGCGGCGAGCTCGCCCGAGGACGCAGGCTCGCTGCGCGGAGGCAGCTCCACCTCCGGAAGCGGAAGGCCGAGCGTGTAGGCGCAATGGCGGCCCTCGGCGCGCGCGAGCTCCGCGAGATCGGCGCTCCTCGCCGCGACGCGGGAGCACTCGTCCGGGAGCCCGCCCGCATTGTTGCTCATGGCCGCGGCGAGGTCGAGCAGCGCGAGGGCGCCGCCGACATCGCGGGCGCGCGAGAAATCGGCCATCGTGGCGTCGAGGGAGGGCGCCGCCGGGAGCGAGCCCCGCTCGGCGAGAGGGTTCATCGCGTCCCGTACGGCCTCGTAGAGGGCGCGCCCGGCGCCCGCGGCACGGTCGATCTCGGCCTCGTCGGGGCGGCGGAGGGTGACTGTGATCCGGAAGCCGGAGCCCTCGCTGACGACCTCGCCGTCGACGTAGGCGGCCGCTCGCCGGCGTGCCTCTTCGACCGCTTTCGCGCGTGCTCCAGGGGCGGCGTAGGGATCCTCGGGGAACCGGTCCACGGGCTGCGCCGGGAGCGACAGGAGCTCGGCGGGGATCAGCGTCCGCCCGGAGGAGCCACCCAGCGCGACGCGCGCTCGTTCGCAGAAGAGGGACGCCGCAGCAGCGCCCAACCAACCTGCAGGCGCGTCGACGCCCGAAGCGTCGAAGGGCGGGCACGCCAGCACCGAGGACGGCGATTGCAGGGGCGAGACGGGAGAGGGCGCGGCCGGGGCGGAAGGAGGCACGGCTCGCGCGCGCATCTGCCGCTCGAGGACCGATGCGCCGGCGACCGCGAGGAGCACACCGCCCCCCAACGCCAGCAGCCCGATTCCCATCTTTCGAGGTCGGCCGGGCGGCGACGACGCGCGCGGCGGAGACGCCGATGTTCCAGGCGCCGCCCGTCCTCCTGCTCCGACGGGAGCTGCAGGCTCCAACTCCGACGTCGAGCCTGGCGCCGTCGAGCCCTCGGGGAACGCCGACTCGGTCTCTTCCTGAGCGGTCCCTGCGGGTTCGCGCCGCGCCTCGCCGTCCTCGACGGTGCCGTCGCCCTCCGCGGCCGCCGCCGTTTCCGCCGTGGATTCCTCCACGCTGCCGAGGGCCGGACGAGGCAGGTCGAGGGGCGCCGTGTCAGCGATGCCGAGCGCGTCGCCGAGCGCGCGCGCTGCCGCGGTCGCCGTGGGGAAACGCCGGTCCGGATCGACGGCGGTCGCCCGCGCGAACCATGCATCGAAGCCGTCGGGCAGGGAGACGCCTCTCCTGGCCGCGCGCGCGCTCGCCGGCTCCACCGGCCCATACGCCGCGTCGAGCGCGAAGGCGACGAGGTTGTCTTCTTCCTTTCTTTCATCGGCCCAGTACGCCTCGCCGACGAGGAACGTATAGGCCATCATCCCGAGCGCGTAGATGTCAGTCGCCGCCGAGACGCGCCGGCCCCGGAACTGCTCGGGTGCCATGTAGAGCGGCGTCCCCACGGTCTGGGTCGCGCCACCACCGGCCGTGCTCTCGGCGATGATCTTCGCCACGCCGAAATCGAGGATCTTGATGCGCCGCCCGCCGTCCGCGCGCACGCTGAGGAAGAGGTTTGCGGGCTTGAGATCACGATGGATGATCCCCGCCCGGTGTGTCTCGTCGAGGGCGAGCGCCGTCTGGTGCAGGCACGCGAGCGCCTCCTCGGGCGAGAACCGCCCGACGCGCCGCAGGCATTGGCCGAGCTCCTCGCCCCGGAGCAGCTCCATGACGAGGAACGGCACCCCCGTCGCGTCGTCGACCCCGGCATCGAAGACCTCCACGATGAACGGGCTCTCGACGTGCGCGGTCACCCGCGCCTCGAGCTCGAATCGCCTCCGGAGCTCGGGGCGCTCGATGATGTGGGAGAGCATCACCTTGAGCGCCGACCGGCGACCGGTCCCGAGGTGATGCGCCTCGTACACCGCGCCCATGGCGCCGGCGGCGAGGCGGCGAATCAGCCGATAACGGCCGGCGAAGATTGCCCCCTCGCTCACCTCGATGGACGTCACGCGAGCCCTCTGTGTGGGAGGGTAGCTTGGCGCTCCTGACACCGTCCACGTTTGCGACGCCACGCCTGGAGCGCGGGCGTGTCGAAGATCGAGCCCTTGCGAAAATGTTTACGAACTTGTCGAACGCTTCACCAGCCCCGTGCTCCTTGCGTTCGCGAAGGAGCTCGGTGCCTCGGCCGCGCTGACGTGGACGCAGCGGCGGAATTCTGGCGGGACTCTTCCGCGGGGGCGAACCGCCGCGATCCGTCGCGTTCCCGGGGATTTGAGGAGAGCGTGACGACGAATCGCACCCGTTCGGAGGGCGTGGACCCAACCCGGGCCCAGCGGCCAAGCCCCGGGCTTGGGGAGCTCGCCGTGACCGATCCGTCGCGAAGGGCTGCGGTGGTCGCCTCGCTCGCAAGCACCCTATGCCGCGCCGTCGCCCTCGGGGATGAGGTGGCGGCCCGGATCGTTCACGAGGCGCTCGGTCGGCTGCTCGGGCTGCCGGTGGCACCGGAGGGGTGAGCAAGCTTGGGCCGAACGTCGAGCCCGCCGCTCGCGTCGACTCGCTGCCGGAGCCTTGCCGCTCGCCAGTGCCCGCAGGCTCTACTGGGATCGCCCGCGCGCGGCGGTTGCGTGCCGAAGCGCCCCGGAGGCATCCGGAAAGTGATGTCGGCAACCAGCAGGCCTGTGCCGGGAGGCAAGCGCGGCGGCCATGGGCGATAGCCCGGCGGGTTATGGAGAGGCCCGCCCGTCGAGGTTATTTCACGGCTATTTCAGGGAGCGTCAGCGCCCCTGGACCTCGAAGTTGGTCACGCCCCAGCCCTCATCGAAGAGGCCGGTCAGCCCAGCCGCGGACAGGTCGAGCGCGAGGTCGGGCGCGGAGTGCGGGAAGACCAGCTTCATGCGGTACACGGAGTCGCCGTACGGATAGGCGAGGGTGTTCACCTCGCGCGCTCCCGACCCGGCCAGGCTCCCGTCCAGCGGATAGCTCTGGGAGCTCAGGGTGTTGGAGAAGGTCCCGCTGAGCAGCTCGACGCCGTCCGCGGAGGCGGTCCAGACGCTGGGGCCAAGGGGGCCATCGCCATCCCAAGCGTTGACGAGGTAGAGGTCGAAGCTGACGGTCAGCTCGGTGTGGGGGGCGAGATCGTCGAGCGTCAGGTTCACCGTCTCGTTGCCGAACTGCCCCAGGAAGGTGCGGTCTCCGAGCGGGGTGACGCTGGTGACGATGGACTCCCACTCCGGGCCGATGGATCCGGTGAAGTTGTTGAAGTAGACGCTGCGGGGGCTGTTGATGACCAGCCCGCCCTGCCCGTGGCTCGCGAGATCCGTGGCGGCGTCCTGGGCCGAGTCCGCGAAGCTCGGGTCGCCGGTGAGGCCCACGTCGAGGATGCACGTCTGCTTGAGTGCCTCGTCGGTGATGCCGGCGCAGGCCAGCTCGCCCGCGGCCCTCTGCGCGGGGGTCAAGTTGTTGAGCCACGCCGGCTGCCCGGGACCGGCCGGACCGCCGCACGGCGTGCCCTGCTGGATGAGCGCGACGTCGCCCGGGGCGGCGCCCACCCGCCAGACGTCCGCGTAGCTGTTCGTGTCCTGGTACATCTCGAAGAACGTCAGCCCGCTGCTCAGCGCGCTGCCGTCCCGGGCCATCATGAACTCGTTGGTGGGGTCGTTATCGGCGTTCCCGAAGAGGCCGACCATCTTGCCCACGCTGGCCGGCGGGACGAGGAAGAGCATGTCCAGGTACAAGCCGAGGACATAGCTCCTTGGATGCAGCGCCAGCCGCTCTCCCGTCGGCCAGGCCAGCACGGTCCTGCCGCTCGCGGACTGGTAGACGCTCCCGCCGCCGGCGAGCGCGAGCGCGCCGCTCGACGGCACCGTCGTCTGTTGCCCGTTCAAGTAGAGCGCGCCGTTCGCGTGGAACTCCACGAGATCACCCGCGATGCGCGCGCCCACGGCCCGGCCGGTCGAGACGCCCGGAGACACGGGGCACTGCCGGATCTGGATCTCCAGATCGGGAGTGGCCGCGCTGGTCGCCATCACGAAGTCGCCCTCCCCCTGGAAGTCGAAGGCGACATTATCGAAGCTGACGTAATGGGGGTCTCCCCAGCACACGGCGGGCTTGCAGGACTGATCCTGGGTGTCCACGCGGCACCCCTTCATGACCTTGACGAGGAGGGCGTCGCTACCACCGCCGCCGAAGGAGTGACCGCAGAACGGCGCGTCCGTCCTGCCCGTCAGGAAGACGTTGCCCCTCGGATCGACGGCGAGCCCTTGTCCCGCCTCCGTCGCGTTCGTGCCGATGTACTCGGTGCGCAGGTGTGCCCCCGCCGTGCTGTACTCGCGCAGGTACATGTCCTCGCTCCCGAGGGGCGCGTCGGAGTCGAGGTCGCGGGAGGTCTGGCCGGTCAACACGACAGATCCACCGACGACGGCGACCGACGTGGCGGAGACGTTCTCGCTCGCCGCTGTCTGCCGGATCCATTGCGTGGTGAGGCTCGCGTCCAGCTTGGCGAGGAAGGCGTCATACTTCGTCGAAGAGGCATAAGGGGGGAAGTTCCCGTTCGTCGTGCCGGAGACGTAGACGACGGTCTGACCCGACTCCACCGCAGTGGTCAGGCTGAACGCCTGGTCCTGGAGGTTCGTGCCGAGGAGAGCCACCCCGCCCAGAGCACCGCTGTCGCTGTAGCGGGCGACAAAGGCATCAGCGCTGCCGCCCGCGTACGGTTGGCCTGCCAGCGCGTTGGTGGTGTAACCGGCGACGTAGACCTGCCCATCGGCTCCGACGGACACGCCGCGCGCGATGGTCGTCTTGTTGTTCACTCCGAGCTGCCTGGTCCAGACATGATTGCCGCTCGCCGAATACTTCGCCACGAACAGCGACGTGGTGCCGTTCGTCGGCGGCGGGTTCACCCCGGCGAGATTCCCGGCTGTGGAGCCCACCACGTAGACGCTGCCATCAGGTGCGTGGGCCACAGACCACGCTTGATCCACCCCGGCCGTACCGAACTGGCGCCGCCACGCCTCGGTCCCGTTTGCGTTCAGCTTGACGAGGAAGACGTCCGAAGATCCCTTGTTCTGACCGGCTACGATCGCGCCGCTCGTGTGGCCGACCACGTAGAGCGACTCGTTGCCGCTCGTGGGGCACTGGGCCGAGGAGACGGTGACGCTCGTCGCCTGGTCGATCGCCGACGTGCCGATCTGCGCGCCCCACAATAGGTTCCCGTCCTGCCCGACCTTGCGGATGAAGGCGTCACTCGCGCCGCTGTTCACCTCGCCCAAGATGGCCCCGGTGGTGGACCCGACCTGGTAGACGGCGTCGCAGGACGCGGCGACCGCATTCCCGAGGTCCGCGCCGGTCGTGGGAGTCTCGTCATGCCACGTGAATCCCTCGAAGCTGGGGCAGGTCACGTTCTGCAAGGGGAGCGGGAGGCCCTTCGGGCGATCCCCCCCCGTGGGGTCGAACGGGAGCGTGGACAGGGGGGAGTCGTCCTCCTTGGGCCTCAGCTCCTCCTCGGTCGCGCTGGTATCTTCGTTCAGCTCTCCGGCGGGCGCGAGATCATCCCCCTCCGCTCCGGAGCCGTCGTCCCCGGAGGAGATCGGCGCAGCCTGGTCGGGCTGGGCGCCTCTAGTCGAGCCCACCGGCAGAGGATCGCCGGTCGAGCCGCTGCAAGCGGCGACGCCTGCTGCCAGGATGCACACGGAGAGCGTCTCACAATGAAATCGTTTCATGCTTGAACCTCGCAGTAAATGATGTCAACTCGACATGGCCCTGAGGCTGGGAAAAACCGATGTTTCATTCTCTTTGTTGGTTGCCCCGTACTATCCGGCCTGTGTGAGGCCGCGAGTCCGGCCTTGACGCCGCCTGCTTTCGACGAGCGCGCGTTCCTCGCCGCCGAAAGCTCAGAGCTTCCGGATAGCCCCTCATCGCGCTCCGATTCTCGCGGGGGTCGCTGGGGCCATGCGCAACGAGCGTGCCTGACCTTTCAAGCTTCAGATCTGCACCACTGAGCCGCAGGCTAGCTCCTCGGCTGAGCCCGTACCGCGCGCAGGTGAGCGCCGCTCCAGGGACGGGATTGTTCCGCCTCCGTGCAGGGGGCACATGCGGCAGCGTGCTCGTCACCCAGGGACGCAGCGCTTCATCCAGGGACGCGGGCTCTATCGCCCCCAGTCCGGCCCGCGCCCGCCGGACTTCTTGCGAGGACCGGTAGTGTCTTGCGCGGCGCCGATGTCGGCGCGGTCCGAGCGGTGGCCGGGGACGTGGGGCGCGCGGGCGCGGCGCTTCGCGCTGCCGCCCCGGAGGGGACGGGCGATGGCTGCGCAGGCGCCAGGGAGGCGGCGTTCGGCGCGCCCGCGTCCGCGCCCGGGCCGAGCGGCAACGGGGCCGGCACCACCGCAGGTGCCGCCGCGGTGCCCGCCTCGGGCGCGCTCGCGCTGGCGGGGGCCGTGTCGTGGCCAGCGTCCCGCCGCCGCGCTTTCACACCGTCAACTACGCGGGGGTGCTCGTCCCGGCGAGTCCATGGCGCAAGCGCATCGGACCGCGCCCTGCGAAGCCAGAAGAGTCTACGAAGGCGGACGATGACGCCGCTCCGAAACGCAAGCGTGGCGGCTATCGGGCGGTCGACAAACCGCGCCGAGCTCTTGCGCCGCACATTTGCGATCGACATCCTGCGAACGCAAAGCATGAAAACCTGCTGAGGCTGGTGCTGTACCGGCGTGTTTTCAAGATCCGCAGGAATTTTGGGAAGGGTGGGAATGAGGCTGCAGATGGGTCGCTCCCGTCAACGGAGTGGGGTCGTGAGGGGGTCCCCGAAAGGAAGGCGGGGATCCATGACCCAGCGTGCGTGGAGGATCGAGTGGAGAGCGCGGCCCCAGCCCGACGGTTCATCTCGGCTCAGCCTGGCGGTCGGCCTCGTGATCGACGCCGCGGCAAGCCCCCCGATCGGGTTGCGCAGGAGCGGGGACGACGGCGCCAAGAGGAGCAACGAACCCAACGCAAGCAACAGCAACGAAAGGAGAGACCATGAGCCAACGAGCCGCCCTCTATGCGCGCGTCTCGACGGCGCGGCAGGAACAGGAGCAAACGGTGGCGTCGCAGCTCGAAGCGCTCGAGAACGCAGCGACCGCCATGGGACTCACGGTGCCGGCAGAGCGACGGTACATCGATGACGGCATCAGTGGCGCTCGCCTCGATCGGCCGGGATTGGACGCGTTGCGCGACGCAGCGGCCGATGGGCTGATCGACGTGGTGCTCGTACACGCTCCCGATCGGCTCGCGCGCAATTACGTGCATCAGGTTGTGCTGGTCGAGGAGCTGACGAACCGCGGAGTCCACGTACACTTCGTCGAATGCCCCGCGACCGAGCGTGCCGAGGACCGCCTGCTCGTGCAGATGCAGGGCATCATCGCCGAGTATGAGCGCGCGAAGATCATGGAGCGCACGCGCCGCGGTCGTATTCACAAACTGCGTGCCGGGCAGATGCTCCCTTACAGCTCTGTCGCACGCTATGGCTATGCCATCGAACGCTCTGCCGATGGGCTGCGGCGCACGGTCGTCATCGACGAGGTCGAAGCCCAGCATGTACGGGCGATGTACCGGTGGGTGCGCGAGGAGGATCTCAGCTCACGCGCCGTCGCCAGGCGACTGAACGCACAGGGGATACGTCCCCGCAGGGCGGCGCGGTGGACCGAGGGCCGCGTCTATGGGGTGCTGACCGACCCCACCTATACTGGCATGGCGACCTACGGTCGTCGGATGTCGGTCGAACCGGCACGACCGAAAAAGCCGGGTTCCTACCGAAAGCACCTCAAGAGCTCCAGCCGCTTCCGTCCCAAGCAGGAGTGGCTCATCATTCCGGTCCCTCCGATCGTTGACGAAAAGGAGCAAGCCGAGGTCCGCGCGATCCTCGCGAAGCACCGGTGGCAGGCGCCGCGGCACCTCAAGTACGACTACCTTCTCCGGTCGCTCGTCGTCTGCGGTGAATGCGGGTGGCGCATGGAGGGCCATCGACAGGCCCCGCGGTCCGGCGTGCCCTACGAGTACTTCTATTATGGATGCCGACGCCGCCTCGCCGAAGTGCGCGGCCATGACAAGCGGTGCAAAGCCAAGTACATCCGTCGCGACGAGCTCGATGCGGTGGTATGGGACGCGCTGGTATCGTGGATTCAGTCCCCGCAGATGCTGCTGCAAGAGGTTGAGGCATGGCGTTCGAGCCGCGCAGGAGAGGACCAGAATCGCCGTGACCGTGCCCGTCTCGAGAGCGCCGAGCGCAAGCTCCAGACTCACGTCGAACGGCTGGTCGACGCCTATCAGGCCGGCGCGATATCCGTCGAGGAGCTCAAGGCGCGGCGCGATCGCCTCGATGCCGAGCAGCGCGCGGTGCGCGTTCGCATCGAGGAGATCGCGGCCCAGGACCAGGACCGAACTCGGCTCAATCAGCTGGCCGACGACCTGACGGCCTTTGCGGTGACGTTGCGGGAAGGACTGGACAAGCTGGACTTTGCAGGGCGGCAACGCCTCGTCCGGCTGCTGATCGAGCGTGTCGTCGTGACAGGCGACCACGTCGCTATCGAGCACGCGATCCCGCTCTCCGGCCGGTTTTCGGCTTTACGTTCGCAGGATCGATGTCCTCGAGTGCCCAGCTTGCAAGGTGCGGATGAAGCTCGTCGCCATGGTCACTGAGTCCCGGAACATCGTCCGCTTCCTCTGCGCGCTCGGCGAGCCGACCGATGTTCCAGCACGCTCTCCCAACCGGGGACCACCGTACTGGAAAAGCACCGTTGTGCGCCGCAAGGCGCCCGGTGACGCCGTATAGCGTCTCGCGACGCGCCTCCCGGGCCAGACCAACGCCCGGACGGACACGTGTGCCCACGGCACGCCGACGCGCCCCTTAGCGCGCGCGGCGCCGCCTGGACCACGCTCTTTCGACCAAGGACCGAGCCATCACGACGCTCGCGGTCCCACCCTTTCGCTCTGCCGCGCTACACTTCCTCGCGCTGCGATCCGGCTTGATTTGCCTACGCGCTGGCACTGCAACCGCAGGCACCCGGTTTGACGTTGCGCTGATGGTAGACAAGCTCACATCAACCTTGGCGACGCAGGAGTCCCAAGTCTCCTCGAAGGTGAGCCGACTTGTCCCCTGGGCCGCTACCGAAAACGTCCCACCTAGTGTAGGGGGGACTCACGAATCCCTGCAGCTGCACATCTTGCCAGAACGTCAGATTGGGCCTGTGCTTTGCGACTACACGGACTCGAGAGTCTTGCGAGATGACAAAGCCGAGAGCCTCGCGGTGCGCATTGCAATACCGGAACATTGACCGATGCCTCGTTCCGAAGGAGACTCGCCGCATGGGACTGCTGACCTTCACCATCAACGTCACCCTGGACGGCTGCGTCGACCACCAGGAGGGGATCGCCGACGACGAGACGCACGCCTTCTTCACCCGCCTCATGGACGAGAGCGGCGCGATGCTGTGGGGCCGCGTCACCTACGAGATGATGGAGAGCTACTGGCCGGCGGTCGCCCGCGGCGACGAGGAGGCGCCTCCGGCGATGCGCGAGTGGGCGGTCAAGCTGGAGACCAAGCCGAAGTACGTGGTGTCGTCCACGCGCAAGGACTTCCCGTGGACCAACAGCCACCACATCGCCGGCGATCTGCGCATGGGCGTGCAGAAGCTCAAGGACGCAACCCCGGCCGGCGTGCTCCTCGGCAGCGGCAAGCTCGCGACCGAGCTGGATCGGCTGGATCTCATCGACGAGTACAAGTTCCTCGTCCACCCCAGGCTCGCCGGCCACGGCCCGACCCTGTACCAGAGCGGGCTGCCCGCCGCGCGGCGGCTCGAGCTGGTCTCGGCCAAGCCGCTCCGCTGCGGCGCGGTGGCGATGCACTACCGGCGCGCGCGCTGACTCAGAGGAGCGCCATCGCGCCCAGCTCGCGGGCCAGCGCGTCGTCGGGAGCCTTCTCGCCGCGCAGCACCGCGGCGATGTTCGGGGTGATCGCGCCGCGGATGGCGCGGCCGGCGAGCGCGGCGTACAGGATCGGCGGGTCGCCGGCGAATGGCGAACCAGCCGCGCGGCGCGCGGCGCACCTCGGCGGGCACCACGAAGGCCGGCTCGGGACAGAGCGCGAGGGCGCGCAGCTGGGCGGTGAGCCACTCGTCCTGCCGCACCGCCGGGTTGCCCAGGCCGACGTGACGTACTCGCAGAAGCGGTAGAACGCCTCCTCGAGGCACAGCACGAAAATCGCTGCGGTTTCCAGCGACCACTCGCTATCGACCGGTTTCTCTGGCGGGGTTCCTGACCTACGCAGCTAGCGGGGCTTCGTGTCCTTGTCCTCCGGGTCGACCGCGATGCGGAACCCCGGGTCTTCCGGGGTGGGCCCGGCGGGCCGCGTCTCGGGCCCCTCGACCTCTTCGCCGCGGCCCTCGGCTCGCTCGTCCCGCGGGGGCGCCTGCGCCGGCCCCTTGCTCAGCTCGGCGCCGATCCGGCCGACCACGTTCGTCGCGGCCCGGACGAGCTCGCGCCCGGCGTCGTCGATCGCCTTGCCGACGTTCGTGCTGTCGAGGTCCTTGCGCAGGTCCACGGCCGTCTTGCGCGCCGCGCGCCAGAGCAGGCTCAGCCCCTGCTTGAGGTCCTCCCTGGGGTCGTCGCGATCGGGGTCCGAGCTCATCGCGCCTCCTTGGCTTCGTCGAAGAGGCTTATGTTCCCGCCGCGCCTGCGCCGCAAGCGGCGCGCAGGCCTCAGGCGGCCGTCTTCGGCTTGCTCGTGGGATCGACGTCCGGCGGGCGCCTCGGCTTGCTCCGGGGCTCGGCCTCGCCGGGCGCCTTCCCCGGCGCCTGCGCGGCCGCCGCGGCGCGCCTCCCGGCGGACGGCGCGCCGTCCTGTCCCGGGGCCGCCGGGGCGCCGCCCGTGCCGCCCGTCACAGCCGGCCTGCGCTGCGCCGTGGGCGCCCCTGCCGCGGGCTTCGCCGCCGCAGCCCTGGCCGCCGCGGCCGTCGCCGCGGGCCGCGCCGTCGCGGGCGCCGCCGCGTGCCTCGCCGTGGCGGCCGCCTCTGCCGCGTGCCTCGCCGTGGCCGTGGCGCCCGCCTCCGCCGCCTGCTTCGCCGCGCCGGTCGCCTCCGCCGCGTGCTTCGCCGGAGCGCCCGCCTCGGCTGCGGGCGGATGCGCGCTGTTCGACCGCACCGCCGGCGACCACGCCGTGGAGCGGTTCCGGCCCGACCGCTTCGACACGTACAGCGACTCGTCCGCGGCCTTGAAGAGCTCCTCCCACGTGCTGCCCGCCTCGGGGTAGGTGGCGATCCCGATCGAGCAGGTCACCTGGCACTGCACCGGCCCGTTGCTCCCGGCCGCGTGGAACGTCGTCCGGCCGAGCTCCTCGCGCACGCGCTCCGCGAGCAGCATCGCCCCGCGCGCGTCCGTCTCCTCGCAGATCACGACGAACTCCTCCCCGCCGAAGCGCGCGACCGCGTCGGTCGTCCGCTTCGCGCGCCGGAGGACGTCGCCGAGCCCCTTGATGATCACGTCGCCCACGTCGTGGCCGTACGTGTCGTTCACCTTCTTGAAGTGGTCGATGTCCGTGACGAGCACCGAGAGCCGCCGCGAGAACCGCCGCGCCGCGGTGATCTTCTGGTCCGCCACCTCGAGCATCGCGCGCTTGTTGAGCAGCCCGGTGAGCCCGTCCATCGTCGCGAGCTCCTCGAGGCGCCGCACCATGCGCGCGTTCGAGAGCGACACGGCCATGTGGCTGGCGAGGACCTCCAGCGTGCTGCGCACCGAGTCGGTGAACGCCGCGCGCCGCCGCGAGCCGAGGACCAGCGTGCCGAGCGGCCGGTCGTGCACGACGAGCGGGAGCACGATGATCGACGGCATCGACGGCGGCGTGACGCGGCGGGTGAAGACGATCTGCCGCTTCTCGTCGTACTCGCCGCGGTACGGCAGCGGGTGCCGGTTCTGCAGCACCATCGAGACGAGCCCCGCGTTGTGGCGGAAGCGCTGCCCGGTGAGCTCGGCGACCCCGTCGCCGCTGACGGCGCGGATCTCGTGGACCTTCTGCGCCTCGTCGTACAGCGTGACGGCCGCGAAATCGACGGACGTGATCTCGCGGGCGCTCGTGACGCCGGCCTCGATGACGCCGGCCTCGGTCGTGGCGGCGCCGAGCCCCTCGGCGGCGCGGTAGAGCTTGCCCTGCTCGACCTTGGCGCGCTCGAGCTGGACGAAGACGCGCTCGTTCTGGATGGCCCGCACGGCGTAGCGGCAGGCCTCGTCGATGAGCTCGAGCTCGCGCGGCGAGAACGGCCGGTCCTCGACGCGATCGACGACGAGCACGCCGCGGAGCTGGCCGTGCTCGAACACCGGCAGCGCGCACACGGCGCGCACCGGGGAGGGGCCGACGTAGTAGGGGAGCTTGTAGCCGGGCTTGAGGCCCCCGAGGACGACCGGCGCGCGCTGGGTGATCGCCGCGCCGAAGACGCCGTCGCCGGAGAGGAACGGGCCCTCGGAGAGGTTCGGGGCGTCGCTCGCGAGCTCGCTGATGCGCAGGTGGGTGCCCGCGTCGTTCTGCCAGAGGAGCACGGCGGTGTAGAGCTCCAGCGACTCGCGCAGGAGGCGAAGGGCGAAGAGCACCGACTGGTGGATCTCCTCGACGCCGGAGCGGGCGAGCCGCTCGTCATCGCCTTTCTGGGCCACGCCGCGCGCCTGGGCCGGGGCCGAGAGCAGGCGGTAGCTGCGCGCGTCGTCGCGGAGCCGCTCGATCTCGGCCTGGAGGCGGGTGTGCGAGGCCTTCCTGACGCGGCCGAGCTCTGCGCGGAGGATGGTGGCGTTCAGCAGCGAGAAGACGGCCATGAAGCCGATGTGCGGCGCGGCCGCGCGCGTGACGTCGAGGAGGCTCGGCGCGCCGCGCGAGGCCGCGGCCGAGCGGACGGCGATCTCGAGGGCGGCGGCGGCGATCGCGACGAGCAGCGACGCCCCCGGGCGGGCGAACGCACTCACGAGGGCGATGACGACGTAGAGGGCGGCGTGGGCGTCGCCGTCGAGCGAGCCGTCGAGGCGGAGGACGGTGGCGAACGTGGCGACGAGGAGCAGGGCGCCGACCTCGAGGTCGAGCAGGGCGCTCGCCTCGATGGCGGCGGCGCGCCGCCGCGCCCGCTGGACGAGCGCCACGAGCAGCACGAGCAGCGCGGTCGCGGCCGCGAGCGGCGGGAGCGGCGCGGCCGCGTCGAGGACCACGAGCCCCCCGAGGGCCAGCGCGCAGGCGAGCGGCGCCGCGTTGCGCGCGATACGGCGGGCGGTGAGCACGGCGAGCACCAGGTTGGCCATCGGCTCGGATGCCGGTACCAGAGGTCGATCGCCGCGGCCCAGTTCTCTGCCTGCGGAGGCGGCTGCGCGATGGGGGGGGGGAAAGAGGCGAGAGAGGGGGTGAGGGTGTGACCTGGAGTCGTCGATGGATGAGAGGTCGAGGGGCCCTGGCTGGGGTATGCGGAGGCGGGGCGACGATCCTTGTCGATACGTGCGCGGCTCGACGATCGCCGGGGTGGGCACCGTGAACGACCTCGCAGGGGCGACTGAGCTGCCCCACGGGACCGCGGACGGTTGGAACGAGCGGAGCGCGAGATCGACTGGGGCTGGTTGGCCTTGGGAAGTCACGGCGCAGGAGTGTGGCAATTGTGTGGCAGCTAACTAGCTGCTGGACGAACACCGGGAGAGCAGCGATAGAGTAACGGATCGTGTCTCAGCGTCAGTGCAGCACCGAGATCAGGGGCAGTGACAGCTTCGAGGCTGTCGCTCAGGCGTCCGCGCTTACGACAAGGATGACCGAGGGAGCGCGAGGCGAGCCGCCGAACTCGGCAGAATGCTCCTTGCGGGACTCATGGCACCACGTGGAGACGCTGAATGGCGTCGACACGGGGCCGGAGCGTCGCGCATCCGGGGTGGCCCATGGCCTGCGCTTCACGTTGCTCTACCATCCGGACCTGCGCCGGATCGGCGCGCGGGCAACCACGGTGGCCGTCCCTGGGTACGCGGTACCCCTCTCCCGCCTCGAGCCCGAGTTCGCGCAGCCGCGCAGCCACGAGTGCGCGCCGCTCTGCGACCCTCATGTGAGCCGGAAACCTCACCATGTGACGTGGGGCGCAGACGAGTCGGTGACCATCACGCCCGCGGGGCGGGGACAGCTGTCTGTCGATGGACAGCCCATCGACGAGACCCACCGGTTTCCTCCGAACGTCCTGCGCGCAGGGCTGCTGTTGCAGCTCTCCAGGAGGATCGTGATCCTCGTCCATGCGGTGACCACCGCGCCCCCAGCGCCGAGATACGGGCTCGTCGGCGACAGCGACGCCCTCGAGGTGGTCCTCCGATCGATCGCGCGTGTCGCCGATCTGCAAGTCCCCGTCCTTCTTCGGGGGGAGACCGGCGCTGGCAAGGAGCGCGTCGCGCAGGCCATCCATCAGGCGAGCCCGCGGGCAGGTCGCCCATGGCTCGCGGTGAACATGGCCGCGCTGGCCCCGACCACCGCGGCCGCGGAGCTGTTCGGGTACGCGAAAGGGGCCTTCACGGGCGCTCACCAGCGCCACGCCGGCCTGTTCGAGCGCGCGCACGGTGGGACGCTCTTCCTCGATGAGATCGGCGACATGTCGATGGATGTCCAGGCGATGCTGCTCCGGGCGCTCGAGACCGGCACGATCCTGCCGCTCGGCGACACCGAGCAGCGCGCGGTGGATGTCAGGGTCATCGCGGCGACCGACGTCGACCTGGAGCAAGCCATCGCGCAAGGCAGGTTTCGCGCGCCGCTGCTCCATCGGCTACAGGGCTATACCATCACCATTCCTCCGCTCCGCCAGAGCCGCGAGGACATTCCCCGCCTGCTGCTCCATTTTCTGCGCGAGGAGCTCGCGCGCGTCGGAGACCTGCGCCGGCTGGAGCCGCCCGCGGACGGCGCGCTGCCGTGGTTTCCTCGATCCTTCATGGTGCGGCTGCTCCAGCACAGCTGGCCCGGCAATGTGCGCGAGCTCCGGAACGTGGCGCGGCAGCTCGTGATCTCCAGCCGCGGCGCCGACGCCATCGTCATCGATGAGAGCCTGGAACGGACGCTGGAGCAGGCGCGTCAGACACCGCGGCCCCCGTCGGATGCACCGCGCCTCGCCGAGAGGCGAGATGCGGACGCCTCCACGGCCAATCCAGCGGACCACCCCATGGACCGGGAGGTCGACGAGGAGGCGTTGCTCAGGGCGCTCCGGCAGAGCCGCTGGTCGATCGGACCCGCAGCGGCGACGCTCGGCGTCTCGCGCACCGCCCTCTACCGTCTCATCGAGCGAAGCCCTCGCGTTCGAAAAGCGGCGGACATCCCGGAGGACGAGCTGATGCGCTGCCACCACGCGTGCGGCGGAGATCTCGACGCCATGTCGGCGCGTCTCGAGGTGTCGAAGCGGGGGCTGACGCTGCGCCTGCGGGAGCTCGGTCGCTCCAGGCGGCTGCGCGAAGCGCCGCCGGACTGATCGCGGCGTGCTGAACGGTCCGCGGACCGTCCGGCTCCCCGCTGTCGAGTGACGCAAGCGTTCAGAACCCGTCCTCCAGCGTTCACGGACGGTTCGTGGACGCTCCACGGACGGTTGAGCGGATTGCGCCGGGGGCAATGACCGGCTGAAATGGCCAGGGTCGGCGCCGACTCGCCCCGCGGCACCGGACCTGCTTTACGGCGGCCGACGAGGGCGCGCTGGGCCGCCGCTCGACGGGCGCCGCGCGGTGCTCGCCGAGGGCAAAAGATTGCAGATCTCGAAAGCCCGACGCTGCGAGCTCGACGCCGCCGTGCGCCTTCGTCGCGAACATCTCAAGGAGCGATTCATGTACAAGGTTCGATATTTAGCGTGGGGGCTCGCCTGGCTGCTCGCCGGGTGCGGAACCCACCAGGACGGGGCGGCGCGCGGGGACGCCCCGGAGCCCTTGTCCAACGTGCAAGAGGCGCTCGAGGCGGATTTTGACGATCTCGCGTCGCTGCAGAGTGAGACCGATTCTACCGATGACCCGCTCGATCCTCACAACCCTCCGCCCCCGGATCCGCCGGCGCCGCCGGAGGCGCTCGTGATGCCCGACGACCCGATCGTGCCGACGAGCGACCGGGTCGGTGCGATTCCGGCGACCTGGACCGTAGAGCAAGGACGCGCAAGGTATCGAATACCCATTGAAGTTCCGAAAGGTCGCGCAGGAATGCAGCCTGACCTTGCGCTCTCCTACGAGAGCGGCGATGGGAACGGGCCAGAAGGCGTGGGGTGGAGCGTGACGGGGTTGTCCTCCATCAAGCGGTGCGCGAGGACAATAGCGACCGACGGAAGGCCGCGCGGAGTCAATTTTGATGACAAGGACGCGTATTGTCTGGACGGACAGAGGCTGCTTTCTGTTCCGAACCCCGCCCTGCCGGACGCGATCGAGATGCGGACAGAGCGAGACTCCATGGCGCGCGTCCTCCTGTATGGCGGTCTGGCAGACCCAACGCGCTTCGAGGTGTGGGGCAAGGATGGGCGAATTTCTACCTACGAGCGCCTCGCAGCCAAGCGTATCCGTCCGACCACGGTGACGTCCGGTTACGTAGAGGAGAACGAGATCGGCGTCGCGTGGGTCCTGGCGCGGGTGGAGGACCGCGCCGGCAACGCGATCACGATCTCGTACGACACGCGGCAGAATACCTCCGCGCCGTTCGATTTTGCCTATGCGCCACGAAACATCGAGTACACCTCCCGACAGGGAGAGGCTCCACGCAGGAAGGTCCGCTTCGTGTACGAGTCGAACCCGGACGATCAGTTTCGATACGTCAGCGGCGTGCGCCTGAGCCAGCCCTGGCGGCTGCAGCGGCTGGAGATGTACGCGCTGGGCTGGCGATCGCCCGACACAACCCTGGCGTGGGAGTACCGGCTATCGTATGAGGAGAGCCCGACGACGGGACGCTCGCGGCTCCGCCGGGTTGAGCGGTGCGGCGCCGAGGGGTCGTGCCTGCGCGCCAAGGTGGTGGAGTACGACGATAGGCCCCTCGCGTTCGAGGCGAAGCCCGTCGCCGCGCACGACGCGCCGAAGCCGCACTGGCTCGACGCCGAGCCGAAGCCGCTCGTGATCGACGCGGATGGAGACGGGCGCGATGACCTCATCTACCGTATCGTCGGGTACAACAGAGACTTCGGCACCCCCAGCTACGACGATCCCACGGAAGACTCGCTTTGGCTGCGCCTGGGTACCGCCGATGGCCTCGGCGCGCCCATTCGCCTGCTAGCCGGCGTTGGGTTTGACGAGACGCTCACGTTGTCCGTGGAAGCTTCCATCAAAGTCAACGTGAATGCTAGCGGGAAGATGGCATTCACAGCGAAGAGGTGGGGAGACCATAAGAGCTATCCGCTTCTCCGATTCAACCCGTCTACCAAGCGACTGGACTCTGCGGGGCTGACGTTCCCAGGATTCAATAGCGACAGCGGTTACAAACCGTTGCCCGCCGTCGCGGCAGACATCGACGGCGATGGTCGCGCAGATATCGTTTATCACCCTATGAATGAGTCAGGGGAGTTTAATATACACTGGAACCGAGCGCCGTCATTTAGCTCACTACCTCAGATCGTCCAAGGACCCGTTGAGGCATGCCCCACCTCGCAGCGGGTTCTGGACAAGACCGGCGACGGGCGTGGGGACGTTCTGTTCGGCTGCGGATCAAAGCAGCTCCTGACGGCCGCCGACGCTGGAGCCATCGTCGTCGAGGACGCCGACGACCTCTACGGCGACGGGGACGACCTGTTCGTCGACATGAACGCGGATGGGCTCGACGATCTGGTTTATCCGATATTCGAAGACGACGCGACCGGTGTGCGCTGGAATACCGGCAGAGGGTTTGGACCCGTCGAAACGGTTCCGAACGGACCGATTCCTGATACATTGCAGAACACCGATGAGGGCTTACGGACGGCCGACTTCAACGGTGACGGCCGCACTGATTTCGTCGTCTTCCGCAACTACCCGACCAGAGAGATCGAGGTGTCACTGTCAACGAGCAGGGGCGGCTACCAACCGACCATGAAGTTGCCGTTCGACTCGGGTATGCTCTTCATCAACGGAGATATGCCCTGGGGCGCGTCGCGCGTCGGCGACTTCAACGGGGATGGGCAGACGGACCTGGTCCACGTCAACTCCACGACGTCTGACTGGGAGGTGCTGCTGAACCGCGGTGTTGACACCGATCGCGTGGTCGCCGTGAGAGACGAGTCCGCGGAGCAGCCGCAGGTCCGCTTCTTCTACGCGCGTGTGCGGCCCGACTCCCCCGACACATGCACCTATCCGCAAGTATGCCAGAAGCGCGGGGTGCCGGTCGTGCAGCAGCTCTGGGAGAACCAGGGAAGTCAAGTCGCCGCGTTCCGCCGGACGATCTACGGCTACCGTGATCTGCGGTACGACTGGTCCTCTCGGAAGTCGCTGGGGTTCGGTGAGATTCGCATGTGGGAGCCCGAGCGCCCTCGAGAGACGCGGATCACCTACGACCACACGACCCGGATCGACTCCCGCTATGCTCTCGCCGGGTTGCCGTCCAAGACGGTGGTGATCACCCCCGTCCTCGGGCCATCGGTGGTAGGTGTACCTCCGGAGACGAGCGCGCCCACCACGCGCATCGTCGAGACCGTGAAGCAATATGCGGTCAGGCTGCTGCATTCCGGCCTCACGTACTTCGCCTACCCGTACGCATGGACCGAGAACGAGTGGGAGCAGGCGGCGACCATCGACCGGGAAGACTTCGCGTGGACCCATGTGAGCTACGCAGCATCGAGCATGCCCAGCACGCGGCGCCAGCAGGTGGGGTCGCAGGCCCTCGATGAGTTCGCGAACGTCACCGAGGTGGCCACCTTCACGACGGGTGGGCAGCGTCATATCGTTTCGACGACGTACGACAACCTGACGGAGGACTGGCTCATCGGACTCCCGCGGCAGCGGCTCGAGACGGAGTACAAGACCGGGAGCACGCCCCCGGCGCCCCGCAAGGTCGAGTGGACGTACGACGATCGCGGCCTGGTGCGCGTCGTGGATATCGAGAAAGGGGACGCGAATGCGTCGATTCCGATCTCGATCACGTACAGCCGCAACCCGGACGGCCTCCCGTGGATGATCGTGCGCTCGCCGGTCAGCGGTGAGGACCGACGGCAGTACATCGACTGGGGCGACGCGTCGCTGGGCGATGAGCGCGTCTTTCCCAAGCAGAGCTGGACGGAGGTGAATGGTATCGATCATTCGCGCTGGACTGTCTACCATCCCGCGACCGGAGATCTGGTCGCTGAGATGGACAGCGACGGCGTCACCGTGACGCGGCAGTACGACGAGTCCCACCGCTTGCGAGCGGAGACTCGGGAGGGCGGAACTCCCACCAACGTGACCTATGAAGCGCTTCGCGAGGGGCCGCTGGTGACGGGGACGAGAGCGACGGTCGCGCGCGGCGGCGCCGTGGCGGCGGGTCGGGAAATCCTCTCCCTGGATGAGCTCTCGCGCCCGATCGAGATGGCCCACGAGCGCTTCGACGGAGCGCTCGCGAGCAGCCGCCAGAGCTATGACGTGCTGGGGCGCCTCGTTCGGACGACTCGGCCGGCCACGTCCGAAGAGACGGTGCAGGTCACTCGTTATAGCTACGACTCGCTCGACAGGCTCCTCGAGGAGCGGCGCCCGGACGGGAGCCGCGATCACTACGAGCATTCGCTCCTCGAGACCACCTCCTTCGACGCCGAGGGGCGCGAGCACCGCACCAAGATCGATTGGGACGGGCGCCTGGTGTCCAGCACCCGGGTCGCGACGGAGGGGACCCAGACGCTGCGCTACTTCTACGAGCCGTTCGGCCTGCTCGGCAAGGTGATCAACGAGTCCAGCGGGAATCTGGTGCTCCTGGAGCAACGTTATGATCAGCGCGGCCGGCGCAGGTGGTACAAGGAGCCCGTGTCGGCGGCGACGACCGTCACGTACAACGCGTTCAGTGAGGTAGTCGCGCTCGCCGATTCGCTGTCCACGCGCACGTTCGGGCGCGACGCGCTGGGACGTGTCGAGACGATCGTGGACGACGATGGCGAGACCGAGTTCGTCTGGGATACGGCCCCGCACGGCGTCGGCCGGCTGGCGAGCTCTACCAGCCCGGACGAGGTCCAGAAGAGCTTCGCCTACGACGAGCACGGGCGGCCTGAGGCGACGACGTGGACGATCGACGGTCACGCGTACGTCATTCGGCAGACGCACGACGCGCTGGGGCGGGTGGATCTGCTAGAGTACCCGTCCGTGGAGGGAGCGGCCGGGTTTCAGGTGAAGCACCGCTACAACGCCCATGGCTACCTTCACGAGGTCGTCCGCCGGCTCGTGGCCGGAAATGGGACGATCAGCAGCGCGGTCTTTCTTCCGATCTGGCGCATGAACAGCCGCAACAGCGACGATCAGCCGCTCTCTGTTCAGCTGGGCGAGACGGTCGAGACGACGTACAGCTACGAGCCGCTCACAGGGCGGCTGGATCGGGTTCAGACTCCTGGGGCGTACGATCTCGACTACGACTACTATCTGGATGGCCGCGTCAAGCGACGCTACGACAGGCAGTCGAATCGGGACGAGACGTTCGGGTATGACGCGCGCGAGCAGCTCAGGTGGTGGGAGCTGCAGACCAGCACGACGTCGACGAGGACGGATTACTCGTATGACGCGCTGGGAAACGTCAAGCAGGTGTTCGTAGGCGGCGCGCTTCGGGAGGAATACGTCTTCGGGCCGCCTTACAGGCCGAGCGAGGTCCGGATCGGCGGCGCGGTGGCGGACACGCTCTCGTACGACGTTCGCGGCCGCCTGTTCAGCCGAGGTGGGCCGCGCGCCCCGATGGGCGTGACGTTCACGGAGTTCGACCTGCCCAGGGTGGTAGCGCACCCGGGCGGGACGACCTCGTTCCGGTACGACGCCGACGGCAAGCGTGTGATGAAGGAGGGCCCTTCGGAAACGGTATTGACGCTCGGTCGGCTGTACGAGCGGCGGACGGCGGGAGCGCAGACAACCCACGTCTTCCATGTCTTCGCGGACGGCGAGGAGGTGGCGCAGCACCTCGTTCAACCGGACGGAAGCTCTCAGGACCGCTTCGTGCAGAAGGACGCGCTTGGAAGCGTGGGCGTGGTGCTGCGGCCGGATGGCAGCGTGCTCTCCCGGAACTTCCATGAGCCCTTCGGTGGGCGCATCGACGAGAACGGGGGGCCGATCGCCGGTCTGCCCCTCGGGATCAGCGACGTGCGGACCGGGTTCACGGGGCACGAGCATGATGACGAGCTCGGCTGGATCGACATGCAGGGGCGTGTCTACGATCCGAGCCTTCGTCGGTTCCTCACGTCGGATCCCGTCATCCCGTCGCCGCTGACGGTGCAAGGGTACAATCCCTATGCCTACGTCTTGAATGATCCCCTCAACCTGAGGGATCCGACGGGCTTCCAGCCGTGCGACGGGACGAACTGCACGCCGATCGCGCCCGAGACGATCGCGCCGCCGCCGGGCGTCATCATCGATGGCGACGGCACTGGCACGAAGGAGGTGGATGTCTTCGAGGACGGCCAGGAGCTCCTTCCCGAGGACGATGGCGCCATCGAGGGCTCCGGCGGCGACGGTGGAGCGGGTCCTGGCGGAGAAGGCGGGGAGGGCGGGCCCTCGTCGGAGTGGGACAGAGGAACAGAATCTGGGTTCAGCATCGGTCCGATGACCGCGGCCGACATGCGCGAGCTCACACACGTCTGCCTCGATGGTTGTGGCTTCGCGCCGCCGCCGGTCGGCCCGGTGTGCGACGTCGCCAATGCCTGCATCTACGCCGGGGAGGGTGACGCGGTGAACGCGACACTGAGCCTCTGGGCCGCCGCGCCTGGAGTCGGCGATGCCAGCAAGCTTTATTCCAGCGTGAAGCGTGCGGGACAGGTCGGGAAGGCTGGCAGGATGGCTGCAGCAGGGCCGATCAGGATCGGACCGAAGTGGCCGGCCAGAGCAATCAACGACCCTGCTTGCCGCAATGGATGCGAGCGGGTAGCGTCGCAAATTCAGAAGCACATGGGTGGTGAAATCAAGCGAATCGTTCCGGCGGACCCCAGAGCGAGGAATCTTGGCGCGTATCGAGAACAAGATCTCGGGTGGTTTCATCACGAAGTGGTTGTAAAGGAAGGCCGTGTGTACGATGCGTTCACAGGTCACGAGGGGCTGCCCATCGATGAATACAAAGCCTTGTGGCAGTACTCGGACGTCATTAACTTTGGGTTCTAACTCGGAGCTAGTAAGATGAGCCTACCAGAGGTCTTCGAAAGCGTTAGAAAGCATCCAGGGATGTACCTGAGCAATGTCTCGTACAGCACAATCGTTGCCTTTGTAGAAGGATACGATTTGGCGTTGTGTGGGGGATTCCTTGTGGGATTTCGAGAATGGCTCATTGTGAAGTTGGATGATGGCAATAACCTGTCATGGTCAGCTCTGGTGTTGAGCCTGATGGGGCGTGTTGGCGAGCGGTCTTCGGCTGAAGTGGAAAGTGCAGAGGGTCAGAGCGCGGTGATAGAGTTCCTGTTTGATACGTTCGAGAAGTTCCTTGGTGAGCGTGAGGCGCCGAGCGGACTCCGTCGCATCTATCGCAGTTACGAGAATTGGCTGACGCGGCAGGATTGGTACAGCCCGTTGTCGCCCGATTGGATTCCAGACCCTAAAGAGCCATGACGAGCAGAAGTAGCGTAGCGCGGACGTAAGCGTTCACCGCCCAGACTTCCTGCGCTGGGCGGTGTTGCGGTGTGGTATTCAACCAGGCAGCGGCGAGGGCGCATCTCGCACTTGGAGAACGGCTTCGCGCGCGTTGGCCACGTAGTCGAGGACGTTGCGCCCCTGCATCCACAGCGTAGTCACGGCCGTGAGAATGGGTTCCGTGAAACGACTGCTGCACCTCGGCTCGCAAGGGGGGCACCACAGCTGATGTCAAGAGTCCGAGGATTCGCATCTGAGGCGCATCTGGAGCGCCATTTTGCGAAGCATGCCTCGGAGTGGGGGGCGGGCAACATCACGAAGATGGGCTACGCGAAGCGGGCAGAGACTCTGCTTCGTTCACCAGTCGGAGGTGACGTCCAAGGCTTTACCTCGAAGCAGGGCTGGACATTCAGATACAACTCCCAAACAAACGAATTCGCCACGATGAAGCCGGACGGGACGATTGAGACCCTTTCCGCCCTCGCGATGGGGCGAGCTATTGGGCCGACCAGGTTGAGAGGTATGGGCGATGACGCAATCTGAGCTTTGCGAGTGCCCGTGCTGCGGCCAACGCACTCTCGACGGACGAGGACATTACGACATCTGCGCAACGTGCAATTGGGAGGACGATCGGCTCCAGGAGGAGAAGCCTGATTACGACGGCGGAGCAAATCGGGTTAGCCTCAATGCGGCACGCCGGAACTTTGCGCTGCATGGGACGAGCGATCCCGAGCAGGACGGCCCGGGTCAGTCCCGCCCCCGTTGAAGCCCCTCCACATCACTCGTCTTCCTCTCCGTGAAAGCCGCTCTCTACCTCCGGGGCTCGACGATTGGTCGTGTCGTACCCGGAGTTCATCGAGGATCTTGGCGGTTTGGACTTCTTCGGCACCCCGTACGTAAGCGTTATCGAGACTGCGTTCTGACAGGAGGCTACTGTGCCATTTTTGCCCAATGACCCTTGGCTGCTCGCGTTTCTGAAGCGTGTAAGCGTGCGTCCGGGCATGTTCCTCGGTGACGAGAATGTGAGGACGCTCGCGACATTTATTCATGGCTACCGCCAAGCCCGCATCGATCTCGGAATGCCGGAGTTTGGCGCTACAGAGTCGTCGCTATTTGATGAATTTGAGAAATGGCTAGCCGCCAAGCTTGACGATACGCGAGATGTCGCGTGGCCTACGCTGGTTGCCACGCAGGATCCCGGTGAGCGGAATGTTCGGACGTTCTTCTTGCTGTTTGAGGAGTTTTTGCGGGAACGTGGC
This sequence comes from Sorangium sp. So ce124, assembly GCF_051525235.1. Classification (NCBI taxonomy): domain Bacteria; kingdom Pseudomonadati; phylum Myxococcota; order Polyangiales; family Polyangiaceae; genus Sorangium; species Sorangium sp. So ce124. Next base: position 12,698,758 of record NZ_CP150312.1, read on the forward strand.
GATAGCTTGTCACGCTCTGCCGAGGTCCCGTGGCCGCCGTAGCGCCGGCCGCGCTGATCCTCTGCCGCAAGGGGCGGAGCAATAATCGACGCTTCCCTCGTTCGTTTGGTGGGGACACGTAGCGTCGAGCGTGTGGTCTGAGCGTCAGAAGGGGCACCGCCCACGGATCGCCATGGCCGTGGTCACTTGCGGCTTTCGCCGGGGTCGACGACGCTGGATGCGGGGCGGTGCCGGCCCGCCGCCCGCGTGGGCGCCACTCGGCATCCTGGAGGCGAGGCACCGGCCCAGCTACGCGCCTATGCGCCCATAAAAGCGCGGTGACCTTCACCGGCCCAACCGGCTACCGGGCACCTCCCGCCTGGCCATGCGGCCTTTTCGCCCACGCCGGCCAACTCGCCCTCGAGCTGGTCCAGCTCTCCTGATCTCCCACCTCGCGAGATCCTCACCGTTTTCCCGTCTCCCCTCATTTACCCCGCGACCCCCCCACGCCTCGCCGAGTTGGCGGCGGATGCTCGCCCGCGCCGGGGGGGCGCAGAGGCGGGCCGCCATCTCGGTACACCCGAGCCGCGCCGCGACCTTGTCGAGGCTGCACCCCTCCTCGCGCACCAGCCGGCACGCCTCGACCTGGCGCGCCGGGAGCCCCTCGCGCACCTGCTCGACCGCGGCCGCCATCCGGCGCGCGGCGAGCTCCTCGTCGGGCGCGTGTAGACGGCCACCCTGATACGCGGAAATTGGACGCGAACTCGGTCCCAGAGATGGCCCGCCGGTAAATTCGCCAAGGTCGGCGTGACAAAATGGAAGAGGGCCCAGGTAGGCGCCTGAGCCCTCGGTCGGCGCGACGTGACGGTGCGGGTCGCGCCGGAGGGGACCCAGACGCTGCGCTACGTGTACGAGCCGTTCGGCCTGCTCGGCAAGGTGATCAACGAGTCCAGCGGGAATCTGGTGCTCCTGGAGCAACGTTATGATCAGCGCGGCCGGCGCAGGTGGTACAAGGAGCCTGTGTCGGCGGCGACGACCGTCACGTACAACGCGTTCGGTGAGGTGGTCACGCTCGCCGATTCGATGTCCACGCGCACGTTCGAGCGCGACGCGCTGGGACGTGTCGAGACGATCGTGGACGCAGATGGCGAGACCGAGCTCGTCTGGGATACGGCCCCGCACGGCGTCGGCCGGCTGGCCAGCTCTACCAGCCCGGACGAGGTCCAGAAGAGCTTCGCCTACGACGAGCACGGGCGGCCTGAGGCGACGACGTGGACGATCGACGGTCACGCGTACGTCATTCGGCAGACGCACGACGCGCTGGGGTGGGTGGAGCTGCTAGAGTACCCGTCCGTGGAGGGAGCGGCCGGCTTTCAGGTGAAGCACCGCTACAACGCCCATGGCTACCTTCACGAGGTCGTCCGCCGTCTCGTGGCCGGAAATGGGACGATCAGCAGCGCGGTCTTTCTTCCGATCTGGCGCATGAACAGCCGCAACAGCGACGATCAGCCGCTCTCCGTTCAGCTGGGCGAGACGGTCGAGACGACGTACAGCTACGAGCCGCTCACAGGGCGGCTGGATCGGGTTCAGACTCCTGGGGCGTACGATCTCGACTACGACTACTATCTGGATGGCCGCGTGAAGCGACGTTACGACAGGCAGTCGAATCGGGACGAGACGTTCGGGTATGACGCGCGCGAGCTGCTCAGGTGGTGGGAGCTGCAGACCGGCACGACGTCGACGAGGACGGATTACTCGTACGATGCCCTGGGAAACGTCAAGGAGGTGTCCGTCGGCGGCGCGCTTCGGGAGGAATACGTCTTCGGGCCGCCTTACAGGCCGAGCGAGGTCCGGATCGGCGGCGCGGTGGCGGACACGCTCTCGTACGACGTTCGCGGCCGCCTGTTCAGCCGAGGTGGGCCGCGCGCCCCGATGGGCGTGACGTTCACGGAGTTCGACCTGCCCAGGCTGGTAGTGCGCGGGGGCGGAACGACCTCGTTCCAGTACGACGCCGACGGCAAGCGTGTGATGAAGGAGGGCCCTTCGGAGACGGTATTGACGCTCGGTCGGCTGTACGAGCGGCGGACGGCGGGAGCGCAGACAACCCACGTCTTCCATGTCTTCGCGGACGGCGAGGAGGTGGCGCAGCACCTCGTTCACCCGGACGGAAGCTCTCAGGACCGCTTCGTGCAGAAGGACGCGCTCGGAAGCGTGGGCGTGTGCTGCGTCCGGATGGCAGTGTGCTCTCCCGGAACTTCCATGAGCCCTTCGGTGGGCGCGTCGACGAGAATGGAGGGCCGATCGCCAGTCTGCCCCTCGGGATCAGCGACGCGCGGACCGGGTTCACGGGGCACGAGCATGATGACGAGCTCGGCTGGATCGACATGCAGGGGCGTGTCTACGATCCGAGCCTTCGTCGGTTCCTCACGTCCGATCCCGTCATCCCGTCGCCGCTGACGGTGCAAGGGTACAATCCCTACGCCTACGTCTTGAATGATCCCCTCAACCTGAGGGATCCGACGGGCTTCCAGCCGTGCGACGGGACGAACTGCACGCCGATCACGCCTGAGACGATCGCGCCGTCGCCGGGCGTCACCATCGATGGTGACGGCACTGGCACGAAGGAGGTAGATGTCTTCGAGGACGGTGAGGAGCTCCTTCCCGAAGACGATGGCGCCATCGAGGGCTCCGGCGGCGACGGTGGAGCGGGTCCTGGCGGAGAAGGCGGGGAGGGCGGCCCCTCGTCGGAGTGGGACAGAGGAACAGAATCTGGGTTCAGCGTCGGTCCGATGACGGCGGCGGACATGCGCGAGCTCACGCACGTCTGCCTCGATACTTGTGGCTTCGCGCCGCCGCCGGTCGGCCCGGTGTGCGACGTCGCCAATGCCTGCATCTACGCCGGGGAGGGTGACGCGGTGAACGCGACGCTGAGCCTCTGGGCCGCCGCGCCTGGAGTCGGCGATGCCAGCAAGCTTTATTCCAGCGTGAAGCGTGCGGGACAGGTTGGGAAGGCTGGCGGGATGGCGGAGGTAAATCAGGCCGCAAGGGGGCTAGCGGCAGGGTCGCGGGTCAACATGCCGGCGTGGCGAAAGATCAAGATCGAGATGGGACACATCCGCGAACGCCATATGCCGTGCGGAAAAGACCTCGCGCCCGGCAACAAGAAGGATATTTTTCGAGGGTATGAGCGAATTGCAGGTCGAGCGCGCCGTGCGGAATGCCTATCGCAATGGAGATGTGCTGCAGTCCCAGGGCGAGCGAGTCTTTGTCAGCGGTCCGTTCGGGAACGGGACCATCGAGATGTGGGTCAACCGAGCCACGAAGGAAATCGAGGGCGCTTGGCCGAAGTTCTAATAGGAGCAGACGATGCGTGTTATGTTCGATGAATCAACGCTCGAGCAAGGGAACAACGCGAGCTGCTCGATAACCGGTGTGCTCTACTTCGACTTCAGTGGGTATCCGTTTCCTGGGGAACGATGGATCGACTTCGTGGTGGTCATCGCCACCTGGTGGTTGGACGCACTTGAGAAGCTCGAGCGGGGCGTTGATCACGAGGCGGTGCTTCGATTCATGGACGGCCCCTACTGAATCACACTAACGCGGAAGGATGGTAATGCCGCGCTGTTGCGCTGTATTGAGGATCGACGCGATGCGGGTATTATGCATGAGGAATACATCGACTTGCCTGATTTGCGGCTCAGGTGCGACGAATTGCTCGACAGGTTGCGTCGGCCTGCCATCGAAGCGGCATCGAATCGAGGGATGTTGACGCCCTCAGGAGGTATCTGCCCAGCTGACGTCGTAGGCTGAAGAAGCCAGAGAACTGCTCTGGGGATTCATCGACAAGTTCCGCGCCACTGTTTCGCTCACGCCCCCAGGGCGCCACGCCGGTAGCTCGCCTGCGCTCGTGCGCGGGTCAGCCGACCCTGTGCTCGACGCTCGGCGCCAGGGCCTGCTGGCGGAGCTCGAAGTTGAAATGCTGGAGCACCCAGCGCTCCGCGTCGGTCATGGACGAGAAGACCCTGACGGGATGCGGCGGCGGCTTCAGCCAGTTGAGCGCGGTCAGGATGCCGTTCACCAGGCTGGAGTCGCCCACGATTCCGGACGCGAGCAGGTGCGCGCGAGCTTGCCGCTCGTAGTCGGCGTACATCTGCGCGACGGCGCGCCGCTGCACGGCGTTCGGCATGCTGCTGCCGCGCGTGTCGTTGATCAGGCCGAACGGCCCCGAGACGATGAGCTGGATCATGCCGCGCATCAGCACGTCCCAATCGTCCTGGGTGTAGTGCTCGCCGGCCCGCATCACGACCAGCGGATAGCGCGAACGATCCAGCTCAATCCCGCGAGCCAAGGCCGCCTCCGTCCCGACGAACGCCACGCTGGCCCGAAACGCGGATGGATTCGTACGAGAGGGCGGTCGCGGAGCATGCGGCGGTCATGTACGTCCCGGTCGGCTCAGAAGGGCGGCATTACAATGAAGAGCAAAGCGATCCGCGGCTGTCAATGACAATTCACGGTGCCGACGTGGGGCGACAAAAGTCTCCAACACGCCCCGCTCTCCTGGACAGCTACGCTGTATCCATCATTTCTGCGTGCGCCGGAGGGCCGCCGTCGGTGGAGGCTCGAACGCGGGCGCGAGTGCGCGAGATCGTCGCTGCGAACACGGCTGTTCCAGCCGCTGCCGTCAGTTGAGGCCAGCGGCGACGCTGGCGAGACCGACCGTGAGATGGACGGCGGTGACGCCGACGAGGGTGCGGTGGCGCGCGTAGAAGAGGCCGAAGAGGACGCTCGCGGCGAAGGTGATGACCGCGAAGGCCAGCGAGACGTAGAGGTGGAACACGCCGAAGAGCACCGAGGTGACCACGATGGGCGCGAGGCGTCCGGCGTCGGGCAGGAGCCGCTCGAGCGAGGTCTGGATCACGCCGCGCGCGATGAACTCCTGAAGCAGGCAGTGCGGCCCGTAGCTCGCGAGGAAGATCGCGAACTCGAGGCGCGAGTACCCTGCGACCGAGCCCCAGTCGAGCAACGGCTCGCCGCGCAGGGCGGGGCCCGCGCGGAGCGCGAGGCACGCCGCGAAGGCCATGGCGGCGATGACGAGCGCTTCGCGGAGGCTATGCCGCGCGCCCGAGAGCGTCACGCCGAGCCGCGCGAGCGGCAGCGGCTGCCGCCGGGCGAACCACCCGATCGGCACGAGGAGCAGCAGCAAGAAACCCCACGAATAGCCCATCTGGAGCAGCGGCGGCAGATCGGGGTGGATGAGATCCCGGACGAGCTGCGCGACGCCGAAGAGGGCGATGACGACGAAGAAGAACGCCGCGAGCTCCCGGCGCAGCTCCAGGGCGTCCCGGCCGCCGCGGCGGAGGAGCTCGATCTCGAGGCGGAGCAGGTCGTGATCGGCGTCGCTCGCCACGGCCAGCCCAGCGCGCTCGGTCGAGCGGTCGCGCCGACCGGTCGACGGGCGCGCGTCGCGGGCGGCGGAGCCGGCGAGGAAAGGAACATGGTGGGGGTCGATCACGTCGGAGGAGGATTCGAGCAAGCTCATAAGAGTATCCCCATTGAACCAGCCATGATGTCACGTCTCTTGGCGAGCGATCAAGCGCGGAAGAGGTCCGCCGTTGTAGCAGCCAGCGCGGTTCGCGTTGTTCGCGTTTGTTCATGCTGTTTGCGCCGCTTACGCCGCTTGCGGTTACGGCGTTCCGAGCGTTCACGCCGCTCACGGCGTTCCGATCGTTCACGCCGCTTACGTCTGGTCCCAGCGGCGCGCACCCGGCAGGCGCGGGGCAGCAGGCCCAGCCGTCGGTCGACGCTTTGCGCGCTTCGCGCGTTCTGCGCGCTTTGCGAGCTTTGCCATGGGCGCGCATGCCGCTATCAGAGAGGTCGTTCCTCCGAGCCCGGCGCGCTGCCACGGACGAGCGGGCGCCGAGCTGGGCGAGGACGGTACGACAGGGGGCAGACAACACCGTGCGGCTCGGGATCCGGCTTCAGCTCTTGTTCGCGATCGGCGCGCTGCTCCTCCTGGCGTTCGTGCCGCTCTTCTTCGCCGTGGCGAGCCTCACGCGGGCCACGATGAGCGGCGCGCGCGCGTCGAGCGCCCGCGCGATCGGCCGCGCCATCGCCGGGCACGTGGCCGCGGCGCGGACGACGCGGTCCGCCCCGGAGCTCTCGCTCCTGCTCGAGGCGCAGCTCGGCCCGGACGGGGCGTCGGCGATCGGCGTCTACGACGCGGCGGGGGCGCTCTCGGGCCGCGCCGGGGAGCCAGAGATCGCGGCCGCGCTGCCGGCCTCGGTGGAGGCCGGCACGGAGGTGCTGAAGACGGTGCGGACGGCGCGCGGCGATGCGCTCCTGGTGGTCGTCCCGGAGCCTGCGCGCGAGGCGGCGCCTCTCACGGAGCCGGCGCCCGCGGCGTCGACGGGTTCCGTGGCCGTGCTGGTGCCGACCGACCCGTCGACGGTGGCCGCCGCGCCGCTCGTGCGGATCGTGGCGCTCTACACGGGCATCGTGGCGCTGGCGCTGCTCGTGTTCGCGTACATCTCCATGACCCACCTCGTGGTGCGGCCGATCGACGCGGTGTCGCAGGCCGCGCGCCGCGTGGCCGGCGGGGCGCGCGACCTGGAGGTGCCGCGGGCCGGCGCGCGGGAGCTCGCGGAGCTCGGCGCGAGCCTCGCGCTCATGACGGGCCGCCTCCGCGCCGACGAGGAGTCGCTGCGGGCGAAGATCGCCGAGGTCGAGCGCTACGCGGCGGACCTGAAGAGCGCGCAGGAGCGGCTGGTCCGCTCGGAGCGGCTCGCGTCCGTGGGGCGCCTGGCGGCGGGCCTCGCGCACGAGATCGGCAACCCGCTCGCGGCGATCCTCGGCCTGCAGGATCTGCTGCTCGCCGGGGGCCTCACGCCGGCCGAGGAGCGCGACTTCGTCGAGCGGATGAAGCGGGAGACGGAGCGGATCCACAAGATCCTGCGCGACCTGCTCGACTTCGCCCGGCCCGCTGCGCGCGGCGCGGCCGAGGCCGGCGATGACGGAGAGGCAGGGCGCCGCCCCTCCGGGTCGGTCGCGGAGGCGATCGACGATGTCGTCTCGCTCGTGGCCCCGCAGAGGGCGTTCCGCGCGATCGAGCTCACGCGGGACGTCGCGCCCGACGTGCCGGCGGTGCCGCTCGCGCACGGGCAGCTCGTGCAGGTGCTCCTGAACCTGCTCCTGAACGCGGCCGACGCGGCGCCGCGCGTCGGGGGGCGCGTTGCGGTGCGCGCGTCGCGGGGCGCGTGCGGGGGCGCGCGGATCGAGGTCGAGGACAACGGGCCGGGGATCGCGGAGGCGGTCCGCGAGACGCTGTTCGAGCCGTTCATCACGACCAAGGAGGTCGGCGAGGGGACGGGGCTCGGGCTCGCTGTGTGCCGGGGGCTCGTGGAGGCGGCCGGCGGCTCGATCGGGGTCGAGCAAGGCGCGGACGGCGGGGCGCGGTTCGTGGTGCTGCTGCCGGGCGCAGCGCAGCGCGAGGCGAGCGAGCCGCCGTGAGGCCACGCTGGCCCACGTCGGCTTGCGTCGGCCTGCGTCAGTTCACGTCCCGCCCCGCAGACGGCCAGGGGCGCTCGCCGCCGATCTGATCGAGCTCCTTCCGAAGCTCGTCGGTCGGCGCGAGCACCTGCATCCGCTCGAGCACGCTGCGCAGCCGCGACGCGTCCGAGCGGCTCGAGTAGATCGACCGCAGGTTGTTCAGCATGCGCACCAGGATCTGCCGCTTCTGCGCGGGCACGAGCAGCCGCGGATCCGGATCGCGCGTGGTGCCCGTGGCGCGGGTGTGCAGCGCGCGCAGGTCGTCCCGGCCGAGCAGGCGGCCCTCGAACGGGTCGATGAGCAGCACGCCGCCGCGGACCGGCGTCCTCACCAGGAAATGGCCCGGGAACGAGACGCCCTGGGCCTCGAGGCCCGCGCGCCAGCACACCTCGAGGAGGACGACGCCCAGCGTGATGGGGATGCCCGTCCGGCGATCCAGGACCTCGTGCAGGTAGCTGTTCTTCGGGTCGTAGTAGTCCCCGGAGTTGCCGTGGAACCCGAGGTCGCCGTAGAACCAGCGGAGCAGCTGCTCGATGGGGCCGCTGCCCGGCGTCGCCTCCGCGGCGCGCAGGGGGCGATCGACAGCGCGCCGCGCCTCGCCGCCGAGCCGGTCGAGCACGCCGAGGTAGTGCGGGATGTCGAGCCCCGGGTACGCGGCGTCGTCGATCAGGAGCGCCGCCTCGGCGAGGTCGAGCTCGTCCTCCGGTCTCCCGGCGATATGCGCAAAGAGCGTCAGACTCACCGGCGCGGCCATTGGACCGAGCGTAGCGCCACCCGGTGGAGATGGTCTAGGCGTCCCGGTCGCCGTCGTCGAGCCACGCGTCGACGCGGACCCCGACCAGGTTGCGCTTCTCCATCGCCGCCAGGATGCGCGGGAGCGCCAGGGGCCCTGCGGGGGCGTGGTCGTCGCGCTCGGCCGCGTCGTGGAGCAGCACGATGGCCCCGTCGCGGAGCCCCGGGATGATCCGCCCCGCCACCCGCCCGGGGTCCGCCCCAGGGAGCCCGTCGAACCCCCGCGCCGACCAGCCGATTACGTCGAGGTCGAGCGCGTCCACCACGCGGGCGATGCGCGGGCTCGTGTGGCCGACGGGCGGCCTGAAGATGGTGGGGCGGGCGCCGGTGATCCGCTCGATGACGTCGAGCCCCTGCCGGAGGTCGCGCTCGACCCGGCGGGCCGAGCGCAGCGAGAAGAGCCGGTCGTGCGCGTGGCTGTGCAGGCCGATGGCGTGGCCCCGCGCCGCGATCTCGCGGACGAGCTCCGGGTGGGCCTCGGCCTTGCGGCCGATGACGAAGAACGTCGCCTTCACGCCCGCCTCGTCGAGGAGCGCGAGGACCGCCGGCGTGTGCTCCGGGCTCGGCCCGTCGTCGAAGGTCAGCGCCACGCCCCTCGCGCCGGGCGGGCCGCGCTTCACGACGTCGACGAACATGCCGAGCCCGAGGAAGAAGACCCCGCACAGGATGAGGGCGACGTAGCCGGCGATGGCCGCGCACGCGACCGCGATGGGCACCGGCGCGACGAGCAGCGAGCGCGCGACCAGCGCGAGCGCGCCCAGCGACGCGGCATAGAGGAGGGCCCGCGCGAACGGCACGGGTTACTTCTTCGCGCGCTTCTTTTCGGGCTCGACCTCGAGGTCGTCGTCGAGCTCGTCCGCCGCGGCGGAGGCGGCGATGCGCTTGTTGTTGCCCCCGGCCGCCGCCTTCACCGCCGGCTTCGCGCCAGGCTTCTCCTCGTCCGAGGGGTCGTTGTCGGCCTCGTAGAAGCCGCCGAGGAGCGCGGCGATCGCGGCGAGCGACGTGACCGCCAGGCCGCCGAACGTCCCGGTGCTCCCCGCGGCCTCGCCGAGCGACAGGTTCGCGCCCCCGAGCTCGCCGAGCGGCACAGGCACCGGCACCGTGAGCCACCTGCGCGCGGCGTACATCAGGCCAGCGCCGAGCAGCGCTCCGACGAAGGCCTTCATCCCCGCCTCGATCTTCGCGTCCTTCGCCCAGATGGGCTTGCCCGCGATCAGCCCCACGAGGACCCCGGCGAGCGCCGCGGCCACGTAAGCGATGATCGCCACCGGCGCGGCGAAGCCGAGCTTCGCCAGCGCGAAGCCCAGCAGGCCCCCCACGATGAGCCCCTTCACAACCCCGAGGATCAGGCGACCCAGCATCAGATCCATCCTTGGCACGACGCGGGGCGCCGTTCAACATGGCGCGGCGCCATGGCGCCGTTGAAACGCGGCCCCGCGCGGTCGCGTCCCCGGCGTCGTTCCGTACCGTTCCGTACCGTTCCGCGTCGTTCCGCGTCGTTCCGCGTCGTTCCGCGTCGTTCCGCGTCGTTCCGCGTCGTTCCGCGTCGTTCCGCGTCGTTCCGCAGGGCGCCGCGTTGTGAGCGCGACCGCGCGGCGCCATCGGGCCGCGCCAGGAGAGCGACCGCGCGGCGCCCCCTGTGGTAGACGGCCCCCACCGCCCGGGTAGCCCGCTCCTCCTCGACAACGCGCTCGGCCCTGCCGCGCGCCGCGCCCCTCGCCACAGCCTGACCCGGACTCCGACCGGCCGTGCTCTTCAATACCCTCCGTTACGCCGAGTTCTTCGCCGCCGTCTTCGTCGGATCGTGGGCGCTCGTGCGGTACGCCGGCGCCTGGCCGCGCCTCGTGTTCCTGCTGCTGTTGAGCTACGGGTTCTACGCGACCTGGGACTGGCGCTACCTGCCGCTCATCTTCGCCTCGTCCACCGTCGACTTCTTCCTCGCCCGCGCGATCGCCCGCGAGGAGCGGCCCCGGGCGCGGCGCGCGATGCTCGTCGCCACGGTGGTGCTGAACCTCGGGTTCCTGGGGTTCTTCAAGTACTGGAACTTCGCGCTCGAGAACGCCGCGGCGCTCCGCGCCCTGCTCACGGGCGAGCCGGCGAGCGTGGGCCACGCGTTCCGGGTGCTCCTGCCGCCGGTCGGCATCTCGTTCTTCACGTTCGAGTCGATGAGCTACGTCGTCGATGTGTACCGGGGCGAGCTCCCGCCCCACAAGAGCTACCTCCGCTACCTGCTCTTCGTCGCCTTCTTCCCGCACCTCGTCGCCGGGCCCATCGTGCGCCCGCGGGACCTGCTCCCGCAGTTCGAGCGCGCCCCGAGCCTCACCCTCGAGGAGGGCGGGGCGGCGCTGTTCCTCGTCGCGATCGGCCTCGTGAAGAAGGTCGTCCTCTCCGACCAGCTCGCGCTCAACCTCGTCGACCGCGTGTTCGAGCGCCCGGAGAACTACTCGGCCCTGGAGGTCCTCGCGGGCGTCTACGGCTACGCCGCGCAGATCTACTGCGATTTCTCGGGCTACACCGACATCGCGATCGGCTCGGCGCTCCTGCTCGGCGTGCGGTTCCCCAAGAACTTCGACGCGCCGTACAAGGCGCACAACCTCGCTGATTTCTGGCGCCGCTGGCACATCTCGCTCTCCACCTGGCTCCGCGACTACCTGTACATCCCGCTCGGCGGCAACCGCGGCTCCGAGCTGGCGACGTACCGCAACCTGATGATCACGATGCTGCTCGGCGGCCTCTGGCACGGGGCATCGTGGAACTTCGTCTTCTGGGGCTTCCTCCACGGCCTCGGCCTCGCCGTGACGCGCGCCTTCCAGCGCGCCGTCCAGCGCCGGCGACCGGCCGGCGAGGGCGAGCGCGGGGGGGCGACCGCGAGCTCACCCCTCTCCCGCGTTCCCCTCCGCGCGCTGTGCGTGCTGCTGACGTTCCACTACGTCTGCTTCGCGTGGATCTTCTTCCGCGTGCCGACCTTCTCGCAGGCCGTGCTCATCCTGCGGCAGATCGGCACGCTGACGACCTTCCACCCGAACCTCCCGCCCGTGCTGGTCGCGCTCCTCGGGGTCGCGCTCCTGTCCCATTACGTGCCGGAGCGCCTCTACGAGCGCGCCCGCGGCGCCTTCATCGCGGCGCCTGCGCCGGTGCAGGGCGCGCTGCTGTTCCTCGTCGCGATCGGTCTCCACGAGGCGGCGAGCGCAGCCGCGGTGCCGTTCGTGTACTTCCAGTTCTGATCTGGGCGCAGGAGGCCGGACGCGCCCCGTCCACGCATGCGGGACGCCGTCCTCGCGGCGCTCTCGCCGGCCGATCCGCGGCTCCGGCCGCACCGCTCATCCGGGCGACGGCAGCCGGATCCGACCCTTCCACGACCGGTTCTTCGGCTTGCAGTCCCACAGGATCGCGCCGGTGTCGGCCCGCGTGAACACGTCGATCCGGCCGCCGCGATGCACCGCTGTGGCCGGTCCGGTCGGCATCGCGAACACCCGCTGCTGCGACTCGAACGTCAGATACGCGTCCGAGCCGCCGCGATCCCGCGCGCTCGTCTCGTAGCGCAGCTCGGGCGGGGCCGACTTGTCCGGGGGCATCACCCAGTCCCAGGACGGATCGTTGACGCTGCCGTCGATGCGATAGAGCCGGCCGTCCACGACACCGAAGATGTTGAGGTGATCGGCCGCCGTCGCCATCACCGCGATCGGGGCGTCATGCGTGAGGACGTCGACGACGGGCGGCTTGAGCTTCGGCTGGAGGAGGATCAGACGGTCCCGGGGTCGTCGATAATCGACCGCGTCATCATCTTGATGTGCGCATCCCCGGCCGTCGTGATCGCGAGCTCGATCGACAGGCCTGGATCCTTGTCACCGCCGCCCGAGTAGGTATCGAGCACCGTCGGGGTCGGGAGGTACTTCGCGATCTTCGCGCGAGCGTGGGTGATGATGCCGTCGATGATACCGCGGTACTGGGCCGGCCCGCCCGTCTCGATGTCGATGAACTTCCCGAGCTGTTGGAAGAACTCGATGATCGCGCCGCCGCCGCTGAGCTCGTACTGCACGTTCGGCTCTTCGGGGGCGACGCCGTCGATGCGTGTCCGCGTGACGACCACGCACTGCCGATCGAACCCGCCGTGATGATAGTCGTCGTCGCTGCGGTAAGGGTTGATGAAGATCTCCAGCCCCTCGGGCACGGGGGTGACGGCCTGCGCCCTGATCCTGGTGGGGGTCGCCGCCCCCAGCGCGGTGGGCGAGGTGAACAGCGAGCCGTCTTCCAGGGCATCGCACAACTTCTGCCAGGTGGTCGGCACCACCTGCTGGGACTGGCCGAACATGGGCGCGACCTCGAGCACCAGCTCGGTGATGAGCCCGAGCGATCCGACGCTGACCAGCGAGGCGCGGAACAGCTTGTCGTCGCGGTGGATCTCCACGTCGGGAAGCGTCTTGGCCAGCTCCTCGTCGGCCGTGATCCCTCGCCGACCGTCCATCCGCCGCCGGTCTACGCCGTCGTGGCGTCGGTGATCTGCCCGGGCGAGGTGCGCGAGATCGCGCCGCTCAGTACAGATCCGTCCGGAGCAACACGCGTGCCCTGCCGACGACCCGCGGCGGGTCTCGAATCGTGGCCGGGACATGGCTGGAGTCCTGAAACAGCGGGGGCACTCCAGCCGGCGCCTCCGGCGCGACGGGCTCCGGCTCGCAGCGGGCCGGCCGGGCGCCGGTCCCCTCTGGAAGGGACACTTGCCTGAAGGGCCCGCGTCCCCGGGTGCACTGTGTGGAGGGCTTCCCATCGTGTGCGAGTCGCCGCACACCGAACGGGGCCCGCGGCGCGAAGCGCGGCGAGACGGCTCCGGCACGGGCGTTGCAAACCGTAGCGGGAACCCATGGAGACCATGATGAGCAGAACCCGATTCGTACTCGTCGCCACCACCCTCTCACTCGCCTTCGCCTCGTCGGCGGGCACGGCCATGGCCGGCTCGAAGCGCTGCCGCACCTCACCCGGCAACTGGAACGCTCCGCGGGGCGCGGCCGTGGTCACCCGCACTCCGGGCGTCGTATCGGCCATCTTCGATGTCGCTGACCTGGACTTCACGCACGTGATGCTGTCCGGCGGCTCCTCGACGATGTTCCACGCGACGCGCCCCGATCCCAAGCAGAACTCCGACTTAGACGCCATCGTCGGGCGGCCCTTCCACACCGACGGCAAGGTGCTCGCCAGCGGTAACGATGACTCGACCCTCTCGGCGGGACACCCCGGCGTCTCGCGCCTCAACATGGGCGCCACCTACGCGTCGATCTACGGCACGTGCTCTCACGCCTCTCTCGGCACGTGCAGCCATGGCCCGCTCGACGCCGGCAAGTTCGTCACCGGCACCGGCACCGCCGCGATTGCCACCTTCGTCGCGGGGCTTCCCACCGAGCCGGTGTACGAGGCCATCGCGGGCTGGGGTGGTCAGCTCTCGATCTACGAGACCGCCGGGCTCGATCGGGTGCGCTTGCCGCAGCCGTTGAGCAATGTCGTCCCCGGGGCCCCCTCGGGCATGGAGATCTCCGTGGCGACGCCGTACTCGTTCTTCCAGTTCAAGAACCTCGGCACAGCCCACCAGGGCACGGTGCCGCCCGACGGGCTCGCGTGCTCCACGTTCCTCGCCTGGGCGTTCAAGAGGTCCTCCGGGACGACGATCACGCCGACCACCTATTCCTCGGCCACCGTCCACGCCGCGCTCACCGCGGCGCACGACGCCACCGAGGACCTGTGCAAGGACAAGGTCGCTGCGGGCGATTGGTTCACCGAGATCGGCGCCGAGATCGCCAACGTCTGTGATAAGGCTGGCAATCAGATCGCCAACTGCTTCGTCCGGACAGACCCGCTGTGCAAGGACTACGGCGAGGAGTACAAGAGCTCCGCGAACTGGGCCGGGGGCTTGACTGCCACCGTGATCGCCCCGGACCACATCCTTGGCAACGAGGCGACCGGCACCCCCTGGGCGACCTACCGGAAGGTCAATGGCGCGAAGGTGACCATCGCTACCCCCGCGGTGCTCCAGTGGGCGTCGCAGGGCGGCGTCTACGGCTGCTGGGAGACCGACGAGCACTGGCCCGGCTGAACCTCGAAAGCAGATACCTCGGAGCGAGCCATGTCAACCCGCCGTCCTGTCCGATCGGGGCTCATCCTCCTCGCCGCGCTGGCCGTGATCTTCACGATCGCGCTGCTGTTTCAGATGGGCAAGGCGCCTCCCGAGCCTGCCCCGATCGCCCGCAGACCTGTCTCGACCGAACCGGTGCGCTCCGCCGAACCGGCGGCGGAGCGCGCTTCTCCCCCCGCGATGGATGCCGCGCCGCAGCCCGGAGAGCGTGCGGAGCCGCCCGTCATCGAGTCCGTCGATGTCGAGAAGAGCGAGGTGTGCGAGGGCGAGGAGAACATCGTGACCGTGCGCGCCCGAGGTCGGGGTCGCTCAGGCCCGCTCCTGCGCGTGAAGATCGGCAGCAAGGAGGGCACGCGGGTGCCGATTCGCGCGTACCTCGACGAGCGAGGCCGGGTGAAGCTGCCGAAGGTGATCGCCTTCGTCCCGGGCGCTCCGCCGGTCGAGGCGGACCTTCCGCACTATCGGGTCAATCGGTGCGATCCCAAGCCCGTCGTCCGGATCCGGCACCAGGCCCTGCCCAACAGCGACGACGAGATCGAGCTCCTCGCGCGCGTGCTCGTGCCCGATGCCTCGGCGGGGCACCCGCGCGCGATGAAAGCCGAGGAGGCGACGTCGTTCGAGTGGTCCTTCGGCGACGGCGCCTCGGCGAGGTCGGCCGAGCCGCGCGTCAGCCACGACTACGGAAGCCGCCCGCAGGACGCCGAGTATTCCTATTTCCTCGTCGAGGTGAAGGCCAGGCTGGGTGACGGTCGCGTGGTGACCGGCCGCGACACCCTCGATCTGCAGAACCTCGGTTACCACTTCGCGCAGCAGAACCTCGCGCTGATCACGCCCAGGTTCTCCCCGCGCTTCCCGGTGGTCGACGACCAGGGGGTCGTGACCCAGACCGTCTCCCTGCGCCACGCCTCCGCGGAGGACGTGACCATCACACGCCTCAATCGTGTCATGGCCTACGAGGGCGACGTGGGCTCATCGCCTGCCGAGGACGTCGATCCTGCCTCGATCCTCGGCTCGACGACCATCCCGGCGGGCAGCTCGATTTCGTTCACGGTCAAGCTGCGGATGCGCGAGACGCCTGATGTCATGTTCGAGACGTACGAGGTGCATGGCCATACGGCCTCCGGCATGCCGGCCGCGGGGTCCTTCGCGGTGATGCGCCCTCCGCCCGATCCCACGCCGACCTCGGGCGAGGAGGTCACGTCGCCCGCGATGATCGCGCGGATCGAGCGCGCCCAGCAGCGTCTCGGCAAGGAGCTCGTGACGCAGGGCGATCTGATTCGCCTCGAGCAGGAGGGATCGTTCGACGATCTGCCGCGCGCTGAGGAGACAGGCGCGGTTGACCGTCCCGGGGTGGGTCGTTAGCCCCGCGTCACCGCCGGAGCCGCCGTACGCTCATGCACCCGAGCGCCCTGATCGCCTTCATCGCCTGCGCCGGTCAGCTCGGCGTGGCGCTCCTCGCGCTGCTCCGGCCGGGGCGCAGCCCGCTGGCGATGCCGCTTGCGCTGCTCGCGGCCGATCTCTTTGCATGGAACTTCGCGCTCGCCGCGGCCGATCTCTCGCAGTCACCGATCTGGCCCTGGCTCGACGCGACCGCCACTCCGCTCACTGCGCCCCTGGGCCTCGATTTCGTGCTCGTCTTCGTGGGGCAGCGGCGCTCGCTGCGCCGGCTGCGGCGAGCGGCGTACGCCTGTTTCGGGCTGCTCTCGTCCATCGTGGCGGCGAGCGCGCTCTTCCCCGCGCTGCGCGAGGTCACCGGTCCGCAGGCGCGCGCGTGGCCGCTGATGTTGCTCGCGGGGACCGCGTCCGTGTGCGCCGTCGCGGGCTGGCTGCTCGTGCGCCACCTGCGCGAGGCGACCAGCCCGGACGAGGCGGCGCGCACCCGGCTGCTCCTGCTCGCGCTGCCGATCGGCGCGGCGCTCGGCTCGACGGAGTTCCTGATCAACCCGCTCTCACCGCTCGGTATCGCGATCCCGCACCTTGGCAGCGTGGGCGTGTTGCTGTGCGCCGTCGTGATGGCGATCGTCGCGCTCCGGCTGCGCTTGTTTGGCCACGAGCTCTCGACGAGCGTCGTCGTCCACGCGACCGGGCTCACCATCGCGGGCGTCGCGGCCTACGCGGTCTTGTTCCAGCTCCTCGGGGCGCACCGGGCGCTGCTCGTCGGTGCGACCACGCTGCTCACCATCAGCCTCATTACGGTGGCGCGGCGCGCCGCAGCAGACGCCGCGCGGCGCCGCGAGCGCCTCTCCCAGCTCGCGGCGCTCGGTCGCATCTCCGCGCAGATGGCGCACGATCTGAAGAATCCGCTGGCCGCTCTCAAGGGCGCGGCACAGTTCCTCGTCGAGGAGCGGGCCCGGGGGCGATCCATCGACGGACACACCCGGTTTCTCGACCTGATGCTCACGCAGATCGGGCGCATCGAGCGATCCATCGACGAGTACCAGGGCGCGCTCCGAATCGATCCGACCCGCGCGCCCGTGTCCGTGGCGACGCTCGTGCGCGACACCCTCGCGCTGCAGCCCTTCGCCGCCTCGAGCAATATCGCCGTGCGGGCCGATCTCGCCGGCGATCTGCCCCTGCTGCACGCCGATCAAGACCTGCTCTCGAGGGTGCTCGAGAACCTGATGCGCAACGCCTTCGAGGCCATGCCCGGCGGGGGCGTCGTCACCGTGCGCGCCGAGCGGTCCGAGGCTCCCGATGGGGTGGCGATCACGGTCGAGGACACCGGCGAGGGCATGGACGCGCGCGCCCGCGAGCAGGCCTTCGACGAATTTTTCACCACCAAGGCCATGGGCGCAGGGCTCGGGCTTCCATTCGCACGGCGTGTCGTCGAGGCACACGGGGGCGACATCGAGCTCCATCCCCGGCCCGGCGGGGGCACCGCCGTGCGGATGCGGTTTCCCGCGGCCTAGCGCGGGCACGCACGGCGTTCGGCCGTGCTACATTCTGCTCGCGTTCCATGACCTGTGCCGCAGTCGACGCCCACGTCCTCATCGTCGACGACGACCCCGCGGTCAGTGTGGTGCTCGCCGCGCTGCTCGAGCAGGCAGCCATGCGCGCCACGTGCGTCGAGTCGGGCAAGGCCGCGCTCGTGGCGCTCGCCGCCGCGCCGGTCGACGTGGTGGTGACCGATCTCCGGATGGCGGGGATGGACGGAATGGAGCTGCTCGATCGGGTGAACCGCGTCCACCCCGGGATCCCCGTCATCGTGATCTCCGCTCACGGTACGGTGCGGCTCGCCGTCGAGGCGATGCGGCGCGGCGCCGCCGACTTCATCCTCAAGCCCTTTGATCGGCAGGAGATCGTCTACAGCGTCCGCAAGGCCCTGGCCGCCACGGCTCCCGCCGAGGCCACCGCGCACCTCGAGACCGAGCTCGTCGGCGAGTCGCAGGAAATGGCCGATTGCCGCGCCCTGCTCGCCCGCGCCGCGCGCACCGCGGCCACAGTGCTCCTGCGCGGCGAGAGCGGCGTCGGCAAGGATCTGGCGGCGCGCGAGATCCACCGGCTCAGCGGGAGGAGCACGGGGCCCTTCGTGAAGGTGCATAGCGGGGCGCTGCCGGACTCGCTGCTCGAGAGCGAGCTTTTCGGCCACGAGAAGGGGGCGTTCACGGGCGCCGCCGCGCGCAAGCCCGGCCGCATGGAGCTCGCCGAGGGCGGCACGCTGTTCCTGGATGAGATCGGCGACATCACCCCCGCCATGCAGATCAAGCTCCTGCGCGTCCTGCAAGAGCGCGAGTTCGAGCGGCTCGGCGGCACCCAGACGCTCAGGGCCGACGTGCGCTTCGTCGCGGCCACGCACCGCGATCTCGAAGCGATGGCGCGCCGGGGCGATTTCCGCGAGGACCTCTATTACCGCCTCTCCGTCGTGCCCATCTGGGTCCCCCCGCTGCGCGCCCGGCGGGGCGACGTCGCGCTGCTCGCGCGCCGCTTCGCGGCCCTGCTCGCGAAGCAGCACGGCCGCGCCGGCCTCGCGCTCGACGGCGGAGCCGTCGAGCGTCTGACGGAGGAGCGCTGGCCGGGCAACGTGCGGCAGCTACAGAACTTCGTCGAGCGGCTCGTGGTGCTCTCCGACGGGCCGATCGTCACGGCGGCAGATGTGTCGCGCGAGCTCGCCCGCCGCTCGATCAGCGCCCCCGAGGGCCCCTCACCCTCCGCGACCGAGGAGGGCGGCGGCACCGCCGGTCTGGACGCGCGGCGACGCGGGGCGGAGCGCGAGGCGATCATCACCGCGCTCCGGCAGTCCGGCAATAACCGCACCGTGGCCGCGCGCATCCTGGGCATCAGCCGGCGGACGCTCTACGCGAAGCTCGAAGAGCACGATCTCCGGTGACGACCGGGGACGCCGTCGCGACTCGGCCGCTCGAAGGCCGTCGCTTTGAACAGGTTGAAACCCCGGGGAGCATCAGGGCTTTCCCAGGGAGACGGGGAGGTCCTCCTCTCTCTTCCTCCCTGCCTCCTCGTCTCCCTGTTGACTTCGCTCGGGTTCTCGACGTGATGGGTGTCCTGCGTGAGGGGCGCCATCGGGACGAAGCCGGGGGCCGCGACGAGCGCCGCCATCAGCACGGGGCGGGGCCGCGGTGTCGTTCGTGTACGTCCCGTTCCGAGCGGGCGGTGCAGCAGACGGGAGAGCTGAGCCACGGAGGCGGAGGGGAACGGGGCAAGCGCGGCGTGCTCTCTGGCGTCACCGTGGTTCATTTCTCGGGATTTCAGTCGCATCGGGGGACTACGCTCTCGCCGTGCGCCCGCCCCCTCTCGCCGCCCTCGCCCCCCTCGCCGTCCTCCTTGCCGGCGCGCTGTCGTGCAGCGTGGCCAACGTGCCGGCGAACGCGATGCCGATGATCCGGGCGCGCGCCACCTCCGACCTCGACTGCGCCGACAGGGACGTCCGCATCGAGGAGCAGCTCGGCGGCCATTTCAAGGCCGTCGGCTGCGGTCGCAAGGCGTACTACCGGGCCGCCTGCGAGGCGCTCCGCTGCGTTGTGAGCGGCGAGGGCGAGGCGATGGTCCCCTGGAGAGACCGCCCGGATCCGGCCGAGGTCGACCGGCAGCGGGACCGGCTGCCGTTCGAGTAGGTCGGGGCGCATCGGATGAGCGCGCTGCGCGCCCGGGCCGATGCGCCCGGGCAGCACACCGGCGGCAGCCGCCGGCGGACCGCGGGTTTTCCGGCCTTTTTCGGGCACGCGCGGCCGGGCTTGGGGTAGCCTGCGCCGTCCCGGGGATCTGCCGCGGGGTTCGGCCATGGCCTACATCACCACCGAGAGCTGTACGTGACGGACACGGAGCAGGCCGACACCGACGCCCGGCCCGAGCCGGATCCGAGCTCGCCGCCGGAGGCGCAGGCCGACGCCGAGCCGCGGCGCCCGCCGAAGAAGCGCAGGAAGCGGCGCGACGAGAAGGCGGCGCCGCCCCCCGGCAACGACGCGCCGGCGGGCCCTCGCGATCCCGAGATCGAGCGCCTCGAGCAGGCGTTCGAGCGCGGCGACTACGCGCTGGTCCGCGCGGAGGCGGGGCGGCTCGCGAAGGAGGCCGAGCACGACGACGTCCGCCGCGCGGCGCGGGCGCTGCTGCGCCGGGTCGACCCCGACCCGCTCGCCGTCGTCCTGCTCGTCGCGGCCATGGCGCTGCTCGCGTTCCTCGCGCTCTGGTACTGGTCCCACGGCCACGCGGCCCCGTGACGATCGAGGAGGCAGCGGGGTGAACGCCGAGCCCGGACGTCCCTCAGGCCGCCGCCCCGCGCGTTGGCTCGCCGCGCTCGCGCTCGCGCTGAGCGCCTGCGGGGGCGCCGCCAGCCCGGGTCGGCCCGTTGTGTGGGACGCGGCGCCCGACGGGCAGCAAGGCGCCACCTCGGGCACGCGGGCCGAGCGCTACTTCCCGCTCGTCGACGGGCACATCTACCACTACGCGACCATGAGCGAGGGCGGTGAGCAGGGCCTCCTCGTCGCGCGCGTGCACCGCGCGGACGCGCGCCGCGGCGAGCTCCGGTTCCCCTCGGGGGTGAAGCGCTTCGAGTTCACCACCGAGGGCGTGATCCGCAGCGACACGGGCGTCTTCGTGCTCAAGGAGCCGATCGCGCCCGGCACCACGTGGACCGGCGAGCACGGCGGCCGCGCGCGGATCGCCGCGGTCGACGTGGCGATCGAGGTGCCCGCGGGGCGGTTCACGGGGTGCGTGCAGACCGTGGAGGAGCGCCTCGGCGACAGGCCGGCGCGCTACGTGTCGACGTTCTGCCCGGACGTCGGCGTGGTCGTGATCGAGGCCGCGGGCGGCGCGAGCTACGAGCGGGCCGAGCTCAAGAGCTACGCGCCGCCCGTCGACATGGGCCCCGACGGCGTGCGGCGCGCCCCGGCCGAGCCGCCGCCCAGCGCGAGCGCGCCCTGAGCGCGCCGCGCACGCTCCTCGGTGGAGGCCGCCCGTGCGCGCTCGCCCGGCAAGGCACGCCGCGCGCGCTCGCCCGGCGGCGCATCACGTTGCTTTTTGCGCAGGCGCGCAATCCGTGCGACCCGTGCCAGGCCCTTCCGTTTCCCGGGGGGCGGGAAGTAGACTCCCGGCGCCGCTCGTGGCGCGGGCGCACCGCTTGCTGCGAACACGCCGCACGAACGCTGCAGGCGGCGCCTCTCGAATCACCAACGACATGAATTACTGGGATTACATCCACGTCGAGGAGCTGCTCGCCCTGCAGGGTGGATTCGACGACGACGAGCAGAAGGTCAGCAACGACGAGGCCCTGTTCATCGTCGTCCACCAGATCTACGAGCTCTGGTTCAAGCTCATCCTCCGGGAGCTCACCTCGGCGCGCGAGCTCTTCCGCCAGAACCCCGTGCCCGATCAGAAGCTCGCCTCCGCGGCGCGCTCGTTCCGGCGGGTCGTCGCCATCTTCGAGCAGGCGATCGAGCACTTCCGGGTCATGGAGACGCTCACGACCCGCGATTACCTCGATTTCCGCGATCGCCTCATCCCGGCGAGCGGCTTCCAGTCGGCGCAGCTGCGCGAGATCGAGCTCGTGCTGGGCCTCGACGACGCGCTCCGGATCCCGCTCGGCCGGGAGGGGAGCTACAAGGAGGCGCTCAAGACAGCGGACGGCGCGCCCTCGGCGGCCACGCGCCGCGTGGAGGCGCGGCTCGCGAGCGGGCCGAGCCTCAAGCACACCCTGTACGAGTGGCTCTCGCGGACGCCGATCGACGGATCGAGCGAGCCGGAGGGCGTCCTGAGCTTCCTGCGCAGCTACACGCGCTCGATGCGCGAGGAGAACGAGCGCCGCGTCCAGATGGCGATCGACAAGGCGCTCACCCCGCCGGACGTCGAGCGGCTCCGCGCGCGCTACGAGGCGGAGAGCGCGGCCGCCGAGGCGTTCCTGCTCGCCGAGGACGATCCGGCGGCCGACGAGGCCACGCGCGAGAAGCGCCGGGCGATCCGCGCGGCGATCGTCTTCATCGAGAGCTACCGCGAGCTGCCCCGGCTCGCGTGGCCGCGCGAGGTGCTCGACCGCATCCTGGAGATGGAGCAGGCCATGCTCATCTGGCGGCAGCGCCACGCGCGGATGGTCGAGCGGGTGATCGGCCGGCGCACCGGCACGGGCGGCTCCGCGGGCGTCGACTACCTCGACCAGACCGCGCTGCGCTACCGCGTCTTCGGCGATCTCTGGACGGTGCGCTCCCTGCTCTTGCGTAAGCCGAGCGTCCCTGTGCTCGAGCACGCATCGGATTACGGATTCCGTGTCGAGGACTCTCCGTGAAATCACTTCGCGATCACTTCTTGCGTCTTGACGCCCGTTCGCTCGGGTTGTTTCGCATCACCTTCGGGCTGGTCCTTATCGCCGACCTCTTCGGGCGGTGGCGATGGGTGCGGGACTTCTACTCGAACGAGGGCGTCCTCCCGAACCACAACCACCTCTTCAACCTCCGGGGCAAACAGCAGGTCTTCAGCCTGTTCCACGCCATCTCGACGGAGGGAGAGGCCCACTTCGCCTTCTCGCTGGCGCTCGTCGTCTACGCCCTGTTCCTCATCGGCCACCGGACGCGCGTCTTTCACGTGCTCTCCCTGCTCGTGCTGGTGAGCCTGACGTCGAGGAACATCCTGCTCGAGAACGCCGGCAACTACGCGGCGATCGCGATCCTCGCGCTCACGGCGTTCCTGCCGTGCGGGAGCCGCTTCTCGCTCGACAGCCTCCGCGCCTCGCTCGCCTTGCGGGACGAGAAGCGCGACACGGAGCTGAACGACAGGTCGAGGGTCTCGGAGGCCGAGATCGCGGCCGGGCGCCTGCCCGGGTGGTCGCCGACGTCGCTCGCCGCGCTGGCCGTGCTGCTGCAGCTCGCCCTGATCTACCTCTGTACGGCGCTCCAGCAGCGCGGCGCGGCGTGGCGCGACGGGACGGCGTTCTACTATGCGCTCCACGCCGAGCGCCTGGCGAGCGACGCGGGCATCTGGCTCCGCGACGCCCTGCCGCTCGGCACGCTGCGCGGGCTCACCTTCGGCACGTGGGCCATGCAGCTCGCCATCCCGGCGCTGCTCTTCGTCCCGGCCCTCTTCCGCTGGACGCGCGGGGCCGCCGCCGCGCTGATGGTCCTGCACGGGCTGATCCTCGGGGTCTTCTTCGATCTCGGGCTGTTCGGCTGGGCGCTCGCCGCCGCGGCGCCGATCGTGCTCCCCGGCGAGCTCTGGGACGCGTACGAGCGCTCCTGGAGCGAGGGGCGCGCGCGCACGCTCGTGTACGACGCCGATTGCGGCGTTTGCCTCCTCTTGGCGCGCCTGGTCAAGCGGCTCGATCTGCGCGAGCACCTGACGTTCCAGGGCAATGTCGCGCTCGACGAGCTCTACGTCCGCAACCAGACGGGCGCCACGGAGCGCGTGCCGATGCCGAAGGAGGTCACGCCGGAGCTCGTGGAGCGGACGGCGCTCGCGATCGACCGGAAGGGGCGCGTCTACACGCGAGGCGGCGCGGTGACCGAGGGGCTCCTGGCGTTGCCGCTCGGCTGGCTCGCCTGGCCGCTCAAGCTGCCGGGCGTCTCGCACCTCCTGAACGCGCTCTACGACGTGGTAGCGGCCCGCAGGCACCGCATCAGCGAGCTCCTCGGGCGGCAGGCGTGCGGGATCCCGCTGCCCGACGAGGGCGAAGCGGACGGCGGCGACGCGGGCCCCGCTCCGGACGGCCCTGCGCCGGCGGTGCGGACGGCGCGGCTTGCGCTGGGGTCGCTGCGGGAGGCGGCGGTGCTCGTGGTGCTCGCCGCGGTGCTGGCGCAGACGGCGAAGGAGAACCCGCTGCCCGGCGCGGCGGCCGTCCCGCAGGGGGCGGTGCTCGCGGGCGTGGCGTCGTGGCCGCGCATGCTGGCGAAGTGGAACGTGATGGCGCCCGAGCCGCCGCGGGACAACGCGCTGATGGTGATCGACGGCCAGACGCGCGCGTCGCAGCCGATCGATCCGCTGACCGGGGAGGAGCCGCGGCTCCAGCCTGCCGGGAACCCCGGGGCGCGGCTCGGCCAGCTCTGGTCCGATTACCTCGATCGCATCCGGCGGCCGGAGTGGTCCGATTACCAGCGCGCCTTCCGCGACTACCTCGCGAAGGGCGGACCTCAGGCGTCCGGAACGGGGCGCGAGGCGTCGCTGGGGGGCTTCGACGCGTACTGGGTCTCGGCGCCGATCCCCGCGCCGGGCGAGCCCGCGCCGACCAGCTTCGAGCGGGACAAGCTGTTCTCGCACTCGCGGGGTGGCACGGGAAAGCTGGGCGAGGGGGGCCTACCCTTCGCGCCGAGCGTCCTCCGGCACCACGGCAAGCCGAACTGAGGCGCTCGGATGGGTCGGCCTGACGAGGACGCGAGCGCCGCGGACCCCGACGCGGCGCTCGGAAGTGGCGCGGGCGCGCCGCCCGGTGAGGGCGCGTCGACAGCGGATGTTCCGCCCGGTGAGGGCGCGCCGACAGAAGATGTGCCGCCCGGCGAAGGCGCGTCGACAGCGGATGTGCCGCCCGGCGAAGGCGCGTCGACAGAGGATGTTCCGCCCGGCGAAGGCGAGCCGCGGGAGAGCGCGCTGGGCGGTGAGGGCGCGCCGCGAGCGCCCGAGGGCGGGGCTCCGAGGCGGCCGGCCGAGGGGCGCCTCCGGCGCGTGGGGCGATGGATAAAGGAGCATTACTGCACCATCGACGTCCGCACGCTCGGCCTGTTCAGGCTGGTGCTCGGCTTCCTCCTCTCGGCCGACTGCGTGCGCCACTGGGCCGAGGCGAGCTGGATCTACAGCAACGACGGGGTGCTCACCAACCACTATCACCTCTTCCACCCGAGCAGCGGATACAACTTCAGCCTGTATCACGCGTTCTCGTCGACGGGAGAGGTCCACGTCGCGTTCGCGCTCTCGCTCTTCTGCTTTCTCTGCTACTTCGTCGGATGGAACACGCGGCTGTTCTCGATCCTGTCGTTCATCCTCGTGACGAGCAGGGACAACCGGATCGTGATGATCGAGAACGGCGGCTATGTCGTCGTGAACATCATCACCTGCTGGGCCATGTTCATGCCGACCGGCAGGCGCTTCTCCGTCGACGCGCTGATTCGCTCCTACCGCGAGCGGCGGGAGCGGACGGTCGCCGATCTCGCGGATCGGAGGCGCCCCGACTGGGCCGAGCGGCCGTACGTCTCGGGGATCGTGCTCCTCGCGATCCTGAACCTGGCGACCATCTATTATTTCAACGTCGTCAACAAGTCGGGCCAGATCTGGCGTCACGGCGAGACGGTGCACTACGTCTTGCACCTCGATCGCATGGTGACGGGGGTCGCCGTCCTCGCGCGGGAGCTCATCCCGTTCTGGGCGACGAAGGGGCTCACCTGGGGCGTGCTGATGCTCGAGGCGATGCTCGTGACGTGGATCCTCTCGCCCTATGGCCGCCGCTTCACGCGGGCGCTCGCGATGGGGGGGATGTGGGCCCTGCACGGGTCGTTCGGGGTGATGATGCGCCTCGGCCCGTTCTCGTGGTTCATGATCGCCTGGTCGTTCCTGCTGCCGACGGCGCAGCACTGGGACGCGCTCGAGCGCTGGTATCGCCGCCGCGCGGCGCCCCGGGTCGTCGTTTATGACGGCGATTCCCCGCTCGCCTTCGCGCTCATGCGCTTCCTTGTCCGGCTCGATGCGCTGGAGCTGCTCCGGTTCGAGGAGGCGCGCGCTGTCCCTGCGGGCGGCGCGGAGGCCGCCGGGGGAGGGGAGCCCCGGCCGGAGCTCTTCGAGGTGCGCGACCCGAGCGACCCGGCGGATGGGCGGGTGTTCCGTGGCGCGGCGGGGCTGCGCGAGATCGTGCAGGCGCTCCCTGGAGGTCGTTTTGCCTGGCCGTTCGTCTGGGCGCTGGCCCTCGGCGCGCCGGGCGCGCTGCTCGGGGTCGTCTCGAGGCGGCGCGACGAGATCGCGCGGTATTTCGGGCTGGGCCGGGCGCCGCGCGGGAGGGCGGCGGGCGTGGTGGAGAGCCCGTCGCCGCTCGCGGAGCGCTTCGCCCGCGGGAGGACGATCGCGCGGGAGGCGCTGATCGCGTACCTCGGGCTGTGCGCGGTGAGCCAGGCCATCAACGAGAACAAGAGCGTGCCTGCGTTCCTCAAGCACTCTCAGCCGAGCTTCGTGCAGGCGACGATCGTGTATCCGCGGATCCTCCAGGGGTGGGGGATGTTCGCGCCGAACCCGATCACGGAGGACGGGTCGATCAGCGTCGACGCGATCACCGTCGACGGCCGGCATGTGGATCCGTTCACGGGGCTCCCGCCGGATCTGAACCTCTCCGACGCGCGGGGGCTGGGGCTCGGGCAGATCCAGCAGGACTATTTCAACAGGATCAGGCTCGATCGGAACAAGGCGTTTCGCAAGCCGGGCCTCCAGGACTACCTGCTCAGGTATCATGAGCGGACCGGGCGGCCGGAGGACGAGATCGTGGCGTGCGACGTGTACTGGGTGCGAGATCAGTGCCCGAAGCCGGGGGAGAGCGCGCCGTACAAGAACGAGGCGATCCCGATCCTGTCGTACCGGAAGCCCGGGTATCGGCCGCGTCCGGGGCTGCCGGCGTTGCCGCCGCCGCTCAAGGAGGCGAGCGCGGAGAAGTAGGGGGTGCAGGGGACACCCTGCATCGCCGCCCGGCGACAGGGGCAGCGCGCTCGGCTGCTCCTGGGGGCCCGGGGCGTCGGTTCAGGAGCCGGTCGTGGCGAGGAGCTCGCGGGCGTCGCTGATCACGGCGGCGCGGCGGACCCAGCGATCCAGCTCGTCGATATCGGTGCTCGCGAGGACGCGTTCCCGCACCTCGGCGGGGACCTCGAGCCCGCGGGCTTCAAGGAAGACGAGAACGTCGTGCGCCTTGGCTTCGAGGATTCCCTCCTGCCGACCTTTCGCTACGTAGCCGCGCGCGAATTCGCTCTGAAACTGGTAACCGCTCTTCATCATCGCCTCCAACTTCCGCCTCGCCGCTGCGTTCAGCGAGGATAGCACCAGGTCCCCGTAGACGGCCCGGCGCTCCTCATCGAGCTCGTCCGCCGCCTCGAAAAACGCCACGCCGATCGCTTCGGCGGCCTCGCTCTGTCCGTGCGCCATTGCGGAGAGCACGGCCACCTCGGGCGCCGCCTTCGCCTGCTCGGCGTCGGTGACGACCGGGACGCCCTGGGGCCCGAGCACCAGCGGCGTCAGCGTCCAGCCAGGGTGGCCGGTGTCGATCGGCCGCGAGCACCACCGCGCCATCGCTGCGTTGATGGTCACGACCAGCAGCCCGGTTGGGCAGCGGTGCCGCGCGCGCGTCTGGGTGACGTACACCGGCCAGACGTAGGGCTTGTCTGGGTCCACCCCGAGCTGGACCTCGACCACGATGGCCATCGCGGGCCGTGAGGGCATGGAGTGGTCTCACGAGTGGTTGCAATCATGCTGGATTTGCGTGGCGCGCCAGGCTCATGCGGTGGTCCCGCACGGGACGAGCAGCGTCCTCCCACTCATGAATTCCGGGCGGCTTCTCGGATTCGTCACGCCGTGTGACCCGCGTGCGCCCCCCGGCGGTCAGGGCACGAGGCCGCGTGCGAGCTCTCGGGGACACGAGCGGCCTCAGGCCCTCATGGAATGCCGACACCGTCTCGGTGCCTCGGATACGGCGCCGCCGTGTCTCTCGCGCAGCTGGCTCTCGGATTCAGCTCAGGGTTCGATTCCCGATGCCTCACTCAGAAGACGCGGTGAGCCGTGAATTGTCGTTTCAGAGAGCGAGGCGATCCCGATCTCGTCGGGCCGCAAGCTGGGGTATCGGCCACGTCCGGGGCCGCCGGTGCGCAGGGGAGCGAGCGCGGAGAAGCAAGGTGGTGCACGAGACACCCCGCATCGCCGCCTGGCGACAGGAGCAGCGCGTTCGGCTGCTCCTGGGGCCAGGGGCGTCGGTTCAGGAGCCGGTCGTGGCGAGGAGCTCCCGGGCGTCGCTGATCACGGCGGCGCGGCGGATCCAGCGATCCAGCTCGTCGATGTCGGTGCTCGCGAGGACGCGTTCCCGCACCTCGGCGGGGACCTCGAGCCCGCGGGCCTCGAGGAAGACGAGCACGTCGCGCGCCTTGGCTTCGAGGATTCCCTCCAGCCGCCCCTGCTCCCGACCCTTCTCCACGCCTTTTGCCACGTAGCTGCGTGCGAACTCGCTCTGAAATTCGTAACCGCTCTTCATCATCGCCTCCAACTTCCGCCTCGCCGCTGCGTTCAGCGAGGATAGCACCAGGTCCCCGTAGACGGCCCGGCGCTCCTCATCGAGCTCGTCCGCCGCCTCGAAAAACGCCAAGCCGATCGCCTCCGCCGCCTCGCTCTGCCCGTGCGCCATCGCGGAGAGCACGGCCACCTCGGGCGCCGCCTTCGCCTGCTCGGCGTCGGTGACGACCGGGACGCCCTGGGGCCCGAGTACCAGCGGCGTCAGCGTCCATCCGGGATGACCCGTATCGATCGGCCGCGCGCTCCACCGCGCCATCTCTGCGTCGATCGTCACGACCAGCAGCCCGGTTGGGCAGCGATGCCGGGCGCGCGTCTGGGTGACGTACACCGGCCAGACGTAGGGCTTGTCCGGATCTACGCCCAGCTGCACCTCGACCACGATGGCCATCGCGGGCTGCTGCTGCTCGCCGGCCAGCAGCACGACGACGACATCGGCGCGGCGGTCGGAGGGCACAATCTCGGTGAGGTCGGAGCGCTCGACGCGCGCCTCGGTGAAGGTCGGGACCGGATGGCCGAGCGCGTCGTGCAGCAGCTCGGCGGCGAGCGTCGGTCGGTTCTTGAACAGCTCCACCAGGGCTTCATGGGTCACTGAGGGCATGGAGTGGTCTTACGAGTGGTTGCAATCATGTTGGATTTGCGTGGCGCGCCAGGCTCATGCGGTGGGGCCCGCACGGGCCGAGCAGCGTCCTCCCACTCATGAATTCCGGAGAGCTCCTCGGGGTCATCACGCCTCGTGATCCGCGGGGCCCCGAGGGGCTGTGCGGCTCCGGCAGGCCTGCTGCGCGGCGTCGGCGCCCTCCTGCGCAGCGCCAGCGGTTCTGCTGCGCGGTCCCGGCGGCCCTGCTGCGCGGCCTCGACGCCCTGATGCGCAGCACCGGCAGTCCTGCTGCGCGGCCTCGGCGCCCTGCTGCGCAGCGCCAGCGGCTCTGCTGCGCAGGCCCGGCGACCTTCCTGCGCGGCGTCGGCGCCGTCCTGCGCAGCCCCGGCGGCCCTGCTGCGCAGGCCCGGCGACCTTCCTGCGCGGTCTCGGCGCCCTGCTGCGCAGCCCCGGCGGCCCTCCCGCACACGTATTGATGTGTCCTATCGTACGATCGCGTGGCTCCTGCGCGGCCCTCGGGACCCTCCTGCGCACCCATTGGGGTGTCCTATCGTACGATCGCGTGGTTCCTGTGCAGCCCCAGCGCCCCTCTGCACGCCCAGTTGCTGCCCTGGGTTACCATGGCTCGACGCCTGCGCATGGCCGTTGCCGCTGCTGCACCGCTGCTGCGCAGCCTCGGTGTCCGCTTGCGCGGCGCCTCTGTCTCCTTGCGACCTCGCCACGAAAGCGTCGGTATCGTGCTCTCCTGTGACCCGAATCCTCGGCGACGCCGATTTCCTCATCGAGCGACCGCGCCTCTGCTCGGAGGGGCGCTGACCTCGACAAGGAGACATTTCATCGCCATGGCAACGAAGGCACCCTCCACCGCTTCAGCCAGGACCAAGAACGCCCAGAGCTCGCGCGCTTTGAGCGACGCCGGAGGCGCGCGCCGATCGTCGGGCGGTGCGCCCGAGTTCACGCTGAGCGCCGAGCGAGAGGCCGAGCTGCTCCGAGAGGCCGAGTTGCTCGGCGATAACGCCTCCTTCTTTCCAGGCAAGCTCGCTCGGCGCGTCATCTGGTCGAGCCGCATTCAGCTCGCCGCCGAGCGCGACGCGGCGGATCTCGTGCGCACGCCGTTCGCCGAGGGCGAGCCCCCGCTCACGCCCGAGGAGATCGGCGGGCTTCGTGAGAAGATCGAGCTCCTGCGCGTCGTGCAATCGCGCTGGCAAGCGGCGCAGCAGCGCCAGGAGCGGGCCGCCGCGGCCTTCGTGAAGCCGGCCGCCGAGGCCGTCCAGATCAAGCAATCGCTCCTCCGCTTCTTCGATCTCCGCTTCAAGAAGAGCCCCGAAGGGCAAAAGCGGCTCATGGCGATCCGGGCGGGCAGCGGCGACGCGGATCTGGTCCAGGACGCCTCCGATCTCCTCTTGCTCTGCGCCGAGCACGCGGAGGCCGTTCACAAGGCGCCTCGCGGCGAGGGCGCCGCGGCGGACCGCCTCCGCGAGCTCTCGCCGCTGCTCGCGCGCATGCTCGCCGACAAGAAGCTCTCTCTCGAGACGGTGCGCTCGCGCAAGCTCCGCGACGCCGCGTACACCCTCGTCGTGAACGCCGAGCGGAGGCTGCGCGCCGCCGCGGAGTACTGGTACGCGGGCACCGACAAGATGAAGGACTATGCGCCGTTCCCCGCCTCCCGCGGCGCCTATGGCGGAGGAGAAGAGGAGGGGGAGGATGGCGGCGAGTCGGAGGAGGCCGAGCCGGAAGACGGCGAGTCGGAGGAGGGCGAGTCGGGAGACGGCGAGGCGGAGGACGGCGAGGCGGGCGATGACGGGGAATCGCACTGAGCTCGGGGTTCACGGATCCTCGCTCACCTGTCGGTGATCGTCGCGTTCCGCGTCCGATCGGTGAAGACCGCGGCCCCATGATCGCCAGCGTTCACCGCTCAACGCCGGCACCCACGCCGATCTGGGCCACGCTCGCGTCCGTGGCTACCGCCACTGCCACGGGCGCTGAAGGAGGCGAGGGCGGAGAAGTAGGATGGTGCCCGGCCGGCCTGCCATCGCCTGCCAGGACAGAAGCAGCGCGCTTGTCCGCTCCTGGTGCGCGAGCCGCTCTCAGGAGTCGGCCGTGGCGAGGAGCTCCTCGGCGTCGCTGATCACGGCGGCGCGGCGGATCCAGCGGTCCAGCTCGTCGATGTCGGTGCTCGCGAGGACGCGTTCCCGCACCTCGGCGGGGACCTCGAACCCGCGGGCCTCGAGGATGGCGAGCACGTCGTGCGCCTTGGCTTCGAGGATTCCCTCCTTCCGGCCTTCCTGCCGGCCCTTCGCTACGTAGCTGCGCGCGAATTCGCTCTGAAACTGGTAACCGCTCTTCATCATCGCCTCCAACTTCCGCCTCGCCGCTGCGTTCAGCGAGGATAGCACCAGATCCCCGTAAACGGCCCGGCGCTCCTCATCGAGCCCGTCCACCGCCCTCGAAAAGAAGGCCACGCCGATCGCCTCCGCCGCCTCGCCCTGTCCGTGCGCCATCGCGGAGAGCACGGCCACCTCGGGCGCCGCCTTCGCCTGCTTGGCGTCGGTGACGACCGGGACGCCTGGGGCCCGAGCACCAGCGGCGTCAGCCCGCAGGTCCCGAGGAAGGCGAGTACGGCCTGGGCCTTGGTCTTCAGGGTGTCCTCCCGCATCCCTTGTGTTGATGAGCCTGCTCGCAGGACCATGAGCCAGCGTGAGCGTCAACGGTTCTCACACCCCGTGGGCTGCCCATCTCCTCGGGGTCATTGACTTCCTTGTCCGGCGGGCGGCGTGTCGCTTCTTTGCAGCGCTCGCGCGCATCGTTCAGCCAAATCATGTATCTCTCGAGCCGATTGACGCGCTTCGTCGCTGTCGAGTCCCGGCGCGATCAGCTGGTTGATGCGCTTGACCACGTCGAGGTTCTCCGCTGAGAAGTCGGCCGCTCCGGCGCCGAGCTTCCCCGCTGCGCGAAGCTCGACGAGCTGCTCGTATGCCCGTTCGAACGACGCGAAATTCTCAAGAACCATCTGTCGGTTTGTGACCACAAAAGCCCACTTGGCGACGATGTCGACCATATGTGCCCCGTTGTAGA
This sequence comes from Sorangium sp. So ce124, assembly GCF_051525235.1. Lineage (NCBI taxonomy): Bacteria > Pseudomonadati > Myxococcota > Polyangiales > Polyangiaceae > Sorangium > Sorangium sp. So ce124. The sequence continues at coordinate 12,730,542 of NZ_CP150312.1, forward strand.
AATCGACCAACAACTTCTCGATGTCCGCCATGCTGCCCTCGGCAATGTTCCTGGTTCATCGGCGTTGCAACGGCCGATCGCAGAGACGTAGTCATTCCCAGAGTAGGAACAAACCTTCGGGAATGGCAGGCCGCCAACTAGATAATAGCAGTCGTCGCCATTCGGGTAATGATATCCGCACATGAACCCGATTGTTAAGTCGTTGCATGAAAATAGCTTGCCGTTTCCGCCATGGGTGTACGGCGAGCGCAACGCATCCGATCCCCTTCGCGAAGCACCGTTCCGAGCATGTGGCACCATGGTCTGGTGTGGTGCAGAATACTTTCAGTCCTGCTTCATACGGATCGTCATCGTGCGACGGACCGCTGTCGTCGGGGAGTTTGGTGCGTACTGCATCGAGTCCGCGATCCTGGCGTCGCCGGCCGCGTCCCTGGAGCGGCGGCGTCCGCAGCGCACGGAGCCCGTTGGAGACGCGGGCCGTCTTGGGAGAGCGCGCCCTATGAGAACGAGGCGATTCCGATCCTGTCGTACCGGACTCCGGGGTATCGGCCGCGTCCGGGGCTGCCGGCATTGCCGCCGGCGCTCAAGGAAGCAGCGCGACGGCGCCGGGGCCGCGGCGGAGATGCCCGGCGAACGAGGGGGTGAACGGGCCGCAAGCGGGCGCGGCGAGGGCGGGGCAGGGGGCCACGACGTCGCTGGCTGGCTCGGCCCGCCGCGCCCATCCCGTGCGACGGGCCCGCTCCGGGCCGCGACCGCCGGCGCGCCGTCACCGCCAGCGATGGTGGGTCGGTTCAGGAGCCGGTCGTGGCGAGGAGCTCGCGGGCATCGCTGATCACGGCGGCGCGGCGGATCCAGCGGTCCAGCTCGTCGAGGTCGGTGCTCGCGAGAACGCGTTCTCGCACCTCGGCGGGGACCTCCAGCCCGCGGGCTTCGAGGACGGCGAGCACCGCCTGCGCCTTGGTCTTCAGGGTGCCCTCGCGCATCCCTTCTTCTCGCCCCTTCGCCACGTAGCTGCGCGCGAATTCGCTCTGAAACTGGTAACCGCTCTTCATCATCGCCTCCAACTTCCGCCTCGCCGCTGCGTTCAGCGAGGATAGCACCAGGTCCCCGTAGACGGCCCGGCGCTCCTCATCGAGCTCGTCCGCCGCCTCGAAAAACGCCGATGGCTTCGGCGGCCTCGCTCTGTCCGTGCGCCATCGCGGAGAGCACGGCTACCTCGGGCGCCGCCTTCGCCTGCTCGGCGTCGGTGACGACCGGGACGCCCTGGGGCCCGAGGACCAGCGGCGTCAGCGTCCAGCCAGGGTGGCCGGTGTCGATCGGCCGCGCGCTCCAGCGCGCCGTCGCCGCGTCGATCGTCACGATCAGCAGTCCGGTTGGGCAGCGGTGCCGGGCGCGCGTGACACGATGGGGGGCGAGATGCACAAAAAGGTTCATGACGCGTGCGTACGATCTCGAGGTCACCGGCGTGCGCCGCAAGCTGTAACGTCGCCTTTCCAGGGGGAGCGCGAGGACGCCTTCGGGCGGGTGTCAGCGGATTTTGATGGGGTCGACTTGGCGATCGTGGGTGCTAAATCCGCGATCTCTGGTCGGCCGGACGATTCCGTGACGCTTCCGGCGGGGCGCTCGGCGGTTGTGAAGCAGGCGGCGCAGACGACCACTACTCGAACCGAAGCGGCTCTTGACACGCCCCCGGCGAACAGTCCGCGCCAGGTGCTCGTCGCGACCCTCACGCAGACCATCGCTGCTGCCCACGCAGCGGGCGACGCTCCGACGCGCAGAAGCCGATCCTGCTCAGCACGAACAAGGCATTCACCGACTGGGGCGAGGTCTCCCCGCACGCCGTCAGCGTCGTCACGCTCGTCGACCGGCTGGTGCACCGCGCCGAGGTGATCGAGATCGGGGCCGAGAGCTACCGTCTCAAGGAAGCCAAGGAGCTGAGGGCACTCCGCACCATGCAGCGCCGTACCAAGAAGCACTGAGCGGCCTCTTCACCGGTGAACTTCACCGGGTTCGGATGCCGCCCTTGGCCGGCGGTCCGAGCTCGTAGGTGACGCCCTCGAGCGTGAGCTGGTCCTCGTCGGGGGATCATCTCCTCCAGGTAGAATCGCCGCGGCCGGCATCGAGTCGGCCGGCGTCGAGCTCCTGAAGCACCAGCGCCGCACCGCCGGCGTCGAGGTGAGCATGGGACACGTCGGGATCGCGTCGGCGTCGACGTCCACCTGGACGAGCGCGCCGCGGCCAGCGTCGAGTTCTTGGAGCACCAGCGCCGCGGCGCCGCCCTGGAAGAACGAGGCGAACACGCGCGCGGCGGCGCCGTACTTTCGGACGGGAGGTTAGGGCGCGGCCACCTTCGGCGAGGAGGCTCGCGGCGCGCGCCCACGCCGCTGCGGTCCGAGTTCACCCATGTGCTCCTCGTCGCCAGCGTCGAGCCGGAAGCTCGGGCCAACGGGAAGCCCAGCGCGGCTCACGCCTCGACCTCGACGCACAGGCCGCGAAGGACGTCGAGGAGCGCGTCAGCGAGCTCGGCCACGGCTCCAGTGCACCGCACTCACGGCGCCGACGACCCAGCTTTCGGCTTCGTTAGTTTGAACTCTGGGAACCCGAGCCACTCGTCACCCAGCCACGATATCCGGCCCACGTCCTCGTATTTGACGAGCATTGACGGGATCAAGAAGAGCGCGCTGTAGAGCGCCTGGAATGCGTCGATGCCGACTCCATGGGATTTGTCGGTGTCCCCCGCGCCGTCGACCTCCACGTCAGCTTCCCAGCACATCACAGATGGCCTGTGTTCTGGCGCCCAAACTCGCACGTGGATGCGTTCTTGGGTACCGTTCGGAAGTGTCAGCGCGAGGGTGCGCTCTGCGATGAGCTCCGGCATGACGCCTACCTAGCGCCCGCGTCGTTGATGTCAAGCGCACGTGCTCAGCAGGAGCTCAGGCATCGATCCATTCCAATCTTGCGCGCTTTCTCGCAGATGCTCAAGGGGAGCCTGATCTGATGCTCTTCACAGTACAGCTGCCATCGCGATACGAGCGCCATGCACGCCGTGGGGCAACTGGAGCGGCACTTTGCCTTGCCTGCGCCTCGACCTTCGCTGCTCTCTCCCAAGCAATGGGCCGTTTCTGGAGGCGTAAAGAGCGTGTCTTGCATCGCCGCTCCACACATGAGCCTCCAGAAATCCGCCCCCTCGTCGACTGCATCTTCACACCTGCCACGTGTCGCGAGAGCCTCGCCGTCCTCTAGAGTCTCCTCCTCCAACAATGGTTCCGATTCGGGCAATGGATCAACTGTACACGCCGTAGCAAAACAAAAAATGACAGCTGCGGGGATGGTGTTGAGAGCTCGCATGCAATGTCGCTATTGCGACGCGTGTGCCTGGCTCGAGTGTGCTGCCGAGGCGCGCCCTAAACACAAGCCGTCTCGGCTTCTCAAGCTTCAGAATGAAGGTGGTTGAACAGTCGTAACGCCGCCGAACGGCCCGGGCCCTCGCCGGGCGGCGCAGCACGAGCTCGGGGCCGTGGCCGGCGAGCTCCTCCAGCGCGGGTTCGGCGCCACGACCTGGAGTAGTGCTCCTGGAGCTCCGCGCGGCTGTCCAACTTGCCACCATCAGGCCCGCGGCGCCGTCGTGGAGCTTCACGCGCGCCACAGTCGGCGCCCCCTCACGCCTGCCTGTTCACGTCGCCGGCGCGCCGGGCTGCGCTCGCGGGTGACGTCGTGCAACTCGGGGTGTGCATTCGCGAGGGCGATACTCGCTCCTCCCGGCCGGCAGTGCTGTTGCAGCGGTCGGCTGGAGCACGGCGATGACAGGCGTCGCTGCGGCGGTCGCCAGCGGCTGAAGTTACCGCGGTCACGCTGTGGAGGATCGCCCGCGGCGTATGCGCTTCACACCGTTTATTACAGGGTTCGCCTGATGTGTCGTGATCCTATTCAGGGAAACGTTGCGTCTCGACCTGGATGCCGTCCTCCCCGTGGATCTCTTCGCCAGACCAATCCCAGCTCACTCCGCCCTTGCCCGGCGGTCCGAGATCGTAGGTGACGCCCTGCAGCGTGAGTTGGTCCTCGTCGAGGTAGGCGATGCCGATCGAGTCGCCGCCGCGCCCGGGACCCACCGTAGCCGCCGTCGCCTCCTCGGCCTCCTTCGCCGCCGCCACACGACCAGGTGCCGTCCCCCACGGCCCCGCCCGGTGCGCCTCGGGTCGGCCGCCGTCCGCTCTCCTGCTCCGCGGACGGCTGGGCGGCGCTCTTGCGGCGCCCCACGCATGCGGGCTCGGCTGCTCCCGCGCGCTCTTCCTGCCCGGCCGCGCGACGCGGGCGCCCCTTCGCGCGGGCGGGGACGTCCTCGCGGCCTTGCCACGCGACATGCGGCGCGGACAGCTTCAGCACCGCCGTCATCAGGCTCGGGACTTCGACTCCCTCCTCCCCGCTCCGTCGCTTCGCCATCGCACCGCGACTCTACGCACGTGACCGTCTTTCACAAGCTCGCTTCAGAACGCGCTCTGCGGAGCGGCTACCGAGAGGCGAGCGGCACGCTCGTTCTGGCGATCGTCGTCGAGGTCCAGCGCGACGTGGACTCGGACAAGAAGTTCTCATGGCCGACGTACGTCACGGTCGTGCGCGCCAGGAGGCGCTGCGGCACGGTCGTCCTCGTGGTCGCACCGGACGCCGGCGTGGCCGCCTGGGCGGCGGAGACCATCGACCTCGGCCTGGGCCGCGGCAACGTCGAGCCGCTGGTGCTCGGTCCGTCCGTCGTCCCCGAGATCACCGACCCTGCCGAGGCCGAGGCGGAGGCGGAGCTCGCCGTGCTGTCGGCGGTGGCGCACGGCAACGGGCCGAACGGGCTCACCGTGGTTCAGGCGGCGCTCGTTGCCCTCGGTCGGCTCGACCAGGAGCACGCGATGGTCTACTTTCAGGTCATCTGGAACGGGTTGCGTGAGCCCATGCGGTGGGCGCTGGAGGCGTTGGTCATGGAACGGCAGATCGAAGGCGAGGCGACTTTGCCCCCGTTCGTACAGAAGCTCATCGATCGCGGCAAGCTCGAGGGCCTCCGTGAGGGCGAGCTCAAGGGCATGCGTGAAGGGAAGCTCGAAGGCAAGAGGGACACCCTGCTTCGGTTGCTCGCGCGGGCCGGGATCGTGCTCAGCGAGAGCGAGAGAGAGCGCGTCCAGGCATGCACGGACATGGCGACCCTCGACCGCTGGATCGATAACGCCCTTGGGGCGACGACGGCCATCGAAGTGCTCTCGTGACGGTTGACGGATGCGGCCCATTGGGCTGGCGATGAATCAGACGGGCTTTGCCCGATGATGATCGCCGGGCCGATGGGCGCTCCCGGTCGCGGCCATGATGGCCGGCCCCTTTTGCAGCCGAGGTTGCAAAAGGCATCTCACTGCTTACGCTGCGAGGAGTAGGAGTACGGCCGGCGGTTGTGCGGCACCAGGAACTGCTTGCTATCCGCGGGAACGCGCCGGAGCTTGGCTTCGGCGGCTTGCGGGGGACTTCCTTCGTGAAACGGTGGGGTCGGATGGGGCCGGGCGAGGAGATGCGGCGGTGCGGCGGCGGCCGGCGCCGTTGGTGGTCTTGGCGTTCTGCTCGCGCTCGGCACGGAGGCGCTCGAGGAGGACCGAGGCGGGCTCATCGCTGGGGTCCTGGGGGACGAGCTCGCCGCGGAAGGCTTTGGCCAGAATGGCACGGTCTAACTCCACCAACTGTGAAAGCGCATCGGTCACCACGGCAAAAGAGGTGGCTGCGCGCGCCAACGATGCGTTCATAATTTTTGAAATTTCTTTTTGCTCGTTGAGCGACGGCAATGGTACTGCGACGCGATGCAGTGCCCCGGCGGTCAGCTTTACCTGATCGATACCGGTTAGACGATCCGAAAGATCCACGTGGTTGAAGTATCCCTCAAGATAGTCCAGCGGTATCTCGCCTAATGATTGAAGAACATGAGCGTGGTTGTTTACCCAAAACCGACCAGAAGCCTGGAGAGCTATGGGGCGCTTTCTCTCGAGAAGGTTCTTGCCATCTTCGGCAACGAGGAGGTAATTCCCGTCGAATAGATAAGCGTTGACGTGATCGATTACGCCAAAAGCTCCATAGTACGGAAAATCTCCACGCCGCAAGCTGCGTTCCTCTTGGCGTAATGGAACCCGTTTATGGTCGTGATTGGTTACGATCTCGTCAACGATGCTCCACACCCACCCCTCCGGTAGCTCGGGCAGCTCGCTCGCGTCCACCGGTGCCGGCTCTTCGTACTTCTCCTTCCACCGATCATCCGTCGGCATCTTCCCCTTCGCCCGCATCTTGGCGAGCTCCGCCTCCTCCCACCGCCGCCGCCGCTCGGCGCGGATGCGCTTGAGCAGCTCCTCGGCCGGCTCCACGTCAGGGTGCTTCTCCCGCCAGTCTGCCGTGAGATCGCCGCGGAAGGCGGCTGCGAGCACGGACTGGCGGAAGCGCTCGAGGAGCGTGGGGATGGCGTCGAGCGCCTCCTTGGCGCGGCGACTCCTGGCGGTGAGGGTCTCGATCTTGGCGACGATGCGGCGCTGCTCCGCGAGCGGTGGCAATATGAGCGGAGCCCCAGCGATCTTCGGCTGCGAAAGGTTTCGCATTGAATCGCTTGTACCGGTCGCTTCCTCCGAAAAGTAAGCACGGACGTCAGGGGTTCGGAGAGCGTAGATGAGAAAGTTAGAGTCGACGGTTGATGGCGTCTGGACAATCCGAAGGATTTTGTCCGGCAACATCAGTCGCGGGAAGTTGTCGCGCACGATGACGACGGCACCGACAAGCTCCGTTGTGTTGGCGCGCGAGATCAGGACATCGCCTCGCCTCACGACTTCGTGTGGACGAGGTTCTTTGTCAGGCGGAAGAGCCTTGTTCTCGTCTGACTTGAACGAACCCCAAGTGACAGCGCTGACCTTGAGTACACCATATTCCTGGCCAGTTGCAGGGCGCCCAGCAGCCATCAGGTTACGGCCGCTCTCGAAACCTTCGATAACGTCCCCGAGCTTCGCCGAAGCCCATCCTCTCGGCAGCTCGCTCACGCCTCTCCTCCCAACGCAGCGTGGAGTCCCTCCATCTCCTCCGTTGCGATCCGCAGTTTCTCCAGAATTCCCGTCGCAATTTCGTCCGGCTCTGGCAGATCATCCGCGCCATGGCCACTCTCGTCCTTGAGCCAGCTTATATCGAGGTTATCCCCGCGCCCCTTGATCTCCTCCCGGGTAAACTTGCGGAACCGCCCCTCCTCCCCCTGATCCTTCCGCCGGCTCTTCCCGTACGGATCGCTCCCGAACGCCTTCTCGAACTCCGTGAAGTGCTCTTTCGTGAGCGGCGTTCGCTTTCCAAACGATGGCATGTTGGCCCGCGAGTCATAGACCCACACCACCTTGGTGTTTCCCTTGTCCTTCCGCTCCTCCCCGCGCGTGAAGAACAGGACGTTCGTCTTTACCCCCTGCGCGTAGAAGATCCCCGTCGGCAGTCGCAGGATCGTGTGCAGATCGCACTTGTCCATCAAGTCTGCCCGGATCTGCGCCCCGGTGTTCTCCTCGAAGAGCACATTGTCGGGCAGCACCACTGCGGCCCGCCCGCCCGGCTTCAGCCCCCGGTAGATGTGCTGCAAGAACGCGAGCTGTTTGTTCGAGGTCGGGTACGTGAAGTCCTTCCGCGACGGCAGCCCGCCCCCCTTCTTGGTCCCGAAGGGCGGGTTCGTCAGGATCACATCCGCAGGCGCCAGCCGCTCGCCGTCGGATGAGAGCGTGTCCCCGCGCAGCAGGTTCGCCTCGATCCCGTGCAGCATCAGGTTCATCAGCGCCAGCCGGTGCGCGTCCTCCACCAGCTCGACGCCGTAAAACGCCTTCTGCTTCTGAAAATTCTGCACGTGCTGCGGCAGCTCATAAATCGCATCATCCGCCCTGATGAATCGATCCGCCGCGATCAGGAACCCCGCCGTCCCCGCCGCCGGATCCTGAACCAGCTCTCCCACCTTCGGCTGGACTAGCCGCACCATGCAGTCGATCAACGGCCGCGGCGTGAAGTACTGCCCGGCGCCCGACTTCTTCTCGCTCGCGTTCCGCTCGAGCAGGTCCTCGTACATGTTGCCGAGGCCCTCCTCGCGCGCCGAGTACCAGTCGAGCCGCTCGATCTCCTTCACCAGTGTCTCGAGGTTCTTCGGCTGCTTGATCGATGTCTTGGCGTTGACGAAGATCGCCTGCACGCGTCCGGACGCCTCAGTGCCCAGGTGGAGCAGCGTGGCGCGGTAGAAGTTGAGCAGCTCGATCCCTCCCTTGGTCGAGAGATCATCCCAACGATACCCCTTGGGGAGCTCCTTCTCCTTGCTCGTCTCCTTCGCCATCTTGAGGAAGAGCAGGTACGTCAGCTCGGTGAGGTATTCGTGGTAGGTGATGCCATCGTCTCTCAGGACGTGGCACAGATCCCAGAGCTTGCGGACGATGTCAGCGGTCGTCATGGTCGGCGCGCTCCACGTACCACAGTCAGCCGGCCGCCTTCTCCCAGATCGCCTCCTTCAGGTCGCCCAGCACCTGCTCGAGCTGCCCGTCGAAGATCTTGTCGATCCGCTGGAAGCCGCCGTCGGCCTGGAACTGCCCGCGATCGAGCGCCGCCCGGTCCACGACCTCGTCGGCCTTGATCTGCTTGCCTATGCGCTCGAGCCACTTTCGCTGCACGGCCGTCCACGCGCGGCTCTGGCCGATCTTCGCCACCGCCCGGTCCACCCGCTCGCCGTAGGGCACGAGCGGATCGCCGAGCGATGCGCGCCGGATGAAGCCCATGACGGAGGCGGCGATGTCGGCGTTGGTCTTGTACCGCCACGCGGCCCGCAGCCCCGCCTCGCTGTAGCCGGCCCCGTCGAGCGCGAGCTTGAGCTCCCGGAGCTGCTCGCGGGTGAGGTCGCGCGGCCGCTGCGTGACGAGCATCAGCGCCGGGAGCGCGTTGCCGTTGTCGCGAAGATAGGCCGCGAAGCCTTCCAGGTAATCGTCCGGCCGCGCCACCTTGCCGTGGCCGGGCCCCACCTCGATCACCCGGTCGACGTGCTCCGAGACGATCAGCGGCCGGCCAGCCTCGATCTTTTTGTCGAGGAACGAGACGAGATACCCGTGCTGGGCGAAGAACTCCACCGCAGCCTCCGGCGTCCCCGCCTTGAGCAAGCGCGCGGCCTCGGCCGGCGACATCCCTGCGATGTTCTCGAACTGAGAGAGGCGATCCCCCTTGAGCACCTGCCGCTTGCGCTGGAGCTTGGCGATGAGCTGCTCGAGCACCGCCGCCCGCGCCTCGGCGTCCTTCACCGTCCGGAGCTCGCCCACGAGCGCCGCGAACGAGAAGCTCACGTCGTTCACCACCGGCGTCATCGAGGTGAGCCGCTCGAAGTTCTCGTACAGCGCTACCGCGTCGAAGATGCGGAAGCTCGCCTTCTCGATCTGCGGGCAGAGGCGCGTGGCCCGGCCGAGCATCTGCTCGTACAGGATGCGGCTCTTGACCTGCCGCAGAAAGACGAGGTTGCAGATCGCCGGGACATCGACGCCGGTGGTCAGGAGATCCACGGTGACGACCACGTTGGGGAGGCGCTCGTTCTTGAAGTGCCGGATGAGCTGGAGCGGGCGATCGACGCTGGCGTGACCGGTGATCTTGGCCACCGCCCCCTCGTCGACGCTGCCATAGTGAGCGGCGAACGCCGTCTCCAGGAACCTGACGACCAGATCGGCGTGAGCGTCGTTGACGCAGAAGATAAGGGTCTTCCCTGGGAGCGTGGGGTCGATGTGCCTGGCGAGCTCGGCGCACACGACCTCGTTGAAGCTCTCGGTGATGACCTTGCTGTTGAATCCGTCGATGTCGATCTTCACCTCGTCCTTGACGTCGACGAGCTCCATGGCGGCGGTGCGCGGGTCGAGGCGCCGCATCTTCTCGCCCTTCTTCCAGATCATCCCCTTCCTCGCGAGCTCCGTGACGATGGGCACCGGCGGCTCGTAGTCGACGAGGCAGCCATCGATCACCGCCTCCCGGTAGGAGTAGAGGAAGACCGGCTTGCCGAAGATCTCCTTGGTGTGCGCCGCGGGCGTGGCCGTGAGGCCGATCTTCACCGCGTCGAAGTGATCGAGGACGCGCCGGTACCTGGAGACGTAGTCGTCGAGGCTGCGGAAGCTCAGCTCGACGTCGCTCATCTCCTGGTCGAGCGTGTACCCGCGATGACACTCGTCGACGACGATGCAGTCGTACTGGTCGACCGGCGGCACGTCGCTCTCCCCCTTGTCTCCCTCGTCCTTCGGCGAGAGGACGCGCTTGACCATGCCCTGAATGGTCGCGACATGCAGCTTGGTGCCCGCGTCGGGCCGCACGTCGTCGAGACCCTTGATGTTGTAGATCTCCGCGAACGTCTGCAGGTTCTCGAGCCGCGCGTCCTTGAGCGCGTCCACCGTCTGCTCGCCGAGCGCGCTCCGGTCGACGAGGAAGAGCACGCGCCGGAACCGCTGGGCCTTGATCAGCCGGTAGACGAGCCCGATCGCGGTGCGCGTCTTCCCTGTCCCCGTGGCCATCGCCACGAGGCACGCCTGCTGCCCGCTCTCGATCGCCGTTTCCACGGCCCGGATGGCGCGGATCTGATAATCGCGCAGGTCGAGATAGCCTGTGGGCTCGCTGCCCAGCTTCGCGTGGGCGGCGTCGATGTCCTGCTTGAAGAGCGCGACGAGCCCCTCCGGCGTGTACCAGCCCTGGAGCGCGCGTGGGAGGGCGGTGGACCGCCGCGCGTCGCGGAACCAGATGCCGCTCTTGGTCTCGATCTGCTTGAGATACGACCGCCCGTTCGTGGCGAAGAGGAACGGCACCTTGTGCCCCTTGTCCCACGGACCGCCCGCGAACCTGGCGTCACCCTCCACCTTGAAGCCGCGGCTATAGCGCGTGGTCTGCTGCTTGAGCACGTTGGCCACATCCACGCTCATCTTCTTGGCCTCGACGACCGCGAACGCCTCGAGCCCGACGAACAGCGCGTAGTCGACCGGGCCGGTCTCCGTCGGCCACTCCGCGATGGCGAGGTTCTTTCCCTTCTGCGGCCTCGTTCCCCGCTTGTAGTGAAGCTGCTCGGAGTCCGCTTCCCATCCGGCGTCGCGGAGCTGCTTGTCGATGAGCCGGCGGGTCGCGGCCTCGTCGAGGTGGATCGCCTGTGCTGCTTCCGCAGCGCGGTCGACAAAGGCTTGAACCTCTGCGGCGGGCGCAGCCGCGGCCTGGGCCTGGAGGGCGGCGAGCTCCGCGGCGAGCTGCGCCTTCTGGCGCTCGAAGGCCTCGACGTCCTTCGACCGCTTCTGCTCGGCCTCGGTGGCGAGGGCTTCCCAGAGCGCCCGGTCCTCGGCCTCCTTCCGGGCGCGCTCTTCTGCCGTGAGGCGCTTCCTTGCCTCCGCCTCGGCAGCGGCTCGGACGGCCTCGATGTCGACCTTGCTCCTGGCCAGCTCTTCGCGCAGCCGCTCGAGCTCGGCGGCGAGCGCGGCGTCTTCCTTCGCGGGATCCGGGGGCGGCACGAAGGGCCCGGGGTGGAACTTCCTGTTGTTCCCGAACGAGCGCTGGAACCAGACAGCGAGCTCGCGCGCCATCTTGAGCTGGTGCAGCGCCTCGTGGTGGTCGCCGCGGAGCTCGTGGGTCGCCTTGTTGCCGGCGACGCGCAGGTCGTGGAAGAGCTGCCTTGTCGTCGCGTCGAGCGCGCCCCGGTCGCGGAGGCGGCCGATCAGCGTGGCCTGGTTGTCTTCGGGCGACATGTAGAGCCCGAGGCGCGCGGCGGCGCGCTGAGCGAGGATCTCGCCGAACTGCCGCAGCTTCACCAGGCAGGTGTTCGGGTCCTCGGCGAAGTAGCGCTCCGCCTGCGTCCCGAGCACGACGAGGCGCGGGTCGTGGTGGGCGAGAAACGCGAAGTTGGGCGAGGCGGCAGGGGGCATGGGATCGAGCTCGCCCGTGGGTGGGCGGACCGTTCCATGGAACACCAGCCCGGGGTGCGGATGGAAGTGGAACGACCCGCCGCGCCGGGCGGTATCGCGCGAGGAGCAGACGTTCAGGTGCGCGCGGTTGACGCGCACTTCGAGCCGCTTCGATCAGAAACAACCGCGCTTGTCTCGGTGCAGGTCGTGCTCGGGGGATGTGCGCAGGCTGGCGACGTCTTCGCGAGCCTCGGCTCGTCGGAACCACAGCGGCCCGAGGCGCACTCGATTCCAGACCGTGTTGGGGTTGTGCCCCAGCTCCGCGCCGATCTCTCTGCACGTATATCCCTGCGCCTTGAGGGCAAGGACGGCTCGGAACCTGGGACGCGCTCGCCTGAGCTCGCGCAGCGCTTCCCGGGCCTCCATCTGCCCGAGCGGCGAGGAGGCGTGGTCTTGAACGAGGCGTCCCGCGTCCGGCACCAGGACCTCGTACCTCCGCCATGCGTGCGTCACGTAGTGTGAAGCGTGCCGCCCTTGGCCGGGTGGACGTCGGCGGTCCCGAGCTCCTGCCGCGCCTGGTTCGGCGACCCGGGCCGCGGTGCCGCTCCTCGGGCTCCAGAATGCGCACCGCGTGGCACCGTCACGCGCGGCTGACGTGGCCCCCAGCGTGCGTCGCCCGTACCATGCGAACGATTCCAACGGTTGCCGCCGTAATCTCTCTCCATGGAGTCGCTCTATGCGCTGCATCTTGTGTCATGTACCCATCAGAAAGTGTCGATGAGACGGAGTTCGACACACCAACCAGCGAGCCGGAAGCTGACAATCTGACACTTGACGACGAAACGGAGGACGTTTCCACGACCGAGCCGGAGGCGATCGGCAGCTTCAAGATCATCCACTGCAAGAGATATGAGCACGGCGCTGACTGCATGATGAAGTGCGCCGATGCAGGAATATCTTGTCAGGCCGGACGAAAACACCCGTACAAATCCAACGTCAAAACTGGACTACTGATGCAATGCAGAGGCCTCGGCGTGGTCACCAGCTGCTGGTACTATTACGAAAACGGAGATATCTGTCGGTTCGTCCTCGGGGTTCCTATTCTGTGCCGCTACGAGGGTGGAACTCCTGATTGAGAGCGCGCGCGTAGGACGCGGCTTTCCGCGCGGCGCGCTGCCAGTCCGGTCCGAACAGAGACTCCATGCACCGGAGAGCGAGCGGGCCGAGCTCGGGCGACCGCTCACCGCCCAAGAGGGCAGCGGAACCTAGTCCGCGGAGTCGCCGCACCCGCTCGACGTCTTCCACGGTGATGGCCGTAGGCCCGTGCAGGCGACCGCGAATGTGCTCCCACATCGCCCCCTCGGCAGCGGTCAGGGTGTTTTCCCACGCCACGGGATCCACCTGGAGATCGGCATCGCCGCGCTCGATCGCGTCGGCGAGGATGCGGATGTAGCCGACAGCGTAGAGCTCGGCCATGGACGCCCAGTCGAGGAGATCCTCTTCGTCTTCGTCGAGCAGAGGTTCTTCGTCGTCGTCGTTGGTGAGGGGCTGATCCGGGTGAGGCATGCCCGGAGTCTAGTTCGGTCTTACGTGGGAAGGGGGCTGCGGCGTCGTCGAGTCGACGTCGATTTGCGTTGACAATCAGCACAGTCAACAAGATCGATATGGATCGACACCGATCCATAATCGGATTTTCTTGAAAAATGCGAAATCCGCTTCGGATCCACATCTCGCCGGAGTGCATCTCCAGTGGCGCACGCGCTCGAGCGCCTCGACGCCCGCGGTGTTGCGCTCGCCCGAGTGGCCATCGACCTGTCTGCGCCGTGCTCGCCCGCGTGGGGCTCAGCGCGCTCCCGAACTCGCCGCTGTCCATGCCCGTGGAGCCACGCCGCGCACCAGGGCAGAGAGGGATTACCGCTCTGTCTCTTGCGATGCGATCAGTCGTGCGCCTCGGTCTCGGCTGGCGCGCGCCTCGTTCCTGACGATCTGATCTGCATAAGCCACGGCGTCCCTCGCCAGGCCGAGCCGCGCGTGGTTCTCGAGGACGCGCAGCCAGGCCTCCTGGACGACATCGTCGATGTCCTGGGACGGCACACGCATGGCGCGCGCGAGCCGGCGGAAGCGATCGGAACCAAGCTGCCAGGGCGCCGCGCCGTCCGCGCTCGCCCAGGTGGTCACATCCATGCCCGTCCAGATGATCCAGGCGCGAAAACAGGTGTCCGAATCGACCGGCGCGACGAAGAACGGTGCGCCGGGGTGCGCCCCCCGGGGACGACACGTCGACGCGTCGGTCGGTTGCATTCCAGAGACGTCGCCAAAATTGTCGTGCAAAAGCGCGGCGCCACGCGGGGGTGCGCCGTTGCCGGACTGGCGCCGTCATTGGTAAGGTCGCCTGGATGACGCGCTTGCGCTTGCGGTCGGTCCTGTTGCGGTGCTGCCTTCTCGGCGCGTTGCTCGGCGCCACGGCGCCCTCGCGCGCGGCGCCGCCGCCCGGGGGCTCGCCGCCGGCGGCCGCGGCGCTGCGCCAGCAGGCGCGGATCGCCTTCTTCGGGCGGCGGTGGGCGGACGCCGAGGCGCGCTTCGAGGCCGCCCTGGCGGCGCCCGATGCCGCCGGGATGACCGAGGTCCAGCAGGCCGAGGTCCTCGGGTATCTCGGGCTCTCCGAGCTGGAGCAGGGCAAGCACCGCGAGGCCGCCGAGCACCTGGGGGAGAGCCTCGATCACGACGCCGTCCTGAAAGAGCCGCTCGTCCGCCGGTTCAAGAGCGGGTTCAACAAGGCGCTGGAGCACGTCGGAAGGATCTACGTGGCTGCCGCCCCGCCCGACGCCGAGGTCCTCCTGGACGGGGAGCCGATCGGCACAGGGGCCACGGTCCTCGAGCTGTTCGTCGATCCGGGGATGCACACGCTCCTGGCCCGCTTGTCGGGGTACGAGGAGCTCTCGCACCGGGTCGAGATCGCCGCTGGGGCGACGGTCGGCGCGACGCTGACGCTCTCGCGCGTGGCCCCGCCGCCCCCGCCCGCCCCCGAGCCGAGCGCGAAGAAGAGCGCACCGGCCGGGCCGGCAGCGGCCCCGGCGCCGGGGCCCTGGGCGTCGTGGCCGGGCGCGCTGCGGATCGCGGGGATCGCCGTCACGACGGCCGCCGTATCATCGGGGGCCGTCTTCATGCTGCGGGCGAGCGCGCTCGACGGGGACATCGACGAGCGGATCGAAGGCCTCAGCCGCGATCCAGCGTGGACCTCGGACGCGTGCTCGAAGGTACCGCAGCCCTCCGCGTGCCCCGAGCTCCACCGCTTGCGCGTGCAGCGCGACAGGTCCGGCGTCCTCGGGGCCGCGCTCGTCGCGACGGGGGCAGTCGTCGGCGCAGCCACCGTGGCGTCCTTCGTCCCCCACGTCTCATTCGACCGATCGAAGCCGGGGACGACCACGCTCCGTGTCTTGCCAGTGACGGCGGCGCACCAGATCGGCGTTGTGGCGCTCGGAGCGTGGTGAGTCCGCCACCGATGAAGGGGATCACCGCCGACGCGGCCTTCGCGGTGTCCCCCGCGAAGGCCCGCGGCGCGTCATCTCGGCCTGAGCTCCGTGTCATCTCGGCCTGAGCTCCGTGTCACCTCGGCCTGAGCTCGGTGAGGACGAGCAGGTACTCCGGCGGGTTGTTCGGCGACAGCTTGGCGTACGGGTTCTCCTTGGTGGGGAAGCCGGTGAAGCGCTTCGTGCTGTACTCGCCCCAGGACGGGTTCTTGAAGAGCGGGATCACCGGCGCGTTCTGCGCGTAGAGCAGCTGCACCTCGTCGAGGATGCGCTTCTGCTCGGCTGACTCCGTCGCTGCCTCGAACTGCTGGAACAGCTTGTCGGCCTCCTTGTCGCCGTAGCGGTGCCAGTTGCGCGCGCTCGCCTCGCCGACGGGCTTCACGAGCTCCGCCGACATGAGATCGCGGTAGTAGTTGTAGGGCGTCGGCTCGACGGTGGTCCACCCCATCGACATGTCGAACGTGCCCTTCTGGAGCGCCTCGAAGAACGCGCTGAAATCGTACGCCTTGAGCGAGGCGTCGATGCCGAGCTGCTTGAGGTTCTGCGTCATGATCTGGACCGCGCGGACCCAGTCGGACCAGCCGGTGACGACGTTGATCTCGAAGCGCATCGGCTTGCCGTCCTTCACCCGGATCCCGTCCGGGCCCGGCGCGTACCCGGCCTCGTCGAGGAGCTGCTTCGCCCTCGCCACGTCGAGCTTCACCCAGTCGCCCGCCGCCACGGCCTTCGGGTTGCGCCAGCGCTCGTAGGAGTCGTCGAGCCCCGTCGCGTCCGCCGGCTGGGTGTAGTCGTTGGACGCGATCTTCACGATCTGCGCCCGATCGATGCCCATGCTGATCGCCTTGCGCACGCGCACGTCGTCGAACGGCTTCTTCGTGCTGTTCGGGTAGAGCGTGGCCATGCCGCCGACGAGCGGGAACCAGTAATGGTGGTTCGCCGGGTCCTTGGCGACATAGACCTTCTCGATCTCGGGGACGAACGCGCCCGCCCAGTCGACCTCGCCGTTGATGATCGCCATATTGACCTGGTCGTTGCCCGGGTACGCCGGGAAGCGCAGCCCATCGACGGCGGGCTTCCCCTTCTGCCAGTAGTTCGGGTTCTTGCCGAGCTCGTACACCTGGTTCTGGAAGGTCTTGATCTCGGTGAACGGCCCTGTCGCCACGGGGGTCTCGTTCGCGTACGTGACCGGATCGGCGACGTCCTTCCATTTGTGCTCCGGCACGATCGGCTGGTGGCCGATGTAGCTGAGCCCCGGGACGTACGGCCGCTTCAACGCGAACTCGACCGTCGTGTCGTCCGTCGCCTTCACGGACTCGACGAACTTCCACACCCCCGAGAGGTCGAGCGCGGGGTGTTTCCTCAGGAGCTCGAACGTGAACGCCACGTCCTTCGCCGAGAACGCCTGTCCATCCGACCACTGGACGCCGGAGCGGGTCGTGAAGGTGAGCCTCTTGTTCCCGTCGCTCCACGCGTATTTCGTGGCGAGCCACGGCGTGTACTCGCCCTTCATCGTGTTGAAGATGAGCATCGGCTCGTAGATGCCGGCGAGCGTCGGGAATCGCACGCTCCCCTCGGCGAGCAGGGGGTTGAAGCTCCGCACCCAGGAGGCCTGCTGCTCCCTCGATATCGTGACCATCGAGGCGCCCTTCGCCGCAGGCGTCGGCGCGGACGCCGCCGACCCCTCCGGACCGCCGCGAGCCGCCTCGGCTTTCTCCTTGGAAGAACAACCGGCGGCGGCGCCGGCGGAAAGCATCAGCGCCGATAGAAAGAAGATGCGACGCGGCATAAGTCCAGTCTTCATGACAAGCCTCTCCGCGCGGGCGACGTCCGGTCCCCGCGACGCTCCATCCCCGTGACAGCGCGCGGCGCCGTCGCCCGGCAGACAAGGGCCGACGGACGACCGCGCGAGGTCCTCCACGCCACGCCGTGGTCGGCATGGCATGGACGACTTTACCGGTTAAGTCATGTAGGTGTCAACGCGCAAACGTGGCAGTCGCCGCGCGCTCCGTCGCCGCCGTCCGGCGAGGGACGGCGAGGGACGGCGAGGAACGGCGAGGAACGGCGGGAGCTGGAGACTTGAGGCCTGGCCGAGCGGGGCGCGCGCCCGCGCGCCCACGCGCGCCGGACGACAGGGACAGGCGAGCAGGGGGATCACCCGCACGTAGAGCGCGTTGATTCCGGACCTCCTCCTTCATGCTTCATGTCGCAGAGAATGCGCTGCTCGAAAGTTAACCATGTTGACAAACCATCGTTGAAAACGATAGAGGTTGGAGTGTTGTCCTGAACTTGAAATCGACTCACTTCCCCTCTGCCAAGGAGCTCCTCCCATGAGATCGAAGACGCTGGTGAACAAGCCCTGGAGCGCCCATCTCGGCTCGGCGTTGGCGCTGCTCGTCGCTCCCCTGGCGCTCGGCTGCGTGGGCGAGGTGGACCATGGGGACGAAGGGGCCCTGGACGAGGCCGTCGGGGAGGCCCAGGCGGCGGTCGGCTGGTCGGGGTACAGCTGGGGATGCGGCGGGAGCTGCGAGCTCAACCTGGGGACGGACGTCGACAGGACGTGCTTCCTCGCAGGCGTCTGGGGCAAGCTCGGGGCCAGCTCTCAGGCCTCGGTGCGCGTGCAGCGGTCCGGCGGCGACTGGATACTCGACGTCGACGCCGCCAGCGGCCAGAACCTGGGCGCCAACGCCGTGTGCGTCAACACGGCGGAGAACAGGACGGGTCAATACACCTGGACCTGGGGACCGGGGGATGGCCTGCCGACGAGCATGGGGTTCGGCACGTCGTCACGGCGGTGCTTCCTCACGCAGGTGATCAGCGACGGCGCATTCAGGTTCAACAACTGGATCACGGACTACGCGAGGGTGCGAAAAGACGCCTCGGGCGAATGGTTCCTCGAGGGCGTCAGCACCACGGGCGTGGATACCCCGGTGACGGCCACGGTGAAGGCCATCTGCGTGGACGTGCCGCAAAACTACGGTGCCTGGCAGTGGCTCGCCGGCAACAACCATCGCATCGATCCTCTGGCGAGCAATTCGGTCGGCGGGGTGGCGTGCGGCATGACAGGGCTGGGCGGGCCCTTCACGTCGAACACCTGGACCGATGGCGTCTGGCTCGAGTACAATCCAACGACGCTCGACTGGGAGCAGCACACCGTCAACAACAAGACGGCCTGGTCTCAGTGCGTCCGGTGACCGGCGCGGCGGCTTGACGGAGGGATGCCGTACAGGCGCCGGATCCGGCGCTCGGCGGCGACGCCGCCTCTGCATGTGCGGTCGTCTGCGGGGCGAGCGCCCCCCCGCGCCCCCCGCGCCTCCACGCCCACGCGGCGGCTCGGCGTCTTCACGGCGCCTCTCGGACGCGCGCTGTGATGTAATGGGCCGTGTCCACCCCCGGGGCAGCCGCTGCCAGGGGGATAACCCGCGGTGAGCCCTTGAGCGCCTCTCCTCCCAAAGCGACCATCGCCGTCCTCGAGCGGAACCGCGTCGTCGGCCAGCGCATCGCCCGCGTGATGGCGGCGGCCTCCGGCCTGCAGGACGTGCCCGTCGCCAGCGATCCCGCCGAGCTGTGCGCCCGGCTGTCCGAGCGACCCCTCCTGCTCGGCTGCGACGCCGCCGATCTCGACCTCGCGCTCGAGTGGGCGGCCGAGCGATACCCCAGCATGCACCTGCTCGTGTGGACCTCGGGCAGCACCGACGCGATCCTCCACGCCGCCCTCAAGGAGCCCCGCCTCTCCAGCATCGTCGGCTGGCCGAGCTTCGCCTCCATGCCGCGGCCCTGGGAGATCGCCCTCGCCGTCCGCCGCATCCTCAAGCCGCTCGCCCTGCCGCCTCGCCTCTCCGACCTGCTCTCCTGGGGCGCCACCATCGTGAAATGGCGCCCCCGCACGAGCGACGACCGCGACCGCACCGTCACCGAGGTCGCGCACTGGGCCGAGCGCTCCGGCGCCCCCGCGCGCGTCGCCGAGCGGCTCGCCGCCCTCGCGCACGAGCTGCTCATGAACGCGATGTACGACGCGCCCGTCGACCGCCGCGGCCGCCCCCGCTACGCGCACGACAGGCGGCGCGACGTCGTGCTCGAGGAGAACGAGATCCCCACCCTGCGCCTCGGCACCGACGGCGCGTACCTCGCCCTCCAGGCCCACGATCCGTTCGGCGGCCTCCGGCGACACCACGTCTTCGAGGGCATCACCCGCGGCCTGAGCGCCCGCGGCGCCGACGCCGCCGGCTCCCCCGTGCTCGACACCTCGCGCGGCGGCGCCGGCCTCGGCATGCTCAAGATCTACTCGGCCGGCGCCGTGCTGGTCGTCGACGTGTCGCCCATGGCCTCGACCATGGTCACCTCCTTCTGGGACCTCGACGTCAACCCGCGCGAGTTCCGCTCGCTCCCGGCGTCCCTCCACTTCTTCGAGCGCTCCACGCCGGCGATGGAGACGCTGGAGCGGACCGGGTGGTGACGCCCGCGCGCGGCGCGAGAGGACGGCGAGCCGGCCGAGGCGGGCGCCATGGCTGAGATCGATCCGCTCCTCGCGCGGCAGCTCAGGCGCCTCGGGCTCGAGGACCTCGGCGAGCCGCCCGACAAGGAGACCTGGCACAAGGTGGTCGCGCGCATCAGCGAGCACTACCGCCACGTCGCCGACGACCGGAGCCTGCTCACCCGCTCGCTCGACCTCTCCACGAACGAGATGGGCGCGCTGCACCGCCAGCTCCTGGCCGAGCGGGACCGCCTGCGCAGCGTCGTCGTGGCCATCGGGGACGCGCTGACCATCTTCCACGACGCCGCGAGCTCGCAGGTCGAGCCGTCGCGGCCGATCGAGGTCGGCTCGACGATCTCCACGGCCAAGCGGCGCTTCGCGTCGAAGCTCGGCGAGCTCTTCTCCCTGAGCAGCGCGGCGCCCGGCGGCGCGACCCAGGCCGCGCCTGGCAGCGCGACCCAGGACGCCGCAGGCGCGAGCGGCTCGGACGAGGCCATCAACGAGGTCCGCGTCCAGCTCGTCGCGCTCGGGGACCGGCTGGTGCAGCTGCTCTACGACACGGCGGAGAAGGCGTCGCTGAAGAAGCAGCTCGAGGTCGCGCGCGCCGTCCAGCAGATGCTCGTGCCGAGCGAGGACGTCATCGAGCGGCCCTCCCTGCGGCTCGCCAGCCACTTCCAGCCCGCGGCGGAGTGCGGCGGCGACTGGTGGACGTTCCACGATCTGCCGGACGGCAGGCTGCTCACCGTCGTCGGCGACGTGACCGGGCACGGCATCTCGTCCGCGATCATCACGGGGGCGGCGAAGGCCGCCTGCGACGTCGTGCGCACGTTCGCGCGCGAGCAGCTCAGCCCGGCGCAGCTGCTCCGGGTCATGAACTGCTCGATCTTCGAGGCGGGGCAGCAGAAGTTCCTGATGACGTGCGCGGCGTGCATCTTCGACCCCGCAGCCGGCTCGCTGACCCTCGCGAACGCCGGGCACCCGTTCCCCTACCTGGTCAGGAACAGCGCGATCCGGCAGCTCGCCGCGCAGGGCGAGCCGCTCGGGGCGGCGAGCTCGGCCGAGTACACGTCGAGCACCATCGCCCTGGAGGGCGGCGACGCCCTGCTCTGGTTCACCGACGGTGTGACCGAGTGCGAGAACGAGTCGAGCGAGCAGTTCACCGAGAAGCGGCTGCGATCGCTCTTCCAGAGCGTGGCCGCCAGCGCGCCCGAGGAGGCGAGGGACGCGATCGTCGAGGCGGTGTCCAGGTTCCGCGGCGAGCGCGCCCTCGACGACGACGTGACGCTCGTCGTGGCGCGCGTGTCCTAGGGCGCCACGAAGACGACGGGCGTACGAGCGAGCTCGACCGCCGCGTCACGGCGCCCGTCCCGTCACGACATGACGCCGGTCGTCGCCCGCGTGCTGTAGCCTGAGAGCGCGGAGCTCCATGATCCTCGAGACCTTCCACTACGATCGGGACACCAAGAAGTGGTCCGTGCGGGTGCTGCCGGTGCTCGACAGCGAGCGGACGCTGGTGCTGGCGTTCGGCGCGCCGGAGCTCCTCGACGACCCCGGGGCGATCCGGGAGCTGCGGCGAGCGTACCCGCGGTCGCACGTGGTGGGGTGCTCGAGCGCGGGGGAGATCGCGGGCACGTCGGTGCGCGACGGGACGCTGACGGTGGCGGTGGCGCGGTTCGAGCGGACGGCGCTGGCGACGGCGCAGGTGGAGGTGGCGAGCGCGTCGGAGTCGTTCGCCGCGGGGCAGGCGCTGGCGCGCAAGCTGGAGCGGCCGGGGCTGCGCGGGGTGCTCGTGCTGTCGGAGGGGCTCGGGGTGAACGGCAGCCAGCTGGTGCGCGGGCTGAACGCGGTGCTGCCGGAGTCGGTCGTGGTGACCGGGGGCCTGTCCGGGGACGGGACGCAGTTCAAGCGGACGTGGGTGTGCGCGGGGGACGTGGTGCGCAGCGGGCTCGTGGCGGCCGTGGGGCTGTACGGCGAGCACGTGGTGATCCAGCACGGGTCGAAGGGCGGCTGGGACAAGTTCGGGCCGGAGCGCGTGGTGACGCGCTCGGAGGGCAACGTGCTCTACGAGGTCGACGGCCGCCCGGCGCTGGCGCTGTACAAGGAGTACCTCGGGGACAAGGCGGCGGAGCTGCCGGCGTCGGCGCTCCTGTTCCCGCTGGCGCTGCGCGCGACGGCGCAGGACGAGAAGGCGCTGGTGCGGACGGTGCTGGCGGTGGACCACGACGCGCAGTCGCTGACGTTCGCGGGGGACGTGCCGAGAGGGCACCTGGTGCAGCTGATGAAGGCGGACTTCGAGCGGCTGATCGGGGGCGCGGAGCAGGCGGCGAGGGCGGCGAGCGAGGCGGGCAGGGCGGGCGGGGACAATGCGCTGGCGATCGCGATCAGCTGCGTGGGGCGGCGGATCGTGCTGGGCGACCGGACCGAGGAAGAGGTCGAGGCGGTGCTGGACGTGCTGCCGAAGGGCACGCAGGTGACGGGGTTCTACTCGTACGGGGAGATCTCGCCGTACGCGACCGGCCACTGCGACCTGCACAACCAGACCATGACCCTCACCGTGCTCTCCGAGGCGCTCACGCCGCTCGTCAGGAGCGAAGGCCCGAGGGAGCGAAGGCCGCGCGCCGCGAAGCGCGCGCCGGCCGTGGCGGCGCGCGTGGTCGCGCAGCCGGCCGGCGGGATGGCGGAGTTCGAGGAGCTCGAGATCGCGTCGGACTCGACCTTCACGTCCGAGACCGCCTTCGACGCGCCGGCGTCGGCGTCGAGCGCGGCGCCCGGGCCGTCGCCGCTGTCCCCGGCGCTCGAGGGCGAGGAGCCGCGGCCGACCGTCCGGGTGCCGCCGCCGAACGGCCGCAGGGCGTCGCGCCCGCACAGCGCCGAGCCTGCCTCGGGACCGGTCTCGTCGGGGCACAGCCCCACCACCGTGGACCGGCCGCCGCCGGCCGCCTGGGCGCACCGCGCCGCGCCGACGCGGAGCGTGCCGCCCGCCGGCGCCGCCGGCCGCCTCGAGAGCCTCGCGTTCGATCGGCGCACGATCGGCGACGTCCTCGTCGTCCGGCTCGCCGGGCGCATGACCGAGGCGTTCAAGGGGGCGGCGCTCGCGCGGGAGATCGAGGGCAAGGTCCTGCTCGATCTCGCCGGCGTCGAGCGGATCACGTCGTTCGGCGTCCGCGAGTGGCTCCAGATGATCCACGCGGCCCAGCCGCGCCTCCGCGCCCTCTACCTCGCGCGCTGCTCCGAGCCGGTCATCAACCAGCTCAGCATGATCCGGCGGTTCGCCGGCAACGGGCGGGTCGTCTCGTTTTACGCGCCGTACTGCTGCGAGTCGTGCGGCGCCCAGTTCGAGCGCCTCGTCGACTGCGCCCACGACGCGGCCTCGCTCGCCGAGGGAAAGGCGCCCGACGCTGTGTGCCCCCGCTGCGAAGGCGCGGGCGCGTTCGATGACGACGCGGAGACCTATTTCGGGTTCGTCGCCCAGCACGGCGCCGGCGCGATCCCGCCGGAGGTGCGCGAGATCCTCCTCGAGCTCGAGCGGTCCGACGAGCCGGCCGTCGGCGACGTGGTGGAGAAGTCCGTCGAGGGGCGCGTCACGCGCCTCAAGGTCGGCAGCAAGCTCACCGCCACGCTCCGCTGGAGCCGCATCATCGACGGCCTCGAGGGCCAGGTCGTCTTCGACCTGAGCAACGTCCCCGCGGTCACCGCCGACGGCGCGGCGCGCTTCGAGTCTGCGCTCCGCAAGATCGACGGCGCCGTCGAGGCGATCCGCATCGAGGGCTGTCCCCGGCTTCTCGCCGAGCGCACGGCGGGCCCCTCGTGGCCCGAGCGCGCGAGGATCGCGTCCGCGGTCGTCGAGGGCCGCTGCGCGTCGTGCAGCGCGATCCGGACGGTGCTCGTCGAGGTCGATCGGCGCGCGCCCCTGCTCCACGGCGGCCAGGACCCGGGCGTCACCTGCAAGCGCTGCAACACGCCGCTCGCCTTCGACGGCTCCCGCTCGCTGCTCTACCTCCTCGGCGCCCACGCGGCGCGCGCCCCCTCCGCCCCGCTGCCGCCCGCCCTGCCTCCGGCGAGCCCGCAGCAGCAGCCGGCCGCGGCGCCCGAGGCGCAGCAGCACAGCGCGGGCGCCGCCGCGCCGCAGCAGCGCGGCGCGGGCGGCAACGCGGCGTTCCTCGCGCTCCTCGGCGGCGTGGCGCTCGCGGCCGTCGGCTTCGCGGCGTGGCGCGGCGGCGTCGGCCGCGCTGCGGGGCCTGCGGCCTCGGCGGCGCCTGCGGCCTCGGCGGCGCCCGCGGCCTCGGCGGCCTCTGCGGCCCCAGCGGCGCCCGTGGGCCAGGCGCGCGCGCCGGCGCCGCCCGCGAGCGGCCCCGGCACGGCGGGCTGGTCGGTCATGGACGACCTCCCGCCCGCGTGGGTGGAGCGGCCGTTCGTCATCGAGGGGGAGAGCGTGCTCGTGGTCGGCCGCGGCGGCCCCGCGGCCAGCGAGTCGGGCGCGCTCGCGGCGGCGCGCAACGGCGCGCTCGAGCGCCTCACGTCCGGCCTCGCCGCCGAGCTCGCGGGCTCCCCCGCGGCCGAGCTGCTCGTCGCGCAGCCGCCGGCCGACGCCGGGCCGGCGCAGCGCGCGGAGATCGTCGAGCGCATCGCCGGGCGCTTCCTTGCGCAGGTCGGCGCGTTCGCGACGCCCGAGCGCGTCGACGCCGTCGTGCGGCGGGAAGGCGACGGCGTGCTCGCCTTTGCGCGCTACAGGCTGCCCCGGGAGAGCTTCGACGCGGCCGCGGAGCTCTACCGCCAGACGGCCACGTTCCAGGGGATCACCGTTGCGCGCTTCTTCCCGCAGCTCGAGGCGAGGGTACGCACCTCCGGCGAGCTCGTCGTCGTCGCGGCGGAGCGCTCGCAGCGCGGCGCGGAGCCAGGGGTCGTCGCGGGGGACATCGTACTCTCGGTCAACGATCGCCCCGTCCAGTCGGTCGAGATCTTCGGGAAGGCCGCGGCGGACGCGTGGGCGCGCGCGCCGGCCGGTGGTACGATGACGCTCCAGATCGAGTCGCGCGGTGAGCGCCGCAGCGTGAGCTTCGCGAAATCCCAGGCCGAAGGCCCTCGATGAGCACCATGTCCGCCCGCCGCGCTCCTGGAGAAGTGACGCCGCCGGCCCGCGCGATGGAGGCGGTCGAATGACCGAGCGCTACGCCGCCGGCCCCATGAGCGTCGGCTCGCGCCACCCCTCCACGCTCGGCAGGTACCGGCTGATCAAGAAGATCGGCATGGGCGGCATGGCCGAGATCTGGGTGGCCTCCGTCGCGGGCATCTCGGGCGTGAGGAAGATCTGCGTGGTCAAGCGCATCCTCCCGCACCTCGTCGACAGCCCCGAGTTCGTGCGGATGTTCCTCGACGAGGCGCGCATCGCCGCCACCCTGGACCACCCCAACCTCGTCCAGATGTACGACATCGAGGACGTCGACGGCGTGCCGGTCATCGCGATGGAGTACCTCCACGGCGAGGATCTCAGGACCGTCAGGAAGTCGCTCCGGTCGGCGAACCGGCGGATGCCGATCGAGCACGCGATCACCATCGCGGCGGGCGTCGCGGCCGGGCTCCACTACGCGCACGAGAAGGTCGGCTTCGACGGCAAGCCGCTCGACATCGTCCATCGCGACGTGTCCCCGCACAACGTGATCGTCACCTACGACGGGGCCGTGAAGATCCTCGACTTCGGGATCGCGAAGGCGGCGAACCGCGTCAACGAGACGCGCGACGGCGCGCTCAAGGGCAAGGTCCCGTACATGTCGCCCGAGCAGTGCACGAGCGAGCACCTCGATCGCCGGAGCGACATCTACTCGGTCGGCCTCCTGCTCTACGAGATGTCGACGGGGAGCCGGATGTTCCGGCGCGGCGCAACCGAGTTCGAGCTGATGCGGGCGATCGTGGAGGACCCCGTGCTGCCGCCGAGCGAGGTCTGCGCCGACTACCCGCCGGCGCTGGAGCGCATCCTGCTCAAGTGCCTGGAGCGGGATCGGGAGAAGCGGTACGCGACCGCGAGGGATCTCCAGATCGACCTCGAGGCGTTCGCCCGGGAGGAGCGGCTCGCCACCTCGGCGCTCGCCCTGTCGTCGTTCATGTCGGAGCTGTTCGGCCAGCGCGTGGAGGTGTGGCGGGGCGCGCTCGCCTCGGGGGAGGGCCTCGAATCGCACATCGTCGAGAAGCAGGAGGCGATACAGAACGAGGACTCCTTCGCGGGCGCGCTCGACGCCGTGGCCGAGGCGCCGCAGGCCGTCGAGACCGGCCGCCCCGGCGGGGTCGCCACGAAGCTCTCCGCGCCGCTCTTCGCGGCGTCGCGGCCCGACGCAGCGGGGGATCCGGACACGCCGCCGCGCTCCAGGAGGCTCCCCGCGCTGTCGCTCGCGGACGCCGGCGCCGGCGTGGAGGGCGCGGAGCCCGAGGGGGCGCTCGGGCACGGCCCGCGGGCCCTCACGGTGACCAAGCGGAGGCTGGGCAGCCTGCTCATCGTCTCGCTGTCGGGGCGGATGACCGAGGAGCTCCAGGGCCTCGCGGTCGCGCGCGGCATCTCCGGCCGCGTGCTCTTCGATCTGGGCGGGGTGCAGCGGGTCACGTCGTTCGGCGTGCGCGAGTGGATGGCGATGCTGGCCGAGGTGTCGCGGAGCGCGTCCGAGATCTACGTCGGCCGCTGCACCGAGCCGATCGTGAACCAGATCAGCATGATCCGCCGCTTCTTCGGGGACGGGCGCGTCGTGTCGTTCTACGGCCCGTACCGGTGCGAGCGCTGCGGCGCCGCCTTCGACCGGCTGTTCGACTGCGACAGGGACGCGCACCTCGTCAGGACGCACGAGCCGCCCGCGAGCCCCTGCCCGCGCTGCGGCGCGGCGGCGGTGTTCGACGACGACGCCGAGAGCTACTTCGCGTTCGCGGCGAGCCAGGCGGGGATCGATCTGCCGGCGGACGTGCGGGCCGCGCTCGACGAGCTCGCGCGGCTCGACGCGGGCACCCACGAGGCGATCGAGAAGACGGTCGACGAGCGCGGGACCCGCATCCGCGTGCGCTGCAAGCTCGACGCGCACGTCCGGTGGAAGCGCGCGCTCGACGGGATCGAGGGGGCGCTCGTCCTCGATCTCGCGGGCGCGGCGGGGGTGACGTTCGAGGGCGCGAGGGCGCTCGCGCTGTCGCTCCGCGCGCTGGGCGGCGAGGTGACGTCGATCCAGATCGAGGGCTGTCCGGTGGTGCTGCTCGAGCACCTCGCCGCGGAGAGCCCCCCGCTGCGCGCGGAGGTGGTCTCGGCGATCGTCGACGGCACCTGCGAGCGGTGCA
This sequence comes from Sorangium sp. So ce124, assembly GCF_051525235.1. Lineage (NCBI taxonomy): Bacteria > Pseudomonadati > Myxococcota > Polyangiales > Polyangiaceae > Sorangium > Sorangium sp. So ce124. Next base: position 12,757,751 of record NZ_CP150312.1, read on the forward strand.
ACGCGCCCCGGCAGACGCTGCTCGACGTGAAGGAGGCCGCGCAGGCCGCCCGCGAGGACCGGGAGCCGTACGTGCCGTGCAAGCGGTGCAACGCGCCGCTCGCGTTCCCGTGGCTCCGGCCGGCGCTGAAGCGCCTCGGCGCCGCGCCGGAGCCGGCGCCCACGCTCGCCGGGGCGCATGAGCCGGCGACGAAACGGTCTGCCGCGGGGGGGCATGTGACGGCGGCGGGGGCGGGGGCCGGGGCGCCCGTGGGCGCAGCAGCGTCGGCAGGCGCAGCGGCATCGGCGGGCGCCGCGGCGCCGGCGGGCGCAGCGGCGTCGGCGGGGGCGTCTCCGTCGGCCGCGGCCGTCTCGGCGGCCGGAGGCACCAGATCGCGCGGGGTGCTCGCCGCGTTCGCGGCGGGCGCGCTGCTCGTCCTCGCCGTGGCCTTCGCCTACCAGGCCCGTGGACGCTCGCGCCCCGCCGCCGGGGCGGCCCCGCCGCCCGCGCCGAGCTCGGGGTGGCGCGCGGCGCCGCCGGTCGAGGAGGGCCCTCCGTGGATGGACAGGCCGTTCACCGCCGAGGGCGACGCGATCTTCGTTGTCGGCGAGGGCTCGGGCGCCAGCCGAGAGGCGGCGCTCGCGGTCGCGCGCGCCGACGCGATCTCCCGGCTCGCGAGCAACGTCGTGCCGGCGCTCGCGGGGTCGCAGGCGTACGGCTTCATCCAGGCGCACGGCGGCGGCGCGCGGCGCGCCGGCATGGCGGAGGCCGAGGCGAGCCGCTACCTGAAGCAGGTCGGCGCGTTCGCCACGCCCGAGCGCGTCGACGCGCGCTTCCAGGAGCGCGACGGCGCGGTGGCGGCCGTCGCGCGCTACCGCATGCGCAAGGAGAGCTTCGACGCGGCCGTGCAGAGCTACCGGAGGACGGTCAGCGCGCTCGGGCTGACCGCGGCGCCCCTCTTCCCCCTGCTCGAAGGCGAGCTGAAGACGAGCGGAGACGCCGTCGTTGTCGCCGTGGAAGACCGCGGCCCCGCCGCGGCCGCGGGCGTCCGCGTCGGCGACGCGGTGGTCGCGATCAACGGCCGGCCGGTCGTCAGCTTTGAAGCGATGCGTCATGCGCTGCCGGGCGCGCAGGAGGGCGCCACCCTCGAGCTCACGCTCGAGTCGGGCGGCGCGCGGCGGACGGTCACGATCAAGAGGCCGAGCGCGGCGCGGGAAGGGGGCCGAGCCGGGGCGGTCCGCGCCGGCGGGCCGCGCTGAGCCGTGCGCTCCTGGGAGCGCGGCGGCGCTCGGCGTCGGTGAGAGTGTCCGCGACATCGCGCCACGCCGATGCGCGAACGTCGCACCGGCCAGCAGAGGGTGCAGAGGGCCAGATGCGCGCCGCCTCGGCATCGGCTGTCCGGCCGACGATCGGCTGCGCTATGCTGGCTGCCGCGGCGCGGCGCTCTCGGTCGGAGGTTTCGAACATGCGCGGCCTGGAAGAGATCGAAGGGCTGGAGGTCGGAACCCTGATCGCCGGCAAGTACCGCGTGGATCGGCTGCTCGACAAGGGCGCGATGGGCGCCGTCGTCGCCGCGACCCACGTCGATCTCGACGAGCTCCGGGCGATCAAGGTGCTCCTGCCGGCGACCGCGGCCGATCCGGAGATGTGCGGGCGCTTCCTGCAGGAGGCGCGGATCGCGTCGCGTCTCAGGAGCGAGCACGCGGTCAAGGTGCACGACGTCGGGCGGCTCGAGAACGGGCTGCCGTACATGGTGATGGAGTTCCTCGACGGCCGCGATCTCCGGGTCATCCGCAAGCAGCGGGGCCCGCTGCCGGTGGAGGAGGCGACGCTCTACGTCATCCAGGCGTGTGACGCGCTCGCGGAGGCGCACGCGCTCGGGCTCGTGCACCGCGACGTGAAGCCGGCCAACCTCTTCTTGACGCACACCCGCGAGGGGACGCCGTGCATCAAGGTGCTCGACTTCGGCGTCTCCAAGGTGTCGCAGGCGGCTCTCCTCGGCGTCGCCGAGATGCGGACCAGCACGGGTCAGATGCTGGGCACGCCCCACTACATGCCGCCCGAGCAGATGCGCGGGCAGCGCGACGTCGACGCGCGCGCGGACATCTGGGCGGTCGGGTCGCTCCTCTACGTGCTGCTCACCGGCCGGTATCCCATGCACGCGCGCTCCGTCCAGACGGTCTCGCTCGTGCTCGGGGGCAAGTTCGTGCCGCAGCTGCCGTCGAAGGTCTGTCGCGGGCTCTCGCCGGAGATCGATCCGATCATCATGCGGTGCCTCGAGCGGGACCGCGACAAGCGCTGGCCCGACCTGGCGGAGCTCACGCTGGCGCTCCGCCCGTTCGCGCCGCCCGCAGCCCAGCCGCTCGTCGACCGCATCCAGCGCATCCTCCGCGGGGGCCTGCGCGACTCGCTGGCCGGGGCGCGCCCCGGCGTGGACGGCAGCGACGCGGGGGAGCGCGGCTCGATCCCCACCACGATGGGCTCCGGCCCATCCACCGGCGGCATGGCGATCGAGCTGCGCCCGGAGCTGCCGCCTCCTGTGTTCCCTGCGCCTCCTGCGGACGACGATCCCGCCGAGCGGAGCGAGGTGGCCACGGTCCCGGACCGCTCGCGCGCCCGTGCGGCGGAGGCCGACGTGGTGGAGCGGAGCGAGGCGGCGACGGTCTCGGACCGCCCTCGCGCCCAGGCGGAGGCGGATACGGCGGAGCGGAGCGAGGCTGTCACGGTCTCGGAGCGCCACCGCGCCCGGGCCGAGGCCGGTTCTGCGGAGCGGAGCGAGTCGGCGACGGTCTCGGACCGCCCTCGCGCCCACGCGGAGGTGGATCCGGCGGAGCGGAGCAAGGCGGCGACGGTCCCGGACCAAGCGCGCGCCCGGGCGGAGGCTGGCCCTGCGGAGCGGAGCGAGGCGGGGACCGGCTCGGGCCGGCCGCAGACCCGAGCCGAGGCCGGCCGCGCCGCGCTGGGCGCGGCCGGCCCAGCTCCGGCGAGGGCGCGCGTCGAGGAGGACTCCGACGAGACGACGATCGCCGACACGCTCCGGCGGCTGCGCTCGCCCTTCAGGGCGGGCTTCGTCCTGGCGGCGGTGGCGGCGGCGATCGTCGTCGCGCTGCTGGCCAGCGGAACGCGGCCCGAGGAGCGGCCGTCGGGCTCCAGCGCTTCCGGGCCGTCGGGGGTAAAGGGCGATCCGGTCAGCGTTCCGCCCCGGTGACAACAGAGAGCGAGACTCCCGCCCTGCGGGCGCTCGGGGAGAGGCCCCCTCAGGACGGGCGGCGAGGTGGAGTCAACGTGTCCTGAGCGTGGAGCGGCGGACCGCGCCGCGCGCGGCTCTCACTTGCCCTGCGAGATGACGCCGCAACCGATGCGGCCACCGGCGTTTCCGGCGGGCTGGCTGCCGTCATCCGCCTTCTCGTGGACGATGATGGCGCGGCCGAGGAAGGTGTTCGGGGCGCCGTCCTTGAGATTCGCGCCCTTGGCGATGATCTCATGGGAGCCGGTCCCATCGGCCTTGACCTCGATGTTGCCGAGATCGCCGAGGTGGTGAGGCGCGCCGTCGGGGATGCCGTGCGGGTGGTTCTCGGGGTTGTAATGCGCGCCCGCGCTCTTCGCGTCCGGCGCGCTGCAATCGCCGGTCTCGTGCACGTGGACGGCGACCTTGCCCTTGGGAGCGCCCGAGATCAGGACGGCGACCTTCACGCCGCCCTCGACTTCGGTGAAGGTCGCGGTGCCCTTGAGCTTCGACTTGGTCCGCGCCTCGATGGGCACCGAGATGCTCACCGGCGGCGCAGGCGGCGCGGCCTCCGGCGCCGCGGCCGGCGGGGCGGCCTCGGGCGCCGCGGCCGTGGGCGCCGCGGGCGCCTCCGGCGCAGGCTGCGCGGGCTGGGCGGGGACGTCGGGGACCGCGGGGGCCGGCTCGGGCGCGCCGCCACAAGCGGTGGCGCCCAGGACGAACGAGGCGAGCAGCGAGAGACGATAGGCCGGTTTCATCACAGCGGAGACCTCCAGGTTCGTGAGGCGTTGGACCTCCGCCGTCTCGTAGAGCGGTCCTGGCGAGCGATCAATCGGCGAAATTCGTCAGGCGCGTCGGCTCCAGGCGCGCGCTGCCCGCGTCGCCGCGGCCTGCGCCGCGCGCGCCGGCGCGCCTGAAGGCGGCGCCGCGGGCGGCGCGCGCCCGACCCCGGGGACAGAGACGAGCGAGGCGCGGAGTTCTCCTCGGCGCCTCGCCGAGCTCAGCGACGCGCGCTCACTGCGCGGGCGGGCAGCCGATGGGCCCGGTGCCGATCACGACGTCATCGATCCACATCGAGCGGGCGGAATCCGCCTGATAGGACTCCCAGCCGAGGCCGATGCTGTCGAACGCCGGCGCTTTCCACGTGTAGTTCTCCACGTTGTTGGCGCAGCCCTGGCCGGTCCCGGACACCTTGAGATCGGAGAGCTCCTCGCCATTGAGCCAGAAGCGCATCTCGTTCTTCGGCCCGTCGAAGCTGAACTCGACGCAGGTCCATGCGCCGGTCGGGACCACCGTCGTCTCCTCCGCGTGGTGCCAGCAGTCCGACTGCGGCCCGGTCTTCGGGTCGCTCCAGTATCCGGGCGTATCGTAGTTCGCCATGAGCTGGCTGCCGCCCGCGACCGGGTGCTGCCCGCCGTAGCGATACTGTGCCGCATAGGGCATCCCCTCGAAATCGCTGCCAGGAATCGTCCCTGAACCGTCGATGATGGTCCAGTGCACATCCCCCGTCGGCGCAGCCTCGAGGAAGAACATCATGCGTCCATGGATGACGTTCTCGTCGGTGGGCAGGGCGTCGGTGCCCGTGAACTTGATCATGGCCGACTTGTAGTTGTTGTCTCCCGAGCTCGCGGGCGTGGTCACCTTGATGGACTTGGTGCCGCTGTAATGCTTCGACGTGTCGACCGACACGGTGGAGCCCGTCATGGCCGTGTAGACCGTCCACTTGCCCAGCTTCTCGCCGTTCTCGCCCTGGCCCTCGTACGACTCGAAGTCGTCGCAGAGCAGCGCCTCACAGGCCGAGCCGCCGCCGGTCCCGCCGCCCTCGCCGGCGCCGCCGCCGCCGGTGGCGCCGCCGCTGGTCGTGGCGCCGCCGCCCTCACCGGCGCCGCCGCCGCCGGTGGCGCCACCGCTGGTGGCGCCGCCGCCCGTGCCGCTGGTCGAGGACGACGTCGACGTCGTGCCACCATCGTCATCCGAGCACGCAGTCGCGCCCGCCGCGAAGGCCGCGAGCAGGCCAAGCAAAGTAACGCTAACTCGAAGCTTCATGTTCGTTTCCATCCTCCGCGGCGACTATTGCACGAGGCCATCGCGTCGTTCAAGAACGAACGTTTTCGGCAGATCGCACGATCCAGACGCTCGAACTCGAATGGCGCCGGCGGTGTGGGGCGACACGATCAGGCGCGGGAGCAGCCTTGAACAGCGAGCCTCTCGGGCCGTGAGCGCGCGTGAACGTTCAACCGCCGTCCGCCCCGCCGCGCCCGCCGCCTTCCACCATTGCCTCCGGCGAGATCGCATAGAGCCTCTCCTCTCCCTGCTTTCCCCGGATCCGCACCAGCGCGGGCATCGCTTCTCCCGGGCTCCCGGCCGCGGTGAACGTCGCCTCATCCATCAGAAGGCCACCGGCCCTCGCCTGTGCCTGAATCCGAAACGCGGTGTTCACACGATCGCCGATGATGGTGAACTCCCGCCTGCCGCTCGACCCGATGCTCGCCAGGAGGACCGGCCCTGTCGAGAGCCCGAGCCGCGTCGGGAACGCGGGCCGGCCCTGCGAGCGCTGGTGTTCGTTGAAGGCCGCGATGCTCCGCTGGATCCGCAGCGCCGCCGCGAGCGCGTCACTGGCGCTCCGGAAGAACGCGAGCATGCCGTCGCCAACGTACTTGTCGACCTCGCCCGCGTGGTCGTAGACGATCTGCGCCACCGTGGCCATGTAGAGGCTGAGATCCGCGATCAGCGGCCCGGGCTCCTCGCTCTCCGAGAGCCGCACGAACTCCTCGATGTCGCTGACCAGCACCGTCAGCACCTCGCGCGCCGGCGGGCTCGGCCTGTTCGACGACACGCTCTCCTCGATGCTCTCCCACGCCCGGTCGGAGAGGTAGCCGCGCAGCGCCGCCTGCATCTGGCGCATCTGCGCGTAGCGCTCCTCGAGCTCCCTCCGCTGCCGCTCGAGCTCCCGGCGCTGCCGGTGCAAGAGCAGCTGCGTCCCCACCCGGGCGAGCACCTCGCGCAGCTCGAACGGCTTCGTGACGTAATCGACGCCGCCCGCGTCGAACGCCATCACCTTGTCGCCGATGCCCGTCATCGCGCTCAGGAAGATGACCGGGATGTCCGCCGTCCCGGGATCGCCCTTGAGCCGGCGGCACACCTCGTAGCCGTCCATGTGGGGCATGCTCACGTCGAGCAGGATGAGGTCCGGAGGCGCCGCCGCCGCCGACATCAGCGCCATCGCGCCGCTGATCGCCGCCCGCACCTCGTAGCCCTGCGCCGTCAGCATCGAGGTCAGGAGCGAGAGGTTCGCCGGCATGTCGTCCACGATCAGGATGCTCGGGGGCTCTTCCCTGGGGCGCTCCGGCCGCGCGCCCGGGGCCGCCCCGCGGGGGGCTGGCTTTGCGTCGGTGTCCGTCATGACGGCTCCTCCTCGTCGGCGCTCGATAGCGCCAAGATGCTGTCGAAGCGATACCCCCGTGCGAGCTCAGCAACCGCCCCTGCGAGCTCCGCGTCCTCCGGCCGGAACCGATCGATCGTCGCCTGGACGGCCTTCGCGTCGAGCCGCGTCGCCGCCCGCCGGAGGTCCTTGCGGAGCGAGGCGGGCAGGCCGGCCGCCGCCCGGGCGAGGTCGACGGCCGGCGCCCCCTGGGCCGCGCCGGGCTCGGCGGCGCGCTCCTCGTACTCGAAGCGGGCCCCGAGGTGCTTCGTCAGGAGGCCGAGGATGTCCGCGTCGCGGAACGGCTTGCTCACGAAGTCGTCGCACCCCGCCTCCGCCGCGAGCGCCCGGTTCTGCTCGAACGCGCTCGCGGTCATCGCCACGACGACCGTCTCGTGCCCCCGCGGGCTCGACTTGATCCGGCTCGCCGCCTCGTAGCCGTCGAGCAGCGGCATGCGGAGATCGAGCAGGACGAGGTGCGGCGCCCACGTCTCCCACTGCGCCACCGCGCCGAGCCCGTTGGTCGCGCTGCGCGCCTCGATGCCCACCGAGTCGAGCAGCTTGAGCAGGCAGTGGCGCACGTCCCACCGGTCGTCGACGACGAGCACGCGGTACCTCGGCTGGCCCGGCGAGAGCCCCACGGCCCGGAGCGCCGCCGGATGGCGCGCGGCGCCGCCGGCGCGCGCGTCGGGCGCGTCGACCAGCGACAGGCGCACATCGAACCGGAGCGTCGTCCCGCGGCCGGCCTGGCTCTCCACGCGGATGTCGCCCCCCATCATCCGCACGATGCGTCGGCTGATGTGCAGGCCGAGGCCCGTGCCCTCGCGTGACTGCCGCCCGGTCGCGGTCTGCGCGAACGCCTCGAAGAGCTCCGCGAGCTCCTCCTTGGCCATGCCCCGGCCGGTGTCCGCCACCTCGAACGACACCCGCACCCGCCCCGCCGCGCCGTCGTGCGCGCCTGTCGCGCGCCGCGCCGAGGCGCGCAGCGTGACCGACCCGCGCGGCGTGAACTTCAGCGCGTTGCCGAGCAGGTTGATCAGCACCTGCCGCAGCTTCCCCTCGTCGCCGTGGACGTGCCGCGGCACGTCCTGCGCCCGCTCCACCGTGAGCGTGAGGCCCCGCTTCTGGGCCTCGACGGCGAACATCTCCGAGAGCCCCGAGAGCGTGTCGTGGAGGTCGAACTCGGCGTCGACGAGCGTCATGCGGCCGGCCTCGATCTTCGCCATCTCGAGGATGTCGTTGACGAGGCCGAGCAGGTGCTCGCCGCTCTTGCAGATGACCGCGAGGTTCTCGCGGTGCCGGTCGGCGAGCGAGGGGTCGCGCTCCACGAGCTGCGCGAAGCCGAGGATCGAGTTGAGCGGGGTCCTGAGCTCGTGGCTCATGTTGGCGAGGAACGCGCTCTTCGACCGGCTCGCGTTCATGGCCTCCTCCCTCGCCCTGCGCGCCTCCTCCTCGGCCCGCCGCGCCTCGGCGAGCTCCTCGACAAGCCGCTGCTCCGCGGCGCGGCTCACCGCGAGCTCCTGCGCCTTCCGCTCGAGCTCGCGCTCGCGGGCGTGGAGCCGCCGGCGGAGCGCCCAGAGGGCGACCAGAAGGAGGGTCCCGACGACCACGAAGGCGGAGATCCCGACGACCTGCATGCGATGTGCCCCCACCCGCCTCCTGCGCGGCGGGAAGGACCGGAGCGCCGATCCCGTCGGAAGGCAACGATCAGGTTACAGGAGTTCGGGGCAGCCCGTGGGGGCCCGATCGGGCGTGCCGCGCGGCTTTTGGCGGCGGAGCGGCGCGCTCGTCAGGCGGACCACGGAACCATCGGGGGGACGACGTGGACCACGTGGACGACGGGACCACCGAACCACGCCGCGCTGCGGCGGCGGTCACTTGCCCACGACTCGGGTCCACATCATCATGAGGTTCTTGACCACCTGGCCGTCGGGCACCTGCGCCACGGGCGGGATCTCGATCTTCACGCCGTGCTGCGTGAGCCGGGTGAAGGGGTTCGTCGCGGAGGCCGTCTTCAACGGCACGCTCGTGTCCGCCGGCCTGAACCCATAGGCGAGCGCCTTCTCCTGGACAGGGCGGCTCTTCAGGTAACGAATCCACACGCCCGCGGCCTGCTTCTGCGCCGGCGTCACCCAGTCGGCCTGGAGGACGGCGATCGGGTGATCGCTCCAGAGCGTCGTCGCCGGATAGTACACCTTGAGGTTGCCCCAGCGGCCCTGCGCGTTCTCGAGCTGCGCGATCGCGAGGTTCTCGTAGACGACCGCGATATCGTATTTCGACGGACCGAACCGGACCATGTCCGTCATGAAGGTCCCGGTCGACGTCTCGAACCGGGGCACGCCCTTCTCGATCTCGCCGATGAACGCCTGGTACTTGGGGTTCAAGAGGTCGCCCACGGCGAGGCCGCTCGTCTTCTTGTAGTGGTCGAGCGTCATCAGGAGCAGCGCCTGGAGGCCGGAGTTCGAGCGCGTTGGGTCGGTGTGGCCGAGCTTGACGAAGCCCCAGGCGGGCTGGCCGCCGACCGCGGGCCAACCCTCGTTGGACTTCACCGCCTTGTGGATCGCCTGCCAGGAGATCTCCCCGCGCGACGCCTTGAGGAGCGCGTTCGCGCGGTCCTCCCAGATGACGAAGACGAGCGGCGTGATGACGATGGGCTGCGGCGCGTCGTCGCCGGAGGCCGCGAACAGCTCCGTTTTGTACTTGGTCTGCCAGTCCGACATCAGCAGGTTCTGCACAAGCGAGTCGGCGGGGCTGAAGATCGTCGGCTTCTCGCTGCCCTCGACGATCGCCTGGGCCGCGTCGATCGACCCCATCGCCTTGAGGCGCAGCGATATTTCGGGGTGCTCCTTCTTGAAGTCCGCGAGCGCCGCCTCGATCCACTCCTGCTTCTCGCTGCTGTAGAGCATCGAGATCTCGGTGGCCGGCGCGGGGGGCGGGGGCGCCGCCGCGCTCGCGCTCAGCGCGGCGGGGACCACGTCGGGCTGGGCGGTCTGCTTGTCGCGCGTCGTCAGGAACAGCACGACCGCGACGGCGATGAGGAACCCCACGATGATGATGCCCTTGGCCTTCATGCGCTCGCCATCTCCCCGAGGGTCGTCAACGTCTCCTCGAACGCCTTGAGCTCGACGTTCATGTGCTCGAGCTCGTCGTGCATGGACCCCGAGAGCTGATCCATCGCCTGCGCGTCGAGCGCGCGCATCCGCACGATCTTGGCCGGCAGCCCCTCGAGCGTGGCGACGATGCGCGAGAGGTTCGCGACGACCCGCTCCTTGGCGCCGGCGATGTCGTCGAGCGCCTTGAGCTGCTCCTCGCGGGCCTTCCGGGCGCTCTCGTACTCGCGCCGCGCCGCGGGGTCGCGCGCCGTGCGCGCCTTCTCGTCGAGCCGCGCGATCTCCTGCTGGACCGGCGCGGCGCTCACCGTCCCAAGGTAGCGCGCGAGCTCCTCGGCCCGGGAGATGAGCCGCGCCGAGCGCTGCTCCAGCTCCGTGATCGAGGAGAGCGTCTGGCCGAGGTGGCCCTTCACCTCGTCGCTCGTCTCCTCGAGCACGGCCTCGAGCTCCTTGCGGGCGGAGAGGATGGCCCGCACGGCGTCCCGGGTCGCGTGGTCGAGCAGCTCGTCGGGGTCGGGGAGCGCGGCGGGCGGCGCCGCGAGCGCCTGCTTCCAGAACCTGGGGCTCGCCATGTCCCATGCGACGAGCGCCGCGTAGGCGACGCCGCCGAGCGCGAGGACGGGCCAGGAGTGCAGCGCGGCGGCGCCCACCGCGGCGCTGCCCGCGACGGCGAGGTTGACGGCGCCGGTCGCCGCCTTCCCCAGGACCCGCCCGACGGGGGAGCGGGGCCCGCCTCGTTCGCCTTCGTTCGCCACGGTGCCTCTCAGAAGAAGGACGCCATGTCCTTGTACACCCCGACGATGGTGTCGGTCGCGCCCTTCGCGCTCGACCCCTTCGCGGCCTCGGCGATCTGCTCCAGCACGGTCGGGTCGGCGCCCGCGCCGTAGGCGATCGTGAAGACCTTCACGGGCGCGTCCTCGTCCGAGAAGCGCTTCATCAGCGCGTCGAGCGCGAGCTTGCTGTGCTCGTCCTTGCCGTCGGTCATGACCACGATCGCGTGGATGCGCGCCGGCTCCGCCTTGGCCCGGGCGAGGGCGAGCTCGTAGGCCCTGGCCACGGCGTCGTAGAGCGCCGTCTTGCCGTCGGCCACCGCCCCGTCGATGCGCGCGACGAGCTCCGCCTTGTCCTTGCCGAGCTGCTTCGGCCCGATCGCCGGGTAGAGCGCGCCGTCGAAGAAGAGGAGCGTCACGTCGTCGCGGTCGTGCAGGACGTCGAGGAACGACTTGGCCCCGTTCTTCGCCTCGGCGAGCGGCTTGCCGGCCATGCTGCCGGACTTGTCGAAGACGAGGATCACGTCGCTCGTCTTCTTCACGCTCTGCCAGACGCCGAGCAGCTTCTCGAGCGTCGCGCCGTCGGGCACGCCCAGCAGCGTCTGCGGCTGCTTCGGGTCGACGCCGTGGTCCGCGTCGACAGGCGCGCCGATCGGGATCGACGGGTCGGCCGGCCGGAAGCCCAGCGCGAGCGCGCGCTCCTGCTGGGGCTTCTCCTTGAGGAACTGCAGGAAGGCCTGCGCGCCCTCGCGCTCCTCGCTGCCCACCCACTCCGCGTCGAGGACGGCATACGGGTGATCGGACCAGAACGTCCCCTCGACCGGGTAGACTGCGACGATCGGGAACGGCGCGTCGCCGCGCTTCGCGTACGACTCGATGACGAGGTTCTCGTAGAGCACGGCGGCCGAGAGGTACGCGGGCCCGCGGGCGAGCATCTTGTCGCCGAAGAAGCCGGTCGATTTGCCGTAATGGACGAGGGTCTGCTCGATCGTGCGGAGGTAGTCCTGGGTGGGCTTCGCGTCGAGGTCGGCGGCGGTCAGGCCGCGCGTCTTGCGGGCGCCGGCGTAGGCCTCGGCGAGCACGGCGAGGAGGCCGGAGTTCGAGTACTCGGGGTGGGTGTGGCCGAGCTTGAAGCGGCCCCACTCGGGGTGGCCGAGCGCGCCCCAGCCCTTCGGGTCGGCGCTGACCTTGATGAGGTTGCTCCAGCCGATCGGCTTGCCGGGCCAGCCGAGCGCCTCGGCCATCGGCTTCCACATCGCGACGACGATCGGGGAGAGGACGAGCGGGTCGCCGGCGGGCGAGAGCGGCTTGGGCCTGCCGGTCTTCGCCGACCAGGCGTTGTTCAGGAGCGAAATGTAAACCGCCGACGCAGGGCTGAACGCGTGCGCCTTGAGCTCGCCGGAGGTGATGCTCTGGACCGCCTCGCCGGAGCCCATCGCCTTTGGTTCGATGTGAATGGGCCGGCCGGACTTCGTCTTTTCGCCGAGCGCCTCGAAGCGCTGCGCCTGCTCCTCAAGCCAGGTCTTCTTCTCGCTGCCGTACGCGACGACGACGGTCACGGGCGCCTTCGCCGGCTCCGGCGCGGGCTTCTCGGAGGTGACCGGGGCAGCCCCGGGCGACGGTCCATCGGACTTCGAGCTGCAGCTGGCGCACAGCGCGAGCGCCAGGATCGCGAGCGACAGCGCGTCCCGTCGTGTCATGGACCGGTCTCCTCGGGTTCAAACGCATTTCACATAGACGAGTTGTGTGACAACTCTGCGTCGAAACGCGCTCGGCCCGGCGCTACCGGCGCTCGTCCACGCCGTCGCCGCCGTCCGGCTTCGCCTGCGGCCGGGGCGTCACGACCGCGTCGGGCGGCGGCGCGCTGGCGTCTGCGCGCGGCGGCGCGCTGGCGTCTCCGCGCGGCGGCGCGCCGCTGTCCCCCTGCGCGGGCCGCGGCGGCCTGGGCGGGAGCGCGGGCTGACGGAGGCCGCGCAGCGAGGCGAGCCGATCGACGAGGACGCCGGCCTCCTCGGCCGACAGCTTGACGCGGGCGTGGAGCGCCTTGCCCTCGGCCGCGATCGCGATGCGCTCGAGCACGGACCCGAAGCCGACGAGCCGCGTCGCGAAGTCCGCCGCGCGCGCGTCGCGGGCCGCGCGCAGCTCCGCGCCGAGCGCGGCGCAGGGGGCCTCCGCGTCGCAGAGGACGGCGGCGTGGACGGCGATCTCGGGGCCGAGCGCGACGCTGGCGCCGCCGGAGAGCAGGGACGCCGCGGGCGATCGGCTGGAGCCGCTCAGCGCGAGCTCGCGCCCGATCTCGGCGCGCTGCTCGGGCGTGAGCACCACCGTGACGCGCGCCGCCCCCTCGCCCACGGCGCGGGCGATGGCGTCGTGGGCGCCGCTCGCGCCGACGTTGCCGGCGCGGCCTTCGGCGGCGTCGATCATGGCGCGCAGGTACGCGCCCCCGCCGAGCAGGATCGGCCCCCCGGGGCGCACGGCGATCTCGCCGTGGCCCTCGGCGCTCGAGTCCCGCACCGCGCGGAAGCTGCCGATCCCGGCGACGACCGGCCGCCCGCCGCGGGCCTCGATGACCTTGGAGGCGCACGCGAGCAGCGCCTCGTCCTGCACCGCGCCGGCCGCGACCAGCCCGAAGTCGCCGCCCTCGCCCGCCGCCGGGATGGCGATCGCGACCTCGGTCAACGCGGCCACCGGGTCGAAGCCGCACACGTCGCGCACCTTGCCGAGCCCCGGGATCTCGCGCTCCTCGCGCAGGAACGAGGCGAACGCGGGAGAGGCGCGCAGGGCCGGGAGATCGAGCGTCGCGACGAGCATCGCGCCCGCGGGCACGGCGTCGAGCGCGCGCGGCGCGGCGGGCGGGCTCTCCCGCCGGCGGCCGAGGAGCCAGGCGACGCCGCCGCCGAGCAGGACCCCGACGAGCAGGAGGACGAGGCCGTCTCTGGTCCGCGGCTGCACCCGCGACCCGTTAGCACACGGCCGCGGCGGACGCCCCGGCGCGCGCGCGCACCTCGCGCGCCCCGGCGGGGCGGAGGAGGGCGCTGCGCCAGGGCGCGCCCTGCGTGGCGCTGCGCGCCCTGGGCGTTGCGGCTGCGCGCGCGGTGCAGGCTGGCGCGGCGGCTACGCGCGCGGTGTAGGCCGGCGCGGCGGCGGCGACCAGCGCGTCCCGCGCACGAGATCGAACACGGGCACGGTCACGTTGAAGTTCCAGCGCTTCATGAGCCGGGGGTCATGGTGCCGGCGGTGGTGCTCGCGGAGCCGCGCGAGCCCCGGGATCCGGTACACCGGGCTGCCCGCCGGCAGGTGATACGCGAGGTGCAGCCACTCGTAGCTGACGAAGAACGCCATCGCCGTCGCAAGCCCGAGCAGCGCCGCGTCCCGCGAGAACAGGGCGCCCGCCGCCGCGGCGAGCGGCAGCAGCGAGGCGAGGACCAGGAGCGCCGAGGCGGGCGGCGTCAGCACCAGCCAGAGCTCACGGGCGCTCCGCAGCGCCATGTCGTCGGCGGTGAACGCGAGGTGGTGCTCGCGCTCGTGCCGCTCGCAGAGCGCGCCGAGCAGCGGCGCCCGCCGGTGCAGCACCGACCTGTGCGCCCACCACTCGAAGGCGAAGGCGAGCAGCAGCGTCGCCGGCACCGCGAGGAGCTCGACGGCATCGACCGCATCGAGCAGGCGCACCGCCGCTGCGAGCACGAGCGCGCCGAGCAGCGTGGGCGCCGCGAGGTGGAGCGCCGGGCGGTACCCGCGCGGGATCCGCGCCGCGATCTCCGCGCGCCGCCGCGACCGCGGCGAGGCCGGCTCGTTCACGACCATCGGAAACTATGGATTCTAAAAAAACAGAACGCAAGCGCGGGCGAGGCCGCGAGCGAGGGGGCGCGCTCAGCTTTCCTGGCGCTCTTCCTTCTGGTCCGCCTGCTCCGCGCCGTCCTCGGGCGCGCCGCCGTCCGTCGCGGGCGCTCCCCGCTCGAACAGCCCGCCGATGGCCTCGCCGATGCGGCCGATCTTCGCGGCGAGCAGCACGACGATGAGCAGGAAGGCCGTCAGGGCGATCTCGTTGTGGGAAGCGCCGAGCACCATGCGTCGACGTCTACCACGCGGCGCCCGCAGCGGGGGGCGCCGCCGCGCGCGTGCGGGCGTGCGGGCGTGCGTCGATGCGCGGCGACGTCGCGCTCGCGCTCGCGTCGCGGAGGTGATGTCGGCCGGGCGCTCCCAGCGCGGCAGGGGTGGAGACCTCGCCGCGCCGGCGGGGCCGTTGTGGAGGGAGCTGCGCTGCGCGGCGGGAACACGAGCGAGAACGCGAGCGGGCCGCGATCGCGTTTGACAGCCCGCCGACGACCGTCGAGAGTCCAGTCGATGCGGGCCCCTGGGCGCTGCTCCGCCGGGCCGCCTCCATGAGATGACCGCCGTGTCCGAGCTCCGCGACGACTACGAAGCAGTGCACGCGCGCCCGCGCGAAGGCGCCATCCTGCTGGCCGACGCGTCGGCGGACGGGGAGGCGATCGGCGCTGCGCTGCGCGGCCGGGGCTTCGAGGTGATCGCGGCGCCCATCGCCGAGCTCGACGCGCGCCTCGCGAGCGACGCGCCGCGGGTCGTGATCGTCGACATCGACGAGCCCGGCGCGATCGAGGCGCTCGAGCGCCTCTACCTGCGGCCGGGCGGCGTCGCAGCGTCCGTGCTCCTCGTGGGGGATCCGGTCCGCTCGGCGGAGCTCGATCCCCAGCTGTTCGGGCAGGTCTTCGAGCGCCCGGTCGACACCGCCGAGCTCGCCGCGCACGTGAGCGCTGTCGCGGAGCCCGGGCGGTTCCGCGGGGAGCACGCCGTCGAGGCGCGCCTCGCGGCGGGCCTCCCGCTCGACAATGACGTCCCGTCGAACCCCGACTTCTCGAGCGATCTCGACCCGCTCGACGTCGGCTCGGTGCTGCCGCCCCCGGAGGAGGACGGCGACGAGGTCGGCCCGCGGCTCCTGCCGGCGCGGATCAGCCCGGAGCTCGAGGAGATCCTCGTCGCCGCCGAGCAGCGGGTCACGGCGAAGGCGCACCCGTCGAGCATCCCGGCGGCCGAGGAGGAGGTCGACCTGATGCTGTCGCCGGAGCTGCTCTCGGCCCTCGACGAGCCGCTCGATCCGGACGAGGACGAGCCGCGGACCGGCGCGAGCGCGGCCGTCGCCCCGGTGCCCACCGGGTCGCCCTCGCAGCCGAGGACGAGCGAAGGCCCGTACGGCGTCGCGCCCGCTCCGCAGCCGGCGGCCACCCGCGCCGAGCACACGGGGCCCGGCGACTCCCTCGTCGAGCTCGCCGAGCCGGGCGACGAGCACGAGGACGACCTCGACGCCGAGCCCGCGCTCGACGGGGCGCACGCGACGAAGCGCGCCGGCCCCGAGCTCGCGGCGCTCTCGCTCGACAGGGAGGCGCACCTGCTCGGCAGGGAGGAGCGCGATCACGGCGGTCCCGCGCGCCGGAGCGGCGGCCGCGACGCCGCGCCGCCGACCCCGCGCGACGCGGGCCGGCCCCACGCCTTCGCGTCGCCGCCGCCGCGCCCCGAGCCCGCGTGGGATCGGTCGCCCTCGCCATCCCCCGCGCCGCGAGAGGAGCCTGCGTGGGACCGCGCCCTGCCGGGCCCCGCGCGCGGCGGCGACGACGTCGACTGGGCGCGCGCTCCGTCGGGTCGCCTCGAGCCGAGCGTGCGCCAGCGCATCACGGAGCCGCCGCCCCGGTCGCGCGAGGCCCGTGATGCCCGCGCGCCCGGCTTTCCGCCGCCGCCCCCTCCGGGCGTCGCGTTCGTGTCGCCTCCCTCGGTCGAGGTGCGGACCGCGCTGTTGCCGTCGGTCGGCAGGGCCGAGCCCGAGCCGCTGCCGCCTGTTCCGTCCCAGGCCCGCTCCGCCCCGGCGGGGCGCGCCCCTGCGCCTCCTGGCGTGCCCGTCCCGGCGAGCGCGGGCGCCGGCTCGCTCGGGCGCGGCCTGCTGGCGCCCAGCCCGCCTGCCGCTCCGAGCCCGGTCTCGCTCGGCCGCGGACCCCTGCAAGCTCCGCCGTCCATGGCCATCTCCGGCGCGGCCCTGCGTGGGCCCGCGCCGCCTCCGCTGCCGCTCGTGCCGCCCGCGCCGGCCACGGTCAGCGCGGCCGTGCTCGGCCGCGCCATGGCGCCTGAGCCTGTCGACGAGGCGCCGAGCTCCGGCGGGGCCTCCTCGGCCACGGTGCTCGGCCCGGGCGACGCGCCGCGCGCGCTCGCCCGCGCGGTGGGCAGCCGCTCCTCCGGCGCCCTCGCGATCACGACCGAGGAGGGCGCGCGGCGCATCGTCCTGCACGAGGGCGATCTCGTCACCGCCGGCTCGAGCATCCCCGAGGAGACGCTGCTCGCCTTCCTTGTCGGGCGGGGCGACCTCGAGCGCGAGGTCGCGGCGCGGCTCGCGGGCAAGCTCCCCGCCTCGGGCCGGCACGCCGGCGCGGCGCTCATCGCGCACGGCCACCTCGGCCAGGACGACCTCTGGCCGGTGCTGCGCGCGCACGCCGAGTGGGTCATCGGCCACGTCGTGCTCGTCGAGGCGGGCACGTGCGACCTCGAGCCCGAGCCGCCGGGCCGCCTCAAGGCGGAGCCGAACGTCTTCGGCGGCGCCACCGGCGCCGAGGTCTTCGTCGAGACGATCCGCCGCGTGATCGCCCCCGAGGTCGCCCTGCGCCGCCTCGGCGGCCCGGGGGCGCGCCTCGACGACGGCGTCCGGCGCAACCTGCTCGGCGAGTGCGCGCTGCGGCGCGAGGAGGAGGAGCTCGTGCGCACCGCGCGCGGCCGCAGCGTCGGCGAGCTCGTGAGCGTGGCGGAGCCCGAGAACGCGAGCGTGCTCTACGCGCTCGTCTGCCTGGAGGTGCTCGACGTCCTCATCCCGCCGTCGATCACCGAGGCGCCGCCCCCGCCGGTGGAGGATCCGCTGGACGAGGAGGCGATCCGGCAGCGCGTCCGGGCGCGGCTCGCGCTGGTGGAGGACGGAGACTATTTCTCGATCCTCGGCATCCCGCGCGACGCGACGAACTACGAGATCCGCCGCGCGTACCTCGCGCTGAGGAAGGCCTTCGAGCCCTCCACCCTGCTCACCGCCGCGACCGTGGACCTGCTCGACGACGTGCGGCTCGTCATCGAGGTGCTCGACGAGGCCTACGAGATCCTGCGCGAGCCGCACCGGCGCGAGCGGTACCGGCGGGCGATCGAGGCGGGGCCGCCGTAAGCGGCCGCGGGCGCGGGGAGGCGGCTCCGCGCACGCTGCAGGACGCGCGGCGGGCACGGTTGATGAAGGCCGGCGCGGCTGTGCAATGCTCGCTCTCTCCCGGACCCGGACCGACGGCGTCGACGGCGCCGCGCGCGGGCGAGCCGACGCGCTCCGGCCGATCGGCCGCGGCGGCGCTGATCGCCGCCCTCGCGCTCGCCCCGGGGTGCGTCCGCGAGGCGGCGAAGGAGGCGACCCACGGCACGCTCGAGGCGCTCGAGCGCAGCGCGCAGGACCGGGCCGGGCCCGCCGGAGGATCGGCCAAGAGGCCGGCCGAGGGCGCGCACGAGCGCGAGCGACCGCTCGTGGGGGCCATCGTCCACGATGCGGTCCGGGCCGGCGCGGCGGAGATCGGGCGGCAGGCCGAGGGCCTGGAGCCGGTCATCGCGCAGACGAGCGAGGCTGTGAGCAGCGCCGTGATCGAGGGGGCCCTCCAGCACGACCGGGCGCTCGTCACCCTCGTCGAGCAGGGCACGGGCGCCGCGGCGAGGGCTGCGGCGCGCGAGGGGACAGAAGAGCTCATGGAGCAGCTCGCCGGGTGCCCCGCCGGCGACCCGGGCTGCTCGAGCGTCGCGATCGAGCGCGCGAGCCGCGCCGCCGCCACGGGCTTCGCGGACGGCCTGGGGAGGGCGATCCAGCCCTGGATCATCGGCCTCGCGTTCGGCGGGGGGTTCCTCCTTGCCGCGCTGATCGCCGTCGCCATCGCGGTCGTCACGCGGCGGCACGAGCGCTCCGTCGCGCACTGAGAGGTCCGCCCCTTGCAGGCGCCCGCACCGCAGGAGGCACCATGTCCAAGGCGAGCGAGTTCATCGAAGCCCTGCGTCGGATCGAGGAGAGCGGCGACGTCGAGCCCATGGCGCGGCTGTTCGCGCCCGACGCCGAGCTCAGCAACCCGACGGTCTCGAGGCCGCTCCACGGCCCCGACGGCGCCCGCAACTTCTGGCGCAGCTACCGGCACACCTTCGGCGAGGTGCGGTCGGAGTTCCGGTGCGTCGTCGAGTCGGACGAGGCCGCCATCCTCGAGTGGACGAGCCGTGGAAAGCTATCCCACGGAGGGGAGTTCTCGTACGACGGCGTGAGCGTCATCGAGCACCCGGCCGGCGCCATCAGGAGGTTCAAGGCGTACTTCGATCCGAGGGCCCTCGGGCTTCAGCTGGAGCACGCGGCGTAGCGCCGCGCTTCAGCTGGAGCACGCGGCGTAGCGCCGCGCTTCAGCTGGAGCACGCGGCGTAGCGCCGCGCTTCAGCTGGAGCATGAGGCGTAGCGCCGGGTGCCGGCCCGCGCGATCGCGTCCACCACGACCTCGCCCTGCTCGACGCCCACGAGCGCCGCCGACCCTTCCTCGAGCTGGCCGCGCAGGATGAGCTCCGCGAGCGGCGCCTCGACGAGGCGCGCGATCGTGCGCTTCATCGGCCGGGCGCCGAGCTCCGGGTCGAACCCTCCGGCGTCGAGCAGCGCGTCGATCGCCTCGGGCTCGACCTCGAGCTCCACGCCGCGCGCCTCGAGCTCGCGCTCGAGGCCGCCCAGCAGCCGCCGCGTGATCTCGGCGACGTCCGCCCGCGTGAGCGGCGCGAAGCAGAGGACCTCGTCGATGCGGTTGTAGAGCTCGGGCGGGAGCGTGGCGCGGGCCGCCGAGAGCATCGCCTCGCCGAGGCGCTCGGGCGACACGGCCGCGGAGCTGCGGGCGAAGCCGACGGAGCGCTCGGACCGGAGCGCGCCGGCCTCCGCCGCGCCGAGGTTCGAGGTCATCACGAGGACCGTGTTCGTGAAGTCCACCCGCCGGCCTCGGCCGTCGGTCAGGCGGCCCTCGTCGAAGACCTGGAGGAACGCCTCGAGCACGTCGCGGTGCGCCTTCTCGATCTCGTCGAGCAGCACCACCTGGTACGGCCTCCGCCGCACCGCCTCGGTGAGCTGGCCGCCCGCCTCGTGGCCGACGTAGCCGGGCGGCGCGCCGACGAGGCGCGCGACCGCGTGCGACTCCGCGTACTCGGAGAAGTCCAGCCGCGTCATCGCGTCGGGCGAGTGGAACAGCGCCTCGGCGATGGCCTTCGCCGTCTCCGTCTTGCCCACGCCGGTCGGCCCCAGCAGAAGGAACGACCCGATCGGGCGGCGCGCGCGCAGGCCGGCCGCGTTCCTGCGGAGCACCCGCGCGATGCGCGCCAGCGCCTCGCCGTGGCCGACGACGTTCTCGGCGAGGAGCGTCTCCAGCGAGAGCATCCGCTCGCGGTCGGTCTCGAGGAGCCGCTCGACCGGCAGATCGGCGAGCTCGGCGACCACCTCGGCGACCTCGGCGGGGCCCACCTGCCGCGCCGGCTGCGCATGCGCAGGTTCACGGAGCGCCGTGCGCGACGCGCGTGACGCGCCTGACGCCGAGGACGCGCGCCGCCGCGTGCGCGCGCCCGCGAGGTCGAGGATCGAGAGCGCCTTGTCGGGCAGCGCGCGCCCGGGCAGGTAGCGCACGGACCAGGCGACGGCCGAGGCCAGCGCCTCGTCGGTGAACGCGAGCCCGTGGTGCGCGCCGAGCCCGACCGCGACGCTCTGGAGGAGCAGGAACGCCTCGTCCTCTTCGGGCTCGTCGATCTCGACGATCGTGAAGCGCCGCGCGAGCGCCGGGTCGACCTCGATGCTCTTGCGGTACTCCTCGGGCGTGGCGGTGCCGATCAGCGTGAGCTCGCCGCGGGCGAGCGCGAGCTTGAGCTCGGCCATCGCCTCGTCGAGCGCGCCGCTGCCGAAGAGCTCCGAGAGGCCGTCGATGAACAGGATGACCCGCCCGCCCGCCTCGCGGAGCTCGGACCGGAGCGCGGACAGGCGCTCGCTGAGCGCGCCGCGCGCGCCGGTGCCGGCGAGGAGCTCCGATGGCACGAGCTCGACCACGATGCGCGGCTCCCGCTCGTCGAACGCGAGCCGGTGGGCGACGCCGCGCGCGACCGAGGTCTTGCCGACGCCCGCCGGGCCGAGGAGGCAGGGGTTGTTCGCGTGGCGCTTGGCCAGGACGTCGAGCGCCTGCTCGATCTCGTGCTCGCGGCCGACGATCGGCTCGAGCTCCCCCTGCACCGCGGCGAGCGAGAGGTTGTGCCCGAGCGAGGCGAGGGCCGGGAAGCGCGCGCGGTCGAGGGTGAAGCGCGCCGCGAGGGCGGCGCTCGCGGCGGCGCTCGTGGCGGTCGGCGGCGCGAGCGGCGGGAGCGGCCGCCCCGGCGCGGGCGCGGCGGGGGAGGCGGCGGAAGCGGGGGCAGGGGAGGTCGAGGACGCCGGGGAGGGGGTGGGCGTGAGGGCGATCGGCTCGGCGGAGCTCAGCGCGTCGGCTCCGATCGGGGCCGCGGCGGGGCGAGGGCGCCCCGGCGGGAACAGCGGCGTCGGCGGGAACAGCGGCACGGTGACGCCCGGGCCGGCGCCCTTGGAGGGCCGCGATTCCGGCGCGCCGGCGCCCTTGGAGGGCCGCAGCTCCGGGACGGCGACGCCGGCGCCCTTGGAGGGCCGCAGCTCCGGGACGGCGATGCCGGCGCCCTTGGAGGGCCGCAGCTCCTGGGACGTGCGTGGCGAGCGCGGCGTGCGCGCCGGATCGGCGGCCTCGCCGCGGGAGCGTCGCGCCGCGGGCGTCGCGGCCGGCGCGGCCGGCGTCTCCGGCGCGCCGCCGTCCTGGAGCAGCCGCGAGGGCGTCCGCCGCGCCTGCACAACGCCGAGCGCGATCTGGAGCGCCGCGGTCCGCAGCCGCGCGAGGTCGACCCCCGACTGGGTGAGCGCGCGGTGCGCGGCCGAGCTGCGGTCGGACAGGAGCGCGAGCAGCAGGTGGAGCGCCGCGGGCTCCTTCGCGGTCGCCCGCTTCGCGACGTCGCGCGCGCCCCCCATCGCCCGGCCGATCGGGTCGGGGCCCTCGTCGTCGACCGAGCGGGTCGCCTTGAGCAGGGCCTCGTCGTCGAGCCGCCGATCGCGGAGCAGATCGGCGGCGGGGCCGCCGCTCATGGCGATGGCCACGAGGAGGTGCACGCTCGACAGGCGCTCCTTGCGCTGGGCGGCGAGGTCCTGCGCGAGCTTGCGCAGCGTGACGAGCTCGGCGTGGGAGCGAGGGCTGGTCATCCTTGCAGAGGTCTCCGGGCTCGGGGTTCGCACGCCGGGCGAGGGCGGGCCAAGTTTCGGAGGCCGGCGGCCGCGTGCCGCGTGCCACGTCACTGAGGGATCACCTCCTCGGTCCTGCAGACGGGCGTGGCGGCGGAGGACCCCTCGGCGCACCCGAGGCGCACCGCGCGCAGCTGCGAGGCGGACGAGCTCGACGGCCGCTCCGCCCACGCGATCAAGAGCCCGCGATCGCGCTGTGCGAGCATCGACAGGCTGCCTTCGACCTTCCCTCCCGGGATGAGGGTGGTCATCGAGGTCAACGTGCCATCCGCGTCGAGGCGGCGGAGCACGATCCGGTCCTCGCCGCGCGTGTTCGTCTCGACGACCGCGACCACCAGGTCTCCGTCCATCTGCTCGGCGGCCAGCGATTCCGCGACGGGCGTGGAGCACGAGGGGACGGTGACGGGGGGCAGCGCGATCCCGCCCGAAGGGGTCATGCGCGCGACGCGCAGCGCGCTCGGCGCGTCCTCGAGCGGCGCGAGGGTCCAGGCGAGCCACGCGCCGTCGGCGCGGGGGGCCATGCGGAGGCGCGCGACCGGCGCGGCCTCGTGGATCGCCTCCTTCGAGGTCATCGCGCCGCCGTCGGAGCCGATGCTGAGGCCGTCTGTGGAGTACCGCCCCAGGTAAATGGTCGTCGCCGGTCCGACGCCCGGGTACTTGACGTCGCACGGTTGCCACCCGGGCTGCCAATCGGTGGGCGCGCCCAGCGCGGCGCCGAAGAGCCAGTAATGCAGCACCCATCCCGTATCCTCTTCATCCACTCGCGTCCACCATGCCGCATCGAAGGCGATGGGCGTTGTTGCGCACCCGACGTACATCCCGGTCTTCGAGCTGCCCACCCCTTCCCACACGGTGCCGACCATCATCGCGTACCGCGGGCCGGGCTCGTGGACCTCGCTGATAGCGAGCTGTTCCGCCCCTGAGGAACGAAACGACACGATGCGTTCGCCGTAGTGTTGGCCGATGTGCTGCGACCATGAAGAGAAGGGCTCGCTGCCCTCGCTCCAGGCGCGCGCGGTCCTGAAAAAGCCGCCTGGCGGCAGGGGATCCGGGAAGAGGGTCGTATAGCGCTCTCGGTAAACGACCACAGACTCGAAGTTGTCGTCCTCGTCGAACGGATAGAGCTGTGCCACCGCGAAGGCGTCGCCCGGGATGGTCTGGTGTTTTGCGTCCAGCACCAGCGCCGGCTCGCTGAAGGCGGGCGGCTGCGCTGACCAGGGATCCAGGGCGACGCGTTGGAGGACCCGACTCCCGGCCGGGGTCGCGGACGAGGTGTAGAGATAGACCGGAGCGTCCTTGGCCCCGAGGACCCACTGAGGATCGAGCAGGTCCGTGCCCGGCTGCGCGAGGCTCAGCGCTGGCCCCGCGGGCGCGAGGGCGCTGCAGGCGGCTGCCTCGCCGGCGCCGGAGGCCGCGGGCGATTCCTCCACCGAGAGCGCGCGGGGCAGCTCGTCTGGAACCGCCGAGCACGCCGCGAGCGCAGGGAGAGCGAAGAGCGCCAGCCATGTCCTACATCGCATCCGGTACCTCCGAGGTGTTGGTCGAGGCTGTGTGGCCGCACCTCGTCGCCGCCATCACCCGTTCTTCGGGACCGGGAGGGTGCGCTCTGGCCCCACGGCCGGGACCGGGGGCGCTCTGGCTCCGCGGCCGGGCGGCGTCCGGGGCGCAGGGCCGCTTCACCCCGTACACCGGCCACTCCGCCGCGCGCGGGCGCGCTGTGGTTACAGCCCCGCGGCGAGGAATCGGGCGAGGAAGCCGCGGGTTCCGGCGTTGCCGAGGGAGTTGCACACCGGCGAGGCGGCGCCGATCGGGCAGTCGACGTCGCGGTCGTAGGACCAGTAGTGGACACCGGCGAGGCCCTGGGACCTGGCGAAGGCGGCGGTCTCGTCGACGTCGGCCAGCGTGTAGAGCTCGCCGCGGACGTCGTTGCCGCCGATCATCGGGGTGAGCTCGATGTTGGCGTAGGGCACGCCGAAGTGATCGTGCAGGTTGTACGCGGCCTGGATCGCCGACTGGCCCATGTCGCACTGGCCGCCGGACACGACGCACACGCCGGGACCGGGCGAGCCGTAGTTCATGGTCATCAGGTTGACGGTGACGTAGCTCGGCCAGGTCGCCGCGCTGCCGTCGAAGCCGAAGACGTCGGCGACCGCGGACATGGCGGTGTCGCCGAGGACGTTGAGGCTCGAGCCGATGTTGCTGCCGAGGGAGCGCGCGGTCGACGCGCCCTCGTTGTTGGCGAGGGTCGCCACGGTCAGGCTGAAGCGCAGGTCCGGGTACGCGGCGTGCGCGGTCTCGAGGCGCTGCACCAGCGCCGCGATCACCTGCGGCGACTGGCCGGCCTCGATGTCGAGGTCGACGCCGATCAGGTGCGGTCCGGCCCAGCGATCGAGGAAGGCCGCAAAGCCGGCGTCGGAGCCGCAGGTGAACGAGCCCGCAGCGCCGCCGGTCGACAGGATGTAGCCGACGCCGGCGGCCTCGAGCACGGGGACGTTGGCGGCCGCCATCGCCGCGCCGGGCACGTCGCCCCAGCTCTCGTTGCCGCACTCGCCGGTGGCGAAGGCGAGGCTGACGACGTTGCCGCCGGCGGCGCTGAGGTCGTCGGCAAACACGGTCTGGGTCCCCGACACCTTCGTGGAGATCACGTTGGTGCCCCAGTTCATGTTGACGCTGGTGTCCTTGTAGGGGCCGAACAGGAGCGCGCCGTTCCCGTTGCCGGTGTCGCCGCCACCACCGCTGACGCTGCCGCCGTCGCCGCCGCTGCCCTTGCCGGTGTCGCCGCCGCCGCCGTTGCCGGTGTCGCCGCCGACGACGCATGCGGAGGCGAGTTTCGCCGCGGCGAGCAGGAAGAGGAGGGCGCGGCTCTTCATCGGGTCCTCATGAGGGGGCTTCGGGTTGCACGAGGATAGAGCGCGGCTCGCGAGCGGGAAAACGACGGGCTCGGGTCGCTTCTCGTGACCCGATCGGGGTCGTGCTCCCGATTTCTCTCCTCGACGGGACGGAAGGACGCCGGGCGACGGATCCCCTTAGCACGGCGCGCTCGGTCCCGGCGGCACGGATCCATCGTTCGCTCGCGCGTCTTGCGCGGCGAGGTGACGGCTCGGGTCGTACGCAACCGACAGACTCCCTTTTCGCGGAGACTTCAGGAGGATAGATATACCCGCTGTAACCAAGTCGAAGAAGCGCTCCGCGGCCGCTATGCCAGCCGGAGAGACGATGTGTCCCTCGCCCATCTACTCTCCTACGGCCGACAAGAAGGCGCGCGAGGCGCTCGCCGCGGAGCTCGACCGCCTCGCCTAGTGCACCGATCACGTTGGAGTCCCGAGGAATTAACAGAAGGGAAGAGAAACCGCCAGGGGCGCAAGGGGCGCAAGGGGCGCAAGGGGAAGGAAAGAGAATATCTCGTCTCTGGTCCCTTGCGGCCCTTGCGGTTTCTCTCTTTCTCGCATTCCTTGCCCTTGGAGCTTGCTTCCTGGCAGCTCGACTTTGTCTCGTAATTAATTGATTTTAATCAGCTTTTAGCCTGTTCCGTGCTTTAGGCCGACCTCGTGACCGTGAGGCTGGATATCGAGGCGGCCACGTATGCGGCCCTCGGAGTCGTCGGATTCGTGTCCTCGCCCGACGTTCGCGCGCTTCGCGCTGTTGCCCCGGGAGGAGTTCGACATCACGCAACACGACGAGCTGGAGCTCGTGTGCTTCGCCGGGCTCCATGCGCTGGCCGAGGCCCGCGCCGCCGGCGCGATCACGACGGACGCGTGGCTGCCCGCCGAGCTCGTCAGCGAGGCGATGGAGGGCGATGGAGATCGAGGGGCGCATGCAGGCGCTGTTCGAGTACCACCTCTCGGACGACCCGGTAATCAAGCCGGAGCTCGATCGCTTGCGGCCCGGCACCGGGCACCGCGACCTCGCGAACGACCTGCTCGGCTACGCGCGGATTTACGAGCTACGCGCCGACGTGGTGAAGGACGACCGGAAGCTTTACCGGGCCGGCGACGCGGCGCGCGCGGGAACTCGCCGGGGCGATGGTCCAGCGGCGCTCGACGGCGATGATGCCGACGGCGCGGGAGGCCTACGGCCGGTACGTGCGGGTTGCGCGGGCGACGAACCTTCCCCTGCTCTTGTGCCTGGCGGCACCATGGTGGAGGCGCGGGCGCCGCGGGGAGACGCGAGGAAAGACCGGCGACGGGGCTGGTGCATGCTGGCACGGCGCGGGTTCGTGGGGCCATGCCGGCTCCAGGCGTCGCCTCTGCTGCTTCTGCTGGAGATTCGGCGGCAGCCTCAATCTAAATCTGGATTATCATCCGATTGTGTCGGTCATCTTCGTCGACGAGACACGCTGGCCGCTGTTCGGCGCTGAGCCGCACCCACCCGTCCCACAGCTCCCGCCGAGGCGTCCATCCTCCGCGTGGCCGAACCCATGGATCCATACGGCGCAGCCGCCGGCGAGCGCGAGGTCCAGCGGGACGACGCCCGAGCGGAACCGCTGGTTTGGCCCGTGCGCAAGCGGAGCACGGAACCCAGGTAATACCTTTCACTACCACGACGGCCACTGTTGTCCCAAGACCACGCCGTTGACTGGCATCTCGTCGAGCGCGTAGCCTTACAGGCTTCCTAGCCAAGTATGGCTCGGCTGGAGCAGGAGGCAACGATGGCGCTTATTGACAACATGCGGCGTCTTGCGGAGCAAGTTCGGAAGAGGCTCCCAAACACGATCGGCGAAGAGGCGACCAAGAACGCTCTCGTGATGCCATTTCTTGGAGCACTTGGCTACGACGTGTTCGACCCGACGGAGGTTCGCCCTGAGTATGTGGCCGACTTCGCCAAGAAGAAAAGCAACGGTCAGTTCGAAAAGGTCGACTACGCGATCTACATCAACGGCGTGCCGGTGATGTTCATCGAGTGCAAGCCGGCCGATGCGGAGCCGAACACGCACAGCGGCCAGCTGTCACGGTATTTTAACTCGACTCCGTCCGTCAAGGTGGCGGTTGTCACGAACGGTGTTCGGTACATGTTCTTCACCGATCTTGAAGAACCTAACATCATGGGCGAGCGCCCGTTCTTCGAGTTCAATGTGCTCGAATTCGCGGAAAGAGACGTCGAAACGCTCGATGCGTTCTCCAAGGACAACTTCGATGCTGGTACTGTGCGAACGCGCGCAGAAGACATCATCTTCACCGGGCGAATGACGGCCTACATCAACGACGTGCTCCGCAACCCGACAGAAGAGTTCACGCGCTTCATTCTCGGCGAGTTGAACATCACGACGGGCAAGCTCACGGCGAAGCGCGTCGAAAAATTCATACCGATCGTACGCAAGGCTATTCAGACAACCCTGCTCGACATGGCCACCAGATCGATCAGGCAAGAGACGCAGGACGTAGCAGTGGCGGCGCCGCCCCCGCCCCCGCCCATGCCACAACCGCCCCCGCAGGCTGTGCCGCCTTCAAGAGACTCGGCTCCGGAAAACGGGAAAGGCGTCGTCACGACCCAAGAGGAGTTGGACGCCTACGAGGTCGTTCGTCGCATATGCGCCGACTCTCCAGCGGCCAGCAAGGCGCAGGTTCACTACCGAGACGCGGTTAACTATTTCGGCATCAACATCGGGAACACGAAAAAGTGGTTCGTTCGCCTGTTCTTCGACGGCAAGCGCAAGTCCGTGGTTACCAAAGTCCCCTCCGACAGGGCAACGCTGCTCGCGCCCGGATTTGAGGTTGACGTGCCGAGTGAAAACGTCGGGAAGAGCCGCGTGTACGTTAGTGGCCTGAAGGACCTTGAGCGGCTAAGGCCTCTGCTGATGCTCGCATTCGAGGACGAGGTTCGTCGCGCCGAATCTGGCGACACACCCGAGGAAGACGAGTTGCCGGCTGGCGTGGCCATGCCCCACTAGCAACGCCCACTGCCAGCATCAGGCACGCCCTGCCCTGACCCCACGCCGGCTCCCCACGCCGTCGTCGACGACCCGTCGACCACCGCGCAGCCTTCGCCTCATGACCGAAAACGTCGTTGACGTCTGCGAGCGCAGCACAATGCGCGTCACCCGACGAGCGGCGGGCTATTGTTGGACGAGTCCGCACGCTGTGGCGATGGTGGGCCACATGGCGCTGACCACCTTTCATGGAGCGGAGTGCCATGGTGGGCTCCGCTTTGCCTTGGATCAAGGGGGAAAGCGGGCTGATGGCCGAACTTATTCGGTGCATCAACAGCGCGAATGGCAGTTTTGCGTAGAGTCAGGATAATATGGTGTCGTCGCGATAGTTGGGTAAGCGATCGAAGTGGCATAAAGACTTCCATCGCTTGAAGGCCAGCTTTAACTGCCAGCGGAGCCGGTGCAGGTCCGGGCACATCGCAGTAGACATTCGCGACGAGAGACCCGTGGTGAAGACAACGGCATACTGCGCCACCTCTGTGCCCGTCTGCGTTGCCTCCTGCCCAAGCTCACGACGGACCCAGGCTCGCGACTTCTCCGCCTGGGCCGCCGGAAGATTCATTGCGACGATATGGCATTTTACCCCTTCGGTCCGAGGGGAAGCGCCAAGTCACGCGTTCTGTAATACGGCCTGAGCGCCACTTCTCCGACTCCTTCACTGCTCTTCGCCTCGCCATGGCGCACGGCCTCGTCGCATCGCTCCCTCGGTGCCGTCTGTGTCACCGTCCCAGGCTATCCAAACTGCCAACCGCATTTGCGACGGAGCACGCAACTGAGGGCGGAGCTGTGTCGATAGACATGAGATGAACCGCCAAGACACCAAGGACGCCAAGGACGAAATGAGGAGCGAGCCCGACGCGGCGTCGGATCGCCTCGCCCACTGCGTCATCGGCGCCGCGCTCGAAGTGCACCGAACTCTCGGCCCCGGCTTCCTCGAAGCTATCTACGAGCAAGCGCTCTGCGTCGAGCTCTCCTTGCGCCGCATTCCGTTCGCCCGGCAAGTTCCCATCAGCGTGGACTACAAGGGGAATCCGGTGGGCCAGGCTCGTATGGATCTCGTGGTGGATGGTCAGCTCGTCGTCGAGCTCAAGGCCACCGAGTGCATTGCCCCGATCCACGTTGCACAGGTTCTGTCATATCTTAAGGCGGCGAGACTTCGACTTGGCCTCTTGAACACCTTCAAAGTGGCCGTCCTCCGGCGTAAGGCGCGTAGTTCACTCCCTGTAAACTTGGCGTTCTTGGCGTTCTTGGCGGTTCCTCTCTCTCCGCGATGAACCTCCCGCAGCAGTGATAGGATAGGGAGGCCGCGCCCGGTCGTTGGTGCGGAGAGCCGTAGCCGCAGCGCTACGGCGCTTCCGCGCAATGGCCTTTGCGTGCGCTGGGAAGGCGAGATGACGAGGCTCGAGCGCTCGGCGGCGAAGGGCGAGCTCCAGGCGGCGAGCGCGACCTCTGAAGCGATGCCGCAGCGCACTTCGCCTTCGAGTACGTCCCCTACCCCGCGACGCTCACCCTCGCGTTCCCGTACCTCGCCGGCGTCACCCCGACGATCCTCCTGAAGTGCCGCGTGAGCTGGCTCTGATCATAGAACCCGACGCGCGGGGCGAGCTCGGACGCCCTCACGCCCTGGGTGAGGAGCTGCTGGGCGCGCTGGACACGGAGGTGGGTGAGGTACATGTGGGGAGGCATGCCGATCTGGGCTCGGAAGGCGCGGCAGAGGTGGAATTTGTCGAGGGAGGCGTGAGCCGAGAGGTCGTCGAGGGTGATCGACTCGGCGAGGCGCTCGCGGAGGTACTCCATGGCGCGGCGGACGGGCCGTGTGTGGTCGGAGCGGGCGCTGCTCAGGCGGCCGAAGGTGGCGATGGCCTCGGCGAGGGCGACCTCGAGGGAGAGGCGATCGGCTCCGGCGCAGATGGCGTCGTGGAGGCGGTGGAAGGGGGCGGCGCGTTCGTCCCCGGCTTCGAGGTGGGGGATGGCGACGACCTTGCCCGCGTCGCGGGCGCGGGCGACGTCGTTCGCGGGGAGGACGACGGCGGTGAAGACGGTGGGCCCGTGGAGGGCGAGGTCACGGTGGACGTCGCCGGGCTCCTTGACAAGGATGGAGCCGGGAGGGCTGTGCCACGCGTTGCCGCGCCCCCACCAGTCGAAGCCGCCGCGCTCGACGCGGGCGACGGCGTAGTACTGCTTGACGCCGGTGCGGACGGTCTGGGCGGTCGTCCGGAGGACGCGGAGGCCAGGCACCGAAACGGGGAGCTCGACGGAGTCCGTCATGTCGGGACGGTAGCGTGCGCGGGGGAGCGGGGCTTGGGCATTCTTGGCGGATAGGTCGCGCCAAGGATCGCCTAGTGGGCGCTCGGGGCGGCCGCACACTGGGGCCATGCATGACAAACTCGTCGCCCTGGTCACCGGGGCAAACAAGGGAATCGGTCTTCAAATCGCAAAGGAGCTCGCGGGGCGCGGCCTCACGGTGCTCGTCGGGGCGCGGAGCCTGGAGCTCGGGGAAGCGGCCGCGAAGAGCGTCGGGTCCGGGGCGCGCGCGGTGCAGCTGGACGTGACGAGCGACGCCTCGATCGCCGCGGCGGCGGCGTGGATCCGGCGCGAGCTCGGGCGCCTGGACGTGCTCGTGAACAACGCCGCGATCTCGCACGCCGGCAAGCCGGGGACGCCGTTCGAGGAGCTGCTGAAGGCGAGCCGACCGAGCGTGGCGCCCGTCGCCGAGGTGCGGGCGGTGTTCGAGACGAACGTGTTCGGGGTGATCGCGGTGACGCAGGCGATGCTGCCGCTGCTCCGCGAGGCGCCGGCGGGGCGGATCGTCAACGTGTCGAGCGAGGTGGGGTCGCTGGCGAAGCAGCGCGATCCGTCGAACCCGCACCGGACACCGAACGCGGCGTACGTGCCGTCGAAGACCGCGCTGAACGCGATCACGGTGGCGTTCGCGAACGAGCTGGAGGGGACGCGGATCAAGGTGAACGCGGCGTGCCCGGGGTTCACCGCGACGGATCTGAACAATTTCAGGGGGACGCGCAGCGTGGAGCAAGGGGCCCGTGAGCCGGTGCGGCTGGCGCTGCTCGACGCGAACGGGCCGACGGGCACCTTCTCGAACGAGGAGGGACCGCTGCCCTGGTGAACGTCCTGAACACGGTCGCCCAAGAACCTGGATGCCCCCTGCTGGGGTAGGTCCTCGACTGCCATGAATGGCTGTAATGCCGCTGATGCTGCAGTGTCGCAGTGCGCTGCTCACGCGTTGCACATCTTCACCTGACCTACCCACAACTCAGGAATGATTGGTGCGCTGCGATCCGCAGCCTGCCACCTGCCGCACCGGTCAAACTCGGCCTGTTTCCTGCATCGTCATGGGCGCACCGTCGTGTCCGTGGGCGCGACGTCACGCGACCGAAGAGGAGGGGAGCCGACAAATGAACCATTTGAAAATTCTTGGCCTCATCGCCGTCAGCGCAGGAGTGTGCGGGATCTCCGCGCTTGCTTCTGCGGCGAATACGGTGCCGATCGACAACCTGAATCTCGTCGAGGAAACAGCACCGCCAACATCGCCCGACAGTGTGCGTTATCCCTTCCGTCCGGCTGTCGGATACTACCGTCCGGCCGCCGGTTACTACCGCCCGGCCGCCGGTTACTACCGCCCGGCCGCCGGCTACTACCGCCCGGCCGCCGGTTACTACCGCCCGGCCGCCGGTTACTACCGTCCGGCTACCGGCTACTACCGGCCCCATCGGCGCTAGCGCAGGTACAAGCTCTACCGTGATGGGTGCGGCGTTGGACTCGGCCGTCACGGAATGCCGGGTCCGCTTTGCCGAGCGCGGAGTCGAACATCACGGGCGATTGCGACGAGACATCGCACGTCGAGCGTCGCCGCCCGGCGGCGGGGTGCTCTGCGGCCCGATGGCGACGCATTGGAAACGTGGGTGGCGAAAGCGGGTGGCACGCCGCGCGCAATATGGATCCATGGGGGTGAGCTCCATGGAGGAGACAGGAAACATAGAAAAGGGCTTGCTCTTCGTGCTTCCCGCCGCTGCGATCCACCTCGGGCTGGTGCTCGTGCTGGGTGTGCTGCACGTGCGCTTGCCGTATGGAGGCTGGGTGGAGCCCGCGGTGAGCTATTATGGCGCGCTCTCCGGGGCCAGCAGCGCGTATTCCTTCTTTGCTCCGAGCGTCGGGCCCCTGCCCTGGGCCACCTTCGAGGTCAGGGATCGCGCGGGAACGCTGACGACCGAGGTGCTGGAGACAGGGGCGAACCGGGAAGCGGACCTCCGCATCAAGAATATCATCGGTATGTACTGGGATGAGCAGGACCCGGCCGCGAGGCGCGCCCTGATCGCGTCCTGGGTAGCGAAGGTGTTCGCCAGGCACCCAGAGGCGGACAGCGTCGTCGTCCGACTCGAGAGCTACGACCTGCCCTCGATGGCGGAGTATCGCGCGGGCAAACAGCCGCGGTGGTATGCCGAATACCAGGCCAAGTTCAACCTGAAGACGCAGCTCGCTGCCGGCGAGATCGACAAAGAGGCGACGCCATGAGGCAGCGGCAACATACCCTCCTCCTGCCGAAGGCCAGAGAGGCGGCTGCGCGCCTGTGGGGCTCGATGGGGCGATTCGCGTTCGCACCCGCGTCGGCGCGGCCCCTGGCAGCGCTCCGGATAGGGCTCGCGTCGGTCCTCTTGATGCAGGCGGCGCTGATCGCGCCCATCGTTTCCGAGCTGTACTCGCGTTCGGGCATCGTTCAGGGACAGCTCCTCGACGGGGCTGGCGCGATCGGCTTCCCCCGGATCGGCCACCTCGTGAATGCCTTCTCGCGCCTCGGGGTCGCTGAGAGCTCGGTGATCGCTGGCGTGGGTGCGCTCTACATGCTGTCGCTGGGGGGTCTCCTGCTCGGCTGGAGGACGAGGTTCTCCGCGGCGTGCGCCTGGCTCCTGCATTTGACGTTGATGATGACCGCGGAAAGGACGAACTACGGAGCAGATCAGTTCGCGAACATCTTCCTGTTCTACCTCATCTTCATGCCTTCTGGCGCTGCGCTGTCGCTGGATCGTGCCTTCGGGCGAGCGCCGCCTGAGCCGAGCGCGACAGCGCGCCTCGGGCTGCGGGTGGTGCAGCTGCACCTCTGTCTCGTCTACCTCTCGAGCGGTGTGGAAAAGGCATTGGGCTCAGCGTGGTGGGACGGCGACGCGATGTGGCATTCGCTCATGCTGCCCGAGTACCGGCGGTTCGATTTTTCGTGGCTCGCTGACCACGCCTGGATCGCCGTGGCCGCGGGGTGGCTCGTGCTGCTCGTGGAGATCGGGTACCCGTTCTTCATCTGGCCACGTCGGACCCGGCGACTCTGGGTG
Source organism: Sorangium sp. So ce124 (assembly GCF_051525235.1). Lineage (NCBI taxonomy): Bacteria > Pseudomonadati > Myxococcota > Polyangiales > Polyangiaceae > Sorangium > Sorangium sp. So ce124. The sequence goes on from NZ_CP150312.1 coordinate 12,790,878, forward strand.
GCAGCCACGGTCGGGTTGCACCTCGGAATCGCCGTCTTCATGAGGCTCCATGTCTTCGGCGCCATCATGTCGGTGTTCACCATCGCCGCGTTCGGCGTGAAGGCGGACCCTCGACAGACGCGAGCGCCCTCGGCTGTGGCACGCTGGGCTCGGCGTGGCGAGGCCTGAGTCAGCCCGCGCTGGGGTCGGCGACGCGGCCGACGAACAGGATGCTGCCCGTCGCGTTGTCGCGGATGAGGAACAGGAAGGGATTCACGAGCGCGAGCGACGCCGGCTGGGGCGCCGACTCGTCGCCGACGATGACCGCGGTCGCGGCCGCCGCCTCGGTGCCGGCCTCGTTCACACCGACGAACGCCTTGTGGATGACGTCCTGGATGTAGGGCTGTCCGCCGGAGTTGATGCCGGTGAAGTCCGCGGCCCCCGGCGTGAACGCGATCTCCATCCCCATCGCCTCCAGCGTCTTCTTCAGGCTCAGCTCGTACTCGAACTTGAACCTGGGCATCGTGGTGTCGACCAGGTGCTCGCTCATCGCGCCGGCGATGGAGTCGACCTTCGCCGCGTCGAGCGACGCCTCGAACGCGTCGAGCGTGCCCTTCGCCGGCAGGAGGATCACCATCGACAGCTCGTCCCCATCGTAGGGCATCGCGACCGCCTGGTAGCCGTCGCCCTCGGCGTAGGGCATCTCCAGGCTGCCGCGCATCAGCGGCACCGTCACCTCGGTCCCATCGGCCGTCTCGAACGCGCCGTCCTCCGTCGCGGTGGGCTCGAACGGGGTGCGCCACGCGGCGTTGAAGTAGATGGCGTTCGTGAGGACCAGCACCGTCTCCGCGGTGATCGCCTCGACGGGCACCAGTTTTTCGATCTTGCCCTCGGTCTGGTCGCTGACCCAGCCGTTGATGAGATCGACCGACTCCTGCCGGTGGCCCACGAAGTCCACGACGCGCATTCCAGCGCCGTAGTGCAGCCCGAGCGTGTCCAGGAAGGGGGCCTCGAACGAATAGCCGATCTGTCCCCAGAGCGCGTTCACGACGTTGAGCCGGAAGCCCTGTCCGTCGGCGCCCTGGGCGCCCTGACCGCGGCTCTCGAGCTCCTGGTCGATCCAGTTGAACGCCGGGTGGAGCTTGTCCTGCCCGAGGTCGAAGCGCAGCGTGTCGGCCATGGCCGCCTCGGTCTCGCCCTTCGCGCCGGCCCACGTCATCGCGAGCGCCGTCGAGATGCTGTAGGGCGAGTAGAAGACGTTGCCGGGCTCCTGGCGGAGCTCCTGGTAGAGGTCGAGCGCGAACGCAGAGTTGCCCGAGACGAGCGCGGTCTTGTCCGCCGGAGGGACGTCCGGGCTCGAGATGCGCTGCTTGTCCGAGGCGATCACGCAGATGGCCCTGTCGGAGTCGCTGCACTCCTCGTCCCCGGTGTCGGGGTTCGGGTTCGTGTTGGGATCGGTGGACGCCTCGCAACCGAGGATGGCGGCCAGAGATAGGGCGAAGAGCGGAGCGCAGGTTCGGATGGTTCGCTGCATGCCGCCCCGTCCAGCATCGGCCGTGCCGCGCCGGCCGCGATCGCGGGCTCGTGTGTTTCCGAGGCGAACCGCGCGGAGCGACCTGGCCGCCGCGCGCGGGGCGCCCCCGAACCCTGACATCCGGCGAACGGCTGGCCCGTTCTGGCACAAGAGGCCCTGTCAAGCCCGGAGCTGGCTCGCTCACCAGAAACCCCGCAAGGCGCCTCAGCGCGCCGCCAGCATCCAGGCCGGCGCCCACCAGTAGCGATGGAGCAGCCGGCGTTCGACGCGCGCGAAGCCGGCCTCGTGCAGCAGCGCCGCCCAGTCGTCGATGGGGTGCTCGAACGTGGTGCGGGTGGCGCCGCGGTCCACATAGCCGAAGAGCACCGGCATCAGGAAGCCCTGCGCGACCGTGTCGAGATCGGCGCCGGCGTACTCGGCCAGCCCTTCACGGTAGCGCGCGAGCACGTGCCGCGCGGTGTCCGGCGAGAGCGGCTCGTCCATGCGCGGCGCGTCGAACTCGGCGACGAGCAGCAGATCGCAATGCGCGCGCGCCCAGCGGAGCAGCGCCGGCCTCTCGGCCGGAGCGATCGCGTGCAGGCAGAAGGTCGCCTGCGCCACCGCCCAGCGCCGCGGCGCCATGCCCGGGTCGGCGGCGAGATCCTGGAGTCGCCCGCCGAAGGCCTCGAAGTCGACCCCTCGCGCGGAGAGCGCCGCGGAGCAACGCTCGAGCAGCGGCGCCGCCGGCTCCGCCACGGTGACCCGCCGGACCGCCGGCGTCAGCGCGGGCAGGAGGGCCAATCCATCGCCGGCGCCGATGTCGAGCAGATCGAACGGCGCCTCCGGGTACTGGCCGGCGAGCGCCGCGCTGGTCTCCCGGTAGAGCGGCACATTGCCGCCGCCGCGAATGAAGGCGGCGAACCCCTCGGCGGACACGTAGACATTGCGCTTCCCCTCCCGGGCGACCCGCGCGAGGTGCGCCGCGGCCGCCTCGAACAGGATGTCTCCCGGCGAGGCCTCCGCGGCGCGGGCGGCGAAGGCCGCGGCGTCCGCGTAGCGCTCGTCGGAGAACGCCAGCATCGCGAGGTAACAAAGGCCTTCCGGCGACGGCGCGGCGACGGCGGCCGCCGCTGCGTCGAGCCCGGCGGCGCGGTGGCGATCCCAGATCCTGTTCAGCATGGCTCTGCCCCTTTTTCCCACTGGTTCCCGGCGCGGAAGCGCGCCTCCCGACAGGCTACCCCGCGGGCGGGCTGGGCCGGACGATGAACGGCAGCTACGCGGAGTACACCCGCGCCCCCGTGATGAACGTGGCGACCATCGAGTCGAACTGGCTCGACGCCGCGAGGGTCCGGGCGGCGTGGACGTTCAGGAACGCTACCGGGCGTGGGCGCAGAGGATGGCGGCGCCGCCGCGGCCGCACACGTCGACAGCGCCGTCGCCGTCGAGGTCGGCGAGCTCCAGCGTCATCCCGTAGCGGTCGACGCCCCAGCCCGCGACGTCGGTGTAGTCCTGCGGCAGGATCCGGCGGACGTGGTCGAGCCCGTTGCCGCTCGACAGGCCGCAGACCAGGCCTGTCGGGCTGCGGCCGCACACGTCGGCGTAACCATCTCCGTTGACGTCGCCGAGGCGGATGGATCCGTAATCGGCGCGCGACGCGCCCCAGCCGGTCGGCGTCCCGGCGTCGGCGAAATCGTTCCGCAGCGACCACCTGCGCGGGTTCTCGAAGCCGCCGCCGGCCTTGCCGGTGGCGCAGAAGATCTTGCCGCCGCCGCGGCCGCACACGTCGGCGCGGCCGTCGCCGTTGATGTCGCCGAACGCGATGGTCATGCCGTACCGCTCCGCGCCCCAGCCGAGCGAATCGAGGTACTCGGTGCCGAGCCACGTGGCGGCGAGCTCGAAGGCGCGTTGCCGGTTGTTGATCGCGCACTGGATGCCGCCGGCGCCGCGGCCGCAGACGTCGGCGTAGCCGTCGCCGTCCACGTCCACGAGGCGCAGTGAGCCGTAGTACTGCGCGCCGGCCGCGAACTCGGTCGCGTTCGAGAACGACGACGTCCAGGCGCGGAAGTCGGGCACGAACGCGGTGCCGGTCGCGTTCGCGGTCGCGCAGAAGATGCCGTTGCCGCCGTGGCCGCAGGCGTCGGCGCGGCCGTCGCCGTTCACGTCCCCGAGCATGAGCGTCATGCCGTGCATCTCGGTGCCCCAGCCGCGCGCGTCGCTGAACTCTTCGGTGTAGAGCGCGAGAGCGCCGAAGCTGGCGCCCCCCTGGTTCAGGGCGCAGTAAACGCCGTCGGGGCGGCGGCCACAGACGTCGGCCAGGTGATCGCCGTTCACATCGCCGAGCCGGACCGAGCCATAGTAGAACGAGTAGAGCCCGTAGCGGCCGGACGCGTCGCTATCGCTGAGCAGGCCGCCGCTCGTCCAGGCGGCCACCGGGCCGAAGCGCGGGGTCCAGCTCTGCTGCGGGACGACCTCCAGGCCACCGCCGCTCGCGGGCTGCGCGACGCAGTCCCAGACCTGGACGACCGTGCCGTTGGCCGGATCGGCGCCCCTCACGTCGAGGCACTTGCCGTCCAGCCCGCGCAGCATGCCGTCGCTGGTCAGGGTCCACTTCTGGTTGGGCACGTCGGCGCAGTCCCAGATCTGGACGGGCGTGCCGTTCGTGGTGTCCGCGCCGAGGAGATCGACGCATTTGTTCGCGCCGGCGAGCTGGATCTTACCGCCCGTGAGGGTCCATTTCTGATGCGGCACGTCGGCGCAGTCGCGGATCTGGAGCGTGGTGCCGTTCGTCGCGTTGCCGCCCGGGAGGTCGAGGCACTTGTCCGAGAGGCCGCCGAGCCACCCGTGGGCATAGGTGACCTGGGCGCTCGAATACTGGCTGCCCCGCCATGAGCCGTGCGCGCCGTCGCCGTAGGTCGAGCAGTCGCGGATATTCTCGTCGTGCTCCGCATAGGCGCAGAAGACGTCGGTCTTGTCCGCCTTCTGCCGCGCCGAGAGGTTCTCCTCCTCGTTCGCGATGTTGTAGTCGCGGTGCACGACGAGCTGATGCGCCCCCGCATAGGCGTGGTGCGCGTTGAACGCGAACTTCCCCGCGTGGATGTGATCGGGGTGGCCGCCGCCGTACAGGTCGCTCAGGTCCTGGATGTGCATGCGCGTCGGGCCGAAGCTCTGCACGAGCGAGCGTAGGACCGCGCCGAGCTCGCCCTTCGTGTAGGTGGTGCCGGCGCAGCTGCCCCAGGTGCCGAGCACCGGGACCGTATAAGCGCCCGTGGCGTCGTTCCACAGGTTCCTCAGGCTCGTGTTACCCGGGCGGTTACAGTCGGTATCGCCCGAGGGGGAGGGGAAGCCGTCGCCGCTGCCGCCGTTGGGCAAGCGCAGGAAGACGACGGAGACGCGCTGGTTGCCGTCGAGCGTGAAGCGATAGGTGGGTTTTCCCTGTACCGTGTCGACGCTTTCGGTCCAGCTGTTGACCACGCCGGCCATGAGCGCATAGGCCTCGCGGATGCCCGCCTCGCGCCCGTCCTTCCAGTAGGCGCTGGTTTTGCCGGCGTCGCCGGCCGTGAGATAGACGGTGCGTACGGTGTGCCCGGCGCGGATGCTCTCGGGCACGTCCGGGCTCATGAAAAGCAGGTCGTCGTCCTCGTGGGCGACCATGTAGAGGTCCCTGAACTGGGGCCCTGTGGGGAGCGTGAGCGCCCCGGCGGCCTCCCCCGATTGGTCGTCCGGCGCGTCGTCCTTGGCGGCGTAGCACCCGATGGCGAGCGGGCTCGATCCGAGCAATCCAACGAGGAGGACGCTGCGCGCTGCGGCGCGCTGCCAGCAAGAGGGAGACTCGGTCTGTTTCGACATGGCTACTCCTGCCTTTGAGCCCGCGGGTCGCGAGGCGAGGAGATGCAAGAGCATGATGCGTGCCCCTGCGATGGACGTGGAATTGGCGAGGAGCCTGCGGGATTCTGCGGAGAGCGGAGACGAGGAGGCTCGCCCAGCCGGCCAGCGGCCGGCAGGGACTGGCCGCGTGACCGAGGCTGCGCAGCATGGGCAAGAACAGGCCGCGCAGGTGTGGAACGTCCGGTGCCATCTGAATCGTTCAACCCTACAGCTGCGCCAGTGCTCCGGTGAGCATTTTAATTCTCCGGAGGGGGCTCGACAGGCTCTGGTCTGAATTTCAATTCTCCCGGGAGGCTCTCGGTAGCCTCCGGTCTGAATTTCAATTCTCCCGGGGGTGCGAGCCTTATTCGGCTTTCTCAGGCTGCACCGGCACGAATTGTTCGATGAGACGTTCCAGGAGCAGCTGGAGAGCATGTACCGGACCACGGGAGCAGGTGAACCGCCGCATCCGCCGGCGCTGACGTGCATGTCACGCTGCTCCAGGGTTACTCTTGGCGGCGTGCGAGATCAGCGCACGGAGGGCTTCCTCGGAGGCACGGAATCCAAGGGCGCGGAGCGACCGATTCCTGAAGGCAAACACGGTGAAGCATCGCACCATGTCGCTCTACAACCAGGGCTGTTGCTGGTAGATGGCCATCCCGGAGATGAGGGAGGAGCGACTTGTCGTGCTCATGGACGCATACGCAGAAATCCTCCAAGAGCATGCGTTTGTCCGCGAAATCACTGGTGTAATTTGAGGGGATGCGTCAGCAGGCCAGCGCCATTCCCCGGATCGACCTCCGCGGGCTATGCGAGCATCGAGTAACGCTGCTCGGCCGCGAGGCACGGGGCCGGGTCGAGCCCGAGCTCGCGGCGGACGAGGTTCGCGCCGCGCACCAGCGACACCATCTTGTGAAAGGCGTGCATCCGGCTCATGCCCTGCCGGCCGAAGCCGCAATCGCTGCTGAGGATCAGCCGCTCCGGCTCGATGAACCGGAGCGCCTTGCGGATGAGCCCCGCGACCTGCTCGGGGGTCTCCACCTCCAGGCTGCGGTGGTGCACGACGCCGATGCAGACCTTCTTGTCCTTGCCGACGGCCTGGCCGATCGCCGGGAGCGCCGCGCCTCCGTCGCTCGCGGCCTCGAAGGTGATGACGTCCACGTCGAGCCGATCGAGCAGCTCCAGCGCGCCCTCGTAACCGCTCGTCACCACCTCCACGCGCTGCGCCGCCGGGTTGCCCCAGCAGGTGTGCACCCAGACCTCGGTCTTGTCGCGCAGCCCGGCGACCTCGCGGTTGAACGCGTCGATGTAGAGCTCCGTGTCCAGCTCGGCGCCCTGGTCATGACCGGCGATGTAATGGAGCAAGGGCTCCTCGAGCTGGACGACGGGGCACCCCGCGTCGGCGACCTCGTGCAGCTCCTGGTTGAGGCTGTCGGCGATCGCGAAGAGCAGCTCGCGGCGGCTCGCGTAATGCTGGTTGAGGACGACGACCTCCAGGAGCTGGCCGCAGCAGGTGCCGAACTTCATCGGCCTGTGGGTCATGCGCTGCGCCGCCTTCCAGACGCGCGCGTACTCCAGCCCTCCCCGGCCGACCGGGCCGCGAACGAAGAAGGGGAGGCGAGCCTCCATCACCTCGTGGAGGATGTCGCCTGCGGCCCTCTCCCTCGGCGACGTCCAGGGCTGGGGCCGGAGCCCGGGATCGCCGAGGCCCTCCATGCGCTCGGCCAGGTAGCTGAACCAGGAGCGGCCGCCGACATCCATATCGAAGCGGGCGTCGCCGTCGGTCAGGATATCGAGGCCTGCCCGGATCTGATCGGTGATGTGTACGGCGAGGGTGTCGGTGTACTGCTCCCTGAACACGAGATCGGCCATGGCCATCGAGAACCTGCGGCCCGCGAGGTTCGCGACATACCATGACGGCCGCGGCAGAGAGCCGGTGATGGTCGTGGCGAGAGGCGTGTGCTTCGTTGCCTTGATCATGGAAACCTCGTTCGCGCCTGCAGCGCGCCGCGGATGCTAGCCGAGAAGACAAGCGTGGGCGAGCCGACACCTCGGCCATGCCTGCACAGCCTGGTCGCTCAGGAGCCGTGCGCTCTCGAGCTGCGCTCGATCCTCAGCGACAGGGGAGATCACCTGCGCCGGCGATGCGGCTCATCGCGAGCGCAAGCGCGCCCGCGCGCGTCGCGGGGCGTTCAGGAACTGGAGGTGCTCTTCGAGGGCGCTCCACACGGCGGCGATGCGCGGCACCTGGCGCAGGCCGCGCGGCGTGACGAGCCAGAGCTCGAGCACTGGACCTGCGGGCAGGCCCAGATCGAGCTCCACCAGGTCGTCGTCCAGATCGAGCGCGCTGCACGGCAAGACCGCGGCGCCGAGCCCCGCGCGCACGGCCTCGATCTGGGCGATGTAGCTGCTCACGATGAGCTTCGGGGCCTTTTTTACATGCCGCTTCTGGTAGTCGTCCTCGACGGTGGGGGTGCGGCCCAGATCGACGCCGATCCAGTCGAGCTCGTCGCGGCCCTTCTTCGAGAGCCTGCGGTGGGCGATAGGCACCGTGGGCAGGGTGACGATGCGCGCGGCCACCAGATCGCCGCTCTTCGGCCGGAAGAAGCGCACGGCGATCTCGGCCTCACGATGGCCCAGATCGGCCACCTCGTAGCTGGTCAGCAGGTGGAGCGACACGCGCGGGTGCCTCTCGGCGAGCGCCGGGAGCACGCGCGGAATGACGCCGTGTACGGCGATCGACTCGGTGAGCGCCAGTCGGACCATCCCCTCGGCCTCCCTCTCGTGGCCGCTGGCCTCGCGCACGAACTGGTCGGCGCCGGCCTCCATCGACTCGACGTGGCGACGCAGCTGCTCGCCGAGCGGGGTGAGCATGGAGCCTCCCGGCAGCCGATCGAAGACAGCCACCCGGAGCGTTCGTTCGAAGGTCGCCATGCGCCGGCTCACCGTCGATTGCTCGATGCCGACCTTGCGGGCGGCGGACGAGAAGCTGCCGGCGCGCGCCACCTCCAGGAAGAGGCGCAGATCGGCCCAATCCAGGTCGGCGAGCGGCCTGCCTGCGGGCGGGGACGCGGGAGAGCGTGCCATGCATCCACGCATGGCACGCCTGCTCAGAACCGTCTACCCGGACGCTGCTGCATGGGCAAGATCGACGCATGCACCTCGTCATCCAAGGTCACCCAGCCCCCGACAGCCTGAGCGACGCGCTCGCTCGGGCCTACGCCAGCGGCCTCGAACGAGGCGGAGCCCGCGTCGAGCTCCTGGCCCTGCGCTCGCTCACCTTCGATCCGCACTTGCGCGCTGGCTTCAGCGGTCAGCAGGAGCTCGAGCCCGATCTCCGCCAGGCCCAGGCCACCATCGAGCGCGCGAGCCACGTGGCCTGGTTCTTCCCCACCTGGTGGGCAGGGCCGCCCGCGCTGGTCAAGGGCTTCATCGATCGCACCTTCTTGCCAGGATGGTCGTTCGCCTATCGAAAGCGGAGCGCGCTTCCCGAGGGGCTGCTCGCCGGCCGCAGCGCGCGCGTCGTGACCACGATGGATAGCCCGGGCTGGTGGTACCGATTCTGGCACTGGCGCTCCGTCCACACCTCGTTCATCAACGCGACATTGCGCTTCGTCGGCTTTGGGCCCGTCCGCGAGACCACCTTCTTCGATCAGAAGACGCGGACCCAGGAGCAACGAGCGGCATGGCTCCGGGAGATGGAGCGCATCGGCGAGCGGGATGCGCGGCAATTCCCCGCCAGATCCTCCCGCACGCTGGCTGTTGCGTGAAGGTCGGTGGTGGGGCATTCGGGGCTTGCTGGGGTCTTTTGAGCCGCCAAGACGCCAAAAGACGCCAAGAATAAATAAATGAAAAATGGCGTCTTATGGCGTCTTGGCGGTTTCATCGTTCCCGCAGGGTGGGGGAATGCCCACCGCCTGAAAGTGGCACCTTCTCTGCGTGGATGATGGGTCGAGATGGTTTTGCTCATCCAGGAGGGGCAGATCGCGTAAGGACTTTTCTGCGGCTCCTTGAGCGGGGCTCGAGGGCACCGCCGTCAGCTATCCTCCCGCCGATGCGTCGTCCACGCCTCCGCTCCGACGCCGCGCTCGCCGCGGCGCTCCTGCTGCCCTCGCTCCTCGCGTGCGCCGGCCCTCGGCCTCTCCCTCCCGCATCGAGCGCCGGTGCGCTGTCCGCGGCGCCCGCCGGCGAGGCGCGCCGGCGCGCGCGGGATCTCGGCATCGTGATCGGCCGCCTGCCCACCGGGAGGCTGAACGCGATCACCGATGTCCACGGCGTGCGCGTCGGGCACGTGACCCACCACCGCGGCGCCGGCCGGCTCGACCCGGGCAAGGGGCCGGTGCGCACGGGCGTGACCGTCATCCTGCCGACGTCCGATGATTTCTGGCACAACAAGGTCCCCGCCGCGAGCTTCGTCCTGAACGGGAACGGGGAGATGACCGGCCTCCATTATGTGATGGAGTTCGGGGTCCTCGAGACGCCCATCGTCTTCACCAACACCCTCGCCGTGGGCCGCGCGCTCGATGGGGCGATCCAGTACATGCTCCGGCGCTATCCGGGCATCGGCGTGGACGAGCCCACGGTGACACCGATCGTCGGAGAGTGCGACGACAGCGTGTTGAACGACATCCGCGGTCTGCACGTGTCGGCCGAGGACGTCCTCGAGGCGGCGGAGCGCGCCGCGGATGGCCCTGTCGACGAAGGGGCGGTCGGCGGCGGGACGGGGATGATCTGCTACGACTTCAAGTGCGGTATCGGGACGGCGTCGCGTGTCCTGCCGGAAGCCGCGGGCGGGTTCACTGTGGGCGCCATCGTGCAGGCGAACTTCGGGGCGCGCGGCGAGCTCCGGGTCGACGGGGTGCCGGTAGGGCAGGAGATCCGCGATCTCCTGCCGGTGCCGGCTGTCCACGGCGAAGGCTCGCTGCTCGCCGTCGTCGCGACCGACGCGCCCCTGTCCGCGCGGCAGCTCGAGCGGGTGGCGCGGCGCATCGCGCTCGCGGTGGGGCGCACAGGGACGATATCGCGCGACGGCAGCGGCGACCTGTTCCTGGCCTTCGCGACGGGCAACCGGGTGCCGGCCGCGCCCGGCGGGCTGACTCGGGATCTGCGTGAGGTGGACGACGCGCGCCTGAACCCGATGTTCCAGGGCGCCGAAGAGGCGGTGGAGGAGGCCATCCTCAACGCGATGACCATGGCGACGACGACGTTCGGACAGGGCGACCACGTCGCCCACGCCATCCCGCTCGACCGGCTCCGCGAGGCGATGCGGCGGTACGGGAGGCTCGGTGAGCCGGGACGCTGAGCCGGATTTGCGCGCCGCGACGCCGGATCGAGAGCCGACATGCGCGCCCCCCCGGGAAGAGCGAAGTCTCGACTCAGATGATCAGCAGGAGTTCGAGCTCGCTCTCCTTTCCCGTCGCGCCCCCCGCCCCCGCCGCGCCCCCCGCGGGCACGTGAGGCGCGTTGACCGGCGCCAGCCGGAGCGTGCCCAAGGGCCGCGGCCCCGAGCTCTCCGGCGGAGGCCCGCCGGCGTCGGCCGCGCCGCGATCGCCGTGCGCGCGCTGCGCGCAGCCGGCGATCGCGGCGCGCACCGCGCAGAACACGCGCTCCGTGTCGAGCCCCCCGGGCTCCTGAGCCGCCCTGGCCAGGCTCTCGTCGACGCAGGCGGCGCACGGGGCGGAGGTCGCCGCGAGCCGCACCACCAGCGTCGCCTCCAGGCGACCGAGCTCTACCCTGTTGAATGGCACGGTGAGCGCCGAGCCGCGGCCCCGGCCGACATCGACGCTGACGAGGAGGGTATCGCCATCACGTATCACCATGGTTTCCCGCGGGGGGCGGCCACTTACGCGCTCTGGCGCAGACTCACGAAGACTTGTGTTGACAAGGATCCACAGGCGATCGGAGCTCGCCTGTCCGCTCTTCTCCGCAGCGTCGCTGGTGCGGCCTTCTGCCATTCTCACGCCCTCCGAGGAGGCGAACCTACAGCCGTTGGAGGCGGACGGCGATGGTCCTTCCGGACAGACAATGTCCGGACGGGCGCGTCCGCCGGGGACGCCGCCGCGCCCGGTGAACGCGGCGGACACGGAGGTCGTTGCCGCGTCCGTTGCGCCATCCTGCGCGAGGCGGTAAGCACAGCCGGCGAGCGGAGGGCGGAGCGTGGATGAGCCAGAGCGACGCGACGAGGACCCGGACCAGGGCGCGGGCGAAGCCGGGAGCGAGCGCGCGTCGCTCGCCATCCTGTTCCTCGCCGCGGCGTTCGCGCTCGCTCTCCTGCTGACCGTCGTGGCGCTCCTCGCGTTCGCGGCGATGAGCCAGCGATCGCCGTCGCCCGTCCAGGTCGGCGCGCTGGTCGACGCTCCGGCCGGCGCTCCGGTCGACGCTCTGGCCGCGCTCGGCCGGCGGGGCTAGCCGCAGGTCTTCTGGACCACGCCGAGCAGCGCGCTGAAGTCGACGGGCTTCTTCAGGTAGGCCGTGCCCTCGGGCGGGCCGTCGTGGCCGGAGACGATGGTCACCGGGATCGCCGCGAGCGCGTGCACCTGCTTCAGCGCGGCGAGCATCTCCTCGCCGGTCATGATCGGCATCATGAGATCGAGCAGGATGAGCCCGGGCGGCGGGTCCGCCTGGTGCAGGAGATCGAGCGCCTCCCTGCCGTTGCTGGCGCAGTAGACATCGTAGCCCGACGACTCGAGCATCTCGCGGAGCATCTCGCGGAGCTCGGCGTCGTCGTCGACCAGGAGGACGGGGGCGCGCGGGTTCGGGGGAATCGGCGTCACGCGCGGCCCGTTGAGCCCGTCGGTTGGCAAGGGTTCACTCATCGCTGTTACCTCTTCCAGACTGCGCAAGCATGCAGGAGCGATAGCAGGCGAACACCGCGCACGCATTGCATGCCCTCAGCATCGTCGGATCTTCTCCGGACATGGTTCCGGGCTACGCGGGGGCGGCGCCGCTCCGCGCCGAGCAGCGGGCGAGGGGCGTGGCGGGAGCACGGGCACCGCGAGCGAAGCCATGCGAAGCGCCGAGGGTTACGGGAGTTGCGCCGCGGGTCAAGCCTCTCCGCTCTCGCCCCGCTCGCCCTCCGGCGTTCCGGGCCGGAACCCGAGCGCGCGCGCCTGGGCTGGGCCGGTGTGGCGACGGCGCCAGACCACCGCGTCGAGCAGGTAATGGGTCGCCTGCGGCAGCGCGAGCAGCGGCACGAGCAGCGCCCGCGCGCGCGGCCCGAGGAGCGGCTCGTCCCCTGTCAGCGCGCCGCCGAAGAGCTCCGGCCGGTCGTGCCAGACGAGCCGGTCCCAGAGCATCTCCTCGACGAACGCGAGCGCCAGCGCGATCCCGAGGAAGGCGAGGAGCCCGGAGGCGAGGACCCGCGCGAGCAGCGAGCGCGGCGCCTCGCGGGCCCGCTCCCGGGCGTACGCGAAGACGAGCGCCATGTACGGGACCCCGTGGACGATCACGTTGGTCACCGTGAACTGGAAGTCGCTGTCGGTCGCGACGATGCCGACGTACCAGGTCGCCGCGGTCGTCGCGACGACGACGTGCTTGCCGAGGTTGAGCGGCGCGCGGTCGACGCAGGCCCGCTGGATCGCGCGGGCGACGTACGCGACGCCGAGCGCGGCGTACACCGCGCCGAGCGGGCCCACCGCGGCCGCGAGCCAGGGCGCGCTCACGAAATCGCCGTCCACGAACCACTGGAACGCGCGCGGGGGGTGGGCGTGCGCGTGCCAGTAAAGGAGCGGCCACCCCGTCGCCGCGTAGACGAGCGCGTCGTCGAGGAGGCGATCGACGCGCGAGCGCTCGCCCGCGAGCGCGCGGTAGATCGCGACCCACCCGACCTGCTGGCGGACGAAGTGGATCACGGCCACGTAGGCGAGCGCGCGCCAGAAGGCGAGCTCGGAGGCGAGGTGGAGCGCGACGCCGGCGGCGTAACAGGCGAGCGGAACGCCGGCGTAGAGCGCGGGGTGGCGGCGGAGCTCCTCCGGGTCGAGGTACGTGCGGAAGAGCGTCGTGTGCACGTGGGCCACGTCGACGCCGACCACGAAGAGCAGGAAGCCCCAGGCCGGGAGCGCGCCCCCCGTCGAGAGCGCGGCGAGGGCGAGGGCGACCGCCGCGGAGCCGCCGAACACCGCGAGGTCGATGCCGCGGCCCCACAGGAAGCCGCCGCGCGCCGCGCCGCGGGGCCCGGCCGGCAGCGCGCCGAGGAGGTCGGGCCCGGCCGAGGCCAACGCCGAGACCTGCGCGTCAGCCGTGGATGGCCGCGGAGATGATCCAGGCGAGGCCCAGGATCACCGAGCCGATCACGATCGCGAGCGCCGTGTTCTGGTCCTCCTCGATCTCCTTGCGGATGGAGAAGGGGGTGAGCTTGGTGATCAGCACGAACGCCAGCAGGAAGACGAGCAGCCCGACCGCGACGAAGACGAGCGTTCCGATGACGGCTTTGATCAAATTTTGAACGTCGGGCATCGGCGGTTCTCTCTGGGCGCGGGGCGGCGCGCGGCGCGCGCTCGTGACGTCGTGAGCTCGGGGGGCGTGAGCCTACGCGAGTCGGCCGGCAGGGTGAAGCGCGGTCGCTGCGCCGCGTCGCGTCCTCGACGCGCGCGCCCGGGCGGCGACGTGCTATCGCCCTGCGGTGTCCACGACCGTGCGCCGAACCCTGCCCCGCCGCGCCCTCACGGCCGCGCTCGCGGCGCTCGGCCTGCTCTGCGCAGGCGCGCCCCACCTCGCCGCAGCGGCGCCTCCGTCCGGCGAGCCGGCGCCGATCGCCGCCGCGCGGCCGGCTGGCCCGCGCCCGCAGGCGGCAGCGCGCCCGCAGCGCGCCTCGGCGCAGCGGGCGGGCGCTGCCGGGGCGCATCGCAAGCCGGCCGGTGGGCGCGCGCACGGCGGTGGCGCGCAGCCTGGCAAGGCGGCGGGCGTACCGGCCGGCAAGGCGGCGCACGCGCCGGCCGGCAAGGCGCTGCGCGGCGGGGGCGCGCCGATCGGCAAGGCGGCGCACGCGGCGGGGGCGCCGAGGAGCGCCGCGGCGGCTCCGGCGGAAGCGCCGCTCGATCTCGCGTTGCCCGTCGAGCGGGTCACGCTGAAGAACGGGCTGCGCGTGGTGCTGAGCCCCGACGAGAGCTCGCCCACCGTCGCGGTGGCCGTGACGTACGACGTGGGCTCGCGCGACGAGCCGAGCGGCAGGAGCGGCGCGGCGCGCCTCGTGATGGACATGATGGCCCGGAGCAGCCGCAGCCTGCCGGCGGGCGAGCCCCAGCGCCTCGTGGCCGAGCGCGGCGGCGAGCTCCACGCCGAGGCGGACGTCGATCGCACCACCTACACGGCGGTGGCGCCCGCGAACGAGCTCGCGCTGGCGCTGTGGATCGAGGCCGATCGCATGAGGGCGCCCGCGCCGAGCGCAGAGGGCTTCGAGGCGCAGCGCAGGGACGCGATCGAGCGGCGCGGCGCGACCCTCGGCGCCGCCCACGGCCAGGGCGCGATCCGGCTCGGCGAGCTCGTCTTCCAGGGGTACTGGCCCCACGAGCACCCGGCGCTCGGCGAGGCGAACGATCTCGCGGGCGCGGAGCTCTCGTGGGTCCGCGACTTCCACGCCGCCCATTACGGCCCGAACACGGCGGTGCTCGCGATCGCCGGCGGCTTCGAGGCGGGCGCGGCGATGGCGCTCGTGCACGAGTACTTCGACGGCATCCCCGCCGTCTCCGCCGCGCCCTTCAAGGACGTGCCGTTCCCCGAGCAGACGAGCCAGCGCACCGGCGTCGTGAGGGACAGCGCCGCCCGCGCGCCGTCCATCCTCTACGGGTGGGCCGCGCCGCCGCCCGAGCACCCGGATCACCACGCGCTCGCGCTCGCGGCCTCGCTGCTCGGGCGCGGGGAGAGCTCGCGGCTCCAGGCGCTCCTGGTCGGGAACAAGGCCGTCGCGCGGTCGGTGCAGGTCGCGATCGACGGGCACCGCGGGCCCGATCTCTTCTCCATCGACGTGCGGCTCGCCGAGGACGCCCAGGTCGGCGACGTCGAGAAGCTGATCGAGGGCGAGATCCGGGCGCTCTCGACGGCGGGACCTTCGCAGGCCGAGCTGACGAGGGCGCGCCGGCTGCTCCAGTCGGCGTTCCTGTCGGGCCTCGCGGACGCGAGCGCGCGGGCGCGGGCGCTCGGCGAGCACGAGCTCCTCTTCGGGGACGCCGCCCACCTGAACGGGGAGCTCGCGCGCTACTTCGCGGTGACCCGGGAGGACGTGCAGCGCGTCGCGCGCGAGCACCTCGGCCCGACGCGCCGGACAATCGTCGAGACCTATCCCCCTGCGGTGCCGGGAGCCGCCCCGCCTCCGCGCGCGTCGACCGGCGCGCCGCGGCAGGACGCCGAGGTGGCGATGCCGGGCAAGGGCGCGGAGAAGGCGGCGCCTGGCAAGGCCGCGTCGGGCAAGGGGGCGAGCAAGGCCGCGTCGGGCAAGGCGACGCACAAGGCCGCGCCGGGCAAGCGCCCGGCGAAGGCGCGCGGCGCGGCGAGCCGGCCCGCGCCGGATCAGGCGCCGAGGAAGCCGGCGAAACACACGAAGAAGTGACGCGAAGAGGCGGGCGACGGAGAAGGCGTGACCCGATGAACGAGCGAAGCGAGCGACGCGACCTGCGCGGGCGGCGGACAGCGCGCCCCTGGCTCTCCTGGACCGCGGCGCTCGCGGCGGCCGTGGCGTGCGGCTGCGCTGCTGGGCAGGCGCCGCAGCCGCACGCGCAGGCGGGCGCGCCGGCGAGGCCCGCGCCGGCGACGTCTGCGCCGGCGGCGCCGCCGGCCGATGTCGCTCGCGGGGAGCAGCCGCCGCCGTCCGGCCCCGCGAAGCCCGCGCGCATGCCCCCGATCGCCTGGGCCGAGCTCCCGAGCGGCCTCCGCGTCGCCACGGCGGTGAGCCGCGCGCTGCCGCTCGTGGAGGTCCGGGTGGTCATCCATGGCGGCTCCGCGGCCGACGGCGAGCGCACAGGGCTCGCCGCGCTCACGGGCGAGCTCCTCCTGCGCGGGGGCGCGGGCGGCCTCCCCGGCCGCGAGGTGCTCGCGCGCGTCGAGTCGCTCGGCGCCTCGCTGCGGGTGGACACCGGCCTCGACGCGACCGTGATCGGCCTGCGCGCGCCCAGCGATCGCCTCGCGGAGGCGGCCCTGCTGCTCGGGCTCGTCGTGCAGCGGCCGCGCCTCGACGCCGCGGAGCTCGCCAGGCTGAAGGCCCAGGCCGCTGAGGCGGCGAGGGAGCGCGCGCGCTCGGACGGCCGCTGGGGAGCGCTGATGGTCCTCTTCCGCGACCTCTACGCGCTCCCCACCGAGCTGCACCCGTACGCCTCGTTCGGCGCGACCGCGGCGGAGCTCCCGCAGATCACCGCCGCCGACTGCCGCGCGTTCCACGCGGCGTGGTACGTCCCGAAGAACACCGTGGTGGTGGTGGCGGGCGACACGACGCCCGAGGCGGCGCGCGCGGCCGTGGAGAAGGCCTTCACCGACCGCCGCGGCGAGGAGCCCCCGGCGCTCTCGTTCACCGATCCGGTGGCCCCGGCGTCGCTGAAGATCACGATCGTCGATCGCCCGAAGAGCGCGGAGAGCGAGCTCTTCCTCGGCGCGCTCGGCCCCGAGCGCAGCGCCCCGGAGTGGCCCGCGATCGCGGTCGCGGGCGAGGTCCTCGGCGGCCCCTCCGGGCGCCTCTCGCAGGAGCTCCTCGAGCCGCGCGGGCCGGCGCGCGAGGTGTCCGCGGCGCCGCTCGACGTCGCGCACGGGCCCGTCCCGCTCCTGGCCCACGTCCGCGTCCCTGCGGCGCGCACGGGCCTCGCCGCGCAGGCGATGCTCGAGCACGTGGAGCGGCTCGCGGCCGCGGCGCCCTCGCAGGAGGAGGTCGACGCCGCGGCGCGGCGGCTCACGGCCGGCCTCGGCCTCGGCCTCGGGACGGCCACCGGGCTCGCGGACGAGATCGCCGGCATGCAGGCGCTCGATCTGCCGGACGACCACCAGGAGAGCTACCGCAAGGAGCTCCGGGACATCACGCCGGCCTTCGCCGGCAAGGTCGCGCACGACAACGTGCGACCGGCGCACGCTGCGATCGTCGTGGTGGGCGACGCCCAGGCGATCGGCCCGATGCTGAGCCGCCTCGGGGACGTGAAGGTGGTCGACCCGACCCGCGCCTTCGAGCGGAAGCGCACGATCCCGCGCGACACGAGCGCCTCGTCCGCCCCGTCGCAGGCCCCGGCGCCCGGCGCTGGCCGCGCGGCGCCGGCCGAGGAGCCGCAGTGACGGCCGCCGGGCGCCGCGGGGGCGCGCGCGCGCCGCGTGGTCCAGCGCCCGCGATGCGCGCCTTCGCGCCGGCGAAGCCCGCCTTCGCGCCGGCGATGCGCGCCTTCGCGCTCGCGGCGGGGCTCGCGGCCGCGTCCTCTCCAGGCGCCGTGCGGGCGCAGCCGAAGCCTGCGCCGGCGGCCCCCGTGCCGGCGGCGTCGACGGCGGCGGCCATGCAGCTCGACGGCGCGACGTACGACTACGAGCACCCGTCTGCGCCGGCGAGCGGCGCCGCCGAGCAGGGCGCAGCGCAGGCCGGGGATGCCGCGCCCGCGGTGCCGCCGGAGCGGCGCTGGCGGGGTCGCGCCTTCGTGCACCGCCTGGCGGCCGCCGATCCCGCGCGGCCGCTGCCGATCCTCGTGTTCCTGCACGGCACCAACGAGGCGCGGATCGAGCACCGCTGGATGGGCGGCGGCCAGGAGGGCGACGTGCGCCGGATCGCGGCGCAGCTCATGGAAGCGGGCCGGATCCCGCCGATGCTGGTCGCGGCGCCGAGCGCCGTGCTGCCGGCGGCCGTGGCCGTCGCGCGGACGAGCTGGCCCGCCTTCGATCTGGACGCGTTCCTCGACGCCACGGCCGCGCGGCTGCGCGGCGTCGCGACCGTCGACCGCGCGCGCGTCGTCGTCGCGGGCCACTCCGGCGGCGGCTGCAACAAGGCGGGCGGCGTCGCGGCCGCTTTGAGCGCGTCGACCCCTGTGCACGCGGCGCTCGTGATCGACACGTGCATGGACGTCGACATCGCGCTCCCCCTCGCTCGCTCGCGCCCGACAACGCACGTCGTCGTGTCGTGGCAGACGATGACCTGGGTCAAGCGCCCCATCGCCGACTTCCGCCGCGCCTTCCAGCGCGGCGTCGACGCGCACCCTGCGGCGCCGGGCGTCCTCCGCGAGCTCGAGCCGCTCATCCCGACGGAGCCGATGCCCCACGACGCCATGGTGCCCCTGGTGCTGCGGCGCTGGCTGCCGTCGCTCCTCTCGCCGGACGCCGCGCCGAGCGTGCCCTGCGTCTCGCCGTGACCGCCCCGGGACGCGCCGCCGCGTCCGTCACCCGGTAGCCGCGCGGCGCCGAGGCAGCGCCGCGCACAAAACAGCTCAAGCGGGTTGGCCGGCATCCCTCGGACGCGCGCCCCATGTTAGGTCGTGTACAGGATGAAGCTCGACCTGTTGACCGTCGCGCTCGCCGCTTCGGCGGCGGTTGTCCTCCTTGACGCACAGGCCAGGGCGGACTGCGGCTGTTCAGGGACCCCGAGCGCCATCACGTCCGATTCGAGCGGCCCCTGCCTGCGCTACGAGGCGCCATCGGGGCCGAGCAATGACATCACGTTCCGCTTCGACAAGGCCTATGCCTGCGGTCGGTATGCGACGGGCGAGTACTTCGTGATCAGCGAGGACGGCGTCGCCAGCATCACGACCATCACGCCCGAGGCGGCCGGCGGCCGTCACGGTGTGGACGTGAACCCTTCCCCCGACGGGCCGCAGCGTTGGGACGACCGGCTCGACGACCATGCGCCGCCCGTCAGCCTGCCTTACGCCGCGCCGCCCGGCAGCTCCGTCGTGAAGTACGTGTCCGACAACCCGTCGGGCGATTGCGATGGCGCCGGTGAGAAGTCATGCGGGCGTTTCGCGGCGGTGGTCACTGTGATCGACGCGCCGCCCGCTGACCCGAGCACGACCTTTCGTCCTCCATTCGTGGGCACGAACAAGCCCGTGCTCTCGACCTCCACGCTGCAGACGCAGCTCCTGTCCCGCCTGCAGACTGCGTGCGCCGACACACCCTCGCTGGAGACGGCCCTGGCCTGGACGCGTCACCTCCGCCTCGATTACACGAGCCATTCGGTCACGTGCGACCTCATGCCGCCGGAGGACGCGCTCCCCGACGGCAGGCCGTGGTCGACCGACATCTGGGCGCGCGACACCGACGTCTATGCATGGCTGCATCTCGCCGATGTTTGCGGCGCGCCGCCCTGCACGCCCGAAGAGGATCTCGCCGCCAAGTTCCCCGTGCTCGTCGGCTACGTGCAGCACGGTATCGACATCTGGGGCGTCGACAGGATGGGCGCCAGCCTGTTCCGAGGCGGCGGCGGCAATGGCGGCGGCAAGCTCTTCGCCTATGCCTTCGCGGCCACGATGCTGGCCGACCCGGCGATGCTTGCTGACCTCTCGGCCGTCGACGCGGACCGATTCTTCGAGACGGCCAGCTATTACGCCGGCAAGAACGGCGCCGCCCTGTGGGGGCAGCCCGTCGGTTCGGAGGAGGAGTACTGGGCCGACTTCTCCGACCAGTCGACCCGGACGATCCGAGACCCCTATGGGTACATCGACGGCGGCTTCGAGCCTGGCGGATGGTATCAAGACAACACGGCCAAACCGACGAAATACTCGGCGCTCCTCATGCGGCTCATGCCTGCGCTCGCGGCGGCATGGCCGGTCAACAAGGACGTCATCCTCTCTTATGCGGATCGCTGGGTCGACCACGGCGCCTTGACACAGCCGGACCCCTGCGCGCCCGTCGGGGCGCAGTACGGCTCCGACTACGGTCCTGACGGGAGCGGAGAGTGTATCTCCGGCTCGGGGAGGGTGCCCGAGCTCGATGGGAGCAACAAGGACGGGGGCAATCGTGAACGAGCGATGGGGGAGTGCATGTGGAGCAGCTTCCGGGGCTGCTCCGAGACCTGCTCCTGCCTGGGTCAGTCGTGTGAGCCCACGAGCGAATGCGGCGATGGCACGATCGAGGCTCCCGAGGAGTGCGACGGTGACGATCCCGGGAGCTGCTCCGCGGGATGCGTTCCTCCCGACCAGCCGAACGGTTGCAGGTGCGTGGCTGCTGGCGCCGGTAGCGGCACCGGATCCTCCGCATCCAGCGGCGGCTCCAGCACATCGAACAGCGCAGGTGGAGAGGGCGATGAAGGCGGCGGGTGCGCCTGCGGAGTGGCAGGCCGAACCGCCCCGACGGGCGCTCTGGCGGCATGGATGGCCGTCTGGGCGGCGGCCCTTCATCGGGTCATCCGGCGCCGCCGCATGGTTTCACTCACGGCCGGGTGAACAGGTTGGCGATCGCTATCAAGATCACGTTCTGACCTGGGCGAGGGCGCCGCCATGGCGCTGATCCACCACCCTTGCGCACCTTATGGTGGATCCGGAGACTCCCGAGCGAGACGCTTCCGTCGTTCCTGATTCCAGCTTCGCCCTCTCGGTGGTACCGTGGTCGTCATGCCCCGGTCTCGGTGTCCAGGGGCGTTGTCGCATCAGCGCGTCAACGAGCTTGGACACGGCGACGGCACGGAGGGTACCGCTCGTGTGGCAAGCATCGGCTTCCGGTGGACGATCTGACGTCAATCTCCCGATGGTGGACAGCGCGCGTGCAGTTGCGGCGCGCTCTGACCGCTCCGGCGACGCCGGTCCCGCTTCTTCTGCAGCCGGGCGGGGCGACGTAGCCCAGGACCCGCGGCGCAACCAGCTCGTCGCCGGGCGGTACAAGCTCTCGCGGCTGGTCGGACGCGGCGCCATGGGCGAGGTGTGGCTCGCGCACGACAGGGCGCTGCGGATCGACGTCGCGCTCAAGCTCCTCACGGTCCAGCGCGAGAGCCAGGCCGGCACCGCGCTGGAGCGCTTCCGGTTCGAGGCCCAGGTCGCGGCGCAGCTGGCGCAGAAGACGGACCACGTCGTCGCCGTGCACGACGTCGGCAACGATCCTGCCGTCGGTCCGTACCTCGTCATGGGCTACGTTCGAGGTCGGTCCCTGAGGCAGCTCATGCAGGAGCGGGGGCCGGTATCCCCGGCGGAGTTCGCCCCGCTCCTCGGCCAGATCGGAGAGGCCCTCTCCGTCGCGCACGGCCTGGGCATCGTGCACCGCGACATCAAGCCGACGAACGTGCTGCTCGAGGAGGAGCGCAACGGTGACGTGCGCGCCAAGGTCGCGGACTTCGGCATCGCCAAGTGGATCCGAAAGGAGCTGCCGGCCGACTTCCCCCGTCGAACCGTCGATGGCGTGGTGCTGGGCACGCCGGCGTACCTGAGCCCGGAGCACGCATGCGACGGGGACACCAGCCCGCACTCGGACATGTGGGCGCTCGCGGTCGTCTCGTACGAGGCGCTCACGGGCCGGCTGCCCTTCCCGGGCCACACCATGAGCGACGTGCTCGCCTCGATCCTGGCCAGCGCGCAACCGCCGCGGTCGGCGCTGTACCCGGAGGCGCTGCCAGCGCTCTCGGCCTGGTTCGCGCGTGCGTTCGCCCTGAACCCGGCGGAGCGGTTCGCCTCGATCGAGGCCATGGTCGCCGCCTACAAGGCCGCCGTCGGCCCGTCGCGTGCGCCGGCGCGAGCCGAGCGAGCCGAGCCCGCGCGCCGGGGCAAGCTGGGCCTCGCGGCCGGCGTCGTCGTGGCGCTTGGCGTCGTGCTGTCGACCGGCGCGCTGTGGGCGCAAGCCCAGGTCCCCGCCGCGCTGCGGGCGTCGAGCGTCGACGCGCGCGCCGCGTCCATCGTTCGCGCCGCGCAGGCGCGCATCGAAGCCCAGGCGAGCCCACGCCCAGCAGCGAGATCGGCTGACACCGCGGGGGTGGGAGCCGCCGTCCCCGCGCCCGAGGAGGCCGCCGTCCCCGCGGCCGCGCCGCGCCCCCTCTCCGCGCAGGCCGCGCGCCCGGTCGACCCGCGCCCGGCGCCGCGGAGCGCTCGCATCCCTCGCGGTAACCGCGCGACCGGCGCGCGAAGCGTGCCCACCGAACGCGAGCTGCTCAGGACGCGTCACTGAGCCGTTGTTGCCAACGAGCGCGTACGTAAAACGAGCCCGTTCTACGAGCGCGCCTCTCGCTGAGAGATCGAGCTCAGCAGCGCTGACGACCCTGCCCCGCCGTCCCGGTCGGCGATGTCCGACAGGCTGATGACGCCGACAGGGCGCTTCTGACCATCGACACAGATGATCCTCGACTTCTTGTGGCTGCTCATCAGGCGCGCGGCCACGTTCAGATCCTCGTCCGGTCCGCAGCAGACGACCTCTCGGGTCATGACGTCCTCCGCCCGTGTCGACGAGGCGCGACGGTGCTCGCCGAGCACCCGGATGGCGAGGTCTCGATCGGTCAGGGTCCCGATGACGGAGCCATCGTCGCCGCAGATCGGAACAAAACCGATGTTCCGCGCCTGCATCAGCTCGGCGATGTTCTCGACGGGTTCGCTCGCCTTGCAGCAGGCCACGTCGGTCTTCATGAGCTCGGAGCAATTCATTGTCTCTCCTCCTGGAATCGCACTCAGCATCGTGTTCGAGACGCCCATCGTCCCGTCTCGAAGACCAGCAAACGGCGGGCCATCACGCCGGCGAGGCACAGGTGTCGAGCTCGCGGCGCGCAGAGGATCGCACGTGGCACACGTCTCGCTGCGATCGAGCGGACACGAGGCGCGATCTTCTGCCCTCCGGCGGCCTCGACGCTCCTCCAGATTTCGCCCGGAGAAGCCTCGGTTCGAGGAGGAAGATTCAGGAGATCGTCACGGCGCGACGGCTCCCTCGGCCGCCGCTCTCTTCGCTTCTGCCTTCAGCTTCCTCAGGTGTCCGTGCAGGGTCTCGGAGTCGAGGCCATGTAGCGTCAACCGGAAGCCGGCCTCGAGCGTCGAGCTGGGCACCATGGGATGATGGTTGTGCACCAGGGCGACTGGCAGCAGGTCGTTCAGGATCTTGCCGACGTAGAGCGCGATGATCTCGTCGAGCTGCAGCGAATTGCTCGCCCGCCAGAAATGGTGGTCCGACAGGAACAGCGCATAGAGCGGCGTGTAGATCTCGATGGCGGTCTGCAGGTCGACGACGTTCAGCCAGGTGTTCGGGAGGTCGCCGATGCTCGCGTCGTCATCTGTGATGGCAGAGAAGTCGATCTCTTTCCGGGGCTCGATCTCACGCCCCTCTGCGCGAAGCTTCTCGTTCAGCTCGATGATGAAGTTGTAGAAGGTCAGATCGTGGACCGTGAACGTGTTGTCCAGGAGGTCCTCCAGCCTCCTGGTCCTCAGCGGCGTCGTCGTCTCGAGTTCGATGCCCGGGACGTTGTCCTCGATGAACTTCAAGATCTCCGTGCCGATGGTGAAGTGCCGCAGGATGAGGTAATTGGCCTCCGGGGCGACGAAGAGCCTCAGGCCCCAGTAAATGGACCGGTGCAACAACCACGGAGATTGCCAGCTCGCCGGGACAAAAATCTTCATGAGCTTGATGCCGGAGATCGACAGGCGGGCGAACGGCCTGATGATCGGCATCACGACCCTGCGCGTGGTGCTGCGCTGGCTCTTCAGGAAGGCGGCTTTGGCCCCCTCGTCGATCGGCAAGGACCGGTCCAGGTACAAGGCCAGCCACGGATCAGGATCCTCGGGGTCGTGCTTCATCTTCCTGAAAAGGCCCTGAAAGTCCATGTCAGTAGCTCCCGATCTCCTCGAGCTGGAGGCGGTAAAGTCGCGCGGTGACCCGGGCGGCCTTGAGGATTTTCGGCGCCATCCGCGGGAGGTTCAAGATACCACAGCGGAGCGCCTCTTCCAGCTCGCCCAGGTGATCTTCGTCGGCCTTCGCGTGATAGAGATAGAAGCTGACCGCCTGCGCCTCCAGGCGAAGGGCGGACCGCACATGCTCGGCCCACTGGGCCGCGACCCGCTTGCCGAGGCCCTCGATGATGTACATGGCGCCGAGGAGATCGAAGGGGTTCGGCTGATCGGCGCGATGGAAGATCCAGGCGGACAGGGCCTCGCTGCCGATGTTCAGCTCGTGCCGCGCGAGCCCGGCCGGGTCGCCGCCGCTCTTCAGGTAGTCTTCCTCCAGCATCAGGTAATCGCGATGCTCCGCGGCCGCGTGGCGGATGAAGCGCGAGCGCAGCTCGGCGAACTCGTGGCCGATGTTGGAGGCGGCGCGCGCGATCCAGAGCGCCCCGTTCATCACCTGCGCCCGGTGGTTCAGCAGGAGCTCGTGGTAATCGGCCAGGCGAATGCGACGCTCGATCACGCGCCGCACGATCGGGATGTGATGCACCTGGGACTCGAAATCCAGCCAGATGGACGACAGCCCGCGCAGGACGGCCTGCGGTGAATCTTCGTCTCGAGGCGACGTACGTTCCGGAAGCATCCTGGACCTCCCTGGTGATGACGGCGGGTCAGACGACCGTGAGCAGCATGAAGGCGATGACGCAGCGGCCGCTCTCCGGGATGAAGCCGAGGACCTGCTGGCCCGGCTGCAGATCCCGCTCCTCGATCAGCTGGTGCAGCATGAGGAGAATGGATGCGGCCCCCGTGTTCCCCTGGGAATAGAGGTTCGTGAACCAGCGAGCTTCGGGCACCATCGCCCCGGTCCTCGCGAGCAGCTTGACCATCTCTCCGCGGAGAGAGTGGGACGAGTAGTGCGCGAGGAAGTGGTCGATGGCTCCGGGCCTCAGACGTCGCCGATCCACGAGCTCCAGGTAATGCTTCGCCCACACGGGGAACATGCGGTAAAGCAGATCGAAGTCCTGCTTGAGGACGACGGCGCCCTGCTGCGCCGCGAGCGCAGGGCTGTCGTAGTGACTCCAGGGCTTCCTCTCACCCGCCCGGTTCCTGGAGGTGCCCGCGTACATGCAGGGGTCGAAGCGGTCGGCGTAGGAGCAGAGATCGATCCATTCCACCCTCAGGGAGCGGCGCCCCTCGTTCGGCCTGGTCTCCAGGAGCCAGGCGCCGGCCCCGTCGGAGAGGGTCCAGCGGAGAAACTCGGTCTCCATCAAGGCGGAGGAGTCCTCGCCTTCCTGCTCCCGACCGGCATAGAAGCCAGGTCGAAAGAAGCGACTGGAGAACTCGGCGGCGCAGGCCACGCCGCAGTCGTGCTCGCCCGCCTTCAGCTGGAGGTAAACGGACTTGAACGCCATCATGCTGCTGGCACAGACGCTCTGAAAGCTCGCGATCTCCATGGGTCGCAGGCCGAGCTCGCCGTGGACCGCGCTGGCAAAACCGGGGACGAGGAGGTCGCCCTGGGTGGTGGCCGCCGCCAGGAAGGAGAGCCTCTCCGCGGCGATCTCGCTGCGCGAAAGCGCGTCCCGGATCGCGCGAGCCGCCATGTCTGCGCTGCTGTGAAGGTGCACGCCGTCCGGCGTCAACGCATAATGACGTGTCTTGATGCCGTTCTGCCGCAGGACGAAGCGCCCGAGCCTGGAGCGTCTGTCGTTGATCTCACCGATGTACTGCTCCATCTCCTCGTTCGGGACCGGCTTGCCAGGCAAGAACGCGCCAGTGCTGGTGATGTAGACGGAACGATCCATGATCCTTCTCCGTGGCAGACATGGGCTTGGAGCTCGTCACGGCGGCATGCGGCATCAACACTACCTCAATCGCCCTCGCCGGGCCGAGGCGTAACCATGTCCCGTCCTCGCGCTCTCGCTCGCACCCGTCTTGGTCGGAACCTGCGCGATCGTGCTCCGGGCCGTCGAAGAGGCGAACCGCGCCGAGCTCGAGGGCATCCGCGCGCAGATCGAGCACGGCGTGCCTGTCGATGAGCTGAAGAGCTCGGCGCCGCCGCCCAGGTTCATCCGCATTCTACGGCCGGTCGGCGCCATCCATGCGGGTCGACTTGGCTGCCGTCGTCGGAGCCAGACTCGAGCTTCGTGCCCGGTGGCGCCCTGCTTGCATCAAGACGGCAGCGTCAGGTGCAGCCATGGCGCAAGAGGCCCCCAAGACACCCGAGAAAAGACGGCCAAAGCACGTACGCAGCCCCCTGAAAGACGTCGCTCCGAGCCGTCCCAGGGGAGCTCCTGCGCAGGACGATCGAGGGCAGGCGCCGGGGGCCGAAAAGGACCGCTCGCCCGCGCCGCCCGGCGAGCGGTCGACCCAGGCGCCCCACGGAGCGCCGCGGCGTGAGCACGAACCGCGCGGCGGGCGCGAGGGGCAACACCGGGGCAGCGCCGAGCAGGCTCACGGTCATCGTGAGCTCGCTCAGCAGCTTCGCGTCGATAGCCTCCGCTGCTCGACGATGGCCGGCTCCGGGCACCCGACCTCCAGCCTGTCGGCGGCCGATCTCATCGCGGTGCTCCTCCGCGACTACCTCCGCTGGGACCTGAGGCATCCGGAGAACCCGAACAACGATCACGTGATCTTCTCGAAGGGCCACGCCTCCCCGCTGCTCTATGCGATGCTCAAGGCGGCGGGCGTCATCTCCGACGCGGAGCTCCTGTCGTATCGGCGCCTCGGGAGCCCGCTGCAGGGGCACCCGGTGCCGACGCTCCCCTGGATCGAGGTGGCGACCGGCTCCCTGGGTCAGGGGCTCCCCATCGGCGTCGGCATCGCGCTCTCCGGGAAGTACCTGGAGAAGGTTCCCTACCGTGTCTGGGTGTTGCTCGGCGACAGCGAGATGTCCGAGGGCTCCATCTGGGAGGCGTTCGACCACGCGCGCCACGCGAAGCTCGGTAACCTCACTGCCATCCTCGACATGAACCGCCTGGGGCAGCGCGGCCAGACGCCCCTCGGCTGGGACTCAGCAGCTTATGCAGCGCGCGCCCGCGCGTTCGGATGGCGCGCCCTGGAGATCGACGGCCACGATCCAGCCGCCATCTCCGGCGCCTATGCCGAGGCCCTCCGCGCCTCGGACGCGCCCGCCCTGATCGTCGCGCGCACCGTGAAGGGAAAGGGCGTGTCCCTCGTCGAGGACAAGGACGGCTGGCACGGAAAGGCGCTCGACCGGGCGCAGTGCGCGCAAGCGATCGAAGAGCTGGGAGGCATTCGCGACATCGTCATCGAGCCAGAGGCGCCTGCGCCGGGTGAGCCTGCGCCGCGGCCCGCCGCCGAGCCGCTGAGGCTCCCGAGCTACGAGCGCTCCACGGCCGTCGCGACGCGGAAAGCGTACGGCGACGCGCTCGAGGCGCTCGGCGCTGCGCGCGCGGATATCGTCGCCGTGGACGCCGAGGTCAACAACTCGACCTTTGCCCAGGAGTTCGCGAGGGCCCATCCAGACCGCTATTTCGAGATGTTCATCAGCGAACAGCAGATGGTGGCCGCCGCCGTCGGGCTGAGCGTCCGGCGCTGGTCGCCCTTTGCGTCGACGTTCGCGGCCTTCCTCACGCGCGCCCACGATTTCATCCGGATGGCCGCCGTGTCGAGGGCCAATATCCGCGTCTGCGGCTCGCACGCGGGCGTATCCATCGGCGAGGACGGTCCGTCGCAGATGGGGCTCGAGGATCTGGCCATGATGCGCGCCATCCACGGGAGCACCGTGCTCTATCCGTGCTGCGCCAATCAGACCGCGCGGTTGGTCGCTGCCATGGCCGACCAGAAGGGCATCGTCTACCTCCGGACGACGCGCGAGAAGACGCCTGTCCTGTACGACGCGACCGAGGCGTTCCCCATCGGCGGGAGCAGGGTGCTGCGCGAGACACCCCACGATCGCGTGACGATCATCGCCGCCGGCATCACCGTCCACGAAGCGTTGAAGGCGCACGCAGAGCTCGAGGCGAGCGGGCTCTCCGCTCGAGTCCTCGACGCGTATGGCATCAAACCGATCGACGCCGCCGGCATCCGCGCGGCGGTGCAGGCCACGGCTGGAAACGCCGTCATCGTGGAGGATCACTGGGCCGAGGGCGGCCTTGGCGACGCCGTGCTCGAAGCCCTGGCTGGCGAGGAGCCCGTCGTTGCGCGCGTCGTCCACCTCGCCGTGAGGGAGATGCCTGGCTCGGGCACCCCAGCCGAGCTCCTGCATGCGGCGGGGTTGGATGCTTCCGCCATCGTCGGCGCAGCGAAGCGGCTCCTCTCCGACGCAGCACGCGCCGCGGGCGTGGGCCACGGGGGGGAGAGCGGGGGCCACATGTCCTGATGCGCGCGCGAGGAGGGCGTGCAGGCCGCGAAGGATCGGGCGCAAGCGCGCTGCGGATCGGTCGTCGGCCGATCATGATACAACGCCAGCGACAGGACCGACATGAGCGCTCTCTACGATCGCATCGGCGCGGGCTACTCCGCGACGCGGAGGACGGAGCCCCGCATCGAGGCGCTGATCAGAGGCGCCCTTGGTGATGCGCGCTCGGTGGTCAACGTGGGCGCGGGAGCCGGCGCGTACGAGCCGACCGACCGAGAGGTGCTCGCGGTTGAGCCCTCGGCGGCCATGATCGCGCAAAGGCCGCTCGGTGCGGCGCCGGCCCTCCAGGCCACGGCCGAGCGCCTGCCCCTCCCCGACCAGAGCTTCGACGCCGCCTTGGCCGTCAACACGCTACATCACTGGACCGACCTGCGGGCAGGCCTGCGCGAGCTTCGCAGGGTCGCACGCAAGCGAATCGTCATTTTCATGCGCGACCCGCCGAGCGGTGAGCCTTTCTGGCTCACCGAGGACTACCTTCCCGCGCTCGACCCGTCACGAAGGAACTCGGCCATTGTCGACGTGATCAGAGAAGAGCTCCCGTCCGTGAAATCGCTGCCCTTCCAGCTGCCTCGCGATTGCGCCGACGGTCTGTTCGCTGCGTACTGGGGGCGGCCGGAGATGTACCTGGATGCCGAGGTCCGGAGGAACATCTCGAACTTCGCGCTCGCGGAGGAGGGCGATGTGGCGAAAGGGCTCGCGTGGTTGAGGGCGGACCTCGCGTCGGGGGAGTGGGATCGCAAGTACGGGGCGCTGCGACGCCTGGAGTCGCTCGACCTGGGCCATCGCGTGCTGCTCGCCGAGCTGGCGTGACGCACCACCTGGGCAGAGCGTGCCAGCTCGTCTCCGGTGACAGAAGGGTGCCCTTCGTCTCGCGGTGAGCCGCCACGGCACCCGCGCGGGTGCCGTGGCGGAGGCGCGCACAAAAGAAAAAAAGAGCGCCCGTCCGACGGTGTGGGGGGGGAAACCGTCCCTCAGGCGCTCCGGTGTCATGGCTATGCAGGAGCTGGGCCAGGAGTCTCCTGACGGAGGTCTGTGAATTTACGTAGGCGTCGTCCGGGTGAGGCTTTCGTTTCTGGTGTGGTGGATTTCGTTGCTGAAGCGCCGGGGGACCGTTTCCCGCGAGCGGTCGCGCGGCGGCGCCTGCCCGAGCGTCAGGCGCGTGCTGCGCCTGGGCGGCCAGGCGAGCGCTGCGCCTAGGCAGGGCGGTGGGGCGTGCCGGCGATGGCTCCGACGCGGCGCGTCTTCGCCACGCGCCTCGCCTGCTGCCGGATGTGCTCCACGGCCTTCTCGAAGAAGGCGTCGGGGGAGGACTTGCTGACGGTGATCTGCTCTCCGCCGATGAGGACGACGAGGAGGCCCCTGTCGGTCCTGCCCACCGCGAAGAAGTCGACGGTGAACGGCAGCTCGTCCTCGACGGTGAGGGACAGCTGGCACTTCAACACCTCGCCGACGCCGGGCTGATTCTCGACGACGAACCGCTGCAAGAGCCCGTTCGCGTGGGCGTCCCCGGCGATCCGGTTGAGCGCCCACTTGTCCCTCGGCCAGGCCATGTGGTCGCGGAGCTCATATATCCACTGCAAGAGCTCCTCGGCGACCTGGCCGATCGCCGCCTTGGAGGCCTCATAGGACAGCTTGATGTGCTCGTATTTCGTCATCGGGGCTCCATCGCTCTCCGGCGCGCGCCCTCGAGGCTACCAGATCGCCGCGCCTCGCCGCACGCGGATCGGGCCCCTCGGCCTCGCCGACGCCGCGGGATCCCTCGGCGGAGCGCGCGGCGCGCGGCGTCGCGGGCGGCCTCGAGGCGCTCGCGCTGCCTGCTCTCGGCGCGCGCCGGGGCCGACCGAGCCGGCCGGGCTCGCTCAGGCGTATTGCTGCAGCAGCGCGCCGCGCATGGGGTTGTCGCAGGCCTTCACCGCCGCGCGGAGCGCGTCCCTGTCGACCGGCACCCTGTGCAGGCTGACGTTGACCGCGCCGCCCTTCGCCTCCACGGTCGCGTACTCGGCGTGATGCAGCAGCGTCGGCGGCCCGCCGTTCGCGTACTCCTTGAAGGGGAGCCCCACGCTCCCCGGGTTCACGAGGAGCGTGCCGCGGTGCTGGCGGAGCATCTGGAGGTGCGTGTGCCCCCCGGCCATCACCGTCGCAGCGTGGCCCGCGAGGCGGCGATCGAGCTCCTCCGGCGGGGTGTTCGCGAGCAGATCCTCCATGTGAGACCGGGGCGAGCCGTGGAACACGAGGAGCGTCGAGTGGGCGTCGAGCGGGATCTCGAGGCGCGCCTGGAACGTGCGCAGGAAGGCGAGCTCGTCGCTCGACAGCCGATCACGGCACCAGTCCACCGCGTCGACCACGATGGGGGCCTCGGTGTAGGTGCGGATCAGCTCAGGATCCAGCATGAACTCGTCGTGGTTCCCGAGGATGCAGGGGCCCCCGAGCTCCTGCAGCATGTCCAGGATGGCCGAAGGCCGCGGTCCCAGCGTCGCGACGTCGCCGAGGCAGATCACCTGATCGACGCCCGTCGCCTGGATGCTGGCCAGCACGGCCCTGAGCGCCACTTCATTGCCGTGGATGTCGGATATCAGCGCGATCCGCATGGTGAAAACCTCCCCTTCGGCGGCCATCGAGACGTTGGAGCGGCTCTCGGCGCCTCGCGGCGTCCGATGGGCGGATTCGTGACGATAGACCATGTCAGCCGGCGCCTCCAGCCCCTCACGGCCGGGCGGGCGCGGCGCGTGGCAGCGCGGTGGTGCGACGGCGCGACGGCTGGCGGCGATGGACACGCGCATCACAACGGCGAAGTCTCCCTGTCCGCGCCGGACCACGAGCGGGTAGGATCGGCGCGTGCGCTCGCTCTGGCCGGTGGACGTCGTCGCCTTGAATCCCGTGTCGTGCGGCGCGGTCCTGTGGCGCATCGGCGGCGTGCTGCGCGTCACGATCATCGTGAAGGCGACGTTTGCGCTCGGCGCAGACGGCGACGCGGATCTCGTGGCGCCCGAGCCCGTCGAGCGCGAGGACCGCTTTCACGACGATGACCCCTCGCGGAGCCTGCGCGCGGCGAGCGACATCGCGCCGTACCTCCCCGGCGCGGGCGTCGTGCTGACCGGGCGCGCTCATGCGCCGGGCGCGGTGCCGGTGACCGCGCTCTCCGCGAGGCTCGCGCTCTTCCGCGATGGACCGCTGCTCGACAAGACGATCCACGTCTTCGGCGATCCGGCGCCGGGCAGCGGCGCGCCCGCACCGTTCCAGACAATTCCGCTCGTGTACGAGCGCGCGCCGGGCGGGTCCAGCTTGCCCTGGAACCCGGTCGGCGTCTCCGAGGCCGCCGATGGGACGCGAGCCGACGCGCTGGATCCAGCGGCGCGCTCCGGTCGAGCGCGCCCGAACCTGGTCAATCCCGCGAACCCTCACCGGCCTGCGTGCTTTGGACCGATCGCGCCTCACTGGCCCTTGCGGAAGCGGCTGTTCAACGGCCTCGAGCCCGGCGCGGCGGGGCCCTCGGTACAGCACGGCTCGCCCGGCGCGGACCCCGCCCTCGCCGAGCGCGCGAAGGTGCTTCACCTTCCCGATGATTTCGACTTTCGCGCCTTCAGCCCGGCGCCCTTCGATCAGCAGATCCCCTTTCTTCAGGGCGATGAGTGGATCCTCATGGAGCACCTGAGCGCCGGGAGAGCGCGCGTCCAGACGCGCCTCCCGGCGGCGCGCGCTCGCGTGCGCCGCTATCGCGTCGATGCCGCGCGGGTGAGCGGACCGCAGGAGATCTCGCTGATGGCCGACGCGCTCGTCATCGACGGTGATCGACAGACCGCCTCGCTGGTGTGGCGGGGCAACTTCGCGATCGAGAACCAGGAGGTCCTCCAGCGCATCCGCCTGCTCGCGGGCGTCGAGACGCGCACCGCGACGGTCTCCTGGCCGGAGCACGGCGCGTCGCCCCTCGGGGAGCCTGCGGTGACACACAGGAGCTCGACGCCGGCCGCGCCCGTCCCCTCGTCGAGAGCGGCGCCCGCCGCGCTGGCGATGACCGGCGCCCTCTCGAAGGTGAGAGCGCCCGTGCTCCCGTTCCGCGATGTGCCTGCCGCGCCGCAGGCTCCTTTCTCCCTCCTCGTGAACGGAGGCTCAACTCTACCGCTGGGCCAGCGGGTGCCGATCCCCGAGGACAGGCTCGCGGAGCTCGGGGCAGAGCGGGCGCGGTTCCCGGTGGCCGCGCCGGGTACGAGCGGGATGCGCGGGGAGGCACCCATCCCGGGCGCGCCGTGGAGCCCCGTGCCCGCGCCTCCGCTCGTCCTCCCGGGCGACCCTCGATCCTCGCAGGGGGCGCCCACGCTGGTGGGCTCTCGACCTCCGGAGCGGGGTGTCGCGGAGCCGGCGCCGCAGCCGGAGCCGGGTCCCGCCGCAGCTCCTTGGCCGGAAGCGTCAGGGTCGATGCTCGTGCTGCGAGAGCCCTCGAAGCAGGCGGCGGCCATTCCGGTGGTGGAGACGGCAAAGCCGGAGGCGATCGGCGTGCAGATCGAGGCGGCGCTGCCGACACCGGCCGAGGTGGCGCCGCCGGAGAGGGGGGCGCCGCCGGTCGACGTCGCGCCGCCAGCGCCTGCTGGGCTGGCGCCACCCGTGGACGTGACGCCGCCGGCCGCGATCGAGCCGCCTTCGGCCATGGCGCCGATGGCATCGATTCCGCCGCTCGCCGGGCAGGACGCGCGGAAGCGCGCGGAGGCGAAGCTCGCTCAAGGCCAGGCGCTCGACGGAGACGATCTGTCGGGCGGCGACCTGTCGGGACTCGACTTCAGCGGGCGATCGCTCGCGCGGTGCTCGCTGCGCGGCGCCAAGCTCCGTGGCGCGCGCCTCGCGGGCGCCACGCTCGTCGAGGCGGTGCTCGACGAAGCGGACCTCCGCGGCGCAGATCTGTCCCGCGCCGTCCTCACGAACGCGCGCGCCGACCGAGCGGAGCTCGTCGAGGCGGTGCTCGAGGAGGCGGACCTCCGCGGCGCCTCGCTCTCCAGGGCGAACCTCGGGCGAGCACGGCTCGCGCGCGCCCGCGGCGATGGCGCGACCCTCGCCGCGGCGAACCTGGAAGGCGCCGACATGGAGGGATCGCGCTTCGTGGGGGCCTCCTTCGCCGACGCCAACCTGCGGGAAGCCAAGGCCGACAGCGGCGATTTCACGTCGGCGCGGCTCGATCGCGCCGATCTGGGCGCGGCCTCCTTCCGCAAGGCCCGCCTCGTCTCCGCGGTGCTCGCGCATGCGCGGCTCGACCTGACCGATCTCCGCGGCGCTGACCTCGCGCGCGCCAACCTGCACGGGGCAGCACGGCGAAGGGCCAAGATCGCGGGCGCGAACATGAAGGATATCGACGAGACAGCGCCGGTGGCCCCCGATGACCCCGAACGCTCGTGAGCGCGTCCGGGCGGAGCGCGCGCAGGCGGCGCAGGCCCGGCGCTGCCCGGTCCGCTCCGGTGCGGCGGGGCGTGGTGCGGTCGCCTTGCGAGGAGCCATGAGATGAACGGTGATCCCGAGGCCGCGCTCGCGCGTCAGTTCCGCGAGCTCGCCGGCGCGCCCAAAGAGACCGAGTGGCCCGTCGACTTCCATTTCAACATCGGCGGCTCCCCGGTCCGCGTGACGTATTCAGTACAAGACTTCATCCGGCTGAGGTCGCCGTACGCGCCCGGCGCGCAACGGCCCGTGGACGGCGCCCAGGCGGCCTATCGCGACCCCGCCGGCGCGCCGCTCTCTGCCGTCCGACCGATGAGCATCGAGCTGCGGCCCGAGACGTCCGAGCACCGCGCTGCCAAGGCCGCCCTCGTCTCGACCGAGGTCCAGACGGGCGATCCACCGTTCGATCACGAGGTCTCTATCCACTCGCCGAGCGATCCCCACGTCGTCCAGCGGGTGCTCGGCTCGCCCGAGCTGCGCGCGAGCGTCCGCGCGCTGCTGGCCGAGGGGTTCTCGAGCATCGAGCTCGACGACGAACGAGGCGAGATCTGCGCGCATCTCCAGGCGTTCACGGACAGGCACTGCAGGCCCGGCTGCGCCGCGCGCATGCTCGATGCGTTTGCCGCGATCGCCCGCAACGTCCCTCCTGTGGCGCGATCGTCCGCGCCGCGGCCGGCGGACACCGGGCGCGCGCTGCTCCTCGTCGGCGGCGTCCTCTGCGCTGTTCTCCTCTTGCTCGGCGTGCCCGCCTATTTCCTCGCAGCGGGAGATCGCTGCGACTTCGAGAACAACGGCGGCGCGAGCGTGCTGCTGTCGTGGGATGGGTGCTTCACGCCCGTTCCTCTGGGCATCGCGGCGGGGCTCCCCGTCGGGCTCGCGCTCGCAGCCGCCCTGTCGAGCCTCATCCGGGGCCGGTCGGACTCCCACGAGCGCGCGTCGTCCGCCCATGCGATCCTGGTCATCCTCGCCGTCCAGCTCGCGATCGCCCTGTCCGCCGCCGTGCTGTGGGCCACGTAGCCAGCCGGGCGCCCGCGCGCGCAGCTCGCCTTCCGAGGCCCAGATCGCGCGGCTGGCGCGCTCACGGCGCGAGGACGATCACGTTGGTCACGCTCGGCACGATCTTGGCGCCGGGCGCGTTGGTGTTGTTCTGGATGGTCATGCTGGTGAGCCGCGCCAGCGGCATCCCCCCGACCACCACGGTGAACGCCGCTGTCACGGTGCGCGCAGGCCCCATGACGGTGCCAGAGGCGACGCCGGTCGCCAGCCCCGCGTTATCGCCGTTCGTGAGGACAGGCATCGTCGCCATGTTGTGCGCAGGCGTGCACGTCATCAGGACGTTCGGCACGAACGCCACGTTGGTGGGCTCGAGGCCGATGTTCGGGTAGGGGACGGGGATCGGGGCCGGCGCGGGCGGAGCCGGCGTGAGGCACACGTCAGGAAACGCGAGGCACATGCCGCCCGCGCTCGTCTTCGCCAGCATATCGGGTTCTCCTCTCTTCGGCGCAGCGATCAGCCGAGGTGGATCTGCTCGCCGTCGACCTTGGCGAGGACACGGGCCGAGATGATCGCGTTCTCGCCGCGAATGCCGACCAGGTTCTGGGCGCGCAGATCGATGGTGCCCGCGCGCGTCTGATCGACCTCCTCGACGAAGCGGAACACGCGTTTGACGCGTTGCGTCAATCGTGTGAGCGCCGTGTCGGCCTCCTGCGCGATGAGCGCGATCTTCGTCACTTCGGCTTGCACCAGCCTGCCGAAGAACCCGAGCTCATCGATGGCCACAGAGCCCTTCCTGGCGCGTACCTGCACCTCGGCGCCGGTCACGGCGACCTCGCGCGCGCCCGCGATGTCGATGCGCTCCGAGGCGCAGACCGCGAAACGTCCCCCGCGGGCCTGCACCACAAGATCGCCGTCGGTCGCGAGCTTCGTCGGCGCGCCCTCGCGGCCGTCGAGCACGGCCAGCACATAGACCCCATCCGGCTCGATGGCGCAAAGCACCTTGTCCCCGACGTCGGGCGCCACGAGGCAGCTCTTCGCGCGCCGCGCCTCGCAGCTCCCCGAGGAGAGCCGCACCGCGAACGCCGCGCCGACCCGCTCGACGCGCCCCGTCTCCATGTAGGTCTCTGGGCTGGCCAGCTTCTTCGCTGCTGTCATGATCTGTCGACCTCTCGCTTCCTCGTGTGCGCGGCGGAGATTCTCCGCGAATCATCGTCTCTGGGGGCGTTCATCGGGTGTCCCTGCGTCGCGAGGGCTGACGACGCCCTGGCTCTCCTCTTCGCGCGCCGCGCCGTGCCTGGGCTGCCACGTCTCCAGCCGGGCCAGGGCCTCATCGTCGCCGAGCCAGCCCGCGCCGCGGGGGAGCGCCGCGCCTGCGCGCTTCGCCAGATGAAACCGGGTGCGGTGGAGGCCGGCTCCCGAGAAATCAGCGCCCGACACGTCGGCGTGAGAGAAATCCGCCTCGCGGAGCTTCGCATTCACGAACGACGCTCCGAGCGCGAGCGCACGACCGAAGTAGGCCTCCTCCAGCGTCGCGCCGGACAGGTTCGTCCTGGTGAGCTCTGCTTTCTCGAAGACCGCCTGCGCGAAAATCCCGTTCACGAGGCGCGCCCGTGGCAGCTTCGCCTCACCGAAGAAGCACTGCGGCCCATGGGCACCCTCGAACGTGGCGTCGCGAAGGTCGGCGCCCATGAAGTTGCACTGGGTGCAATCGACCCCCGCGAAGCTCGCGCCCGCGAGGTCGCTCTTCATGAACTGTGTCCGGAACAGCCTTGTTCCAGCGAAGCTCTTCGGTCCCAGCTTGGCCTCGACCAGCGTGGTCAACGTGAGATTGGCGGCTGTGAGGTCGGCTGTGCGGAGGTCGGCGCGGTACAGCGTCGCCTTCTCGAGGTTCGCGCTGGCGAAGCCCGTCTGGTCGGCGTCGATCTCGACGAGGTTCGCGCGGTCGAGGTTCGCGCCGGCGAACGATGCGCCCCGGAGCGACGTCTTCACCCAGCTCGCGAGCGGGGCCTCGGCCTCCGCGAGCGACGCGCCGGCCGCGGAGCACTCGGTGAAGCTCGCCGCGATGAGCTTGCCGCGATCGAAGCGCGCGCGGTCGAGGCTCGATCGGAAGACGCTCGCGAGATGCAGGTCGGCGCCCGTCAGATCACACCCGGTGAAATCGCAGCCAATGAAGACGGACTCCTCGAGGCGCGCGCCGCCGAGCGCCTCGGGGAACCGCACCTCCTCGAACAACGCGCCCGAGAGATCCGCGCCGGCCAGCGCGAGGTGCGACAGATCTTCGCCGCGCACCGGCTCTCCATGCCGGATCTTGTCGAAGAGCTCGTCCCGATTCATGCGCCGCTCCTCGGAGGGACGTCCGCTGTCGGCAAGAAGCGCACGTGATCGACCTCCGCCTCCGCGAACGTCGTCCGGCCGTCACCCACCACACGGGAGAGATCGGCTCGGGCCAGGTTCGCCCCCGTGAAGTTCGCGCCGGCGAGGCGGGCCTTCGAAGCGAGCGCGTCCATCAGGTTCGCCCCGAGGAGCGACGCGTTCGCGAGGTTCGTGCGGATGAGCAGGCTGCCTTTCAGCACCGCGCGTTCGAGGCTCGCGCCGGCGGCGTCACACTCGGACAGGTCAGCGCCGCCGACGTTGGCCCGGTCGAAGCGCGCGCCCTCCAGCGCCGTCCCGCGGAGGTTCGCCTTCTCCATGTCCGCGTCGCGGAAATCCGCCCTGGGGAACGCTGATCCGTGCACGATGGCGCCCTGGCGGAAGCGCGCTTCACGGAACGAGACGCGATCTCCTCTGCAGCTGACGAACGTCGTCTTGAGCAGCGTCGCTCGCGAGAAATCAGCGTCGTCCAGCGTGCACTCGACCAGGTTCGCGTCCGACATGTCCGCCCCCGCGAAGCGCGCGCCGGTGAGGTCCGCCTTCAGCATGTTGCAATGACCCAGCTGGGCGCCCGACAGATCGACCGCGCCGATCTTCGCCTCGAGCCAGTCGGCGCCGGTGAGGTTCGCTCCGGCGAACCGCGCGCCCGCGAGCTCGGTGCGGCTCAGGACGGCCTCGGTGAGGTCGGCGCGATCGAGGATCGCGTCGCGCAGCACGGCGCCGCCGAGGTTCGCGCCGGAGAGCCGGGCTCCGGTCAGGTCCGCGCCGCCGAGGTTCGCCCTGGCGAGCACGGCACCAGCGAGGTTCGCGCCGGAGAGATTGCAGCCCGACAGGTCGGCCGCCTCGAGGAAGGCGCCCGACAGGTCGGCGCCGTTGAGGCGCATCCCCGCCAGGTTCGCCCCCGTGAAGTCACGGTTCGCGAGGCTCTCGTTCGACTCCATCGCGAGCGAGATGACGATTCGCGCCCGCGCCGAGGCGTCGGGATCCATCGCCCCAGCCGCCGGCTGGAGGTGCGCGAAGCTCCGGTACATCTCGCGCAGGCGCTCTTCCTGCTGCACGATCTGCGCTCGGTAGCCCGGGTCGGCGATCGCTTGCTCGAGGTCTTCCAGCGCGCCCCCGTCGGCGCGGGCCTCCTCGGCCATCGACCGCAGCTCCTCGAGATGGGCGGCGGCCGAGAACCTGGGGGGGCCGCCGCCCGTCTTCTCGGCTTCGGCCATGACGGCGTCGTAGTCCTGGCCCATCTCCGCATAGAGCTCCCGGGCCCTCTCGCGCGCTTCCGCCTGTTTTGCGTCGACGCTGTCGAACGCCAGATCCGCGCGCGCGGACTGCTCCTCCATGAAGGTGGCGAGCGCGTCGAGATCGTCGAGCGGCGGCGGCTCCTCGGCTGGCCGCAGCTCGGCGGCGCCGTGGTCCGTCGGGTCGATCCCCGCGGCTTCGAGGCGCGCGCGCGTCTCCGCGAGCTGCCGCTCCTGGCCGCGGCGCGCGTTCTTCAGGGCCAGATCGTCGCCCTTCAGCCACCGGCCCATGTCGATCTCGCCGAGGCTGACGTTGGGTGTGACCCCCGAGGCGCGCGGTGGCATCAGGTCGCTGTCGGAGATGCCCGCGAGGGCGCCCTTGTCCTTGTCGAGCCGGCGCGCGAGCACGTGCTGGTAATGCTCGGCGGGGCGGGGCGATGACGGGTCCTCGCAAGCACACACGAGGTGAACGATGTCTGCCGCGTCGTCCTCGGCGATCGGGAGCGCGCCGTGGAAGATGATCACGCCGAGCCCGGCCGCGGGGAACAGCCACACCGTGTCGCAGCGCAAGGCGATCTCGTGGAAACGCTCGCCGTCCCTCGTCCGCTGCGTGACGAAGCTCCGCGCCGAGAGCCCCGGGAGACGCCCGTCGATGCGCGGCTCGCTCGGGTGCATGTTCTCGACGGACAGCTCCTCGTCGCCCCGGAAGAACCCGTCGATCCACTGATCCTCGGGCGCCACGTTGAAGAACGTCGGATCCGCGTCGGGGGGCAAGCCGGGGAAATGCTCCTTGAGCCAGTCGTCGTCGTAGGTGCCGGCGCGCTTCCTGCGCTGCGCGAAGGTGATGTCCATTGGCAAGAAGCCCGCCGGCTCCGGGCGCTCCGAGGGGGCGCGCATCATGAACCCAGCCCCGTAGCGCTCGACGTTCGGCAGCGGCTGCGCGGCGCGCCCGTTCACCTCGATCGCCTCTGCGCCCTTGCCGTACGGGTTCCGGTCGTACCTGGGGCCGCCGAACGCGTGGGCCCAGTCGATCGGCAGCGTCGCGATCGGCGCAGGGGGCGACGGCGCGCCGCCCTGCCAGAAGCGATCGCCGACGACGGCGAGGCGCTTGTCGACGGCTCCGACCCGCGCGCGCACGTAGGAGGCGGGGAGCGGCTTGCCCCCGGGGGCAAAGAAGTGGCCGCACACGAGCAGCTCGCCGCGCGTCTTGGCGATGCCCTCGTCGATGACGCCCTGCGCGCCGAGCTGGGTGGAGATAGCCGTCCAGAACGAGAGCTCGTCGAGGAGCGCCCGGGGCTCGGCCAGCGGGAACGCCAGCATGGCGCCGAGATGGAAGGTCGGCTTCCGCGCCACCTCGATCACGCGGTGGAGCACGGGCATCTTCATGGGCTTGATGACCTTCATGGCGCGTCGTCGCTCCCCTGGGCGGCCGAGCGGCGCCCCTCGCACGGGTCACCCGTCCTCACAGCGTCCTCACAGCTTCTTGAAGCCGTACGTGCAGATGGACGCGGCGGCCTGGCGCAGGCTGAACGCCTTGACGTCCTGTCCGGCGCCGCATTTCTTGCTCGCGATGCCGACGTGATCGACCTTGATCCCGACGCTGTCCGCCTTCATGCCGATCCTCGAGGCCGCGATGGCGGTGGCCTCCACCTTCGAGATGTTGATCGACATGTTGATCGCGGTGTTGTCCCACTTGTGCACGCCGGCCGAGTTCTTCGTATAGAACGTCTCGATGAGCGCGTTGGTGTGCTTGTACACCTTCGCCGGCGCCGTGATCTTCACCTCCGGCGCGTCGAGCGTGATCTTGGTCGGGCTCTTCACCAGGATCGTCCCGCTCGTGCTCTCGATCGTGATGTTGCCCTTCACGGTGTGCGACCACGCGCCCTTGATGTCCGCCGTCCACGCCTTGCCCACGTCCGTCTTCCACTCGCCGTAATCGTCGTGGTTCTGTGCGCTGACTTTGTGCAGCCAGCTGCCCGTGACCTCCTGTTTGCCGCCGGGCTCGATGGTCTGGGTGAGGCCCCCATGGATGTCCTGCGTCATGCCGCCCGCCTGGACCGTATCGGTGCGGCCCGAGTGAACAGTGACGTTCTGATGGCTGTTGTAGAACTCGTTCGAATCGCCGTCCACGTTGAGCGTGTGGATGCCGACGTAGTGGATTGTCGCGTTGTCGCTGACGTCGACGTAGTACTTGCCGCCGACGTTCTGCCACCAGTCGCCGCACACGTTGAAGCCGGCGTTGCCGTCCGTGTAGACGTAGAACATGCAGTCGACGGCCTGGATCGTGGGGTTTGCGTCCGGCGTCAGGGGAGGCACGACGAAGGCCTGACGGGTGGGGCCGCCCATGTGGAGGTTCGTGCCGCCGACGGGGGTGTACAGGTCGATGTGCTGCTTGCCCTCGAGATCCTCGACGACCATGTGGTTCTTGCCGCCCGTGCGCAGCACGTTCTGTGTCTGGTTGCGGCTCGTCACCGTGCTCGGCCGGTGGGCGTTCGGCACCACGCCGGCGATGACCGGCCGGTCCGGGTCGCCGCCCTGGAACGACACCATGACCTCGGTCCCTTTGCGCAGCGGGAAATGCCAGCCCTCGATGCTGCCGCCGTGCGGCTGCATCATGCGCAGGTAGGTCGACGTGGAGCCGTCGGGCAGCTCGCTCGCGTCGAAGTTGAAGCGGACGAGGTACCGCCCCTGGTCGTCGATCTGGGCGTACTGGCTCTCGCTCGGGCCGTCGACGGCGCCGTTCTCGAAGCCGTAGATGCGCGGCCACGGCGTCGACTGGGCCGCCCTGAACTGCACGTCGGCGGGGATCGCGACGACCTCGACGCGGTACGTCTCGTTCGCCTCCAGCCCGGTGAAGCGCGTGATATCGAGGGAGCCGCTCGTGATCGCGGCTGTGTGCCGCACCTCGACGGCGAGGTAACGGGTCGGCATGTCCGAAGGGCCGTCCTCCAGCTCGAAGATGTAGCCGGCCCGCAGCCCGGTGGCGTTTCCGGTCGCGTGCAGGGTGAGCTCGCGGCACGCGATCGACTGCGCCTTGACCTGGGCCAGCCGCGTCGCCTCGTCCTGCGTGAAGACGCGGTAGCCGTACTCGCGGACCTCGCCGCGGCCGCTCCTGGACACCGTGTGCTCCCCCGACACCGAGGCGGCCGGGTTTGCATAGTTGTAATCGTTGATGAGCACCGCGGCAGGGAGCGTGCTGAAATCGACGTACACCTCCCGGAAGCACTCGCCGGCCGTCACATCGTTGCTCGAGGTCGGATGGTAACGGACCCGGCCATCCCCGCTCAGCGGATCGTGCTGATCCTTGCTGTCGACGATGACCATGATCTCCGCGCCGTCGTCGCCGACCGGGTGCTCGAAGTGGTAGTAGAGCCCCTCGCGCTCGAGCCAGCGATGGGTGAAGTCGAGGTGGCTTTCCCGGTACTGGCAGACGAACTCCTCTTCCGGATAGCGGTCCGTATCGATGCTGAACCGGAAGTCGGTCGTCGAGAGGCCACCGTGGGTGAGCGTCTTCGTCAGGAAGGCGTCGATCTTGCTCTTCGTGTGGACGAAGCTGCGCACGGAGTGGCGCTGGAGCCAGAGCCTGGGCATGAGCGACCCCTGGTAGAGCGCGCGCTCGCCCGACTCTCGCAGCAGGCGGAGGCGCACGAACACGCCGTGCCAGCACATCGGCGGCAGGTTGCCCCCGCGCTGCAGCGTGAGCGTCGCCGAGGCGGTGACGGCGGCGCGGACGTCCGTGCCCGCCGGCACGGTGAACAGGATGTCGAGCTCGAACGGCCGGCACAGCGCCTCGGTGCCCTTGAAGCCGACGGCCCGGGCGGCCGGCAGCGCTGCGCAATGCATGGCAAGAACGTCCGCGCTCATGAGCTCCCCACCGGGTTGTGGTCCACCCGAGGCCCTCTTGAGCGGAGCGGCCGCGCGCGGACGTTTTCACGACACCAGCCCTTACACCAGAAGAGCGCCCGCTTGGCAAGCGAGCGCCGCCCTCGCTCAGGGCTCGAACTTGACCGCGACCGGCGACGGCTGATCCCCGACCCCCTGGCCCACGCCGAGCTGCCCCTCGGCGTTCTCGCCCCAGCAGAGGATCTCGCCGGTCGCCTTCAGCGCGCACGTGTGCTGGTAGCCCCCGGCGAGCTGCGCCACGCCGTCGATGGGCACGTCGACCGGCTGCGTGGACAGCATCCCGTCTCCGTTGCCCAGGTAGCCGACTCCCCACATCTTGAGCGCCCGCGCGTCGCCGGACACCGCGCCGCTCCGCTCGCGGCCCACGTCGATGCGCGCCGCGCGCGGCACGGCGACGAGCGTGGGCTCCGGCACGGGCCCGTAGCGATTGGCGCCCACCGCGCCGTTGTAGTCGTTGCCAAAACAGTAGACCTCGGCGCCCTTGCGCGCGCACGTGTGCCGGTCGCCCGCGGCCACCTCGTCGACGCCTGCTGCGAGCGGCGCGAGGACGTTCACCGGAGAGGGCGAGGTCTCCTGCCCGCCGTTGCCGAGCTGTCCATCGAAGTTCCTGCCCCAGCAGAGCACGCCCCCGTCGGAGGCCTTGATGGCGCAGGTGTGATCCTGGCCGGCCGCGACCTGCCGGATATCGCTCCGGACGAGGAGCGGCGTCGCATAGCCCGACTGCTCCGCCGCGCCATTGCCGATCTGGCCTTCCTCGTCGGATCCCCAGCAGTACAGCTCATCGCCCGTCTTCACGGCGCACGAGTGCGCCGCGCCCAGCGAGATCTGCACGACGTTGATGAGGCTCGTCACCCGCGTCGGTCCGACGGAATCGAGGGTTGAGCCGTTGCCGATCTGCCCGCGCCGGCCGTTTCCCCAGCAGACGACCGTCGTGTCTTCCATCACCGCGCAGGAGTGCGCAGGGGCACTGTTGTCCGTGCGCGAGTATCCGCCGCCCGCCGCCACGTGGACCGCCTTGCCGGGCAGCGACACCCGCGCGGGCCAGGGCACGCTCGGCTCATCGATCGGCGCTCCGGCTTCCCCGAACGTGTTCCTCCCCCAGCACCAGACGCTGCCGTCCCCTCGCAGCACGCAGGTGTGGGCGAACCCGGCCGAGATCTCGACCGGGTCGTTGCAGAAGGCCCCGTCGGCCCCGTCCACGCACTCCATCGCGCAGCGGCGGTCGCAGGCGCCGCAGTGCTGGGGATCGCGCGCGCTCGCCTCGCAGCCCTGCGCCGCGGCGTCGCAGTCGAGGAAGCCCGCGTCGCACGCGAGGCCGCAGACGCCGTCCTCGCACGTGGGCGCCGCGTTCTCCCCGGCGGGGCAGTCCTTCGGCGAGGTGCACGCGACGCCGTGGCCGCCGGCGCCTCCCTGGCCGCTGGCCCCACCCTCGCCGCCGGCGGCGGCGCTGCCGTGGCCAGCGCCGCCGCCCTGGCCGCCCCCGGCCGACGCGAAGTTCCGCTCGGAGGGCGAGCAGCCGGCGCAGAGGGCGATCGTGGCGATCGTGAGGAATCCCAGCGCGGTCATCGGCAGGCGAAGCCTGTGCATGATCGAAGCTCCCGAAGCGGCAGGTGTCCCGGAGCAGCAAGTTGCTCCTTGGTCAGCTTTTTACGCTGCCGCTCTCCGCGCGGAAAGCCGCTCCCGCCGGCGGGCGCGGTGGTCCGGTCCTGCGGGCGTGGACGCCTGGCGCCGGCTCGATGCGCTCGCGGCGCGGGGTGCGGCGCTCGCCGTGCGCTGCTGGGACCTGCTCCGGCGGCCGACATGAAGTAACCTTTCCCCCAGCGCGGATCGACGCGGTGCGCCGCGCCCGCGCCACGCCGAGAGCCCCCTTCGATTCGAGATGAGATGCAGCGCATGAGCGCCGACGGCCGGGATCCCGGCGCCGCGGCCCCCTTCGACTGGAACCGCGCCGAGCCCGCGCCAGGGGAGCGCCCGCCGCGCCCCGGAGGGCGGCTGTCGCCCTCCGGCGGGCAGCCGTCGCCCTCCGGCTCCGGCGGGCAGCTGTCGCCCTCCGGCGGCCTGGCCGCCGAGGCGTGGCGCGCCGCGCGCGCCGACGGGGGGGCGTGGCTGCCCTTTGGCCGGGGAGCCCGGCCGGTCGAGGTGCTCGACGAGACGCTGCGCGACGGTATCCAGGGCGTCTCCACGGTGAACCCGCCGCGCGGGCACAAGATCGAGCTTCTCCATGCGATGGCGAGCGTCGGCGTCGACGTCGTGAACCTCGGCATGCCGGCGACCGGGCCGCGGCAGTTCGACGACGCGTGCCTGCTCGCCCGGGAGATCGTCGCGTCCCGCCTGCCGCTCGGCCTGACCGCG
Source organism: Sorangium sp. So ce124 (assembly GCF_051525235.1). Lineage (NCBI taxonomy): Bacteria > Pseudomonadati > Myxococcota > Polyangiales > Polyangiaceae > Sorangium > Sorangium sp. So ce124. Next base: position 12,835,608 of record NZ_CP150312.1, read on the forward strand.
GCCGCGCGGACCCTCGCCGCGGACGTCGAGGAGGTCGCCCGCGTGGCCGAGCGCACCGGGGCGCCGATCATGGTCTATGCGTTCATCGGCAGCTCGCCGATCCGGCACTTCGTCGAGGGGTGGGGGCCCGATTTCCTGGCCCGCAGCGTCGACGAGGCCGGACGGGCGGCCGCGGCGGCTGGCCTGCCCTTCTGCCTCGTCGCGGAGGACGCGACCCGCTCGCCGCCCGACATGCTCCGCACGCTCTTCCACGCCGCCGTCGACGCCGGCGCGGCGCGCCTTTGCCTTTGCGACACGACCGGCCATGTCACCCCGCCGGGGGTCGAGGCGCTCGTCGCGTTCGCCCGGCGCGAGCTGGGCGCGCTGGGGGCGACCGGGATCGAGCTCGACTGGCACGGCCACAACGATCGCGGGCTCGGCCTCGCGGCCGCGCTCTGGGCGGTGGCGAGCGGCGTCGAGCGGGTCCACGCCACGGCGCTCGGCGTCGGGGAGCGGACGGGCAACACCTGCCTCGAGCTGCTCGTCGACAACCTCGGCCGCCTTGGCGCGCGCCGCCCGGTGCCGCGCGAGCGCCTGGCCGCGTACTGCGCGGCCGCGTCGCGTGCGCTCGCCTGGCCCGTCGCGCCGGACCACCCGATCGCAGGGGCGCTCAGCCGCCGGGGGTGAGGTTGCCCCCGCCGACGCGCGCCAGGGCGGCGCGGACGATGGGCGCAGCGGGCGCGAGCGCGTCCGCGAGCTCGCCGACGCGGCCCGCCGCGCGCTCGGCGCGGGTCCACGCCGACGAGAAGCCGAGCGTGCCGGGCGGATGGGCCTCGGCGAGGGCGATCGCTTGCCGGAGGTCGTCGCCGACCGCCACGATGGCGTGGAGATCTGCCACGCTCGCCCCGCGGGAGCGCGCCTCGGCGTAGAGCGCGCGCACGATGCCGAGCAGGTCGCGGGCGGCCTCCAGCGGGAAGGGGTCATGGCGGATCGAGAGCACGCTGGCTGCAGATCACGGATGCCGCGCGGGGGCGTCAAGCCGGGGGCGGCTCCTGGCGTCCGGATGCTCCGGTTTGAAACTTGCAGCGGAAGGCCGTCATGAACCACAGCACGCATGAGCTCGCAAAGACGGACGTTCCCGGCGACGACGAGGATGCCCCGCTGCCGCCGAACCCGGGGGATCCAGGGCCGGAGCAGCCGGAGCCGCCGTCGCCCGATCCGACGGAGGACCCGCGCTTCCCGCCGCTGGGCGAGTTCCCGCGCGGGGTTTGAGGCGAGGTGACGGATGCGCCTGGCCGCGTGAGGAACGTGCAGTGAGGGATCCGAGGTGAGGAGTGACGCGGGTCCTCTCGCCTCACCACCGCGGGCTGGCGAGACGACCGGGCGCGCGGGCACGGTACCACCCTCGCCAGGCGACGGCGGAGCTTCTCCGACGTATCTGGTCGTGCAGCCACGGTCGGCAGGAGCGGGAATCAGCAGGGTCGACATCGTGGGCGTCAAGTTCCCCTAACGCCCTCTCCCATCACCCGAATTCGGATCCTGGATATACGATCTGTGAAGTTCGCAGGTAATTGAGGGGGGAGTGGTCAGCCCATGAGACATGCAGGGGAATCCAATTGAGTAGGGGAAACTGGTTGCGGACGAAGGCCATGACGCCGATCCCCATGCTCAGACCACCCAGTATCGCCTGCCGCACGAACCGGCGCTCAAGCTGCCAGCCATAGGGCGTCGAGACGTACTGTTTTCCAAACGGTATAAATGATCCCATCGTGCGCGGTGGCATCTTCGGCACAACGTCATGGCCATAAACGTGATTGAATAAGTGCGCTCCAAACGCCGTGTTGAACGTCTCGGAGAACACCCTCCCACCGACCATCGGAGCTCCGAACGTGTAAACGCCACGCAGCACATTCTTGATGGGTTCGAGTTCGCTGCTCGAGTGGATAATCGCCGCCGCAATGATGGCCATCGCTCCACCAAGGCTGTGTCCCGTGATGTAGAGTGCCTTCAACTTCTTCAAATCATTTGATCTGAATGAGGCAGACTCGTCGCTGCACGCAGTCTTTGGCGCACTCAGATTTTTGATGAGATCGTCCGTGATATCGGGGCCTCCCTGCTTCCTGTTGGACGTGTCGCCCGAAGAACCATCGGTCGGCGACGTTGAACCGCCGCTCGGTGGGGATGGATACATGTCATTCAATTTCTTCTCTATCGAACGACCGACTTTGTCTATGCTTGCAATTTTGCTGGAAATATCATCTATGTTCGATTCGATGTTGGATATTGTTTTTTTTGATCTCTATTAATGTCCGCGCAAACTTTTTCTGCATTTAATGCGGAGTTTATCATGTTGACAATCATTGGCCATAGCGATCGCACTGATCGATAAAATCCTCCGTGAACCGGACCCATCTCGTTGAATGGATCTGGATGGCTGTTTACGTTGGTTAGCCAGTTGACTACGTTTCGTGGCTCTGTGCCGCGAAAACAAAGAATTCCGATTTGACCGTCCTCGCTCTGGGCGAAGTACGCTGACGCATCGATGAGCAGTGCATCGTTCTGAAATATTATTGAATTGCAATAATTGTTATCGATCCCGCGTACTGCGAGCATCCTTGAAAAATTATCAATATCGGAATATGCCCATGCAGAGGCACAGGCGAGGATGTATGCTATTCGACTATCGTACATGCCGGCTGGGAGTTCAGCCAATTTATGTACAATACTCGGCACCGCCGTCTCGCCGCTTGTTGCGGAGGCATGCATTATCCCCGTGGTGATGGGTGATGCGAGGTGGGTCGCTGATAGCATGCGCCTGATAAATTCTGAAGATGAAAATTCTGAAAATACCCGTATTTCCGAGTCCGTATGTATTGTTGATCTCCGAGGGCGAGATCCGCGAGTGCTTTCGAATTTCATTTGACTGCCTTTCTGTTGATTGGTGGTTTGTTGATGCGGTATGTATATGATTGATCGTCCTGATATGTGCAACGGTCCCGGGAGTGGGTTTGTGGCGTGTGCTGTCGTGTGCTGGGTTGCGTTCGGTAGGCATGTTTAATCTCCTGTGCGTATTGGTGAAGCGCAAGGACGTCTTGCTCGCTGGGCGGGTTGAGCCGAGTTCGAATTCAGAATTTCAGGTCATTGCAAGGCCGCGGCGACTCCACAGAATCATGAAGGTTGGTCTCGGCGAGGCGACGCGTCAGCGGAGGGTGATGCTCAGGGGGCTTGGCGAGTAATCGGCAGGTATTACCGCGCGCTCTCACTGATGCGGCAGCCCACCGCACCGAGCACGATGCTTGATGGTGAGGGGTTCCGCCCAACGAGGCTGGCCATCAAGGAGAATGCTCGCTCCGCGTACGCGACCCGAGAGGACGACTCCAGAGCGCCGCGGCGCACGACGCATTACATCCGGCCCCTCAAGATTCTCATCGCAGCCCCCCTATGAGCACGGTTGCGTCGGCTCGGAGAAGCCCTTCCCGCGCGGGCGCTCCACTTCCGTCCATCGGTCGAAAATTACCACCCCTCGTCGCTCCCACGCCTGCCTCACGACGGGGTAGGTCCACCGCAGGAGCGGAGCAGCGGCGCGGTGCCGGCCACAAAATAGGTGACGAGGAGACCTGATCTTGGCGGACAGTCTCCTCGTCGTGCTCCGGTTCTTGTGCCCAGGAATCGAAGCGGTCGCAGTGTTATCCAGAGCGCCATCGACATCAAGCGCTGGCAGCAGCAGCCGCCCACGGTCGTCGAAGCGCGGCCTGCGCGCTGCCCCGTCTGCGGCGCTGCGAGCTGTCCGCTGGGCGGCGCCATCCGGCTCCAAGGCCACGGCAGGCGCGAGCGGCAGGTCTGGGGCCCCGCTACCCCAGACCATCCCCCCGAGGTGCTCTCGGTGACGGCCCGCCGCTACCGCTGCCTCGGTTGCCGCGCTGTGCTGCTCGTCGTTCCTCGCGGCGTGCTCGGCCTCCGCGTGTACAGCGCCGCCGCGATCGGCTTCGCCCTCGCGCTCTGGGGTCTGGCGCTCGCGACGGCGGCCGAGGTCCGTCGGCGCGTGGGCCCGGCGAAGATCCTCGGCGACAGCGCCGCCGCCGGCTGGGCCACGCTGCGCCGGTGGGCGCGCGACGTCGCGCAGCGACGTCTGTTTTCGGACGCCCCCGACCCAGGCCCGTCCGCCTCGCTCCGAAAGAGGGCAGCCGCCGTCGCGACATCGCTCGCGGCAAGCGCGGATCCGACGACCCGAGCGCTGCCGATCGAGCAGCGCGCCTTCTTCGGCGCCGCGCATGCGGCATGAGGGCCCCTGCCCCCGAGGAGCCCCGATCAACCAGCCCACCTGAGAGGATCCCTGCCGAAAACGCCGCCGATCCCGGACAAGGACCGCGCGCCAGCAAGGCGCAGAAAGGACCTGTCCGAATGGCCCTCGGCCCCGCCGACCACGCCGAGACCGTCGCGATCTATCGCGCCACGGTCATCGGCCCTCTCATGCACCGCGTGCTCACCCACGGCCAGCTCGCCGCCGCGCTGCGTGTGCTGAGCGAGCAGCGGTTTCGACCGCCGGGCGCACACAGCACGCGCACCTACTCGGTGCCCACGCTCGAGCGCTGGCTATATGCGTATCGCTCCGCTGGCCTCGACGGCCTGCGCCCACAGCCACGCAGCGATCGCGGCTTCGCGCAGGGCCTGTCGGAGGAGCTGCGCACGCTGCTGCTCGACATTCGGCGCGAGCATCCCGACGCCTCGGTGCCGCTCATCCTCAAGACGCTTGTCGACGAGGGGCGACTCGAGGCGACCCAGGTCTCCGAGCCCACCGTACGGCGACTGTACGCGGCGCACGGCCTTCGCCGCCGCGCCGCGCGTGCCGAGCAAGAGCCGAAGACGCGGCTGCGCTGGCAAGCCGAGCGCCCCGGCGCGCTCTGGCACGGCGACGTCTGCCACGTGACCGGTTGCACCGTCGGCGGCAAAGCGATGCCGCTCCGCATCCACGGGCTGCTTGACGACGCCTCTCGCTACGTCGTGGCGCTCGAGGCGCACACGACCGAGAAGGAGGTCGACATGCTCGCCATGACCGTCGACGCTCTGCGCCGCCACGGCAAACCCGACGCGCTCTATCTCGACAACGGCTCCACCTACCGCGGCGACGTCCTCAAAACCGCGTGCGCGCGGCTCGGCATCACGCTCCTGCACGCCAAGCCGTACGACCCAGAGGCGCGCGGGAAGATGGAGCGTTTCTGGCGCACGCTGCGCGAAGGGTGCCTTACCTACCTTGGCGCTGTGGCGTCGCTCGCCGACATCAACACGACGCTCCGCGCCTTCCTCGACAGGCGTTACCACACGGCGCCGCACGCGGGCCTGCTCGGCCAGACCCCGGCGAAGGTCTATGCGGCCCGCCCCGCCGCCGAAGGCGTCGTCGACGAAAAAGCGCTGCGCGTCGCGCTCACCGAGCGCACCCGACGCCGCGTCTCGGGCGACAACATCGTCTCTGTCGACGGTGTCGCCTGGCAGCTCGATCAGGGCTACCTCGCCGGCCAGATCGTCTCCGTCGCCCGGTGCTTCGTCGCGCCCGACGAGCCGCCGTGGGTCGAGCACGAGGGCAAGCGCCTGGTGCTGCATCCGGTCGACCCGCAGCGCAACGCGCGGCGCAAGCGGCTGCCGTGCGGCGGGCCTGTGGTGGACAAGCCGACACGACCCGTGGACTTCAACCCCGCGCGAACGCTCGGCCGCTCGCTGGGCACTGGCGCCGACACGAGCGAGCGCGGAGGTGAGACGTGAGCGAGTCCTACGTCCGCTTCTTCACCCTGTCCGCCGCCCCCTTCTCCAAGGAGATCCAGGACGGCGACCTGTGGCTGCCGCCCTCCAAAGAGCAGCTCGTCGAGGAGGTGTGCGAGGCCGTGCACGAGCACGCCCAAGTGCTGCTGGTCGGCGAGCCCGGCGCCGGCAAGACGTGTGTGCTGCGGGCAGTGCGTCATCGGTTGCCGCAGGCAGGCTTCCGGCTGACCTACTGCCACAACGCCACGCTGGGCCGCCGCGACTTCTATCGCCAGCTCTGCCATGCACTCGGCCTCAACCCCGCTGCGACCGCGGCGGCCGTCTTCTACGCTGTCAGCGCGCATATCGAGACCCTCGGCCGCGAGCGGATTCACCCGGTTTTCCTGCTGGACGAAGCGCACCTGCTCCACCAAGACACGCTTGATCATCTCCACATCTTGTTGAACTACGAATGGGATAGCCGCGCCCTGTTGTCGCTGATTCTGGTAGGGCTCTCCGACCTCCAAGACCGGCTTGAGCTGCGCAAAAATCGCTCGCTGTATTCGCGCATCGAGCGGCGTCTGTCGATCGGTGCGATGGTCCCCGACGATACTGGAGAGTACGTGCGGCTCCGGATGAGCCGCGCCGGCGCCGACCGCGACGTCTTCACCGCGGACGCTCTGATGCTGCTCCACGAGGCGGCTGGATCGAGCCTGCGCGAGATCGACCGCATGGCCACCGCCGCGCTGCGCGAGGCGGCGCGACGGAAAAAGAAACTCGTCGAGCGTGACGTGATGGCGCGCATTGTCGGCGACCTGGCAACGGACGGCAGCTGACGCTGACCGACACGACGGGCCCCCCTCGGCGCTGGCGAACGAACACCTCGCCGGCGCCGACGGCCACGAACCATGATGGCCATTGCGAGCCGCCCTGAGGCGCGCGTCCGAGCGATGGCCATCGCCCTCCTTCACCGCAACCGTGCACGCCCGCGATGGCCATCAAGCGGCTTGCTCGGCGGACCATCAGCCAGCCTGAGCGTCAACACCGTTGACGGGGCGGTAGGGACGGCCTTTCGCCCCGTCGGGCTCGGGCCGCCCCCTGCACGGAGCCCACCCAGCGAGCAGAACTACCGCATTGGGCCTCTGACACGGCGGGAGCTCGCTCCCAAGGCCGCCCCGGTTCCAGCCTGACGCCGTCGTACGGAGCAACCTTCATCGCCGCATCGCTCCTCGGACGGGCTCGGCGGAACGCGTGGCTATTCGGGGTTGTAGGTATGCAGATCGCCCGTCGGACCAAACGCCCGGTTGCCGTCTCGCGCGATGCAGAGCCTACACTCCTTGACGATGGATCCCCCGGTAGTTGTTGACGCTCACGCTGGCTGATGGTCCGTCGCCGTAACCACGGGGCTGCCCAGCCAGGCGCCTGGGATGAACACGTCGGTCCGGTTCTCGGCGGGTACGCCGAACTGGCGCAACACGGCATGGATCATCCTCGAGTGCCGCATGATGACCTCGAAGGGAACGTGCACTGCCGGGGGCGCACCCATCTCGACTCGACGTGACGTGCGCCGATGCTCCGCCACGGCTTCCTTGCGTGTCATGGACGTGCTCATTCTCCTGACCCGGCGAAGGGCGGATCTCGGCCTGACGTCGCTCAAGAACACCGCCGTCTATCTGTCGCCAGGGCCGCCGCCGATTCAGCGAAGTTGCAGCAGCAGCGCCTCGCGCTCCCGGGCCAGCTGCCCTCGAGGGAACTCCATGGCGTGCATGTCGAGCAGGCGTCGCGCCTCGACGTCAGCCCTGGCGTTGTAGGCTTCGATGGCCTTGCGCGCTTGGAGGATCAGGCCCTTCTCGCGCTCGCTCGCGACCGGGCGTACGGCGCGCACGGGCGGCGAGGAACGCGCAGCTGTTGCCGCCTGCGAAGCAGGCTTGCCGTTCATCGCGGCCGGTGCATGCTCGCCGTGTGCTGGGATGCCCTGCACTGGGGGCGAGGCCGTGGCGACCGCACGGCGTGTGTCTGGCTGGTCGAGGGGCGGCGCGGTGTGCTGCTGCGGGGGCGTCGCCGCACCGGCGTAAATCGCTGCCGGCCGTAACCACGGGGTCGTACTGGCCGAGCCTGACGAGTGTGGAGCTGTCGCGACGACGGCGCCCGTCAGCACGACGAGCGCAGCCTGCGCGAGCACCTTCGCCCCGACCTTCTGCGGGTGCAGCGCGGTCTTCCACCACGAGCGACGGAACAGGCCGAACGCCACCGGGACGCAGGGCTCCTTGCCCCAGCCCCGGAATTCTTGCTGCGCCATCCAGCGCCGCTTCGCCTCGTCCAGCTGCTCGCGTGCCCTGCGGTGCTGGCTCCTCACGGTGTCCAGCTTGAGCCCCAGCTCGGCGGCGATCTCGGCGAGCGACTTCTCCTCGAGCTCGTGCTTGACCAAGAGGTCGCGGTACTTGGGATCGACCTGCTCGATCAGGTCGCGCATGACGGCTTCCCGCTGCTGCCTCCGGAGCAAGGCTTCCGGGCTCGGTTGGTTCCCGCAGAAGTCGTGCTCGTCGAACGGGGTCAGGACCTCACCCCGACGGCTCGCGTCCCGTAGGTGGCTGCGGGCGAGGTTCAGGGCGATGGTGACGGAGTACGGCGCTGGATCCACGCCCGGCTCGAGCCGCCCTCTCGCCTCCCAGTCCCGTAGGAGCGCTTCCTGCGCGAGGTCCTCGGCGTGTCGCGCGGGGACACCGACCCGCCTGACGAGGCGGCGGAAGCGCTCGAAGTGGGGGGGAGTTCGTGCTGGCTTGCCCACAGCTGGTAGCACCCCTGAGCTGGCCGGAAGGGTTCAAGAAAGAGAAGGGTCGATCAACTTTGGTAGGATAATGTGCGCTTGTGATGCGCGTACCTGGGCAGCTCCACTGCTCGGAGGGGCGACGAGCTCCTTTGCGTCGTCGGGCCGATCTTTGCCTGGAAAAACGTCCACTCCGTGCGAATTTGTCGCGGTTGACGCCGCGCGCCGGGCGTAAGTACGTTCCGCGCATGCGTGACGTTGCGCCTTCGTTGTTGTTCTGCCTGATGCTTGGCGCCGGCGCTGCCTACACGAGCCCGGCCAGCGCGGAGGACATGTATTCGACGCTGGAGCGAAGCGGCAGCTCGACGGTGAAGGACCATGTTCGCCGTGCGCAGATAGCCCGTGACGCAGGTCGGTGGACCCAGGCACACGCGGCCTACAATGCGGCGCTCGATGCGACAGACCCGGCGTCGAACACGGAGAAGGAGCGCGCGGAGATCGCCGGAGAGCTCGGTTTGTGTGAGCTCGAGCTGCGCAAGTACCGTGATGCTGCCGAGCATCTCGCCTGGAGTCTCGAGCAGCGCAACGTCCTCCCGCTTGAACTACAGCTGCGGTTCGAGGCCGGGCAACGCAAGGCAGCGTCGCATGTCGCGACGCTCTACCTGTCTGTCGACCCGCCCGACGCCGAGGTGCTCATCGACGGCAAGCCCATCAGCGCACCAGCGCGGACCTACAGGCTGTTCCTGGATCCCGGGCAGCACATGGTGCGGGCCCGGTTGGCGGGCCACGAGGAGGCGTTCGCGTCGTTCGACGCGCAGGCCGGGAAGCCGACGACCCTCTCGCTGCAGGTGCCGCGCGCGGCAGCGCCGGGCACCCCTGCGAAGGGAACCTCGATGCGGAGCTCAGCGCTACCGGTGCAGGCGTCGTCTTCCGTGGCGCCGTCCTCCACGGCGTCGAAGCTGCGCATCGCTGGCGCGGTCGTGGCAGGGGCAACCATGGCAGCCGGCGGTGGATTGCTGATCTGGAGTGCGTACGCCGAGGATGAGCTTCACGACCGAGCTACCGCGCTGCGCGGCGCGGACAAGGATGCGAGCCGATGTGCCCGCCCCGATGCACCGCGCGCGTGCTCGGAGCTGCGCGACCTGCAAGAAAAGCGCGATTTCCTGACGAAAACTGGATGGATGACCCTGGTGTCGGGCGGCGCGATCGGTGCGCTGACGCTCGTGTCTCTGCTCGTGGACCGAACCTCACCGTCCAGCGATGGGGTGCGTGTGGTGCCCACGGTGAGCGGGCAGCGCATGGGGCTTATGATGGCGGGTGTGTGGTGACGAACGTGGAGCTTCGGAGCATGGATACCTCATCGAAAGGTCGACGCGGCGTGGCTGTGGCCACCTTGGTGCCTATCGCGCTCGGGTTCGGAATCGCTTCTCTCGTGTACGGGTGTTCCTCCGGTCACGAGGATCCCATCTGTGTCGACGACCCCACGGTGGAGCCTCCGCAAGATGGGTGCGGCCTGTTCGTCAGCGCAAGTCTCGGCGACGACGAGAATCCAGGAACGCGCGCGAAGCCACTGAAGACACTGCGCAAGGCCCTCGAGCTCGTGGAGGCGGGCGGTCATCCCCACCATGTCTACGCTTGCGCTGAAACCTTCGACGAACGTATCTGGTTCTACGACACCAGCATCTGGGGCGGGTTCGACTGCACGAACGGCTGGCAGCACCTCGGTGCCGATGCGAAGACCGTCATCGCCCCGAAGCAGCCCGAGCGCGAAGTCGTGACGTTCGGAGGGCGGGGAATCACGCTCGCGAACCTGCGGATCGTGGCGCCCGATGGTAACGAGATGGACCGAACAGCAGCGTGCTCGATCGGAATCGTCGCTGTGCGCGATGAGGCCGAGCTCAAGCTCGTTGCGAGCGAAGTCATCACAGGACGGGGCGCAATCCCGGGCGGCAACTCGATCGGGATTTACCTCTCCGCTGGCAGCGAGATCGAGGTGATCGACAGCCGCATCGTCGCAGGTGACGGAGCCGACGGTGAGCCCGGAGCTCCGGCGGAGGACGCAGCGGCGGCCGATGGGCGGCCTGGACACGTTGGAGCCGACGCGTGCACGGTCGATGACGTGACTGCAACCCGAGAGGTCACGACGGAGTGTGACGACGAAACCTCGGTCAGCGGCCAAGGCGGCCCCGGTCTGCCCGATGAGGGCTTCAACGCAGGTCATGGGGAGCCGCTGCCCGACCCGAACCCGACGGGCGCCGGCACCGGGGGTGTCGGTCAGCAGGGGAGCATGGCGTGCACCGACGGCCAGCGCGGCCTCGACGGTGCCGCGGGTGTGCACGGTCAGGGGGCAAGGCTTCCTGGCGTTGTGGGATGGGTCCGCACGCTGGGCAAGGGGCAGGACGGGACGCTCGGACGCCCGGGTCAGGGCGGCGGCGGTGGTGGCGGCTCGCGCGGCGGCGCGACCGCCTGTGGCGCCGGGCCGGTCGGGGGGGCGTTCGGCGGCTCGGGTGGTTCCGGCGGTTGTGGCGGCAAGCAGGGGACAGGCGGTTTCGCCGGAGGAGTGAGCGCTGGCATCGTCACAAGAGGTTCGAATGTCACCATCCGCGGATCGACCCTTCAGACCGGCCGCGGCGGTCGGGGCGGTGCGGGAGGGGCGGGACTGCCAGGAGGAAGCGGAGCTCCCGGCGGTGAGGGAGGCGGAGGCGTGCCCGGGGCGCTCGCGGGATGCCGCGGAGGCGATGGCGGCAACGGGGGGCCCGGCGGTGGCGCAGGCGGCGGGCTCGGCGGTCATTCGGTAGCCATCGCGTATCTGGAGACCGCGGAGGTTACGCGCGAGAACGTCCAGGCGACGTTTCTCCTTGGAACTGCTGGGGAGGGAGGGGACGGCGGCGATCCGAATGTCACGGAGAGCAAGGGCGACGATGGCGTGGCGGCCGAGTTCCTGCCGTTTGCGGCCATCGATCCGAACGACCCAGACTCTCATGAGCTGCAGTAGAGGGCGCCATGTGGGATGAGATGACGAGATGGGAATCGGGCTTCCGCGCGCTGGGTGCTCGGCCTTTGCTGTTCGGAGTCGCTTTGTTCAACGGGAGCGCGGCGCTCGGATGCGGCAGCGAATCGGGTGTGTGGGAACGTTGCGAGGAGACCCTCACATGCGCGCCGGTGGAGTCCTGCAACGCGGATCCCGGCGATGCCGATCGTCCGGTCGACTGCGAGGGCGTGTATGTGGCAGACAACGGCGATGATACTAGCCCTGGTACGCCGAATCTGCCGGTACAAACGTTTGCGCGGGCGTTCGAGCTTGCCCGCGAGCGTGGCATGCGGGTGTACGCATGCGCCGACACATTCTCTGTCGAAGTCCGTGTGCCGGCAGGAATGGACGTCTGGGGAGGTCTCGACTGCCGCGGTCTGCCAAGTCATTGGCCGTTGCATCCACTCGGCGAGCTCACCACGATTGCGCCAGGTCCGAACCGGATTCCGCTCACCGTCGTGGACCAGGCGGCGGAGCCCTCCCCCGAGGCCGACGTGATCACGACGCTGACGAGAATCCGTATGATCGCACAGGATGCCACCGTGCCGGGCGGCTCTTCCATTGCCATGCGCGCGCTGCCGGGAGTGACGGTACAGCTGCGCTTGAGCGAGGTCGTAGCCGGGAACGGCGCAGATGGAGCCCCTGGCGCGGACGGAGGCGTCAACCCGGCACAAGACGGGGCACCAGGGAACTCGGGAGCAATGGCGTGCTCTGCCGATACGGTGACCGGAGGGGCGCGAGTCACAACCTCGTGTGACGATGGCATCTCGTCGGGGGGAATGGGTGGTATCGGCACAAACGGTGATGGCGGCGACGGCGAAAGTGGTTCCCCTCTGCCAATCACGAATCCAATGAGCCACGGTCTGGGTGGCGCTGGGCAAGGCATCCTGTCCTGCACAGAGGGGAGGGGCGGCCTGGCGGGGGATGACGGCGCCAACGGGAACGGCGCATCAGGGCCGGGTCGGGTCACAGACACGGGGCTGGAAGGTGGCGCAGGCGAAGATGGCCACGCAGGGCAGCACGGTTACGGGGGCGGCGGTGGAGGCGGCTCGCGTGGCGGTTCAGCGTACTGCGGCGCAGGCGCAGTACAGGGCGGCGCTTCTGGCGGTTCCGGCGGTGCTGGCGGCTGCGGCGGCAAGCCTGGGAGGGGCGGCGGCCCAGGCGGATCCAGCATCGGGATTCTGTCTTACCACGCCAGCGTCCGCGTGAATAAGACCAGCATCATCACGGGTCGTGGCGGAAACGGTGGACGAGGCGGGGACGGCCAGTACGGCGGCGTGGGTGGGTACGGTGGCACCGGCGGAGGCAACAGGGCTGGATCGCAGCCAGGCTGCCGTGGCGGCGACGGCGGGAAGGGCGGCAACGGGGGCCGGGGCGGTGGAGGCCACGGAGGACACTCACTCGCGGTCGCACATACCGTCGACCACGGCCCTGACGTCGAGCCCGACTCTCCGATCAAGATCGGCATCCCTGGTGACGGCGGAGGCGCCGGCGATCTGAACGCGAACTCGGGCAAGCCCGGCTCCGCAGCGGTCTCGATGGGCTTTCAGGACTAGACGCCTGACGCTCCGAGGGCGCCGGCTCGGCACCGGGCTCCGCCCCAGCGCGGATTCCCGGGGCGAACGCCTCGTCGCCAATGCCGTCCAGCCTGGCCTCGCGGCAGCACGGTGAGGAGCCGTTACGAACCGTCGCGAGCTCGCCCGGCGGAAGGTGGGGACGTCGCGGGACGGCGACGCGGTGCCCAGAATGACGCACAGGGAACGAGAGCGCCATACGGGTGGCCCTCGGAATCAGGAGTCTTCTGACCATCTGCATGCGACGAGCGTATGATTGCGACGCTGGGCATGCGGCCGCGGAGCTGCACGAGGCGCGCTCGCTCCGTCGGAGACGCGCGCAACCAAGCAATAGATCCAGAATTCATTGACGAGCGCGGCAAACGTCCTCGCTGTGACGGTATCTCTCCGCGAGCCCTGCTGTCCCCACTGTGACGCTCTTCATGCGGAAATTGATGCTGTCTAAGGCGCCTCATCAGGTGTAACGTCGCAGGTGGAGGCGACGTGTCCACGGCCGCCGCCTGACCTTTGCCAGCAGCCAGCATTGGGGGAAATCGATGGAACCTCACGAGACGGTTCTCCACTCGCATCATGGCGAGCTTGCCGCCCTGCGCGCTCGTGTGTCCAGGCTAGAGCAGATCGAGCGGGATCTGCGTGCCGAGCTCGGCCGTACGAACGCCGTGCTACAGACAATTCCGTACCTGCTCTGCGTCCACGACCCGGTCGAGCAGCGCAAGCTCTACGAGAACCGCTCGCTGGCCGGCGAGCTCGGATACGAGGCCGACGAAGCGGGGCTCGCGGGCCTCGATGCGTTCGTGATGCTCGCGCACCCCGACGACCAGACCCGGGCTCGCGAGCAGCTCGATCACGCCGGAGAAGGCCAGGCGAGCGACTCGGCGGAGCTCGCGTATCGGCTGCGCAAGGCCGACGGGTCCTGGTGCTGGGTCACCAGGCGCGAGATCGTCGTCGCCCGCGACGGCGCTGGCAAGCCGCGCCAGGTCATGAGCGTAGTCCAGGATATCACAGGTCGAAAAGGCATGGAGGTGGAGCAGCGCCGCCAGGCCGAAGAGCTCGGCGTGTCGAAGACATTGATTGACAATGCGCTAGATGGCATCACATTGACGTCCATGAGCGGGCAGGTCGTCTACGCCAACACCGCCTTCAAGGCGATGAGCGGCTTCGGCGACCGCGCGGTCGGCTGCGGGCTGACCGACTTCTATGCACCCGAAAGCTTTCGCCAGCTCTCCAACGAGGTCTTGCCGATCCTGATGAAGGACGGCGCATGGCGCGGCGTCCTCAAGATCCGGCGCCCCGACGGGAGCGACTGGATGGGGCAGACCACCGCCTTCGTGGTCCTGGGCCCGGCGGGCGAGCCGACGGGCATGGCGGCGTTCTTCAGAGACATCACGGAGCAGCTCCGGTACGAGGAGGAGACGCTCGCCCAGATGCGGGTGATCCAGGCGCAGCAGGCGGCGCTCCGGGAGCTCGGCACGCCGCTCATCCCGATCGCCGACGGCGTGATCGCGATGCCCCTCATCGGGGCGATCGACCGGGAGCGCGCGCAGCAGATCCTGGAGACGCTCCTGAACGCGCTCGGCGAGAAGCAATCGGCCGTGGCGATACTCGATATCACCGGCGTGAAGGCCGTGGACGAAGAGGTGGCCGCCGCGCTGGTCCGCGTCGCGCAGGCGGCGAGGCTGCTCGGCGCCGACGTCGTGCTGTCAGGCGTCCGCCCCGTCGTCGCGCAGGCGCTCGTCAATCTTGGCACAGAGCTCAGAGGGCTCGTCACCTGCGGCACCCTGCAAAGCGGTATCGCCTACGCGCTGAAGCGGAAGGCACGCTCGATGACCGTCTGAGCTCCCACGCATCGTCCTCTGCAGTTCAACGGGGAGGTTCGATCATGCGCGCTCACGCGACACAGGCTCGTCTGTCCCACGCACCAGGGGAGCTCCCGCGCGAGCTCCCCGCGCTCGATCTCGCGACCGAGCGCCCACGCCCTCCCGCGCCCTCGCGACGTCGCGCGTCGGTGTCGCGAGAGCTGCCGCCTCGGCTCGCCCTGGAGCTCGACCGCGTGCGCCGGGGCTCGGGCGCGACGCTCTTCGTGACCCTTCTCTCGGCTTATGCGGCGCTGCTCTACCGCCATACCCTTCAGAGCGAGATCCTGATCGGGACGCCCTGGCCTCGCCGCGGCGGCCGGTGGGGCTGGCGCGCGGCGCCAGGGCCCCGCCATCCGCTCGTCCTGCATGCCCGCATCGACGAGGAGCTCAGCTTTCGAGACCTCCTCGCGCAGATCGCCGCACAGATCGCCTCGGCCGAGGGGCCCCGGCACATGCCTCCGGACGAGCCGCCCTCGGGGCTCCGGGCGGCGGAGGACCCAAACGATCACCCGACGTTCCAGACCACCTTCGAGCTCGCGCGACCCGGAATTGTCCTGCGCCGCGCCGCGATCCGGACGGCGACAGGGGCGCGGAGCTCGCGCCCCCGCCCGGCCACGCTGGTCGATCTGTCGCTGTCCGTCACGGCGTCCGAACGAGGGCTCGCCGCGACGATGACGTACAGCACCGACGTGTTCGATCCCGGGACCATCGAGCGGCTCCTGGACCACCTCGGCCTCCTGCTCGCGGGCATCGCGGAGGACGCCGAGCGGCCGATCGCCGAGATTCCGCTGCTCACGCCGGAGGAGCGCCGCCGGATGACCGTGGTCTGGAACGCGACGCGGACCGCCTATCCCCGCGACGCGTGTGTTCATGAGCTCTTCGAGGAGCACGTCGCGCGGACGCCCGACGCCATCGCTGTCATCGAGGGCAGCGAGGCGCTCACCTACCGCGAGCTGAACCGCCGCGCCAACCGGCTCGCTCATCGGATCTCAGCGCGCCACCCGGGCCCCGACCTGCGCGTGGCCGTCGTCGTCGAACGTTCGTCGAGCGCGCTCGTCGCCCTGCTCGGGGTCCTCAAGGCCGGCGGCGCCTACGTGCCCCTCGATCCGAGCTATCCAGACGAGCGGCTGCGCTTCATGCTCGAGGACGCGGCGGTGAGCCTCGTGCTCGGGCAGCAAGCGCTGGTGACGCGGCTCGACTTCCGCGGGGAGGTCATGTGCCTCGACGAGGACCACGGCGCGCCCGGCGACGACAGAAACCCCGCCATTCCTGCTGCCCCGACCGATCTCGCTTATGTGATGTTCACATCGGGCTCGACCGGCCGGCCCAAGGGCGTCGCCGTCCCGCACCGAGGGGTCGTCCGCCTCGTACGGGACACCGGCTATGTCGGTTTCGGGCCCTCGGATCGCGTGGCCCACGCCTCCAGCCTCTCCTTCGACGCGTCGACGTTCGAGATCTGGGGCGCGCTGCTCAACGGCGCATGCCTCGTCATCGTGTCTCGCGAGACGCTGCTGTCGCCGGAAGCGATGCCTGCGCTCCTCCGCCGCGAAGGCATCACCGTCCTGTTCCTGACGACAGCGCTCTTCCACCACCTCGCGCGTGTGAGCCCGGACGCCTTTCAGGGGCTCTCCTACCTCGTCGTCGGCGGCGACGTGCTCAATCCGACGCTGTCCAGAGAGGTGCTCCTGAAAGGCCCCCCGAAGCACCTCGTGAACGGCTACGGTCCGACCGAGAACACGACGTTCTCCACGGCTCACCTCGTGCGCGCGGTCCCGGAGGGCGCCTCCCGCGTGCCGATCGGACGGCCCATCTCGAACACGCGCGCCTATGTCCTGGACCGCCGGCTCCAGCCGGTGCCGGTGGGGGTCCCCGGTGAGCTCTACGTCGCCGGCGACGGGCTCGCCCGAGGCTACCTGAACCGACCCGATCTGACCGCCGCAGCGTTCGTCGAGAACCCCTTGCCCGAGGAGCCGGGAGAGCGCCTGTACAAAACGGGCGATCAGGTCCGCTATCTGGCCGATGGATCGCTCGATTTCCTGGGCCGGATCGACGCCCAGGTAAAGATCCGTGGTTTCCGCGTCGAGCTCGGGGAGATCGAGGCGGCGATGTGCGCATGCCCCTCCGTGCGCGAGGCCGTGGTCGTGCCCCACGAGCACGCGCCAGGCGACACGCGCCTCGTGGCGTACGTCGTCTCCTCGGACTTCGGCGCGGGCGGCCCTCCGTCGCGCCCCGCGGGCGGGGATCGGTCGCAGGGAGCCGAGGCCGGCGTGGACAGCAGCGGCCCCGCGAGCTGCGGCCCCGCGTCCCGCGACCTGTCGAGGAGCCTGCGCCGGTTCCTGCACGAGAAGCTGCCCGACTACATGATCCCGGCCGCGTTCGTCAGGGTGCCATCGCTGCCGCTCGCCGCGACCGGGAAGGTCGATCGCCGGACGCTGCCGCCGCCCGACGTCGGCCGGCTGCATACGGGAGAGCCGGAGAGCACCCGCACTCCGATCGAGCGCCAGCTGGCCGAGATCTGGGCGTCCGTCCTCCATATCGACCGCCCGGAGGTCGACGACGACTTCTTCGAGCTCGGCGGAGACTCCCTGCTGGCGGCGCAGGTGCTCCTCGAGGTGCGGACGGCCTTCCATGTCGACGTGCCCGCGCGCCGGCTGTTCGAGTCGCCCACCCTGGCCGGGCTCGCCCGCGCCGTCGAGGAGGCGCGGGGCTGGAAGGCGCGCGGCGCCGCGGCGTCGATGGGCGCGATCGACCTCCGCGCGGAGGCCGCCCTCGCCCCCGACATCCGCCCTTGCGGCTCGTTCGTCGACGCGAGCGCTCCGCCTCGCCACGTCTTCCTCACCGGCGCCACCGGGTTCCTGGGCGCCTTTCTCGTGCGCGACCTCCTCGAGCAGACGCGCGCCACGATTCATTGCCTGGTCCGCGCTCCCGACGCCGCCGCAGGCCTCGCGAGGCTCCGGCAAAGCCTTGAGGCCTATTCGCTCTGGGATCCCGCGGAGAGCGCGAGGATCGTCGCCGTGCCTGGCGACCTGAGGGAGCCGCTGCTCGGGCTCACCCCGGCCTGCTTCGAGGCGCTCGCGCAGCGCATCGACGCGATCTACCACGCCGGCGCCGAGGTCAATTACATCAAGCCGTACGCGTCCCACAAGGCGGCGAACGTGCTGGGGACACAGGAGATCCTGCGGCTCGCTTGCCTGCGCAGGACGAAGCCCGTGCATCACGTCTCGACGATCGGGGCCATCGGCCAGATCGGCTATTTCACCGGCGCCCGGACCGTGCGGGAGAGCGACGATCTGGATCGCTGGGTGGACCACCTCCACACGGACATGGGTTATTCCCAGAGCAAGTGGGTCGCCGAGAAGCTCGTGTGGCTCGCGCACGCGCGCGGGGTGCCCGTCACCGTCTTCCGCCCCGGGTTCATCGTGGGTCACAGCCAGACGGGCGCCGCCAACGTGGCCGACTTCGTAAGCAGGATGATCAAAGGCTGCGTCGAGATGGGATGTGCCCCCGACCTCCCCGCGCAGAGCAAGGAATTCGTGACGGTCGATTACGTCAGCCGGGCGATCATGCACCTGTCCTGCCGGCCGGGCTCGCTGGGGAAGGCGTTCCACCTGGTGCCCCCGTCGCCTCAGCGGCTCGATCTGAACGGCTTCTTCGACATGCTCGTGTCCCGCGGCTATCCGCTCGTGCGGCTTCCGTACGCGCAATGGTGCGAGCAGCTGCTGGCGTGGATACAGAGATCGGGCGACAGCCCGTTCCTTCCCCTCCTGCCGATGCTGACCGAGAAGGTCCACGGCGACCTGACCCGATGGGAGCTGTACGCGCAGATGCCCGCCTTCGACTGCCAGAACACGATCGATGGGCTGGCCGGCACGGCGATCGCGTGTCCCCCCATGAGCGCCCGGCTGCTGGACACGCTCCTGGCCCACTACCTGCGCAGTGGGCACCTGAGCGCCCCGGCGCCGGCCGCGAGCGGCGTGCGCCTGGCCGCGCCGAGGGCCCGCAGCCCGCTGCGATGGCAAGATGTCGCGCGCACGCGGCGGGGCGCGCACCGCTGAGCGCGCCTCCCGCGCGCCGCGCGCCCCTCGCGGAGGGCGCGCGGGCTACCCGCGATCCTCTTCTCGCCGCACCTTCACCGCGCAGGCCTTGTACGACGGCTGCCGGGAGTACTGGTCGAAGGCCGGGAACGTCAGCTTGTTCGTGATCTCGTAGTGCATCGGGACGAAGATCTCCCCGGGCTTCACCGAGTTCGTGACGAACGCCCGCGCCTTGATCTCCGCGCGGCGGGAGGCGATGACCACCCACTCGTTCATCTCGATACCGATCTTCTTCGCGTCGACAGGGCTCAGCTCGACGTAGATCTCCTTCGGATAGAGCCGCTGCAGCACCGCCGACTTCTTGGTCCGCGTCTGCGTGTGCCACTGGCTGGAGCTCCCTCGCCCCGTGAGCAGCGTGAAGGGATACTGCTCGTCGGTCGGCTCCGGCAGCTGGCGGGGCGCCTGGAAGGTGAACTTCGCCTTCTGATCCGGGCGGTAATACTGGCCGTCCTCGAACAGCCGCCGCTCGTTCGTCTCGAAGGCAGCCCCCTCGGGGTAGGGCCACTGGATGCCGCCGCGCTCGTCGAGCATCGCGTAGCCCTCGATGCCCGTGATGTCGCACGGCTGACCCTTCGAGAGCCGCTTCATGATCTGGAAGACCGCCTCCGGGCTCTTCCACTCCTTGAACAGCTCGCCGCAGCCCCAGTACTGGGCGACCAGCTGGAAGATGTGAAAGTCCGCCAGTGCCTGGCCCGGGGCCCGCGCGACCTTCTTGACGAGGCCGATGCGCCGCTCCGAGTTGATGAACGTGCCCTCCTTCTCGGCCCACGAGGCCGCCGGGAGGACGAGGTGGGCGCGCTCCGCCGTCTCCGTCGTGGAATACATGTCCTGCACCACGAGGAACTCCAGGCGGCCGAGGAGCTCGTGCAGGTCCTCCTGGTTGATCCAGGAGTGGGCCGGGTTCGTCGCGATGATCCAGAGGCCCTTGATCTTCCCCTTCAAGATGCCTTCGATGATCTGGTCGTAGGCCAGGCTGTTCCGGGTCGGGATGACCTCCTCCGGAATACCGAGGATCCCGGCGATCTTCTTCCGGTGCTCCTCCTTCGTGAAGTCGTGGCCGGCGAACAGGCCCGTCGTGTTGCTGAACATCCGCGAGCCCATCGCGTTGCACTGGCCCGTGATGGAGTTCGCCCCGGTGCCGGGACGGCCGATGTTCCCCGTCATCAGCGCCAGGTTGATGAGCGACTGCGCGACCCGCACGCCCTCGTGGCTCTGGTTGACGCCCATGGTCCACCAGAACGACACCCGCTTCCCGCTGTGGATCTTCTCCGCGAACGACGCGAGCTGCGCCTCGCTGAGCCCCGTCGCCTCGGAGACCCGCGCCGGCGTGAAGTCCTCGACGCTCGCCTTGAACGCCTCGAAATCGACCGTGTGCGCGTCGATGTACCCCTGGTCGATCCACCCGCGCTGGATGAGGATGTGGGCGATGCCGTAGAACAGCGTCAGATCCGACTTCGGATTGAGCGCATAGTGCGCCGTCGCCGCCATCGCCGTCTCGGTCTTGCGCGGATCCACGACGAGGATCTCGGGGCGGTTCTTGTTCTTGCAGAGCCGCTCCCACATGATCGGGTGAGCGATGCAGAGGTTCGAGCCGACGAGCACAACGACGTCGGACTCCTCGAAATCGCGGTACGTGTAGGGCGGCGCGTCGAACCCGAACGCCTCCTTGTACGCGACCACCGCCGTCGCCATGCATTGCCGGGTGTTGCCGTCCCCGTGCAGCATGCCCATCCCGAACTTCGCGAGCGCCCCGAGGAAGGCCATCTCCTCGGTGACGATCTGCCCGGTGCTGATGAACGCGACCGACTCCTTGCCGTGCGCGTCCTGGATCGCCTTGAACCGATCGACGAACGTGCGGAGCGCGACGTCCCACTCCACGCGCTCCAGCTTCCCGCGCGCGTTCCTGAGGAGCGGCGTTGTGGCGCGATCGGCCGCGCGGAGCGGCGTGAGCGCCTCCCAGCCCTTCGGGCACGCCATCCCGAGGTTCACGGGGTAGTCGGTGTTCGGCGAGAGGTTGATCGCCTCGCCGTCCTTGAGGTGCACGTTCAGCCCGCACCCGGTCGAGCAGAACCCGCACACGACCGTCGTCGTCTGGTCGGGCTTGAGCCGCGCAGGCACCCTCCCGAGGCCGAACTCGCCAGGGGTGAGGAGCAGCTCGCGCGTCAGCGGCCCGTTGCGCTGCAAGAGGAGGTTGTCCGCCTGCTTGGGCGCCGGAGGCGTCTTCTTCGCATCGCTCGCATCGCTGGTCGTCATCAGGAGAGCCCTCCGGGCATCTTGGAGGCGGGCGCCGCTGCGAAGAAGAGGTACCGCTCGAGGAACTCGCCCGCGAGGCAGAACAGGAACGCCACGACCGCCATCGCCATCAGAACTTCAGAGCTCACGCCGCTGTTCGGCGCCGAGAAGAGGCTGAGCGCCGGCAGGACGATCCCGCCGAGCGCCCCGCAGGCGAAGCGCCAGCCCGTCGCGCCCTTCAGCTCCCCCGTCATCAGGATCGCGCTCCGCTTGAGCGTCGAGTGGCTCCGCTTCCGCAGGTGCCGGAACATCGAGAGCTCCACGAGCAGCTTGAGCGCCGTCGCCACGCACAGGAACGCGCTCAGCCCGCGGAAGCCCCGGGTCAGGAGCAGCGCCGCGTGCTCGGCGCTCAGGAGCAGGCCGATCATCAGGACCGTCGAGCTCCCGAGGATGGCCGCCGTGGTCGCGAACTTGAAGCCCGTCAGGGCCCCGCGCCAGTGCTCCCGCTGCGTCGCGGCGTACACCATCACGGAGCAGAAGACCCCGAGGATCCCGCTCAGCGCGACCGCATAGGAGAGCGGCGCCTGCAGGGGCCCGATCGGGGGCAGCATCGAGAGCGCCGGGATGGCAGGCACCCAGAAGGACGCCGCGTACAGCGTCGCGGCGCCGGCGAAGAGCGAGAAGCCCAGGATCTCCCGGCTGAGCCACGACGTCTTGAGGCCCAGGAAGGCCCGGAACGCGAACTGCGGCCGGCCGAGGTGAAAGAGGCTCGCCTTCAGCGCGGCGATCCCGAAGACGAGCGCGAACGTGGCGCTGTGGCCGCCGAAATCCCGCGTCGCCTGCGCGCCGAGGAGCTCGTTGAGGGCAAGGTTCACGCAGAACGCGCCCACCGAGAGCTGCGTCAGCACCAGCATCGCGACGAGCGGAGGGTGGGAGTGCTCCCGGCTCACCTGGTAGAAGTCCGCGGGGAGCATGTTGCGCGGGAGCGACTTCTGCGTCTTGTAGGTCGTCGTCGGGATCGTGATCTCCGGCGCCGCCGCCCCCGGCAAGAAGAGGCTCGTCTGGCTCTCTTGCACGGCCTGCTGCTGGTCGACCATCGTGATCCGGATGGCGCCGTTCGGGCAGGACTGGACGCACGCCGGGGCCTCGTCGTTGGCCAGCCGATCGCTGCACATGTCGCACTTGCGCACGATCCCCCGCTCCGCGTTGAACTTCGGAGCGTCGTAGGGGCACATCAGGATGCAGTACTGGCAGCCGATGCACTGGTCATCGAGGTGCTTGACGATGCCGGTGATCGGGTCCTTCTCGTAGGCCTTGACCGGGCAGCCCGACATGCACGCCGGGTCCAGGCAGTGGTGGCACGCCGTCGTCACGCTCTGCTGCGCCGGCGTCTGGGGCGTGCCGCCGTGGAGGAGCCCGACCGAGCGCCACACCTCGTTGTCGTCGAGGCCGTTCAGGCTATGGCAGGCGGTGACGCACGCCTTGCAGGCCGTGCACGCGTCGAGGTCGACCTCGAAGCCGTACTGCTGGCCAGGCTTCGGCTTCTCGAGCGGGATGAGGTCGCGGTAGTACTTGGACTGAGCCGGGAGCGCGTGCTCCTCGTGCATCCTGGAGAACTTCTCGACCGCCGTGAGCTTCTGCTGGTCGGCCAGGAGCGACTCCAGCAGGCTCTTGTTGTTGTCGTGGATCTTCGGCGCCGAGTTGACGATGGGTAAGCGAAAATGAGTGTCCGACACCTTTGCAACGCTCATCGAAATTCCCTGTCTACCCGGCGCGGAAGCCCAGCCCCGAGAACTCCAAGAGAGACACAGCGAACGGCGGCGCGTCCGCCGCAAGGGAGCGCCTGGCGCCGGCTCGCCAGGTCATCCCGTCAGCTCGCCGCCGCGAGCGGCTCCGCCGCGGCCTGGATCTCGACGCGCCCGGCCCGGATCCGGACGGGAACCACGGGGATGCTCACGCCCGGGTCGTCCAGGCACTGACCCGACCGCAGGTCGAAGCTCTGCTTGTAGATCGGCGAGGCGATCTTGGGGACGCCGCCCTTGTCGCCGACGATCCCGCGGGAGAGGACGAACGCCTTGCTGAACGGGTCGAAGTTGCTGATGGCGTAGATCTCCTCGCCCTCGCCGACGCGGACCAGCGCGATCTGGCGCTTCCCGACGAGCGCGCAGACCCCCGTGTTCGGGATGATGTCCTCCACCCCGCAGACGTCGACCCAGACCTGGGTCGTGGTCTCGCTCCGAGGCGCTTTCGAAGTGTGCAGCTCGCTCATGACGGTCTCCCTCAGACAAGGCCCCTCGGCCCTGCCGTCAGATCATCTCCTCGACTAGGTTCGACTTCTCCTGCCACGCCGCGGGGCGGTGCTGCGCGCGCTCGCTGACGAACACGATGCTCCGGTCGGGCTCGCCGACGTTCACGAACTGGCGGAACTGCTTGAGCTTCTCGGGGTCGTTGACCGCGGTCTTCCACTCGCACTCGTAGGTGGCGATGAGGTGGGCCATCTCCTTCTCCAGCTCATCGCAGATCCCGAGCGAGTCCTCGATGATGACCTGGCGGAGGTAATCCATGCCGCCCTCGAGGTTGTTGAACCACACCGACGTGCGCTGGAGCCGGTCCGCCGTGCGGATGTAGAACATCAGGAACCGGTCGAGGTACTTGATGAGCGTCGCCTCGTCGAGATCCGAGGCGAAGAGCTGGGCGTGCTGCGGCTTCATCCCGCCGTTGCCGCAGAGGTAGAGGTTGTAGCCCTTCTCGGTCGCGATGATGCCGAAGTCCTTGCCCTGCGCCTCGGCGCACTCGCGCGCGCAGCCGGACACCGCGGACTTCAGCTTGTGGGGGCTGCGCAGCCCCTTGTAGCGGTTCTCGACCGCGACCGCGAAGCCCACCGAGTCCTGCACGCCGTAGCGGCACCAGGTGCTGCCCACGCACGACTTCACGGTGCGCAGCGCCTTGCCGTACGCGTGCCCCGACTCGAAGCCGGCGGCGATGAGCTCGCGCCAGATGTCGGGCAGCTGCTCCAGCCGCGCGCCGAACAGGTCCACGCGCTGGCCGCCGGTGATCTTCGAGTACAGGTTGTACTTCTTCGCGACCACCCCGAGGGCGATGAGCTGATCCGGCGTGATCTCGCCGCCCGCCACGCGCGGGACCACCGAGTAGGTGCCGTCCCGCTGGACGTTGGCCAGGTACCGATCGTTCGTGTCCTGCAGCGGGAGGTGCTTCTTGTTCAGGATGTGCTCGTTCCACGTCGACGCGAGGATCGACGCCACCGCGGGCTTGCAGATCTCGCAGCCCTTGCCCTGGCCGTGGCGGGCGACCAGGTCGTCGAAGGTCTTGATCTGGTGGATCCGGACGAGGTGATAGAGCTCCTGGCGCGAGTGGTTGAAGTGCTCGCAGATGTAGTTGTTGACCGCGACGCCGGCCTTCTTGAGCTCCTTCTTCAGGATGTCGGAGATCAGCGTTGTGCACGAGCCGCAGCCCGTGCCGGCCTTGGTGTGCCCCTTGATGCCGGCGACCGTGACGTGCTTGTCGTCGCAGATGGCCGAGCAGATGGCCTTCTTCGTGACGTTCAGGCACGAGCAGATCATCGCCGTGTCGGGCAGCGCGTCGACGCCGAGGCCCGCCGGCTTCGCGCCGTCCCGCGCCGTGACGATGAGATCCTCCGGGTTCGGCGGGAGGACGATCTTGTTCTGCACGAGCTGGAGCAGCTGACCGTAGTTCGCGGCGTCGCCGACGAGGATGCCGCCGAGGAGGAGCTTGCCGTCCGAGCTGACGACGAGCTTCTTGTAGACGTTCGACGTCGCGTTCATGAAGCTGAGCACGCGCGCGCCCTGCTGGGTCGCGAACGCGTCGCCGAAGCTCGCGACGTCCACGCCCATCAGCTTGAGCTTCGTGCTCATGTCGAAGCCGCCGAAGGTCTCCTTCCCCCCGGTGATGGCGTCGACCGCGACCTTGGCCATGTGGTAGCCGGGCGCCACCAGGCCGTAGAGCTGGCTGTTGTAGCTCGCGCACTCGCCGATCGCGTAGATGTCCGGATCCGACGTCTGACAGCGCTCGTTGATGGCGACGCCGCCGCGGTTCCCGAGCGCGAGCTCGCACGCCCTCGCGAGCTCGTCCCTCGGGCGGATGCCGGCCGAGAAGACGATCATGTCGGTCGAGAGCTCGCTCTGGTCGGCGAAGACCATCCTCGCCACGCGGCCGTGCTCCGCGACGATCTCCGTCGTCGACTTGCTCGTGTGCACGTTCACGCCGAGCGACTCGATCTTGGCCCGGAGGATCGCGCCGCCGGCGTCGTCGACCTGGAGGGCCATCAGGCGCGGCGCGAACTCCACGACGTGGACCTGGAGGCCCATGTTCTTGAGCGCGTTGGCCGCCTCCAGCCCGAGCAGGCCGCCGCCGATGACCGTGCCGACCTTCGCGACCTTGGCGTAGGCGTCCATCGCCTCGAGGTCGTCGATCGTGCGGTAGACGAAGCAGCCCTTCGCGTCTTTGCCCTTGATCGGCGGGACGAACGGATACGAGCCGGTGGCGAGGATGAGCTTGTCGTAATAGACCGTCTTCCCCTTCGCCGACGTGACGGCCTTCTTCCGCCGATCGATCGAGACGGCCTTGTCGTTGAGATGGACCTGAATGCCCGCCTCCTCGTAGAGGCCGGGCTTGACCATCGACAGATCCTCGGCCGATTTGCCGTTGAAGAAGGCAGACAGGTTCACCCGGTCGTAGGCGAGCCGCGGCTCCTCGCAGAAGGTCGTGATGTTCCACTCGCGCAGGAAGCCGCCGAGAACCATGTTCTCGATGAACTTGTGCCCGACCATGCCGTTGCCGATGACGAGGAGGTCCTTCTTCTTGCTCATGAAACCCACCTTTGGACCCGGTGAGTCCTTCTCACCGTCACTGCCGCGCTGCCGTCCGAACGAGGCATCAGCCACAGTCCCGGACCAAAAACTGTGTACTGTGGGCTCTGTTTCGCAACTGTTTCGCACGAATAAATTGTCGGCTTGACGGGGCGCTCGGCGCGGGACATCGCCTCTGTTTCATGCATGTTTCGCCGTCATCGACGAGCCCAACAAGGCCCCGAGCGAGCCTGGACGCGACAGCGTCGATGAAAGGAAATGGGCGCATCCTTCAGAGCTGAAAGAGTCTGTTTCAGTGACGTATCGCGCCCCGGGGCGGAAGCATTGCACTTCTGAAATGGAGCGCGGGCCGATCAGCCTCGTGGGGCGGCTTCGGCGAGCAAGGACAGGAGCTGCGCCGTCGCGACCGGCTTGGTGAGGTGCGCGTCGAAGCCGGCTTCGCGCGAGCGGCGGCGGTCCTGGTCTTGACCGTAACCGGAGACGGCGGCGATGTAGGAGCGCGTGAGCTCGGGCTCGGCGCGCAGGCGCCGGACGACCTCGTAGCCGTCCATCCCGGGAAGGCCGATATCGAGCAAGACGAGCTCGGGCTTCGACGCGCGCGCGGCCTCGAGCGCCGCCGGGCCGTCGTGGACCACCGAGACGGCGTGGCCGTGGAGCTGGAGGATGCGCCGGAGGCCCTCGGCGGCGTCGACGTTGTCGTCGACGACGAGGACGTGGAGGGCGCGCGCCCCGGAGCGCCCAGGGGCGGCCTCGAGCGCTGGCGGAGGGGGGGCTTCGGCCGGCGCGCTCGGCGGGCCCGCGAGCGGGAGCCAGACGCTGATGGCCGTCCCCTCGCCGTGGCCCGCGCTCAGCGCTTCGACGCGGCCGCCGTGCAGCTCGGCGAGCCGCTTGACCAGCGTGAGCCCGATCCCGAGGCCGCCCTGGGAGCGGTCCAGCGTGCGCCGGGCCTGCATGAACGGCTCGAAGACGCGCGGGAGCAGCTCGGCGGAGATGCCGACGCCGGTGTCGGTCACCTGGATCCGCGCGTCGCCGGCGATCGCTGCGCAGGCGAGCGAGACGCGGCCGCCGGGGTTCGTGTACTTGATCGCGTTGTTGAGGAGGTTCACGACGATCTGCTCGAGCCGCACGCGGTCGCCGTGCACGAAGACGCCCGGATCCACCGACAGGACGAGGTCGTGCCTGCGGTGGACGAGCAGCGGGCGGACCGACTCGACGGCGGTCTCGATCACCGAGGCGACGTCGAGCCGCTCCCGCTTCAGGTCGATCTTGCCGCGCGTGATCCTGGAGACGTCGAGGAGATCGTCGACGAGCCGGACGATCGTCTTCACCTGCCGCTCGAGGGTCGCCAGGATCTGCCCATCGTCGCGATCCGCGCGCTCGCCGGCGCTCATCTGGGCGCTCATCTGCAGGAGCTCGAGGCCGGTGGTGAGGGGCGCCAGCGGGTTGCGGAGCTCGTGCGACAGCATGGCGATGAACTCGTCCTTGCGCCGGTCCGCCTCGTGGGCCTCGCGGTAGAGCCGGGCGTTCTCGAGGGCGACGCGCCGCTCGCGCTCGACGAAGGCGGCGCGCTCCTCGTGCAGGCGGGCGCGCTCCATGGCCTGCGCGCACTGGCGCGACACCGCGACGAGGAACTCCTGCTCTTCCCGGTCGAACGGGCGCGGCTCCGCGAAGCTCAGCCCGAGCACGCCGATGGGCCGCTCCTGGACCACGAGCGGGAGACAGCAGAGCGACTGGGTCGCGCCGGACAGCGCGGTGCTCACGATGTGCGGGTAGCGGGCGGAGCACTCCTCGCGCGAGCGCAGCCAGACGGGCGCGCCGGTCCGCAGCGCGTCGGTGAGCGGGAGCGCGGCGTCGCGGGGCATCTGCCGGAAGCGCTCGATGGTGTCACCCTCGTAGCCGGCCGCCTTGAGGCACTCGAGCTCGTCGCCCGCCGTCACGACGATGGCCCCGCCGTACGCGCCCGCGGCGGCGACGCCGACGTCGACGACGACCTGCGCCACGGCCTCGCTGGTGAGCGCGTCGGCGAGCGCCGCCGTGATCCGCTGGAGGCCGGCCATGCGCTGCGCCGCCCGCTCGGCGGCCCGGCGCGCCTCCTGCTCGGCGAGGAAGCGCCGCCGCGCCTCGGACTCGGCGTCGCGGGCCATGTCGTAGAGGCGCACGCGCTGCAAGGCCACCTCGATGCGCTGCGCGAGCTCCTCGGCGAAGGCGAGATCGGCGGCGCCGGAAGCGCGATCCGCCACCTCCGCGGACGCGAGCGTGAGCGCCGCGAGGACACACCCGTCGCCGCGGATGGGCACGATCATCGCGGAGCGGCAGCCGAGCTCGCGCAGGGCGGCGATGTGATCCGCGTCGGCCAGCGCGTGGCCGGCGAGGTCGGCGAGGAGCCGGCCGTGGCCGCCGTGGAGCACCTCGTGCAGCGGCGACGGCGGCGTCCCGGGCTCCGGCCGGGTGCGGCTGCGCCGGGCCAGCCGGGCGGCGAGCTCTGCCTTGGCGGGATCGGCGTGCGCGACGACTCGCGCGTGGACGGAGCCGTCGGGTTCGAGCGTGTGGACGGCGCACAGATCGGCCACCGAGGTGACCGCGAGGGCCGCGACGCGCCGGAAGCCCGCGTCGCGGCCCTGCGCCGGATCGAGCGCGGCCGACGCGTCGGCCAGGAAGCGCCGCGCGTCCTCGGCGCGCTTCTGCTCGCTGACGTCCGAGACGAGCACGAAGAAGCCGCGCACGTCGCCGCCCGCCCCGAGGTGGGGAATGTACTGGATGCGCACGTGGCGCCGGCCGCCCTTTGGGTAGGTGAGCGCCGACTCGAAGTCTTGCGGCCGCCCGGCGAGCACCGCGGCGATGTGCGGCTTCACGGAGGCGTAGGCGGCGTCGCCGATCACCTCGCGCACGTGCCGGCCGACGACGGAGCCGCTGTCTTCGCCGAACCAGCGCTCGTAGGCCCGGTTGACGATGCCGTAGCGCTCGTCGCTGTCGATATACGAGATGAGCGCCGGGAGGGCGTCCAGCAAGCGCTGGAGCTGCTCGGCTTCCATCGTCACGCTCGGCTCGCCTGCGCTCATGAGGCCGCTCTCGTGCGCCGTGGCGGGGGCTTCCGGCCTACGCATCTCGGCGTAGGCATATCTGCAATCCTCGCGGGTCGCCACCCGTCGGTCCGCTGCGGTCCGGCTCGAGCGTGCTATGGTCGCCGCCGATGCGGATCCTCGTTGTGGGCGCGGGCGCGGTGGGCGGCTATTTCGGGGCGCGGCTCACGCTCGCTGGGGAGGACGTCACCTTCGTCGCGCGGGGCGCGCACGCCGAGGCGATGCGGTCCCGCGGGCTCATCCTCCGCACGCCGTCCGGCGAGCTGCGCACTCCGCCCCTCCGTGTCGTCGAGCTCGACGGGGCGCGTGGGCCGTTCGATCTCGCGCTCATCGCCGTGAAATCGCCGTCGCTCGCCGCGGTGAGCGCGGAGCTGCCCGGGCTGCTCGCCGCGGACGGCCTCGCCGCGCCCCTCCTGAACGGGCTCGACTCCGAGGACGTTGTCGCGCGCGACGTCGGCGCGCCGCGCGTGATCGCCGCGATCGCGTACATGTCCTCGGGCGTGGCCGCGCCTGGCGAGATCGAGACGCTCGCGCCGACGCGCGCCGGGCTCGCGCCCTACCGGCCTGGGCAGGAGGCGCGGGTCGAGGCGACCGCCGCGCTGCTCGAGCGCGCGGGCATCCCGGTTCGCCGCGGGGCGGACCACCGCGCCATGCTCTGGGAGAAGATGGTCTGGAACGCCCCCTTCAATGCGATCTGCGCGCTGACCGGCCAGCGCGCCGGCGTGGTCGCGGAGCGGATGGAGGACCTCACCCGCACGGCGATGCTCGAGGTGATCTCGGTCGCGCGGGCGGAAGGGGCGGAGATCTCCGAGGCGACCGCGGACGCGATGCTCGCGCTCACGCGCTCGGAGTTCCCGCTCACCGAGCCCTCGATGCTGCAGGACGTGCGGGCCGGCCGCGCGACGGAGGTCGATATCCTCCAGGGCGCGGTGGTCGAGCGCGGGCGCCGGGCCGGGGTCGACACCCCGGTGCTGCGCACGCTGGCGACCCTCGTCCGCGGCCTGTCGCCGCGGGCGAGCGCGCCCTCTGCGGGCCGATAAACAGACCTCGCGCGCGCGACGGGACCGGCGATGGCGAGGGCGGCGCGCGCCGCCCCCTGGGCGCGTGGGCGCCCTGGGAAACGCGTCGTCGCGACCGCCACGGCGGTGTCTCGGGTGCTTCGGGGAAGGGGAGTGGAGCGCGAGGCGCTCATCTCACCTCCTGGGGATCGAGAGGAGATGAGATGAGTGCCTGTCCTGGGACTCGGCGATCAGGCTCCGCCGGTGCCGCCGGCGCCGCCCGCGCCGCCGGCGCCGCCCGCGCCGCCGCTTCCGCCGGCGCCGCTGGTGCTGGCCGCGCTGCTGGTGCTGGTGCTGGCCGCGGTGGTGCTGGCCGCGGTGGTGCTGGCCGCGCTGCTGCTGGCGGCCGCGCCGCCGCTGCCACCCGCGCCGTCGCTGCCACCCGCACCGCCGTCGCCGCCGCCGCTGCCGCCCGCGCCGCCGCTGCCGCCCGCGCCGCCCGTGCCCTCGTTGCTCAGCGGGTACAGCGGGTCGAGGCAGAAGAAGCCATCAGGCGTCTCGGCGCACTCGTCCGGGTCCTTGCAATCGCTGTTGTCCTCGCACGGCAGCTTGTCGAAGATGCAGAAGCCGTTGTTCGGGAGGCCGAAGTCCTCGCAGCGGGCGTTCGGCAACAGGCAATCGTCGTGCGCCGTGCACGCCCTGGTGCAGGCGCCGAAGTCGCCGGCGCCGACGACCTCCGCGAACTGGTAGAGGCAGATACCGTTCTCGAACCCGCCGCAGTCGGACTCGAGCGGATCGCCGCCGAATCCGCAGAACTCGGTGCACGCGCTTACGCCGCCGGGGAAGCCCACGCACCATCCGGCGCACGGATCCTCGTCGGCGTCGCGGTCGCACGCGGCGCCCATCGGCAGACCCTCGTGCGGCGTGTCGACGCACGCGTTCTGCCTGGGATCGCAGCTTCGGCCGGAGTCGGAGCACTGGGAGTCGGAGCCGCAGTTCGGCATGCAGACCGTCACGCCGTCATCCACCTCTTCACAGCGCAGCTCGTCGCGGCCGTGGCACTTGAGCGGGTCGAGCTCATCGTCGAGGGCCGTGATCTGGGGCTCTCCGAGGACGCAGCCCAGGTAACAGATGCCATTGACGCAGGCGCTGCCCTCGCCTTCACAGTCGCCGTCGTCGGCGCACTCCGTCGTGCAGTACCCGCCCGCAGGACCGGCCTCCCCATCCGACTCCAGGACGCACACGCCGTCCGGCCCGCAGTCGGCGTCGGCCGTGCAGCTGGTGCCGAGGAACTCGGCCGTGTTCGCGCCCGCGCCGCTGCTCTGGGCGACTCCCCCCGATGACGAGCTCGTGGTCGAAGAGGAAGAGCCGCCGCCCGTGCCCTCGCCCGAGTCGTCGTCACCGCAACCGATGAAGCCTGCAGAGAAGGCGACCGAGGTGAGCAGGATCGCCGAAATGCGTTGCACTTTCATTACTGTCTCCCGAGCCAGGAGGCCCTGCCCACATCGGGCGCGCCTTCATGTGATTTCGGGACGGTAACGGAATCGGTGCAGTTCCGCCATACCGGACGGGCTGGGGAGCGCGCGATGTCGAGCTCAGCGGAAGGCCCGTGGGCGCGGAGGGCGCTCCGGGGGGGCCGGCATCAGGACGTCAGTGCGACGACTGATGGTCTATTTTTCAGGTGATACCCGACTGGACCACTACGTGGACTTCGTGATTTTTGACACCTACCGCACGGCCCTCCGGTCAGGGCCTCCGAGCGGCAGCGCGCGCTGCGCGCCGACGTCGTAGATCAGGTGGCCGGCGCCGTCGGGCCGGGCTGCGGGGTTCAGCTGGTGCGGGGTCTGCGCGCCGGGGCCGAGCAGGTGGACGACAGCGAGCCCGCGCGCGACGAGGGCGTCGGCGATGAGGCGGCGGTGACACCGCCACCAGAGCGTCTCGGCGCACAGGAGGGCCATTCGCCGTCCAGCGCGCGCTTCCGCCTCGAGCTCGGAGAGCGCGCGCTGGAACGCGGCGGTCTCCATGTGATCGGCGTAGGCCCGGAAGCTCGGGTTCTCCCAGGCGACGTGCGGCGAGTCGGCCCGCCCGGTCCGCCGCCCGCCGAGGGCGTCGCCGCGGAAGACGTAGGTCACCCCGAGCCGAGGCAGTGCCTCGGCGAGCGCAGCGCGGCCGAGATGAGGGGAGCGGCTCGATCCCGGGAACCTCCGGACGTCGACCAGCGTATCGGCCGGCCCCTCGCCGAGCAGCTCGACGAGCTCCTCCACGCTGCGGGTGCCGTGGCCGACGGTGAAGATGGTGTCCACGGGGAAGAGCTTTGCGCCCCGGCGGCGTGCGGGCAACGTGGGGAGCGGGGGCGCCCGCGCGCTCCGGTACCGGTCAATCTGAACAGGGAGACGGGGAGGCAGGGAGAAAAACTTAGTGAATCTCCCTGTCTCCCTGTGTCTTTCTCGGGCAAAGTCGACCACCACCCGCGCTCTACCCGATGGAGCGCAGCAGATGATCGAGCGCCCGGCGCTCCTCCGCGTCGGTGACCGACTTCAGCGCCCGGTTGACCTCGCCGACGGCGGCCGCCGCCAGCAGCGCGACGGCCGCCGGGTCGGGCGCCCCGCGCGCGCGCAGCCACGCGAGCGCTTCGTGCTCGGTGTTGACGACGATGAGGCTCCGGCTCGCCTCGTAGCGGATCGGCCGCCCCGAGCGGCCCTCGACGACGGCGCGCACGGGGGACCCCGCGAGGTTCATCCGGGCGATGGCCTCGTGGATCGCGGCCGCGAGCGGGCCCCCGGTCGCCGCCTCCTGCCCCTCGGGCGTGGCGCCGGGCAGCGGCGCCGCCTCGCCGCCGAGCAGGCCGAGCACGCTGCGCCACAGCGCGAGGGCCCAGGCCCGCGCGCCGCTCGAGTCGGGCGGCGCCTCCGCGGCAGGCGCCTCCGCGCCGCGCGCGGCCGCGTGCGCCTCCGCGCCGTGGGCGCCCGCGGCGGGAGAGCCCGCGCCCGCGGCGGGAAGGCCCGCGCCCGCGGCGGGAAGGCCCGCGCCCGCGGCGGGAAGGCCCGTCCCGGAGGCGGGCCCGATCTCCACCGCGGTCGCCCCGGCCGGGGCGGGCGTCGCCGCGAGGGCGCCGAGCTCGCGCAGCGCGCCGGGGGCGGCGCGGTGGCGCAGCACCTCGACGAGCGGCGAGCCGTCGTCGAGCAGCACGAAGGGCGGCGTGCCGTCCGGGAAATCGCCGTCCGCGCTCCCCCGGCGATCGGAGATCCACAGGCAGCCGCTCGCCGCGAGCTCGGCGCGGACCGCCGCCGGGCCGACGCTCTCGCCGGCGGCGGTCCGCGCCGTGAGCTTGCCGCCGGAGAGGCGGCCGAGCAGGTGCAAGTTCCACAGGTACGGCGCCGCGGCCGCCTGGTCCGAGAGCTCGGCGGCCATGGACGCCGCGGCCTCCATGGCGAGCTCCGCGATGGCGTCCCAGCGCGCCTCATGCAGCGGCCACACGAGGAGCCTCCCCTCGACCGGCGCGAGCTCGACCACGCCGGTCGCCCCGGAGCCCACGCCCGCCCCGCAGCGCAGCGCGACGGGGGTGAAGCCGCCGCCGTCGCTCCCTTCGCCGCCACCGCCGCCGCCACCGCCGCCGCCACCGCCGCCGCCACCGCCGCCGCCACCGCCGCCGCCACCGCCGCCGCCACCGCCGTCGCTCCCTTCGCCGCCACCGCCGCCGCCACCGCCGCCGCCACCGCCGCCGCCACCGCCGCCGCCTCCGCGGCCCTCGCCGAGGATCGCCGCGGAGGGCGCGGCGACCAGCACCCGGGGCGCGCGCGGCCACCGCGCGGGCAGCCAGAGCGCGCCGGTCACGAAAAGCGGCCGGGGCCAGGTGGTGGCGACGTCGATCCACCGCGTCGCGAGCGCGTCGCCGGGCGGCGCGAGCCGGGCGCGCAGCCACCGCGCGGCGGCGTCGCGCACCGCCTGCCGGAGCCGCGACGCGTCCCCGCGGGCCTTGAGCCCGTCGAAGGCGCGGTTCGGCTCGAGCGCGTCGTCGTTGACGGCCGCGCACAGGGGCCACCCGTCGCCGGCGTCGAGCGCGCAGAGCGGGCGGCGCCCGACGTGCACCGCGATGCCCGCCGCCCCGGCGTGCTCCGGGGCGAGCAGGCCGATCTCGCCGCGCGCGGGCGGCGCGCCCTCCTGCGCTCCGGCCGGCTGCTCGAAGGGCAGGATCGCGAAGCACGCCGCGCGCGCGGCCGCGTCGAGGCCGACGGCGGCGAGCGGCGGCGCCGTGACGCGCTCCTCGGCCGCGCGATCGCGCGCGACCGCGTCGGTGATGTCCTTGATGAGCACGGCGGTCGCGAGCTGCAGCCGCTCGGGCCTGCTCAGCGCGAGGACCGGCCGCTCGTAGCGCTGCTTCGGGTAGGGCGGCGGCGTCGAGGTGCACAGCCACTCGGCGCGCGGGTCGCGCCGGAGGTCGTCGAGCGAGAAGAGGTTCCCCTCGATGTCGTGGAAGAGCTGCGCGCGCGCCGCCTCCGCGACGACGCGCTTGCCCTGGGCCAGCGTCTTCAGGACCGCGCGGCGCGCGTGGCTCCGCGCGAACGGCGGCAGCTCGTCGAAGCGCGGCGCCAGCGAGATCAGGTGGCGGCCCGCGGCCTTCGCGAGGCGGGTCAGGATCGCGCGGGAGGCGTCCCTCGACGGGTCCGCGGCGCCGGCGCGCACGAGGAGGCGGAGCGGGATCGGCAGCTCCACCTCCACGCGCCGCTCCGCGCCGTCGGGGCCGACGAAGCGGGCGTCCGATACCGGCCCCTCGACGATCTCGATCTCGCCTTCGAGCCCCTGCATGCCGAGCGCGGCGGCGCTCACCCGCAGCAGCGGGTGCGAGGGCGCGCCCGTCAGCGCGAGCGGCGCGCGCGGCGGGCCAGCGGCGCCGCGAGGGCCATGCTCCTGCTGCGCCCCGCCGGCGAAGGCGCGGCGCTCCTGCGCGGCGGCGGCGCGCTGCCGCCGCGCAGGCACCCCGCTCTGCGCCAGGAGGGCGCGCCCGCCGGCCCACCGCATCAGGGCCGCGCGCTCCCGCGGGTCGTGGGCGACGAGGGGGTGCCAGGAGAGCGTCTCGAAGCCGGGCGCCGCGTCGAGCACCGGGATCGGCGCGGGCGCCGGGTGGGTCTCGTCGAGGGCCTCGAGCGAGCACGCGACCTCCTGGCCGCGCGCGTCGAGCATCGCGAGCAGCGGCAGGCGCCGGATGCGGGCGGCGAGGTCGCTCTGGGCGGCTCTGAGGGGCGCGCTTCCGAGCGCCCGCGCGCGCGCCTCGAGCGCCTGCGCGCTGTCGAGCAGGTAGGCGCTCACGCGGGGGTCCGGCCTGCCGCGCTCGCGGAGCGGATCGCCCCGCAGGCCGAGGCGCGCGCGCGCCGCGGCGTCGCCCTCCAGTGCGGCCACGAGCGCCTCGCAGAGCGCGCGCTCGACCGCGTGGACGACGACGTCGTTGCGCGGCGACAGGAGGCCGTCCCAGCCGCTGTTCGGCGCGGCCGTGTCGTCGTCGATCGCGATGGCGGCGGGGCCGAGCAGCGGCGCGGCCTCCAGGGTGGCGAGGGGCCGCGACGCGTGGTGCCACGCCTCCACCATCGCGTCGCTCGGCGCGGCGAGCGCGAGGAAGCCGGGGCCGCTGACCTCGAGGACCGGCGCCCCGGCGGGGAGCGCCGCGAGCCTCTCCAGCGACGCCGCGAGCGCGCGCCGCCGCGCCGGCCCCCGCGCCGCGAGCTCGTCCTCGGTGAAGAGCCCCGGGGCGTAGGGGACGAGCTCGCGCTCCGGGAGCGCGGCGGCGAGCCAGTCGAGCTCGCGCTGCGAGGCGGCGAGCACCGTCCTCCGGTCGGCCGCGCGCCCCCGCGCCTCGGGCGGCGCCGTGCAGAGGCTGCGCGTCGGCCGGGAGAGCGCGGAGAGCCCCTTCAGGCTCACGAACCACCCGGCCGCGAGCGTGGGCCAGATCCGCGCGTCCAGGAGGCCTTCGAAGCTCGCGGGCGCGAGGCCGTCGTCCGGGGCCGGCGCGGCGCCGCCTCCGCGCCCGGGGCTGCCGTCCGCGGCGCCGAGGCGCGGCGGCGCGCAGAACACCGCGCCGATCGCGGCGCGCAGCGCGGGCCTCACGCGCGCGAGCTCGCTCTCGGGCGCAGGCGCGGGCGTCGTCGAGCGCGGGCCTCGCCGAGCGTCCCTCGGGCCGAAGAGCCGCCTCGCCTCGCGGTCGGCCGCGGCGAGCGCGACCTTCAGCGCGTGGCGGACGGCGCGCCAGAAGCGCGCGTCGCGCTCGACCCCGTCGTACGCGAACCGCGGCCGTATGCGCCCCTCCCACGCGAGCGCGATCTCGACGGGCAAGGGGACGGCGGCGGGATCGAGCTCCACGGTCTCGAGGTGCCGCCCCTCCACGAACACCCGGACCTCCGCGCCGCGCGGGGGCTCGCGGGCGCCGGCGAAGACCGCGAGCTCGCCGCGGAGGCCGGCGAGCGGCCCGTCGTCGACCTGGAACGCGTCGCGGAACGCGTGCTCCGGGGAGGGCGGCACGACGGGATCGCCGGCAGCGTGCAGGAGGAACGCCCTGCGGCGCTCGGCGCCGAGCTTTGCCTGCTCGATCATGGCCTCGGCGTCGGCGAGCGGGAGCCCGGCGAGGGCGTGCTCGACGAGGCCCCCGGGGCTCCAGACCACGTCGCCGGCCCAGGGGGCGAGCTCCTCCGGGAGCCTCGCGTCGCCGCGGAAGAGGAAGAGCGGCGACGCGTCGCGCGCGTGCCGCGCGTCGAGCGCCGCGAGCGACGTCGGCCGCCCGCGCCCGTCGCGGAGCAGCGGGAGCTCGCGCACGGCCTGCGCCTCCGCGGGCAGCTCGGCGCCCGTCCGCGCCGCCCCGGTCGCGACGCAGGCGAAGGCCGCGAGCGCGTCCGCGAGCCGGCCGCGGTCCTCGTCGACGACGAGCGCGCCGTCGGGGACCGCGCCCTCGCCGCACACGAGCGCGGCGAGGGCCTTGATGGCGTCGAGCAGCGCGCCCACCGCCGCCTCGCGCAGCCGCGCGCGGAGGGGCGCGTCCTCGCGCAGCGCCGAGCGCGACGCGTTGGTGGGCAGCGCGTCCGCGTCGACGACGACGCGGACCGGGAGCTCGACGCCCTGGTGGGGCGCCGAGGGGAACCGCGGGGCGAAGCTCCAGCGCTCGCGGACGAGCCGCACGCCGTGCTCGAGGTAGTCGACGGCGGGGAGGCCGGAGGGGAGGGGAGTGGGGAGGGGCGCGGAGAGGGGCGCGGCGCGAGGGCGCGAGCGGGGCGCCGAGCTGGCCGGCCCTCCTGCGGGCTCGGGGGGCGCGACGATCTCCAGCGCGGCGCGGCGCGCGCCGCGCACGTGGAACGGCACGCGCACGAGCACCGCGACGTCGCTGCTCGGGAGAGCGCGGCGCAGCGGCTCGCCGGCGAGCGCGATCGGGACCGGGAAATCGCCGGTGGCCGCGGCGAGGTGCGCGAGCTCGGGCGGGCTATCGCCCGTGATCGCCCGGCGGAGCACCGACCAGCCGAGCCTCCGCCGCACCTCGATGCGCAGGCCGGCCGCGGGCATCCCGGGCGGCCTCGGGACCTCGTCGCA
This sequence comes from Sorangium sp. So ce124, assembly GCF_051525235.1. Classification (NCBI taxonomy): domain Bacteria; kingdom Pseudomonadati; phylum Myxococcota; order Polyangiales; family Polyangiaceae; genus Sorangium; species Sorangium sp. So ce124. The sequence goes on from NZ_CP150312.1 coordinate 12,873,365, forward strand.
GGCGGGGCCGGCGGCCGGCGCGGGGGCCTCGGCGGGCGCCTCGAGCAGGGCGGGCGTGAAGCGCACGCGCGTGCAGGTCGCGCCTCGGCCCTCGCCGGACGGCCCGCGGCCCGTCGTGAGCAGGTCGACGCGCGCCGGGCGCAGCCCGAGCGCCGCGTTCACGCCGAGGGCGAGCAGGCGGAGCCTCCGGGACGCGGCGTCGGGCGCGGCGTTGAGCACGTGGTCGAGGAGGCGCGCCAGCGCGGGCCCGTCGGGCGGCTCTCCGTCGGAGGTCACGACGACGTCGTCGGCGTCGTAGCGGAGATCGATCTGCGTCGCGCCCCCGGCCGCGGCGGCGCGGACGAGCTCGAGCAGGTAGAGGTCCAGGTCGACGAGCAGGTGCTCCCTGAGCTTCTGGACGGCGCGGCGGGCATCGACGCGGATCGCGCCGCGGGCGACGACCCGGCTCACCGCGGGGACCCCCTCGGCGCGGGGCGCGCGCCGCCCGCGGGCGCCCGCTCGCCGCGCGCCGCGCCCGCGAGCGGCGGCGGGCTCGCCGAGAGGTCGAGGAGCCGGTCGCTGTCCTCGGGATCGAGCGGCCCCTTGGCCTCGACGAGCAACGCGCGGGCGAGCAGGTTGCCGGCGGTCACCGCGTCGACGGCGGCGCGCCTGCGCGCGAGGGCCACGGTGTCGCTCTCGATGTTGAGGTAGAGGGCGTGCCCGGGCGGGAAGCGCGCCGCGCGGCGCACGACCTCGCGCGCCGCGTGGCAGCTCTGCTCGGGCCCGGCGCGCTCCTCGCTCCCGGGCAGGAGGAACCCGCTGCGCTGGCGGAGGGCGCCCTCGACCTGGCAGAGGCTCACCCGGGCGACCCCGTGCCGGGCGCGGGCGAGCGCGTCGGCGATCACCTGGAGGAGCGCGGCGTCGGCCGCGCGGGCGCGTTTCGGCTCCTCGCGCTCCTCGCGCACGAGCAGGTAGGCGGCGTGCGCCTTCTCGACGCGCGCCGCCGGGAAGCACCGCTTCAGCAGCGCCCTGGTCGCGCGGTGGTTGCACAGCACGACGGGCAGCCCGCCGCGGGCCATGGCCGCGGTCAGCGCGTCGGATCGCCTGGCCACGAGCAGCGGCTCGCGCCCCGGCGCGAGCGCCCGGAGCCCCGCGCGGCACCGGTCGCCGGCGACGGGGCTCGCGAGCGGGAACGGGATCTCGTCCGGATCGAGCGCGGTCGGCGGCGACAGCGCCGCCTCCAGCATCGCCGCGTAGGCGGCGGCGCCCTCGGCCTCGCCGGCGGCTGCGGCTGCCGCGGCCTGCGGGAGGCGGGCGGCGAGCTCGCGCCGGAGCGGACCTTTGACGAGCTCGCGCACGCGCGCGATCGCCTCCCAGAAGGCGTCGTCACGGCGCACGTTGTCGCGGCTCAGGGTGTGCTGGAGGTGGGGGCTCATCACCTTGAACCGCACGCCCGCGAGCCCGCTGAAGAGCTCGTCCGCGGTCTCGAACAGGGTGAGCCCGCGGTTGTAGAAGCCGGCGAAGCTCTGGCCGTGCTCGACGGCGGGGTCCCCGTCCCCGCCCGTGGGCCGTGCGAGGTGCTGAGCGCCGGCGGAGGGGCCGACGACGACGGTGGTCTCTTCCTCGACGGCGGTCACGGAGACGGGCGCTGCGACGGCGAGCGGGCAGTCGATGCGCAGGGCGCCCGTGCGGGAGCCGCCCTCGTGGTCGGCGATGCTGAGGGTGATCTCGCGATCGGCGTGGCGGCACCAGCGGCGGAGCGCGGCCTGCGCGCGGCGCGCGTGCTCCGCGAACGCCTCCCGGCCGAGCCGCTGGATCAGGGTCACGCGCGTGCCGCTGCCCTGGCGCGGCCCGGCGTCCTCGAGCTCGTAGCTCGTGTCGCTGTGCAGCCGGAGGAGCCATGCTTTTCCGTCGCGCCACGTCTCCACGTCGACCTGCTGCGGCTGGAGGGCGAACACGGAGACGAAGCCGACGCCGTATTTCCCGATCTTCGTCGCGTCGCCTTCCTTCGACGAGCTGAAGAGGGTGAGCAGCGGGCCCTCGATGTCCTCGCGGCTCATGCCGCACCCGTCGTCGGCGACCGAGGTGGCGCACGCGCCGGGCAGCGCCTCGACGCGCACGGCGATCTTCCGCGCGCCGGCGTCCATGCCGTTCTGCACGAGCTCGCGCAGGAAGGCGTACGGGTCGGCGAACTGCTGCACCATGTCGGCGACCGGGCCTGGCGGCGGCGGCGGGGGCGCGGCGCGGTCCTCGCGAGAGGAGCGGTAGGGTGCCATGCGTCCTGCGAGGCTATCACACGGCGGGAGCTGCGGTTGGAAGAGGGCCTGCCGGGACTGGAGGGATGGAGTCTATGCGAGCGGAGACTGGCCCGAGAACAGGCGCAGGTGTGACAGGTGCAAAGCCCGAAGTGAAGAGAGCGGGGGAGACTCTGCGTCAGGACATCAGGCCGAGTGCGGAGAGGGTGTCAGCCCAGAGCGGCCAGAGCGTGCGGTAGGGGTGCGTCGCCAGCAAGATGCCACCGTTCGGGAGGCGCCGGACGTGGAACCGGGCGTGATCCACCAGGAAGTAGACGTGCTCGCCCGTCAGTTTTACCCAGGTGAGGGCCCCGCCGCCGCGCGTGAACGGCTCGCCGCGCGCCCTGGCCTGCACCGTCAGGTTGTGGATCTCCTCGGCGCGTGGCTCCGCGGCGCGCCACGCCTCGTCGGGCACATCGGCGGCGGCCACGAGCGCCTCGATCAGGGCGGAGCCCGGCATGGCCAGCGCCTTGAGGACGGTCTCGCGGGAGAGCGGGATCGAGCGCCCGCTCTGGTCCGTCGGAACCACGCGCGCCCCGGCCGGCGCGGCGTCGATACGCGCGTGCAGCGCCTCCAGCGACATGCCCGCGATCAACGAGACCTTCTCTTTGTCGTGGAGGCTGACCCACGACAGGGCCAGATCGCGCGCGATGTCGCGGGCGTCCGCGTTGTACGTCGCGCACATCGAGACCGGCGCGAGCCAGGTCCACGCGCTCGTGCAGCCGCCGGTCGAGACGCGCCTGCTCGTGTCGGGCGCGCAGAGGCGGAGCAGCAGGTCCTCGAGGTAGTCCAGAACGATGTGCCACGTGAGCTCGGCTTCCGCCTCCACGGAGCGCGGTCCGCTGCCCAGGGCGAGGTACAAATCCAGCGGGAGAATGTTCGCCACTGCTGCAGGGACCATGTGGATGGGGCCCATCGGCTTGAGACGTTCGCTCTTGCCGGTGAAGCAGCGATAGTGGCCATAGAATGAGCGCTGGTCGTCGAGCTCCATGGCGAAGTAGGTTTCGGCATCGGTGCGTCCGAAGTGGGCGCGGATCATCGCGACCGCCTCGTCCACGAAGTTCACGGTGCGATCCACGTCGGAGCCCATCGTCACGCTGATATACATCCCTGGGATGACGAGCGCCGGCAGCGCCGCCGCGAACGCGTCGACCCGCTCTGCCTCGTCACACCAGGCGAAGAAGTACGGCCCTGGTTTCATCCTTGGTTCACCCACATGAGGTTGATGGGTCAGGGCATCAGGCCGAGCGAGAAGAGCGCGTCGACCCAGAGCGGCCAGAGCGAGCGGAACGGGTGGGTCGCCAGGATCACGCCGCCGCCCGCGAGGCGGCGCACGTGAAAAGGCGCGTGCTTTCGGAGGAAGCGGACGTGGGCGCGCGTGTCCGTGTGCACCTGCCACGTGGGCGGGCCTTCGCCCGTCTCCGCGATCTCGCTCGTCAGCGCCAGGATCTCTCGCGCGCGCGGCTCGGCGGCGCGCCACGCCTCGTCGGGCGCCGCCGCGGCCTCGAGCGCCTCCAGCAGGGCGGAGGGCGGCGTTGCCAGCGCCTTGAGGACGGTCTCGCGGGAGAGCGCGTGCGCGCGCTCGCTTCCGCCCTTGAGCGGGACGCGCGCCCCGGCCGGCGCGGCTTCCACCCGCGCGCGGAGCGCTTCCAGCGACAGGCCCGCGTTGCGCGATACCATCTCCTTGTCGTGGCGCTGTAGCCACGAGAGGGCGAGATCGCGCGCGATGTCTCGGGCGTCCGCGTTGTACGTCGCGCACATGCGCACCGGTGCGATCCAGTCTCCTGCGTTCGCGCATGCGCCGGTCCGGATGCGACCGCTCGCGTCCGGTGCGCAGAGGCGGAGCAGGAGGTCCTCGAGGTCGTCCCGGAGCAGGTGCCACGCGACCGCGGCCTCGGCCTCGATCGAGCGCGGGCCCCTGCCCCAGGCGAGCTCGAGGTAGGAGCAGAGAAACCTACGCTGGTCGCACGTGGCCATGTCGATGGGGCCGGCCGAGATGTCGCGGCCGGCCTCTTCCGTGTAGCAGTCGCTGCTGCAACCGAAGAGACGTTTGGAGCCGCTCAGCATCACGTCAAAGATTGCTCCACCAGAAGGACCTTCGGAGAACTCGGCGCGGATCATCGCGACGGCCTCATCCATGGAGATCGTGTGGATGAGAGTAGCGTCGTGCGACACGCCGATACGAGTCCCTGGGTATACGAGGGCGGACAGCGCGGCGAGCAACGCGTCGAGCCTCTGTGGACCATCACACCAGGCGAAGAACCACGGTCCCGAGTCGCTCATAGCTGGATCACCCGGATGGGTGTGTTGAACCCGTTCAGGGGCTCCCTCTTGCCCTTCTTCACATTGAAGAGGTACCCGTCCTTGATGCTGTAGGTATTTTCCGGGCTGAACTTGCCACCCCGCGCCATGATGAGCTCGACCTGCTCGACATCTCCGACGACCCCCCTCTGTCGCAGCCCCTCCATCCCGCTCGACAACTGCTGGATCATTTCCTTGACCTTGATTTCATTTCCCCCCTTCACCTCGCTCACGATCGGCTTCTGCCCCCGGGACACCGTCACGAAGTCCGGAGCCTTCACGCTCGCTGGCATCTTGAGCATCTCGCGCACGCCCTCGTCGCCGACGCCGAGGAGCGCCCGCCCTTCGCGGGTCATGTGGCTGATCGCCGCCTTCTCGAAGGTGTTGAACCCGGCTTCCGTAACGTGCCCTTTCAGCGTCTTGAACCCGCGGAGCCTCCATACCTCGAATCCCTTGACAACGACCTTATCGACCGCCGCGATCTCCCCAGCGATCCGGATCCCACGCGGCGGTAGCGCGCCGGCGGCAGCAACGCCGTGCCAGATGTGCCCGACCGCCCCGAGCCCGAAGCCCAGCCCCGAGAAGATCCGCTCCTCATCGCTCAACTCTCGCCCCGACGGCACGCACCACTCCTTGCCCGTCACCGCCTCGCACAGGTCGAGCGTCGGCCCGAGCACGGGCACGAACCCCACCCCGATGCGCGTCGTCGCGTGCACCAGCGTCTGCATCACCTCCGCGTACGCCTCGAAGCCCTCGCTGACCGTCGACATCGCCCCCGCGAACGCGCTGATCGTCTGGTAGAGCTGCGTCTGCTCCAGGTCGAGCCCGTCCCCCGTCCACTGGTTCAGGCTGTCCTTCATCTGGTCCGCGAGCGCATCGAACCTCGGCTTGAGCACCGTGTCCACCTGCGCCCGCAGGTCGGCAGGCACGGGCGAGTCCTCGAACCAGTCCGATGCATCCATGAACTGCCGCACGAACCCGGTGATCCGGTTCTGCGCCTTCAGGAAGGCGTTGGTCTCCGCCAGCGACACGCCTATGCGGTCGCGCAGCGCGATCTCCAGCGCCGCGCTGTTGGCCCGCCACGCCCGCACGTTCGCCACGAAGTCCGCCCGGAGGACCACCACCCGGCCGCTCACATCCGCCTCCAGCGCCGCGAGCACCGCGTCCGCGTACGCCGCGTAGGGATCCCGCCCCTCCTCGAACGCCCCGTCGACCCCCGCGACGTCCGGCACCTCGACCCCCGGCACCTCGCTCTCCCCGAGCGCGTACGCTTGCGGGTCGTCCGGGTCCCACCCCTCGGCGCGTGCGTCTTCCGTCGCCAGGTCCGCCACCTCGTCGGCCTGCGCGCCGAACTCGTCCATCAGCCGCGCGACCTCGTCCTCGAGATCACTGACGCTCTTCTTCAGGTCGTCGACGAGCTGCTCCATCGCCGCGCGCGTCTCCGGCGCGACCGCGTCCTTGTACCGGTCCAGGATCGCCTCGAGGTCGGTCCGCGAGATCTCGTCCAGCGGCCGGCCGACAAGGTCCTTGAGCTCGGTGTCGAGCTCCTGGAGCAGGTCCATCTTCTCCGCGAGCAGGCCCACCGCCCGAGCGTTCGCCACCAGCGCCGCGCGCTCCTTGGCGATCTCGGCCAGCAGGATCTCGATGTCGCGCGCCAGCGCCGGGTTGATCTCCGTCAGGCTCAGGTCGACGCTCCGGCTGCCCTCGAAACCGGTTGCATCGCGGCGGATATCGAAAAGCGGCTTGTTCAGCCCGAGCGGCTCCGAGACGAGGTGCACCACCTCGTGCGAGTGGGTACACCAGTCGCCGCCGTTGACGGTGTGGACCCGGAAGTGGAAGTCGTTGCTGCCCGTGCAGAGCAGCACCGAGTCGAACTCCGCCTCGAAGATGTTGCTCTGGGAGCCATCGGCTTCGATCCGCAGCGCGTCCGGAACCGAGTACGTGGGCAGCGGCGTCTGGTTCACCTCGAAGAATGCCTCGCCCTCCCTCTCCAGCTCGGCCTTCCCGCATGAGGTCGCGTCCTCGCGCTCGTTCCAGAGCAAGGTGTACGGCGTTCCCGCCCACCCCACCGACGGCGCCAGCACCGCCACCATCGTGACCAGCGCGACGACCTTCCGCAGCACAGCGGCGCGAACGCCACGCGGCGCAACGTTCTTCTTCGACCGCCTCATGTCCCCTCCGCCCCGCGCACCGCGGCGTCATACGCGATCGCGGCGCCCTTCACGTCGCCCGCGTCGAGCCTCGCCTCGACCGCGTCGAGCGCCGCCGCGGCCATCCCCTTCTCCCGCAGCTTCGCGAGCCCCGCCGCGATCTTCCGCGGCAGCCCCGTCTCGAGCTCGGCCTCCGCGCCGTCGAACCGCCCTCGGAGCTCGGCGCACCCGGCCTCCCGCCACGACGATCCCGCCGCCTCGCAGAGCGAGCGCATCTGCACCATCGCCGTTAGCTCCCCGCACCGCTCGGCCAAGAGCGGCAGCCCGAGCTCCTCGCTCACCGGCGGCGCCGCCGACAGCGCCGCGACCTGCGCGCGCGCACGCTCCCCGAACGCCTCCGACGCCTTCCGGATCCGCGCGCCCGCGACCGCCTCGCGCGCCCCCTCGTCCATCTCCAGCACACGGAGCGCCTGCCGGCGCAGCGCGATGCCGCCGAGCAGCGCCGCCGCGGTCGCGTCGCTCCGGGCGACGCGCCCCTTCATGTAACCCAGCATCGCGTTCAGCGAGCGCAGCGCGCCCGACGTCATGTCCGGCACGACCGCCCCGTGCGTTGCAAGGAGGTCCCTGTGCGGCGCCATCGCCTCGTCGAAGGAGGCCGCGAAGACCTGGAGCGTCGCCGACCACCTCAGGATCTCCGCGGTGAGCTCACCGGGCGCGCGGCTCGCCTCGCGCGCCGCCGCGAGCACCGCCTGCTCCACGCCGCCGAGGCCGTCGATGTCCGACCGCGACGCCTGCGCCGAGAGGGCCGCGTACGCTGCCGTCTCCGCCGCCTCGGTCGCGCGGTACGCGGCGAAGCGCGCCGCGACGCCCGCGTACTTCGATCGCAGCGGGGCGGCCTCGTCCCGGGCCTGGTCGAAGATCACCTGCACGGCCGCCATCGCCTGCCTGTCGGCCGCGAGCGTGGCGGCGAGCGGCTCCCTCTCGGCGCTGGCCTTCTCGATCATCGCCGCCGTGAAGTTGCCGGCCGCGTCGACCGGCGTCTCCGCGAGCAGCGCCCTCTGGCGGTCCCTCGCCTCGTCGAGCAGCGACGCGAGCTTGCCAGCGAGCGTCGCCCGCAGCGATTCGGCGTTCCTCGCGTCGTCGCGCACGTACGCGACAGCCTCGTCGATGTGGCCGAACCAGACGCCGAGCGAGGTTTCGCTCGCGACGATCTCCTCCGGCGTCTTGTTGTTCGGCCAGGTGGCCCACACCTCGATGGGCAGAACGCCGTCCTTCTCGGCCTGGGCCCACGCGGCGCCCGGGCCCTGATTCTCGCCGACGCAGTGCTCCTCGCCGCCCACCGCCGCCGCGCAGAAGCTCCCGAACGTGTCGTCCCCGAACTTCCACAAGCACCCGGCCCCTGCCGCGCCGAGCGCCAGGGCGGCCACGGCCACCCCGACGCTCTTGGTCAGTCGCCTCGTTCCCATGCTCATTGCCTCCTCCCCGCGATTTTTCTCGCCCGGGCGCGCTCGTCCGCACGTTCTCCAGAAGCAAGCGTCCCCACCAAAGCGCTAGGACATTGCTCGGCCCTGGATCGCGCCCTCGTGCGCCATGTCGACCGTCGTCAACGCACGGACCGACGCGGGACCGGGTGAGGTGTCCTCCGGTGCATCCGACGGGAGTCCGCGGTGACGCCAGCGCCGTCCACCGAAGCGCAGGCGACGCAGGGCGGTATGGCGCTCGACGCAGCAGCCGTTCCACAAGCGACGAGCTCAGGGCGAGACGACGCAGGAGCCGCTCCACAGGCGACGAACCCAGGGCGAGACGACGCAGGAGCCGCTCCGCGGGCGACGAGCCCGGGGCGAGACGACGCTGGAGCCGTCAGAAAGGCGAGGTCCGGCGGCGCCGGGGCCGCCGGTCGCCTCGGAAGGGCTGCGCCCGCGGCGACGCCCGAGGGGAACGGTTCAGAGCGCGCTTTGCCGCGGGATCATCGCGTTTCCCGGCCGTGGCAGCGCGATCTGGGGAGCATGGGGGCCGCTTTCAGGCTCGGCCCGCGCCGCCGGCGGTCAGTCGCCTTCGAGCGGTGGAGGCGATCCGGGCGAGGCGGGCTCCTCTGGGGGCAGCGCGTCGTCCTCCTCGGCTGCGGTCCGGCCGGGCCTGCGGCCGGACGGGCGCACCTTGGCGGCGAGATCCTCGAGGCCGGCGAACGTGAAGCTCGCGGCGAGCAGCGCGGCGCCCTGGCCGAAGCTCTTGTCGCTCTTGCGCATGGCGTTCTGCTTCGCGCGCAGCGTGGCCTCCTTCTCGCGCTCCTCGGTCGCGACCTTCGCGAGCGCCCTCTTCAGCGCCGGCAGCTCGGCCGCGATCTCGTCGGCGAGCGCTGCGCGATCGAGCTTCATCGACGCGCGCCTCGGCTTCGGGAGCTTGATCTCCGCGTCCCGCAGGGCGCTCGCGACCCGCTCGCCGGCCGTGACGAGCACGGAAGGGTCCTCGGCGACGGCCCCGTCCAGCAGCAGCTTGCGCAGGCCCGCCGGCCCGAACGCCGCGTCGACGGCGGCGCACCCGTCGACGACGTCGACGAGCACCGAGCGCAACCGGGCGGCCGCCTCGTCGCGCGCCTCGCGGGGCGCGGCGTCGTCGGCGAGCTCGCGCTCGTGCGCGTCGTCGGCCGCCACGAGCGCGGCCGTGTCCGCGGCGAGCCGGCGCGCGACGAGGCGCATAAGCAACGCCACGTCGGGCATCTTTTCGCCGGACCTCAGGCAGGGCGCGAGCTCGGTCGCAATCCCCTTCGCGATCTCGTCGGCGTGCGTCTCGGCCGACGCGGCCACGGCGCGGCTGGACTTGTCCCTGTCGGTCACCAATTTCGACGCTGCCTCGGGGCATCCCCTCTGTGTGACCGCTCGCGACCGCTGAGCTACCCTGCCGCAGTCGCCGTCCTGCACCGTCAACGAGAAGCCCCGGAGAGCCATGAAGGTCCAGCACCTGCACATGAAGCAGTTCAGCGCGTTCGAGGACGTCGACCTCGCCTTCTCACCGGGGATCAACGTCTTCCTCGGCACCAACGCGACCGGGAAGAGCCACACCATGAAGGCGCTCTATGCCCCGCTCAAGACGCTCGAGCAGGAGGGCTCCGTCATTCCCCTGGATCTGCGGCTGCACGAGAAGCTGGCCAACGTCTTCCGGCCGGACGACGCGTACATGGGCAGGCTCGTCCACCGCCGCAAGGGGCAGGGCAAGGGGTTCATCACCATCCGAGGAAGCACGGGCGACGTCGCTGTCGTGCTGAACACGAAGGGCAAACAGCAGGTCGAGGTCAAGACCGCGACCTGGAAGACCGAGGCGCCATCCATCTTCCTGCCGACGCGCGAGGTCCTCGCCATGTTCGAAGGATTCATCGCCGCGTACCAGGAACGCAAGCTCTCGTTCGATGAGACATACTATGACGCCTGCGTCGCCCTCAGCCAGGCGGCGCTGCGCGGCCCCCGATCCGAGGAGGCGAGGGTGCTGATCGAGCCGATCGAGACGGCGCTCGGCGGCAAGGTCTCCCTCCAGGGAGGTCGGTTCTATCTCCTGCGCAAGGACGGCAGCATGGAGGCGCACCTCGTCGCCGAAGGGCTCCGCAAGATCGCTTGCCTCGCCCACATGGTCTCGAACGGCTCGTTGACGACGAATGGCATCCTCTTCTGGGATGAACCCGAGGCGAACCTGAACCCGCAGCTCGTCTCGCTGGTCGTCGACATCCTCCTCGAGCTGGGGAAGCGCGGCGTGCAGATCTTCGTCACGACGCACGATTATCTGCTCTCCCACAAGCTGTCGCTCCTCTCCGAGTACAGGAAGCAGCCCGACGTGCCGATCCGGTTCTTCGCGTTCCACCGTCAGGAGGCGCATGGCCCTGCGCTCGTCGATGGCGGCGATACGCTGGCGGAACTGCCGACCAACCCGATCCTCGATGAGTTCTCGCGCCACTACGATTTCGAGCGCAAGCTCTTCGACGAGGCGCCCGAGGAGGGCTCCGCGGCATGAGCTTCGTGCACGACGAGGGCAAGCTCCGTTTCGCCTTCGACAGCGACTGGAAGATCCTGAAATGGGACGACCACGGCGCGTATGTCGGTGGGCTGCAGAGGTTTCAAGAGACCAAGGCGGTCGATTTCTTCGGTCTGTATCTCGACGATCCTTACTTCATCGAGGTCAAGGACTTCCGCGGGTACCGGATCGAGAACAAGATCCGCCTCTCGAGCGGAGAGCTCGCCCGAGAGGTCGCGTACAAGGTGCGGGATACCGTGGCGGGCATGGTATGGGCCTGCGATCGCTTGCCGCTCGATCGCGGTGAGCTACGCGGCTTCGTGCGACGGATCCTCGCCCGTACCAAGAAGGTTCCCGTCGTGCTCTGGCTGGAGGAAGATCGCCCGCCCGAGCCTGCGCTCGCCTCAGCGCTCGGCGAAGCCATCAAGCGCGAGCTCATCTGGCTGAATCCGAGGGTCCTGGTGACATGCCGGTCGCTCGTCCAGAGAGACCCAGTTCATGGCCTCTCGGTCACGAACCTGTCGTGAGGCGCTCCCGGAATCCCCTGGACCGCACCTCTCACCACCTCTCCCGCTCCGGTCCACGCAAGCAGCGCCCCGCCGTCCTGCGCCCACCTCGCCGTAGCTCATTCAGCGGCGAGCCGGCTCACCGTCTTGCCGCGCAGCGCCCGCCACGCTAGCGCTAGCGCCCCCACAAAATGGCGCGTTTCTCCCGGCTCAATCGCACAACGGCCGCCAGGGAGCTCTTTCGCAGCCTGCTCCGTCCACGTTATACTTATCCTTCTCTGCTCTCTGAGGAGTTGTGAGACTGATGGAATCTGCCCCCAGCGTGCTGCTTGGCGAGCTCTTCGCCCGTTCTGCCGATCTGCTCTTCATCGCCTCGGCCGACGGAGCGTTGCTCCACGGGAGCGGCGGACTCCGCGAGGCGCTCGGCCCCGGGGTCGCGGGCGGCGCGCTCCTCGCGGATCTCGCGCACCCGGACGATCGCGCCGCGCTCTCGGCGGCCTGGTCGTCGCTCCTTCAGAGGGACGAGCCCGTCTCGTTCAGCGTGCGCCTGCGCGACTCCGGTGGCGCCTACCGGCCGCTGTCGTGCAGCGTCAGCCGGTCATCCGACCGAAGCGCCGTCCTCGGCTCGCTCCGCCCCGCGCCCGCGGCCCCTGCCCCGGTGACCGAGGACGAGCTGAGCACGCTCCGGCTCAAGGCGCGCCTCCTCGACGGCCTCGTCGAGCACGTGGATCCCTTGACGATATGGGCGCTCGACCGCGACGGGATCTACGTCTATCACGACGGCAAGTCGACCGCGAAGGCCGGATTGACACGGGGGCAGCACGTCGGGCACAGCGTGTACGACCTCTATGGGACCTCCCCGGAGGCCGCCGCCGACATGCGGCAATGGTACGACGGCCAGGTGCGCCGCGGTCGCGGTGAGGCGCACGGCGCCGACTGGGACACCTGGCTCATCCCGCTCCGCAGCGAGCCCGGCGGCCCCATCGACGGCGTGCTCGGGGTCTCGCTCGACGTGTCGGACTCCAGGCTCGTCGAGAAGGAGCTGCGCATCCAGCTCGACCAGATCGCGGCGCAGCAGAAGGTGATCCGCGATCTCTCGACGCCGATCATCGAGGTCTGGGACGGCGTGCTCACGCTCCCCATGGTCGGCACGGTCGACAGCGTCCGCACCGCCGAGGTCATGGACAGCCTGCTCGCGCAGATCGTCGAGAAGCGGGCGCGCTTCGCCATCCTCGACCTCACCGGCGTCGAGGTCGTCGACACCCGAGTCGCGAGCCACCTCATCCAGCTCATCACCGCCATCCGCCTCCTCGGCGCGGACGGCATCGTCGCCGGCATCAAGCCGACGGTCGCCCAGACCATGGTCGCGCTCGGCCTCGACCTCTCCCAGCTCAACACGCAACGCAACCTGCGCGCCGCGCTCAACTACGCCATCCGGGCCATGACGAGCGCCCAGGGCGCCTCCCCCGCCGCGGGCCCGGCGCCCGGCAAGAAGCCAGCTCCCTGAGCGGCGTCATCGCCCGCCGCCCCGGGACCGCGCGCGGGCGCGCCCGTTCACGAGATCGAGGCCGCTCACTCGTCCACGAGATCGAAGACGATGCCTCCCTGCGTCTTGATCCGGTGAGTCGACCGGTTCGCGCTGTTGACCGGAGAGGGCGTCAGCGGGTTCGGCGCGGCGCCCACGATGACCGGCCGATCCGGGTCGCCGTTCACGAAGGCGATGAGCACCTCGGTCCCCGGCTTGAGCGGGAAATGCGTGCCGTAGTTCGCTCCCGCGTGGTTCTGGAGCATGCGCACCGGCCTGGACGTCACGCCGCCGGCTGCCCCCGTGTCGAACAGGAACCGCACCATGTACCTGCCCTGATCGTCGATCTGCGCGTCGTTGCCCCCGCCCCCCGGCCCGGCGTCGACGATGCCCGTGACGACGCCGCCGATCCGGGGCGTCGGCGTGACGCGCGGCGGCCGGTACGTGTTCTGGCCCGGGATCGCGCGGAACGTGTTCACGTAGCGCCGCGGCTCGTCGCCGCCGCCCAGGCCGCCGGCCGCCTGCGACGCGCGATGCTCCACCTCGACGAACAGCAGATCGAGCGACTCCAGGCTCGGGTGCCCTTCCAGCACCGATCGCCCGCCCGCTCCGATCGCGCACACCGCGCTCCTGCCCGCATACACGAGCTGCGTCGCCTGCCGCTCCTCGGCCCGGACCTGCGCCAGCGCCTTGCCCTCCGCCGGCGTCTTGTAATGGCCGCCGTACTCGACGATGCCGCCCGCATACCCGGTCGAGAGGACGTGCTCCGACGTCAGATCGAGCATCGGTTGCCGGTAGTTGTAGTCGCGGGCCACATACACGCTCGGCACGAGCCGCGATCTCGCCTCTAGCTCGAAGACGTCCCGCGTCTCGCCGCGCTCGCGGAAATGGACGGACTCGGCGCCGGCCGCGGGCTTGAACCCGGCGCCGTCGGTGAAGACCATCGTGTCCTGCCCGTCCTGGTGCTCGAAGAAGAAGCTGATCCCGGCGTGCTCGGCCAGGCGGGAGACGAAGGCGAGATCGGTCTCCTGGTACTGCACCGTGAACTCCCGCGGCGGGTAGGTGCCCGTCAGCCGGAGCTCCACGTCGCTCCCGCTCAGGCCCACGAGCTCGAGCTTCTGCTTGATGATCTCCGGCACCGCCTTGTTCATCGAGATCTCGGTGGTCTCGACCAGCGTCAGCCGGAAGGCGCGCGGGACGATGCGCAGCCGGTACGCGCGGTAATCGCGCAGGTTCGCGAGGAGGTCGTGGACCTCCGCGATCATCCCGTGGACGCGCCGCAGCTCGACCCCGTCCTGCTCGAAGACGATCGCGACGCTCTCGCCCGTGAGGGTCTGTCCGTCGACCCCGGCGTCGCTCGGACAGGCCACCTCGACCTCGAACGTGAAGAGCTGAGAGATCGCCTCGCGCCCGGACAGCCTGTTCACCTGGAGGAGGTCGGACGAGAAGCCGGAGAGCTCGAGTCGAATGTCTAGTGAATCGGATCGGGTGGTCATCGTCGCAGCTCCATCCTTCGTGCCGTGGGAGAAGATCTCCTGCCCTGGGGCGCCTCGCGCGCGGACGCCCCTCGCGCTCGTCGAGGTGGGCTCGGCGAGCTACCGTTTGCGCGAGCTACCGTTTGCGATCGAACCGTTCGTAAAGGCTCCTCCTCAACGCAGGGGAAGGGGTCGGCAGCGCCGGGCGCTCCGGCGGAGGTGGCGGCGGCCGTCGGGGCGGCGGGGCCGGCGGCGGCTCGTCCGGCTCGGGGGAGCGCGCCGGCGAGGCGCTCAGCACCGGCCTCGGCTGGGGCGGAGGCTCCGGCAGCGCGAGCTCCGGAGGCGGCGCGGCCGGCTCCAGCTCCTGGAGCGGCGCGGCCGCGGTCTCCGCCATTTCCGCGTGAGCAGGCGTGATCGCAGGCGAGGCCGCGGGCGCGCCATCGCCGGAAGGGTCGGGCGCGCCAGCGCCCGGCGTCCAGTCGTCGTCGAGCGAGAGGGCGAGCGTGCCAGAGCCCGCGCGCTCCTCCGCCGCGACCGGCTCCTGGGCCGTCATCGAGGGAGGCAGCCCCGCGCCCGGAAGCGCCGGCTGGAACGGGAGCGCCGGCTGGTCCGTCGCGTCGGCGTCCTGCTCGGGCAGCAGGGCCAGCGTCGTGGCCGGAAACGCCTCCGGGCCTTCTTCCACCGAGGAGATCGAGAGGGTCCCGGTGTCGATCCGCGGCCCGGGCGCGCCCGCCGCCGGCCCGACGATGTCGCCGGGAGCCGACCCGGGGCGGAACGGCGTCGCCGCCGCCGAGGCCAGGGCAGCCGCCGCCGCGCCGGCGTCCGGGAGGCTCAACGTGCGCGCCCCGGCGGCCGGAGCGGCCAGGGTCTCCCCCAGGCCGCCGTCGTGGTCGCTGTCGACGCCTCGCGCGAGTCCGCCCGCGGCGCCCTGCTCCGCAGGCAGCTCGGGCCACTCGAGCGGCTCGCCGGGGAGCTCGACCCCCGCCACGATGTTGGCCGCCGCGAGCGCGGCCTCGTCGGGGACGACCAGGCTGCCCCGGAAGACGAGGGTGCAGCGCTGCTCGTCGCCGTCGATGCGCAGCGTGTCGGCGTTCAGCTCGAGCGGGTGGCCCTCGGTCACGCCGAACGCGGAGAGGCCGTGGACGCGCGCTCGCCCGCGCGCCTCGGGCAGCCGCGTCCGGAGGCGCGGCAGCGTGGGGTGGAGCCCGTGGAGCTCGATCCACTCGCCGCCGCGCAGGTAGCGCGTCCGCTGATCGGGAGGCGCCGCCTGGTAATAGGCCCACTCGAAGGGATCGGGGATCTCGGCGATGGCGGCGTCGAGCGCCTTGCGGGGCGTGGCCCCGAGCAGCCGCCTGCGCGCGGGCCAGGCGCGCGCGATGGGCCCGAAGCCGGCCGCGCGCGCCGGCTGGAGCGGATCGACGATGTTCGCCTCGGGCTCGGACGCGTCGCCCGTCCCCTGCACGCCGAGGAAGTTCTCCTGGTCGTTCTCCCCGCGGAGCGCCCGCTCGTACACGAGCGGCATCCGCTGGAACCCGGCCCTGTCCTTGACCAGGAGCTCCTTGTCGAGGAGGGGCCCGCCCTCATCGGAGATCGCGAGTCGCACGGGCAAGGCGTGCACGGGCGCGCCGGGCGGCGGCGCGTGGGCGTGGCCGGTAAAGAGCACGTCGGCGCGCTCCAGGTGCGGCGCCAGATCGCTCGTGAGCCGGACGCTCCGCCCAGGGTTGTTGCCGTGATGGACCTCCGCGTGGACGACCTGCTGCGGCTCGACCTTGGGCATCTCCGCGTCCGCCGCGAAGGCGAAGGTGGCCTTGACGATGACGGTGATGTGGAGCTCGCCCCGGCTGCGCCATGCGACGGCGGCGGCTGCTGCTCCGTTGAGCGGCGTGACCCTCACGGGCCCGGTCGCGCCGTTCGTCCCACGGTTCATCGCGCTCTTGGTCGCACCGTTCGCCATTCCGCGGCGTTATAGCACGGCTCTCGTCACGAACTTGCCGCCGCACTGCGCCCATGCCACCCACGGCGATCATGAAGCTGGCTGGAACCGCTCGTGGGCTGGGATCGGCGCTCGCCCTCCTCGTCATGATTGCCTCGTTCGGCTGCGACACGGTGGCGACGCTCGTCGCGCCTGCGGTTCCGGTGGTCATCGAGAAGGCGACCGCGCCCGGGGAGCCGGCCGCGCCCGAGGATGCGGCCGCCGCGCCCGAGACGCCCGAGAGCCGGAAGTGCTGCTTCCGGAGCGGCGAGGGCGCCGCGAAGGTGTGCGAGAGCCAGGAGCGCTGCTGCTCTGGCAGGTACGACCGCAGCGCGTGCGAGGACTCTGGCGGTCTCTGGTTCAACAGCGCCGACGGCTGCGCCGGCGCCTGCTGAGCGTCTGGCCCGTTCCTGCATCGGGACAGGCGTCGAGGCGGCGAGGGGGACAGGCGTCGAGGCGGCGAGGGGGACAGGCGCCGAGGCAGCGAGGGGACAGGCGGCGAGGGGGACAGGCGCCGAGGCGTGACGGCCGCAGCGCGGCGCGGGGCGATGTCGTGACAGCCCTGGCGTCCGCGCCGTCCGCCGGCGTAGGAGAGGGTGTGCGCGAGCTCGACACCGACGCCCTGCTCCGGCTCGTCCAGCGGGCCACGGGCCATGTCCCGTCGTCGATGGTCCCGCTGCGCGGGGGCGTGTCGTGCCGGCGCTATCTGCGCATCGTGACGCCGGCCGGGACGGCGGTCGCGATGTTCGCGCCGAGCGCGGAGGGCGACGGCGTCGCGGTCGGCGCCGCTCCCCCGCGGTGGGCTTTCCTGGAGGTGCACGCGCTCCTCCGGGAGCGCGGCGTCCGGGTGCCGGCGCTGCTCGGTGAGGATTGCGAGCACGGCCTGCTCCTCCTGGAGGATCTCGGGGACGCGACGCTCTCGACCTTCGTCGAGCGCGCGCCCGCCCGCCGCGCCGAGGTCTACGCGCTGGCCGCGCGCGATCTCGCCCGGGCGCAGCGGGCGCTCGCGGCGCTCCCGAGCGGCTCGATCGTCGACTCGTGCGCGCTCGACGAGACGCTCCTGCGCTGGGAGCTCGACCATTTCCGCGCGTGGGCGCTCGACGCGCGCGGGCTCCGGCTGGGCGACGCCGCGCGGGCCGAGCTCGATGCCGTCTCGGATCGCCTCGCCCGGCGCATCGCCGCGTGGCCGCGGGGCTTCGTTCACCGCGATTACCAGAGCCAGAACCTCATGGTGCTGGACGCGGCGGGCGGGTGCCTCGAGATCGCCTGGCTCGACTTCCAGGACGCCCTCCTCGGCCCGCGCGCCTACGATCTGGCGACGCTCCTCAACGACTGCGCCCAGGACCTGGATCGCCCGTTCGTCGAGGCCCGGCTGGACGACTATGCGGCCGCCGCCTCGCTCGATCGGATTGCGCGCGACGCGCTCGGCCGGGAGTTCGATGTGCTCACGGTCCAGCGCAAGCTGAAGGACGCCGGCCGCTTCGTCTTTCTCGATCGCATCGGCGTGGATGCGACGTATTTGCGCTACGTCGAGCCCGCGCTCGCGAGGGCGCGCGCCGCGCTCGCGAGGATGGGCGACGACGAGGACATGCGCGCGCTGGCGCGGCTCATCGCGTTGTGAGAGAGAGTTGACGCCAAGACGCCAAAAGACGCCAAGAGACGCCAAAAGACGAGAGAAAAGGGGGCGCGTGGTCCTCGGAAGGCCATATCGATGACCCTGGCTATCTTGTCGCGAACAATCGTCTCTTTTTTGGCGTCTTCTGGCGTCTTGGCGTTTCAATCTGACATGCCCGGTCGTCGGCCGGCCGGATCTAGGCCTCGGGCGCTGTGCGGCTCAGAGCTCCGACTCCTCCAGAAAGCGCTGGAGGAACGTGACGGCGGCTTGCTCTCCAGCTTCCGGGAAGCCCCCGAACATCGCGAACTGGTGCCATACCCAGTCGGCGTGCAGATAGGTATCCTTCTCGCTCGCCTCGAGCGAGGAGCACACGTGATCCCAGCGCGGGTTCGCCCCGGGGAGATAGCCGCTCTTGTCGGGCGGAAGGCGGGTCAGGCGCGCTTCCTTCGAAGGGCCAGGGAGCTTCTGCTGGAGCGCGGCGTTCGCGTCGAGCTGGTGGCCGCCGGTCATCCGCAGGCGGCGCGAGGCGTCGCCGCCGAGCCAGCGCACGAGCAAGGCCTCGTTCTTGGCGATGCCGCGGGCGTCGAACGCGAACACCTCGCTCACGCGGTCCTTGTTGGCCGCGAGCGCCTGCCACAAAGCCAGTCCGCCGGCGCTGAAGCCCGCGAGCCCGAGCTTCCCGAGCCGCGGCCCGCCCTGTCCAATGCCGATCTTCTGCGCCCCGCAGAGGAAGCGGAGCGCCGCCTCCGCGAGGCCGGGCAGGCTCGCGGTCGTGGCGGCGCCGAAGCTCGCCCCGCTCGGCCACGGGTGCAGCATGACCACCGCCCTGCCGCTCGCGGCGAGCGCCTCCTCGAAGCCGCAGCGGACATAGACCCAGCGGGACTGG
This sequence comes from Sorangium sp. So ce124, assembly GCF_051525235.1. Lineage (NCBI taxonomy): Bacteria > Pseudomonadati > Myxococcota > Polyangiales > Polyangiaceae > Sorangium > Sorangium sp. So ce124. The sequence goes on from NZ_CP150312.1 coordinate 12,892,067, forward strand.
TCGCGCGGATCGCGCTCGAACACGTCGCGCGCCCAGAATGAGGCGCCGGGGGACGGGTCGGGCGTGAGCAGGTATCGATTCAGCCCGAACATCTCGTGGCGCTGGTCGACCCGGGTATAGGCGTACCCTTCTGGCCGGTAGAAAACGAGGGCCGAGATCGCCGCGTCCGGCGGCGCCTTGCAGGCCTCCGGGATGCTCGCGAACCAGATCTTCGGCTCACCCGCGGTGGCGCCGAGGGCCACGAGCTCGGTCCCGGGCCGATGCTCGCGCCGGTACTCGTCCGAGTACCCGGCGTAGGCCATCCAGAATGGGGTGATATCGACGAAATCCGTCCTGATCTGGGCGAGCGCGAGGCCGGGCGCCGATTGCACGTCGACGAGCGGGTGAGCCTGTCCGAACGCCGTGTCAGGGGCGGGGCTGAGCGCCGTACCCCCGCCCGTCACGTCGAACGCCTGGTCGATCGACAGGACCTCTTCCTCTCGGGCGGGGACGTCCTCGAAGGCGTCGAACGCCGCCGAGAAGCGCGCGCTGAGCGCGACGCGCGACGCCCCTGCGGGGATCACGAACTCCCGCCGCCCCGGGCTCGAGCCGGCGAGCGGCAGCGGCGCGTCGTCGGCCGTTGCCTGTACGTCGGAGAGCGCGTCGGGCAGCAGCGGGCTGCCCGCATTGCGCCAGGTGACACGGAGCCTCAGCGCCATGCGGCGCCCCGGACCGGACGGCGCCCCCGACGACGAGGGAGCGAAGCGGTGTAGAGGGGGTCGACCGGGCTATCGCCGGCGAGGGGGATGCGCTGCGGGGCGGAGGGCACGGTGCGCCCACGGTACCAGAGGGCGCGGGCCGCGGGCGAGCGCGACCGGGCGCGGAGGCCGCGCGGGGAACCCGAGAGGGGCTCTTCCCGTGTCGATCGGCCCCTCCTGCAAGGCAGGCGCGCCGCGCCGCCGGGAGGCCGTCTCTCCTCCTCGATCGGCGCGGCGCTCGTCGACTGGAGCTCAGCGCGTACCGTTCGCGCAGTACCCGAACTCGACGTTCGTGCCAGGCTTGATCTTGGCGTTCCAGCTCACGCCGCTGAACACGAAGTCGGTGCCTTGCTTGACGGCGTTGGTGTTCCAGAAGTCACGGAGCGTCGCGCCGTTCGAGGGCACGTAGAGCTTCCATGTGGTCTCGCCGCTGTCGGTCTTCGTCAGCTTGATGTTGTTGCAATAGCCGCCCGTCCACGTCGAGTTGGGGGTGATGCTGACGGTGATGTTGCCGCCCTCGACGCGCACCCCGGTCCCGGGGTTGCCCCCGCCGCTGCCGCCGCTGCCAGTGCTGCTGCTGCTGCTGCTCGACGAGGACGTGGTGGTGCCGCCGCCGCCACCGCCGCTGCCGGAGGTGCTGGAGCTGGAGCTGCTGGAGCTGGAGCTGCTGGAGGTGGTGCTGCTGGAGCTGGAGCTGCTGCTGCTGCCCTTCACCCGGGCGATGAAGCTGTCATAGCCGGCGACGTCGCCCGTCTGGGAGAGCATGACGATCGCGACGCCCATGTCGACGGCCTTGGCGACGTTGCTCTCGTTGAGCCAGGTGGAGTCGACGTTGATCGGGCCGCCGCCGAACGTGTACGCGTCCACGATGACGAGCGGCAGGTTGAGCGCGGTGGTGATATCGCGGTAGGTGAAGTTGTCGATCTTGCCCTCGGTGAACGGGAACTGCTTGCCCGTGAGGCCGACGTACTTGACGACGCTGCGATCCCAGCCGGCGTAGAACCCGCCGGGCGTCGTCGCCCACCGGGTCGCAGACGGGTTGAACCACGGGCTGAAGTCGATGACCACCCTGCACGAGGGGCAGCCCGACTTGATGGCGCCGAGGATCTGGTTCATGAAGCCGTCAGATTCCGTCTTGTCGAACGCGTTCTGCTGATCCTTCTGCGAGAACTGGTACCAGTCCGGCTCGATGTGGATCAGCGGCTCGACCGCCCTGCCCCCGAGGCCCGCGTAGATCTTCTGCGCCGCGTCCTTGTACTTGGTCACCATCGCGCCGATGTTGGCGCGCACGTACGCCGCGCCCTTCTGGCACAGCGGTGCGCCACTGTTGCCGTCGCAGTCGTTCTCGGACCCGAGCCCCTTCTTCGTCATGTCCGTGGCGATGTAGCCGAAGAAGTAGGGGGTCTTCCCCGCGTTGACGATCTGCGTAAGCTTGTTCTTGTGTGTGCTGGTGAAGCCGCCCGATTGCAACCAGTCCCCGACGGCGACCACATCGACGTTGGCGGGTCCGGACTGGGGCGGCGACCAGCTCTGGCTCCATTGCGGGGCGACGCCGAAGCGCATCTGCGATGCCGCCGCGGCCGCTGCTGCCTCATCGGCGAAAATCTCGTCCTCTTCGGAGGCGCTGGAACCATCGTCCGCGACAACGATGCACCCGCCGACAGCGGCGAGCAGGCACAGAGCTGCCCCAGCACCGAAAAGCGAACCCTTGATCTTCGTCATTGTCAATCTCCAAGTGACCGAGCGGCTCCGCGCCGCATCGGATTTTTCCACTCCCGAGTGCCAGCATCGGCTTGGCACGGGGCGCTTGTTGAAAGGAAGGTTCGTAGAGCTTTGCAACGGCCGGGCCATCGTCTCTCCAGAGCGGAGAACGCCGGTTCACGGGCGCATTCCGACGGTGCCTGTCCGCGAGAGATGGAGAGTGGGCCGATGGAGTGGATCGCCGAACCGGGGCACGGATGATCCACCGCGAACGGCCTGATTTCTCGGTGCGGAACGCCGGTAAGCGGGTAGTCTGCGCCCGATGAACCAGGACCGTGGAGTGGAGCGATGAGCGCGCCCGCGCTCATCGAGATCGAGGACGCCGAGGTCTTCCGCGGCGACACGCGCGTCTTCGAGGGGCTGTCGCTGCGCATCGAGCAGGGCGAGAACACCGCGATCCTCGGGCCCAACGGCGCCGGGAAGTCGACCTTGCTGCGGCTGCTCTCACGGGAAATCTATCCGGTCCACCGCGAGAGCTCGCATGTGCGAATACTCGGTCGCGAAAGGTGGGAGGTGTCCGCGCTCAGGCGCAGGTTAGGGCTCGTGTCGTACGAGCTGCAGATGTCCTATCCCCGGGGTGTGCGGGGCTGCGACGTGGTGCTCTCTGGCTTCTTCGCGAGCGCCGGCCTGCACGAGCACGAGCCGCCGACCGCCGCGCAGCGCCGGCGCGCCGAGGAGGTGCTCCGCGACCTCGGCGTCGCGCACCTCGGCGACAAGCCCATCGCGGAGATGTCTGCCGGCGAGCAGCGGCGCTGCCTGCTCGGGCGCGCCCTTGTGCACGATCCGGAGGCGCTGGTGTTCGACGAGCCGACGACGAGCCTCGATCTGAAGGCCGCGTTCGAGCTCATCGATCTGCTCAGGCGCCTCGCGCGGCAGGGCAAGACGCTGATCCTGGTGACGCACCATGTGCACGAGATCCCGCCGGAGATCGGGCGCGTCGTCCTGCTGCGGAGAGGCCGTGTCTTCGCCGATGGCCCGAAGCGCGCGGTGCTGACCGACGACAACCTGTCGCGCCTGTTCGACGTACCCCTCACCGTCGTCGAGCGCGAAGGCTTCTTTCAGGTCTTCCCCCGATCTCCCTGAGACACAAAGTCTCGCCTTCACGTCTCACCGCTTCGCAAGACGCACGGTTCGTCCTCTGCGCAGTGGAGAAATCAGAAAACGGTAGGCCCCCAGAGAGGGTGTTCTCGGCGCGGGGTGGGGGATGGGCCGATGTCTGAGCCTGAAACACGAGTCATCCGGCCTTGCCGGATGACTCGTGTTTCAGGCGAGTTCGGCGGGGCCCCCACCCCGCGCCGAGAACACCCTCTCTGGGGGCCGTGCAGCCTGTCGATGTCCGCCCCCCCCGCTAGCCGATCTCCACCTTGCTCCACATGTCGCGCCGCATCCGCTCCTTCCGCCGATCGGTCCGGGTCACGAGCCTCGCTGCGCCCCAGGCGGCGAGCAGCTGGCCCTCCTGGCCTAGGCCGGGCAGCACGCTCCGGCCGACGAGCAGCGTGCGCTCGATCGGCCCGCGGATCGGCTCCCCCGCGAGCCCGAGGTAGCCGGGCGGGTCGACCTCGAGCTGCCGCACCATCGGCTCGGCGCCCGGCGCGGCGCCCTTCAGCGCGGCGCGCTCGATGAGGCGGCGGCGCTGGCCGTCGTAGAGCCACACGGGCAGCCCGTCGTGCACCGAGTCGACGAGCACGAGGTGGCGCTCGAGGAAGGGCAGCTCGGCCGTCAGCGCGTCGAGCACCGCCTGGCGCGCCTCGAGAAGCGACAGCGGGCCCCGGTCGGGGAGCAGGATCTCCGCCACGAGCAGCGTGTCGGTCGAGGGAGCCGGCAGGTCGCAGCGCTGGAGGTGGACCACGGGACGCCCGGGCCCTGCCGGCCGCGTGTGCCGCGGCGAGCTCGGCCGGCCTCCGGGCGCGCCGTCGCTCGACACGCGCGGCGGCGCGGGCGAGCGGCCCGTCGACGCGGACGGGAAGGGGAACAGCAGCGCCTCCGGGCCGAGCGGCTCGGGCAAGCCCTCGCGGCGCACGATGAGCGACACGACGAAGCGGCCGACCGACGAGGTGATCCGCGGCCACTCGCGCAGCGCGCGCTTGTGGATGCCCTCGCCGCCCGACAGGCTCGCGAGCGTCTCGCCGTCCATGTCGGTGATGACGAAGCTGCTGCCGTTCGGGTGATCGTCGCCGTCGAGGACGACCCCCGCGGCTGTGCCGCGGCGGACGTGGACCGACGCGGCGCGCTCGTCGAGCAGACAGCGACCGCCGTGGGCGAGGATGCGCTCGACGAGGAACTCCTCGAGCTCCTCCTCGCCGCGCGGGAGCATCATCAGCCCGCGCGTCCACGCCCCGTGCAGGCGCGCGACCGCGAAGGGGGGCGGGAGCGCCGAGAGGTCCGTGGCGAAGAGGACGGACTGCGTGACGATCGAGCGGAACAGGTGGCCGCGCGGGAACTCGACGAGCAGGTCGGCGTCGGGCTCGGCGCGCGCGTACGGGAGCAGGCCGGCGTAGCGCGCGGTCTCGCGCCGCTCCCAGAACGTGCCCGGCGGCCAGAGGGCGTCGTGCGAGAACGCGTCGTCCGCGGCGCCGTTGACGTGGGCGAGCTCGGCGTAGAGCTCGTCGACGACGCGCCGGAGCTCGGGGAACTCGCGGTCGATCTCGCGGCCGAAGAGGACCATGTCGGGCGGCACGTCGAGGCGCCGGCGCGGCGCGACCGCCTGCAGCATGGGCATGGCCGGGACGATGCGGCGCTTCCAGGTCTGCGACTGGGCGAGCTCGACGAGGAAGCGGCGCCACGCGGGCGACGGCTCGGCGAGCATGGTGAACGCGCGCCGGCGGAGGACGTGCTGGTCGAGGCGGTAGGTGGGCGGGCGCTCGCCGTGCCCGACGACCATCACGGTGAAGTCGCGGCGCGCGAGGAGCGCCGCGGCCGTGAGCGCGCCGATGGACCGGCCGAGGACGATGACGTCGTAGTGCTTGTGGATCACGCCCCTTCCCCGACTTCTCCGACTTCCCCGACGCCTCCGACGTCCCCGCGCGCAGGGCCGTTCTGGGCGAGCCCGAGCGCGGTCTCGACGCCGGCGAGCGTCGCGCGCGCTCGCCCGCCCGGCACGTCAGGCGGCGCGATCTGGAGGCGCCCCTCGGCGATCCACGAGAGCGCGCGGATGAGCAGGGCGTGCTCCTGGACGAGGATGCGCGCGGCGAGCGCGTCGCGGTCGTCCCCGTCGAGCACGGGGACGGCGGCCTGCGCGAGGATGGGCCCGGTGTCGGTGCCGGCGTCCACGAGATGGACGGTGCAGCCGGTGACGCGCACGCCGTGATCGAGCGCCTGCTGCTGGGCGTCGACGCCGGGAAAGGAGGGCAGGAGCGACGGGTGGATGTTCACGACCCGGTGCGGGAAGGCGTCGAGGAAGGTCGTCGTCAGCAGGCGCATGAAGCCCGCGAGGACGACCCAGGTCGCGCCCGCCTCGCGGAGGGCGTCGACGGCGGCGGCGTCGAAGCTGTCGCGATCGGCGAAGTCCCGGTGCGCGATGACGCGCGTGGGGACCCCGGCGCGCTCGGCGCGCGCGAGGCCCTCCACGTCCGCCCGGTTGGACAGGACGAGCCGCACGCGGGCGTCGAGGCGGCCGGCGGCGATCGCGTCGAGGATCGCCTGGAGGTTCGAGCCGCGGCCGGAGATGAGGACGCCGAGATCGAGGGGGGGCATGGGGGGCAGATACTACGGCGGAGGCGGGCGCGGGAGAGATCCGGGGCGGAAGCGGCCGCCCGGCCCCCGGGGGGACGCCTCGAGGGCTGCGAGGCGACCGCCGGGCCGCTCGCGCTGTCATTTGCGGCTGCGCGCGCTCCCGCCTCGTCGGGGCCGGGCCCCTCTGGCCGGCCACCTACCAATGCCGCGCCGCTCGGGGTAGGGTGGCGGCGCCACGATGTCGGAACGCCCGCCTGAGCCGACCCTTACCCCCGACGAGGCCGCGAAGCACCGGGCGAGGTCCTACCTCGGGCGGGTGATCTCGAAGCGCTACCGCATCGACGAGGTCATCGCGATGGGCGGCATGGGCGCGGTCTACCGCGGCGAGCACGTGCACATGCACAAGCGCGTCGCGATCAAGATCCTGCACCCCGACACCGAGCGGCTCCCCGAGCTCGTGCAGCGCTTCGAGCGCGAGGCCATCGCCGGCGCCCACATCGAGCACCGGAACGTCGCGACCGCGACCGATTTCGGCGAGGCGGAGGACGGGTCGTTCTTCCTGGTCCTCGAGTACGTGCGCGGCACGACGCTCCACGAGATCATCCGGCGGGGGCCGGTGCCCGCCGCGCGCGCCGCCCTGATCGCCAGGCAGCTCGCGGCCGCGCTCGACGCGACCCACGCGATGGGCATCGTCCACCGCGACGTGAAGCCGCGCAACGTGATGGTCGTCGAGCCGCAGGGCGACCTCGTGAAGCTCATCGATTTCGGCCTCGCGAAGGTGAGCGTCGATCAGCTGCGCCGGTCCGTCGCGTCGCCGGAGTCCGCGCGGGCAGGGGCCGACTCGCTCCCGGTCCGGCTCACCACGGCGGGCGTGATCTTCGGGACCATCGCCTACCTCGCCCCGGAGTCGGCGCTCGGGATGGATTTCGTCGACGAGCGCGCCGATCTCTACGCCCTGGGCCTGATCTTCTACGAGATGCTGGCCGGCAAGCACCCGTTCCTGGCCAAGGATCCGGTCGAGCTCTTCAACCAGCAGCGGAGCGCGCCCGTGCCGGCGATCGCCGCGCACTCGCCCGGCGTCGAGGTCCCGCCCGCCCTCGAGGCGGTCGTGCGGCTCCTCCTCGAGAAGAATCCGCGCGCCCGCTTCGGGACCGCGGCGGAGCTGATCGCGGCGCTCGACGACGCGTGCTCCGTGTCGGGGATCGCCGTGCACGAGCCGCGGGCGGAGATGGCATCGAGGGGGGAGATGTCATCGAGGGCGGAGATGACGTCGGTGCCTGCGATCGCGGACGCGGCGCGTGTGCCGAGCAACCGGCCGCCCGTGCCCAGCGCGCCGTCGCGCGCGATCGACGCGAGCGCCGGCGGCTCGTCGGCGATCGTCCTCGGGGATTCGTGCCTTGTCTCGCTGAACGACGTCGCGGACGCGCTGGCGCCGGCCGGGAGCGGCGCGGGCGCGCCGGAGGCAGCGCGAGCGCGTGCGTCGAGCGAGCCGGGGGAGGGCCGAGCGGACAGCGTGGAGCTGGCGGGGATGACGGCGCCCGTGGAGCCGGCAGGGGCGGCGGCCTCGGAGCTGCCGGAGGGCGACGAAGACGACGAGGACGCCCTCAGCCACTCGCGGCCGACGCCGGTGCGCAACACGCCGACCCTCGTCGCCGAGCTGACGCGCGACTCGCGCCCGACGGCGGTGGGCGGCGCGGCGTTCATGGCGCAGGTCGCCTTCGCGCAGGAGGTCGCCAGGGCTGACGCTGCCTCCGCGGCCGACGACTCGAGCGTGCCGGAGGACGCGCGCCCGACGACGGTAGGCGGCGCCGCGCTCATCGCCCAGGCCGCTTTCGCTCGCGAAGCTGCAGGCGGTGGCGCTCCTTCCGGGGCCGATGACCCGGGGCCGCCGCGCGAGCCGTCGCAGATGCTCGATGCGGCGGCGCCGTCGCAGGAGCCGGCGGCACCGGCGGAGCCGGCGCGGCCGGTCTCGACGCCTCCGTCGCCGGAAGCGGCTCCGTTGCCTGGGGAGTCAGCGCGGTCCGTCGAAGCGCCTGTGGCGACGGCGGCAACGGGACTGAGCTCCCTACGACTGTCGCTGGACGATCTATTGTCGTCGCCGGGTCAGGCGGAGCGTCGTCCGGTAGAGCCCTCGGCGAAGAAGCGATCGCCGTCGGGCGTGGAGGAGCCGTCGTCGCCTGGAGCGGAGCAGGCGCCATCGAAGCCGCCGTCGTCGCCTTCGGCGGAGAGCTCGCCATCGAAGCCGCCGTCAGCGGAGCGTGCGTCATCGAAGCCGCCGTCCGCGTCCGCTGTGGAGCGTGCGTCATCGAAGCCGCCGTCGTCTGCGGCGGAACCTGCGCCATCGAAGCCGCCGTCAGCGGAGCGTGCGTCATCGAAGCCGCCGTCCGCGCCCGCTGTGGAGCCGGCGTCTGTCGCGAAGCCGGCGTCGTCGAAGCCGCCGTCGTCGTCTGCGGCGGAACCTGCGTCATCGAAGCCGCCGTCAGCGGAGCGTGAGCCATCGAAGCCGCCGTCGTCGCCTGCGGCGGAGCGCGCGTCATCGAAGCCGCCGTCCGCGTCCGCTGTGGAGCCGGCGTCCGTCGCGAAGCCGGCGTCGTCGAAGCCGCCGTCGTCGTCTGCGGCGGAGAGTTCGCCATCGAAGCCGCCGTCGGCGGAGAGTTCGCCATCGAAGCCGCCGTCGCCCGCAGCGGAGCATGCGTCATCGGAGCCGCTGTCCGCGTCCGCTGCGGAGTCGGCATCCGTAGCGAAGCCGGCGTCGTCGAAGCCGCCGTCAGGGGCGAGCGCGGAGCCGGCGTCATCGCCATCGCCCGCGCCGTCCGTGGAGGCGCAGCCGCCGCAGGACGAGCCGCCCGCAGAGGAGGCGGCGCCCATCTCGGAGCCGACGTCCGAGCGGATGAGCGGCTCGCGGCCAGCCTTCGCCCCGACGCTGTTGCGGGAGCTGGAGGCCGCCGAGGCAGAGCGCGTCGCCCGGGAGCGCGAGGAAGAGGCCAAGCGGAAGCTCGCCGAGGAGGCGGAGCGCGCCGCGCGCGAGCGCGAGGAGAAGGCCAGGCGAAAGCGGGAAGCCCGGGAAGCTCGCGCGTCGCGGCTGGGTCACGAAGGACTCGGCGGCCGCATCGGCCGGCTGGCCCCGTACCTGGGCGGCGGCATCCTTGCGGCGGCCGTGATCGCGGCGCTCGCCGGCGGTGGGCGCGCCCCGCCCGAGCCGGAGCCCCAGCTCGGCCCCGCGAGGCCTCCCGCGAGCGCGCTCGCCACGAGCGAGCCGGCCCCGGCAGACACCGCCGTCCCCGAGGCACCCGCGCCCACGGCGCCGGCGCCCGAGGCCGCTGCGTCGGCGGCGCCCGATGCGCCGGCCGAGCCTCCGCCGGATGAAGCGGCCCGGAAGGCGCTCACCGACGCTGTCAGGGCGCGCCGGTGGGTGAAGGCCGCCGACGCGATCCAGAAGCTCGCGGAGCACGATCCGACGGCGCTCCGCGAGCGCGCGCTCGCGATCGCGGCGCGCAACGTGGCCATCGCCATCGCGAAGACGGGCGAGGAGCACGCCGACAAGGTCTTCGACGCGCTCTCGAGCCGCTTCGGGACGGCGGGGATCGACGTGCTCTACGAGATCGTCGAGACCCGCGGCCGCTCCACGCCGGCCACCCGGGCCGCGAAGCTGCTGCGGGATCCGGAGATCGCGGCCCGCGGGACCCCTGCGCTCCGGATCTCCTTCGAGCTGCGCGACGCCACGTGCGGCGAGAAGCTCCCGTTCCTCGAGCGCGCCGTCTCGGAGGGCGACGATCGCACCCTGGTCGTGCTCGAGACGACGGTGAGGCCCTGTTACAAGACGAACCGGGCGATCGACGAGGCGATCAAGAAGCTGCGATCGAGGCTCGAAGGCGGCTGAGCTCGCGCCGCGCGTCCCGCGCGGTCGCTCAGCGCATCCGGGCCCGCCCGGTTGTCTCGCGCTGCGCGGCCCGCGCGCCGCGCGTCGCCCTCGCCGGCCCTCTCATCCGAACAGCACGCGCTCCTCGAACGGCACGTCGCCGACCGACAGGACCTCGCCGAGCACCCAGGCCTGCTCGCCGCTCTTCGCGAGCGTCTCGATGGCCCGGTCCGCGGCGCCCTTCTCGACGACCGCGACAAGCCCGACGCCGAGGTTGAACGTGCGCCGCATCTCGGCCTCCTCCACGGGGCCGCCGCGCTGGAGCACCTGGAACACCGCCGGCCGCTGGTAGGAGCCGAGGTCGAGCCGCGCGCCCAGCCCGTCCGGCAGCACGCGCGGCAGGTTCCCCGGCAGGCCGCCGCCCGTGATGTGCGACAGCCCCCGGACCGCGTCGCCGCAGGCCGCGAGGAGCGCCGTGATCGCGCGGGCGTAGATCCGGGTCGGCGTCAGCAGCGCCTCGCCCACGGTGCCGCCGAGATCGGCCACGCGGTCGCTCATCGTGAGGCCCATCTCCTTCTCGAGCACGCGCCGCGCGAGCGAGAAGCCGTTCGAGTGCAGCCCGCTCGACGCCACGCCGATGACCGCATCGCCGACCGCGATCCGCTTGCCGTCGAGGATGCGCGAGCGCTCGACGACGCCCACGGCGAACCCGGCGAGGTCGTACTCGCCGTCCGCGTACATCCCCGGCAGCTCGGCCGTCTCGCCGCCGATCAGCGCGCAGCCGGCCTGCTTGCAGCCCTCGGCGATGCCGCGGACCACGGCCTCGCCCACGTCGACGTCGAGCTTGCCAGTCGCGAAGTAGTCGAGGAAGAACAGCGGCCGCGCGCCGACGGTCAGCACGTCGTTCACGCACATCGCGACGAGATCGATGCCGACCGTGTCGTGGACGCCCGTCGCGAACGCCACCTTCAGCTTGGTGCCGACCCCGTCCGTGCCGCTGACCAGCACCGGCTCGGACAGCCCGCCCGGCAGCGCGCACAGCCCGGCGAAGCCGCCCACGTCGGCGAGCACCTCGGGGATGCGCGTCGGCTTCGCGAGCCGCTTGATGCGCTCGACGAGCGCGTCCCCTGCATCGATATCGACCCCGGCTTCCCGGTACGTGACGCTCATGGCAGGCGCATCCCACACCTCGGCGGCAAAGGGAAGCGGGCTCGCTCTCGGGGCGGCATCCGAGGTCGTCCGGCTCGCCTCTGCTGAGCAGCCTCGCCAGGACGGCCGGCTGGCTGGGCAGCGCGGGGAGGATGGTGGGCCGCTGTACGTCGCGTGCAACGCTTCTCGGCGATGGCCGGCAGGGCGCGCGCGGCCCCGGTCCCGAGCATCCCCGTGATTCCTGGCATGAATCCGGGCGCGTTCATCCTTGGCGCGGAGACGGTGGCCATGGTCGGGGAGGGCACGGGTCGCGACGGTGAGCAGGCGGCAAGGGGCCAGAAGGCTGCAAAGCCATGTTCGCCAGCATCACACGACGAGGGGGCTTCCTGCGCCGCTTCTGTGACGGCCGGCGGTTGAACACTCCCTTGCGCCCCTAGTTCAACCCGGTGTTCGCGCTGATGGCCCGAACCTCGGCAAGCAGGTCCGAACCCGCATAGTTTGGAGTGCCCGTCGCGATCTCGTCCAAGTACTGTGCCAAGAAATCAACCGAAAGCTGATACCGCCAGCGAGGAGCCCTGAAACGATCACGTATTGCGTGGATTGCCATGGCACTCAACTTGCGGTGCGGTGCGGTGCGGCCGCGGCGAAATCAAAGCCGTCAATGTAAGCCTTGGCTGTTCTTAGGTTTGTGCAACGATCTGTGATGGACTGGTCGTCGAAACCGAGTTCGTAATCGAAGCTGTGAGCAAAATTGTTTCGAATGACGCGGATGGTGTCCAAGTCTGCGCGGGCATCGTCGCTGATAAGCGCCAGTGCGTTTGCCAATTGAATCCGCGTGCTAAAGGATCCGATAGGGCGGCTTGCGCCAAGGAGCTCTTCGTGGAAGCTTCGAAGGTGTCGATGGAACAGCGTCTCCAGCTTGGCATCGAGCAGCGCGGCGCCAAGTACCGCGCAGGCCCTGTCAGATTCGGAGTTCATTCGCTCGCTAAATTTGTCGAAATTGATGGCTTGCAGTGACTTCTTTCGCATTGGTGTAGCTGCCTGGCTAACGCCTGGATTGAGCCGTTCTGTAGGGCGGGTTTCGCTTGAATGAATTGTTGGGTCCTATCAGTTTTTCATGGCGTGCGAAGGATGCCTTACCGGACCAGTTCGCCCGAACGATCCCGAGCCTCCAAGCCAGGTTGAATACAGGGCCGCCGAATTCCTTCCAGCTTGCTCGCGGAGGGGCCGGTGTTCTGGCGGCCCCTCCGCGAGCAAGCTGGGGGGGGACGGTTTGCTCGTACCGTCATCGTCGGTCTGCCGGGTGCGCCGCTCGTCCGCCGCAGCCATGACCGCTGATTTGCCCGCATATGTGAACCATGCTACAGGGATCTGCGGCGTCCGTAAGCTCGATCTTTCGCCGGGCGCGGAGGCCGCCTCCGGCGAGTGGAGCTGGCGGCCCTGGTTTGCACGAGGCTGTAGCGTCGGGCTGCCACCCGGCTCTTGCGAGGTTGCAGCCTGATGGAGCCACCAGACCGCGTTTTTTGTAGGGTCAGGGGTGCGTGCCGCGCGCGCCAAAGGCCAGGGGCGCCTGCTCGAGGCTGTTGCCATGATTCTGGGCAAGCAAGACGAGCGCACGCACGCGAGGAACTCGGGCCTGCTCGCGTTGCTCACGCCGATCCTCCAGCAGTGACGAGGCGATCGGGCGAGACCTGCGCTCGCGACGCACGATCACGGAGTTGAAACCGAGATGGGCGAGGATAAGCCCGCCGCGACTTCGGTGCAGCCGTCGAGCGAGCCTGAACAGCGGTCGATCGCGTGCCAGTTCGGCGCGGCGAGCCGCGGTCCCGCATGCCGGACGCGGGTCATTCCCTCAACGCCGCTATCGCCGGTTCCAGATCTGCGTCGCACAGAGGCTGCCCGGCTTGACAGCGCGGGGTGTGCCTATCGACTATGGCCGCCATGGCACGAACGGCGCCGGTCCCGAACATCCCCGCGATTCCCGGCATGAACCCCGGCACATTCATCCTGGGTGGCGGGGGCGGCGGAGGCGGCGGCCGCGGCCGCGGAGGGCGGGGCCGCGGCGGCGACCAGGGGGCGGGCGGCAAGAGCGGCGGCAAAGGGCCGCGAGGCGGCGGCAAGAACGCGGGCACCTGCGGGCCGGGCAGCGGCGGCGGGTGCCCGAATCCGTCGCACGGGCGCGGGGGCGGCACATCGGCCGGGGATCCGGTCGATCCGATGACGGGGCGGGTCTACACCGCGAAGGCCGTGGATCTGGCGCTCGGTGGGATGATCCTGCCGCTCCGGATCGAGCGGAGCTACTCCTCCGAGACGAGCGACGTGGACCTCGGGCTCGGGTTCGGGTGGAGCCACTCGCTGGCGTGGGCGATCGAGGAGCGGCGGCGGACGCTGCGTGTCCTGGAGCCTCACGCGGCGCCGACCGAGGCGGAGATCCCCGAGCCGGACCGTCCCGTCCCGATGCCGTGCGGCGTGTTGAGGCGTCACGAGGGCGGCTACACCCTCGAGGCCGAGGGCGTGCTGCTCGTGTTCGGCGAGAGGCAGGAGAGCAGGTGGCTCTTGTCGCGCATCGTGGACCGGTACGACAACGAGATACGGCTCTCGTACGAGCGAGGGCGCCTGTCCCATGCGATCGACGCGGTTGGACGGATGGTCCGCGCGCGGCGGCACGCGGACGGGAGGATCGCCGCGTTCGAGGTGAAGGACGAGTCGCCGGGCGGAGGGTGGCGAGCGTTTCGCACGTATATTTACGACGATCGAGGAGATCTGGTCTCGGCGCGCGACGCGGCGGGCAGCGAGGAGCGCTATGAATACGACGAACAGCACCGCTTGGTCCGGCGCCGCGAGCCGGGAGGGCTGGTGGCGGAGTTCCGCTATGGCGACAACGACCGCTGCGTGGAGGCATGGTGTCGTCGCGAGGGCAACGACGCCCTCGATGGCGACGTGCCGGGCACCCTGGACGATGGCGAGACGAGGGCCAAGGGCTTCTGTCACGTCAAGATCGACGATTACGACCACTTCGTCGAGGTGATCACCTCGCGCGCGAAACGGCGGATTGAAGGCAACCAGCTGGACAAGGTGAACGGCGTCGCGTGGGACGGCGGCATGCACGCCTACACGTTCGACGCCACGGGCAACGTGCTGGTGTATCGGGACGCGTTGGGGCACGCATGGCGCTACGAGCGAGACGACCTGGGCCGGCTGCGCGTCGTGACGGATCCGATGGGCGCGAGAACCGTGTACGAATACGACGAGCGGGGCTTCATCGAGGAGGTTCGCGACGCCATGGGCGGACTCGCGCGCTACCAGCGGAACGCGCGAGGCGATGTGGTGGCCGTCGAGGACGAGCTCGGGCCGGTGGTCGGTTTCCGCTACGACGAGCGCGGCTTGCTCGTCGAGGCGACGCTGCCGAACGGCGGTGTGACGCGGATGGCCTATGACGCGCTCGGCAATCGTGTCGAGGTGATCGAGCCGGACGGGGCGAGGCGGAAGATTCGTTATGATTTTCTGGGGCGGCTGACGAGCTTCGTCGACGAGCGCGGGCTGGAGACATCCTATGGATACGATGGCTGCGGAAGGCTACTCCGTGTGCGCCGGCCGAGCGGGGCGACGGACTGGTATGGTTATGATGTCGACGGGAACCTGTCGGAGATAGCCGACGCGGACGGCCGGGTGACGGCGCTGCGATGGGGCGGGATCGGCGTGGTGACCGAGGTGGTGAAGCCGGACGGGAGCGCCGTGCGGTACTTCTACGACCGGGAGCAGGACCTGGTGCGGGTGGTGAACGAATCCGGCGAGGAGCACCGGTACGTGCGGCGCGGGGAGGGGCGGATCGACGAGGAGCGGACGTTCGATGGGCGCCGCATCTATTACCGGCACGATGTGATGGGGCGGATCACGCAGATCCGGGATGGGCTTGGTACGGTCGACTTCGTCTATGACCCGTGCGGCCGGCTCGTGGAGCGGAGCTTCACGGATGGCCGGACGGAGAGCCTCGGTTATGACCTGCTCGGTCGGGTCGAATACGTGACGAGCGGAGAGGTGGCGTGCGAGTACACCTATGACGCGCGCGGGCGGGTGGTTCGGGAGGCGGTGACGCGCGGCGGGCGGCGGACGGTGGTGGAGACGGCGCACGACGCGCTGGGCAAAGCGGTGAGCACGAGCGGGCCGTTCGGGAGGATGGAGATCGCGCGCGACGTGGTGGGGCGGCCAGTGACGGTGGCTGTCGGGGACGTCGGCGCGCAGACGATGAAGATGCAGATGGCGTACGATCCAGCGGGCCACCTCCTCGACCGGGTGCTGCCAGCGGGAGGGCGCATCGCGGAGGGGGTGACGCAAGATGCACTCCCGTCCGGTGTGCAGGTGACAGGCCCCAGCGTGACTCCCGCAATGCGACCGGGCGAGCCAGCGTGGGTGGGGCCGCTGCCGCATGAGGTGATGTTCGCGCAGAGCTACGGGTGGTCGGCGGCCGGGCAGCTCGGCGCGGTGGGCAGCGGCGAGGCGGGCGGGGCGTATGTGGAGTACCTGCGCGATGCGCAGGGTCGGGTGGTGGGGCGGGAGCGGGTGGACGGGGCGCGGCGGGAGCTGATCGAGGGGTATCGCCACGGGCCGAGCGGGCAGCTCTACGAGAGCGCGACGCTGCGTCAGTATGCGCCGGGCGGGCAGCTCAAGAGGCGGGGAGGCGCGGAGCTCGCGTACGACGAGCGGGGGCGGATGACCAGCAAGCGGTTGCCGGGCGGGCGCGTCGCTTACTTCGAGTGGGGCGACGACGATCTGCTCCAGGCGGTGCGGTTGCCGGACGGGCGGGTGGTGCGCTTCGCCTACGACCCATTCGCGCGGCGGCTGGAGAAGCGGGTGGAGCGGGGGCGCGATCGGGTGGTGGAGAGCGTGACGCGATACACCTGGAGCGGGGATGCGCTGGTGCACGAGATCCGCGAGCTGTTCGGGGAAGCGGGCAGGGAGCCGGTGGTGGAAGAGCGCGCGTACGCGGTGCTCCCGGACGGGGTGACGCCGCTCGCGGACCGGGTGCGGCGGGGCGACAGCGACGAGGTGCGGTACTACGTCGAGGCGCCGAACGGGATGCCGGCGGCGCTGGTGGGCGGAAACGGACGGCTCGTGGGCGAAATCGAAGCGTCGCTGTTCGGCAAGGTCGAGGGGGAGCAGGCCGGGCTGACGCCCATGCGGTTTCCGGGGCAGTACGCGGATGAGGAGACGGAGCTCTACTACAACCGGTACCGGTACTATGACCCGGAGACCGGGCTGTACCTGAGCCCGGAGCCCATCCGGTTGGAGGGCAGCCTTCGGACATACGCGTATGTTGATGGGTGGCCTCTCGAGTTCTCGGATTTCAACGGTCTCTCCAAGATGCATACGGAAGTGACTGGCTCCTATCTAAAGAAGAACGGGAAGAAAGCCAATGTGACGAAGTTCGCAAATTCCGGTAGGGCGGGCTCTACGGACCTACATCCCGCAGTGGAGGCCGCGCTGGCTCCGAACAACGCACGTCCTTCCGAGAGCGGCGGCGCGCAGAATGTTTGTTCGGAACCCAAGGCGCTGAGCGACTATTTGAAGCAATGGGAGCAGGATACGGGGAAGATGTGCAGGCCAGGTCATGAGAACTGGCAGCAGCACCTGGGAGAAGCGCTCGAGAGCGTTGGTGGTGTGAAATCATACAGAGGAAGTGATAAAAGTCAGCTCGAGCAGGCATGTCCCAACTGCTCTCAGGCGGTCCCCCGCCTCTGGAGCCTTGCAGGGTTGCCTCCCCCGGGACTGCAGACGGTTCCTGGGGGATTCACGAGCGGCAGCAACCCTTCTCAGAACACAACAGGGCCGAACTACGGCCCATCATGGGTGCCTGGGGCGAACAGGACACAGTCGCCGACCAGGGAGGGTATGTTCATGAACAAAGAAGGCAGAGCGGCCGAGCCTGGTGCCTGGAATTGGGACGGGAAGAGATGGACGAAGCTCTGATGCAGCGATGGTCTCCTGCGACGTGCGAGCAGCTCCGCCAGGCGCCCATCGTTCCTGGCGTGAGCCTTCGGCCGGATTCGCCGACACCCGTCGAGGACGAAGAGCTTTTTGAGCTGACGGGTCGCCGTGGGTTCCCGCTCCTCGGGGGGGCAGCATTCGGCTACCCCGCTGCCCGCGCGCTCGCGCCCAGCACGGTGCCCTCGATGGGCCGCGGTGAGCGCCGCCTCTTTGCGTGGGATCGTTGGAAGGGCGCGCTCTACCTCGACTCCTTTGGTGGCCTCGGTGTCGGCCTGTGGCGCGACCATGTGGCGCTGATGGCGAGCGTGGACTGTTTTGACGCTTTCTGGCCTTCGCTCGTCGTGCGCCGTCGTCGGGCCGCGCAGACGTTCTGGACGCGACTGAGTGAGCAGTTCTCGCTTTCACCGTCTGGAGAAGGTGGTTCGCTCCTTCGAGCGGACGATGTCGTCGTCGCGCAGCCGCGCATCTTCACGCGCACGCTGGCAGTGCTCGGGGACGTGCTTCGGTTCTGTGCCCATGAAGGTGCCCGGGCGGTGTTCGACGTGGGGGCTGGCGTCGCTGTGCGCGAGCTTCCAGAGCTATCGGTGCCCACGGCTGCTCCTCTCTACACGGACGCGTCCGCCTTCACTTCGCGCCGTGTGTGGGTGACTGATGAACACGTGATTCAGGGCGATTTCGTGCTGGAACAAGCAGTCGCACGGCTCGACATCCTCCGCGAGGAAGCGACTCAGCACCGCTGCCGCGCGCCGGCACTCGGCTCGCCTCGGCTCGATCGCTACCTGCAGGACCAAGGGGCCGTCTGCGTCGCTGCGCCGCCGGTCCCTGCGCCGTCGGCGCTGGTCGAGTCCATACGTGGACTCGTGGGCGGAGGCTGTGTGGTCATGCCTCGCGAGCACGAGATGCCGGACGGCGCACTGTGGCTGGGGCTGCTTCCGCGCGAGATGCTCCCAGAGCGAGCTCAGTCGCTCCTCGATTTCGAAGGCGTAGCGGAGTCGTTTCCGACCGGCCTTCGCCTTGTCCACTGGCCGCTCTGGTCGTGGAAGGACTTGCAGCTCGTTGCCGTGGGAGCATGGCACGACTGGAAGCTCATCCTGTGGTCCGGCGAAGGCGGACTTTGGGTGTACGCAAATATGCCTGAGCAGATGGACTTTGTGGCAGGCGAGCTCCGGACATGGCTCGAGATCCTCGCGGTGGAGGACGGTCTAGCGGAGGCCGAGCGACTCCGCGTCGAGCTGGCTTTCCCGCTGGATTCGCACCTACGGCGGGGGCTCATCGCGGAGCGGCTCGGACTCCGACCTGTCCCTGAGTGTACGGACCGCCTCGTCTCCAGCTATGAGGGGGAGGACCTCTGGGTCCGCGAGCTGATAGCTCCACTTGGAATCTCGTTCTGTGTGGTTCGCTGCGACACCAGCGAGCGGGCACTCCTGTTGATCGAGAATGCACGAGAGGTGATGCGGCTGGAGTCAGTGGCTATCAGCGCTTGGAGCGAGAGCCGGACGCAGCTGTCGCAGGCGCTCGGCCGCGAAGGCATCCGGACGATCTCGTCAAACCGACAATGGTGGTCCGATTTCAATGATTCCGATGTCTTGGATTCGTGATATCTAGCGGTTCGACGGCCTCGCGCCCGGATCATACCGGGCAGCTCGGCCGTCTCGCCGCCGATCAGCGCGCAGCCGGCCTGCTTGCAGCCCTCGGCGATGCCGCGGACCACGGCCTCGCCCACGTCGACGTCGAGCTTGCCAGTCGCGAAGTAGTCGAGGAAGAACAGCGGCCGCGCGCCGACGGTCAGCACGTCGTTCACGCACATCGCGACGAGATCGATGCCGACCGTGTCGTGGACGCCCGTCGCGAACGCCACCTTCAGCTTGGTGCCGACCCCGTCCGTGCCGCTGACCAGCACCGGCTCGGACAGCCCGCCCGGCAGCGCGCACAGCCCGGCGAAGCCGCCCACGTCGGCGAGCACCTCGGGGCGGAGAATGCCAACGGGTTTGAGACAGGCCGGACGAGAATCCTATGAGGGGATCGCGACGAGGGGCGCGTTCCGGCTCTGGGCCCCAACCGGTCGAGATCGGGGCGGCCGCGGCACGGCGGTGGGCGCGTCGCTGGTCGTGCCCGTGTGCGGCGGCGCCGCGGCCGCGCAGGCGTCGTCGTCGATGGACAGCGGGTTGATGGCTACCGAAGCGGGCGGCCTGCGCACGACGGGCGGGCCGTTCGGGAAGCGTTCAGGATGCGCGGCGTAGGCCGTGTCGAGGGCGACCTGGCGCCGAGCCGCGATATCATCGACGCGGCCGTAGAATACATCAGCAGGTGTGAAGAGCGCAAGGCCAGAATGCTGATGAAGGTCGTTATACCAGCTGAAGAACTCCTGGCACCACGCTCGTGCATGAGCCAGCGAGGCAAAGCGGTCCGGATAGTCGGGCTGGTATTTAAGCGTCTTGAACTGCGACTCGGAGAAGGCGTTGTCATCGCTGACGTGAGGCCGGCTGAAGCTACGAACGACGCCGAGCGAGCCGAGGAGCTGAGCGAGCCCCTCCGACCTCATCGCGGAGCCGCGGTCGGCGTGCACGGTGAGCGAGCCGGGCTCGACGCCGTGGCGGGCGACAGTCTCTGCGAAGAGGTGCTCGGCGAGCTCCGCGCTCTCGCGCTCAGCGAGCAGCCAGCCGACGGTCATGCGACTGAACAGGTCGAGGACGACGTACAGGCAGTAGAAGACCCCGGGCAGCGGCCCGCGCAGCTTGGTTATATCCCACGTCCAGATCTGGTTGGGGGCCGTGGCGGTGAGGGTCGGCTTGACATGCTTCATCGGCCCACGCTGCGCGCGTCGCTCGCCGCTCTCGCGGGACGCCGCGAGCAGGCGGTACATCGTGCGGATGGAGGCGAGGTAGACGCCGCGCGACAGCAGCGTCGCGTAGACCTCCGGCGGGGGCTGGTCGACGAACTCGTCGCTGTGCAGCACGTCGAGCACGGCTTGCCGCTCGGGGTCGCTGAGCCGGCGTGGGCTCGGAGCGGGCCCGGTCAGCGCGGGCAGCTTCGCGGGCTGGGTCTGCCGGTAGAGCGTGGCGCGGCTGACGCCGAGTGCCGCACACGCCTGGGCGATGGAGACGTGCGGGTCATCGAGCTCTTCGATGATGTCCATCAGCGCTCTTCGTCGTTCGTGAGGTTGATGCCCAGAATGGAAGAGACTTTTTTTTGAAGATCGATGAGCTTCTCAGCGAGCGCGAGCTTCTCCTCGAGCCGCGCCGAGCGCTTCTCGAGCTCGGCGATGCGCCGGTCCTTCGCGTCCTGCTTCGGCTTGCGGCCGGGCTTGCGCCCCGAGAGGGCCTCGCTGCCGTGGAGGGCGAGTTGCTTGCGCCACGCCGTCAGGAGGGAGCTGTAGATGCCCTCACGGCGCAGGAGCGCCTCGATGTCCCCGCGCTGGGTGCACGCGGCCGCCTCGCGCACGATGCGCAGCTTCTCCGCCGCCGAGAACTTCCGCCTCTTGCCCGCCTTCGGCATGGTCTCGACGGCGACGCCACTCGGGCGGGGAGCAGCGCCCTGCGCCGCTGGGGCGGGGGTAGGATCGACGGATCGGAGATGGGAAGGCTTCGGCACGAGTCAGGTCCATTCTCCGCCCTCTCACCACAGATTTCTAGGGGGAGCCTGTCTCAACCGACGTTGGCACAGAGGGGGGATGCGCGTCGGCTTCGCGAGCCGCTTGATGCGCTCGACGAGCGCGTCCCCTGCATCGATATCGACCCCGGCTTCCCGGTACGTGACGCTCATGGCAGGCGCATCCCACACCTCGGCGGCAAAGGGAAGCGGGCTCGCTCTCCGGCTCCGGCCTCCGGGCGGCTCCGGGGTCGGCGGGCGGCCGGGCTCCCCGTGCCGCGGGGAGCGCCTCGGGTCGGGCCGGCGACCGGCCGGCCTGCCGCTCGTTCCTCCGGCGAAGGTTATGGCATCCGCAAGCGTCTTGACGTCGCGTGGATGGGCTTCTTGGGTGACCCGATCGGCAACAAGCGATGCGAGCGCATGAGCTTCAGAATTCCACCTCGCCTTCCATGTAGAAGACGCAGGCACCCTCCATCTCGACGCGCTCGCCGAGCAGCCGGCACGTCATTTCTCCACCTCGCTGCGATGCCTGAAAGGCGCGACACTCACTCTTGTGCAGTCGTTTGGCCCAGTAGGGGGTGAGCATGCAGTGAGCGCTCCCGGTCACCGGATCTTCCGGGACGCCTTTCGCCGGAGCGAAGTAGCGGCTCACGAAATCATACTCACCGCTGCTCGCAGCGGTCACGATGAGCCCGCTGCGATCGAGGCGGCGCACACGCGCCATGTCGGGCGCGACGGTCCGGACAGCGCTCTCGCTTTCCAGGACCGCCATGTAGTTGAAGGCATTGACATGCACTTCGAGAGGAGCGAGCCCCAGCGCCTCTGCCAGGCCAGGCGGAGGCGGCACGGCCTCCGAAAAACGCGCCGGGAAGTTCATGAGGTAACCGGCGCTCGCCCTGGTAACGGTGAGCGGCCCGCTCGCCGAATGGAAGATCACCCGGCTGCGCGCGGGCTCCAGGCGCTCCATGACCACGGCCGCGCTCGCCAGCGTGGCGTGGCCGCAGAGCGGCACCTCCGTCATCGGTGTGAACCAGCGCAGGCGGTACTCGGCGTCCTCGCGCACGAGGAAGGCTGTCTCCGCCAGATTGTTCTCTGCGGCGACGGCCTGCATGACCGATTCCTCGGGGAAATTCTGCAGAACCACGACGGCCGCCGGGTTCCCTGTGAATCGTCGCGTGGTGAATGCATCGAGCTGAAAGATGGGTGCGCGCAAGGGGTTCACCAGGTTGTTGACGTGGCCAGCGATGATTTGATTGTCCGATCGGGGGGCTGGCCGAAGCCCCGGGCCCCCTCGTGATCACTGCGCAGCGGGCGGAGGGAGCTTGATCTCCGCAACGTAGCATGACGTGCAGAAGGGAGCCTCGCCGTATTCACGCACGGGATGAGCAAGTTAGATCCACACTCGCGGGGCGCAGTGGGATGACCCAGCACGATTCCGGCAGGCGACGCCCGTGAGCGGCGTGCAGACGTCGTCCTGCGGCGCCCCGTACGCCTGACGTTGCTTCGGGGTATGCTGCCGCGGCCACGCGTCGTGGCTCGCGCGAAGGAAACCCCATGAGAGCCGGCGCCGCTGTCACCCTCCTTGTCTCCTCTTCCTTCCTCGCCGCCTGCTCCGGCGGCGGCTCATCGGCCGGAGACGGCAGGACCGGAGGCACGCCCGGATCCGGCGGCGCCGCGGGGACGGGCGCCGCCGGTACGGGCGGCTCTTCGGGCGTGGGCGGCGCGGGGGGCGCGGGCCCGGGCGAGCCGATCGATCTTTGCGCGGGCCTCGTGCACGACAAGGACGCGCGCCCGATGACCGAGCTCGCCAAGCCGGCGCCCGGCGAGGCCGTCACGGACGCCGAGTTCGGCACCACGATCCGCCGGATCACGGCGGTCGCGCCGGGCGGCGGGAACGACCCGGTCATCAAGCCGATGTACTCGACCATCTCGGCCTGGAACGCGGACGAGTCGAGGCTCATCCTCTTCTCGGTCGCGGCCGGCGAGCACCAGCTCTACGACGGCAAGACATACGAGTTCATCGAGGCGCTCGACATCTCGCCTGCGGACATCGAGCAGGTGTACTGGCACACCTCCGATCCCGACGTCCTGTTCTACGTGGACGACAAGGACTTCATCCGTTACCACGTCGGCGCCGGGACGAAGGAGGTCGTGACGACGTTCGATTTCTGCTCGGGCGGCGCGAGCGCGGGCAGCGACCCGCTGTTCATGTCGTGGGATTCGAACCGCATCGGCCTCGCGTGCGACGATCAGGTGTTCCTCTATGATGTCGGCCAGAATACGGTGCTCGCCAGGAAGGCGTTCGACGAGAACCCCGCCCAGGTCGCGCCGAGCGGCACGCTCGCGTTCCTGAGCGACAGCGGCGGCGTGACCGATCCGCGGCTGAACGTGGTGCGCACGCTGGACCTGCTGGAGCCGTACGGCCACGCGTCGCTGAGCATGGTGAACGGCCACGACACCTGGAACGGGGCTGTCTATGATCCCGGCCCCGGCGGCAACGACGACATCGGGCTCCTCGTGACATGGGATCTCGCGGAGGGCACCTCGAAGGTGGTCATTGGCCCGGAGACGGGGTGGCCCTATCCCCCGACAGGGCACATCTCGGGGATGGCGTACAAGCAGCCGGGGTGGGTCTTCGTGTCGTCGATCGGCGATGCGTCGGGCGCAGGGGTGCTCGACATGGAAAACCTGATCGCCGACACGAGCACGGGCAAGGTCTGCCGCATTGGCCGCCACCGGAGCTGGGGCAAGGAGAACACCCACCTCGCCGAGCCGTACTGGGCCGAGCCGCACACCGTGCCCAGCCCCAGCGGCACGCGCGCCGTGTTCGGGAGCGACTGGGGCAACGGGGATACCGTCGACGCCTACGTGATCGAGCTGCCCAGCTACGAGCCGTGATGACGGGGCGCGGCTGGCCGCGCTGGCGTGCCGGAGGTGCTCCCGGTCGTGCCGGTGCTGCCGATCGCTCCCCCGCTCCCGCCGCCGCCGGAGCTCGAGTCCGAGGGTGAGAAATCCCAGCCCAGAAAGGCAATGAAGACGCCGGAGGGAAGCGCAGCGTCGAGCGTGCCGTTCGCCCTTGTCTTGCGCGCCGCGGCCGACATTCTACGCGCCCATGTCCGCCACGCCCGAGCCCGCTCCTCCCCTCGTCCTCGTCGCCGCCGCCGTCATCATCGAGCGCGGCCGCGTCCTGCTCACGCAGCGCAAGGCGGGCGCGCACCTCGAGGGCGCGTGGGAGTTCCCCGGCGGCAAGGTCGAGGCCGATGAGGACCCGCGAGACGCCCTGATCCGCGAGCTGCGCGAGGAGATCGGCGTCGAGGCCCAGGTCGGCGACATCGTCGAGGTGACCTATTACCGCTATCCGAAGAAGCCGGTGCTCCTCCTCTTCTACGCCGCCGCCCTCGCCGAGGGCTCGCCCGCGCCCGCCGCGCTCGACGTCGCCGCCGTGCGCTGGGCCGAGGCGGCCGATCTCCGGGACGAGCTCTTTCCCCCCGCCGACGTCGCGGTGCTGGCCAAGGTGCGCGCGCGCCTCGCGGGAGCCTAGCCGCGCCGTCGGGGCTCACATGGCAGGGGGGCACGCCTCGCCGCGGACGTCGCCGATGAGGCTCGCGAGCCGCTGGGCAGGCAGCTCGCCGACGGCGCGCTCCACCTCCTGCCCTGCGGCGTCGACGCTGAGGAACGTCGGCACGAAGCGCACGCCGTAGCGGGCGGCGAGCGCCCGCCCGCGCGGGTCGTCGACCTGGATGCGCAGGACGGTGCCGTCCTCCCTGGCGCAGCGCGCCTCGAGCTCCTTCATGAGCGGCGCCATGCGCTCGCACACCGCGCAGTGCGCGCTCTCGAACTCGAGCAGCCGAGGCATCCCCTCGGGCAGCGCGACGTCGCCGTGCGCCACGGCGCCCTCCGGGGCCGCGCACGCGCCGGCGGGGCCGACCTCGCAGGGCGCGCCCGCGTCCAGGGCCGCCGCGGGCGCCGGCGAGAGGGCGTCCAGACGGCCGGCAGCGACCGCGATCCCGGCGGCCATGAGCAGCGCCCCCGTCAGGCGCTGGAGGGCCGGCGTGGCCGGCATCACGCGGCGCGCGAGCTCTACGGCAGCCGGCCCGACGAAGGCCGCGGCGACGAGCGGCGCGGCGAGGCCCGCGGCGTAAGCGCCGAGCTGGATCGCGCCGGTGAGCGGGCTCGCGCCCGCGCTGGCCGAATAGGTCAGCGCGGCGCCGAGCACCGGGCCGACGCACGGCGTCCACCCCGCCGCGAAGGCGATCCCGAAGAGCATGCCCCCCCAGAAGCCGCCCGCGCTCGGGAGGCGGGAGAGGAGCGGGCGCGCCTCGCGCTCCAGCCATGGGAGGCGCAGCACGCCGAGGAGCTTCGCGCCGAAGAGCGCCAGGATCACGCCGGACACGACGGTGAAGGCGCGCCGGTGGGGCGCGAGGACCGCCGCGATCGCCGAGGCGCCGGCGCCGAGCGCGACGAGCACGATCGCGAGGCCGATCGCGAAGCCGACACCGGCGAGGCGCACGCCGCGCTTCGCCGCCGCGGGGTCCGGACCGCCGAGCGCCCCGGCGCCGCCGAGGGCCGACAGGTAGACGGGGAGCATCGGGAGCACGCAGGGCGACGCGAACGTCAGCAGCCCCGCGCCGAAGAGCGTCAGCAATGAACCGATCGTCATCATGGGTCCTCGAGATCGACGGGATCAGCGCCCGAAAAGCGCCGGCGCGAGCGCCGCTGCGTCCACTTCAGCCACCGCGAGCACCGGCTGCTCCACGCTCCTCGCGCAGATCGCGTTGCCGAGCGGCCCCTGGGTGCACCCCACGCTGCGCCCCGCGAGCGCGCGCGCCGCCGTCGCGGCGCCGGAGCCGGGCGGCGGCACGAACACCGTGAGCGGCTTGTCCCCGCTCTCATACATGAGCGCCGCCGTGCGTGTGCCGCCGATCTGGCAGAGGCGCGCCCCGAGCAGCCGGGCGCCGGACACCGGCGGGACGGTCACCGCGTAGCCGAGCTTCCCCTCGAGCCACCCGGCGACGGCGCCCGGATCGGAGGACTCGAAGTCGCACGGGCGCTCGCGCGCGAAGCCCCGCACGTGGTGGCTCACGAGCTCGTCGGCCATCGCCGCGCTCACGCCCCGGCTCGGGCTGCCGACGACCAGCGCGGCGGCCGCCGCGACCGCGGCGAGGGCGGCCGTGATCGCCCAGGGGCCGCGGCGCCGCGCGCGCGCGTTCCGCGCGGCGGCCTCCGCCCGATCGCGCAGGCGCTCCGGGACCTCCCCGTCCGCCTTGGCGACGAGCGCGCGCCGCACGCCGCCGAGGACCTCCGCGGCGCGCCGGCAGGGCCCGCAGCTAGCGACGTGCGCCTCGATCCGCGCCGCGTCTTCGGGCGTCACCTCG
This sequence comes from Sorangium sp. So ce124, assembly GCF_051525235.1. Lineage (NCBI taxonomy): Bacteria > Pseudomonadati > Myxococcota > Polyangiales > Polyangiaceae > Sorangium > Sorangium sp. So ce124. Next base: position 12,918,193 of record NZ_CP150312.1, read on the forward strand.
TCGTCGTGCCACGCCGAAATGTTCTCGAACCACTCGCGGTTGCACCCTGCCATGACGTCTCCTCGCATCGTTCGGAGAGGCCCTCGACGAGCGCGAGCCGCGCCCTCGCGAGCCGTGATCGTACCGTGCCCACCGGGCACCCCTGGAGATCCGCGATCTCCTCGTAGGAGAGCTCCTCGACCTCCCGCAGGAGCAGCGCCTCGCGCCACTCCGGGGGCAAGCGCGCGAGCGCGCGCTCGACCTCGTCCGCGAAGCCGCGCTCGAGCAGCTCCGCCTCCAGATCTCCCTGCGGCTCCGGCACCGACTCGGCGCCGCGGCCGCCCTCGATCACCTCGAGCCGCTGCCGCGCGCCGCGCGTCGCGTTGAGCAGCACCGATCGCTCGATGCGGAGCAGCCACGAGCGCATGCGATCCTCGTCGCGCAGGTCGGTGTGCCGCTCGATCGCGCGCACGACCGTCGCCTGCGCCAGATCCTCGGCGTCCTGCTCCGAGCGCGTCAGGCGGCGCGCCGCGCGCAGGAGGCACGGGAGCTCGGTGAGGAGCCGGTCGACGAACGAGGTGTGGGGAGACGTGGGCATGGGCTGGACCGGGAGCAGGAGGGCTGTGCGCCGCCTCGTTCCCCAGACACTCTGAGGACACGGCGAGCCCCGCGAAAAGTTCCTGACCGTCACGCCTCGCCGGGATCCCGGCGTGGCGACGGATCGCGGCGGTTTCGTCCTCGGGCGACGAGGTGCGAGCGGCTAGCCCGTCGCCGGGCTGGGCCCGAGCTGCGCGGCCGCCGCTCAGCCGGCGATGCCGGCCCGCCTGGCCGAGAAGGGCGACAGATCGAGCGGCGGCTCCTCTCCGGCGATCAGCGCCGCCACGATCTTCGCTGTCACCGGGGCGAGCAGGACGCCGTTGCGGAAGTGCCCTGTCGCGAAGATCAGGTTCGCGATCTCCCCCTCGCCGAGGATCGGCAGCGCGTCCTTCGGGTGGGGCCGGAGGCCGGCCCACGTCCTGCCGATCGGCGCGTCGCCGAGCGCGGGCACGAGCCGGAGCGCCGCGGTCAGGAGGTCGCGCACGGCGCGCGACGTCACCGCGGTGACGTAGCCGGCGAACTCCATGGTTGCGCCGACGAGCACGCGCCCGTCGTCGCGCGGCGACAGGTAGCACCCGGGGCCGAAGACCACCTGCGAGAGCACGGGCGTCGCGGGCGTGAGCTCGACGATCTGCCCGCGCACCGGCCGCACCGCGGAGGGCGCGAGGCCCGACGCCTCCAGCAGCGACGACCAGCTCCCGGCGGCGAGCACCGTCCAGCAAGCCTCGACCTTCGTCCCGTCCTCGAGCTGCGCGCCGCGCGCGTGCTCCCGCTCGACCACGATGCGCCGGACGGTCGCGCCCGTGCTGAACTGCACGCCCGCGCGCTCCGCCGCGATGCGCAGCGCGCGCATGAGCGACGGCGGATCGATGCGCGCCTCGTCGGCGAGCCACGCGCCGCCGGCGACCTCGTCGCAGAGCGCCGGCGCGTGCGCGCGCGCCCCGTCGCCGTCGCAGATCTCGACGGCGAGGCCGGCTTCCCGCTGCCACGCGAGCTCGCGCGCGATCTCTTCACGTCCTTCAGCGGTGAACGCCACGCGGAGGGCGCCGCTCTGCCGGTACCCGACGTCGATCCCCGTCGCCTCGACGAGCGACGCGGCGAGCTCCGCGTACAGGGCGCGGCTCGCGAGGCAGAGCCGCGCGAGGGGGCCGTCGCCCGTGGCCTCGAGCTGGGGGCCGATGATCCCCGCCGCCGCCCACGAAGCGCCCTCACCCTGGTTGCGCTCGAGGACGCGGACAGACAGCCCGCGCCGCGCCAGGGCCAGCGCCGAGGCGCACCCGGCCACGCCGCCGCCGATCACCACCACGTCGCTCATCGGCGCGTGCATAGCACGCCGGGCGCCGAGGGCAGCCACACAACCTGGAGCGCAGCGAGCGCGGCGCACTGCGACATGGGAGCGGGGGCTGCTTCGCGGGATGTTTCAGCGCAGGGGAGGATTTACCGACGAGCGGCGGCGGGGCGTGCGCCTTTCGGAGCACTTGCGCTGGGAAACCCGGCAGGGGGTAAGGGGGAAGCGCTGCGGAGACCCGGCAGGGGGTAGAGGGAAGCGCTGCCGACACCAGGCAGGGGCAAGAGGAAGCGCTGCCGCGGTTCGGCAGTGACTGGATGGCGTGCTTGCGTGGAAGATAGGGCTCAGGGACCGGGAGCAACAGGAGGCATGCATGAGGGTCATCATGGAAATACCGGAAGATGCGTTCCGTACACCCAAGACCCCGGAACAAGTCGCACTGGAGATGCGGCAGGCGGCGGCAGTCTTCTGGGTCGCTCGCGGGGACATCGCCCTGGAGGCCGTGAGTAAGATCTTCGTGCCATCTGCGCTAGAGACGGAGGGGACGCTGTACGAGCTGCTCATGCAGGGGCCCAACGGGGGTGATGCTGTTGGAGGTGGCGCCGAGTCAGTGATTTCGGCAGGCAGCATGCAGAGAGAAAACAAAAACCGTTAGAGCGGCCGACCTTGAGAGAGCGACATGGAGAACACTGCGAGACGATTCGCAGTGAAGGGTCGTCACGTCAAGGCTTCGGCTGGTCGCGGTACAGTGGTGACGTCGGCTGTTGCTACTGGAGTCTCTGCGAGGACCACCAGGTCCGGTACCACGCCGTCCAGCATCAACTGCCATCGTGGGACCAGGGGCGATGTTGTCCCACCGCCGTGCAAGGGCACATTGACAAGCAGCGGCGTCCCCGCCGAGAATGAACGTGGCGAATGGGACGCCGTAGCCCTCGACCCTTCCCTCGCGTCCGCCTTCCGCGGACACACGGGCGGCGTGGTGGATCGGCCGGTGCGCTTGCGCTCCTGCTCGCGATCGGGTTGGGGCTTTCCGCGCTGTTCGCGATCATTTCCGCCCTGGCCGCGGTCCTCGCGACGCCGTACCCGTGGATCGCGCTCGGGCTCGTCGGCGCGGGTTATGTCGTATACCGCGAGCGTCTCCCGCCCTCCGGGCAGGGCGCGTCGCGGAGTGGACACCCTCTCGTGGTGCTCCTGGCGATCATCGCGCTGACCGGCGTCCTCGCGCTGCTCCTGTACGCGCTCGTCATGGTCCTGAGCATCCCGGCCGTCTGGATCTTTCTCGGCGCCGCCGGTGCTACCTACGCGATCTACCGGATAGCTCGACGGATATGGCGTGAGCGCCTGGAGGTGCTGTTCTTCGATGCCATCGCCGCACTCCACGCATCGGATCCCAGGGCCGCCGAGCTGCTCAGCACGCTGAAGGCCCGCGGACGGGACGATGCTGACGCGTGGTTGCTCCTCGCAGCCGACGCCGCGTGCCGCGCGCGTTACCAGGAGGCCCTCGCGGCCTTGGAAAGGGCCGCCGCGCGGGTCCCGAGCATCGGCCGGCTCTCGTCGGGCATGACGCTGGCCTTTCCTGGGCTGCTGGCGCCGTTGCCGTTTCGCCCGGGAGGCGGGGGAGCCGGCAGCATCGAGGTCGCGCGAGCCCAGATTCATGTGCTCGACGGGCGTCCGCGTGAGGCCGTAGGCGACTTCAAGCTCTCTGCCTCGGATCCCGCGTTCTCGCTGGGCGCTTGCGCGCTGGCGGACGCACAGGTCGCGCTGGGCGAGATCGAACATGCAGCGACGGCGCTGAGGCAGGCCGCGGATGCGCCGGGCTGTGCCCCCGAGCTGTCGCGCCGTCTGCGCTACAAGCTGGCGCGGTTGCTGGAAGACAGCGAGTCTCGCTCTGCCGCCATCGTCGAGTACCAGGCGCTGATCGCTCAGGGCGGTCTGGAGGACGCGGCCGACCGTCTTTCGGCGCTGCAGGCCGAGGTCGAGGACGAGCGGCGCCACGAGGAGGAGGCGCGGAAACGCCAGGAAGAAGTGCAGCAGCGAGAAGCATTGAAGGTCGCGATCGCTCACGCGGAGAAGCTCGGCGCGGCGGGCCAGCACGGCCTCGCGGCGGCAGGGCTCCGCCATGCGTTGAAGCTTCCCATGGACGAGGAGACCGCGCGCGGGGTTCGCTACAAGCTGGCGATCGCCCTGGAGGACGCCGGTACGCCGATGCAGGCCGACCAGGAGTACGAGGCGCTCGGCGAATATGAGGACGCACCGGCACGCCGGGAGGCGATCCGTGCCAGAGAGCAGGCGCGCCGGCGAGCGATCCTTGCCGAGGAGGAGGAGCGCCGCCAACGGGCGCTGCGGGCGCAAGAAAAGGAAACGCTCGATGAGGCGCTCGCAAAGCTCGAGGCCGCGAAGGGGCCGGCGGGGCGCAGGAGCGCCGTCCGGTTCGGCCTCGAGCGGCTCACGCTCCACGATCTGCGCGATCAGCTCCTGCTCGAGGCCTCCCAGATCGAGGTCGACGCCGTCCTGGAGAAGGTGGATGGGCTCAAGACCGCCGCCGCGAAGCGCCGCCATCTGCTTACCGCGCTCGATGCCGTCCGCTCCGACGAGGTCCCAGACGAGCTGCAAGCGCAGCAGATTCGCTGGCTCGAGGAGGCGCTCGCGGCGCTGGAGACGTGACGGTGGCAGATCGGGATCCGCCCAGCTCCCCGCACGGCCCGAGTCCAGTGCCAAACCTGGAAGGGCTCTTCCCGCGGCCTCATCCGTCGAGCGAGACGCTCTTCAAGCTGGGCGCTGCGGCGATGGTGCTTGGACCCCTCCTTGGCGTGCCTGCGATCCTACTCGGCCGGCTCGTGCTCCGGGAGATCGCCAGCTCGGAGGGGCGATACACGGGTGAGGCGAGGGCCAGGCTCGGCGTCGCCCTCGGGTGGGCCGGAACCCAGGTCTACACGCTGCTATTACTTTACGTGATTGGCGCCACCTTCGAGCCTGTGGCGCTCGTCGTGCTCGGGGCAGGGATCCTCGCTGGCCTGACGGTCGCGATCGGTGCCTCCCCCGTGGCTGCACCGCGGCCGTTCGCGGCTGCTGCGCTGGCGTCGCGTCGGGCGCCGTGGGTGGTCTACCCCGCGGTGGCCGGCCTGCTGAGCGTGGGCCTCGCGGGCTTCATCACGAAGCGCAGGGCCGACGAGCGCGTCCGCCGGGAGGCGCTTGCCTCCTGCGAGCAGGCACGCAGCAGCGCGAACGAGGCGCTCGAGGCCGCGAGCTTCGATCGGGCCCGGTCGCATCTCCAGGAGGCGCGGAGCACCTGCGTCGGGGTGGCATTGCTGGAGGTTTTGCGCACGGAGGCCGATGTCGACGGGAGAGAGCGCGAGACCATCCAGCGACGTGACGAGGAGGAAGCCGCCCGAAAGGCGCAACAGCGCGTCGAGGAGGAGCAGGAGCGGGCGGCGAAGGAGCAGAGAGCCGCTGCCCGCTTCAAGGATGTCGCTCCAGCGATCGCTCGGGACCTGCAGGTCGCCTCCGCCAGGGCAACGCTACGACGGTGGGAGGATGCTCAAGCTGCGTTGAGCCGCGTAGAGCTCGCGCTGGACGAGTTCCGGGGCACCGACGTGCAGCAGGCAGAGCCGTGTACAGCGCTCCTCGCGCGGGTCGCGCGATTACGGCCGGATGTCGACGCGGGTGTGGACGAGATCCGGCAGCGGCGGGAGGCGGAGGAGAGGCGGCGGCGGGAGCTCCAAGAGGCCCCGGAGGAGAGACGGCGGCTGATGAAAGCAGCGGCCGAGGAGAGGCGACAGGCGAGCCTCCGGGTGCAGTGCTGCGACGGCACGCTCTCGCCGAGCTGCCTCTGCGCCCGCTCCTCGTATCGTGGCTGCTGCTCACATCACGGAGGCGTCTGCGGCTGCGAGGAGTGATCGTCTTGGCACGCCCGGCCCGCAGGTCGCGAGGTGTGATGTACACGATGGCGCTGCGAAGCCGCACGCCATCGTTGGGTTCGACGAAGCGCCTCGCTGTGCACGCGGAGAGCGCGTTCTCACACAGCCACCATGCGCGTCGCGCCGCGTCGTAACGGCAAGGAGAGCAGGGCCGCACGGATGTCGGCCCAGCTCGCTGATAGGTCGAGCGTCCGGACGGAGACGCGGATGTCTCCCAGCGAAAGTGTCTCGGACAGGCCGCGTCCGACGCTCGCGTAGAGCAGGATGCTGTCTACATTGATCGATGCGGGCTCCCGCTCGCGGGTGTTCTTCACGTAGGCGAAGAGCTGGTACAGGTGATCCGATCTCAGCTTGAACCGTACGCTGCCTGCGAGCTCTCTGAGCGGCCGCCTCACGAACTTGGTCTCGACGATGGTGCACTGCCCGGGCCAGCGGACCGACACGTCGGTGATCATCCGCGGCAGGAGCTGGAGCGCCGTGCGCTCTCCCGAAGCGCTGGCCCAGCTTGGGTACTCGCGGGCGACGCTAGCGCCGTCCAGATGGTGCTGGAGGAAGCCGCGTACGAACGCCTCGAACAGGTGCGCCATCTGCTCGTCGTCACGGGTGAAGTCCCGGAGTCGAGATCCGTCCCCTTGCTCGTCCGGGAGAAAGTTTGCGAGCACGAGCTGGCATATGTCGAGCAGCATCCCGTAGAGGCGATACCCGCGGGGGACGCGGGCTCGCCGCAGCAGCTCGGCGCTGAGCTCGACATCCGCGACGTCCTCCATGCGCAAGTACGCGGCGCGCAGCGCGAGGGCGAGCTCGCGCTTGATGTTGCGGCACGTGCTGAGCAAGCGGGCTGCTGCCTTGACGACACGGTTCTCGATGACGTCGTACGACAGCTCGTCGAAGCGGCAGCCCACGCGCCCTCGCGACCGCAGCGCGCAGCTGACCGTGCGCGTGACGTCGACGGTACCACGCGGCCGCCGTACATCCTCCGCGCGTTCGAGGTACGCGCGGTACGGCCCACGCCGGAGCAGCGCACTGAGCCCGTCCGCGAGCAGCCGCGCGAGGAGATCTGCTGGCGTGTCCGCTTCGATCGCGCCGACCTCCGAGACGGCCGAGAGCTCCAGGAACCCGGACGCGTAGGCGAGCAGCGTGTACACGTTCCGGATCGGAATCTCGAAGGTGTCAGTGCTCATCGTCGTACATGAGCGCGAGCGCCTCTGCGGCGCGCTCGGGCGCGTCAAACCAGTACTCTTCGAGCAGCGGTCGGATCTCGGTTTCGACGATCTGCCCATACCAGTCCTCGGCAGGAGCGCGCCCCGCCGGCACCTGGCAGAAGTAGCTGTGGCCGATACAGAAGCCTTGGCCGAGCTGCCGATCTTCCCGGATCATGTCGTTGAGCAGCTTGATGCGCGCCCGGATCCGCCCGACGAGCGCCTCTGGCACCTGCATCCGCGAGAGCTCCGTGGCGAACGCGTCGGTCTCGAAACTCGGCGCGACCGAGACGAACGCGAAGCGGCGCCGGAGGGCGTAGTCCACCAGGGCGAGCGAGCGGTCCGCTGTGTTCATGGTGCCGATGATGTGCAAGTTCGGGGGGACGTAGAATCGCTCCTCGTCCTCGGTCGAGTACGAGAGCGTCGTCGCCCACTCCTGGCCACGTTTGTCGGCCTCGATGAGCATCATCAGGTCGCCCAGGATCTTGCTCAAGTTGCCGCGGTTGATTTCGTCGATGATGAGCACGTAGGAGTTGTCGAGATCCTGCAAAGCGCGGTTGCAGATCCGGAGGAATGGGCCATCGCGCCGCACGAAGCCTTCCTCGGTCGGGCAGTAGCCGCGGACGAAGTCCTCATAGGCGTACGACTGGTGGAACTGCACCATGTCGATGCGCTCGGGAGCCTTCTCACCGAGAAGCAGGTACGCGAGCCGCTTCGCCACGAACGTCTTCCCCACCCCGGGCGGTCCTTGCAGGATGAGATTCTTCTTGTTCCGCAGGAGCCCGAGCATCCGTTCGATCTGGATGCGCCCGAGGAAGAGGTCACGGCATGCCTCGTCGAGCGTGTACGATTTTGTCGGCTCCGGAGGCTCGGGACCGTTGCCGCCGCGAACCCCGAGCACGTCCTCGATTTGCGCCACGAGCTGCGGGTACTTGCCAATATCGGTCAGCGTCTTCAGTACCAGCGGTTTGTCGCGTACACGCCAGTCGCCGGACTTGAGCCACTTCACGGTGCGCACGTGCTTGTACTCGGAGCGCTTGGGGTCGAAGCGATAGTCCGATTCGATGATGCCGTAGCCGACGATGTGGTGGACGCCTCGCTTCGCGACGACGGCGTCACCGATCTGCATCTTGCGCGCGAACTCGTAGCAGGCCAGCGCGTCGTTCGTCGGGATCCTGCCGTCGTTTCGACCCTCGGCGAGCTTCTTCCGGATCGCGTCGAAGTCGGAGTACCGTTTCAGGTTGCCCAGGGAATCCCAACCGATCGCTGCGATGGATTCCTTCTTGAAGTCCTCCCAGAGGCGTGCGCCCTCTCCAGGCGCCAGCAGCCAGACGCGGCGCTCCACGCCGCCTTCTGTCGTGTCGGGCGCGGCGATCACGCTCTCCTCATGCGTGCCCTCACCCTCACCGCTCCCGACGCGCTTGCAGAGCTGCTCGAGTCGCCAGGCGTCGATGTCGAGTGCCTTTGCGAGCTCCAGGAAGACGCGGCGGAAACGCGTGTACTGGTCTACGATGCCCGCGTCCTCGCCGAGGAGGCCCGCCGCGATGAACGCGGAGCGCGCGGACTTGTAATAGATGGGCCACTCCTGAGGGGCCTGGATATGCCACCAGAAGGGCACGAAGAAGGGTACCCGCGACGTGTCGGCCCTGATCGCCGTCGTGACATTCGTGGTCTCCAGCGCCGCGAGGTAATCGAGGAACTCCCGGAGCTGCCGTGTGGCTGCAGCCTCGTCGGCAGGGACATGGAGCGCGGCCTTGAGCTTCGCCGCAAGCGTGGCGTGATCGGGCACATGCTTGACCAGCTTGTTCAGCACCATGCCACCGCCGAACCCGCCGAGCCCGAAGGTGCTCCATTCTGTGCGGCTTCGCCGATCGAATTCCGACCGGAAGCGTTCGAGATCGGTGCTACCTGCGAGGAAGCTGTCGAGCAGCTCCCGGATCTGCGGCACGACTTCTTCGCGCTGCTCCTCGAGAGCCTTCATGGCCTGGAGCCATGCGCCGTCGTGGTGCGCCTGTTGGAGATGCGCTTGCCAAGACGCAATCGCCTTCCTCGATATCTCGGTCATGCTCGTCTGCGCCGACGTGCTTTCATCGCGGGCAGCCTCCAGCCTGGGAGGCTAGGGCAAATTCGGCCAGCGCGGAAGAAACAGGATGAGTTGTCGGGTGGACGGTTGAGAGCCTTCGCACCTTGGAGCTACGAGCACAGGCTTAAAGCAGCTCTCAAGGACATACCCCCTCAAGTCCTGTATAGCCCCGTCAGCCTGCGCGGGGATCGTCGAGAAGACAGGCCGCTCGACGCCTTCAACTTCGCTCGCGTCGGCGTGGCGCCAGCGCGCAACGACCGCTACTCCGATGCCCCTCCGCCGGTCTCCTTGGCTGCCGTTGCAGGTTCGGGCGCCTTCGCGGCGGCCTCCGGTTCCGCGGCCCCTGGCGCCTTTGCGGCGTCGGGGGCCGCGACCTCCAGCGCCTTCGCCGCAGCCTCCGGCGCCGCGGTCTCCGGTGTCTTTGCCGTGGGCTCCGGTGTCTGCGCCGCAGCCTCCGACGCCTTGGCGGCTGACTCGAGCTCCGCGGCCTCTGGCGCCTTTGCGGCGTCGGACGCCGAGGGCTCCGGCGCCTTTGCAGCAGCCTTCGGCGCCTTTGCGGCCTTGGGCGCCGCGCCCTCCGCCGCCTCCGGCGCCGCGCCCTCCGCCGCCTTCGCCGGGGCCGCCTTCGCCTTCTTCTCCTTTGCGGCCTTCGCCTCGAGCGCGCCCGCCGCGATCGGCTCGCGCTTGCCGTGGCCGACCGCGCGCGGATCGCCGTACGGGAACGCCGCGCTGCCGCTCGCGTCGATCGGCTTGCGCGGGGCCTCCGGATCCGTCGCCGGGCTCGGCGGCGGCGCGATCGGCCGCGGCGCGCGCAGCCTGTTGCCAGGGCCGGCCTGGGTCCACACCTGCACGTCGCCGAGCACGCGCGTCCTGTTCGCCATCCGCCGCTGGCCGCGCGCGCCGAGCAGCTTCTCCAGGAACGTCGGGGGCGACGTCGCGCCGGGCTCCCCCTTCACCCAGCACGTGTAATCGCCGATGCCGGTGCCCCGGAACGCCTCGCGGCAGACCGCTATCCCGAGCTCGGCCGCGATGTCGCTGAGGAGACGACCCGGCGAGGTCTCGACCGTCCTGTGCTCGTTGACGAAGGTGACCTTGGGCATCGGTGGACGGGGAGCGTCCTGCTCCCCTGCCGCGAGCGCGTCAAGAAGCGCGGCGCGCGTCCCTCGCGTCCCGCACGCGGTGGAGCACCCGCGCGATGCCGACCAGGTTCCAGCCTGCGAACCCCACGAACAGCGCGACGAGCGCGACCGCCCAGCGCGACGCGCGCGGCGAGCTGCCGTCGATGAGCATCCAGGCGTCGTCCGTCACGGCCGTCCCCGCCTGCTCCTCCACCTCGGCGGCCAGCCGCGCGTGCCGGATGCCCGCGCTCTTGAACGGCACGAGCCGCCCCGCGAACGTGCTCGGCGGGACGAAGCGCGGGCCCTCGAACCCCTCCGGCACCCGGATCTCCACCCACAGCCCCGGGTTGCCCGCCACCGGCGCCAGCCGGAACGAGTCGCCCTCCGCGGCGCGCCCGTACCGGATCGCGCCGCGCGTCCCGAGCAGGCCGACGGCCCGCACGTAGCGGTTCGCGAGGTCCGCCTGCGGCCGCAGCGACGCGAGCTCTCCCACGTCCGTCGGCTGTCCCGGCGACAGCGCGTAACGCGCCTCCCCGAGGAGCGCGACGGCCATCCACAGCGCGGCGACCGCGGTCGCCGCCATCAGCGCCACCGTGACCGTGCGCTCCTGTTTCGGGGGCGACGGCAGCGCGAGCAGCTCCGGATCGGGCCCCGCCACGTCGAGGCCATCGCCGCCCGGGCCGCGCGGGCCGGACGTCATGGATTCCAGGGTCGAGGTCGGGTCGGTGGGCACGCTTCGTCGAGTATATAGCCGGAGCGCCGGCCGCGGTGCACCGCCGTCTCGCCGGTCCTCGGACGAGGGGAGGAGCGGGCTCGGGCGTGGCGGCCCTGGGCGCGCAGGACGTCGGGCGCGGCGCGCGAGACATGCGCGAACGACACGCTCCCGGGGTGCGTACGCGGGCTCAGCACCAGCACACCGGGTTGCCCGTGGCCACCGAGGCCTCGAAGACCCGCCGCAGGGAGCCGAGGATCTGTTCGAAATCGGCGATGCCCAGCGCGCGCTGCTTCACGTGGAAGGAGCGCGGATACGCGGAGCGGACGCGCCCTCTATCGTCCTGCATTCGACCGTCGGGCCAAGGAATGCACCCGCCGGGAACGGCGATCCTGGACTCGAATTCGCGTCCCGTGTCGAGGTTCCGGAGCAGCACGCGGCCGTCCTCGTGGGCCTCGGTGCGCTCGGGCTCCAGCAGGATCTGCGCGACGCGCAGGGCGCGGAACAGCTCGCAGGGCGGCGCTTCGCGGCTCTGCACGAAGAAGCCGTTCACGTCGAAGCCGAGGTCGATCTGCTCCGAGCCGCTCATGATGAAGATGCCGTCGTACTGCGGAATGAAGTCATAGAGCTCATCGCCGGTCTCGGAATCGACAAGGAAGGCCGAGCGGACGGAGGCGACGAGCTCGGCGAACCGCGCGAGCTCTCCCAGCGCCTGCGCGCTGGCTTCGGCCAGCATCATGCCGCCGTTCGCCGCCGGCAGCTCGGCCTGCAGCGTCGGGAAATGTTGCCAGCCGATCCGATCGAGCGCCGCCTGGAACGCCCTGAGACCTGCCCAGTTCGAGATCCACTCGGAGGCGAGGCACATGCGTGGGTGCGGGCAGCAGTCCTCCATCCATGCATAGAACGCGTCGTGCGCGTCCCGGCGCTCCTCGGGGAGCGTCAGGCAAAGCTGCCCATCTTCATCGAACCCTACGTGCTCCGCGTGCGGGGGCGGCGTCCGCGTCGTCCCGTCGAGCCAGCATCTGCACGTCACGGTCGCGTCCAGGCCCATTCGTGCGCCTCTCGTGTGGCTCGCACCAGCCGGCGGGAGCCCCGCCGCGCGAGCGTCCGTCGGCGGGGCTCCGAGTCTAGCCCGTGCCTTCGCCCATCAGGAACCGCGCGGCGCGATCGCCGAGCCGGCGCCCGGACACGCGCCGGGGGCGGCACCCTCCCATGGCCGGCAGGGTCACGAGGCGCCGCACGCATCGTCAAGCGGACCACCGCCCTCTCGGGCTGCCCTCGAGCTCGCCGCACGCTCGCCCGGCCGCGGCGCAGGGGCCGCGCCGCGCGCTTGCCCGCAAGCGGCGCCTTGCCTAGCCTAGCCGCGATGCCCTCGAAGAACGACAGCTCCATCGTGTGCCCGTCATGCGGCGCGAACAACGCCTCCGTGACGGCGAGCGGGCGCTGCATCGCGTGCGGCGCCAGGATGGGCTCGCTCGCGCCCTTCCGCGACTCCGAGCTCGACCGCCACCGCCGCTACCAGCAGGAGGGCTTCTCGATCCTCTGGTGCCTCATCGCCCTCGTCCTGCAGAGCGTGCTCACCGCGGCCCTCGTCGGCGGCCTCCCCATGATCGTGCAGCAGCTCGACTTCGAGGGGTCGAACGGGATGATCGTCGCCATCCCCGTCTGGTTCATCGGCGGCGTCCTCCTCGGCATGATCTCGCCCGGCAAGACGTTCCTCGAGCCGGTCGTCGCGTCGTTCCTCGTCGCGATCCCGACCGTGTTCTACCTCCTGCACAGCCAGACCGTCCGGACGATGCCGCTGTTCATGTACGTGATCATGGCGCTCATCGGCGTGCTCTTCACGCTGATCGGCTCTTACCTCGGCGAGCGCATCCAGATGGGCCCGCCCGCGAAGCCGGCCGACTGAGGGCGCCCAGCGTGACGACGAGGCCCGGCGCGACGGGCAGCGCAGGGGCGGCAGGCGCAGCAGGGGCAGCGAAGGCGGCAGGGGCGGCAGGCGCAGCAGGGACGGCCGTCCGGCGGATCGCTCCAGCGAAGCGGATCGCCGTGGCGCTCGCCGCCGTCGCCATGGCCCAGGCGGCGCCCGGGTGCGGCCGGTCGGCCGAGCAGCAGGAGGCGGACGCGCTCCTGCATGCGATCGACGTCCTCCGCGATGCGCCGAGCGAGCCTCGCGAAGCGCGCGAGGCGCTGCTGGCGGAGCTCGAGCGCCAGCCCGCATCGACGCCGCCCGCCGCGAGCGCCAAGGACACGTGCGCGCGGGCCTACCGCCTGCTGCTCGACGCGACGGCCGCCGAGGCGCGCGTCCGCGCCCTGCTCGAGGCACCCGACGGGGCCGCCGGGCCCGGCGCGCTGGCGGATCTCGCCGCGGCGGACGCCAAGGTCAAGGAGAGCGCCGAGGTCATGCCGAGGTGCGCCGAGGCGCTCGCGATCCTCCGCCGCTCGGGCCGGCGCGGGATGTGACGGCCCGCGTCGACGGCGCCCGCGTCGGCCGAGGCCGCGTCGGCCGCGTCCGCGTCGGCCGAGGCGCCCGCGCCGCGCGCGCCCCCGGGGAGGGGCGCCGGCCGCGCCCGCGCCGCGCCGCGTGCGGCGTTTTGAAGAGGGCAAGGGCATCCGCGCTCGCGGTCCCCTGTGCTAAGACCCGCCCTGCCATGTTCGACACGCTGACACGGGGCTTTCGTCAGGCCAGAAACCGCCTCGCCGGGCTCACGGAGCTCACCGCGAGCAACATCGACGTCGCGCTCCGCGAGGTAAGGCTCAGCCTGCTCGAGGCGGACGTCGAGATCGGGGTGGTCAAGGCGTTCCTTGCCCGGGTCAAGGAGGCCGCGGTCGGCCGCACCCTGGAGACGCGCGTGAAGCACGCCGGCGAGGTCCACCAGGTCTCGGCGAGCGACCACTTCATCAAGATCTGCCACGACGAGCTCGAGGCGATGATGACCCACGAGGGCGACGAGATCGCCTGGGCCGACGGCGGGCCCACGGGCATCATGATGGTCGGCCTCCAGGGCTCCGGGAAGACGACGAGCTGCGCGAAGCTCTCGCGCTACCTCGAGAAGCAGGGGAAGAAGCCGCTGCTCGTCGCGGCCGACATGCAGCGCCCCGCGGCCGTCGAGCAGCTCAAGGTCCTCGGCGAGTCGCTCAAGATCCCCGTGTTCAACATCCCGGGCGAGTCGCCGGTCGCCATCTGCGCCGCCGCCCGCGGCGAGGCGAAGCGGCTCGGCCGTGACGTCATCATCTACGACACCGCCGGCCGCCTCGCGATCGACGAGCCGCTCATGCAGGAGCTCGCGCAGATCAAGGACGCGACCAAGCCCGAGAACATCTTCCTCGTTGTCGACGCGATGATCGGCCAGGACGCCGTGAAGACGGCGCGCGGCTTCAACGAGCGGCTGTCGATCGGCGGCGTCGTGCTGACGAAGCTCGACGGCGACGCCCGCGGCGGCGCGGCGCTCAGCATCAAGGAGGTGACGGGCGCGCCCGTGCTCTTCACCGGCATCGGCGAGACGACGGACAAGTTCGAGCCGTTCCGCGCCGACGGCATGGCGAGCCGCATCCTCGGCATGGGCGACGTCGTCGGCCTCATGCAGGACTTCGAGGAGGTCGTCGACCAGAAGAAGGCCGAGAAGGACGCCGCGCGGATGCTCCAGGGCGACTTCACGCTCGAGGACTTCCTCGATCAGGTGCGGATGATCCAGAAGATGGGATCGCTGAAGGATCTCGTCGACAAGCTGCCCCTCGGCGGCATGTTCCCGGGCGGCCTGCCCCAGGACGTGAACCTCGACGACCGGGAGCTCGTCCGCATCGAGGCGATCATCCAGTCGATGACCCGCTTCGAGAAGAGCGACCCGTACGCGCTGGTCCGCGAGCCGAAGCGGGTCGAGCGCATCGCGAAGGGCTCGGGCTCGAAGCCCGAGGCCGTGAGCGAGCTCGTCCAGAAGTTCCTGTTCATGCGCCAGATGATGAGCGGCCTCGGCCAGAACATGGGCCTCATGGGCAAGATCCCGGGCATGAAGCAGATGGCCATGGCCAAGAACATGCGGGAGATGCAGAAGCAGATGATGGCCGGCGGCGGCCTGCCCGGGATGGGGGGGATGCCGGGCATGGGCTTTCCGGGGATGGGCTTCCCGGGCATGGGGATGCCCGGGCTGGGGATGCCGGGCATGGGCGGCT
The DNA here is from genome assembly GCF_051525235.1 of Sorangium sp. So ce124. Classification (NCBI taxonomy): domain Bacteria; kingdom Pseudomonadati; phylum Myxococcota; order Polyangiales; family Polyangiaceae; genus Sorangium; species Sorangium sp. So ce124. The sequence goes on from NZ_CP150312.1 coordinate 12,933,256, forward strand.
TCCCGGGCGCCGGCGCCGGGGGCCCGAACATGACGAAGATGAAGACGCTCAGCGCCTCCGAGCGCAACGCGAAGAAGGCGCAGCGCAAGCGCGAGCGCGACGCCCGCAAGAAGGGGCGGAAGTAGCGGCGGCCGCGTGCGCGGGCCCTGCGGCCGGCGGCGCGTTGCTGACGGTGCGCACGGCCCGCACGGCGCGGACGGCGCGCACGCTCGCGCGCGGGCGCTCGCGCTTGTCGCCGTGGCCTTCGCCGCCGCGTGCTCCCGGGGCGGCGGGGGCGAGCAGGAGGCGGCGCCGTCCGGGGCGACGGGTCGCTCGCCAGCGCCGGCGAGCAGCGGCGCGGGCGCCGGGCAGAGTCAGAGACGACCGCCTGCTGTCGTGAAAGAGCTCTCCGTGCGCAAGCTCGCGCCCGGCGCGGCGGTCGTCATCGACGGCCGCCTCGACGAGCCGGCGTGGCAGGCCGCGGCGATGACAGGCCCGTTCGTCAACGTGGGCACGGGCCGCGAGGATCGGTCGCTGCCGACGCAGGGCGAAGCGCGGCTGCTTTGGGACGACGGGTTCCTCTACGTCGGATTCGACGTCAGCGACAGGACGCTCACCGGCGGGTTCCCCCAGGGCGCGCGGGATCCGCACCTCTGGGAGCGGGATACCGTCGAGGTGATGATCGATCCGGACGGAGACGGAGATAATAAAGACTATTACGAAATCCAGATAAACCCTCAGAACCTCGTCTTCGACTCGCAGTTCGACGACTACAACGCTCCAAGGGGCGGCCCGAGCGGGCCTTTCGGTCATGAGGAGTGGAGCGCGGGGCTCGCGAGCGCGGTCGCGCTGGGAGGGACGCTCGACGACGACTCGGACGAGGACCGGGGGTATGTCGTCGAGGCGAAGATCCCGTGGAGCTCGTTCGCGAAGGCGAAGGCCGCGCCGCCGGCGCCGGGGGACGCGTGGCGGATGAACTTCTACGCCATGCAGAACAACGGTGGGGCGGCGTGGTCGCCCATCCTGGGGGAGGGGAACTTCCACAGGGCGCGGCGGTTCGGTAGGGTCAGGTTCGTCGCGGCCGAAGGTGAGACGGGCGGCGCGGGGGCGCCCGCGCGCGACGCGGGCCCGGCGTCCGCGACGGCGCCCTCCGCGTCGGCCGGTCCCAAGCCGGGCTACCGGGTTGATCCGCTGGACCGCTGAGCTGCGCGTCCGGCGTCTCGAGCAACAGAACAGCGAACCCCGTTGCGGCGCGAGCCCTCCGTGGAAAGGGAAACAGAGGATGTTCACGAAGCTCGGACTCCGGGATTTCAAGTCCTGGCGTGGCGCACATGCGTTCGACCTCAGGCCGCTCACGCTGGTGCTCGGCGTCAACTCGGCCGGCAAGACGAGCCTGCTGCAGCCGCTCTTGCTCCTGAAACAAACCATCGAGTCGCCCGACCGGCTCCTGGCGCTCAACCTGGGTGGGCAGCCCGGTGAGATGCTGGACCTCGGCAGGCTCTCCGACGTCGTCTCCGGGGGCGACGTGCGCGCCGGGCTCGGCTTCCGCCTGACGTTCGGCCCCGTGAGCATCGGGAAGGGGGCCGCGCCGCGCACGCTTGATTCCGTGGACTACGAGGTGGAGGTTGGCGCCGGCGAGGATGAGAATCCCTATGTGGAGCGGCTCTCGTACGCCACCGCCGAGGGCGCCTACGCCGTCGCGCGCCAGCGAGACGGCGCGTACGCGCTCTCCGCGCCGGGCGGCCCCTTGCCCGACGACCGGCGAGCTCGGCGGACCTACGAGCCCGAGCGCTCCGTCGGCTTCTCGGCCGATGCGGTCGCCGCCCTCGGCGCCGCGGGGGCGGACGCGCAGGATCTCGCGCTCGCGCTGACGCGGGAGCTCCGGCGGCTCGCCTACCTCGGGCCCCACCGGAGCGTGCCCACGCGCCACTACGCCTGGACGGGGCGCTCGATAGGACAGCTCGGATCGAGCGGCGAGCACGCGATCCCGGCGCTGATCGCGAGCCTCGTCGGCCGCCACGCCGACGGGTCCGAGCGGGGCCGCCTCGTCGAGCAGGTCTCCGCGGGGCTCGCGCGGCTCGGGGTCGCGGACAGGATGGAGATCGAGCGCCAGGCGACGACGTTCTTCCAGGTCATGATCACCTTCCAGGGCCACCGGACCAACCTGCTCGACGTCGGCTTCGGGGTCTCCCAGGTCCTGCCCGTGGTCACGGCGGCGTACTTCGCGCCCGAGGGCTCGACGGTGATCATGTCGGAGCCCGAGCTCCACCTGCACCCGCTGGCGCAATCCGCGCTCGGCGATCTGCTCGTCGAGGCCGTGCGAGAGCGCGGGGTGCAGCTCCTCGTGGAGACGCACTCGGAGCACCTCTTCCGGCGGATCCAGACGCTGATGGCCGAGGAGCGCATCACGCCGGACGAGTGCGCCATGTACTTTGCCCGGTGCAACGGAGGGGATTCGGTGCTCGAGCCGCTCGAGGTGAACGAGTACGGGCGGGTCGCGAACTGGCCCGACAAGTTCTTCGGTGACACGGTGGGCGAGGTCGAGCGACAGATGGAGCGGATGCTCGACCGCATGGAGAAGGACGAGCAACGTGGCTGATCACGTCGTCGACACCAACGTGCTCATCGTCGCGAGCGCCGCCGATCCTGCCTCGCCGTTCAAGGACACCCACGTCCCGACGAGCGAGCGGAGGATCGTCTTCGCGTGGCTCAAGGATTTTCGCGCCGATGACGGGCGCCGTCTGATCATCGACAGGGCCCGCGGCATCCTGCGCGAGTACAGGAAGAAGCTGACGGCCCAGGACTACGGCATCGTCGTGGCGATGGAGAAGCTCCGGACGGCGGCGTTCGTCTCCGTGCAGTACGACGGCGAGTACGCCGTCGTGCCCGAGGCGCTCGCTCGCTTCGACAACTCCGACAAGAAGCTCGTGGCGGCGCACCTCGCGCACCGAGCGGACGGTGGTCAGAGCACCATCGTGAACGCGTGCGACACCGACTGGCACGAGCACGAAGAGGCGCTCTCCGCAGAAGGGGTGATCGTGGAGCAGCTCCTCCCGGCGTGGTGCCAGAGAGAGTTCTGGCGCAAGAACCCCGAGAAGATGCCTCCCCGCGCTCGATGATGCGCTTGCGGTGGCGCCGGCGCACCGTGACCTCGTTGTTCTCCGCCCGGACAGTGACGCCGCTCCCCATGGGGTCGCGCTGCGTCGTGGGGCGATGCGTCGTGGGCTCGTACGAGGCAGCGCGAGGTGGGCGCGCTTCCTGAAAGCGAAACGCCACATCAACAGCATGAGTGAGGTCCGCGGCTTCCTGAAAGCGAAACGCTACATCAACAGCATGAGTGAGGTCCGCGGCTTCCTGAAAGCGAAACGCTATATCGATAACGTGTCCGTGCAATGAAGGGGCCGCCTTCTCCACAGCTGCGGGGCGGTCCTCCTCAACGAGGCACGCTACCGGCGTTGGTTGATCCAGAAGGCCTCCTCCGATCCGCTCTCATGAGAAAGCGAGGCCGTGTCCAGAATTCATCGGTGCATCGAGTTGGCTGCCTTCCATCCATCGATCTCAGCGCGCCTCTCGTCCGCGTGTCCGGAGATGCAGTGCGCTCGATCGTCCTCGCGTGATGCTGCACATTTCGCGCGGCGGGGTGCGTCGCCGTGCAATGACACGACGCCCGCCGGCGGTAGCCTCCATGCGAGAGCGCGATCGATCTATTGCGTCGACGCGAAAGATCATCGAGAGTCGTGACATTCAATTGCATGCCTCGGATCGTGACCCATCCCGACATACCGGGATCGATCGTCCGCGGGCAGGTTGGATGGAGGTTCATGCGATGACACGGTTCTTTACTCTCGTTGGTGCGATCCTTTTGGCTGCCTGCGGCGGTGCGGGGGAGGGCACCGGCGCGGAGAGCGGGACGGGTTCGGCGGGCGGAGACGATACGAGCTCGAGCGGCGAGGGGCCGACCACGTCGGGCACCACGACGAACACGACGGGCACGGGGATCGAGGACCCGACGAGCGGGTCGGGCAGCAGCACGAGCGGTTCAGGCGACGCGACCGGCTCGGGCGGCTCCGGTGGCTCCGGTGGCTCGGGCGTCGCGAGCGGCTCCGGCGGCACGGGGGGCACGGGCGGCGATGATCCGTTCGCGCACGCTCCTGTGTGCAGCAGCGACGAGCACTGGACGATGGGCGATCACGAATCGCCGCTCATGCACCCAGGCATGGCGTGCCGGACCTGTCATTCGACGAAGGAGCCGCGGGTCGCGATGCGTCTGCCGATCGTCGGCACCGTCTACCCGACCGGGCACGAGCCCGACGACTGCCTCGGCGTCGACGGGGAGGCCGAGGACGTGGTCGTCGAGATCACGACCGCCGACGCTCGGGTGATCCAGCTGCCGGTCAACGCGTCAGGCAACTTCCTCTTCGACACCGTCCGAGATCGAACGCCCGTCAAGTTCCCGATCACCGCACGGGTGGTGAAGGGCGACAAGGAGCGCAAGATGCTTACCGCGCAGATGAGCGGCGATTGCAACAGCTGCCACTCCCAGAACGGCGCCGAGGGGGCGCCCGGACGGATCGTCGCGCCCTGACGCTTGCGCTGACGCCCGCCCGGCGAAGCTCATCGGACGCCCATGCGATGTTCGTGAGCGGCCCGGTGCAGTGCTCCGGGCCGCCCAACGTGGTCCGGGTGTCGCCGAGCAGGTTCAGATCCGGACCCGGGCCGCGTGGCTCTCCGTCGGGCGAGCAGCGCCCTGCCGCGTGCCCGCCAGGGCGGCATCGCCCATCGTGCCCGCCGTGGCGGTCGAGCGGGTCGTCGACTCCATCGCTCGCTGGACCCGGATCCTGTTGTGCACGTCCTCGACGCCCCGCGTGCCCTCGGCGACGAGCTCGATGATGCGCTTGTGGTGACGCTGGGGCACCGTGCCCTCGAGGATGACCTCGTTGTTCTCCACCTGGACCGTGACGTCGCTCACGTCGATGTCGTGGCGCCCCGAGAGCACCTCGCAGATGTCCTCCTGGATGCGCGCGTCGGAGCGTTTGTACCCCTTCGGTCCGCGGCCGAGCGCTCTGCGCACGCGGTCTCCGATCTCGCCGAGCGCGTGGCCGACGCCCTCCAGCGCCGAGTGGCCGGATTCGCGGTGATCGTGGCTCTCGCCGCCGTACGCGCCGCCGCCCAAGGCCGCATCGGGACCGTAGTCAGGGTTCACGACGCGGGTCATGCCGAGGTAATAGGCGCCGCCGAGATTGAAGTTGTATGCGCTGCCCACCGCGGGAAGGGGATTGCCGCCGAAGCTGCGGCTGTCATCGCGGCCGCCGACGTAATCGCCACCGCGGTCGTCGTGGGGCCAGCCGCGCTCCTCGTCACCGGGACGATTGTCGCCGTTGGCGAAGCGACCGTCGCCGAGAGCGCGGCCCATGGGGTCGCGGTGCGTGGTGGGCCCAACCGTACGAGCGTGCTCGCGGCCCCAATCGCGGCCGTCGCGCAGCGCGGCCCCGTCATCGTGGATCGGGCCCGCGCTGCGGCGCTCGTCGCGAGGATAGCCGCGCTCGGTGAAATGGCCCCGGTCGTCTCCGTAGCGCCGATCCCAACCGTGCTCATTGGGGCCGTAGCCTGTGTCCCTGTCGAATCGACCTCGCATCCTGCGCCTCCTTTCTTCCTAGCGAGCACTGCGCCTTCAACACGTCTCCGCCGCGCGATGGATCGCGCCAGCCTGGTAGCGTGGATCGCGAAGATGGGTCGTGTCGGCGCCCTCTGCCACCGGGGAGAACCCTTCGTCTCGCGCCCGGGCGATCCCGAAAATGACGATTCATCGGATCAGCACAGAAGAGCTTGCCTTGAGCGCCTTTCCGCCGCTCGTCGCAGAACACGGCACACTCGCCCTCCCCGATCAGGGCTGGGGCGGCGCCGCGCCCCCTGGGGGCCGGAACCATCCGTCACGGGCGCAGCAAAGCCGGCCCATGCCCCCCTGGCTGCGCTAAGCTCCGCGCCCTGTGCCCGTCCTCACCGCTCACGATCTCCACAAATCCTTCGGTCCCCAGACGATCCTCGACGGCGTCTCGGTCAACATCCGCACGGGCGAGCGCGTGGGCCTGGTCGGCGTCAACGGCTCCGGCAAGAGCACGCTCGCCCGCATCCTCGCCGGGGTCGAGCAGGCCGACAGCGGCACCATCGCGCGCCGCCGCGGCGCCGAGATCGGCGTGCTCTCCCAGGACCCGGTCTTCGAGCCGACCGACACCGCGCGCGACGTGGTGCTCGCCGGGCTCTCCGCCTGGCACGCCGCCAAGGCCCGCCACGACGAGGTGAGCCGGGCGCTCGCGGCCGGCTCGGGGGACGCCGAGGCGCTCCTCGCCGAGCAGGCCGAGGCCGGGGCCGACGTCGAGCGGCTCGGCGGGTGGGACATGATGCACCAGGTCGACGCCATCATCGGCCACGTCGGTGTCACCCGGCCCGACGCGCCCATGAGCGTGCTCAGCGGCGGCGACCGCAGGCGCGTCGCGCTCGCCCGCCTCCTCGTGTCGCGGCCCGCCCTCGCCGTGCTCGACGAGCCCAGCAACCACCTCGACGTCGAGACCGTCGAGTGGCTCGAGCGCTACCTCGTCGAGGAGCACCCCGGCGCGCTCCTCCTCATCACCCACGACCGCTACCTGCTCGACCGCGTCGCGGAGCGCACCCTCGAGATCGACAAGGGCAAGGTCTACAGCTACGACGGCGGCTACGAGGAGTACCTCGAGCAGAAGTCCGAGCGCCTCGCGCTCGAGGCGCGCACCGAGTCGAACCGGCAGAACTTCCTGCGCACCGAGCTCGAGTGGCTCAGGCGGCAGCCGAAGGCGCGCACCGGCAAGCAGAAGGCCCGCATCCAGCGCGCCGAGACGACCAAGAGCGCGCCGCCGCCCAAGGCCGAGCGGACCGCGCAGCTCTCGGTGGAGTCGGTGCGCACCGGCAAGACCATCCTCGAGCTGAAGAAGCTCGGCCTCTCGCTCGACGGCAAATGGCTCGTGCGCGGCCTCGACTTCACCCTGACCAAGGGCGAGCGCGTCGGCATCGTCGGCCGCAACGGCACGGGCAAGACCACGATGCTCCGCGCGATCCTCGGCCAGCTCGGCGCCGAAGGCGACGGCGCCGCCGCCGAGGGGCCCCGCATGGAAGGCGAGGTCGTGCTCGGAAAGAACTCGAGCGTCGCCTACTTCGACCAGCACAGGAGCGGGCTCGACCTCGACAAATCGATCTTCGAGAACATCGCGGGCTCGCACACGCGCGTCGAGGTGGGCGGCCGATCCATGGACGTGCGCAGCTACCTGGAGCGGTTCCTGTTCGATCCGAACAAGGCGCGGCAGCCAGTGGGCTCGCTCTCCGGCGGCGAGCGGGCGCGGGTCGCCCTGGCGAAGATGCTCACCCAGAGCGTGAACGTGATCATCCTCGACGAGCCCACGAACGATCTCGACGTGATGACCCTCGCCGCGCTCGAGGAGATGCTCATCGAGCTCGACGGCTCGGCGCTCGTCGTGACCCACGATCGCTGGTTCCTGAACCGGGTGGCGACCTCGATCCTCGCGTTCGAGGGCGACGGCCGGGTCGTGCGGTACGCGGGCAACTACGACGCCTACCGCGAGCAGCGCGCGAACGCGGCGCTCGAGACCGAGGCCGAGGCCCGGGCCGCGAAGGCCCAGGCGGCGGAGGCCCGGCCGGCGGCGGCGCCGGCGAAGGCCGCCGCGAAGGCAGGCGGCGCGCCGAAGCTCACGTACGCCGAGCGCTCCGAGCTCGACGGCATCGTCGGGAAGATCGACGCGGCCGAGCAGAAGGTCGCCGAGCTCGAGGCGAAGCTCGCCGACCCGACGCTCTACGCGAGCCGCGGCGCGGACGTGGCGGCGCTGCTCTCGGAGCTCGAGCGCGCCAAGCAGGAGGCGGCGCGCCTGGTCAGCCGCTGGGAGGAGCTCGAGACGAAGCGCGAGGCCGCCGGCAAGGCGTGACAGGGCGCGACCGAGCGCGAGGAGAGCGGCCAGGCGTGACAGGGCGCGACCGAGCGCGAGGCCGCTGGCCAGCGGTGCAGGGGGCGACCCGCCTCGCACGACGACCCTTGTCGGCGCGGCGCGGCCCGGCGACCATGGCCCCATGATGACCGTGTTCGAGGTGCACCTCGCCGAGGGATCCGACGGCGCCGGCCTGCTCAGCGACGAGGTCCTGAGCGAGACAGGCGCGCAGGTGATGACGCTCCAGGAAGCAGCGCTTGTCGGCTTCCAGGGCCTCCAGGCGCTCGACGGCTCCGCCAACGTCCGGCTCATCGCCGTGCGCGCGCGCGACGCCGCCTGGATTCACCGCTGCCTGGAGACCCACGGGGCCGTCGCCGCGTTCCGGGCTCACCAGGTCGACTGAGCCACATCGCCCCCGCTGCTCGACCGACCCCCGCGCCGCCCTGGCGCGGCGTCCCCCCTGCGCGCGCGGCGGGGGACTTCGGCCGAAGGCGGAGGGCTTTGGAGCCGCCAAGGCGCCATAAGACGCCCAAAGACGCCGAGATTTTTTGTATTTTTCTTGGCGTCTTTTGGCGCCTTGGCGGTTCCATCATCTCTTCCATCCTTCCGTCAGGGTGGCGGTATTCCCCCACCACCCCGCGCGCGCCTTGTCCGGAATGCCGTGGATGCCAGTCCGGCCGCCCGGCGCACAGAACATGAAGTCCCGACAAGCCCGCTGAAGCAGGCGAAGCTCGCCTCCACGAACATCGATGAGATCCGGTGTCCATCATCACGCATGGAGCGCATCGCGCGCCGCCTTCACGCGTCCCTGGCCCGCATGAGGCTCGTTCTACTGTGTCTCGTATCACTAGAAAGTTGGTGTGTGGTTGCACTGTCTACCGACGATGGTAACAACACCGCATGTCTCACTCCTCTCTACGTAGTCATATGCTCCTGGCGTTGTTCGCGGTCTCCGCGTTCGCGCCGGGCTGCGGCTCGGAGCGGCCGCAAGCGGGCGATACCAGGCCGCCGGGCTCCGAGCCCGGTCAGGGGGCGCCCTTCGAGAACCCCGGCGGGATGTGGATGCCGGAGCAGATGGCGCAGCACAAGGACCAGCTCAAGGCGCTCGGGCTCGAGATCGATCCCGAGTCGCTCGCCGATCCCACGGCGTCCCCGCTCGGCGCGGTGGTGAGCCTGGGCGGCTGCTCGGCCTCGTTCGTCTCGCCCGATGGGCTCATCGCCACGAACCACCACTGTTCGACCCGGGCGCTCCAGTACAACTCCACCCCGGAGCAGGACCTCCTGACGAACGGCTACCTCGCGAAATCCCGCGCCGAGGAGCGATGGGCCGGCCCCACCGCGCGCGTGCTCGTGACCCGCGCGTTCCGCGATGTCACCGCCGAGGTGCGGCGCGGCATCGAGGCGATCCAGGGTGATCTCGAGCGCTACGACGAGATCGAGAAGCGCAAGAAGCAGCTCGTGACGGCGTGCGAGGAGGGGCGCCCCGAGATCCGCTGCTCCGTCGCCGAGTACTTCGGCGGTGGCCAGGTCTCCTTGATCGAGCAGCTGGAGATCAAGGATGTTCGCATCGTCTATGTCCCGCAGGAGGCGATCGGCAACTTCGGCGGGGACGTCGACAACTGGCGCTGGCCGCGCCACACCGGCGATTTCGCCTTCTTCAGGGCCTATGTCGGCAAGGACAACCGGCCTGCGGCGCACGCCGAGGACAACGTGCCTTACCGTCCGGCGCACCACCTGAAGCTCGCGTCGTCGCCGCTCCACCAGGGCGACCTCGTGATGGTCGCCGGCTACCCCGGCACGACGAACCGGCTCCGGACCGCGGCAGAGGTCGAGTCCGCTGTCTCATGGCTGTACCCGAAGCGGGTGTCGTTCTACGAGGAGTCGATCGCCGTCCTGGAGGAGCTCGGCAAGAACGACCCGGCCCTGCGGATCAAGGCGGAGCCGACCATCCAGGGCTACGCCAATTACCTGCTCAAGACGCGCGGCCTGCTCGACGGGCTGGTCCAGGGCGGCCTGGCCAAGGAGAAGGCCAAGCAGGAGGCCGACCTCAAGGCATGGATCGACGCCGACCCGGAGCGCAAGGCGGCCTACGGCGGCGCGATCGAGCGGATCGCCGCGCTGCACGCCGAGCAGCGGGCGACGCGCGACCATGACGCGGCCGTGTCGGAGATCGCCTCGTCGGCGAGGCTCCTCGACGCCGCGGTCACCATCGTGCGCATGGCGGAGGAGCGGCCGAAGGCCGACGCCGAGCGCGAGGCCGAGTACCAGCAGCGCAACTGGGAGCGCCTCGAGCAGGCGCAGGCGTCGCTGCAGAAGTCGTACGACCGCGCGCTCGATCGGAGCACCTTCAAGCTGGCCACGAAGCGCGCGCTGCAGCTCGATCCGAAGGACAGGCCCGCGCTGCTCGGGAGCCTCGCGGGCACGCAGTCGCCGACGGAGGCCGGCGTCGCCGCGGCGATCGACGCGCTCTACGAGAAGACGGCGCTCGAGGACGCGGCGACCCGGATCAAGCTCCTCAAGACGGCGACGCTCGAGGAGCTCCAGGCGAGCCGGGATCCGATGATCCGCCTGGCGCTCGAGCTCGCGCCTGTCGACAAGGCCATCGAGGCGCGGGACAAGGCCTACGCCGGGGCGATGAGCCTCGTGAAGCCGCGCTTCGTCGAGGCGCTCCGCGCGTACCGGGGCGGCCTCCTGGCGCCCGACGCGAACGGCACGCTCCGCATCACGTACGGCACCGTGCGGGGGTACCGCCCGGAGGCCAACAAGCCGGCGTATCGCCCGTTCACCACCCTCAGCGAGGTCGTGAAGAAGAGCACCGACAAGGCGCCGTTCAACACCCCGGCGACGCTGCTCGAGGCGGCGCGCGAGAAGCGGTTCGGCCCGTACGTGGACAAGGACCTCGGCGAGGTGCCTGTCTGCTTCCTGAGCGATCTCGACATCACGAACGGCAACTCCGGCTCTGCCACGCTGAACGCGCGCGGCGAGCTCGTGGGCCTCGCCTTCGACGGCAACTACGAGGCGATGGCGTCCGACTGGCTGTTCATGCCGTCGATCACCCGGACCATCCACGTCGATTACCGCTACATGGAGTGGGTGATGGACGCGGTGTCGGGCGCGGACGCCGTGCTGAAGGAGATGGGCGGCAAGCCGGCCATCGAGTGAGCGCGGCGCTGCGCTGACAGCACGATCGCGATGACGCCGGCGCGGATCACGCGCCGGCGTCGTCGGACGACACCCGCACCTCTCCGTCGGCCACCGTCCAGAGGATCGACGTGCAGCTCCGCCCGAACGCCCTGTCGTGCGTGACGAGGAGCAGCGCGCCCGGGTAGTCGGCGAGGGCGCGCTCCAGCCGCTCGATCGAGGGCAGGTCGAGGTGGTTGGTCGGCTCGTCCAGCACGAGCGCCCACGCGTGCTGCCCGAGGCCCAGCGCGATCATCAGCTTGCGCGCCTCGCCGGGCGACGGCCGCGCCGACCCGAGCAGCGGCCCCGGCTCCACGCCGAGCGCGGCCACCAGCGACATCACCCGCCCGCGCTCGTCCGGAGGGAGGCGCCGCGCCCTCGCGAGGAGCGCCTGCTGCTCCGCCTCGCCGAGCTCCTGCGGCACATGGAGCACCTTGTCCGCCGGCACGCGCGCGCCGGCGAGCAGCGCGTTCACCAGCGTGGTCTTGCCGGCGCCGTTCGGGCCCGCGATCCGGATGCGGTCCTCGCGGCCGACCGCGAGCCGCACGTCCCGCAGCAGGGTCCGCTCCTCGCTCTCGCCGCCGACGCGGAGCCGGGGCGCGTCGAGCACGAAGAGCCACGGCGCGGGCGATCGCTCGTAGTCGACGAACACGCTGCGGCCCACCGCCTTCTCGAGCTCGACCTCTCCCGCCTCGGCCGACGCCTTCTCGAGCTTGCGCCGGGTCACGCCGACGTTGCGCGACAGCCGCGCTTCGGCCGATGACACGCGGAAGTCCGCGAGCAGGCCCCGGGCGTCGCTGTCGCGCGGGCCCTTCATGCGCCGCTTCGTGCTCCGGTCCGCGTCGGCCGCGGCCTGCGCCCGCCGCTCCTCGCCGAGGCGGCGGCGGAGCTGCCGCTCCTCGGCGCGCATCCGCTGGTGCGCCTCCTCGCGCCCGCGCGCCTCGGCCTCCCAGAGCGCCTTCGCCGCGCTGTACCCGCCGGGATAGAGCCTCGCCGCGGCCCGCTCGACGCGGATCGTGCCGGTGGTCAGCGCGTCGAGGAGCTCGCGATCGTGCGAGACGCACGCCCCGATCCCCTGGAACCCGGCGAGCGCGCCGGCGAGCAGCGCCCGCGCGTCCGCGTCGATGTGGTTCGTCGGCTCGTCGAGCAGGAGCACGTCCGGCGCCGCAGCGAGCGCCGCGCCGATCTGCCACCGCTTGCGCTCGCCGGGCGACAGCGTGGCCCAGCGCCCGAGCTCCGCCGGATCCAGGAGGAGCTCGCCGCGCAACCTGCGCGCGGCGCCGTCCTCGGCGTCGGCCAGCGCATGGATGGCCGCGTCGGCGTGCTCCACGGCCTGCGGGCAGACCGCGATGGTCGCGCCCCGCGGATCGAGCCGCAAGCTCCCGGCCTCGGGCGCGAGCTCGCCGGCGAAGAGCCGGAGGAGCGTGGTCTTGCCGGCGCCGTTCGGCCCGACGATCCCGTACCACCCGGGGGTCAGGCACAGATCGACGTCCGCGAGGATCGCGGACGCGTCGGAATAAGAGAAGGAGAGGCGCTGCGCGCGCAACGACGACATACGAACTCCTGAATCCAGAGGGCCACATGGCCCGGTCACGGGACGGGCAGGCTGCCTCGCGCGGCCAGGGAGCAGGGATGCCACCTGTCGCGCTCGCGACCTGCGACGGAGACCGATTCAGGAGTTGATCTTCACCGGAGCACTCTCCTCTTGCGTCAGCCGTGCTCTCTAACAGACGGCCGAGGCCTGCGCAATCGGCGCGGTCACGCGGCCAGGAAGCCGCCGTCGACCGGGACCGCCGCGCCGGTCACGTAGCCCGCGCCCTCCGAGCACAGCCACAGCGCGGCGCCGGCGATCTCGTCCTCGGTGGCCATCCGCGCCATCGGGTGCTGCGCCACCAGCGCCTGCACCAGCTCGGGCGCGAGCGCCTCTGCCTGCTGCATGGCGGGCGTGCGGGTGACGCCGGCGCAGAGGGCGTTCACGCGGATCCCGAGCGGCGCCACCTCGAGCGCCACCGAGCGCGTCATCCCGAGGACCGCGTGCTTGGACGCGACGTAGGCGTGGTGCGCCGCCTTCCCGGCGACGCCGTAGATGGAGCTCATGTTGACGATGGCGCCCCCGCCCGACGCCAGCATGGCCGGGATCTCGTGCCGCATGGCCAGCCAGATCCCGCGGGCGTTGGTCGCCATGACGTCGTCCCACACCGCCTGATCGGCGCGCTCGAGGCGGGCCATGTCGCCGCCGATGCCCGCGCAGTTCGCCGCGAAATCGAGCCGGTCGAAGCGGCTCATCGTCTCTTCCACGGCGCGCTTCATCGAGGCGTCGTCCCGCACGTCGGTCTGGACGAACAGCGCCGTCGCGCCCTCTCGCTCCAGCGCGGCGCAGGCCCGCTGCCCGGCGTCGCCGTCGCGCGCGGCGATGGCGACGCGCGCCCCTCCTCGCGCGAACGCGCGCGCGGTCGCGAGGCCGATGCCCGAGGTGCCCCCGGTGATGAGGGCGACCCGTCCGGCGAAGTCGTAGGTGATCATGAGGCTCCCTTTCCTGGTGGAATCACGCAGTGTTCGCGCCAAGGCCGCGCTGGATGAACTGGACCGCCTGCTGGGCGAGGCGACGGCGGCGCTTCGGGCCGAGCTGCTTTCGCAGCGCGTCGGAGGCCAGCACGTCGTGGAGCTCGGCCCCGAGCTCCTGGAGCACCGCCTCGGTCAGCCCGGGGCCGATGACGGCGGCGACCAGCCGGGTCGCCACCTCGAGGCTCGTGTCGTTGGACCGGACGGCGCCGCTCGCGATCCCCTCCTCGAGGAGGGCCCGGAGCTCCGCGGCGCCGGCCTCGCAGATGGCCTTGTGGAGGCCGCGGACCTCGACCGTCGCTGTCGGGTCGGCCGCCGCGGCGGACAGGCGGGCGAGGCGCGGGTGCTCCACGAGGAACGCCATGCCGCGCTCGATGTGGACCTCCAGGCGAGCCCAGAAGTCCCCCTCCAGGCACGCGGCGCCGAGGAACGCGCGCTTCTGCCGCGGCACCTCCTCCGTGAGGAGCCACCGGTAGAGATCGAGCTTGTCCTCGAAGTACTGGTAGAAGCTCCCCTTGGGGATGCGGGCGCGGCGCGCGATCTGCGAGAGGGAGGCCTCGGCGTAGGGGCGATCCGCGAACTCGGCGATCGCCTCGCGCACGAGGCGGTCCCGCCGCTCCTCGGGCAACCCAAAGAACGTGCTCTTCGGCATGCGACCGGTCAGTCATATGACCGACCGGTCGCATCGTCAAGGCGGGGGCGGTTCGCGTCGCTGGCCGCTGTTCAGCGGTTCAGGGCAGGGCGCACCCTGAGCAGACTGGGGCTCTCCGTGAGCACGATCCGGACGTGCCCAGAGCGCGACACCCAATCCTGAACGCGCCTCCGGCGTGGGTCGGCGGGCCTCCGGAGGAGGTGTGGTTCCAGGGAGAAGCGCCCTCTTTCGAGGTCACGAGATCGAGCCGAGCGTGACATCGAGCGACGCGCATCCTCGTCGACGATGCCGGCACGCGTGACCGTGGTCCGCCCGAGCGAGGCGTTCATTTTGCATAGCGCGCAGGAGCACCCTCGTGCGGCCGTGCATTACTGCAATGCACGTCACATCGATGGTGCATTACTTCGCCATCAGCATCCCAGGCCGACGCCGCGGGCGTCCGGGCCGACGCATGCCTGCAGTGTTCTCGTCTCCACGGCTCGCTCCATCCGGAGCGTAGCGGGGGCGGCTCCGGGTCATGCGCTATGCGTTCACGAATGAAACCCGAGTCGACTGCATCTTGCATTGCTGCACAGTCGCTCACGAAAGATGACGTAGATCATCCAGAGATCATTGCGCTCATCGATCGCAACGCATCTCTATCGGATGGCCATCGAGGTGTCGCCCGGGGGCAGTAGATGCTCTCGGCGCGTGCTGGAGGCGCGCAGGTCGCGGACGCTCAAATGTATTTTTATTCACGCGGCATGTTGTGCCGGCTCGGCCATCGTATTGAAGCGTTGGAAGATTCGTTGTCCGTGAAGTTTCGAACACGACGAGGTCGTCGTGTGAAGTCCGCAAATAAGAATACAGTTGCGCATTCGTCCGCATGGTATAGGATGCTGTCATCAGATGGAGGAGCACCCAACGACCATCGGACCCCTGCAGCCATGAAGAGAGCCTAGCGGCTCTCTCGCTTGCTCTGGTCTCATGATGCACCGGGAGATGCCCTGGAAGCAGTTCAGGCGCTCGTGAGTCGCATGCTCGCATCCTGGCGAGCGCGGCGACGACCGAGGAGTGCAGCCGTGTCGTGCGGACACCGAGCGTTGGCTCGGACCGCGTGGCGGCTGTTCAGCGCCCTGCTCGCGGGAGATGCGCCCAGGTGACCACGCGCTGGAGCATCGCGAAAACGCGGCTTGCGGGTTCCGTCTCGTGCTCCTTTCAGCGCTAGGGGCCAGCTGCCTTAAGGCAGCACCGAATCGACGCCATCGCGTCGCCCAGCGCGTCATCCGAGGCAACACCACACTTAGGCCGAACGACGCGTGCCGTCATGGCGGTGCGGCTGCGTCCTGCCTTCGCCACAGCCACAGGAAGAGCGCGATGAGTCGACTGAACTTGTTTGCCCCCGAGGTCCGAGAGAACCCGTACCCCTTTTACGCGGCGCTGCGCCGCGAGTCGCCCGTGTGTCAGGTGGACCCCAACGGGATGTGGGTGGTCACGCGGTATGATGACATCGTGGCGGCGTTCAAGAACACGCAGGTGTTCTCGTCCGCGGGGCTTCGCATGGCCACCGAGCCTCCTTACCTGAGGCGTCAAAATCCCTTGTCCGGATCCATGATCCTCGCCGACCCGCCGCGGCACGGACAGCTGCGCAGCCTCAGCAGCCGTGCGTTCACCGCCAACATGGTGAGCACGCTGGAGCACCACATGCGATCCATGGCCGTGCGGCTCACGGACGGCCTGGTGCAGCGTCGTTTCGTCGAGTTCATCTCCGAGTTCGCGAGCCGCGCGCAGGTCAGCGTCCTCGCCAAGTTGATCGGATTTGATCCAGGGCTGGAGGAGCACTTCAAGCGATGGGCGACTGACCTGGTCATCGTTGGCGTCATACCTCCAGAGGACCATGCGCGGATCGCCGAGGTGCGTAGGACCATCGATGAGATGGAGCAGTACATGCTGGGCCTACTGGCGAGCCGCCGGCGTCGGTTGGAGAACGACCTGGTAAGTGAGCTGCTCCGGTCTCGGAGGGACGACGATGGGATCACGGACCAGGACCTCGTATCCCTCCTCTCCCTGCTCCTCGTGGCAGGGCTCGAAACGTCGACATCGCTGATGACCCATATGGTCTTGATCCTCGCCCAGCGTCCGATGTGGATGGATCGCCTTCGTGCGGAGCCGGCGCTCATCCCGCATTTCATCGAAGAGGTCCTGCGCTTCGAGGCGCCTGTGCACGCCACGATGCGGCTGACCCTCACCGAGACGGAGCTCGGCGGTACGCGTCTGCCCGCCCACGCCGTGGTCGCGCTGCTCATAAGTTCGGGTCTGCGCGATGAGGCGAGGTTCCAGGAGCCGGACCGCTTCAACCCAGAGCGTGGCGATCAGGCCAACCTGGCATTCGGCCATGGTGCCCACTTCTGCCTCGGGGTCTTCCTGGCCAGGGTGCAGGCCCGCATTGCGCTGGAGGAGCTCCTGCGTCGATGCCACCGCATCGTGCTTCGTACCGACCGTCTCGAGTGGCAAGCAGCTCTCAACACACGCTCCCCGGTGGCGCTGCCCATCGAGGTGATCCCCATCTCGACTACCGCCACGCGTGAGTCGCCGGTCCTCCAGGGGATCTGGTAGGACCATGCTGTCGTCGTGAGGATGTCTCTATTCCATGAAATCGTCCTGTGGCGGAGCTCGTCATGTCATCCGATCGAACTAGCGTTGTCGTCAGCAAGCGCGATGCTGGTGTATTCGAATATCCATTTGCTGCGTCGTGTCACCCCGGGAGAGAGGTCGCGGAGCAAAGGACCCTGGCGTGGGTTCGCCGGTTGCGTCTGGTGCCAGACGGTCGGTCGCTTTCGCGTCTCAAGGCGACGAACTTCTCCCAGCTGGCGGCATGGCTCTTTCCGTCCGCAAGCATGCAGACGCTCCAGCTGGCGTCGGACTTCACTGCCGCGCTGTTCCTCCTGGATGACGCGTACGACGAGGGGCAGCTCAGCGCGGACCCGGAGTCCGTCGAGTGGCTCAATGAGAAGTACCTGGGTGAGCTCTTCGGGTACACCGAAGCGGACATGAGCGATCCCCTGACGCGTGGGATGCTCGATGTGCGTGAGCGCATCCGACGCAGCCATCCGCACTTCTTCCTGAATCGATGGCTCTCGCACTTTCAGTACTACTACGAGGCCAACCTGTGGGAGGCGAACAACCGAAAACAGGTGAGGGTGCCGCATCTTGAAGAATATTTGATGATGCGGCGCTACAGCGGAGCCGTCTATACCTACTGCGACCTGCTGGAGCTGCTGCTCGAACGGCCGCTGCCGCTCGAGGTCGTCCAGCATCCATTGATACAGACCGTTCGCGATATATGTAATGACATCCTCTGCTGGACGAACGACTACTTCTCGCTCGGGAAGGAGCTGAGCAACGGCGAGACGCACAACCTGATCGTCGTTCTTCGGAATGAATGCGTGAGCACGCTGGAAGAGGCGATCGAGCGGCTCAAGCACATGCACGATCGTCGGGTGGCGGAGTACCAGGACGTGAAGGAGAAGGCGCTCGCGCTCTGGGCGGACGACGAGATCCGCCTCTACCTGGACGCGGCCGACGCCATGATCGCCGGGAATCAGCGCTGGGCGCTCGAAGCCGGTCGCTACTCCGGACTAGAAAGTTTGATCGTGCGCGCTGGATGAAGGCAAGGGGACTACCGGCGCGTGCGCTTGTGGGGGTCGGCCGGCGTCACGGGGCGCGCTGTGAGAAAGGGGGCGCCCTACGCGTGCAATCTCGTCGCTGTCCGCCGCATCGCGTAGGCGATACCTGCCTTGAGATTGGAGCGGGTCTCTATCGAGCCGAGGTCCACGCCGAGCGCGACCAAGCTCTGCGCCACCGCAGGGCGGAGCCCCGTCAAAATAGCCTTGCTTCCGAGCAGTCCCACCGCCTGGGCCAAGCTCATCAGCCTGCTCGCGACGCTTGTGTCCACGCTCTTGACCCCCGTGACGTCGACGATCACGACTTTGGCAGAGCTGGACGCGACCCCTTGCATCGCGGTTTCAATCATCTGCGCCGCCCGTTTTTCATCGATGGTTCCGATGATCGGCATCACCATGACCTGATCGGTGATCGGTATGCAGGGCGTTGATAGCTCGAAGAGCCGATCCCGCTGCGTCTGAATGATGGCTTCCTGCATCTGGACGCGCTCTTCCTGCAGCCGGACCCGCTCGCCCAGCTCCACCTGCAGCTGGTCGTTGACGTCGCGGAGCTGCTCGTTGGACAGCCGGAGCTCCTCCGTGCGCGCAGCGACCGCCTGCTCGAGCCTCTCGTAGAGCTTTGCATTCTCGATGGAGATTGCGATCTGCGTCGAGAGGAGCTTCAGGAGATCGAGGCGATTCTGCGTGAATACGCCGGTGGACAGGTTGTTCTCGAGATAGAGCACGCCGACGAGCCGACTCTGACGGATGATCGGGGCGCAGATGACCGACTTCGGACGCATCTCTCGGATGTAAGGGTCGGCAGAGAACCTGGCCTCCTCCGCCGCGTTGTCCAGCAGGATGGCTTTCTGCGTGCGCTGCACGTAGCTGATGATCGACAGAGGTGCTCTGCTGAACGAGACGACGGGCGCGGACCTGAGCACGTGAACTTGCTTTGGCTGAAAGGTCCCTTCCACCTCGACGAGGAGGGCATCGCCATGCGCCAGAGCCAGCATGCCGGACTGCGCTCCGACGTTCTCCAGCACGATCGTCATGAGGTTTTCCAGGAGCCTCTCCAGGACGATCTCGCTCGCCACGGCCTGCGACGCCTTGACCACGCTGAGCAGATCCAGGACCGCGTCATCGTGGGTGGAGGTCACCGTCACCGACGTCGATGGATCTGGCCCCCCCTCGAGCCTCAGATGAGGGAACGCCGCGACGAGGCTCTGGCACTTCGCATCAGCGCCCCACAGAGCATAGCCACGGTAGGCCATCGTCATGTAGTGCTGAGCGATCTCGCTCCGACCCATCCCCCGGTAGAACGACGACGCAAGTTCACACCCTAGCGCCTCTTCCTGGATGTATCCGTGCTGTCGAGCTCCCTCGATCGCGCGATCGTAGAGGGCCATCGCCTCGATCATCGAGCGCCCCACGCGGGCCCGCTCCGCGCTCACCAGGTCGTGCTTGTGCTGGCTGTTCTCCGGAGCGTGGTGTGCCCACATCCCGAGCTTCTGCTGATTCGCGTCGACCTTGGCGAGCGCCGCGTCTTGCTCCTCCTTCGAGAGTCGATCGAACGCGGCGAGGACCGAGAGCGAGCTGTAGAGGTTCTGTTCCACGACGGTGGCAAACCCCACCGCATCCTGGTACTCCTCTCCGGCGCGAAGGCACTCGTAGGCGAGCTTTGGCTCGCCGAAATAGTAGAGCATCATGCCCTTCGCGAGGTGCAGGCAAAACAACGATGTCCTGTTGTGCTCGAGACAAGGGATCATCGACGTTTCGTCGAAGCTCTCGCCGACCAGCCGCAGCTTCTCTGCAGATGGATCTCGGAGGCTGCGCACGAGCTGCTTCCAGATTTTTACATAATACAGCGGATACTGCTGCTTGAGCTTCAGCGCGAGCTCGATAGCATGTGTCATTCGCTGCTCGGTCGTTCCCAGGTCCTCCCCAGCAAATAAGGAGTATGTGGGGTGCTGGCAGGAGCTGTATCCGGCGTATTCGATGTCTCCTGTCTCTAGCCCTACCTGGACCGCGTGGCGCGCCGGTTCGATGGTCTCCTTCAGGTGCCGCTTCCAGTGATGAATGGCGATGTAATGGAGGGTGTAGATCTTGGGTTCGAGCTCGATCGCCCCGAAGCGATGAGTGAGATCGATCGCGAGCTGGCCGAGCGCGAACCCATGATCTATATTGTTCATCACGCTACACTGAATATGGCCGTAGATCGCGAAGGCGTATGCCGCGGAGGGTGAGATCCCGTGCTGTACGCATATTCCCATCATCGTGAATGCGATCAATGGGACGACGTGGGGCTTTGTCAGGACGGCCGCTGGAAAGGCAGAGACGAGGATCCGGTTCGCGGCGAGCATCCTCCGATCGGCGAGCACCGGCAGCTCCGCCAGGCGAGGTATGTCGATGTCGACGGGCGGCGCCTCGCAGAGCGGCACCTCAAGCATGGCGAGCACAGCCAGGGCGATATCGAGAGCATCCGCCAGTCGATGCTGCGACATGTGGAATTGAATACGGGTCTCGTAGACCCGGATCTTCTCCAGTACGTCCCTTGCATGGTCCACGACGATCTTCGCGCACGCCTCCGCGCGGTCGAAGTTGATCGTCAGGTACTCGAGCTCGACGAGATCCGTGTAGATCGTGAGCGACAGCTCGTGGTTCGTCTCCCACGAGTCCTCAGGCAAGAACGCCGCGGCGGCGCGGAGGCACTGCACCCCGGGGCCGTAGGCCGTGGAGCGCCTCGCCTTCTGCCCGGCCCTCAGGTTGAGCGTCGCGGCCTCCTCGCGCTCGCGCCTGTCCACGATCATCTCTGCCCCCATGTTGAGGTGCATCACGATGTCGTAGATCCGCTCCTCGACGGACGCGGGAGGGCTCTCTCCGAGCATGAGCCGCCCCAGCTCCAGGTGGATCCGCTTCTGCTCGCCCTCCGGGAGCAGCTTGTAGGCCGCCTGCTGCACGCGGTCGTGGAGGAACTTGAACGTGACAGCGTCCTCGTCCGCGTCGTCGAGGAAGCGCGCGATCCCGTACTCGCCGTCGACGGGCACGACGAGCCCTGCGTCCAGCGCGCCCCACAGGTCCTCGTCGGTCGCGCGCCGGTTCTTCTGGTGGATGAGGGCGAGCATCCTCAGATCGAATTGATTGCCGATGCACGCGGCGAGCTTCAAGACCCGCTGCGTCGCCTCACCCAGGCCCTGTATCCGGCGGACCATCAGGTCGACGACGTTGTCCGCGACCTCCATCCGCTGGATGTCGGCGATGTTCCATCGCCAGGCGCCCGTCTCGGAGCTGAAGCGCAGGTGGCCCTCGCGGCACACGCTCTCGAGGTACTGGATGGTGAAGAACGGGTTCCCGTGCGCCTTGGCGAAGATGGCACCCGAGAGCTCGCGACACTCCTCCCGAGGCGCGTCGAGCGTGTCCGACACGAGCTGGTTGACGTGATCGGGCCCGAGCGGCGTGAGCGTGATCGTGCGGACGCGCGCCTCGCTCTTCCGGAGCGCGCTCAGCATCATCGTCAGCGGGTGCGCGTCGTCGACCTCGTTGTCCCGGTACGACCCGATCAGCAAGAGATGACGGATGTCCGGGTCCTCCAGGAGCACGCTGAGCAGGTTCAGGGACCCCGTGTCGGCCCACTGGAGATCGTCGAGGAACAGCACGAGCGCCCGCGTCTTCAGCGCGATCGCGCCGATGAAGTTCCGGAACGTCAGGTTGAAGCGGTTCCGCGTCTCCATCGAGCCCAGCGCCGGGACGGGCGGCTGCTCGCCGATGATGAGCTCGATCTCCGGGATCACCTCGGCGATGACCCGCCCGTTCGGAGAGACCGCCGCGAGGATCCGGGCCCTCCAGTCGGCAAGCTCATTCCTGGTCTCGGTCAGGATCTGCCGGACGATCTCCCGCAGCGCCGCGAGCACGGCCGCATACGGGACGTTGCGCGTGAACTGGTCGAACTTGCCGGCGGCGAAGTAACCCGCCTCCTTCGCGATCGGCTTGTGGATCTCGTTGACGACCGCCGACTTGCCCACGCCGGAGTAGCCGGCCACGAGGACGAGCTCCGATCGGCCACCCTCCGCTGCCTCCGGCCCAGACCCGCTGATGTCCCTGAAGGCCGCCATCAACACGCCGACCTCGCTCTGCCGGCCGTACAGCTTCTGCGAGATCTGGAGCCGCGTGGGCTTGTCCCTCGTCCCTGGCACGAAGTCCGCCGCCGGCGCGCCGTGCTCCAGCATATCGAGGCAGGCCTTCAGATCGGCCTTCAGGCCGAAGGTGCTCTGATACCGCTCCTCCGCCGTCTTCGAGAGCAGCTTCATGATCACCCGGGAGAGCGCCTCCGGGATCGCCGGCCGGATCAGGTGCGGCGCGATAGGCGTCTTCGCGATGTGATGGTGCACGAGCTCCAGCGGATCCGTCGTCTCGAAGGGGAGGCGCCGCGTCGTGAGCTCGTAGAGCGTGACCCCGAGGGAGTAATAGTCCGAGCGGAAGTCGATCGACCGGTTCATCCGGCCCGTCTGCTCGGGCGAGATGTACTGCAGCGTGCCCTCGCCGACCGACCACGGGTCGACCACCGCCGCGCGCTCCCCGGGCAGGAGCGAGGCGATGGAGAAGTCCGTGAGCTTCGACGTGCGCACGTCGCTGTCGACGATGATGTTGCTCGGCTTGATGTCCTTGTGGACGATGTTCCGCTCATGGATCGCCCCGAGCGTGTCCGCGAGCTGGAGCGCTATCCTCACCGCCTGCGCGAGGCCGACGCCCTGCCCATTGCCGTCGATGATCGCCCGCAGCGAACGACCGGCGAAGTACTCCATGACGAGCGCGGCGTAATCGAGCCGGACCTCGAGCTCGTGGACCCGGACGACGCCGTCGAGGTCGAGGTGCTTCGTGATCTCGTACTGGCGCTTCAGGATCGCCACGTTGCGGGTGCCATTGACACCCTTGCGCGCGACCTTGATGACGCACATCTTGCCGGTGCTCTTCTTCCGGCCGAGGTAGACGCTGCTGCGAGCACCGTCGTGCAACGTCTCGAGCAACTCGTGATTCAACAGCTCCACCATGACGGCGACCCCCCCCTGCGTGACAGGGCTATCTACCCACAGCGCGGCGTTCAGCCGGTATCTCGGTCCGTGTCAAGCTGCAGTCCCCCGTTTCACGGCAGCTCCTCGGGGCGCTAAATTCAAGGATGGCGACAGGCGGGCGCGCGATCCGCCGAGGGAGCGAACGTGCTCGGCGAGGCGCATCGCCATAAGCAATCGAAACGGACGGGTTGTGTCAAGGTCGAACCGCCGCGGCTCCGCGCGCAGATCGCGCGCTCCTGCGTGGATCCGCCGCCGAGACGCCGCGCGTCAGGCCAGCGACGCACGACTCGGTTCGAGGGCCGGGAGCGAATGCGACACAGCGTCGCCTCGCCGCCCGGACTCACGGCGCTCCGTGGCGCAGAGGGCCGTCGGATGCATCACGCGATGACGCCTTCACGAGGGGGGCGCCACAGTCCATTGGGCACACGCGCGTGCCGGGAACGGCCAACGTGCGCCAGACAGAGAGGGGTTTCCTTAGGGGAGTGCCTGATGCGCGCGGCGCCTCTGGGGGCGGTAAGCCCATCGAAATGAGCGGCGATTGGCGCCTGAGAGAGGTAAGGAAACGCCTGACCGATTGATCGTCGCAATGTCGTCCCGACAACATGCGTCGCCCGGCGGGCGACAACGCGGGTCGGGCGGGTCCGTCGACGGGCGTGGCTCGTTGTTGAGGCTCCCGCCTGGCGGCGCCCCCCGGCACGCCGCGGCGCCGGTCTGCCGATTCGCAGCAGACCATGGATCCCGCCCGTTGTGGGATACGCAGGCGTCGCGTGGGCCGATGTGGGGAGCGGCGCCCGGTCGACGCTGTCGACGCTACTTTCCGGCCGCCGCTTCGGAGCCGGGCCGCCGCGGTTCCCGCGCGCCGGCGAACGCGGCGCCCTCGCGGCCGATCGACGGCGCGTCGGCGATGTGCTCGCGGTCGTCGAGGGTATGGCCCATTGCGCCGAGCGCGCTCCGCAGCTCGTCGGGGAAGCCGCCCTGCTCGACCATCAGCTTGTCGGGGTAATCCTGCTGGTGGAAGCGCGGCGCGTTGACCCCCGTGGTCACGTCGAAGCCGAAGTCGACCACGTTCGAGAGGATCTGGAACACCGCAGTGAGGATCGTCGGGCCGCCCGCGGCGCCGAGCACGAGCTCCACGCGCCCGTCCTTCCCCGTCACGATCGTCGGCGACATCGAGGAGAGCATGCGCTTGCCGGGCGCGATGGAGTTGGCCTCCCCCTGCACCAGGCCGAACTGGTTCGGCGTGCCGGGCACGGCGGCGAAGTCGTCCATCTCGTTGTTCAGCACGAAGCCGGCGCCGGACACCGTCACACCCGAGCCGTACCAGCCGTTCAGCGTCGTGGTCAGCGCGACGGCGTTGCCCTGCGCGTCGACCACCGAGAAATGCGTCGTGTGCGGGCCTCGCCCGCCCGAGTCCTTGACCGCCGCGCCGCGGGCGAGCTCGTCGGTCGGCGTCGCGCGGTCCGCCGCAATCGTGGCGCGCTGCTTCTCGGCCCACGCGACCGAGAGCAGGTCGTCCACCGGGTTCTTCACGAAATCGGGATCCCCGAGGACCTCGTTGCGCGCGAGGAACACCCGCCTCATCGCCTCGGCGACCACGTGCACGTGCGACGGCGAGTGCCAGCCGAGCTTGGCGATGTCGAGCCCCTCCAGCTGATGCGCGATCATCGCGAGGGCGAGGCCGCCCGACGACGGGAGCGGCATGGATGCGACGCGGCGCCCGCGGTACTCGAACACGACGGGCTCGCGCCACTTTGCCTTGTAGCCCTTGAGGTCCGCGGCCGTGATGATGCCCTTGCCCCGCCGCATCTCGGCCACGAAGAGCTCGGCGGTCTTGCCCTCGTAAAAGCCCGCGGGCCCCTTCTCGGCGATGCGCTCGAGCGTCGCCGCGAGCTCGGGCGATTTCCACGTGGCGCCGATCTCGATGGGCGCGCCGCCCGGCAGGAACAGCGCGACCGACGCCGGGAAGCGCTTGAGCTTGGCCGAAGCGGCCTTGACGGTCGTCGCGAAGTTCTCGTCGACCGCGAAGCCCTCCTTCGCGAGCCGGATCGCGGGCGCGACGAGCTCGGCCCAGGTCTTCTTCTTGGAGCCGAGCTTGTCGTACGCGTCCCAGAGCCCCGCCACGCTGCCGGGCACGCCGACCGCGAGGTGGCCGACGCGCGCGCTCTCCGTGGCCTTGCCGTCCTTGCCCCGGTACATGTCGTGGGTCGCCTTGCCCGGCGCGGTCTCGCGGAAATCGAGCGCGTGCTCCTTGTCGCCGACGCGCGCGACCATGAACCCGCCGCCGCCGAGGTTGCCGGCCGTCGGGTGCACCACCGCCAGCGCGAACGCCGTCGCGACCGCCGCGTCGACGGCGTTGCCGCCCGAGGCGAGGACCTCCGCGCCCACCTTCGTGGCCAGGGCGGCGTCGCTCGTGACCATCGAGGGGCCCCGCACCGGCGGCGCGCCCTCGGGGAAAGGCCAGCCGGCGGGGAACCGCGACGCCGGCGCGGGCGGCGCGGCCGGCGCGGGCACAGGCGCCGAGGCGGGGGCGGCGTTCGGCGATGGGGGCGGGGGCGGCGCGGGCGGAGGAGGCGGGACGGCGGCCTCGCAGCCCGCGAGGAGGACGACGGCGAGCAATCGATGCCAGGCACGGAGCTTCATCGCGGCGGCTTATAGCCCAGGCCCCGCGCCGCTCGAAAGCCGGAGGCGCGGCCGCGCGAGCGCGGCCGGAGGTTTCTCCACGGTGATCCGTCACAGCTGTTCGGGCTTCTGCTGATCAGCCGTACCGCTCTCTGGCGAACGGGAGAGCGACGCGCCGTACAGGGCGCGTGGAGCATGGGCTCGTACCGAGGCGCCCGGGGACGCCTCCTGGCGCCGCGAAGTGATCGGTCTTGGTCGTTGGCTTGGGGGCTTCGCCCCGCTTGGGTATGATCGGCCCCGGATGTTTCCGACGGAGCCCGCTCCCGAGACGATTGGGGCCTACAAGATTCTCCGGCACCTGTCCGGTTCTGGGCCCACCAGCGTCTATCTCGGGCGACTGGATGGCCCGCTCGGGTTTCGCCGCGTCTGCGTGCTGAAGCTCGTCCCGAATACCGCCGAGGGCGATCCGCGCTTCGCCGACGAGCTCGCCCGCGAGGCGTCGATCTGCGCGACGATGAACCACCCGGCGATCGTGCGGATGTTCGACTTCTTCGAGCACGACGGCCGGCTCGTGCTCGTGCTCGAGCACGTCGAGGGCGTGAACCTCAATCGGCTGCACCAGCACCTCGCGGCGCGGCAGCAGAAGCTCGCCGACGCGGCAGTCTACTACCTGGTCCACTGCATCGCCGGGGCGCTCGCGCACGCGCACGGGTCCGTCGATGAGCACGGCAGCCCCACGCCGATCATCCATCGCAACCTCCACCCGGAGAACATCGTGATCGGGTGGGACGGGCAGGTGCGCCTGACGGGGTTCGGCATCGGCAAGATCCTCGGGCGCACGCCGGATACGATCGCGGGCGTTGTGAAGGGCGCGCCGGGCTACATGGCGCCCGAGCAGGCGCGCGCCGAGCGCGTCACGGTGAAGGCCGATATCTATGGCGTGGGGCTGCTGCTCTGGTCGTTGCTCACGGGGCGGCGGCCGCCCGCGGACGGCACGCGCCCGCAGGCGATCGCCACGATCCGGCCGGAGATCCCGCGCCCGATCGTGGCGCTGCTCGACACGGCCCTCGCGCCCGCGCCGGACGATCGGAAGATCACCGTTCACGAGATCGAGCAGGCGCTCGCGAAGGTGGCTCGCCCGGAGAAGGGGAAGGCCGAGCTCGTGACGCGCGTGCAATCTGCGCACGCGACGATCGAGATCGAGGACGCGGATCGCGAGGAGGACAGGCGGCCGACGATCCCGGTCAAGGGCAAGGGAGGCCAGACCGCGCGGCCCGCGGCGGACGCGGCGAAGCGGCTCGCGAAGGATCTCTTTGCCAGGGATCAGGCGGCCAGGGACGGCGGGGCCGCGAGGCTGCGGACTCCCGGCGCGCAGGCGAAGACCGCGCCTCCCTCGGCGGCGGCGTCCGAGGCGCTGAGCGGGTCGGCTCGGCAGGAAGGCAAGCCGACGCTCGGCGCGCCGGCGCCCGAGCCGATCACGATCCCGGTGCCGGCGGGCCATCCGTCGTCGGCGCTCGAGGTGCGGGGCGAGGGCGCGAAGGGCGTCGAGGGACGAAGGCCCGCGCTGCCGGATCGCGAGACGTTCGGCCGCCTGTTCGAGGCGTCGAAGCGCGCGGCGGAGCGCGACGCGGCGGCGGCCGACGAGGGGCCGCCGGGGGGCGGGCCGCCGACGTTGACCGAGGTCGATCCGGTGTTCTTCGAGGAGGACGGCACGACGATGCCCGGCACGGGCGCGGAGGCAGCCCGCTTCGTGCCGACCACCTCGGTGATCCCGGAGGCGATCCGCTTCGGTCCGCCGCCGGCCCTCCCGGCGGATCTCGCGCCCGCGTTCCTGGGGGCGCCGCCGAAGCCGCCTTCCGGCTCGCCGGTGACCCCCTCCGGCGTGACCGTGCCGATGGGCGTGTCGGGCCTGACGCCGCCCGGGGTGACGGTGCCCGTGGACGGCTCATCGGGGCTGACGCCGCCCGGGGGCGTGCCGTACCCGAGGCCGAGCGCGGAGGGCCGCAGCGGCTCTCCGATGGAGTCGTCGCCCCCGGCGGGCGCGTCGTCGCGGCGCCCGCGGCTGCCTGCGCTGGCGTGGCAAGCGCCGCGTTCGCTGTCGCCTGCCGGGACGATCGCGGTGTCGGCGATCACGGCGACGGTGGTGGCGGGGCTCTGGATCTACGTGGCGCGACGGGATCGGCCCGAGCCGGCTGCCGCTGCCGCGGTGGAGCTGGCGCCCGCGCTCGTCGAGCCCACGGCCGCGGCGGCGTCCGCTGCGAGCGAGTCGCCCCCCGCGAAGAAGGCTCCGGCAGGGAAGGCGCAGGCGGCGAAGACGCTTTCAGCAAAGGAGGCCGCCGCGGCGAAGGAGGCTGCGGCGAAGGAGGCCGCCGCTGCGAAGGAGGCTGCGGCGAAGGAAGCCGCCGCTGCGAAGGAGGCCGCTGCGAAGGAAGCCGCTGCGGCGAAGGAGGCCGCTGCGAAGGAAGCCGCTGCGGCGAAGGAAGCCGCCGCGGCGAAGGAGGCCGCGGCGAAGGAGGCTGCGAGCCAGGCGAAGCAGGGGGGCAATCCCGCGTCGCTGCCCAAGGATCAGGGCCTGCTCACGGTGGGGTTTCCGCAGCCGGGGGGCGTCTACATGACGGGCAAGTACGCGGGGGATGTGAACCAGGCGCTGGCCGTGCGCTGCGGCCGCTTCTTCGTGCGCGTCGGCCGGCCCGGGAAGACGAAGTTCCCCGAGTGGCTCAGCGCGGGTGTGACGGCGCAGGTGCCCTGCCAGGGGGCCACGAGCATCGATATCAAGCCGAGCGCACCGCCGAAGGCGAAGAAGAAGCGGTAGCCCGGCGCCCGGCGCCCAGGCCGCCTCGGTGCGGCGGCCGGAGCCCTCTGCGGCAATGGCGCAATGGCCGCGCGCCCCTATTTCATACAGACCGCCTCCAGGTTGTTGCCGTCGGGGTCGTGCAGGAAAGCCGCATAATACGTCGGGGCGTAATCCGCGCGCACGCCGGGCTTGCCGTTGTCGCGGCCGCCGGCCGCCAGCCCCTCCCGGTAGAACCGATCGACCGCGGCATGATCCGCGGCGCGCAGGGCGATGTGCGCGCCGGGGCCCCGGGGGCCGTGGTCCACCTGCAGATAAAGGGCCGGGGCCCCCTCGGGACCGAAGCTCGCATAAGCCTCGTCGCGGGCGCACAGCACGTGACCGAGCGGCGCCAGCGCAGCGGCGTAGAAGCGAACGCTCGCCTCGATGTCCTTCACCTTCAGTCCGATGTGATCGTACATGTTGCCTCCTCATGAGGAGGACCCACGAGAGGGCGCCTCCACGCCGGAGACGCTAGCGAGGGGTGCCCCCGGCGCTCTTGGAGAATCTTGCGGTCGATGCGCGGCGCGCCTCCACGCGCGCGCTCGCTCCTTCACGGCGGCATCGCGCCGTCGCGGAACCCAGGGGCGGCCGCCGCTGTCGGCCGTCCGGCCGTCATCGAGCGCCGCTCAGGCGGCGTCGATCGTCCTGAGCAGGGCCTCGAGCTCGAACGGCTTGCTGAGCACCTTGCGCGCGTGCGTCGGCATCGGCTGCTTGATGTTCGACGCCGCGGTCATGATGACGACGGGGATGTCCTCCAGCGCGGGGACCGCGCAGAGCTCGTCGCACACCTTCCAGCCGTTCATCTTCGGCATCATCAGGTCGAGCAGGATCACTCCGGGCCGCTCGCCGTCGAGGAGCCGCTCGAGCGCCTCCCGCCCGCTGAAGAAGGGCGTCGCTTCATAACCGAGGTCGCGCAGCGTCTCGGCCAGGGTCGTCGCCAGATCCACGTCGTCATCGATGATCAGAACAGACTTGGTCATGTAGTGAAGAGGGCGTTCGCTGGTGAATGTGAGGCCGGCGTCGAGTCCGCCCGGCGCAAAGGAGCGGCCTCGCAGCCCCGAAATTGCATGGGCTCCCATTGCATTTGCTAGTAGGACGCCGCGCGGCCGCAAGGAGAAACGCGGCAGAGCCAGGCGCATGCGCGCGCCTTGCGCGCTTGCCCGGCTGCTTCAGCGCGACACGCGGCACACGTTGCGCGCGCGCGTGCGTCGAGCCGCGGCCTTGCTCTATGCTGCGGCGCCATGCTCGACACGCGGGAGCTGCCGCTCCTCCGGGCCCTCGCGGGCCGGTACCCGACGACCGAGGCCGCGCTCTCGGAGATCGGCCATCTGCGGGCGATCCTGTCGCTCCCGAAGGGGACGGTGCACGTGGTCAGCGACGTCCACGGCGAGCACAGGAAGCTGAAGCACATCATCAACAACGCCTCGGGGAGCCTGCGGCCGCTCGTCGAGCGGGTCTTCGGCGACCGGCTCACGGCGGCCGAGAAGCGCGCGCTGCTCTCGGTCGTCTACTATCCTCGCGAGAGCTATGCCCGCGTCGCGTCCCGCAGCGAGGGGGAGCGGCGGGGCTTCCTGCTCTGGACGCTCGCGCGCGAGGTCGAGGTCATCCGCCAGCTGTCGCTGCGCTACACGCTCCGCCAGGTGGAGTCGGCGTTCCCGGAGGACATGCGGGGCCTGCTCCGCGAGCTCGTGTCGGCGCGCGCCGCCCTCGGCGAGGGCGGCTACCTCGACGCGCTCATCGAGCCGTTCGTGCAGCACGGCCGCGAGATAGAGATCCTGCGCGCCACGGCGCGCGCCATCCGGAACCTGACGGTCTTCGAGCTCGTGGTGGCCGGCGATCTCGGCGATCGCGGCCCCCGGCTGGACAAGGTGATCGAGTACCTGATGCGCCAGCCGCGCGTGCGGGTCGTGTGGGGCAACCACGACGTGAGCTGGATGGGCGCGAGCCTCGGCCAGGAGGCGCTCATCGCCACGGTGGTCCGGCTCTCGCTGCGGTACGGGCGCCTGTCGCAGCTGGAAGAGGGCTTTGGCATCCCGGTGGCGCCGCTCGATCGGCTCGCGCGCACCGCCTACGCCGACGATCCGGCGGAGCGCTTCGCGGTCCGGGGCGAGGGGCTGCGCGACGCCCTCCTGCTGGCGCGGATGCAGAAGGCCGCGGCCGTCCTCCAGTTCAAGCTGGAGGGGCAGCTCTGCCGGCGCCGCCCGGAGTACGCGCTCGAGCACCGCTGCCTGCTCCATCGCATCGACCCGCGCGCGGGCACGGTCGCGATCGACGGCGAGGTGTTTCCGCTGCTCGACGCGCGCTTCCCGACGCTCGACCCCGGCGATCCGTACGCGCTGACGCCGGACGAGGCGGCGTGCATCGCCCTTCTGAAGGAGTCTTTCCTGAGGAGCCCGGCGCTGTCGCGCCAAATGCGCTGGATGGTGCAGCAGGGGACGACGTGGCTCAGGCGCGACCGGGCGCTCATCTTCCACGGCTGTGTCCCGGTGGACGGCGAGGGCGAGCTCCTTCCTTTCGTGGTGGACGGCGAGGTTCGCCGCGGCAGGGCGCTGTTCGACGCGCTGGAGCGGACGGTGCGCCGGGCTTTCCGGGCGGGCGCGCAGGAGGACGTCGACATGCTCTGGTACCTCTGGACCGGGCCGCTCTCGCCCATGTTCGGCAAGGACCGGATGACGACGTTCGAGTCGTATTTCGTCGCCGACGAGAGGACGCACAAGGAGACGAAGAACCCGTATTTCCACCTGATCCACGACGCCGCGTTCTGCGGCCGGGTGTGCCGCGAGTTCGGTGTGGACGAGGAGCGCGGGCTCATCGTGAACGGGCACGTGCCGGTCAGGGTCGAGCGGGGGGAGTCGCCGATCAAGGCGTCGCGCCGCGCGGTGACGATCGACGGGGCGTTCTCGGAGGCGTACGGCGACAAGGGGTACACGCTCGTGCTCGAGGCGAGCGGGGCGCGGCTCGCGCAGCACCACCATTTCACGTCGGTCGAGCAGGCCGTCGAGGCGGGGGAGGACATCATCCCCGTGATCTCGGACGTGGAGGTCTACGAGGCCGAGCGCCGGGTGGGAGACACCGAGAAGGCGGAGGAGATCGAGCGGGAGATCGAGATCCTTGAGCGGCTCATCGAGGCGTATCGGGACGGCGCGCTCCTGGAGCAGCCGAGGTGAGGTGAGGCGCGGCGGGGGCCGCGCCTGGCCTCGTCACTCCAGCTGACCGTCCGCGATCCAGTCGACGAGCGTCTGCTGCTCTGCGGCCGTCAGGCAGTTGGAGTTCGCGGCGTCGAGCGCCGGGTTGCCGGTGCATCCGCGGTTGCGCGGCATGCGGGTGGCGATGTCGAGGTCGTGGATGCGGATGGTGGCGCACTCCCCCTGCGTCCTCGTGGGTTCACCCGGGCCCACGGCGCACTGGGCCGAGTTCGAGGGAAGCTTCGCGGACTCGTAGGTGATTGAGAAGCCGCTGGCCGGCGGGGGATCCGTGCGGGTGTGGCAGGGCGAGCACTTCGCCAGCAGGATCGGCTCCACGTCGGCCCATCGCACGGGCTCGCCGTCATCGCCACCCGCGCCGCCAGCGCCGCCAGCGCCGCCGCCCGCGCCGCCAGCGCCGACTGCGACGGCGGTGGAGGACTCGCCGCCAGCGCCGCCAGCGCCGACCGCGACGGTGGAGGACTCGCCGCCCGCGCCGCCAGCGCCGACTGCGACGGCGGTGGAGGACTCGCCGCCAGCGCCGACCGCGACGGTGGAGGACTCGCCGCCCGCGCCGCCAGCGCCGACTGCGACGGCGGTGGAGGACTCGCCGCCCGCGCCGCCAGCGCCGACCGCGACGGTGGAGGACTCGCCGCCCGCGCCGCCAGCGCCGACCGCGACTGTGGAGGACTCGCCGCCCGAGCCGCCGGAGCCAACTGCGACGCTGGTGGTGGCGGCGGTGGAGGACTCGCCGCCCGAGCCGCCCGCGCCAACCGCGACGCTGGTGGTGGCAGCCGTGGAGGACTCGCCGCCCGAGCCGCCCGCGCCGACCGCGGCGCTGGTGGTGGCGGCGGTGGAGGACTCGCCGCCCGAGCCGCTGGAGCTAGCCGCGACGCTGGTGCTGGCAGCGGTGGAAGGCTCGCCGCCCGCACCGACCGTGCCGGTGGAAGGCTCGCCGCCCTCGCCACCCGCGCCGGCAGCGCCGCCGGCGCCGCCCTCGCCACCCGTGCCAGGAGCGCCGCCGGCGCCGCCCTCGCCGCCCGTGCCAGGAGCGCCGCCGGTGCCGCCCTCGCCGCCGCTGCCGCTGGTGCTGCCGCCGCCAGTTCCTGCGCCGGTGCTGGTGGAGGTGCCGCCGCTGCCCTCACCGCCTGCGCCGCCTGTGCCAAAGCCGACCTCGTCGTCTCCGCACGCGGTGAGCGCGAGGAGCAGCGTCCCGGTGGTCATGAAGAGACGAATGGAAGTACGCGGGATAGAGACCATGCGCGGAGAATAGGCGCGTGCAGTATCGCGGGTAAATGCTGCCGCACAGAAGACAAGATTTTATCATTGCTCCCTTGACGGAATATGCTTCCGCTGAATCGCGGCGATCGACGCCCTGGCTCGCCCGTCGGCTCGCGCTGCAGTGAGGCCACGGCTCTGTCCGCCGGCCCTGTTTGACCGCGCCGATCACGCCGCGCCCGGCTGGAGTCCTCATTGCTGGTGTACGACCACGCGAGGACGGGCTCGACGATGCGGAGCGCGCGCGGCGTGGTGCGGCGGCTGCATCGTATCCCCGAGGTGCCACGGCACATGATAGTTGTTCACCGCCATCTTCATGATGGAGCGTTGATCGCCGACTCCCTCGACCGCCGGTGGAACGCTGGTGATGTCAACTCAGTTGAGGATGGCTCGTCGTTGCGCCCCCATCATCTCTCCTCCTTGTCTTCCTCGCGCCGTCTCTCGATCACCGGATCGGAGAGGATGTGCTCGACCCCGGTGAGCCCGCATCCATCGATGAGCCCGTCGCGTCCTGGCTCGTGCACGGGTTGTCGCGTTATGCCACGGGTAAATTACCGCGCTGCGCCATCGGGTTTGCAACTTGCGGCCCGACTCGAACTATGGTTAACCGGTGGCGTCCCAGGACGCACCGTGTCATCCGGTGCGCCACGAGGCACGAGAGAGGGCTGGCTCGGCCTCATCGCCACGGCGCGGCGGCGACGATCGCGCGAGCGCGACCACGCGACCACGCGACCACGCGACCGAACCCTCGTTCGCGGCATGAGGGGGGCTTGCGTGCCGGTGGAGTCATGGATTAGAACGTTCGCTCTCTGTCTTATATTTCTTACACCCATCGCTTGGAGATCATTTCTTCCCATGCTCACGCCCTCGATCGGCTTTCGGCCTCGCTCGGGCGAACGGCTCGACAGGGCTCTGCTGCCCGGCACGGTTCACCTCAGAGCCCATCCTTCATCTCATTCACAAGAGAGGGGAGCACCCATGCGCCTCACACGGTATGCAACATGGATCTTGGCGGCGGCTGTCGTTCTCGCGCCGGCCGCCTGCGGTGACGACACGTCCGACAACGCGACCGGCTCCGGAGCCAGCTCCGGCGCTGGCGCTGGCTCCGGCAGCGGCTCCGGCGCTGGCGCTGGCTCCGGCAGCGGCTCCGGCTCCGGCAGCGGCTCCGGCGCTGGCGCTGGCTCCTCCGCCAGCGGCTCCGGGACCGGAGGCGGCGGCACCGGCGGCAGCGACAGCACCGGCGGCGGCGGCAGCGGCGCCGGGGACAGCAGCGGCCTCTTGCCTTGCGACAATGGCTGGCCCGAGGTGCGGAGCGCGATCGCGCAGGATCCGGAGATCGAGGCGGCCATCACCGAGCTGCTCGGCAAGATGAAGGTGGAGGAGAAGGTCGGCCAGATGGTGCAGGCCGAGATCCAGAAGATCACGCCGGCCGAGGTGAAGCAGTACAACATCGGCTCCGTGCTGAACGGCGGCGGCTCGTGGCCGGGGAAGAACAAGAACGCGACGGCGGCGGACTGGGTGAAGCTCGCCGACGAGTTCTACAACGCCTCGGTGGACACCAGCGGTGGCCGCGTGGCCATCCCGATCATCTGGGGCATCGACGCGGTGCACGGGAACAACAATGTCCGCGGCGCCACGCTCTTCCCGCACAACATCGGCCTCGGCGCGGCCCACGACCCCGAGCTGCTCGAGCGCATCGGCGCCGCGACGGCCAAGGAGGTCCTCGCGACCGGGCTCGACTGGACCTTCGCGCCGACGCTCGCGACCGTGCGCGACGACCGCTGGGGCCGCACGTACGAGGGCTACTCCGAGGATCCCGAGATCGTGAACGCCTACGCGGGCCGGATCGTGCAAGGCATCCAGGGCGCCGCGAACAGCCCTGATCTCCTCGGCGCGATGCACGTCATCGCGACGGCCAAACACTTCATCGGTGACGGCGGCACGGACAAGGGCGATGACCAGGGGAACAACCTCGCCTCCGACACCGAGCTGTGCACGATCCACGCTCAGGGCTACCTGTCCGCCATTCCGGCGGGCGCGCAGACCGTCATGGCGTCGTACAACAGCGTCCGCGGCCAGAAGATGCACGGGAAGGGCGATCTGCTCACCGGGGTGCTGAAGGACAAGTTCCACTTCGACGGGTTCGTCATCGGCGACTGGAACGGTCATGGGCAGGTGTCGGGCTGCACCAACGCCTCGTGCGCCGCCTCGATCAACGCCGGTGTGGACATGATCATGGTCCCGGACGACTGGAAGGCGTTCTACGAGAACACCCTCAGTCAGGTGAAGGGGGGCCAGATCTCGATGGCGCGGGTCGACGACGCCGTGACGAGGATCTTGCGGGTCAAGATGCGGGCGGGGCTCCTCGGCCCGAAGAAGACCAAGCAGGCGCCGTCGAAGCGGATGTTCGCGGGCGATCAGTCGGTGCTCGGGCAGGCGGCGCACCGCGCCCTCGCGCGCGAGGCGGTCAGCAAGTCGCTCGTCCTCCTGAAGAACGCCGGCGGGGTGCTTCCCCTCGCCGCGTCGGCCAAGGTGCTCGTCGCGGGCAAGTCCGCGGACAGCATCCCGAACCAGTCCGGCGGCTGGTCGCGGACGTGGCAGGGCACCGACCTCACGAACGCCGACTTCCCCGGCGCGACGTCGATCCTCAAGGGGATCCAGGATCTGGTGTCGGCCGGCGGCGGCCAGGCGACGCTGAGCGCCAACGGCTCCGCCGCCAATTCAGGGACCTTCGACGCGGCGATCGTGGTGATCGGCGAGACGCCTTATGCCGAGATGTACGGCGACATCCAGCTCGCGACGGACGACACGCCGCACGCGAAGACGCTGGAGCACGCGGTCTTCCACCCCGAGGATCTGCAGGTCCTCCAGGCGATCCGCACGGCCAAGCCGGATCTGCCGATCGTGACGGTCTTTCTGTCGGGCCGTCCGCTCTACGTCAACAAGGAGCTGAACCGCTCGGACGCCTTCGTGGCCGCGTGGCTCCCGGGCTCCGAGGGCGGCGGCGTGGCCGACGTGCTGTTCGGCAAGCAGCCGTTCCAGGGCAAGCTCTCGTACTCCTGGCCTGCGACCGATTGCCAGCGCGTCAACCGCGGGGAAGACGGCGCGCTGTTCCCGTACGGCTTCGGCCTGACGACGGAGAACAAGGAGACGCCTGCGGCGCTCCCGGAGGCGTCCACCGCCGGCGGCTGCAACTGATCCCATCTTCCGCGCCGCTGCTGCTCTCCGCAGCGGCAGCGGCACTCGTGTGAGAGGCCGAGGCCCAGCCCGCCGCGCGGCGGGCCGGGTCTCCGTGATCAGCGCCTCAGCGCGTCAGCGCGCTGCTGCCTCGCGCGGTCATGAGCACCACCTTGCCCGTGGTCGCGCGGGACGCGACCGCCGTCATGGCCGCCTTCGCCTCCGCCATCGGCCGCGCGGCGGAGACGAGCGGCTTGATCGCGCCCTGGCCGTAGAGCGCGTAGAGCTCGTCTTGCGCCCTCCGCGTGAGATCGGGCCGGGTGCGGCTGTAAGTGCCCCAGTAGAGGCCGATGACCGAATAGTTCTTCACGAGCAGGTGGTTCGCGCGCGCCGCGGGTATGCGGCCGCAGGCGAAGCCGATCACCACGATGCGGCCCTCGAACGCGACGCATTTCGTCGATTGATCGAAGACGTCGCCGCCGACGGGGTCGAAGACGATATCGGCGCCCCGGCCCGAGGTCCGCTCCTTCACGATGGCGACGAAGTCCTCGCGCCGGTAGTCGATCGCGACGTCCGCCCCGAGGGCGCGGCAGACCGCCGTCTTCTCCTCGCCGCCGGCGGTCGCGATGACGGTCGCGCCGGCCGCCTTGGCGAGCTGGATCGCCGCGCTGCCGACGCCGCCCGCGCCGGCGTGCACGAGGACCGTGTCGCCGGGCTGGACGCCGGCGCGCCGGTGGAGCGCGAAGTAGCCTGTCTGATACGTGATGGTCATCGCCGCGGCGTCCTCGAACGGCATCGCGTCCGGGAGCACATAGGTGGTGCGCGTGCCCGCGATCGCGTGCGTCGCGTACCCCCCCGAGCCGGGGAGCGTCGCGGCCACGCGGGCACCCTGCGGGAGGGACGGCGCGCGGCTCTCGACGACGACGCCGGCGACCTCGAAGCCGGGGATGAACGGCGGAGTCGGCTTGACCTGGTGCGCGCCCGCCGTGAAGAGCACGTCGGGGAAGTTGATCGCGGCGGCGGCCACCTCGATCCGGACCTCCCCCTCGGCGAGCGGGGGGTCGTCCACCTCTTCCCAGACGAGGATCTCGGGGGGACCGAAGGCGTGTCCGCGCCAGGCGTGCATGCGCGCGGACCTTAGCAGAAAGCCCGGGCGACCCGGCGGAAGCCGCGGCGGCGCCGCCTCGCGCGCCGCGGATCCCCCGCGGGATCGCCGGCGCGGGAGATCAGCGGACGATCTCGATCGGCAGCTTCGCC
Source organism: Sorangium sp. So ce124 (assembly GCF_051525235.1). Classification (NCBI taxonomy): domain Bacteria; kingdom Pseudomonadati; phylum Myxococcota; order Polyangiales; family Polyangiaceae; genus Sorangium; species Sorangium sp. So ce124. The sequence continues at coordinate 12,970,649 of NZ_CP150312.1, forward strand.
GTCACGGAGCCCTGCTCCTGCCCGTCGAACGTCACCTCGACATCGTAGGTCCCCGGCGCGAAGAACTCGTCCTCCGGGTTGTCCGTGTCCGATGGCCCGCTCCACTGCCGCCCCGACCAGGAGATCGTGTGCGTCGCCGCCGTCGCGTCGACCTGCACCGTGGCCGCGTCGTCGGGAGCGCAACACCCCGTGTCGCAGAGGCAGTACTGCTGTGGATCTCCCGCCGTCGACAGCCCTGTGATCTGGTACGTGACGAACGAGCGCGGATCCGCGCTCGGCACGACGCAGTGCCCGCACCCGTCGGACGCCGCGATCTCGATCGGAGGGACGCTCGCGTCGGTCGTGATCGTGTAGACGAACTCCGCTGGCTCGCCCCTCCAGTAGACGCAGCGGCTGGACTCGATCGATATCGTCACGCCCGGGATCGTGCCCTGGACGTCGCGCACTGCGCACGGCTCGGCCCCCGGCGGCAGCCCGCGGTCGCCGCCGCTGCTGCTGCTCTTGCCGTCGTCGCTGCTCCCGCCGCCCTCCTTGCTGCCGCCGCATCCGGCCGCGCACGCAGCGGACAGCAAGGTTATCGCCAGAGCTCGAATCATGTCGTTCGCCATTCCCTCACCTCTCCCTCCTTCGCGCCACGCCGCCTGTCTGCGGCGGCGCGCGATCGGCAGCAAGGGAGATGCTCCACGAAGCGCGCGCGGGCTCCGGAGGGACAGGCCGTGGCGCGCGCCACCCCGGGGCGTCGGCTGTGCCACCCTGGGCCGCGGCCTGCTTGCGGGCGTCGCGTCAGCGGTGCTTCAGGGGTAGATCTCGATCCCCAGCTTTGCCGTGACGACGCCCTGCTCCTTGCCATCGAACGTCACCTCGACTTCGTAGCTCCCCGGCGCGAAGGGGGCGCCCTCCGGATTGCTCGTGTCGGACGGCCCGGTCCACTGCCGTCCCGACCAGCGGATCGTCTGCGTCGCCGTGGTCGCGTCGACCTGCACGGTCACCGCCTCGTCGGGAGCGCAGCAGCCCACGTCGCACAGGCAGTAGAGCTGCGGCTGCGGATCAGCACCCCACGAGAGGCCGCTGATCTTGTAGGAGACGAGCGAGAGCGGATCGCTCGTCGGTTCGACGCAGCGCCCGCAGCCGGTGGAGGCCGCGATGTCGATCGGGGGGACGCTCGAGTCGGTCGTGACCGTGTAGATGAACTCGGCCGGCTCTCCCTGGCGGTAGTTGCAGCGGCTCGACTCGATCGAGATCTTCACGCCGGGGATCGTGCCCTCGACGTCGCGCACCGCGCACGGCCCGTCCGACGGGTCGATGCAGCCGCCGCCGCTGCCCTCGCCGCAGCCGCCGGCGCCGTCCTCGCCGCTGTCGTCGTTGCCGCCGCCACCGCTGTTGTGGCCGCCGCTTCCGCCGGTGCCGCCCTCGCCGCTGCTGCTGCTGCTGGCGCCGCTGCCGTCGTTGCCGCTGCTGGCGCCAACGCCGTCATTCACGCTGTTCTTGCATCCCATCAGGCACGCACCAGACAGCAGGGCTGCTGCCAGCACGCGAAGCACGTCGCTTTTCATCGCATCACCTCGTCGCTCCGCCACCGAACCTCGCGCGCGGCCGCGAGGGGCGTCCAGCAAAAGGGATGCCTCGCGCAGCAAGCGCAGCTTCCCGCAGAAGCGCCTCTGGCTCGTGACACACCGGACCTTCGATTGTGCCAATTTGAGCCGTGGCAGAGATGTGAGCGGCTGCGCTCACAGGCGCCATTCCCGGCAGGCCAGCTTTCCCGGGGCATCCCGGCGCCATCTCAACGCACGAACCAGCGGCTGGACCGGCTCATCCGACGACGCGCCGGCTTGCCGCTGTCGCGCGCCGCCGTCACTCGATCTCGGGGTACCAGCACGCCACGCGGTGGCCGCTGCCGGGGACGAGCTCCTCGAGGGGCGGGATCTCGACATCGCACTTGCCCTCTTCGGCCTTCCGGCAGCGCGGGTGGAACACGCAGCGTCGGGCGGGTTGATCGCGCTCCCGGGCGCGCCCGGCAGCAGGCGGCGCGCCTTGCTCCCGCGCTCGATCGACGGCGTCGCATCGAAGAGCGCGCGCGTGTACGGGTGGTGCCGCCGGCCGGCGATGCCCTGCGTGGGGCCGATCTCCACGATGTGGCCGAGGTACATCACCGCGACGCGGTGGCTCACGTGCTCGACGACCCGGAGGTCGTGCGAGATGAACATTTTCCACGAGGGCCCTGCGCCCTCGCGCGACGACATCGCCGCTGTCGCCGCGCGCGTCGACAAGCGCATGATGCGGTGGCTGCGGCGGAGCAAGCTCGTGGACGATTCTGGCGCGCATCGCGGCTCTCGTGCCTCCACCCCGGTATCCGTCGCTGCGCCTGGCCGGCGTGCTCGCGTCGGGCTCGTCGTGGCGAGCCGCCGTGGTGCCTCACCGGCCCGCGGCGACGGGCATCCCGGTGCCGGAGATGAAGACGAAGACGAAGACGAGCGCGACGGCGCCACCGACCTGCGCCAACGACGTCACGGCGCCACCTCCCGCGGCTACCTGGGACCCTCCGGCGAGCGCGCGCACGAGCCTCGGCGACGGCATCGTCCCGCCGGTCTACGCACGCATCGACTGGGCTTCGCTCATCCGCCGCGTCTATTGGGAGGATGTGCTCGCGTGTCCGTGCGGTGGGCGCCGGCGGCTCGTCGCCGATATCGGTCAACGTGCGCAGCGCGAAGCCATCGTGGCGCTCCTGACCCATCTCGGCATCCCCACCGAGCCGCCGCCCATCGCCAGGGCCAGAGAGCCGTGGTTCGACGCGGCGTGAGCCTCTCGGCCTCGTCCCTCCGCGTGCCGCTCGCGCGTGGCCGTTGGCCAACCTCTGCCCGCCGCTCGACCCCATGCGAGCGGCGCCCTCGTTCTTGAGCCTTTTCCTGCCCCGCGCATCCCCGAGCGCCAGCCCGCGTTGGTGGCCCGCGCGGTTCTGCCTTCACGCACACCGCCGGGATCCCGCGCTCCGCGCTGTCGCGATCATCGCGCCGATGTAGCCGTGGGAGGCCGACAGCACCGAGGCACCGCCGGCGCCGTGGCACGCGCACAGGTGGTCGATCACGCTCCAGAGCAAGATCGCCTCCCAGCGGCCGCTCGTCACCAGCGGCTGGGCGCCCGCGTTGCGTACGCCGAGGTACGCGATCGCGTAGAGGCCCGCGACGCCGCGCTCGGCCAGCGCCGAGACCAGCGCCGCCGCCGCGTCGGGGCCGGCGCGGAAGCCGGGCACGAGCACGTGGCCCGCCGGCTCTCGCCGACCTGCGTGCAGGTGATCTCCGCGAACGGCCCGTCGGAGCGCGGCAGCGGGACCTCGATGCGGCGGGCGCCGCGCGCCCTGAAGACGTGCTCGGCGAAGGCGCGCGAGCCCTCGAGCACGTCGTGGGCGAAGATGTCCGTGGGCCGCAGCGCGCTGCCCGCGACGGCGAGATCGCGCCCGTGCGCGCAGCGCTCGACCAGCAGCGTCGGCACGGACCTCGCCCTCGAGCAGCTCGGCCTGCTTCGGGGTGCGGAGCGGGCCTCGCGGACCGGCCGCACCGGCCGGCGCGGCGCCGGTTCCAGAGGCCTGAGCGCCGCGGCGCGCGTCGAGGCGACGTCCATCCGGCGCGCGAAGGAGGCGCAGCCTGCCCGCGACATGGCGCCCGGGACACCCGCGCTTGCGCGCGCTACAAGGCACGTCGTGTCCATCGGAGCACCGCCACCGGCCCGGGGCGTCGCGGCGCGCATGTCGTCGACCGCGATCACGCTGGCGTGGCTCGTGCGCTTGCGCTGGCACGCGGTGGCCGGTCAGGCGCTGGCCGTTCTGATCGCCACCCGCTGGCTCGGCCTTGATCTGCCCGTCGCGGCGCTGGCCGCGCTGGTCGCCATCACCGCCTCGTCGAACGTGCTGCTCGTGGCCTGGCTGCGCCGGGAGCCGACGATCCAGTCCTGGATCATCGGGGGCGTGCTCGCGCTCGACACGCTGACGCTCACGGGGCTGCTCGCGTTCGCGGGCGGCCCCGCGAACCCGTTCGGGGTCCTCTACCTCGTCCAGGTCACGCTCGCGGCCCTGGTGCTCGGCCTCGGCTGGACCGCTGGGATCGTCGCGCTGTCCGCCGCCGGCTACGCAAGCCTCTACGTCGCCCACGCGCCGCTCCGCGGCCCCGGGGCGCACGCTTACCACCTGCACGGCATGTCGGTTGCGCTCCTGATCACCGCGCTGATCGTCGGCTACTTCGTCTCCCGCCTGGCGAGGGCGCTCCGCGAGCAGCAGGCGGCGCTCGCGCGGGCCCAGCGGCTCGCCGCGCGCGCCGAGAAGCTCGCGTCGCTCGGCGCGCTCGCCGCCGGCGCGGCGCACGAGCTGGGAACCCCGCTCGGCACCATCGCGGTCGCCTCGAGCGAGCTCGAGGAGCTCATCACCGAGGCCCCCGATGAGGCGCGCGAGGACGCCCGCCTGATCCGCGAGGAGGTCGAGCGCTGCCGGGGCATTGTCCAGCGGATGAGCGCCCGCGCCGGCCGGCTCCTGGGCGAGCTGCCCGAGCTGACCACGGCCGCCGCGATCCTCGGCCTCGTGCGCGGGCAGCTCGGCGCCGCGGAGCTCGCCCGGATCGAGATCGCCATCGTGCGCGACGCGCCGTTCCGGTGCCCGGTGCAGGGGCTGGTCCAGGTGCTCGTCAGCCTGGTCCAGAACGGCCTGCAGGCGAGCGAGGGATCGGCGCACGCGGTGACGATCTCCGCCGAGGTGGCGCCCACGCGGGTGCGCTTCACGGTCCAGGACCGGGGCTGCGGGATCCCGAGCGCGTTCCTGCCCCGCCTGGGCGAGCCGTTCTTCACCACCAAGCCGCCGGGCCGCGGGATGGGCCTCGGGCTTTTCCTCGGCCGCACCTTCGCCGAGCTCTGCTCGGGCCGCCTCGATGTGGTCTCGGAGGAAGGCGCGGGCACGCGGGCCACGCTGGAGCTGCCGCGCCAGGTGATGCATGCCCTCTGAGGCGCGCTCGCTCCTGGTCGTCGACGACGACGACACCTACCGCGCCCGCCTGGTCCGGGCCTTCGCCCGGCGCGGCTTCGGGGCGCAGGGCGCGCCCGACGCGGACGCGGCCCTCGCCGTCGCCCGCGCGATCAGGCTGGAACTCGCGGTGGTCGACCTGCGCCTGCCAGGCCGATCCGGGCTCGACGTGGTGCGCGAGCTCAAGGCCATCGACCCGCGCACGAGCGTGGTCGTGCTGACGGGCTACGGCAGCATCGCCACCGCGCTCGAGGCGGTGCGCCGCGGGGCCACGCACTACGTCTCCAAGCCCGCGGACGTCGACGATATCCTCGCCGCCTTCGCCCGCGCCGACGCGCCCGCGGAGCCCGCGTCGATCGAGCACGAGGTCCCCTCGCTGGCCCGCGCCGAGTGGGAGCACATCAACCGGGTGCTCGCCGACTGCGGGGGCAACATCTCCCAGGCCGCGCGCCTGCTCGGGATCCAACGCCGCAGCCTCCAGCGCAAGCTGGCCAAGTACCCGGTGCCCCGCTGACCCCCTGCGTCAATACGTCGCACCCGCCGGCCGCGGCCGCGCGCTACGTTCCGGCCCGTTCGCATGAGATGGTCGTCGATCCTCGCCGCCCTGCCCCTGCTCGCGGCCGCGTGCGACAGGCCTGCTCCCGCCGACGAGGCGGCCAGGCTGTCGCCCCGCGCCGAGAAGGGCAAGGCCATGTTCTCCACCCACTGCGCGGCCTGCCACGCCCCCAGCGCCAAGCTGGTCGGCCCTCCGCTCAGCGAGATCGCGAGCCTGCACGGGGCCAATCCCGAGGCGATCGTCCGCTGGGCCGTGAGCCCGGGCCGCAAGCGCACCGACGTCCCCCCGATGCCCAGCTTCCGCGGCGTCCGTGAGTCGGATCTCGCCGATGTGGCGCAGTACATGATCGAGGCCGGCAACGCGGCCGGAATGCAGAGACCATGATCTATACGTTCGTCCTCGTCGTGCACTCGTGGCTCCGCTGGGTCGTCCTGCTGCTCGGGCTGGCGGCGGTCGTGCGGTCTGCCCGGGGCTGGGCCCAGAAGGGGCCGTGGACCGACGCGGATCGCAAGATCGGCGCTGCGTTCGTCGGCTCGCTGGACGTCCAGCTGCTCCTCGGCCTCTTGCTCTACGTCGTGCTCAGCCCGGTCACGCCCGGGTCGCTGGCCGCGCTGCGGGCGGCCATGCCCATCTCCGCGCTGCGCTTCTTCGCCGTCGAGCACATCTTCCTCATGGTCGTGGCGGTCGTGGTCGCCCACGTCGCGCTGGCCAGGGCGAAGCGCGCCCAGACCCCAACGGCGCAGCATCGGCGCATGGTGCTCGGCGCCCTCTTCGCGCTGCTCCTCGTCCTCGCCGCCATCCCCTGGCCGTCCCTGCCCTACGGGCGCCCATTGTTCCGGCTGCCCTGAGACTGCCACCTATCGTCGGCGCCGCCCCCGCTCGGACAGCGCGCCTCGGGCGCCCTCCGGACTCGCATCGAGGTCCTCTCGGCGCAGCGCCGGTGGGCCACGTTCGAGCACATCGGGAGCTCGGCCGTTCCCGGGCTGCAGGCCAAACCGGTCATCGACATGATGGCCGCCGTGCGGCGGCTCGACGACGCCGCGACTCCATGGCGTACACGAAGAGCAAGACAGAGCTCGTCCAGTCGATCGTGGATCGCGCCCGCGCCATTGCAGGAGCAGCCGCCGCCTGCGATGGTCGGGCTGAGTGTGTGTTGGATAACAATGGCGTGGTCGGGCCGGGGGACGTTCGATTTTTGACCCCCCCTCGTTCTTTTGGGCGATGAGTTTCCGCGGGCAGCGGGGTCTATGGGGTACAGCCGGTCGCGATCATGGCGCCGGCGGTCGCCGGGGACGGCGGCGGTGCTCGGGGCATGCGGCCCTGCGCGCCGCCGCCGCGACCGGAGAGGGCGGTTCGAGTCGCCCGGTGAGACGCTGCACGAGCTGCAACGAAGGGAGAAGGAAGATGGTCATGAAGCGCGTCTTGATCGCGATGTGCCTGGTCGTTGCGGCGTGCGGAGGTGAGGACGAGGCGGAGCCTGTCGCGTGGAAGGACATGAGCTTCGAGCAGCGCTATGCGTTCATGGAGGATGTCGTCCTGCCGCAGATGACGGAGACGTTCGTCGCGTTCGACGCGAAGTTCGAGGGGATGAACTGCGCGACCTGTCACGGCGGCGGCGCGGCCGACGGGTCGTACGCGATGCCGAGCCCGCAGCTCCCCGCGCTGCCCGCCAGCGAGGAGGCGTTTGCCGAGCGCACGAAGGATCCGGAGTATGCGCGGTGGGGCACGTGGATGTTCGAGACGGTCCTGCCTCAGATGGCCGACCAGCTGCAGGTCGCCACGTACGACCCGGCGACTGGCACCGGGTTCTCGTGCAACAGCTGCCACACGCTGGAGGGCGTCGAGCAGTGAAACGGCCGGGCGCGCCGCCGGCGGCGCGCCGGAGGTGGGGTCTCGAGGACCGAGCTCGGATAGAGCGACGACGCGCTGAGCCGGAGCATCGACGTATGGCATCGACGATGCGCGGGGGCAGGGGCGGCCCGCAGGCTGTGGCGTGAGGCCGCCGGAATCGGCGCGCAGACCTTTCAGATCGCCGAGCGCCTCAGCGGCGGCCGCCGTTTCGCCGTGCACCCTGGCCGTCTCGGAGGACGCCGGGCGGCACGACCGCGGGCGTGAGCGCTCGTCACCTACTCCCAGTCGTCCTTTGCGTCGTGGCGCCGCCGCGCGCCGTGAGGATTCCAATAGAATAACCGCCTGACCGCTTCGACCTCTTCAATTGGGGTCCGCCACGCTCGACGTGGCGCCTGGGCTCGGGCAGCTCGTCTGCTCGCGGATTTTGAAGTCGACGCGACGGTTACGCGCTCGGCCTTGATCGGTGTTGTTGGTGTCGAGAGGCTCTTCGGCGCCGGGGGCTTCAACCACAAGGCGTGCCCTGTCGACCTTCAGCTTGACGAGCGCGTCGACCACCGCGTTCGCCCTCGCCGTCGCAAGCTTCCCTGGACGCGGCTCCTTGGCGTCGGTGTGCCTCCGAACGGCGACGCGAATGATCTCGGGGTGCTCGCTCATCACCTTCGCGATCTCTTCGATGGTTGAACGGTTGGCAGGTTGGATCGCGTATTTGCCGAAGTCAAACTGCAAGAGGGGGACGATCGGAATTCCTAGCGTGGTCACAACGACCATTCCGGGGCAGCCATTTTTCGTAGGATCGTCCGACGGCGCTCCAGAGACGGACGGGCATGCGTCACCCGGATCCGGAATGCCGTCGTCGTCGCTATCCGTGCGCGCGGGTGATGGCTCCGTCGCGCGGCCGCCCTCCCCGGGCCCCACCGTTGCGGCGAGAGGCGCGACGGGCTCTCTCCGCTGCTCGGGTCCGCTCACCGGAGCAGCCCGCGGATCAAATCCAGCGGCGGTGGGAGGCGCGTCTCGCGGAGCTGTCTCCGGCGACGGCGCGGCAGGAACCGCAAGGCCGCACGCGGCGACGCTGATCGCAGCGGCCAAGAGCCCCGAGGAGACAACCGCGGCGGGCCGCGGAGGCGGCCCGGCTCATCCCGCGACGCGCCGGCGCGCCGCCGTCACTCGATCTCGGGGTACCAGCACGCCACGCGGTGGCCGCTGCCGGGGACGAGCTCCTCGAGCGGCGGGATCTCGACGTCGCACTTGCCCTCCTCGGCCTTCCGGCAGCGAGGGTGGAACACGCATCCGTCGGGCGGGTTGATCGCGCTCCCGGGCGCGCCCGGCAGCAGGCGGCGCGCCTTGCTCCCCCGCTCGATCGACGGCGTCGCCTCGAAGAGCGCGCGCGTGTACGGGTGGTGCCGCCGGCCGGCGACGCCCTGCGTGGGGCCGATCTCCACGATGCGGCCGAGGTACATCACCGCGACGCGGTGGCTCACGTGCTCGACGACCCGGAGGTCGTGCGAGATGAACAGCAGGCCGAGCGACAGCTCGTCCTGGAGCTCCTCCAGCAGGTTGACGATCTGGGCCTGCACCGAGAGGTCGAGCGCGCTCACGGGCTCGTCGCAGACGATGAAGTCCGGGCGCACGGCGAGGGCGCGGGCGATCGCGACCCGCTGCCGCTGGCCGCCGGAGAGCTCGTGGGGGAAGCGCTCCATCATGTCCGGCCGCAGGCCGACCTTCTGGAGCGCGCCCTCGACCATCGCGGTCTCCTCGTCGCGGCTCCTCGCGAGGCGGTGGATGACGATGCCCTCGCCCACGATCTCTCGCAGCGTCATGCGCGGGTTGAGCGAGCCGTAGGGGTCCTGGAACACGATCTGCATCCGCCGGCGCATGGCCCTCAGCGCGCGGCTCGACAGGGCGCTCAGGTCGTGGCCGTCGAAGAGGACGCGGCCAACCGTGGGCTCGATGAGCCGGAGCACGAGGCGCCCGAGGGTGCTCTTGCCGGAGCCCGACTCGCCGACGAGGCCGAGCGTCTCGCCGCGGTGGACGTGGAAGGTCGCCTCGACGACGGCCTGCACGAACGACGGCTTCGCGAAGGCGCCGCGCTGCACCGGGTAGAACTTCGAGAGCCCCTCCGCCTGGAGGAGCGGTCGCTCGCCGGGCGCGCTCTCCGCGCCTTCCGGGGGCGCCGCGGCGGCAGGTTGCGGGTGCGCCGCGGCGGCGCCGGGCTCGTCGCGCTGGGTGGGCGGCAGGGATCCGCTGTCGCGCGTCACGGGGCGCCCTCGTTCCCCGCGCGCCCCGGGCCCGTGAGGAGGAAGCAGCGCGCCGCGTGGTGCCCGGCGCCGGGCGGGACGGCGTACAGGTCCGGCGCCTCAACGCGGCAGCGGTCGAACACGGCCTCGCAGCGGTCCTGGAAGCGGCAGCCGCGCGGCGGATCGCGCAGATCGGGCAGCGCGCCCGGGATGGTCGGCAGGCGGAGCGAGCGCTCGCCGCGCACGCGGTGCGGGCGGAGCCCGCGCGCCGGGATGCTCCTGAGGAGCGCGCGCGTGTACGGGTGCGAGGGCGCCGCGAGCACGTCGCGCGCCGGCCCTTGCTCGACGACGACGCCGGCGTAGAGGACGACGATCTCGTCCGCGAGCTCGCCGACGACGGCGAGGTCGTGCGCGATGAGCAGGAGGCTCATCGACGTCTCTGCCTTGAGCCGCTCGAGGAGGTCGAGGATCTGCGCCTGCGTCGTCGTGTCGAGCGCGGTGGTGGGCTCGTCGGCGATGAGCAGCGAGGGCTCCGGCGCGAGGGCCATGGCGATCATGACGCGCTGGCGCATCCCGCCGGACAGCTCGTGCGGGTAGCTGTTCGCGCGGACCTCCGGCTCGGGAAAGCCGACCTTGCGCAGGAGGTTCACGGCGTAGAGCCGGGCGTCGCCGCGGGACATCGGCCGATGCAGCCGGATCGCCTCGGCGATCTGGGCGCTGACCGTGTACACGGGGTTCAGCGAGGTCATTGGCTCCTGGAAGATCATGCCGATCTTCCCGCCGCGCACGGCGCGCATCTCGCGCTCGCTCAGCGAGAGGAGGTCCTCGCCGTCGAGCTCGATCGAGCCGCCGTCGATGGTCGCGTAGGGCGCGGGCAGGAGCCGCAGGATGCTGAGCGCGGTCACGGTCTTGCCGCAGCCCGACTCGCCGACGAGCGCCACGGTGCGCCCGCGCGGCACCGTGAACGAGACGCGGTCGAGGGCGCGCGTGACGCGGCCGTCGGCGGCGAACGACACGCGCAGGTCGCTCACCCGGAGCAGCGTGGGCGGCGGGGCCTCCTCGGGCGAGACGGGCGGCGCGGTGCGGGGGAGCACGGAGGGGCGCCCGCTCGCCGCCGAGCGCTGGGTGACGGCGGGCTCGTCGTCGTCGAGCAGGCCGCGCGCGAGGGCGCCGCGTGGGACGGCGGAGGCGCCGGGCGCGGGCAGAGCGCCTGCGGTCGGCGTGGTGGGGGTGGGAAGAGGGCCTGCGGGCGGCGTGGTGGGGGCGGGAAGAGCTCCCCCGCTCGGGGCGTCGGGCGTGGCCGGAGCGCTGGGCAGAGAGGGCGCGCTGGGCACGGCCGGCCTCCTCTCGCCGAGGTCGTGGCGGATCAGGGGAAGCGGGAGCGAGTTCCGCGCGCCGAGGTCGTCGTCCTCGTCGTCCTGGCCGTTGCTCACCGTACGTACACCTCGAGGCGGGGGCCGACGCCCTGGGAGATGCCCATCGAGTAGGCCGCCCCGACGGCGTCGCTCCCCGGCGCGAGGATGGCGATGCCGTGGTCGTCCTTGCGCCGCCTGGCCCAGTCGCGCACGAGCGAGGTGACGTCGATCCGCAGCGGCGTCGCCGGTCGGGGCCGCGCGATGGCGGCGGCTTCCGGGATCGACAGGCGCGGCTGCCGGCCCCACGTCGCCGTCTCCGAGCGCCACGGCTCGAGGATGCGCGCGACCTCGAGCGTGAGCGCGCGCTCGGCCGGAGGCGCCATCGGGGCCGGCTCCAGCACGACGAAGGCGCTCGCGATGTCGGCGCCGACGCCGAAGGTCGGCGCGAACCGGAGCAGCAGGACGACATCGCCGGCCCCGGCGCGCCCGAGCGCGACGGCGTCGGGGACGCCCGGCGTGGCCGCGGCGTCGTCCTCGACGAGGACGGCGAGGTCGGCGGGCGGGAGCAGCACGCGGCGCGCGTCGATGGGCGCGGGGAGGGCGCTCGCCGGCCGGCAGCGCCCGGCGACGCAGTAGCCGGCGCCGCAGACGCTCGCGCTTGCGCACACGCCCGCGTCCTTCGCGGGGCCGCCGCCGCAGCCCAGGAGCGGCGGCGCCGCGACGAGCAGGGCCACGGGCGCGAGGGCGGCGAGCAGACGCACAGCGGGGCCGACCATAGCAGAGGGCGGCCCTGGTAGGGCGGCCCCGGTGGCGGGGGCGGGTCGTGGCGGGGATGGTGGCGGGCGCGGCACGCAGGGGGGCGGCGCGTCGGAAGCGGGGGTGCTCGGGCGTGGAGGGCGGCGGCGGGCGCGCGCGGGCCGCTGTCCGAAGGGCATGGTTGCAAGGGCGCCGGGAACGCGCGCGTGTCGAGAGGCGTTGCCGGTCAAGAGCATTGCGATCCCTGTTGTCGGGCCGCGGCCGCTCTGCTGGGATGCCGTGTCGTGCGCGTTCGAGCCATTACCTTCCTGAGAGCGCTGTTGATCGTGGCCGCCGTGCCTGCGGCGCTCGCCGCCTGCGGAAAGAAAGCGCCGCTCGGGTCTCCGTGCCGCGCGGACGACGACTGCGCCTCCGGCCTCGCCTGCCACCGCGAGCAATGCCTGCACGAGGGGAGCGCCCGGCGCCTGCGCGAAGAGGAGCAGCGCACCTCGGGCGAGGGCGGCGCGCGGAAGGTCGGCGACCGCATCGAGGTCGAGTGGAAGGGCTCGTACAAGCCCGCGATCATCACCGGCGTCGTCGCCCCCGGCTCCTACCGGGTCCACTTCGACGGGTACGACGCGCAGTGGGACGAGGTCGTGACGGAGGCGCGCATCAAGGGCGGCGCGCGCTCGGGCTCGGGGCAGCGGACGGCGGTGCCGGCGGCGAGCAGCACGCCGCGCTGAGCGGCGGGAGGCGGCGTTCGAAGCACGGGGAGCTCGGCCGCGAGGGCGTTGCCCCTTGATTGACCGGGCGCAGTCCGCGGGGCGCAGGCGGAGCATCCTCCGGCGGCCCCGGTGGGAGCATGTGCCGCTCTTGCCGGCGAGATCCCGGAACGGCGGCGCAGGCCGAAGCGGCGCGCGTCGCGTCGTAGAACAAACGTCTCGCCCACGTCGTTCGTCGAGCACTTCTTTCCCATGCCCCCACCATGACTATTTGCTGTCCGCGCGGATGAAGTCCACGAACGCGCGAAGCGCCGCGGGCATGTGGCGGCGGCTCGGATAATAAAGAAAGGGGCCCGAGAAACGCGACCACCAGCGCTCCAGGACCGGCTTCAGGGCGCCGCTCTCGAGGTGCGGGTGCAGCCAGTCCTCGAACCAGTAGATGAGACCGGTGCCCGCGATCGCTGCGTCCACGAGGAGGTCCGTCGCGCTCCCGAGGCTGCCGACGAGCGGGCCGGTCGGGTCGACCTTCACGACCTCGCCGTCGCGCTCGAATTCCCACGGGCACAGCGCGCCGTTCGGGAAGCGGCCGCGCAGACATGCGTGATCGAGGAGCTTGCGCGGATGGGTCGGGCGCCCGTGCCGCTCGAGGTAGGCGCTCGACGCCGCGAGCGCCAGGCGCTGCTCGCGCTGGCCGATCGGGACCGCGATCATGTCCTTCTCGAGCGTCTCTTCGTAACGAATGCCTGCGTCGCAGCCCGCGGCGAGGATGTCGACGAGCGTGTCGTCCGCCGTCACCTCGACGCGGATATCGGGATATGCGGCGAGGAACGGCGGCAAGATCCGTGGGAGCACGAGCCGCGCGGCGACGACGGGGACGTTCAACCGGAGCGTGCCGGCCGGCTTTTCGCTCGAGCTCTTCACGACGTCGAGCGCCGCTGCGATCTCGGCGAGCGCAGGACCGAGCCGCTCGAGGAGACGCGCGCCGGCCTCGGTCGGCGCGACGCTGCGGGTCGTCCGATGAAGAAGCCGAACGCCGAGCTCGCCCTCCAGCCGGCGCACCGCCTCGCTCGCGCTCGACGCGCTCGTGCCGCTCGTGCGGCTCGCCTCGCGGAAGCCGCCGGCGCGCGCCACCGCGGCGAAGACTCGGACGTCGTCGAGATCCACTGCCATTGTTCGCCTTTCCGTACGGGCCGTGCTGATTCGAGGCCCTTATCATACACCCCGCCGTGGCCTACCGTCGACAGCCATGACGAATCTAGCCAAGGTCGGGACGTTCAAGATGGGCAGTCGCACGGTGAAGCGCTTCGGCTACGGAGCCATGCAGCTCGCCGGGCCGGGCGTGTTCGGACCGCCGAGAGACCGCGATGCCGCGCTCGCCGTGCTGCGCGAGGCGGTGAAGCGCGGCGTCGATCACATCGACACGAGCGACGTGTACGGGCCGCACGTCACGAATCAGATCATCCGCGAGGCGCTGCACCCGTATCCGAGGGATCTGGTGATCGCCACGAAGGTCGGCGCAAAACGCGGCCCACAGGGATCCTGGGAGCCGGCGTTCGCCGCCGAGGACATCATGAGCGCGGTCCACGACAACCTCCGGAATCTCGGCGTCGACGCGCTCGACGTCGTGAACCTGCGCATCCTGTTCAACGCGCAGGGACCCGCGGAAGGCTCGATCGAGGCGCCGCTCTCCGCGCTCATGAAGCTGCAGCGCGAGGGCAAGGTCCGCCACATCGGTCTCAGCAACGTGACCGCGAAGCAAGTGGAAGAGGGGCGCGCGATGACCGAGATCGTGTGCGTGCAGAACCTGTACAACCTCGCGCACCGGCAGGACGACGCGCTGATCGACAGCCTCGCCGCGGCGGGCATTGCGTACGTGCCGTTCTTCCCGCTCGGCGGCTTCTCGCCGCTCCAGTCCTCGACGCTGTCCGACGTCGCGCGTCGGCTCGGCGCGACGCCGATGCAGGTCGCGCTCGCGTGGCTCCTGCGGCGCTCGCCGAATATCCTTCTCATCCCCGGGACGTCGAGCGTCGAGCACCTGCGCGAGAACCTCGCGGCGGCAGATCTCGACTTGCCCGACGACGCGATGAAGGCGCTCTAGAGCGACGGTCACCCGCTTCGGATACGCGCCCACCTCGGCGTTTTCGGTGCTCAGCGCATGGGAGTGCGCTTGCGCGCCGAAAACGCCGATCTGGGCCCGTCTCCTGTGCGGGAGACCGCCGCTCTGCTCTGGTTGTAGAAGCGGTGGGAGGAAGCTGCTCTATCGCCGATTTCCCATCCGAGCGGGCCGATCCCCCGGTTCAACCTCCGCCGGATTCCAGCAAGACTCGAACTCAAAAATCGACATCGGCCCGTGCCCAAACTGGCTCCCCCACGTTCTTCCCAGGGCGAAGGGGCCGGCGACAACGGCGGGCCGCTTCCGGGGCGCCGCGCTGTATGGGCCGGCCGGCTCCCCCCATCCACACGTTGCGAGCTGCAGAGCTGGACCATGCGCAAGACTTATCTCATGGCGTCAATTTTCGTCGCGACCGCGCTCCTCACGGCCGGCTGCAAAACGGGGACATGCGCGGATGCCGTCGAGCACGCCGAGGCCTGCGGGGTCGAGAATCTCGAGCTCGAGGACGACCTCACCGGCTGCTCCGAACACGAGGCGTGTCGCGCGTCGTGCGTGCTCGACGCGCCCTGCGACGAGATCAAGGCGTCTTTCGCCGGCGGCACGGACCGCAACACGGAGGTCTGGCGCTGCTACGAGCAGTGCCCCATCTCTGATTGACGTCCATTCCACCGGGCGGCTGATGCCGGTCACCAGCCGGATTTCTCGTCCTCGCCCAGCACGCCGCCGATCAGGCCGGCCGCGCCGCCCACGGCCGCGCCGCCGGCGCCTCCGAGGAGGCCTCCGGCGAGCGCCCCCTTGGCCGCCCCTCCGGCGAGCTCGTCCTCCGGCGAGGACTCCTTCGCTTCTCCCTCCGCCGCCGGGTCCGCCTGCTTCTGCTGGCTCGTCGCTTGTGTCGGCTGATTCTTCTGCTGCTTTTTCATGATGAGCCTCGAAGCAATCCGCGTACCAGCAGCGACGGCGGGCCGCCGGAGCGGGGTGGTCTACGTCCGGCCTGGTTCGATCCATGCACCGAATTCGTGATCTCGAGGAGCGACCGCACGAGCGGGTCCTTGTCGTCCATGGCGCGCCACACCGAGCGGCCAAGGACGACGACGTCGAGGTCCCGAACCCGCTTGAACACCACTCCGGCAAGGAGCGTCGACGCGGCGCTCTCGGGAAACAAGCTGAGACCTTCGCCGCTCGCCACGAGCATGAGGATCACATCGCTGCTGGCCTCCTCGTTGGCGAGCTCGAGCCGATGATCATGCGCCCGGAAGGCGGCGATGATGTCGTCGTGGAGGCGCGGGCCCTCCTTGCGCGGAGGCCAGAGAAAGCGCTCCTGCTTCAGGTCCGCGACCCTCAGCGTGCGCCGCGCCGCGAGGCGATGGCTCTTCGACATCACGACGCCGACGCGCTCGCGGTACAGCACGCGAAAGCGGAAGAGCGGGTCGTCTTCCGGCGAATGATAGCCGTACCCGACCGAGATCTTGCCGTCGCGCAGCGCGGCGACCTGCTCCTCGCTCGGCAGCGGCCGAAGGCGTACCTCGACGCGCGGGTGACGCGCGCGGAACGTCTGCACGATCCCCGGCAGCAGGAGGGCGTCGGCCAGGGCGCCGTCGAATCCGACCACGATCGTCCCGATACGGCCTTGCGCCGTCGCGCGGGCGTCCTCGACCGCGAGCGCGGCGCGAGCCAGGGTCGCGCGCGCGCCTTCGAGGAAGCTCCGGCCGGCGGCGGACAGCTTCACCCCGCGTCCAGAGGGCACGAAGAGCTCGACGCCGATCTCCTCTTCGAGCTGCGCGATTTGCCGGCTCAAGGGCGACTGCGAGACGTGAAGCTGCTCGGCCGCCCTTCCGAAGTGCTCCGCTTCCGCGACGGCGACGAAGTACCGCAGGTGACGTAGCTCCATGTTTCAGACCTATAGGGTCTGAAACCGTTGCGATCAATGTCCTGGTGGCCTTGAACGCGACGGCGCAGGCTGTTCAACATGCTGCGACACGAGAGAGGCCCGGCGGCTCACCCCGAGGCGAACCCGATGATGCAAGGTCGCCCCGCCGGCGCGGCGCTCGTTGCCGGGGCCGTGATCTTCTTCCTCGCCGAGCTCATCGCCGCCGCGGCGTGGACGGATCCTCCCTACAGCTACACGCATCACTACATCAGCAACCTGGGGGTCCGTGGCCCCCTCGAGGCGCTTGGCCAGTTCATGAACTCGCCGCTCGCCTGGGTCATGAACACCGGGTTCTTCCTCTTCGGGATCATGTTCTTCATCGGTGTCGCCGCGCTCGAGGGCCTGCGGAGCTGGCGCCGCTGGGCAGCGCTCATCCTGGGAGCTCTCGTGGCGCTTGGCGGCGTCTTGCTGGCGTTCAACCCCGGTTCCGGAGAGCCGCCCGACGGCGCAATCGACTATCACGGCCTGGGCGCCTTCGCGTCCATCGTCGGAGGCAACGTGCTCGTGATCTTCCTTGGACGCCAGCGCCAACAGATCGGAGTCACTCCGAAGGCCGGGAGGGCCATGGTCGCCCTCGGCGTGTTCGGGCTCGCCTCGATGGTGGCCTTCCTCGCGGTCGCCAGCTCGGGGGCCAATGTCCTCATCGGCCTCGTCGAGCGCTGCGCCGTCTATCCCATCCTGGTCGGCTTCCTCTGTGCGGGGACGTCGATCTGGAATCGCAGGATCTGTGGCAGGGCGAGCTCTACCTGACCGACATCCTCGCGCAGCCGCGAAGGCCGGCGGCGCCGCGGTGGTCGGCGTGCTCACCGCGCTCCTGCCGACGGCTGGGGTGAGGCCAGCAGGATGCAGCCTCATTCGGGCTCCTCGGCGCGTGGCCGAGCAGGCACGATCAGCACGTCGCTGGCGACCTCACGCAGCACGTCTCCAGCGACCGTTCCGAGGAAGGCGTGAGCGACCCCGGAATAGCCGCGGGTGCCGAGCACCAGGAGGTCGCTGTCTGCCTTCTTGACTGCCTTCTCGATCACGCGCCGCGCGGAGCCGCATCGAACATGCATCTTCCAGGGCGGCGCCTCCGCTGGCCGCACCTTCGCCCGCGCAAGCGAGGCAGCGAGCAGCTTCACGAGCTGCTGTGTAGCTGTTTGCTCGAGCTCGCTGCTCCATGCCTCCGCGTCCTCCTCCGAGAGGCTGCGGTAGATGGCTCCGCGATAGGGAGTGTCGAACGCATGGATCACCATGACACGCGGCGGCGGGGTCGGAATCAGCCGGAGCATCAGAGCGAGCACATCCGTGGATCCTTGCTCGAGATCGAGGGCGACCGCGGGCCGGCTGTACGCCGCGCGAGGAGCCAGCCGGACCGCCAGGACCGGGAGCTGCCCGCGGCGGATGACACGCTCCGCGGTCGAGCCGAGAAAGATGTCCCGGAGCGCGCGGCTGCCGCCGCGACCCATGACGATGAGCTCGGCCCCCGTCGAGGTCGCGCAGCCTGCGATCTCCGCGGCCGAGCTGCCGACCTTCACCACCGGTTCGACGTCGACGCCCTCGGCTAGCGCGCTCGCGAGATGCCGCGCCTCGCTCACGAGTGATTTTCTGGCATCCCGCTCGGCGCGGTCTTTAGCTCTGGCGGGGAGGTTGCCGGGAACGACGTGAAGCAGCGTGACGCGAGCTCGGTCGGCCAGAGGCAGACGTGCGACGCGGCCGAGCACGCGGTCCGAGATGGCCGTCAGATCGACGGGGACGAGCAATGAATGGAAGCGCCCGGCCTCGTCCATCTCGGGCCGCCCTTTGCCTGCCTTCGGCTTCTTCAGACTCTCGGTCATCGTGTGACCTCCTCTCTATGAAGCATGTCCCTTCTCGGAGAACGCCCTTCATCCGGCGCCGAGCAGCGCCTCCGGCGCGACGCTCACGGGAGCTCGACCTGCCCCGCGCCCGAGGGATCTGCCCTCTCGGCGCTGTCCGGCGGCGCCTCGACCTCGGTGAAGAGTACGTCCTGGGCCCCTGCTCCCGCGAGCTGCGGAGCGCGATGGCGGACGCCGCGGCAGGCGAGGAAGAGGAGCGGCAGGGTGCCGCCGAGGATGAAGAGCACATCGCCCGGCAGGCGCATCCACTCCATGAGGCGGTTCGTGGGGTTCGTCAGGTACTGGAGCTCTCGAGCCTCGAAGTACCCGTAGCTCACCGCGTGGTGGAGCTGCATGAGCCCGAGCGGGAACAGCGTGGCAAAGACCATCCACGCGAGCCCGACGTTCAGCGACCAGAAGCTGATCTTGGCCGCCCTGTCGGACCACTGCGCGGCGGGCATCAGGTAGCGCAGCGCGAAGAGCGCGAGCCCGGCGGCCAGCATGCCATAAACGCCCATCATCGAGGCGTGCCCGTGGTTGGCGGTCAGCGCGGTGCCGATCTCGTAATAGGACACGATCGGCAAGTTGATCAGGAACCCGAAGATCCCGGCCCCCAGGAAGTTCCAGAACCCCACGGCCACCAGGAACATGATCGCCCACCGATGCGGGAAGGGCTTCGTCGACTGTTCGCCTTGCACGATCCCCAGGCGGAGGAAGGTCCACGCCTCCGCCGTGAGGAAGGTCAACGGGATCACCTCCGCGGCCGAGAAGAAGGCGCCGAGCGCCATGTGCTCCACGGGCGTGCCGGAGAAGTACAGATGGTGCATGGTGCCGATCACCCCGCCCGCCGAATAGAGGATGATCTCCAGGTAGATGAGCCGCAGCGCGATCGCCTCGGCCACCACCCCGAGCAGGACGAAGAGATAGGCCACCATGAGCGTGGTGAACAGCTCGAGGAAGTCCTCCACCCAGAGGTGCACCACCCAGAAGCGCCAGAAGTCGGTGCTCGTGAAGTTTGCCCGCGGGTGCGCGAGGAGGCCCACGGCGTAGAAGGCCGGGATGGCCAGCGCGGCGAAGAAGAAGAGCCAGGGCATGTTGCCCCGGTGCTCGACGGCGAGCCGACCCCGGAGCACGCGGAAGAGCAGCGCCACCCAGGAGAACAGGCCGAGCGTCAGGAGCACCTGCCAGAAGCGGCCCAGATCGAGGTACTCGAACCCTTCGAGCGCGAACCAGATGCTGTCCGACGCGCCGTGGATGGCGAGGAGCTCGCCGAGGAGGCTTCCCGCGACGACGATGACGAGCGCCCCGAGCAGACCATAGGCGAGCCAGCTCTGGCCTCTCGGCTCGCGCCCGCTGATCATGGGCGCGATGAAGATGCCCGCGCCGAGATAGGAGACCGTGACCCAGAAGATGGCGAGCTGCAGGTGCCACGTGCGCACCAGGTTGAAGGGGAAGGCCCCGGCCAGGTTGATGCCGAAGAAGCTGGACAGCTCGGCGCGATAATGCTGCGTGGCGCCTCCGAGGACGGACTGGAGGGTGAACAGCAGCGCCATGACCAGGAAGAACCACGCCGTCGCGCGCTGGGCTGGGGTCAAGGCGACCTCGCCCGGCTGGCGGAAGCTGAGCCGGTGCCCTTCCCGCCCGTGCCAACCGAGGAAGCGCCATCGCCCGAAGGCCGCGAAGAGCAAGCCGGTCCCGCCGAGGAGCGCGATGAGCGAGAGCACGCTCCATACCACCAGCTCGCCCGTGGGCTGGTTCCGGACGAGCGGCTCTGGAGGCCAGTTGTTGGTGTACGAGTAGGCCTCTCCGGGTCGCTCCGCCGCGGCGGTCCAGGCCGTCCAGGCGAAGAACGAGGTGAGCTGCGAGAGCTCGCGCGCGTCCGAGAAGAGGCCGGAGCGCAGGCCGTGCTTGCCGCTGGGCTGGGCGAAGAAGCTGCGATAGTGATCCTTCAGCAGCTCGAAGGCCTCTGCCTGGGCGTCGGTGAAGACCAGCGTCCCTGTCGCGGGATCATAGCGGTTTCGACGAAAATCGCCGACGGTGCGCGCGAGCGCCTCCGCCGAGCCCGCGCCGCCGTGGCGAGAGGCGGCGTGGGAGGCGGCCCGACGGAGGTAATCGGCGGTGAAATCCGGGCCGAGGTAGGCGCCGTGGCCGAAGACGGATCCGTATTCCATGAGCCCGTTGCGCAGGAACAGCTCCTGACCCGTGAGCACGTCGTCGCCCGTGAACAGAATGCGCCCCCCAGGGTCGACCACCCGGGCGGGGATGGGTGGCTGTGCCGCGTAGGTGCGGTAGGCGAGCAGGCCGAGCACGAAGAACCCGAGCAGGAAGACGAGGGCCGTCGCCTGGACCCAGCCGCGCGAGATGAGGAGGTTTCGCCGTTTGGATGAGGACGCCATGGGAATGCCGGGAGCAAGCCGAGAGGGGCCTACCCGTTACCCGAGATGACGACCGAGGAGGCTGCGTTGCGCGGCGCTCGTGCCGGGTACGATGATCCGGACGAGGAAGCGGGGGTCTTGGCCCCGGCCAGCGCGCCGCGCCGGGGAGCGCCCGCCTGCGTCGTTCTCCAGCGAGACGATGCAGGGGCTCACCGGGTACGAGAGCGACGACGAGCTCGGGCTCGTGAACCTGAAGGGCAGGATCTACGATTCCGAAATCGAGCGATTCTTGACGACGGACCTGCTCATCTCGATCCCGTTCTTCGGCAAGAAGGGAACGATTTCGAGACAGCAAAAAAGTGGGACCTGGTAGGTCCTCACGGACTCGTCCACCAGGCCGGCGCCGAATTGCTCACGCTGAGCTGCAGGTTCCTGACCTGGAAGGACCAGTCGGTCCCTGGATTGGTGAACGCGTGCGCGATGAACCAGCTGGACTGGCCCGCGACCAGCAGCCTGCTCCAGCCGCGCGGCACGATGGTGGGCCCGCCGCCAAAAACAGGGCCGGACGGCTCGGGCTGGGAGTTGTCGAGGAAGACAGTGTCTTCCCCGCCCCTGATGAGGAGCGTGGCGCCAAAGACAGCCCCCGTCCTCTGGATCGCGTAGCCGACCGAGCGGCACTGCGCCGTGGAAGGTGCCGGGCAGGGGGCCTGCTTGACGAAGACCTTCACGGAATAAACGGCATATGGATCGAGCGTTGTCTGGCTCGAAGCGGCCGGGCAGGCGGTCTTGTTTTCGGGGTCGCCGATGCCAGGAAAGTGCTCGATGGCGACTCCAGATACGTGCCCGTCGCTGCCGTTCTGGTAACCCGCGGGAGCCGTGCCCCCGAGCCAGTTGCTACAGGGCACCTTCCCCAGGATGATTCCGTTCCCGTAGGCATGTGGCCTCCTGGTGGGGCCGTCCATCACGAAGGGGGCATACCCGTGGTACGGCGTCGTGGTGCCGGGGACGACATAGGGCAGCAGCGCCCTGGGCGCGATGGCGACGAGCGCACGCCCTCGTCCGCGACGCTGTTGCAATTGTCGTCGAGCCCGTTGCACAGCTCCGGGGCGTCCGGGTTGATGGATGGGTCGAAGTCGTCGCAATCGGCGTCGTTCGCGGCGTACCCCGGCGTTACCGGGTCCGTGCACGACTCCGTCACGGGCGACCACGGATCGCCGTATCCATCCATGTCGCTGTCAAAGTAGCTGATCCGTGTCCACGCGGACGCGGGCGTCGGGTGCCGGACGGCGTCCGCGCCGCCGCTGCCGAGCTGGGCATTGCTGTTGGAGCCCCAGGTCCACGCCTGGCAGACCGGCGGCGACCGCGGCGGCCGTGCCGCCGAGAGCGACCTGGTAGGGCGTCGTCCGGTTCGTGGTCCCGGAGGTGCCGTTCCCGATCTGCCCATAGTTGTTGCGCCCCCAGGACCACACGGAGCCGCCCGTGCTCACGGCCAGCGAGTGGTGCCAGCCCGCGGAGATCGCCGCGGCGCCCCCGGGGACGATCACGCTCGTCGGCCTCACCTGGTTGATCCCGCTCGACCCGTTGCCGATCTGCCCGTAGGAGCTGGCGCCCCAGACCCAGATCACGCCGCTCGTGTCGAGCGCCATCGAGTGCGACGCGCCGGCGGAGATGGCCTTGATCGGGGGCAGCCCCGGGACCTGCACCGGCGTCGCCTGGGGCACGCTGCTGGCGCTGCCCGTCCCGATCTGACCGTAGCTGTTCTGGCCCCAGGCCCACACGGAGCCCGACGCGTCGAGCGCCAGCGAGTGGTAACCGCCGGCGGAGATCGCCTTGATCGCGGGCAATCCCGGGACCTGGACGGGCGATCCCTGAGGCGCGCTGCCGGAGCCGCCGGTGCCGATCTGGCCATAGGTATTGTTGCCCCAGCAGGGCGCTGTAAGTCGAGGGTTGCCCTGCCGATTCCGTAGAGCCACGGACAACCGGTGCGCGCGATAGCGCACGCCTACCGTGAGGATCCATGCACCGAATTCGTGATCTCGAGGAGCGACCGCACGAGCGGGTCCTTGTCGTCCATGGCGCGCCACACCGAGCGGCCAAGGACGACGACGTCGAGGTCCCGAACCCGCTTGAACACCACTCCGGCAAGGAGCGTCGACGCGGCGCTCTCGGGAAACAAGCTGAGACCTTCGCCGCTCGCCACGAGCATGAGGATCACATCGCTGCTGACCTCCTCGTGGGCGAGATCGAGCGTAGGATCACGCGCTCGGAAGGCGGCGATGATGTCGTCGTGGAGGCGCGGGCCCTCGTTGCGCGGAGGCCAGAGAAAGCGCTCCTGCTTCAGGTCCGCGACCCTGAGTGAGCGCCGTGCAGCGAGGCGATGGCTCTTCGACATCACGACGCCGACGCGCTCGCGATACAGCACGCGGAAGCGAAAGAGCGGGTTGTCTTCCGGCGAATGGTACCCGTACCCGACGGAGATCTTGCCATCGCGCAGCGCGGCGACCTGCTCCTCGCTCGACAGCGGCCGAAGGCGCACCTCGACGCGCGGATGACGCGCGCGGAACGTCTGCATGATCTCCGGCAGCAGGAGGGTGTCGGCCAGGGCGCCGTCGAATCCGACCACGACCGTCCCGATACGGCCTTGCGCCGTCGCGCGGGCGTCCGCGAGCGCGGCGCGAGCCAGGGTCGCGCGCGCACCTTCGAGGAAACTCCGGCCGGCGGCGGACAGCTTCACCCCGCGTCCCGAGGGCACGAAGAGCTCGACGCCGATCTCCTCTTCGAGCTGAGCGATTTGCCGGCTCAAGGGCGACTGCGAGACGTGCAGCTGCTCGGCCGCCCTTCCGAAGTGCTCCGCTTCCGCGACGGCGATGAAGTACCGCAGGTGGCGTAGCTCCATGGTTTCAGACCTATAGGATCTGAAACCGTTGCAATCAATGTCTTGGTGGTCTTGAGCGCGACGGTGCAGGCTGTTCGGAGGCCATCGACATGTCTCTGTTTCGCTGAGCCTCGCGCCCGACAACCGAGAGGACCCGACCATGACCGAGAACAACCCCACTTCCAGCTCCGAACGAAGGGAGCGCGCGAGCCCCGCGCCCGAGGCGAACCAGATGATGCAACGTCGCCCCGCCGGCGCGGTGCTCGTCGCCGGGGCGGTGATCTTCTTCCTCGCCGAGTTCATCGCCGCCGCGGCATGGACGGATCCTCCCTACAGCTACACGCATCACTACATCAGCAACCTGGGAGTCCGTGGCCCCCTCGAGGCGCTTGGGCAGTTCATGAACTCTCCGCTCGCGTGGGTCATGAACACCGGGTTCTTCCTCTTCGGGATCCTGTTCTTCATCGGTGTCGCCGCGCTCAAGGGCCTGCGAAGCTGGCGCCGCTGGGCAGCGCTCGTCCTGGGAGCCCTCGTGGCGCTTGGCGGCGTCTTGCTGGCGTTCAACCCCGGTTCCGGAGAGCCGCCCGACGGCGCAGTCGACTGTCACGGCCTGGGCGCCTTCGCGTCCATCGTCGGAGGCAACGTGCTCGTGATCCTTCTTGGGCGCCAGCGCCAGCAAATCGGAGTCACTCCGAAAGCCGGGAGGGTTATGGTCGTCCTCGGCGTGTTCGGGCTCGCCTCGATGGTGGCCTTCCTCTCGGTCGCCAGCTCGGGGGCCAACGTCCTCGTCGGTCTCGTCGAACGCTGCGCCGTCTATCCCATCCTTGTCGGCTTCATCTGTGCGGGGGCGTCGATCTGGAATCGCCGGACGTGTGCACGCTCGAGCGGCGAGGACGAGCCTTCCCGACCACCGATGCTGAAGCAGCAGCCTGCCTGCAGCCTGCAGCCTGCATCATCAAAACGCGCGCCAAGCCCGGAGCGAGTGACGAGCTGTTCCAGCTAGCCACGGTCGGAATGGAGAAATCGGGGGTGGTGCCGGCGACGCGCGGAGAGCTCGGGGAAGCGCCGCAGCATGTAACGAAGCATCAGGTGGATGCGCGCGCGAAGTACGTGCCGTGCTCGAGGTCGGCGAGCAGCCCCGCCTTCTCGGGCTTCCAGCCGAACCGCGCCTGCGTGAGCGCGCTCGACGCGGGGGTGTCGAGCGCGAAGAACCCGCCGAGCCAGCCGAAGTGCTCCTTGGGGACGGATTCGACAGGCACGCCGAGCTTGCGGCCGATCACGCCGGCGATGTCGCGGGTCGGGATGCCCTCGTCGCCGATCGCGTGGAGTCGCGCGCCGGCCGGCGCCTTCTCGAGCGCGAGGACGAACAGCCGCGCAGCGTCGAGCCGATGCACCGCGGGCCACCGGTTCTCGCCGCCACCGACGTACCCGGAGCGCCCGGTCTTGCGCGCGATCTCGATCAGCATCGGGACGAACCCGTGGTCGCCATCATCGTGGACCGACGGCGGCAGCCGCAGCGAGGACACGCGCACGCCGCGGCTCGCGAACGAGAGGGCGAGCTGCTCGGAGGCGGCCCGCAGGCCACCGGCCGACGCGTCGGGCGCCTCGTCCTCGGTGGCGACCCGGCCCGGCGCGAAGCGCGCGATGCCGGAGGCGATGACGAGCGGGCGTCCGGAGCCGGCGAGCGCGCCGCCGAGCGCCTCGATCGCGCCCCGGTCCTTCTCGCAGTTACCGGCGTAGTCGGTGAAGTCGTCGTGCGAGAACGCGCAGTGGATCACCCCGTCGCACGCGGCGGCGCCGCGACGCAGGCTATCGAGATCCGTGAGCGAGCCGCGGTGCACGTCGACGCCGGCGGCGGCGAGCCTCTCGGCGGACGCGTCCGAGCGCGCGAGACCGAGCGCGCGGTGGCCGGCGCGGGCGAGCTCGGGGACGATGGAAGATCCGATGAAGCCGCTGGCTCCCGTGAGGAAGATGCGCATAGGAAACCTCTCCTTGGTTCGCGATCCACCATGGCACCGCCGCGGCAACCGCGAAATACACGGCCGTCTCCAGTTCTTGCCCGATCGTCTACGCGGGGCTAGGCTGCCACCGTGATCCCCGGGAGCGACGAGCTGAAGAACCTCATCTCGCGCTGGTGCCCCAGCGACGGCGTGCACGCCTCGCCGGTGCCCGGGATTTCTTGCATCAAAGTCTCGCGCCCGCAGCAACGCGCGAAGCGGCACTGGCGCGCGTCGTTCTGCATCGTCGTGCAGGGCACGAAGGAGATCCTGCTCGAGCGGCAGGTCTTTCGCGAGCGGGAGCCGCACTACATCGTCAGCCCGATCGACCTGCCTGTGACGAGCCGGGTGATGGGCGTGTCGGCGGCGCAGCCGCTTCTGGGCCTGAAGATGGACTTCGACGCGGCCCTGCTGCGCGAGGTCGCGGCGCAGCTCGACGGCGCCCGGCCGGACGGCGGCGAGAACCCGGGGCGCGCGATCTTCATCGGCAAGGCGACCGACCGCATGCTCGACGCCGCGCTCCGGCTGGGCGCGCTGCTCGCGACGCCCGACGACGCGGCCGTGCTCGCGCCGCTCGTGAGGAAGGAGCTGACCTTTCACCTGCTGAAAGGCCCCGACGGCCCGGCGATCCGGCAGCTCGTGCGCGCGGGCAGCCAGGCGCACCGCATCGCCGAGGCGGTCTATCACCTGCAGGCGTCGCTCGACGAGGACGTCGACATCGCCGCGCTCGCGCGCGCCGCAGGGATGAGCCGGGCGGCGTTCTTCAAGCGGTTCAAGGAGGCCACCGCGATGAGCCCGCTGCAGTACCAGAAGCGCCTGCGCCTGCTCGAGGCGCGCCGCCTGATGGTCGAAGAGGGCGTGGGCGCCGAGGTCTCGGCGTTCCAGGTCGGCTACACGAGCGCCTCGCAGTTCAGCCGCGAGTATTCGCGCATGTTCGGCAACTCGCCGCTGCGCGATGCCCGCGCGCTGAAGCAGAAGGCCGCGGTCGTCCAGGACATGTAGTCCGGCCGCTTCCATCGACGTCCTTCGTTCCCGCTCCCACATCCCGCCCCCGTGGCCGCCTCGATCTGAAAGATCGAGCTCGCCCAGAAACCGCTCGGCGCCTTCGCCGTAGGACTGGGCACCGCTCGACATGAGCGGGGCGGTGCGCCGATCGCCGAAGCATGCAGCCGTATCCGGACATGGGCTCGCCCGTGGACGCCGCACGACGGCCTCAATGCGCGGATGGCGCGTCGCGGACAGCGCAATACATCAGAGGATGGAGAGGCAGCTATGAGAAAATCAGTTGGCGCCCTGTTGTTCGTATCCCTCGCGTCGGCCTGTCTGAGCGCCTGCGGGGGTGAACCCGAGAGCTCCGCGGACGGCCAGAGCGCCGTCGGATTCGTGTTCGTGGGGACGAACCATAACAACACGCACGACGCCGGCGAACCTGCCAACCAGGTCGCCGTGTACCGCAGGTTCGCCGATGGATCGCTCGAGCTCGCCGATCACGTCGACACCGGCGGTCAGGGGTCCGGGCCCTCGGCGCGCTTCGCCGGCGATGGTCTCGGCTCGTCCCATTCGATGGTGCTCAGCCAGGACCGGGCATTCCTCCTTGTCACGAACGCCGGCAGCGACACGCTCTCCGTGCTTCGCGTCGGAAAGGACACCCTCGAGGTCACCGACGTCCAGCCCACCAGCGATGGCGCCGGGCCGGGCTTCCCGAACAGCGTGACCCACCACGGCGATCTCGTCTATGCGCTGAACGGCGCCGGCGAGGGGAGCGTCACCGGCTTCCGCCTGAACGACAAGGGGAAGCTCACGCCGATGCCGGGCTCGACCCGGCTGCTCGCCGCGAACCAGGCCAGCCCGCCGGACACGCTGTTCAACCCGGCGCAGGCGTCCTTCACGCCGGACGGGAGGAAGCTCGTCATCACGATCAAGGACGGGCCCGCCGCCGGCCTGATCGGCGGCGTGACCCCGACCGGCCCGAGCCGGGTGCTCGTGTTCGACGTGCTCGATGACGGCCAGCTCGCGCAGACGTTCACGCAGACCGAACTCGACAACGACGGTCCGTTCGGGTTCTCGTTCGACGCGGCCGGGCACCTGCTCACGGCCATGTTCGTGGGCGGCGATGACCTCGCCGGCGCGGCCGGATCGTTTCAGATCAATGCGGACGGCACGCTCACGCCGATCACGCGGAACGCGAAGGTGAGCCAGCTCGATCCGTGCTGGCTCGAGAACAACGGGGAGTTCGCGTTCACCGCGAATTATACCTCGGGCACCGTCTCGAGCTTCCGTATCGGCGACGACGGCAGCCTGACCGTGCTCGACGAGCAGGCCGGCCTCACCGACGAGCGCGCGGGCACCGCCGGCGCGAGCCAGCAGGGCTCGACGCCGCTCGATCTCGGCATCAGCCCCGATGGCAGGTTCCTCTACGACGTCCTGCCGGGCTCCGGCAAGGTGGGTGCCTGGCGGATCGAGGACGACGGCGGCCTCACCAAGATCGGCGAATACGGCGGGCTCCCGAGGACCGTCGACGGCGACAGGGCGCCTGAGGAGCGCTTCGGCCCCGGCGGGAGCCCGGCCGGTATCGGCGTGCTCTGAGGCTCACGGGCCCATTCCACTATATCCATCCACGCTCAACTCAAGGAATCGAATCATGCATAACGATGCGAAGAACGATCGACGCGCGGTCTACGTGATGACGAACGCGACCCCGAATGCCATCCAGGTGTTCCACCGGGCGGGCGACGGCACGCTCTCCCCGGGGGCCTCCTACCCGACAGGCGGGAACGGCCACGCCCCGAACCCTCCGCTCGGCTTCCCGATCCTCGAGTCCCAGAGCGCCCTGGTCGTCAGCCGGGACGGGCGCATGCTCTTTGCCGTCAATGCAGGGAGCGACACGATCTCCTCGTTCGTCGTCCGCCGAGGCGGGGAGCTCCAGCGGGTCGGCCTCGTCTCCTCGAACGGCGCGCGCCCGGTCTCCCTCGCGCTGCACGAGGGCGTGCTCTACGTCGCGAACGCGGACAGCAAGAGCATCCAGGGATACCGGGTCGGCCACACGGGAGAGCTGACGATGCTCGCCGGCGCCTCGCGCTCGCTGAGCGGCTCCGGGTTCGCCACCATCGCGTTCAACCGGACGGGCGATGTCCTTGTGATCGCGAGCCGCGGGGACGGCGAGCCGATGGGGAGCCTCGAGACCGTCACGGTCGACGACCACGGGATGCCCGGGCCGGTCCGCCGGCAGGACGTGGTGAAGGCCGGCCAGGCGCCGTTCGGCTTCACGTTCGATCGGCGCGGCCACGTCATCCTCTCGAATCTGTCGTTGACCGGCGACAGCTCGGTCTCGCGCTACAGCGTCGCCCCCACCGGGGAAATGCGGCTCATCGCGGAGCAACGCATCTTCACGACCGCGGCGTGCTGGGTGGCGACCGCGACCGCCGGCCCCTCGACGTTCGCGTTCATCACGTCGGCGGGCTCTCGCTCTGTCACCGCCCTCCGCGTCGACAGGAGCGGCAGCCTGACGCCGGTGGGGCCGCTGAGCGCGACGGAGCAGGCGGCGTTCACGAGCGGGCTGGCCCTCGATTGCGCCGTGAGCATGGGCGACGACTTCCTCTACGTGCTGAGCCCCGACGGGTTCAGCGTGCCGCCCTTCACAGGCGCGGGCCCGGCCGTCGTCCACGGCTACCGGATCGAGCCGAGCGGCGCGCTGACCTCGCTGGGCCCGCCGGTAGGCCGCTTGCCCCAGGGCGCTACCGGGCTCGCCGCTGTGTAGCCGGGGCGATGCGGCAAGCGTCTTCCACCTTCCACGGACCGCAGGAATCTCAAGGGACCGGCCGGCGCCCGACCGCGCCGTTCCCGGGCACCTTGGATGGACGCGGGCGTGACCTTCGGTCAGCGACCGGCGGGTCGGTGGGTGGCGTGGGATTCGGCGAAGTCCCAGACGAGCTTGCGGAGGGGTTCGGGGGCTTCGATCTGGGGGAGGTGACCGGCGTTGGGGAGCAACGCAAAGCGGGCGCCGGGGATGGCGGCGGCGTAGGCGCGGCCATAGTCGGGGGTGCAGATGCCGTCGCTGTCGCCCCAGAGGACGAGTGTGGGCTGGGAGATGGCGGCCAGCCGTGGGCGCAGGGTCGGATCGGTCATGGTGCCGCCGTAGGTGCGCAGGGTGGCCCGGTTGGCGGCCATGGCGGCGCGCTGGGCGTCGCTGAGGCTGGCCGGGTCGATGCGGAACGATTCGGGGTTGTGATAGCTGCGCTCGGCCAGCTCGGCCAGGGTGAGAGAGAAGATGTCGGCGACGGGCTGGCCGGCGACATCGATGCCGACCGCATCGACGAGGATGGTGCTGCTGATGCGCTGGCTCTGCAGGAGGGCGAGCTCGGCGGCGATCCAGCCGCCGATGGAGCTGCCGATCACGGTGACATCGACGAGATCGAGCTGATCGAGCAGGGCGCGGTAGAGCTGGGCGAGGCCAGCGATGGTGGTCAGCCATTGCGGGCGGTGGGTCCCGTCGAAGCCAGGATGAATGGGAACGATCACCCGGGCGTGGTTGCGTTCGGCAAGGGTCCTGGCGAAGCCGGCCACGGACTGGGGACCGGCGCCGCCGTGCAGCAGCAGGAACGGGTGTCCGGCGCCGTATGCGTCGACGGTGACATCGAGTTGGCCGTGGCCGGGAAGGGTGAGGCTGTGCGTTGCCATGGGGGCTCCCTGGAGGGTTGCGGCGAGCGCGCTCGCCGGACCGCTTGTGGTAAGGCTCTTGTCGAAGCGGCGCGCGCGCGGATCGTCCGCTGGGGCGCAGCGTGGCGGCCTTGATGACTCGACCCTAGCGCCTTGCTCGACGGCGCACATTGTCCGGACGTGCCAGAAAGGTGGCACGCGACGCCAAGCGCACGGTGTCCTGCGATCTCGCCAGAGGCCGCGCGCTGCCGGGGATCGAGCCCGCGCGCGGGCCCGGCGCCCTAGGGAACCCGGCGCGCCGGCGCCTTGTCGGGACGCGGCTGTGCCGTGGTGCCTGGCGCCAGCGAAGCGCGGTACTCGGCCGGCGTGCGGCCGCTCCACCGCCGGAACGCCCGGTAAAAGGCGCTGAGCTCGCGGAACCCGACGAGCCACGCGACGTCGGCGATCGATCGCTGCTCGTCGGCGAGGAAGCCCGCCGCCATCTCGTATCGCACCTGATCGAGCACCGACTCGAAGGTCTGGCCCTCGCCCGTGAGCCTGCGCTGGAGCGTGCGCCGGCTCGTCCCCAGCGACTTCGCGACGCGGGCGATGTCGGGCGAGCCGTCGCGCAGGAGGGAGGCGATCGCCTCCCGCGTCCTCGCGCACCAGGTCTCCCTCGTCGCCAGGGCGGCGAGGAGCGCCTCCGCAGAGCGGGAGACGAGCTCCTGGAGCACGGCGTCGTGCTGCGGAAGCGGCTGGTCGAGCACGGCGTCATCGAAGATCAGCCGCGGCACCGGCGCGCTCCAGGCGATCGGCGCGGCGAACAGGCGCTGGTGAGGCCGCACGTCGGCCGGGGCCGAGGACGCGAGCTCGACGCGCACCGGAGAGATCGGCGCGCCGATGAAGGATCGGCCGAGCATCAGCATCGTCGCGCTGCCCAGCTCTGCGAGCTGGCGACGGCCTTCCGGAGCGGCCATGGCCGTCTTCCCCTGGGGCCGGAGCACGATCGACGTGAGGCGCGCCGCGCGATCGCGCTCGAGCTCGAGGCGGACTCCTTCGTTCCAGAGCACGAGGTAGCGAGCGGTCCGCTCGTAGGCGGCGCGAAGCGTGGGGCTCGTGGAAGCAGCATAGGTGACGACCCCGAAGCGGCGCGGGTCCGCCGCCTTCGCAAGGCGAAGCCCGAGATCGTCGACGCGGGTCAGCTCGACGGCGGCCTTCAGGAGCTCGGGGAGCTTCTCGGCAGGGCCGCGGGCGTCAACGCCGTCCAGCGGGACGCCGGCGAGCACCTCGGCGCGGAGGCGGCTCGCTGCGCCGGGCGCGAGCTCGTCGGCGAAAACGAGAATCGACAGGAAGGAGCCAGCAGCGGCGCTGTGGCTCGGCGCCGAGAGTTGTGTGCCGCGCGGAGGCATCGTTCGAGTGGAGGGGCCAAGAGGAGCAAACGCGTTCTCGAGAATCAAGAGATGGCAGGCCGCAGCCGGCGCTCGAGCCCCGCCACGAACCGCAGGCCAGGACACGGCGAGAAGCGCGCTCGAAGCGCATCTATCGGATATTCCAGCCCATCATGTGGCCTCCCGCCCTCCGGCCGGCGCGGGAACAGCGCCCTCCCCGGCGACCTGCCTCGCACGGCGCTCGCGCCCCGACGCGAGCCCCGCGAACCCGCGTGCCCCTGTCGGCTGGGGCACGGTATGCTTGTCGCACCATGAAGTACTCTCCCGGCCTGCTCCTCTCGGCGCTTCTCGCTGGCGCCTGCGGAGGTGGCGAGGCACACCCATCGGGTTCGACCATGACCGCAAGCTCCTCTCTGCTCCCCACCGCGGCCAGCGCCGCGCCGGCTCCCGCGTCCGAAGGTCCCAGCCGCCCCGCCTACCCGCCCACCCGCGTCGCCCCGGTGACGGACGCCGTGCATGGGGTCGAGATCACCGACCCGTACCGCTGGCTCGAGGACGGCAGCGCGCCCGAGGTGAAGGAGTGGATGAAGGCTCAGGACGCGTTCACGCGCGCCGAGCTGGCCCGGCTCCCCGAGCGGGACGCGATCGCGTCAAGGCTGAAGCAGCTCTTCTACATCGATGCGGTCTCCGCGCCGCGCCACCGCCGGGGCCGGTACTTCCTGAGCCGGCGGCACGCGACGAAGGAGAAGTCGGTCGTGTACTGGAAGGAAGGAAAGAGCGGCGAGGAGCGCGTGCTGTTCGATCCGAATACCTGGTCCGACGATGGCAGCGTCTCGCTGGGCGGATGGGAGGTGTCGTGGGACGGCAAGAACGTCGCCTACAAGATCCAGCAGAACAACTCGGATGAAGCGACCCTCCATGTGATGGATGTCGCGTCCGGCAAGCGCTCCGACGTGGATGTCATCGAAGGAGGCAAGTACGCGGTTGCGTCATGGACGCCCTCCGGCGACGGCTTCTACTACGTCTGGCTCCCCACCGACCCGTCCATCCCTGTCGCCGAGCGGCCGGGTTACGCGGAGGTGCGCTTCCACCGGCTCGGCCAGGATCCGAAGCAGGATCGCGTGGTGCGCGGCAGGACGGGCGATCCAAGGACGTTCCTTGGCGCGTCCCTCTCCAAGGATGGCCGCTTCCTGATGCTCACCGTGTCCCACGGGTGGACCTCGGCGGACGTCTACTTCCGCGATCTCCGCAGGCCGGGCGGGCCCGCCGTGGACAAGCCGCTCGCGGTCGGGCGCGACGCCCACTACAGCGTCGAGGTCTACAAGGACCGGTTCTACGTCCACACCGACGAGGGCGCGCCGCATTATCGCGTCTTTGAGGTCGATCCGGACAGGCCGGATCGCGCTGCGTGGAAGGAGATCGTCCCGGAGCGCCCCGACGCCACCCTGGACAGCGTATCCATCGTGGGTGGGCACCTCGCGCTGAGCTATCTCAAGGACGCTTCGAGCCGGGTCGAGGTGCGCACGCTCGACGGCAAGCTGGTCCGCGAGGTCGCGCTGCCGGGCATCGGCACCGTCGGCGGCCCTTCCGGGCTACCCGACGAGGACGAGGCGTATTTTTCGTTCGAGTCCTACACCTCGCCTCACGAGATCCATGCGACCTCGATCAAGACGGGTCGGACCGAGCTCTATGCGCGCGTCGAGGTGCCCGTCGATCCGTCGCCCTTCAGCGTCGAGCAGACCTTCTTCCCCTCCAAGGACGGCACGAAGATCTCGATGTTCATCGTCCGCCGCAAGGACATGAAGAAGGACGGGAGCTCCCGCGCGCTGCTCTATGGCTACGGGGGGTTCCAGATGTCGCAGACCCCTGCGTTCACCGCATCGATGTACCCCTGGCTCGAGCGGGGCGGCGTGTACGCGGTGGCGAACCTGCGCGGCGGCGGCGAGTACGGGGAGGCGTGGCACAGGGACGGCATGCTGCTGAAGAAGCAGAACGTCTTCGACGACTTCATCGCCGCCGCGGAGCACCTGGTCCACGAGGGGTACACGCGGCCCGAGCGGCTCGCCATCCTGGGCGGCTCGAACGGCGGCCTGCTGGTCGGCGCCGCGCTCACGCAGCGGCCCGACCTGTTCGGGGCCGTCCTCTGCGGCGTCCCCCTGCTCGACATGGTGCGATACCACCTGTTCGGCTCCGGCAAGACGTGGATCAGCGAGTATGGCTCCGCCGACGATCCGGAGCAGTTCAAGGCGCTCTACGCCTACTCCCCCTATCACCACGTCCAGGCGGGGAAGCGGTATCCGCCGGTCCTCCTGATGTCGGCCGACAGCGACGATCGGGTCGATCCCATGCACGCGCGCAAGTTCGCCGCCGCGCTGCAGTCTGCGAGCGCGGGCGGTCCGGTCCTGCTCCGCATCGAGCGGAACGCCGGGCACGGCGGCGCGGATCTCATCAAGTCGGCTGTCGCGAAGGGCGCCGACCAGATCTCGTTCGCGCTGTGGGCCACGAGCGCGCAGGCGCCGGCAAACAAGTCAAACAGGTAACGAGTCGAGGCGGCGCGCGGCGCTGCGCATGACGGGCGCCGCGCGTGCGGCGCGCGACGCTCGTACGCCGCAAGACGCATGAGGCGCGCGGCGCACCACGAGAGCCGCGCAGGAGGCGCGGGACGCGCGCCGCGGGCGGGGCGACGGACAGGCTTGCGGCTCCGCGCCGCGACGGCTAACAACGCGCCGCTGTGCGAACGCTTCACCCCGTAGCCGGGGCCTCGCGCCGCGGGCCTTTGATCTCGCGCCCCCTCGCGGCCGCCGTCTCGGCGCTCGCGGAGGGCCCGCGCGCGCCGCTCGCGGACCTCGCCGATCCTGCGGCGGTCCTGGCCGGGCTCATGGACCTGTACGGGAGCGTCTCGCTCGCGCGCGAGCTCTCGCTCCTCGACCGCCACGCCGCGCCTCCGCGGGCGTCCGAGGGCGCCCGCGCCGAGGTCCGGGCGCTCGCCGCCGATCGCCTCGGCGAGCTCGCGGAGGCGCTCGACCACGTGTTCGCCGCCCCGTTCCACCGGCGGAACAAGCTCCCCGACGCGGCGGCGGTGCACGCGACGCTGGAGCAGACCGGGGTGTTGCCTGCCCGCGCGGCCCGCGACCGCGGGGGGCGCCCGCTCGCGTCCGCGGCAGGGCAGCTCTGGGAGCCGTTCGGGGAGCTCGTGGGTCGCGTCCTCGGCCGCATCCGGCTCGAGACGCGCGCGCTGCGCGAGGAGCTCGCGCCTTCGCTGCGGGCGCTCGGCCCGGACGCGGCGCGGCTCGAGCGGCTCGACGCCGCGATCTCCTCCGCCACCCAGAAGCGGCGCGAGCGCGCGCTCGCCGAGCTCGTCCCCGGGCTCTCGCGCGCCTTCGCGCGGGCCTTCCGCGCGGCCGTGGGCGCGCTGCCGGAGGGGGCCGGGCTCGAGGACGTCGCGGGCTGGTTCGGGCAGGAGCAGTGGCTCCTGCGGGAGCTCCAGCGCATGGAGCTCGTGGTCCAGGCGGTGCTCGCGCACGAGGCGGGCCGGCTGCTCTCGCTGGTCGACGGGGCGGCGGCGGCGGGCGCGCCCGCGTAGCTCGCGGGGAGCTTCACGATGCGGCTCGCGACGGCGCGGCAGTGGACGACGCGGATCCTGGTGCTCCTCACCGGCGGGGTCGGCCTCGCCCTGGTGGGGCGGGCAGCGCTCGTCTACCGCGGGGCGGACCCGCTCGCGTACCGCCTCGTGCAGCTCATCGCGCTGGGGCTCGCGCTGGGCACGCTGGAGCTGTTCGTGCGCGCGGGGCGGGCTGCCCGGATCGAGCGCGAGCTCGGCGCGCTGCCGCGGCCGGCGACGCGGGCGGCGATCGAGCAGAGCGGCGCGCCGCTCCGAGCGATGCTCGAGGCGCGGATCGCCGGCGCTGCGCTGCCCCCGGCGAGCGCCGCGTTCGCGTCGTACCTCGTCGGCCTGCTCGTGATGATCGGGCTGCTCGGCACGTTCCTCGGCCTGTTCGAGACGCTGCGGGGGGCCCGCGAGGCGCTGACGATGAGCGCCGACGTCGACGCGCTGCGGGAGAGCCTGGCCGCGCCCATGCAGGGCCTCTCGCGCGCGTTCGGCACCTCGGCGGCGGGCGTCGCGGCGTCGGGGATGCTCGGGCTCGCCGGCGTGCTCCTGCGCCGGGCCGAGGCGCGGGCCGCGGCGGCGCTCCAGGCCTACGCGTCGGGCCCGCTCGCGGCGCTCACGGTGGCGGGGCGGCAGCTCGCGGCGCTGGAGGCGCTCGCGCGGCAGGGCGAGGCGCTCCCCGCCGCGGCGGCGTCGCTCCGCGAGGCCACGGGCCGCCTCGAGCGCCTCGAGGAGCGGCTGCTCGCGGTCCAGGTGGAGGGCGCGCGCCAGGCTGCCGCGTCGTTCGCGGCGGCCGCGGCCGAGGTCCGCGGCGACATCGCCGCGGGCCTCCGGCAGACCGCCGACGTCGCGGCGAGCGTGGTCAAGCCGATCCTGGCGGAGGCGGTGGAGCGCGCTGGCGCGGCCGCGGGCGGCGCGCTGCAGGCGGTCGAGCGGCGCCTCGACGAGGAGGCGCGCGCGAGGCGGGAGGCGGATGTCGCGTCGGCCGCGAGGCTGGAGGGCCAGGCGGAGCGGCTGTCGTCAGTGGTGGGGGGGGCGATCGAGCGGCTGGAGCGGGCGCACGCGGCGCGCGCAGCGGAAGCTGCGGAGCGGCAGGCGGGGCTGGACGCGGAGCGCGCGGCGCACCTGACGGCGCTGGGCGAGTCGCTGTCGGGCGCGCTGTCGGAGGCGGCGCGAGCGGCGCAGGCGGCGCCGGAGGCGGCGTCGCGGCTGATCGGGGAGGCGTCGGAGCGGCTGTCGGCGCGTGCGGAGGCGGACGCAGCGCGGGACGCGCGGCTGGACGCGCTGCTGGAGAAGCTGTCGGAGGCGACGGCGGGGATGGCGGGGAGCGCGCGGGAGCAGGCGGAGCGGGTGGCTGCGCTGGCGGAGGCGGCGGAGCGCAGCGGCGCGGAGCGCGAGGCGCGCGCGGAGGCGCGCGTGGCGGCGCTGGGCGAGGCGGCGCGGGCGCAGCTGGCGGAGCAGGCGGCGCGACTGCTGGCGTTCGAGGAGCGGCTGGACGGAGCGCGGCGGGAGGCGGCCGACGGGCTTGCCGAGCGGCTCAGCGCCCATGCCCGCGGCCTCGGCGAGAGCCTGGCGCATCTGGAAGGGGGCGTGGCGTCGCGGCTGGAGCGGATGGAAGGGGGCGTGGCGTCGCGTCTGGAGCAGATGGAAGGGGGCGTGGCGTCGCGGCTCGAGCAGATGGAAGAGGGCGCTGCGAAGCGGCTCGCTCGGCTCGACCAGGAGGCCGCCGCGCGCCGGCACGAGTTCGAGACGGCGTCGGCGTCGAGGCTGGAGGGCCAGGCGGAGCGGCTGTCGTCGGTGGTGGGGGAGGCGATCGAGCGGCTGGAGCGAGCGCACGCGGCGCGCGCAGCGGAAGCTGCGGAGCGGCAGGCGGAGCTGGACGCGGAGCGCGCGGCGCACCTGACGGCGCTGGGCGAGTCGCTGTCGGGCGCGCTGTCGGAGGCGGCGCGGGCGGCGCAGGCGGCGCCGGAGGCGGCGTCGCGGCTGATCGGGGAGGCGTCGGAGCGGCTGTCGGCGCGCGCAGAGGCGGACGCAGCGCGGGACGCGCGGCTGGACGCGCTGCTGGAGAAGCTGTCGGAAGCGACGGCGGGGATGGCGGGGAGCGCGCGGGAGCAGGCGGAGCGGGTGGCTGCGCTGGCGGAGGCGGCGGAGCGCAGCGGCGCGGAGCGCGAGGCGCGCGCGGAGGCGCGCGTGGCGGCGCTGGGCGAGGCGGCGCGGGCGCAGCTTGCGGAGCAGGCGGCGCGGCTGCTGGCGTTCGAGGAGCGGCTCGACGGAGCGCGGCGGGAGGCGGCCGACGGGCTCGCCGAGCGGCTCAGCGCCCATGCCCGCGGCCTCGGCGAGAGCCTCGAGGCAACCGCAGCGGTCGTGCGGGAGGCCTCGGAGCTCGTGCGGGCCGGCGGTGCCGAGATGACGGCTGTGGCGGAAATGTTCACCGTCGCGGTGGACCGTTACCGCGACGCGAGCGATCGCTGGCTGAACAGCCTGGGGGCGATCGAGGACGCGATCGAGCGCCGGGAGCACGGCGAGGCGACGGACCTCCTCGGCGCCTACCTCGACCAGACCCGTGAGGTCTTCGATCACTCGCTGCAGTTCCAGCGCGAGCTCTTCTCCGAGCTGCGGGCGCTGAGGAGCAAGACGAGCTGATGCGCCGCGCCTCGCGTGCGTCCGGCCCTGGTCTCCCGCGCCTCGCGATCGTGGGCTCCGAGGATCGTGGCGAGATCTCACCGCGTTGTTTGCTGACGTCTGCCGCGAGCGCGATGCGATGTCCCTGACGCCGGCCGAGGACGATGTGCCCGAGCAGGCGGCGGTCTGGCCGGTCTTCGGCGACCTCATGGCCTGTCTCTTCGGCCTCTTCGTGCTCTTTTTCGTCTGGGCGATCTCGTTTCAGGTCGATCTGGCCCGCGATCTCGCTGCCGAGCGCGCCACCCGCGCGACGGAGCGCGCGCGCCTGGAGGCGCTCGAGAGCGCCCTGGCCGGACCGCTCGCCGAGGGACGGATCACCCTGACGGAGGGGCGCATCGGGATCCGGGGCAGCATCCTGTTCGAGCTCAACTCGGCCGAGCTTCAGCCTGCCGGCATCACGCTGCTCCGCGCGCTGGCCGGCCCGCTCAAGGCGTACCTCGATCTTCATGACGAGCTCATCATGGTGAGCGGTTTCACGGACGACCGCCCGCTCACGAGCTCGTCCCGCGGATATGCCGACAACTGGGAGCTCTCGGCGCAGCGAGCGCTCACGGTGACGCGGGCGCTCGCCGCGGCGGGTGTCCCCGACACGTCGCTGTTCGCGGCCGGCTTCGGAGAGCGGCACCCGGTGGCGCCCAACGACACGAGCGAGAACCGGGCGAAGAACCGCCGGGTGGAGATCTCGCCGATCCCGCGGCGAGGCGCGCCCTGATGACATCCACGGCGGATTTTTCGCCGAGGATGCCCATGCCCTCCCAACCCGGGTTGGCCGCGTCGTCGCCCCAACCCGGGTTGGCCGCGTCGTCCCAACCCGGGTTGGCCACGTCGCCCCAACCCGGGTTGGCCGCGTCGTCCCAACCTGGGTCGCCCGCGTCCTCCCAACCCGGGTCGCCCCCGTCCGACGCCCGCCTCGCCGCCCTGCGGGCGGCCGGCGCCCACCGCTTCGACCCGGCGGGCTACCGCCTCGTCGAGGCGCTCCTCGAGCGCGCTCGCGCCCTCGACGGCGGCGCCCGCGCGCGCCTCGCTGCCCGCGCCTCCGCGCGGCTCGCGGCGCTCGACGCCGCCTTCCACCGCGCCCGCGCCGATGCGGAGGCCCACCTCCGCGCCCTCGCCGACGCCGGCCTCCCTCACGACGGCGCCCTGGCCGCGGCGCTCGCGCTCGGCGATTTCCCCGCCGTCGTGAGGACCGCGCGCCGCCGCCTGCGCGCGCTCGCCGCCGAGCGGAAGACGACCGCCGTCCCCTCGCTCGCGCGCCTCCGCGGCGAGGTGGCCGCGCGCGACGTGCGCCTCCCCGAGCCGCTCGCGCGCGATCTCGCGGAGCTCCCGTGCGACGGCGACGTCGTCGAGCGCCGGGTGAAGCGGCAAGCCCAGGCCCTCAGCAGCGCGCTGTCCACCGCGCTGTTCCACGAGTCGCTGGTGAGCGCTCGCGCCACGCTCGCCGTCGCGCGCGCGGCCGACAACGTGCCGGAGGACGCCGGCCCCTACAACGCCCAGGTGCTCGCCGCCCGGGCGCTCTGCGCCGCCGAGCGGCTCTCGGAGCACTACCTGCGCGCGCTCGTGGCCAGCCTCCAGGACCTCGGCGCCCTGGCCGCCGCGCTCGAGCCGCAGCCCGAGAAGCCAGCGCGGAAAAAGGCCGCCCCGCGGAACACCAGCAGCGACGCTGCCCCTCGCCGACGGCCAGCCCGGTCCGCCCGAAAAAAAGAATCCCTTTTTCGCGGATCGCGTTAGGTAAGTAGTCCCCATGCTTCGCTCGCCAGGCCGATCGCTCGCTTCCCTCGCGCTCTTCCTGCTCGCAGGCTCCTGCTCGTCCTCGCCCGACAAGGTGCAGAGCGGGCCGCTCACGCCGCCGCTCAAGCAGTGCGGCACCGAGGTGGTCAAGCACGGCGACGGCTACAACGGCGCGGCGCGCGAGTGCATCTGGCAGGCGTACAGGAACCACGACCCGTCCGAGTTCACGACCACGCGGTACACCATCGAAGGCGACCCCGTCACCTACCGCCTCGAGGTCACGCTCACGGGCGTCGTGGTCGTCGTGAACAGCAAGGATCGCTACGCGCTCCGGGGCGTCTTCCGCCACGAGTGCCGCAACCTCGAGCGGATCATGCAGGACGGCACCGAGGACCGGCGGTTCGGCTTCGCGCTGAGCGCGTGCTCCGGCGGCGGCGCCGAGCGGTTCGCGGTCCCGTGACGAGGCCGCCACGCGCCGTCGGCCCGGCGGCCCGACGGGAGGCTGCCCCGAAGCCGCGGCAAATTGAGACGTTGGAAACGGAACGGTGACGGGCGCGCAGCGTGAGGCGCGATCGCCGCCCGCGCCGAGCCCGGCGCGGACAGCCGCGGGCGGGCGCGGCCCGAGGCCTGATCTGGTGGACGCGACCGATCCTTGGCGCGTAGGCTCGCTACGAGCAGTCGGAGCGGGCGGCAAGATGAGCAGACGAAGCACCCCGTGTCGCGCGATCGGTCCGATGAAGGCGCCGGAAGGGTGTGCCGGAAGGGTGTGGATGACGCGATGACGGAAGACGCGCGCCCGTCGTCCGGCAGTCCGGCAGAGCGTGCCTGCGAGCAAGCTGGAGGGAAGCGCCGTGCAGCGTCACCTCGTTTTTGAAGCCGCCGGGATCACCCATCCTGGCATGGTCAGAGAAACGAACGAGGACAGCTTCGCGATCCTCGAGCACCGTGGGCTGTTCCTCCTGGCCGACGGCATGGGAGGGCGCGCCGCCGGGGAGGTCGCCTCGCGCATGGCGATCGATACGGTGCGTGATTTCTTCGACGATCCGGACTCCACCTGGCCTGTCGCCGTCGGCGTGGGGCCGCCCACGACGCGGGGCTCGGAGGCGCGCTACGTCGATCAGGGGCTCCCCCTGCTCGTCGCGGGCATCCAGCTCGCGAACGGCCGCATCTTCTCCGCGGCGCGGCGCGACCGGGAGAAGCGCGGCATGGGCACCACGATCGCGGCCGTGCTGGCGCGCGACGGCTTCATCGCCGTCGCGCACGTGGGCGACAGCCGCGTATACCGCCTCCGCGATCATCGCCTCGAGCAGCTCACGCGGGATCACTCGCTGGTCAACGAGTGCATCCGGCTCGGCCACCTCCTCCCCGAGCAGGCGAGCTCGTTCCCGCTCCAGCACGTGATCACCCGCGCCCTCGGCACCGACGAGGCGGTCGACGTGGAGACGCGGATCGACGCCATCGAGGGAGGCGATGTCCTGCTGCTCTGCTCAGACGGCCTGTCCGGCGTGGTGCCGGCGCAAGATATCGCAAGTATCCTGGCGACCCACGCCGATCCGGCCGAGATCGCGTCGCGGCTCGTCAAGCGTGCCAACGAGAACGGTGGCCCCGATAACGTCACCTGCGTTGTCGTGCGCTGGCGCGCTTCGCCCGGCGGCCCCACCAGGCGCTGATCCGCGCGCCCGCCCCGCCGCTCCGGCGGTGTGCGGGCGACAGCATTGCGCTCAGCTCGCCGGTTTTTCC
Organism: Sorangium sp. So ce124; assembly: GCF_051525235.1. Classification (NCBI taxonomy): domain Bacteria; kingdom Pseudomonadati; phylum Myxococcota; order Polyangiales; family Polyangiaceae; genus Sorangium; species Sorangium sp. So ce124. The sequence continues at coordinate 13,012,003 of NZ_CP150312.1, forward strand.
ATGGAACACCGCGTGCCGGAGAGCGCGCCACCGTGTTAATGGCGGTGGGGAATCCAATGGGCGCGCGAACGAACGGCTCCACACACCCGCAATCCATCGAATCCCCGTCCCGGAGCGGGGCGCTGAGCAAGCCCGGGAAGGGCAGCTCATCGGGCGCGCGGCGCGCCGGGCCGGCGGCGACGGAGCTCGATCCTGCGGAGCACCACCGGCCGGCGCTCAAGCTCCTCGACGCGGCGCGGGAGCCGGATTTCATCGAGGTGCTCGGATCGCGGGAGCACAACCTCCGCATCGATCGGCTGGAGGTGCCCAAGCGGAAGCTCGTTGTGTTCACGGGGGTGAGCGGCTCGGGCAAGTCGAGCCTGGCGTTCGACACGCTCTACGCCGAGGGGCAGCGGCGTTACGTCGAGACGCTGAGCTCTTACGCGCGCCAGTTCCTGGGTCAGCTCGAGCGCCCGCAGGTCGAGCACCTGCGCGGCCTGTCGCCGACCATTGCCATCGAGCAGAAGAGCGCGTCGAGCAACCCGCGCTCCACGGTCGGCACGATCACGGAGGTCTACGATTACCTGCGCGTGCTCTATGCGCGCGCCGGCGAGCAGCATTGCCACCTCTGCGGCAAGCCGGTGAAGGCGCAGAGCTCGGAGCAGATCGTCGACGAGCTCCTCGGGATGCCGGAGGGGACGAAGTTCGTGCTGTTCGCGCCGCTCGTGACGCACCGGAAGGGGGAGTTCAAGGACCTGTTCGAGGAGCTCCGGGGCCGCGGCTTCGTGCGGGTCGAGATCGACGGGGCGCAGCACCGGCTCGACGAGCTGCCGAAGCTCGACAAGAAGCTCAAGCACACCATCGCGCTCGTGGTGGACCGGCTGGTCGTGCGGTCGGACGAGCGCCAGCGCATCACGGAGGGGGTCGAGCTCGCGCTCCAGGAGGGGCGCGGCGAGCTCCGGGTCGAGCTCCAGGCCGACGAGGGGGCGTCCGGGAAGCGGCGTCGCCCCGACGCCCCGCTGCTGTTCAGCGCCGCGCGCTCCTGCTGCAGCCAGAGCTTCCCCGAGCTCTCGCCGCAGAGCTTCTCGTTCAACAGCCCGCTCGGCATGTGCGGCGCCTGCAACGGCCTCGGCACCCGCCTCGAGATCGATCCGGCGCTCGTGATCCCGGATCCTGCGCTGTCGATCCGGGAGGGCGCCATCGCCCCCTGGGCGTCGGCCATGGCGCGCGGGGAGGGCTGGACGTTCCGCATCATCGACGCCGTGGCCAAGGCGTGCTCCGTCGACCTCGACGTGCCCTGGCGCAAGCTCGGGGCGAAGAAGCAGGAGATGGTGCTCCATGGCCTCTCCGGCAAGCGCATCGCGGTGACGTGGGGGAAGGAGGGGACCGAGACGCACGGCACCTGGGGCATGAAGTTCGAGGGCGTGATCCCCAGCCTGATGCGCCGGTTCCAGCAGTCGTCGTCCGAGTCGGCGCGGGAGGCTTACCGCAAGTTCATGAGCGAGCGCCCGTGCGACGCCTGCGGCTCCCGGCGGATGCGCCCCGAGTCGCTCGCGGTGCGCGTCGCCGGCAAGGGGATCGCCGACGTCACGGCGATGACGGTGAGGGACGCCTACGAGCACTTCGCCCGGCTGGAGCTGCCGGGCAACCGGCAGAAGATCACGGAGGGGGTGCGCCGCGAGATCACGAGCCGGCTCAGCTTTCTCCTGAACGTGGGGCTCGACTACCTGACGCTCGACCGCTCGGGGCCGACGCTGAGCGGCGGCGAGGCGCAGCGCATCCGGCTGGCGAGCCAGCTCGGCAGCGAGCTCTCCGGGGTGATGTACGTGCTCGACGAGCCGAGCATCGGCCTGCACCAGCGGGACAACCAGCGCCTCATCGAGACGCTGCGGCGCCTCAGGGATCTGGGCAACACGGTGCTCGTGGTGGAGCACGACGAGGAGACGATCCGGGCCGCCGACTACGTCGTGGATTTCGGCCCCGGGGCCGGGCACCTCGGCGGCCGGGTGATGGCCGCGGGGACGCCCGAGGAGATCGCGCGTGACCCCGAGAGCGTGACCGGGGCGTACCTGGCGGGGCGCGCGCGCATCGAGGTGCCCGACGCGCGGCGCGCGCCGCGCGGGTGGCTGGAGATCCTCGGCGCGGCCGAGCACAACCTGAGGAGCATCGACGTCCGTTTCCCGCTCGGGGTGCTGCTCGCGGTGACCGGGGTGAGCGGCGCGGGCAAGAGCTCGCTGGTGAACGGCATCCTTTTGCCGGCGCTGGGCCGGGCGCTTCACCACAGCACCGAGCCGGTCGGCGCGCACCGCGCGATCCAGGGGCTCGAGGCGCTCGACAAGGTCATCGCGATCGATCAGAAGCCGATCGGCCGCACGCCGCGCTCGAACCCGGGGACGTACACGAAGGCGTTCGACCAGATCCGCGAGATCTTCGCCGAGCTGCCGGAGTCGCGCGCGCGCGGCTATGGCCCGGGGCGGTTCAGCTTCAACGTGAAGGGCGGGCGCTGCGAGGCGTGCAGCGGCGACGGCATGGTGAAGGTGGAGATGCACTTCCTCGCCGACGTCTATGTCCCCTGCGAGGTGTGCGCCGGCAAGCGGTACAGCGCGCAGACGCTGGCGGTGCGGTACAAGGGCAAGAGCATCGCGGATATCCTCGACACCAGCATCGAGGATTGCCTGCGTCTCTTCGAGCACCACGTCGCGCTGCGCCGCATCCTCGAGACGCTGGTCGAGGTCGGCCTCGGGTACATGAAGATCGGCCAGAGCGCGCCGACGATGAGCGGCGGCGAGGCGCAGCGCGTGAAGCTGAGCCGGGAGCTCGGCAAGAGCCAGACGGGGCGAACGCTCTACGTCCTCGACGAGCCAACGACGGGGCTGCATTTCGAGGACATCCGCAAGCTGCTCGGCGTGCTCCACCGGCTGGTCGAAGCGGGGAACACGGTGGTGGTCATCGAGCACAGCCTTGACGTCATCAAGTGTGCGGACTGGGTGATCGATCTCGGCCCCGAGGGCGGAGCCGGAGGAGGCCGGGTCATCGCCGAGGGGACGCCGGAGCATGTCGCGAAGGTGAAGGGCTCGTATACAGGGCAGTTCCTTAGCCCCCTTCTCCCGCGTTAACCAAGCCCCGCGCCGCGTTCTCCTACATTCGAACGTGGTCGTGGTCGTAAACGTGGTCGTGGTCGTAAACGTGGTCGTGGTCGTAAACGTGGTCGTGGTCGTCAACGGTAGACCGTGAACGACCACGACCACGACCACGTTCACGTTCACGTTCACGTTCACGTTCACGTTCACGTTCACGTTTACGTTCACGTTCACGTTCACGACCACGTTCACGACCACGTTCACGTTGGTGACCGATGGTGGGGTGGAGGGGGAGGGCTTCGTGCGTTGAGTGCAACCGAACGAGCTTGGTTAACGCCTATGCCCTGTGCAGGCGCTGGCCGCTCGACGATGGATCATCTGGGGCAGAGTGGGGCAGAGAACGTCTGCGACGGCTCACTCCGACAGGCCTGAGACAGGCGCACTTGTGATTTGCGTCGCCTGCAGACCATCCATTTCAGATAAGCGCGATATTCATTGGTGGCGCCCATAACGGATTTATTCGATCGGCTTGCGCCGCGGCACAAAAGCGCGTAGCCGGGATCGATGGACACCATCGTGTCCAGGAGTGCGCGAGCACCCGACCAGCACCTTCAGCAAGAAAACATCATGATATCTCGCGCCAGCGGGGCTGTCGTACAGGCCCCTGCGCTCGAGATCCGTTGACGGGAGGGCCCATGCAGATCTCGAAGCATGCTCTATTTCTCGGCGTAGGACTTTGGGTGGGCGCCGCCTCGGCGGCGGCGTGCTCCGCCAGCGGCTCGTCGGCGGGCGCCCCTCGGCCGGGGACCACCTCAAGCGCCGGCGGCGGCTCGGGCGGCGACGACGTCGGGTCGATGAGCTCCGGCGGTTTCGGCGACGACATCGGCGCCGGCACCGGGGGCGACGCCGTCGGCCCCGAGCTGGCCGGCGACCCGAAGACGTGCGCGGAGGCCGCCGCGAGCAAGTCCTATATCGGCTGTGACTTCTGGCCCACGGTCACCGCGAACATCGTCTGGTCGATCTTCGACTATGCGGTCGTCGTCGCGAACGCCGGCGACGAGATCGCCGAGGTCGAGGTGACGCGCGCCGGCGCCGCCGTGGCGCGCGCCGAGGTCAAGCCCAACAGCCTGAGCAAGATCTACCTCCCCTGGGTGCGCGAGCTGAAGGGGCCCGACGCCACCCATTGCACCGGGGGCGATTCGATCACGAGCTCCGTCCGCGTCGACGGCGGCGCTTACCACCTCGTCTCGACCAGGCCGGTCACCGTCTATCAATTCAACGCGCTCGAGTACAAGGGGGAGGGCGGCCCGTCCGGGAAGGACTGGTCCTCCTGCCCCGGCAACGAGGCGTGCGCGGCCAACGACGGGGAACCCTTCGGCTGCTTCTCCTTCACCAACGACGCGTCGCTGCTCCTGCCGAGCACCGCGATGACAGGCAACTACCGCATCACCGGCCAGCGCGGCTGGGCGGAGGCGGACTTCGGCGGCTACATCGTCATCAGCGGGATCCAGGACGGCACCAGCGTCACTGTGAACGTCGCCCAGGGCGGCTCGGTGGTCGCGGGCGACGGCATCCCCCGGACGAGCGGCGGCGGCAGCTTCACCGTCCAGCTCGAAGCGGGAGACGTCGTCGAGGTCCTCGGGCACCCGAGGAGCGACCTCAGCGGCAGCCTCGTCACAGCGACCCGCCCTGTCCAGGTGCTGACGGGCATACCGTGCGTGCAGGCGCCCGTCGGCCACCAGGCCTGCGACCACATCGAGGAGTCCGTGTTCCCCGCCGAGACGCTGGGCAAGCGGTACTTCGTCACGGTCCCGACGTCGCCCGGCGGCCACGTCATCGGCCACCTCGTGCGCCTCTACGGCAACGTCGATGGCACGGCGCTCACGTATCCGTCCGGCAGGCCGGACGGCGCGCCGACCACCATCAACGCTGGTCAGGTCGTCGATCTCGACGTGGTGAGGCGGGATTTCGAGGTCGTGGGAGACCACGAGTTCGCGGTCAGCACGTTCATGCTGGGCGCCGAGATCGTCGACGCTGACACCGAGTCTCGTCAGAAGGGCGATCCGTCGCAGAGCCACCCCACCGCGGTCGAGCAATACCGCTCCAAGTACGTCTTCCTCGCGCCGAGCGACTACGATGAGAGCTACGTCGACATCATCCAGCCGCTCGACGCGAGGATCACGCTCGACGACGCCCCCGTCGACGTCGCGCCGACCCCGATCGGCAACGGCTCCGGCTTCGGCGTCGCGCGCGTCCGGCTCGGCCCCGGCAACGGCGGCGCGCACGTGCTGACCGCCTCGGCCCCTGTCGGCATCCAGGTGCTCGGCTACGGCGCCTACACGAGCTACCAGTACCCTGGCGGACTCAACCTCGTCGTCATCGCGCCTCCGCCGCCCCCGCCCCGCTGACCGCGCGCGCGGTGATCGTCGTCGGGCGTCGCGCTGGTTGTCTTTCCCGGTCTCCTGAACTAGCACCCTCGCATGACGGACGAGCCGCGCTCCTCGGCACGTCGCGCCCGCCGCGCCGCGCTCTTCGTCGTCCTGGCCAGCCTCGCCTTCGCCGCGAGCGGCCCGCTCGCCCGCTATGCGCGCCCGGTCCACCCGCTCGCCATCGCCTTCGGCCGGGTCGCCCTCGCCGCGATCGCGCTCTCCCTTGTCGACCTGCGCGCCATCGCCCGCTCGGCTGCCGGCCTCTCGCCGCGCCAGCGCGCCGCCGTCCTCTGCGCCGGCCTCCTGCTCGCCGTCCACTTCGCGCTCTTCCTCTGGGGGCTCGACCGCACGTCCCTCGCCGCCGCGCTCTCGCTCGTCTCGCTCGAGCCGCTCGCCGTCGTGCTCTGCGCGTGGGCGTTCTTCGGCGTCCGCCCCACGCGCTCCGAGCAGGCGGGCGTGCTCCTCGCCACCGTCGGCGCGCTCGTCGTCGGGCGCTCGGCCGGCGCCGGCGATCACCGGCTCTCGGGCGACCTCCTGGTCGTCGGCGCCACCCTCCTCTACGGCCTCTACGTCTCCTTCGCCCGCGCGCTCCGGGACGCGCTGCCAGCGCGGAGCTACGCCGCCCTCGTCTACGGCAGCGCCGCGGTCTTCCTCGCCGTGGCGCTCCCGTTCGCGCCCGGCGCGCTCGAGGGCGTCGCCCCGCCGCCGGCCCACGCCGCCGTCGCCATCGTCGCGCTCGCGCTCGTCCCCACCGTCGTCGGCCACACAGCGGTCCAGATCGCGGCGCGCCGCATGTCCCCGTCCATCGTCGCGCTCGTGTCCCCCGGCGAGACGCTGGGCGGGATCGTCATCGGCGCCCTGTGGCTCCACGCCACCCCCACCGCCCTCGAGATCGCGGGCGCCGCGATCATCCTCCTCGGCGCCACCGTCGCGATCCTCGGGTCGAGCTCGTCCGCGGCCACGAGCGCAGGCTGAAGCGCGCCCCCTCCGGCGCGACGCGGCCCCCGGCTGGCGCGCGATGCCCGGCGCGGCGTGAAGGCGTGACAGCGTGTGTCCGTGCAGCGGTCGCGCCGAGCGCTCACCGGCTCTGCCGGGACGGAGCTTGCCCCGCGCGCGCCGCTCCGGTCGGACTCCGCGCCACGAACACAGGGATTTTCGCGGGAGAGCCGCCCGCGCGCGCTTGACGGTCGATGATTCGAAAGAACGCTTCGCCCATGTATGGTGGGCTGTTTCGAAACATCCTGTTTCCGTTCTACGAGACCCGTTTGAGGGGCAGGGAGACCCTGAAAGACCTGGAGCAGATAGAGCGCTCCCAGTGGCGATCGGAAGACGAGATTCGCGATCTCAGCTTCCGGCGGATGCTCGCCGCCCTCCAGTTCGCCGAGCAGCACGTCCCGTTCTATCGGGCTCGCTTCGCCGAGCACGGCGTGCGCGCCGCCTCGGTGAAGGCGCCGGAGGACCTCCTGCGGTTCCCCGTCCTCACGAGGGCCGATCTCCGCGCCCACGGGCAGGACCTCCTCGCCGAGGGCTTCGTCGGCCGGCTCTACTCGAGCGGCACGGGCGGGTCCACGGGGGAGCCGGTGCAGTTCCGCTTCGACCACCGCACGTACGAGCGCCGCATCGCGGCCGCCATGCGGTCCGACGGGTGGGCGGGCGCCCGGCTCGGCGACCGGGAGCTCCACCTGTGGAGCGCCGTGCTGGTCAGCGAGACGCTCGCCAAGAAGGCCAAGCGCTCCCTTCACGAGGCCATCCTCCGCAAGAAGATGATCTCCGCCTTCGACCTGTCCGACCGGCGCCTCGCCGCCTTGCTCGACGAGATCGCGCGGTACCGGCCGCAGCTCATCGTCGGCTACGCGAGCGCGCTGTACCACGCGGCGCGCTACGCGCTCTCGGACGGCCGCGCGCTCCCCGCGCCGCGCGGCATCGTCACCAGCGCAGAGCGGCTGTTCGCGCACCAGCGCGAGGCCATCGAGCGCGCGTTCGGCGCGCCGGTGTTCGATCGGTACGGCTGCCGGGAGCTCATGCTGATCGCCGCCGAGTGCGGGCGGCACGCCGGCAAGCACATCAACATGGAGAACGTGTTTGTCGAGCTGATCCGCGACGGGCGGCACGCCCTGCCCGGCGAGGCTGGCGAGGTCGTCGTGACCGACCTCGTCTGCCGCTCGATGCCGCTCATCCGCTACAAGAACCAGGACGTCGCGATCGCCGCCGGCGCGCCGTGCGCCTGCGGCCGCGGGCTGCCGATGCTCGCCTCGGTCGAGGGCCGCGTCCTCGACCTGCTCGTCGGCCCCGACGGCGAGCTGCTCGCCGGGGAGTTCTTCCCGCACCTCATCAAGGACCAGCCGACGATCGCCCGCTACCAGGTCTACCAGGACCGGCGGCGCGCGCTCACGGTCAAGCTCGTGCCGGGCAAGGGCTTCCAGCTCGAGACCGCGAGGCTCATCGAGCGCGTCGTCCGGCAGCACCTGGGCGAGCGCGCGGAGGTCCGCGTCCAGATCGTCGACGACATCCCCCTCACGAGCGGCGGCAAGCACCGGGTCACCCTCTCCGAGGTCCCCGTCCAGCTGGGCCGGGGGCGCGCAGCGTGAGCGTCGCCGGGGTCGGGCGCGGGCCTGCCGCGCCGCGCCGCGCGGCGCCCCCGGCGACGCTGGGCCGCCCGGGGCCTCGAGCGGCGCCGGCCTCGGCCACGCCCCACGCCAAGCGCGGCGCTCACGGTCACAGCGCGCTTTCTACAGATCTGCTGGAGCGCCTGGCGGCTGGCGCGCCGCGGCCTGCTCACCCGTCACGGTGCTCGGCGCGCGGCGTCCCCCGAAGCGCTGGCGGAGCCGCGCGGTCCGGGGTATTGGGCAGAGCAGTACGATGTCCGACGTGCAGAGACCGCTTCCGCCGAAGAAGGACGTCGCGCTGGCTCTCCTCGAGCGAGAGCCGAGCGTGTTCATCCACCTCGATCCGCGCCGGCCTGGTGTCTCCGTCCCCAAGTGGTTCACGGGACAGCCGCAGCTGATCCTCCAGGTCGGCATGAACATGGCGATCGCCATCCCCGACCTCAAGGTGGACGACGACGGGATCAGCTGCACCCTGTCGTTCAACCGCGCGCCCTTCTGGTGCCGCTTGCCGTGGCACGCGATCTGGGCGCTCGTGAGCGAGGACCAGCGCGGCATGGTGTGGCCCGAGGACATCCCGGCCGATCTCGCAGCGCAGAAGCAGCAGCGCCCCGCCGTCGCCCCGCCGCAGAAGCCCGCCAAGCGGCCGCGCCCCCGGCTCGCCGCCGTCGCGCCCCCCAGCAGCGACGACGAGCGGAGCGACGAGGCGGCGGACGAGGCGCGGGCGCGCGACAGGGCGCGCCCCCAGCTCGAGTCCGTGGAGGCCGGCGAGCGCCTCGGCGCGGGCGAGGCCCCGGCGCGGGACGCGGGCGCGGCCGTGAGGCCGCTGGCGCCGGTGCCGGCGCCCGCGCCGGCGCTCGCGCCGGTGCGGTCCACCGAGGAGCGCGAAGACGACGAATCGGGGGGCTCTGGTGAGCCCGAGCCCAAGCCTCGCCAGGGAGCGGGCAAGCCGAAGCGGGAACTGCCCCCTTATTTGCGGGTCATCAAGTAACGCCACTGACGCTACTGCTTGACGGTGCGGCTCGGCCATTCCAACTCTGGCCGGCCATGCCTCGACCGTTGCAGCGCGTCCTCACTGCGCTCCTGCTCCTCGGCGTCGTCGTCGCCCTCGAGTTTGGCTTCGAGACCCTGTTGCCGGACGCCGCCTGGCGGCAGCTCGCCCTGTTCGCGATGGTCAACGTCATCGCGGCGCTCTCGCTCAACGTCATCAACGGCATGGCCGGCCAGTTCTCGATCGGCCACGCCGGCTTCGTCGGGATTGGCGCGTACACCGGGGCGGTCGTCGCCGGCAACCTGCACCAGCACCTCGGCGGCGGCGAGCCGCTCTTCGGCAACTCGTTCGTCGTGATGCCCGCGGCGCTGCTCGCGTCCGGGCTCGTCGCGGCCCTCTTCGGCCTCGTGGTCGGCCTGCCGAGCCTCCGGCTGCGCGGCGACTACCTCGCCATCGTGACCCTGGGGTTCGCCGAGATCTTCCGCCTGACGATCGCGACGGCGACGACCGGCGGCCCCGACCAGGGGGCGCTCGGCAAGCTCCTCGGGGCGCTCGGCGGCCCGATCGGCTACGCCGGGCCCGACGACACCGGCGTGCCGCAGTACGCCGGCCCGTTCTGGATCTTCGGCGCCGTCGTGATCGCGACGATCCTCGCCTGGCGGCTGAAGTTCTCCGGCTGGGGCCGCGCGCTGCGCGCGCTCCGCGAGGACGAGATCGCCTCCGCCGCGGTGGGCGTCGATCCGACGCGCTACAAGGTCACGTCGTTCGTCATCTCCGCCGCCGGCGGCGGCATCGCCGGCGCCCTGCTCTCCTCGATGCGCGACGGCAACCCCACGGTCCAGCCGGACCAGTTCACGTTCAACTACTCGTTCGACGCCATCACGATGGTGATCCTCGGCGGCTCGGGCAGCGTCTCCGGGGCGATCCTCGGCGGCGTGTTCGTGACCTTCACGGTGAAGCTCATCGAGCAGCTGCAGGGCCTCGACAGCGTCCTCGCGCTGAAGGCGGCCTACCCCGCGCTCGATCTGAACGCCCTCAGGATGGTGCTCTACGCGGGCATCCTCATCGGGCTGATGGTCCTCCGCCCCGAGGGCCTGTTCGGCGAGCGCGAGCTCTTCGGCCGGCGCTGGTCGCGCAGGAAGCGCTTCCCGGTGGGCCCGGCCGAGCCCGTCCCCGCCACGACCGGCGTGGAGGTGGCCGTCGGGCACGAGGGCGCGCTGCCCAGCCCGGGCGCGCCGCCGGACGAGCCGCCGCCCGGCATCACCGTCGGCCGCGAGGGCGCGCCGACCGGGAGGGATCTCGAGTGAACCTCGATCTGAAGCACGTGACCAAGCGGTTCGGCGGCCTGCGGGCCGTCGGCGGCGTCTCCTTCACCGTGCCCGAGCGCTCGATCTTCGGGCTCATCGGCCCGAACGGCGCGGGCAAGACGACGGTGTTCAACCTGATCACCGGCGTCTACAAGCACGACGAGGGCGCGATCCGCTTCGGCGGGACCGACCTCGCGCCGCTCCGGCCGAGCCAGATCGCGCGCCTCGGCATCGCCCGCACGTTCCAGAACATCCGCCTCTTCGGCCAGCTCACGGTGCTCGAGAACGTGCTCGTCGCCTGCGAGAACCTGCGGAGATCCACGCTCGCCTCCGCCCTGCTGCGCTCGCCGTTCTTCTACAAGGACGAGCAGGAGATGACCGAGCGCGCCCTCTCGCTGCTCTCGGTGTTCAAGCTGGAGGAGATGGCCGACGAGATCTCGACGTCGCTCTCGTACGGCAACCAGCGCCGCCTCGAGATCGCCCGGGCAATGATGCTCAAGCCGAGGCTGCTCCTGCTCGACGAGCCGGCGGCGGGCATGAACTACGGCGAGGCCGAGGGGCTCAAGCAGCAGATCCGCTGGCTGCGCGACACCTTCGACATCACGGTCGTGCTGGTCGAGCACAACATGCAGGTCGTCATGGGCGTGTGCGAGGAGATCCACGTCCTCGATCACGGCGAGACCATCTCGCACGGCACCCCGGAGGTCGTGCGCAGGGACCCGAAGGTCCTCGCCGCGTACCTCGGCGAGGAGATCGACGACGAGGCGGCCGGCGCGGCGGCGGAGGAGCCCGCATGAAGACATCGCATCCGACGCGGCAGCCCCCCTCGGTGGCCCCTGGCGACCCCTTGCTCGTCGTCGAGGATCTCGCGGTCAGCTACGGCGGCATCAAGGCGCTCAAGGGCGTCAGCCTCGAGGTGCGGCGAGGCGAGATCGTGGCGATGATCGGCGCGAACGGCGCCGGCAAGACGACCACGCTGAAGACGATCGTCCGCCTCCTCCCGATCGCCTCCGGCCGCGTCCGCTACGACGGCAAGGACCTCGCGTCCGTCTCGACGGAGGAGCTCGTCGCGGCCGGCGTCTCGCTCGTCCCGGAGGGGCGCGCGATCTTCTCGAACCTCAGCGTCCGCGAGAACCTCGAGCTCGGCGCGTGGTGCCACAAGCACGGCCCCACCATGGCGGAGACCGTCGACGACGTGGTGAAGCTCTTCCCCCGGCTGGGCGAGCGCATGCACCAGCACGGCGGCACGCTCTCCGGCGGCGAGCAGCAGATGCTCGCGATCGGCCGCGCCATGATGGCGCGCCCCGCCATGCTGCTCCTCGACGAGCCCTCGCTCGGCATCGCGCCGCGGCTCGTCGCAGACATCTTCGAGTCGATCGCCAAGATCGCGGCGTCGGGAACTACCGTACTCCTCGTCGAGCAGAATACCCGACTGGCGCTCAAGTACTCGATGCGCGCCTACGTGCTCCGTACTGGGCAGATCGCCATGAGCGGCGAGTCGAAGGACCTCGCGGCGAACGAAGAGATCCGCGCGGCCTACCTCGGCGGCTGATCCCGCCGCTCCCGCGTCGACCCGTGTCGGCGCGCCGCGAATCCCCCGGACGGGTCGCAGATCATCGCGGATCACGGCGGATCGCAGGGGATCGCAGGGGATCGCAGGGGATCGCAGCGGATCGCAGCGGATCGCAGCGGATCGCAAAAGAGACAGGCGGAAAGCGCTGGTGTTTCAAGCGCGTATCAACGCATCGCGTGATGCGCTGAGGCGCGATTGATATCGCTCTTTGCTGAATATGGAGTATGGTCACTGTGAGCCAGGCCATGAAGACCTGGTTTTCACAGCGGCGGTCAGCGCCGGCCGCTGACGGGGGATACCCATGGAGATTGAGAGCACGACCCGCGTTCTGGTGATCGATGACGACGCCAGCAACTCCCAGCCGCTCGTCCACTTCCTCTCATCCCGGGACTACACGGTGGAGACGTGCTGCGGGCTCGGCCATGCGCGTGACGTGCTTGCCCGCTGGCGTCCTCATGTGATGGTGCTCGTGCCGCGGGAGGAGGCGGAGCTCCACAGCGAGATGGAGCAGCTCCGCCGCATGTCGCCGCGCGTGCCCGTCGTGGTGCTCACGCCCGCGGCCGGCCCCGAGCTGATCCTGGACATGGAGGCGTTTGCGCCCACGGTGCCCGCGTGCCCGTCGCGCGGCCTCGCGTACATCGAGTCTGCGGTGGCCGACGCCTCGGCCATGGGCTGAGCGCGGCCAGTCGCGGGCCGGGGCCCGCGCTCGCCGCGGGCCTGGTCCCACCCGCGGCAGGCGCCCATCGCGACGGCTCGCCTCAGGCGGACGGCTCGATCCCGTCCGGCAGCCCGTCGAAGAACTCCTCCACCACGGACGCGACCCAGGCCCGCACCGGTCCGGTCGCGCACATGCTCCTCACGACGGGCCAGAGCGCATCCGCGAGCGCGCCGACGTCGAGCTCGGGCGCGATCCCGAGGCGCCCCAGCGCCTCGCCGAGCGGCTCGCCCGCGTGCGCCGCCACGAACGCCGCGATCGCCTCGCTGGTCCGCGCCCGGACGGGCCGATCGCGGAGCAGCTGCGCGGCGATGTCGGCGCCGAGCTCCTCGGCGATCGCCGAGCTCTTCGCGTCGAGCTGACCGACGAGCGCGCAGATCTCCTGCTCCAGCACCCACGTGGCGACCTGCTTGCGCAGGCCGACGAACTCGGGCGTGTCGCCCTTGGCGACGAGGAGGTCGTGCACCTGGCGCATCGCCGTGCGCGAGAAGCCCTGCAGAAACCGGCGGATCTCCGGCTCGAGCCGCCGCTCGAACTCGCCCCGCATCGCGCCCATCGTCTTGCCGACCCCGCCGAGGCCGAAGGGGGCGACCCGCTTGAGGAGCGCCGGCAGGCCCCACTCGGCGAAGAACGGGTTCACCTTGTCGGAGAACTCCATCAGCGTGTCGTAGAGGACGTCGCGCATCACCGCGTCGAGCGCCGCGCTCTCCAGCACCTCGCGCACGAGCCGCTCCGGCACGATCTTCGGCTGCTCGAGGATGCGATCGAGCTTGTCGCGGGCGCCCTCCGGCAGGAGCTCCTTCCCGCGCCGCCGCTCGGCGCGCGCCGCCTCGACGAGCGCCGCGAGCGCCGCGGCGGCCGCGGGCCGGACCGCCCGCCGGAGCGGCTCCTCCGCCGCAAGGGCCTCGAGCGCGCGCCCGATCGCCCCCGCGTCCACGAGCTCGCCCAGCGGCGTCGCGAGCAGCGCGGCGAAGCCGGCGGGCAGCCGCTCCCGGAAGTCGCGCGCGGCGGCCTCGGAGACGAGCCGCGCCTCGAGGAACGCGATCTGACGAGCCTTCAGTTCATTAAGTAGCGCCCGATCCATCGGGGAACCGATAGCCCCGAGCCCCCGCTGGTGCCAGGCGCAGATGACCCCGGGCCCCTGCCGACGCGGCGCGCGGCGCGCGGCGCGTCGGCAGGGGCCCGGGCCTTGAAATCGCGCAGTACTGTGAATCTGCCCAGCGGGTGAGCACCCTACTCATCGAACGTGGATTCGGAGGAGCCTTACCGAAAACACCTTACTTGGAGCTCCAGTGTCCGGGGACGCCCTGAGTCGGCGCGCCGCTCGCGCACGTGCGTTCGCGAGGCAGACCTGCGGGCAGCGCCGCGCGCCCCGGCGAAGCGGGATTGTCGGTGATTGTCATTTTCCGCGGGGAGCGACTCGGGCCGAAGTCAACTTTGCGCACCTCGCGACAGTGAGTTGCAACGAATTACAAGTGCCTGACAACTTCGGATCCGGCGGATGGTACGCGTTCGTTGTCTGCCGGCGCCTGCAGGGGTGGAGATCGGCGCTCTCGCCCGTTCCCACGGCTGCACGGCAACCCGCCGGCGGTAGGTGCTCGCGATGCTCTCCCTGCTGCTCTGTGTCCTGTACTTCGGCGTGCTGCTCGGTCTCAGCGCCTACGGCCTGCACCGGCTGCACCTCGTGGTCCTCTGTCGCCTGAACCGCGCGAAGATCACCCGCGCGCAGGAGGTCGCGGCCCTGACCGATCGCGACCTCCCGCCGGTGACGATCCAGCTCCCGCTCTTCAACGAGTCGACGGTCGCGGCGCGGCTGCTCGATGCCGTCGCGAAGATGGACTACCCGCGCGACAAGCTGGAGATCCAGGTGCTCGACGACTCGACGGACGAGACGCAGGGCCTCGTCCGCGCGCACGTCGAGCGGCTGCGCGCGCAGGGCCTCGACGCGGTGTACCTGCACCGCGTGGATCGCGTCGGCTACAAGGCGGGGGCGCTCGACGCGGGGCTCAAGGTCGCGAAGGGCGAGCTGGTCGCGATCTTCGACGCCGACTTCATCCCGCAGCCGGACTTCGTCCGGTCCATCGTCGGCCACTTCGAGGACCCGACGGTCGGCATGGTGCAGACGCGGTGGGGCCACCTGAACCGCGACGTCTCGATCCTCACGCAGGTGCAGGCGCTCATGCTCGACGGCCACCACCTCGTCGAGAACCGCGCGCGCTTCGGCGCCGGCCTCCTGTTCAACTTCTCCGGCACCGGCGGGATGTGGCGCAAGGACGCCATCCGCGAGGCCGGCGGCTGGCAGCACGACACGCTGACCGAGGACCTCGACCTGTCGTACAGGGCGCAGCTCGCGGGCTACCGCTTCATCTACCGCGAGGACGTCGTCTCGCCGGCGGAGCTCCCCGAGGACATCTCGGCCCTGCGCGCGCAGCAGTACCGCTGGGCCAAGGGCACGGTGCAGACGTCGCGCAAGCTGATGGCGACCGTGCTGAGCGCGAAGCTCTCGGTCGGGCAGCGGATCGAGGCGTTCTTCCACCTCACGCCGCACTTCGCCTACCCGCTGCTGGTGCTGCTGAGCGTCCTCCTGCTGCCGGCGCTCGTCCTGTTCCCCGCGGCCGACACGCTGACGATGGTCGCCATCGATCTGCCGCTCTGCACGGCGACGACGGGGTCGCTCGCGGCGTTCTACATGCTGGCCGAGACGGCGCAGGGCCGCTCGCGCTGGGGCGCGGTCAGGCGCCTGCCGATGCTCATCGCGCTCGGGACGGGGCTCGCGCCGTACCTGTCGAAGGCCGTGATCGAGGGGCTCCGCAGCATGTCCGGCGAGTTCGTCCGGACGCCGAAGCAGGGCGACAACAAGGGCCGGTACAAGGTCCGCACGGACCTGCCGATCACCGAGGCGATGCTCTCGGTGCTGTCGTGCGGCGCGGTGGTCGCGTCCGTGGAGACGGGGCACTACTTCGCCACGCCGTTCGCGGTGCTCTTCGCCGTCGGCTACCTCTATGTGGCGGTCCTGGTCGTCCAGGAGCAGATCGTGCGCCGCCGCGATGCGACCTCGAGCGCGCCGGTCGTCGGCTGGAGCGACGCGCGGCCGAGCGAGGCGGCCGTCGTGGGCGCCTGGTCCCGGCAGTCGACGAAGGAACGCCACCTCGGCGATCTTGCCGTCTGAGCGGATCGTCGCCGCCGAGCCCAGCCAGCGCCCGCGGTCGCGCCGGTGGGCCTGCCGGATCCCTGGCCACCGGCTCGAGGGTGCGAGGTGTGGGGCCCTGCTCGTGTCGTCGCGGGTCCGCTCCGAGCGCCGCGCTGCCCGGGGGGCTCCACGAAGCGTGCCTGGTGTACATCGGGCGAAGCCTGCGTAACCCCCTAGACCTCACCGACGCAGGCTGGCATTCTGCCCTCCAGGCCGGTCGGGGGACCGCACGCGGCTTCCTGAACGGTCTTCAGGGGTTGCGGCGCGTCCCCCCTTCTGCAAGGGCGATGGGGGTGTCATGACGAAAGCCGAAATCGTTCAGGCGGTCTACTCCCGCCTTGGGGGGTTCTCGAAGAAGGAATCTGCCGATCTGGTGGACCTCGTGTTCGAGACCATGAAGGAAACCCTGGGGCGCGGGGAGAAGATCAAGATCTCTGGATTCGGCAACTTCGTGCTGCGCGACAAGCGCCAGCGGCAGGGCCGCAACCCGCAGACCGGCGACCCCATCCTCATCACGGAGCGCCGGGTCCTGAACTTCAAGGCGAGCCAGATCTTGAAGCAGGCCCTCAACCCGCGTGAGACGGCCTCGGCGGCCGAGGAGTAGACCGCTTGGCGGTGCGCGCGCAGCTTCCGGCGAAGCTGTACTACCGGATCGGCGAGGTGGCCGGCATCGTGGGGGTCGAGCCGCAC
Source organism: Sorangium sp. So ce124 (assembly GCF_051525235.1). Taxonomy (NCBI): domain Bacteria; kingdom Pseudomonadati; phylum Myxococcota; order Polyangiales; family Polyangiaceae; genus Sorangium; species Sorangium sp. So ce124. The sequence goes on from NZ_CP150312.1 coordinate 13,028,560, forward strand.
GTGCTCCGGTACTGGGAGACGGAGTTCCGCTCCATCCGCCCGCAGAAGTCGGCGAAGGGGCAGCGGGTCTACAGCCGGCGCGACGTCGAGACGCTCCTCAAGGTCAAGGAGCTGCTCTACTCGCACCGCTTCACGATCGCGGGCGCGCGGCGCAAGCTGCGCGAGGGCGGCATCGAGCCGCCGGCGCCGGACGCGGGCGCGAGCCACGAGGAGGTGCAGCGGATGCGCACGGCCCTCGTCGAGATCCGGACCGAGGTGCTCGCGCTGATGGATGAGCTCGAGCGCGTCTGAGCTCCACGGCGTGGCGCCGGGCCTCGGGTTGCGCCTTGCGTTGCCGGCCGGGGCGAGCGACGCGCCGAAGGAGGCGCTGCCCGCGATCGACGTCTCCGCGATCCCGGGGGCGAAGGTGACGCTCCTGCGGGGCGTCGAGGCGGACGGGCTCTCGCTGCGCGCGGTGTGCGTGACGGCCCCGTCGCGGCAATGGGTGACCGGCCTGGAGGAGCTCGTGCTCGATCGGGCCTCGGGGCTCGTGCGGGGGGGCCTCGGGGCGGCGATCGAACGGTGGGAAGCAGGGCCGATCCACGCGCAGTCGCAGCGGTTCGAGCAGGCGTTCGAGGGGGCCGGGAGGGCTGGTGCGCGCGCGGTGGTGATCCGGGGGCAGCACGTGCTCGGCTTCGCCGGGAGCGAGCACGACGCGGCGCTCTGCAGCCTGGCCTGCCTGGAGCCTGCGCAGGGGGCGGGCGCCCGGTGCGGCGCGCTGCTCGGGGCGACCGCGTTCGAGGGCACGTTCGTGGCGCCACCGGAGCCGGGGCTGGTCGTGCGGATGATCTTCCTCGCCGCGGAGCAACCCCTCGCCACGACCGCAGCGCTCGGAGTGCTCGCGGCGGCGGGGGTGACCGTCCTGCTGGCGCGGCGGCCGCGGCCGCGGCCCTAGGACGGGCCCTAGGACGGGGAAGAGGGGCTCGTGGAGAACCGCCCGGCCCTCGGAGAGGGTGCTCGTCGCGCGGCGCACGGAGGGCCGAACTCCCCTGGGACGCTTTGTCTCCGGCGCGCTGCGCACGCCGGAGACAAAGCGTCAAATGGGCTCAGACAACGGCCCTCCGTGCGCCGCGCGACGAGCACCCTCTCCGAGGGCCTGACGGTACTAGAGATGTTTGAAGAGAGAGGCGTCGCCGGGTTGATCACTCGGCCGGGCAGGGGGAGCGATCAGAACGGGATGTCGTCGTCGTTGCCGCCGCCGTAACCGCCGCCGCCGAAATCGTCGGGCGGAGGACCGGGATCCTGAGCAGCCGGCGCGGGGCGACCACCGCCGCCGCGGTTGTAGCCGCCACCCGCCGGGCGGCCTCCGCCACCACCGCCACCGTAACCACCGCCGCCGCCGCCGCCGCCACCGCCGCTGTAGCCACCGCCACCGCCACCGCCGCTGTAGCCACCGCCGGGATCTGCGCCGAACGCGCCTGCGTCATCGCCGGCAGCGCCGCGACCGCGGGCCCCGCCCGTCAGCAGGACGTTGTTCGCGATCACCTCGGTCTTGTAGCGCTTGTTGCCATCCCGGTCGTCGTAGCTCGACGTGCGGAGCGAGCCCTCGATGAAGATCGAGGAACCCTTGCTGAGGATCTTGCCCAAGGCCTCGGCGCGCTTGCCCCAGATCACGACATTGTGCCAGTCCGTCCGTTCTTTCCGGACCTTGTCGCGGTCCAGGTACGACTCGGTCGTCGCGAGCCGCAGGTTCAAGACGGCCTGGCCTCCCTGGGTGAACCGGAGCTCTGGGTCGGCGCCCAGGTTGCCGAGCAGCATTACGCGATTCAAGCCTTCGGCCATCGTCACTCCTTCCCTAGGAGGCGCTCAGCGCACGCTGCGCTGAACGAACGTCGCCTGCTTCACTCCCCCATGGGGGCCGACGCGTCAAGGGTCGTGGCGCGCCGAAAAGCACGCGGCGCGCCCGCGCGGCGGGACCGGCGTGGGCCTCGGCACGGGCGGCGCGGCGTCGCTCGATCGCCGTCCGACCGCCGTCCAATTTCGCCCGGTTCCGCGCAATGCCGCGTGATTCCGCTCACCCGCCCGCTCCGGCTTGCGCCAGGAGGTCGGACAGGAAGAGCCGGGCGATCGTGAAGTAGAGGAGGATCCCCAGGACGTCCACGAGGCTCGCGATGAACGGCGTGGAGCTGGTCGCCGGATCGAGGCCGATGCGCCGGAGCAGGAGGGGGAGCATGGCGCCGACGGTGCAGCCCATGAGGACGATCGCCATCAGCGTCGCGCCGATCGTCAGGACGAAGCCGGTGCCGTCGCCCCAGAGCCAGACGCGGAGCATGCCGATGGCGGAGAGGATGAGGCCGAGCACGACCGCCTGGCCGAGCTCGCGGACGAGGACGCTCGCCCAGTCGCCGACGCGCAGATCGCCGACGGCGAGGCCGCGGATGATGAGCGACGACGACTGCGAGCCGGAGTTGCCGCCCGTGGAGATGAGCAGCGGCACGTAATAGGCGAGCGTCGCGACGGCCTCGAGGTCGTGCTCGAAACGCCGGAGCACCTCGCCGGTCATGAACTCGCCGACGAACAGCACGGCGAGCCACGGGGCCCGCTTCTGGATGAACGTCCAGAAGCTCGTCTTGAAGTAGCTGTCCTCGATGGGGCCGACCGCGCCGAGCCGCTGCATGTCCTCGGACTGCTCCTCCGTGAGGACGTCCATCACGTCGTCGACGGTGATGACGCCCAGCAGCTTGCGATCCGCGGAGAGCACGGGCAGCGCGTTGAAATCGTACTTGGCCATGGTCCGCGCGACCTCTTCCTGATCGGTCTCGGGGCTGACGGCGAAGACGTTCTCGGTCATCACGTCCGCGAGCCTCTCGGACGGGGAGGCGAGCAGCAGATCGCGCAGCGACACGACGCCGATGAGGTGCCCGCGATCGGAGACGATGTACACGTAGTAGATGGTCTCGGCGTCCTCGCCGACGGCGCGGATGCGCTCGATCACGTCGGCGACCTTGAGGTGGATGCCCACCGACACGTAGTCGGTGGTCATGAGGCCGCCGGCGCTGTCCTCGGGCCACTTGGCGAGCTCCTCGACCTCGGCCGCGGCCTCGGGGTCGACCTTCTCCAGCGTGGAGAGCAGCGTGCCGCTGACCTGGTCCGGGAGGGCCTCGATGAGGTCCGTGCGGTCGTCGGCCGCCATCTCGGAGACGATCGGCGCGATGCTCTCGATGCCCATCTGCTCGACGAGCGCTTCCTGGGTCTCGCCGTCGAGGCGCTCGAAGATCGGCGCGGCCTCCTCGGCCTTGAGCGCCATCAGGACCTTCGCCGCTTCGGCGTCGTCCAGCAGGCCGATGAGGTCGGCGAGGTCCTCGTCGTGGATCTCGTCCAGCAGGTCGGACAGCTGCGCCGGATCCTCGGTGAGCAGCTGCCGTACCTCCGGGACCATGGCGAGGGCGACGCGCAACATGCCCGGGCACTGACCACAACTCGGCCCTGCTGGGAAGCGGCAAACCCCACCGGCGCCGGGCCCGCGAGCAACCCTCCCCCGCATCGACCGAGGTTGGGTTGCGGCGCCGCGGCCGACCGAGGTTGAGCCTCCCGCGACCGCCGGTCGCGAGCGATGGAGGCCGGTCTCCCGGGACCGTGAACGGGTGATTTGCACTACAGTGATAAGTGAACTTTCTCTATTGGCCGACCCGGGTCGAGGACCAGGTCGGGAGCCAGGTCGACCCAGGTTGAGGAGCGTGTCGCCTACTGCGTTGGCTGTCGCGCAATCAGGTTGACGTCGCGGCGGCCCGCGGGGCATGGAGGGTACGGCGCTGCGGCAGCGGCATCTCGTTTGCTATGGCACCCCTTCGCGGGGTCGAGCGGGGCCGGCCGGGTCGAATTGACAGCCTTCCGGTCGGGTCCCTAGCATCGGGCTCCCGTCGAGCCGTGGATCGCCTGCGGAAGTCGGTCATGGGCCCGTGGACGGCGGGCCTTTTCGGTGGCTTGACCGCCGCGCAACTGGATCGGTGGTCGAAAGGAAAGTCGAATATGACGCGGATAGAGCGTGAGAGCAGGCGCCCGTGGAGGGGCGCGGTGAGGTTCGCCATGGCGGGCCTGCTGATCGCGGGCACAGGCAGCGCCTTCGGATGCCTGAGCCGCCCCATCGCCGAGAACAAGCCCCGGTCGACGTCGACGATCGTCGAGCGGCTGACGCAGAGCTCGGTCGACAAGATCGACCTCCTCCTGGCGATCGACAACTCGGGCTCGATGGCCGACAAGCAGGCCATCCTCGCCACCGCGATCCCCGACCTCGTCCAGGGTCTCGTCAACCCGCGCTGCATCCACAAGGACGGCACGATGGCGACAACGGTCGCCTCGCCCAACACGCCCTGTCCGCAGGACTACAAGCGTGAGTTCGAGCCGGTCAAGGACATCCACATCGGCATCATCAGCTCGAGCCTCGGCGGCCACGGGTCGGGCGCCTGCCAGGGGACGACGAGCGCCTCGAACGTGGACATGGCGCACCTCCTCGCGCGCCGGAGCGAGACCTCCACGACGAACGACATCCCGACCTATCTCAACCTGGGCTTCCTGGCCTGGGACCCGGATCAGAAGCTCGACGGCGAGCCGAATCAGCCGGATCCGAACGACGGCGAGGCGGACATCACCGCCGACTCGAACGCCGACCTCAACGACACGTCGCTGGTCAAGCAGCTCACCGATATGGTCAAGGGCACGGGGCAGACCGGCTGCGGCTTCGAGGCGCAGCTCGAGAGCGTGTACCGCTTCCTCGTCGACCCGGAGCCCTACGAGACGATCGGCATCGACGCGCAAGAGAACATCGTCGTCACCGGCGAGGATGCCGTCGTCAAGAAGCAGCGCGCCGACTTCATGCGGCCGAGCTCCCTCCTCGCGATCATCATGCTCACCGACGAGAACGACTGCTCGATCCGCGAGGAGGGCAAGAACTACCTCGTGGCAGAGACCGGGCCGGGCTTCCGCCTGTGGCGGCCGCGCGCCGAGTGCGCCACCGATCCGGGCAACAAGTGCTGCAGGTCGTGCAGCCAGAAACAGGACGGCTGCGAGATCGACCCGGCGTGCACGGGCCCGGACGGCAACGCCGCCAGGCTGACCCCCGCGGAGGATCCGGTCAACTCTCGCTGCTGGGATCAGAAGCGCCGGTTCGGCTTCGACTTCCTCTATCCGATCGACCGCTACCGGCGCGCCTTCACCGAGGCGCAGATCCCGAACCGCAAGGGCGAGCTGGTCCCGAACCCGATCTTCAGCGATCCGAACCCGGACGACCTCGACTCCAACGTCCGCGATCCCGGGCTCGTCTTCTTCGCCGGTATCGTCGGCGTGCCGTGGCAGGACATCGCGCGTCAGAACGCGCAAGGCCAGCCCGACCTGCTGAACGGCCTCAACCAGGACGGCGAGCCGGTCGGTGGGTTCAAGAACTCCGACGAGCTCAGCGCTCCCGTGGGCGGCGCCGCCAGCGCCTGGGAGCTCATCCTCGGCGATCCCGCGAAGTACCAGGCGCCGAAGGATCCCTTCATGATCGAGTCGATGAAGCCTCGCTCGGGCACGAACCCGATCACCAACGACACGATCGTCGGGCCGCAGGAGGCGGGCTGGAACACCATCAACGGCCGCGAGTACACGATCCCGGAGGGGAGCACGGGGGACCTCCAGTACGCTTGCATCTTCGATCTCCCCCAGGACGCGGTGAAGACCTGCGACGGGCAGGCTCAGAGCTGCGACTGCAGAGCGGTGGGCGGTCAGGCGACCGACAACCCGCTGTGCAGGCCCGAAGCGGGGAACGATCAGGAGGATCCGGAGCCCAGGTCGACGACGCAGATCAAGGCGAAGGCCTACCCGGGCCTCCGCGAGCTGCAGCTGATCCGGGAGCTCGGCCCCCAGGGCATCGTCGGCTCGGTGTGCCCGCGCCAGCTCAACAACGACGGCGCGGCCGACTACGGCTACCGGCCGGCGATCGGCGCCATCATCGACCGCCTGAAGACGGTGCTCGGCGGCCAGTGCCTGCCGCGCACGTTGACGCCGCACGACAACCAGCAGGTCTCCTGCCTGATCCTCGAGGCGCGCAACTCGCAGGGCCAGTGCAACTGCGCGGATGAGAGGACGCCGGGGCGCCTCGACGTGACGGGCAAGCATAAGCCCGCGAAGGACGAGGTGCTCTCCCTCGACATCGCGAAGGCCTCCGGCTGGGACTGCGTGTGCGAGATCCAGCAGCTCGAGGGCATGAACGAGGGCGAGCCTGCCTACGAGTGCAGGACCAACGTCGGCGACATCCAGGACGTGCACGGGTGGTGCTACGTCGATCCGTCGATCCGGCTCGGCGACGCCGCCATCGTGGCCGACTGCCCGTCGACCGAGCAGCGCAAGATCCGGTTCACGGGCAAGGGCGAGGCCCAGCAAGGGGCCACGCTGTTCATCACCTGCTCCGGCGAGTAGGCGGCATCAGCGGGCATCCGCTAGCGTCAGCTAGCGTCTGATTGAGCCCGGCGCGCGGGGTGCGATCGTGAGATCGCGCCCCGCGGCGCTTTTGTGGCGCTTTGCGGCTCCAGAGCGGCGCCGGCGAGCCGGCCGGCGGAGCGCTCGGGGGGACCTGCCCGGTTTTGTGCTAAGACCGGACTCCTTCGTGCTGGCACGCAAGAAGATTCTCATCATCGAGGACGAGCCCCACATCGTGCTGGGGTTGACGGACGCCCTCGAGTTCGAGGGCTTCTCGGTGGCGTCGGCCTCGAAGGGGAAGGACGGCGTGCTGCTCGCGCGGCAGGAGAAGCCGGACGCCATCCTGCTCGACCTCATGCTCCCCGACACCAACGGCTTCAAGGTCTGCGAGGACCTGCGGCGCTGGGACGCGTTCGTGCCGATCATCATGCTCACGGCCCGCGGCCAGGAGATCGACAAGATCCGCGGCCTCGACGCGGGCGCTGACGACTACGTGACCAAGCCGTTCAGCGTGGGCGAGCTCATCGCCCGCCTGCGCGCCCTCTTCCGCCGCGCCGCCCGGCCGGCCGAGGCGCCCGTCGAGGTGTTCACCATCGGCAACGTGCAGATCAACATGACGGCCCACACGGTCTCGCGGGGCTCTCGCTCGGATCAGCTGTCGTTCTACGAGGTCGAGCTCCTTCGCCTGCTGCACGAGCGCCTGGGCCAGCCGGTCTCGCGCGAGGAGATCCTCCAGAAGATCTGGGGGATCGAGGCCGGACCGTCGAACCGCACGGTCGACAACTTCATCGTCAAGCTGCGCAAGAAGATCGAGCGCTCGCCCGACAAGCCGGAGCACATCCTCACGGTCTACGGCTTCGGTTACAAGCTCGCTCCCTGACGGAGCGGCAGGACGTTGCGGAGGTCGCAAGGCACCGTCACCGCGGCGTCGGTGATGCGCTTGGGATCGAGCTCTTCGATGCGCGCCCCCTCGCGGATCTGCCGCGCCTCGAGGCGCAGCCGGACGAGGCCCGGGCTGCCCGTCTCGCCTGCGTACCCGACCACGTCGCCCGCGTCGAGGCGCGCGCCCGCCACGACGCCAGGGCCAGGGCGATCGAGGTGGCCATGGAGAAGGACGTACCTGCGCACGCGATCCACGTCGCCCGCCTCGCGCACGTCGTGCGCCGTGGCCACCGTGATGCCGGACAGCGCGCCGACGAAGATGACCTCGGCCTTCCCCTCCTGGCCCTCGAGCCTGAGCGCTGCCACCCGCTCGCCGCGCGTCGCGGCGATGTCGATCCCGCCGAGCCACGACGGCGGCTCGGGCCGCGCGGCGCCGATCGCGGCGACGAGGCCCGCCGCAGGCAGCGTTCCCGCCCCGGCCGGAGCGTCCTCGACAAGGAGGAACCCCGGCGGCCCGTCCGGCGCGCCGATCGGGAACGTGTACGCGGCGGCGCTCGCCGGGCGTTCCGGGCGGCGGGGGATGTGCTCGTGGGCCTGGCTGCGCGTGCCGGCTCCGGCGGGACGCGCGCCGGCAGGGTCAGAGAGCGCCGCCGCGCCGCCTTCGGGGAGCGGCGCGCCCGGAGCAGGCAGCGGGACGCAGGCGGCGCCCTCCGGCACGGTGCGCGGGCCGCAGAGCGCCGCCGCGCCCGCGGCGCCGCGCGCTGCGGCCGCCGGAGGGACGACCGCGGGCGGCGGCGGCTCGGGATCGTCGATGCCGCCGAGCGCAAGGACGAGCGCCGACGCCGCGGCGCCGCGCACCAGCGGGGAAGGGGAGACCGCTGCCCTCGTCGGGCGGGCTTGCAATGAGCCGGACACACGCATGCCACGAACGGTTTACCGCATCGCGCGCGGCGGGCGAGCTCGGTGCATCGGCGGCGCGCTCGTCCCGCCCGGCTTGCGCGCGGCGGCCCCGGCGTCGGCGGCGCCGGGCACGCGCGGCCGCGCCCGCCGTGGACGGGAATTCGCGAGGAACAGGCCCTTGTTGCCTGCCGGCTTGCGGAGGCGACGCGCTGTTGATAGCTCCTCTTCGTGCAAAATCGTCAAGCCATCGAGACGACCCTGAACAAGCTGTTCGACGCGGAGCGCACGGCTCGCCGGCTCCACGAAGACCTGACGGCCACGCCCGGCGACGGGCTGCTGGATGTCCTCACGGACGCCATCGCGGCCGCGACGCGCGAGAACGACGAGGACGAGGCGGCGCTCCGGCTGGTGCGTATCGCGTCGCTGCTCGGCGAGCACGAGGGTCCGCGCGCGCTCGACGCGCTCATCGATGTGCTCGCGTCGGAGCACCCCGAGGCGCGGCAGGCGGCGGGCGAGGAGATCGAAACGCTGGCCTACGATCGGTTCAAGGAGGTCGCGCAGGCGATCGAGCGCGCGCTGAAGCGGCTGCCGGTGGGCTCGTCGGCGCTCCCGGAGCTGCCGTACCTCATCGCCGAGGTGCCGGAGCCGGGCGTGCCGAAGCTGCTCAGCCAGTTCCTGAGCCACAAGGATCCGGACGCGGTCGCGGCGGCGATCGAGACGCTCGTCGAGATCGGTGACCCGGCGCATGCGCCGCTCATCCAGCCGCTGCTCGACGACAAGCGCACGGTCGAGCTCGCGGACGACGGCGGCGACGACGCGACGTCGGAGGTCACGATCGGCGAGCTCGCCGAAGAGGCGCTCAGCCTCCTCGCGCCCTACGACGACGAGGAGGACGGGGTCGCCTGATGATCGGCCCGCCGCTGAGCGCGGCGGACGCCGTGTTGTTCGAGCACGCGGTCGTCCCGCGCTACCTCTCGTTCTTCGCCTCGCTGGCGGTCGAGATGCTGCTGCCCTCCGAGGCGGCGCGCATCGTCCACCTCGGCTGCAGGAGCGGCTTCCCCGACGCGATCGTGGCGGACAAGCTGCCCGGCGCGACCCTCGTGGGCGTCGACGGCTCCGCCGCCGCGCTCGAGCTCGCGCGCGACAAGGCCGCGCTGTTCTCCGGGATGAACGCGAGCTACATGCTCGCCGACGCCCTGCCGACGCCGCTGCCGGACGCGAGCTTCTCCCACGCGTTCACGCTGCACCCGGTCTGCCGTCCGGACGAGCGGGCGCAGCTCCTCGCCGAGCTGCGCCGGGTCCTGGTCCCCGGCGGCCAGGCGCTCATCGCGCTGCCGCTGCGCGGCTCGTTCCCGGAGATCGCCGACATCGCTCGGGAGTGCGCGCTCAAGCAAGACCTCTCGGAGCTCGGCGCCGCGGTGGACGCCGCCGCCGTCAGCCGACCCACGATCGAGACGATCGCCGAGGAGATCGAGGGCGCGGGGCTCGACGAGGTCGAGGTCGACGTCCAGCTCATCGCCGTGTCGTTCGAGAGCGGGCGTGAGTTCCTCGAGGATCCCATCTCGAGGTTGATGGTGATCCCCGAGTCGACGGCGATGCTCGACGTCGAGCCGCAGATCATCGACTCGATGCTCAAGTACCTGCACCACGCGGTCTCGAAGTACTGGTCCGAAGGGGTCTTCGAGCTGACCGTGAACGTCGGGTGCGCGAGCGCTCGGCGCCCGCTGGGCTGACGATCGCCTGACGACGGCTGACGATCGCGCGAGGGCGCTGGTCGCGCAGAGCGCGGCCTGCGCTAGCGCTCGCGCCCGCCGCCGCGGAGGCCGAGCTCGTCGAGCCCGGCGAGCGCCGCAAGCGAGACCGGGTGGTACGGCGGCCGCGGGGTGATCGGCTTCCGGGCGTCGCCCCCGCGCTCCTCGATGAGCCGCGCGCAGAGCGCGAGGCACCACTTGCCCTGGCACCAGCCGGTGCCGAGGCCCGTGTAGCGCTTGACGGACTCGATGTCCTTGTAGCCGCGATCCATCGCGGCCTCGAGCTCGTGCAGCGTGACGTCCTCGCAGCGGCAGACGAGCGTCTTCATCGACCTAGTCGCCCTCGTACTCGCAGCGGGCGTCGCAGGTCTCGAAGATGGTGACCCGGTTCAAGGACGGCAGCGACGGCGCGAGGCGGCTCCAGATCCACCGGGCGAGCACCTCGCTCGTCGGGTTCTCCAGCCCGGGGACCTCGTTCAGGTAGTGGTGATCGAGCAGGTCGTGGAGGGGAGCCCAGGCCTCGTAGAGGTGGCTGTAATCGATGAACCACCCCGTCTCCTCGTTCACCGGGCCGCGGATCGCGACCTCGACCTTGAAGCTGTGACCGTGGAGGCGCGCGCACTTGTGCCCCTGCGGAACCTTGGGAAGGCGGTGGGCGGCCTCGAAGCGGAACTCGTGTACGAGACGGACGTTCATCGGAGCAGCGGTCATGGGGCGGCCGCCGTGGGGCGTCAACGCCCCGCGGCCTCGCGAGGGGCGACGTGAGGTACGGGGTTCCCTCGAGGCGCTCGAGCGACTATACCGCCGGCCATGCCGCAGAAGCCCGCAGTGAGAGCCAAGAAGAAGCGTCGCGACACGAAGCGCCTGGCGAACTGGCGCGCCAAGAAGGAGCTGCAGAGCGCCCAGGGAACGCCGGCCGAGCCGGCCGCCGCCGCGCGATCCGGCAGCTGAGCCGCGAGCACCGGCCGCGGCCGGTGCTCAGATCGCCGGCTCGTCCTCTCCGTCGTCGTCCGGCCCCGGCGACGCCGGTCCCTTGCGTCGCGCCGCACGAACGGTCGCGACCTCGGCCCTGGACGGGTTGATCACGAGGAAGCCATGGTCCGCGTCGAGGAGCGCGACGTCTCCCGGCGACGCCCAGCGGAACGCACCCGCCACATCCACGATCGACGGCACGCCCAGCAGCTGGAGGAGCACGAGCGAGCGCGGCCCGGACCGGTCGCTGAGCGCGACGCCCACCGGGTGGGCCCGGGCGGAGATCAGGAGGTCGAAGACCGTCAGCTGGTCTCCCACGAGGACCGCCTTCGACGGGAGCTCGGCCCGGGCGTCCGGGGTCGCCAGCATCAGGATCGCATCGCAGAGATCCTCGATGTCGCGGGCGCGATCCTGCAAGAACGGGTCGCCGACGATCCCGTTGGCGGCCCGCGCCACCTCGCGAGCGACCGTCCCGAGCGCCTGCGCGACGTTGCGCCCGCTGGCCGCGAGCTCGAAGGCGCGCGCGCGCAGGCGGCCGTCGCCGATCATCAGGAGGTAGGTCGAGAGGAACGCCGCCTCCTGCGCGAGCCCTCGCTTCGCCGCGCGGGCGTTGAGGTCGAGGAGCGCCTTCTCCGCGATGTCGAAAGCGAACCGCAGGAGCTTCGGATCGCCGCTGCCCTGCCGCGCGCCGAGCGATGAGGTCGCCGGCCGCCGCAGGGCAGCGATGGCGCCGAGCGCGCGCCCCGCGACGACGGGCAACCCCGGCAGCGTGACCTTGCGCGTGCCGCCGCCCGTGCGCCGCCGCCGCTCGCGCAGCTCGTCGAGCACCTGCGCGTGGCGCGCGCCGGCCGCGATCGGCGCCGTCAGCGCCATGACGAGCTCGACGTCGCGCGCCGTGAAGGCACGATCGCCCGCCCGCTGCACGACCAGGGCGCCGAGCGGGCGGCCGCTGCCGAGGATGGGCGCCGCGAGGAAGACCGGGAAGCGCTCTTCTCGGAGCTCGGGGAACGCCCGGTAGCGCTCGTGCTCGGTCGCCTGGACGACCGAGATAGGCCGCAGGCACTCGACCGCCATGCCCGTGATGCCCTGTCCCACCGAGAGCCGCACCGTGCCGCGCGCCTCGCGCGGAAAGCCGACGTTGCCGCGCAGCACCAGCTCGTCGCCGTCGCCCTCGAGGAGGTACAGCGAGGCCACGTCGGCGCCGAGGATCGCGGCGATCCGCTGCGGCGCCTCGTCGAGGAGGAGCGAGAGCGGCATCGGCTTCGCCACGAAGGCGAGGTACTCGATCACGAGATCCAGGCGCTCATCGCGGCGCACCTGGATCCTCGCGGAGGCGACCGACGGCGGCGCGCCCTCGTCGTCGGTATCCGCGGCGCGGGCCGAGCTGCGGGCCGGGTCGCTCGAGACGGACGCGTCCTCCTCGTCGGGGCCGGGCTCGTCCAGCGCGCGGTCCGGGAAGCTGTCCCGTGAGCCCTCCACGTCGGACGGCGTCGCGGACGGGCTCGCGATCGCTTCGAGCTCCGTGGGCGGATGGGTCGCCTTCGGATCGGTGCGCGACGACATGCCATGATCGCTATCACACACCGTCGCTCGAGCGCACCTTGCTCCCGCCGCCCCCGGACCGCGGCGCGGTCTGGACGGCGCGGCCGCGCGATGTGCGCGCTCGCTGCGAGCCGCCCGCGCGGCGAGAGCGCGGGTGGGCAGCCGGAGGTCAGGGCGTCCGCAGGTCGACGGGTCCGTCGAGGGGCGGGCGCTGCATCCACCCGAGCGCAGAGAGCCGCGCGCGCGGGGCTGCCGCGGCCGCCGCGCGCGTGAGCGGCCCGGCTCCGCCCGCGCCGATCGCGGTGATCGCGCCGCGGATCGGCGCGAGCAGCGCCGGCGCGGCCTCGGCGCTGCTCGCCGCCACGTGGACCACGCGCGCCGCGGGCGGCAGCAGCAGCGATCGCGGCGCCGGATCCAGGCCGACCCCGTGCCCTCGACCTTCCCGGAACGAGCCCACGGCCTCGAGCGTGGCCCGGTACATGGTCACCTCCGCGCGGGCGGCGCCGTCGAGCGGCCCGCGCGGGACGCGCGCGCCCAGCTCTTCGAGCGCCTCGTGCAGGGCGCGCGCGAGCGCCTCCGCGCGCTCGGCCGGGCCTTCCACCAGCACGAAGCGCGGCGACAGGCAGCCGCGCTGATCGAACGGCACGACGTCCGCCGCGATGTCCCGCGCCGCCTCGGCGAGGTTCGCGCTCAGGCCGACGACGGCGAGCCCCAGGCCGGCGCCGTGCCCGCGCACGAGCACGCCCGGGCCGGCCTGGGCCCGCAGCGTGGCCACGGTCTGGTCCGAGCCGTAGACGTGCAGCTCGGCGCGCGGCAGATCCCCGGGGACGCCCTCGCCGGCCGCCGGCGCCCCGGCGTCCCCGAGCGCGATGTCCGCGACCAGCGCGATCGTCCCGCCTGCGCGGCGGAAGCCTTCGTCGGCCCGCAGCGCGCGCACGAGGAGCTCCGCGACGACGGGATCGCGGCGGGACGGGCGCACGAAGACCTCCTGCGCTGTCGCCGCCGCGACGGCGATGGCCCGCAGCGGCGCCGTGCAGACGTTGGCCGCCAGGACCACGTGGCAGCGGCGCGCGCGACCCGAGGCCGCCACGAGCGCGTCGAGCTCGCGATCGCTCGGCGCGATCTCGAGGTGGCGGCCGAGCGCGAGCTCCACGCCCTCCTGCGAGAGGCCGCTCGTGGAAGGCAGCCGCTGGCGCGCCTCCTCGCCCAGCGGATCGCGCGCGTCCGCGATCCGCGCCGCCGCGGCGACGGCGCGCTCGACCCGGCGGCGCCGCGCCGCGCCGTCGTCCATCATCAAGGGCCGCCGCCGAGCATCTGGTCCATCGCGATCGAGCAGCCGCGCGGCGGCGCCCCGGACGCGCGGCCCAGGAGCTCGACGCCCTCCGCTGTGACGCGCACGCGGTCGGCGGTCTGGATGGCGACCGCCGAGTCGACGTTCGCGAGATCGACGATCCGCGCGAGCCCGATCGCGCCTGCAGGGAGCGGCGCGAGCGTCTCGGGGTCCACCGCGGTGACGCGCGTCCAGGGGGGCGCGAGGTACAATCCTGGCGCCGCGCGCGGTGCGCCGGCGAGCGCCGCCGCGAGCGTGCCCTCGTAGAGCTGGCTGGAGAGCTCGGTCATGCCGTACTCGCTCACCACGTGCGAGAGGGGCACCCCCAGCACCCGCGCGATCGACGCCCGCAGCTCCTCCGCGGGCACCTCGCGCGAGCGGCCCTTGTAGCCGCCGGTCTGCATGACCCGGCTCCCTTCGGGCAGCAGCGCCGCGCCCTCGGGCAGCTTCGCCTCGATCAGGTGCTCGATCAGGTGCACGAAGGCGAACGACGTTCCCAGCACGAGCGCCGGCTCGCCGGAGGCGCGCGCCTCGGCGCACGCGCGGGCGAACCCTGCGGCGTCGAGCTCGCCGCCGCGCACGTGCCAGCTCGCCGGCCCCGAGAGGCGCGCCGCGAAGCGGTCGATCATGAACCCGAGCGACGAGTCCGGCGCCTCGTGGAGCGGCGGCGCGAGGACGATCGCCCGGAGCCGCGCGCCGTCGGGCCACAGCAGGCGCTCCCCCCACGCGAGCGCGGCCAGCTCGTACGTGGCGGTCGTGCGGAACGGGTGCTCGCCGCGGGACGCCGCGCCGAGGGAGGTCCCGCTCGTGCGGAAGACGCGCTCGTCCGCCTCCGGCGGGTGGGCCGCGACGCGCGCGAACCGGAACACGTCGCACGGCACAGCGGGGATCTGCGCCGCGAGATCCATCGCGGCGACGTCCGCGCCGCGCGCCTCGAAGAGGCGGGCGACCGGCGCGCAATGCGCGGCCTGGTGCCTCGCCAGGGCGATCGCGAGCGCATCGAAGGTCTCCGGAAGCGCCCCGCGCTCGCCCTGGTCCTGCGGAGGAGAGGCACCCGCCGCTCGGCCGGCGCCTGTCGAGCCCGCCCCGTCCACGCGGAGCGACGCCTCGATGAACGCCCGCGCGCGGCGGTGCAGCGCCTCGCTCTGGTCTATCGATCCCACGGGCACCGGGATAGCACGCGCGTCCTGCTCCGCTCGCGCGCTAGGCCGTCAACACGCGCGCAGCACGCGGGCGAGCGCCCCGGCCGTGGCCGAGAGCAGCGCTTCGGGGATGGTGAGCGCCGGCGTCAGCGTCAGCGTCTCGCCGCGCACCCCGCCCGTGAGGACCAGGTACCCTTCGGCCAGCATCCCGCGCATGGCCCGGAGCCCGAGCTCGGCGCTCTCGAGCTCGACGCCGACCATGAGCCCCGCGCCCCGCACGTCGACGACGCCCGCCCTGCGCGGGAGCGCCTCCCGCAGCATCGCCTGGAAGCGAGCGCCCACGTCGCGCGAGCGCGCGGCCAGCCGGCCTTCGCCGAGGGCGTCGAGCGTCGCGAGCGCGGCGCTCGACGCGAGGGGCGATCCGGAGTGCGTCGAGGTGTGGACCACCTCGCCCTCGCGCGCCCACGCCCGCATGATCGGCTCGGGCGCCACGCACGCGGAGATGGGCAGCCCGCCGCCGAGCCCCTTGCCGAAGCAGAGGATATCGACCGGCGCCCCGAGCTCTCCTGTGCGCGTCATCGCCCCTGATCGACCGAGGCCGGTCCAGATCTCGTCCGCGATCACGAGCGCCCCGTGCCGGTGCGCCGCTTCGCAGACCGCGTGCAGGAACGCGTCGGGCGGGACGACGCAGCCGCCCCGCCCGAGGATCGGCTCGAGGAGGACCGCGCCGACGTCGCCCCCGCGCAGCGCGAGCTCGACGGCGTCGACCGAGCGCGCGGCGCCCGCCTCGTCGCGCGGGTAGGGCGCGAACGTCACGCGCCGGTTGAGCTGCTCCGCGAAGGGCGCCCGGTAGCTCTCCCGCAGCCCGCACGCCGCGAGCGGCGCGTACCCGAGCCCGTGGTACGCGCCCTCGAACGCGACGAGCCCAGGCCGTCCGGTCGAGAGCGCCGCCGTCTTGACGGCCGCGGTGATCGCGTCGCTGCCGCTCTGGCCGAGCAGCGCCATGGGCGAGGGCCCGGGGTGCAGCGCCGTGAGGCGCTCCAGCAGGGCGATCTTCACGTCGGCCGAGTACACGTCGCCGAGCGCGAGGGTCAGCCGCGACAGCTGCTCCTCCGCCGCGCGCCGCACCGGCGCCGCCGCGTGGCCGAGCAGCAGCGCGCCGAAGCCGGCGCACAGGTCGACGTACCGGTTCCCGTCGACGTCGCAGACGTTCGCGCCGCGCCCGTGCGACAGCACGATCGGCAGCATGTCGGCGCCGCTCTTCTGCGCCCGCGCCTCGCGCCGCCGGCCGAACGCCGGGCACTCGACGCGCTCGAGCCGCTCGAGGGCGCTCCGCGACAGGGGACCAGGCGGCGGCGACAGGATCGCGGGCAGCTCAGAGCCGCTGCCCGCGTCCGGCGCCGCCGGCAGCGGCAGATCGCTGTTCGGCATCGTCCTTCCTCCGCCGGAACCTAGCGCGCCCGCGGGCGGCTGCTCAGGCGCACACCCGGTTTCTCCCGCTGTTCTTCGCGTGGTAGAGGCGCTCGTCCGCGCGCTTGATGAGGTCGTTCGCTGTGCGATCGCCCTCCTGGAGGAGCGCCACGCCGACGCTGATCGTCACCCGGATGCTGTCGGCCTGGAACACGAACAGGTGCTCCGCGACCTTTTGACGAAGGGTCTCGCCGAGGGCCGCCGCGCCCTCGATGGACGTCTCCGGCAGGATGATGGCGAACTCCTCGCCGCCGTAGCGCGCGAAGACCTCGTCGCGGCGAATGCGGCTCTGCACGATGCGCGCGACCTCCTTCAGCACGAAGTCGCCGGCCAGGTGGCCGTGGACGTCGTTGATGCGCTTGAAGTGGTCGATGTCGAACAGGAGGATCGCGAGGTCCCGCTCGTGGCGGCGGCCGCGGATGATCTCGCGCTCGAGCGCCTCGTAGAGGTAGCGCTTGTTGTGGATCTGCGTGAGACCATCGATGATGGTCATCCGGTAGATCTCTTCGTGGTATTGCGCCTCCACGTCGGCGCCGGACAGGAACTTGAAGATCGTGGGGCCGATCTTCACCCGGTCTCCGTTCTTCAGCACCACCTCGCGGGAGATCTGCTCATCGTTGCAGTACGTCCCGTTGGTGCTCCCATCGTCGACGACCATCCAGGCGCTCGGCCGCTGCTCGAAATGGGCGTGCCTTCGTGACACGGAGTCGCCGTCGAGCACGATGTGGTTGTCCGCGCCGCGACCGACCCGCGTCGGGTTGTTCTCCAGCACGAACCGCTTGCCGAGCAGCGTGGGCTCCTTCGTGTAGATCACGACCAGGCAGTCGGTCGTGTTCTTGCTGCCGCCGCCCGGTGGGGGCTGGACCACCTGCGTTACACGAGTCTTTTCGTCGAAGTCACTCACGCGCGCTCAGCCCAACCCGTCGTGCGACCTAGCCTCGACATCGTTCGAGCTCTTCCCGAGACGGAACCTACCCGGGCGTGGCTCTTCGGTCGCGATGCAACGGTTCGATATGCCCTAGCTCGCCCAACGTCAAAGCGTACTGACATGCCCCGACTCCCGTCAAGACGGCCATCCGGGCGGAGCCGTCTTCAGTGCTTCCTCCGCCTTCCCGACCCGACAACGGCCTACGTCGCCTTCTGCGCTCGGTCGCGTCGGTCGTGTCGGTTGCGTCGGTTGCGTCCGTTGCGCCCTTCCACGTTCTCGGCTTGTTCCCCGCACGCCGTCCGCCCCCTCGCCGCTGTTCGCTGCCGCTCACGCCGCGCCGCACCGCCGGTGCTCGCCGATGCACCTTGTGGGGCGCTGTGCGCTGTTATCGCAGTTGACGCCCCATCTCTTTCCTCTTGTGCAGCCCGAGCTGCCGAGGACGCGGGTCTCTCTATGCGTTTCCCGAGCGCGCCGCCACCCGTCCGGCGAGCGATTGAGCCGGCAAGGGAGAGAATGGTTTGCTGGAACACGATGTGTTTGTTCGCCTGGCATGTCCGCGTTCTGCGGGGACGAGGCTCTGTGAGTTCTGCCTCAAAACGAGGGCGCATCACAACGCTGAACTGAGCGAAGCGGAACGCAGCGGACCGGAACCGAGCGAAGCGGCACGGAACGGAGCGGAACCGGAGCGGAGCGGAACCGAGCGAAGCCGAGAAGAACGTCGCGAGCGGTGCGGAACGGCGCGGAACGGAGCGGAGCCGCGTGGACCGCGTGCGCTGCACGCCGCGCGTGCTGCGACCCCGCAGCGCAGAGGCCTCCCGCGAGCGTTGCCGGTCAGTTGACTTGGCACACAGGGTGCGTAGGATAGACCTGCGTCGCGGCGGAGACCTTCCCCCCCCAGGTCCGTCGCGGCGTTTTTCTTTTCAGGCTGCCGTGCCCATCTCCAGGCCGCGGCACGGCAGCGCGCTTCCTGCCTTCGATGGCCTCCAGGAGCAGCTCGTTCCTCCGCCAGCCGCAACGCTCCGTCATTGCTGGAACCGGCCACGGCGGGAAAGCGTCACTGCGCCCGCTGCGGAGAAAGCCGCCGAGAGGCCGACCCCCATCACGAGGACGGGATCGACGGATCGAGCCCTGACGCGCAGGCGCGGGCGTGAGGGGTGGACACCGCGCTGGTGTCGATCAGGCGAGCGACGACAGCGTCGCGCGCAGCTCGCCGCCATCGAATACCCAGAGCTCGCCCGGTCGTCCCGTGGTCCAGGTCTCGTTCGCGGTGAGCGGGCTCGTCGCGACCACCGCGATCCGATCCTTCGGGGTCGTGACGGCCGAGAAGTCGACGCGGACATCGTCGTCCAGGAGCGTCGCGATGCCGAAGGGGGCCTTGCGGATGATGTGACAGAGCCGGGTTGCGCAGCGGGCGAAGAGGTGGCGCCCGTCGCCGAGCAGGAAGTTGAACGTCCCGTCCTGCCCTAGCTCGCCGCCGAGCGCCGCGATCGCCTCCCAGAGCTCGCTGGGCCGGCGAGGATAGCCGGGGAACGAGCTGCGGAGCCCCTCCAGCAGGTAACAGAAGGCGTGCTCGCTGTCGGTCGTTCCGATGGGGTTGAAGCGGCCCAGCGCGCGGCGCCGGACGCGAGGGAGCGTGCCGTTGTGCGCGAAGACCCAGTGGCGTCCCCAGAGCTCGCGCATGAACGGGTGCGTGTTGGCGAGAAGCACGTCGCCGCGGGTGCGGCGCCGGATGTGGCCGATCGCGAGCAGCGTCTTGATGGGCGTCTCGCTGAGGAATCGCGCCAGCGGGCTCTCCGCGGCGGGGCTCGGATCGAGGAACACGCGCGCGGCGCGCCCCTCGAAGAACGCGAGGCCCCAACCGTCAGCGTGGGGACCTGTGCGGCCGCCCCGGTGCCGGAGGCCGTTGAACGAAAAGACGATGTCTGTGGGGACGTTGCACTCCATCCCGAGGAGCTCGCACATGCTCGCGGCTGGACCATATCACCCCCGGAGGGGATCTGAGATCCGATCCCGGTCGATGCCGCGGCGCGATGCGCGGCGTCAGCGCGCCGGCTCGCCCTGGAGCGACGCGCGCGGGATGGAGTGGACGAGATCGATGACCGCCTTGACCGTATCGACCGGCGTCTCGGGGATGATGCCGTGGCCGAGGTTGAAGATGTGCCCGGCGCGCCCGCCGGCCTCCGCGAGCACCGCGCGCGCGCGGCGCTCGGCGACGGCGCGCGGCGCGCAGAGCAGCAGCGGGTCGAGGTTGCCCTGCACCGCGCGATCGTACCCGATGCGCTGCCACGCCTTGTCGAGCGGCGTGCGCCAGTCGACGCCGATCACCGTGCCGCCGGCGTCGCGCTGCGCCTCCAGGAGCGCCCCTGTGTTCGTGCCGAAGTGGATGACCGGGACCCCCGTCGCCTCGAGGTCGCGGAGGATGTGCCGCACGTGCGGCTGCACGTGCTCGCGGTAGTCGTCGATCGAGAGCGAGCCGACCCACGAGTCGAACAGCTGCACCGCCTGGGCGCCCGCGGCGACCTGCGCGCGCAACAGGCGGCGGACGACCTCCGAGATCTTGCCCATCAGCGCCGACCACGCCTCGGGGTCGCTCCACATCAGCTGCTTCGTGAGCCGGTAGTCGCTCGACTTGCCCCCCTCGACGAGGTAGCTCGCCATGGTGAACGGCGCGCCGGCGAAGCCGATGAGCGGCGTCTTGCCGTCGAGCTCCTTGCGGATGAGGCGCACGGCGTCGAGCACGTAGCCGAGGCCCTCCTCGGGCTCGAACACCCGCAGCCGCTCGATGCCGGCCCGATCGCGCACGGGCTCGTGGATCACCGGGCCCTCGCCCTTCGCGAACTCGAAGGGGGCGCCCATCGGCTCGAGCGGCAGGAGGATGTCGGCGAAGAGGATCGCCGCGTCCATCCCGAGCCGCAGCGGCTGGAGCGTCACCTCGAGCGCGAGCTCGGGCGTCTTGCAGATCTCGAGGAGCGTGTACTTCTTCCTGAGCTCCCGGTACTCGGCCATGTACCGGCCGGCCTGGCGCATGAACCACACGGGCGTGACATCGGTCGGCTCACGCCGGCAGGCGCGCAGGAAGCGATCGTGCATGGAAGGCTCCAGGAGGGGGTCGACGGGACGCCCCTTCATGTCCGTTCAGCCATCGCCCGGCAATGGGTTTCAGCCCATCGCTCGCGCGCGGCTCGCCGGGAGCGCGGCGCGGCCGCGCCCGAGGCGGCCCGGTCGAGGGGGCGGACCCAAGCGTCGGCTCCCCCTCCGTGTAGACTAGGGGCCTATGGCGCGTCCCTCCAGACCTCCCGGCTTTGACATGACGTACAGGCCCGAGAAGCGCATCGCGTTCGGGCCGCCGCTGAAGGAGCGCCTCCCGGCGCTGCTTTACCTGACCTTCGCCCTCGGCGTCTCGGGGGTGATCTTCTATGGCCAGAACGCTCCGTCGAGCTCCCGGCTCTTCCAGTACGTCGTCGAGGGCGATCGCCACCGGCTCGTCTCCTCCAGCGTTTGCGCCATCGTCCTGTGCGTGAGCGCGGTGGCGATGGTGCTGCGCGAGCAGATGCGGGGGGTCGTCGTGCACCCGGACGGGATCGAGCTGCGCGAGCTGCTCACCTTCGGCGTGCCGCGCGTGCGGCGCTTCGCCTGGTCGCAGATCGACCGGATGGCGGTGCCCTCCGCGCAGGCGCGCGCCGGGGGCGCGGCGGCGGTCGGCGGGAGCGTGCCGGCGAGCAACATCCGGCTCGATCTCTGGGATGGGTCCCGCACCTGGCTGCCGGACGTCGGAGACAAGATCGCGCTGTCGGTGATGCTGGAGCGGGTCGCCCTGGCGCGGGCGATCCCGGTCGAGGGGGGAACCGGGCTGATGGACGACCTCGGGAACCCCCTTCAGGACGACGGCTGAGCAGGCCCTAGCGCGCGCTCGCCCCGGCCTTCCGCTGCGCGAACTCCTCGCGCACGCCCTGCCGCAGCTCGGGGTCGAGCAGGAGATCCGCGCACGTCATCGCCATGGCCTTGGCGGCGATCAGCATCGAGTCCTGGCCGGCGGGGCTCGCAGCGCGCGAGGCGAACGCGTGCTGGTGGCAGGTCGTCTCTCCCTTGCCGCAGATCGCGATCCACGGATGGATGGCGGGGAGCGCGTGGGACACGTCGCCCATGTCGGTCGAGCCGGTGCCGACGGCGGGGTCCATCTCGATCGGCGAGCGGCCGAGGGCGCGCAGGTGCTCGCCGAAGCGGCGCGCCATCTTCCGGTTGTTGACCATGTTCTTGTAGCCGCCCTGATCGACGAGCGTGAGCTCGACCCCGCTCGCCATGGCCGCGCCGCGGGCGCAGCGCTCCACGATCGCCCGCACGCGGGCGAGCTCCTCGGTGTCGAGGGCGCGGACCGAGAACTCGGCGACGGCGAGCTCCGGGATGATGTTGACCGCCTGACCGCCGTTCTTGATGAACCCGTGCACCCGGACGCCATCGCGGAAGTGGACGCGCTGGCCGTCGATCAGCCGGAAGGTGTCGAGGCAGGCCGTGAGCGCGCTGTGGCCGTCCCACGGCGCGAGCGCCGCGTGCGACGGCTTGCCGCGGAACTGGAGCTCGAGCCAGACGCTGGCCAGCGTGTCGTGCGCGAGCAGGTCGCGGTCGAACGGGTGGAACATCATCGCGGCGTCGACGCCCTCGAAGGCGCCCGCCTCGAGCAGCCTGATCTTGCCGCCGCCCCCCTCCTCGGCGGGCGTCCCGACCAGATCGATGGTGCCGGCCACGGCGTCCTGCTGCCGCGCCAGCGCGAGGAACGCGCCGAGCGCCCCCGCCGCGATCAGGTTGTGCCCGCAGGCGTGGCCGATCTCAGGGAGCGCGTCGTACTCGGCCAGGATGGCGAGGTGGGGGCCCCCGCCGCGCCCGATGCGCGCGCGCAGCGAGGTGGGCATGCCGGCCAGCCCGCGCTCGACCTGGATGCCGCGCTTCTCGACGGCCTCGGCGAGCCAGGCCGCGGCCCTGTGCTCCTCGAACCGGAGCTCCGGGTGCGCGTGGATGCGCGCGGCGATCTCGCGGAGATCCGGGGAGAGGTCGTCGATGTCACGCTGGATGCGGCTCGGGTCGAGGCTCATAGGGGCGAGCGATACTACTCTGGATCCGCGCGGCTCGCCCGGGCCATGGTGGCGCTGGCGGAGGAGCTCCGCCGCCGCACGGTGGTCACGTTCGCGCGTTCGCGCGTTCGCTCGTTCGCACATCGGCACCCCGCGCGCCGCCACGCTGTCGGGACTTCTCACGGACCCAGGACCCTCGAATGCACGGACCGCGCTGTTCTCCGCTCCTCGTCTTCCTCTGCTTCCCCCGCTTCCCCTTCCTCGCGGCGGCGCTCGCGCTCGCCGCCTGCGACGCGCCCCCACGCGCGCGCCAGGAGGCCGGGCCGGCCACCGCGAGCGTGGCGCCGCTGCCGGCTCAGTCCGCTCCGGCGCAGGCCGGGCCTGCCCGCGTCGCGGTCGAGGCGAGGGCGATGGGCACGAGCCTGCTCCTCGCCGCCTACACGAGCGACGCGATGGATGAGGCGGCGATCAGGGCCCGGCTGGACAAGGCGATCGCCGAGATCCGCAGGCTCGAGGGGCTCATGACGACCTGGCGGCCGGACAGCGAGCTGTCGCGGGTCAACGCGGCGGCCGGGAAGAGCGCGGTGGAGGTGAGCCCGGAGTCGCTCGCCGTGATCGAGAAGAGCCTCTGGATCAGCGAGCGCTCGGAGGGCGTCTTCGACGTCACCTTCGAGGCGATGCACGGGCTCTGGAAGTTCGACGAGGACATCGACGACAACGTGCCGCGCAAGGAAGACGTCGAGCGGGCGCGCGCGCTCATCGATCACAGGCAGATCAAGATCGATCGCGCGCGGCGCACGGTGATGCTCGGGAAGCCCGGGATGCGGATGAGCCTCGGCGGGATCGCGAAGGGCTACGCCGTCGATGCCGCGGCGCGGGTGCTGCGGGGGGAGGGGCTGACGTCGTTCTTCGTGCAGGCCGGCGGGGACCTGTACATCGCGGGAAAGAAGCCGGACGGGTCGCCGTGGAGGGCGGGGGTGCGGGATCCGCGCGGCAAAGACGCGAACGACTACTTCGCGATGATCGAGGTGGAGGACCACGCCTTCTCCACGGCGGGCGACTACGAGCGGAGCTTCATCAAGGACGGCAGGCGCTATCACCACATCATCGATCCGCGGACCGGCTTCCCCGCGTCCGAGAGCCGGAGCGTGACCATCTGGGCAAAGGACGCGCTGACAGCGGACGCCGTCGATGATGCGGTGTTCATCCTGGGGGCCGAGAAGGGGCTCGCGCTCGTCGAGGCGATCGAGGACTGCGGCGCGGTGATCGTCGACCGGAACAACAAGGTGTGGGTGTCGAAGCGGCTGGAGGGCAAGGTCGAGGTGCTGCGGCAGCCGGCGGAGGGGCTGTAGAGGGCGCTGGCGCGGGGGGCGCGCGGGCGGGGGAGGGCGGGCGCGCGGGGGAGGACGGCGGCCGCCGCGAAGGCTTGGGTGGCGGAACGAGGGGCTCCGCGACGGGGCTGAAGGCTTCCAACGCGGAGAGGGAGGCTTCCGACAGGCGCGCGAAGCTTCCGTCGCGGGGACGAAGGCTTCCGTCGCGCTCCGGAAGCTTCCGTCGCGGAGGCGGAGCGCGAATTTGCCGGGATTTCGACCTCCAAGACGCGCCCGATGGCGCCGGGCGTCCGGCGGACACCGCTAACCCCGCGAAAGATCGTGCCCCGGAGCGCGACGGAAGCTTTCGCTACCGCGACGGAAGCTTCTGGAGCGCAACGGAAGCTTCCGGTGGGGGGCCGAGGGCGAGAACGCGGGCGCTGTGCTCGTTCTCGTGGACCGAGTGCGTCGAGGACGCAGACCGTTGGACGGAATGCCGGGCTGGTTGCCCGCCTCAGGGCGTCGCATTACGGTCCGCGCATGCCGCGCGCAACCACGCTGGAACAAGCCCGCAAGGTCCTCGACCCGAGGCCGCTCGACTTCCGGGAGACGAATCCGCAGGGCGCGAAGGTGGCGAGCGACCCGGACTTCTATACGCCGCCGCCCGCGCGGCGAGGAGAAGGCAACTTCAAGCTGCCCGGCCCGATCGAGCAGCTCCGGCAGCGGCTCCTTTCCGGCACGCGGGACACGAAGCTCTTCCTCTCGGGGCACGTCGGTAGCGGCAAGAGCACAGAGCTCAGTCGTCTCGCGGTGGACCCGCAGATCCAGGAGCGGTTCAGCGTGCTCATGCTCCGCTTCGAGGAGCAGGAGTGGGCCACGCTCGACTCCTCCCAGGTCCTCTTCCGCCTCGCCGGCGCGCTGTTCCAGAGCCACAAGGACCGGCTGTCCGCGCAGAAGCGCTGGAAGAAGGTCGCCGCGGACCTCAACGAGCGCATCTTCCAGCCCATGGGCATCCAGGGGAAGGAGGGCTCTCTCTCGCTCGAGTTCGATCTCGTGGTGGTGAAGCTCAAGCAGGAGCTCAAGCTCAGCGAGAAAGCTCGCCGGCAGTTCCGGGCCTTCGGCGAGACGCAGCAGAGCCTGCTCCAGGACTTCCTCGCCGCGCTGGTCGACGACATCGAGAACGCGCTCAGCGCGGAGGACGGGCCCAACGAGCTGCTCGTCATGGTCGACGACCTCGACAAGGTGCGCGGCGCCGAGGCGCAGAAGGAGATCTTCGACACCAACCTGAACGCCCTGCTCGCGCCGCCGCTGCGTGTCGTCTACACGCTCCCCACGGGCGTTCCGTTCGGCGAGAGCCGGTCCGACATCCGCCACAACGTCGAGCACCTCTGCCCGATCCGCGTCCTCGGCAGGGCTCCGGGCACGTTCAGGCCCGAGGATGCCTTCCTCGATGACCGCCTGGGCTTCTTCCATGAGCTGGTACGGCACCGGGTCGACCCGAGCCTCATCGAGCCCGACGTGGTGCGGCTCGCCGCGATGTACTCGGGCGGCGTGCTGCGCGACTTCTTCCGCATGCTGCGCGAGGGCGTGCAGATGGCGACGTACAACGAGCAGCCGGTGCTCGACACGATCGCCATGACCTACGCGTTGAACGACGCGCGGCTGAAGGAGTCGGTCGGGCTGTACGGCCCCGACTACGAGGCGCTCGCGCACGCGCACCGCACGAACGAGCTCCGCTCGGCGGAGGACCGGCGCTACCTCGACCTGTCGCGCATCATCGAGTCGTTCAACGGCTCGGCGTGGTTCGACGCGCACCCGCTCCTCTGGAAGCTCCTCGAGGAGCATCAGAAGACGGATGCCCACCACGCCTAGCGACGGGCCGCGGCTCCTCCGCGCGGACGAGCAGCAGCTCGAGCGCGCGGGGAAGGCGCTCGGGAGCGCCGGGGAAGCGTTCGTCATCGTCGTCTGCGAGACGGCGCTGCACGCGCAGGCGACGGAGGTTCTGCGGAGGAGCGCGGGCGGCATCGAGGTGCCGGACCCGGAGGAGGTGCGCCAGCCGGAGGAGGTGCTCGCCGCGCTGGAGAGGCCAGTCGATCGCGTGTGCGTGCGCGCGCTTTCGGTCGCGGGCAACCTAGACGGGGTACTCGAGGCGTTGAACTGGCACCGGGAGAAGCTGCTCTCGGGCTCGCCGGTGGTGCTGTGGCTGGAGGATGCCGAGGGGCTGCGCAAGTTGCGGGAGCTCGCGCCGGACGCGTACGCGTTCCGCGAGAGCGTGGTGCTGGTGCGCGGGGACGGCGGGCCGTTGCCGCTCCCGGGAGGTGAGGAGCCGGAGCGGGTGGCGCGGGCCAGACGGCAGCTCCGGCGCGCACGGACGCCGCTGGAGCGGGCGGGCGCGGGATACACCCTCGCGGAGGCGCTCAGAATGAGCGGGCGGCCAATCGAGGCTGAGGAGGTGGCGAAGAGGGCACTACTGGCGCTCCCTCCGACAGGAAACGAGGACTCGCAGGAGAACCGTGTGAGATTGTGCTGGGCGCTTGCGGCCATTGCGAGCGCCGGAGGGGAGAAGTCTCAGGAGCTCTATTGGGTCCGGCGTGGGTTGGCGGAGCTTGACCCGATCTCGCTCGCAAGAGGCCTGCCGTGGCGAGCGCAGTTCATGTCTGCATTTCCGGGTCCCTTCGCGGGGCACGATTGTTCGGCCACCACCGAGTCGCTACGCTTAGTGCGTACTTACGGCCTCGCTCCTAAAAATAGATCTCAGGCGTTGCGCTCCGCATGCAGTGTCGCTCTTGCGCTCGGTGACTTGACGCGTGCACGCACTCTTTCTGAAGAGTGCCGAACTATCAAGGAACAGAGCAGCTTCAATTCCGCATTGAAAATTTCTCATCAGGGAGACATCGCGGAAGCTGCTGGGAACTTTGTTCTTGCAGAGGCCAGGTACCGCGAAGCGATGGCCCTCGTGTCCAGTGATGGTGGAGATCTGGAATCCGATTGTCTGAGCTTGGTGAATTGTGCGATCTTGACTGGAGAGTTGGAGGCGGCTGAGAGGGAGATAGCGACAGGGTTGGTACGCGCAGCCGCGGATGTTACCGTCTCACTCTATGCGCGAGCTCAGCTTGCCATGGCCCGGGGGGACGTCGAAGCGTGTTTCCGAACCCTTCGACAAGCGATCGCTGCAGCGACGGCTCGGAAGCAGGATGGACGGCTGATCGACATGTACGAGGCGTCGATCGACGCCCTCGTCTCTATGCGTGAGGCGGAGCGGCTTGGCGAGAGAGAACTAGAAGCTGCCCGGGTCGAGCTCGATGAGGTACGAGACGCCGTCCAGGCGATCGCTGGTGCCGACGGTCCGTCCTGGTACCCGATTCAATTTCTGACCCTCCGCCCGCGGCTCCTGGCCGCCACGCCCGGCACGTTGGACCAGGCAGCTGACGCCAGTGCACAGGCCCTCGATAAGGCCCGCGCTGTCTACCCGGATCTCATCGCAGAATGCGGCCGCCGCCTTGGCGAGCACCTCGTCCAATCCGGCAAGCTTGACGGGGCCCTGACCACCCTCGCCGAGACGGAGAAGGAGGCCGAGGCGCGCGGCTTTCTCGTGGAACTCGCGCGGCTCCGCTCCGCCCGCGTCCGCGCCCTCGTCCTCCAGGGCCAAGCTCCCGCCGTCATCGAGCCACACCTCGCCGCGCTCCGCGAGAGCCTCGCCGCCACCGGCTCCCCCCGCATCACCGCGGAGACCCTGCGCGATCTCGCGATTCACCTCCCCCCGCACAGCGCCACCCCCGACCCGCTCGCCCTCGCCGAGGAGGCCCACGCCCTCTTCGTCGCCATGCCCATGCCCGCCGAGGAGTCGCGCTGCCTCGAGGCCATGGGCGACATCCTCCTCGCACGCGGTCGCGGCCCCGAGGCGAAGCGGCGCTACGTCGCCGCCCGCGCGCGCCTCGAGCGGCACGGGCTCGGGCTGCGCCTCCCGCTGCTCGCCCGCAAGATCGACGCGCTCGGTTGATCCACGCGCGCGGGCTCAGGCGCAGGCGCCGCCCGCGATGTGCGGCGTTTCAGCCTTCGAAGAGC
This sequence comes from Sorangium sp. So ce124, assembly GCF_051525235.1. Lineage (NCBI taxonomy): Bacteria > Pseudomonadati > Myxococcota > Polyangiales > Polyangiaceae > Sorangium > Sorangium sp. So ce124. The sequence goes on from NZ_CP150312.1 coordinate 13,056,350, forward strand.
TCTTCCAGCGTCCTGGCAGCGAGGATCCGCTCGGCCCATACCGCGAGCCGCTCCCCGGACGCAGCGAGGACCTGCTCCCGCCTCGCCTCGGGCACTTCTCCGAACCGCGCCCGGAGCTGACGCAGCAGCACGGCTCGCTGGCCCTCGTCGAGCCCCGCGCGCCGCCCCTCGTCGAGCGCCGCCTTTCGCTCGCGGGCCTTGATGGCCTCGATTTCAGGGTTGCCCTTGCGCTCCAGCGCGCGGACGACCTCGCGCTCGGCCGCCGCGCCGTCGAGCAACGCGCGGACGGGGACCGGACGGACCAAGCACGGATCCTCGATGGTCGCGTCAGGCGCGAGCAGAACGAACCGCCCCTCAGCCGCCGACCACTCGGCGACCTCGTCACGCTTGACGAAGATGACGAAGACGCGGCGCACGCCTCGGGCGACGAGATCCTCGGCCTTCTCGCGCGCGTCCTGCATCGACTGCTCGTTGACGATCTCGAACGAGAGCTCCTCCAGATACCGGCGTCCCGTCGCCGGATCGAGCCCCGCCCTGCGGATGGAGAGGTCGGTGGCGAAATCCGAGCCCTCGGCGACGCGGGTGATGAGATCGGCCGCGCCGATGTAGCCGGGGCGAAGGTGCGGCGCGATCAGGAAATCCAGCCGCACCTGCTGCTCCGCGTGCGGCTCGAGCGCCGGCGCCGCGACGACCTTGCGCCCGCGGATCAACTCGTCGCGCGTCACCTCGGGCGCCACGAGGTGCTCATCGACGGACGGGAAATGCGCCCGCCGCGGCTCCGCAGGCGGGAGCCTCACCGCCGCGCCGCCCCGGTCGGCCGGGGCGAGCAGGAGCGCGGCACCGGTCGGCTTGGGATCCATGCGGACAAGGCTAGCACGAAGGCTGTCACACGAGCTTCGCCCCCGGGCCAGCGCGCGCCGCAGGGCCGCTCCCAGCGGCGCGCCGTCACCGCCGCTCGCTGCCCTCACCGCCCCTTGTAGACCGGCTTCCGCTTCTCGGCGAACGCGCGCAGCGCCTCCAGCCGATCCTCGCTGCGCAGCGTCTCGTCGTAGTGGACCCGCTCGATCTCGAGCCCGAGCGAGAGCGGCACGTCATAGCCGTCGTCGATCGCCCCGAGCGCCGCGGCCTGCGCGATGGGCGCGCCGCTCGCGATCGGCTCGATCCACGCGATCGCGTCGTCGACCACCGGCGTCCCTCCGGGCGACACCCGGTTCACGAGGCCCCAGGCGAGCGCCTCGGGCGCGGTGAGCTTCCTGCCGAGCAGGATCATCTCCTTCGCCCGCGCCTCGCCGACGACCCGCGGCAGCCGCTGCGTGCCGCCCGCGCCCGGGATGATGCCGAGCGACGTCTCCGGCAGCGCGAGCTCGGCGTGCGGCGCCGCCACCCGGAGATCGCAGATCAACGCGAGCTCCAGCCCGCCGCCGAAGGCGACGCCGTTGATGGCCGCGATCACCGGCTTGGGGCTCCGCGCGAGCACCCCGAGCTCCGTCCGGTACAGGCCCACCTGGCGCCGGACGTCGTCGGGGCGCATGCCCTGCCGCTCCTTGAGGTCGGCGCCGGCGCAGAACGCCTTGTCCCCGGCGCCCGTGATCACGATCGCGCGCACCTCCGGGTCGTCCACGAGCTCGCGCCCGAGGCGGCCGAAGGTGAGCAGCGCGTCCCGGGAGAGCGCGTTGCGGCGATCCGCCCGATCGATGGTGAGCACCGCGACCGCGCCGCGCCGGTCGAGCTTCACGGGAGGGGCTTCCGACATGGAGCTTGCCTAGCCGACCGCGGCGGCGCGGCAAAGGGGCTCGCTCACTTGGCGTCGGCCGCCTTTTTGGCCTTGGTGCTCGCCGCCTCGAGCTTGCCCAGCCGCGCCCTGATCTCCGCGTTGTCGCGCCGCAGCGTCTCGAGCTCGTCCCGCAGCCGATCCAGCTCGCGCTTGCCCGCCCCGCCGAGATCGCGCAGGACCTCGCGGATCCGGCGCCGCACCCGGCCGTCGAGATCGCGGTCGAGCTGCCGCTGGAGCGCGCCCCGCGACCGGCCGTCGCCGAGATCGCCCAGCGCGCGCGCGACGTCGACCCGGAGGTACGGATCCGGCTGATCGAGGAGCTCCTCGAGGAGCTCGCGCGTCCGCCGATCGCTGGAGAGCTTCGGCAACGCCATGATCGCAGCCCGCCGCCCCCGCGTCGGGACGCCGTAGCGCGTGCGGGCCGTCAGGTGCGGCACCGCGCGCTCGTCCCGCAGGTTGGCCAGCCCGTCGATCACGCCGCAGCGGATGACCTCGCCCCACGAGGGACGATCCAGGAGATCGACGAGCGTCTCGAACCCCGAGCTCTGCCGCGTGGCCCCGAGCGCCCGCGCCGCCTCGGCCTGCACCAGGTAGCTCGCGTCGCGCAAAGCGAGCTTGCCGAGGACCTCGGCCGCCTTCGCCGACCTGAAGTTGCCGAGCGCGCTCGCGACCGCCCGGCGCACCTTCGGGTGCTCCACGCCCGCGCTGCCCTCGAGCAGCGCGAACGCCGCGCTCGACTGGAGCGCGCCGAGCGCGGCCGCGGCGGCGGCGCGCACCCCCCAGAACTCGTTTGCGTCGGAGAGCGACTGCCCGAGCGCCCGCGCCGTCGGTGGGTCGTCGCGCCGCGAGAGCGGCTTCGCGGCGAGCATGCGGCCGCGCGCCGTGGGCGCGTGGGCGAGCTGCGCCCGCAGGAGATCGCCGGGCGCGTCGACCCTGACCTCGCCCAGGATCCTGAGGTCCGGATCCACCACCACGAAGCGAGGCCGCCGCGGGAGCGGGATGACGAACGTGTGCGCCGCCTGATCCACGCGCCGTACCTCGCGCCGCGTGATCGAGCCCTTGCCCTCCGTGAAGCCGAAATCGAGCACCAGGTCGAACGCGAAGGCGGGCGGCGTCGAGGCGTCCGGCTGGAGCGCGTGCTCCCGGCTGGGCTGCCCGGCCGCCTGCGCCTGCTTCACCGTCACGGTGCACTGGTCGCCCTCGATCTCGATCTTCACGTCGAGCTCGGGGTGCCCGGCGCGGAAGACCCACTGCTCGAAGAAGCGCTCCAGCGATTTGCCGCTCACGTCCTCGAGCGCGCGGGCGAGATCCCGTGTCTCCACGACCCCCCGCGCGTGGCGCGTCAGGTAGGTGCTCACCCCGCGCCAGAAGAGCTCGTCCCCGAGCTCCCGGCGGAGCAGGTGGAGCACGAGCCCGCCCTTCTCGTAGAGGTGTCGATCGAAGACGTCGAGCGGCGCGTCGTAGTCCTGACAGACGATGGGCCGCCGGTACCGCCCGCGCGCCTCGCCAAGGTACGAGTCGAGATCGGCCTTCAGGCCGTGATCGTACTCGTCGGCGCCGAGGTGGTGCTCCCGATAGACGTGCTCCATGAACGTCGCGAATCCCTCGTTGAGCCAGCCGTGCGACCAGTCGCGGCAGGTCACGAGATCGCCGAACCACTGGTGCGCGAGCTCGTGGGCGATGAGATCGTCCGACGAGATGTCGAGCGCCGCCCGCTCGTCGAGCAGGATGTGCTCGTACATCGTGGTGGCGGTCGTGTTCTCCATCCCTCCGAAGATGAAGTCGCTCACCACCACCTGCGCGTAGCGGCGGAAAGGATATTTGACGCCGAGCTTCTCGCTGAAGTGGCGGATCATGTCCGGCGTGCGCGCGAACGTGCGGCGGCCGTCCTCCTCGCGCCCCTTCGGCACGAAGTACGCGAGCGGGACGTCGAGCGCCGCGCCGTCGATGCGGGCGAACTCGCCCGCCACGAGCGTGAACAGGTAGCTCGGGTGAGGCTCGTCCAGCCGGTAGTGATAGACGCCCTCCTTCTGCGATCTCGCGTCGCCCTCGAGCTCGCCGTTCGACAGGCAGTACCAGCCCGGCGGCACCTGCGCGCGGAGCTCGGTCGTCTGCTTGATGTGGGGCTTGTCGATGCACGGGAAGATGTGGCGCGCGTCCTCGTCCTGACACTGCGTCCAGACCTGGCGCGGGCGATCGGGGACGTGCTCGTCCGGCTGGAGGAAGTAGATCCCCCGCCGCGGCGTCGCCCGGTACCGGACCAGGATCGACGCCTCGGCCTCGTCGAGCGGCACGACGACGCGGAGCGTCTCGCCGTCGTACGTGTGCTCGGCCGGGTGGAACGCGCCGCCCGCCGCCTTGCCCGCGCCGCGCCTGGGCTTCGCGGCGCGCCCGGCCCCGGCGCTGATCTCGACCGCCTCGAGGTCGAAGCCGATGGCGTCGAGCGCGATCTCGCGCGCGCCGGGGTCGACGCGGACCGCGTCGAGCCGCGCCGTGCCGCGGATCGAGCGCGACTCGACGTCGAGCGCGAGATCGAGGGCGATGTGCCGGATCGTGAAGGGGCGCGAGCGCTCGTAGACGCGCCTCGTCCCGGCCAGCGTGAAGGGGCGGGACGCGGCCGCGAACTCGGACGACGACAGCACGGAGCCGCAGGCGCAGCGCGAGTGGAGCCGGTACTCTAGGGACATCTCCGCGGAGTTTCCCCGCGCGGCGCCCGGCGCTGCAAGCAAGAACTCGTGCGCGGGGGCGGGCCGCCGGCCGGATCAGCCCGTCTTGAGGCCGTCGAGCACCTCGAGCGCCAGCTCGTACTTGCCGAGGGGCGGCATCAGGTAGGCCCCCTGCACCCGGTCGCGCACCGAGAAGAGCATCTCGCGGGCGATCTTCACCCCCTCCTTGCGCGCCTCGGGGCCGGCCGGCACCTTGCGCATGCGCTCGCGGATCTCCTCCGGGATCTGCATGCCGGGCACCTCGTTGTGGAGGAACTCGGCGTTCTTGTGGCTGACCAGCGGCAGCACGCCGACGAGCACCGGCATCCCCAGGTGCTCGATGCGCCGCAGCACCTTCTCGAGCAGATCCTGGTGGAAGATCGGCTGGGTCATGATGATGTCGGCCCCCGCCGCGCGCTTTCGTTCCAGACGCGCGATCTCCTTGTCGAGGTCCTGGGCGCCGGGCTCGAGCCCCGTGGCGAGCAGGAACGACGTCTTGCCGCCCGGGATCGGCTTGCCGGCCGGGTCGAGGCCGCGGTTCATCGTGCTCGCCATGTGGAGCAGCCCGATGGAGTCGAGATCGTAGACGGCGGTCGCCTCCGGGTAGTCGCCGACCTTCGGCGGATCGCCCGTGATGATGACGAGGTTCTTGATGCCGATCGCGTGGGCGCCGAGCAGGTGCGCCATCTGGCCGATGAGGTTCCGGTCGCGGCCGCAGACGTGCAGGATCGGCTCGATGCCGTAGCGCTGGACCAGGAGCGAGCAGAATGCGAGGTTCGTCATCCGCGCCGTGGCGCGCGGGCCGTCGGCGACGTTCACGACGTCGACGCCGCTGTCGATGAGCATCTTCGCGGCGCTCAGCGCGCTCTCGGGGTTCAGGCCAGGCGCCGGGTTCACCTCGACGGAGACCACGAACTTGCCGGCGGCGATCTTCGCCGCGAGGGGGCTGCGCTCGCCGAGCGGCGTGGGCTCGAGCCCCGTGGGCGCGTCCATCGTGATCTGCGGGCGCGCGGCGGCCTCGGGCGCGGCGCCGCCCCGGAGCATGCGGGCCGACTTGGCCATCCACCGGACGTGCTCCGGCGTGGTCCCGCAGCAGCCGCCGATCATCGCCGCGCCGGCCTGGATCATGCGGCGGGCGAAGACGTCGAAGTACTCGGGCGTCGCCATGTAGAGCTGGCGGCCGTCGACCGTGCGCGGCAGGCCCGCGTTCGGCTGCACGCAGAGCGGGAGCCCCGCGGTCGCCATCCGCTCCGCCATCGCGAGCGACAGCTGCGGGCCGTCGCCGCAGTTGACGCCGAGCAGGTCGACCCCCCAGTCCCGCAGCGTCCGCGCGACGCGCTCCGGCTCGCTGCCGTCCGCCGCGACGCCGCTCGTGTCGAACGTCATCGACGCGAGGACCGGGAGCCCCGGCGCCGCCGCCCGCGCCGCGTCGATGGCGAGCTTGATCTCGTCAAGGTGGCGAAATGTTTCAAGGATCAGGAGGTCCGCGCCGCCCTCGGCGAGCGCGCCGGCCTGCTCGGCGAACGTGGCGGCCGCGGCGGCGAGGTCGTCGCGCGTGGCGACGCCGGGCACGAGCCCCGTCGGGCCGATCGAGCCGGCGACGTACGCGTCGCCGCCCGCGATCTCGCGCGCGAGGCGCGCGCCCGCGAGGTTGAAGTTGCGCACCTCGTTGACGAGCCCGTACCGCTCGAGCCGGAACCTGTTCGCGCCGAAGGTGTTCGTCTCGATGACGTTCGCGCCCGCCGCGACGTACTCGGCGTGGATCTTCTTCACGAGATCGGGGCGCGCGACGTTGAGCTGCTCGAAGTTCTGGGTGACGAACACCCCGCGCTCGTAGAGCAGCGAGCCCATGGCGCCGTCGAACACGAGGGTCGAACGCCGGAGAGCGTCGAGGAACGGGGCCTCTGGTCTCGTGCGGGACATGGGTCGCATCGTAGGGGCGCTCCGGCTTCTCAGGAAGGGGGGGCGCGACGCGGTTGACGGCGCGGCGCGGATCTCGGTAGGCAGTTCTCGAGATGAGCACGCACCGATGGCTTCGCGCATTCGCCCTGGCGGTCTCCGCCGCTGCTCCGCTCCTCGCCGCCCCCACGGCGGCGCACGCCTGGGATCCGGTGGTGCACCGCTCGGACGCCGGCGTGGATCTCTACCTGTGGAGCGCCCGCTTCTACGGCACGTCGCTCGCCGCCGTCCCCTTCGTGCAGTTCGAGCCGACGCCGAACCTGTTCATCAACCTGAAGTTCCCGCTGGCGCTCTCGTTCGACGGCCCGGGGGACGCCGAAGATCTCGACCGCCAGTCGCGCGCCGCGCTCGGCAACCCGACGTTCACGCTCTACTATTCGGACGCGGGCCGCAAGCTCACCTGGTACGCGGGCGGCCGCGCCGGGCTGCCGCTCGGCGCGATCGACGGCCTCGACTGGCATGTGGCCAGGGGCTACAGCGCGATGGCGATGGCCTGGTACGACCTGCACCTCTGGTCGGCGAACTCGCTCCCGATCGGCGGCCTGGGCGGCATCGAGTACCGCTTCGGAAGGTCGTTCGTGCTCCGGGCGGGCGGGGATCTCACGTTCTTCGTCCCGGTGGGGGACGGCGTCCGGCGCGGCTTCATCGACGACTCCGACGATCTCGAGGCGGTGTTCCAGGCGAAGGTCGAGCCCGAGCTCCAGAGCCGCTCCGGCTTCGGCGGCGGCGTCGCGCTCCAGACGGTGTGGGTGCCGTCGTCGATCTACAACGACCGGGGGCAGGTCTCGCTGCTGCCGTACTTCGTGTACGACAGCCAGAAGACCTTCTTCATGCGGGCCGGCCTGCTCCTCGCGCTGGACGAGCCGCTCGGGCCCGCGTTCGACAGGGACCGGGTCGCGTCCCTCTATCTGCAGTTCGGCGGGCACATCGACTAGTGCGCCGCGCGGTTCGAGAGAGCGAGAGATGAGCCGGACATGACCCGTCGCCGCGCCATCGCCTGGGGCGCCGCCGCCGTCGCCCTGCTGGCCCTCGTGCTCGTCTGGCGCAAGCTCAACCAGTTCCCGCCGGACACGACGCCCGAGGGCGCCTACCTCCGCATCGCGTACAACATCGGCGTCAGCGATACGCGCGCGTGCTTCCCGTACCTCGAGGACCGGGCGCAGCACGCGGCGTACACCATCCGCGACTACCGGCGGAAGGCGAGCGAGCGGATCGAGGCGAGCTACCCGGAGCCGGAGCGCGCGCGCCTGCTGGAGCAGTACCGCGCGCACGCGATGGCCGAGGACGGGGCGGACGTGTGGGTCGACATGGCCACGAAGCAGGGCTTCATCGCGCGCCTCCGTCGCGACCTGTCCGGCATCGGGAAGGTGGAGGTGACGGGCGAGCGGGCCACCGTCGAGACGGCGCGCGGCACGCGGTACCCGTTCCGGCGGCGCGACAACGGCATCTGGGGGCTCACGCTGTTCACCGCGGACCTCGTGGCCGAGGCCGAGCGGGCCGCGCGGGACTGGGACGTCGTGGAGAAGGCAGCGCTCGATTACGAGCGCGGGCGGTGAGGGGGTCAGCGGACGAGCCGGCCGATCGCGTGGGGCCGCGCGCCGGATTGCGGGAAGTACGCGGAGCCCGACGTGAGGCTCCAGCTGTACCCGGTGAGGTCCCCGGCGTTCGCCCGGCCCGGGGAGACGGCGTAAAGACGCATGGTGCCCCTGCCCGCCCCGCCGTCCGTGCTCCCGCCGCGGCAGGGCCTTGTCGGATCGGCCGGCACCCATCGCGTGTCTCCCGTGCTCGTGTCCGTGGTGCACCCGTGGGCGGTGCTCGTCGAGTCGATGACCCGGAGCGAATACTGGGTCGTGCCGGGGACGACGGGCTCGACGGCCGCGATGGCGGTCGGGGACGCGTCGACGATCGCCGTGTGCCCCGAGCCGCCGTCCGTGTAGTTGATGACCAGCAGATCGCCAGGCAGGATGTCGCTGATCTTCGAGATCCGCTTGAAGTGGTTCCCGGCCACGACCTGACCGTACAGGTTCGTGGAGGTCGGGCTCGTGGAGCCCCACCAGCCGCGGAGGATCGAGGTCGTCAGCGTGGGATCCTCATGCAAGAGGGACAGGGTGAACAGCGACGCGCCCTGCGTGGTCCCCGTGAAGCTCGCCCAATCGATGCTGCTCGGCGTCCCGAACCTGTTGGTGTCGACGCTGTCGAGCACGAACGGCACGTCGGCGGCATGTTCGACGAAAGCGCGGGCTCCCACGAGGTGAGCAGGCGGACCCTCTTGCAGCTTGATGACATGCGCAGCGCCGGCGCTGTTGCCGCGAACGCCGTCGGCCCACGTGCCGGCAATCAGCGTGTCTCCCGAGAGCGCCACACGAACCTCCCACCTGCTCCATGTGGAACTATCGACCGTGGCCTGCGGCGTCCATGCGCCGCCGATCCTGGCGAAGACCCTCGGTCCCTGTTCGCCGTCGTCACTTCCGAGGATCAACCTGTCCCCGGACACGGCGACGCTGGTGTTGCGAAACCAGCCCCCCCAGCCAGGAGCATCGACATCGCTGGAGTACAGCATGGCTTGCTGGGTCCACGCGCCCTCGCTGCGCGCGAAGACCACGGCGGCCAGCCTGTCAGGGCCATACTCATTGTAGACGATGGTGCCCACCGCCAGCGTCTCCGAGCTCAACGAGAGCGAGCCGCCGAACCTGTAGTGCGGTGTCGCTCCGACCGGCGGGTAGAGAACGGCCTGTTCGGACCAGGTGTCGCCGGCGCGGGTAAACACGTAGACTCGACACGATGGTCTCGCTGGACCGTCGTCGCAGTCGCTGCCCATGACCGCGGTGTCGCCGTGCAGGGCGACGGCGTAGCCTTGGTTCCGGGTGTTGTGGCTGGGCGCGAGCTTGGCCTGCTGTGCCCACGCGGCGCCGCTCCGGACGAAGATGGACGCGCCGCCTGGACCATAACGGTCGGGGGCCCCGACCATGATCGTGTTGCCCGATATGGCGACGGCATATCCGAACCGAACGTCGCCGCCTCCGTCGTCCTGTGAGGCGAGCTTTTGCTGCTCGTGCCAGGCGCCGCCGCTGCGCGCGAACACGTACACGGCGCGGCGATCCATTGAACGAGTGCTGTTTCCGACGACGATCGTATCTCCATCGATGGCCACGGAAACGCCGAAGAAATCTCCCTGCTGGCCGTCGCTGGGTGTGAGCACGGCCGCCTGGGACCACGACGCGCCGTCGCGCACGAACACGTAAGCTGCTTCCGCGCCCATGGCGCCGACCACCGCCGTGTTCCCCGAGATGGCCACGGACGACCCGAAATAGTCGTCGCTCGAGGCGTCGCTGGCGTAGAGCGCTTGTTGCTCCGTGGCGATGAGCGGGTCGACCTCCAGCGGATAGGTCGCGCCTGTGTCGTCCACCACGATCGAGAGCTTCGCGTCGCTCAGCTTGATCTCTGCCGGAAGCACGCTCCCGCGCGCGTCCTGGACGACGAGATCGGCGTACCGCAGCACGGCCGCGCCGGACTCGTCCACCAGCGCCACCGACTGGCCGTCCGCCGATAGTTCCGGCGAGAGATCGCCCCCGAGCGCGATCTCGAGCTCCACCTTGCCCTCGCCCTCGCGGCGGCATGGAGGCGCCGAGTCCAGGGAGAAGCCCTGCTCCAGCCCGAGGGGGCCGTTCAGGTACCACTCCGTGACGCTCAGGCCCGCGGACCGGGCTCGATGCCGTAGCTCGACGCGGTTGTTCGTCCCGCGTGGTTCGGCCGCGACGTCCAGGGGGACGAGCGCCCCCTCGCAGCCATAACGCGCGAGCTTCATCGTGAGTCGCCCCGCCCTCTCCGAGCTCTCCCGGGTCACGGCGACGCCGGCCGAGGTGAACTCGGAGATGAAGCCGTGCGCCGGATTCAGAGCGCTCACCCCAGCGCGCACGGCCGACGCGTCGAGGTTTACATTGTAGTCAGAAGGCGCCTGTCTCTGAATGCTCGCGATGAACGCCGCGCGGTGCTCTGCGGACGCGGCGTCCGGTCCCTGCTGCTCGTGAGGCCCTGCTTCCTCGGCGCTGTCCGTGCTCGCTGGATCGACCTCCGCGCTGCACGACGTGACGGCGGTGATGCAAAACAAGAGTGCATGAATGGATGTTCGATGACGCGGCATGTGGCTCTCCCTGTCGGTGATAGACCCTGACGGACCGGCGGCGTGTGCGGCGCCGGAGCCAATGACCCGAAATTGGATTGGAAGGCGGTCCACAGCGGCTCGCTGCCGTCGAGCGCCTTGCGGAGCGCGCCAGCGCACGAGCACACGCGGATCGTTAGGTCACGCGAAGGACGGTCTCGTCCTTATTCGCCGTTGTCATCGTCCTCTTCGGTTTCGCGCGTGTCAAGGAGGGCGAGCCTCGATGACGTTGAGTCGGGGCGCTGTATCGATAGGTCGTGGTGTGAAGGTGGGTCCTTCAATGCGTGGATGTCAGACAGCTGCGGCACGGAATGCGGTCGAGGATGTCTTGATCGCGCTCATCGCAGTGGAGCCGCAGAAGGCCATGCGCTGCGGCGCCTCCGCGCGCGGCTCTCTCAGGTTTCATCCCGACGGCATTGGGCGACGCGCCGCGCGCGACGCCGGCTCACCCGGTCGCGATCCGCCCGAGCGCCTCGTCGGCCGACAGCAGCACCTGCTCCCACTCGTCCAGCGCGTTGGGCCAGTGCGGCGAGAAGCGCAGCACGCCGTCCGGGATCGCGCAGGCGATCCCGAGGCGGGTGAGCTCGCGGTACAGCTCGACCACCGAGGCGCCGCCCGGCGGCCTCACCCCGAGCGAGCAGCCCCGCAGCGCCGGATCTGCCGGCCGGAGGCTCTCCCAACCGCGCTCCCGGAGCGCCTCCTCGAGCGGGTCGAGGAACCGGTTCGCGTGCTCGTGGATCCGCTCGACCCCGATCTGCAGGATCAGGTCCACCGCCGCCTCCAGCCCCGCGAAGCCCGCGGCGTTGAGGTTGCCGCCCTCGACGAAGTCGGCGCGCTGCCGGATCGGCCGGTCGTACCGGAGCTTGCCCGGGCCCTGGAGCAGGAAGCTCACGGCGTCCTCGTGGCTCAGCCAGCCCGCCACAGCGGGCCGCAGCGACGGCAGGCGCTCGCGGCGGATGTACAGGAAGCCCGTGCCCTCCAGCCCCATCAGCCACTTGTGGCCGCCGCACGCGAGGTAATCGACCCCGGCCGCCTCGACGTCCACCGGCGTCGCGCCGATCGCCTGCACGGCGTCCACGCAGAGCTCGGCGCCGCGCGCGCGGCAGAGCGCGCCGATCTCCGCGAGCGGCATCCTGAGCCCCGTCTGGAACTGCACAGCGCTCACCGCGACGAGCCGCGCCCCGCGCTCGAGCTCGCCCTCCAGCCGCGCGAGGCCCGAGCCGCTGCCGTCCGCGAAGCCGCCGAGCGGCAGGAAGACGACCTCCAGGCCGAACATCTCGGCCGCGCGCTGCCACGGCGTCACGTTGGCCGGGAACTCCCCCTCGAAGAGGATCACCCGGTCGCGCGGCTGCCAGGGGAAGCACAGCGCGATGTCCGTGAGCCCGCGCGTCGTGCTCTGGACCAGCGCGATGTCGTCACCTGCCGTCGCGGCGCCGATGAGCCGGCCGAGCTTCTCCCGCAGGCGGAGCCGCTGCGCGTGCCACGCGGGGTACGCGGCCGCCCCCTGCGCGGCGTAGTCGTCGAGCAGCGCCGTCATCGCGAGGCGCACCGGCCGCGACGGCGGCGAGATCCCCGCGTGGTTCACGTAGACGAGCGGCGCGAGGTGAGGGAACAGCCCGCGATCGCCGAGCTTCGCGGTGAACGCCCGATCCCTATCGATTTCGGCGGTGTGTCGCATCGGCTGGCTTCCCCCGGCGCTCCCCGCGGACCTTGGCGAGGTAGCGCGGCGGCGCCCCCTTCCCGGCCGCCGGCGGCACGAGGCAGTGCGGCTTCGTGCCGATGAGATCCCCGCGGCCCGCCTTGATCAAGGCCTCCCGCGCCTCGTCGTGGTGCGCCGGGTCCCAGTAGAGGAGCAGCGCCTTCTGGAGCTTCTTCTCGCGCAGGTCCTTCGCCGTGTACACAGGCTCCCGCGTGAGCGGGTCGATCCCCGTGTGGTACATGCAGGCCGCCATCGACATCGGCGTCGGGATGAAGTCCTGCACCTGGCGCGGCCTCATGCCGCTCTTCTTCAGGTAGATCGCGAGATCGACCATGTCCCGCAGCGTCGAGCCGGGGTGCCCCGAGATGAAGTAGGGCACGAGGAACTGGTTCTTGCCGGCCTCCTCGCTCGCGCACCGGAACTGCTCGGCGAAGCGCTCGTAGCTCTCGATGCCCGGCTTCTTCATCTTGTCGAGCACGTCCTTCTTGTTGTGCTCCGGGGCGACCGAGAGCTGGCCGCCCGTGTGGTGCGCGGCGAGCTCCTCGATGAACTCGGGCGACCGCTCCGCGAGGTCGTAGCGCACGCCCGAGGCGATGAAGACCTTCTTGATCCCCTGCTCCTCGCGCACCGCCTTCATCAGCTTGAGCAGCGGGCCGTGGTCGGTGTTCAGGTTCTCGCAGACCTCCGGGAAGACGCACGAGAGCCGCCGGCAGGCGTTCTCGATCGCCTCGTCCTTGCACCGCATCTGGTACATGTTCGCCGTCGGCCCGCCGAGGTCGCTGAGCACGCCGCGGAAGCCGTCCATGCGCCGCAGCGCCCGCACCTCGCGCAGGATGCTGTCGGCCGAGCGCGACTGGATCACCCGGCCCTCGTGCTCGGTGATCGAGCAGAACGTGCAGCCGCCGAAGCAGCCGCGCATCGTGACGACCGAGTGCTTCACCGTCTCGTACGCGGGGATGGGCGCGTCGTACGACCAGTGCGGCACCCGCGTGAACGGCAGGTCGTAGAGCGCGTCCATCTGGCCCGTCTCCAGCGGGAACGCGGGCGGGTTGAAGTACACCGCCTCGGCGCCGTGCGCCTGGAGCAGCGGGCGGGCGTTGCCGGGGTTCGTCTCGAACTGGAAGGCGCGTGACATCTCCGCGAAGGCGCCCTTGTCCGCGGCGACCTGCTCGTAGCTCGGGAGGATCACCGCCTTGCCGTCGGCGACGTAGCGGGAGCCCTCGATCTGCTCCCACTCGCCCTTGCGCAGGGGGACGGCGGTGCCCCTGACGTCGCGGATCGACCGGACGGGCTCGCCGCGCCGGAGGCGATCGGCGACCTCCCAGACGGCCTTCTCGCCCATGCCGAAGATGAGCATGTCGGCCTTGGCGTCGAGCAGGACCGAGCGGCGGACCTGGTCGGACCAGTAGTCGTAGTGGGCGATGCGCCGGAGCGACGCCTCGATGCCGCCGAGGACGATGGGGACGCCGGGGAACGCCTGCCGGCAGAGGTTCGCGTAGACGATCGAGGCCCGGTTGGGGCGGAGGCCCACCTGCCCGCCCGGCGAGTACTGGTCCTCGCTGCGCACCTTCTTCTGCGCGGTGAGCTTGTTCAGCATCGAGTCGAGGTTGCCGGCGGTGACCCCGACCATGAGCCGGGGCACCCCCATCCGCAGGAGGTCGCTCGTGTCCTGGTAGCCGGGCTGCGAGACGATGCCGACCCGGAAGCCGCGCCCCTCGAGGAAGCGGCCGATGATCGCGGCGCCGAACGCCGGGTGGTCGACGTAGGCGTCGCCGTTGACGAGCAGGATGTCGAGCGCGTCCCAGCCCCGGGCGCGCATCTCCTCCCGGGTCGTCGGCAGGAAGGCGGTCAGGTCCCGGGGGGCGGCGCCGGCGCTTCGGCGGAGCTGGGTGAGGGGCACGGCGCCGTCACCCTACGGGCCGGAAGAGCGGGCGGCAAGGGGGCGGCCCCGGCGGGGGGCGAGGGGGGCGAGGGGGACGGCGTGACGGCGTGACGGCGCCGGGAAGCCCCGCGGGGCCGCGGCCGAGGCCGGCGCGCGGGGGGCCGGCGGGAGGGCGCAGCCCGCGTTTTCCCCGGAGAAACGCACAAATTGCACGATACCCGGCCAGCAGGTCACGGCTTCTGCTCACCGGCGCACCGGATCTCCGGACGCGACATGAGGGCTGCGCGCACCCCCGCGGGGAGCCGCGCGCTCCACTCGGCGTCAGCCGCTGGCGAGGTCGTCAAAAAACGCTTCAAAACAAGGGGTTTTGGCGCGCGGGGGAGGGTTCCAAAACGACCCGGAAAGAGGGTTCGTAAAAATAATATGTGGAATCACGATCAGATGATGCCCTCCGCGCCAAACATCTCAGCTTCGCTGTGGTGCACGAGGTGGGCGTTCCCTTCCTTCGGGGGCTGCTCCAGGGCTTCGGCGTGGGGGCGAACGATCGCGAGGACGTGGTGCACGACGTCCTCCTCGCCGCTTACCGCAACCTGGAGACCTTCGACGCGAGCCGCCTGCTGCGCGCGTTGCAGGGGCGGCGCGACGAGGACGACTTCTTCGAGGACGACTTCGAGGACGAGGACCATGAGCCGGTGCCGCTCAGCGAGGTGCTCCCGTGGATCGGGGAGGGGCAGCCGCAGCCGCGGCGGGTCTGGGACTCGCTCTACCGGTGGCTCTACGGGATCGCGTGGCGGCAGGTCAGCCACTACCGCGACCGGGCGTATCGGCGCCGCGAGATCCCGGACGGCCTGCGGCTCATCGCCATCATCTCTGCCGGCGTCGACCGCCGGTCCCCTCTGGAGCAGCGGCTGGAGGCGATGGAGCGGGCCGAGGTGATCGACGCGCTGCTCGCCAGCCTCGACCCGCAGCGGCGGGTCATGCTGGTGATGCACGACATGCTGGAGATCCCGGTCGTGGACATCGCCCGGGAGCTCCAGATCAACGAGAACACGGGGCAGAACCGGCTACGGCTGGCCCGGGAGGACTTCCGGGCGGCGGTGAAGCGGCTCGACCCGGAGCAGCGGAACGCGCTGCGCCTCGGCGACAGGCCGTTCGCCGCCGAGGCGACGACGCGCCGCCGGCCGGCCCCCCGGCGGCGCAGGCGGGGGACCTGAGCCGGCGCAGCGCGCCCTCGCCGCTCGTCAATAGGGGCACGCCAGCACCTCCGGCGCGCTCAGGCCATCGGTGCGCACGTCCGAGATGACGTTCTCTTCCGGATGGGAGAGCACCTGGGCGCCGGCCGGACCCGACAGCCAGCATTGCTGCTGGATGGATCGCGACTGCATCCCGCGCCAGGGCTCGCAGCGGGCCACCGCACCGCCGTGGATCGTGACGTCGCTGGCCTCTATCCTGATACCGGGATAGGCGCCCGACGTGAAGCGCAGGGCATTGTCGAAGACGAGCAGGTTCTCCAGGGTCACATCCTCTACCCGCGTCGAGGTCGCGGGCAGCGTCGTCCGCGAGCTCACGAGCACGCCGTAGAGCGCGTTGCCCCAGGACCAGACGTCCAAGAACTCCACGCCGGCGCCAGCCTGCAGGTGGACGCCATGGCCCCCGTTGTAAGCGAACTTGACCCTCTTGATCAGGATCCCCTTCGGACGCTCGTTCTCGAGGGGGCTCGCGAGCACGACGCCGGAGCCGCCATTGTGATGAAAGTAGCTGTCCTTGACCACGACGTTGTACGGCACCGGGCTCGGGATCCCGGGCCCAGGGGAGATCTGGGTGGAGATCCAGAGGCCATGCCCGCCGCTGACCGTGGTGGAGCCGTCGCCGGGATGGATCATGTTGTGGTGCACGTGGCAATTGCGCACGGTCACGTTGGCGGTGACGATCTTGATCCCGCTGGCGCTGACCGGGCCGTCGATGTTCCTGATCTCGCAGTTCTCCACGAGGATGGGCGGCGTGTCGTGGTACCCGGCGATGGAGGACAGGTAGATGCCGCTCTTCGAGAAGCCATCCACGAGCACGTTGCGGATGACGCCCCCGGAGCCCCAGGTGAAGCCGATGCCCTCCAGGTTGCTCGGCTTGCAGGAAGGTAGCTGGGGAACGAGGGGCGAGTACCGCAGGATGACGTTCTCCACCTTGCAGTCCGAGCAGGTGTTCAGCTGGATGCCGCTGTTCGCCTTCGTGCGTGGCCCCTCCGTGATCGCGATCTGCAGATTGCGGATCCAGAGCCCCTGGACCGCGCTGATGATGGTCCCGTCCGGCTTGACGACCCTGGTGACCTGGATGGCCCCGGGGTACTGCTCCGGATTGCAGGGGATCGCCACGAGGGTCGCGGTGTTGGGATCGCCCGGGGGGGCCTCGGGAGAGAGCTCCGGTCCCTCCAGGGTGAGCGCGTCATGGTGGGGCCGCAGCGGGGTGCGCAGCACGTAACGGCCGGCAGCGGAGGCCACGGTGCGCCTGCTGGCGCTCAGCGACGCCGCGCACTCGATGGCCGTCGCGATGCCCGGGCTGTCGTCGACGTTCGTGCTGCGGTCGACGGACGCGTCGGCGGAGAAGGGCCATTCCGCCGGCCTCGCCAGGTAGGGCAGGACGTCGACCACGCCGTCCGGGTCGACGGAGCCTGGCAGGCAGCAGCCTGCCCCGTCGCAAGCATTCAGGTCCTCGTGCAGCGTCCTCGTCCCCGGGCAAACGCGGCTTTCGGGGCAGAAAGGCCCCGTGCAGAGCGGCGATTGCGTGGCGTAACCGGGGCAAGCGATGCCGGTCGTCTGGTCTGCGAGGAAGGGCGGCTCGGTGTAGGGCAGATCGAGGCTGCAGAACCCCTGGGAGGACACGGCGCGCTCCTCCGGAGGAGGGTAATATCCCCAGCCCGCCTCGGAGCGGGCGGTGCTTTCCGCGGGCGGCGCCGCTCCGGCTGGAGCGGAGGCGAGCGCGAGCAGGACTCCGATCCAGATCTGCACAAACCGCTGATCCAATACCACACATACCTCCTCTCGGACGAGGGTCGATCCGTCGCTGTCAGTCACCACCAGGAGCAAGGAGCGAGCGCAGAAGTCGAGCGGAGCACCGCTGTGCCAGGGAGAGGCTCACCTCTCCGGGGTAGGCGCGACGCGAGCACACAGACGTTCCTCCGCGTCCGGCCTGAGCGATCTTGATGAGCGGGCCGCTGCGCCGCGCGCGGCGCAGCGGCCCGCCCTGGCGCGCGCGGAGAGGGCACGTCAACGCCAGGGACGCTCGGGGCCGGGGCGCGCTGGCTCGCGGTCGACGGCTAGAGCGGCAAACGGGTTGAAATCGCCAGCAAAGAGCAGGATTTCAAACCGCCAAGGCGCCAAGGACGCCAGGAGAGTGTTCTGTTCTTGGCGTCCTTGGCGCCTTGGCGGCTCACTTCTCGCTCGATCAACGTGATCAGTGTTCTAGCGAGGCTGTCCGTGACAGTTACTTTCGAGAGCGAATTGCCCGTCGCGCTGAACGCGCCGAAGGCACCGTCGCACATGCCCGCGGGGATGTGGTCGCGCCCACGATATGCCATGTGACTTGTCGTGCTGAACGCCTCTGCGCAAGCGCCGTGTCCGAGCGCTTCGCGGCGTCCCGCCGAGGGCGATCGGGGGAGGAGAGCCCGCGACGGCCGGGCGAGTTTCGTGAAGGACGGGCGCGCGCCCCTGCGCGTTGTCACTCGTAGTGGACCGACTCCGCCGCGTTGTTCCGCCCCGCGCTCCGCGCGGGATAGAGCGACGCGAAGAGCGCCACCGCCGTCGCGCCGAGCGCCGTGAACAGGCCGTACTCCGGCGGGATGCTGAGCTCGACCTCGAAGGTCGACACCGTGCGCAGCGCGCCGAGCGCCGCGGAGCCGAGAGGGATCCCGAGCAGCACGGCCAGCGCGCCGCCGAGCGCGCCCACCAGCGCGCCCTCCATCAGGACCATCCGGCGGACCTGCCCCGCCGTCATGCCGAGCACGCGGTGCAGCGCGAGCTCCCGGCGCCGCGCGTGCAGCGCCAGGACCATCTGGTTCGCCACGCCGATCGCCGCGAGCACGGTCGTGAAGCCGAGGATCATGTCGAAGATCACGAAGTCGCGGCCCGTCGCTTTCCGGCGGACGGCCTCGATCTCGGCCCCCGTCTGCATCCGGACGTCGCGCGCGCGCGGCACGTCGGCGAGGAGCTCGGCCCAGGGCGGCGTCGCAGGCCCGCCCCGCGCCGCAGCGGCGCCCGTCACCGGATCGGCGATCGCCACCGTGTGGCCGATCGCGGTCGCGTACGGGGAGATGACCGGGAAGTCGGACGCGTCGATGACCGCGTACGTGCGCAGGTTGCGGTACGCGCCGGCCGCGTGGACGTAGCCGAGCTCGTCCGTGATGCCGACGATCTCGAGGCGGCGCGTGCCGGCGCGGCCGCCCACCTCGAGCAGGTCGCCGGGGCCGACGCCGAAGCGGCGGGCCATCATCGTGGAGACGAGCGCCTTGCCCGGGCCGAAGCGGCGGGCGAGCGCGATCGACTCGGCGCGGCCCGTGGCCTCGGCGAGCGCGAGGAGCTCGTCGGCGGGGACGGCGTAGGCGACGTTCGGCCACGGGGTGCGGCTCGAGAAGCGCGCCGCGACGAGGCGCTTCGGCAGGCGTCGGAGCAGGCGCTCGGCGTGGCCGAGCGGCTCGTCCGGGTAGAGGAACGCGTAGGGCGCGAGGGCGCGGCCGGCCCAGGCCGAGACCTCCTGCTTGAGCGCCGACGTGGCGATGTGCAGCGCGAGCAGGAGGGCGAACACCATCATCACGCCGCCGACGCTCCAGGCGAGCTCGTGGCCGCTGTGCTCGACCCGGCGCCGCAAGAGCAGCCGCTCGGCGGCCCAGCGGCGCGGCGCGAGGCGCACGGCGAGCGCGCCGAGGCGCGCGACGAGGTCCGGGACGAAGACGATGGCGGCGAGGAACGCCGCGCACGCGAGGCCCGCCTCGAGCACGAAGAAGGCGAACAGCGGGACGGACTCCCGGAAGAACGGGCGCAGCAGGCCGTAGACGAGCACCATGAACGGCAGCGCGAGCAGCGTGACGCCGCGCATGCGCCGCCGCTGCTCGGCCCCGCCCTCGACGAAGCGCGGGCGCAGGGCGCGCGCGATGTCGAGGCGGAGCGCGTCGCGCACCGGGCGCAGCACGCCGAGCAGCGCGGTCAGGGCGCCGGTGCCGGAGACGAGCAGCATCGCGCCCCAGGGCAGGACGATGGCGTCGAGCGGGATGCGCGCGCGGCCCGTCGTCGTGATGCCCGCCTTCGCGGCGAGGTACGCGAGCGGGATCGACCCGAGCAGGCCGAGCGCCGCGCCGCCCACGCCGAGCAGCAGCGCCTCGAGGACGAAGACCGCCGCGACCTGCGGCGGCAGCGCGCCGGCGCTGCGCAGGAGGGCGATCTCGCGGCGGCGGCGCTCGACGGCGACGTTGAAGGTGAAGAAGACGATGAGGGCGCCGACGAGGAACGCGGAGAGCGAGCCGAGGCGGATCGCGGACCGCATGATCTCGTAGTCCTCGTGGGTCTCCTCCTGGGCGTCCTCGGCGTCGATGGGCTGCCCGTCCGGGCGGAAGCCGCGCAGGGTGATGGTCTGATCGGTGAAGACGGGGAGGTCGGGGTTGGTGACGGCGCTCCTCGCCTCGACGGCGCGCGTCCCGACGTCGAGGATGAGGACGACGTTGACGGTGGCCGTGCCGAGGGCGACGCCGAGCACGGCGGCCATGGCGCCGAAGCGATCGGCGCGCAGGTTGCGCAGGGCGAGGATCCGGACGAGCGGCTGGAAGAGGGCGCGGAGGAGGAGCAGCATTCAGATGCCGAGCTCTTTCAGCCGATCGTGGACGGCGGCCGAGGTGACGGCGGGGCCCGCGAGGGCGGCGTCGTGAAGGAGCAGGCCGTCGCGCATGAAGACGACGCGGTGGGCGCGGGCGGCGTCCTCGGCGTTGTGCGTGACGAGGAGCATGGCGCTGCCGGCGTCGCGGAGGGCGTCGGCGAGCAGCGCCATGATGCGGCGGCCTGTCGCGACGTTGACGTTGCCTGTCGGCTCGTCGGCGAGCACGAGCGCGGGGCGGCGGACGAGGGCGCGGGCGATGGAGATGAGCTGCATCTCGCCGCCGGACATCTGCGAGGGCAGGTGCTCGGCGCGGGCGCGCATGCCGACGCGATCGAGCATGCGCGACGCGGCGTCGTGGTCGGGCGCGGCGCCGTCGATGAGGTAGGGGAGGATGATGTTCTCGTAGCCGGTGAGGGTCGGGACGAGGTTGAAGAACTGGTAGACGATCCCGACGCGGCGGCGGCGCAGGAGGGTCCGCCCGTGCTCGTCGAGGGCGGCCATGTCCTCGCCGAGCACGCGGATCTCGCCGCTGTCGGGCGACTCGAGGCCCGCGACGCACGAGAGCAGCGTGCTCTTGCCGACGCCGGAGGGGCCCATGATCGCGCACATCTCTCCGGCGTGGATGTCGAGGTCGACGCCGCGGAGCACCTCGATGGGCGTCGCGCCGAGCGCGTGGGACTTGTGGAGGTTGCGGACGCGGAGGACGGCCTCGTCGGAGGCGGGGGTCGAGGGGGTGCTCATGGGCGTGCGCGGTGCCGGGCTCATCCTGTGCTGAAACTTCGAATTAAGAATAACTTCATGCTGTTCGGCGGTGCGCGTTTCCCCTCGCACGGGAGGAACATTTCCTGAAGGACGGCCAGGGTGCGCGTGAGGGTCGCTTCATGCCTGCTACTGCCATTCGGTCTCGTCGAAGCGCGTCGGCGTCGGCGCGTTGAGCGTCGGGTCGACATCCTCGGTGCGCAACCGCTGAGCGGCTTCGGCCCAGCCGCTTCGACGGGACTTTTGTGCGGCGATGATGATGGTATTGCCACGCACCCGGAGCTCGACCTCCTCTGTCAAGCCTGCTTGCTCGATGAGGGGCTTCGGGAGCCGGACTCCCGTGGAGTTGCCGATGCGGACGAGGCGGGTTTTCATGGTCAGCCTACGTGATCACACGTACCTACCGAGGCAGGCGCCGTCAAGGCGCCCCGGACGGCGCCGTCCGTGAGTGGCCGGAGGACTCGCCGATCCGTCCAGGGAGCGCCGCTCGTGCAGGGCGAGGCGCGAGCGCTGCCTCTCGCGACGCCGACCTGAAGCATCCTTTCGAATCTTCGCGAAAATTCACAGGGAGACGGGGAGTGCAATCCCACCAATCGCCCCGTCTCCCTGTTCTTTTCTTTTTGCTAAAAATGCCAATGGAATGAGGGGATTCGTCAGGACGCCGTCAACATTCTTGTGTAGCTCGGGCATGCGCTCGGCGCGCCATGCCGGCGAGGTCGGGCACGAGCACGTCGACCTCCCCCGGCGCGTCCGGATCGGGGAAGTGGAGCTCGGGTTCGACAAGGATGCGCCAGCCTGCCGGTCGGGGCGGTGACCGGGGCAGGGCCACGACCGCGATCACCAAGGCGAGCCCGAGTGCGTGCGGGCTTCGCTGACCGGGAGATCTGGGAATGCGTCCAAGCGCTCAGGTGGTACGATCCAGAGCCTCGGTGACGCGCACTGGCACGCGCCCCGTCGAGCCTCTTAAGAATCATCTCGACAAGGATGTGAGGGTGTCGATGCAGGCGATCAAACAGATCATCGCGGCGCACGCATCAGAGATCGTCGAAACGTGGGCCAGCGAAGCGAACAGGGCAGCGGCGGCGCGGGGGCTGGCGAGCCCCGAGCTGACGAACATGATGCCCAAGTACGTGCGGACGCTCGCGCGCGGATGGGACGGGGAGGAAGTGCGCCGCGAGCGAGACGAGCTCATCGAGAGCCATCTGTCCTCACGCTTGCGTGCTGGCTTCAGCCTCGAGGAGGCGCTGGAAGAGTTCGCCATCCTCGGGCGTGCGATCGTGCGCACCTGGGCGATCGTAGGCGCCGAAGAGCAGCCGAGCCTGGAGGAGATCGATCGCCTCTTCGCCGAGATCCACGCCCGTTCCGTGTTCATAGCGCAAGCGTTCCGGCAACACCTCCAGGAGGACGAGCAAGCCGAGAAGCGCTACCTGCGGCTGCTCCATGACCCGTTCTTGCAGCCTTTCGGCGGAGAGGCGCCCCTGTCGTCGGGGCGTTTGAGGAAGGTCCTCGAGGTCGTCATGGAGTCGATGGACGCCGATACGGCTGCGCTGCTGTTGCACGACGTCAGGACCGGGAAGCTGGAGATGGTCGCCTCGGTGGGCCTGGCCGATGAGCCGTTCGTCGAGTACGTGCGAGCCGTCGACGCTTCGTCCTTCGCAGGCGCCGTCGCCTTGCAGGACTATGCGATGTCGATGCGCGACGTGGAGACCACGTTGCTCGACGTGCCGGATAGACTCCGGCACAGCGGCATCCACTCGCTGCTCGGCATCCGTCTCCCGCCGCAGCGTTCTCTCATGGGTGTCCTGTACATCGGCCTCCGTGAAAAGCGGACGTTCACCGCCCGTGAGACGCGGCGTATCGCGGCGGTCGGCGAGCGGCTCGCGCTCCACCTCGATAACGCCAGACTCTACACGGAGCTGCTCGATCAGCTCGGTGCCCTGCGCGTCGCGCGCGAGGTACGAAACCAGTTCGTCTCGGTCCTGGCGCACGATCTCCGCGGTCCGCTGTCGGCCGCGAGGATGGCTGCGACGCTGCTCGCCGCGCAGCCGGACGCGACCGGGCCGGGCATCGCGAAGCGGGTCGAGGTCGTCGTCCGCAACCTGGATCGGGCGGACCGCATGGTGACCGATCTGCTCGACGCCGATCGGATTCACGCCGGCCGGCGTCTCTCGGTCACGCTCGAGGAGTGCAACCTGAGCGAGATCGGCCGCGAGCTCGTCGATGAAATCGCGGCCGATCACCCTGGCCGCATCGTGCTGCATGCGGACGAGGGCGTCCGAGGGATCTGGGGTGCCTCGGAGCTGCGCCGCGCGCTCTGGAACCTGATTTCGAACGCGCTGAAGTACGGCGCGAAGGACGCGCCGATCACCGTCGCCGTCGCGAAGCAGCGGGACGGCGTCGAGGTGAGCGTGCACAACGAGGGCGCGCCGATCCCGCCGGAGGCGCAAGCGACGCTGTTCGATCCGTTCATGCGCGCCGCAGGCGAGCACCGCGCGCACGGATGGGGCCTCGGTCTGATGCTGGTACGCGCCTGCGCCGAAGCCCACGGCGGCAGCGTCCATGTGGACAGCGCTCCCGGTCGCGGCACGACGTTCACGATGCGGCTGCCAGCGGACGCGCGGCCGGCCCAAGGCTGGGCGTGAGGCGTTCTGCTCGTTTCCATCGGCCGCCTGGAACGGGCAACCAGCTACGCCGGCTCTCGGAAGGGGAGCCGGGGCGTGTCTTCGCCGAGCGAGCACAGGCGGGCCGGTCCTGTTTGCTGGATTCCTGAGCGGTTTCTCTGGATTCCGGGTGATTTTATCTGGTTCTTTGAGCTGATTCTCTGGATGTGGCTTCGGATGGTCTGGTTGCCAAAGCAGATTCTCTGGATGTGGCTTTCGACAGTCCAGGTACGAGAGCTGATTCTCTGGATGTGGCTTGCGCTTACTCGGAAATCTGAGATGTTTTTCTAGATTTCGTCGGGGTTTGTCTTGTTTTGGCCAGGACGTCTCGGTTCCCTGGTGCCAACGTCCGCGTCGCACCTCGCGGCGCCAGCCCGACAGCCGTCGGGCTGGCTCGCGTCGCCGGCATGAGCACCGGGGCGGTCAGGCGCTGCTGTATCCTGGGACGAACCCAGCGCGCCTGGTGATTGCAGGAGGGGACCCATGGGGGACAGCGGGAACACAGGGCTCGGCGCCCCCGAGCTCGCGTCGAACGAGGTGTTGAGAGCGGTCGCGGCGGGCGCCGCGACGCTCGCGCAGGGGGCGCACGGCGACGGCGTGCGCGCCCTGCAGGAGGCGCTCGGCGCGCTCGGCGACGCGATGAAGGCCGACGGCTCGTTCGGGCCGAAGACGCACGCCGCCATCGTCGCGCTGCAAGCCGCGGAGGGTTTGCCGCAGACGGGCATCGTGGACGCCGCGACGATCGCCGCCCTCGACAGGCGCATGGCGGCCCGGCGTGCGCCGTCGCTCGAAGAGGCCATGGCCAGGGCCGCGGGGCTCAGCCCGGAGGAGGCGGCGGCGCTCGGCCGCAAGCCGTCCGCGGTCCAGGCGGTCGCCGCGGCCTCGCGTACCGATCAGGGCTATTTCACGGACGCGAGCAGGCTCCCGCGCGTCGTGCCCGGGGCCGAGCCGGACCCGGACACGCCGCCGCCCGCCGTGGACTCGGTCGACGAAAGGCCCGCGACCGCCGCTGCCGGCGCGCTCGCCGCCGATCGGAGCGCGCGCCTCGACGAGGTCCGGCGCGCGTTACGGGGCGACGCGCGCGCGCTGGCCGCGCTCGACAGGCTGCTCGCCGCGGGCCGGCTGCACGCGGGGGCGCTGCTGCCGAACCTCGCGACCATGGCGGGCGTCCGGCGCGATGGCAGGCTCGTGCTCGAGGGCGGCATCGATCCGCACCTCGTGCTCGCGCAGGCGATCCGGCACGTGGACAACCCGCTGCGCGTCAAGCAGGGGGCGCGCCACGGCACCTGCGGCGCGGGAACGATGGAGTACGTCCTGCTGCGCGCCGATCCGGCCGAGTTCACGCGGATCCTCGACGGGATCACGCGGGAGGCGGGCGAAGTGACGCTCCGCTCCGGCCGCGTGCTCAGGATGCCGCGCAACGCGATCTCGCGCGACGCCTCGGGCCGCATCGACATCGACCGGATGTTCCAGTCGGCGCTGATGAACCACGCGACCTTGATGAGCTGGATCTTCGATTACGACAACCCCGAGGACAACGACTCGTTCTGGGCTGCTCTGGGGGGCGACTCGCGCGTCCCGCTCGGCAATTTCACGAGCCTGTTCCAGGACATCATGGGCGGCAGCTACACGAGCGTCTCGGCGCTGCTGCGCAGCGGGGCGTCTGTCGCTGAAGATGTCGCCGGGGCGCTGGGGCGCGGGGAGAAGGTGCCGGTTCTGCTGAAATGGGAAGGTGGCTACCACTGGGTCGCGGGCGAGAAGATCGAGCGTGGGGCGGACGGGTCGCCTGCATCGGTCATTCTGCGCAATCCTGCGGGGGCGGACAGCTGCCAGGGCGTCCCGCCCCGAGCGCCGCTGCCGGAGGGGTGTGGGCGGTTTCGGATGAAGTATGCCGATCTCGCGGCGCATATCCACGGCGCGACCATCAGGGGATGAACCGCGGGGGGAGGGGAGCGCCGCAGGTCGTGGAGTGGAGGCGGGCCCTTCGATGCAGGGATGATGTGTTGATCGGATGATGCGAGTGGGCGGGTTTCAACGGTTTTCGAGCGGGTCGAGGCCGATGTCGATGTCGCGATTGTGGGCGCCGCCCCCGCGATACTTTGGTCAGCCGGACGATTCCGTGACACTTCTGGCGGTGCCCTCGGCGCAAAGATGTGAGACAACGCTGGCCGCCCCTCCCCGACCCGAAGCAAACCCGACCAAACCTCCCGCGAGCAGCCCGCGCAAGGTGCTCGTCGCGATCCTAAGGCAGGCCATCGCCGCTGCCCATCCGACGAGCGACGTCGCCAAGGCCCAGATCGATGCGTGAACCCTATCGGAGCTTGTCAGCTTCCCGCAGGCGACGCCGTGGGAAGCGCCTGTCGTTTGTTTACTGACGCACTCGCATCATCACGGCGTGTGCGCGTGTCGGTAGCGTTGTGGCCGGCTGGTGCACCATCGACACGTCTGACATCTAGCGTCAACGAGTCTCATTCATTGGCATCCACCGACGCACGAAGACATGCACCCCTTGAACGCATTTTGCTCCAACACGGCTCCGCACTTGCTGGAGCATGCCACACGGCATTGCCTGCGTGCGGCATCCTTCCGCTGTCGCTCCTGTTCCGCCGCCGCTCGATCCATCGCCTCACGAGCCCTGACCGCGTCTTCTCGCTGGCGGCGCGATTCCTCTATTTCAGCTCGCCTCTCTTCAGCTTCACGCTCTGCCACGCGCTGCGCAATCTTGTCGTCAAGATTTTTGATTGCAGCTAATGCTTCGTGTCGATGACGTCCATCGGGAAAGTTGCTAATGTAGCTACGCACCCGGTCGCACTCGCGCTCGATAGCCAGTTCTAGACACGATTCGCTTGACGCGCGACGCCATGCATCGTCGTCGCGCAACTCTGCCAAGCGAGGTTCGGCGTCGGCTAAGATGCGCTTCCCCTCCGCTATTAGCGGATCTTTGTCATTCGTTTCGTCCGAAAGCCATTCGACCAAACGGTCGCAGTCCGACGCGCTTGTCGCCTTGCGGCAAGGACTGGCGTACGTTGAGTGCCATTTCTCGAAGGCGGCCTTCTCTTCGGCCTTCTGTTTTGCTGCGGCAATGCTGGCAAGTTTGGCTCTGTGCCTGGATACCAGCTGACCAAA
Source organism: Sorangium sp. So ce124 (assembly GCF_051525235.1). Taxonomy (NCBI): domain Bacteria; kingdom Pseudomonadati; phylum Myxococcota; order Polyangiales; family Polyangiaceae; genus Sorangium; species Sorangium sp. So ce124. The sequence continues at coordinate 13,082,929 of NZ_CP150312.1, forward strand.
CGGCTTCATCTTCTGCGAACCGTTCAGTGACTCTATCAGCGGGACCAACTGGTCTCGCTGGATTTCATCCAGAGTTACCCGAAACTCGTCCCGCACGCTGTCAACAAGCTGCTCGTCTAGGCTGACGTCCAGCCTCGCTCTCACGGTGTAGCCCCCTAGGACTTTCCCGTTCCTCACCCACTGAAACACCCCAGACCACTTATTGATGGCCAGCGTTAAATTTATCGAAGCATCGCCTGTTTCGTCGACAATCCTGTAGCCAGATTCCTTGAGGATGTCGATGGCGAGCCGCTTGGCCATCTCGGCCGTCCCCGCCGCTTCCGGTGCACAGGCGTCCGTGTTGACGTCTAAGACGAATGTGTACTCGGACGAATTCCAAGTATGTCTTGGCGCATGGTCTGCTGCCCCGCATCCAGAGATCAGAAAGAGCGCCGTCAAGAAGGGGGCTGCCACGGCTCGATTAAGGCTTGTGCGCATAATCGATGACCGTGAAGTCGCATTTCTCAAAATCCAGGTATCCAGCCGAAGACTTGCATATGTTGACCGCACGACCCCCGTCCCACGGCGCCGTCACGACTCGAGTCTCATTCGACTTCACTGGACCGGTGCACATTGGCATCGAGTACAGACGGATGCCGGCCGCCTCCTTATTGAGCAGCAGCCCTTGCATGCACGCGACGATCGTGGAGTCCTCGAAGTTCGTGACGTAGCAGGTCGTCTCGCTGTTCGTGGCGTTGCACTCATGCCTGGTTTTTTTCAGCGACACTCGCCGTGGTTCTGCGCGAGCTAGATCTTCTGCCCTTCGGTCTGCTTCCGCCTTATCTCGGCGTTCTTGCTGGGCGAGTCGGGCCAGTTCTCGCTCCGAGTCCCGCTTGCTCAACACCGCGAAGATCACTGGAATCTCGATCGTCAAGACAGCTAGCAGAATGACGCCCACGATCGCGATCGCGCTGGTGCGAGGTGCGCCGGACGCGACCCCCGTTGCAGCTACCTGGCCGGCGTTCGCGGGCACGCGCGCGAGCGCCTCCGCGAACGGCCCATGGGACCCGATCAGCTTCCATTGCTCTTTACCCACTGGTCGCACCTTCGTCGTGGGTTTCATCCCGCGCCCGATCGCCTCGATCACCGCCTCCTCGGTGAACGGTCCGTGCTGTTCTTGCCCGTCGAAGAGCTCCCAATTGCCGGTTGACTCCATCTCCCCTGCCTCTCCCTGGAGGCGCAGCGTACCGTTTTGGAGCGTTCGATGTCCACTGCCGAACGTCGAGCGCCGGAGGCGCTGCGTCGCCAACTCACGCGTGCAATCGGAAAGGAGATGGTCGTCGCGCCAGCGCGCGTGGCGCTCGGACTTCGTCATTGGCCGGCGCATTCGCCGGGGCGTCGTCCGGCCCGGCTGTTCCGGTCCCGCGCTGGCCGTGTCCACCGTCGGTGCCATGGTGGTGGGCAGGTGCAGCCACCCACGTCGCGCCCAGGATCTCGAGGATCTCGCCGTCCCGCGCCTCCCGGGGCCTCGCCCTCGATCTCCACCACCCACCTCTCGTCCTCGCGTTCGAGGATGTATGCGGCGGGCTCGTCCTCGAAGGGCAGCACGACCATGCCGTCCGCCACCGACGGATCTCGCCCTAGCCGGGCCTGCGCGCGAGAGCGCTCGGCGCGGGCCCGTCCGTGAGAATGGAGCGCAAGGGCGCATCGCCGAACGCGACGGCATCCCCGTCCATGAGATCTGCTGTGCCGCCCACGCGAGCGCGACGCCGTTCACCAGCGTGCCGTTGCGGCTGCTGGCTGGCCCGCGACACGACCTGGCCGGGGCCGGGCACGGTCGCGTGCGAGCTCGGGAGTCGGCTGGTGGCCGAGGCGGTGCGACGGATCGGGCGGCGGGGGCACTGACAGGGGCAACAGGCATGGGCGGGCACGAGGAGAATGCCAGACGCGATGTGGGCTCGAGGTCGAGGCGGTGGTGTAGGCGATGTGGCGGTACGGTGTGGCGGGTACCGCTCAGCAGGTCGCGCGCCTCGACGGGCTCACGGGTGGATGGCGCCTGCTCCGCAGCCGCGCGGCGCGGAGCCACGAAGGCGACCTCCGGCGGCGGTAGCAGGTGTTTCTCCCATCAAGCCGTTTCTGCCGGCCGGGCGAGGAGCGGTGGGCTCCGCGGGCGCTGGTCGGGTAGCATCGTGTTGAGCATGGTCAGGAGCCTTCGATGCATAGATAAGTTGTTGAGTTAGCGTTGTTTTTCCAGGGGGAGCGGGATGATGGGATCGGGGCAGGTTTGCGCGGGGTTGAGGGGTCGAGTCCGACGTCAACCTGCCGATGGCGGGCGCTAACCCCGCGATCGCTGGTTGGCCGGATGATTCTCTGACGCTTCCGGGGCAGTGCGGGCGACCCCTCCCCGACCCGCACCACGCCTCCGGCGAGCAACCCGCGTCAGGCCAGTGCGCGCGGGCGACCAGACATTTGTCGCGACGCTCCCCGGCGACACCACGGCGGAACCGCCGACGCCACGGGGAATCGCTCTGTGCACCCTTCCCCCCTCATCGTACCCTAGCCGCCGCGGCCATGGATCTCTACCCCTCGCTCCTTCAGATCGTAAGGATCCTCCTCTCCGAGGACGACGACGCGAAGGCCCCCGAGCTCGTCCTCCGCCGCGTCCTCGAGGCCACGGGCGCCGACCGCGGCTTCATCGTCGTCCGGGAGGACGGCTCCTACGAGCAGAAGTTCGCCGTCCACTTCGACAAGGCGAAGATCTCCGACAAGGAGCGCAAGTTCAGCCGCGGCCTCGTGCGGCAGGCCATCGAGACTCGGCAGATCGTCCACCTCTCCAGGGACGCCGACGAGCCGCGCTCCTCGCTCCTCAAGAGCCTCGAGGAGTCGGGCGCGTCCGCCGCGCTCGTCGCACCCCTCGCCCACGGCGCCGACGTCTACGGCGCGGTCTACGTGGAGTACAAGTCGCGGGCCGCCAGCGACGAGGCGCTCCGCTTCGTCGCCGAGTTCGCCGAGCTCGCAGGGCTCTTCCTCAAGCGGGCCAGCGAGCGCGAGGCGCTGCGCCGCCGGAGCCAGCGCCTCGAGCGCGATCTCTTCGCCCGCTACGATTTCGAGGGCATCGTCACGCAGGACGCCAGGATGCTCGCGCTCCTCAAGACGGTCGCCCAGGTGGCCGACTCGGACGCGACAGTGCTCGTCCGCGGGGAGACGGGCACCGGCAAGGAGCTCATCGCCCGCGCGCTCCACGTGAACAGCCCGCGGCGCAGCAAGGCCTGCGTCACGCTGCACACCTCGGCGCTGCCGGGCACCATCCTCGAGTCGGAGCTCTTCGGCCACGTCAAAGGCGCGTTCACCGGGGCCGACCGGGACCGCGTCGGGCGGGTCGCGTCGGCGCAGGGAGGCACGCTCTTCCTCGACGAGGTCGCGGAGATCGCGCCCGAGGTGCAGGCGAAGCTCCTGCGCTTCCTGCAGTTCGGAGAGATCCAGCGCGTGGGCTCCGACCGGACCGACAAGGTCGATGTCCGCGTGATCGCGGCGACGCACCAGGATCTGCCGGCGCTCGTCGAATCAGGGAAGTTCCGGCGAGATCTGTACTTCCGGCTCAAGGTGATCGAGATCGAGATTCCGCCGCTGCGCGAGCGCGCGAGCGATGTCCCGCTCCTCGTCGAACATTTCCTCCGCACCTGCTGGAAGCGCCCCGGCGAGCGGCCCCGCTTCACGGAGCGCGCCGCGCGGGCGCTCCGCGAGCATGCGTATCCGGGCAACGTGCGCGAGCTCGCCCACGTGGTGGAGCGCGCGTGCATCCTGGCGACGGGGCCGGAGCTCGACGTGGATCTGCTCCCGCCCGATGTGGCGCAGCCAGCAGGCCCCGGGCCCCTGGCGCCGCGCTTCTCGCGGCTCTCCGCCGACGAGCTCGAGGCGGCGCGCGAGGCGGGCGTGGCCGAGCTGGAGCGTGCGTTCCTCGTGGCGCTGATGGATCGGCACGGGGGGAACGTGTCGCAGGCGGCGCGGGAGTCCGGGTTCAACCGGACCTACCTGCAGAAGCTCCTGGCGAAGCACCGGGTCGCCGGCGCAGGCGGCCGGCGCCCTGCCTTCGATGGCTGACGGACGCCGCCGGCCTTTGAACCGCCAAGCCGCCAAGGACGCCAAAAAATCTTAATCATCTTGGCGTCTTATGGCGCCTGGGCGGTTCCCTCGTTCCGGCTGGGTGGGGGAGTTCCCTGCCACCCGCTCGGGAGCTCCCCCCGAGCGCGGCCCCCGCTTCACCGCGCGCCGCCGTGCGCCGCAAGCCACTCCTTCGCCGCCGTGAGCGCGCGCTTCGCGTACTCCCCCTCTTCGGCGGCATAGGCGTCGCGCGCCTGGGTCGCGAGCTTCATCGCCCGCGCCCGGTCCTGCGCTGCGCTCCAGAGCGCCCGGGCCGCGTGGAAGCGCGTATCCGCGAGCTCGATCGGAGAGACGCCCTCGCCCTTCGCCGCATAGATGGCGAGCGCCCGCTCGGCGAATGGACGCGCCTTTCCCGGCTCGCCCATGTCGTTGTAGGCGCTGGCGATCCCGGTGAGCAGCGATGCGACCGCATGCGAGCTCGGGCCCACGGCCTTCTCCTGGATCGCCGCGGCGCGCTCGAGGCGCACCAGACCCTCGGCGTACCTCTTCTGCGCGACGAGCGCGCTCCCCAGGTTGGCGAGCGAGGACGCTACGCTCGCATGATCGGGGCCGAGCGCCTTCTCCCGGATCGCGAGCGACCGCTCGTAATAGGGCGTCGCCTCGGCGAACTTTTGCTGCATCTCAAGGACAGCCCCGATGTTGTTGAGGGATGCCGCCACGTCGGGGTGATCGGGGCCGAGCGCCTTCTCCCGGATGGCGAGCACCCGCTCGTGAGCACGCCTGGCCGCGTCGGTCTCGCCGAGCATCACGAGCGCATTGCCGAGGTTGTTGACGGAGGCCGCAAGGAACGGGTGATCGGCGCCGAGCGCCTTCTCCTGGATGGAGATGGCGCGCTCGATCCGGGGCAAGGCATCTCGGTATTTGCCCTGGGTGTTGAAGAGGCGACCCAGGCTGTTGAGCGTGAGCGCGACGCTCGGATGAGAGGCGCCCAGCGTCTCCTCTCGGATGGCGAGCGCTCGCATGGTGGCGCGCTCCGCGTCGTCGAACCTCTCGAGGTGGAGGAGGACGGTGCCCAGGCGGCTCCACGTCGCCGCGACCTCGGGATGGTTCGGGCCAAGGGCCTTCTCGAGCCCGGCCAGGGCGCGCTCCACATGCTGCGCTGCCTCGCCGTACTTCCCCTGCTCGTCGAGGACGCTGCCCAGCGTGCTGAGCAGCCGCGCGCTCGCCAGCGTGTCGCCCCCCGTCCGCTCGACGGCGCCCTCGGCGGCCAGCTGCAGCGCGAGCGCGTCGGCGTGCCGGCCCTCGAGGTAGCCGACCACGTAGATGAGCTGGGTCCATGCCTCCGCCGCGAGGGCGTCGTCCCTGGCCCGCGCTGCCGCGCGCAGCGCCTCGCGGAGCGCCGCCTCCGCGGCCGGGGCGTCGTGCGCGTCCCGCGCCGCGCGCCCGAGCATCAGGAGCGCCTCCGCCTCGATCGGGGCATGGTCCGCCGCGCGGGCCTCGTCGGCGAGCGGCCGCGCGAGCGCGAGCGCGTCGCCGAACTTGCCGGCCTCGTCGAGGGCCCTGACGTCGGCAAGGCGACCCCGCAGCGCGTCGATGCGGGCCCGCGCCGCGGCGTCCGCAGGTGGCGGGACCGCCGCCGTCAGCGCGCCCGCGTCCGCGCAGCGCTCGAGGCCGGGGAGCGCGAGCGATGCCTCGATCGACCGATCGAGCACCTCGGCGTCCGCGCCGTGCGCGAAGAGCGCCGTGAGCGCCCTCATCTCCTGGCGGCGGCGCTCCAGGCACATCGTCCGGAGATCGAGGAGCCCGGCCGACTGATCGCCCCGCACGTGCGTGGCCTCGCACGAGTCGGCGTACATCGCGACCCACGCGCGCGCCCGCTCGCCCAGCGCCTTCTCCACGCGCCGGTACGTGTCCTCCGCGTACGGCCGCCCGGTGCCGGCGAACGCCGCCCGCACCTTCGCCATCGTCGCCTCGTCCCAGACGCCCGCGAGCCTCGCCTCGCCGCCCTTGCAGAGCCTGTCCGCAGGCTGCCGCGCGAACGCGAACACGAGGAGGCCCGCGAGCGCGAGCCCCGACGCCGCAACGAGCCCGCGCCTCCACGCCGCCGCCGGATCCTTCGCGAGATCGGCGAGCAGCGCGTCCATGTCGGGATATCGAGCTTCCCGATCGACGGAGAGGCCGCGCTCGAGACAGCGGCGGATCCGCGCCGGCATCTCGGCCCCTCGCGGCGGCTCTCGCACCCGCCCGAGCGTCACGTTCTCGCGCAGCTCGTCGTAGGTCGTGCCGGCGAACGGACGCTCGCCCGCGAGCGCCTCCCAGAGCGACACGCAGAACGCATACTGATCGGCGCGCGCATCTGCGGCCTCTCGCCGGTGCTGCTCCGGCGCCATGTAGACCGGCGTCCCCAGGAACGAGCCCGAACGCGTGAGCGCGGCCTCTATCCCCGCCTCCGCGGGGCCGCTGACGGCCTCGCCCTCCGCGAGCCCCGCGAGCCCCGCGAGCCCGAAATCGGTGACGCGCACGCGGCCGTCGGCGCCGACAAGGACGTTGTCGGGCTTGAAATCGCGGTGCACGAGGCCCGCGTGGTGCACCTGCGACAGCCCTTTGCCCGCCTGGAGGAAGGCCGCCACGACCCCTGACGCGGGCCGCCGCTTCTCCACGCAGAACGCGCGCAGCGTCCGGCCGTCGACGTGCTCCATCACCACGCGCACCTGACCGCCCGAGGCGTCGACCTCGTGCACCGTGACGACGTTGGGGTGCTTGATCCTCGCCATGGCCTGCGCCTCGCGGACGAGCCGCGCGAGCGCCGTCGCCGCGCCCGAGCGCCCCAGCACCTCGGGCCGCAGCACCTTGATCGCCACGTCGCGGCCGAGCACGTGATCGCGCGCCCGCACCACCACGCCCATGCCGCCCTCGCCCAGGCGATCGAGCACCTCGAACCGGCCGAGCTTCGTTCCCGGGCGCAGATCGAGCGATGCATCGGCCCCGGGCGGCCCCGGAGGCTCGGACGCTCCCCCGTCCGGGACGACAATCGTGCTTGCCAGCGGATCGATGGTGACGCTCGAGGACGCGTGCTCGTCGCGGGAGGTCGATTGCCTCGACGGGGGCTCCTCGGTGGTCGCGGAGCGCGACCGCGGCTCCTCCGAGAGCAGCGCGTCGCAGCGGGTGCAACGCGGGTTGAACGGAGAGTTCTCCGCGCTGCACCCCGGGCAGATGATCACGCTCTCGCCCAGGCTCACAGGACGCTGTGTAGCATGCCGCGTCGCGGCCTGTGGTCGCCTGCGTCACCCGCTCCAGGGTGGTGGGGTAGTTTGACTGAAGGCGCGGTCTTCTGAACCGCCAATGCGCCAGGGACGCCAAGAAAATCTCAATAATCTTGGCGTCTTATGGCGCCTTGGAGGTTCCATCATCCCGGCAGGGTGGGGGAGAGGCGGCTACCAGCAGGTCGGCTGACCCTGGCAGCAACCGGGCTCCCCGGGCTCGCAGGTCTGCTCGTCGCACTCCGCCATGCAGGCATCGCGCTCGGCGGCGCACGACTCGTAGTCTTCGTCCCACTGGACGCAGAGCATGAAGAACTTGGCGCACCGGCCCTTGCAGTTGAGCAATTCCTGGCCCGCCTCGCCCACCTCGCCGTCGGGCGACGGCTCCTCGGCGACCTCGACCTGACAGCCGAACAGGGCGAAGCTCGCCAGCAGCGACGCGAGAAGGATGGACATGGATCGTTGGGTGACGCGAGTGAACATTCGACTCTCCTCGATGGTGACCGGACAGGTGGAACAGCGATGTCGTTGAACTCGGCAGGAGCCCACGGCGAGCGGCCCTTGCTCTCTGCGAGCTACGTGCTTGCCAGAGGGCCGGCGCAGGCCGTGCGACGGCCCTTCGCGGCGATCATTCGCAACGGCAGCGAGGCGGCGGCCCCAGGGTGCACACGAGCTTCTCACCGGGCAGGCAGATGGGCGCGGCCAGCGGCATCGGCTCGGCGTGGCTCTCGTTGGCGGCCTCGACCACCGCGCCTTCGCTCGATCCGGGCGTGGCGGGGTCGGCATCACCGACGTGCGCGAGCGGCAGCAAGAACGCAGCGAAGAACAGGTGCTTCATGGTCGACTCCTTCGGGTTGCTGGTCGTCTCGACGCCGGCGAGCCGCCCTCCGCGCGTCGACCCGCGCGCAACGTGCATGGCGCGGTGGGTGAAACGGCGTTGATCCGGCGTTGTCGGCGAGAAACGAAGCGTCCGGCGAATGGTTTTGCAGATGCCATGCCACGGCGAGCGGGCCGGGCGTCCGTCGGCGAGCTCCCGCGTTTACGCCGAAAACGAGGCTTATCGCTGCCCGGATCTCCGGCGCCGAGCACGAGGCTGCCGAGCCCCCTGCCTCGCTGAAGGAGACACCTGTTCCTCGCGGAGAACAGCGCGCTGGCTCGGGGCGAACAGCCACGACGTGAACACATCGAGCGGCAGCGGCGGTGGCACGACCACGCATGCGGCGATCGCGTGGGCCTCGAACTTCGGCGGACCGCTGCAGGTGACGGGTGAGTCGTCACGACCGCAGTGGGAGTACTTCGACTCCGCGCCAAGCGGGCTCTCCGTGAACTTCGGCGCTGCCGGCACGCCTTACGCCTACGGCAAGCAGTGCATCTCGGTCACCGGCGGCTACCCCGCTCCGATCCTCACCGCCAAGCAGAAGTCCGTGGTCGAGGACGACGAGTGCTGGGGGCCGATCTGCAATCCGGACGACCATGTCGGCTCGGTCACCGTGGACCGCGTGGCGTGCAACGCCGAGGTCTTCAACCTGGGGAACTCCACCGGATGGACATCGACCCAATCCGCGGGCGCGACGGCCGACGTGTCGCTCGTGACCTACAAGCTCTGGTGTTACTCCTGCAAGAACGTCGATAGCCCGTATTGCTCGAACGGGGTCCAGTAGACGTCGCCTTCTCGCGCACGCACGCAGAACCAACAACCGATGGGAGCGCCCTGAGCTCCACTTCCTCCATCTGGAGAGAAACGCCTTGAAAACTCGTCTATCCTTCCAGGCGGCCATCGGCCCGACGGCAGCCGCTTGTGCCACTGACATCCCAGCAGACCCCGTCAAATGCCCGCGACCGGCACCGCGTCGAGCCCGCTGCTCGGCGAGCTCGACGGGTCGCCTCCTCTGAACCCGAACGCCGAGCACGAACTCATGACCGGTCGCCTCACGAAGGTGCCGGTCAGCTCGTGCGCTGATCTCTCCCTGATGCTCTCCGGCGCCCACGACGTCATGTTCCGCAGTGTGTGCGCGTGGAAGGACAGCGACGAGGGGCGCTGAGACACGGGCGTCCTCGTCTCCTATGACAGCGGCGGCGGCACCTCCACGCTATACAACAACGATGACCCGAACCCGGGGCTGCACGGTACGGGCACCCAGGGGAGCTTCGTCGACCCGCCGGCGCAGCCGGCGGCGACGACCTATAACCTCAAGGTCTTCAGCCAGATGCGCGCGACATCGCGCACCTTCGTCCACTATAGCCTGAACGCCGGCGTCACGTGGACGCGCGTGCCGGACGGCAAGGAAGGCGAGCAGTTCATCAAGGTTGGCGGCACCCTGGTCGGTGTCGGCTCATTGCACAAGGGCGATACGCTGAAGGTCGAGACGCGCTCGAATGGCGCGTACGACGAGGATACGGACATGGTGCCGTGGAGCGCCGACAACACCAGCCTGAAACCGCCCACGAAGAGCTGGGACCAATCGGGCGAGGTCCGGGATCCACGTATCGTGATCACGACCGACGACTGGGCGTCGCCGAGTAACTATGTCCTCCTGGGAAAGATGACGAGCAACGCGGACTGGAACGGCGGAATCGAGACACGCGTCGATCTGGTCCACGGGCCGCTGTCGGTGCTCGGCTCGGCCTCCCTGACCGCGCGCGGCGGCTCGTGCGGCGCCGTCCTGTCGCCCGGCCGTTATCTCCTCCATGTGTTCGCGACGACCGACATGCCGGTCGGCGCGTTCACCGCGGACCCCAGCACGCACCACCTCTCTAGGGACATGCCGGTCCTCGGCGCCGAAGGGGCCCGAACGACGACCGTGACGGCTATGGTGACTCCACTTGGTTCCGTGGTCAGCCGAACGACATGGCGATGACGATGCAGTCCAGATCCTGAGCGGCGCCGTCTGGCGGACCATCCGCTCCCGAAACATCCCGGGCGGCGCGTACGGCGCGGATCCCGCGACCGGCGGCTTCAACAAATTCGCGCTGGATCTCGACGTGCAGCACGCAGGCACCTTCCGCGTCATCGCCGTGCCGGCCGCGGGCGTCTCGCTGTTCGAGGACTGGCGTCATGAGCGTAACCCCGAGGCCACCGTGCTCAAGGTGGCAACGTACAACACGCTCTTTAACTCCGAGTCGTTCGACGCGAGCAAGTACGCGAACATCGCGAACCTGCTCGGGACGCGGGGCTCGCTCGACCCGTTGCACCATCGGATCGAGGAGCGGCGCGATCAAGCGCCATTTCAGTGGGAGAGCGACGTCATCGGAATGCAGGAGGTCATCAAGGAGCACGACGACAATGCGCCGGACGACAAGTACACCGCCGTCATGCTCGACGAGCTGAAGCTTCGGGGCCCGCTCGACTGGACCTTCGCGCAAGGGTGCGGCGAGACATGGGACTGCGTGGTCGTGGGCGGCTGCTCCGACGGACCAGGGATGAACCCGACGTTCGTGAACAGCAACTTCTTCCCCACCGAGCTGCCCGCCAGCGCGTACTTCAGCTCAGCCGCGAAGAAGCGCGCCGACTGCTACGACAGGGATGGCCACCCCTATTATAACGAGTGCCACCTGAGCAAGCAGGGCATGGGCGACGGCGACACCTACAACTACGCCACCACGGCGAAGGTCGCTGAATGGCGCGGGGGCGCCGACGCTCGCCTGATCGCCATGTTCAACGTGCACATGGAGGCCTCGAAGGGGCCGAAGGACTTCGCGCCCCGTGTGGGCGAGATCAGGTCGCTCTTGAAGATCATGGACAGGCTGCTCGAGGCGGACCACCTCGCGTTCAACGGCGCCGCCGAGACCGACGAGCACAAGCCGAGCCCTCTCCACCACCAGAACCGCGCGATCATCATGGGCGACTGGAACGTCTGCGCGCACGAGTGCGGCGAGCACTACTGGATGGTGCGCATGCTCCGCGAGCACTTCGGCTACGCCGTCGATGTCTCCATGGTCCTGCCGGACGCGAACGGCAGCCTCAAGCAGACGATGCACACGGGCGACTTCGGTTATGGCGCGGACGAGGTTCCGATCGGCTACCAGCACATGACGTCTGACGATCCGCGCCCGGGGCCGGCGTGGCTTGCCTGCCAGTCGACCCACGTCCACTCGGCCTCCAGCGCGTTCCGGTGGTGGGCCACCGACTGGCGCAACAAGAAGTCGACGGCGGACAAGGCGGGCGAGCGGCTGTCCATGATCGTGCTCGTCGGGAGTGGCTGGGAGTACGACGATCCTGTCTTGTCGTATGCGTTTATGAGAGACAGAAACTTCGTGTCACCGATGAACCCGTCCGGCCGAGGCGCCGAGATGTAGCGCCCCGGCAGCTGCGCGATGCGAGGTCGGTCGGCCACGCCAAGGGGTACGTCCCCCACTACTTGCTCGGCTGCGATGGCTCGTCGCACGGCGGCCTCAGCGCGGGCGCGCCCGCGCTGCATAGCGACCACCGCCCGATGGGAGCGTGCCTTCGGATCTGGTCGCGGTTAGCAAGCGGCGGCGGCCGTCTTCGTCGAGGGCGTGGTTCGTTGAGGCACCGTTCTTCGTATGCAGCACGAAGCCACGATTCGGTACGGGAGATTCTGTGCCTCATATCACCAGCTGAGCGCCTGCGGGACAGCCTTGAATAAGGTCGAAAGCTCCGGGATTCTTCCGTGCTGCCGCTTCATCTCCGACCAGACTGTCGGGTGCTGCCTGCACTGCACCTCTCTTTCCAGCTGCTTCAAGTGCCTCCGAGGTGCGCCTTGCTCCTGCTTGAGCCGATACTGTGAAAGGTGCGCCTTGTAATCTTTGTATGCTTGCTGCCGAGCCTTCGGAAGGAACTCATTCTCGTTCAGCCGGAGCACGCGGATGGTGTACTCCGCCCGCCGATATGCGCTGGTCTCACGCCTAGCCCGCGGCACGAACCAGAAAGTGTCCTGCAGGTCGAGCGCCATGTACTCGCACGGGTCTTCCGCGCGCGGATCGATCAGAACAATGTCGCCTGCTATAGGGAGCACGACGGGAGCTCCACGACCTCGGGCGACTTCTGTGAACTCGCCCGAGCCGTGCGCGAAGACGGCAAATTGGTTGTTCTTCGGGCCATTGCACGGTCCGCACGCGTACAGATAGTTCGGCCACGCGAACACCGCACCAGGGTAGAGAACCTTGGGTCGGAAATGCTCGATCTCATCAGCCGCCGAGTCCTCGCAGTAAACACATCTGCGCGCGCCGGAACACATCTCCGTGAGCGTTTCTTTTACCGCGTCGAACGTTGGATCTCCCTTGCGGTTGCGCGACTTCCAGCTCATCGTCGCGCGCTCGACGCGCGTCGGATAGTCGTCGATCCCGTCGATTTCCTTCTGGTACGTGTCGAGCTTCGCCTGCGCCGCATCGGGGAGCTGCCGATCGGGGAGTCGGATCATCGGCTGTCCCCCGGTACCTCGCTCGCTGCCGTGGGCATCGCGCTCTTCAGTCTCCTCTGCTCTTTGCGCTCTTCCGCCGAGAGTCCGTCAGCAAGTTCCTTCTGGTTCAGCTCGGCGAGACGTGCGAGACGTGCGAGCGCCTCCGGTGATCGCATCGTGACCTCGCCGAACGCACCGGTTCCGTACGCATCCAGGACATTGCCATAGAGCAGCCGATCGAGCGCGATCCCTGTCACCATCCCAGCCTCCTCATCGACCCCAGGCCTCGCGAGGCGAAAGACGCTGCCGACGTCTGCCGCTTGGCAGATCAAGGGGCTGTGCGTGCTGACGATGAACTGGATCTTGGGGAAGTGATCGCGGAACCAGCGGCCTACTCGCCGCTGCCATGTCGGGTGCAGGTGGGCGTCGATCTCGTCGATGAGGACCACACCTGGCACCACGATCTTCGTCGGATCCCTCGGAGCGAAGATGCGCCTCGGGCCATACGTGATCGCGAGCTGCCGGATGAGTTCGAACGTCATGCTCAGTATCGATCGGTAACCGTCGCTCAGGTTCTCGACGGGCACCTCGCACCCGTTCCCGTCGATGAAGCGCACGCCCCTGGAGGTGATCGAATGGAGGCGAGCCTCGTGCGGAAGGAAGCCGGCCTGGTTGATGAATTCTCGGACCGGCTTGAGGAGGCTGCCCTCTGGATCCTTCTCGAGTGTCTTATAGTGAAGCAGCTTGAGCCACTCGAGGCACTCGCTGAGCGCGACTGACTCTCCGAACACCGATAAATGGCGTGCGAGCTTCGGATTGGAGTAAAAGAGCTTCTCCTGATCCTTGTCACCACCAGAAAATCGTCGGAAGGGGCCGTAGGAGGCGGAGAACCATCCGCCGGCCCCGCCCCAGACGTGACGTTTCGGGTCAAATTTGGGTGTTCGCTGTCCCGGCTCGAGCGTCACGCGGTCTGGTTCGTCCTCTGAGCGGATGAACTTGAGCGAGACCGGTAAATAATAGTTCTTCGGTCGTCTGCCACCGCCTGCGAACTCGTCAAATTCGTTGTCCCAGTCCAACGCGGCGGCGATCCAACCGGATGATTGGCCCCACCGGAGCCAATCGTTCCAGTCCTGACGAAGAGCGATTGCCTCTTGCGGACCAACGAGCGTGAGCGCGATCGCCCGGAGCAGCCCGCTCTTACCCGCGCCGTTGTCGCCGAGAATCACGTGCCATCCTGCCGCCGCGGCTTCATCGATCTCCCAGTTGATTTTGGCGATGGATCGGAGGTTCCGCAGGCCGACCTTTTTCAGGTACATGAGGCATCGCTGCCGTACCTCGTCCGGACTGTCAAGCGAGCAATAGCGACAGCTTGCAGATGGAACGGGCTTCCTCCCCATCCCCCCGTCTGCAGCCTGCAGGCGACCCCGGACGAAGGCCAACTGCGAGCGAAGCGCTGAGCACCCGTCTTCGGCGATGAACTGTTGACTATCGACGCGCGAGGCTCCCCGAGTCGCGTCGTCCCATCCGAAGCGCAGTACCCCTGCCTTCTCGGCAACTCTCCCGATGCGACCCGAAAATGTCAAGCCTGAACCGCCCGGACGAGCTGAAGGCGAGCCGTTCTCACGGACCTGCGGTCGTGCCGTCGTCGCGAGGAGGCAGCGTCCTCCCGTCCGTTTGCTACTTCACGGCCCGAGACCACGCCGACGGGTTCTCTCACGTCGAGCGGACACAGCTGAGCAGATCCAGCGAGTGAGGCGGAGGACCACCACGCGGCCGGGGCGCACGCCCATGTGGAGTACGCCGCCGAAGCGGAGGGCCCCGGGGAAGGCGATTACGCGTACGGCCATCGAGGTGACGCTGAGGGCGCGCGTCGCGAAGCTGCGACCCCGAACTGAGATAACTTGCGGGACGAGGGTTTCGAGCGTCGGCGTCGGCAGGACTGCGCAAAGCCGTGTCGACATCGGGACGGTGAGGCAGCCCTGGCGATCGATCGAACGCATCAATCTGTTTGATCAAACGATCCCACCCAAGAGCCCACGCGACGCTCATCCCATCGGCTGGTTCTGCGCTTCCGCGCAATTCGGCAAGACCTCACGCCCGCCGGGGATAACCTTGGGCGATGCGGGGCGAGCGAGCAGGCGCGGGACCGTCGCGCGTGAACAGCACCTCGTGCCCCGGCAGTCAGCGAATCGCCGTCAGAACACGAACTTGAGGTGCCCGCCCACCGTCGCGAGCACCAGCGAGTACTTCCCGTTGCCGAGGTCGTAGTCCGAGCCGGTCACCGTGCGCGGCAGGATCCCCTGCACGCGGACGTCGCCCGAGAGCGACACGCGATCGCTGAGCTTCAAGACACCCCCGACATCCCCGATCAACCGGTGGTTGTCGGGCGAGGCCACGTCGATCGTGCTGTCCGGCGAGGCCGCCGACTGGTACCCGACCGACGCCGTCGCCAGAAACGCCTCGCTCAGCTTGTACTTGGCGCCGATCTCCGCCCACACCGTGTCGTTCCACCTGCGCGGCAGCGTCACGGTGACGCGATCGGTGATCCCGAGCTTCGGCTGGGCGAGATCCGGAGACGAGGCCTCGACGACGAACGCCTCGATGTCCGAATAGAGCACGTACGAGAGGAGCCCATCGAGGCTGAGCTTGTCGTTCACCCGGTAGCCGACGCCGACGGTGAGCCGCTTGGGGAGCGTGAACGAGAGCTCCGCGTCGCCCTCGACAAGCGGCTTGTAACGCAGGCCCTGCTCGGCGAGGTCCTGCGTGAAGAACGGGTGGTTCATGTCGATGGCGAACTTGCCCTTGTACCGCATCGCGGCGCTGTGCTGGTACGTGAGGCCGAAGCGGAGATCCTTGTTGGGATTGAAGGCGAGCCCGAGGTGGAACGAGGCGCCGTGCGACAGGGCCTCCTTGATCGAGATGGAGCGCGCGAGGACGTCGAGCTCGCGCAGCTCGGACGGCGTGCTCGGGCCGAAGTCGTTGTCCTGCTTGAGGTAGTCGAGCCCGTCGTGGAACTCCTTGAGGCTCCCGAAGTCCTGCACCTTCGAGAGCTCGGCCAGGCCGCTGACGTAGGACACGCCGGCGCCGAGCGAGACCTGGTCGGTCAGCTTGAGCCCCGCGGCCGCCGTGAGCGACGTCGACACGATGAACGCCTGCCGAAGCTGCCAGCGCTGCGCGCCGTCCGGGAAGCTGAGCGCCGCGGCATAGGGGACATACAGGCCGACGCCCACCGTGAGGCGGTTCGGCAGGACCGGGATCGCCAGGAAGGCGTTGCCCGTCGGCGCGATCGGCGTCGTCGACACCTCCTCGGCGCGGCCGCGCTTGCTCGCGTCGACGTTCGCCGGATCGAGCGGGAGCTTGAACTGGAGGGTGTCCGGCGTCTGGTACGTGCCGCGCCGCTCGCGCTGGTAGGTGGCGTGGCCGACGATGAGGCCGGCGCCCAGGACGAGCTCCGGCCGCTGGACCCCCGCGAGCTCGGCCGGGTTCCAGTAGACGGCCGCGGCGTCGGACGTCGTGGGGCCCGAGAGGCCGCTCGTCACCCAGGGCGCGTCGATGCCCGAGGCGTGCGCATCCTGCGCCGTCAGGCAGACGAGGCCTGTCGCGAGCGAGAGCGCGGCGAGTTCACGTCGTGTTCGTTGACGCGCACGGGCGCGGGGCCGCGAGGGCGGCAGAGCTCCTTGCATGAGACGGGTCCTCACGGTGGGGGGGCCGATCACTGGATCCGGGTGAGGGTGAGCGAGAGGCGATGGGGGCTCGGCTTGTCGCCGATCCCGATCTCGTAGCGGTGCCCCTCGTCGTCCGCGAAGTACAGCGTATCTCCTGCCTTGACCTCCACCTTCTCGTGGAGCGCGTCGCCGTCGATCTCCTCGGTCGTCGACACCTTCTTCTCGAGCGCGGGGTCGGAGAAGAAGCCAGGGGTCTCGTAGGCATAGTCGCGCACGCGCACGCCGTCCGCGTCCTTGCGGATGTCGTCGGGCGCGACGAAGTAGAGGTAATCCCGCTGGCCGGCGACGCCGCTCTCGGTGCTCGGCTGGTAGAGATAGAAGTCCGCGTCGCCGGCGGCGTTGTCGTTGAGCTCGAGCGCCATGTCCTTGAGGACCGCTGGATCGCTCGCGAGGTTTTTCTTGATGCTCGCGACGAGATCCTCGGTCTTCACGCCGACCGGCACGTCGCGCAGGGTCACCTCGAGGTCGGCCTCCCCCTCGGCGAGCCCGCCGTCATGGAGCCGCGCCTGGGCCACGTCCAGGAGGATGTCCCAGAAGTAGGACGGCGCCGGAGGCGGGTCTTCCAGGACGACGCTCTCGTCGACGCTGATCTCGGTCCATCCGCTCTCGTCGATGCAGACCTTCACGGCCTCGAAGTCGCTCATCGAGGTGCCCGCGGGCCCGTAGCTCGAGCAGTGATCCTTGATCTTGGCTGCCCTGAGCTCACCCGCGCGGGCGAGGATGTGCTCGAACTCCCAGAGCGGCTGTTCCCACACGGGCGAGTTGCCGCGCGGCGCGGGCTCCCGGCTCGTGCCGCCCGGCAGGAGCATCGCGCTCTCGGGGATGGCCAGCGTCAGCTCGCCGATGCTCAGGTTCTTGGCGAGGTTGTCCAGAACGAGCCAGTCCTCCTGGCTGAAATCGAACAGGGTGTCTATCTGGCCCGGCGTGCTGTTGACGCTCGCGACATCGGCCATCGTGGCGTCGACCCCCTTGTACGGCAGGGCGTTGACGTCGACGCGGACCGTCATCGTGAAGTCGTCGAGGGCCGCCTTCACCCCGGACGCGGCCTTGATGAAGCCGGGGTGCTTCGCGCCGTCCGGGTCGTCCGGGTCGAGCGGCGTCGGGCCGAACTGCGCGGCGAGGCCCGCGAAATCGGTGACGACGTCGTACAGCGTGACGGGGATGGAGTGCGGCGCGACGGGGTAGATGCCGTCCGGGTGCTCGTCGTTCGTCGGCCCTCTCCTGTGCTGGGTGTTCGGGTGGGTGCTGACGAGGTTCTCCAGGACGGCCTGCGAGGTGATCTGGACGGGGATGAGCCGCTCGTTGCCGGCCGCGCCCGTGAGGTCCGAGAGGATCTTCGACGTCGAGAGCCCGACGGCGTTGCCGACCCCGAGCAGGCCCTCGAGGCTCGTGCCGCTGAGGTCGGCGTTCTCCGGCGTCATGTTCAGGAGCCCGACGAGGTTCCGCGACGCGGGCGAGAGCGCCGCGACCTCCGCGGGGGGCATGTACATGACCTTGAGCAGCGCGTTCTCGATGAGCGTCGAGATGTCGAGATCGAGCAGCCATATCCCTTCGAGGGTGGGCCGCGGGATGGCCTTGAGCTCGTCGAGCGTGAGCGTCTTGGCGAAGCGCCTCGCGTCGAACCGCAGGAACTCGAGCGTGAGGGTGCGGCTCTCGCGCACGCCGAGCGCCGGCGGGGGCGGCGGCTGCTCCACCGTGACGGCCTCGACGCAGCCGGGCAGCGCAGAGGAGAGCGCGGCGAGCAGGGGACCGAGCCGGGAGAGCCGGCGAGCGGCAAGTGCGGCGGGGCGGGTGCGGTGTCGCGCTTCCATGATCAGAGCTTCTCCACGTCGGCGGTGATCTCCACCGGATCGTCGCTCTTGGGCACGTAGAAGCGGACCTCGTAGACGGCGCCCTCGTCGTCCTTCATGTACAGCGTGGTCTCGCCGGGCGGCAGCCTGTATTTCTCGTGCGTCGTGTCGTCGACGCCGTCGAGCTCCTTGCTGGAGACCTTGCTCGCCTCGCTGAGATCCGGGCTCGTGAAGAAGCCGGGACTTTCGTAGGTGTAGGCGCGAGGGGCCTCCGAGCTTTGATCCGAAGGCCGGAGGTCGTCCTCGGCGACGAAGAACAAGGTGGGCGCGCCGTCGGGCGCGCCGCGGCCGTAGAAGAAGTCGAGCCCGTCGTTGTTGACCCAGTAACGGCCCAGGATGATCTCGGCGATCTCGCTGGCCTGGCTCTGCAGGGTCGGGCGGAGCTCGGCCACGATCTCGTCGGCGGTCAGGCCGATGCCGACGTTGTGGAGCGCGAAGACCGGCTGGGCGGCGCCTTCGGGGATCTCGGGGTTGCCGTCGCCGGTCGGGTCGTGGATGGCGACCTGCGCTACATCGGCGAGCAGCTCCCAGAAGAACTGCGGACCTGGTACCTCGGGCGGTGGATCGGGCGGAAATGAGATGTTGCCGAGGAAGACAGACCAGCCGGGCGGATTGCCTCCCTGGCCGATGTTCACGCCGAGCCGGCACGTCCCGCCGGCCCTCCAGTAACACCCCGAATAAGGGACGCGATCGCGGTGCGTGAGGTAACCCGCCGTGCCGACGATCGACTCGAGCAGGTAGGGAGGGACGGACCAAATATGATCGGTGCCGACGGGGGTATCCGGGGAGTTGGTCTTGCAGTCCGGGTTAATGTCGCCGTCGCAAGGCGGCACTGCGGACGGGAACTCGCGGAGCGAGATCCGCAAGTCCACAATCGGCGCCGGTGCGATGCCGCTGATCTGGAGCTTGTCGGGATCATTGAAGTCGAACTGCAGCGGCGCGTCGCCGTCGCGCAGGAACATGTCGCCGCCCCCCTTCGAGAGGTCGACCCCGGCGACCCTGCGCAAACCCGACTCGGCGACGACACGCATCTGGAAATCGGGTAGCAGGACATCGCTCCTGGTGGTGAATTCCTCGTCATCGAGGACGAGCACGCCAGGGTGGTCTCCGGACGGGCCGAGCTTCTGGGAGAGCGGCTGAAGATCGAACAGGGCTTCGTAGAGGGTGACAGGCATCCTTACGCCGTCCGCCGCGGGGATGGCAGGGTGCGTGCCGAGCAGCTGCCGCTGGAGAGCGCTGATGAGCTTGTCCATCGGCACGAGCGGCGCCGTCCGGTTGCGCGCGGTCGAGGGGGGCGGCTCGACGCTCAGATCGACATTGACGGTGTCGGCGAGGACATCGGCGAAGTCGAACACGAAGGAGCCGGGGTTCTCCTCGAAGAAATTCCTCAGATCCTCGAGCCGCGTCCCCGTCACAACCGCGTTGGCGGGCGTCATGCTGAGCAGCCGGACGAGCGCGAACTCCGGGGAGGTCCGCCACTCTGGCCCGAAGCTGCGGCCGAGCTCGGTGAGCGAGCAGTTGTGGCCGGGGTTCGCGCTGTCGTTCTGCCACGAGGTCCCACACGCGTTCTGGATCTGCTCGAGCGCGTTCCGGAGCAGTCCGGTGGTGTCCACGTCGAGGATCGTGATCTGTTTGGCGCCGTCCTCGCCGAAGACCTGGAGCGCCTTCTGCTTGTCGAGCTCCAGCACGACCGACGGGACCTCGGCGTCGTCGATGCGCAGGCGGAACCTGTTCGGTTCTGCGATGACCGCGCCGCCGCCCCCGCCGCCCTCGCCGCCGCTTCCCCCGCCGCCCGCGGCCCCGCTGCCGCCGCCGCCTCCGTCGTCGCCGCACGCGGCGAGCGCGGCGAGCAGGACGAGGGAAGCGCCGCGGAGCGAGGCACCGCGCCGGGAGGAGAGGGCGAGCGAGAAGTGCGTCATGCGAGGGTTCCTCGTCGAGGGATCTCTCAGGATCCGCAGGAAGAGACGCCCGATGCTACCGAACTTCGACGCCACGGCGCGACAAAGAGTTCGTGCTGCGACGGCGCCGCGAGCTCGATCCACGACCACGCCGGGAAGGCCAGGACACGTGTCGGTGTCCTTCGTCCGCTCGCCTGCTTGTCGGTTGCTTGTCGGTCTTCTGTCGCCGAGCTGCCCGGCGCGCGCGCAGTCTACGCGCTTCCGAGATCGCTCTGGACGTTCGCTGCTGGCATGGACGGCTCGCCCGACGCGCCCGCCTGGGCGCTCGTCGCGGTCACGGGCGGCTCATGCGCTGGGCCCACGGGCGGCTCAACCGGCGGGGCGGCGGGCGGCGCGGCCACGGGCGGCTCGGCCGGCGTCGCCGGCGGCGGGGGCCGGATGGACGACGGCGCGCCCACGAGCTCGCGCGTCCGGTCGAAGAACGCGCGCAGCTGCGTGAGGCTCGGCTTGCGCTTGCCCGCCGCGATCGCGAGCACCTCCTCGCGGATCGCTGCGTTGATCGGCGTCGCGATGCCGAGCGCCGCGCCGCGCTCGATGACCTCGCCGTTCAGGAAGTCGACCGCCGGCGGGCGGCCTCGCTCGATGGCGGCGAGCATCGAGGAGCGCATGCGGCGGAAGCGCGCGCCCACCGCGAGGAGCAGCGCGTGCTTCGCGAAGAGCCCCGGCGAGCCCACGGCGGAGCGCTCCGCGTCCGTGAGCGCGATCCAGTCGAGGTCGAGCGTCCCTGCGACCTTCTCGAGGCGCACGCCGATCGCGCGCGAGACCTGCACGGTCTCGGTCATGATCTCCAGCGCGAGGCGGCGGACGAAGCGGTGCCTGAGCAGCGCGCCGAGGCGATCGCCGCCCACGGTGCCGAGCGACGAGATGGCGCAGTTGATGGCGAGCTTCGACCAGCGCGCGCCGGCGAGGTTGTCCGTCACGGTCGTCGGTCCGATCGCCTCGAGGATGCGCGCGAGCTCGTCGAGACGCGGATCGCTCGCGCCGTCGAGCCGCCCGAGGACGAAGCCGCCGCTCGAGGTGCGGTCGTACACGCCGGGCTCCACCATCGAGGCGCCCCACGCGACGATCGCCCCGAAGGTGCGCTCCGGGCCGGCGATGCGGGCGATGCGCTCCTCGCAGAGGCCGTTCTGGAGGCAGATCATGGCGCCCGTCGGGGCGAGGTGCGCGACCGCGTTCCGCGCGGCCTCCTCGACCTGCGGCGGCTGCGTCGCCAGGAGGATGTAGTCGAACGGGCGGGTATCCGGGCCGAGCTCCCGCACCGCGCGGCCGCCGACCGTGCCAGGGCTCGCCTCGCCGCGCACCCGGAAGCCGCCGGCGTTAATGGCGTCCGCGATGAGCGGGTTCGTCGTGAAGGCGGTGACGTCGTGGCCCTGCTCGAACAGGTACGCGGCGATGATGCCGCCGATCCCGCCGCAACCGACGACGAGCAGCCGGGGGGCGGAGGAAGCGGGGGCCACGGAGGTGCCCGGGGCAAGCTCGGCAGGTGAATCGATGAAGCTCATGAGAGATCCCTTACCACCGCTGCGGCGCGGGCTCGACGGGCTCGAGGGGGAGCGGCACAAGGGGACAGGGGTATCGGAAACCACGGTGGCTTCCGCAGCGCGTCATGTGTGAGCAGCGGGCGATGCGGCCGTGGCTCGCGGGGGGCCCGCGTGGGCGTTACAGCGCCACGTCCCCAGCTGCCTCGAAGGCGGATAGCAGTTGCCGGAAGCTCTGGAGGTGCCCCGTGCGCGCGCACCGCGCCCGCAGCGCCTCGAAGTACGACGGGTCGATCACCACGCCCGGGCGCTGCTTCGTGTACCGATGGCTGCGCTCGATGAGCATGGCCTTGAGATACGCCAGGTGGAAGCTGGCGCGCGTGGCGTAGCCGGGATAGGTCCCCATCCGCTCGGGATCGTCCGCGCTCACGTCGTAGAAGCGCTTGAAATCGACCAGCTGGGGTGACTGCGGGCCGGCGCGGAGGAAGCCGTCGTGCCCCAGGAACCAGGTCTCGATGCAGCAGTGCTGGATGATGATGCGAATCTCTAGAGACGGATTGGTCCTCGCCATGCGGGCGCCCTGGAGCTCGGCCTGCACGGTGCGGTGGACCTCGGCGTAGCGGGCTTCGTACGTGTCCTCGTCCGAGTCGATGCAGATCCAGAATTCCTGCACGCGACCGGGGTTGGCTTCGATGTCCTGGAGGAGGCCGGCGATCCTGCGATAGCACGAGGGGTAGCCCTTGCCGCTCACGAGGACGTAGCCGTCGGCGATCAGGTCGGCCACGTTGGGCACGCGATGCAGCGCGGGGAGCCGGTGTCGCAGCCATGCCTCGTAGACCCTCGGCTCGGTCTCGGCACCCTCCACGAGGAGGACGAGGTTCATCCCTGGACTCCGTGCTCGTACTCCGGGAGGTTGATGAGTCGCGTGAAGCGGTCGAGGTGCGAGCGATCCTGCGCCATCGCCGGGATCTTGTCGGCGTCGAGCACCCGGACGCGGCTGCCCTTTCGGGTGACGATCTTCCAGTGTCTTGGCGGGATTTGCTCGATGATGTAGGGGTGGTGGCTGGTCAGGACGAGCTGGAGGTACGGCGCCCGGCTCAGGAGGAAGCGCGTTACTGCGGGCAGGCAGTTGACGCCGAGGCTCGACTCCAGCTCGTCGATGAGCACCACCGTGCCTGGCGGAGCGAACGAGAGGTGGATAAGGAAGGAGAGGTAACGCTGCATGCCAGAGGACATGTCGTAAAAGAAGATCCAGCTGGCGACGCCCGACTCGGCTGCCGTGAGCGCGAGGTTGTAGCTACCCCCTGACTCCTTGCTCGCCGTAGGGCCCAAAGGGTAATAGCGCTGGACCTTCAGCTTCTCGACGGTGGGAAACGCTTCCCGGAACGCCTCCTCTATCTCGGCGAACGCCTCCGGAAACACCTCCTGGAGAAGCTCGGCCTTGTGGTGTAGCGGCAGTGTGAAGTCCGCACCAATATCAGCGGCGGATTGGTAGTTGCCCCGCCGCTTCTCGAAGTGAGTCTCCGTCGTAAGTCCGTGGCTCGGCAATGTTTCGAGCGCTGATCGAGGAATGCAGCGCGAAAAGGCCTTGTAAAGCGGAGCCATCTGCGGGTCTTCCTTGAGGACGCCAATCGCACTCTGCGCCCGGTCCAGCTTCGGGAGTGCATGGCCATTCAGAAGGAAGCGCTCAGGCGAGCGCTCCACGATGGCCTGGTCCCCCTGGAGGATGCGCTCGGTCCGGATGAGGGGCGGCTCCTCAGCGTGCAGCGCGCCGTGCTCTTCTGCCCCTCGCCCGACGCGCGGCTCCAGCTCGGCTTCCCAGCGGTACGTGAGCCCTTCGTGCTCGAAGCCGATCGCGAAGCTGGCTCCGCGGATCGCATCGATCAGCTCATCTTCTTCCTTCTCTCCGAGCGCCACAGCGCGGACCTGCTCGATCGCCCGTACGATCCGCGTCTTGCCCGCCCCGGACACGCCGACCAGCAGGTTGAACGCATCGAGCGCCATCGGCTCGAGCGTCCAGCCACGCCCAGCGCTCTGAAACTCGAAGGTCAGGATCCTCATACGGAGGCCAGTCTACGCGCCTGCCCCATTCCGGCTAGCCCTGCCGGCTCGACCGCAGCGCCTCCCCTCGCGATCCCCCTCAATCGCCCGGCGCCAGCACCTCGATCGCCTTCGGCTCCAGCGTGACCGTGATCGGCAGCTTCCCGAGCGGCTCGCCGTCCACGTCGAGGAAGAACGACTGCTCGACGTCGCGGTTCAGGAGCGTCAGCTCGATGCTATCGCACTGGAAGTGGCGCACGTCCCGGTGGCGGATGTGCGAGCCCGTGTACATGCCGGTCGACACGGCCGCGAAGCGGAGGTGGGGCGCGGCGCCCAGGTCGATGACGTCGAACACGCCGTCGTCGAGCTTCGCCATCGGCGCGAGCTGCATGCCCGCGCCGAAGAAGCGGCCGTTGCAGATGCCCACCATGCGCGTCGAGATCTCCTCTTCGCGACGCTCCCCGCGCAGCGTCGTCACGCAGCGCACCCGGCCGACGCGGCTGCGGACGAGGCCCTGGAGCGAGGCCATCGTGTAGGCGAGCGTGTTACCGAGCACCCGCGACGACTCGTTGACCAGCGAGACGACGACGCCGCTCATGCCCGCGGAGAGGACGTTGACGAAGAACGCATCGGCCCGCTGGCCGTCGCGCGTCTCGTACGAGAGGCGGCCCACGTCGAGCCGACGCGTGTGGCCGCTCGCGATCGCGGTGCAAAAGCTGTCGAGCCGGCGGGTGAGCTTCAGCGTCTTGCAGAGATCGCTGCCGGTGCCCGCGCCGATGATCCCGAGCCGCGTGCCGCTGGCGCCCCGGTCCCTCGCCTGCATGAGGCCGTTCACCACCTCGCTGATGCTGCCGTCCCCGCCGACCGCCACGACGGTCTCGCGCCCGCCGAGCGCGGCTTCGCGCGAGAGATCGGCGGCGTGGCGCGGGCGATCCGTGCGCACGATGTCGACGTCGCCGAGGATACGGCGGATGGGCGTCAGCATCTCGTCGAAGAGCCTGCCCGTCTTTCCGCCGCTGGACCGGGGATTCACGATGAGGAGGGGGCGCATGCGGGCACCGATGCTAGATGCCGCAGGCCGCCCAGGGCGAGGTGTTTTTGTCGCGAGCCCCGCGGGCCGACGCCTCGGCGCGCTCGGCGGCGGTCTCACTGCTTCGTGCAGCCGCAGCCGCAGTCGTCGCTGAAGTAGCTCCAGCCGGGCTCGCACACGAAGCGGATCCGGGCGCACTCGTCGTGGCTCTGCCCGACGTACTTGAGCATCGGGCTGTCGGTCCCGCAGCCTTGCGGGCTGCTCGCGCCCGGCGCGCCGCCGGCGCCGGTCGGCTCGCCCTCCAGGCCCCGCACGCTCCCCGTCTCCGCGCCCCTCGGGCTGTCGGCCGGCGGAGCTGCCGCGGGCGCGCCGCTCGGGGCGCCGTGGCAACCCGTGGCGAGCGAGCCGATCAGCACGAGCAACGATGACGAGGAGAGGAGGTGTCGAGTCGGCATGAAGGTGGCTCCGGTGGCAGAGACAGGCCCGCTGCGCGGGGCTCGGCGGTCAAGGGGCGTCGCCTAGGCCCTCCCTCGATGGAGCTCCGAGCGGCGCGAGCCGACGGGGTGGGGGAGCGCCGCGTCGCCGCCCGAGCTCTCGTCGCGCGGGGCGTGCGCGGCGCCCGTCGTGACCGCGGCGTTCTGCGCCTCTTCCTTCGCGGTCTTGGGCAGATCCGCCCCCGTATCGCTGGCGTCCTTGGCGCCCGTGCGCTTCCCCTCAGGCGAGCGGTGCTCGATGATGGCATTGATCTCGGCCCCGAGGAGCACCGCCATCGACGAGATCCACATCCACAGGAGGAGGATGATGACGCCGCCCAGCGCGCCGTAGCTCACCTCGTAGCTGCCGAAGCGGCTGACGTAAAAGGAGAAGCCGAGCGAAGCGATGACCCAGATGACGACCGCCACGACCGACCCCGGGGTGATGAACTTGAACTTCTGCTCGACGTCGGGGAGCAAGTAATAAAGGGTCGCCAGGACCGCCATCACGATGAGCGCCGACACCGGGATGCGCAGCCAGAGGACGAGCGTCGCGAAGGGGCCGAGGTGCGCGGCGAGCGCTGGCGTGGCGACCGCGATCGCCGAGGCGACCGTCAGCAGGACGGCGCCGCCGATGGTGACAAGCAGGGCGATGCCGCGGCGCTTGAGGTACGAGCGGCTGTCCTCGACGCCGTAGGCGGAGTTAAGCGCGTCCATCAGCGCGGTGACGCCTCCCGAGGCGGCCCAGACCGCGCCGAGGGCGCCGACGGTCAGGAGCGCCGGGCTCTGGCCTCCGGTGAGCGCCTGAAGGCGCTCGCCCAGGATGGTGGCCACGGCAGGCGGGGCCACCTGGTACAATTCGCTCATCAGCTTCGCGGAATCGGCAGGGTCGATGACCAGGCCGGCGAGGGCGACCGCGAAGAGCAGGAACGGGAACATCGAGAGGACACCGAAGAACGCCAGTCCAGCAGCGACGGTGTCGATCTTGTCCTTGACGAACTCCTGCGAGATCTCGTGCAGGAAAACCTTCCAGGGGATCTCTCTTCCGGGCAGGTGCATGATGGGCCCTCGCTGGGGTGCATGGAGCGCTGCTGGATTGGCCTGGGGCGGCCCGCGCCGGGGGCGCCGTCCGCTCTCCATGAAATAAAAGCAACGCGAGTGCCAGGCCAGTCGCGGTCGCAGCTGGCCGGAGGGGTCGGCGACCTCCCGCGCTGGACCCCGGCCGAGCGCAGCGGCGGCTCCATCGCTGCGCATGGCGCGAATTGCCCCACACGGCAGAACGGCCACGGCGCGAGCGCCCGAGGCCACCTGGCCGGGCGCTCGCGCGTGGCCTCCGGCGCCGGCGGCGCCGGCGCTCCGCCCCGTGCGGCCGGGCGCTCCGCCGGCGGCCTGCGCCGCGAGCTAGCTCATCGCCTTGCCGATGAACTCGTGCAGCTCCGGATCCATCCCGTGCTGCGTCCTCACCGAGGGCTCCTGCCGGTACATCGTGTTGAGCGATCGCTCGATCCCGGGGTTCTTCCCCGTGAACGCGTCGATGAGCTCCCGCATGCGCTTCACGATCTGCTGCACCGGCTCGCTCTTCGGGTCGGAGCCCTTCTGCATCTCCGCCCGCATGTCGTCGTAGATCTGCTTCCACGCCGACTCGGCCTCACGCATCTTCTCGGGGCCCATCGCGTCCGCGCGCTGCTTGAGCTCCTCGAGCTGCTCTGGGGTGTAGTATTTCTCGATCATGGTCATCACCTCGATGGTTTGAAGGAGCTGCTCCACAGAGACGTCCTCTCCCGACCGCAGGACGTGGGCCAGGCCCTCGAGCCGCGCGCAGAGCCGCTGCTCCAGCGCGATCTGCTCGCGCAGCCGCGACAGGTGGAGCTCGACGGTTTGGAGCGGAGAGAACCCCGGCTGGTCCAGGCACGCGGCGATCTGCTCCAGGCTGAAGCCGAGCTCGCGCAACGACTTGATCTGCTGGAGCCGGGCGACGTCGCCCGCCGAGTACATCCGGTGCCCCGACGCGGTGCGATGCGACGGGGCGAGCAGGCCGATCTCCTCGTAATAGTGGAGCGTGCGAACGGAGAGGCCGGTCTGCCGGGCGAGATCGCCGACTTTCAACGGTGCTGAACGCATGGCGCTACCCCTGTTTCCAGGGCGGGTGAGGACGTCCATGCCCCGGAGGCTAGGTCCTCACGTAGCGTGAGGATCAAGGTCTGGCCTCAACTTTTTCCATTGCTCACGCGCGCCCCGGACAGGTCACTCCTCGCCGCCGGCGGTGGGGGCCTCGACGACGCGCGTCCGGAGGAGCATGCCAGCGAGCGCCGCGGCGACCGCCGCTGCCCAGAACGGCGCGCCCGCGCCGGCCCGCGCGTAAAGCTGGGTGGCGACGAGCGGAACGAACACGTAGGCAAGCTCCTGGAGCGCCTGGTTGCCACCCTGCGCCTGCCCCTGCGCGGCAGGCCCGGCGAGGCGCGACAGGAGAGCAGAGAAGGACGTGGTGATCAGGCCCTCGCCGCCCGCGAAGGCCACGATGGCCGCGATGAACGCCGGCTCCGCGGGCAGGGTGGCGACGAGCGCCATGGTCACGAGGGCAAGGCCGACGAGGGCGAGGCCCAGCGCCAGCACGCGTGAATCCCCGAGGCGCTTTGCGAGGCGCTCCAGCAAGATCCCCTGGACGCACACGTCCGTGACGCCGACCGCGATGACGGTGAAGCTCACCGCGTCGGCGCCCCATCCGAGCCGGTCCTTGGCCAGGAGCGCGAACGTCGCCTGGAGGGCGACGAAGGCCGCTGTGCAGAGCACGCCCACGGCCAGAAGCGGACGGAGGTGCTCCAGGCGGAGCAGACCGGCGAGCTGAGAGAAGGGGTTGAGCCTTCGCCACGGCACCGCGCGGGCCCGGTGCTCAGGGTCGAGGCTCTCCGTGAGGAACACGTAGCTCCCTGCGGCGTTCAAGGCGGTGAGAATGGCCGCAAGGAAGAACGGCGCGCTCAGGCCGAGCTTCAGGGCCAGACCGCCGAGCGCCGGGCCGGCGATCAATCCCGCGCCGAACATCGCGCCCACCCGCCCGAAGTACCGCGCGCGCTGCTCGACCGGCGACGCGTCGCCCAGGTACGCGAACAGCGTGGCCACGTTGCCCGCCGTGATGCCGTCGATCACACGCCCGAGGAACAGGAGCGGAAGGGCGTCGGCGAAGCCGAACAACGCATGGCCGGCCGCGGAGCCCACGAGGCTGAGCAGGAGCACCGGGCGGCGGCCGATCGCGTCGCTCAGCGCCCCGAGCGCCGGCGCGGAGAAGAAGGCGCAGAGCGAATAGGACGCGCTCAGCAGGCCAACCGTCGAAGCCACATGGGCAGGATCGCCGTCGAACCGCGCAGCAAGGAAGGGGATCACCGGGGCGATCAGCCCGGTGCCGACCGCGCTCAGGAAAGCCGTGGCTTGAAGGAAGAAGAGCGCCCCGGGGCGCAGACCCGCGCCGGGATGGCGGTGGACGGTGCTCGTCATGCGGCCACCGTGACGACCCCGCGCCGCCTCCGATTGAACAAACGCGACATGGCGCGCTGCGCGCTGGTGGCGCGCAGGTCAGGTCAAGCGCGCGTGTCTTCCCCTCGAGGGGCGCCTCGCCCGCCGCCGTCGCGCGGCCAGCGGCGCCGCACCTCGCTAGCGTATGCGCCGGGGCTCATGCTCGTGAAGGCGCGGAACTCCCGGATGAAGTGCGCCTGATCCGCATAGCCGAGCTCGAAGGCGAGCGCCGTGAGGCTCACGCCCGGGTCGAGCTCGAGGCGCTCGGTGGCCCGGGAGAAACGGATGAGCCGCGCGAGCACCTTGGGGGACAGCCCAGCGGCGCGCTTGAACTGCCGCTCGAGCTGTCGGACCGACAGCCCGAGCCGCTCGGCGAGCGCGCCGACGCGCGCGCCCCCGTTGCTCGCGTACAGCTCGAGGCCCGCCGCCTCCACCGTGGCCTCGGCCCGGCGGGCCATGCGGCGCCGCGCGAGCAGCCACCCCTCGACCAGCCGGAGCGCGGCGTCGTGGTCGCCGCTCTCGAGGAGCGGGCCGACACGCCGGGAGAGCGCATGCAGACCCGATCCCACGATCGTGCAGCATCCGCGCACGTCGGCCTCGTGCTCGAGCAAGGAGAGGGCGTGCCACGGGTGAAACCGGACGCCGAGCACGCGCGACAGGCCCCGGGACACCATCCGGGTGGATTCGTCCCGCGCGCCGATGACGAAGACGGGCGGCAAGGGACGCAGGCGTCCATCGCGCCCCTCGAGGTGCGCATCGCCGCAGTTGAAGACGAGGTCGATGTTGGCGTCCGGCAGGAGGAAGTGCTCCTCCGTGCTCACCGTATGTAGCTCCTCGTAAGAGGAATAACTCTGCACCGCACCGCGCAAAAGCGGGTGTGGCGCATGCTCGCGGTAGCGGACGTCCTCTGACGTCATCCAGGTCTCGTGACTTTGCGAGACGGAGACGTGGAGCGCAAGCGCTGCGGCGGGTCCGGAGGGCCGCCGGCGCGGGGTGCTGCGCTCCGACCGGTCGGCGCGGCATCGCTGCCGCCGCCCTGGCCAGGTCACCGCATGCGGAGCGTGTATCTCTCGACCGACCTGTACTGAGGTGGCCAGTCGATGTCGAAGCCCTGCTCCGCGGCGGCGTGCCGGGTCCAGTACGGGTCGTAGAGGTGCGCCCGCGCGAGCGCGCACAGGTCGGCTCTCCCGGCCGCGATGATGCTGTTCACGTCCGCGTAGCTCTGGATGTTGCCCACCGCGATCGTCGGCACGTCGGCCGAAAGCCGCACGAGCTCCGAGAGCGGCGTCTGGAACAGCCTGCCGTGCTCCGGTTTGCTGCACGGGTCCGTCTGTCCCGCCGAGACGTGGATGATGTCGGCGCCGTGCTCTCGCAGCATCGTCGAGAGCGCGATCAGATCGTCGGTCGTGAGCCCGCCCGGCGCCCAGTCGGTGGCGGAGATGCGCACGCTCATGGGCTTGTCCGCCGGCCACGCGGCCCGCACCGCGTCGAACACCTCCAGCGGGTAGCGCATCCGGTTCTCGATGGGACCGCCGTACGCGTCGTCGCGCCTGTTCGTGAGCGGCGAGATGAAGCTCGCGAGCAGGTAGCCGTGCGCGCAGTGCAGCTCGATAAGGTCGAACCCGGCCTCGTCCGCCCGCCTCGCCGCCTGCACGAAGTCCGAGGTCACCTGGTCCATGTCCCCGCGATCCATCGCCTTCGGGACCTGGCTCTCCGCGAGGTAGGGGATGGCGGAGGCGCTGAGCAGCGGCCAGGCGCCGCGCTCGAGCGGCACATCCATGCCCTCCCAGAGCAGCTTCGTCGCGCCCTTGCGCCCGGCGTGGGCCAGCTGGACGCCGATCTTGGCCCGGGAGCGCGCGTGGACGAAATCGACGACGCGCCGCCACCCCTCGACATGGTCGGCGCGATAGAGCCCCGCGCAGCCCGGCGTGATGCGCGCTTCGGCGCTGACATCGGTCATCTCCGTGATGACGAGCCCTGCCCCTCCGAGCGCCCGGCTGCCGAGGTGGACGAGGTGCCAGTCGTCGATCCGCCCGTCCGCGGCCGAGTACTGGCACATGGGCGACACGACGACCCGGTTCTCCAGCACGAGCGATCGCAGGCGGAACGGCGTGAACATCGGCGGCGGCGGCGCCCCATTTCCGTCGAGGAGGCGCGCCCCCGCCTGCGCTTCCGCCTTGCGCGCCACGTGCGCGTCGATCTCGCGCACGAACGCCGGGTCGCGCGCCTTCAGGCCCTCGTGCGTCACCCGCAGGCTCCGCGTCAGCAGGCTGAACATGAACTCCACCGGGTCGAGCGCCATGTAGCGCTCGGTGTTCTCGAACCACAGGAGGCTCACCTGCGCAGCCCGCTGGAGCGCCAGCACCTTGGGCTTGCGCTCCGTTTCGTAGGCGGCGAGCGCCTCCGGCACGCCCCGGTGCCGCTGGAGGCTGTCGACGAGCGCGATCGCGTCCTCGAGCGCGAGCTTCGTCCCCGAGCCGATCGAGAAGTGCGCCGTGTGCGCGGCGTCCCCGAGCAGCACCACGTTGCCTGCGCTCCACCGCTCGTTGTGCACCGTGGGGAAGCTCCGCCAGACGCTCCGGTTCTTCAGCAGCCGGTGTCCCTGGAGCTTCTCGGCGAAGAGCTCCTCGAAGTACGCGATCGTCTCGTCCTCGCTGGCGCGATCGAGGCCCGCGCGTCGGAAGGTCTCCTCCCGGCACTCGACGATGAAGGTCGAGCGCTCCGGCTCGTAGCGGTACGCGTGGACCCGGAAGAGGCCGTGGCGGTTCTCCTCGAAGTAGAAGGTGAACGCGTCGAACGGGAACGTCGTGCCGAGCCACACGAACCGGTTCGGGCGGACGTCGATGCGCGGCCCGAACCGCTCGGCGAATCGCTCCCGGATCTGGCTGTTCACCCCGTCGGCCGCGACAACGAGGTCGCTCTCGGCGACGGCCTCTGCCGGGTCCGTCACCTCCTCCTCGAAGCGCAGGACGACGCCGAGCTCCCGCGCCCGGTCCCCCAGGATCGCGAGCAGCTTCCGGCGCGAGAGGCCGCTGAACCCGTGCCCCCTCGAGACGAGGACACGCCCGCCGAAGTGCGCGTGGAGCTCGTCCCAGTGGGCCAGGCTGCTCCGGATCGCGTCGTAGCTCGGGCGATCCGCGTCGGCGAGGCCGTCGAGCGTCGCGTCCGAGAACACGACCCCGAAGCCGAAGGTGTCATCGGGCCGATTCCGCTCCACCACGACGACCTCTCGCCGGGGGTCTGCCTGCTTCGCCAGGAGGGCGAAATAGAGGCCCGACGGCCCGCCGCCCACGCATGTGATCTTCACCGCCCTGCTCCTCTGCTCCCGCGTCTGCGCCCGCGCCGGAGCCTACACGAGAACCCCGAGGTACAGCGCGGCTCCGGTGGAAATCAAGCGCGCACAGGCTCGAAGAACGGGATTTCCGGGACTCGCAAGAGCTGGTTCGCAGCGCCGCGCGATCGAGCGCGGCAGTCCACGCCGTCCCCCGGCTCGCACAGGCAGCCGGCGACGCAGTCGTCAGAGGCGATCTTCACACCGGATTTCCTGGAGGCTCCCAGAGCGCCACGAGCATCGGTGTCGAGCCCGACGGCCAGAGAGCGAATTCGGCGCGCTGGAGCAGATGGGCCCGCCTAATCCGACAATTCCTCTCATTGATTGGCACTTGGCGGAAAATTGAACAGGGAGGTGAAGCGACGGGGAGATTCGGTCGGATTTGGGTCCTCTTTATCCCCGCCTCCTGTTCAATTCCCCACGGAAAATTCGACGGAATGCTTCTGCAGGAGCGTCTCCGGGCGACCGACGAACGGGGTTGGTCGGCAAGCGTAAGTAGGGTAAGCGTTGATCAGAAGAGCGATCGTCGGGAATGTAGACCGAGCCCCGAGGTGACGCCGGGGCGCACGTACCGCTCTGCTTCAAATATTCTCCTTAGCCACGATGCGGCTCATCACCGGGACACGTCTCGGGATGCGCCAGGTGAATTCCACCCGAACGGCTGGTCACTCCATGAGCAAGACAGCGCCGCCCGACACCGATCGATCGGTACCGTTCCTCCGCCGTTCCATCGCGGCGGGCATGTTCGCGATGGGGCTCGTCGGCCTGACGGCGGCTGCCTGCACCGGGCAGCTCGGCGATGGGAGCCCGGGCAGCTCTACGGACGACGACAGGCCCATCGACCCGACCACCGGGAAGCCGGCCGCCTACGACTGCAGCGAGGCCCGGACGAGCCCCAGCGTGCTGCGCCGTCTGTCCAAGGTCGAGGTCCAGCTGACCCTTCAGGATCTGTTCCAGCTCGACGAGCCGCCCACCGTGGACAGCATCCCGGAAGACACAGGCCAGGGTGGCTTCCGGACGATCGCCGCCCTCCAGAACGTGTCGGATCAGCACCTGCGCGCCTACCTGGCCATCGCGGAGACGCTCGGGCAGGAGCTCATGGCGGACGAGGCGCGCCGGACATCGGTGCTCGGCTGCGAGCCGGAGGCCGACGATTGCCTCGAGCGCTTCGTGCAGCGCTTCGGCAAGCTGGCGTATCGAAGGCCGCTCTCGGCCGAGGAGGCGAGCGATCTGGTGGCGCGGGCGAGCGAGGTCGCGCGGGACAGGGAGGACGCGTTCCGCTTCGTCATCGAGGCGCTGCTGACCTCGCCCAGCTTCCTGTTCAGGATCGAGGTCGGCTCGGCCGGCTCGCAGACGTCGACCTTGACGCCGCTCGAGCTCGCGTCGCGGCTGTCGTTCACGCTGTGGGGCCGGTCCCCGAGCGCAGCGCTGCTCGAACGGGCCGAATCCGGCGAGCTCGACAGCGAAGCGGGCCTCCGCGCGGTCGCGGAGGAGATGGTCGAGGACGAGCGGACTCAGGTCTTCTTCAACGCCTTCTTCAAGCAGTGGCTGACCTTCGAGCAGCTCCGCGCGCCGGTCAACCCGGACGCGTCGTTCACGCCCGCGCTGCTCGAGGACATGATCGCCGAGAGCGAGCTCGTCCTCGGCGAGCACGCGTTCACGCCTGACGTCGACTTCTTCGACGCGCTCACCGCGAACCACACGTATGTCACCCCGGCGCTCGGCAAGTTCTACGGCCTCGAGGTATCGGGGGACGGCGTGAGCCGCGTGGAGTTCCCGGCCGGCCACCACCGGGCGAACACGGGGCTTCTCACGCACGCGAGCCTCATCAGCGCCAAGAACGACGGCGATCTCATCGCCGTGCGCGGCCAGTGGCTCCGGGCGGCCTTCCTCTGCGAGAAGATCTCGATCCCCGCGGGGCTCCTCGAGCAGCTGGAGAGCGAGCTCTCCGGCCTGACGTATCTCGAGGTCCTCCAGAAGCGCAACACCCAGGAAGGGTGCGCTGGCTGCCATTCGCTCATTGATCCCATCGGCGTCGGCTTCGCCCAGTACGACAAGCTGGGGAAGTACGATGGGAGCATCGGTATCGACGAGTTCGGGCTGGAGCCGCGCCTGGAGGGCGCTGCCAACGAGTCGTTCGACTCGCTCGCTGCCCTGGCGGCGGAGCTGCGGCGGAGCCCCGATCTGGCCGCCTGCGTCGCGGAGAAGCTGTTCATCTACACCCAGGGGCGCGAGCCGGCGGCCGAGGACCGCTGCGCGATCGACGCCTCCGCGGGGAGCTTCACCCAGGACGGCAATAGGTTCCGCTCCTTCCTGACCGCCATCGTGCGCTCGCCGGAGTTCCGGCTGCGGAGGGCGCCAGAGTGATGTGCTCGCACACGGTTCGACCGACGGAAGAGGAGTGTCGCCAGTGAAGATCTCGAGAAGAGCTCTGCTCCGCGGGGCGGGTGTCGCGGTCGCCCTGCCGTTCCTCGACGTGATGCGGCCCCAGCGCGCCAGCGCCGCGCCGGCGGATCCGAAGCGCTTCGTGGCGTTCTTCGTCCCGAACGGCACGGATCCCGGGGCGTGGCACCCGAAGACGGAGGGGCCGCTCTCGGCGGAGGGGCTGCCGCCCTGTCTCGTGGACATGAACGGCTTTGACGCCGAGCGCGAGTGGCCGGCGGGAGACGCGATCTGGCGCGACGTCACGATGGTGTCCGGCGTCGACCACCAGGGGATCTGCTCCGACATCCACAGCCCCGCCATGGCGCTGTGCGCCCACACCGACGGCGGCGGGACGGCCGTCCCGCGCAAGGCCACGCTCGACCAGTACCTCGCCAACCACATCGCGGCCGAGACCCCGTTCCGCAACCTCAACCTGTCCCCCACGGGCGACACGGCGGTCACGCAGGGCTTCATCTCGTTCAGGGACGGCGGTCAGGTGGAGGATGCGTTCCGCGATCCGGCGAAGGTGTTCGACACGCTCTTCAGCAACCTGGGCAACCCCAGCGAGGAGATGGACGACATCCGGCGGCGCCGCGCCAGCGTCCTCGACTGGGTGCGAGAGGACGCGAGGCGCCTGAACCTGCGCCTCGGCGCGGCGGATCGGGCGCGCGTGGAGCAGCACCTCGAGTCGGTGTTCGAGCTGGAGAAGCAGATCCAGTCCACGACGCAGTCGGGCTGCACCGTCCCCGGCGCGCCCACGAAGGGGCAGAACTTGCACGGCAAGTTCAAGCAGATGATCGATCTCGGGCTCCTCGCCCTCACCTGCGACCTGACGCGGGTGCTCGTCCTGCAGTACTCGAACAGCTGGGGCCTCGACTTCGCCGGGTACGATCTGCCCGACGGCGTGGGGGACTGGAGCGATCACTTCATCTCGCACAAGCTCGGCGATCGCGACCGCGCGACCGATCTCGACGGGCTGCCGCAGGCGGAGGCGATGCGCATCGCGAACGCCCGCGTCGTCCAGACGTCGCGGTTCAAGGTGCGCCGCTTCGCCTACCTGCTCAACGCGATGAAGGCCGCCCAGACGGCGACGGGCAACCTGCTCGACGAGTCGCTCGTGCTCTACACGTCAGAGAACGGCGACGGGGACTCCCACGGTCGGACCAACATGCCCATCCTGCTCGCCGGGCACGTGGGGGGGTTCCAGACAGGCCGCGCCGTCAAGGCCAACAAGCCGCCGACCGGCGCGCTCCATTGCTCCATCATCAACTACTTCGGCGTCGAGCTGTCGGAGTACGGCGACCCGGCGAGCGGGCCTATCGCCGGCCTGTGAGCCTCGCGCGCCGCCAGGCCTGCGCGTGACACCTACCAGCGATCGACCTTCGATGGGCTCGCCTGCTCGAGGCTGCTGAGCAGCTCGCCCGCCACGGTCGGGCAGGGGACGTGCATCCAGCCCGGGCCATGTGACGCCGCGCGGGCATGAGCGGCACAGCTCTCCGCGCGTGAGCGGCGGACGCGCCGTGCGCTCAGGCCGCGCGCGTCCGCCGGATGTGAGCGACGTGGATGCCAGAGGAGGGGTGAGGCATGGAATCGCTGGGACGGTATTGGTGGCTGCTGGCCCTGAGGGGCGTGGTCGGGATCCTCTTCGGGTTCTTGTTCTTCCTGTGGCCGCTCCCATCGCTCGCCACGCTCGTGCTGCTGTTCGGCGTGTGGGCGTTCTTCGACGGCTGCGCCGCGTTCGCGTCCGCGCTCAGCGGCCGCGGCGGCGTGTATTCCGTGGTCGAGGGCATCTTCGGCGTCGGGATCGCGGTCCTGACGTTCTGGCGGCCCATGATCACCGCGCTCACGCTCTACGGCGTGATCGCTGCGTGGGCCATCGTGCTGGGCATCTTCAAGATCGTCAGCGCGGTGAAGCTCCGGCACGTGATCACCAACGAGGTCTGGCTCGGGCTGAGCGGCGCCGTCTTCGTGATCTTCGGCGTGCTCATGGTGGCGCTCCCGGCGGCAGGCGTGCTGGCGCTCGTCTGGTTCATCGGAGCGTTCGCGATCGTCGAGGGAGCGATGCTCCTCGGGCACTCGCTGCGCCTGCGCCGCGTGGCGAGCGTGGTCGCGCCGATGCGCATGCCGTGACGCCCGGCGGCGCGCCATGTAGACGGCGCGCCACGGAGCGGAGCGAGCCCGTCAATCGATCTGCAGGTGGTAGTGCGCGGGCGTCGTCTCCTCGAGCACCAGGACACCCCCGACCTCCGCGGCGCTCTCGAGGAACGCGCGCTTTTCCTTGGGCGACATGGTCCTGTTGCGCACGTCGACGGCGCCTCTCCGCAGGTGCGCGGAGACGTAGATCCCCCGGTCGATCTGGTCCTGGATGACGGCCTCCATGGCGGCCACCACCTGCTCCGGCGGCTTGCGGGAGTTCGCCTGATAAGCCTTCTTGATCTCCTGGACCGCCGCCTTGTTGCGGTAGAGCTGGAGGAGGTCCTCGCCGAGCCTGAGCTTCGTGAACATCGCCCTGGCCTGGCGGTTCGCGTCGCGTGTGCCGCTCGTGATCACGAGGTGCTCGCGCGTGCGTCGCGCGTAGCCCTGGTCGATCTGCTCGACCTTGGCGGCGATCTTCGCCGGGAGCGTCACGCCCGGGAGCACCTCGTACGGCGGCGGGGACCACGGCTCCGTGGGCACGGCCTTCCCGAGCGCCGTCAGGGGCGGCAGCTGCGCGCGCCGCTCCTCTTCCTCCGTCGGCAGCTCGTCGCACTCGGGTCGGGTCGCCGGCGCGGCGGCGCGCGGCGCGGCGCTCGCTGTCCCGGCGGCGCGCGGCGCGCTCGGGGCCCGCGGCGCGGCGCTCGCCGGCGCCGCGGGGGCGCTCGTGGCGGGCGGATCGAGGCCCGGCAGGCCGATGCTCGGCAGATCGATGGACTCGAGCCGCTCCGTACATCCGGTCGCGCACAGCAGCGCCGCGGCGAGGGCGCGCAGGCGGCGCGGCGGCTCCAGGGACCGTTCCTGTGCGGCAGCTCGGCGTGTCGGAGGCGTCGGCAAAGCCGGAGCAGCGTGCCACGGCGCGCGGCGCGGACGAAAAAAACGGCGGCGCGTGACGTCGGCCCTCTCGACGCGCGGGGCCCCGCATCGACTACACAGCTCCCCATGCCCCATGCCCCCCTGACCGGCCGTATCGCCTTCGTGACCGGCGCCGGCACCCGCCTCGGCGCCGCGACGGCCCGCGCGCTCGCGGCCGCCGGCGCCGACCTGGCCGTCCACTACGCCACGAGCGGCGCCGGCGCGGACGTCATCGTCGACGAGGCGCGCTCCCTCGGCCGCCGCGCCGCCGCATTCCAGGCGGACCTCCACGACCGGGGGGCGCTCGCCGCGCTCGCCCGCGCCGTGCTCGGCTGGTCGTCTGGCCGGCTCGACCTCCTTGTCCACAACGCGGCGAACTTCGATCGGGTCCCGCCGGCCGAGCTCTCCGCCGAGGCGTGGGATCGGGCCATGGCGCTCAACGCGACCGCGCCGTACCTGCTCACGCTCGAGCTCGCCCCCGCGCTCCGCGCCTGCCGCGGCAGCGTCGTCGCGATGGTCTGTATCAGCGCCGAGCGGCCCTGGAAGAATTACATCCCGTATTCGGTGTCGAAGGCCGCGCTCGCGCACCTGGTCCGCGGCCTCGCCGTGGGGCTGGCGCCGGAGGTGCGCGTGAACGGCGTGGCACCCGGGACGGTGCTGCCGCCGTCCTCCTACGACGAGGCCACGCTCGCTCGCCTCCGCGAGCGCATCCCGCTCCAGCGCATCGGCGAGGCGGAAGACGTCGCCCGCGCCGTGGTGTTCCTTGCTGAAAACGACTTCATCACCGGCCAGATCCTCGCGGTCGACGGCGGCGCCTCGGTCGGGTGACGCGCCGCCTCGGCGCGCGGGTAGATCCGCCCCAGCGTGAACGGGCGCGCGCTTTGGCTTGAACGACCTCACCTGATCGACCCATAGTTCGGGCCTGATGAGCCAACCGCCCGAGACCAGCGCCGCCCCCCTCCAGGCAGATCCTGCCCACAGCGCGCCCGCCGAGGGCGGCCCGGCCGAGGCGCCCGCGGCTGCGGCTCCCGGCGCCGAGGCCAAGCCGGCGAGCCACGACTCGACGCTGCCCGAGGCGCTGATCGCGTTCATGCTGGAGCGCTGGGCGCCGGCGTCCGGCGAGCTCCCGCAGGCGATCGCGCACGCAGAGGTGTTCGCTGCCCGCCGCCGCGCCCTGTCGAAGCTCTTCCCGGCGGAGACGCTCATCATCCCGACCGGGCACGAGAAGGTGCGCTCCAACGACACGCACTACCGCTTCCGCCCGGGCTCGGACTTCTTCTACCTGACGGGCAACCTCGAGCCTGACTGCGTGCTCGTGCTGCAGCCGCAGGAGGGCGGCGGGCACCGGGACATCCTCTTCGTCGAGCCGAACCCCGGGCGCAGCGACAAGACGTTCTTCACCGATCGCGCCAAGGGCGAGCTCTGGGTCGGCCCCCGCCTCGGCGTCGAGCAGAGCCGCGCGCACTTCGGCGTCGACGAGTGCCGCGGGCTCCCCGAGCTGGACGCGTACCTGAGCGGCCTCGTCGGCACGGTGACGCGCCCCCACCGGGTGCTCCGTGGCATGTCCGAGCGCGTCGACAAGCTCCTCGCCCGGCACGATCGCGACAAGCAGCTCGGCGAGGCGCTCTCGGAGATGCGCCTCCTCAAGGACGCCCTCGAGGTGCAGGAGCTCGAGGCGGTCGTCGCGTCGACGAAGCGGGGCTTCGAGGACGTCATCCGCGCGCTCCCCCGCGCGCGGAGCGAGCGAGAGGTCGAGG
The DNA here is from genome assembly GCF_051525235.1 of Sorangium sp. So ce124. Classification (NCBI taxonomy): domain Bacteria; kingdom Pseudomonadati; phylum Myxococcota; order Polyangiales; family Polyangiaceae; genus Sorangium; species Sorangium sp. So ce124. Next base: position 13,122,250 of record NZ_CP150312.1, read on the forward strand.
GCACGTTCAACCTGCGCGCCCGGGTCGAGGGCAACGACGTCGGTTACGGGACCATCGCCGCGTCGGGCCACCACGCGTGCATCCTGCACTGGACGAGGAACGACGGCGCGCTGGAGCCGGGCAAGCTCCTCCTGGTCGACGCCGGCGTCGAGGGCAACGCGCTCTACACGGCCGACATCACGCGGACCCTGCCGATCAACGGGAAGTTCTCCAGGGAGCAGCGCGAGATCTACGAGCTCGTGCTCGAGGCGCAGGAGGCGGCGATCCGCGAGGTGAAGCCGGGCAACGACTTCATGGAGCCGAACCGGGCGGCGATGCGGGTGCTCGCCCGAGGGCTCGAGCGGCTCGGCATCCTCCACGTCTCCGCCGAGGAGGCGCTCAAGGACGACAGGCAGCTCTACCGGCGGTATTCGCTCCACAACGTCAGCCACATGCTGGGCCTCGACGTGCACGACTGCGCGCAGGCGCGGCAGCAGGTCTACAAGTTCGGCAAGTTCAAGCCGGGCATGGTGCTCACGGTCGAGCCAGGGCTGTATTTCCAGCTCGATGACGAGACCGTGCCGGCCAGGTACCGCGGCATCGGGGTGCGCATCGAGGACGACATCCTCGTCACGGAGACGGGGTATCGGAACCTGTCGAGCGATATCCCGAGGTCGGTGAGCGACGTGGAAGCGTGGATGGCGGGACTCTGGGCCACGCCGAAGTGAACTGAACGGCGGGCGGGGAACGGAACGGGCCACGCGAGCGAGTCGGAGGGCGCACCTAGACGCGGGGGCCGCCGGTGGCGGGTGGAGCCGCGCGGGAGGGCGGCGGGGGTCCCCCCACAAACTCGCGCCTTTTGGGGGGCTGTTGCCACACAGGAGGGTGGGGTGGGGCTGGGGGCGACTCGCTTCGGTGCGGGCCGGCGCTCGGGTTTGTGGGGCCCACCCCCGCCGCCCTCCCGCGCGGCTCCACCCGCCACCGGCGGCTCTGCCGGGGGGAGCGGTGGTCGGGAGCTCGGGCTTGAGGGGCGGTGGGGTGGTGTCTGGTGGTTCCAGGAAGTCCGTGGTTGTGGAGGGCGGTTGATGCCGTCAGGACACGGCGAGGGGCTTGGGGGGGGCTGGCGCACGGACGCAACGGCGGGCGCGAGGATGCTGGAGCGATGGCTGCTCGCGGGCGGCGGCGCTACCCTGCCGATGAGGAGACCCGCATGCACACGTCTCGCCTTCTGCGTTGGCCAGGGACCGCAAATCTCCGAACCGGACGCGCGCTCGCGACGTCGCTGCTCGCCGCGGCAGCGGTGGTCGCAGCGGCGGGCGCGGCCAGGGCCGAGGATGGGACGGACGGCCGAGGCGCCGGCGCCGTCCTCGCGGCGCGCTCGCCCGGGATGCTCGAGCCTCGCCTTCCCGGGTACGTCAACCCTGCGCTGCCCGTCGACGTCGGCCCGTCACTGCGCGGGCCGGACCTCCTGATCGAACCGGTCGCGACAGCGGGTGAGCCGCTGCACGGCATGGCCTCCGAGCTCGACGAGACCAGCTACGACATCCCCGGGCAGATCGTGGTCGACGCGCGCGACGACCTCGACGACGCCTCGCTCGCGGACCTCGTGCGCGACTTCTCGCTGCGCGTGATGCCGACGGCGCTCACGTCACAGACCCGGATCCAGATCGCCACGGTGGACGGGCCGGTCAGCGCGACGCTGGAGCGGCTCGCGCGGGATCCGCGCGTGGAGGCGGCGGAGCCGCTCGCGTGGGTGCGCGCCTCGTTCGTCGCGAACGACCCGCTGCTGAAGGACCAGTGGCACATGGCGCGCGTGGGCGCCGAGCGCGCGTGGGACTTCGCCACCGGTCGCGGCGTCACCGTCGCCGTTGTCGACACGGGCATCGCGTGCGAGGACCACGGGCCCTTCACCAAGGGGACCGACCTGGCCTCGACCGAGTGCGTGGAGGGATGGAACTTCGTCACCAAGACGAACCACGCGAACGACGACCAGGGCCACGGCACGCACGTCGCCGGAACGATCGCGCAGTCGACCAACAACGGCCTCGGCGCCGCGGGGCTCGCGTTCCACGCGCGGCTCATGCCGGTCAAGGTGCTGAACGAGAGCGGCTGGGGCACGACCGCCGACGTGGCCGACGGGATCCGGTGGGCAGCCGAGCACGGCGCCCAGGTCATCAACCTGAGCCTCGGCGGTCCGCGCAACTCCAAGGTGCTCCAGAGCGCGATCGACGACGCGATCGCGCATGGCGCAGTCGTCGTCGCGGCGGCCGGCAACACCGGCGGGCGCGTGCAGTTCCCAGGCGCCTCCGATGGCGTCATCGGCGTGAGCGCCACCGACGCGAACGACAAGATCGCGCGGTTCTCCTCGCGCGGCCAGGGCGTCGATGTCGCCGCGCCCGGGGTGAACGTCACTCAGCAGACCATCTGCAACCGCGGGCGCGACAAGTGCCAGAACTACTACGCGTACAGCGGCACCTCGATGGCCGCGCCCCACGTGGCAGGCGCGGCGGCGCTGGTCGTGAGCCTCGGCGTGACGGATCCGCGCGCGGTCGAGGACGCGCTCCGCGCAGGCGCGCGCGTCGTCGACGACTCCGACGGCGGCAAGCTCCTCTACGGGGCCGGCATCCTCGACGCCGCGAGCTCCGTCGTGCGCGTGACGCAGAGCCACATCGTCGTGCGGCTGCTCGCGCTGCTGGCGCTCGCGACGTGGGTCGCGCGCCGCGCCCGCAAGAAGGACGCGACCGCCACGAGCCCGTGGCGGGCGAGCTTCCTCATCCCGGCGCTCGCCGCAGGGCCGGGGCTGTTCTTCTTCGCGCCGTGGCTCTTGCCGCGCGTGGATCTCGCCGTCGACGTGCTGGCCCGGCCGATCGCCGACCTCGACATGCTGCTCGGCGCGTCGGTCCACCGCTGGCTGCCGCTCGCCAACGCGCTCGTCCCGCTCGGCCTCACGGCGCTCTTCTTCGGCGTGAAGAGGCTCCGGCCAGTGATCGCGGGCTTCGCCGTCGGCACGGCAGCCTACCTCACATCGGTCGTCCTGCTCGGCGAGGTCGCCGGTCCCCTCGGCCGGATGGCCCTCGTCGTGTGGTGCGCGGTCAACGCCGCGGCCTGCCTCTGGATCGCCCGGACGAACCTGTCCACGCGCTGAGCCGGCTCCTGCCGCGCTCGCTCCAGGGTCGGGCGGTGCGCCCGGCCGTCATGACCACCCTGCAAAAACGAGCTAGTACTACAGTTGCACATGCTCCGGGCCGGACGACTCGTCAATGCGGTTCCAATGCGGTTCCGCGCAAACCTGGTGCGAGCTGCAGAGCCCGGGTGCCCACCGTCCCGCCGAGCCCGACGTCGAGCATCCCGAGGCTTAGATGGTTGCGCCAGTTCGCCAGGCAGCAAACTGCAACTGTAGTACTAGGATGCCGGCGATGCGGTCCGGCACCTTGCTCGTACCTTTCCTCCTGCTCCTCGGGGCGTGCGGCGGCTCCTCCAGCGAGACGCCGTGGCCCGCCGAGCCACGGGGCCCCGCGCTCGGCCCCACGGACGAGGCATCGCCGGAAGGGCCGGCCGACTCGAACGCGGCCCCTCAAGGCGCGCGCGAAGGCTCGGCGGACGAGGCCGACGCCGGCCGGTGAACCGGCGGCGGAGGATGGCATGGCGGACAGCGGGACGGCAGGCGCGCAGCGGAGGGCCTGGCTCTCCGCTGCGCTGCTCTCCGTCGCGCTGCTGGTCATACCGCTCCTCGTCTGGCTGCTCCTGCCGCGGCCCGGCCCCGTGATGCCGGCCCGGCGCGAGCCGGCCGCAGCGCTGCTCCTTCCACCGCAGCCGGAGCTCACGGCGCCGCGCGAGGTCGAGGCGCCACCGGCGCCGCCACCACCTCCAGCGCCGCCGCCGCGCGAGGTCACGGCCGCGAGCGTGGGGCCGGTCCGCGGCGTGGTGCTGGATCCGGAGGGCCATCCCAGCGCCGGCGCCGTGGTCAGCTGCCGCGAACCGCCGGGCGCATCGGCCAACGCCGACGGCGAGGGGCGCTTCGAGCTGCCGGCCGAGGCCGACGGCTGCACCGCCACCGCCGCGCAGCCTCCGTACGGCGACGCCGAGCCCACGCGCGTCACAGCGGGCCGCGACAACGTCCTTCGCCTGCTCGCCGCGGGCTCGATCGCGGGCGAGGTCGTGGATCCATCGGGCAGGCCCGTCGAGGCGTACCTCCTGGCGATCGAGTCGTTCACGCCGGCCGGGTCCGGCGCGAACTCGAACGTGAACGGCCGCGCGCGCAAGGTGTCGGATCCGGGCGGCGCGTTCCGGTGGGACGCGCTCGCCCCGGGCCGCTACGTGCTGACGGCGAGCTCGGCCGGACGCCCGCCTGCGCGGAGCCGGCCTGTCGACGTCGAGGCAGGCCGCGGTGCCCAACGCGTGCGGATCGTGCTGCCGCAGGGCGCGACGCTGAGGGGCAGGGTCGTCGACGCCGCGTCGCGCGCGCCGGTCGTCGAGGCCCAGGTCGAGCTCGACTCCGCGACCTCGTCGGGCGCGAACGCGATCTCGCTCGCGCTCACCGACGGGAACGGCGACTACGAGCTCGAAGGGGTGCCGGCTAGCGGCCCGTTCTCGGTGCGCGTGCGCCACCAGCAGTACATGGCCAAGATCGTGTCCGGCCTCGACGCGCGCGGCGCGCAGTCGACGCGGGTCGACGTCGAGCTCCGCCAGCTGGACGACGGCGGGGCGCGCGAGGAGCTCACGGGCATCGGCGCGATGCTCTCGCTCTCCTCGGGCCGCGTGATCATCGCAGGCGTCGTCGAGGGGGGGCCCGCGGCGTCCGCCGGGCTCATGGCTGGCGACGTCATCGCCCGCATCGACGGCCGGCCCACGACGGACCTGGAGCTCACCGACTGCATCCAGCGCCTCCGCGGCCCGGCGGGGACGGTCGTCACCGTCGGCGTGGAGAGGGAAGGGCGCACCCTCGACGTGACGATACGGCGCGACGTCGTGGTTCGGTGAACGGCCGCGCGCCGAGGTGCTAAGGGTCGGTCCATGTCCACGCGCCCTACCGCGCTTCCCCCGGCCGGAGCTCCGGACGTCCTCTACCTCGTCGACCTGTCGGGCTACGTCTTCCGCGCCTACCACGCGATCAGCCCGCTCTCGAGCCCGAGCGGCGAGCCGACCCACGCGACGTACGGCACCGTCGCGATGCTCACGAAGCTCGTCGAGGAGCGGAAGCCCGCGTACCTGGGCGTGGCGATGGACTCGCCGGGCAAGACGTTCCGCGACGAGCTCGACCCCCGCTACAAGGCGCACCGGCCCCCGCCGCCGCCCGATCTCGGGGTGCAGATGAGCCGGTGCCGCGAGATCGTCGAGGCGTACCGCATCCCGATCTTCATCCAGGAGGGGCTCGAGGCGGACGATCTCGTCGCCGTCGCCGTCGCGCGGGCCAAGGAGCGGGGGCTGCGCGTCGTCATCGCGTCGAGCGACAAGGATCTGATGCAGCTCGTCGACGGCGAGCAGGTGATGCTCTGGGACGCGATGCGCGACAAGGTCTACGGGCACCCCGAGGTCGTCGCGAAGTTCGGGGTGCCGCCAGAGCAGGTGCGCGACCTGCTCGCGCTCGTCGGCGACACCTCGGACAACGTCCCCGGCGTCCCCGGCGTGGGCCTGAAGACGGCCGCCGAGCTGCTCGCGCAGTTCGGCTCGCTCTCGGCGATCTACGAGCGCATCGGCGAGGTCAAGAAGCCTCGCATCCGGGAGTCGCTCCAGCAGAACGAGGCCGACGCGCGCCTCTCGCAGAAGCTCGTGACGCTCGACGGCGGCGCGCCCGTGTCGCTCGACCTCGAGACGCTGCGCTACGGCGGCGCGGACACCGGCAGGCTCCGCGAGCTCTTCACCGAGCTCGGCTTCTCGCGCTTCCTCAAGGCGGTCCGCGCGCCCGAGCCGACCGCGCGCGCGGCGACCTACAGGGTCCTGACGACGCGCGAGGAGCTCGAGGGCTTCGCCAGATCGGCGCGCGCGGCCGGCCGCCTCGCCCTCGACGTGCTCGCGACGAGCCGCGAGCCGATGAGCGCCCACGTCTGCGGCGTCGCGCTCGCCTGCGAGCCGGGGCAAGCCGTGTACGTCCCGCTGGGGCACCGTTACCTCGGCGCGCCGGCCCAGCTCTCGATGAGCGACATCGACTCGGTGATGGGCCCGCTGTTCGCCGACCCCGAGCTCCCGAAGGTCGGCCACGACGTTAAGTTCTGCGAGGTGATCCTCCTGCGGCACCGCATCGGGCTCGTGGGCGTCTCCTTCGACACGATGCTGGCGAGCTACCTGCTCGATCCCGAGGGGAAGAACCAGCTCCACGAGCTCGCCGAGCGCGAGCTCGGCGCCAAGATGCAGACCCTCGACGAGGTGGTCCCGAAGCGCCGCGGGCAGGCGCAGCGCGGCCTCGACGAGATCGAGCTCGGCGAGGCGTCGAGCTACGGGGCCGCGTTCGCCGACGTCGCGCTCACGCTCACCGATCGGCTGCGCCCGCGGCTCCGCGCCGAGAAGCTCGAGGACCTGCTCGTGCAGATCGAGCTCCCCCTCTCCGCCGTGCTCGCGGAGATGGAGCTCACGGGCGTCCTCGTCGACCCGAACGCGCTCGCGCAGCTCGGCGCGCAGATGACGACCGAGCTCGCCGCGCTGGAGCAGAAGGCGCGCGAGCTCGTGGGGCACGACATCAACCTGGCGTCGCCGAAGCAGCTCGAGGCGGTCCTGTTCGACGAGCTCAAGCTGCGCTCCCAGCGCAAGACGAAGACCGGCCGCTCGACCGACGCCGACGTGCTCGAGGCGCTCTCGGAGGAGCACCCGTTCCCCGGGGTGGTCCTCGAGCACCGCGCCATCGCCAAGCTCAAGGGCACGTACGTCGACGCGCTGCCGCGCCTCGTGCACCCGGGCACGGGCCGGCTCCACACGCGCTGGGGCCAGGCCGTGGCCGCGACCGGGCGGCTCTCGTCGCAGGACCCGAACCTGCAGAACATCCCGATCCGCACGGAGCTCGGCCGGATGATCCGGCGCGCGTTCGTCGCGCCGCCCGGGAGCGTGATCGTGAGCGCCGACTACTCCCAGATCGAGCTGCGCGTCCTCGCGCACCTCTCGAAGGACCCGGTGCTCGTCGACGCCTTCCGCACCGGGCAGGACGTGCACGTGCGCACGGCCATGGAGATCTTCGGCGTGGACCAGGCAGGGGTCACCGCCGAGATGCGCCGCCGGAGCAAGACGATCAACTTCGGCGTGATCTACGGCATGGGCGAGTCTGCGCTCGCCAAGCGCCTCGACATCTCGCGGGCGGAGGCGGCGCGCTTCATCGACGCCTACTTCGCGCGCTACCGGGGCGTGCACGAGTTCATGGAGGGGACGATGGCCGAGGCGAAGCGCTCCGAGTCGGTGCGCACGCTGCTCGGCCGGCGCCGCTTGCTCCCGGATCTGCGCAGCAGCGACCGCATGCGCCGCGCTCAGGCCGAGCGCATCGCGCAGAACACCCCCATCCAGGGGACGGCGGCGGATCTCCTGAAGCTCGCGATGGTGCGCATCCCGCGCCCCGTCGTCCCCGGCGCGCGCATGGTGCTCACGGTGCACGACGAGCTCGCGTTCGAGGTGCCGGTCGAGGCCGTGGACGAGGCCAAGGCGAAGGTGCGGGAGGCCATGGAGTCGGTCTTCCCGCTCGACGTCCCGCTCGTCGTCGACGTCGGTCACGGCCCCACCTGGGCCGACGCCCATTGAAGGGGCGGGCACCCGCTTCGGATACGGGCCCATCTCGGCGTTTTCGGTGCTCAGCGTACCGGAGTACGCTTCCGCGCCGAAAACGCCGATCTGGACCCGTCTCCTGTGCGGGTGCCCGCCGCTGGCGTCATGGGTTGGAGAGGGGCGGAGAAGAGCCGCGCTCTCCGTGGCCGGGACGGCGGCGGCGGAACGACAGCGAGGGTCTACGGCAACGGGGGGCTACGGGATTGCGGGGGGACAAAACGACGACGCCCGCTGCACCTTGCGGTGAGCGGGGCGTACGTGCGGAAAGGGTGTTCTCAGCTCGCGGCGGTCTTGGCGGCGACGCTCGCCTTGTGAAGGGCGAGGGCGAGGCGGCTCTTCACGCGCGACGCGCGCTTGGCGGGGATCGTCCCCTTCGACGCGGCGCGATCGAGCGCGCTCACCGCGGCGGTCACCGGCGCAGCGGACTCTTGCGGAACGCCCTTCAGCGCGGTGCGCGCCTTCTTGACGGTCGTGCGGAGATCCGACTTGATGGCGCGATTGCGCGCGGTCCTCGTGATGCGCTGGCGGTTGCGCTTGTCGGCAGATGCGTGATTGGCCATGAGAAAAGCTCTCCTACTTCTTCGCCTGCGCCTCGGCGGGCGTGGCAGCGCGCAGGGCGTCCGGCGCGTTCTGGTCGTAACCCGCCGGATGGATCGGGAACGCGGGGGTGCCGTGTGCGCGCTCGAAGCGCTTGCGGCGGGTGCCCGCCGTGCGCGCCTTGCGCCGGCGGATGCGCTGGGTTTGCTGAGTCGCGGAAACCATGGGGGCGCGCATTCTACCTACGGGGGGCCCCGTGTCAACCGGGAGGTTTGCTGCTCTCCGCGAGGGCGCGAGGGCGCGAGGGCGCGTCGGCGCGTGGTCAGGGCTAGGGTCGGATCGTCGCGCTGACCGAGAAGGACGGCTTGGAGAAAGGACCCACGTTCGCGCCCTTGAGCGCGGACTGCACGCAGCTCGACTGGCCGTTCGACGCCGCCCACCCGCTGACGCTGACCTTGCTCACCTGGCCTGTCGACGAGAACGTGATCTGCGCGCGCGACACGTCATTCGCGCCCGCGACGCACGCCTTGGCGCTGCCCATGACCGAGCCGAGCGCGGCCTGGACCGAGCCCTGCGACGGCTGCTCGGGGATGTCCTGCTGCCGGAGCGGACCCGACGCCGGCACCGGCGCCTCCGAGACGACCGACGGCTGTCGCTCCCCGTTGTCGCCCACGGCCGCCTGCATGGCCGAGGGGAGGTCCCCCGGCTTGCCAGCCGCCGCCGGCGCGGCCGCCGTCTTTCCGTGCTCGGGCTTCGGCGATGCGGCTGGCGTGGCCGGCGCCTCGACGGCCGTCGACGCAGGAGCGCCGCCGCCGACGGGGGCGGCTTGCGCCTTGGGCGCCGCGGCAAGCTTCTCCTCCGCTTGCACGGGCTGCTCGACAACGGCGCGCTCCTCCGGCGCCTTGGCGACCGGAGCAGCCGGCTCCACCCGCGTGTCGCCGCGCGGCTCGGCCGGCGCCGCGATGGTGGTTGTCGCGGGCGACGCGGTGGCCGCGATCTCCTGCTGCGGCGGAGCCGTCGTCTTCACCAGGACCGTGACCGCCGCGGCCAGCCCCAGGGCCGCGACAGCGGCGCCGGCGATCATCCCGCCGGATCGCTTCCTCGCTGGAGCCGCGGCCACGGGCGCGGACGGGGCGCGGCGCGCCGCCACGGGCACCACCGCTGCCGCCTTCGCGTCCTCGAACCGAGCCGCCGCGCCGGGCTGCGCCTTCTCGGAGGCCTCCACCTCCGAGGGCGCCGACGCGTTGAGCCGGTTCAGATCGATGACACCGGAGTCCTCGGGCACCCCCTCCACCGGCCGCATGGACGGCGACGACGTGCGGGCATTGCCGGAGAGCGAGCCGCGCCCCGGCAGCGGGGACACACGCCCTGGCGGCGCCGAGCTGCGTCCCGAAGCCGGCAGCGGCGTCGAGAGCGCAGAGCCGCTCATCGCGGGCATACCGCTCGCGCGACCCGGCGCCTGGCTGACCCGCTCGGCGATCTCCTTCAGCGACTGGCGCCTCTTCTCGGGCGGCCGCGACAAGGTGCCGCCCGACAGGCTCGCTTCAGGCCTCGAGGCCCTGGCTGCTTGTGATCCGTCCCCCATGGTGCTGCGTTCTCCTGATGCGCGAGCTTCGCGCGAAGGGTCCTCCGTCTGCTCCTCGCCGGGCGCCGCGGTGAGGTCGGGGGGGGCGAGGAGGTCGGCCGCCGCCGCGGTGTCCTCCGATCGCCTGGAGATGGCGACCTCGACGATGTGGGCTGCCCGCGTCTCCCATGCCTCCTCGTCGTTCGTCGAGGGCGCGGGGGCAGGCCAATCGTTGAGCATCCCGTCGAGGTCGAGCTTGTCGGTGACGTTCATTCGGCGTCCCCTCCGAAACCGCGCTCCGCGAGGTAAGCACGGAGCTTGCGGCGCGCCTCGTGGACGCGCCAGGCGACTGTTCCTTCCGGACAACCCAGGATCCTGGAGGCGTCCTCGTGGGGCACGCCGTCGATGCACACGAGGATGAGCGTCGTTCGAAGCGTGTCCGAGAGCGTGTCGATGCCGTCGCAGAGCGCGGCCGCGAGCTCGCGTCGCTGGGTCGACGCGGCCGGATCGACGCCGTGGCTCGGGCGCGTCTCGAGCAGCAGCGCCTCGATCCGCGGATCGTCCGCGGGGGTCGAGTTCTTGCTCGGCTTGCGGGCCCGGATCATGTTGAGCGAGAGGTTCACGGCGATCCGGTAGAGCCAGGTGAAGGGCTCGCTCCGGCCATCGAACCGGTCGAGCGCCTGGTAGGCCCGGACGAAGGTCTCTTGCGTCACGTCCTCTGCCTCCGCGCCCGAGCGGACAAGGTGGAACGCCAGCCGGAAGATGCGCTTCTGATATCGACGAACCAGCACCCCGAACGCCTGGGCATCTCCGCTCCGGGCTTGATCGACGAGCTCACGATCGGTGGGTTTGGCCATCCTAGCCGCCTCGGGGTGCGAGTTGTCTCCCGCGCACGGACGACAGCGCAGCCGCGGACACCTCCTCGCGACGGCCCCCGACCGTCTCGGCGAGAGAAGCCCCTCGCGGCGAGCCCCGCTTCGCGAAGGCGAAGCCGGGCGATGAGGAGGCAAGTTTCACGTTCAGGCGCGCGAAGATAGCCGAACACTCCTCTTAGGACAAACCATGCGCCCGGAGCTTGGGCGCCATGGTGCCCTCGTCGACCGGCGGGCGATACGCCCGCGCTGGCACACCGAAAGCCGCCGCGGCGCCCCGGCGCCCGGCCCACCGCGCAGGCGTGTGAACGAGCGCGGCCGTCGCCGGCGAACAGCGCCGCCGCCCGCGCCGCTGCTATGGTCGGCGGATGCAACGCTACTCGAGCTGGATGCGCACCCTGGGGCTCGTCGCTGCGGCCTTCGCGGGAGGGGCGGCGACTTCCCACCTCGCGGGCGCGAGCACACAGGCGCAGAGCCCCTACGCTCCGCTCGAGCAGCTCGCGCGCGTGCTCGTGCTCGTGGAGAACAACTACGTCGAGCCGGCGCAGCGCAGCAAGATCCTCGACGGCGCGATCAAGGGGATGGTCGCGGAGCTCGACCCGCACTCGGCGTACATGAACTCCTCGGAGTTCGCCCAGTTCCAGGAAGAGACGGGGGGGACGTTCGGCGGCGTCGGGATCGAGGTCGACGCCAAGGACGACAACATCACCGTCATCGCGCCGATCGAGGGCTCGCCAGCGGCGCGGGCCGGCATCCGCTCCGGCGATCAGATCATCGCGATCGACGGTCGCCCCGTGCGCGGCGAGCGCCTCGACAAGCTCGTGAAGATCATGCGCGGGGCGCCCGGCTCCCGGGTGAAGCTCACGATCCGCCGGCAGGGCGTGCCCGAGCCCCTCTCGTTCGACCTCACGCGGGAGCAGATCCACGTGACGAGCATCGCGGCGAAGCGCCTCGACCGGGACGTCGCGTACGTCCGCGTGAAGCAGTTCCAGGACGGCACCCACGAAGAGATGCTCCGCGCCGCGGCGAAGCTGCGCGCCGCATCGAAGGCGCCGCTGGCCGGCGTGATCCTGGACCTGCGCAACAACCCCGGAGGCCTCGTCAACGAGGCCGAGGCCGTGGCCGACGAGTTCCTCTCCTCGGGGACGATCTACTCGACGCGCCAGCGCAACAAGGTCGTCGACGAGGCGAAGGCGCACGACGGCGGCGCGTTCGCCTCGCTGCCCGTCGTCGCGCTCGTGAACGAGTACTCCGCGAGCGCCGCCGAGCTCGTCGCGGGCGCCCTGCAGGACAGCGGGCGCGCCGTGCTCGTCGGCGCGACGACCTTCGGCAAGGGGTCGGTGCAGACCATCTACGAGCTGCCCGGCGGCGCCGGGGTGAGGCTCACGACGATGCGCTACTACACGCCGAACGGGCGCTCGATCCAGGCGCAGGGCATCCGGCCCGACGTCGTCATCGAGAGCGCGGCGCAGCAGGTCCCGGCCGCCATCCTCCGCGAGCAGGATCTCGAGGGACACCTCCCCGCCGAAGGGACGATCGGCGACCGCTCGCCGAGGGCCGTGCTCGTGGAGAAGCGCGCCGAGACGGCCGCGGCGATCGGCCCCGAGGGCGACATGCCCTCCGATCCCACCCGCGGGAGCGACTTCGCGCTCGCCGTCGGGTACCAGCAGCTCCTCCGCGCCATCCCGGCGGTCCGCCAGCGCTGAGGATCGCGCGTCGAGCGACCAGCGCCGGACGCCGCGCGACGCGCGTCAGGCCTCGGCGCCGGCGCGGAGCCCGGTCGTCACCGCGTCGAGCACGGTGCGCGCCCTCCCCGCGATGGTCGCCCCGGCCGCCAGGATCCCGGGTGCGGCGCGGACGCCCTCGCACCGCACCCCCACCGCCTCCAGCGCGCCCAGGCGCTCTCCGCGGGGCCACGCGACGACGTCGAGCTCCGGGCCCTGCATGGAGCTCACCACGCCGAACGCGCCGCGATCGTCGCCCATCGTGACGGGCGCGGCGATCGAGAGCGCGAACGGCGCGGCGCCGCGCGCCGGGAAATCGGCGCCGGCGCCGCTCTCGGGCGGCGTGTACGCGATCCCGCCGCCGGCGAGGCCGCCGATCGCCAGGACCACCCCGTCCGCCGCGAGCGGCGCGTCCTCCCCCTCGACGTGGATCGTCACGCCTTCGTCCGGCGCCCCCGGCCCCGGGGGCCCGCTGCCCACCGCGCGCACGCGGCCGTGGCGCTGAGGCGCCGCGATCGCGGCGAGCAGCGCGTCGCGCGCCGCCTCGAAGCGGAGCCCCGCCGGCGAGCCGGCGCCGATCAGCGCCTCGCCCACCGGGACGCCGAGGCGGGCCGCGAGCGCCTCGGCGCGCGGAGCGCCCGCGCCGAGCCACGGGCCGAGCAGGATCGCCCCCGCGCGGCCCGCGCCGTCGAGCGCCTGGCGGAGCCGATCGAGGAGCCAGGAGAGCCGCGCCGGGTCGTCGTGCCGGGCCGCGAGATCGCCGTCGGCGATGTGCCGCTCGTCGTCGAAGCGCAGGACCGGCGCGTCGACGGGCAGGAAGCGGAGCCCCCGCGCCCGGGCGAACGGCTCGTCCGTGAGCGCCTCCGCGAGCGCGTCCGCGTCCCACCCGGCGCGCGCCGCGCGCGGGACGAGGACGCGCGTGCGGCGGAGCGGGCCGAGATCGAGCAGCGCGCGATCCCTGCCGCGGGCGGGTCGGATCCGCCCCGCGACGGTCGCGAGGCGCACGCCCGCCGCCTGCGGCAGCTCCCACAGGCCGAGCTCCGCCGCGAACTGCCTCACCGCCGGCGCGAGATCGCTCGCGGGCAGGTCGCCGCCGAGCAACCGTGACGCCCGCTCGATCTGCTCCCACGGCACGTCGTCCACCGCGCCGCCCGCGAGCGCCGTCTCGCCGACGCCCGCGGAGATCACCGCGACCCGGGCCCCGCGCCGCCGCGCGCTCCACGCGGCGGCGAGCCCGGCGACGCCGGCGCCGATCACGAGGATCGATCGCGCCACGCCCTCTCCTCCGGCTCCCGCGCGGCGCGCGGCGCGCGACGATCGGCGTCCTCGCACGCCGCCGTCGCCTCGTCGTCCGCGGGCGCGCCGAGCTCCGACCGGACGCTGGCGATCGCGAGGGCCTCCTGCCGCGCCTGCTCCGGGCCGAGCGCGACGGCGCGGGTCACCGCCTGCCGCGAGAGGAACGCCACCGCCTGCCGCATCCCGTCGCGCGGCGGGAGCGAGAGCTCCTGCGCCACGATCTGACCGCACCGAGCCGCGCAGCGCATGCCCCCGCACGCGCCCAGGCCGAGGCGCGTGCGGCGCGCCACGTCGGCGACGCTCCGGGCGAGCTCGTGCCGGAGGACATAACGCACCTCGGCCTCGATCACGGGCTCGCAGGGGCACACCGTCGCGGCCTCGCGCGGCCGCTCTCGCACGCGCTCCTCGATCCGGAGCGCGCGCGAGCCGTGCCTGTACACGAGCCGCCGGGCGGCCACCGCGTCGATCTCCATCCGCCGCGAGAGCGCGAGCGCGTCCACCGCGCGATCGCCGCCGGGCAGCGCGGTCGTGTGCGTCACGCAGCGGGCGCCGAGGTCGAAGCGCCGCGAGAGGACGTCGGTCATCTCCTCGGCGAAGAGCCGGAAGCTGGCCAGCTTGCCGCCGATCATCGAGTAGATGCCCGGCGCGCCGTGCGCCGCGTGATCGACGATCTGGTGCTCGCGCGAGAGGGCGTCCTCGGTGGGCCCGAACGCGTAGAGCGTGGGCCGCACGCCCGCGAACGTGCCGATCGCGCGCGCCTCGTGGATCTGCGGGAACACGCGGGCGATGCCCTGGACCAGGTACCTGACCTCCTCGCTCGTCGCGCGGACCTGATCGAGATCGCCGTAGAAGTCGTCGTCGGTCGTGCCGATGACGCTCATGTTCTCCCACGGCTCGAGGAAGATCTGACGGCCGTCGATCGTCCTCGCCATGATCGCGTAATTGGTGAGGCGCCGGTCGAACACGACGTGCACGCCCTTGCCGGGCCGCACGCGCGAGCTCGCGGCGGGGAGGCCGGCGAGGGACGCGGTGATCGGCGACCACGCGCCCGTCGCGTTCACGACCGTGCTCGTGCGGAGCCGCCCGCCTTCCCCCGTCGTGCGGTCCCGGTAGCGGACCGCGACGACCTCGCCGGTGTCCTCGCGGCGCTCGATCCGCTCGACCGTGTGCCCCACGTACACCTTGGCCCCGCGCTCGATCGCGTCGACCGCGTTGGCGACGCAGAGCCGCGCGCCGTCGATCCCCCACTCGTCGAAGCTGAAGCCGCCCACCAGGTCGCCGTGCAGCCCCGGCTCGAGCCGGCGGAGCTCGTCGGGCGACAGGCGCGCGTGCGGCTTGCCGCGCTTGAGCGGCTGGTAGTTGTCATACGCCTCGAAGAAGGCGTCCGCGAGCGGGTAGAGGAGGCGCCCGTGCCGCGCGTTCTCGAACGGGACGAGGAAGGGGATCCGGAAGAGCAGGTGCGGCGCGATCGCCTGGATGTGGCCCGAGTCGCGGCATGATTTCTCGGTCACCTGCGGATCGCTGGTCAGGTACCTGAGCCCGCCGTGGATCATGCCGCTCGAGTTGCCGCTCGCGCCGAACGCGAGATCGTTGCGCTCGAACAGGGCGACCCTCAGGCCCCGCTGCGAAGCGTCACGCGCGACCCCCACGCCGTTCACGCCGCCGCCGATGACCACGACGTCCACGTCGGTGTCCGCTCGGCGAGCCGGTCTTGCGGCGCTCGAAAGGAGGATCGTCACCTGCGGCGTATAGCATGCCAGAATTTTTCCACGAGCGGGCCCGGCCTCGCGCGCGGCGCTGCGAATGCTCGAGGAGCCGGCCGTCAGCCGCGGACCCGGATGGCCCAGGTCAGCTTCGCGAGGCTGCGCAGCACGTTCGGGACGCGGCGGGTGAGGTTGATCGAGGGGCGCCGCTTCTCCAGCACGCGGACGGGGATCTCCTCGATCCGCAGGCCAGCGCGGTAGGCGCGGATGACGAGCTCGCTGGCGAAGACGTCCTTGTCCACGACGCAGTCGCGCGCGACCGCGAGGAGCGGCTCGCGCAGGAACGCCTTGAGCCCGTGCGTGTCCGTCCCACGGAAGCCGAGCGTTGCGCGGAGGAGCCCGTTGTACAGCTGGCTCGCCGCGTGCCGCGCCCAGGGGCGATCGTCGCGCGCCCCCTGGATGAGCTTGGACCCGATCACCATGTCGACGCCGCCTGCCCGCAGCATCGCGATGGCGCGGCGGTGGAAATCGACGTCGCAGAGGTCGATCTCGTCGCAGAGCACGAAGCGCCCGCGCGCCCGCTCGATGCCCGCGCGGAGCGCGGCCCCGTAGTTCGGCTCGCCGATCGAGAAGTGCCTCACCTCCGGGTACTTGCGCTCGAGCTCGCCGGCGATGCCGAGGGTCCCGTCGCACGAGCCGTTCTCGGCGAGCACGAGCTCCCAGCGCCAGCCGAACGGCGAGAGCCGCTCGCGCAGATCCACGACGGCGGCGTGGAGGATCGCCTCCTCGTTGTAAACGGGGATGACGATGGAGATCTCCGGCGATCCGCCCGCATCCGCGCGGTCAGGCTCGGCTGTGCTCACGGCGCGCCCCCGAGGAGCGCCTGCGCGCGGTGCGCCGCGTCGCGCCCGAAGTGGAGAGCGTCCTCCATCGAGGAGTAGTTCCAGCCGCCGTAGCGCCCGCACGACAGGATGCGCTGGCCCTCGAGGAACGGCCGCACCGCCTCCAGCGAGCCGAAGTAGCTGTGATCGAACACGACGTACGCGTGGTCGATGCGGCGCAGGCGGGCGAAGCGGATGGCGCTCGGGGCGGGGATGAGGCCCATCTCGACGAGGCCTTCGGCGACGCGGGGGAGCAGCGCCGCGAGATCGGGCTCGGCGCGATCGGCGAGCTCGACGTAGAGGCCGGCCTTGCCCGGCGGGGCCATGGCGGCGGAGAAGTGGGAGTAGCAGCCCACGCGGTAGAACGGGTACTTCGCCTCCGGGACGTACACCCAGTGCAGCGGCTGCCCGCACGGTGTGTCGAGCGCCACATCGAGGTAGTAGAGGTGCGTGCAGCGCAGCCGGGAAGCCGCCTCGCCCACGGCGCGAGGCGCGTCCGAGAGGAGCCTGACGAGCGCGGGCAGCGGCGCGGACGAGACGAGCACGTCGTACCGGACGACCTCGTCGTCGAACACGAGCTCGCGCGCGCGCCAGTCGATCGACCTGGGAGCGCGGCTGAGCTCGATCGCCGGCGTTCCCGCGTCCCGCGGCCGCTGCTCGGCGAGCGCCCGCGCGAGCCCGTGCGTCAGCTGTCCGATGCCGAGCCGCGGGTAGAGGAACCTCGCATTGTAGCCGAGCTCCCGATCGTTCAGCCCGACCGCTCCGGCGAGGACGTCCTCCAGCTTCGGTATCGGGACGAAGCGGGAGCACCAGTCGGCGGTGATCTCGCACGGGTGCACCCCCCAGAGGCGGCTGTTGTAGGGGATCATGAAGTGGCGGCTGATCCCCTCGCCGAAGTGCGCCAGACAGAACTCCTCGAAGTTCCTTGGCTGAGGTCTGTCCTTGGCGAAGTGCGCCTCGACGAAACCGCGGAGGCAGTCGTAGGCCACCGCGGGCGGCAGGCCGAAGGTGTTCGCCTGGAACGGATAGCGGGTGTACGTGCCGTTCGACCAGATCATCGAACGCCGCTCGATCTCGAGCGGGTCAGGGCCCAGCCACCCCAGCGCGAGCTCACGGGTCGCCGGGTCGCGCAGGTGGAGGAGATGCCCTGTCCGATCGAAGCGGAAGCCGGCGTCCTCGAGCGTGATCGCGTGGCCGCCCGGGCGCGGCAGGCGCTCGAACACCCGGTGCGGCACGCCGGCCCGCCCCAGGTGGTACGCCGCTGCCATGCCCGTCAGGCCGGCGCCGAGGATCGCGACGGGAACGCTGGAGATCGTGGGTCGGGTCATCGCTCGCGGCCCGGCCGCGGCCGGGAAGACACCATCTCCCTGGTGCGTCGTCAAGGCACGCTGCCGTCCCGGCGCTCCTCGGCGCATGCTGGATTTCCCGCCTTCGACGTAAGGCGCGCGGAGCTCCACGCGCGCCGCGCAAAGACCGCCGTTGGCGCCTCCGCCCAGAGCGACTAGGTGTGGAGAGGTCCCAGCGCGCGCCGCGCGTCCCAGGGCGTCCGAGGTGCAGATGCCGATCCCCCGCCGGAAGTCCGTTCAAGTCACCGGGAGGACCCTCTACCTGACCGAGGACCCGGCGCTCCTGAAACAGCAGCTGGCGGGCGGCGAGCTTCGCTTCGATCCCGAGCAGCACGCGTTGATCGACAACATCTCGACCGACGAGCTCACGCCGGGCTGGGTCTGTTACTACTACGACGAGACGCTCGCCCGTTACTGCCTGGTCGGGCTGCGCGGCGGGCACATCGAGCGCGACGCCATCAAGAACGGCGGCTTCGGCGTCATCGTCAGCGGGCGCTCGAAGGGGTGCGGCAGCTCGCGCGAGACGGCGCCGTACTCGGAGCGTGAGGCGGGGATCCAGATCGTCGTCGCGCGCAGCATCGAGAAGATCTACGGCCAGAACTGCCAGAACATCGGGCTGCTCACGACGACCGATTTCTCGCTCCTCGACCGGATCGCGCGGGGCGACGAGATCCCGATCGGCGAGTTCACCCGCGGGCTCGACCCGATCAGCGCCGACGTCGTCGAGTACGGTGGCCTCTTCACCTACAACAAGGCGCGGATGGCCGGCGAGGTCTCGCCGCCCACCCTGGCCACGCCGCCGCGGCCGATGACGCTGTGCGAGAAGATCATCGCGGCGCACGCGATCGTGGACGCCCGGGCAGGGAAGATCGGCGTCCCCGCGGTGAAGCCTGGAGACGCGCTCTTCGCCCGCATCGACGTGCGCTTCTCGCACGAGTACGTCACGCCGATGGCCGAGTCGCTCTTCCGGGCGGGCGTCGGGCCGGACGCGGTCGTGACCGAGCCGGAGAGCGTCTTCGCCTTCCGGGATCACCTGACGTTCCTCGATCGCGTGATGCCGGAGGCTCACATCAGGCTCGGCCTGCGGGAGCAGGCGGCCTCGCTCGCGACGGTGCAGCAGGCATTCACCGAGCGGCACGGGATCAAGCTGTACGGCGAGGTCGAGCGCGACGGCAGGACCGTGGGCTCGGAGGCCATCTGCCACAACAAGGTGATCGAGGAGCTCGCGCTGCCAGGGCAGATCGTCGCCGGGACCGACTCGCACACCTGCATGGCGGGGGCGCTCGGGTGCTTCGCGTTCGGCGTCGGCTCGACGGACATGGCGAACGCGTGGCTCACGCGCGACGTCCGCGTCGCGGTGCCGCAGTCGGTGCGCTTCAACCTGACCGGGCGGCTCAGGCCGGGGGTCACGGCGAAGGACGTGATGCTGTTCCTGCTCTCGCAGCCGTTCTGGAAGACGGGCCAGGGCATCGGCAAGGTGCTCGAGTTCGCCGGCGATGGCGTCCGCGCGATGGGCCTCGACGAGCGGGCGACGCTCACCAACATGGCGGTCGAGGCGGGCGGCTTCACGGGGATCATCGAGGCCGACGAGGAGATCGTGCGCTACCTCGTCGAGCAGCGCGGGCTCGCCGCGGAGGACGTGCGCGCGCGCATCGTGCGCGCCGATCCAGGCGCGGAGTACATGGCGACGTTCGACGTCGATCTCGCGTCGGTCGAGCCGATGGTCGCGACGCCGGGCGATCCGCGGAACGGCGTGCCGCTGCGGTCGCTCGACGAGGTCGCCGGCGGGCCGGTGAAGATCGACATCGCGTACGGAGGCTCGTGCACGGGCGGCAAGAAGGCCGACATGGACATGTACGCGTCCGTGCTGCGCCAGGCGGTCGAGCGGGGCAAGCGCGTCGCTGACGGCGTGCACCTCTACATCCAGTTCGGCTCGCAGGACATCCGCCGCTACGCCGAGGCCAAGGGCTACCTCGAGATCTTCGAGAAAGCCGGCGCCGAGCTCGTCGACCCCTCCTGCGGCGCGTGCATCAAGGCCGGCCCCGGTGTATCCGACCGCAAGGAACAGGTCACGGTCTCGGCCATCAACCGGAACTTCCCGGGACGAAGCGGACCCGGCCAGGTCTACCTGGCCAGTCCCCTCATCGTCGCGGCGAGCGCGATTGCGGGGAAGATCGCATTCCCGGAATCATGACGCAGAGCGCCTATCGCGGTAATACACACATAGTGGCCGCAATCGGCATCATGGAAAAACGAATGCTTTCCACGGAAGTGCACCGTACGCTAAGGTGCTCTTCTGTGGCGGATCGGGAGGAGCCCCAAGAGCGTATGACCGACAAGGACACGCTGGCGAAAAACAACGAAGCCTCGAAGACGGACAAGCGGAAGCAGAGCCTCTACTTTCCGGAGTCGATGCTGCAGGAAATCAAGGAGGAAGCGGCGCGGCTCGATCGCTCGCTTTCTTGGGTTGTGCAGCGCGCGTGGAAGCTGGCGCGGATAGACATCAAAAAGCTTCCGAGTGTCAATGACGTGGCTGACGACGAGGACAGCGGCGACTAACATCGCCGCGAGCCTCGCGTAAGCCGCGTCGCTCGGGGATCGATGGGTCGAGAGCTTTTCGCCGCCGGGAAGGACGGTACGCGGATTTACGTCCGCTACCGAGAAGGTCCCGGCGGCAGCGGAAGCTTTGCCAGCGGGGTCGGGGCGGGCTCGGGACGCCTCACCGCGGTGCTCTGCGACGGCATCGCGTGCGACGGCTTCATCTGGAAGTACCTCTGGGACGACCTGGCCCGTACGGTCAACGTCGCCCACTGGAACTATCGCGGCCACGGTCGGAGCAGCTTGCCTGGTGATCCGCAGGCGGTCGAGCTGAGCGATCACGCCAGCGATCTCGCTGCAGTGCGCGCGTCGATCGGCGACGGCCCCGTGGTGCTCTTCGGGCACTCGATGGGTTGCCAGGTCGTCCTGGAGCACCTGCGGACCCACCGCGAAGGGGTGCGCGGGCTCGTGCTGATCTGCGGCTCGTCCGGCAGGATCACGCACCACTTCAAGGGCACGGACGTGCTCGCGCAGCTCTTGCCGCGCCTGATCGAGCAGGTCGACGCGTACCCGCACATCGCTCGCGCGATCTGGAGCCGCGTGCCGGCGCCGATGGCGCTGCGGATCGCGCTGCTCACGCGGGAGGTCGACGCGAGCGCGGTCACCCCGGCGGATCTGCTGCCGTACATGCGGCACATGGTCGACATCGATTTTTCGATGTTCCTCCACATGCTGCGCAGCGCCGGCGAGCACTCGACGCTCGATCTGCTCCCGCAGATCGACGTGCCCGCGCTCGTGATCGCGGGCGATCGCGACACGTTCACCCCGCCTCGGCTCGCAGAGGAGATGGCGGCGGCGCTGCCGCGCGGAGAGCTGATGATGGTGAGCGGCGGAACGCACGTCGTCCCGCTGGAGCGCAAGAAGATGGTCATCGAGCGCGTGGAGCAGTTCCTCCTCGAGCGCGTCATCGGCGGCGCATCGCTCGGGGCGAGCGCGCGGGCGTCAGGCTTTCAGGCTCCGACCGAGGACGGGCGCTCGCGGTCGCTGGCCGAGGAGGCGTCGTCGCAGCGCCTCGCCGAGGGGGGGTCCTCGCCGGACCATCCGCGCGGGCTCTCGAAGGACGGATGAGCCGGTGCGCGCGCGACCTGCGCGCCCCCGGATCGGCGCGCGGACTTCTGCGTCGCCTCGGCGGCGTTGGGGCGCAGCGCATGCTCATCGCGGCGGCGCTGCTCGCGGTCTCGTGCGCGCGACCATCGTCCGAGCGCAGCGACGGGTCCGTCGGCGCGATCGCCCCGCTCGTCGACGATGAGAGCGCGCCCGCGATCGGCGCGCCGCCGACACGCCAGCCAGCCGAGCCGCGCGCGCCGGTCGAGCCGCGCGCGCCGGTCGAGCTGCGCTCGCCTCCCGCGTCGAGCGCCTGGGCCGCGGGGGACGTGCGCGTCGCGCGCGCCCTCCAGCGTTCGCCCCTGCGCGCGCTGCGGCTCACGGGCAAGGTGGCGGACGGCCGGTTCGAGGCGACGCTCGCGCTAAGCGCACCCGTGGAAGGAGCGGCCCCGCGCGAGGTGAAGGTGAAGCTCGCGCCGGCGCAGAAGAAGGCCCCGCTCGCGTTCCGGCGCCCGCTCGCGTTCTACCGCATGGCGAAGGCGCTCGGCGCGCATGTCGTGCCCGCGGCAGCGGCGCGGCGCATCGGCATCGGTGAGCTCGCGGCCCTCCTCGGCCGGGAGCCGAACGCTCGCAAGCTGCTGCGCCGCTTCGCCGTCATGAACGACGGGACGGTCGACGCGCTGGTCCTCGCGCCCGCTCCCGGTCCGCCCGGCCCGCGCTGGGCCTCGCCTCGCCGGCGGTCCGTGCGCTTCGACGACGCGCCCGAGCTCGATGTGTGGGCGCGCTGGGCTCGATCGCCGTCGCCTGTGCGCGGCGAGCGCGCGGCCATCCTCCGCGACTACCTGGAGGTGCTGGTGCTCGATTACCTGGCGGGCAACGGGCTTCGAAAGGAGATCGTCATCGACGTGCACGCGGGAGCGCTCAGCCTGGAGGCCAACGCGAGCGCCTTCCCGCTGCACGTGAAGGCGCACGAGCTCGACCGGCAGCTCGAGCGCCTCGTGGAGGCGGTGCGGTTCCCCCGGGCCCTTCGCGATGCGCTCGCGCGCTTCGGCCCCGAGGAGGCCGCCGCGGCGCTGCGCCCCGGCGGCATCGAGGAGGAGCTGGTGCCGCCGCGCGCGCTCGTCGAGCTGGAGGAGCGGAGGCAAGCGCTGCTCAGCCTGATCGCGGCGAAGCTCGCCGACCGGGGAGAGGACGCCGTGCTCAGCCTCTAGCGCTCCCCGCCTCCAGCGCTCGTCCCTGCGAGAGGGCTTCCCGCGCGCCGCATCTTGATCTCCGGCGGCGGCAGGGCGATTACATCACCCCGTGATCGACGTCGCGACCCTGCAGCGCTGGACGGAGGAGATCGGCTACAGCGCCGAGCTGACGAAGCCGTCGACCCTGCGCATCCGTCCACACGAGGAAGGGGTCCTCGAGCTCCCTCCGTTCTACGTCCAGTGCACCGAGAACTGGGTCGTGCTCTCGATGTTCGGCGTGCTCGATCTGCTCGACACGCAGCACGACGGCGCTGTGGTGCCCACCCTGGCCGAGGACACCGGCCAGGTGCTCGGGTTGCTCCGTCACCTGCTCGAGGCCAACCGCGACATGCGCGTCGCCAAGTTCGCCCTCGATGATCGGAACGAGATCCTGCTGTGCGCCGAGCTGCCCACCGAGTCGCTCGATCGCTCGGAGTTCGTCGACGCCGTCGAGCGGATCATCGAATACGGTACGACCTACCGGCACACGCTGCTCGGCGCCGACACCTGAGGCGCCGGGGCGTGTCGGTGTCCGGTCCGCGCCGCCGCGAGGTCACTTCTGCGTGATCACCACGCGGTTGTCGTCCCGGTAGGTGATGTTGCCGGATTCGCCGCGGCAGTCCCAGCAGGTCGCCCACGTGAGCCGTCGCCGCACGTAGCCGTTGAACCCGAGCGCGAGCGGCCCCGGGTCGTCCTTGAGCAGCAGCGACGACGCGATGCGGTAGCGGTCTCCAGGGAGCTTCAGGAACGCGACGATGAACGCGTCGTCGTCGGCCTTTCCCGTCACGACGAGCACCTCCTCGCCCGGGACCGGGTTCCAGAGCAGCGGAGACGTCGTGAGCGTTGTGTTCGGGGGCAGGCCCGCCTCGGGCTGGCTCGCCGGAGCGCCGCTCGGCGAGAGCCGCGTCCGGCCCCGGCTGAGCACGGCGTTCGCGTCGTCGGGCTCCTTGAAGAAGGAGATCTTCCCGCCGAGGTCGCGCAGCTGCGGCACCGACGCGAGCAGCTCTGCGACCTGCTGCGGCCCGATCTCCGCGCGCCGGAACGTCTGCTGCCACTGCGGCGACGGGATCGACGCCGCGTTCGGCGCGCCGTGGCAGCACCGGAAGCCGATGTCGTCGCCCGACACCGCCGGATCGACCGCCGCGCGGCGCGCGCACCGGTGATCCACGGCGCTCGCGCTCGCGGTGGCCCCGCGCACGGCGGCGGCCTTGGGCTGGAGGTTCTCGATCGGCGCGATGTCGCTCGCGGTCCACTCGCGCAGCGCGGCGCCCATGCCGACGACGCCGAACCCGGATGCGCACGACGCGGGCGCCTTGGCGCACGCCGGGTCCCACGCCGCGCCGCCCGCGTAGGGCGTCCCCTCGGGGCCCTTGCACGCGCGCTCCCACTCGAGCTCGGTGCACAGCCTCCCGCCGGCCTGCTGGCAGAGCTCCGAGGCGCGCGCCCGCGTCACCCCGGTGAGCGGAGCCTGCGCAGGATCGTTCGGGTACGGGGTGCGATCGACGGTGAAGCCGCCCAGCTCGACGTCGAGCAACGCCGGCTCGAGCGTCGGATCGCGCCCCTTGTCGCCGGGCGTGCTGCCCGCGACGAGCTTTCCGGCGGGAATCTCGATCCGCGCGGGCCCGGCCGCCGCGGCGCCGGCCCGCGGCGTCGCGCTCGCAGCGGGCGACTCGTTCTCGGCCGCCTCGAGCACCTTCCCTTGCGGCGCGGGCGCCTGCGGGGCGCCTCCGTCCGCGCGATTCTCCCCGGGCTCTCGCTGCTCGGCGCGGCTGCAGCCGGCCCCTCCGGCGATGCCGGCGGCGAGCAGGATCAGGGCAACGGCAGGCGTCCTCGTCGGCACGGTTCCTCGAAAGCGCCTCGCCTTATGTCGCAGGACCCCTCGCCCGTCAAAGTGCCCGCGCTATGCTGGCCCGGATGGGGCAGGGCGTGAGCGGCGCACCGGATCCGATGGCCTCGCAGATGGCGCAGCTCCTCGCTGGCAGCGATCTCGACGAGCTGCGCGAGATCGTGAGGCGGTGGGTCGCCGAGGCGCCGACCGAGGGCGTGCGCCGGCACTACCAGGAGCTCGGCGGCCGCCTCGTCGACCTCAAGGCGGCGCTCGCCGAGAACCCCGTGCAACCCACGATCGCGGAGCTGGAGCAGGCGCTCACGATGATGCTCCGGCTCGCCGCGTCGAGCCCGAGGACATGAGCCCCAGGTGATGCTCGCCGATTTCCCTCCGTGGTTCCTGCGCGCCTTCGGGCTCTGCTTCGGCCTGCTGTGGGGGAGCTTCCTCAACGTCGTCATCCACCGCGTCCCGCGCGAGCTCAGCGTCGTCCGTCCGGGTTCGTGCTGCCCGGCGTGCGGCGCGCCGATCCGCGCCTACGACAACATCCCCGTCCTCAGCTACCTGCTGCTGCGCGGCCGCGCGCGCTGCTGCGGTGCGCCCGTGTCGCCGCGGTATCCCCTGGTGGAGGCGGCGGGCGGTTTGCTCTCGCTCGCGATCATCGAGGTCATCATCCTCCGGCTCCCCGGGACGACGCCGGCCCTCCACGCGCTCGCCACGTACACCGCCGACCTGGCGCTCGCGCTCGGGCTGCTCGCGGCGACGTTCATCGACCTCGAGCACATGTTCATCCCCGACTCGATCACCCTCGGCGGCGCGGTGCTCGGCGTCGCGACCGCGTCGCTGCGGTCGATGGGCTTCGTCGACGCCCTCGTCGGCGCGGCGGTCGGCTTCGGCATCGTCTGGCTGCCGTTCGTCGTGCTCTACCCGCGGATCCGCGGCGGCCGCGTCGGCATGGGCCTCGGTGACGCCAAGCTCCTCATGCTGGCGGGCGCGTGGTTCGGCTGGGGGGGCGCCCTGTTCGTGCTCGGCGCCGGCGCCATCCAGGGCTCGATCATGGCGATCGCCATGCTGCTCCTGCGCGGGAGCATCGAGGAGCCCGAGGCGGTGCGCCTCGAGCGGGAGCAGATCCGCGCCGAGCTCGCGGCCATGTCCCCCGAGGAGCGGGCCGCCGCCGAGGAAGAGCTGGCGCAAGATCCGCTCGCGGAGGAGCCTCGCGAAGGGTTCGGCCAGGCCCGCATGGCGTTCGGCCCGTTCCTCGCGCTCGCCACGCTGGAGTGCCTGCTCGTCGGCCGCGACGTCCTGGACGCGTACCTCTCCTGGATCGACGCAGGATGAACGCCGCTCTGCGCCGCGCGCTCCGGATCCCGCTCGCGTCGCTCCTGGTGCTCGCGGGCTGCGGCAGCTCGCTCCCGCTGCCTCCGACCGGCCCTCACCTGCCGAGCGAGACGACGGTGGTCGTGCCGTACCCTCCGCCGCCTGCGCGGGTCGAGATCATCTCGCCGTCCGAGCGGCCGGGCGATGTGTGGATCGACGGCGAGTGGCAGTGGCGGAGCCGCCGCTGGGCGTGGCAGCAGGGACGATGGGAGGCCGCCCCGCCGGGCGCGTACTTCGCGCCTGCCACCACCGTGCGCCGCTCAGACGGATCCCTGGTGTGGTTCGCCGGCGTGTGGCACCTCCCCGGCAAGAAGTGATCGACACCGCGGCCGAGCGATGGGAATTCACCCCGTGCCGAGGTGCCTGCCGCCCGATCGGCATCGGCGAGCCAGCTCGGCGTGCCATCCCCTGCACGGATCGATGAGCCTTGCCCCATGATGCTTGCCTGGTCGTTCGCAGCGCGCACACCCGACGAAATCGCCCGACTCCTCCGCGCCCTCGGCAAGCACCGGTACGTGCGCGAGGTCGATCATCGGCTCCACTGGTCCGTCGATCACGCCCTGGCCGAGCTGCCGGAGTTCGCGCCGCACGCGGCGGCCTTCCAGGCGCGCCTCCAGAAAGAGCGCGCGCTCGAGCTCGGCTCGCGCGACCCTTCGCTGTGGCGAGAGGCGAAGACCGAGGACGTGATCGCGGTCCTCACGGCGTTCTGGACCCCGGATGACGCGGCGCTGCGCTACCGCAGCCGCCTGCTCGAGGCGCTCGCGCGGACGGGCCTCCCCGAGGCCACGCACGCCCCCTTCGCGTCGGCCCCGAACGAGCCCCCGCACCCGGAGCTCGTGCTGCTCGACTGGGAGCTGTACCCCGTCGACGAGCTCGACGCCGACCGGCACGCCGGCGCGCTGGCGGCCATGGAAGAGGCCGAGGAGGCGGTCAACGCGTCGGCCCCGATCTACAACGAAGGTCCCGTCATGGCGGCGCCGGAGCTCTGCGAGGGAGCGCCCAACGGGGTGCTCGCGGACGACTTCCTCGTGTGGTCGGACGGGCCTTACAGCTACTCCGACTACGTGTTCCGCGGCATCGCCAAGGCGGCGAAGCTCGTCGAGCCGCCGATCGGTTACCGAGATCTGTAACGTTCGCCCGCGGGCCCCGCGCGTCAGTAGGGATCGGGCTTCGGCGGCGGGACGGTCGGATCCACCTCGACGGGGGGCTTGACGACCTTCGAGGTCGCCGTGGTCGCGGGGGCCGGTCCTCTCTGCGCGTGCGAGAGCGTCACCTCGAGCTCGATGTCCCGATCGAACACGAGCATCCGTCGCTGCGCGGCGTGGCCCGGCGCGGAGACCTCGATCCGGTGCGCCGCGCCGTCCTTGATGAGCTTGCCGTCGAACGGGTTCGAGGGGAGCTCCACCCCGTCGACGAAGATCTTCGCGCTGGCAGGGCTCGCCTTGATCGAGGCGCGGAGGAGCGACGCGTCGGTCTCCTCGCGTGGAGCGCTGCTCGCGGCGGACGGCGGCGAGGCCTCGGCGCGGGGCGGGGAGGGCTCCGGCGCGGGCGGCGCGCTCTGGGCCGGCGGCGCGGTCGCGCGCAGGCTCTGCTGGACGGGATCGCGCAGCTTCAGGTACAGCGTCGCGGCGCCGACCAGCGCGATGACCGCTGCGAACGCGACGAGCGGCAACCGGGAGCGCCGCGGCGCCGGCGCGGGCTGAACCGCCGTGGCCGGCTCGGTCCGCACGACGGCGTGGAGCGTCGCTTGCGGAGCGCTCGAGCGGTGGAGGGGACGTGTGGGCGCCGACGGCGAGGAGCCCGTGGTCGCCCCCTCCTCCTGCGCAGGAGGATCCGAGTCGAGCGGATCGCGCCCTGGCAGCGACGGCAGCCTCGGCGCGCGGCCGGCGAGCCCCGCGCTCCCCGCGTCCGCGCCGTGCTCCTGCAGCTGCTTGAGCTGGCGATCGATGATCGCCCGGATCTCGGACCGCTCGCTGGCGAACAGCTCGCGCATGAGCGCGCCGAGCTGCTCGGCCGTCACCTGCCCTTCCAGGCGTTCCGCGTAGCGATCGAGCTCCGCGCGGAAGGCTGCGGCCGTCGAATAGCGCTCGCCGGGTGAATGCGCGAGCGCCTTGGCGCAGATGCGCGCGAGCTCGACGGGCACCTCAGGGCGCGCGGACCGCAGGTCCGGGATGTCCCGCATCAGGCGCGAGATGATCTGCGGATCCGACAGCCCACGCCAGAGGCGGCGGCCGGCGAGCATCTCCCAGAGGATGACGCCGGCCGAGAAGACATCCGCGCGCCGATCGATCTGGGAAGAGTGCGAGAACGCTTGCTCCGGCGCCATGTACGCGACCTTGCCCTTCATCGTGCCGGTCTGCGTCTCGACGAGGCGGTGCGCGGCGAGCGCGATCCCGAAATCGACGATCTTCACCTGCCCGTCGTAGGTGACGAAGATGTTGTGGGGGCTGATGTCGCGGTGAACGACGTTGAGCGGCGTCCCGTCGTAGTCGACGAGCTCGTGGGCGTAGTGGAGGCCGGCCAGCACCTCGCTGAGGATCCAGAACTGGACGGCGAACGGGATCGCCCGCGCTTGCTCTCGCGCGCGGGAGATCACCCGGCTCAGCGGCTGCCCGTCGAGGTACTCCATCGCGATGAAGTACTCGCCGTCCGCGAGGCCGACCTCGTTGGTCTGCACCACGTTGCGGTGGTTCAGGCGAGCGGCGAGGCGGGCCTCGTCGAGCAGCATGTCCCGGAACTCGGGCTCGTCGGCGATGTTGGGCCGGAGGCGCTTGATGACCTGCAGCTTGCTGAAGCCCGCCGGCCCCACCGCGACCGCCAGGTGCACGTCCGCCATGCCTCCGTGACCGAGCGTCGCGATGAACCTGTATTTCCCGAAGCTCCGCGCGTGCCGATCCGAGGGCGACGGCGGCGCGTCCGGCGGCGCATCCCGGCCGACCGTGGTCGGCGCGTCGCGGTCCGGGCGCCGCACCTGGACGGTGGGCGGGGGCTCGGGCGCGGGGACGAGCCCCTGCCTGGAGACCAGGGTCCCGCCGTCGAGCGCTGCCCGCACGCGCTCCGGCGGGCCCGAGGCGGCGAGCTCGTTGCTGCGGGCGGAGTCCGCCGCCCAGTCAGCCTCCTCGATCGTCCCTTTGCGCTCGCCCACCGCCGAATGGTCCTGATCCGAAGACGTGCAGTCAAGCTGACGACAGCGCGGGCCGGCGTTTGCGCGGCAGCGGGCGGATGACGAGCGGCTCGCCCATGACGGCGAGCCGGCGTCCCGCCCGTAACCGCAGCGAGGACCGCCGCGCGCTCGGCCTGCACCAGCGCGCGATCGAGCGCGCGATCCGCCGAGCGCGCGCTCGGAGCGCCGCCGGACAGAAGCGCCCGGCGGGAACGTTTCACGCTCAGAACGCCGCGGCGTCTGCTGCTACGGTGCGGGGCGTCACTCCCCCAGGCGGTCCAGGACCTCGGGAGGGTGCAGGAAAATTCGCCTGTGACTGCGCATTCTTGCCCGTGAACGAGGTAGCTCGATGCCCTGTGACTCGATTCCGCGGCGCCTGCTAGGCCAGGCGAAGGGGCGCCCCGAGGCTCCTGCCCACTACGTCAAGGAGGGGGGCTTCTGGAGGATGACCAGCTTCCGGGAGTACGCGGGCGAGGTGCGGCGCGCCGGCAAGGCGCTGCTCGCGCTCGGCCTCGAGCCCGGCGCCACGGTCGGCCTCCTCGGCTTCAACCGGCCCGAGTGGGCGGTGCTCCACGTGGCCTGCATGGCGATCGGGGGCGCTCCCGCGGGCATCTACACGACGTGCTCGCCCGAGGAGGTGCGCCACGTCGTGCACCATGCGGGGTCGCAGGTGGTGCTGGTCGAGGACAGGGCCCAGCTGGAGAAGGTGCTGAGCCAGTGGGATCGGCTGCCGCGGCTCTCGTGGGTGGTGCTGATGCGGGGCGCGGAGCCCACGGGTGATCCGCGGATCCTGACCTGGGAGGAGCTCCTCGCGCGGGGCGACCGCGTCCCCGACGAGCTGCTCGAGCAGCGGCTCGACGCGCTGGAGCCGAGGGGCCTCGCGACGCTGCTCTACACCTCCGGGACGGTGGGGCCGCCGAAGGGGGTCATGCTGAGCCATGAGAACCTCACGCGCTCGGCGGACATGGCGGCGCGCATCGTCCCGTTCTCGTCCCGGGACATCGGGCTGTCCTACCTGCCTCTTTCGCACGTCGCCGAGCAGATGTTCACGATCCACATCCCGGCCTCGATCGGCGCGGCCGTGTACTTCGCCGAGTCGATGGCGGCGCTCGCCGACAACCTCAAGGAGGTGCGGCCTACCGTCTTCTTCGGGGTCCCGCGCGTCTGGGAGAAGCTGAGGGCCGGGATCGACGCGAAGCTCTCCGGCGCGAAGGGGTTGCAGAAGATCACGCTCGAGCAGGCGAGGCGCGTCGGGCTCCAGCACAGCGAGCTCCGCGCCCGAGGCGAGCAGCCGGGGCCGCTGCTCGCGCTCCAGCACCGCGCCTTCGACAAGCTGGTCTACGCGAAGGTGAAGGAGGCCGTGGGGCTCGGCCGGACGCACGCGTTCAGCAGCGGCGCGGCCCCCATCGCGAAGGAGGTCCTCGAGTTCTTCGCGTCGCTCGACATCCTGATCACCGAGGTCTACGGCCAGTCCGAGGTGACCGGCGCGACGAGCTACAACGTGCCGGGCAGGACGAAGCTCGGCTCCGTGGGGCCGTCGGTGCCAGGCATGGACGTGAAGATCGCGGACGACGGCGAGATCCTCGTGAAGGGGCCGACCGTGTTCCTCGGCTACTACAAGGAGCCAGAGGCGACCGCGCAGGCCCTGGTCGACGGCTGGCTCCACTCGGGGGATCTCGGCCGATTCGACGAGGAGGGGTTCCTCCACATCACCGGGCGGAAGAAGGAGATCCTCATCACGGCCGGCGGGAAGAACATCTCGCCCAAGAACATCGAGGAGGCGCTCAAGCGCCACGACCTCATCGCCGAGGCGGTGGTCGTCGGCGATGGGCGCAAGTTCCTCACGGCCCTGCTCGTGCTGGCCCCCGACGCGGTGAAGCGCTTCTCGGCGGAGCGCGGGCTCGGCCGCGATCTCTCGCGCGCGTCGCCGGAGATCAGGGAGGCCGTGCAGCGGGCCGTCGACGAGGTGAACGGCGAGCTCGGGCAGGTCGAGACGATCAAGAAGTTCTCGATCCTGCCGCGCGGCTTCACCATCGAGGACGGCGAGCTGACGCCGACGCTCAAGATCAAGCGGCGCAATGTGAGCCAGAATTTTGCGCGCGAGATCGAGGCGATGTACGCCGAGTAATCATGCGCAACGAGCCTGCTACAGCCGTCTCTTTCGACTTCGGCCAGACCCTGGTGGAGCTCGACACCGGGCTGCTCTCCGCCCGCCTCGCCGAGCGGGGCATCGGCGCGCCTCGGGAGCGGCTGGACGGGGCGGTGGACGAGGGCTGGCGCGCGTACAACGAGGCGATCCAGCGCGGGCTCGGCGGCCACCCGTGGAAGATCATGATGCGCCGCCTGCTCGAGGCGGGCGGCGTCGAGGCCAGCGCGCTCGACGCGGCGGTCGACTGGCTCTGGACGGAGCAGCCCCGGAAGAACCTCTGGCGCCGGCCGATCGCGGGGATGATCGACGTCGTGATCGAGCTCCGGCAGGCCGGCGTGCCGGTCGCGGTGCTGTCGAACTCGGAGGGCCGGCTCGAGGAGCTGATCGAAGAGCTCGGCTGGTCGGCGCACTTCGTGGCGGTGGCGGACTCGGGGCGGCTCGGGTTCGAGAAGCCGGGCAGGGAGATCTTCGCGTGGACGGCCGAGCGCCTCGGCGCGCCGCTCGCCGCGGTGGTCCACGTCGGCGATTCCTTCGCCGCCGACGTCGGCGGCGCTCTCGCGGCAGGGATGCGGGCCGTCTGGTTCAAGGGGAAGCCGACGAGGGCTGCGGAGGTGCCCCAGGCCGAGCGGGTGGCGGTGTGCGACGGCGCGGAGGCGCTGCGCGGCGCGCTCCGGGCGTTCGGCTTCCGCTTCTAGCGCGTGCGCTGCGCCGCGCGCCGTCGTGCGGCCAGCGCGATCTCCACGGGCCGTCACCCTGGCGAGCGCGGCCCGCAAGCGCGGCGCTGGCGCGCGAGGTCGCGAGGTCGCGAGGTTCACACGCGCGTCGCCCACTCGCCCTTCCGTCCGTGAGCACGAACGTCCCGGAAGGCGCTCCGCCCCGCGCTCGTCGCGCGCGCTTCTCTCCTGGCTCTCCTTGCCCCGCTGCCCCGCGCCGCTGGGTCGGTCTCCGGATCGTGCAGCCGATGCACGTTGCGCGGTGGTTCGGGCATTGCTGGAGACCGGTTCACGATGATCGCCAACGATGCAGACATCGAACAAGAGTCCGGACGCCGGGAGCGGCGCGCGAACGTTCCCGCCGCCGTCCCTCGCCTCTTCGGCGAGGTCCGCCGCGCCGACGAGCGGCTCGTCTCGCTCGTGCAAGAGCGCCCTGTGGCCACGCTCCTCGCGGTGGCGGCCGTGGGCTACCTGATCGGACGGGTCGTTACACGGCTGAGTTGAGGAGGTCATCATGACAGCACGCGATGTCGAGGCCGAACGGGAGCGCGACGCTCGGGAGATGGTGAACGACGCGCTCAGCCGACTCGACGCGGCGGAGGTCACGCGGGCGGTCTCGGCGTTCGCGCGCGACAACCCGCACGTGGCGCTCGCGGCGGCGGCTGGGCTGGGGTTCCTGCTCGGCGGGGGCCTGACGCCGCGCATGCTCAGCAGGCTCGGGTCGCTCGCGACGCGCAGCTACGCCAAGAGCGCCTTGGCTCAGGCGGTCGAGCTCGTCTTCGATGAGCAGACGCGATCCCAGAGCCATCTCGGCTCGTCGCCCTGATCCAGCAGCGACCTGCGGCGCGGTACTCTGGCTGAAGGTGGGTCGTTTGAACGGCCAAGGACGTCAAGGACGCCAAACACGCCAAGATCTTTGAGGTTCTCTTGGCGTCCTCGGCGGCTTGGCGGTTCCATCATGGGCGCGTCCTGGCCGCGTTCGCACGTGGTGCACGCGCTCTCCACGGGGCGCGGCTCGCCTGTCGCGAGTTCGCGAGGTCGCCGGGCCACGCCACGCCGGGCGCGCGTCCTTCAGGTCCTGCGGCTGTAGGTCTTGCGGATGCGGCGACCGCCGCTCTCGCTCAGCACCTCTTCGACGCTGCGGGAAACGTCGGGCAAGCACCGCACGGAGAGCAACGCGCCGCCGCCGGCGCCGCTGCCGTCGTCGAGCCGGCGCGCCTCGTACTCGGGCAGGCGCGCACCGAGGACGGCGCCGAGCAGGGTGCCGGCCGCGCCAGCGGCGCCCGCTCCTGCGAGGCACGCGACGATGGGCCCCGCCAGGAACGCGTCGAGCCGCGGAATGATCAGCGCGCCTCCAGCCGTGATCGCGGCGAGCGTACCCCCGACGAGCCCTCCAATCACAGCGCCCAGGGCGGCTCCTTCGGACGCCTTGCTGTGGATCGTGAGCTCGATCTCGTCCAGACGGGAGTGCTGCCTTGGCACCATGCTGATGTCTTCGGCCGCGACGCCCAGGGCGAGGAGGCGGCCAAGTGCGCCCGCGGCTTCCGTGCGACCTGGGAAGAATGCAGTGAGCGTCCGGTAATACATCATTCGACGAGTGCCCCTGTGCCGCGGTTCGCGAGGTGTCTCGTTCAATCCATCTGCTCTCGGAAAAGCATCGCTTGTGCCGCTCCGGCTGCGCAGATGTCGCTCGGCTGCTGGAGCACATCCCGGGAAATGATGGAAGGCGCCGCTCCGCGCGTGGCGGTGCGGCGCCTTCGCGCCCCCCTGGAGCTCGCTCAGCGGGCGCCGAGCTCGTTGGAGTACGAGCCGGCGCTCTCCTGGACCTTCTCCTGGATCTCGTGCTGGGTCCGCTGCGCAGCGCCCAGGGCGCGATCCTTGGCTCTCTCCGCGCGCTCGCGCAGCCGGCTCGTGCTGTCGCGCAGCCGGCGGCGAGCCTCGTCACCCGACGTCGGCGCGACCAGGACGCCGACCCCGACGCCGAGGGCGACGCCGAGGCCGAGCCCGACCGACACCGGAACGATCCAGTCGAGTGAGCTCCTTCTCTTGTAGGGGAACATATCGGCCATGTAATTGACGAGATCGTCTGCCTTCATTGTGGCTCCGTCGGTTCGCATCGCGTGGGGGCGCGTAACGCGTAGCCCTCAGCGTGGATTCACGTGGCTGGAACAGTGACCGGCGGGACGTGAGGCAGCGCGCATGCCAAGGGCATATTGCGCACGGAGGGGGCAGGGCAGGGGGCTTGCCTGCCCCGAGATGCGAGCGCGGCGGAGGAGCGCCGCGGCGTTACCGGCAGAAGCCGTCGATGCAGATCTTGCCTTCGCTGCAGGGCGTCTCGGGATCGCAGTCGCCGCCGAGGTTGTCGCTCGACCCGCAGACCTGGTGCTCGCCGGAGAACGTCGCCACGGTCCTGCACTCGCTCAGCGAGGGCGACTGGTTCTCGCAGGCGTTCGGGTTCGGCTGGTCGCACGAGATGTAGCAGCTGTGGTGCAGACAGATCGATCCCGGCGCGCAGACGTCCCGCGCTCCATCCTCGCCGCACACGAAGTTGCTCGACTGATTCGGGATGCAGCCGTTCTCGACCCAGACGTCGCCCTCGGGGCAGCTGGCGCCGTCGCTCCTCGGAACACAGGCGCCGTCGACGCAGACGGCAGAGGGGCCGCCGCAGTCGTCCGTGATGACGCAGGGCTGCGCAGGGTGGGAGCAGATGCCGAGCGTCGCGTCGCAACGGTAGCTGCTGGGGCAGTCCGCATCCTCGCTGCAGGCCGGCGTGCATTTGCCCTCGACGCACTTGTCGTTGACCGGACACTGCGTCTGATCGAAGCACTGGTCCTGAGGCGCGGTGCAGATGCCGCTGACGCAGAGGTAGTCAGGGCCGAGGCGGGCGCAGTCGGCGTCGGCGCCGCACGCGGCCGGGGTCGCCGGCACGCAGGTCGCATCGGCGTCGTCGCCCTCGCAGATATAGCCGTGGATGCACCCGAGCGGCTCGCCGCTCGGAAGGACCTGATCGCAGCTGCCGGGCTGACACGTGCCATCCGGCGCGCAGGTCTCGCCATCGGCGCAGTCGTCCGGGTTGCCGCAGTACACGACGTCGCCCGGGGCCCCGCCGCTGCCCCCCTCCCCGGAGGTGCCGCTCGCGACGCAGGCGGCGGTGTGGTCGTCGGCGATGACGCACTCGAAGCCCCGGCTACACCCCCAGGTCGTGCAGTCGCCGATGTGGCATTCGTTGTCCTTGCCGCAGGTCTCGTTGATCCCGCAGTCGGCTGGCTCGTTACAGCCGCTCGGGATGCTGGGCCCGCAGTCCTCTGCATCACAGAAGTGGCTGTCGGCGTTGTCGTCGTAGATGGGGCAACCCGCGAGGAGGGGCGCCAGCACGCTCGCGAGACCCAGCAGAGTAAGTCGCTTCATTCACCGTCTCCCGAAAGCATTCGGCCGCCCGGCGTCGAGGAGCCGCGCCCTCGCGCGTGACGGTCGCGACCGGACGAGCGTAGCAAGCGACATGCCCCACACAAG
The DNA here is from genome assembly GCF_051525235.1 of Sorangium sp. So ce124. Classification (NCBI taxonomy): domain Bacteria; kingdom Pseudomonadati; phylum Myxococcota; order Polyangiales; family Polyangiaceae; genus Sorangium; species Sorangium sp. So ce124. Next base: position 13,157,506 of record NZ_CP150312.1, read on the forward strand.
CCTGGCGAGTCGCGGCGTATTTCGGCCGATCGCGCGCTCGCCGTGAAGCCGCGTTCACGTCGGCATGTGGCCTCCGCGCGCGGCGACGCGCGCGGCGAGGCGAGGCGCGGCCTGGCCCCGAGGCGCGGCCTGGCCCCGAGGTGCCGCGCCTCGCGGAGGGTCACGCCGCGGCGGCCGCTGCGTCGGGGGGACAGGGGGGCCGCAGACGACCGTGAACCCTGAACCGCGGGGGAAAGCGGAGGATGGCGCGGCGCAGCGCGACCCTTTGGGGCGCACAGGGGAACCCGTGCTACCGTTCCGCCGAGTTCCGGGCGGCTACCTCCGAACGAGGAACCCCGGCAGGCTCGCGCCTGGGGGGCCAGCCGTTCGCGAGGACACGGGGACCGGTCGAGCAGATGGATGTCACCTGCGAGCGTTGCAGCACCGAGTACGAGTTCGACGACGCGCTCGTGTCGGAGCGCGGCACGACGGTCAAGTGCACGAACTGCGGCTTCCAGTTCAAGGTCCGCCGCACCGACGGCGCGCTCCCCGAGAAGTGGGTGGTGCGCACGCTCGGCGGCCGGGAGCTCGAGTTCAAGATGCTCCGGGAGCTCCAGGCGGCGATCACCCAGGGCCAGATCACCCGCGACGATGTGATCTCGCGCGGCAACGCGAGGCCGCGGCGGCTCGGGTCGATCGCGGAGCTGGAGCCGTTCTTCAAGGGGCCGGGCGGCATCGTGATGGCCGGGACCGCGCTGGGCATCGGCGGGCCCTCGCCGTTCCCTGGCCGCTCGAGGTCGCTGACGCCTCCAGGGCTCGGCGGTCCGGCGCCGGCGCAGACCGAGGGCTCGGTCGCGATCCCGCTCCCGCGGGCGGAGAGCGACGCGGACGCCGCCCCCGAGTCCATCCACGACGCCGAGACGATCGTTCGGGACGTGCGGGAGGTCCAGTCGGGCAAGGAGCGCCCGTCGCCTCGCCGCGGGGCGCAGACCGCGGCCTACGATTCCGAGGCCAGCGCCCCCGCGCGGGTGATGACGAAGCCGAGCGCGCTGCCCGGGGTCGTGGTGCCGCCGGAAGAGGCGCCGCCGCTGCCGGACGGGCACCCCGCGCGCCGGCAGGAGCCGCGGACCCTTCGCGGCGCGGGGGTCGCCGAGGTGCGCCAGGGCAGCGTCAGGCCCGGGCCCGCGGACGCCGGCGGCGAAGGGCAGGGGCGCGCCGCCGGGGCTGTGCCGCTGCGGATCCCGAACAGCGTTTCCCCGGCACGCCTCGAGCGCGCCGTCGCGTCCGCCGACAGCCCGGGAGAAGAAGCCCCCGTGGCGCGGCGCGGGTCGCCGCGCGGGGCGAGCGAGGACCACGCGGCGCGGAGGGCAGCGACGTCGGGGTCGCCGACCGCAGCCGTGGAGCCCGAGGGGCGTCCCTCCTACGTCGACGAGGGGGACGGCGATGCCGGGATCACGTCGCTGCCCTCGAGGAGGACGGGGATCGCGCGGTGGGTCGTCGGCCTCATCGTCGTCGGCCTCATGGTGGTGAGCGCGGCGACCCTCGGGCCGAAGTACCTCAAGCCGGCGGCCGTCCAGACCCGGCCTGCGCCGAGCGACGATCGCGTCTCGGCGCTGCTCGCCGAGGGCGAGCGGAGCCTGGCCGAGGGGGATCCGGAGACGGCGAGGGACAAGCTCGTCAAGGCGAGCGCGCTCGCCGAGGACGACCCGCGCGTCGCGGCGGCGCTGGCCCGGGTCGAGACGGTGAACGCGGACGTGCGGTGGCTGCGGCTGCAGCTGCTCGCCGCAGGGGACGCGGATCTGGACACGGTGCGGCACGATCTCGACGTCGCGATCGAGCGCGCCCGCAAGGAGGTCGAGCACGCGCGGCGCGTCGCGCCGGCGAACGCCGAGGTGACGCGCGCGGCGATCGATCTGCTCCGCATGCAGGGCGATCTCGCCTCCGCACGGAAGCTCGTCGGCGCGATCTCGGCCGAGAGCGCGCAGCCGGAGAGCGCGCTGACGCTGGCCGCGCTCGATCTCGCGGAGGCTCATCCGAGCTGGGCCGCCGTCGTCGAGCGGCTCCGGACGGCGGCGAGCATCGAGCAGAGCCCCGGGCGAGCGCGGGCGCTGCTCGTCTATGCGCTCGCGAGGTCCGGCGATCTCGCGGCCGCGCGCGCCGAGAACGAGCGCCTGCTGGCGACGAGCCGGCCGCACCTGCTCGCGCGCCCGCTCCGGGCCTTCATCGACCGGCTCGAGAAGGCGCAGGGGGAGCCAGGCAGCGTCGCCGAGCCGGCGTCGAGCGCGCGCGCGGAGAGCCCGCGCGCGGGCGCTCCTCCGCCGAGCCCATCGACCGCGGCGAGCGCTCCTCCGCCGAGCCCGCCGGGGCGCGTTCGGCGCGGGCCGGAGCCGGAGCCGGACGATGGCCGCGTGCCCGACGACTACGTCGCCCCGGGCGGCGCCATCGATACGAGCGATCTCCCCGGCGTGCATCCGCCGCCGACCGCCACGCCCGGGGCGACGACGCCGCCGGTCGACACCTCGGATCTGCCTGGAATGAAGCATGAGTAAGCGCCGAGCTCGAGGGGTGCGATGGACCGGCGTCGGCGCCCTCGCCGTGGCGGCATCGATGGCAGGGTGCAGCGGGAGAGAGCGAGCGGCGCTGCCGGCGCCGCCCGCGGCGGGCCTCGACGAGCCGGCGGTCATCGAGATCGATCTCTCGCGCGGGCTCCCCGAGAGCGCGTCAGCGTCGCTGTTCGGCCCGCCGAGCGGCAGGACCCACGTGCAGCTCGTGCAGTCGTTGCGAGCGCTCTCCGGGGCCCCGAGCGCGAAGGGGTTCCTCGTGCGGCTCGGGAGCGCGCGCCTCGCGTTCGCGCGGGCCCACGAGATCGGCCGGATCCTCGGCGATGTCCGCGCGTCGGGGCGACCGGTCGTGTGCCACGCGGACGAGTACAACAACGCGACCATGCTGCTGGCGTCCATCGCGTGCAGCAAGCTCTGGCTCAGCCCTGCGGGGCAGGTCGACACGGTGGGGATCGCGGCGCAGCTGGTGTTCGCGAAGGGGCTCCTCGACAAGCTCAACGTGGACGTCGACTTCCTCCAGGTGGGGAAGTTCAAGGGCGCGAGCGAGCCGTTCACGCGGGAAGGGGCGAGCCCCGAGGCGCGCCGATCGCTCGAGTCCGCGCTCGGCGGGGTCCGTGAGGCGTGGCTCTCGGCCATCGTGGAGGGGCGCGGCAAGGAGGAGCTCCGGGAGGCCCTCGAGGACGGCCCGTTCGCTCCTGAGGAGGCGAAGGCGAGGGCGCTCGTGGACGAGATCGGCGATTTCGAGTCCGCGACCGAGGACGCGAAGAAGCTCGCCGGCACCGAGCGCTCCGTGCCGCGGTTCGGCGGCGCCCCGCGCGATACGAGCCTCTCCAGGAGCCTCGTGGACGTGTTCCGGTCGGTCTCCGGGGCGAGCTCGCTGGGGACGCCGCACGTGACGGTCGTCCCGGCGATCGGCGGCATCACCATGAGCGCAAAGGGGATGCCCATCGGCTCGTCGGACGGGATCGGCGAGCGCGAGCTCGGGCAAACGATCACGCGCCTCACCGAGGATCCGAGCGTGAAGGCGGTCGTGCTCCGGATCGACTCGCCCGGCGGATCGGCGCTGGCCTCGGATCTGCTCTGGCAGAAGCTGATGCGGCTGCGGCAGAAGAAGCCGCTGGTCGTCTCGATCGGCGGGATGGCCGCGAGCGGCGGCTACTACCTCGCCTGCGCTGGCACCAAGATCGTCGCCGAGCGGACGAGCATCATCGGCTCGATAGGCGTCGTGGGCGGCAAGTTCGCCGTCGGGAAGGCGCTTGCGGACATCGGGATCAACGCAGAGACGGTCGCCGCCAACCCGGATCCTCAGCGGGCAGCGCGCGCCGCGTACATGTCGGCGCTCACACCCTGGGACGAGCCCACACGCGCCCGCGTGCTCGCCTCCATGGAGGCGGTTTACGATCTGTTCCTGAAGCGCATCACGGCCGGACGGAACCTCCCGCTGGAGACGATCGCGCCGTCGGCGGAGGGGCGCATCTTCGGCGGGGTCGAGGCCGCAGGGCGCTCGCTCGTCGATGAGCTCGGCGGCCTGGAGCGCGCGATCGCGCTCGCGCGCGAGCTGGCGGAGCTGCCGGCGGATGCGCCGGTCGAGATCGAGCAGGACGAGGGCGGGCTGCTGGAGCTCCTGGCGACCGGCGACGAAGCCAGCGAGGGCAGCGCGCGGGCTCCCGACCGCGCAGCGCTCAGGGAGCGCGCGCGGGAGGCGATGGCTTCCGTCCTCCTGCCGGAGTGGCTCGGCGTCGCGCCGGAGGTGGGGACATTCGCCGCCTCCATGGCGCCTCTCCTGGCCGGAGAGAGGGCGCTCACGGTGTTACCGTTCGCGGTGACGCTCCGGTAAAGCGCGAGATTGCACCTGAAGATTGGCCTTGTACCTCGGTCGTTCTGGTAGGCTGAGCGGGTTCAGCACACCCGAAGCGGGTCGCCGAAATGAGCTCTTCACCTCCGGATCGGGCAGCATCAGCGTCGGGCGCGAGGAGGTCGCTGCATTCACCGGAGCTGATGGAGCCTGCCGGGCCCGCCTCTGCGGGGCAGCTGGTCCTCGCAGGGGCCCGCGTGATCGCGCCGGTGTCGCGCCACCGCGGCCCGCGGGCTGAAGAGGCCTACTGGCGCGCGCGGGTGGACGAGCGCCGCGCGGCCGGCGACGTGCAAGGGGAGCGCGAGGCAGCCCTCGCCCTCGCGAGGACCCTCGCCGCGCGCGGCGTCGAGCTGGACCAGGCGGCGGTGCTCGCCCGCCGGGCGCTCTCGCTGGGCGACGATCCGGCGATGAGGAGCGAGCTCGCCGGCTGGCTGGCCGGGCTGGGCGAGCCAGCCCTCGCCGCGGCGGCGCTGCGCGGCCTCCGCGACGACGCGCAGCCGCCCGCCGCGACGGCGCGGATGCTGGTGAAGATCGCCGTGCTCCTCGCGCGCGCCAGCGACGTCGCGGGCGCTGTCGACGCGCTCGAAGAGGCGAGCGAGCTCGCCCCGGACGACGCGATGGCGAGCGAGCTGCTCGGCACGATCGCGGCCTGGGCGTCGGACGAGGTGTTCCCCGCGGCCGCGGCGAAGGCGTACCTGGAGGCGGCCAAGCGGCGCGAAGCCGCGCGGGAGCGGGAGGCGGCGTTCGAGGATCGCCTGCGCGCCTTCGAGATCGCGCCTCACGACGACATGGCGGCCAAAGCCATGGCGGCCGCGCTGTTCTTGCGCAGCCGGCAGGGCGCGGCCGACGAGGTGCTCCGGACGCACGCCGACGCGCTCGCGGCGCGGGCGGCTCGCGGCGAGGGCGAGGCCTCTGGCCCCGCCGCCCTGCGACGCGCGATGGAGGTGCACGGCCACCGGCTCCAGGGCGCGACGAACGAGGGCGACTGGGCGCGCGCGGTCGGGTGCGTGCTCGACGCGGGCCTCGACGGGGCGATCGACGGCGACGCCGCCCGCGCGATCGACGAGGTGCTCGAGCAGGCGGGGCTCTACGAGCTCGTGGCCGCGCGGATCGAGCTCAGGGCGGAGCAGCGGGTCGGGGCGTCGAGGTCCGAGGCGTACGTGGCGCTCGCGCGGCTCCATGCTGGCCCGCTCGCGAGCCCCGATCGCGCCGTGGAGGCCTGGATCGAGGCCGCGGCGAGCGACTCCGGCAGCGCCGCCGCGCGCTCCGCGCTGCGCGACCACGCGGCGACCCTGCACGACATGGCGCCCCTCGTCGAGGCGCTCATCCGCATCGGCGAGGGCTCGGACGCGAGGGCGACGGAGGACGCAGCGGGGCGGATCGACGCGCTCTCGGAGCTCGCGCGCCTCGCGGAAGAGAAGATCGGCGACCCCGGCCTCGCGCGCTGGGCGCTCGAGACGCTGAGAGACGTCGGCGGCGACCCGAAGCACGCCGAGGCAGGGCTCCAGCGGATCGCCGATCGGCTCAAGGGGCAGGACGAGGCGCTCTCGGCGGCGCAGCGCGCGCTCCGCGGCGCGGACACCGCCGAGGGGCGGATCGACGCGCTCCGCCGGCTCGTCGTGATCTACCGCGGCCGCCCGAAGGAGCGCGCGGCCTACGAGGAGGCGCTCGTGGGGCTCTCGCGGGCGCTGCCGGCCGACCGCGGCTGCCTGCTGGCGCTCGATCGGCTGAGCCGGCGAACCGGGGGCGGCGCCGCGCTCGACGCCCTGCTCCGCGCGCGGCTGGCCGAGGCGATGCGGGCGCCCTCCGAGGCCGAGGGCGCGCGCTCCGCGAGGTCCGAGGCGATCCGCGCGTCCTTGCTGACGCGGGTCGAGCTGGTGCGCGCCAGGCTCCTCCTGTCGGCGATCGCGCGGCGGCAAGGCCAGGACGCCCGCGCCCTCGACGAGGTGTTGCCGCTGCTCGGCGAGGCCCCGGGGCACCGCGGCGCGGCGAGCGCTGCGCTCGTGCTGGCCACGCGGACCGGGCGCCTGCGGGAGCGCGCCGATGCGCTCGTGCAGCTCGCCGCGCCGGTCTGGCCGGCGCTGCGCGCGGTGCTGCTCTCGATCGCGGCGGCGCTCTACCAGCGGACGCAGCGGGCGCTCTCGCGCGAGGTCGCGCTGCTCGCCTGCGAGGCCGATCCGTCGTCCGCGCGCGCCGTGGCCACGCTCGCCTCCATCCTCACGGCAGATCTCGCCGCCGCCGCGGAGGCCGGCGAGGCGCCTCCGTTCGAGGTCGACAGGGCGGTGGCGGCCGCGATCGAGCGCTCCATCACCACGGTGTTCCCGCGCGGCGCGCTCTGCGACGGCCTCGCGAGGGCGCTGGAGGCGCTGGGCGAGCTGCCGCTCGCGCTCGCGTGGACCCAGCGCTGGCTCGCGCTGCGGCCAGGGTGCCCCCAGGCGACCGCGGAGCTCATCCGCCGCGCCGCGGCCGCCGGCGACGCGGCCCGGCTCTCGGACGCGCTCGCGTGGATCCTGGCGCAGCCCAAGCCGCTCGGCGAGATGGCGGCCGCGCTGGCGAGCGCGCTGCACGCCCTCTACGACCTCGATCCCGAGCGCGGCACGGCGCTCGCGAGGCGCTCGCTCGACGTCTTCGGACCGCAGAACCCGCTCTTGCGCGAGCGGCTGCTGGAGCTCGCGCGCCGGGCGGGCGACCCTCACCTCGCCGTGACCGTGCTCGAGCGGTGGCTGGCCGTCGAGATGACGGCGTCGCACGCCCCCGAGCTGATGTTCATGCTCGCCGATTGCCGGCTCGACGGCGGCGATCCGGACGGGGCGGCGCAGGAGCTCGCGCGCGCAGCCGCCGTGCAGGCGGATCCTCACGAGGTCCTCACGCGGGTCCAGCGCCTCGAGTCGTCGCTGCTCGACGCGAAGGGGCTCAGCTCCGACGGCGCCATCGCGCTGGCCGAGGCGAAGGCCCGGGCGTTCGCCGCGCGGGGCGCCGACACGGCGGGAGAGGCCGCGGCAGCGTGGCGTGAGCTCGGCAGCCTGCGCTGGGACCTGGCGGAGGATCACCGGGGCGCCGAGGAGGCGTTCTTCCGCGCGAGCGAGCTCGCGCCGAGCGGCGGGACCGAGCGTTACGCGCGGGACATGTGCGAGTTCGCGGGTGTCGAGGCGGCGATCGACGCGCTCGTCGCGCGCTCCGCGGAGGCCCGGGGCGAGGGGGGAGCGCAGCCCGCCGCGGACGAGAACGGTTGGTCGGGCGACGTCGGGCCCGAGCGACGCAGGCGCGCCAACCTGCTGATCGAGGCCGCCAACCTCGCGCACGAGCACGGCCTGCCCGAGCGCGCTCTCTCCGCGGCGGCGAGCGCGATCGAGCTCGATCCCCTCCGCGCCGACGCCGTCGCGCTGGTCGAGAAATCGGCGGACGCCGACGGCGGCATCGTCGTCCTCGACAAGACCTACCGGCTGCTCGCCGACGCGGCCCTCGGCTGCTACGGGCGCCGCGCCGCCCATTACCGGGCGGCGCGGCAGCTGGAGCGGCGCGGCGCGTTCGAGCTCGCGCTCGCGCACGCCGTGGCCAGCTTCGAGGCGGTCCCCACCGAGGGCACCTCGTACGTGCTGCTCGCTCGGCTCGCCGAGCACGTCGGCGAGCCGTCGGACGCCGTGCGCGCGCTCGAGCGGGTGGCGGCGACGGCCGATCCGGCGACGCGCAATGCCTGGTTGAAGCGCGCCGCGGCCCTCACGGGCCGCACGGAGGAGGGCCTCCGGCTGCGCCTCGACATCCTGCTCCGCGCGATGGTCGTGCGCCCGGATCCGGCGCTCGTCGAGGACGTCGGCGCGGCCATCCGCGATCTCGTCGCGTGCACGGGGCAGCCGGAGGTCGAGACCATCCGCTTCGACCGCGCGGTCAAGGCGAGCATCGCGAAGCTCGACGGCCCCGAGGGGGCCCGCGCGGGGCTCGCCATGGCGCGCATCGCCGTCGCCGTCCTCGACTCGCCCGCGCTCGCGCTCGCCGCGATCGAGCGCGCGATGCTCGCCGACGGCGACGTCGACGAGTTCCAGACGCTCCTCGACATCGTCGGCGAGCTCGCGCAGCAGACCGAGCCGGCGTCGCACCTCGTCGCGGCGGTGTACGCCGCAGCGATGAGGCCGCACTCGAGCGTCGGTCCCAGCCTGCTCAGGTGGGCGAGCAAGCTCGCGGGCGCCTTGAACGTGCCGCCGGTCGCGGCGGCGCTGCTCGTGGAGGCGGCCCGGCGCGCGCCGGAGGACGACGCGCTCGCGTACGAGGCGGAGGCGGCCGTCGAGGCCAGCGGGGACGAGGCGCTGAAGCGCTCGCTGGACGATGCCTTGCCGGTCGCGCGGCGCCTCGAGGCGCTGCTGCACCTCGCCGACAAGCACGAGCGCGAGGGCCAGCGCGCCGAGGCCACCGTCGCCCTGGAGCGGGCGCTCGCCGGCGGCCAGCTCCTGGGCGAGGTGCGCACCGAGGTCGTCACCCGGCTGCGCCGGCTGTACGCGGCCGAGCGTCGCGGCGCCGATCTCGAGGCGCTCGTCCAGTCCGAGCTCGCGCGCATCGACCTGCCGGATGACGTCCGCCTCGGGTTGACGCGCGAGCTCGCCGGCATCCTCGCCGCCGGCGGCGATCTCGATGGCGCGGTGGAGCTCCTCCTCGAAGCCGCGCAGAAGACGCCGTTCGACGAGGCGCACATCGACGAGCTCATCCAGCTCGCGCGGAGCACCGACGATAGCCAGCGGCTCTTCGACGTGCTCACGCGCCTCCAGGGCATCCTGACCGGCGACGAGGAGCGGCTGCTCGTGCTTCGCGAGCTCGCGCCGCTGGCCCAGGAGCTCGGCGATCGCGGCGCCGCGGTGGCGCTCTACGAGGCGATCGCCCGGCTGGATCTCACCGACATGCACGCCGTCGAGATCGTCGAGCAGGACGCGAGCGACCGCGGCGATCACGCCGCGGTCGCCGCCCTCCTCGCGCGGCGCATCGAGGTGGCTCCGCTGCCGGACACGCGGCGCGCGCTGCGGCTCCGGCGGGCCGCCCTGCTCGAGCAGCGCCTCGGCCTGCTCGACGAGGCGTGCGCCGAGCTGGAGGCCCTGCTCGCGGCGTCGCCCGACGACGTGAGCGCGCTGAGGTTCCTCGCGGACATCCACGAGCGGCTCGGGACGCCGCTCCGCGCCGCCCCGCTCTGGTGCAGGCTGGGCGATCTCGCGACGACCACCGACGAGCGGGCCGAGTACAGCCTCCGCGCGTGCAGCAGCTACCTCGGCGGCGGGGATGTCGAGTCGGCGAAGGACACGCTGGAGAGCGTCGCTCGCATCGCGCCGCGGGAGGCCGTGATCGAGCTCCGCGTCGAGATCGCCCGCCGGGAGGGGGACGGCCACGCGCTCGCCGCGGCGCTCGATCAGCTCGCCAGCGCGTCGCGCGACGCGCCGGAGCGGCGCGCGCAGCTGCTGGTCGAGGCGGCGCGCGCCACCTCGACGCTCGGGGACGACGCGACGGCGCTCGAGCGCGCTCGCCGCGCCGTGAAGCTCGCCCCGGAGTCGCCCGACGCCGTCCTCGAGGCGCGCCGCATCGAGTATCGCCTGCGCGGGACCGGGACGCCGCGCGACGCGCAGGCCGCGGTGGAGGAGCTCGGCCGCATCGCGCCGCGCCTGCGCCCGGCGCACGTCGACCTGCACGCGTTCCTGCTCGCCGAGACGCTCGACGTCATCCAGGGCCACGGCGCCGGCATGCGGGAGCTGACCCGGCGCCACGCCGAGGTCGGCCCGAGCACGCTGGTCGCGCTCGGCATGGCGGAGCGCCTGGCCCTGAAGCGGAACTTCTCTGCCGCCCTCCCGCTGTTCGATCGCGCGCTCGGCGGCGATCTCCAGGGCATGCGCGCGCGCGGTCGGGTCGCGCTAGCCGCCGCCGAGAACGCTCAGAACGCCGGCGATCTCGAGGCGGCCGCGCGCCTGCTCGAGGAGGCCGCGGCGGAGCCGGAGACGCGCACGCTCGCGCTGCGCCGCCAGCTGGAGCTCACGGCTGCGCGAGGCGAGCCCGAGGCCGCCCGGAAGGCGCTCGAGGAGCTCGCCGCGCAGAGCTCGGGGATCGATCGCGCGCGCGCGCTGATGCAGCTCGCGCGTCTGCACGCGTCGAGCGACCCGGATCGCGCGGCGAAGATCCTCTTGCAGGCCACGGTGCTCGCGGGCACGGATCGCTCGCTGGGGCTGAAGATCGCCGAGCTGAACGCCGAGCTGGCCAGCGAGCGGGCGACCCTACCTCCCGAGGAAGTGCCCCAGGCCACGACCCTCCGCGCAGGCGCCGCGGAGCCGGCCCAGGCGGCACCAGAAGCGCCGCCCAGCGTTGCGTCGGCAGCGAGCGGCGCTGGGCCTGCGAGCAGCCGGGCGCCATCGAGCGGCGTCGGGCCCGCGAGCAGCCGGGCGCCGTCGAGCGGCGTCGGGCCCGCGAGCAGCCGGGCACCGTCGAGCGGCGCTGGGCCTGCGAGCAGCCGGGCACCGTCGAGCGGCGCTGGGCCCGCGAGCAGCCGGGCACCGTCGAGCGGCGTCGGGCCCGCGAGCAGCCGGGCGCCGTCGAGCAGCGCTGGGCCCGCGAGCAGCCGCGCGCCGTCGAGCGGCGTCGGGCCTGCGAGCAGCCGCGCGCCGTCCAGCGGCGCGCCGGCCTCGAGTAACCCGCACATCGATCTCGTCGAGCTCAACGACCCGCTCGACGAGGGGTTGATCGCCGACGACCCGTCTCAATCCACCTCTGCCGAGCTTTCGGACGACGATCTGCTCGATGGGACGGCGAGCACCGCGGCCTCGCCGGGGCCGCCACCGAGCGCTGCGCCAGGTCCCGCGGAGAGCAACGCCGCGCGCGGCGGCGCCGCGTCGGGCCGCTCCAGCGTCGGCGCGCCGCACGCCGGGCCCCCGGTCTCCGCCCCGGCGTCGATCCAGCCGCCCTCCTCCGCGACGCGGCTCGTGGCCGCGTGGTCGCCGTCCGCCGCCGAGAGCTTCGAGGAAGCCGCGCTCTTCCGCGAGCTCGCCGCGGGCTCGTTCGACGCTGGCGAGCGGCTCATCAAGAGCTTCGCTCCGCGCGACGATCGCTCTCGGGAGGCGCTGGCGGTCCGACGGATGCAGGCCCACCTGCGCCTCGGCGACCGGAGCACCCTGGAGCGCCTCCAGGCGGCCGCGATCGCCGACAAGAACATGACCTACGCCCGCGCCATCGAGCACGTGCTGCGCGCCTTCGACGGTGACGAGCCGTCCGATCGGCCCGGCGAGGGCGTCGTCACGCCGCCGCCCCTCGCCGCGCAGCGCGACGCGCCGGAGCTCGTGAGCGCGCTGCTCTTCCGCGATCTGGACTCGCCGGTCAACGAAGCGCTCGCGATCGTCTGGGAGACGGGCCTCTATCGCCGCGACGCAGGCCAGTCCGGGCTCGTCCCCTCCGAGCGGATCCAGCCGACATCGCCCACCCTCCTCGGGGAGATCTACGGCGTCATGGCCGCTCACCTCGGCCTCTTGCGCACCGCGCTCTTCCACCAGCGCGCTCCCTTGCCTGCTCCGTCGTCGCCGGAGGGGCAGGTCATCCGGGTCAACCCGCCGGCCGTGCTGCTGCGTGGCGAGGTCCGCGAGGACACCCCCGAGCTGCGTTACCTGCTCGGCGCTCAGCTCGCTGGCGCCATGCCCGACCATGTCCTGGTGAACACCAGCTCGGAGGATGAGCTCCGCACGCTGCTCTCTGCCATCGTCGCCGCGTTCGGTCCTCTGGAGGCCACCGCGCACAGCGCCCGCGGCAACCCGGCGGTGGTGCGGCTCGAGCAGAACCTCTGGCAGCTCATCCCGCCGCGCGCAGAGCGTCGACTCCGCGAGATCTGCGACAGCGCCGACAAGATCACCTACGAGGGGGCCGTCAAGACGACCCGCACCGCGATGCGCCGCGCTGGCCTCTTCGCCGCGGGCAACGTCGCCACGGCCGTGCGCGCGACCATCAAGGAGCGCGGCCTGGAGCTGGCGGTCCCGCTCTCCGACCCCGAAGGGCTCGCCGCGGCCTGCGCGTCGGTCCCCGAGATCGCCGATCTCGTACGCCTCGCGACGCGGATGGAGTACGCCGAAGCGCGATGGCAGCCAGGTACGGTGCCTTCACTCCGGCGGGTCGACACGGGAAGCTCGCGCTTCCGTGCAGGCACGTAGGCGTCGCGGCACCCACCGCGCGGACGTCGGTGGCGTCATGTTCCTTGCAGACCTCGCGCCCCCGCAGAGCCGACCGGAGCCCGATCGTATCCCGTCCCAACCGAGCTTCCCCGTGTGCATGTCCGTACTTCGCCCGGGTGCGATGATTGCGGGGTGGCCGCATCGGCGCATCCGTCTCGACGCGACAGCGCTGTCACAGCGCCGCCGCTGGTTGCGCGGCGCCCTGTCGAGCGGATGCACGCCCCACGCTGCCCGGAACGCCGTCTGTCGGTTGGCACGAACATCGCCTTCTCGCGCAGGTGTGATTTTCCCCTGCGCCTGCTCGGGTGCGGACCCGTTCGGGCTCCGCGCGTCGCTCTCATCAGCTCGGCGGCCATCGGTCGCCAGCGTCTCTGCGGACCCGCGGCGCTGTCCCGCCGCATCGCGCCGGGGGCGGCTCCTGCTCCGCGCTGCGCGCGCCGCGTCCTCGGCGAGGAGGGCACGGTGAGCTCGCGATCCGTCGTGTGCGCCGCCCTGCTCGCCTGCCTAACCTCGGTGGCCTGCGGCATTCCCCTCGAGATGGCGGACTCCGCCCCCATGAACGCCTGCGACAGGTCGGTCGAGTGCGGCCCTGGGGCGACCTGCGCCGATGTCAGCGGGCAACGCGCGTGCGTCTCGACCAGCGCGAACCTCGACGGGCTCATCCTCGAGATCCGGCCGCGCGCCTCGCCCGAGCTGGGCGCGGAGGTCTCCCATCTCCTCGCCATCGATGCAGCGAGCGGCTTCCCTCCTCACGACCCTGGCGGGCAGGTGCATTCCGTCGATCTCACGATCCCCATGCCCGCGCGCGTGGAGGCCACGGTGCGCCTCGGCGGCTCCTACTGCGAAGGCCTCACCGGCGGGCAGCTCCCCGTGACCGGCGGGCAGTTCCCTTTGAAGGTCGAGTTCCGGCGCATCGCGCCCATCCTGGGCCTGCCCACCCAGACCTACTCGACGCTCTCGGAGCCGAACGGCGAAGGCGGCCAGAGGTTCCAGATCGAGATCCCTGCAGGCGACTACCACATCTCGCTGACGCCGCAGGCGCGCGCCGATTGCCGCGACGACATCCCTCCGCCGATCTTCCTGCCGAACCAGGTGGTCCCCGAGCAGTGGACGCTCGGCATCAACGCCGAGGCGCCCTCCGTGCTCCAGGGGAGCTTGCAGGTGCCTGAGGGCGTGCGCGTCGACGGGTGGAAGCTCGATCTCGTCGACCCGGTGACCGGCAGCGTCCTCTCCCAGGTAGGCCTCCTCCAACAGGCCGAGCCCGACCCGCAGGCGACCGCGACGCAGGTCAAGTTCAGCCTGAAGTTCTACTGGGCCGACAAGGACAAGGACAGGAGCCCGCTCATCCGGCTGCGCCCGAAGGACGGCGAGCCGAGGCCCACGGTCTACTGGGATCTCGCTGCGCTCGCGCTCCAGGGTTCCACGGGGAACCTGGACCTGTCGCTCCTCCAGCTCGACGCGGCGGCGCGCCGCGTGGAAGGTCAGACGCTCGATGCGGCAGGCAACCCGGTGCTCTCCGCCGTCCGCATCCAGAGCGCCGTCATCGACAGGGCGCCCACCGCCGCCTACAAGCTGGACACCGAGACGGACGCGAACGGCCTCTTCCGTGCCGACCTCCCGCCAGGCGAGTACGTCCTCTTCGCGCAGCCGATCAACGACACCACCAAGGCGGCCGCCAAGCAGACGCTCAAGTTCGCCGCCAGCGACGACTGCTACTGCGGTCAGTCGGTCATCATCCCCGAGGCCGGGACGCTGACCGGCCGCGTCCAGGGGCCCATGGGCGAGCTGATGGACGGCGCCAGCGTGTTCGCGGTCCCGTCCCGTGGCCAGGTCACGGCGTACATCGGCCAGGTGCTGACGCCCGAGCCGCTGCTGCCCCGGCAGGCGTCCGGGGTCCTCCGTGACGGCACCTTCTCGATCGGCATCGACCCAGGGGAGTTCGACTTCTCGGTCCGCCCGATGCCCGGCTCCGCCTACCCCTGGCTCGTCCGGCCGCGTCTTGCGGTCTCCGCGATGGATGCCGCGGTCACGGACCTCGAGCTCGCCATGTCGTACCCGGCCGTGCTCCAGGGCGTCGTCCGCGACGCGTCGGGCGCCCGTCTCGGCGACGCCGCGGTCGTGGCCTGGCTGCCCGTCCAGAGCACGACCGCGCGGGATACGGCCGCGAGGGGCATCCAGATCGGCGAGACCCGGTCGGCGGCCGATGGCTCCTATGTGCTGCCGCTCCCCCCATCGATGTCCCGGTGAAGTCGGAGCGAAAAAGGGCGGTACCAGCTCAGCGCGGAGCGAGATAGGCTAACGCCCGTGGCGCAGCCGACGCGCGGTGGGACATCGGAGCCTTCAACCGAGGATGGCCTGACCCTCGCGCCTCCTCTACGCGGCGACCTGGGCCAGCGCGCCGACGAGGAGCGCGCGACCGGGACCTCGCTTCCGTCTGCGCAGGAGCTCGCGATCGCGCTGCACGAGGTCTCCAACGCGCTCACCGTCATCGTGGGTTGCATCGAGCGCGCGCAGGGCGAGCAAGGCCCCGAGCTGGGCCGTGCGCTCGGCGTCGCTGCCTCCCGCGCGCGCGACGCTCGCCGCCTGATCCGGCGAGCCATCGGCGCCGAGGGCGAGGGGCGTCCGGCGGGCGACGGCGAGGTGGCGTCGAGGCCGCTGGGCGAGCCGGCGCGCCTGATCGCCGACGTCATCGACGACGCCGTGACGGGGCTCGAGCCCGAGGCGCGGCGCTCCGCGATCGCGCTCCGCGCGGTGATCGAGCCCGCGATCGCGCGGACCGGCGTGAGCAACGGCGCTGCGGTCGTGCAGATCTTGACGAACCTGCTGCTCAACGCGGTGGCGCTGTCGCCCCGCGGCTCGTCCGTCCGTGTCGATGCCAGGCTCGAGGGCGCCGCGGTCGTCATCGGCGTCGCGGACCAGGGGCCCGGCGTCCCGCCGTCGCGCCGCGCGACGCTGCTGAGCTCGGGCGTCTCGACGCGGCCTGGCGGAGCGGGCATCGGTCTCCGCCACTCCGCAGCGCTGGCGAGCGCTGCCGGCGGCGGGCTCGCGCTCGTGCCTTCGGAGGAAGGCGCTCGCTTCGAGCTGCGCTGGCCCGTCGAGGACACTCCGCCTGCCGACGCCCCGCCCCGCGAAGCAGGCGCCGAGGAAGGGCCGCCCGTGCCGGTGCCGCGGAGCATGGCGTCGCCGTCGCAGCCGGGGACGGTCCTGGATGGCGTCAGGATCCTGGTGGTCGAGGACGACGACGCGGTGGTGGATCTGCTCGACACGGCGCTCACCGCGCGTGGCGCGAGCATCGTCAGCGTGCAGAGCGCGCTCGAGCTCCCGGGGGCCCTCGCCTCCGGGCCGTTCCAGGCTGCGCTGCTCGACATCTCGCCGATCCAGCAGGACGTCCTCGGCACCGTCTCCGCCGTGCGCAGGGCCAACCCGGACGTTCGGCTCGTGGTCATGTCCGGCAGCGCCGGCGCCGATCCTCTCCCCGCGAACTCCGGTGTGTCCTGGGTGCGCAAGCCGTTCGAGATCCGCGAGATCGTCGAGGCGCTCGTCCGCTGAAGGGCCCGCGGGAGGGTGCGCGCAGCGCTCGGTGCGGTGCGGTGCGGGCGTGCCCTTCTGGTGCGCGCCCCGGTCGCGCGGCCGCAGCCTGGGCAGCGGGCGATCGGCCAAGGCCGCGAGGCCGCCACGGCTGAGCAGCGCGGGCGCTGCGCCGTGTGACGACGTTGTGAGGATTAGCTTGACTTCCCCGGCCAGCTGGGTAGGTTCCGTCCCGCAACCGCACTCGCGAAGGTGGCGGAATTGGCAGACGCACTAGCTTGAGGTGCTAGCGGGTAACACCGTGGGGGTTCAAGTCCCCCCCTTCGCACTCCCTGTCTCTCTCTCGACGCATCGTTCTCCAATCCTTGTGCACACCTGGCTGAGTGGTTTCCCTCAGCGCGTGTGCGGTACCGGTGGCGCCGCCCCTGTGTCTTGACGGGGCCGCCCGGTTTCGGAGCTCGCGTCTGAACCTCGACGGCTCGCCCTGGCACCGCTGAGCGCTCGTCTGCGCCAGCTGGACGCGGGGCGATGCATGCGGGCAGCGCATGCCGCGTGGAGCGTGGCGCTCCGGGGGAGGCGTGCGACAGACCGCCTGTTCGGGGCGGATGTCACGCGAGTTCGCGCGGGGGATGCACATGAGAGCGCGCTGGAGAGGCCTCAGGGCTCCTCCGATCGGTTGGGCCGACGCGTCGTTTCGGCGGCTGCCCCCGAGGCTTCTCGCTGGCTGTCCGGCCCAGGCAATCCGCGCAGACTCGCTCGATACGGACGATGGGCCATGTCCCTATCGCGCTGGAGTCGACGCCAATCGATCCATCGGTTGTGCGCGCCAGGTGTCCGCGGCAAGGGGCTTCGAACGAGGATCCATGCCGTTCGTGGAGGGTCCACTCCGCATGTTCCAGAGTGCACCGTCCTGCCGGTCCTCTGCCGGCTGACCCATCGACAGGAAAGCTCGGCATGAATCGACCCTGGCTCGCCCTCGTTCTCTACGGGATCTACCTTGCGCTCGCGTTCGGATGGCGCTCGCTCAGGCAGCGCAGCGCGACAGGATCGGCGGGCTTCCGCGGCATCTCGGGGCCACCCGGGTCGCTGCCGTGGCTCGGCGGCGTGCTCTTCGTGATCGCGCTCGTCCTGGGAGCGCTGGCCCCCGTCGCGGAGCTCGCGGCCTGGATCGCTCCCCTCGCCGATCCAGGCCTGCCCCTCGTCGGCCTCGGCGCGGCCATGACGATCTCGGGGACGCTCGGCACGCTCTGGTCACAGGGCGCGATGGGCGCGTCCTGGCGCATCGGCGTCAGCGAGGCGGAGCGAACGGGCCTCGTGACCGGAGGCCCGTTCGCGGTGGTGCGGAACCCCGTCTTCAGCTTCATGATGCTGGCCGCGCTCGGGCTGCTGCTGATCCTCCCGAACACGGCCGCGCTCGCCTCGCTCGTCGCGCTGGTCATCGCGATCGAGCTGCAGGTGCGCCTGGTCGAGGAGCCGTACCTCCTGCGCACCCACGGCGGCGCGTACGCGGCCTACTGCGCGGAGGTCGGCCGCTTCCTGCCCGGGATCGGCCGAGGGGGCTCGCCGCCGTCGCCCTGACGCCCTTCAGCTCGCCAGGGGCAGCGAGAAGTGAATCGTCGTCCCCTGGCCCGGGGCGCTCTCGACCGCCATGGTCCCGTGGTGCGCCTCGACGATGCCCCGCGCGATGTAGAGGCCGAGCCCCGCCCCCGTGCGTGACTCCTGCGAGGCCTTCCAGTAGCGATCGAAGAGGTGCGGCTGGTGCTCGGGCGGGATGCCCGGGCCCGTATCGGCCACCGAGAAGCGCGCGCTGTCGGCGACCCGGCGGAGCGACACGCTCACGACGCCGCCCCTCGGCGTGAACTTCAGCGCGTTGCCGAGCAGGTTCGAGAAGACCTGGAGCACGCGATCTCGGTCGGCGAGGACCTCCAGGCCCGCGTCGAGCGGCCCCTGCATCACCCGGCAGCCCTTCGCCTCTGCGAGCGACGCGGCGGCGTCGAGCGCCTCGCGGACGAGCGTCCCGCCCCGCTCCACCCTCGGCGACACCACGAGCCGCCCCGCCTCGATGCGCGACGCGTCGAGCAGATCCTCGATGAGCCGCGTCATGCTCTGGATGCCGCGGTCCATGCGGTCGACGAGCTGGACGGCGTCGTCGTCGTCGCCGTCCTTCCGCAGGAGCAGATCGCTCCGCAGCAGCGACGCCGTGATCGCGATCGTGTTGAGCGGGTTCCGGAGATCGTGCGACACGATCGCCAGGAGGTCGTCCCGGGCGCGCGTCGCGGCCTGCGCCTCGTTGTAGAGCCGCGCGTTCTCCAGGGCGACGGAGGCCGACTGCGCGAGCTGGGTGAGCAGCACCTCGTCGCTCTCCACGAACGGGCCGTCGCGCCGATCGAGCAGCTGGATGCTCCCGATGCACTGGCCGTCCCGGCCGCGCAGCGGCGCCGCGAGGAGCGAGCGCGGGTGGAGCTCCGCCGGCGAGCGCGAGAGCACGTCGGCGCACGTCGGATCGCTCGCGATCTCGTCGCCCGTCAGCCGGACGCTGGTGCTCCTCCGCTCGATCAGGCCGAACGCGACCTCGCGGATGCCGTCGCGGTCCTCCCGCGCGGCGTACTCCTCCGACAGCGAGACGCCCGTCAAGGGCCGCTGCTCCACGCCCCGCGCCGCCAGCCGCGAGGCCGCGACGCCGGCGTCGAGCAGCGCGCGCGCCTCGTCGGTGGTGCGCTGGATCAGCTCGTTCAGCGAGAGCGACCGGTGGATGCGCAGCGTCGCCTCGGTGAGCTGCGCGAGCTGGTTCGCGTGGCGGGCGAGCGCCCTGCGCGCCTCCTCCTCGCGGCGCTCCGCCTCGCTCAGCCGCAGGACGTGGCGCAGGCTCTGCACCAGCCGCTCGGGCGTCAGCAGGTTCTTCGGCACGTAGTCCGCCGCGCCCCGCTTCATCAGATCGACCGCGAGCGACTCGTCGCCCTGCCCGGTCAGCATGATGAACGGCGCCGTGAGCTTCGCGTTGCGCGCCGCCTCGATCACCGCGAGCCCGTCGCCCCCGGGGAGGTAATAGTCGAGCAGCACGCAGTCGATCTGCTGCTCGTACAGCACCGCGAGCGCCGAATCGACGGAATCGGCCTCCCTGATCTCGGCGTCGACGCGGCCGCTCCGCAGCGCGCGCAAGATCGCGATCCGATCGACCGTGTCGTCGTCGACGACGAGGAGGCGAACCGACCTCGGGCTCAAGGCATCTCCACGAGCGTCCAGTACCGGTTCAGCGCCGTCATGAGCTCGACGAAGCTCAGGAACGTCACCGGCTTGAGCAGGTAGCCCGCGACGTTCAGATCGTACGCGTCCACCTTGTCCCGATCGTCGTTCGAGGTCGTCAGCACGACGACGGGCGTCGCCCGCAGCGAGACGTCGGCCCGGAGCTCGCGGAGGAACTCGATGCCGTTCATCCTGGGCATGTTCAGGTCGAGCAGGACGAGGCGCCGATCCCTGGGCACCTGGTTGCCGCGCAGCAGATCGAGCCCCTCCACGCCGTCGCCCGCCACCCAGAGCGGGTTCGTGATCTTGCCCCTCTCGAACGCCCTCCGGACGTTCATCACATCGACGGTGTCGTCCTCGACCAGGATAATATTCAGGATTTTACCGTCCATCCTCGTCCTCATGGAGGGGCAAGCGCCGGCCCGTTGATAGCATCATACGCAGCCCGCGCGCAGGGGCTACGGCGCTACGGCCAGCTACCACGCTTGCCCGCGCGGCCCACGAGGTGCGCCACCGCGGTCACCAGGCTGTTCGGCTCGATGGGCTTGGCCAGGTGCATCTGGAAGCCGGCGGCGATCGCCTGGCGGCGGTCCTCCATGCGCGTGTAGGCGGTGAGCGCCAGCGCCGGTATGCCGCTCGCGGGGACGTCGGCCCCCAGCGCGCGCAGCCGCCGCATCATCGCGTAACCGTCCTCGCCCGGCATGCCGATGTCGCTCACGAGCACGTCGAACTCGCCCATGTGGAGGGCCTCGAGCGCCGCTCCGGCTGAGGCCGCCTCGCTCACCGTCGCGCCGGCGCGCACGAAGATGATGCCGAGCAGCTCGCGGGCGTCGGTCTCGTCGTCGACCACGAGGACCCGGATGCCCTCGAGGACGCGCCGCGCCGCGCCCCCCTGCGCCTCGCCTCCCCGGCGCTGCGGGGACGGCGGCGCCGCGAGCGCCTCCGCGCGGATCGGCAGCCGCACCTGGAAGCGCGCGCCCTTGCCCTCTCCGTCGCTCTCGGCGTGCACGCTGCCGCCCTGCGCCTCCGCCAGGTGCCGCACGATGGCAAGGCCGAGCCCGAGCCCGCCGTGGGCCCGGGTCATCCCCCCGTCCGCCTGCCGGAACCGCTCGAAAAGGAACGGGAGGAAGCTCTTCGGGATGCCCTCGCCGTTGTCCTCCACCTCGACCTCGAGCGTCGCCTCGACGCGCCGGGCGAGGGCCCGCACGTGGCCCCCGGACGGCGTGAACTTCACCGCGTTCGTGAGCAGGTTCCACACGACCTGCTGGAGCCTCTCCGCGTCGCCGAGGAAGACGCCCACGTCGTCGGCGACGGAGATGTCGACCGCGACGCCCTTCGCCAGCGCCGCCGGGCGCACGAGGTCGAGCGCCGCGGCGAGCACCTGCCGCACGTCGACCGGATCGGTCCGGAGCTGCAGCTTCCCCGCGATGATCGTCGAGGCGTCGAGGACGTCCTCGATGAGCTGCGACTGCGCCTTCGCGTTGCGCTCGATCGTGGCGAGCCCCCGCTCGAGCGACTCGGCGTCCACCTCGCCCGTGCGGAGGATCCGCGCCCAGCCCAGGATCGACTGGAGCGGCGTCCTGAGCTCGTGCGACACCGTCGCGAGGAACTCGTCCTTGAGCCGGTTCAGCTGCTCGGCGTGCTGGCGCGCGCGCTGCTCCTGCTCGAGGAGCTGGGCGCGCTCGGCGTCGGTGCGCTTCTGCTCCGTGATGTCGTGGAACGAGATGCCGACGCCGTCGCCCAGCGCCACGGCGATGGCGCGGAACGTCCGCGGAGCGCCCTCGTGCGCGCAGAAGAGCTCGACCCTCGCGGGCTCCCCGGTCTCCACGACGCGCGCGTACGCGTCGAACGCGCTCGCGAGCGCGCTGCCAGGGACCTCGACCGAGAGCCGCTTGCCCTCCAGATCCTTGCCGCGACCCCCGACGATCGGCCCCGTGGCCGGGTTCACGTAGACCCACTCGAAGTCGGAGATCGCCCCGGACGCGTCGCGCACGCTGCGCAGCATCATGAACCCGTCGGGCGACGCCTCCTGCACGGTGCGGAACCTCGCCTCGCTCGCCCGCAGCGCCTGCTCGATCGACTTCCGCTCCGTGATGTCCGTCGCGGTGCAGGTGATGCCGATGATCTCGCCCGTGTCATCGCTCAGCGGCTCGATCGAGACGTCGATGTGCTGGGTGCGGCCGCCGGCGCGCACCGCGAGCTCGCGCCGCTGGCCGACGCCGCTGGCGAGCACGTCGCGCTTCGTCCTATCGAGCGACCTCGCGGCCTCCGGGTCCTCCAGCACCTCCCCGTCGGTCTTCCCGAGCACCTCGCGCTCGGACTTGCCGAACGAGTTGTGCATCCACGTGTAGCGCAGGTCCCGGTCCTGGGTGAACACCATGACCGGCGATCCACGGAGCGCCTTGCGGAAGCGCTCCTCGTTCACGCGGAGCGCCTGCTCCGCGCGCAGGCGCTGGGCCACGCTCTGCTGGAGCTCGAGCGCGAGCCGCTCCGCCTTCCGGCGCGCGCCGATCTGCTCGGTCACGTCGAACGCCGTCGCCATGACGCCCTCCACGGCGCCGCTCACGTCGTGCACCGGCTTGCACAGGACGTTGTACAGCCGCTCGACCGTCTCGCCGGTCCAGCGCGTGATCCGCACCGGGATCTCGCTCGCCACGCTCGGCTCGCCGCTCGCCAGGACGGCCTCGAGCTGCGCGTGCAGCGGCTGCCCGCGGAGCTCCGGGACCGCCTCGACGAGCGGCTTGCCGAGGAGATCGTCGCGGCCGACCATGCGGCAGAAGAGCGGGTTCGCGAGCTCGAACACGAGCGATGCGCCCTTGAGGAAGCAGATCGGCGCGGGCGCCTGAGCGAGCAGCGAGCCGCTCCTGCTCCGCTCGATCTCGGTGCGCCGGCGCTCGGTCTCGATCGCCTCCAGCTGGAGTCGGGTGTGCTCGCTTACCGCCTGGGCGATGCCCGCGTCCACGCGCTCGGAGAGCGCCTCGATCTGCCGCACATCCGGCGTGATCCCGGCCTCCTCCAGCTCGCGGAGGATGGATTGCCGGAGGACGCCGTACTCGCGGACCATCACGTGAAGGTCGAGCCCGTGCTCCCAGCGCATCTCGCCGTGCTCGCGCGCGGCTTCCTGGCTGCCGGCCGTCGATGCGCGCTGCTCCAGGCTGGCGGCCACCTCGTCGAGGAAGGTCGGCAGCGAGTTGATGATGAGCGGCTTCGGCATGTTGCGCACCGCCGCGCTTCGCTTGCGCAGCTCGCCCACGAACCGTTCGATGATGGCCTCGCGGCGGGTCCTGATGAGCGTGGGGAGCGGGATCGTCATGATCGGATCGTTCGCGGCGGGAGCCCGACCTCGGCAGACGTCGCCGTCAGGGCGCCTGCGCGGCGAGCGGCGAGCGACGGTGGGCGATCAGCGGCGCGGGTGGCATCGGCGAGCACGGTATCTTCGGAGAGCTGACCGGCCGCCACAAGGCGCGCTGACAGCGCGGCCCGCGCGGCCTTGGACGGCCGACCGCCGCTCTCTTGAGATAGCCGCGGCCGGCTCTCCGTCGACATCGATCTCGACACCGGCCTTGAGCTGCGCCTGATTTCCACCTCACCCGCACAAGCCCAGGCGCGAGCAAGCGTTGTGCCGAGACAGGCCAGCCGATGAACGACGTGATGCTCGGTGCGCGACGTCACGAGTGAGGCAATTTGCCGCAGCTACGCCGCCCGCCCGTGTCGTGCGGCGGCACCTGCCGCGAGCCGCCGGGGCGCCCGGACGCTCCGCGGCTCCGGCGAACTCGCGATGTCGCGGCACGTCGGCTGCAACGACGTAACGACGTAACGACGTAACCGCTGCAATCGCTGCAACAACGCAGCATCGAAGCGCTGGAACATCGATTCACCCAGTCATTCACCCAATGAGGAGGTTATCATGCTCAGTTGGAGTGTCGCGTTCTTCATCGTGGCGATCCTCGCTGCGATCCTCGGCTTCGGCGGCCTCGCGGCGAGCGCCGCCTCGGTGGCGAAGCTGCTCTTCGTCATCTTCCTCGTCCTGGCGGTCGTCTCCCTCGCGCTCGGCCGACGCGCCCCGACCTGACGCCATGCGCACCGCACGTGCCCGGAGGCCACGATCGGGGCGACATGCCTCGCCAGGCCGGGCGGTATCCATGGTTCCGCATGGCACGTCTGTCGCAATACGCAATACCGCGGGTCGACCCATCTATCGCGCCATGAGGCCCATCCCGGGCGGCGTCGACGGGGCGTCCGCGTCGCGCTGGGCTCGCGCCCGGACGCAAGGTCGCGCGTCGACCGCAGACCAGAGGAGATCATCATGCTGACCGTCCGAACATTCCTGCCTATCGCCATCGTCATGAGCGCCGTCGTGGGCTGCGAGTCTCCCACGGCGGACGCGCAAACCAAGGCCGAGCGCGCGCAGCGCGAGGCGCAGCAGAAGGCGGCGGAGGTCGCCACCGAGCTCGACAAGAAGGTCGCCGAGATCGACCGGCGGGCCGAGCGGGCGACCGACGACGCGCTCCGGGAGGCCGCGGAGAAGCTCAACAACGCCGCCGTCGAGGCCCAGGAGAAGACGGCAGAGGCCCAGGCGGAGCTGGCGAAGGCGCGCGAGGACGTGCGCGCGTCCACGTCGCGCAGGATCGAGGGCCTCGAGAAGGATGCCGTCGAGCTCCGCGAAAAGGCCGAGAAGAAGCTGCCCAAGGACGAGGTCGGCAGGCTGATGAAGGATGTGGAGGACAAGTCGGAGGCGGTCCGCAGGAGCCTGCGCGACCTCGACGCGGCGACCAGCGAGACCCTCGACCAGGTGAAACAAGGCGTCTACCAGCGCGTGGACGAGCTGGATCGCGCGATCCAGGCGGCGAAGCGGCGCGTCTGATGCAAGCCCGTTGGCCCGGGCCCAGCAAAGCTCGACACGAGGAGGATAGGATGGCGAATCAGAAGGCGACCCAGCACACCCCGTCGGCGGACATCGAGGGAGAGGGCAACCGCACGGCCGATCGGCGTTACCGAGAAGGGGTGGAGAAGTCGGTGAAGGCCGGCAAGATCAAGGAGCACGCCGAGGAGGCGGCCCGCGCGCTCGACGGCCCCGAGGCCGACGAGCTGCGCGAAGCCGAGGAGGCGGCCCGGCGAGGTCAACCCAGCTGAGCCGGGTGAGCAGCCATGATCCGCGAGCTTCGATGCAAAGCCTGTGGCCGCCGGTACGTCTTCGTGTCGACGGCGGCCACGCCCTGCCGGGCCTGCGGCTCGGCCCTCGACGAGGTGGAGCTCGAGCGCGGCGTTTACGAGCTCGTCGCGAACGACGCGCGGAGCGCCGCCTCGCCCGCTCCGTCGAGCCCGGCGGACACCATGGTCCCCGAGGATCTCGGCTACGGCGAGTCCCACGGATACGGACCCGCGCACGGCGGCCCGACCGGCCCCGGCGACGCGCCCGCGACCGGCCCCTGATCCACCGAGCTCGCCCCGCGCTTCGCGCAGGGCGCCGCGGGTGCTCTCGCAGAGCGCCTGTGGTGGCCGCGGGAGAGCGCGGACGAACGACGGGACGCCGGAGGGTGCTGGTCAAATTGGAACAGAGAGACGGGGAGGCAGGGAGAAAAAACTCAGTGATCTCCCTGTCTCCCCGTCTCCCTGTGATCGTTTCCGGGCAACGTTGGCGCCGCCCGCCGGAGGCAGGGCGCCGGCCGTCAGGCCGCCCTCGCTGTGCGGAGCGGGGCGTGGCTCGAGGCGTGGGGGCGGCGGGAGTGGGCGATGAGCGCCTCGAAGAGCTCCAGCATCTGCCGGCCGAGGCGCTCGTTCGTGTCCTCGGTCAGCTCTGCTTCGATCCTCGGCAAGAGGTCCCGCTCCTCCTCCTCGGCGTGGTGCGTGACGAGGTCCCTCAGGGTGGCGAGCCTGGCCTTGAAGCTCGGGTCCTCCGGCGCCGTGCCGACGACGCGCCGGATCTCGAACCGCGTGACCGTGTGCTCCTCGCAGGCCCCGCTGATGAGGTCCGGCTCGACGGCGAGCAGCTCCGGAAAGAGCACCACCTGCTCGGCGAGCATGTGGGCGAGGAGGTGCTTGGTCAGCTCGTCCGTCGCTCGCCGGACATCGCCTGTGGTCGAGAGGGCCAGATCGAAGAGCCTCTCGGCTTCGCGGTGTTGCCCCTTCAAGAGCTGTGTCGCCTTCATGCATTCTCCTCTCAAGGACGGGACGTCAGGTCGTTGTTCATCGAGGTGGATGGGTCGTCGTTCATCGAGGTGAAAATCGAGGTGAAAAGAGCGCTAGTCGCCCTCGCTCGCTCGCGACCAGCTCACGCAACGGCCTCGGCCGAGGGCTCGAGGCGGCGCGCCGAGCCTTCAGCGATGCGAATTCGCGCCGTCGCGCAGCGCGCGCAGCATCGGTGGCAAGGCCCGCGAGCGCGCGAGCCCCCACCCCCCTCCTCTGCATGAGGCGCACTCAAGCAATCACCGTGCCGATTAGGTTTATTCCGGATGCGAAGAGACGCTGGAGGCTGGACAGGGAATATCGATGTGGAATTTCGCCTCTTGCCATGGCCCTCGGGGCCCGGGCGGACTCGGCTGCTCCCGGGAGGCGCAGCCGTCTCATCGAGAGAGGCGCACGGCGCCCGCGTGAGACCGCGACGGCGCCTCCGTGGCGGCGCCTGGCCCGTGTGGTCCGCCGGAGGGGCGCCACATGCACCGCGAAGAGGCGCGCTGCCGGCCCCCGCCGATCCGCGGAGGAACGGCGGGGTCAGTAAGTCCCCTACCGGCGACGGCGCCTCGGGCGCAGCGGCGGTCGCTGGCCCCGTCGGCGGCGGAGCGCTCGGCCCCTGCGCGCGGCCGGCGCCATCCAGGATGAGGCAAGAACGCGCACCTGTGGCGAAACGTCACGTCGGAAGGACGTCGGCGAGGAGCGGACTGGGCTTGATGGCGCGGACTCTCCGTGGCACGTTCCCTGCAACTGCAGGCAGCGGTCGACCTTTAGAAGAGCTGCCGGGGAAGGACACGCGATGAGCGGCAGGATACTCGTCGTCGACGACGACGAAGCGACGTGTGATCTGGTCGAAGCCCTCCTTAAGAGGCAGGAGTTCTCCGTCGCAGCGCGCACCTCGGCCAAGAGCGCGCTCGAGCTGGTGAGCGAGGACGATTTCGACGTCGTGTTGACCGACGTCGGCATGAGCGAGATGAGCGGCCTGGAGCTCTGCGAGCGCATCCTCGGCGCCCGGCCCGACATGCTCGTCATCGTCATGACGGCGCTCGGGAGCATGGAGACCGCCATCTCCTCCATGCGCGCCGGGGCGTTCGACTTCGTCACGAAGCCGCTCGACGCGAACCTCCTCGGCCTGACGGTCTCGCGCGCCGTCCAGCATCGGCGCCTCCGCTCGGAGGTGAAGCGCCTGCGCGAGGCGGCCCACGACGTCCAGCAGACGAAGGGCCTCGTCGGGCGCAGCCCTGCGATGAAGCGCGTCTACGATCTGATCGGGCGCGTCGCGCGGAGCGACGCCTCGGTCCTCGTGCACGGCGAGACGGGCACCGGCAAGGAGCTCATCGCGCGGGCGATCCACGAGGCCAGCGGCCGGTCCGGCCCCTTCGTGGCCGTCAACTGCGCCGCGGTGCCCCAGGCGCTCCTCGAGAGCGAGCTCTTCGGCCACGCGCGCGGCGCCTTCACCGACGCCAAGACCCAGCGGACCGGCCTGTTCCTCGAGGCCAGCGGCGGCACCATCTTCCTCGACGAGATCGGCGAGATGCCGCTCGAGGTCCAGCCGAAGCTGCTCCGCGCGCTGCAGGAGCGCAAGGTGCGGCCGGTGGGCTCGAACGCCGAGATCCCCTTCGACGCGCGCATCGTGACGGCGACGAACCGCGACCTCGAGACCGAGGTGTACGAGAAGCGGTTCCGCGAGGACCTCTACTACCGGGTCAACGTCGTGAAGATCGACCTGCCGCCCCTGCGCGAGCGCGGCACCGACGTGCTCCACCTCGCGATGCACTTCCTCGAGAAGTTCTCGTCCCGCAGCAGCAAGGGCGTGCTCTCGCTCTCGACCGCGGCCGCGGAGAAGCTCACGGCGTACAACTGGCCGGGCAACGTGCGCGAGCTCGAGAACAGCATCGAGCGCGCGGTGGCGCTGGCTCGCTTCGAGCAGATCACGGTCGAGGACCTGCCGGAGAAGGTCCAGGCCTACCGGCCCGACCGCTTCGTCGTCGCCGTCGACGAGCCGGCGGAGATCATGACGATGGACGAGCTCGAGAAGCGCTACATCAAGCGCGTGCTCGCGCTCGTCGGCGGCAACAAGTCGCGCGCCGCCCAGATGCTCGGGTTCGACCGGCGGACGCTCTACCGCAAGCTGGAGCGCTACGGGGAGCAGGACGGCTCGGGCGGGGACGAGGGCCCAGACAAGGACAAGGCGGCCTCTTCGCCGGGCTCGGCAAGCTCCTCGTTGAGCTGAGACGGGGCGCGAGGCGAGGCGTAACGAATCATGAGCGAAAAGGCGCTGTCCGACTCGATCTACAAGCTGTTCGCGCGCGCGGGGCACGACGTCCGCGGGCCCGCGGGGGTCGTGGCCACGGCGCTCAACGAGCTGGAGAGCGCCCTCGGGGGGGAGGCCACCGCCCAGAACGCGGCGTACTTCACCATGGCGCGGCGGGGCGTGCGCCGCCTGCTGCGCCTCGCCGACCGCTACACCGCCGCGTCCGAGCTGCCGCGGCAGCTCGACGCCCCGACGCAGCCGCTCGACCTCGAGGCGCTCGTCCAGAAGGCCGTCGCGGAGGCGTCGTTCGTCTACGGGCGGCGCGACGTCACCGTGGCGCTCGATCTCGCCCCCGTGCGCGGCTTCGCGCACGCCGTCTCGCTGACCGCGGCGCTCTCGGACGCGCTCATGCTCGCCCTGAACGTCGCCCGCGCGCGGGTCGTCGTGGCGCTCGCGGCCCATGCCGATCGCGCGCGGGTGGTGCTGACGACCGACTCGAGCACGGCCTCGGTGGAGAAGCTCTTCGAGGCCGCGCTCTCGCCGGACGCGGATCCTCTCGCCGACGGCGCGCTGCCCGTCCGGGTGATCGACGGCGTGCTCAAGGCGCACGGCGGCGAGGCGCGGGCCGACCGCGTGGGCTCGGAGACGCGGATCACCCTGGAGTGGCCGCTGAACGTGGCCGATCGCAAGGCGGGGGCCTGATGAGCGCGGAGCTACCGCAGGTGCTGGTGATCGACGACGACGACGACACGGCGGCGCTGCTCGGCATGGCGCTCCGCCGCCGCGGCTTCCGCGTGCTCGTGGCGCGCTCGTGCGAGGAAGGGCGCTCGCTGCTCGCCGCGAGCGCGGTCGATGCCCTGGTGACGGACGTGTCGCTCCCCGATGGCAGCGGCGTCGAGCTGGTCGCGTCGCTCGCGGCCAGGCCGAGGGCGGTGATCGTGGTGAGCGGGTTCGGCGGGGATGACGATCGCGAGAAGAGCCGGACGGCCGGCGCTCATGCGCACATGGTCAAGCCCATCAATGTGGCCCGGCTCGTGGCCACGCTCAACGAGCTGCTCGGGCGGCCCAGCTGAGCGGGCCGCCCGCGAGCCCGCGCCGCGCGCTGGCCGCCCAGGCGCGCGGAGCACGCCGGTCGCGGGCTCGCCTCACGTGTCGCCTCGCTTGTCGACCGACGCGTAGAACGAGACGCCCCGCCGGTTCTCGTCGAGGCGGAGCGGGTGCTGCAGCGCCGGCAGCGCGCGCTGGGCGCAGTCGAGGCGCTCGCAGGTCCGGCACGTGACGCCGACGGGCACGGCCGCGCCGATGTTGTCCAGGTCGATCCCGTCGGCATAGACGAGCTCGCGGGCGTAGCGGACGTCGCAGCCCATGCCGATCGACTGCACCGTGTGGGGGACGTGGTAGCCGCCGCGGTCGCTGCGCACGGTGCGCGCGATGCAGAAGTAGACGGCGCCGTCGGGCATCTGCGAGAGCTGGATCCGGATCATGCCGGGCGTCATCAGGGCGGCGTGGACGTTCCAGCGGGGACACGCGCCGCTGAACCGCGCGAACCGGATGCCGGAGCCGCTGAAGCGCTTCGAGATGTTGCCCGCGATGTCGATGCGGACCATGTGCATCGGCACCCCCTCGGCGCCCGGGCGGCGGAGCGTCGTCAGCCGATGGCACACCTGCTCGAAGCTCGTGCCGAACCGGTGCGCGAGGAGCTCGATGTCGTAGCGCTCGGCGCGCGCCGCCTCCAGGAACGGCTGGTACGGCATGAGGATCGCGGCCGCGAAGTAGTTGGCCAGCGCGACGCGGGCGAGCGCGCGGGACTCCGGGGTCGTGAGGTTCTCGTCGCGCAGGATGCGGTCGATCGCCGTCGATTGCGTCAAGAGGCCGAGCTGGTGCGCGAGCTGGAACCTGCGGCTGCGGGGCGGCAGCACCTCGGAGATGCTCAGCACGCGCCTGTCGGGGTCGTATCGCCGCATCGCCTGGCGCTCGTCCGCGACCCGGACGATGCGCACCTCGATGCCGCGCGTCGCGCGGAGGTACCGGACGAGGCCGCGGTAGACGTCGTCCGCGTCGAGCTCCGCCTCGCGCCAGAGCGCCTCGGCGCCCTCCTCGAGCTCCGCGAAATGGTTCATCCGGCGCTGGATGAGATCGCTGACCTCCTCGGACGGTAGCCGCGAGTTGTCGACCCCGACGAACCCGTCCCCCGCCAGCCGCTCTCCCAGCGTATCCAGCGATTCACGCGTCGTCGCGTAGGTCCGGTAGAGCGTGAGCACCGCGCGCGCGACGTTCGGCGACGCCGCGACGAGCTCGCGCAGATCCGCGTTCGTCAGCCCGTGGCTCTCGAAGATGGGATCGCCGAACACCTCGTGGAGATCGGCCGTGAGCCGGACGTCCTCTTCCGACGCGAAGTTCTGGAGGTCGAGCTGGAATATCTGGGCGAGCCGGATGAGCAGCGGCGCAGTCAGCGGACGCCGGTTGTTCTCTATCAAGTTCAGATAGCTCGCCGAGACACCGAGGCGCTCCGCCAGATCGACCTGCGTCATGTGCTCGCGACGCCGGAGCGCGCGGACCTTGGCTCCGAGAAGAGGTGCATCGGCCATGGGGACCCTCCCGACGTAACTGGGACAACCTGGATGAGATGTAGGCGCAGCTCGCCTGGTGGAAATTTACAATAGTTTACACGTTAACACGCTGTAAAGCCCTTTCGTCTACATCGTTATCCGCCTGCATTTCAGAGCGAAGTTGACGCTGAAACCTCGTCGACAAACATAGGTTGCTTGTAACGACGCGCAGCGTTGCAGGAGATGTGGATGAGCCAGAATCATGAGATCGCAAGCGTCCGCTTGCTCGCTCCTCGGGTCGGGGGCGACGAGTCCGTCCTCACGCCAGAGGCCCTCCGTTTCCTTTCCGGTCTTGGGCGCAAGTTCGCTGACCGGGTACCGGCCCTGCTCGCCCGGCGGCGCGCCGTGCAAGCGCGGCTGGACGCGGGCGAGCGGTTCGATTTTCTCCCCGAGACGCGGGATGTGCGCGAGGGCGACTGGACCGTTGCGCCGCTGCCCGAGGACCTCCTCGACCGGCGCGTGGAGATCACGGGTCCGGTTGATCCCAAGATGATCATCAACGCGCTGAACTCGGGCGCGAGCGTGTTCATGGCCGATTTCGAGGACGCCACGTCGCCCACGTGGAAGAATCTCATCGAGGGGCAAGCGGCGCTGAGGCTCGCGGTGCGGCGCGAGCTCCGCCACGAGGACCCGGCGACCGGGAAGCGTTACGCCCTCGGAGACAGGCTGGCGACCCTGCTCGTGCGCCCGCGCGGCTGGCACCTCCCCGAGAAGCACGTCGAGCTCGACGGCAAGCCGCTGCCAGGCGGGCTCTTCGATTTCGGACTCTATTTCTTCCACAATGCGCGTGAGCTCGTCCGCCGCGGGACCGGGCCTTACTTCTATCTGCCGAAGATGGAGAGTCACCTGGAGGCGCGCCTCTGGAACGACGTCTTCGTGTTCGCGCAAGAGGCGCTGGGCCTGCCCGTCGGCACGATCAAGGCCACGGTCCTCATCGAGACGCTGCCCGCGGCGTTCGAGATGGACGAGATCCTCCACGAGCTCCGGCAGCACTCGGCCGGCCTCAACTGCGGTCGCTGGGACTACATCTTCAGCTTCATCAAGAAGCTCCGGAACGACCCGGCCTGCGTGATGCCGGATCGCTCGCAGGTGACGATGGAGCAGCACTTCCTGCGCTCGTACACGCAGCTGCTCGTGAAGACCTGCCACCGCCGGGGCGTGCACGCGATGGGCGGCATGGCGGCGCAGATCCCGATCAAGAGCGACCCGGAGGCGAACCGCGCGGCGCTCGAGAAGGTGCGCGCCGACAAGCTGCGCGAGGTGAAGGACGGACACGACGGCACCTGGGTCGCGCACCCGGGGCTCGTGCCGCTCGCGCGCGAGGTGTTCGACGCGCACATGCCCGCTGCGAACCAGATCGAGCGGAAGCGCGAGGACGTCCGCGTCTCGGCGGCCGACCTGCTGCGCGTCCCGGCGGGCGCGCGCACCGAGGCGGGCCTGCGCCATAACATCCGGGTCGGCGTCCAGTACCTCGAAGCGTGGATCAGCGGCCTCGGCTGCGTCCCGCTCTACAACCTGATGGAGGACGCGGCCACCGCGGAGATCTCCCGCACCCAGGTGTGGCAATGGATCCGCCACAGGGCGACGCTCGACGATGGCCAGCCGCTCACCGTGGAGCGCTTTCGCGCGGCGGTGGACAGCGAGATGGCCGCCCTCCGCGGCGCGCTCGGCCCGGCGCGCTTCGACGGCGGCCGCTTCGCCGAGGCGCGCGCGCTCTTCGAGCGGCTGTCGATCGGAGAGACCTTCGAGGAGTTCCTGACGCTGCCTGCTTACGAGCTCTTGATCTCCAGCGCCGGAGAGCAGCGCTCGTGACGCCCGGCGCGCTTCGTTTGACGTCGACACAGCGGCCGCTGCCGCCCCCAACCCCAACGCACTAGGAGCCCAGTCATGTCCGCTGCTTTCCCGCTGAACACGCCGATCTCCGCCGACTCGCTGCACGCGCCGCCGAGCGACACCGTCCCTGGCAGGTGGAGCGGCATCGTCCGCCCGTACTCCGAGGCGGACGTCGCGCGCCTCCGCGGCACCGTCCGTATCGACTACACGCTCGCGACCCTCGGCGCCAAGCGGCTCTGGAACCTGATGCACTCCGAGCCCTACGTCGCGGCGCTCGGCGCCCTCACCGGCAACCAGGCGATGCAGCAGGTCCGGGCCGGGCTCAAGGCCATCTACCTGAGCGGGTGGCAGGTGGCGGCCGACAACAACGAGGCCGGGACGATGTACCCCGACCAGAGCCTGTACCCGGCGAACAGCGTCCCGACGCTCGTGCGCCGCATCAACCAGGCGCTCCTCCGCGCCGACCAGATCGAGAACGCCGAGGGCAAGGCGGGGCGCTACTGGCTCGCGCCCATCATGGCCGACGCGGAGGCGGGCTTCGGCGGGCCGCTCAACGCGTTCGAGCTGATGAAGGCGATGATCGAGGCGGGCGCCTCGGGCGTTCACTTCGAGGACCAGCTCGCCTCCGAGAAGAAGTGCGGGCACATGGGCGGCAAGGTCCTCGTCCCGACCAGCCAGTTCATCCGCACCCTGATCGCGGCCCGGCTCGCCAGCGACGTCATGGGCGTGCCGACCGTCCTCGTGGCCCGCACGGACGCCGACAGCGCCAAGCTGATCACGTCCGACGTCGACCCGCGCGACAAGCCGTTCGTCACGGGGGAGCGCACGCCGGAGGGCTTCTTCGTGCTGAAGGGCGGCCTCGAGGCGGCCATCGCGCGCGGGCTCGCGTATGCGCCCTACGCGGACCTCGTCTGGTGCGAGACCTCGACGCCGGACCTCGATCAGGCGAAGCGCTTCGCGGAGGGGATCCACAAGCAGTTCCCGGGCAAGCTGCTCGCCTACAACTGCTCGCCTTCGTTCAACTGGAAGAAGCACCTCGACGACGCGACGATCGCGCGGTTCCAGCGCGAGCTCGGGGCGATGGGGTACAAGTTCCAGTTCGTGACCCTCGCCGGGTTCCACTCGCTGAATCACAGCATGTTCGAGCTCGCCCGCCAGTACCAGCGCCGCGGGATGGCGGCGTACTCCGAGCTGCAGCAGGCCGAGTTCGCCGGCGAGCAGTTCGGCTACAGCGCGACCCGCCACCAGCGCGAGGTCGGGACGGGCTACTTCGACGAGGTCGCCCAGGTGATCTCGGGCGGCGCTGCGTCCACGCTGGCCCTCCACGAGTCCACCGAGGCCGCCCAGTTCTGAGCGCCCGCGCGGGCGTGCGCCGTCCGTCGCGCACGCCCGCGTCTGTCCGCCGCGGCGCCCCCCGCCGCCCTCGCCCGCGCGGCGTGTCTCCCCGTCTCCCTGTGAATTTTCCGCAAGATTCAAGGGGAGGCCCCCGCCGTCCCCCCCTCCGCCGCGTCTTCCCCCGCGCTTCGCGAGGCGCCCGTCCTCGCGGGAGCGCGGCGCCGGGCGCGCCGGGCGGGCGCCGTCTCCGCGGTGGCCCGGCGGGTGCCGTTTGAGTAGGCTCGGCGCGGGCGGCGCCGCCCGAGCCGAGGTGAAAAGAGCTGTGACAACGCAGAGCCCCAGAGCGAGCGACGCTGACAGCAGCGTCGCCGCGTCCAACTTCATCCGCAACATCATCGCCGAGGACCTCGCCGCCGGCAGGCACACGCGGGTCGTGACCCGGTTCCCGCCCGAGCCGAACGGCTACCTGCACATCGGACATGCGAAGTCGATCCTGCTGAATTTCGGGCTGGCGGCGGACTTCGGGGGCGCGTGCCACATGCGCTTCGACGACACGAACCCGGCCGCCGAGGACATGGAGTACGTGGAGTCGATCCTGCGGGACGTGCGCTGGCTCGGCGGCGACTGGGGCGACAAGCTCTTCTTCGCGTCGGACTACTTCGAGCGGCTTTACGCCTTCGCGGTGGAGCTCATCCAGAAGGGCAGAGCCTACGTGTGCAGCCTGAGCGAGGCAGAGACCCGCGAGCTCCGCGGCACCGTCACGGAGCCCGGTCGGGAGAGCCCCTACAGGAACAGGTCCGCCGCGGAGAGCCTGGATCTCTTCGCCCGGATGAGAGCAGGGGAGTTCCCGGAGGGCGCGCACGTGCTCAGGGCCAAGATCGACATGGCCGCTCCCAACATGAAGATGCGCGATCCGCCGATTTACCGCATCAAGCGCGCGCGCCACTACCGGACGGGCGACGCGTGGTGCGTCTACCCGCTCTACGACTTCGCTCACAGCCTCTCCGATGCGATCGAGGGGATCACCCACTCGATCTGCACGCTGGAGTTCGAGAACAACCGGGAGCTGTACGACTGGATCATCGAGCACCTCGACGTCCCGTCCCGCCCTCGCCAGTACGAGTTCGCTCGGCTCAACCTGAGCTACACGGTGATGAGCAAGCGAAAGCTGCTCGCGCTCGTGAAGGGCGGGCTCGTGAAGGGCTGGGACGACCCGCGCATGCCCACCATCGCCGGCCTCCGGCGCCGCGGGGTGACGCCCGAGGCCATCCGCTCGTTCTGCGAGGAGATCGGCGTCGCCAAGACGAACAGCATGGTGGACATCGCCAAGTTCGAGTCGTGCGTCCGAGACGACCTGAACCTCCGCGCCCCGCGCGTCATGGCGGTGCTGCGCCCCCTCCGGGTCGTCCTCGAGAACTACCCCGAGGGGCAGGTCGAGGAGATCGACGCGCCCTACTGGCCCGAGGACGTGCCGAGGGAAGGCTCCCGCAAGGTCCCCCTGTCCCGGGTGCTCTACATCGAGCGCGACGACTTCCTCGAGGACCCCCCCAAGAAGTGGTTCCGGCTCGCGCCCGGGCAGCAGGTGCGGCTCCGCTACGCCGGGTTCATCACCTGCCGCGAGGTGGTGAGAGACGAGGCTACAGGAGAGGTCGTCGAGCTCCGGTGCACGTACGATCGCCCCACGAAGAGCGGTGAGGCGCCCGACGGGCGCAAGCCGAAGGGAACCTTGCACTGGGTCTCGGCCGCCCACGCGCTCACCGCCGAGGTCCGGCTCTACGACCGGCTCTTCGCGGTCGAGCGGCCCGACGCGGTCGAGGAGGGAAAGGATTTTCTGGAGAACTTGAACCCTGGTTCGCTGGTTGTCCTGAGCGGGTGTCAGGTGGAACCGAGCCTGTCCACGGTCGAGAAGGGGAGCCATGTTCAGTTCGAGCGCCAGGGGTTCTTCTTCGTGGATCCCGTCGATTCCGGGCCCGGCGCGCCCGTCTTCAACCGCACGGTGGCGCTCAAGGACTCATGGTCGAGGCTCTCGGCCGAGAGGCCCGCTCGGGCCGCCGAGCCCGCGCCCGCGGGCCCCGCCGCCAAGGCGCCGCCGCCGGAGCCTCGGCGCGAGCGCGCGCCCTTCGAGGAGCGCCTCGCGCGGCTCGACCCGGCGCGGGCCGAGAAGGCCAGACACCTCATCGAAACACGTGGGATACCGGGCGACGACGCGGTGGTCCTGGCCGACGACGACGGCCTCCTCCGGCTCTTCGAGGAGACGGTCGCCGTGCACGACAACCCCCGGGGCGCCGCCAACTGGGTCATCCACTCGCTGGCCCGTGAGCTGAAGGACAGGAAGACAGGCGACCTCCCCGTCTCGGGGGCGCAGCTCGGCGAGCTCC
Organism: Sorangium sp. So ce124; assembly: GCF_051525235.1. NCBI lineage: Bacteria > Pseudomonadati > Myxococcota > Polyangiales > Polyangiaceae > Sorangium > Sorangium sp. So ce124. The sequence goes on from NZ_CP150312.1 coordinate 13,193,426, forward strand.
TGGCGCTGATCGATGACGGGACGATTTCCGGGAAGATCGCAAAAGATGTCCTCGCTGAGATAATGCAGCACGGCGGTAGCCCGAAGGCGATCGTCGCGCAGAGAGGGCTCCGGCAGGTCGCCGACGAAGGCGCCCTGGAGCGGATCGTCGACCAGATCATCGCCGGTCATCCAGGCGAGGTTTCCCGCTTCCGCGCGGGGAATTCGAAGCTGATCGGGTTCTTCGTCGGTCAGGTCATGAAGGCCTCCGGCGGCAAGGCGAACCCGGACCTGGTCAATACGCTGCTGGCCAGGAAGCTGGCGTAAATCTCCCACCCACGCGCTGTTTCCCTTCCTCCCCGACGCGGGGTGCGCCCGAGTGCTGCGCTCTGCGTTATCCCACTCCCGGCACCTGACTACGTGACGTGTGTCGTGGCGGTGTGGAGGCGGTGTGCAGAAAGATGTCCAGCAAAATCTCCATAAAATATTTGAACTTGATAGATGGAGTGGTGTAGATCTGATTGGTACTATGGAATCTGCACGCCAGTTCGCTCTCCTCGCTTGCGTGGCTGTGTCGTTCTCGCAGGCTGCCTGCGTGGCGTCTGCCGAGCTCGAAGGGGATGACGAGGCGGTGGCGGAGGCCGAGCAGGAGGTCACGATTCACAACGCGCTGACGGCCAACGCGTTGACGGCCAACGCGCTGACGGCCAATGCGCTGACGGCCAACGCGCTGACGGCCAACGCGCTGACGGCCAACGCGCTGACCGCCAACTCGCTGACGAGAGGCGCGCTCCGTGATCCCGTGTCGAGGGAGCTCCTCAGCTTCATTGTGAGCTGCGCTCTCCCCGAGGAGGACAGCATCGAGGTCAAGGTCGATGGGGTGTCCTACAGCTTTGACGGGGATCTCGGGCTCGCGCCCGAGTGGGGCAAGAAGCGCGGCTCGTGTGATGAAAACTGCCAGGAGTGGGTCTCCGCGTGCCTGCTGGCGCGCGTGAACTACCGGGGCGAGCACGTCATGATCTCGCTCCGCGGAAAGAACCCGGCGCTCTCGTCCACGAAGTGGGAGCGGGCGAGGTACGACACCCCGGAGGCGACGTACTTCGGCAACGTCTTCCACAAGCCGCAGAGCCTCTTCGCCTGCCTCGCGCCGGGCAAGAGGTCGATCCCGCGCGTCTGCGGGCCCTCGCTCGACAACTGCCCGATCGATGTCGTGGGCAAATGTGAGGACGTGTGCGATGGGCCGAAGCAGGACGGCAGCTTCTCGGACTGCCACGACCGCGAGCCGCTCAAGCTGCCGTGCGGCGACCACGTCTTTCCGCGCGGCACCGATCGCTACAAGGCTTCAGTGTCCGTCTTCCTCGAGTAGCATCGAGCCGCGTGGATTCCGGCGCAGTCCTCGCGAGCCGCTTCGTCGTCGAGCAGCAGGTCGCGGCCGGGGGGATGGGGACGGTCTATCGCGCGCACGACCGCCTCGACGCCCGCCCGGTCGCCCTCAAGGTCCTCCACAGCCGCGAGGCGTTCGACGTCGAGCGGTTCGAGCGCGAGGCGCAGATCCTCGCCGAGCTGAGCCACCCGGGGATCGTGCGGTATGTCGCGCACGGGCGGACCACCGCCGGGGACCACTACCTCGCCATGGAGTGGCTGGAGGGGGAGGACCTGGCGGCGTGCCTCGCGCGCCGGCAGCTCGCGCTCGGAGAGAGCCTCGCGGTGCTGCGCAGGACGGCGGACGCGCTCGCCTTCGCGCACTCGCGCGGGATCATCCACCGCGACGTCAAGCCGAGCAACATCTTCCTCGTCGCCGGCGATGTCGGCCAGCTCAGGCTCGTCGACTTCGGGATCGCGCGCCCCGACGGGGAGTCGCGGCGGCTCACCTACACGGGCGGGATCCTCGGAACCCCGGGGTACATCGCGCCCGAGCAGATCGAGGGCGGGGGCGCCCTCGACGCGCGGGCGGACGTGTTCTCGCTCGCGTGCGTCTTCTACGAGTGCGTCGCGGGACGCCCGGCCTTCGAGGGGGCGCACGTCATGGCGGCGCTCGCCAAGCTCCTGTTCCAGCAGACGCCCCGGCTGCGCGACGTCCGCGCGGACGTCCCGGAGCCGCTGGAGCGCCTCATGGACCGGATGATGGCGAAGAACCCCGAGGACCGGCCGCGCGACTGCGGCGACGTCGGGGTCGAGCTCGCGCAGATCGCGGAGGCGCTCGACGCCTGGGCGACGCCGCGGCCCGCCACGCTCGCCTCGCCGCGCGACGCGACCATGCGCTCGGCGCGGGTCGACGGGTTCCTCACGCGCAGCGAGCAGCGGCTCGTGTCCCTCGTGCTCGCCGGCGAGCCGGACGACGTGCAGATGAGCGTCGCGGCGGCCGGCGGCGTGCCGAGCGCCTCGGACGTCTCGAGCGTGCTGCAGGAGCTCTCGAGCGAGGGCCCGGGCTCCGCGGTGCCGCGCTCGGAGGTGCGGGCCGCGGTGGAGCCCTACGGCGCGCACATCACGGAGATCTCGCGAGGCTCGCTCATCGCGATCCTCGCCGGCGCCGGGAGCGCCGTGGACCGGGCCGAGCGGGCGGCGCGGTGCGCGCTCGCGCTGCGCGCGCGGTTCCCTGGCATCCCGCTCGCCGTCGCCACGGGGCGCGGGGTGTCGTCGGCGAAGCTCATCGAGGGCGACGTCATCGACCGGGGGGTGCGCGCCCTGCGGGCCGCGCACGCCGGGGCGGTCCGGCTCGACGACGTGACCGCCAGCGTCGTCGGCGGCCGCCTCAAGGTGGAGAGCGACGAGAACGGGCCGTTCCTCGCGACCGAGACGGCGGCCGACGAGAGCGTCCCCGTCCTGCTCGGCAAGCCGAGCGTCTGGGTCGGCCGCATCCGCGAGCTGTCCATGCTGGAGGGCGTGTTCTCCGGCTGCGTGAGCGAGTCGCTGGCGAGCGCGGTGCTCGTGATCGGCGCGGCGGGGTCCGGGAAGTCGCGGCTCCGCCTGGAGTTCCTCACCCGGGTGCGGCGCCAGTTCGGGTCGGTGGAGATCCTCTCCGGGCGGGCCGAGTCGATGGCCGCGGGGTCTCCGTTCGGCCTCATCGCCGACGCGATCCAGAAGGCGGCGGGGATGCGCGAGGGCGAGCCGGTGGAGGCCCGGCGGCGCAAGCTGACGCGCCGGCTGGGGCGCCACCTGAGCGGCGAGGCGCTGAGCCGGATCTCGGCCTTCCTGGGCGAGCTCTCGCGGACGCCGTTCCCCGACGGCGAGACGAGCGGGCTGCGCGCGGCGCGCGACAACGCGATGCTCATGGCCGACGCGACGCGCGCGGCGTGGGAGGACTGGCTCGCAGCCGAGTGCGCGGCGCAGCCGGTGCTGCTCGTGCTCGAGGATCTGCACTTCGGCGATCCGGCGACCGTGCGCCTCATCGATCAGACGCTCCGGAACCTCCGGGACCTGCCGCTCATGCTGCTCGCTCTCGCCCGGCCCGAGGTGAGCAAGCAGTTCCCCGGGCTGTGGACCGACCGGGAGGTGCAGACGATCAAGCTCGGGCCGCTGCCCGCCAAGGCGAGCGAGCGCATGGTGCGGAGCGCGCTCGGCGAGGAGACGCCCGCCGAGACGGTGGCCCGGGTCGTGGACCGGGCCGACGGCAACCCGTTCTACCTGGAGGAGCTCATCCGCGCGGTCGCGACGGGCAAGGGGGACGTGCTGCCCGACTCGGTGCTGGGCACGGTCGAGGCGCGGCTCGACGCCGAGGGCCACGAGGCGAAGCGCGTGCTGCGGGCGGCGAGCATCTTCGGCGACCGCTTCTCGAAGCTCGCGGTGGCGGCGCTGCTCGGCGGCGCGACGCGGGTGAAGGAGACCGAGACGTGGCTCGACGCGCTCGCGGCGCGGGAGCTCATCGCCCCGGTCTCGACGCCGGGGTGGCTCATCCCGACGGACTACGTGTTCCGCCACGCGATCGTGCGCGAGGCCGCGTACGCGATGCTCACGGAGCCGGACCGCGCCCTCGGCCACAAGCTGGCCGGCGAGTGGCTCGAGCGCAGCGGGCACACCGACGCGATGGCGCTCGCGGAGCACTTCCGGCGCGGCGGCGAGCCGGGGCGCGCGGTGCGGTGGTACCGGAGGGCCGCGGAGCAGGCGCTCGAGGCGAACGATCTGGCGAGCGCGCTGGCGCGCGCCGAGATGGGCGTCCAGTGCGGGGCGGCCGACGAGGAGCTCGGGCGGCTGCGGCTCGTGGAGGCCGAGATCGGGCTGTGGCAGGGAGAGGTTGTGCTCGCCGTGCAGCGCGGCACCGAGGCGGCGAGCCTCGTCCGGACCGGCAGCTCGCCGTGGTTCCGCGCCATCGGGCAGGTGATCATCGCCGAGGGGAAGCTCGGTCACTTCGATCGCGTCGAGGCGTGGGCGACGCGGGCGGCCGAGGCGGCGGGCGCGATCAGCGCGCGGATCATGTGCCTGTGCGACGCCGCGACGTTCCTGAGCTTCGGCGGCCGCTACGCGGCGGCCGACGCGCTGATCCAGATGCTCGAGGTGGTCGCGAGCGAGCCCGCCGGGCTCGAGCCGCAGGCGGCGGGGCTCTACCAGCAGGCGCGCGCGGTCCGGGCGAACACGAGGGGCGACATCGGGGCCGCGCTGAGCGGGTTCACGGCGGCGCTCGCGGCGTTCGAGCAGGCCGGCGACCGCCGGAACGCCTGCACGATACGCTCGAACCTGGGCTTCCTGTACGGCGAGCTCGGCGACTTCGAGGTGGCCGAGTCGGCGCTCCGGACGGCGCTCGCCGCGGCGCAGCGCATGGGCCTCGACGATCTGGAGACGGCCGCGAGCCAGAACCTCGGCTACGTCATCGCCCACCTGGGGCAGCTCGAGGAGGCGAAGCTCCTCGAGCAGCGCGCCGCCGCGGCGTTCCAGCAGCAGGGCGACCGGCGCATGGAGGGCGTGACGCTGACGTACATGGCGAAGATCATGCTCCTGTCGGGCGATCCCGTGGCCGCCGAGCGCGAGGCGCGCGCCGCGGTCGAGACGCTGGCGGTGGCGCCCCCGCTCCGCGCCGCCGCCGTGGCGGTGCTCTCGCGCGCGCTGCTCGCGCAGGGCCGCCCGGAGGAGGCGCTGCCGGCAGCGCGCGAGGCGTTCGTGCAGCTCGAGGAGGCGGGCTCGCTCGAGGAGGGCGAGTCGCTTGTGCGGCTCGCCTACGCCGAGGCGCTCGCGGCGGCGGGCGCCGCGCGCGAGGCAGCCGAGGCGCTCGCCGTCGCGCGCCAGCACCTGCTCGAGCGCGCGGCGAAGATCAGCGACGCGGCCTTTCGGGAGCGGTTCTTGACGTGCGTGCCCGACAACGCGAGGACCCTCGCGCTCGCTGCCGCCGGGTGACACGTCACGGGGCGGCGGCGCCGGGGCGGTTCGTCTACGCCGGCTGCGTCGGCTGATCCAGGGCGTCCTCCGCCGCTTCGCGCTCGGCGAGGGCGGCGGCGTGGCGGCGCAGCCGGTCGCCCATCACGTTCGGGATGCGCTTCGCCGCCTCGAGCGCGGCCGATAGCGCGCCGCGCGCGGCGGCGAGCCGGCCGCGGCGCAGCGCGGTCACCGCGCGGATCTCGAGGACCTCGATGTGCTCCTGGCCCACGGAGCTCTGCGCCGAGCGGTCCACGAGGGCGTCCCACGCGGCGTCGTCCGCGGCGCCCCTGTCCTGCGTGGCCAGATCGATCATGGCGCAGAGCACCTCCTCCGAGGGGACCATCAGCGCGTCGGCCTGGCCGTCCTCGCGGGCTCGCTCCTGCATCTCGCGCATCTGCTCGAACAGCGCGCGCGCCTCGGCCTGCTCGCCGCAAAAGAAGACGAACCGGGCCTTGAGGAGCAACGCGACCGGCCGGCACGTCCCGCAGAGCCGGTGCCGCTCGATGTCGAGCGCGCGATCGATGTGCGGCCTCGCCGCCGCGAGGTCGTCCATGAGGTAGAGGTACTCGCCGAGGTTGTACTCGCCGACCCGCTCCACCGCGCTCTGGCCGAGGTCGCGCGCGAGCGCGAGCACCCGCTCGAGGTCGGCGATCATCCGGGCCTTGTCGCCGCGGCACGCCCAGAGGAGCGCGCGGTTGTTCGTCACGGAGCAGAGGTGGAGCGTGTCGTGGTGGGCCTCGCAGAGCACGATCGCCCGGCCGAGCGCGTCCTCGGCGTCGTCGAGCCGGCCGAGCCCCTGGAGGACGAAGCCGAGCATGAGCAGCGAGATGACGAGCGTCTCGTAGCCCTCGTCGCCGAGCGTGGCGGCGGCCGCCGCCGCGCGCTCGAGCGCGGCGGCCGCCTCTTCCTCCCGGCTGAAGCGGTGGAGCGTGCGCCCGGCGCCGAGCGCGAGGCGCGCGGCGAGCGCCGGCGACAGCGCGATCTGGTCGGCGAGCACGCCCGCCTCCTCGACGCGCTCCTCGGAGCTCTTGAACTCGTCCATCCAGTCGAGCGCCGTGCCCTCGTCGAGCAGGATGTCGATCTGCGCCGGGATGTCGCCGCGCGCCCGCGCGATGGCCCGCGCGCTGGCGAAGTCGGCGAGCGCGTCGTGGTAGCGGCCGAGGCGGTAGCGCATGAGGCCGCGGCCGCGGTGCGCGGCCGCGCGATCGGGGCGCACCCCGCCCGGCGCGCGGCGGCTCGGCGGGCCCCCGCCCGGCGCGCGGCGGCTCGGCGGGCCCCCGCCCGGGGCCGTCGGCTCGATCGGCTGCTCCAGGGCGCGGCTGTAGAGCGTCTCCGCGTCGAGGTAGGCGTGCCGGGCGCGCGCGCGCTCCGCCAGGGTGAGGTAGGCGATCTCGGCGATCTCGCCGAGGCCCGCCTGGGCGGCGTGGTACGCGAACGGGATGAGGCGCTCGTTCTTGAGGTGCGGCGCGTCGCGCTCGCCGGCCTCGTCGCCCGCGGCGTCGCGGTGCAGCTTGAACGCCGCGAGGTGGACGCGCCGGCGGAGCGGCTCGGGCGCGCCGCGGGCCACCGCCTCGCGGACCAGCGCGTGGCGGAAGCCGATGCGGCCCCGCCGGTCCTGGACGAGGAGGCCCGCGGCGATCAGCCGCTTCACGGCGACCGCGGCGTCGAGCGGGAGGTCGTCGGCCTCGCCGCGCTCGTCGAGCCGGTGGAGCACGCCGGCCACCTCCGCGATCGCGACGTCGGGGCCGAGCAGCGCGATGAGCCGCGCGTGCGCCTGGAGCGCGGGCGGGAGCGCGTCGATCTCGCCGAGCGCCAGCCAGTCGAGGAGCGGCATGTCGGGGAGCCGATCGAGCTCGTCGGTGGCGAGGTACCACGCATTGCCCCGCGGGTGCCGCCGCACGACGCCCCCTCGCTTGAGGCCGCGCACGAGCTCGATGAGCAGGAGCGGGACGCCCTGCGCGCGCTCGACGAGGTGCGCGACCGCGGGCTCGGGCACGTCCTCCGCGGGCAGGAGCAGCCGCCGGCACAGGGCGATCGCGCTCTCGCGATCGAGCGCCTCGAGGCGGTAGGTCTCGCGGCGCGCGGCGCGCTCGCCGAAGGAGGGGCGCGCGCTCTCGAAGCTCGGCCGCCCGAACGCGCAGATGAAGAGCGGCGCCTGCGCCTCGGCGAGCGCCGCGTACTCGAGCGCGGCGAGCGCCGCGTCGTCGGCCACGTGCGCGTCGTCGAGCACCACGAAGAGCGGCGTCCGGCGCGATCGCCGGCGGAGGGCCTCGCCGGCGGCCACGGAGAGCGCGGCGCGGAGCGCGCCGGGCGCCGCGGAGAGCGCGCGGAGCTCCGGGTAGCGCTCCTCGGCGAGCGGGTCGTCGCCGATCCAGCCGAGCGCGAGCGCCACGGCGGCCCCGAGCCGCGCCTGCTGCGCGCCCGCGAGGCGGCGCCGGAGGAGCGCGCTGCCACCGTCCGCCGGAGGGGACGACGGCAGCGCGAGCGCCCGCTGAAGGATCTCCCGGACGACGCGATCGGCCCCGCCAGCGACCGGCTCGCCGGTCCGGAGCTCGAACACCTCGGCGCGCCCCTCGATCGCGCGCAGCCGCTGCGCGAGCGCGCCGGCGAGGCGGCTCTTGCCGTGGCCGGCCACGCCGATGACGCTGGCGATGGTGGGCGTCGCGGTCGCCACGGCGTCGCGCGCGCCCGCGACCAGCGCGTCGAGGACGTCGCTCCGGCCGAAGAGCGGCTGGGAGATCGAGTCGAACGCGGTGTCGGCGTCGGGCTGGGCGGCGGCCGGCCCGGGCCGGACGGAGGCCGGTCCTGGCGGGGGGAGGCCGTCGCCCTGGGCCTGGGAGGCGTCGTCGCCGAGCGCCGCCGCGGCCGCCGGCGACAGGGTGAGGCCCAGCGGGCCGCCCGCCGCGAACCGGTCCTCCCGGTGGAAGAGCGGGCTCAGGAACCGCCGCGTGCCGTCGGGCCGCGGCTGGACGGACACCGTCGCGAGGTCGAGCAGCCCGCGGGAGAGGACGCGCTGCTGCTCGAGCTCGCCGCCGGCGTACACCGCGCGGCGCAGCGGGCTCGCGCCGTCCGCGTGATCGAAGACGGCGACGAAGCGGCCGCCCGCGGCGTGGGCGAGCTCGCCGCCCAGGGCGCTGAGCCTCCGCTGGAGGGCCACGACGTCGAGCTCGGCCTCGAAGAAGAGGAGCGCGACGGCGCGCCGCTCGACGCTGCGGGCGCTCGGCGGCGGTGGCTCCGTGGTGGGACGCCGGAGGCGCGAGGGGCGGCGCTCCTGGCCGCGCTCGAAGCTCTCCAGGGCGGCGCCGAGCGCGGCGGCGCTCGCGAAGCGCTGGCCCCTGTCCTTCGCGAGGCACCGGAGCACGATCTCCTCGAGCGAGCGCGAGATCGGCGCGATCAGGGAGGGCCGCGGGGGGCGGCGGCTCATGTGGTCCTGCCGCACCAGGGCGGGAGGTCCCCAGAACGGCGGCTTGCCCGTGAGCAGCTCGAACAGCACGGCGCCGAGGGCGTACACGTCCGCGCGCGCGTCGACGTCGCCGCGGCCGTCGCACTGCTCGGGGGCCATGTACTCGGCGGTGCCGGGCGCGTCGCTCTCGGCGGTGAGGCGGGGCGACGGCTCGTGGTGCCCCGCGGCGAGGCCGAGATCGATGATGGTGGCGCGGTTCCCGCTGCCTCCGGCGCGCGCGGCGAGCGGCGCGCCGGAGACGAAGATGTTCTCCGGCTTGACGTCGCGGTGCACGTAGCCGCGCGCGTGGATCGCCTCGAGGGCCCGGAGCGCGGCGCGCGCGAGGGCGCACGCCTCGCGCGCCGGCATCGGCCCGGCGACCCCGCGCGCCACGAGGCGGTCGGCGAGCGTGGGGCCGTCGAGGTACTCCATGACGAAGTACGGCGCGCCCGAGGCGAGCTGGCCGCACCCGTAGACGGCGGGCACGTGGGGCGGCCCGACGTCGTAGAGGGCCCGCATCTCCTTGACGAGGCGGGCGCTCGCGTCCGCCCGGTCGGCGCGCGCGACCTTGATCGCCACGGTCGGGCCGCCGTCCTCGGGCTCGGCCGCGAACACGGCCCCGAACCCGCCTGCGCCGGCGAGCCGGACGCCCCGGTAGCCTTCGATGCTGGGCAGAGCGGCCGCGCTGAGCCAGCTGCCGCTGGGCTCGTCCGCGCCGCCGGGCGCTACGGGCTCTGGGCTGCCCTGCCGCGCCACGGGGCCGTGCTCCGGACACCCCGGATCCGCGTGCGCGACGCGCCTGCCGCACTCCTTGCACCGCGCGGTGGGCGCCCCGGAGCGAGCCGCGCTTCCGCCTCGACGAGCATCGGGAAACATGGGGGCCTCATGGCAGGAACGTCGTAATCACCGCGGGCCACGACTCGCCTCGATCGTCGGTGCAGCTCGGGCGATAGCCGTCGGCTGCGCTGAGCGCGTCACACGCGAGATCGCATGAGCCCACGATGTGAATGTTCGGGCATTCCCGGACGCCCCCTTCGGGCTCGGGGAGCCCCGCGGCGCAGTCCCTGCTGAGGGCCCGAGAGCTCTCCACGTTCGATTCTTTGTAGCAGGCATAGAGGCGGGGGGGTGACGTGAACAGATTGCCCCAGAACGCGCCTTCCTCCATCGGATACGACTCGACCTCGCTCGCGTCCGGGTGCCTGAGGGCGAGGTGCGCCGCGCGCGACGAGATCATCACGGAGACGCCGGTCCGGTTGGCGCGCGACGCCACGCAGGCCGAGACCCACTGCTCCCGCGACTCGCTCAGCGGCGCGATGGCCCAGCTCGCAGCGAGCCCGAGGTACCCCGGGTAGACCTCCTCGCGCAGCTCGCCGAGCTCGTCGCGCCATGAGAACCTGAACGATTGCGACGGGGGCAGCGCGCAGCCGACGATGTATTGAAGGAGCTGCCTGGACATCGCGCCGAGCTCTCCTGGGCGGGTGATGGCGGCGCGGACCGCCGACGAGAGGGCGCTCAAGGCGAGTCTGTTCGGGGCGAGCGCAATCGGGTTGAGGGCGTTCGGGTTGAGGGCGTTCGGGTTGAGGGCGTTCGGATTCAGCGCGTTGTGATTCAGGAGCGCACTTGAGACCTCGTCGACCGACCCCCACTCCGCGGGAAATCCGTCGCTGCCACCGCAGCACGGCAATGAAGCCAACAGAAGTGTGTGCGCGCACAGCGCACGGATTCGCCTCTTCATCTGTCCCCCTCCCCGCCCGTTCTGCTAGCAGATGGAATAGGCTACCGTAAGGATAACGATGAATTTACTGTACCACTTGGCGAAGCGACGTGTAGCGCCGACCCGGCCGTCTGGCGCGGAGAAAATCATCGCTCGGGTGAGCCCTTAGTCGCATCGGGGGGGTTATGACGATGGATGCTTTGGCGACGCGAGATACACGAGATAACGAGACGCGGGCATTTTCACTGGAGGAGAGGTCCTTTTCCCGAGGCGAGCTGCCGTGCGGCTCGCGGGCGGGCGAGTACGGCATTGTGTCGCCCATCGCCCGGGGCGGATGTGGGGCCGTCTACGAGGCGATTCACCTCCGGACCGGCGCGCGGGTGGCGATGAAGGTGCTCCACGGGACGCTCGCCGCGTCGCCGAAGATGGTGAAGCGCTTCCTGCGCGAGGTCGAGGTGGTGCGGCTGCTCAACCACCCCGGGATCGTCGAGATTCATAACGCCGGCGAGCTCGCGGACGGCCGGCCCTTTTATGTGATGGAGCACCTCGACGGGGTGACGCTCGACGTGCTCCTCCGGCAGGAGGGGCGGCTGTCGCCGGAGCAGGCGCTCGAGCTGCTCGAGCCGGTCTGCTCGGCGCTCGACGCGGCGCACGCGGCCGGGATCATCCATCGCGACGTGAAGGGCAGCAACATCTTCGTCTCGCGGGGCGCTCCGCGGGCGGTCAAGCTCCTCGATTTCGGGATCGCCAAGCTGATGGAGCCGGACGAGGGGGCGAGCGGCTTCACCACGGCGGGGAGGGCGCCCGGCACCCTCACGATCATGGCGCCCGAGCAGATCCTCGGCGGCGTCCTCGACGCGCGCGTGGACGTGTATGCGCTCGGCGTCCTGCTGCACAGGCTCCTCACGGGCAAGCTCCCGTTCTACTCGCCGGACGCGACCGAGCTGCTCCGGCAGCACCTGGAGGAGCCCGCGCCGCGCCCGAGCCGGCGGACCCCGCTGCCGCCCGCGCTCGACGCGGTGGTGCTGCGCTGCATGGAGAAGCAGCCGGAGCACCGCTACCCTTCGGTGAAGAGCTTCCTCTACACGCTCCGCGAGGCGGCCGGCGAGCCGACGTCGGGGCGGAGCAGCGTGCCGGAGCTCCAGACCGACGCGATCGCGATCTACCTCGATCTCCGGGTGCGCACCGACGCCGACGATCTCGACGACGCGCTCGCCGAGGAGCTCGGCCTCGTGCTCGACCTCGCGGAGGAGCGCCTCCGGGACGCCGGGCTCACGCTCGTCTCCGTGACCGGCAGCGAGATCCTCGCCGTGCGCCTCCTCTCCAGCGAGCTGCGGGAGTCGCTGCTCGAGCGCGCGGCCGTGATCGAGATCGCCGCCTCGCTCCACGAGGAGATCGCGCTGAGGAGCGGCCCGGACACGCGCGTGCACACGAACCTGTGCCTGCACGCCGGGCAGGTCGTCGTGCGCTCGGCGAACCTCCCGGAGATCATCGGCGGCGACCTGGCCCGGGTCGGGGCGTGGGCGCCCGTCGACTCGGTGCAAGGGCTCTGCGCGACGGAGGCGGCGGTCCGCGGGATCGGCGGACTCGATCTCTCCGCGGGGCCGCCCGGGCTCCTGCTGATCGGCGAGCTCTCCGGGCACTGCTCCTCGCCGGCGCCCACGCTGCGGTGCCGCGCGCTCTGACGCGGAGGGCGCGCGGCCAGCGTCGGGCCTTCAGCGATGCGCGCGCCGCGCGCGCCGCGCCCCTGCGACGTGCGATGTCAGGCGGGCGACGGGCGCGCGCTCGGCGTGGACCCCCTGGCCGACTCGGGAGCTCCCGGAGTCGATATGACGACGCAAAAACGAGCGAGAGGCGATTGCCGCTCGAAGATAGGTGCCATTATAAGGGCCGCCCGCGGGTCGCTCGACGTCGCGTCCGCGCCTCGCCGCTCCGGAAAGCTCTCATGTCCATGCGCCTCCAGCAAGCACTCCAGACCCTCCTCGATTCCGCCCCTCTCCTTCGCGACGCGTCGAGCAGCGGTAACGTCCGTGTGCTCGCCTCGCTCCTCGGGCCCGCCTTTCGCGGCTTCGTCCAGCGGCGGGGCAAGGGCGTGGTCTCGACCGATATCTCGGTTGGATACGAGGCCAGCTTTAACTGGAGTTACGGGCGGGACGACCCCGACATGGCGCGGCTCTACCACCTCGCCAAGACGTCCCAGTGGAACGCTGCGACAGACCTCGACTGGTCGCGGAGCGTCGACTGGCTCGACCCGGCAATGCCGCTCTTGCCCGACAGCTGGATGCCGCCGTCCAAGCTGCCCGCCTGGGGCAGGCTCTCCGAGCGGGAGCGGGCGACGCAGCGCCACGGGCTGCTCTCCTGGATGCTGAGCCAGTTCCTGCACGGCGAGCAGGGCGCCTTGTTCGCGGCGTCGCAGATCACGGAGTGCGTGCCGTCGCTCGACGCGAAGCTCTACGGGAGCACGCAGGTCGCCGACGAGGGGCGCCACGTCGAGGTGTTCCACGCGTACCTGACGCAGAAGCTGGAGAAGCTCTACGAGATCAACGACAACCTCTATGTCGTCATCGACGCGATCATGAGCGACGGCCGGTGGGACATGAAGTTCCTCGGCATGCAGATCATGATCGAGGGCCTGGCGCTCGGCGCGTTCGGCTCGATTCGACAGGTGACGAGCGAGCCGCTCCTCAAGGACGTCCTCCGGTCGGTGATCACCGACGAGGCGCGCCACGTCCACTACGGGGTGCTCGCGCTGAGCAGGTTCTACCGCGAGGGCATCGACGAGCGGGCGCGGAGGGAGCGTGAGGACTGGGCGTTCGAGCTGTCGGTGCTCCTGCGCAACCGCTTCCTGGCGCACGAGTTCTATGACGAGTTTTACGCCCACCGCATGACGCGCTTCGCGTGGGACGAGCTCATGCTCCAGAGCGACCTGATGGGGTTCTTCCGCCGGACGATGTTCCGGCGGATCGTGCCGAACCTGAAGCGGATCGGCCTCTTGTCCGCGCGGATGCGGCCGCGCTACGCCTCGCTCGGCCTGCTCGAGTACGAGCACGGGCGGGCGGCCAGCGAGCTGACGGCCAAGGAGCTGCTCGACGACGCGTGAGGCGAGGGCGTCCGAGGGCGAAAGAGGCGGACGCCCGCGCCGGCCCGGGGAGAGATCAGCAGGTGGATCTGACGCAGGCCGAGAGCTCGACGCCGCACTGCCTCTGGATGCAGCCGAAGTCGCCGTTGCAGACGGCGAGCGACCTGAAGGCGCACCCAAGGACCTGATCGGCGAAAAACTGGGCGTTGGGGCAGCCCCGCGAGACGCAGCTGGAGACGCACGCGACGCTGAACTCCGGCGGCATCCGCTCCCTGTCGATGCACCGGGCGGCGCAGGTGACCACCTCCTGGCAGTCCATGGGCTCGCACGCGCCGCAGTCCTGGGGACAGAGGCTGCAGGTCTCGAAGCTCTCGCAGACGCCGTTCGAGCACACCGCGCACACGCCGCAGTCGCGCCGGCAGGACGCGCACGTCTCCGTCCCCGAGCAGATGCCGTCGCCGCACGTGGCGCAGGCGCCGCAGTCGTCCGGGCAAGAGAAGCAGCTCTCCAGCCCGGTGTTGCACACGCCGTTGCCGCAGGCCTCGCAGACGCCGCAGTCGGGGGCGCATGAGCGGCAGTCCTCCCGCGGCGAGCAGACGCCGTCGCCGCAGCCCTGGCAGACGCCGCAGTCGCCCGCGCACGTCGCGCACGTCTCGGCGCCGCTGCACACGCCGTCGCCGCAGTTCGGACACACGCCGCAGTCGTCCGGGCACGTCGAGCACGTCTCGCTCGCCGGATCGCAGGCGGCGTCGCCGCAGCGTGGACACGGGCCGCAGTCCTCCGAGCAGCTCTGGCAGTCCTCTGCGCCGTTGCAGGCGCCGTCGCCGCACCCCTGGCAGGTGCCGCAATCGGCGGCGCAGCTCCGGCAGTCCTCCGCGCCGTTGCAGGCGCCGTCGCCGCACCCCTGGCAGGGGCCGCAGTCGGCGGCGCAGCTCCGGCAGTCCTCCGCGCCGTTGCAGGCGCCGTCGCCGCACGCCGCCGGGGGCTCGGCGCCGGACGAGCCTTCGTACTCCCACGTCTCGGTGCGGCCGCAGCCCGCCCCGAGCGAGGCCCCCGCGAGGGCGACGAGCGCGGACCAGGCGAAGGCGCGCGAGGAGAGGAAGCCAGGGCGATGCCGCCCGGACCGCAGCAGGGAGCTCAGCCGGCTTGTGGTACCCATACGATCAGCCCCGGGGACACGAGAGGTCTGGTTGTCGGAGGGAGCGGGACCGGCTCGCGGGCTGCAGCGGCGCCGCGCCGAGCCGTCCACGGGAAGGCGCGCGGACGGAACATACATGGAGACGGCCCTCGGATGGCGCCAAAGCACAGGCGCGCCGGCGCTGGAGCCGCGGCGGGCGGGGCGGCGGGAGCGCGAGGCACAAAATGAAAGAGGGCGGCGCCTCCGGAGAGGCGTCGCCCAAAGCGCTCCGCGGTGCGCGCTTCACCAAGGAAGCGACGTGCCGCGCAGAGAGCTCACTGCTTGGGGGCGTCAGCCGCGGGGGCCGCCGCCGGGTCGGCCGCGGGGGCCGCCGCCGGGTCAGCCGCGGGGGCCGCCGCCGGGTCAGCCGCGGGGGCCGCCGCCGGGTCAGCCGCCGGAGCCGCGCCCGGGTCGGTCGGGGCCGGGGCGCTGCCGCCGCAGGCGACGACGAGGGACGACACGGCGACGAGCGCAAGAACGAGCTTCTTCATGGAATCCTCCGAAAAAGAGGGCGGTCAGACCACCCTCACAACCAACAGGCGTGTGAACCGCACGCAAATCCGGCGGCCACCACCCAGACGCCGCGGGGAGCCAGAACGGCTCACAGTTTTTTCGATGAGCCGCCCGGGCCCGATCAGGCGTCTAGAAAAGTGTGGGAAATTCGGGCTGCTCCTGATGCCGCTCTGGACAGGAGCCGAGGGCTCGGTGCTCCGCCCGGGCCGGCGACCCGCCTCCCGCGAGGGCATCGCGATCACCTTCTGTTGTACATTTCCAGTCATGTCCCCTGGTACGAACGCATGGCTCTGAGACCTCAGCGAGGGCGCTTGCGCCTTGTCGAACCGGTCGTCCCGGCTGCCCCGGCCGCGGAGGCCCAGGAGGACATGGGCGACGCCGGGCCCGCGTTCGCTCCGGAGGAGCGGGGCCGCGGCGATGGCCGGTTCGGGGGGGCGCGCGCGCAGGACAGACGGTCCTCCGCCGCGATCGCGCCGGCCGAGCGCGGAGCAGGCCTCGCGGAGCTCCCGGACGCGCAGCTCGTGGTGCTCGGCGCCCGCGGGGACGTGAGCGCGCTCGAGCAGCTCTACCGGCGGCACGTCGCCTTCGCCATCCACCTCGCGACGCGCATCGAGGGCTCGGCGCGCGACGTGGAGGACATCGTTCACGACGCGTTCCTCCGCGCTTACGAGCGCCTCGACGATCTCGTGGATCCCGCCGCGTTCCGCGCGTGGCTCGGGTCGATCATCGTCCACAAGGTCCGCTCGCGGATGCGGCGCGCGCGGCTGCTCGGCGTGCTCGGGATGGGCAAGTCGAGCGAGCCGGTCGATCTCGACGCGCTGGCGAGCCCGGCCGCGTCGCCCCACGCGCGCGCGCAGATCGCGCAGATCTACGCCCTGCTCCAGACGTTGCCGGCCGACGACCGGATCGCGTGGATCCTCCGCTCGGTGGAGGGGCACGATCTCGAGACGGTCGCGCAGATGACGGACTGCTCGCTCGCGACCGTCAAGCGGCGCATTTCGCGGGCGCAACACTTCCTCGACGGTCACTTTGTAGATTCAACCAGCAGCGAGGCCTCATCATGAGCCGGCGAGGGCTACCCCGGATCGCCCCGGCAGATCTCCGCGACCACGCGACCGAGGAGCGGATCGCGCGCGTCTGGGACCGCATCGAGCACGACCTCGGGGCGCGCGAGCGCTCGTCGCCGCGGCGCGCGGGCATGGCCGCGATGCTCGCGGCGGCGACGTTCGCGGCGTTCGGCGGCGGCCTGTGGCTCGGCAAGGCGATCTGGAGCGACGAGCGCGCCGCGCCCGCGCCCACCGCCGTGGCGCCGGCCAACGACGCGCCGTCGCTTGTCGACGTGTTCGCCGCGGGCTCGCAGGGGCGCACCTTCCAGCTGCCGGGCGGCGGAACGATCTCGCTGACGGCGGGCACGACCGTCGAGGTCGAGCAGGCGGACGGCGGCGCGCTGACGCTGCGGCTCGTGCAGGGCGAGGCGTGGCTCGACACCGTGAGCGGGACGCGCACGGCGGCGCTCGCGATCGTCGCCGGCGAGGCCCGCCTCGCGGCGGCGGCGGGCAGCGTGCTGCGCGTGAAGCACAACGTCGACGCGATCGACGTCAACGTCGCGGATGGCTCGGTCAAGCTCACGTCGCCGGCCGGCTCGCGGGAGCTCGGGCGCGGCGACGCCGAGGAGGGCGTGCCGATCCGGCAGCGGATCGCGGTCGTGGCGCCGCCGGAGCCCCGGCGCGCCCGCGCCTCGTCGCTCCCGCGCTCGAGCGCGGAGGTGGCGCCGATCGAGCCGCCGCCCGCCGCCGCGCAGGCCGCCGCCGCGCCGGACTGGCGCGCGCGGTACAACGCGGGCAACGTCGCCGAGGCGCTGCAGAGCCTGCAGCAGCAGAGCGGCGGCATCGACGGCGCCATCGCCTCCGCGAAGACGGCGAGGGAGCTGATGGACCTCAGCGATCTGCTGCGCGGGAAGGGCGGCGATCGCGCCGCGGCGATGCGCGCGTTCGCGCGCGTGGTCGAGGGCTTCCCGAGCGACGCGAACGCGCCGATCGCGGCCTACAAGCTCGGCGACATGTACGCGAGCATGGGCGAGCAGGCGCTGGCGGCGAAGTACTACGAGCAGGCGCGCTCGCTGTCGCCCGAGGGCAACCTCGCGGAGGACTCGTTCTGCAAGCGCATCCGCTCCGAGGTGGTCGCCGGCCACAAGGAAGAGGCCTCGCAGATGGCCAAGGAGTATGTGGCCAAGTACCCGGACGGCCGGTGCGAGGACGTCCAGCGGATCGTCTCCGGCGAGTCCGGCGAGGAGGCGGCCGAGGAAGAGGAGCACGCGGCCCCGCCGCCCCAGCCTCCGCCGGCCCCGGACGCGAGCCCGACGCCGTAGAGCGGGGGGCGCCCGTCCACGTCGATCGCGCTCCGCCGGGCGCGGTGGACATGCTTGACACCCCTGGCGGTTCTGCGCTTGCTTGGTCGCTCGCCGCGCCGGAGAACCGCTCAGGATGACCACCGCCGTCCGCACCAGCTCTCTACCCGCTCGTAACGACGTTCAATCGCTCCCGTCGTGGAAGTTGGTGTTGCCCCGAGGCGGCTATGTGTCCTCGATGGAGGCGTTCACCACGGCGATGGGTGTCCCTGGCTTCATGCTGCTCGATCTGGGCACGCTGGCCGGCGGCAAGGACGCGCACCGCCTCCTCGGGCTGCGGTACCTCATCGCGAACGGCGAGGTGTGGAGGACGCACTTCGGCTGGCAGCGCCCCCTGGAAGCGGCGCTGCGCAGGGCGCTGCTCGACGAGGAGCGGGTGCAGGAGCTCCTCGCGGCGGCGGAGGGCCTGCTCGCGCGGATCAGGGACACGCGCGCGGCGATCACGGCCGCGGACCGAGACGGGTTCGCTCGATACCTGGAGGCTGGGCTGCTCCGGGCGCTGAAGCGCCGTGATTTCGACGACGAGCGCTTCCTCAAGTTCCTGATCCTGGAGCAGGACGAGCCCTCGCTCCGCGACCAGGCGGCGGAGCACCTGCGCTCCCGGGCCGGCGATCTCCTGCGGGAGGACGCGCAGGTGCTGGATCTCCTGTACGCCGCCGTTCATCGCCTGGACAGCTACCCCGCCACGACGGTGAGCGCGGGCCAGCTCAGGTACATCCTTGTGGCGGACAAGGGGGAGATGGGGGTGCGGGCCACGCGGGAGGCGATCGCGCTCGGCAAGATCCCCGTGGTCCTCTACAGCCTGCAGGACGACGCGAACGCGCTGCAGCTGCGGATCGCGCGGGAGGGCGGCGGGTTCGGGGTGGGGCTCGAGGGGAGCTTCCGCGAGAGCTACGCGAACTTCACCCAGATCGCGGACAAGGTGCGGGCCGAGTTCGAGCGGCGCTTCGGCGACGGCTGGCAGGACGAGCTGTCGCGCGCGGGGCTCTATCCCGGGTACGGCCCGCTCGCGGAGAACGCCGCGGCCATCCGGCACTTCCGCCAGAAGAACATCGTCTTCGTCGGCCCGATGCAGGATGTGGTGGAGAGCGCCGGCGACAAGCGCAAATTCCGCCTGATGGCCCAGGATTTCGACCCGACCGCTGTGACGCCGGGCATCGTCATCGACAGCGACGATCCGGGCGAGATCCAGCGGGTCGTCCTGGAGGCGCACGCGGCTGGGCGCTTCACGTTCCCGGGGCGCCTGAAGGCCGCCAACGGCGGCGGCGGCCGCGGGCAGGCCGTCATCCCGACGGTGGAGCAGGTGCCGCAGGCCATCCAGAAGGTCCTTGGCGAGATCAAGGCGTACAACTGGCAGCCGGGCGTGATGTTCGAGCAGAACATCCCGGAGACGATCCACCTGGAGGTGCAGGTGCTGCGGGATCGCTACGGCAACACGCGGCACTTCGGCATGCGCGACTGCAGCGAGCAGCGCGCGAGCCAGAAGATCCAGGAAGAGGCGCCGCCGGCCCTGCTCCGGCGGTATCCGGGCCTGGAAGAGCGCATCTGCGGGCTCGCCGTGCAGATCGCGGACCGCGTGGGCTACGTGGGCGCGGGCACGGTGGAGCTGATGTTCAAGGAAGGGAAGTTCTACTTCCTCGAGATGAACACGCGGATCCAGGTGGAGCACCCCGTCAGCGAGGAGACTTACGCCATCAAGCGGAAGCGCAGCCGCGTCCCCGTGAACCTCGTCGCGTGGCAGATGCGCATCGCGGACGGGCAGCCCATCGATTTCGAGCAGGACCACGTGGTGCAGACCCACTGTAGCCGCGAGTTCCGCATCAACGCGGAGAGCTGGAATCCCGATCTCAGGGACTCGCGGGACGGCGGCAAAGGGCTGTTCTTGCCCAACGCGGGTATCTTCGATCGCATCGCGCTCCCCGACACCGACGCGATCCGCGAGGCGCTCGAGGAGAAGGGCCTCACCGACCTGAAGGTCCGCTTCGACTGCGGCTTCGAGGCGGGGGACGTCCTCGTGAACAAGGACCCCACGTTCGGCAAGCTCATCGTCTCCGTGAGCTGCAAGGACCCGGACAGGGCCTATGAGCTCCTGCGGCTCGCGTCCCTCGAGGTGCTGAAGAAGATGAAGATCGAGGGGCGGCAGGTGCGGCCCGACGGGACGCCCATCCAGGGCTCGCCCTTCAAGACGAACCTCCAGGATCACGTGCGCATCCTGAGGATGCCGCTGTTCAAGCGCCATTCGAACGACGACGACACAGGTCGTCACGTCAACTGGCTCGTGGCCGCGTTCCGCCAGGAGGCGTGAGCCGGGGCAGGCAGTCGCGCTCCCCTGTGTGGTGAGCGCTGGCAGCGAAATATTACGCGAACGCGCGGCCGCTCTCGTTCGAGAGCGCGCCGCGGCGGATTCGTCCGGCCAGAGCAGCCTCGGTGAGGTGGTCTCGAACCACAAGAAAGAGGCAATTCAGATGGCAACAGGGTATGTGGCCAAGTACCCCGATGGCCCGTGAGACGATGCCCAGCGGATCATCTCCGGCGCGGACGCCGCCGCAGAGGACGGGCTTTGGCCGCCGGCCCCCGGCGGGCGCCCCGCGCCGCGGGCTGCCTGTGCTCGCCGTCCCCGCGGTCGCCCTCCTGGTCTCCGCGGTCGTCGTCCAGCTGAGCTTCGCCCTCCCGGCCGCGGCTGCCGAGCCGCGCGCCGTCGTGGCGAGCACCAGCCGCGCATCTGCGCCGGCCGCGCCTCGGCTGCCCGACGCGGCGGCGCCCATCGAGGTGCGCGTCGCCCTGTCGCGCGGCGCGGCGGAGGAGGTCTCCAGCGTCCGCGTGCGGCGCCTGCTCGAGATCGAGCTCCCGGACGGCGCGGCGCTGGCCGCCGAGCCGGTCGGCCCGCTCGGCGACCGCGTCGCGACGGTGTGGGTCGATCGGCCCACCGCGGCCCGCCTCGAGATCCAGGTGCGCCTCGACGGCCGCGCGGTCGTGCGCCGGCAGATCGCCGTCTCCGGCCTCACATCGGACGTCGCCGCGCGGCTCGTCGCGATCGCCGCCTCCGAGATGATCGTCGCCGAGATGCGCCGCGCGCGCGCCCCGCGGCGGCCGCCGTCGCCGCGGCGCCCCACCCAGGACGAGGTCGAGCTCGCCTCGCGCGATCTCGACACCCTGTCCGTCTCGGCCGGTCCCTACGCGGCGGTCGTCTCGGGCGGGCCGCGGGTGCTCGGCGGGGCGGGCCTCGCGCTCGGCCTGCGGCGCCTGCGGCTCACGGAGTCGCTGTTCGCCCGCCTGCTGGCCGCGCCGTCCGGCGGCGAGCCGCTGCGCTGGCTCGAGGCGGGCTTCTCGGGCGACTACCGCTTCTGGCTGGCCGCCTCGTGGCGCCTCTCCATCGGCGCCACCGCCTCCGTCGCGTCGCTCAGGCTGCCCGCCGCCGTCTCCGTCGATGGCATCGCCGGCGAGCGCGATACGTGGTCCGCCCGCGCCGGCCTCGGGCTCGGCGTGGAGACCCGGCTGGGCGGTCCTGTGTGGCTCGGGCTCACGCTGGACCCGGGGATCGTGCTCCGGCCGGCGCCCTACGAGGACGCCCGTGGCCAGGCGGGCGCCGTCGAGGGGACCTGGCTGGGGATCGGCCTCTCGCTCGCCACGGAGCGGCGCTCCGCGCCGCTGCGGTGAGGATGCGGCGCTCCGCGCCGCTGCGGTAAGGATGCGGCGCTCCGCGTCGCTGCGGTGAGGGTGAGACGCGGTGAGGGTGCAGCGCGGTGAGGATGCAGCGGGGCGCCGCCCGCTGGCGCAGATCCGCGGTATCGTGATCGCTGATGGATGAAGAGATCCTCGAGCAGCTGCGTGAGCGCTACACGTCAGGGAACCTGATCGTCTTCGCAGGCGCCGGCGTCTCGGCGGCCGCGGGCATGCCCACCTGGAAGCAGCTCGCCGAGAAGCTGCGCGACCGCGCGCGGCGGCGGAGCGCGGACCCGGCGGTCATCGAC
The DNA here is from genome assembly GCF_051525235.1 of Sorangium sp. So ce124. Classification (NCBI taxonomy): domain Bacteria; kingdom Pseudomonadati; phylum Myxococcota; order Polyangiales; family Polyangiaceae; genus Sorangium; species Sorangium sp. So ce124. The sequence continues at coordinate 13,215,053 of NZ_CP150312.1, forward strand.
GAGATCCAGCAGTACATCTCCTCGAACCAGCTCATCAACGCGCTCTCCGCCGCGAGGCTGGCGCTCGGGCCGCAGGACTTCAACTGGACGGTCGACAAGGAGCTCGACGACACCGGCCGCGACGTGCCGGAGCTGGCGCGGGCGATCGCCGCGCTCAAGCCGAAGCTCAAGGCCGTGCTGACCACGAACATCGACCGCTTCCTGGAGCGCGCGTTCCAGGGCGAGTGGCGCATGGTCGATCGGCCGGCGGGCGACATCGCCATGGACAGGTGCTTCATCCTGAAGCTGCACGGCACGCTGCGGGCGTGGGACACCTGGGTGTTCTCGCGCGACCAGTACGACCGGGCGATCTTCGGCTCGCCCCTGCTTCAGGACGCGTTCGGCGCCCTCTACCACACGCACTCCATCCTGTTCGTGGGCTTCGGCCTCGCCGACGACAACATCGACCAGACGCTCGCCCGCGTGCGCGCGCTCTCCGGCGGGCAGCCGCCCATGCACTTCGCGCTGCTCCCGAAGGGGGTGCCGCCGTTCCGCCGCCGGCTGCTCGAGGAGTCGGGCGTCCGGCTCATCGTCTACGAGAACCAGGCGGGCGATCACGCGGAGGTCGCCCAGGTCCTCCTCGGCCTGGAGCCGGGCGCGGCGGCGCCGCCGCCCGCCGCTGCGCCGCCGCCCGCCGCTGCGCCGCCGCCCGCCGGTGTGCGGGCCCAGCAGCAGTCGTCGCCCACGTTGCCGTCGTCGCTCGTGAAGGCGATCGCGGCGCCGCCGACGTCGACACCGCTCGCAACGGCGACGCCGCGGCCGGTGCGCGTCTTTTTCTCCTACGCCTCGCGCGATGAGGAGCTCCTCGCGCGCCTCGAGGCGCACATGACCCCGCTCAGGCGGGAGGGGCTGATCGCGCCGTGGCACAGCGGGAAGATCGGCGCTGGCGAGGACACGGAGCGCGCGATCGGCGAGCAGCTCGAGGCGGCCGACCTCGTCCTCCTCCTGGTGAGCGCGAGCTACCTCGCGTCCGAGCAGGGCGACGCGCAGGTGGCGCGCGCGATGGAGCGGCGCGCCGCGCGGCAGGCCGTGGTCGTGCCGATCCTGCTCCGCCCCTGCGACTGGGAGACGACGCGCTTCGCCGAGCTCCAGGCGGTGCCGCGGGACAAGAAGCCCGTGACCAAGTGGCCCGATGAGGACGAGGCGCTCCTCCAGGTGGCGCGGGAGATCCGCGCGGTCGTGACGAAGCTGCGCCCGTCGCTGAGGTGAATCTGCGCGCCATCGCCCGAGCGGCGGCCCTGCCGGGCTCGGGCGGCGGCTCTGTGGAGCGCGAACGGCGAGCGGCGGCTCCGCCGGCGCCGGGCGTATTCCGTACTCTTCCGCCTCCTCGGCCCATGAAGGATCGCCGCTCCGCGTGATCGGCGCCGGGCAGCCCGGCGTGCCGGAGGGCTCTCTGGATTTTCTCGGGCTCTTCCGGGCCTCTGGCCTTGTCGCGCTGCGCGCGCCGCAGCGGGCGCGGATGCACATCGGGACGCGCATGCGGCTTGCTATGCCCGCTGGGCGCACAGCGCCAACGAGCGGAGAGGTGGCCATCGTGAGCCCATTGCACAGAGAACGGATGGTGACGGCGCGCGAGAGCAGCCAGCCCGAGGCGCGGTTCGCCGAAGAAGACACCCCGCCCGAGTCGGGCCGCCAGCCGGCCGTCTACACGGCGCGCGGAGGACCCACCGGAGAGCCCTGGCCGGAGCGCGCGCCCGTGCTCACGCCGGAAGAGGCGCGCGAGCTGTCCGAGCGCTGGAGCGCGATCCAGGCGGGCTTCATCGAGGCGCCACGCCTCTCGGTCGAGCAGGCCGACGCGCTCGTGAACGAGGCGATCCAGCGGGTCGCGCAGAGCTTCCGGGAGGAGCGCGCCGCGCTGCAGCGCCTCGTCGACGGCGAGCCTGGGCGAGCGGAGGCGTCGACAGAGGAGCTCCGGCTCGCCCTGCGCAGGTACAGAACGCTGCTCGGGCGCCTGCTCGCGTTCTAGTTCCGCCCGCCAGGAGTCCGGGTCGGGAGTCCGGCCAGGCTGGCCCTCGCGAGGGGACGACCGGGGCGAGCGCTCCGCTTGCGCGGCGCCCTGTAGCGGGGGCTCTTCGCTTCTGGCATGGTCGCCGCCATGCTCGTCCGCAGCGCTCTCCCCTGGGTTCAACGCGGCTCGCGGCGCGACGCACGCCGCCCGACCGGCCCCGCGCTCGGGCGCCGCGCGCCGGCGCTGCTCGGCGCCGCCCTCGCCCTCTCGCTCGGGTGCTCCGGCGCGGCGCCGGCCCCCGTCGCGCGCGCGCCGCGGGTCGTGAAGACGCCGCCCGCGCAGCCGAAGGCGCCGGAAGGGCCGCCGCTCCTGCCGGCCCGGGTGATCGCGGAGCTCGACGACGAGGACACGACGTCCTACTTCGCCCGGCGCGGCGACGAGGCGCTGCTGCTCTACGCCGCGGGCGGGCGCTGGAGGACGCGCGCCCTCGGCGCGGACGGCGCGCCGCGCGGGGACGCCGTCGACGCGGGGCCGGTCGCCGCTGACGTGCCCGTCGCCGCGCTGCGCGCCACGCCGCAGGGCTACATCGCCGCCTGGATCGAGCAGATCGACGGGAGCCGCGCGGTGCGCGTGCTCGCGCTCGACCCCGCCGGCAAGCCGAGCGCCCCGGCGAGCCTCGTCGCGCAGACGGCCGAGGAGATCTCCTGGCTCGACGTGCTCCCGAACGCGCAGGGCGCGCTCGTGCTGTGGGAGATGCCGCGCGAGGCCCAGGGCGACGCCGCCCGCGCCGATGTCGCCCGCGTCGACGTGGTCATGACGGTCGTGGCGCAGGGCAAGGGCGCCGCGATCAAGCCGACGGCGCCCGCGTCGGTCGCGCGCGAGGTGCTCGGGTGGCACGCGGTCGCCACCGAGCGGGGCGCGGCGGTCGCCCTCGTGCTCCCGCCGGCCGCGCCGCGCGGCCGGGGCGAGGGCAAGCCCGCGCGCAAGGCGGCGGCGGAGGACGCCGCAGAGGACGCGAAGCTCGGACCCGTCGCGCTCGTGGAGATCGATGCGGCCGGGAAGGTGTCCTCGCCGGTGGTCGTCAGCCCCGAGCCGACCGCGCAGATCGATGTCGAGATCGCCTCCGTCGGTGGGCGTTACCTGCTCACCTGGACGGACGAGCGGGACATCGACAGCGCCGTCTACCTCGCGGCGGTCGAGCCGGGCGGCAAGGTGGCGGTGGCGCCGCGGCAGGCGACGCCGCCGTCCGGCGAGCAGGCGCTGGTGTCGCTCGTCGCTCCCTCCCAGGGCGGAGGCGGACGGGCGCTGCTCGCGTGGGAGGACCTGCTGCGCGCCCGCGGCGGCGACGTCGGCGGCGCAGGGGCGCGCGGGCCGGGGCGCCTCATCCACCTCGCGTCGGTCGGCCCGGACGGGACGCTCGGCGCGGAGCGGGCGGCGCTCGTCTTCAGCGCGAGCGGCCCGCCCGACCTCGCGGCCGACGGCGACGGCTTCGCCGCGGTGACGCTCGCGCCCGCCACGCTCAAGATGGCGCGCGACGGGGCGGCCGCGCCGCCGGTCTGGCCGACGTTCGTGCGCTTCGGCCCGGATCTCTCGGTGCGGGCGGCGGAGCCGGTGCGCGCCGCGCCGTTCGCGGCGACGGACGGCGTGCCGTACCTCGTGCGCGGGCTGACGTGCCACGCGGGCGCGTGCGCGACGCTGGCGAGCGCCGCGCCCGGCCCGCAGCCTGGCGGCGCGGCGGGCGCGCGGGCGGCGCTCGCGCTGGTGTCGCTCCCGGTGCGCGAGAGCGCGTGGCGCGCGCCCGCGTTCCGGGAGGACAAGGACCCGCCGCCGCGCGCGACCGCGGTGCGCGCCCTCGCCGAGGGCGACCCCATCGCCAAGGTCGCGGCGGTCGAGCTCGACGGCGGCGCGGCGCTCTCGGCGTGGGTCACGTACTTCGTCGAGGGCGCGTCGGACGGCGCGCCCCGCGGGCAGGATGTCTCCGCGACGCTCGCGGTGCGCGCCGCGTCTCCGGGCGGCCTCGGCAAGCTGAACGTCCTCTCGCAGAAGGCGTCGTCGCTCGGCGGCGTCGCGATCGCGGCGGCGCCGCCGCTCCCGGCCGACGCGAAGGGCAAGGGCGCGGTGCAGGGCGAGAGCGTGATCGCGTGGGTCGCGCGCGAGCGGGGCGAGACGCAGGTCTACCTGACCAAGGTCGACGCGACGGGCGCGAAGGTCGCGCAGAAGAAGCTCACCACGGCGCCGCGGAAGAAGCAGGGCGGCGCCGCGAGCGAGGCGTCCGACGTGGCGATCGCCTACGACGGCGCGGGGGGCTTCATCGTCGCGTGGATCGACACGCGCGACGGCAACGCCGAGGTGTATGCGGCGCGGGTGGACCGCGCGCTGAACCGGATGGCGCCGGACCGGCGCATCACGAACGCGCCGCTCGACGCGGCCGAGGTGCAGATCGCGGTGCGCGGCCAGGAGGCGTGGCTCGTGTGGTCGGACGCGCGCCCGGCCGGCGGAGCGGCTACGGGAGGCGGAGTGGCCCCGGGCGGCGCGGCGGCGGGAGGCGGCGCGGCTGGCCAGGGCCGCGGGGCCGGTGTGGCTGGCCAGGGCCGCGGGGCCGGCGCGGCGGCGGGCGGTGGCGCGGCTGGCCAGGGCGGCGCGGCGGCGGGCGGCGGCGCGGCTGCGGTCGGCGCGGCTGGCCAGGGCGACGAGCCCGGCGGCGACATCTTCCTCGCGCGGCTCGACGCGAAGACGCTGCAGCGGATCGGCGACGAATCGCGCCTCCATGCATCCCCGGAGCACTCGCGCAGCCCGGTGCTCGCGCCGCTCGAAGGCGGGCTCTTCGTCGGCTGGATCGACGAGCCGGCCGACGAGGCCGGCGGGGGCGCGGCGGCCGGCGGGCGCGCGCGGCTCGTGCGGCTCGACGGCAGCGGAGCGGTGCAGGGCCCGCCCGTCGTGGTGAGCGGCCCGGACGGCGCGGCGGTGTCGTCGCTCGCGCTCGCGTGCGACAAGGTCTGCCGCGGCGTGCTCGCGTCGGCCCCGGGGGACTCGGTGGAGCTGAACGCCTTCACGCTGGCGCCCGGCGACGTGTCGGCGCCCTCGCTCAAGCCGCTGGCGTGGCTGACCGGCGGCGCGTCGCAGGACGTGTCGCCGGCGTTCGCGGGGCGGTCCGGCGCCTCGCTGTTCTTTGCGGACGACGCGGTGAGCGGCTCGGGGCGCGTCCGGTGGATGACGATCGCATGGCCGTGAGCGGAGCAGATCGCGCTCGTCCGCGCCGCGCCGCGCCGCTGCGCGCGGGCGGGCTCCTCCTCGGGGCGCTGGCCTCCGCGCTCGGCTGCCCTGGGCCGCCGGAGGTGCCGGTCCCGCCGCCGCGCAAGCCGGCCGGCGCGGCGGCGTTGCCGGCCTGCAAGGAGAGCGGCTGCTCTCAGGCCGGGGCGCTGCTCGCGGCCGCGCGGGCGTTCAGCGACGTGCGGCACGACTACCTCCTCGACACGTCGAGCGCGATGGTGCCGGGCCGCGGGCTGTCGCGGAGCGCGGCGGGCGCGTTCTCGCCGGTCGGCCTTGCTTGCGCCCGTCCCAAGGCGGAGCCGGCAGCGCCCGCGGCGGCGGCAGCGCCCGCGGTGGCGGGAGCGCCCGCGGCGACGGCAGCGCCCGCGGCGCAGACGGTGGCCGCGATCACGGCGGCGCCCGCGGCCACGGCGGCGCCGGGGGCACCCGCGCCCGCGGCGGGCGAGCGGGCGATCGACTTCCGCTATGTGGGCATCGCCGTCGACTCGGTCCTCGTCGGCGCCGACGTCGATCTGCCGGCGTACTTCAGCGCCGGAGGGACGCTCGATCGGCGCCGGCTGCGGCTGGTCGCGATGGCGCTTGTCGCGGACGAGGATCCGCAGTTCTTCGAGCCGACCGAGAGCGTGGTGCCGGCGGCGGGCGGCGGCTGCGCCTGCGGTCGCGCGACGCACTTCATCGGGGCCGTGAAGCGCGGCGCGATGGTCGCCTACGAGACGGACGTGACGGCCGGCGAGGCGCACGGCACGGCGCTCGGCCTGTTCAAGGCCCGGATCGAGGCGGGGGACCGCCGGGTGACGATGACCTCGGTCGGGGAGCTGGCCATCGAGGGCGTCGAGGGCGCGCCGGTCGCGGGCGCGAAGGGAGGCGGGCAGGCGTTCGGCGCGCTGCGGATGGAGGTCAAGAAGGCGGTGCCGCTCGCGTACGCGATCTATCCGGTGGCGGACGTGTGCCGCTTCTCGCTCGCCGAGCCGGAGATCGCGCCGCTGCCGGTCGACCTGGGCGTGGTGCCGTACGGCGCCGCGGGGACGGCGCAGGCGCTCATCACGAACAGGGCGCAGGTCGATGTCCGGGTGACCCACGGCGAGCGCACGGTCGAGGTGCCCGCGCACGGGAGCGCGGAGCTCACGTTCTCGTGGACGCCGGAGGGCGCGACGGCCGGCTGCGAGCGGCAGACGCGGCGGGACACGTTCGTCGTGCAGCCGAAGGACGCGTCCGCCCCGGTGGTGCCGCGCGAGCGGGCCGTCGTGGTGCCGCTCCAGGTCACGACGGGGATGCCGACCTTCTCGAAGCATGAGCCGATCGCGACCGAGACGGGGCGGTCGCCGGACTACGCGCGGGCGAGCGCGGACTGGACGTGCCCGGCCGGCTATGTGGTCGAGCAGTGCGAGCCGCAGCTGGCGAGCTGCCTGTCATCGACGGGGAGCTGCAACGCCGAGGGATACCGGCTGACGGCCGAGGCGACCGCGGACGGGCGGGGGTGCGCGTTCCGGTGCACGGGGCCGAGCTCGTCGCTGTGGGGCGACCACGGGTGCTCCTACACGGCGGCCATGGTGTGCCGGCTGGGATGCAACTAGCTGGTTCCGCGTCGGCCAGGTTCCTCCGTGGCCGCGCTGGGAGGTGATGCCGCAAGTTTCCGCGTACCGAGGCGGCCCGCCCCCCTCGTAGAATGGTCCTGGTAACCTGTTGATCATCTTACCATGTCTGTCCCGTCCTTCGGTCCACCCATGGGCGCTGCGGCGTCGGTGGCGCGCGTTCTCTCGTCGGCCGCGCTGACGGCCCTCGGGCTGCTCGCGTCGGGCTGCCTCCTCCTCTCGCAGCCCGATCACGAGACGCCTCCGCAGACGGCGCCGTACCTGATCGCGTCTGCGGCATCTCCCAGCCAGCTGCAGGTCGTCTACATTCATGAGCAAGACGTCTTCGTGGACTTCGGCGCTGCCGTGCTCTCCGAGGACAACAGCGTGGATGTCGAGCTCGCGCTCTACCTCGATTACGGCACCCGCAACTCAGCCGGGCAGCCCTACCGGGACCGCGTCTACCCGTTCGAGGCCATCGAGGCGGGCACGATGGATGAAGGGCAGCGCCCCTTCGTGAGGCGCTGGTTCCTGGACTCGTCCTCCGTGACGGCGGGCTGCCACACGCTCACCATGGTGGCGTCGCATGCGTTCGACGTCGACGTGTGCCCGGCAGATCCAAAGGATATGAGCTCCTTGACCTGGCAGCTCATCAAATGCGACCCGGACGACCCGAGCTGCCCGACGTCGTGCCCCGAGCTGGCTTGCGCGGCGTCCGGGTGCCCGTCATGCGCTGACTTCAACCCTGGCGGCGAGGCGCAGTGACTGGCCGGACGGGGGATCGAGCGATCACTCCATCCGCACCTTCGCCACGTTCAGCGTGCCGTTGGTTTCGTTGCACACGATATCCGAGCCGAACTGCCCGTCGGCGTTGCCGACGCGAACGTCCTTGATCGTGGCGCCGGTGCGCCAGCCGTCGAGGTCGCCGCGCCACTCGGCGGTCAAGAACTGGCCGGTGGCGTCCGAGAGATCGATCTCGGTCGTTCCCGACACGCCCAGCGGGAGACGAGTGGACTCATCTTTTTGTGGAGGCACGTCCACCGGGAGACGAGTGGACTCATCTTTTTGTGGAGGCACGTCCAGCGGGAGACGAGTGCGACTCATCTTTTTGTGGAGGCACGTCCAGCGGGAGACGAGTGCGACTCATCTTTTTGTGGAGGCACGTCCACCGGGAGAGGTGGTGTCCTAATTAGGACAGACGATCCGCCGACCGCTTGACGGCCGGAAGTCTCGTCGCCGCGGCGCTTGGCTCGGCGTGAGCGACGGGCTTCTCGCCGGACGCGCACCCTGGCCGCCCCGTGCCATGCCTACATGGTGTGCTTAGGTGGCACCAGTGTGCTATCCATCGCGGATGAGCGAGAAAGATTCCGAAAAGACCCAGTACCAGCAGTGGGAGTACACGCAGCTCGACACGGCAGACGAATATGTCCGGCAGGCGGGCTACAAGGAGCACCTCAAGGTGCTCGGCAAGGAAGGCTGGGAGGCATACTCGGTCGTCACCTGGGAGCGCGGCGGCATGATGTTCTTCCTCAAACGGCCCATCATTGTCGAGCGTCCGTCCGGCGCTGAGCGCTTCAAGCAGCTCGCCAAGCTGTAGGCGACCGCTTCGGTCGGGTCAGTTCAACTCGACGGGCTCGTCCTCGTCCTGCCGGTTGATGCGGTGCGTGAGCCACGCATGCAGCGCACGGATGTGCGCTAGAGCGTATCGAAGAACGCCTGCGCCTTGGTCTTGATGTCGTCGGGGAGCGGCACCTTTGCCCCCTTGGCGTCTGACGCCCAGAAGACGCCGTAACAACCGGCAGCCTTGGAGCCGATGACGACCTGATGCTCCTTCAGCTGGCGCTTCGTCGTCATGAAGTCGTAGACCTCCGCGAGGGGCACGTGCTCTTTCGGGGCAACGCAGTCCAGAAACCCTACAGTCGCGGCCTTGCCGTCTTCCTTGACCACTAGAGCGTTCGCGTCACCCGTCTCATCGCTCGACCTGCACTCCTTCGCGCCGAGGGCGCCCTGCAAGCGCTTGCAGAGCTTCATCACCGGGTTGATCTCGCAGTCCTTGACGAGGACGTTCATCATGAGGCCGTCCACGCGCCCGCGCACCGTGACCTTCTGGCCCTTGGAGAGCGCCGCCGCGGCGCCGGTCTCCCCCTCGGCGACGAAGCACTGGAGGGTCGGGATCTCCAGCATCGTGCCCGTCCCAACCGTCACGTAGATGCTGCCGGTGATGTCCTTCTTGACGTCGCCAACGAGGCCCGTGACCTGCACCAGCTTGCCCTTGAAGGCGCCGTCCGCGCGCACCTCGTTGTCGTGGTACTCGCCGAGCAGCTTCTTGATGTCGACATGCTGGGCAGCCTCCCGCGCCGGCTCCTTGGGCTTCGCCGGGGCAGGCGCCGCCGCTGGTTGAGCCGTCGTCGCCGCGGCCCCGGGCGCCTCCGTCACGGGTCGCGCCTCGCCACCACGCTCCTGCCCCTTGCACCCCACCGCGAGCAGCAGCATTGCAGCGACCCCCATCCACCTGACCATCCGCACCTCCGCCGCGGAGGCTACGCGCACGCTAGGTCACCGCGCAAGCTGCGTCCGCACACTCCCGCCATGGCCACCGGGTAGCGCAGTTCCGCACGCACCGCGGCCTCACTACGCCCGCCCACTCCGCGCCGCCCTCTTGTCCCGCCTCGGTCACCGCTCGCAACCGACCGCGAGGAAGAGCCGCTAAACAGGCTGCGACAGCCCACCACGGCCGTGACAGTCACTGTCATAGCGCTCAAAAATGCCGGGAAACATAGGCTTTCGGTGCTACCTTGGTGGGACAGGCAAAGCGCCCCGCCTCGGCTGGTACCCGAGACGGGGCTGCGGAACGCCGGATGGTGGCCCACCCGTCGCACGTCGCGTTGCGATCATGGGCACGCGTCCGGAGAGGTGCAAGCCCATGGCGAACGTGCTCCCAGCGGAGCGGCGGCTAGAGGTGCTCGCCGCGCTCGTGAACGGCACCAGCGTCCGAGCGACGGAGCGCATGACCGGCGTCCATCGCGACACCATCGGCCGCTTCGCGCAGGCCATCGGCGAGGGTTGCGCGCGGCTTCATGACCGCATGGTGCGCGATCTGACGTGCGCGCTTGTCGACCTCGACGAGCAGCACAGCTGGTGCCGCAAGCGCCAGAACAAGGTGGACGCCGCGAAGGATGATGCGGCGAGCGTGGGCGAGCAGTGGACATGGGCCGCGATCTGCCGCACCAGCAAGCTCATCCTCGCGTGGCACGTCGGGAAGCGCGACCAGGAGAGCGCCGATGCTCTCGTCGAAGACGTGCGCGCGCGGCTCACGGTCATGCCGCAGATCACTACCGACGGGCTCGGCCTCTACGCCCAGCCGATCGCGGTGAACTTCGGGCGCGCCGTGCCCTACGGGCAGATGATCAAGAACTTCACGGCGCGCCCCGGCAAGCCTGGGACGTCGGAGAAGTTCGCCGTCGAGCGCGGGGTGGACTTCATCAAGAAGCGCACGATCTACGGCACGCCGGACCACGAGAAGACCACGACCTACGCCATCGAGCGGAGCAACCTCACGGCGCGGCAGTGGAACGCGCGGCTCCGGCGCCGCACGCTCGCCTTCAGCAAGAAGCTCACGCGGCACTGCGCCGCGGTCGCGCTGCACTACACGTTCGTAAACCTCTGCCACATCCCGCGGAACATGCGGATCACCCCGGCAATGGCCGCGGGCGTCACCGACCACGTGTGGACCCTGGAGATGCTCATGGACGCCGCCCTGGCCGAGCCCGCGGGGGAGAAGCCGGAGCCGCAGCCGCTCGCCATCCCGAAGCCGGAGGGGCCCGCTCGCGAGCTCCCCGGCGGCCGGGGCTGGCTTCGGGTGCTCCCGGGCGGGTCCGCCGCGTCCGCGCCATCCGCCCCGCAGCCACCGCCCGTGGCGTCCGCGGAGGCTCCGGCGGAACCGGAGCCTCCTCCGTCAGCGCCGCCACCTGCGCCGGTGTCGCGCCGGATGGTCCAGCTCAGCCTGTTCGGCGAGCCGGAGTAACCGGCGACACGCGCACGTCATCCACTCTACTTAATTTACTTAGCAATTTTACTTAGTTATTAAAATTCCGTCATCAGCGAAATTGGACACCTCGCCGCAACCCAGGCGGATGGTGCGGCTGAACTTGTCCGGCGAGCCGGGCGAACCGCGTGGAGCCGTAACTTACTTGCTGTTTTATTTACTTACCCCCGCACCTCGACCGCGCGTGGTGGTGCAACTGGAATTTTTAGCGATATTCCTTACATATCTCGGAAGCGCAGCTCTGGTAGATCGGAACATCCCGGCGATCCGGCGGATAGTTCTCGGGCGATGGCTGCGCCGACTTCCCAGGCGAACGACATCGGCCGCGACGGTTGAGTCGCTGAACTTGCTCAGCTGACCGGCTTAGCTTTCCACTTGCACCGCATACGCTGGAGCGTATACTCAGAGATACTTTGTGCACGCTACACGTGTGCACATTCAGCTGTCCCAGCTCCAGCCGCGGAATCTTACGAGGCTTGCGGCTGTTAGCCGTTAGCCCTACGAAGCGCCCGAGGCCCACATTGAAGCTTGACCCGCATCGTTGCCCAATCGTCCTGGCAGGGACGTGGAATCAGGCCATATTTGTACCACAGTGGGTGGCTTCCCGCTTGTTTGTCGGCGAGAACCTGCAGAAAGACATCGCGAACAGCGGGCCCCACGGCCTCACGTATGTGTACACGACGGAAACGTGCATCTTCGCCGCAACTGCGACACACGTAAATGTCGTGCCAAACGTGGCGGAAGACGACGCCTTTGTCAGAGCGGAGAGTGTTGCACAGGAAGTGCTGCGGCGCCTGTCCGAGACTCCTGTTAAGGGTCTCGGTTTCAACATCGGATTCGATGTTGATGAGCCATCCGAAGAGCTAAACCAGCTACTGGGCACAGACGATCGTCCACTGCAGCATCTCGGCTTAAGTACAGTGTCAAACACTGTAACTCGTAGAGTCAACGACAGGGACCACTTGATTGTGTTGTCGCTGTCGCTTGCGCCAGGCGAACCGGTGCGTATCGACGTCAATCATCACTGGGACGTCGCCGGAGCGGAGAGCGCGGCTGATATTCTTAGTGGCAATACGTTTCTTCAGTGCAGGGCAAACTCGATCGAGATTGTGTCTGCGCTTTACGGCGTATCGATGGAGTCGACATGAGTACCCACACGCGATTTATCGATGGGATGGGCTCACGCGCGCCGCGTTCGGATGAGCTCGACACGATTGTGTGCCGGTATGGTCACGGGTCGACAGGAAGCACCGCCGCCAGACTCTCGACCACCACAGCACATTTGCCTCATGCCGCTCCTTTATGGAGCGTTGTCATGGTCAACTCCGATGAGCTCAGTGTCGACACTACGGCCGCGCTCAAAGCGAGCGAATGTAATACGGCCGTCCATGTCCCGCAGAGGAAAGTCGCCCGTGTAACGTGGTCAAAGCCGTGCGAGGCGATGTTTGTACACCTCGCGGAGCATAACCCACAAGAGCTAATCGAGTACCTTCACTCTCGAGCAATAAGCACTGGCATGAGAGCCAGAGCCGCACGCGCTGCGGGTCGAATCAAAGACAGCGCGTTCGCGCTTCGCGTCTTGCGCAGCCTGCTCGATGATGCACAACCGATGGTGCAAGAGGGGGCCGTGCAAGGACTTGCGGCGAATGGCACTGATGAAGCCAAGCGCATACTTGAGCAAGTCGCGCATGACAGTAAGGTGCATAGCGGCGTGCGCGAAGCGGCGATGGATGCGCTCGACCTGGGTTGATAGCCAGTGCTGCTCTTTAGGGTGTTCTACTCCTTCAATACCGCGGACACGGCCCCGGACGCGCAGAGTCTATACGACGCTGAGTTTGAAGACAGGAATGGTATTCCGGACCTTGAGCCGTCGTTGTACGAAGTACACCAGGGGGCTGTTGTGCAGACGTTTGCGGAGCATGCCGCCGCAGCCCCAATGGATCCGCCCAGAAAGAAGTCTGGGATTGATGTGCGTAGCACTGAAGAGCGGTACTACCCAGAGGAGACTGGCGCAGTCTTTCATCATATAAGAACAGCGCATAGAGTGCTGCGGTTCTCTGATGCGGCAGCGCTTCGGGCCTTTGTTGGAAGACTGCACGAATTGAAAGAGTCCGGCGTGGCGAAGTGCGTCAGGGTCGAGAAGAAGGACATTCGCGAGTATGTGAAGCTCCACGCAAACGACGGCGAGTGGAGCCTGTTCTTGGCGTCGGCATCTGAGGAGTGGCGCAAGTACGCCGGCGTCTAATCGTGCCAGCGCCAGCGGTCGTTTATGCGGTTGGATGATCGCGTGAGTGGCGCAAAATCGTCCATCCTGAGCGTTCTGCGGCGTCGTTTTCTCGGCTCGGTAGCTACCGCCGCCACCTCTTGAGCCGCAGCGCGAGCGCTTCCCGAGCGATGCGGAGCCGCGACGCTGCCGTGTGCGGGTTCATCCGACGCCGTCGGGCGTAGGCGGCAAGGCTCTCCGGGTCGTCCACGGAGAGGAGCGCGTCGACCTGCCAGTCCGGGAGTTCGGTCATGGCGTCCAGCACTTCGCGCGCCTCGATCTGGGCGTGCATGTCGATGCCGACGGGCTCGCGCAGCAACCCGAGCGGCGACGGATGAATCACGGCGCGCCGCGACCACGCGCTGTGGATGTAGTGCGAGGCGAGGCGCCACGCGATCCCGTGCAACCACTTCCTCAGCGCGTCGCGCGGCTTGTCCCGCGGGTCTGGTCTGTAGAGCCCCCGACGGACGGCGTTCCATGCGTTGAGCAACACCTCGGCTTCCACGTCGCGGCGGTCGCGCTTCGGGATGCCAGCGAGCGTCGCCAGGACGATGCCGCGCTCCGCGAGGATCGCCTCCATCGTCGGCTTCTTCCTGGGATGTCGCGCGGCAGGCGGGCGTCCGGCCCCCTTCCGCCGGGGCTTCATGGGGCACCCCGCCGAGCGCCGCACGTCGGGCAACGGTCCGCGGCGCTCAGCCCACCGAGGAGCCGCTCGACGGTGACGCCGGCCAGCTTCGCGGCGCGCACGGCGACGCCGTACGATGGGCGCCGGCCGCAGATGATGTTCTGGAGGTGCCCCTCGCCCATGCCCAGCATCTCGGCAAGGCAACGGGTCGAGCCGGCCATGGATCGGAGCGAACGGAGCGCGGCACGGAGGCGCTGCGCCTCCTCGCTTCCCATGGACAGGGTGGGGCGCGGGCGGGCAGGGGGCGGATCTCCGCCTTGCCTTCCGCCTCCGCGGATAGGTACAACCTTCATGTCGGACCTCGTGGTACGGGGTTCGGCCACGCAGCCCGGACGGTTGGCGCCGTCGCGGGCTGCACTACTTCCGGCCGAACTTAGCCGCTCACGCGAGGTCCGAGGTCAAACTAGGACAAGAGTCCTGAACTTAGGACACCACCCCGGGAGATGGGTGCAACCCGTCTTTTTGTTAGAGGCATGTCCAGCGGGAGATGGGTGCGTCCCGTCGTTTGCTCGAGGGGCGTGCAGCGAGAGATGGGCGGGTACGAGCGCGCCTCACGATCGCCGCCATTGGCCCGGCGGCTTGCCGGTCCAGCGCTTGAAGGCGCGGGTGAACGTCGCCAGATCCGCGAAGCCCAGGCGAAACGCGACGTCGGTGAGCGTGAGCGCGGGGTCGGCGAGCAGGCGGCGGGCGACGGCGAGGCGCGTGTGATCGAGCACGTCGGAGAAGCGCGTCTGCTCTTGATCGAGGCGGCGCTGCAGCGTGCGAGCGCTCATGTGCAGGGCCAGGGCGACCTCGTGCACGTCGGTGCCGCGCGGCAGCGAGTCGGCGACGTGGGCGGCGACGCGCTCGGTGAACGAGGCGCCCTGCGGCCGCGCGCCGAGCTCGGCGTCCACGAGCGGCGCGAGGGTGGAGAGCGCGCGGGCGTCGGCGAGGCGCATGGCGCGATCGAGGTCCGCGCGCGGCACGGCGAAGCCGCAGGCCTCCGCCCCGAAGGCGATCGCGCCCGTCCCGAAGAACGCGCGCAGGACCGCCAGATCCGGCGGGCGAGCATGGGTGAACCACACCCGCGCGGGCGCGAGGTCAGCCGCACCGGCGCGGACGTGATGAAGGGCGTGCGCGAGCGCGAGCTCGTGGACGTAGCGGCCGACGCCGCGCGGGCGGCGCGGTGTGCGGAGCAGCCAGCGCGCCTCGTGCGCGTCCTCCTCGACGGTGGCCGCGAGCCCTTCGTGCAGGAGCGGCGCCCAGCGCGCGAGCAGGTGGAGCGCCTCGCGCACGTTCGCGCTCGCCCGGACCGCGAGCTCCGTCAGCGTGTGCCGCCGCGATTCGAGCCGGGCCGCCACGCGCAAGGCGACGTCGGGCTCGGCGGCGGCGCGCGCGACGGCGTGGAGCAGCTCGTCGGGCACGTCGGCCGCGACGCTCACCTCATCGCGCTGCGCGGCGTCCGCCGGCAGCCCGAAGCGCAGCGCCAGCGCCTCCACGTCGAGCCGGCGCGCCTCGGCGTGACGGAGGATCGCCGGGAGGATCGACGACGAAGCGGGTGGCTGCTTGGTAGGCCGGGCCATCGGGAGCTCGGGAGAGGGTAGTCGCGCGCAGAGGCGCCGCTCGTTTCGTCGCGATCGGCAAATCGATCTGGCGCGGATCGCCATGGTTGTCGCGCGCCGGCCGGGTAGAGTCTCGGCGAGGAGAGATTCGATGCCGATCCAGATTGTCCGCGCCGACGGGACCACGCTCTACCGCGCCGACGTCCACGAGCTGCGCGACGCCGTGGAGCGCGCCGTCGAGGAGCGGGTCGACCTCGCGGGCGCCCGCCTCGCCGGCGCCGACCTGCAGGGCGCCGACCTCGAGGACGCGCGCCTCGCCGGCGCGGATCTCACCGGAGCCCGGCTCGACGGCGCGAACGTCGAGGACGCGGACCTCGCGGGGGCGAAGCTCGACGACGCCTCGGCGCGCGGGACCAACTTCGAGAGCGCATCGCTCGCGGGCGCCTCGCTTCTGCGTGCGAACCTCGACGGCGCCAACCTCGAGCGCGTCGATCTCGAAGGCGCGGCGCTGGAAGGCGCGCGCGCGGTGCGGGCGAACATCGAGCGCGCGAGGCTCATGCGCGTGTGCGCGCGCGGCGCCGTCCTCCAGTGGGCGAATATCGAGAAGAGCGATCTCTGCGGCGCCGACCTGTCGGGCGCCGATCTGACGGGCGCGAACATCGAGAAGAGCGACCTCCGCAGCGCCCGCCTGATCGAGGCGGTGCTCGCCGGCGCCGACATCGTCAAGGTCGACCTGCGCAACGCCGATCTGTCGAGCGCGGACCTGAGCGAGGCCAACCTCGAGAAGTGCGACGTGGAGGGCGCCTGCCTGGACGGCGCCAAGCTCGCCGGCGCCAACATCGAGGGGATGAGCGGCCGCCTCCGCGCGCGCGAGAGCTCCGGCCCTTACCGCTGAGCCAACCCTAGATCATCCGACCAGGCACGTACGGCGGCGCGGCGGATCTGCCGCCGAGGCGCCGACGTGTGCCCGGCCTTCGATGGCGAGCGTCCGCTGCGCCATCTGGGCCTTCGACAACCCGAGGGAGCAAGCACGTGAAGAACGGAGACATCCTGATTTCGGGCGCGAGCATCGCCGGGCCCGCGCTCGCGTACTGGCTGCGCCGCTACGGCTTCAACCCGACCGTGATCGAGCGGGCGCCGGCGCCGCGCCCGGGCGGCTACAAGATCGACATCCGCGGCGTGGCCGTCGACGTGGTCAAGCGCATGGGCCTCGCCGACGAGATCCGCCGGGCCGGCACCGACATGCAGGGAGGCTCGCTCGTCGACGACGCCGGCAGGCGCCTCGCCACCATCGATGGCGAGACATTCGGCTTCCGGTCGGGCGAGGACGTGGAGATCATGCGCGGGGATCTCGGGCGCATCCTCTACGAGAGCACGCGGGGCGACGTCGAGTACGTCTTCGGCGACTCCGTTACATCCATCGCGCAGGACGCCGGCGGCGCGCGGGTCACCTTCGAGAGCGGCGCGCCCCGCACCTTCGATCTCGTCGTCGGCGCCGACGGCCTGCACTCCAACGTGCGCGCGCTCGCCTTCGGCGACGAGGACCGCTTCGCCCTCGATCTCGGCACCTACGTCTCGATCTTCAGCGTCCCCAACCACCTCGACCTCGATCGCTGGGAGCTCATGCACCACAACCCAGGAAAGATCGCGGGCCTCTACAGCACGCGCGGGGATGCGCAGGCGAAGGCCTTCTTCACGTTCGTCGCGGCGCCGATGCGCCACGGCGGCCGAGATCCCGCGCGGCAGCAGAAGCTCCTCTCCGAGGTCTACGCCGGGGTGGGCTGGGAGGTGCCCCGGCTGCTCGGGGCCATGGCCGACGCGCCCGACTTCTATTTCGATCGCATGATCCAGATCGACATGGACCGCTGGTCGGCAGGGCGCGTGGTGCTCCTCGGCGACGCCGGCTACTGCCCCTCGCCGGCCTCGGGGCAGGGGACGAGCCTGGCGCTGGTCGGCGCCTACGTGCTCGCCGGCGAGCTGGCCGCGAGCGGCGGCGATCACGGCGTCGCTTTCGCCCGCTACGAAGCGCAGATGCGCGGCTACGTGGAGCGGAACCAGAAGCTCGGCCGCAGCGCCGCCAAGCACATGACGCAGGGCCACCGGGCCTTGATCTGGCTGCAGATCCTGCTCATGCGCGCGCTGCCCCACGTGCCGTGGCGGCAGAGCATCATCCGGCAGATGCTGCGGCCGATCCGCGACGCGGCCCAGGCCATCTCCCTGCCGGAGTACGCGGGCTGACGGGAGCGCTCCCCCGGTGCTGCGCGACGGGATGGTCGGGCGCGGCCTTCACGACTACAAACCCGCGCATGGCCAAGCGCGTGCACCGCCGAGAGGCGATCCAGCTCCGCGATGGGTCCCTGCGCCTCGTCGCGGTGGCCGACACCCACAGCCACCCGCACGCCGACAGCGCCCGGCGGATCGCCGCGCTCACGCCCGATCACATCGTGCATGCCGGCGACATCGGCGCGCTCACGGTCCTCGATGGGCTCCGGAGCATCGCGCCGCTCTCCGCGGTGCGCGGCAACATCGATGTCCATGCGCCTGACATCCCCGACTCCATCGCGCTCGACATCCGCGACGGGGACGAGACGGTGCTCACCGCCCTGCTCCTCCACATCGCCCTCTACGGCGGCAAGCTCCGAGCCGAGGTGATCCGCTTGGCAGCCGAGGTGGGCGCGTCGCTGGTCCTGTGCGGGCACTCCCATGTTCCCTTCATGGGCCGCGATCGTGGCCTGACGGCGTTCAACCCGGGATCCATCGGGCCGCGCCGATTCATGCTGCCGATCGTCTTCGGCGTGGTCGAGATCGATCGCAAACGCGTGGCGCTCCGGCACGTGGACTGCGAGACGGGGGAGACCTGGATGCCGCCGGCCGTGGGCAGGGGGTGAGCGGAAATTCCGTGCTGTCCGAGCTCTGCAATCCTCGGAGCGAGGAGAGGGAACCACCCGCGCCGCGACGCCATGTCGCACAACCGAAGCGGCGGCGCTCGCACCTAACCGCTCCAATGGCGACACGACCACCTCGACAGCCGACTTCGGTCCTCCTCGGCCTCTGCACCCTCGCGGTGATCCTGGGATCCAGCCACGCGTACAGCGGCGGCGCAGCGGGGCAGGACGCGGGGGCTTCCGTTCAGACCGGGGCTGGGCGCGCCCGCGCGTCGGCGCCTCCGCCGAGCTGCGCGGGCGGCACGCCCGGCGCCGACGACCGCTGCGGCCTCGGCCATGACGACGACTGCTGCGCCAGCCTGCTCGTGCCCGGCGGGACGTTCAACCGGCTCAACGACCCGCGTTATCCGGCGAGCGTGAGCAGCTTCCACCTCGACAAGTACATGGTCACCGTCGGGCGGTTTCGCCGCTACCTGGAAGAGACCGGCGGCCCGACGCAGGAGAGCCCGCCGCCGGCCGGCGCAGGAGCGCACCCGAAGATCCCGGACAGCGGGTGGGACCCGGCCTGGAACACGATGCTCCCGGCGACAACGGCCGCGATGAAGCGGGCGCTCGTCTGCGATCCTTACGGCTGGCCGACGTGGACCGACGCTCCGGCCGCGAACGAGGACAAACCCATCGTGTGCGCGACGTGGCTCGAGCTGTTCGCGTTCTGCGCGTGGGACGGCGGGCGCCTGCCGACCCAGGCCGAGATGAACTACGCGGCCGCCGGCGGCGACGAGCAACGGCTGTATCCGTGGGGCGCTTCCCCCATCACCTCCGAAGACGCGGCCTACTGCTGCCAGGGCGAAGGCTCGACGTCGCTGCCCTGCGAGGACGCGTTTCCCCCGTGGAGCCTCATCCACTGCACCACGGACGATCTCGCGCCCGTCGGCTCCTTTCCCAGGGGAGCGGGGCGCTGGGGTCAGCTCGATCTCGCCGGCGAGGCCTACAAGATCACGCGCGACGCCGCCGACGACGACCGCCCGCTCGTGCCGTGCGCCGATTGCTCCCGCCTGGACAACCACGCTGCCCTGCGCGTCACGCACGGCGGGAGCTTCGTCGCCGCCGGATACAGGCAGACGACGACCTACCGCGCACCCTACGAGACCGATGGCCGCCACTACTATGTATCGGCGATGTGCGCGCGCGACCTGTCAGGGCCGTGAGCCCTCCTCCTCTGCCCGCGCGCGCGGATCGCCACCTTCAAGCGCTCTCGCGAAGCACCTTGATGAGCGCGGCTGGCGACTCCGCCCCGTGGCCCGCGGCAACTCCCTTCCTGAAGAGCGCCGCGGCGAAGGCCGGGAGCTCGGCGTTGATCCTCGCTTCCCGCGCGTGCCGCTGGATGAGTTCGACGGCCTGCGCGCAGATCTCCAGCGTGGCCTCCGAGGCCTCGTACGCTCCGGACTGGATCGAGTCCGCGTCGTGCTTGACCATCCCACCGATCGCCGGAGCGACGACGGCGGCCATGGCCCCGAAGTCGGCCACGCGGATCCCTTCGGCCTCGCAGATGCGGGCGCCGTGGTAGAAGCCGAGGAGCCCCGCGAACAGGTGCGATAGGAACGCCAGGTCCATGGCCGCCGCCCAGCCGACCTTCTCCCCGAGGTAGCTCACGGTCCCGGCCGTGCTCTCGAGCAGCGGCTTGCTCTTCTCGTAAGCCGAGCCCGAGCCCGAGACGAGGATGCTGCTCTCCGGCTTCCCCATCTGGCTCGGGGTGGCGAGGATGGCACCGTCGAGGTAGTCGATGCCGCGTTGCTTCGCCCACGCTTCGAGGGTACGCGCGTCCTCGGGGCTGCCCGTGCTGAGCTGGACGAGCACCTTGCCGGCGAGGGAGGAGATCACGTCGCGCCCCTCCAGCACGCCGTACGTCGCGCGGTAGTCGGTGATGCAGGTGATCACGATCCCGCTCGCCTGCGCCGCTGCGGCCGCGCTCGGGGCCAGCACCGCTCCCTCCGCGACGAGCGGCGCGGCCTTCGCGATCGAGCGGTTCCAGACGGTGACGCGAGAGCCGCTGCGGAGCAATTCCCGAGCGAGCGCGGTGCCCATGAGACCCAGACCGATGACAGTGACTTCACGCATGTGAGCTCCTTCGTTTGCGGCCCGTCTGCCGATGACGGGCGCGCCTTCGTGGCCGCCAAGGTAGGGGCCTGCGACCCGGGCCGTCGCGCACGATCGGACGCCCGGAGAGCACGTTCGGACGGCGGCGAGCGCGGAGCCGCCCTGTGGCGCGCCGCTCGGCCGCGGTGGATACTGGCGGGGATGCAGGTCATCGGACCGACCCGAGCTCCCATCCGACTGGAGCCGTCCGCGGGCGCGCCGCGCCCGTACGTCGGGGTACATGTCGGCGTTCACTCGACCCAGCCTGGCGTGATAGCGCTCGAGGCCTCGCAGGATCATCGGGTGAAGATCCATGCGGGCGCGCCGGTGCGCGGGGCCTGCCGCGCCGATCGGTTCGTCTACACGCGCGGCGACGTGGACCTGATCCCCGCCGGAGCCTCGGACGTCTGGCAGGAGGACGACGCGGGCACCTCGCTCATCCTGGCGCTGTCCCCTTCGCTGCTGCGCCGGGTCGCGGCGGACATGGGGCTCGATCCCGACAAAGCCGGCCTGGAGCCGCGCCACCAGATCAGGGACCCGCAGATCGAGCACATCGCCTGGGCGCTCGACGCCGAGCGCAGGGCCGGCGATCCGACCGGGCTTCTCTACAGGGAGAGCCTCGGCGTCGCGCTCGCCGCGCACCTCCTCGGCCGTTACAAGGCGCCGGGCCGCCTGCGGCGAGGCCTGTCTGCGCCGCAGCTTCGGCGCGTGACGGCGTTCATCGAGGAGCACCTCGATCACGACCTGTCGCTCGATCGGCTGGCCGGCGTCGCCGGGGTCAGCGCGTCCCACCTCAAGACGCTGTTCAAGCGGTCGACCGGCGTGCCGGTGCACGAGTACGTGATCCAGCGCCGGGTGGAGCGCGCGAAGGCGCTGCTCCTGCGCGGCGACCTGCCCGCCAGCCAGGTGGCGATCGAGGCGGGGTTCGCGCACCAGAGCCACATGGCGAGGTGCATGCGCCGCGTCCTCGGCGTGACGCCGGCAAAGGTGGCGGCCAGAGCGCGCTGACGTAGGCGCGCGTCCCGTCCTTGGAGCACGGCTTCGGACCATCTCGGCGTTCCCGGTCGATGCCTATCGCGACTGCGAGAGGTCGGGACGGAGAGCGAACCGCGATGACGCCAAGAGCGCCAAGAAACCAGCGAAACAAACGGGAAAGGAAATGCGGGGATAGCCCTGAGCAGCGCCGGCGGGGCGCCGCGCCGCGATCCGCCCTCAGGGGCAGCTGTTCGCCGCACCCGGGGTCGCGGGCGCCGGCGCCACGAACGCGCCTGTCCCGTCAGGGCAGCGGCTCGCCGTGTCGACGTGGGCAGTCCAGGTGTGCTGGTCGACCACGACGCCGTCGGGCGTGTACAGGATGGCCGAGTCCGCCGAGCCGAGCCCGAAGGTGAGCCGAAGGGGCTCACCGCTGTTCTCGCCGCGGATCAGCACGTATCCGCCCGCGGGCACCATCGTCCCCGCGGGGAGCACGAGCTCGTGCGAGGGATCGTTGTCCGTGAGCCGAAAGCCGCTGACGTCGGCGTCCGAGGCGCCGCGGTTGTAGAGCTCGACGAAGTCCTCTCCCGCCGAGCGCACCTCGTTGATGACGACGGTATCTCCACCTGGCTCCTCCGGCTCTTCGGGATCGCCCGGCTCCTCGGGATCGCCCGGCTCCTCCGGTTCCCCGCCTCCGCCCTGGATACCCAGCATCGACGCGTCGAGCCGGACGAAGAAGCTCATCGCCTCGCCGCCGTCGTTGTCGTTCGTGACCCACAGGCCGCCGGCGCCGAGCGCGAGCCCCTCGATCTTCTCCTGATCGAAGCGGAACGGGTGCTCCAGGAGATCGCAGGCGAGCGTCTTCTCCACCGGATCGGCGATGTCGTTCGGTGTGCCGCTCGACAGCGCGAAGGTGCGGATCGTCTTGTTCCCCGCCTCGCCTGCCCAGCCCTGGTCGCGCTCGACCACCGCGAACGTGTCGCCGCCCACGTGAATGAGCTCGCTCAGGAACGTGTTGCCACGGGATCCGCCGGGGTTCGCGTCGAGCGGGTAGAAGTACCAGCTCCACGCCCCTGTATCGACGTCGTACTCGCCGATGCGGGTGTTCTGGCCCTCTGTCGTGAGCCCCCGCTGCATGGCCACATAGACCTTGAGGCCGCCCGAGGCAAACGGCGCGCCGTCGATCACGGCGATGCCCTCGTAGCCGTTGGCGCGCACCTTCGACCAGTCGATCGCGTTCGCGTCGCCGCCGCACGGGAGATCCACGATGCCTCCTTGGCCGTAGCCGGGATCGAGCTGGCCGCGCTCGTCGAAGAACAGAATACGGTTGCTGAGCACCGAGCCGACGCAGCTCGCGCTGCCGCCGTTGCCGGCGATCCCCTCGCTGGCGAGGACATAGCCGCCCTCTGGGTTCACCGCGATGCCCTCGGGGTCGTAGCCCACGAGCTCGGCGCCGGCGCTGTCCTTCAGGATCAGCTCCCGCACGAGCTGCATCCGCCGCTCGCCGTGATCGGGCCAGAACGACCAGATGCGCTGGCGCGCAAACGCGTTGTCGGGCGTCGCGAGCAGGAAGCCCGTGGCCGGCTCGTACGCGAGGGCGCCGAGCGCGCCGAAGCCCAGGTCCCCCGAGCGCGCGTCGTAGACGTCGGGGCCGTGACCGACCTCGGCCGGATCCGTGACCGAGCGATACAGCCAGATGCCGCCGCCCACGCCGTCGTCGCCCTCGCCGCTGACCGCCACGAGGTTGCGCGATGGGATCGCGACCGCGCCCTCGGGCCGCATCGGGGCGCCGAGCAGCTGCTTCAGCACCGGCGCCGAGGGGGAGCTCACGTCGGCGACGAGCAGCGTCGCGTTGCGCTCGCCCAGCAAGAAGGCGTAGTCGGTGCCGCCGAACACCCCGGTCGCGCAGCCCTCTAGCTCGATGCCCCGGTCGCCGGAGCGCCCTTCCGGGTAGGCGCCTGCGCGCGCCGCGAGCCGCTCGACGGCGTCGCCGCTGTCGTAGACGCGGGCGCCGTCGAGGTCGAAGACCGAGAATCCCCGGCCGCCCGACCAGAGGCCGGCGGCTATCGCCTCGTTCGGCGTGTCTCCCTCATTGGCCGTCACGAAGTGCCGCCCATCCGCGAGCAGACACACCGAGTCTGGCTCGAGCAGCCCGGTGAAGCCCGAGCTCGCGAGCTCGATCTCGCCGTTCGACGCGAGATCGGCGCGAGCGTGGGTGGACGTGCCGGCCTCGATATAACGGGTGACCGCCGCAGAGGCGATGTCGATGACCGCGATGAGGTTGTTCTCCTGCAGCGACACGATCGCCGTCCTGCCGTCTCTGGTGATGTCGACGTACTCCGGCTGCGGATCGCCCGGGATGTTGCCGACTCCCGGCGTGAGCGCGATTGTGGCCACGGTCGACGCCGAGGGAGCGCCCTGATCGATGGTGACGATCTGGACGCTGCCGGGGCGCGCCTGGGCGACCGCGTTGTCGTCGGCGTTCTCCTCGTCCTCGATGGCGACCACCACCCGGGCGCCGTCCGGCGTGATCTTGAGGCTGTCGGGGCCGACGCCGACCGCCACCGAGCCGGCGATCGTCCGGGTCGCGAGATCGATGAACACCAGGGCGCCGGGATCGGCGTTGTGGATCGGATCCGTCGTGTCCTTCACCGCCGCGATCGCATACCGCCCATCGGGCGTGATCGCGACGGCGGTGGCCTCGCCGCTGCCGTTGCTCACCGCGCCGGCGACGTCGACCGTGCCGAGGAGCGCGGGGCGGCTCGGGTCCGAGATGTCCACGAACCCTACGGTGTGCGTGACGCTGCTCGTGTAAGCCAGCACGTTGCCATCCGGAGAGGCGGCCACGATCTCGGCGATCGGCCCGCCGGGGGTCGTGTATTTGGCCACGAGCTGGAACCCCGCGACGCCGCGCCCGCCGTCCTCGCCGTGGCAGACATAGGCGGTGTCGGAGATCTCGCCTTCATCGAGCACGCCATCGCCGTCGGCGTCGAGCCCGCTGGTCACCTTCTGCCCGCCGTTCGCGCAGTTCGGTCCGCTCGGCTCGGGAACGATGTCGATGAGCACCTGCTGGGCGTCGTCGCCATCAGCGCCGTCGGTGCCATCAGCGCCATCGGTGCCGTCGGTGCCATCAGCGCCGTTGGCGCCGTCAGCGCCGTTGGCGCCGTCGTCGCCAGGGTCGCCCTGGGGGCCATCCGCTCCCGCCTTGCCGTCGAGCCCGTTGCACACGTAGGTGGTCGCTTCGACCTCTCCCTCATCGATCTGGCCGTTGTCGTTGAGGTCGCGTCCGGAGTCGACCCGGGTGCCGCCGTTCTCGCAGCGGTCGCCGGCCGGCTCGTCGCTGAAGCCCAGGATGGCGCCGTCCCTCTGGCCGCCGTCCGGTACCTCGCCTCCATCGTCGGAACACCCCGAAAGCGCCAGCGCCGCGGCGCCGAGGCCGATCCAGGTGAGACTGCGCAGCTTCACGTCACGTCCTCCTTGCTGAAGCCGCCCACACTGCCCGAGGCGATCGCCGGCGACGCGACAGCTGCTCGAATATTTCATTGCAAATACGTGTACTTCGATGCTCCCGGCCGGGCGCGACCGCCGGCTCTCCGCCGGTGACGCTGTGGCAAACTGCCCCGCTTCACGGGGCCTCGCGGCACGAACTCCGGCGGCCCGCGAGTGCTAGAGTTGCCGTCATCCATGCTCGACAAGCTCGACATCGCCCGCGCTCTCCGCGAGACGGGCACGCTCCTCCAGATCAAGGGGGAGAACCCGTTCAGAGCGCGCGCTTACGAGACGGGGGCCGAGGCGCTGGAGCAGCTCACGGACGACCTCGGCGCGCTCGTCAGGGGCAAGAAGCTCACCGGCATCAAGGGCATCGGCCCGGCGCTCGCAGCCCAGATTGCCGAGCTCTACCAGACGGGGCGCTCCGGTCAGCTCGAGGAGCTCCGCGCCGAGCTGCCCGGCGGCGTGCTGGAGCTCGCCAAGGTGCCGGGCATGAGCCTCAAGCGGATGAAGGCGCTGCACGAGGCGCTCGGCATCGGCAGCGTGGAGGAGCTGAAGAGGGCCTGTCTCGCCGGGAAGGTCAGGGCGGTGAAGGGCTTCGGGGCGAAGACCGAGGCGAGCCTGCTCGAGGGCATCGCCCGCTACGAGGCGCGCGACGAGCGCGTCCTCCTCGTCGACGCGCTCGAGGCGGCCGAGCCGCTCCTCGCCCACGTGCGCGGCTGCGACGCGACCGAGCGGGCCGATCTCGCGGGCTCGATCCGGCGCTGGGAAGAGACGGTGGCTGCCATCGACCTCGTGGCGGCGGCCGACGACGCCGCGCAGGTGATCGATTGTTTCGTCCGGTCCCCGCAGGTCGCCGAGGTCGAGGAGCGCGGCGACGCGCGTTGCAGGGTAAGGCTCTCGGGAGGCCTGCGCGGCGAGCTCCTCTGCGTGCCGCCCCGGGACTACGCCGCTGCGCTTCACCACCGGACGGGGGCGCCCGACTACCTCTCGGCGCTCGGCTCGCTCGCGCGCGAGCTGGGGCTCACGCTCGACGAGAGAGGGCTCTCGCGGGGCAAGAAGCGCCTCTCCGTGAAGACGGAAGAGGATCTCTACGAGCACATCGGCGTCCCGTACATCGCGCCCGAGCTCCGCGAGAGCGCGGAGGACATCATCGCTGCCGTGGAGCGCGCCGCGCGGGCGGGCCGCGAGGGTGAGCTCGTCGAGGAGGGCGATATCCAGGGGATGGTGCACTGCCATACGGTGTACTCGGACGGCAAGAACACGGTCGAGGAGATGGCCTTGGAGGCCGAGGCGATGGGGATGAAATACCTCACGATCACCGATCACTCGCCCGCCGCCCATTACGCGAACGGCGTCGGCCTCGACCGGCTGAAGAAGCAGTGGGACGAGATCGCCCGCGTCCAGGAGCGCGTGAGCGTCAAGCTCCTCCGAGGCACAGAGTCGGATATCCTCGAATCGGGGGAGCTCGATTATCCGGACGCCATCCTGGAGCAGCTCGACGTGATCATCGCGAGCATCCACTCGCGCATGAAGATGGACGCCGACCAGATGACGCGCAGGCTCGTCAGCGCCATGCGGCTGCCGGTCTTCAAGATCTGGGGGCACGCGCTCGGCCGGCTCATCCAGCGGCGCGAGCCGTTCGCGTGCCGCGTCGAGGAGGTGCTCGACGCCGTGGCCGAGTCGAGGGCCGCCGTCGAGGTGAACGGGGACCCGTACCGCCTCGACATGGAGCCCCGGTGGATCAAGGAGGCGCGCAAGCGCGGTATCCGCTTCGTGATCTCGACGGACGCACACTCGACGACCGCGCTCCACAACCTGCGGTTCGGCGTGGGGACCGCGCGGCGAGGCGGCCTCCGCCGGGACGAGGTGCTGAACGCGCGCGGCCTGGCGGCGTTCCAGAAGGCGGTGCGGCCCGCCGCCTGACGCGTCGATGCGGCGGAGCACGTCGAGCGGCGGCGCTGCCGCGGGCGCGACGCGCCGATAGGCGCGCCGTCGTTGCCGGATGTCGAGGGCTGGTCGCGCTGCGCCCCAGCAGGGGTCGGCCGGGGAAGCGAACCGCCAAGCCGCCAAGGGCGCCAAGAAAACCGGGGAACAGGGGGGATGCCCGGACGGCCCCCTTTCTCCTCTCCCCTTGGCGTCCTTGGCGGCTTGGCGGTTTCTCTGCTGATCCGGGGCAACTTCCCCCAATAGAGTTAGTTGTGGGGAACCGTGACGAAGGCCGAATCGGTGGCGTCGTTGCCCGAGGCGTCGGAGGCGGTGTAGACGACCGTATAGATTCGGCCGTCACCGCGGCCGGAGCGCTCGGATCGGAGCAGGAACTGCGTGTCCGGCGTGCCGAACAGCGCGCCCTGGATGTCATTCGGGAAGTTACCGTCGCCGAGCCCCTCGTCCGGTTCATCGCTGGTGATGGACGTCAGAACGAAGCTCGCGTTCGGGTCACACGCGTCCGTGACTGCGACCGTGGCATGGATTGTCCTGAGCTTGTGGTTCGGCGGCCGCAGGACATCGGGGCTCAGCGTCACGTCGACGACCGGCGGAGTGGTGTCGACGATGGTCACCGTGGCGGTGTCGGGCGCCGACGACGCTCCGCGCGAGTCCGTCACGACCAAGGTGACGGTATTGACGCCGACGGGGCAGAGAGCCGTCGGCCTTTCCACGGTCGGGTCCACGAAGGTGCAGGTCGGCGAAGACCACAGGAACGTCAGCGCCTGTCCTTCGGGATCGGACGAGCACGTACCGTCGAGCTGGACAGGGCTGTTCTGCGCCTTGCACTCGGCGAAGACGTCCGCGCAGATGTCGGCCGTGGGGGCGAAGTTGGGCGCGAGCTCGGCGTCGAAGAAGACGTCGGGGTCGGGGCGACCGCCGGGAAACGCGGGCGTGACCAGGGTATTGCGGTTATCACCCCACATGTAATAAAAATTGTTCGCGTCTGCGGCGACGGAGATGTACTCGCCCATATAGCAATTGACGACACCGGGGTCGAAGTTCGGGTTGATGGGCGGAACAGGGAAGCTTACGTCTGTGACCCGGGCGAGCGCCCCGAAATTAGCAGCGCCGTCCGTGGAGAAAGCGCGGAAGACATCGATGTTCAGGTTGTTCGCCGCGTCGTTGCGGCGGTCGTACCAGGCCACGCCGACGGCGCCCGCCCCGCCCACCGCGACGAATGGCTCGAACTGGTCCGTCGCTCCGCCGCCCGCGCCGAGCTGGAGCGGGGCGCTCCACGTAGCGCCCCCATTCGTCGAACGGCTGAGGAAGACGTCGCTCTGGTCGACCCCGCCGGCCGGGTCGCTGGCCCAGGTGACGTAGATATTGCCATCGAAGGCGCCACCTGTCGTGTCCACCGCCATCCAGGCCTGGTGGAGCATCCGGATGTCGCCGTTCAGCGCCGGCCGCATGTCGCCGCCGCCGCAGTTGACGATGTTGTCCGTGCCCGGATGCCGGTTGCCCGTCGAGACCGAGATCGTGGTCGAGAAGGTCAAGCCTGCATCCACCGAGCTGCGGAAGCGAATGTCGTTGGCCGTCGCTCCTGCGCGATCCGCCCACGCCACGTGCACTTCGCCGTTGGGACCGACGCCCACGCTGCACCCGAAGGGCGCCGTCCCGTTCGGCTGGAGGATCTGTTCACCCTGGTAGGTGAGGCCGCCGTCCAGCGAACGCGAGAAGCGCAGCTCGCTGCTGTCTGCGTTGCCATCGCCGTTCGTGTCGAAGAAGCGGGTCCAGCAGACGTAGACATTGCCGTCATTCGCTCCGCCGGTGTTGTCCACCGCGACCCACGGCTTGTCGTTCAGAATGGTACCGGCGAGACCCGAAGACACGGGGCTGGCGTCCACGGCGGCGCCGAACGTCTGGCAATCGTCGGTCGAACGCGCCACGCCGATGGCGGGATCTCCACCGATCGTCGCGATCTCTCCATAGTAAAATGTGCCCGTGCCCTGATCCACCGCCAGCACTGGATCACCGCTCTGGCCGATGCCGTTCAGGTCTGTCCAGGTAGTCCCGAGATTCGTGGAGCGGGACAGGCCCGAGAAGCCGCCTGGTCCGGAGTTGTTATAGCCGGCGCATATCGTATTGCCTCGCACGGCCATTGAAGTCTCGCTCTGCGTCGTGTTTTCCGGTGTGTCATCGGTTGGGTCATTCACGAGGACGTCCGTGCCCGGCGCCCCGGAGATCAGCTGTGGTGGCTCCGAGGCGACCTCCGCGTGTGACGTCGCGCGAGGCAGCGGTGCCGGGAGCGATGCGCTCCTGGAGTCGAGGTACATCTCGCCGGCGGGCGAGGGCTGGGTGAAGGGGCTGTTCGATTGATCGAGCTCGACCGAAGAGACCGCCTCGGCCAGATCTTCAGAAGAACCGCAGGAAGCCGCGCCGAGCGCCACTGTCGCCGCCGAACCAAGGATTGAAGTCGCACGCACGAGAACATATTTCTTCATGGTCCCCCCCCCTTGCAGATCCGCGCCGATGGCGCGGGCCAAGGCATATTTCACGAGCAGGCAAGGCAGCTATGTGAAAGAAAGGCTCCTCAGGGTTTGCTGAACCTGAGCGGCGCGTTTGGCCTCCTCGCCGGCTCTGGCCACGACCGCCGCGACGATCTGGAAACGGTGTTTGTTCGTCTGTAGAAAGATGAGTGTGTTCGCGCCGCCGCTGACCATCTCGTAAGCGGCGATCCCACCGATTTCGACCGGGTGAAACCGGGCGCGGAACCCCCCGCCGTAGCTCTCACCCATGAACTCGTCGAGCGATGCCGTATCCGTGAGCCGTTTGCTGCAGATCTGCACGAACGAGCGCAGCACGAGGGCGGTCGAGCCCGGCTCGGGCAGGACCGGAGAATCGATGATTTCAACCGATTCGCAGCGAGCGCCGCTTGCGAACTCGGTCGCCACGACCTGACCCCGGACCTGCCAGTCCGCGGGGTAGAGCAATGAATATCCCAGTTCTTTGTTTTGCAGGCGCTTTGGCGGCAACGGGCTTGAAATGAGCGAATCGGACATGGGCTCTGTCCGCTCAGGTCTATTGCAGCCGGGCCCCGCCGCCCAGAGCGTCCAAGCGAGTCCAGTGAATACCAAATTTCGTCCCGACATCACGATTTTCATTGTCTCTCGTCATTGTATTTTACCTGTTTTGGCAGGTGGTCAAGCGAGAGTGTAGATGGCTCATTTCCGTCCATTTCAAGGTGATTGAACACGTGAGCGCGAGGGCCTCCTTGGATGTCCGGAGCGGTGGGCGCAACTTGCCGGGCGAAACTGCCAATTCCTTGGCGTGCGGCTCGCCGCACCGTTCTGAACGCCGCGTGGGCTCGCTCGCATCCGCCGGGTCACCGTCGCCCGCCGCGAGGTGGGGTGCGGAGTTCGCGCCATCGTGACCACCGAGATCACCGCATCGTGATCACCAGGATCACCCTCGTGATCATCGGGATCACGGTCCTGATCGCGCGGCTCGCCGCTCGTGATCGCGCTGGTGCATCCCGCACGCGACGCTGGAGCTACTGCACCTGGAGCACCTGCGCCAGCATCCCGGCGGTCTTCGCCACACCGCCTTCCGGCGACGGCTCGTTACCGACCGACTTCTCTCGCAGGACTCTGATCCGCGGTTCCGCGGTTCTAGGGTGCGGCGCCGCCGCCGGCGTCGACCTCCCGGATCGACCTCGGCTGAGCGCCGCTCGTAGCCACCCCAGACGTTGTTGACGAGCACGTCGAGCCGCCCGTGCTGCTCAGCGCGGATCCGCTCGATGACGGCCCGGGTCTGATCGTCGTCCCGGTGGTCGCAGCGGACGGCGATCCCGCGCCCGCCGAGCCGCGTCACCTCGTCGGCCGTGCCGGGCAGCGGGATGGCCGCTTCGCCCTCCGCGACCGTCCGCCCGGTCACGTAGACCGTGGCCCCGGCCTCGCCGAGCCCGAGCGCGACTCCCTTGCCGACGCCGCGGCGGGCCCCCCGTGACGAGCGCCACGGCCCCTGTGAGCGGTCGAGGCATGAGAAACTCTCTTTACTTTATCTGACGCGCCCCCTCGCGCGCTCCGCGAGGAGCAGTCCATCCTAGCGGACCTTTATCCATTTTCCAAGGCAGCCCTCGTCGACGCGCGTCTGCCCGTGTTGACGCGCGCGTCATGCCCGGCCGAACACCTCGACAGACGGTGCGCGTCGTGTGACCGTTGAGCTGTCATGCCAATGCACATGCCGACCCCTGCGCCTGCAGAGAACATCGTCGCTCTCATCGGGCACACCCCGATGATCCAGGTGACTCAGCTCGACGCCGGCCCGTGCGAGCTCTTCCTCAAGATGGAGAGCCAGAACCCGGGCGGCAGCATCAAGGATCGCATCGGCCTGTCGATGATCGAGGCGGCCGAGCGCGCCGGCCAGCTCGGGGGCGAGCGGCGCCACGTGGTCGAGGCGACGGCGGGCAACACAGGGCTCGGCCTGGCGCTCGTCGCGGCGCAGAAGGGCTACCGGCTCACGCTCGTGATCCCGGACAAGATGAGCCAGGAGAAGGTGTTCCACCTGAAGGCGCTCGGCGCGCAGGTGGTGATGACGCGCTCCGACGTCGAGAAGGGCCACCCGAGCTATTACCAGGACCTGGCGGCCCGCATCGCGCGCGAGGAGGGCGCGTTCTACGTGAACCAGTTCGAGAACCCGGCGAACGCGCTCGCCCACGAGACAGGGACCGGCCCCGAGATCGACGCGCAGCTCGATCGAAGGATCGACGCGATGGTGTGCGGCGTCGGCTCCGGCGGCACCATGACCGGGCTCTCGCGCTACTTCGCCAGGGCGCAGCCGCGCTGTGAGATGGTGCTCGCCGATCCGGAGGGCTCGGTGCTGGCGGGCTACGTCAAGACCGGCAAGCTCGGCAAGGCGGGCTCGTGGCTCGTGGAGGGCATCGGGGAGGACTTCCTCCCCCCGATCCTCGACCTCACCCATGTCAAGCACGCTTACACGATCTCCGACAGGGAGAGCCTGGAGACGGCGCGGCTGCTGCTCTCCAGGACGGGCATCCTCGCCGGCTCGTCGTCCGGGACGCTGCTCGCGGCGGCCCTGCGCTATTGCCGCGAGCAGTCGTCGCCGAGGCGCGTCTGCACCCTCGTCTGCGACAGCGGCAACAAGTACCTGTCGAAGATGTACAACGATTTTTGGATGGCCGATCAGGGCTTCACCGATCGGGCGCCCACAGGGGATCTGCGCGACGTGATCACCCGCCGCCACGCCGACAGGGCGGTGGTCACGGTGCAGCGATCGGACGCGCTCCTCGTGGCCTATGCGAGGATGAAGCTCTACGACGTGTCGCAGCTGCCCGTCCTGGAGGACGGCAAGATCATCGGCATCCTCGACGAGTCCGACCTCCTCCTCGCGGCCGTCGACGACGTGACGCGCTTCCGCCAGTCGGTCGAGTCTGCGATGACGACGCGGCTCCGGACGGTCGACGTGAGGACGCCGATCCGGGATCTCCTCCCGATGTTCGACGCGGGGCTCGTGCCGATCGTGACCGATGGTGACGAGTTCGTCGGGCTGGTCACCCGCATCGACCTGATCAACTACCTGCGACGCCGGGTGAAGCTGCACGAGGTGTGAGCCGCGCGCGGGCGCCGGCCCGCGCGCAGGCGAACCCCGCCTCGGTCGTCGCGTCGGGCGGGCGCGCTGCGCCGCGAGCGCCCGTCGGCGCGCCTTGTGCGGGCAGCGGGCTCGTGGTGAGCTGCGCGCCATGCAGGAGGCGCGCGGAGCTTTCGTGATCGACCTCGCCACGGCGCGGGTGGTCGATCTGACGCACCCGATCACCCCGGAGATGCCGCTGTTTCCCGGCGACACGCCCTATGCGTCGGAGACGCTCAGCACCATCGAGGAGGACGCGTATTGCTCCAATCGGTTCTCGATGGCCGAGCACGCGGGCACGCACGTGGACGCGCCGGCGCAC
The DNA here is from genome assembly GCF_051525235.1 of Sorangium sp. So ce124. Classification (NCBI taxonomy): domain Bacteria; kingdom Pseudomonadati; phylum Myxococcota; order Polyangiales; family Polyangiaceae; genus Sorangium; species Sorangium sp. So ce124. The sequence continues at coordinate 13,247,794 of NZ_CP150312.1, forward strand.
TTCACGGCCGGGGCAGCGACCGTCGAGCAGATCGCCCCGGAGCAGCTCGTGGGGGCGGCGGCGGTCGTGGACGTGACGGCGGCTGTTGCGGCGAGCCCGGACCACCGGGTCACGGTGGATGATCTCCGGAGCTGGGAGGCGCGGCACGGCGCGCTCGGCGCGAGGCATATCGTGCTGATCCGGACGGGCTGGGGGGCTCGCTGGTCCGATCCGGTGAAGTACAGGAACCAGGACGCCCAGGGCGTCATGCGCTTTCCCGGGGTGTCCGTGGAGGCGAGCCGCTACCTGCGCGAGCGCGGCGTGCGCTGCATCGGTATCGATACGCTGTCGACCGACCCCGGGCAGAGCGAGACATTCGAACAGCACAGGGCATTCCTTGGCGCGGGCGGCTATCACATCGAGAACCTGGCCAATCTGGAGCAGCTCCCGGAGGCCGGGGCCGTCGTGGTGGTCGCGCCGCTGCCGCTCGCGCGCGGCAGCGGCGCGCCCGCCAGGGTGCTGGCGCTGGTGCCGGCCTCCGGCGAGCCGGCGAGATAGCGCGGCACCAGCACCGCGTCGCGTCGGCGCGGAGGACGTGGCCGAGTTCATCCGAGTATGCGCAGCTCGACATCAACGCACTTACATGGACGTCGAATCCGGAACGGAAGTTGACGGCCGCTGCTTGCGACAGCCTGCAGCGCTGCTGGCTGTCCCCAGCAACCTACACCCCTTCGCGCTCGCCACACCCGGTCGATTCGCACCTTCAGATCCGTTGATTCCATGCCGAAGACGCGCGGGCCTGCGGTGCCTTCCCCGCCGGCCAGGCGCGCAGCGCCGACGGCACGCAGCCTGCTTGTAGGTCAGGACAACAGGCGCGCAGCGCGAAACCTGATTCCTGTCGGCACCGGCCGGCGAGCACCTCCGCAAATCGCCTCGTGATCACGTCGTGATCGCGTCGCAGGGAGGGTCGTCGGCTCCTCGGAACGACATGCCCGACGGCGCGGAGCGTACACCGCAAACACAGGAGTGAGCATGAAAACGATCTCTTCGAAGTGCAGCGTGTTGGCCTTGGTGATTGGCGTCTCGATGACCTTGGGATGTTCTTCCGGTTCCGGTGGCTCGTCCTCGGACGGCGATCCGCAGACCGGAGACGGCGCGCTCGCGATCGTCAACGGGCACGTGACCGACGAGGGCTCTGGGTCTCACGACCACAGCCTCGCCGGCGAGAGCACCGTCGCGAGCACGAAGACGGTCCGCGTCTCTCATCTGCTCGAGAGCGGAGCACTCGAGTCGCTGGCAGAGACCACGATCGACGCGGAGGGGGCCTTCTCCGCGGAGGTCCCGGTCGACGCAAAGCCGCTCATCGTGCAGGCCCTCGACGGCTCGGGCCAGGTGATCGGCTCCGCGTTCCTCGATGCGGCAGGGAGCGCCGCGGGCGAGATCGCCGTCGCGGCGCCGATCTCGACCGAGAGCTCGGTCGAGGCGCTCGTGCTCATCGATCTCGCCGCCAGCGTCGCGGTGGACGCCACCGTGGCGACGGACGTGCGCGCGCTCGTCGACGCGGAGCTCGCCGCCGCGGTCGCGGCCGCGGCGTCGGCCGGCGCTGAGACCAAGGCGGTCGTGAAGGCGATCGCCGGGGCGACCCTGGGAGCGCACCACGCGGAGCTGCGCGCGCTCGCAGCCGCGGGCGTGAACATCGACGCCGACGCGCTCGCCAGCGCGGAGCTGGAGGCCGCCCAGACCCTGAACGCGGCGCTGGATAGCGAGGTCCCCGCCGGTGAGGCGACCGCTCAGTTCCTCGCGGAGGTCGACGCCGCACTGGACGCCGCAGGAGCCGCCGCCGATGTGCGCGCCCAGGCGCAGGCCGCGGCCAGCATGACCTTCCGCGCCGAGCTCAGCGCTGCGCTCGACGCGTCTGCGGACGTGGAGGTGGTCCTCTTCGCCTGCGCCCACGCCGCCGCACAGCTGGAGGCGCGCGCGACCGCGCAGGCGACCACGGAGATCGTCAAGCTGAGCGGCGCCGCGCAGGCCACCGTCGACGCGATCGCGGACGCAGGCGCCAAGCTGCAGGTGGACGTGGCCGCAGCAGCCAGCATGGACGCGATCATGACGGCGCGCACCGACTTCGTCACGAGCCTCTCTGGCGAGGCGCAGCCTGAGGCCGACGGTGCGCTCGGCCTCCTGGTGGGCACCACCGTCGACGCCAAGGCGGCGCTGCGGGCCGTCCTCGATGCCACGGTCGACCTCAACGCGCAGCTCGACGCCGACCTGAAGGCCGCGCTCTCGGCCTACCTCGACGCCGAGGCGCACGCCGGCGCGAGCGCGTCAGCCAGCCTCGACGCCAAGCTGGACGGCATCGTCGAGGCCTACACGAAGTTCGCGGCGGGGATCGAGGCGCTCGCGCCGACGCTCACCGCGGCGGCCGCCAGCGACGCGCAGGCGGAGGCGGTGACCCAGGTCCTCTGCTCCGCACAGATCATGTTCCGCACGCCGATGTGATCCGAGGTCGCCGCGGCCGGGTTCGACCGTAAACATGGGGAGGGCGAACGGGGGGACTCCTGCCCCGCCCTCCGCCTGGTCGGATGCGGTGTCATGATCGCTTGCCGGGCCACCCCTGACAATTCCCTCATTTTGTTGGCATTTTCGGCGGAAAATTCGAGGGGATACTTCAGGGGCCGCCCGGCACGTCGGTGCCAGGGATGGTCCACGGACGCTCAGACGTCGGTCGCCAGGACGCCATGCCGGCGAAGCAGTTCCCGCAGGTAATTGCGATCCATCCGCGCCGCCCGCGCCGCGCGCGAGACATTGCTACCGTTGGTGCGGATCAACGCATGGACATAAGCGCGTTCCCAGAGCGTGATGACTCGCTCTTTCGCCTCACGAAACGACAGCGACAGGTCGTCCTCCCTGAACACGTTCTCGCGAGCTTCCCCCTGCGCGGCCTCGCCCTCGGTCGCCGCACCCTCCCGCCAGAGGACCGGATCCGCTAGCAGCACGGCCCGCTCGACCGCGCCGCGCAGCTCGCGGACGTTGCCCGGCCAGTCGTGGCGCGCCATCGCCTCCACGAGCCCCAGGGGCGGTTTGGCGCCGTCGGCGAACTGCCGGTAGAAGTGCGCGACGAGCAGCGGGATGTCCTCGCGGCGCTCCCGCAGCGACGGGACGCGTATCCGGACCACGTTCAGCCGATAGAAGAGATCGGAGCGGAAGTTACCCCGGTTCACTTCCTGGCGCAGATCGCGGTTCGTGGCGGCGATCACCCGCACGTCCAGGCGGATCGGGTCTAGGCTGCCGACGCGCCGTATCGTCCGCTCCTCCAGGGCGCGAAGCAGCTTGGGCTGCAGGTCGAGCCGGAGCTCGCCGAGCTCGTCGAGCAGCACCGTCCCCCCGCGCGCCGCCTCGAAGGCGCCCGCCCGAGCCTGCTGCGCGCCCGTGAAGGCCCCCTTGGCGTGCCCGAACAGCTCGGACTCGATGAGCGTGGGTGGGATGGCGCCGCAGTCGATCACGACGAATGGCCCCGAGGCGCGGCGGCTCTGCTGGTGGATGAGCTCGGCGAGGAGCCCCTTGCCGGTGCCGGTCTCCCCTTCGAGGAGCACCGTCGAGTCGGACGCCGCGACCCGCGGCAGCATCGCAAAGATACGCCGCATCGCGGTGCTCTGCCCGAGGACGCGCCCGGAGAGGTCCTCATCGCCGAGCGGCTCGCGGATCTCGTCCGGAAGGACGTCGAAGCGGAGCGTGGACTGGCCCACGCCAATCAGCGCCCCCGGATCGAGGTACGCGGCTTCGACGCGGATCCCCGAGACCCTCGTGCCATTGGTGCTGCCGAGGTCCCGGAGCAGAAACCCCTGTGGCGTGACGGTGATGACGCAGTGGTGCCGCGATACGGCCTGGTCGGTCAGGACAAGCTGGTTGCCGCGGGCGGAGCCGATCACGAGCTCCGGCGCATCTGCCACCTGCGAGGCGCCCTGATCAGGGCCGAGCTGCACCTGGACGCGGAACCGGCTGAACGCCACCTCGCGGGGGCGCGCCTCCAGCACCGCTGTCGCGCCGACATCCTGGCAGGGGGGTCGCTCCGAGGCCATCGACCTCAAGCTACCACACGAGCGACCGACCCGCGCTCCCGAAGCGCGTCGTCGTACGCCGAGGCAGGCAAGCGCCGCGCCTGCCCGGTGCGTCAGAGGCTGCTGCAGGGCGCGAACGAGTCGAGAGAGATGCTACTATGCAGGCTCGTGGTGATGGTCTCCACGTAGCGGCCGCCTCCCGGCGTGTCACACGTGGAGTGGCCGTCCGCGTCGCGAGCGCAGGCGAGGGAGCACGGGCCAAGGAGGGTGACGCCGCACGTGGGCGAGATGCCGCAGATCCGCTGGACCGAATGTCCGCTCCAGTCGACGCCGCACGCCGCCACATCCGTGTTGTCGATGCAGGCGAACGCAGCCGGGCTGTCCGGATGGAAGAGGTTGCCAAACATCGTGGCATCCGGGGTGGTGAACTCGGACGGCGCGGCCCCCGCGCGTCCGGCGAGCGCCTGGTGGCTCCCCGTCATCCGGACCTCCACTTCCATGCTGAGACCGTTGAGCGTCTGAAGCAGGCACGCCGTCATCCACCGCTGTGTCTCGACGTCCTCCAGAGGCGACGATATCCACCGTGGCGCGAGGCCGACCGTGCCCTCGAAGGAGACCCCCGCGGCCTCACCGCGCAGCGCCTCGCCTCCAGGGAGCGCGCAGAGGATCGCGTAGGAGAGGAGCCGCCGCCCCTCTGCGCTCGCGAGCAGCGGGGTGTCGGTGAGCTCGCCGCTCGCTCCCTCGAGCGGGACCTCAGCCAGGGCGCGCAAGGCTTGCTGCGTCGCGGATCGCCAGAAGAACGCAGGATCGTCTCCGTTCATGACGATGATCGCGTCCTGCTCCTCGGTGCGCGAGCTCATGCCGCTGTGCCGCTCCGCACCACATCCGGCGATGAAGAGAGAAAACCCCGTTATGACAGCGCTGAACGGTCGTGAAATGGACATGATCCCCCCGGGGCGCGCGCGGCGCCGAACGCATGTGCTCGGCGAGCAAGCTGTGCAAGGTGCAGGCCGGCCCTCTGCTTCAGCGGCTCGCCCCGGCGGGAGCAGGCCCTGCAAGAGAAATGGCCGCGCCGCCGCGCGAAGCACCTGAGTCGTACAACACCCATGCGGCCGAGATCCGGCGGTACCTGCATGTTGAAGCCCTCAGGTGCTGCATGGCCCAGCCAGCACCTTCTCGAGGGCGCGCGCGAGGCCATCGAAGCGAGCCTGCCACGCCGGGTGCTCCTCCAGCATGGCCTGCGCCTTGCGCACGACAGCAGATGCCTCGGCATCTCGCCGGTCCCGCAGGGCGAGGCGAGCACGCCAGTACAGGATCTCCAGGAGCTCATCGGCGAACAGCAGGCTCCCCGCGCTATTAGCAGCGCCCATCGATCCATTCACCGTCTCATGGGCCACCGTCTCATGGGCCACCGTCTCATGGGCCACCGTCTCATGGGCCACCGTCTCATGGGCCACCGTCTCATGGGCCACCGTCTCATGGGCCATCCCCTCCTGGGGACCGACGGTGCGCTCCACCTCGTCGATCAGCAGCGCCTGGAGCATCCGGAAGCACGCAAACGCAGCGTGCGCCCCGGGCTCTGGCGGGCAGGAGCCCGCCACCCAGGCGATGAGCTCGCGCGCCTCGTCGTGCTGCCCCGCCGTGGCCAGGATCCGCGCGAGCAGCAGCGAGCACTCGGGCACCGGGCGCTCGATGAACCGCCGCTCCAGGACATGCGCCCTGCGGGCGAGCACGAGCGCTTCCTCGCGCCGGTCGCTCCAGTAGAGCAGCTCGGCGACGTTGTAGGTCGCCACCCGCTCCAGCCATGGGTTGCCGATCTCGCGCGCAAGCGAGATGACGCGCCGGAGATCCTCCGTGGCCCGGGACGGCGACTTCTTCAGCGTCCAGAGCACGACGCGGTTCATGTACGCGACGCACAGGTGCGGCAGATCGTGGACCCTTTCACAGAGGTCGATCGCCTCGCGCGCGCGCTCCTCTGCCTCGCTGAACGAGCCCGCGTGCGCCAGCTCGACCGACAGGAGCAGCAGCGCGACGATCCGGCTGTCGTGATCGCCGAGCGCCTCCGCCTCGACGGCGCCCTTCTCCAGGAGCGCGATCGCCTGCGCCACATGCGCCGTCCGCACGCACCTGCGCCCGTCGGCCACCGCGAGCCGGACCGCGAGCCGCGGTGAGCCCGACCGCGCGACGAGGGGGCGCGCCTGCTCCACGCGCCGCGCCGACCCCTCGTAATCCCCGGTCCAGTCGAGCAGCGTGGCCTCTTCCAGGAGGATCTCCGCGACGAGCGCCTCGTCGGCGAGGCGCTCGCCGAGCTCGCGCGCCGCGGTCAGATCCTCGATGGCTTCCCGCGTCCGGTGCGCTCGGTAGCGTATCCTGCCGCGGCCCGCGAGCGCGAGCGCGCGCCGGCGCAGGTCCGCCGCAGAGATGCGCCCGAGGGCCGCAGTGTAGTGCTGGTCGGCCTCGACGTGCCGGTGAGCCGAGAGCGCGATGTCCCCGAGCTTCACGTAGGCTTCCGCCGCCTCCTCGCTCGCTCCGCACGCGCTCGCGTGCCGCGCCAGCGAGGCGAGGGTCTCCGGGGTCGCATCCCCGGCGGAGACCCGCGCTCGCCAGAAGGCCAGCGCGTACCGGTGGGTGTCCCTGCGGTGCTCCGGATGGATCAGCTCGACCACCGAGTCCCGGAAGACGCCGCTCTGGAACGCGTACCGCTCGCCTGGCGCGCGCGACGCGCGCGGCACGCGCTCCAGGATGCCCCGCTCGACCAGCGCGCTCAGGCCGAAGCCCGCGTCCACCGGCGACCCGGCCCCACCGGCCCGATCGGCGGCGTCCTGGACCCACTCCAGCTCCGCCCTGGTGAACGAGGCCCCGAGCACCGCGCAGAGCCGCGCGCACGCCGCGAGCTCCGGCGGCAGCGCTTCGAGCCGCCGCATGGCCAGCCACTGCCACCCGGGCGAGGGCGCCAGGCCTTCGGGCGCCGCGGTCGCCGCGTAATAGCTGCCTGTGTTCGACCGCTGGCGCACGATTCCGGCCCGCTTCAGCGCCCCGACGATCGCCGCGAGGCACGCCGGATTGCCGCCGGCCCATGCGGCGAGCCGCCTCAGCGTGTCCGCCGGCGGGTACTCCGCCGGCAGGAGGAGCTCCGCCGCGAGCCGCATCCCGGCGCCCTCGTCGAGCGGCAAAAGCGCCCTCTTCTCGAAGCGTTGCGTGCGGGTACCCCACCCGGGGCGGAGCTGCTCGAACCGCGGATGCGCGGCGACCACGACCCAGAGCGCCACGCCGGCGCCGTCGAGCGTCGCGACCTCGAGGGCATCGAGCAACGCGTCGTCCGCCCAGTGCGCGTCGTCGAGGATCACGGCCACCGGCCCGCGGCGCGCGCGCCGGCGGAGCCCTTCCGCGATCGCCCGCCGGAGCTCGTGGTAGTGCGACGCGCTGCCGGACGGGGCGCCCCACCCGAGCGCCGCCGCCACGGACGGCCCCGCCGCGCGCCCGATCTCCTGGCCAAGCCGCTCCGCGCAGAACGCCTCGACGTCGGCCGGCGGCCGCTCCTGCGCGCCCAGCGCTGCGCGCAGGATCTCCTCCACCTCTCGCGCGACCTCGCACGACAGCGGCTGCGCCGCGCGCATCGAGAGCACCAGCGCCTCCGGATGGAGCGATCGCGCCACGGCAGCCGCCTCGCTCGCGAGGCGCGTCTTGCCGAGGCCGGCGTCGCCGAGCAGCGTCATCAGGCCGGGACACGTGCCGTCAAAGGCCGCGGCTGCGCTCGCCAGCAGCGCCTCGACGACCTCGCTCTGCCCGAGCAGGGGCACCTCGCCGTCGACCGCGCCCATCGCGGCCGCGCCGCCTGTCGAGGGTGGCGTGGGTTCGGTCTCCACCAGCACGCGCTCGATCTCCGCGCTGAGCACGACCCCGGACCAGGGCTCGGGCGGCAGCCAGCCTTCCGGGCGATCCACCGCCGTGCCGTAGGCGACCGGCGGGCACCTGCCCTTCCGGCGCACGGTGACGCCCGCGAGGTGGAGCCCCGCGCGCGCGTCGCACCGGCCGACGAGCTCCCGCGCGGCGGCGAGCGCCGCCTGCGCCGGATGCTCGATGTCGAGGCCCGAGAACAGCGCCACGAGTCGGCGTCCGCGCTGGCGGACGACGAGCCCCTTGCGGCTTGCCAACGCGGCGACGGCCGACGGCACGGCGCCGCTGACGTCGGCGACCAGCACCACGACCGGCTCGCGCCCGTCCGCGATGAGCCGGGCGCTCCCCGCGCTCTCGGGCGGCTCGGCCGGGGCCGCGGGCAGGGCCGCCTCCACGGCGACAGCGCCGCCTTCGCGGCCAGCCCCCACGACAGCACCGCTGGCGCGGCAAGCGCCCGCCTCGGCGAGGGTGCGCCGGAGCAGCGACACGCTCGCAGGCCGGCGGTCTGGATCCTTGGCGAGGCATGCGAGCACGACGTCCTCGATCGCGGCCGGGACGGCGACCAGCTCGGTCGGACGCGGCGGACGCAGCGCGAGGTGGCCGTGCTCGATGGCGGCCGCGTCGCCGACGAACGGCGGTCGCAGGGTCAGGAGCTCGAACAGGATCACGCCGAACGCGTAGATATCGGCGCGCGCGTCGAGCGCCAGGTCCCCGCGCGCTTGCTCGGGCGACATGTAGACGGGCGTCCCAACGACGGTCCCGGCGCGCGTGAGCTCGGCGCTGGTCGCCTCGGCGCCGGCGCCCCGCTTGGCGAGGCCGAAATCGAGCAGGACCACGCGCTCCTCCGCGCCGGGAAGGCCTCGCCCCGCGGCGCCGGCGCGCGCTCCGCTGCCGTTCGCTGGCACGAGGAAGACGTTCTCCGGCTTCACGTCGCGGTGGATCACCTCCCGGGCATGCGCCGCCTCGAGCGCGACGAGCAGCGCATCGGCCCGCCCGAGCGCCCAGCCCAGGTCCGGCGGCGCTGGCAGCGCCGCGAGGTCCGCCGCGAGCGTGCGCCCTCTCAGCTGCTCCATGGCGATCCACGGCCGGCCATCGTCGAGCCTCCCCTGCCCGTAGAGGTGCGGCACGTGCGGGGGGCCGATCCGCTCGAGGGCGCCGGCCTCGCGCCGGAAGCGCGGCTCGCTCTGCTCCGCGTCGATCAGGCCGACCTTGACGGCGACCGGCATCTCGTCGCGCTCGCGCGAGCCTGCCCAGACGGCAGCGAAGCCGCCAAGGCCGAGGAGCTCGGTCAGACGGAAGCCCTCGACGCGCGGCGCTGCCCCGCGGGCCTCTGCGGGTGCAGGCCCAGGCGGCGGCCCGCCGTGCCGGGGGCACGGGGCCGCCTCTGCGATCCGCCTGTGGCACGATGGACAGCGATGCAAATCGGTTTTCCCTTCGCGCCGGGCGCGGACGGGGGCCGTGAGCGGGGCCCATGATATCGTTGTTGCCCGGCGCATGGCACGAACCACGGAAGACGACACGCTCCCCAGCTCACATACCCCTTCCGCGCTGGCGACGGCGGCCGTGGCTCATCAGCCGAGCGCCGACGACGACAGCACACTTCCGATACGGGAGGCCGAGGCTACGCGCACGCAGGAGGAGCCGTCGTCCCATCCGCTGCTCCGCACCCTGCCGCGGGGGGCTCGCGTCGGCGACTACATCCTCGATCGCCCCCTTGCCCAGGGGGGCTTCAGCTTCGTCTATCGCGCCACGCACGCCGAGCGCGGCACCGCTGCGGCGCTCAAGATCCTTCACGCCGATCTCGCCTCAGATCTCGATGCGGTCGTCCGCTTCGCGCGGGAGATCGAGGCGATACAGCGCCTGGATCATCCGAACGTGGTCGAGATCTTCGAGCACGGGCGGCTCGGCAGCCGTGGTCACCCCTACTATGTCATGGAGCTGCTCGAGGGATGTAGTCTCGACGAGCACCTCCGCGCCCGCGGACGCCTGTCCGCTACCGATGTGCTCGCGCTCCTGGAGCCGCTTTGCAGCGCGCTCGATGCGGCGCACCGCTGTGGGATCGTGCACCGGGATATCAAGGCATCGAACGTCTTTCTCGCCGAGCAGGGCGGGCGGCGGAGGGTGGTGCTGCTCGACTTCGGCGTGGCCAAGCTGCTCGATGCGCCGGGGCCTGCGCTCACGTCGTCGCGGCACATCGTCGGGACCCCGACGTGCATCAGCCCGGAGCAGATCCTCGGCGAGTCGATCGACTCCCGCGCTGACGTCTATGCGCTCGGGGTGCTGACGTACCGGATGCTCGTCGGCGAGCCGCCCTTCGTCGAGCGCTCCTACCCGATGCTGCGCCAGCTGCACCTCTACGTGGACCCGCCGCGCCCGAGCACCCGGGCGCGCGTCCATCCCGCCTTGGATGAGGTGATCCTCCGTGCGATGAGCAAGGATCGCAGGGAGCGCACCCCGACGATCACGGCCTTTCTGGGCGAGCTGAGGGCCAAGGTGGAGGCGAGCGGCGGGACGGGCGCGCTGTCTTCTGCCGCGCGCGCGCGGCAGGCGCTCGCGCTCTACGCCGAAGTGCACGTCGAGCCGAGCGCCCTCGAGGAGCCGGAGGATGGATTGCTCGCGGATCTCGACGTCATCCTCCCCTTCATCGCCGCCGAGCTCGTCAGCGCCGGTCTCACGATCATGGCGCAGACCGGCAGCAGCGTGCTTCTCACGGCGGATCGTCCCGACGACCCGGCCGGGGACAGGGAGGCGCGCAGCCAGGTGGTGCGCACGGCGCTCGCGATCTACCAGCGGCTCGAGGCCCGCTCCGGGCGCGATCCCAGGGTCGATGTGCGCCTGTGCCTCCATGCGGGAGAGCTCATGGATACAGGCAAGGGCTCGCCCGCAGCCGGCAAGCTGCTGGAGATCGCGGCGTGGGTGCCAGACCAGGCCGGAGAGGGCGTATTCGCCTCACCCGAGCTCCTTTCCGATCTGGAGATCGCAACTGCAGGAGAAGAGGGCGCGCTCCGCCGGATCACAGCGCCACGGACACGACAGGGCTGATCACCCGCCCGGCGTCATGCGCTTTCCCGGGGTGTCCGTGGAGGCGAGCCGCTACCTGCGCGAGCGCGGCGTGCGCTGCATCGGTATCGATACGCTGTCGACCGACCCCGGGCAGAGCGAGACATTCGAACAGCACAGGGCCTTCCTTGGCGCCGGCGGCTACCACATCGAGAACCTGGCCAATCTGGAGCAGCTCCCGGAGGCCGGGGCCGTCGTGGTGGTCGCGCCGCTGCCGCTCGCGCGCGGCAGCGGCGCGCCGGCCCGGGTGCTGGCGCTGGTGCCGGCCTCCGGCGGCCCGGCGAGATAGCGCGGTGCGTATCCCCGGACTGTGGAGGGACGCAGCCCGCGCCGTCCTGGCCCCCTTGCCCTGCTCTGGCGCGGTGTCGCCTGTTTGCATACCGCCCCCTGCGACGGTCGTACGAGGTGCTGCTCCCCGCGCCGGATCGACCACACGAAGCTTCGCGTCCTGCCCGGGATTCGGTATCCTCTCGGCTCCCCCCTCGGGAGGTGACCGGGCGTATGAAGTTCGAGAAAGACGTCCTTCTGGCCGGCAAATTCCGCCTCGAGCGAGAGCTATCGCACGGCGGGATGGGCTCGATCTGGGTAGCGCAGCACGTCCAGCTCGGCACGCTCGTCGCGGTCAAGTTCATGCGCGACTCGTTTTCGCGGCTGCCGGTGCTCCGGGCGCGCTTCGAGCGGGAGGCGCGCGCCGCCGCGCAGCTCAAGAGTCCCCATATCGTGCAGGTCCACGACTTCGGCTTCGAGGAGGAGGACGAGGTGCCCTACCTCGTCATGGAGCTCCTGCAAGGCGAGGATCTCAGCAAGCGCCTCCAGCGGTGCGGGCGCCTCTCGCTCCCGGAGACGCTGCACATCATCGTCCAGGCCGGGAAGGCGCTCCGCAGCGTCCATGAAGCGGGGTTCGTGCACCGCGACCTCAAGCCCGCCAACTTCTTCCTGGCGCGCGTCGACGGCGAGGACGGCGAGATCGTGAAGCTGCTCGACTTCGGGATCGCGAAGGACGTCTCGGCGGTGCTCGCGGCCGACATCTCGGCCACGGGCGAGGTGATGGGCTCGCCGAATTACATGAGCCCGGAGCAGTTCTATGGCGAACGGGACGTGGACGCGCGCAGCGATCTCTGGTCGCTCGGGGTCATCCTGTTCAAGATGCTCACGGGGCAGCTGCCGTTCCCGGGCGACGCGATCGGGCGCGTGGTCACGAAGGTGATCCTCGGCACGGTGCCGTCGGCGCGCGAGCTCGCCCCCGATCTGCCCAGCGGCATCGACGCGTTCTTCGCGCGGGCGCTGGCGCGCGATCGGGACGAGCGGTTCCAGAACGTGCGCGAGATGATCAACGAGCTCGCGCGCGTCGCGGGCGCGCCGCCGTTCTTTTCGCTCGTGGGGGACACCTCGCTGGGCGCCGGGTGGACATGGCGGGGCTCCGGCGGCGAGCCCGGGCTCGCCGACCCCGGCACGCCGCCGGTGGCGCAGCTGACGACGATGCCCATCCAGCGGCGCTCGGACCCGAACGATGTCCGCGCCTCGACGCCGAACCCGCAATCGTTGCCGGGCACCTTGACCGGCGCGATCAACCTGTCGGCGCCGCACACGGCGCGCGCCGCCATCGCGCGGGTCGCGGGGCGCGTCGCCGTCGGGGCGACGATCGCCGTCGTGGGGGTCGGCCTGTTCGTCGCCACGCTCAAGGGCGCATCGACCGACGGCGACAAGGCCGCGACCCAGGCCTCCGCGGACGCATCAGCGCCCGCGCTCGGCGCGCCGTCGAGCGGCGCGCCGGCCGGGCTCGCCGCGGTCCCCGCCGTCGCGAGCGCTCCCGAGGCGCGCGCCGCGGCGACTCCTGCGGTGGTGCCGGCTCCGCTGCCGCTCGACCCCGTCGCGGGCGCGGGCGCGCCGAACGCCGCCTCCCCGGCGCCGGCACAGGCATCGCCCGTCCCCTCTGGCGCGGCGGCGCGGAGCGCCGCGCCCGCGCGCCCCACGACCCCGACCACCGCTCGGACCGCGGCGGCACCGGCGCCGCGCAAGACAGTAACGGGGCCTCGCAAGAAGTCCGGCGGAAGCAGGCCGGACTGGGGGCTCTAGCCGGGTGGCTCCGCGTCCCCAGAAGGCAAGAATGCGCTTCCGAGCGGCGGTGATGGGTGTGCTGCTCCTGGTCACGCTCGCCGGCGCGGAGGCGTCGGCGCAGGCGCCTCCCCCGTCGGCGAAGGCGCGACAGGCGGCTGTCACGTACGCCAACCAGGGGTGGACGGCCTACCGAGCGCGCCGGTACCGGGAAGCGCTCCAGGCCTTCCGCCGAGCCGAGGCCACGGTGCATGCGCCGACCTTCCTGATCATGGTCGCGCGCTCCTGCCACAAGCTCGGCCGCCTGACCGAGGCGCGCTCGGTCTACCAGGTCATCGTCGACGAGCAGCTCCCGGCCGACGCGTCGCAGGCGTTCCGGGAGGCCCAGGCCGAGGCGAGGACGGAGCTCGAGGCCCTCTCGTCGCGCATCCCCACCGTGGAGATCACCGTGACAGGCGCGGGCTCGGGGGGCGCGCAGGTGGCGCTCGGCGGGCTGGACGTGCCACAGTCGACGCCCGTCGCGCGCGATCCGGGCAGCCACACGCTGGCCGTGGGGGCGCCTGGACGACGCGGGCTGACGAAGGAGATCGTCCTCAAGGAGGGCATGAGGGCCAAGGTCGAGGTCGATCTCGCGGCCGGAAAGGTGCGGATCGAGAGCGACAGGACCGGGCGCGGCGCGGGCGGCGAGCCGCATCCGCTCGGCCCCGGGCAGGGTGCGGCCGACGGCGGCGCCCAGGAGGGCGGCGAGCCGCTCGGCCCTGGGCAGGGTGCGGCCGACGGCAGCGCCCAGGAGGGCGGCGAGGCGGCGGATGGACGCCCGAGCCCACGCAGCTCCGCGGTCGTGTTCACGGGGCTCGCCGCGACCGCCGCGGGGACGGGGCTCGGCGTCGCGTTCGTGGTCCTCTCGAACGGGAAGGCGAGCTCGCAGCAGCGCCTCCTGGAGCCGGCCTCCTGCACGGACCCTGCGCGCTGCCCTGGGCTCGACCTGCGCGCGTACAACGACCTGGGACACGCCAAGGCAGACCTCGCGAACGCGGCGGTCTGGAGCTTCCTGGCCGCGGGCGCGGCGGGGCTCGGCACGGCGGCGTACGTCCTCCTGACGGGACGGCCCGACGCGCGGGACGCGACGGCGACCGGCCTGTCGGTGAGCCCCATGCCGGGCGGGCTCGTGATCAGCAAGCGCTGGTGAGGCTTCCGGAGAGAGGGATCTTCCCGATGATGCGCATCGTATCGTGGAGGTGGATGGGCTGGGCGCTCTCGCCGATCGTCCCGCTGATCGCGCTCAGCGGAGGTAGCTGCGTCTTCTTCAGCTACGAGGATGTCGTCGCAAGCGCGGATGGAGCAGGCGGAACGGGCGGAACGAGCGGCGGCGCCGGTGGCACCGCGGAGCCTTGCGGGCAGGGGGGCGGCGGCTGCGGCGGGGCGCCCCCGGAGGGCTGCGATGGGCCCGGGAGCCATATCTCGACTTGCCTCGTCGATGATGGCTTGCTCGCGCGGTACTTCCTCGACGCGTTCGACGCGGAGGGCAAGCTCGTCGACTCGGGACCGGAGCCGGGGCTCTCGCTCGACGTGGTGTCGGACGGAGAGAGTCTCACGGTGGAAGGCGAGGCGGGGCGCAGGGGCATCCGGTGGAACGCCCTGGGCGGCAACGCGCGCGTGGAGGCCGCGTTTCCGTCCACCGCCACGCCCCCGAGCAAGCTCCTCGTCTCGAAGGCGGCGCTCACGCTCGAGACCGTGGTGAGCGTGACGGCCGCGGCGGTCGAGGGCGTGCCATCTCGCATTCTGTACCTCGGGACCGATACAGGAGAGTTCGGGAAGTACTCGCTGAGCGCGGGCGACCCCGACGGGATGGGGAACCGAGAGCTGCAATTCCACATCTACGCCGACTCCAAGACGCAGTTCGTGGGGCAGTGGTTCATTCCCCTCGAGGAGCTAGAGCGGCCGTGCGTCCTGCACCTCGTGCTGAACGCCGCCGAGGGCGTCGTCGATCTCTACGTGAACGGCGATGTGCGGACGAATGCGATCTCGGATCGGCCGCCCTCCGACTATGTCTTCACGTGGGCGGAGCCGACGTGGTACCTCGTGCTCGGAAACACGCGGAAGGCCGGGCGCTCTCTTCGCGGCTCGATCCAGTATGCCGCGGTGTACGGCAAGCCGTTGACCCCCGAGCAGGTGAAGGCCAACGCCGCGACGCTCGCGAAGAGCGACGATGGCCCCGGGATGTGAGCTAGTGCGCGCCGCGCCCGTTCCGGGTTCGCGCCGGCGCCCGGGCCCCCTCGCGGGCGGAGAGCGCATAGGTCACCCCGCGCTCCAGCGTCCCCCGCGTCACGATCCCCCCCAGATCGGCCCCCAGCGCCACGAACGCCTGCGCCACGCTCGGCCTGATCCCGGTGAGCACCACCTCGGCCCCGATCAGCCGCGCGCTCCGCGCCGCCCGGATCAGCGCGTCTGTCACCTCCGGCCCCGCCTGCGGCACCCCCGTCACGTCGAAGATGGTGATCCGGGCGTGCTGGCGGGAGATCCCGTCCAGCAGCGTCTCGGTGAACTGCGCGCCCCGCTCGCGGGTCAGCTCGCCGACCAGCGGCGCCACCAGCACCCCGTCCGCGATGGGCAACAGCGGCGTGGAGATGGCCCGTATCGTCTCCTGCTGCACGATCAGCATCTCCTCCTGCAGCTGCCGGGTCCTCGCCTCGGCCTGCACCCGCTCGGTGATGTCCACCGCGATCGCCCCGCATCCGGAGACCCTGCCCTCCTCGTCGCGGAGCGCGAACCTGGTGCTCATGAACACGTGCCTACCGTCGGCCAGATCCATCTCGTCCTCGGAGGTGATGGGCTCGGACGACGCCATCGCCGCCCGGTCCTGCGCCGCGAACCGGTCGGCTATCTTTGCGGGGAACAGGTCGTGCTGGGTCTTCCCCATCAGCTCCTCGCGGGGCTTGCCGAGGAGCTCTTCGACCGGCGGGTTCAGCAGCGTGTGGCGCCCCTCGTTGTCCCGCGCGAACATGAGCATCGGCGCGTTCTGAATGAAGGCCTCCAGCAGCGCGGCGCCCCGGCGCCTCTGCGCCTCGGACTCCACGCGCGCGGTGACGTCGATGGTCACCACCACCACGAAGCGGTTCCCGCTCGCGTCCTCGAACGCAACGTAGCTCGGCTCGGTCCAGAGCCGACGCCGGTCCTTGTAGAGCTCACCCGGCTCGGTGTCGTAGGGGACCGGGGGCAGCGTGACCACCTCCCCGGCAAGCGCCCGGCGGAAGGCCTCGGCGTGGCCCGTCTTCACCGCCTGCGGATCCTCCAGAGCGTTGTACTTGCCGATGATCTGCTCGGGGTTGATGCGCCACCGCGCGCAGTCGGCCCGGTTGATCGCGACGAGGAGCCCGTCCGCGCGATGCACCACCAGCGGTACGGTCAAGGCATCGAAGAGCGCGCGGTAAGGCACGCTGTCCGCGAGCTCGCGCTGCGCTTCCCGCGGCGCCGCGCCTGCGCTGAGCCTTCGCTCCAGCTCCTCCACGCGAGCCCGGAGCCGCGCGTTCTCTGCCTTGATTCGCTCGTCGCTCTGCCGATCGATCTCCATCGTCCCCCCTGAGCCCTGCCCGATCTGCAACCTCACGCGCGGCCGCTCGCCGCCGCGGAGAGCGCGCTCAGCCCTCCTGAGCCCTGCCCGCCGCTCTCCGCCCGCGGCCGTCCGGGAGTTCTTCTGCGCTGAAATGGTGCACCATCAGGCCGGCGCCGTGAAGCCTCGATTGGCCGGGGCTGGCTCGCCCTCTCGGGCTGGCGCCTCGAGTGCGGTACTCCCACGCACGACCGACTCGCCCTCATCGCAGCCCCGCGCACCACCGACCTGGAGCTGCCCGTCGTGCTCGCCGCCTCGTACATCGGAGCATCTCGGAGGCGCTATCGACACGGCGAAAGAGATCTACGATCCGGACGGACGCCTCTTCGTGGGGCTCCGGTTCCCGGACAATGTTTTGTCGACCAGCGGCTGGGGCTCGCCGTCTCTCTCGTTAGGGAAGAAAGACGGTGATCGCCCGGGTGGTCGAATCCGGGCTGCCGGTGAGGTTGTTGACGCAGCTCGGGTAGTACATGCCGTTCGTGTTGAGCTGCTGGCAGTAGGGGCTGCACGGGCCGCGGATGCTGAGCATTCCGCATTGCTGGATAGCCCCGCTGCTGGTGAGGTGACCGGCGGCGCAGTCCCGCATGAGCGACCGTGAATGGCTGCGATTGGCCTCGTCGTAGCAGGCGTTCAGGTAAGGAGAGGGGGCAAACAGATTGCCCCAGAAGGCGCCTTCCAGACGCGGGTAGGTCGTGAGCTCGAGGGTACCGGTCTTGTCGATGGCCGAGGGAGTGCCCCGTGAGGAGATCGTCACGGAGACGCCGTACCAGTTCGTCCGCGACGCGAGGCACGCCGAGATCCACTGCTGCTCGGGCACGCCGAGCGGCTTGGTGCTCCAGTCCGGAGCGAGGCCGATGATTCCCCTGTACTCCTCGTTGATCACCGTGCCCGATCGATCGGTCCACGAGAAGCTGAACGACTGCGACGGGAGGAACGCACAGCCGACCGTATAGTTGAGGAGCTGGCGCGAGAGATCGCCGGCCGCCCCCGGATCCTGGATCGCGGTCAGGGCCGCCGGGCTCAATGCGTTGGGGTTGAGGGCGTTGGGGTTGAGGGCGTTGGGGTTGAGGGCGTTGGGGTTGAGGGCGTTGGGGTTGAGGGCGTTGGGGTTGAGGGCGTTGGGGTTGAGGGCGTTGGGGTTGAGAGCGTTGACGAACTCGAGGGCGTTAGGGGCAACTCCTACGGAGCCCTCCTCCTCTTCCTGAACTGCGATGCAGCCCACCAAAAGCGCGAGCGAAAGCGCCACGAAACCAGCGATGCTGATCCGGTACATCGTCGTCCCCCCCCCCCGGGTTCGTCCCTTCGTGCCCTCGTCGAAGGTCGAATTGGGTGTACCGATGAATAGGCATCATGTCCAGTGCTCAACTGGTGATTTGTGTAAAATTCGTAAATCGTTGAAAGCGTGGGATCTGCTCTGTCCACGGTGTGGAAGGTGAGCAAGGCAGCGTGTCGCCTTCATCGCGCTCTGTTTGAGGCCCAGCAAAGCGCGATGGGATGATCGAAATCTCACACTGCATGAAGGCCCGACAGAACGGCGGCGAGCGGCCCGGGGGTCGTTGCAATGCGCAGTGTGGCGATAGGTGCGTGCGCGGGGCTGGGGACAATCGCGTGGGACACGCGCGCTCCGGCCGGCGATGTCAGGGGAGCGCGTGCGCGAGGCCGAGCAGGTCGTGATCGAGCTGCTCGCGATTGCGATCCTTCTCACCCGGGGCCGATCTCGCCGTCGCCGCGCGGCTGCGCCGGAGGCGGCGAGGTCGGTTCCGGCGAAAGCTGGGCGCCCTGCGCCGGCGGCGCGGCGCTCGGGTAAGGCTGCGCACCCTGCACCGGCGGCGCGCCGCTCGGGTAAGCGTGCATGGGGCCGGCCTGGAAGGGCGGACGGAAGCTGGCTGCCGTGCGCCGCTGCCGCCGGACGATGGCGCGAAGGGCGTAGTAGAGCGCCCCGAAGAACGCCGCCAGGAGCAGCAAGGTGGGGCCGATCGACGCTGCGAGGACCGCTGTTTTCACGGCGACGACCCCCGCGTTCTCGATTCCCTCGCTGGCCGCGCGGGCGATCTTGCCGCCGGCGCCCAGCGTCTGCTCCTCGCCGCGCGCCGTGATCGACATCTTCACGGTCGCATAGGCGATCTGCCCCTCCAGCAATCGCTCCTGCGCCTCGATCTGCTCGATCGTCTCACGCACGCTCCCGAGCTGCTTCTCGACGGCTACCACGTCCGCGAGGCTCCCCGTCCTGTCGGAGAGCAGGTCGAGCAGCCGCTTCTCCTGGGCGCGGGCGTTCCGCAGCCGCGCGCCGATGTCCGCGCGCTGCTCTGTCACGTCCTCGGCCTTCTCCGCGTCGTCGACCACCTCGCCGACCGACGCCACCGCGGCCCGGAACGCGCCGACCTTCGCCGAGGGGACCCGCGCCTCGAGCGACGCGCTCCGGTGCGGGCCGCCGTGCACCCGGGCCTCGCTCACGTAGCCGCCGTGCTCCTCGACCGCGGTTCGCAGCCGCTGCATCGCCGGCTCGAAGGCGTCCACCAGGATCGCGGTCTCGACGGTGATCCGCATCGCGCGCCCGGTGAGCGGCGCCGCCGCGGGCGATGGCCCCTGCTCTCGCTGATCGACCGCCGCGGCCGGCTCAGGCGGGGCCGACTCGGAACGGTCCTCTTTGGCGCAGGCGCTCATCAGCGCCACAGCCGAGAGCAGCACGGCAGGCAGGCTCATGCAGGAACGCATGCGGTGACCGTAGCGGTTCCAGGGAACGCTCGCGAGCCCACCCCGGGCGGGGACGCGGACACGCCGTGCGCGCCGGTGGCGCGGCGCGCCCCTTGCGAAGCGGAGCACCGACCATGTCGACACGCGAAGAGGACACCCCGGGGTACGACGCGATCATCGTCGGCGGAGGGCCGGCCGGCCTCAGCGCGGCGCTCATCCTGGGGCGCTGCCGGAGGCGCGTCCTCGTGTGCGACTCGGGGCAGTACCGCAACCACGCGGCGCGCGAGATGCACGGCTTCCTGTCGCGCGACGGGATCGCGCCGTCCGAGCTCCGGCGGATAGCGCGCGAGCAGCTGGAGCCCTACGGCGTCGAGATCCGCGAGGCGGCCGTCACCGACGTCCGCCGCGCAGCGGGGCGCTTCGAGGTGACGCTGGAAGGAGGCGAGCGCCTCCGCTGCCGCAAGCTGCTGCTCGCCACCGGGCTCGTCGACCGGCTGCCGGAGCTCCCGGGGCTCCCCGCGATGTACGGCAAGAGCGTGCACCACTGTCCCTACTGCGATGGATGGGAGGCGCGCGATCAGGCGATCGGCGTCTACGGACAGGGCAGCACCGGGGTCTCGCTCGCCGTGAACATGAAGACGTGGAGCGATGATGTGGTCCTGTTCACGGACGGGCCAGCATCCCTGTCGAGATCGGACGCGGATCGGCTCGCGCGCCACCGGATCGGCGTGCGCGAGGAGCGGATCGCCCGGCTCGAGGGCAGCGACGGGACGCTGGAGCGCGTGGTGCTCGAGGACGGCAGCGCGGTGGAGCGCCGCTCGCTCTTCCTCAAGGCGAAGCAGGAGCAGAGGTCGGATCTGGCCGAGCGGCTCCGCTGCACGGTCACGGAGGAGCGGGGCGTCGAGACGGTCGCCGAGCACGAGGAGACGACCCACGAGGGGGTCTTCGTGGCCGGGGACGCCTCGAAGGAGGTGCTGCTCGCCATCGTGGCCGCCG
The DNA here is from genome assembly GCF_051525235.1 of Sorangium sp. So ce124. Taxonomy (NCBI): domain Bacteria; kingdom Pseudomonadati; phylum Myxococcota; order Polyangiales; family Polyangiaceae; genus Sorangium; species Sorangium sp. So ce124. The sequence continues at coordinate 13,268,143 of NZ_CP150312.1, forward strand.
CCGAGGGGGCCGCCGCGGCGTTCGGGATCAACTGCGCGCTGCAAGAAGAGGATCTCGCGTAGCGGGCAGCGCGCTCTCGTCGGCCCTGCCCAGGCAGGCGCTCAGTCGCCCCGACCGCCCGGCCCGCGCCCGCGGCCAGGCCCCGGCCCGAACGGCGGCGGGCCCGGGTGCCGCCGCCGGTCGGCCTCGAGCTCCTCGTAGCGGGTGAGCTGCTCGGGCGTGAGCACGCCCTTCACGCGCGCGTCGGTGCGATCGCGGAGGGCGTCGAGCGCGGGGCGGCACTCGGAGAGGAGCCGCTCCCGCTCGGCCTCGGCCTCGGCGATGGTCGCCCTGAGCTCGCGCACCTGGCGGTCGGTGAGGTCGAGGTGGCGGCGCATCGCCTTGAGGCGGAACTGGGCGCGCGCCTCGGTCGGAGGACCCCGGAAGGTCGCCTCGAGGTCGCGCAACGCCGTGACGCGGCCGATGGCCGCGCCGGCGACGCCGCCGAAGAGGAAGACCGCGGCCAGCACGGCCAGCGGCTTCCAGCGGGCGAGGGCGGGCGGGGACGCGGGGCGCTGGGTCATTCGCTCGCCTCGACGGCCTCCACAGAGGCCACGATCGCGCTGTCGACGTCGCGCTGCGTCTGCAGAAAGAAGAGGACGCTCGCGGCCGCAGCGAGGGCGGTCACGACGAGGGCAGGGCGACCCGAGCGGACGATGCCGTCGGCGATCGCGGGCCGCGCGGGGAGGAGGGGAGGAGCGGCCGTCGCCGCGCGGACCATGGCCTCGGTGAAGCCGGCGTCCGGCTCGAGGCCCTCGGTCGCGGCCGCGATGCGCGCGAGCGGATCGCTGGCCGCGCTGGCCGTCGCTGCGCGCAGCACGGCCGCCGTGAAGCGGTCGTCGGCGTCGATGCGAGCGGTCGCGGCCGCGATGCGCGCGAGGTCCCGATCGGGTCCGGTCCGGTCGTCGTCGCGGTCAGACATGCGGCGCCTCCTCCTCGATCTGCCGGGCGCGGAGCGCGGCGCGGGCGCGCACCAGGCGTTGTTCGACCGCGCCCTCGGAGCAGCCGAGCGCCGCCGCGGCCTCCTTCGCGGGCAGGCCCTCGACGGCGACGAGGACGAGCGCGGCGCGCTCCTGGGGCGGGAGCGCGGCGAGCAGGGCGTCGAGCTCGCGCAGCGCGACGCGCGCCTCGGCGGAGACGAGGCCGTCGAAGCGCGGCTCGGCGGGCGCCTCGCGCGGGGTCTCGCGGCGGCGCCGGAGGGCGTCGAGGCAGGCGTTCGTCACGATGCGGTACAGCCAGGTCTCCACCTTCGATCTCCCGTCGTAGCGCCCCTCGCGCAGGGCGCGGTAGGCGTCGACGAACGCCTCCTGCAGCGCGTCCTCGGCCTCCGCGAGGTCGCCGACCAGGCGCGCGGCCAGGCGGTACATCGGCGCGCGCGTGTGCTCGACGATCTGCCGGAAGGCCGCATCATCGCCCCTGGCGACGCGCGCTGCGACGAGCCTGAGGTCGACGATCACGTTCCCCCGCGATTCTGCGCCCATGGCACCGCGCGCGCTACAGGGACGAGCGCTCAGCGGCGCTCGGGGCCGCGCATGCCGGGCCCGGGGCCGTGCTCGGGGCCGCGCATGCCGGGCCCGGGGCCGCGCTCGGGCCTGCCCGCAAACGGCCCCTTTTCGATGCGTTCGGCGAGGGCGTTGCGCTGCGCCTCGTCGAGGATCGGGACGATCGCGGCCAGCGCGCCGACCATGCGGTCCAGGTGCGCCCGCGGGCCCATCTTCTCGCCCGCCGGCGGCTGCGGCAGGAACGCGTTCGCGTCGAAGCGATCCGCGGCGAACGTCTCGAGCCGCGCGCGCATCTCGGCGCGCCTCGCCGCGTGATCTTCCTTCCGCCCGTCCCGGTCGGCGTCGCTCGGGCGCGCGCCCTCGAGGGCCTTGTCGATCTGCGCGCGCTGCTCGTCGCGCAGGTCGAGGCCGGCGAGGAGATGGCCCAGCGGACCGCCGCGCATGCCGGGGCCGCCCATGCCGCCGCGATCGCCGCGGTGGTGCTCGCCGCCCTGCTTGCCGCCGCGCGGGCCGCGCTCTCCTCGCTCATCCATCTTCGCGGCGATCACGTCGACGAGCTGCCGGCGCTGCTCCTTCGTCAGCGTGGCGTGCAGGGTGCTCAGCGCCCCGGCGACGCGCGCGCGGTGCTCCTCGGCCGCGCGGCCGGCGTCGGGGAGCTTCGCCTCGATCGCCGCCCGATCGATCTTGCCCGCGCGCACGCCCTCGGCGAGCGCCGAGAAGACGGCCCCGCCCTTCGGGCCCTCCTTCGCGCCGTCGCGCAGCCCCTCGAGGGCGCCCTCGATCGTCGCTTTCTGCGCGTCCGAGAGGTCGAGCTCGTGGAGCGCCGCGCGCAGGAGGTGCTCGGGGCCGCGCGGGCCGCCGCGATGGCCGCCGAAGCCCTCCCGGGGACCGCCCGCCCTCGACGGGCCCTGGGCGAGCGCCGCCTCGGCGGCCTCGTCGCTCGGGGACGTGTTGCCCTGCCCCGTCTCCGCCGTGCAACCGGCCGCGCCGACGAGCGCGCCGACGAGCGGCAATACCGCACCAAGCCTCCACCAACGAGACTGCGTCATGGACTCTTCTCCTGGGTCGCCCGCGCCGTGCCGAGCGGGTCGTTCATCCCTGTGACGCCGGCGGGGAGGGGAGCCCTACGAGGACGAGCGACTTTTTCTGGAGGCGGGCTCCTCGAGCATGCTCCGCAGCAGCCGGGAGAGGCCGGCGCGGGCTCGGCCGGGCCCGGCCTTACCGCACGCTGGCGATCAGGTGGGTGCGCGTGCCCTGCGGTGTGGCGACCTCGGCCTCGTCGCCCTCCGACAGGCCCAGCAGGGACTGGCCGAGGGGGCTCGTCGTGGCGAGGGTCTGCAGCTCGACCCCCTGGAACTGGATGCGCTCGCCGCCCGCGGCCGGCAGGAGGAAGTAGAGCGCGCGCCGCTTTCCGCTCTCCAGCTCCACGAGCGCCGAGCTCTCGATGCCCGCGCCGGGGCCGAAGTCGCGCACCGTGAGGGCGCCCAGCCTGGCGAGCGCCTGCTCGAGCTGGAGCACGCGCTCGCTGTGACCTCGCGCCACGTAAGACGCCTCGGTGGCGCGCATGTCCTTGTCGCCCTCGGCGCGGTTCTCCTCGTGCGTCGCGGCGCTGGCGGCGTCGCGCGCCCGCTCGGTGGAGCGCTCGAGCTCACGGGCGAGCTGGTCCCTCAGGGCCGCGAGCAATGCGCGCTTGTCGATGGCCGGTGGCATGGACACGCACATCTTACCAGACGGGATCGCGGCGGTCACTCCACGGTCGTCTGGCGCCGCCGCTCGAGACCCGAGGGGCGCAGCCGTCCTCAGCGCCGCGCGACGCCCGCCCGTCGCCGCCGCTGTCGGACGAGGGGACGGGAGGCGGCCCGGCTCCTCCGGGAAGACCGCGCGCCTGCCGGCGAGCAGCGCCGAGCGCACACATGCGCTGATTGCAACTCTGTAATGAATGCGTCTCGCACAGAGTCCCAGTTTATGGCTCCTTTTCGCGTCGAGAACTCCACGCTCCTTGCAGATGTGCAATCCACGCGCGTCGCGCGCGGCGGACTGCCGATGCGCTTATCGTCCGTGTGAATCGAATGTTTCAAGACGGTGACTTGGAAGCACGAGGAAGGACGGGGGAAGCTCGATGACGCCCCGCGACGGCGAGCGGGAGAACCGCGCAGGAATCGTTCAGGAATCTCTTTGCCGGGGTAGGGTGAGTAGTGTAGATTCCTAATCTGCTACGCCGCTGCTCCGGGCTGGAACGCATCGACACGAGAGCATGGGTGTCGATGCGGCGCCACCAGCCTGGAGCGCGCGAGCCGAGCGCGCGCGACATGACGCGAGGCGTCCTGCCGTCGCTCGTTCGGGTTGCGTCCAGATCACTGCACGAGCACACAAGAGGAGAATCGTGAGCCTGTATGCCCAGGAGCGGCTGCGCGTGCTCGTCGTCGACGACGAGCGGAGGATGCTGGACAGCATCGCGGCCATCCTCGACGACGACATCGACGTCGAGACCTGCACGTCCGCCCACCGGGCGCTCGATCTGCTGCAGACAGGCCAGTTCCATGTGGTCTGCTCCGACTACAAGATGCCCGGGATGAACGGAGACGAGCTCCTCAAGCGGGTCGCCGGCCTGCCGTTCTACACGAGCTGCCTGCTGATCACCGGCGACGAGGAGTACATCCGCTCCGGCGAGGCGGGCCGCCACTACGTCATCCTCAAGCCGTTCGAGCCCGCCCGGGTCACCCGGATCGTCCTGGAGCTCGCGCGCCTCGCCCACGCGAGGCGGTCCGTGGACGCCTCCTCGGCGCGCGAGGCCGCCGCGCCCGCCTCGAAGACGAGGAGGGCCGCGCCGTCGCTCAGGCCGCGGGAGAACCAGGACGCGCCGGCGTCCTCGCAGCGCGAGCGGGTGAGCTCGTACCCGCCCCCGTCCTCCCGCGCAGCGTCGAGCTACCTGGACACGGTGCGGGTCGGAGACGCTGGGCTCCCGGCCCGGACCCTCAAGTGATCGCCCGCAGCGGCGAGCGCGGCACCCGAGGAGGCGATCCCCCACGATGACGAGCCGAGATCCGCTCGGCGCGGTGGAGCAGACCGCGACGGCCGAGGAGATCGTGGCGACGCTGCGCCACGATCTGCGCAATTGCTTCGGGACGATCCGCAATGCGGCGTTCTTCATCCGGCGCAAGGTCGCCCGGGAGCAGGCCTTTCGGGACGACCCGCGGGTGGGGCAGTTCCTCGACGTCATCGACGAGGAGGCGATCGCGGCGAGCGCGCTCGTCGACGGCGTCATCGACGCGAACGCGAGCCTCAGGCGGCGTCCGGTGAGCGCGAGCGCCCGCGAGTGCGCCCTCACGGCGGCGGCCTGCGCGCGCATCGCCGAGCCCGGGATCCGCGTCGACGTCCACGCGGCGGAGGGCGTGGTCGAGCTCGATCCGGCCGAGCTGGCCCTGGCGGTCCGGTGCCTCGTGGAGAACGCGGCGGAGTCGATGCCCGGGGGCGGGGTGGTCACGCTCCGCGGGAGCGTGGTCGGCGCCCGCTACCGCATCGAGGTCGGCGACACGGGGACGGGCGTGCCCGAGGCGGAGCGGGAGGCGATCACGCGCCCGTTCTACACAACCAAGCCGGGCCGCCTCGGCCTCGGGCTCAACATCGCGGGGCGCGTGGCGCGCCGCTATTTCGGGACGCTCACCCTCGGCCACGGCGCGCCCTCCGGCACGCTGGCGTGCATCGAGCTGCCCCTCGCCGCGGCGCCCGAGCCGCCCGGCGCGGGCGCCGAGGAGCGGCCGTGACGTCGCGCGCGGCCGAGGCGCCGCGATGAGCATCCGGGCCGCCCTCTCGCTGATCTTCGCCGTGGCCGCGGCCGTCGTGCTGCTCGCGACCGGCGCGCTCTACGTCACCTCCGCCAGCATGACGCGGCTCCAGCGGCGCGCCGAGCTGTCGTACGAGGACCTCACCCGCCACGTCACGCTCGCCAACCACGCCGGCCGCTACATGCGGGAAGCCGCGGAGATCTCCCTCGGCGGCGGCGACTCCGAGGAGCTCCACCACCTGGCCGGGCTCGTCGCGCGGGACCTGGCCGCGGCGGAGGCGATCGAGCGGGCGCGGGAGCCGCGCGAGCGGGCGCTGGAGCCGCTCGAGCGGGCGTGGGAGCCGCTCGAGCGGACGCTGATCGAGGGCGAGCGCGCCCCCGAGGCGCTGCGCGAGGCGCAGGAGGGCGACGAGCGCCTGCGCCGGATGCGCGCGAGCTTCGCGGCGATCGCCGGGGGCGTCGACCACGTGTCCCGCATGGCGAGCGCCGGGGATCTGGCGGCCTACCGGAGGTTCGTGGAGCGCCCCGAGGCCGAGTACGAGGAGGGGTTCGTGCCCCAGATCGACGCGGCCATCGCCGACGCGCGGCGCGACGTCGCGCGGAACGCGGAGGAGGCGGGCCGCGCGGGCGCCAGGATCAGGATCGCGAGCATCGCCCTGATGACGGCGGCGCTCGTGACCCTCGTCGTCCTCCTCGGCGGCCTTGTGCGCTCGATGGCGCGCGGGTTCGGCGCGCTCGCGGAGTGCTCGCGGCGCATCGCCGGAGGCGACCTCGAACACCGCGTGCCCGACCTGGGAAAGCACGAGTTCGGGCGCATCGGCGCGGCGCTCCGCCACATGGCCGAGAGCCTGCGCGAGGCCCAGGCGTCGAGCGTGCGCGTCGAGCGGCTCGCGGCGATAGGGCAGCTCGCGGCGAGCGTCGGGCACGAGCTCCGCAACCCGCTCGGCGCCATCCGGAACGCGACGCACTACCTCAAGAAGCGCCTCGCCGGGACCGAGGTCGGCGCGGAGCCGCGCGTCGCCCAGTTCCTCGCCCTGATGGAGAAGGAGCTCCTCTCGTGCAACCGGATCATCGGCGATCTCCTGGACTTCGCGCGTGAGCGCAGGCTCCGCCGCACCGCGTGCCCGCTCGCGCCCCTGGTGGACGACGCCATGTCGGTCGTCGAGCCGCCCGCGCACGTGCGCCTCGAGAACCTCGTGCCGGCGGCGCTGCCGGTGCCGAGCCTCGACAAGGACCAGTTCCGGCAGGTGCTCGTGAACCTGATCCAGAACGCGGCCGAGGCGATCCCTGTTGAACGCGAAGGGTGGGTGCGTGTGGTTGGGCGTGTGTGTGACGAGACCGTGAGCCTCGAGGTGGTCGACAACGGGGATGGGATCGAGGAGGAGCACCTCGCGAAGATCTTCGAGCCGCTCTTCAGCACGAAGCTGAAGGGGACGGGCCTCGGGCTCGCCATCACCGCCGGAATCGTCCGCCTGCACGGCGGCACGATCGCGGTGGAGAGCGCGCCCGGCGCGGGGACGACGTTCACCATCCGTTTACCGCGCGCCGCGGCGCCGGAGGTACACTCCGTTCAGCTCGCGTGACAGCGGAGGGAGACGTCCGTCGATGCAAGGGACCGGACCGGTGCTCGTGGTGGACGATGAGGAGGGGATGCGCGCCACGCTCGCCGCGAACCTCGAGCTCGAGGGGTACGAGGTCGTCGAGGCGCGCGACGGGGCGCACGCCCTCGAGCTCGTGAGGCAGCGGCGCTTCGCGCTCGTGCTGACCGACGTGAGGATGCCCGGCCTCGACGGCGTCGCGACGTTCCGGGAGATCAAGCGGCTCCAGCCGGAGCTCACGGTGGTGCTGATGACGGGCTTCGCGCGCGAGCAGCTCATCGAGCAGGGCATCGGCGAGGGGGTCTATGCGGTCATCTACAAGCCCTTCTCGATGGAGCACCTCATGCGGATCATCGCGCGGGCCCTCTCGTCGCGCGGCGTGCTCGTGGTGGACGACCTCCCCGCGGTCGCGGAGTCGATCGTGGCGGGGCTCAAGGCGGCGGGGCTGCGCGCGGAGGCCGCGTACGACGGGCACACGGCCATCCAGCGCGCGCGGGACGCGGCGGTCGACGTCTGCGTGCTCGACCTCCGGATGCCCTCCCTGGACGGCGTGAGGACCCACGAGCAGATCCGGCGGCTGAGCCGCGGGATCACGGTGATCGCGATGACCGGCCACGCGACGCCGGAGATGATCCACGCGTTCACGAGCCAGGGCGGGTACGCCTGCCTCCACAAACCGTTCGAGGTGCGCGAGCTCATGCACACGATCGCGCGCGCCCGGAGCGACCCGGGGACGTGCTGAGGGCCGCTGGACATGGCGCCGGGCGGCGGCGTGCGCTGCTCCATGCCCGGCCGCGACCGCGCCGGCCGCGGGGGCGGAGGAGGGCGCCGTGAGCGTGACCGTGCTCCTCGTCGACGACGACGCGTCGTCCCGGTTCGTGCTCGCGACGCTCCTGGAGGATGAGGGCTTCCAGGTGGAGGAAGCCGGCTCGTTCACCGAGGCCGGGCAGAAGATCGCGGCGGAGGGCGCGCGGTACGACCTCGCGCTGCTCGATCAGAACCTCGGCGACGGTCATGGCACCGATCTCGTGGCGGCGCTGCGGGCGCGCCTGCCGCGCGCGAAGGCGGTGCTGATCAGCGGCAGCGGCGACGAGGGCCTCGGCGACGCGCCCCCGCCGGACGCGGTGCTCGCGAAGGGGATCGGCTTTCCGGAGCTGCTCGATCGGATCCGGCAGCTGCTCGGCTGACGCGCGCCGACGCCGCGCGCGCCGACGCCGCGCGGGCCCGCGCGGCGCGAGATGGCCGCGCGCGCGGCGTCAGGCGATGCCGAGCAGGGCCTTGCCCACGATGTCGCGGATCGCGGGGCCGGACAGGGCCATGATGGGGCCGCTCATCGCGTCGCGCAGGTGGCGCTCGATGGGGCGGGTGCGCATGTACCCGGCGCCGCCGGCGATCTCCAGGGCCGAGGTGGCGATGGCCACCGCGGCCTCGTTGGCCACCACCTTGGATTGCAGCTGCAGGAGGCCGTAGCTCGGGTCGCCCGCGTCCAGGGCAGCGGCGGTGCGCATGGCGAGGGCGCGCGCGGCCTCGAGGCGCATGCTCATGTCGGCCACGGCGAACTGCACCCATTGCAGCTCGGCGATGGGCCGGTCGCCCGGCGGCAGGACCCGCTCCTTGGCGTAGGCCACGGCCGCGGCCATGGCGGCCTCGGCGATGCCCACGGAGAGCCAGCCGAGGCCGTTGGGAATAGGGTTCGGCGCCAGGGGATCGAGCGCGAGCCGCCGCGACTCGGGCAGGGGCGTGCCCTGGAAGCGGACGATCTGGCTGCGCGTGGCCCGCATTCCGAGGGTGTCCCAGACGGGCTCGATGACGATCGAGTCGTCCCTCTCGATGAGGAAGAACGCCGGCTGGCCGTCGCAGACCGCGGCCGTGAGGAACCAGTCCGCGCGCTCGCACCCGGTGACGAAGCGCTTCTCGCCGGTCAGGCGATAGCCGCCCGCGGCCTTCTCGGCCACCTGGCGCGGCACGAGGAACATGTTGCCGCTGGTGGGCTCGGAGAGCGCGTTGCCGACCCACGCGCCGCGGCGGATCGCCTGCTCGAAGCGGGACCGCTCGCCGGGGTCGACAAGGGCGCGGTACACCGACAGGGCGCCCTGGTGCATGAGCCACGCCGTGGCGAACGACGCGTCGCCCCGCGCGAGGATGGCCACGATGCGGCCGAAGGTGAGCCACGAGCAGGGCGCGCGGGCGGCGCCGTCGCCGGCGGCCCCGCCGAGCAGCGCTGTGTTGATCGGTGAGCGGATCATGGCGGTCAGCCCCTCGATCGGGAAGGTGGCATCCCGGTCGTGCTGAGCCGCGTGCTCGGCGAGGAGCGCTGAGATCCGTTCGGCCTCGGCGAGGAGCTCGTCGGCCTGACTTGCGTCGTTCTTCTCTGCATTCATGAGGTCGTTCCTCTGTGGCTGCGAGGCATTGAGCTCGCCTGGTCGTCGGCGAAGCCGGATGTTACAGGAGGCGGCGCCCCGGAGGTGGTCCGCCGCGGCGGACCCTCAGACCCGGCGCAGCCTCTCCGCCGCGCGCTCCAGCGTCTCGTCCCGCTTGGCGAAGCAGAACCGCAGGACGGGCCCGGGCTCCACGCCGGAGAGGAACGGGGAGATCGGGATCGAGGCGACGCCGTGCTCGCGGAGGAGGCGCAGCGCGAAGTCGGCGTCTCGCTCGGCCGTGATCGCGGAGGTGTCGAGCAGCTGGAAATACGTGCCCTCGCACGGCAGCGGGCGGAACCGCGAGCCCTCGATGAGCCTCAGGAAGAGATCCCGCTTCGCCTGGTAGAAGGGCGCGAGATCGGCGGCGAGCGGGTCGCGCATCACGAGCTCGGCATACGCGTGCTGGATGGCGCCGTTCACCGCGAACGTCACGAACTGGTGGACCCGCTGGATCTCGGCCGAGAGCGCCTGCGGCGCCGCGCAATAGCCCACCTTCCAGCCGGTCGTGTGGTACGTCTTGCCGAAGGAGCTGATGACGACGGAGCGATCCGAGAGCTCCGGATACCGCGCGAGGCTCTCGTGCCGGCGCCCGTCGAAGAGGATGTGCTCGTAGACCTCGTCGCCGACGACGATGACGTCCCGCCCGTCCACGACGCGGGCGAGCTCGCGCATGTCGTCGGCCGACAGCATCGTTCCGGTCGGGTTGTGCGGAGAGTTGATGAGCAGGAGCCGCGTGCGCGGCGTGATCGCGCGCCGCACCTCGTCCCAGTCGACGCGGTAGTCCGGAAAGCGGAGCGTGACGAACACGGGCGTTCCGCCGTTCAGCTGCACGGCCGGCGCGTACGAGTCATAGCAGGGCTGGAACAGGATGACCTCGTCCCCGGGCCGGACGAACGCGGTGATCGTGCTGAAGATGCCCTCGGTGGCGCCCGAGGTGATCGTGATCTCGGTCGCCGGATCGTAGCGGCGGCCATAGAGCCGCTCGATCTTCATCGCCAGCGCCTCGCGCAGGGCCAGCACGCCCTGCATGGGGGCATACTGGTTGTGGCCGGCGCGCATGTGGCGGGCGACGGCCTCCACCAGCTCCGGCGCGCAGTCGAAATCCGGGAAGCCCTGCGACAGGTTGATGGCGCCGTGCTCGTTCGCGAGCCGCGTCATCACCGTGAAGATGCTGACGCCGGTCGACGGCAGCTTCGATGGGAGCGCAGGCGTGGTCATGGCAGGTCCTATATCACCCCTCCAGCCCGGCCGTGCTTCCCGGCAGCGCGCCGCGGAGCGCGAGGGCCGCGACCGCCGCCGCCGAGACCAGCCTGGCTCGCGGCCGGCGCCCCGCCCGAGGCCGGCTACCGGCTCCGCGCGCGCGCGCCGCGCCCGTGATAGCGTGCCTCCCGCCGGCGCGGGGGGCGGCGCTCCGTTCCTCTGCGCGCGGCGGAGAGAGAGGGGACACCGTGCGTCTGAAGGACAAGATCGCGCTCATCACCGGGGCGAGCAGGGGAATCGGGAAGGCCAGCGCGCTCGCGCTGAGCCGTGAGGGGGCCGTCGTGGTCGGCGTGGCGCGCACCGCGGCCGATCTGTCGGCGCTCGAGGGGGAGATCCGCGCGGCGGGCGGCCGCGGGCTGATGATCGAGGCCGACGTCACCCGCGCTGCCTCCGTCGCCGCGTGCGTGGAGAGGGCCGTCGGCCAGCTCGGGAGGGTCGACATCCTCGTCAACAACGCGGGCATCGGCGGATACCGGCCTTTCCTCGAGTGGTCGGAGGACGACTACGACCGCATCATGGCGACGAACGTGAAGGGGACATGGCTGTTCTGCCGCGAGGTCATCCCCCACATGCGCCGCCAGGGCGGCGGCCACATCATCAACGTCGCCAGCGTCGCCGGCCTGCAGGGCTATCCGAACGAGGCCATCTACTGCGCCTCCAAGTTCGCGCAGGTGGGCCTGACCCAGGCGCTCGATCGCGAGTTCTGGCAGGACAACATCAAGGTGAGCGCCGTCTGTCCGGGCGGCGTCGAGACCCACTTCGCCCTCGGCGACGGGCGCACCGCCGGCTCGGAGCGCATGCGGGGCTTCTCCACGCCGGAGGACGTGGCCGAGGCCGTGGTGCTCACCGCGCTGCCGCGGGACCGCTCGCGCATCGTGCAGATCGTCATGCGGCCGATGAACGAAGCCACGTAGAGCGTGGGCGCACCCCGCGCGCCGCCGGGCGCGCTCAGACCGCGGCGCGCGGCCTCGCCAGCGTCTCCCATGCTGCCATCGCGCAGTCGACGATCGCCTGGAGCGCCTCGCGCGAGGCGCCGTCGCGGGCCTGGAGGGAGAGGCCCTGGAGCACCGCGGTGTAGAAGGCGGCGAGCGCCGCCGTGTCGGTGCCCGCCGGCACGTCGCCCTCGACGACGCCGCGATCCAGCCGGCGCCGGAGCGCGTCGAGCGCCGCCCGCCGGCACCCGGCAAGGTAGGAGCGCACGCGCTCGTTCTCCGGCGTGCCGAGCGTCGCGGCGAGCACGACCATGCAGCCGCTCGGCTTGCCCGGCGTCACGTACCCCTCCACGTTGCCGCGCAGCATCGCCTCGACCGCCCCGCGCGCCGTCGGCTCGTCGCGCAGGGCCCGGTTCGTCGTCGCGCCCTCGACCTCGGTGTAGAGCGCCACGGCCTCGCGAAACAGCGCCTCCTTGCAGCCGAACGCGGCGTAGAGGCTCGGCGAGTTGATGCCCATCGCGGCCGTGAGATCGCTGAGCGAGGTGCCCTCGTAGCCCCGCTCCCAGAACACCTCCATCGCCCGCCGCAAGGCGGCGCTCCGATCGAAGCTGCGAGGGCGACCTCGTCCGACCATCATCGAGACCTTTCTGTAATTCTGTGACAATCGATAAAAAACGATTGACCACCCGTCATGGGACAGACTATATATTCTGTATCGATCTGTACAGAAAAGAGGCTGACATGGCGGAATTTGCAGGCAAGGTGGCGCTGGTGACCGGGGGCAGCCGCGGGATTGGCGCGGCGATCGTCAAGCGGCTGGCGCGGGGCGGGGCGGATGTGGCGCTGACGTACGTGAGCGCCGCGGACAAGGGGCGCTCGGTGATCGCCGACGTCGAGGCGGCCGGCCGGCGGGGGATGGCGATCGCGGCGGACACCGCGGATCCGGCTGCGATCGTCGGCGCGGTCGAGCGGACGGTGGCCGAGTTCGGCAGGCTGGACATCCTCGTCAACAACGCCGGCGTCGCCATCATGGCGCCGATCGAGGCCGTGACGCTCGCGGACCTGGACAAGACGCTGGGGATCCATGTTCGGGGCGTCTTCCTCGCCTCGCAGGCCGCGGCGCGGCACATGGGCGCCGGCGGGCGCATCATCAGCATGGGCAGCTGCCTCGCCGACCGGGTGCCGGGGCCGGGAATCGCGCTGTACTCCATGAGCAAGTCCGCGCTGGTCGGCCTCACGAAGGGCCTCGCCCGCGATCTCGGGCCGCGCGGCATCACCGCCAACCTCATCCAGCCCGGCCCGATCGACACGGACATGAACCCGGCCAACGGCGCTGGGGCGGATATGCAGCGGAGCATGCTCGCGCTCGGTCACTACGGCAGCACCGACGATATCGCCGCCACGGTCGCTCACCTCGCCGGCGAAGGCGGGCGCTTCATCACCGGAGCGACGATCACCGTCGACGGCGGGTTCGCGGCCTGAATGGGCCGCGCGGCCCGCCATGGCGCCGCCACCCGCTCGATGTGCATGACTCACGCGGGTATCGCGTAATCTCGGCCTTCTCCTCGCTGGCACGCGATCTGCCGTGCGTGCGATGCATGGGAGACGCGGACATCACCTTGCGCCACCTCGCCCGGAGGCGGCCCGGGGACCTCGCGCGCGCCTTCGTCCCGGAGGGCCATCGCACCGAGGTCGTCGGCTGGGTGGACAGCCAGGTCACGAACATCGAGCGCCGCCTCGACAAGGCGCTGCGCCTGCAGGTCGACGGCGAGCCGCGGGTGCTGCATGTCGAGTTCTGCTTCGCGCTCCGTGACGACATACCGGATCGCGTCCTCGAATACCTCGGCTTCCTCTTCACCGCGCTCCGCCTCGAAGCCCCCGGTGAGCCTGTGCCGCCGATCGAGAGCGTCGTTGTTGTCCTCTCGGGCAGAAAGCGGCGCTTGCGCGCGACGGGCCAGCGCTGTACCGCGTGGCCAGGTCGACCGTTCAGCGGGACGCACTTCCGCGTGGACGCCGTCTACCAGCGCACGGTCGCGGAGCTCCGGGCGCGCGGCAGCGTGCTCTGGCTGGTGTTCGCCCCGCTGGCGCGGGACGCGACCGCGGCGGCGCTGCGGGAGGTCGTCGCAGAGATCCACGCTGGGGCAAAGGCCGCGGCGGAGCGGGCCGAGCTGTACACGGCGCTCCTGGTGATGGCGGCCATCGATCCCTGGGGGCATAATCTGCGGAAGGAGCTCATCGACATGGTGGAGGACAAGGAAGAGGGGTTGCTCCGGCGCACGCCGATCATCGGAGAGATGATCATCGAGGCCGAGCGACGAGGTGAGTTGCGAGGCGAGCTTCGTGGCGAGCTTCGTGGCGAAGAACGAGCACAGGAGGCGATTGCAGAGCTGCTCGGCCGCCTCTTCGCGCGGCGGATCGGGCGACGGCCGACGGCGGAAGAAGAGCGTTCGATCCTCGAGCGAGCCCGCGCGAACGGCCCGGGTGAGGTCACGGATGCCTTGCTCGATCTCGAGGGCGAGGCGCTGGTTCGCTGGCTCGCGGAGCCGATTCGTCCCTCGTGAGCTCCCGCAAGAGGAGCGGGGACCGGGCGCGTGGCCGTCGAGCGGCGCCCCGCTCGGGGCGACGCGGTTCAGGCCTGTCGCGCCTCCCTCAGAGCGACTCCAGGTAAGCGACCAGGGCGCGCCGATCCCCGCCTGACAGGTGAGCCGTGTGGCCCATGGACCCGTCCACCCCCTCGACCAGCGCGAGCAGCGTCGGGTAGCGGCCGTCGTGGTAGTACGGCGCGGACCGGCCGACGAAGCGCAGCGAGGGCGTCTCGAAGGAGCGCTCCGCCTCGAAGCGCGTCCCGCTCCGCACGTCGTGCCGCGCGCCGTCGGTGGTCAGCTCGTCGCCGACATGGCAGCTCGAGCAGCCCGCCTCGCGGGCATGGAAGAGCTCCTCGCCGCGCGCGGCGAGGGCCGCGCGGGCGCCGGCGGCCGCGGCTGCCGCCTCTGCGGCCGCCGCTTCTTCGGCGCCGGCCGGCGCCGCCACGAGCGCGGCGCGCTCCTCGGCCGTGAGGACCGCTGTCTCGGAGGGCGGCTCCATGCCGCGGAGGTACGCGAAGATGGCGTCGCGCTCCTTCGCGGTCAGGCCGGCGCCCGCGAGCCGGGACATGGTCCGGGCGAAGTGGCTCTCCAGGTCCTTCTTGCCGCCTTCCCAGCCGTACGGCGCTGTGCCGTCGAGCCGCCCCATGAGCATGGGCGTCTGGCGCGGGCCCTCCGGCGTCGACCAGGTGAGCGCGTCGTCGCGGCCGTCGGGGTGGCAGCTGGCGCAGGCGCGGCCGTCGAACGCGATGCGACGGCCGCCGGCCGCGTGGAAGAGCCGCTGGCCCTCCGCGCGCTGCTCGTCGAGGCGCGACGCGCGGGGCAGGGCGATGACCGGCAGCTCGCCGGTGAGCTCCTTGCCGATGGCGCTGATCGCGGTCGGCCCCGGAGCGCGCGCGGCGGGCAGGATCGTCAGCGCGCCGTCGAACCGGGAGAAGACCACGGCGCGCCGGCGCGCGCCGTCGACGGCGACGGCGGTGGGCCCGGCGCCCACGCGGGCGCGGAAGAGCTCGCGATCCCGCACCGATCCGGTCCGCGGCGGCTTGCCGGGGATCTCGGCGCGGGCGTCGTAGGCGATCACCTGGTCGTGGCCGAGGCAGGTGACGAGCAGGACCTCGTCCCCGGGCTCGAACGCTGCCGCGCGCGGGAGCCGGCAGCCGCGGAGCCCGAGGTGGGCCGAGATCGGCGGGACGTCCGCGTGTTCGCCCATCGCGTCGACGACCGCGATGTGCTCGATCGCGGTCTGGACGAGCGCGCTGCCATAACCGCCGGCGCCCGTCGTGGGCCCCGGATCGACGAGCGCGATGGGCGCGAAGACCGCGCCGCTCGCCGAGCGCGCCAGCGCGAAGCCCTGGGATCCGCGGCGATCCACGTTCACCGTCGGGCGGCGCATCTGGAAGGGCACTTTCCGCGAGGGCCCGCTCGAGCTGCGGGGGAACGGCGCCGCGGGCTTCGACATCGATATCCGGGCGCGCCGCTCCACCCCGTCGATCGACAGCTCCCGCGCGCCGGTCGGCGCGCCGCCTTCGTCGAGCGTCACGACGCTGATGCGGCCGCCGACCGCGTGGGAGACGAACGCGCGCCGGCCGTCGCTCGACGCGACGACCGCGCTGGGATCCCGGGCGAGCGGGAGCTCGCCGGTGCGCCGGAGGTCGGCGGTCGCGAGGCTGGTCAGCGCGTGGCCCCACCGGCTCGCGACGAGCAGCGTGGCGCGGTCCGGCGTCATCGCGAGGCCCACCGGCTCGCTCGCCACGGGCACCAGGCACCTTCGCTCGAGCGGGGCGGCAGGGCCCACCGGCTCCAGCACCTCGAGCAGGGCGCGGTCGCGCAGCGAGGCCACGACGCGGCCGTCGCCCAGCACGATCACCTGGGCGGGCCGACCAGCGAGCGGGGTGCGCGCGAGGGCGGCGCGGGCGTCGATGTCGACGGTGTGGAGGGCGGCGTCGTCCTCGTCGGCGACGAAGGCGAGGGTGCGCCCGCCGAGGTCCGCGAGGGCGACGCCGGAGCCGGCGTGGGTCGCGTCGAGGGGCGCGGGCGCCGGGCCCGCCGCGCGCCGGGCGCAGGTGGGCGGCGGCGGCGCCTTGGCCGCGACAGGGGGGCTTGGCGGCGGCGCAAGGTCGCGCGGGGCGGGGGTGCAGGCGAGGACGAGGAGGGCGAGGGCGGTCGGAGCGGCGGCTCTCATGCGTGGACCATCGGTCCAGCGGGCGAGAGTGTGACAGGGGCGTCGCCGCGGATCGCCGCTCGCCCGGCCTGGTCGGGCTGGGTTGGAGCGCCGGACGGGCGGAGAGGGAGCCGGCCCGCTCGCGCGGACGGGCCGGAGGTCGACGAGGTCGCTGCGAGGAAGCGCGTTCGATAGAGCAGGTGAGCGCGCGCAGCGCGTGGATCCGGGGACCCGGGTGACCGACTGGGATGCTGCCCGGATGCTTGACAGCGCGGGTTCGCCGTCGGGTACGCTACCTGTCCATGATGCGTTGGAGCGGCGCGACGGGGCTGGGTTGGAGCTCAAGGCGCTCCACGCGCCGGACCCGCATCGACACGGAACGGTTCTCGGATCGGAGAAGCAAGCATGTCAGATGCTCTAGGAGAGCTCGTCAAGCCCGTCATCGTCGGCCGCTCCAGCTCGCACTTCACGCGTGTGACGCGGATCTTCGCCTCGGAGATGGGGGTCGACTGTTCGCTCGAGGTCGTGCGGGACCTCATGTCGCCCAACGCGGTGGACTACGGGGGCAACCCCGCGCTCAAGATGCCGGCTCTCCGGACGCGCCATGGCGTGTGGTTCGGCGCGCTCAATATCTGCCGCGAGCTGTCGCGGCAGTCGAAGCGCGCGGTGCGCACGGTATGGCCGGAGGACCTCGACCAACCCCTTCTCGCGAACGCCCAGGAGCTCGTCGTTCATGCGATGGCGACGGAGGTCGCGCTGATCATGGCCGGCGCCGCTGGGTCCGGTGATGCCAGCGCGCACCATGCGAAGCAGCGAAATAGCCTGATCAACACCATGTCATGGCTGGAGGACAACGCGAGCCACGCGCTCGCCGCGCTCCCGTCGGACCGGGATCTGAGCTACCTGGAGGTCGCGCTCTTCTGCCTCGTCACTCATCTGGAGTTCCGGCGCGTCCTGCCGACCGATCCCTATCCCGCGCTGAACGGCTTCTGTCGAGAGTTCGCGGCGCGGGCGTCCGCCGGCGAGACCACCTACCGGTTCGACCCCTGAGCGCAGCCCGCCATGGCGCCGCCACCCGCCCAGCGCGCATACCTCATGCTGGGAGCCCGTGATTTCGGCCTCCTCCTCCCTGGCATGCGATCTGCCGGGGACGCCACGCATGGGAGACGCCGATATCGCCTTGCGCCACCTCGCCCGGAGGCGCCCCGGGGACCTGGTGCGCGCCTTCGTCCCCGAGGGCCATCGCACCGAGGTCGTCGGCTGGGTGGACAGCCAGGTCACGAACATCGAGCGCCGCGTCGACAAGGCGCTGCGCCTGCGGGTCGACGGCGAGCCGCGGGTGCTGCACATCGAGTTCTGCTACGCGCTCCGTGAGGACGTGCCGGATCGCGTCTTCGAATACCTCGGCTTCCTCTTCACCTCGCTCCGCCTCGAAGCCCCCGGTGAGCCTGTGCCGCCGATCGAGAGCGTCGTCGTGGTCCTCTCGGGCAGGAAGCGGCGCTTGCGTGCGACGGGCCAGCGCTCTACCGCCTGGCCGGGGCGGCCGTTCAGCGGCGCGCACTTCAGGATCGATGCCGTCTACCAGCACACGATCGGCGAGCTCCGTGCGCGCGGCAGCGTGCTCTGGCTGGTGTTCGCCCCGCTGGCGCGGGACGCGACCGTGGCGGCGCTGTGGGACGTCGTCGCGGAGATCCACGCGGGGGCGGCGACGGCCGCGGAGCGGGCCGAGCTGTATACGGCGCTGCTGGTGATGGCGGCCATCGATCCCTGGGGGCATAATCTGATGAAGGAGCTCGTCGACATGGTGGAGGACAAGGAAGAGGGGCTGCTCCGGCGCACACCGATCATCGGGGAGCTGATCCTCGAGGCCGAGCGGCGAGGGGAGCAACGCGGGGAGCAGCGAGGAGAGCAGCGAGGCGAGCTAAGGGGTGAGCAGCGTGGGGAGGAGAAGGCGATCGCCGAGCTGCTCGGTCGCCTCTTCGCGCGTCGGATCGGCCGACGGCCGACGGTGGAAGAAGAGCGCTCGATCCTCGAGCGAGCCCGCGCGATCGGTCCGGGCGAGGTCGAGGATGCCTTGCTCGATCTCGAGAGCGAGGCGCTGGTTCGCTGGCTCGCGGAGCCGGTACGGAGCTCCTGAGCTCCCGAAGGAGCATGGCGAGCCGGTCTGTCGCACAGAAGATGGGAGTCGGGGCGGTTCCAACGGAACATCCGAGAAGCGCGTTGAACGAGCGCGCTCGCGCTTAGGGGCCGCGTGGACCGGCCGACGACACGGGCGAGGGCGCCCGCTCAGATGCCGTGGCCGAGCTCCACGCCGAGGACTCCGCTGAACCCGAGGTAATCGTCTCGCACCACCGTGTCGAAGCCGGGGACGGCCGTGAAGCTCGCGCCCACGTAGGGCCTGAACCACGGCGCGTCGTCCGGCTGGTACCCGAAGCGCAGCCCCGCATCGACGACCACGCCGAGGAACGAGTCCTTGCCCGCGAAGAGCTCGTCCTCCCACGCGCTCACGCGGCGTCCGTCGGGCGTCTTGCGATCGTTCCCCTGCAAGTAGAAGCCGAACCCGCCGTAGCCGACCGTGATCGGGATCTGGACCGCCAGCGCTTCCGCGAAGGGCAGCCGGAACGAGAGCCCGACGTGCGCGCCCAGCATGGATCCGTCGGACTTGAGCTCGAGCGTGCGTTGTCCCTTGTAGGTCTGCCCTCCGGGCAGAGCGACCTCGAAGGTGGCCGGATTCATGGGCCCAGGCCGCCCGAGCCCACCCAGGCCGAGGCGCACCAGGCCGTTGGCGAAGGTCACGCCGGCGGCGAACGCCGGCCCGTGCGACACGTGTCCTCCCAGGCCCATCACGCGCCATTCGAGGTCGACGAAGCCGCCTACCGGGACGTCCGGCGCCGGCCGGCGCGCGCCGCGCGCGTCCGCGGGCTCGGGCCGCCCGCCATCGAAGGCGCCCGCGCCGGCGCGCTCGACGTCCCCGGACCCGGCGTCCGGAGCCTGCGCGTCGGCCCGCGCGGCCCCCAGCAGGAGCGCGAGGAACGCGCTCGACGCGAGCGTCATGAGGGGAAGGCCGTGGCCACGGCGGTCAGTGAGCGACACGCGAGCCTCCTTGTCCGAAAGCGAAGCGCGCTCCGAACGAGCCCTCGAGCATGAACTTCCCGTTGTCGCCGTTGAATCCAAAGCTGCCTCCCGCGCTGGCGTCGAGGGTGAGGAGAACGCGCTCGGACACGGCGTAGCCGGCGCCCGCCGTCAGGACCTGCGCCAGGTCGGCCAGCTCGGCCGTCGGATCGAGCTCCAGCTCGAAGGCGACGGTGGCCCCGGCGCGGAGCAGCCACGCCTCGCCGAGCGCGACGTGAGCCATCATCGATAGCTCGTCGATGTGCCGGAGCGCCGACGCGGGCGCGTCGCCGCCTCCCCCGCCGTCCCCTCCGACATCCCGGAGCGCCAGGAACCCCGTCTTGAGGCGCAGATCGAGCTCGAGCGGGCCGTGCGCCACGAGCGGCATCAGGAAGACCGCAGCGCCCGAGGCGCCGCTCGCGCCTTTCACCGTTTGCCCCCCCATGTACGCTCGCTCGAGGGCCCAGAAGGCGACAGCGGCGCCGAGCTGCGCCCCGCCAGCGAGGCGCACGCGGCCGTCGAGCTCCAGGCCGCCGCCCGTGTCCTTCCCCACGAGGCGTGATCCGAGGACGAGGCGAGCCTCTGCAGACCCCGGACCGGTGGAGTCGGCGCTGCGGGGCGCGACCTCCCGCGGCGGGGATGCCCCCGTGGCCTCGGCCGCGTGGAGGCCCAGGGGTGGCAGCAGCGCGCTCAAGAACGCGAGGAGGCGGAGCAGACGGCCCCGCCTCGGTCCATCGAACGTGTGGCGTACGAGCATGCACGCAGGATGGTCAGCGCCCGCTCATGCCGGTAGCGTTAGAATACGGCTTACAGTTATTTCAATTCAGAATAAATTGAGCCATGGATCGATTCCTCGCGCTGCGCGTGTTCTGCAAGGTGGCGGACAGCGGCAGCTTCTCGCGGGCGGCGCGCGAGCTCTCCATGACGCAATCGGCAGCGAGCCGCGGGATCGCCGATCTGGAGTCGCGGCTGGGGCTGCGGCTGTTCGAGCGCACCACCCGGCGCGTCGCGCTCACCCTGGAGGGGCGCGCGTACTACGAGCAGATCGAGGAGCACGTGCGCGCGCTGGAGGACGCGGAGCTCCGCGCCGCCTCCGGCTTCGGGGACCTCGCGGGCCGCGTGAAGCTCTCGGCGCCTGGGGCGCTCGGCCGTCGCCTCCTCGTGCCGGAGCTCGTGCGGATCATGCACGAGTCGCCGGGGCTCGTCGTGGACGCCGCGCTCACCGATCAGCGGGTCGACCTCGTGGCAGGCGCGTTCGATTTCGCGCTTCGCGTCGGCGTCCGCAGCGAGCCGTCGTTCATCGAGCGAACGCTGGGGACCTCGCCCCAGTGGCTCGTCGGGAGCGCCGGCCTGTTCGCGGGCAAGCCGGCGCCGACATCCATGTCGGAGCTCGCCGCGGTGCGGGTCGTGGCGAGCGGCGGGGTGCGCGATCTCGAGAAGCTGGGGCTCGCCGTCAGGCTCACGACCGACGACATCGAGACGAACCTCAGGGCCGTGGACGCAGGGCTCGGCGTGAGCGTGCTCCCGCGCTGGCTGGTCGCGCGTCGGGTCCAGGAGGGGCGCTTGATCCGCCTCTTGCCCAGGCTCCCGCTGCCGAGCCCGCCCCTCGTCGTCGTCTACCCCCGGCGGCTCCGGCGCGTGGCGCGCCAGGTGCTGGAGCGGCTGGAGCGGCACGTCCAGAAGGAGCTCACCTTCGACGGATGAGCGCCTGTCGGGAAGGGGCTCGATCTGCGCGCTTTCGCGTCGGAGCAGTATGCGGCGCGTGTGGTCCTGCCGCCCGCGCGACGCCCGCTCGTCCTGCACTGCCCGCGCAGCGCCCGCGCCATTCCGCGGGTGCGCGCGGTGCTCGAGCCGCTCGCGGAGAGCCTGCGCGCGTGGCGCCCGCCGAAGGCGAGGGGCGCTCGGCGCTGACGGCCTCGCGCGGCCGTTGGCTGGGCTATCTTCGATGGCCATGACCGCCGCCCCACACGCCCTGCCCAGAGGCCCCGCTCTGCGGATCGTCTGCGTGAACGACGTGTACTTGCTCGACAACCTACCGCGCCTCGCGACCCTGGTGCGGCGCCACGCCGCCGGGCCTGTGGATCGCTTCATCACCGTGATGGCCGGCGATTTCCTCGCGCCGAGCCTGCTGTCGAGCCTCGATCACGGCAGGGGCATGGTCGACTGCATGAACGCGCTGCCGATCACCCACACCATCTTCGGCAACCACGAGGCCGACGTCGAGCTGCCGGAGCTCAGGGCGCGGGTGCAGGAGTTCCGGGGCACGTGGCTCAACACCAACATGCCCTCGTTCTCTCCGGCGCTGCCGACGCACGAGATCCTCGACATCTCGAGCCCCGGCGGGCGGACCGTCCGGATCGGCCTGCTCGGCCTGCTCGTGCACGTGAAGGGCCTTTACCGGCGGGACGCGTTCGGGGGGATCGACATCGAGCCGGCGAACGAGGCGGCCCTGCGCTGGACCCGCCGGCTCCTCCGCGACGAGGGGTGCGCGTGCGTGATCCCGATCACGCACCAGAGCCGCGACCAGGACCTCGCGCTCGCGCGGGCGCAGCGCGATCCGCGCTTTCCCGTGATCCTCGGCGGGCACGAGCACGAGGTGATGCTCGACGACGTGAACGGCTGCTGGGTCGTGAAGGCCGGCACCGACGCGGAGAGCGCTGCGATCATCGACCTCGTGTGGCCGGCCAAGGCGCCGCCTGCAGGGGCGCCCGACCTGCCCGCGGTCACCGTCCGGATCGAGGAGGTCGGCGCCTACCTTGAGGATCCGGCGATGCGCGCGCGCGTCGACCGCCACATGCAGATCGTTCGCGATCTCGACGCGGCCACCCTCCTCCGGCTTCCGCCGGGGAGCGAGCTCTCGTCCGTCGGGACGCGGGTGCAGCAGACCTCGCTCGGAGCGCTGCTCTGCTCGCGGATCCGGGACGCCCTCGGGGCGGAGGGGTGCCTCTTCAACGGCGGGGGCATCCGCGGCGGTCGCGTGTACCGGGAGCGCTTCACCTACGGGGATCTCAAGGCCGAGGTGCCCTTCAGCAACGAGGTGGTGGTGACCCTCCTGCCTGGCCGCGTCGTCCGCGAGGCCGTCGCCGCGTCGCGGTCGCGCGCCCCCGCCCAGCACGCCGGTTACCTCCAGATCGACGACCGGATGGCGACGGACGCCCGAGGCGTCCTGAGCGCGATCGACGGCCTCCCGCTGGTCGATGATCGCGCGTACCGGATCGCCCTCCCGCGCGGGCTCCTCGGAGGCATGGATGACATCGCGCCGCTGGTCCGCTTCGCCCAGGAGCACCCGGAGAAGGTGCCGCCGGCGGACAGCGGGCGCGAGCCGAAGCTCGTCCTCGTCGAGTCGTTCGCCGCGGACCTCGTCCGCCAGCTCGGGGCCTTCGAGGCGATCGACGCCGACGGGGACGGCCGCGTCTCGGCCGAGGAGCTGAGGGCCGCGGTCGCGAGGACGACCTCCGAGACGCCGTCCGAGGTGGTCGTCGGCGAGATGATGAAGGCGCTCGACCGCGACGGCGACAAGCGCGTGACGCGCGGCGAGCTGGACGCGCTGTCCTCCTCGCCGCCCTCCGGCGCGAGGGGGCGCGATCGATCCGATCCGTGAGGGGTCTCCGCGGGCTTCCCGCCAAAAGCGGCGCTCGGGGTCGTCCAGATGGGGTCAGTCGATCCCGGTCTTCCCCGCGATCCAGTAGGCCTTGGCGCGCACCTCCCGCACCCCGGCCGCCCGGAGCACCTCCCGGGCCCGCTGGACCCACGCGCCCCCGCCGCAGGCCACCGCCGTGGCGACGCCCGCCGCGCGCTCGCGGAGCAATGCGGCGGCCTCCTCGTCGGAGCCCGCAAGGTCCACGGAGACGTCGAGCGATCGCGCCGCCGCCTCCGCCGCGGGGACGTTCGCCACCCGAAGCACGGCGTGGGCGCCGAGGCGGCGCGCCGAGGCCGCCACGCCGAGCGATGTCTCGTCGCCGGTCAGGAGGCCCACGCCTCCCAGACGGAGGGAGCGTTGCGGGCCGACGAACCGCACGACGTCGCCGGGGCGGACGGCCTCCGTCCACCGCGCGCCCGGCGCGCTCCCGTGCGCGTGGAGGAGCAGCGTGGTCCGACCCTCCGCCCAGTCGATCGGGGTGTACGTCCGCACGTCGTTCGAGGGGAGGAGCACCTGGATCTTGTCGCCGGGCTGCCAGCTGCCCGTGCGCAGCCCCTCGCCCTCGAGCACCACGTGCCGGTAGAGCGGGTGGGGCGCGTCCACGGCCCGCACCTTCGCCTCGGTCAGCACCAGCCCGCCGAGGAGCCCGAGCAAGCGACCTTTTCCGGATGCCATGCGGGTCAGCGTAGTCAGGGCGACCGCGCCGGTGCGTGAAGAACCGTGAAGTCCGGAGGACCGGAGGGCGAAAGCCCTGCAGCTCGACACATTGACGGTGCGGAAGGAGTCGCAAGGCGAGGCGCCCCTCCCTCCCATGAGGGTGCCGACGGCCAGCGGCGCAGCCGGCGCGCTGCCGCGGTCCCCGTGGTGTAAGATGGGGAACCCCATGGCATCCAATCTTGCGAGCGCTGGGCGGTCCACGGCGGCGCGGGTCGCGCCGTCGCGGGTGGTGACCCTGGACGTCATCTGCGCCGGTGAGGCCCTCTGGGACCTCGCGCCTCCGGGCGGGGCCTCGCTGCGGTTCCGGCCAAGCGGCGGGGCGGTGAACGCCGCGGTCGCGCTCGCGCGGAGCGGGCTCCGCGTCGGGCTCGCGGCGGCGCTCGGCGACAACGCCCCGGGCCGGGCGCTCCTGGCGCGGGTCGCGGCGGTCGGCGTCGACGTCGCGGGTGTGGCGCTGATCCCGGCCCGCCAGGGGCTCATCGTGCTGGAGGACACCGGCGGGGCGCGGCACATGGTCGCCCACCGCGCAGAGGACGATCTGCCCCTCTCGGTGCCCGAGGGGTGGGCGGCGCCGGTGCTGCTGCTCTCGGGGATCTCTCCGGCGCTCGCGCCCATCGCCGCGCTCTGCCGCGCCGCGCGGGCCGCGCGCCGCACGGGCACCGTCGTCGTCGTCGACCTCAACGCGCGATGGCGCCTCTGGGCCGGGCGCGACCCGCGCGTGCTCCACGCCCTGCTGCGCGAGGCCGACGTGGTGCGGTGCAGCGCGGCGGACCTCGCCGGGCTGGGGCTCGACGACGCCCAGGTGCGCGCCGCCATGCGGCCGAGCGCGACCCTGGTGCTCACCCAGGGCGCAGGCGCAGCCCGCGCCGCCGGCCCCTTCGGCGAGATCGCGTTCGCCCCGCCCGTCGTGGCCCAGGCCCGCGCGGCGGGCGCGGGCGACGCGTTCACGGCCGCGATCTGCGCCGAGATCGCCCGCGCCGGCGACCACGGGCCGGAGCGCCCCGATCTCTGGGCCCGCGCGATCCAGCGCGGTCACGCCGCGGCGAGCGCGAAGGTCGGCCGGCGTTGAGGCCGGGCTCCCCCGGCGGAGAGCGCGGTCACGGGCCCTTCGGCCCGCGCACCAGCGCCCCCGTCGCGGGCCCGCCGTTCCACGCGAGGTTGAAGTAGACGTTCGTCCCGTCGACGGCGATGCCCCACGGGTAGCTCAGGTTGCGCGCGTGCGTCGCGAGATCGCTCCCGTCGAGCCGCGCGCTCTGCACCTGGCCGTCGGCCTCCCGCGCGGTCGTCCAGAAGACGCGCGCGTCGTCGAACGCGAGCTGCGCGGGGATCTGCGGCAGATCCTGGACGACCCTGCGCAGCGGGCCTCCGGGCGAGAACGTGGCGATGCCGCGCCCCTCGATGAGCCAGAGGGCGCCGCCGCGCGCCTCGAGCCCGCGCGGGGCGACCAGCGCCTCGTGCAGCCGCTCCGGCGCGCTCGGCGGCGCCGCGTCGCGCGCCACCCGGAAGATCGCGCCGCCGGCCGCGTCGGCGCGCTGCGCGGTCACGTACACGTGGCCGGCGTCGAGCGCCACCCCGCTCGCGGCGCCCGGGATGGCCGCGAGCATCACCTTCGCCGCGCCTGGCTCGGCGCCGAGCGGCAGCATGAACAGCCCGCCGTCCTCGAACGCCGGCGGCGTCCCCGCCTCGACCCAGTAGAGCGCGCCCTGGTCGACCGCGAGCGCCGTGACGCCGCGGGCGTCGGGCGCGAGCTCGGTCACCTCGCCGCCGGCCTTCGGGACGGCCGCGAGGCCGCGCGCGTGCGCGAAGTACACAGTGGCCTCGTCGAGCGCGAGCGGGCCCGGGAGCTCCTGCTCGGCCGCCAGCGCTGCCGGCGTCCCGCCGCCCGGATCGAGCCGCATGACGCTGCCGTCCGGCGGGTCGCCCGAGCCCTGGTTCGTCCAGTAGAGCCCGGTCGCGTCCATCCTGAGGAACGTGGGCAGCCGGAGCTCGCCGACGAGCACGGCGGCGTCGCAGGTGCCGTTCCAGCACGCGTCGGCGCAGGTCACGCCGCAGGCCCCGCAATGGCGCGGATCCTCCGCGACGAGGACCTCGCAGCCGTTGCTGCCGTCGCCGTCGCAGTCGGCTCGCCCGGCGTCGCACGCGAGGGTGCAGGCGCCCGCGGAGCAGAGCGCCGTCGCGCCGTCGCCGCCCGCGCAGCGCGCGCCGCACGCGCCGCAGCTCTCGACGCTCGTGAGCAGGGCGGCCTCGCAGCCGTTGTCGCTGACGCCGTCGCAATCGGCGAAGCCTTCCGGGCAGAGGTCCTCGTGCGGCTCCGTGCGCCCCGGCGGCGCGGCGCTCGGCGGTGAAGAGCACGCGGCGAGCAAAAGCGCGCCGAGACCGAACAGTGCGTGACAATGGTTCGAAGGCATCGGCGTCTCCATCAGAGGTTCGGGTGGACGACAGGCAGGAACGCCACGCACATCTCGTCGAGCGTCGACTCGCCGAGGACGATGTCCTGCGGCGCGGGCAGGCGCTCCTCGATGAGCTGCGCCGCGAGCGCCGGGTTCTCCGTGGAGTTGTCGTACGTGCAGCGGAGCTCGATCGTGTCGCCCGACCGCAGCGTCGGCAGCTCGTCGATCGGCGCGTCGTAGCTGTAGAGCCGCTGCCAGTTGTAGTCCCACGCGGGCGTCTGGACGAGGCACTCGCGGTCGGCCTCATCGCCCCGCGGCTCGGCGCGGAGCTGGTCGACCTTGAGGTCGACGCCGGCCCGGTGCATGTGGACGCTGGCGCCGTAGATCGAGATCTCGGGGATCGGGAAGTCGATGGTGTACCGCATCCGCTCCACGTGCCCGCGGGCGCCGGCCGGGATCCGGAACTCGACGCTCCCGCGGTCGCCCGGCCCGGGCAGGAGCCCGGTGCCGTCCAGGAATGGCGCCTCGGCGTTGCCGAGCATCAGGTGCGAGAGCGCGCGGCTCGGCTTCTCGTCCATGAGGCGGAGCGCGACCCGGGTCGCGTCGGGCGAGGGCTTCTCGCCGGGCTTCGGGTGATAGTGGACCTGCATCACGAGCAGCGCGTTCGCCGGCACCGAGATGCCGATGTCCGGCGGCAGCTCGAACGCCTGCGTGCCGGGCGCCCAGGCGCCGAGCAGCGACGGCTCGGAGAGGCGCGCGTCGCCGAAGCACTCGTAGCTGCCGCTCTCGCCGCCGAGCGCCTCGCTCTCGCGGTTCACGTCGATGAAGAGCAGCGCGTGGTGCACGACGGCGCGGTTCCCCGGCAGCACGTCGTAGCCCTGGACCCACGCCTGCTCCGTGAGCCCCGGATCGAGGACGAAGCAGCGGAAGCTGTCGGAGCCCTCCGCAGCGGCGAAGGGGGCTCTGGGCGAGAGCTCGAGGTCCGTTCGCGACAGGCCCGCCGCGACGGGGGTGTAGGGGGCCGGGGCGTCCGCGGGATCCCCCTCGGGCGCGCCGGCGTCGCTCCAGGCGCGGAGCAGGGCGATCTCGTCGAGGGAGAGGTGCAGGTCCCCCCGGAACGGGCGAGGGGGCGCGCACTCGTCGGTCGGCAGCGCGCCCCACGGCGGCATCCGCCGCGCCTCGGTCTCGTCGGCGATGACCGGCGCGAGCGCCTTCGCGCTCTCGTACGAGGCCAGGCTCACCGGCGCGGTGCCGTCCTGCGCGTGGCAGCCGAGGCAGCTCTTCTGGAGCAGCGGCTCGATGTCCCTGTGGAATGTCGGTGTGCTCGCGCCCGGCGACGCCTCGGGGGAACAGCCGAGGAGGAGCGCCGTGGCGGAGGGCAAAACGAAGTAGATGAGAAGACGCATGCGGGGCGCCCAAGCAGCGGGCATGCCCGAAAGGGATTGGCCGCAATCGGCGGGCGGCGCGCGAGGGCGCGTGTCCGCGTCCGGACAGGTGTCCGCGGCGGAGGCGGACAGGTGTCGTGCGCCCGCGGTCCGGCGCCGATTTCCTGCGGGGACGAGGAGGGTGTCTCGTCCTCCACGCCTGGTTCGTATCAGGCGCCTTTGCGCGCGAGCCGATGGACCGCCGCCACGAGCTCACCCGGCTGGACCGGCTTGGCGAGGTGGAGCTGGAACCCGGCGTCGCGGGCCTGAACGATGTCCTCGGGCCGGGCGAACGCGGTGAGCGCCAGCGCCGGCACGCAGCCACCGAGGTCCGGTGTGCGGGATCGGAGCTCGCGAAGGAGGGCGTAGCCATCCTGCTTCGGCATGGCGATGTCGCTGACGAGCACATCGGGCCGAGCGCGACTCATCATCTCCAGCGCGGCCGAGGCCGAGCCCGTCTCGTCCGCCTGGGCGCCTGCCTCGCGCAGCACCATGGTGACGAGCTCCCGCGCGTCCGGCTCGTCGTCGACGACGAGCACGCGCAGCCCGTCGAGCCGGGTGATCGTCCCGGCCGAGGGACGCTCGATCCCGGACGGGACCTCGGAGCGCTCTCGCGCCGCCAGGGCCACGGCCCGCACCGGCAGACTCACGCTGAAGGACGCCCCTTTCCCCTCGCCGTCGCTCCGCGCGCGGACGGTGCCGCCGTGGATCTCGACGAGGTATTTGACGATCGCCAGCCCGAGACCGAGTCCGCCGTGCTGCCGCGTTGTGGCCGCCTCTGCCTGACGGAACCGCTCGAACACGTACGGAAGAAAGGTGGCCGAAATGCCTTTTCCGGTATCCGTCACCGTCACCTCGACGGCGCCTGGGCGGAGCGCCGTCTGGAGTACGACGTGCCCGCCGCCCGGCGTGAACTTCACGGCGTTGACCAGCAGATTCGTGACCACCTGCTGGAGCCGATCGGGATCGCAGACGATGTCCCCGACACCGGGATCGAGCCGGACCTGGAGGCCGATGGCCTTCGCGTCGGCGGCCGGCCGGATGGCGTCGACCGCGGTGCGGACGAGCTCGTTCACGCTCGCGTTCCTGGGGTAGAGGCGGATCTTCCCGGTCACGATGCGTGAGCTCTCGAGGATCTCCTCGATGAGCCTGGCCTGCGCCTCGGCGTTGCGCTCGATGACATCCATCGCCTTGGGCGCGAGCTCCGGCCGCGAGCGCTGCATGCGCGCCCACCCGAGGATGGCGGTCAGGGGCGTGCGGAGCTCGTGCGAGACGATCGCGAGGAACTCGTCCTTCAGCCGGCTGGTCTCCTCGGCCTGCGCCAGGACCTCGGCCCGCTGCTGCTCGAGGCGCTTCTGATCGTCGACGTCGGTGCAGGTGCCGAACCAGCGCAGGATGCGCCCTGCCTCGTCGCGCGTCGGCAGCGCGCGGCCCAGGAACCAGCGGTATACGCCGTCGGCGCGCCGGAAGCGGTACTCGATCTGGTAGTCTTCCCCCGTCTCGACGGAGCGCTTCCACCGCTCCCAGGCGCGCTGCTGATCGTCCGGGTGCAGCTGGTCGTTCCAGCCGGCGCCGTGCGTGGCGTCGGGCGTCTCGCCGGTATAGTCGTACCAGCGGCGGTTGTAGAAATCGTGATAACCGTCGGGCCGCGCCGACCAGACGAGCTGCGGCATCATATCGAGGATACGGCGAAGGCTCCGCTCGACCTCCGGGATGTCGTGGGCCTCGGAGGTCAGCGCTGGAGCGGCCGGCACCGGAGCGGCGCGCTCCTCGACGAACAGGATCCCGACGAACGCCACGGCGCCTGAAGCGTCGCGGATCGGGAAATAGTGCCCGGTGAACGGCGCGCCGCTGATCGAGCCGAGCGGCACGGCGCGCGAGACGCCGTCGAGCGCCGCGCGAAGCGCCGAGGAGTGCCCGCCCCGCAGCGCGGACGCGATCTCGCTGCGCTCGTCGGCGCTCGGGCCGAACCTCGCTCGATACGCCGGGTTCTCGTGGGTCGCGACCCCAGCCGGGCTCAGCACGAGGACGGGGAGGGGGAGCCCTCCGATGAAGTCGTCGAGCCACAGCTGCTCCTGCTGCTGCTTCATCCGCGACGACACCCTATAGCGCACCGGAGCGATCGGCGCCGTCGGCGCGGCGCGACCTCGAGGCGGACAAGGTGCTTCGCGAGCAGGCGAGCGCGCCGGGGCAGACCGAATGCAACCGTCTCTCAATTTCAGAGAGTCCTGGCCTGTCCAGATCCATGCGCTCTCCGAGGGGCATCGACACGGCATCGCGGCTGCGCGCGCAGTCGGCTTCAGCTCGCTCTGCTGCTCCTCTCCGCAACGATCCTCCGCATCTGCTGATCGTACGGATCGAGGACGCTCAAGATGCGCTCCGTCAGCTCGGGGCCCGCAGCTTCGGGCACCCCCGCGTTGAAGGGCGGGGCGGGGTCGTATTCCAGCATGAGCTGCGTCAGCTTCGCGGCATCATCCCCGCGGAGCAGCGCCAGCAGCGTCAGCCCGAAATCGATGCCTGCTGTCACCCCGCCGCCCGAGATCCGGTTGCGATCGACCACGACGCGCGCCCGGACGCACTCCACGCCGAACGCCTCCAGGATGTGGCGCGTGGACCAGTGCGTCGTGGCCTTGTATCCTTGCATCAAACCTGCTGCGGCAAGGACGAGCGATCCCGTGCACACGGAGGTCACGTACCTGGCGCGGGCGCCTCGATCCTTCAAGAACCGAAGGATCTCCTGATCCACCATGGCGTCGGGCGTGCCCATGCCGCCTGGCACGAACAGGATGTCCAGATCGTCCGGACAGTCGCTGAAGGTCGCCGTCGGCTGGATGGGAACCCCCGAGTCGGACATGACAAGGTCGCGCGTCTTCCAGAGCAGATAGGTCGTCGCGTGAGCGGTCAGCACGCTTTGAGGACCGATCAGATCCAGCGCCGTGAGCCCTGGATAAAGCACCATGCCGACCTGGAGCGGCGGCTGAGGATCTGGCAGCTTGATATCGTAAGCGTCCGTCATCTTTCGTCCCTGAACCCTTTCGTCTCTTCCTCTGCCGATGATCGCCTCGATGGCGGAGCTCCGCCTCGACGCGGCCCCGCGCCTGGCTCTCACGAGCGCGGCGGAACGCGCTTCGTGGAGCCGACTGTGCGCCACGCCGGCGGGGGCCGAAAGGACATCGTCCCCTGCTTTCAGGACACGCAGGCGCGGGGCCCCGGCGCGCATCGTCACGCGCGGCCGCGCCCGAAGCGTTCGGCGAGCGTCGACGGCGCCCGGCCGAGCATCTAGCGTCCGCGCGTCCGCTCACGTTCGACCGAAGCGCCTCCGGTAGTCCTCCGGCGTGACCTGCAGGGTGCGCTGGAACGCGCGCCGCATCCGCTCGTCCGTGCCGAAGCCGCAGTCGCGCGCGAGCTGCTTCATCGACGCTCGACCCCCCTCGAGGCAGGAGCGCGCCTGCTCCAGGCGCGCCGCCTCGACGAACTTCGCGGGGGTCATCCGCATGGCCTGGGTGAACGTCCGCGCGAAGTTGCGCGGGCTCATCCCGGCCCTCTCCGCCAGCACCTCGACGCGCAGATCGGCGTCGAGGTGCCGGAGGATCCAGTCGACAACGCCCTGCAGCGGGCCCGTGGCGACCGTCTGCGCGAGGAGCGGGCGGCTGAACTGGGACTGTCCACCCGGGCGCTTGAGGAACACCACGAGCCCCCGCGCCACCTGGAGCGCCATGTCGTATCCGAGATCCTCTTCCACCATCGAGAGCGCGAGGTCGATGCCCGCTGTCATGCCCGCCGACGTGTAGATCTTCCCGGACCGCACGAAGATCGCGTCGGGGTCGACCTCGACGCCGGGAAACTCGCGCGCGAGCGCGGCCGCGGAACGCCAGTGGGTGGCCGCCCGGCGCCCCGTGAGCAGCCCCGCGGCGGCGAGGAGGAAGGCGCCCGTGCAGACGGAGCCCATGCGCCGCACCTCGGGCGTCGTCGCGCGGAGCCAGGCGAGCAGCCGGGCGTCCCGCGTCGCTTCACGGGTCTCGCCCCCGGCGACCAGCACCGTATCGATGCCGGGCGCCAGATCCGCGAGCGCCTTGTGGGCGACGATCTGCGCCCCCGACACCGTCCGGATCACGCCGCCGTTCACGGCGGCGATCTCGACAGCATAGGCGGGTGGAGCGCCGGGCACCTTCATACTCGCGATGTCCGACGCCAACGCGAATACGTCGGTGGGCCCCACCACGTCGATGGCGCTCGCGCCGTCGTAGGCCACGGCCACGACCCTGCGCGTCGGTCCATGGCGATGCGCGCGCGGCGTGGCCCAGGGAGCGGATTTCGATGCAGGGAGCCGCTTCACGCGACGACGGTAGCTATCTGGCGCATGGCCGTGAAGATAAAGTACCTGCATTTCCTGCCAAAGAGGCCGACATGATACGGATGACGAACGTCACCAAGGTCTACCGGCGCGGCCTGTTCGAGACCCACGCGCTCGCCGGGCTCACGCTGCACGTCGCGCGCGGCGAGTTCCTCGCCGTGATGGGCCCCTCCGGCTCCGGAAAGACGACGTTCCTCAACGTCGCCGGGTTGCTCGATCCGTTCGACGGGGGCGAGTACCTCCTCGACGGCGAGCCGATGCAGGGGCTCTCGGACGTGCGCGCGAGCGCGATCCGGAACCGGAAGATCGGCTTCGTGTTCCAGAGCTTCCAGCTCATCGCCGACCTCGACGTGCTCGACAACGTCGACGTGCCGCTGCGGGTCCGCGGCATGGGCGCGCGTGCGCGGCGCGAGCGCGCCCTGCGCGCGCTCGAGGACGTCGGCCTGAGCGCGCGGCTCCACCACCGGCCCAGCGAGCTCTCGGGCGGCCAGCAGCAGCGCGTCGCGATCGCGCGCGCGCTGGTCGGCGAGCCCTCGCTCCTCCTGGCCGACGAGCCCACCGGCAACCTCGACTCCCGCTCGGCGCGGCAGATCCTCGATCTGCTCGAGCGCATCCACGCAGGCGGCACGACGATCGTCATGACAACGCACGACCCCGAGCTCGCGGCGCGTGCGCGCCGCAGGGTCCACGTGCTCGACGGCAAGCTCATCGATCCGTGGGCGCCCTCGGACCCCGGCGCGCGCGCGGAGGCGCCGGCGACGGCGGCGAGCCGCGGATGATGCTCGGCCACGCGCTCTGGCTGGCCCGGAGGAGCCTCGGGCGGCAGCCGGGCCATACAGCGATCGTGCTGCTGGCGTTCACGCTCGGCCTCGCGGTGTGGACGGCGGCGCGCGCGGTCCTCCACGAGAGCACGTCCGACCCGCTGGCGTCCGCGCGCGGGGTCTACCTCGTCTCCGTCCCGCACGAGGGCGGCGCGCCCGTGGCGCCGGGCGCGATCCATCCCCCGAGCCTGCGCGATCGCATCCTCCTCGGGAGCCCCCATCCCTCGCGCAAGACCGACCTCTTCGCCGCCATGGCCGCCGGCAGCGCCGACGGCGGTCCGCTCGTTCCGGTCGTGGTGGCCTTCTGTGCCCACGATCTGTTCGGGATGTTCGGGATTCCGGTCCGGAGCGGGGCGCTCTGGTCGCCGGCAGAGGGCGCCGGGGAGGATCGCCCGGTCGTGCTCACGGAGGCGGCCGAGCGCACGCTGTTCGGCGGGGCGAGCGGCCTCGGGCGCACGCTGCGGCTGTTCGGAGCGTCTTTCCGGGTCGCCGGCGTCGTCGCCATCCCGGCCCCTCCCGGCACGCGCGCCTCGCTTCACCCGATCGCCTTCGCGCCGAGCGCCGTGGGCATCGCGCTCGGCGTCCGGCCGCCGCTGATCCACGAGCGCGAGGACCCGAGCGGCAGCTTCGACGCGCTCGCGGCCTCCGACAACGGCTGGCTGGAGCTCCTGGTCGAGCTCCCCGACGAGGCCCGTCGGGCCGCGTTCCAGGCCGAGCTCGACGCCCACGTGGCCCGCGAGCGCGCGCGGGGCAGGCGCGTCCTCGGGGCCGAGCTCGTGCCGCGCGAGCGCATGCACGCGCTCCGCGTGGACGACCCGGGCACGACGCTCTTCGCCCTGCTCGCCGACGTGCTCCTCGGGGCCTGCACCCTCAACGCCGCGCGGCTCCTCGAGGGGAAATTCCGCGCGAAGCGCGCCGAGATCGCCATCTACCGCGCGTTCGGGGCGAGCTCCCGCGCCGTCTTCCTCGAGCTCCTGCTCGAGGCGATGCTCGTGGCCGCCGGCAGCGCCGCGCTCGCCCTCGGCGTCGCCGCGGCCGCGCTCGCCCTCGTCAACCGCGTCATCCACCTCCGGCCGATCGACTACCACCTGGACGCGCGGAGCTCGGCCGCGACGGTCGCTGCCGCGCTCGTCCTGGGCCTCCTCGCCGGCGGGTACCCGGCGTGGCGCGCGGCGAGGCAACCCTCGGCCAAGGGGCTCCGGCGCTCGTGATCGGCCCCATCGCCAGGGCGCTCGCCCGCCAGAAGATCCCCGCGCTCCTGATGGTGCTCGAGACCGCCTTCGGCTTCGCCGTCGCCGTCCACGCCTCGGGGCTCGCCCTCCACTACGCCCGCGCGGCCGCCGCGCCGCGCGGCATCGACACGCGGTCGCTGCTCCTCGCCATGACGGAGCGCGACGGCCCGAGCTTCGCGTCCCGAGGCGAGCGCGAGGCCGCGGTCCGCCGCGACACCGAGGCCCTCGCGCGCGTCCTCGGCGTCCGCGGCGCCGCGGAGGCGAGCTCGGCGCCGTTCAACATCACCCACCGGGAGCTCGTCGAGGCGACCTCCCCGGGCGGTCCGAGCGCGCTTGCGTGGATGCTGGACGACCGCGGCGGGGTAGCGGCCGTCCTCGGCCTGGCCCCGCTCGAAGGGCGCCTGCTCGCCCCCGGGGACGCCGCGGACGCGGCGTCGACGCCCGCCGTGGTCACGCAGGCGCTCGCGGCGCGCCTCTTCCCGGACGGCCGCGCCATCGGGCAGATCGTGCGCCGGAGCGCCCGGCAGAAGCCGCTCGCCATCGTCGGCGTCGTGCCGCCGTTCCGCGCCGCCCTGGGGCCCGACGCCGACAGCGTGCTCTTCGCGGCCGAGGGGCCGCCGCTCGGCCGCACGCTCTCCTACCTGATCCGGATCGAACCGGACGGAGACGACGGCGCCGACGGCGGCGACGGTGAGGACAGCGACGGCGACGACCGCGCCGGCGCACGGGTGCGCGAGGCGCTCGAGCGCGCCGATCCGCGGCGCGTCGTGCTCGTGCGCGCGCTCGACGAGGGCGCCGAGCTCGACAGCCACACGAACCGCGGCGCTGGCGCCCTCGCCCTCACGCTGATCGGGATGATGCTCGTCGTCGTCTTCCTGGGGCGCATCGGGATGGCGTCCCTGCTCGTGTCAGAGCGCCGCCAGGCGCTCGGCATCCGCCGCGCCCTGGGCGCGACCCGCGCCGACGTGGCGCGCCTCATCCTCGTGGAGAACGCGCTGCTCACGACCGCCGGCCTCGCCGTGGGCGCCGCCGCCCTCGCCGGGCTCCGGGCCGCGGCGCGCGCGGCCGCCCCCGAGCTCGACCTGCCGCTGGATCCACGCGCGGCCGCCCTGGTCGCCGTGGCCGTGTGGCTCGCCGGCATGGCGGCGGCGCTCCTGCCCGCGCTCCGCGCGAGCGCCGTCTCCCCCGCCGAGGCGTCGCGATCATGAGGCCGATCCGCGCGCCGCTCCGGGTACGCCACGCCGCGGTGGTGCTCCTGAGCTCCGCCGCCGCCTGCGCCGGGAGCCTGGTCGCTGCGCAGGCGCAGGTGTCCTTGCCCGGGTGCGCCCTTGCGGGGCTCGGGCTCGCGCTGGTCGCCGGCGCGCTCGCCTCCCGCCTCTTGCTCGGGCGCGCGCTCGGCGTGCTCCGCGCGGTGATGGACGGCCTCGCGAGCTTCGCCGAAGGCGACTACACGCAGCGCGTCCGGCACCACCGCCGGGACGAGCTCGGGGACCTCGTCGAGCGCCACAACCGCCTCGGCGACGCCCTGCGGGCGCAGCGCGACGACCTCTACCAGAAGGAGCTCCTGCTCGAGACGGCGCTCGACGCCACGCCCGTCGCGATGGTGCTCCACGACGAGGCGGGCCGGATCGTGTACGGCAACGGCGCCGCGCGCGCCCTCTTCGCCGCGGGCGAGCGCATCGGCCAGAGGACGCTCTCCGCGCTGCTCGCCGGGGAGCCCGAGGAGCTCCGCGCCGCGATGATCGCCGGGAGGGACGCGCTCGTCTCCGTCGAGCGCCGGGGCGAGCTCGAGACGCTGTACGTCGCCCGCCGCGCCTTCCGCCTGAACACGCAGGCGCACGTCCTCGTCTCGGTCCGGTCGCTTACGCGCGAGATCTCGCGCCGGGAGGCGGAGCTCCACAGGAACGCGATCCGGTTGATCAGCCACGAGCTCAACAACTCCCTCGCGCCGATCTCCTCGCTCATCCACTCGGGCCGCCTCCTGCTCGATCGCCCGGAGCAGCGGGAGCGCCTCGGCGTGGTCTTCGACACCATCGAGGAGCGGAGCGCGCACCTCGCCCGCTTCCTCGCCGCGTACGCCGAGCTCGCGCGCCTCCCGCCGCCCGCCCCCGAGCGGGTCGCGTGGCGCCCCTTCCTCGAGCGGCTGCGCGGGCTCGCGCCCTTCACGCTCGGCGGCGCGCCGGACGAGCCCGGCTTCTTCGACCCAGCGCAGATCCAGCAGCTCCTCCTGAACCTGCTCAAGAACGCCGTCGAGGCCGGGAGCCCGCCCGACCAGATCGAGGTCTCGGTGCGGCGGCTCTCGACCGGCGAGCTCGCGCTCACGGTGGCCGACCGCGGCCACGGGCTCCCCGACGACGCCCCGGGCAAGGCGCTCCTGCCCTTCTACTCGACGAAGCAGCAGGGCCGCGGGCTCGGCCTCGCGCTCTGCCGCGAGATCGCGACCGCGCACGGCGGCGCGCTCGCGCTGCGGCGCCGCGAGGGGGGCGGGGCCGAGGCGGAGTGCCGCCTGCCGCCGCCGCCGGACGAGCGCGCTACTTGAGCTTCCGCTCGATATGGATCCCGAGCCGGTCCATGCGCCGGTAGAGCCCCTGCCGGCTCAGGCCGAGCGACGCCGCGGCCTTGGCGACGACGCCGCGCGCCTCGACGAGCGCGCGCTCGATCTCGATGCGCTCGGCGGAGGGCGCGGAGGACGCGGCGTGCGCGGCATGCGCAGCGGGCGCGGCCCCAGGGGCATGCGAGGCGCGCGCGGCCGCGTCGAGCCCCAGATCGTGCGGCTCGATCGTCTCGCCCTTGCGCACCAGCGCCGCGCGCGTGAGCCGGTTCTCGAGCTCGCGGACGTTGCCCGGCCAGTCGTGCTCGACGAGCGCGTGGCGCGCGCGCGGGCCGAGCGTCACGCGCTCGCCGCCCGCCGCGCGCGCGGCGAGGCGATCGAGCAGGTGGCTCGCGATCGGCGCGATGTCCTCGGGGCGATCGCGCAGCGCGGGGATCGTCAATTCGATGACGTTGAGCCTGAAGTACAGGTCTTCGCGGAACGATCCCTCGGCGATGGCCCGCGGGAGATCGCGGTTGGTCGCGCTCAGCACGCGCACGTCGGCCTTGCGGGTGACGCTGCTCCCGAGCCGCTGGTACTCGCCGGTCTGGAGGACGCGCAGCAGCTTCTTCTGGCCGTTCAGCGACAGCGTGCCGATCTCGTCGAGGAAGAGGGTGCCGCCGTCGGCCTCCTCGAAGCGGCCCGCGCGGAGGCGGGTCGCGCCGGTGAACGCGCCTGGCTCGGCGCCGAACAGCTCCGCCTCGACGAGCTCGTCGGGGAGGGCCCCGGCGTTCACCTTGACGAACGGCCGGTCCCGCCGCCGCGAGTTGGCCTGGACGATGGAGGCGAGGAGCTCCTTCCCGGTCCCGTTCGGCCCGGTGATGAGGACGGGCACGTCGGCGGGCGCGACCTTCACGGCGAGGCTCACGACCTCGTGCATCGCGTCGCTCGCGTACACGAGCCCGGCCAGGTCGTGGCGCTCGGCGAGCCTGTGCCGCGCGCGCCCGCGCTGGGCCAGGAGGCGCGCGTTCTCCTGCTCGAGCGCCCGCAGCCGCGCGAGGTTGCCCACGGTGGCGACGAGCTTCTGGTCGTCCCACGGCTTGGGCACGTAGTCGCTCGCCCCGGCCTTGATCAGCTCGACAGCGCCCGCGATCGACGTGAACGCCGTCATGGCCACGACGGGCAGCTCGGGGTCGACGGCCTTGATCCGGCGGAGCAGCTCCATCCCCTCTTCGCCCGAGGTGGCGCTCTGCCGGAAGTTCATGTCCTGGACCACGGCGCCGAGCTCGTCGCCGAGCACCGCCGCCATCGCCTCGTCGGGCGTGGCGGCGACGCGGACCTCGTGCCCGTGCAGCTCGAACAGCGTCGTCAGCGCGACGCAGACGGCGGGCTGGTCGTCGATGACGAGGATCTTCGGCACCCGGCGAGACTAGCGTGTTCGCCGCCGGCGCTCGTCACATCCCGTAGGGGTATTTGGCCAGATCGACCAGGCCGCTGGCGCGGACGTGCTGCAGGGCTTTGCCGTACTGGAGGAGGATGCCCAGCGCGTAGCGGAGCCGCTCGCGGATGCGCTCGTCGTCGGGGGATTGCGGCGCCTCCGGGTCGTTGAGGAGGCTGCGGACGTTGCGCACGATCACGTGGTCCGGGATGTAGCAGAGGTACGTGTTCTTGTAGCTGCTCATGCGCAGCTCCGCGATCGGGTAGGAGCCGCCCATGCTCGCGGAGACCCCGACGATGAGCGCGGGCTTGTGCGCGAGCTCGCCCCGGGAGCAGAGGAGGAAGAAGTTCTTCAGTCCGGCGGGGACCATTCCGCCCCACTCCGGCGCGATGATCACGAAGGCGTCGGACGCTCTGAGCTCGGCGGAGATGGGGGACCAGACGCGCTCCCATTTCTCGGACGGCTGCCACACCTCCGGATCCCAGAGCGGAAGCGGGTTGTCGGCGAGATCGAGCGTGTATGTCGAGGAGACGTCCGTCGACGACGCCAGCTGTTGCTGCACGTGGTGGGCGATCTTCCCCGATTCGGAGCCGTTGCGGTGACTGCCTGAGATGACAGCGAGCTTCATAGGGTCTTGCGTGCGGCCGGCGACGGATCGCGCGGCGCTCCTCGGTGATCGGTGGATTGCGGCGCGCAATGCTACCCCGTGCTCGCGCGGTGGGTCGAGGAGTTCGGTAGGTGAAGGGGCCCTCCGCCCCGCGCCGCCCGGCGAGAGGCGCCGTGGCGACAGGCCCTGTTCCGAGGGGGTGCGAGGGGATTCCTTTCGACGTGGCGCCGCCGCGCGCCGCGCCGGAGCCGCTGTGAAGGGCCGAGCCGGCTCGATCCGCGAGCTGCCGGGGGGCGCGCCGTTGCACTACGATGCCCGCGACGCCGCGTGCCTGGCGGCCGGTACGCAGGCCGGCGATCTCGGGGGGCGTCGCGGGGGGCGGGTGACATCGACTCAAGAAGAGCTGGAGGGCGCGGCGAGCGCAGCGCTCTCCGAGGGGAGGAGCCCTGGGCCGGGGGGGACGCGCCTGGGCGCGAGCGGGATCTGCGCGGACCTCGTGAGCGTGCGCGACCTGCTCCAGGCGCTCGAGCTCGCCGGCGTGCCCCTCGTCATGGGAGATCCGGTGACGGCGCGGATCGTGGGGTGCAACCGGGCGTTCTGCGAGCTGACGGGCTACTCCGAGGCGGAGCTCCTCGATCGCCCCTTCGCCGACCTCACGCACCCTGACGATCGCCCGCGGGAGACCGCCACCTGGGTGCAGGCCCTGAACGGCGGGCACCTCGAGTGGCGCAGCGAGAAGCGCTACGTCCGCAAGGACGGCCGCGTCCGCTGGGCGGTGGTGCGCGGCGCGGTGATCAGGGACGAGCGCGGCAAGCCGGTGCGGACGATCGGCGTGGTCAAGGACATCACCGAGCACAAGCAGGCCGAGGAGACGCGGCGCTGGAGCGAGGACCGTTACCGCGGCCTCGTCGAGGCCACCGAGGAGGTCGTCTGGGCGACGACGCCGGAGGGGCTCACGCAGCAGCACTCGCCGCACTGGTGCTCCGTCACCGGCCAGAGGCCCGAGGAGATGCTCGGCCGCGGGTGGCTGGCCGTCGTTCACCCGGACGACCGGGAGCAGGTATTGCAGAGCTGGGCGCGCGCCGTCGAGGCGAAGGCGCGCTACGAGACCGAGTACCGGATCCGGGCCGCCGACGGCAGCTACCGGCGCACGCAGGCCCGGGCGGTGCCGCTGCTCGATGCGGAGGGGCGCGTGCGCGAGTGGATTGGGATGAACATCGACATCACCGACCGGCGCCAGATCGAGGAGCGCTTCCGCGCGGCCCAGGAGCTCTCGCTCGACGCGTTCGTCGTGCTCCGGGCGGTGCGCGACGCCGGGGGCGAGATCGTCGATTTCGTGTTCGATTTCGCGAACCCGGCGGCCGGGCGGCTCCACTGCGTGCCCCTGGAGGCGCTCGTCGGCCGGAGGCTCCTCGACGTGATGCCCGACCTTCGGGCGGAGATGTTCCCGCTCTACGCGCGCGCCGTCGAGACCGGCGAGCCGCACGACACGGAGGTCGAGCTCACGGCCGGCGGGCGCCGCGTGTGGGTGCGCAACATGGCCGTGAAGGTCGGCGAC
Organism: Sorangium sp. So ce124; assembly: GCF_051525235.1. Taxonomy (NCBI): domain Bacteria; kingdom Pseudomonadati; phylum Myxococcota; order Polyangiales; family Polyangiaceae; genus Sorangium; species Sorangium sp. So ce124. The sequence continues at coordinate 13,308,243 of NZ_CP150312.1, forward strand.
GGCGTGGCCGTCTCCTGCCATGACATCACCGCGCGCAAGCAGGCCGAGCAGGCGCTCCTCGAGGCCGATCGCCGCAAGGACGAGTTCCTCGCGATGCTGGCGCACGAGCTCCGGAACCCGCTCTCGGCCATCCAGTTCTCGCTCAGCGTCTCGCAGATGCCCTCGGTCCCCGAGCCGCGGCGGGCGTGGGCGCGGTCGGTCATGCAGCGGCAGCTGTGCCAGCTCGGCCGCATGGTCGACGATCTGCTCGACGTCTCGCGGATCACGCGCGGCAAGATCACGCTGCAGCAGGCGCCGCTCGATCTCCGCGACGTCGTCCGCCAGGCGGTGGCGGCGGCCGCGCCGCTGATCGACGCCTCGAAGCACGAGCTCTCGCTCGACGTCGGTGCGCGGCCGCTCCCGGTGTTCGGAGACACCGCGCGCCTGGAGCAGGTGATCGTCAACCTCCTCACGAACGCCGCGAAGTACACCCCCGAGGGCGGGCGCATCTGGCTCTCCGCGGGCCAGGAGGGGGCGGAGATCGTGGTCCGGGTGAAGGACACCGGGGTCGGCATCCCCTCAGAGATGCTGCCGCGGATCTTCGGCCTGTTCGAGCAGGCGCACCCGACGCTCGACCGCGCGCGCGGCGGGCTCGGGCTCGGGCTCACGCTCGTGAAGCGGCTCGTCGAGATGCACCGGGGCTCGGTGTCGGCCGCGAGCGAGGGCGAGGGCCGCGGCAGCGAGTTCACGGTCCGCCTGCCGGCCGTCGAGGCGGCGGCCGAGCCCGGGGAGGCCGTCGAGCCCGCTTCGAGCGCGCGCCCGCGGCGGGTCCTCGTCGTGGACGACAACCGCGACCACGCGTTCGCCCTGGCGCTGCTCCTGGAGCAGGCTGGCCACGCGATCGGGCTGGCGCACGACGGGGCCTCGGCGCTGGAGATGGCGCGCAGCTTCGCGCCCGACGTGGTCCTGCTCGACATCGGCCTTCCGGAGATGGACGGCTACGAGGTCGCCCGGAGGATGAGGCGCTCGCCGGGCGCGACGGAGCTGAAGATCATCGCGTTCACCGGTTACGGCCAGCAGGACGATCTGCGCAGATCGAGGGAGGCCGGGTGCGACGCCCACCTGGTCAAGCCGATCGCTCCCGACGTGCTGCTCGCGCACATCGCGCGCGGCGAGCGGTAGCGGCCGGGGCCGCTTGAGGAGGAGCGTTTACGAAGGCGGCCGCCGCGCGGACCGAGCTGCTCGACGAAGGGCGCGCGCAGGTCCGGGCGGAGGCTGATCACCGCGTGCACGATGCGCAGGACGGGAACGTCCTCGGTTTCTGCATCGACAGGCGCACCCGGATCTGCTGGAAGTAGGGAAAGGAAACGGCGGCGGAGAGCTCACGCTCTGCGGCGCTGGACCCGTGGAGGGCGCGATGGCGGACTGGGATCCTGCGCAGTACCTGAAGTTCGAGGACCAGAGGGCACGTCCTGCGATGGACCTGCTCGGCCGGGTCGACCTCACCGCGCCGGGCGAGATCGTCGATCTCGGGTGCGGGGCCGGCAACATCACCCGCCTCGTGGCGCAGCGCTTTCCGGGCCGGGGGATCCTCGGGGTCGACAGCTCTCCGGACATGCTGGCGCAGGCGCGCGCCGCGCTGCCTGGGGCGCGGTTCGTCGAGGGCGACATCGCGCGCTTCGCGCCGTCCGCGCCGCCGGCGCTGATCTTCAGCAACGCCGCGCTGCACTGGCTTGACGACCACCAGGCGCTGTTCCCGGCGCTGCTCCGGCGGCTCACGGCCGGCGGGGTGCTGGCGGTGCAGATGCCGAGGAACCACGGCGCGCCGTCGCACACGGCGATGGTGGAGGCGAGCCGGCTGCCTCGCTTCCGCGACAAGCTGGCGGCGGTGGTGAGGGAGAGCCCTGTCGCGGCGCCGGCGGCGTATTACGGGATGCTGGCGCCGCACGCGGCGCGGATCGATATCTGGGAGACGGAGTATCTGCACGTCCTCGAGGGCGCGAATCCGGTCGTCGAGTGGACCAAGGGGACGGCGCTGCGGCCGCTGCTCGCGGCGCTCGATGCGCAGGAGCGGGCCGAGTTCCTGGAGGAGTACGGCGGGCGGGTGGCGGCGGCGTATCCGAAGGCGGTGGACGGGAAGACGCCGTTTCCGTTCCGGAGGTTGTTCCTCGTCGCCACGGCGCGGTGAGCGCCGCGCCGCGCGGATCAGCGCGTGTACTCGATAGCGCCGACGCCTTCGGCCTCGGGGAGCACTGTCACGAGCGCCTGCGCTCCGACGGAGCCTGACGAGAGCGAGGAGCGGACGGCGACGAGCCATGTCCGGTCGCTCCTGCGCGCGACGAGGATGGCGCAGCGCTCGCCCTGGGGCGTGCCCGCGCGCGCCTCGGCCTCCTGGACGACGCGCGCCCCGGAGGCGTCGCAGCCCTGGACGTCGAACTTGCGGTTCAGCAGCGCGGTGAGCGCCATGCTGGCGGCCTTCTTCGCGGTGACCTCTTCGGCCGTCGGGGCTGCGGGGGGCGGCGCCGGGGCGCACCCGGCGGAGAGCGCTGCGAGGAGGGGTATCCACCGTGCGATGGTCCGTGTCACGCTGCAGTCCTATCGCGGCGGCGCCGCCAGGGGAAGCCCTCGTTGCGAGCTCGGTTGAGCGGCTGCGAGTGGAGCGACGCAGCGACTTACGTGGTTGAACCATGGTCCGTTCGAGCGCGCGATGATCGATCCAGCGCGCGTGCAGGCAAGCCCGCTCCTCGCCGGAGAGCCCTTCATCCCCCCAGGAAAAGCCCGTAAGCGAGCCCGTGGGGGCGGCGTGTCCGGAATCGTGTCCGGGTCCTCGGGCCATCTCGGCCGCAGACTCCCCGCAACGAATTCAAGGAGAACGCCGATGTCTTCCCTAACTCACTATCTGGTCATCGATCTCGAGGCGACCTGCAGCGACGACCCCGCCTTCCCCCGCGACGAGATGGAGATCATCGAGGTCGGCGCCGTGCTCGTCGATGCCGGCACCCTGCGGCCCGCCGCGGAGCTGCAGTGCTTCGTGCGCCCGATCCGAAACCCGCGCCTCTCGGCGTTCTGCATGCGGCTGACGAGCATCCGCCAGGCCGACGTCGACGCCGCGCCGCGGTTCCCCGCGGCGGTGGCGCGGCTGAGAGAGCTGGTGCGCGGAAAACAGGCGCTCTTCTGCTCCTGGGGTGGCTACGACAAACGCCAGATCGAGCGCGACGCCCGCCGCCACGGGGTGGCGCTGCCCTTCGGCGGCGATCACCTCAACCTCAAGCGGGCCTTTGCCCGCCGCCTCGGCGCCGAGCGCGAGCTCGGCGTGGGGCAGGCCCTGCGCCGGGTCGGCCTCTCGTTTCAGGGGACGCAGCACCGCGCCATCGACGACGCGCGCAACATCGCGCGGCTCCTGCCGCACGCGCTGGGCCTCGAGCCCCACCCTGCCGGCGCTCCCGGGAGCCCCGACGCGCCGGCGCTCACCGGCCCTCCGGCGGCGTCTCCGGCGCTTCCAGCGCCGCGAGCAGCGCGGTGAGCCCCTTCTTCAGCGAGGCCATCTGCTTCTGGCCCATGGCTCGCGTGAGCTCCTCCTCCAGCTCGTGCAGCACCCCGAGCCCGTGGAGCAGCATCTTCAGCCCGTGCGGCGTGAACCGCACCCGCTTCGCCCGCCGGTCGTCCGGATCGGGCGTCCGCTCCACCACGCCCGCCGCCTCGAGCTCCTCCACGACCTGACCCACCGCCTGCTTCGTCACGCCGGCGCGCTCCGCGAGATCCGTCAGCCGCGTGCCCTCGAGATCGATGTACGGCATGAGCGCCGTGTGCGCCCGGCGCACCCCGGGCGCGCCGCGCCGGGCGACGCGCGCCACCGCCCGCTCGTCGAGCAGCCGCGCCGAGCGGAGCAGGAGCTGCCCGAGGCTCGCGCGCTTGCGCCGCTCGAGCTCGGCGACGTCGCAGGGATCGAGGTCGTGTTGGCTCATAATGGTCAATCTGCTTGACTAAATGGTCAAGCAGGTTTACCAATTGGAGCATGCTGCGACGGCTCGATCAATCCCTCTGGGTTGCGGAAGACACGTTGAAGGTGGGGTTTCTCCGTTTTCCCGTGCGATCTCCGGTCGTGCGTCTCGAGGACGGCGGGCTGCTGCTCTTCTCGCCGCTCCCGAGCGTGGAGCGGGAGGCGGACGAGATCCGCGCGCTCGGCGAGGTGCGGGCGATCGTGGCGCCGAACCTGCTGCACCACCTCGGCCTTTCGCCGGCGGCGCGGCTGTTCCCGGACGCGCGGCTGTACGGCGCACGGGGGCTCCGCGAGAAGCGCCCTGACGTGACGTTCACCGGCGCGCTCGACGGCGCGCCCGACCCGCTCTGGTCGGCGGAGATCGACCAGGCGGCGGTCGGCGGGATGCCGAAGCTCGAGGAGACGGTCTTCTTCCACCGGCCGAGCAGGACGCTCTTCGTCTGGGATCTCTGCTTTCACATCGCGCAGAGCGATCACCTCCCGACGCGCCTCTTCATGCGCCTCAATGGCGCCTACGGGAGGTTCGGCCCGTCGCGCATCGCACGCTCGATGATGCGCGATCGCGCGGCGGTGCGCGCGTCGGTGGAGCGGATGCTCGCGTGGGAGCCGGAGCGCATCGTGGTGGCGCACGGCGACGTCGTCGAGCGCGGCGGTCGGGCCGCGCTGCAGAGCGCGTTCGAGCGGGTGCTCTGACGTCCCTGACGTCGAGCGGCGCGCGGGGGGGTGCTCTGACGTCCCTGACGTGGAGCGGCGCCCGAGCGGGTGCTCTGACGTCCCCCCCGGCGTGGAGCGACCCCCGAGCGCCGGTGCGGTAGGACGGTGGCCTGGCCATGAACATCAGGACCGTCCGGTGATGGGCGCCCAGGTCACCCTGCTCGGCCTGGATTTCGGCTCCACCACGAGCTGCGCCGTGGCCGCCTCGGCGACGCTCACGCGCGCCGCGGGCAGCGGCCGGGCGGAGCTCGGCGCGCTGGAGGAGCGTTACCGATCGGAGATGGCGCTCACGCCCTTCGCCGGCGACGCGCTCGATCTCGACGCCGCGGCGGCGCTCCTCGATCGCTGGCTCGCCGAGGCGGGCGTGGCGCCCGGGGCCCTCTTCGGCGGCGGGGCGATCATCACCGGCCTCGCCGCGCGCCGGAGCAACGCCGACGCGCTCGCGGCGCTGATCCGCGCGCGCGTCGGCGAGGCGCTGCTCGCCGTCGCCGAGGACCCTTGCCTCGAGTCCTGGGTGGCCTTCATGGGCAGCGCCGCTCCCCTGTCGCGCGCGCGCCCCGGCGAGCCCCTCGTCAACCTGGACATCGGCGGCGGCACCACGAACATCGCGCTCGGCGTGGCCGGCGAGGTCCAGCGCACCGGCTGCCTCCTCGTGGGCGCGCGCCACGTCGCGCTCGACCCGCGCTCGCGCCGCCTCCGCGCGCTCTCGCCCGAGGCCCGCGCCGCCTTCGACCACCTCGGGCTCCGCCGCGGCCCGGGCGAGGTGCTCTCGCAGGCCGAGGCCGAGGTCGTCGTCGCCTTCTACGTGGATCTGATCGAGGCGGCGATCACGGGGCGCGCCGGCGCTCTCGACGCGCCCGCGGCAGCGCGCCACGTGCAGGTGCCCTTCGCGCTGCCAGAGGGGATCGCGGCGCCCACCCTCACGTTCTCCGGGGGCGTTGGCGAGCTGATCTACGCCGGTCTGGCCGGGCGCCCCCTGCCCGAGCCGGCTCACCACGGCGATCTCGGCGTGGATCTCGCTCGCGCGATCCTCGCTTCACCTCGGCTGAGCGCGCGGGTCGCGACGCCGGCCAGCATGGGCCGGGCGACGGCGTACGGCCTGCTGCGCCACGCCACCCAGCTCTCCGGCGCGACGCTGTTCCTCCCGCGCCCCGAGCGCTTGCCCCTGCGCGACCTGCCCATCCTGGCGCGCCTCTCGCCGGTCTCTTCCGACGCCGAGCTCGATCACGCCGTGGACCTCTTCTGCCGGAGCACCCGCGGCGGCTGCCTGGAGATCGCCCTCGACGACGTCTCGGCGGCCACCCTCAAGCGCCTCGGCGCGCGCATCGCCGGCGCGCTGCGCCGGGCCGGATCGATCCCGGAGCACCCCCTCGTGCTGCTCACAGCGAAGAACGCGGGCAAGACGCTCGGGGGCTACGTGACCGGCTGGGGCGCGCTGCCGATCGACCTCCTCGTCATCGACGAGGTGAAGGCGCACGGCGCACGGTTCGTCCAGGTCGGCCGCCTGTGCGATCAGATCTTGCCGGTCTCGTTCTACGGGATGACGCCATGACGTCGCTCGGCGAACCTTCCGTGAAGGGAGGAGCGCGCCGTGAAGGAACCGACCCCGCTCGATCGGATCGAGGTCCCTCGCCCCCGGACCGACGTCGTCTATGCGGCCCGCCTGCCTGGCCCCGGCGGCTCGTTCCGCGGCCTGAAGCGGCTCCTCGGCGCCGCCGACTGCAGCAAGGCCGGCGATCGCCACGCAGGCCTCGCGGCGAGCGACGACGCGGAACGGGAAGCCGCGCGGGAGCTGCTCGGCGAGCTGACCCTGGAGCACCTCCACGATCACCCGCTCACCGACGCGCGGGGCGAGATCGACGCGGTGATGCGCGTCAATTACGACATCGACAGCGACGCCTTCGCCCGGATCGCCTCGCTGCGCCTCGGCGAGCTCAAGGACCACCTGCTCCGCGCGTCCGGCCCGGAGGTGGCGCGCCTCGGCCGCGCCCTGACCGGCGTCATGGCCGCGGCGCTCGCCAAGCTCTGCGACGTGCACGAGCTCGTGTACCTCGCCCGCAAGATCAGCCGCCCGACCCGCGCACGCACGCTCCTCGGCGCCCCCGGCACGCTCGCCTCTCGCCTCCAGCCGAACCACCCCACCGACGATCTCCGGGGCATCACCCTGCTGCTCTACTGGGGCCTTTCCATCGGCGCCGGCGACGCGCTGCTCGGCGTCAACCCCGCGGCCGGCACGGTGGAGACCACCGCCGCGATCCTCCGCCACCTCGACCGCATGCGCCGCGCGGCCGGCGTCCCCACGCAGATCTGCTGCCTGTCGCACCTCAAGGTGCAGCTCGCCGCGCTCGACCAGGGCGCGCCCGTGGAGATCCTCTTTCAGAGCCTGGCCGGCACCGAGTCGTGCTGTGTCACCGAGTTCGACGTCACCGTGGATCTCATCGACGAGGGCTATCGCCGCATGGCCGCGCGCGGCCCGCTCGCGGGCCAGGCCGAGCAGTTCATGTATTTCGAGACCGGCCAGGGCAGCGAGCTCACGTACGGCAAGCACGAGGGCATCGACATGGCCACGGCCGAGTCGCTCTGTTATGGCCTCGCCCGCCGCTGGGACCCGTTCATGCTCAACAACGTCACCGGGTTCATCGGCCCGGAGACGCACCTCGACGACCGCGAGATGATCCTCGCGAACCTCCAGGACCATTTCATGGGCAAGCTCCTCGGCGTGCCCATGGGCATGGCCCCTTGTTACACCCTCCACGCCCGCGTCACGCTGGAGGGCCAGCAGATGGCGACGCAGCTCCTCACCGCGGCGGGCGCCAATTACTACATGGATGTCTGTCTCAACACCGATCGCATGCTCGCTTATTTCGACACGAGCGGGCACGACGTGCAGACCTTGCGGGAAATCCACGGCCGCGCGCCCGGCGCCGAGTTCCTGGAGTGGGCCCTCGCGCGGGGCATCCTGGCGCGCGCGGGGGAGGGGGAGGGCGAGGCGGGCGCGATCACGCGCGGGCCGCGCTTCGGCGATGTGCGGCAGTTCTGCCCGGACGAGGCCGAGCTCGCCGAGCTGCTCGCGGCCACGCCCGCCGCCCACGGCTTCGCCACCGCCGGTCCGCGCCCGGCCAACGCGGTGAGCCGCCGCGGTCGCCGCGACGAGGCCATCGCGCGGGCGGCGCTCGCCACCGAGCTGCGCGAGGACGAGCTGGCCCGCGTCGCCGCGTTCCGCCTCATCTCCACGACGGCGGTCAGCAAGGGAGAGCACCTCGGCTCCGCCGACGCGGGGGCGCGCCTCTCCCCGGAGAGCGCCGCCCGGCTCGCGCCGGAGGAGGCCGAGGTGCAGATCGTTGTGTCGGACGGCCTGAGCGCCGAGGCCGTTCACCGCAACATCCCTGACCTGCTCCCGGTCCTGCTGGACGGCCTGGGGGCGCGCGGCGTGACCGTCGGCCAGCCGCTGCTCGCGCGTTACGGCCGGGTGAAGCTCGCGGAGGCCCTCGCCGAGCGGCTCGGGGCGCGGCTGGTCGTCGTGCTGCTCGGCGAGCGCCCGGGGAGCGGCGAGCTGGCGTCGAGCAGCCTCTCGGCCTACCTCGCTTATCGCCTCACGCCCGGCGCGGACCAGGAGGCGGCCGCCGCCTTCAGCGGCAATCCCATGATCGGCTTCGAATACACGGTGATCTCCAACATCCACGCTGGCGGGCTGCCCGCCGCGGAGGCCGGGGGCGTGATCGTCGAGAAGGCCCTGGCGGTGCTCGCCCACCGCGCGGCCGGCAACCGGCTGGAGGCATTGCTCACCGGCTAGCACCCCGGGGCAGAGACGCTGCCGGGACGTCGTGCTTCGGCGATGCGCCGAACTTGCGCGTGTAATCGCGGCTGAACTGCGCCGCGCTCTCGTAGCCGACGTCGAACGCCGCCGCGGAGACCGAGATCGTGCCGGCGCGCAACAGGCGGCGGGCCTCGAGGAGCTGCAGACTCTTTCGATACTGGAGCGGTGACGACGCGGTGATCGCCTTGAAGTGCTTGTGAAACGAAGACGCGCTCATCCCCACGCTGCGCGCGAGCCTGGGAATCTCGACGGGCGATCGAAAGTCACGCCGCAGCTGTGCGATCGCGCGCGCGATCGCGCTGGCGTGGCTGTCATGGCGGATCAGGTCGCGCAGCATGCCGCCAAACGGCGCCGTCGCGAGCCGGTAGTGGATCTCGCGCGAGACGAGCGGACCGAGCACCGCTGCGTCCGTCCGCGCGCCCGCGAGCGCGAGATGGCGGTGGAGCGCGTCGACGAGCCTTGCATCGCAGGTGTGGACCGCGAGCGAGCGAGGCTGCGCGGCGGAAGGGGGCAAGTCAGCCATTGCCTCGTACAGGTCGCGCAGCGTATCCAGCTCGACATCGAACAGCAGCACGAGGTAAGGGGCCTTCGTGACGCGCGCGATCACCGGAAGGTCGTGGCTGATGAGCAGACACTCGCCAACGCCCATCGGAAACGAATCGGCTCCCAGCACCGTTTCCTTTCGCCCCTGGAGGACAAGGCCCATGACCGGCTCGTAGACAGCGGCTTCGAACGAGGTCGGCTGGTGATGCCGGAGGACGCCGAGGTTCTTCAGCGGTCGCACGTACTGGCTAGCGCGGCCGTTCGGGCGAGGGAGCTGGCGCGCGGCGAGCTCGGCGAGAGCCGCGAGGTTCATGCGGCGAGCGTAGCACCATCGCGCTTTTGTGTCTCCGATGAGAGGATCGAGCAAGAAGCAAAGAGCTACCGGCAAGCATCTCGCGACCTGCAGTCGTACATTGAGCTCATGCCGAACAACACCCTGATCGTGCATCACCTCGGGCGCTCCCAATCGGAGCGGATCGTCTGGCTCTGCGAGGAGCTTGGGCTCGACTATGAGCTGAAACGGTATGAGCGCCGAAGGGACAACAGGATGGCGCCGCCGGAATACAAGGCGCTGCACCCGATGGGGACGGCGCCGATCATCACCGACGGACAGCTGGTGCTCGGTGAATCCGGGGCGATCGTCGACTATCTGATCGCGACCCATGGCGAGGGACGGCTCGCCGTGCAGCGCGGCCAGCCCGGATTCGCCGACTACCTCTACTGGTTCCACTTCGCCAACGGGACCTTGCAGCCGGCCGTCTTGCGGGTGTGGTACCTGGAGCGCGTCGATGCGTCCGAGAAGAATGTGGCGCTGCAAGCGGCGAAGGATCGGTTCAACCTGATCTTCTCCACGGTGGAGCAGCGCCTGGGTGAGGCGCCTTATCTCGCCGGCCCGGAGCTGACGGCGGCGGACATCATGACGGTGTTCTCGCTGACCACCATGCGGCGGTTCAACCCGTACGATCTCTCGCCGTGGCCGAACATCCTGGCTTATCTGCAGCGGATCGGCGCGCGCCCCGCGTATCGGCGCGCGATGCAGAAGGCGGATCCGGACATGACGCCGTTGCTGGGGGCCGCTCCATGATCGAGGGGCCGTCGGCCCCGGACCCGATCCGCGGGCCTGGCGCCCAGTCGGAGCGAGATGTCGGGGTCCCCGAATGTCCGGTTCTTCCAATCGGAGGCCGCGGGCGCGTGGCATGAACACCCCATGACCCACCTCGACGCCACGATGAGCCGCTCCCCGATCCGATCGACTCCGCTGGGCAAGACAGGACCCAGCGTCTTTCCCGTCGGCCTCGGCTGCATGGCGATGTCCGGCGCCTACGGCCCGGCCGAGGACGCCGAGGGCGTGGCGACGATCCGCCGCGCCATCGAGCGAGGGATCACCCTGATCGACACCGGAGACTTCTACGGCAACGGGCACAACGAGCTCCTCATCCGGCGCGCGATCGAGGGGGTGCGCGACAAGGTCCAGCTCTCGGTGAAGTTCGGCGCGATGCGCGGCCCGGACGGCGCCGCGCTGGGCATCGACACCCGCCCGGCGGCCGTGAAGAACTTCGCTGCGTACAGCCTGCATCGGCTGGGCGTGGAGGTCATCGATGTGTACCGCCCCGCTCGTCTCGACCCGCAGGTGCCCATCGAGGACACCGTCGGGGCCATCGCCGACCTCATCAAGGCCGGCTTCGTCCGGCATATCGGGCTGTCCGAGGTGGGGGTCGAGACGATCCGGCGCGCGAGCGAGGTGCACCCGATCGTGGACCTGCAGATCGAGTACGCGATCGCGACGCGCGGGCCCGAGACGTCCATCTTCCCTGTCCTTGCGGAGCTCGGGATGAGCGCGACGCTCTACGGGGTCTTTTCGCGGGGGCTGCTCACCGGCAGCAAGCCCTCGGGAAAGGGGGACTTCCGGCAGCACATGCCACGCTTCGCAGGCGAACAGGGCGCAAAGAACGCGAGTGTCGTCGAGAAGCTCCACGCCTTCGCCGGCGAGCGAGGGATGACGCCGGCTCAGGTCGCGCTCGCGTGGGTGCTGGCGAAGCAGCCCACGCTGGTGCCGATCGTCGGGGCCCGCACGCGAGCCCAGCTCGACGACGCCCTCGTGGCCCTCGACAAGCCGCTGTCGGCGGGCGACGTCGCGGTGCTCGAGAGCATCGTGCCAGCGGGCGCGATCGGCGGCACGCGCTACCCCGCCCAGCACATGAAGGCTCTCGACAGCGAGCGGTAGCCGACCGATGCGGCCACCCGCGTCGGCTTGAACGGCCGCACGAGAGGCGTAAGAGTGATGAACGTGGCCGCAGCGATGGATCTCCCCACCCTCACGCTCCCGCGCTTCGTCGAGGACGTCCGTGAGGTTGCGGCACCCCCCGGTCAGGTGTTCGACGTCGAGTGGCTTCCCGACGGCAGAACGGGCCTCTTTTTTCGAGCGCTCGAGGGTGGGCGCGAGGGGGACGTGTGGGTCGCGGGCCCCCGGACGCGCGCGGTATTCAAGAGCAAGACCGGCATCGCGCGGACGGTCACCCTTCGGTTCAAGCCTGGCTGGTCGGTTCCGCTGCTCGGCGTGGCAGCGAGCGAGCTCACGGACCAGATCGTTCCGCTGGAGGACGTGTGGGGCCGCGCGGCGTGCGAGCTCTGCGGTGAGCTGCTCGCCGCGAGGAGCCGCGCGGACCTGATGGACCGCGTCGCCCGGGCGCTCGCCCTCCGCGCCGGCCGACCCTTCGAAACGGCATCGGGGCAGCTCGCCCGTCGTGCGGTTCGCTTGCTCGAAGGGGGCGAGGTCCGGGTGGAGCGTGTCGCCGATCGGCTCGGCGTCACGGCGCGGCATCTCCGCCGCGCTTTCATCGAGAACGTCGGCATCGGCCCGAAGGAGTTCGCGCGGACCGTCCGCCTGCAACGCGCGGTGCGAATGGCAGCGACCTCGTGCGACTGGGCGCGTATCGCCGCAGACGCGGGCTATTATGACCAGGCCCACCTCATCGCCGACTTCCGTCAGCTCGTCGGGCTCACACCGGGCGCGTTCCTCAAACGCGCGGGCGGCCGGATGACCAGTCCTCCTTGCATGCAGGCTGATGATCCAGCTTAGGCGTTTGCGTTCGGCAGGAGAAGGCACCGCACATCCGGCTCCTCGTTCCAGGCATTCCCGGTGAGCCGAGCGCGCAGGCCGGATCGCCCTACCCCAGGAGATTGAACCGCAGGAACCCCAGGATGCTCCTGATCGTCTCTCGCGAAGCCTCGCTGTCGTCGAGCAGATCGAACGCGTGCGGCGCCGCGGCGAGGTTGACGAGCGTCACTGGCAGGTTGCGGGCCAGCGCTCCGGCGACGAAGTCATCGATCGTCTCGTTCAGGTGGGGCATCCTGTCCTGTCCCGCCCTGGCGATGAACAGGGGCAGGTCCGGAGGGAGGTCGTCGATCGACTTCCCGGCGCACGGGTTGACGAACCGGAACTGCGCCGCCGCCTCCGCGACGCGGGTGGACGCGCCGAGATCGAGCATGAAGCCGTAGCAGAGGGCGGCGCACCGGAGCGAGCCGCTCGCTCCCCGCATCAGCGCCGACAGGGCCATGGGGACGTTGCCGGAGCAGGCCCACAGGCCGATCCGGCGCTCGTCGATCCCGAGCGAGGCGGCGTTCTGCCGCAGGTGCTCGAGCAGCGCATGAAGATCGGACGGCTCCCGGTTCGTGTAATTGATGCCCACGAGCCCGGAAGCGGCCACCAGCCGTCCCCACGACGTGGACTGCCCTATCTCCTTGCGTTTGCAGCCGAACACCGACTCGAACCCCGGATCCGGATATCCGGACACGAAGACGACGGCAGGCGCCCGTGCCACGGCCACCGAGGTTGGTGGAGCGTAGAGGTCGAAGGTCAGGGCGCCTGCGTCGGTCGCCTGGTACTCGATATCCCTGCGGAGGATGACGGCATCCATTCCGGGGATCTCGAGGACCGCCGTCTTCTTCATCATCTGGGCTCGCTCGGATTCTTGGCTCATCTGTGCTTCTCCTCTGCTGTGGTGTCGACCAGCGCCGCTCGATGACAGCGCACCGCGCAGGGATTCCCGGACGCAAGTGCGCACAGCCCGCGCGGGCGAGCCGACGAGGTTCAATCTGCCGAGCTGCGCGGAGCACCGAGGACGACGCGCTGCTCATAGCCCGGTGGCGGCTTACCGGGCGGTCGGACAAAGGGGATCAGACGCCTCGAGAGCGGCGTTTAGGCGAGAAAAGTACATCCTTGGCGCCGCTGAAGGCGCCAGGGAGAGAATTTTCTGGGTGCTCTCGACGTCTTTCGCGCCTTTGGCGGTTCTTATCTGGCCGCTGTATCGCGCGGTCAGGCATTACTCTGGAAACAGAAACGCCAGCCGTGGCTGGGCTGGCGAGGTGTGTCCGAAGCTAGCAGTCTCCGGACCCCATGGCAATTCGGAAGGGGCGGGCCGAGCGTGAAAGTTCCGCGGACGAGGGCGCGCCTCATGACCGCGCACGGAACGCTCGCGAGGGCGAGGTCTCGCTCTTGCTCTGGCCAACGCAACCCGAGGTGAAGAGGTCGTTATGCGCCGTGCATGGGTGGTTTTCTCAACCGTGATATGGGTCGCATCGATGTCTGGCGAAGCCATCGCGGCGGCCCATTTCGTCGACGCGAATCTCCAGGATTTTCGCGCGGTGGGTTTCGGCATCGATGGCGACCTCAACGCGACCAACTGGGCCCAGGCGCGCCGTGCGGCCAACGAGTTCTGCAAAGGGAACGGGTTCCTTGCCGGCGTGCTCAATGGTCACCAGGCGGGGGCGATGCGCGGCGCGACCTGCGTGGACGCAGCCAACGCCCGCTTCATCGACGCCACGCTCTCGGAGCTGGGCCAGACCGGCTTCCCCGTGAGCGGGAACCTCGATGTCGTCCCGTGGGCGCAAGCGGCCCGCGCCGCCAACGAGTTCTGCAAGGCGAGGGGATTCCTCAGCGGCTGGATGAACGGTCATCAGGCTGGCGAGATGCGCGGGGTCGTGTGCGTCGACGCAACGGCCGCTTCCTTCATCGACGCGCTCCTTGCGGACTTCCGCAACGTGGGCTGGCCGATCGATGACGATGTGAATGCTCTCCACTGGGCCCAGCCGGCGCGCGCCGCCAACGAGTTCTGCAAGGTGCGCGGTTACGTGGGTGGCTTCATGAACGGCCACCAAGCGGGACTTCGACGTGGTGTCACCTGCCTGCGCTGAAAGCCTAGGCTCAGCTCATGATGCCCCCGCGGCCCCGGCGGCGCGCGACAGCTCGTCGAGCGCCCCGAGGAGCGCGTCGCTCTGCTCCGGCGTGCCCACCGTGATCCGCAGCTTGTCCTGGATGCGCGGCGCGTCCCAGTAGCGCACGAAGATCGCGCGATCGTAGAGCGCCCGGTACATCGCCTGTGCCGACAGCCCTCCTCCCGGCGGACTCGCCAGGACGAAGTTGCTCTGGCTCGGCGCCACGGCGAACCCCTTCTGCCGGAGCGCCCCCGTGAGCCGGGCGCGCTCGGCGATCACCTTCTCCCAGCTCTTCCTCGCCTCGTCCCGCGCGGACAGCGCCGCGGTGGCCGCGGCCTGCGAGAGGATATCCGTGTTGTAGCTGTCGCGGGCCTTGTCGAGCGTCTCGATGAGCCGCGGGTGCCCGAGCCCGTACCCGAACCTCAGCCCCGCGAGGGAGTAGCCCTTGCTCAGGGTCCGCAGCAGAAGCACGTTGTCGAGCCCCCGCGCCGGGTCGAGCAGCGGCGTCGCGTCGAACTCCGCGAAGTCGACGTACGCCTCGTCGATGAGGAGCACGCCGCGGAACGCCCGCGCGACGCGCTCGAGCTTGTCGAGCGGCTCCTGCCGCCCCGACGGCGCGTGCGGGTTGACGAGGAGCGCGAGCCGGCAGCCCTGCTCGTTCAGGCGCTGCGCGAAATCCTCCGGGACCGACCAGTCCTCCGCGAGGGGGACCTGGGTGATCGTCGTGCCGTGGATCTCCGCGAGCACGTCGTAGAGCGAGTAGGTCGGGTACGTCTCCCCGATGCCGCGGCCGCCGGGCTCGCAGAACACCGTCACGGCCATGCGGAGCAGCTCGTCGCCGCCGTTCGTGGCGATCACCTGCTCGGGCGACAGGCCATGGAGCCGCGCCGCGGTCTCGCGGAACTGCTGCGCCCGGGGCGGCGGGTACCGGCGGAGCTGATCGGCCGAGACGTCCCGGATCGCCTCGAGCACGGCGGCCGGCGGCGGGTACGGGTTCTCGTTCGTGTTGAGCTTGACCACGTCGGCCCGCTGCGGCTGCTCACCGGGCGTGTAGGGCGTGAGGCGATGGATGTTGTCGCGTTCGTACAGCATGGGGATGGCCGTCTCTCGCCCACTGGCTCGCCGGAGACAAGCGCCTCGTCGTCGGCGGGAGGCGCGCGCGACGCTCGATCCCGGCCGCCCTCGGCGGGAGCTCGGCCGGAGGACACGGACGGCGTTGCCCGGGCGCTCGTCGTGCGACCCGCGCGGCCCGCGGCGAGGTGCGCGGGCTGCGCGGATCGGACTAAGATGCGCCGCATGACGACGACGCCCGAGCCTGAAATCTTCCTGGTCCTCTCCTGCCTCGGCCCTGACCGGACGGGCATCGTCGCGGAGGTGACCCACTACCTGACGGAGCGCGGCGCCAACGTGGAGGACAGCCGGATGGCGGTGCTCGGCGGCGAGTTCGGCATCCTCCTGCTCGCGTCCGGGCCCCCCGGCGCGATCGAGGCGGTCGAGCGCGACACGGAGTCGCTCACCCGGGCGACGGGGCTCACGGTGCAGAGCCGCAGGACCAAGAGCCCCGAGTCGCACCGGCGCGCGGCGACCATCCCTTGCGTCATCTCCGTCGACGCGCTCGATCACGAAGGCATCGTGCGCGCGGTGTCGCGCGCGCTCCACGGCGTCGGCGTGAACATCGTCTCGCTCGAGACCTCGGCTTACGAGGCGCCTGTCACCGGCTCGCAGCTCTTCCGGATGGAGGCCCGCGTCGACGTCCCCGCCGGGGTGACCGTTACCCAGCTCCGCAAGGCGATGGATGCGGTCGCGGAGTCCGAGAACCTCGACATCGACGTCCGCTCGCTCATCAAGGGCTGACCGCGCCGCGCGAGAACCGGTATCCTAGCGGGCCATGCCCTTCAGCAATCTGAGCTCCCCCCGCAAGGTGCACGGCCTGGACGCGGAGATCCGAGGCGCCGCGGTCCTCGCGAGCCCCGGGCTCGTCGCGATGATCTCGACCGATCCGGTGCGCCTCGGCGTCTGCCCGATCGGCGGCTCCGGCGCGAAGACGACGAACCTGTCGCTGCCCTCGGCGCACGACGTGGCGCTCCTGTCGAAGGACGTCGCGGTGGTGCGGAGCGGCGACGACGCGGTGTGGGCGCTGCTCGGCATCACGCACGGCCCGAAGCTCGATCAGGTCGGCCGGGACGCGCGGCAGCTCGCCACGCGGCCGTCGGGCGAGACGGCGCTCGCGCT
The DNA here is from genome assembly GCF_051525235.1 of Sorangium sp. So ce124. Taxonomy (NCBI): domain Bacteria; kingdom Pseudomonadati; phylum Myxococcota; order Polyangiales; family Polyangiaceae; genus Sorangium; species Sorangium sp. So ce124. Next base: position 13,324,742 of record NZ_CP150312.1, read on the forward strand.
CGGCTGGGACGGCAGCGCGACGGAGCTCAAGCTCGACAAGACCGAGGTGAACGGCCGCACGTTCGCGGTGCGCGGCTCCGCGCGGGCGTTCGACCTGACCGAGACCGAGGCGCACGTGGTGATGGACGGCGCGGGGGAGGGAGGCGAGCTCCGCGTCCACCCCGGCGCGACACCCGAGCCGGGCCCGACGCTCCGCGCCTCGCTGCCGCGCGCGGCCCAGAACCTCGATCGCGTGCGCGGCGGCCCGAAGCTGACGGCTGTGTACAAGCGCGGCGCGAGCGCGGCCTGCGCGGTCGTGAGGTCGTCGGGCAAGCTCGCGGCCAAGATGCTCGCGTTCGCCGATCCCGTCGCCGACGTCGCCGTCCTCGAGTCGAGCCTCTTCGTGGCCTTCGCGGACGGCCGCGTCGCGCTGTTCGACGGCGCCGCCATCGAGGCCGCGTCCGGCGCGCCGATCGCGCCGACGGCGAGCGTCACGCTCGGCGCCCGCGGCGAGCCGGCCGTGCTCGCGGTCGCCGGCAAGGGCTCGCCGAGCCTGTGGGTCGGGACGAGCGCCGGGGAGATCTGGAGCCTGGCGATCGTCCGCAAGCAGGGCGGCTGAGGGGACGCCGCACGGTGCTATGATCCCTCGATGCTCTCGCTGAAAGCCACCGTGCGGAACGGCCACCTCGTGCTCGACGAGCCCACCGAGTTGCCAGAGGGGGCCGTGGTGGATCTTGTCGCCGTGGGGGGAGACGCGCTCGATGAGCTCGATGACGAGGAGCGGGGAGCCCTCCATGCGGCGCTCGCTGAGGGCATTATGCAGGACGACGCAGGAGACACGCTCGACGCCGACGAGGTGCTCGCCCGCCTCCGTGCTCGCGCGTCGTGACAGCGGTTCGCTTTGCTCGGCGGGCATCGCACGAGCTCGATCGCATCGAGGCGTGGTGTCAGACGCATCGGCCGGCGCTGTGGCCCGTGTTCATCGCCGAGCTCGCGCAAGCCGTTCGCCTCCTCCGGACCGCTCCTGAGCTCGGGCACGAGTACCAGGCCGCCAGGACTCAGGGCGTTCGACGATTGCTGCTCGAAAGAACGCAGTTTTACGCGTACTACCGATATCATCCGACGAAGGCGCTCGTCGTCATCCTGTCCGTCTGGAGCACGCGCCGACGGCGGCCGCCGTCGCTTCGTTGATCCGTTGGCGTTCGGGTCCGCGCCGCGGCTCACGCCGCGCGCGCCGCGATCTGCCCCTCGACCAGCGCGTCCGGATCGAGCTGGTCGAGCGTCGTCACGACGCGATCCGCCCCCGCCGCGGCCAGCAGCGCCTCGTCGGCGAGCCGCGCCACGCCGATCGACGTCATCCCGGCCGCCTTCGCGGCCTGCACCCCGGAGGGGGCGTCCTCGATGACGAGGCAGCGCGGCGGCGGGACGCCGAGCGCGCGCGCGGCGGCCAGGAACAGGTCCGGCGCCGGCTTTCCGCGCGCCACCGCGGCGCCGCAGAGGTCGGCGTCGAACAGGTCGAGCAGCGTCGCGCCCAGCGCGACCGGCGCGCGGCGGGGGTTCTGGTGCTCGACGAAGGCGTCGACGCGGATCCTGCGGAGGAGCTCGCTGGCATTCCTGGACGACGACGCCGCCGCGAGGAGCACGCCGCGCGCCTTGAGCTCCAGGATCAGCCGCGTCGCGTCAGAGAACACGACGAACTTCCCCGCCGCGATCTTCCGGAGCAGCACCTCCTGCTTGCGCTCGGCGTACACCCCGGCGCGCTCCGCCGCGTCGGGCACGCCGAAGTAGTCGAGCGCCGCGCGCGCGCCGCTCTCGCGCGCCTTGCCGGCGACCTCGCTCTGGTAGACGGCCGTCGTGAACCGCTCCGGCGCGTAGCGCGTCTCGGGCGCGATCGCGCGCCACTCGGTCGCCATCAGCACCTCCAGCGCCTCCTGCCAGGCGCGCTCATGCGGCGAGTCGACAACCACCCCATCGACGTCGAAGAGGACTCCCCCGAGAGGACGCATGCCGCTGACATGGCGCCGGCGCGCCGGATCGGGAGCCCCGCGGCGCCTCGACGACGCGGCGCACAGCGCGCTGGAGCGCGCCGGCGACAGCCGCCCGCGGCGCCGTATCGCGCCTCCTCCGGCTCCGTCCGGCGGCGCGCCACGGCCGCCCGCCACAGGCGATCGCGCCCCCCTGTGGCTCCCGCCGCTCCGCTCGGGGTGCTACCGTGCGGGCTCGTGCTGCCTGCCCGTTCCGGAGCCGCTCCCCCTGCGACGCGCCTGCCGCGAGCGCTCGTCGTCCGCGACCCGGATCCCGAGGAGCTCCGCGCGACCATCGACTGGTCGGACTGGTACCTGGACGACGCGGACGGCATCGGCGCGTGGGGCGAGCACGACGAGATCTCCCGCCTGCTCCTCTCCTCGATCGCGCAGCTCGCGCGCGAGCGCGGCTGGACCGACCACCACGCCGGCGCGGATCGGTTCTTCGCCTGGGTGCGCGAGGAGCCGCTCGTGCGCGTCTCGCCGGACGTCTACCTCCTCGATCACCGGCCCGCGCCGCCGCTGCCCAAGCAGTGGCAGACCTGGCTGCCCGGCCACCGGCCGCCGCGCTTCGCCCTGGAGATCGTGGCGAGCGACTGGCAGAAGGCCTACGAGGACGTCCCGCTCAAGTACTGCCAGCTCGGCTGCCCAGAGCTGGCGATCTTCGATCCGCTGGCCGCCACGCACCGGCCGCCGGCGGGGCGCGTGGCGCTCCAGGCCTACCGGCGCGACCCCGACGGCGCGTACGTCCGCGTGTACGCCGGCGCCGGGCGCGTGTGGAGCCCCGCGCTCGACAGCTGGCTCTGCGTGATCGGCGGCGGGGCCGAGGCCCGGCTCCGCCTCACGCGCCCCGGCGGCAAGGGCGAGCTCGTGCCCACCCAGGAGGAAGCGGCGGCGATCGAGGCCCGCGCGCGGGAGGCGGCCGAGGCGCGCGTGCGCGAGCTGGAGGCGCGCGTGCGCGAGCTGGAGCAGCTGGAGCACGGGTAGCGCGCAGCGCGCGTCACGGCGCCGCGAGCGGTTCCGGTCGCGAGGAGGCGCCGGTCACACCTGCTGGGTCGGCATGATGGTCACGTGCGCCAGGTTGACGTGCCGCGGGAGGGCGGCCGTGAAGGCGATGGTGCTCGCCAGGTCGTCCGCCGTGAGCCACGTGATCTGCTGCCTCGCCTCGGCGATCCACGCCTTGGCGGCCTCGTCGGTCATGTGGCTCTGGAGCTCCGTGTTGACGAACCCAGGCTCGATGACCGAGACGCGGACGTGCTTCGGTCCGAGCTCGGCGCGCAGGTTGCGCGAGAGGTGGGTGACAGCGGCCTTGGTGGCGCAGTACACGGCGAACGTCGGAAAGACGCCGTGCGCGCCGATCGACGAGATGTTGATGAGGTCCGACGGGCCGCCCCGCTTCGCTGCCGCGACCAGCGGATCGACGAACGCGTCGACGACCCGCATCGCGCCGGTGAGGTTGACCTCGATCATCTGCTCGAAATCGGCGATCCGGTGCTCCTCGACGCCGGAGGGCAACATGACGCCGGCGTTGTTGATCACGAGGTCGACGGGGCCGAGCTCGGCCGCGATCGACCGCGCGGCGCCGGCGACGGCGGCCCTGTCCTTGGCGTCGAAGGCGAGCGCGAGCGCGCGCCCGCCCGCGGCGCGGATGCCTTCGGCCAGCGAATCGAGGCGGTCTTTGCGACGCGCGAGGAGCGCGACGGCGGCGCCCTGCGCTGCGAGCTTGCGCGCGGTGGCCTCACCGATGCCGCTGGAGGCCCCGGTGACGACGGCGATGCGACCTGCGAGAGGAAGATGCTGAGACATGGTGCCAGCTCCTGGTTGGGTCCCCGATCGGGGGTGCCCGCAATCTGGAGCTCCGCGTCGAGGCTAGGCAGACGTGCCGCAAACCTAGGATCCGCAATCCCTGGATAGGGGAGCGCGAACAGGGCATCTTTCGGTGCGTGCCCGGGGCGCGCGCGATGGTGAGCGACAGGCGGAGCGAGCTGGCGGATTTCCTCCGAGGGAGGCGGATGCGCGCGGCGCCGATCGCGGGCGGCGTATTCGCGGGGAAGCGGCGGCGCACGCCGGGCCTCAGGCGCGAGGAGATCGCGCAGCTCGCCGGGCTCAGCGTCGACTGGTACACGCGGCTCGAGCAAGGGCGTGACGTGAACCCGTCGCGCGAGACGCTCGAGGCGATCGCGCGCGTGCTGAAGCTCGACGACGACGAGCGAGGTCACCTGTTCTACCTGGCGCGGCCCGAGCCCGCGCGGGCCGCGGCGCGCCAGGAGAGGGCCGAGCCGGCGATGGCGCGCGCGCTCGATGCGATGCGCGTCCCGGCGCTCGTCTTCAGCCCCCGTTTCGACGTGCTCGCGTGGAACGGCGCGGCGCGCCGCCTGCTCGTGGACTTCGGCGACGTCCCCCCGCGAAGGCGCAACCTGCTCTGGATGACCTTCCACCATGCGGCCTACCGCGCGCGCTACGCGGAGATCGGCGTGATCGAGCGAGAGGTCGTGGCCGCCTTCCGCTTCAGCGCAAGCTCGTACGTGGGAGATCCGGAGTTCGACGCGCTCGTCGCCGAGCTGCTCGAGACGAGCGAGGCGTTCCGGGCGATCTGGGCGCACCACGAGGTCCGCGCCAAGGTGAGCGGCGCGAAGGCCTTCCGCGTCGAGGTCCAGGCCGCGGGGGGCCGCGACGCCGACGGCGCCGGGCCGCTCGTCCTCGAGTGGCACACGCTCGCCTCGACGACGTCGAGCCGCCAGCAGCTCGTCTACTACACGGCGCGCGCGGCGGGCGGACCCGAGGACGAGCGCCGCCTCACGGCGCTGTGCGGGGCTGACAGCGGATGATGAGGGGCGCGCTGATCCAGCTGCGCGGTAGGAGAGCTGAGCGCGCTCGATGCGTGCGTGCCCGAGGAGACCTGTCGCGCCAGCGATGCGTCCTCGAAGGGGGCCCGCCGGGCGGCCGGGGTTGACGGGAACGACGCTCGCGCATAGCGTCCGCATGTCTCGTGCCCCTGTCACTGCCGCCAAGGCTCGCCGGTGCCATGGCGCAGGGTGATCTCTGATGCCCGGTGGAAGCCTCAAGCGATCCGAGCCCCCTTCCGACGGCTGGTCGCCCCGCACCGAGGCCTCGGTGTGGCTCGGGCTCGGGCTGCTCGGCGTCGGGGTCGCGTGGTTCGCGGTGCGCGCCATCGAGATCGACAGGTCGCTCGACGCCGCGAGCCGGCAGCTCGCGAGCGCCGGGCCTCCGGACGCGCCGCCGCCGCCCGCGCCGGCTCCCGACGCGGGCGCAGAACCGCACCTCGCGCTGGCCTGGACCGTGGGAGCCCCGGACGGGCCGGCGGAGCCGCTGGCGAGCGTGCGGCGGGCAGCCGAGGAGCTGCTCGCGCGGCGTCTCCCTCACGGCCTCCGTCGCGGGGCGGTGATCCGCGCCGTGGCCGAGGCCGCCAGGGCGCCGGAGGAGCCTCGCGTTCTGGCGCTCGACGTGCGGGCGGCCGGGCAGCCGGAAGCCCGCTTCTACCGGTTCGACGACAACGCCACGGGGCGGCTGGTCGACGATGACGGACGCGAGCTCGTGCCGAACCCGTGGCAGGCGCCGCTCGCCACGCTGCGTCGGACGTCGCCGTTCAACCCCAAGCGGATGCACCCCATCTTGCACCGCGTGAGGCCGCACGAGGGCACGGACTACGGCGCGCCGTCGGGAACCCCGGTCTATGCCGCGCTCGAGGGCAGCGTCTCCTGGGTGGGGCCGCATGGTGGTCACGGCAACTGGGTCGCGATCCAGCACGACAACGGAGTCGAGACAGGCTACGCGCACCTCTCGAGGTTCGCGGCGGGCCTGAAGTGCGGGGACCACGTGGCGACCCATCAGCTCGTCGGCTACGTGGGGTCGACCGGGCGCTCGACGGGGCCGCACCTGCACTTCAGCGCGAGCCGCAACGGCGTTTACTTCGACGCGGAGACGCTGCTCGCGATGCGCCTGCGGGAGCTCCCCGCCGAGCAGCGCGACGCGTTCCGCGCCGAGAAGGGCGAGCTCGACCGAGAGCTCGACGACATCGGGGATCCCCTCCCCGCGGCGTCGCGGCCCGGAGGCGGGGACGAGCCGTCGTCGCCGGCGAACGATTCGGTGTCGCAGCCGCGCGCGGCCGCGTCGGGCGCCCGGCGCCAGCGGAGGTGACCGCCGGCGAGGCCGCCCGGCGGCCTCGTCTGACACGCGGAGCTAGCGCGCCCTGATCGACGCCGCGCCGGCGCGCTCTCGCAGCTCCCTACGCGCGCGCATGTGCGCGCGCCACCGCGCGCGGAGGGCGCTCGGCTTCTCGGCGTAGCGCTCGTCGAGGAACCTGGCGCCGGTCACGCGGTCCGTGCGGAAGTGGCGGAAGTCCTGGCGGAGCTCGCACCACGCCGCGAGGAGCCGCGTCGACTCGAGATAACCCACGATCACGGGCCACACGACGCGCTCGCTCTCGTGCCCCGTCTCGTCGCGGTAGCGAAGCGCGATCTTCGTGCCGGCGCGGATCGACGCCCGAACCTGGGCCAGGTCGAGCGTGTCGGGCGTCTGGACCGCCCCGACCGGCGTGCCCGTCGCCGGCTCGAACACGAAGGGCCGCAGCCGCTCGGGGACCGCCGCGGCGATCTTCGCGATGAGGTCCTGCGCCGCCCGCTGCAGGGCGACGTCCCCGCGCTGGGCGACCCACTGCGCGCCGAGGACCGCGACCTCGATCTCGTCGGGCGTCAGCATCAGCGGCGGCATGTCGAAGCCGCGATCGAGCACGTACCCCGTGCCGGCCTCCCCGCGGATCGGGACGCGCTGGGCCAGGAGGTCCGCGATGTCGCGGTAGACGGTGCGCTTCGACGTCTCGAGCTCCTCGGCGAGCGCCGCCGCCGTGATCGGCGCCCGCTGCCGGCGCAGGATCTGCAGGATCTGGAACAGGCGATCGGCGCGTCGCACGGGGATGCTGACACCAGGTTGTCAGCAGGGCAGGGCTACATCAAGCGCAGTCCACGGCGGACCCACAACTGCTCGGAGATTGCACATGATCACGCTCCACAGCTTCGGCCCCATGTTCGGCTTGCCGGACGCCAGCCCCTACGTGACCAAGACCGAGGTCCAGCTCAAGCTGCTGGGCCTCCCCTACACGAAGGAGCGCGCCCGGCCCGATCAGTCGCCGAAGGGGCAGCTCCCCTTCATCGACGACGGCGGCGCGCGCATCGCCGACTCGCACTTCATCCGCGAGCACCTCGAGAAGAAGCACGGCAAGGATCTCGACGCCGGCCTCGACGCCCGGCAGCGCGCCGAGGCGTGGGCCATCGAGCGCATGATCGAGAACAGCCTCACGCCGACCATGGTGTACTCCCGCTGGCTCATCCCGGAGAACTTCGCGAAGGGCCCGGCGAATTTCCTCAACGGCGCGCCGGAGGAGGCGCGCCCGAAGCTGCGCGAGGAGCTCGTCGCGCGCGTCCGCGAGGCGCTCCGCGCGGTCGGCGTCGCGCGCCACGCGAACGACGAGGTCGTCGAGCTCGGCGCGCGCTCGCTGGCCGCGCTCTCCGTGCTGCTCGGGGACAAGCCGTACCTCTTCGGAGCGCGCCCGGCGGGCGTCGACGCGACGGCCTTCGCGGCGCTGGCGGGCCTCCTCACGCCGTTCTTCGACTCGCCGCTGCGGCGCAGGGCCGAGGGGTTCGCGAACCTCACCGCGTACACCGCGCGGCTCATGAAGGAGTTCTACCCGGATCACCCGTGGGAGGCGCCGCGGCCGGGCGCCTGAGCGGCGCAGCGCCGCCGGCCCGGACGGGGCGGCGGCGCTGCGGCCGATCGCTGCCTGTTCGGCGTTACTCCTCGGGGGTGGGAGCCGGCTCGGGCGCCGGCGCGGGCTCCGTGACGCCGCCACCGACGCCGGCGCACGCGTATCCGACCGAGTCCGGGGTGGGCAGGGGCAGCGACGCCACCGGCGTCTCGAGGTCGTCGAGCGCGTTCACGAGCACGCCGCCCTGGGAGTACGAGTACACGTAGTCCTCGATGAACAGGCCGCGCTGCACGGCGGCCCCGCCGTAGTAGCACCCCGACGGCACGCTGCTGAAGAAGCCGCTGTGGTCGACAGCGCCGAGCCGGCTGAACCCGTCCTCGATATCGACGTTGAACAGCTCGAGCGTGCTCGACATCACGCCGGTCTCCCCGTCGAAGCTCACGAGCGGGAAGGCCAGCACGCCGAGCTCGCCATAGTACGTGAACGCCTTGTGGTTGTACTCGGCCTCGGAGTGCATGTACTTCGCCCCGTCGAGCGCCTCCTTGTGCAGCAGCGCGGGCGCCGACGCGTTCGTGACGTCGAAGATCTGGAGAGCAAGCCCGGTCACCGTGCCGTCCTCCTCGCCATCCCTGCCGATCGTCAGGAGGTGTCCGTCGTCGAGCGGGTGCATGTACTCGCTGAAGCCGGGGATCTTGAGCTCACCCGCGACGGAGGGGGACGCCGGGTCCGCGAGATCGATCACGAACAGCGGATCGACTCGGCGGAACGTCACGACATAGCCGCGATCGCCGACGAACCGGGTGGACTGGATGGTCTCGCCCGGGGCCAGGTCGGTGACGGCGCCGATCTGCGCGAGATCGGTCCCTTGCGCCTCGAGGACGAACACGTTGTTGCTGGTCGTCCACCTGGGCTCCGCCGGCACCTGCGAGGTCGTCGAGACGCGGAGCTTGCCGTCGTGCTCATCGAGCGAGAACTGGTTGATGATGTGGCCGGACACCGAGCCTGACGCGACGTACCCGGGCTGGCTCGGGTCGGCGATCAGATCGAACTTGTGCAGATGGGTGACGTTCGTGCCGACGAACACCTCGCCGGGCGCCGCCTGATGATCCCAGGACCGCGCGGCGACGTAGAGGGCGTCGTGGCTCGCGTACACGGTGTCGGTCGCGCCGACGATCGACGTCGACTCCGGCGTTGCGGCGAGGTCGGCGAGGTCGATCGACTCGATCTGCGTCAGGCCGTACGACGTCGTGCCGGCCTCCGGAACATAGAAGTCCGAGCAGCTCGCGTCGAGCAGCTCCACGGCCTCTCCCTGCTTCTCGAAGCGGTACGGCAGCCACGTCGAGAGCGGGGCGTCCTCGATGATCGCCGCGTTCTCGGCGCGGAGCTGCTCGAACGCCGCCGTCCACGCCTCGGCGGTCTCGGGATACTCGGTCAGGCCAGAGGGCCAGTAGGGGAGGGCGGGGCCGTGGGCGCCGCCGGTCAGCACCGTGCGCACGTTCGGGCCGGTGCGCCGCGCCGAGGTGTAGCCGCCCTCGAAGTAGAGCTCCTTGACCACGCTGGGGGCGCCGCCGGCGAGGCTCAGGACGGTCACCTTCGTGAGGGGGGCCCAGACGCCGCCCGTGCCGGGGTCGCTGACGTCGGGCGGCGGCTCAGCGGCCCCGCCGTCCGGCGGCGGGGGCGCGGGCGCGTCGCCGCTGGACGGCGCTTCGGCGTCCGGGGGCGCGTCGTCGGACGAAGGCGTGCCGCCGTCGGGCGCGTCGTCGGACGAAGGCGTGCCGCCGTCGGGCGGCGGCTCGGCGTCGTCCGGCGGCAGCGGCTTCGCGTCTCCGCCGTCGGCAGGGGTCCCCGGGTTGCTGCTCGGCGCGCTGGGGGCTCCAGGCGTCGGCATGACGCCACCGCCGCCGACCATGGTGTCGACGAGCAGGTAGTCGTAGTACCCCGGTCGCGGCGTGACGCCCGCCTGCTCGTAGATCGCGGCCCCGTTGACCGACGAATAGACGACGACCTTGTCGTCTGCCACGAACATCTCGTGGGGTGACCCCTCGATCGCGAGCGAGCTGCCCACGGCGAGCGACGACGCCGGCCACGCCGTCAGGGTGTAGAAGCTCTGGCCGTGGAGCACATAGATGTTGTTGCCGTCGGTCTTGATGATATCCGCCTCATCGACGCCGGCGACCTGGGTGTTCGTCTCGGAGTGGGCAGGGTCGGCGCCGCTGCCGCTGCCATCTGCCGAGGTCTCCTGGCCTGTTTCCCCGCCGTCTGCGCTGGGCGGCACCGGGGCGGGCGTGTCCGTGGGATCCTGGGCCCCTCCGGGGACGCCGACGCTGCCGTTGTCGACGCCGCCGACGACGACGCCGCGGGGGTAGCCGTACGCCGAGTAGCTCGCGATCGTGGCGTCGATCTGGGCGTTCATCTTGGCGAGCGCGTCCTGCTTCAGCAGCGCTTCGAGGTCGTTGCAGGACTGAGCCCGGTGGAGCGCAGCGCGCTGAGAGCCGACCTGGTCGACAGGCGCGGACGCCGTCTCGCATCCGGCGGCGAGGAGGCCTGTTGCCAGGAGTAGCCAAAGGGAGGAATGGGTGCGGTGAGTTCGCATGGTGCCTGCTGCGTTCGCAAGGCCCGCGCCAGCCGCCCGCTCGCTTGGTTCACCGCGCTTCGCCCGCGCGCTGCTCCTGCCGCGCAGCGGAGAGCACGACATGCAAGCACTGGCCGCAGGCCGTTTGGCACACGTGTGCCAAACAGATGGTATGACGGTTGGTTTCCGTCAGTGCGGGATCGGAGCGTAGCCGTCGCGCGACGACGAGAAGATGACCCAGCAACAGGTCTTGACGTCGACGGTGGTGGCCTTGGGCGACCCTCGAGGGCAGCTGTCGTGGATTCCAGGGCTCGTGACCCAAGGCAAGCGGGCGGGTCGTTGGCCGCGAGCCGCGTCGGCGCGCCGCCGGCCGCGGGGATGACGTGAAACCCGGAGTCGGGATGATAGTACATCTCCCCCGGACCAAACGTCCTGTTGAACGCGATCCGCCTGTCGTCGGGCGCGAAGGCCGGGCAGTGCTCGTTGAAATTCGGCGCCCCGCGGGGCCTGTCGGGGTGCTAATTTCCTCGCGTGGCATCGCCGAATCGCATCGGGTTCCCCCTTACCCCTCGGCGTTCTCCCCGCGCGCTCGTGCTCCGCGATCTGTCGCCGGAAGAGGCCGGCGCCGCGATCGACTGGTCCGGCTGGTATCTGCCCGATGACGCGGAGCGTCCTGACAAGGTCGAGCGGTCCGAGATCGTCCGCCTGTTGCTGTCGGTGGTCGCCCAGCTTGCGCGCGAGCGTGGCTGGGCCGACTGGTACGCTGGCACCGGGCAACTCTTCGGGTGGGTGCGGGGCGAGCCGCTGGTGCGCGTCCTGCCGGACCTCTACGTCCTCGATCACCGCCCGTTGCCGCCCGTCCCGCGGCAGTGGCAGACCTGGCTGCCCGGACATCGTCCGCCGCGGTTCGCGCTGGAGGTGGTCTCGGGCGACTGGCGCCGTATCTACGAGGATGCGCCGGCGAAGTACTGGCAGCTCGGCTGTCCCGAGCTCCTGCTCTTCGATCCCGAGGCGGCTGCCGCCCGCGCGCCGCTCGCGGAGGAGCGGGTGCCTCTCCAGCTGTACCGGCGAGACGCGGATGGCACCTACCTGCGGGTCCACGGAAGCGGCGATCCCGTCTGGATCGAGGCGCTCGACGCGCACCTCGTCGTGTTGAAAGACGGCCCGCACCCGACGTTGCGCGTCGCGCGGAGCTCCCGCGCGACGGATCTCGTGCCAGCCGAGGAGGAGGCCCTCCGCGCCGAGGGCGAGGCGCGCGCCCTGGAGCAGCGCGCCCGCGTCGCCGAGCAGCGCGCCCGCGCCGCCGCCGAGGCGCGGGTCCGCGAGCTCGAGGCGCGGGTGCGCGACCTGGAGGCTCGCGTGACCCGGAGGTGAGCGCGGTGGCCCACGCGCCACGACGGGCGGCAGCGATCCGAGCGACACCGGTGGCAGCGCCGGCGCCGGCTCAGATTCTTCAGGTGAATCCGGTGAATCGGGCGGGGGCGCGATCGTAGCCGGCGATGCGACGCCGAAGAGCTCGTACGCAGCGGCCGTCGCCATGGGCCTTGCGCTGGTAGCGTTCCGTCGCCGCCGTCGAAACGCTGGTATCTCGGGTCAGAAATGCTGCCAGGGATCTGCGTCGCGAGCGGAGAGAGATTGAACGCAAAGACGCCAAGAGCGCAAAGACGCAAAAATGCACGACATGTGTTCTTTCTTTTGCGCCTTTGTGCCTGTGCGCCTTTGCGTTGAGCTCTCTCTCCAGATCCCTGGTGGGCGGAACCAGGTGCCACTTTCCGGGCTCACAGGCTCACGGTCCGGGTGGCTGCCGTCGCTCACCGGCGTGAGGATGGTTCGAGCCACAGGGGCGTCCCGAGCGCCAGCGCCGTTACTGGTCGGCGGCGCCGTCGTCGTCCTCCTCCTCGTCGTCTCCCGCGTCCTCGTCGTCTTCTGTGTCGTCCTCGTCCTCGGCCTCCGCATCCTCGGCCTCGGCGTCCTTTTTCCGTCGCTTGAGCGTCGTCAGGCCGAGGGTGATCTGCTCGCGCGTGTTGAAGATGCCGCGGAACGTCGTGGCCCAGTCGTTGTACCAGAGGCGGAGCGACTGGAGTGCGGCGAGCTGCGCCTCCTTGGCCTTCGCGATCTCCGCCGGGCCCACCGCGGGCGCGGTCCTGTCTGGAGTCCGGTGCTCCTCCGCGGCGGCGATCAGCCGGCGCATCGACTCGATCTTCTTCGGCGTGAGCCCGCGCTCGCCGAGCGTCCGGTAGAGTTCCTGCGCGCCGGGCTCGGCGCTCGACGCGAGCTCGTCGACGCGGTTCAGGAACGTCTTTACCGAGTCCACCACCGCGGGGCTGAGCGGCTGCTGCGAGAGGTTCTTGAAGAACGCGGCGGTGAACCGGGCGGCGTTCTCGCGCGGGATCACCCGGGGGATGATCATCCGCATCCGCGGGAACCAGAGGTTCTCGAAGTCGTCGATCTCCTGGAGCAAGCGCATCCGCTCAACGGAGCCGCCGGCCGCGACCTCGCGTTGATCGCCCTCGGCCAGCCAGTGCTCGAAACGGCGGTTCTTGCCGGAAGCCGTGGTGTACAGCTCCCAGCCCAGATCGTGCTCCTTCTGCGTGTATCCGTGGCGCCTCGCCCGCTCGAGGTACCGCGGGATGTTAAAGAGCAAGGTGTGGACGCGGGCGAGGAAGGCCGTCGTCTCGGCGTCGAGCTCCGTCGGACTGGCGTCCTCCAGCGCTTTGTCGAGCGGCGCGAGCGCCTCGGCCTTGCTGCGCTCGGCCTTCGTTGCCTTCGGGGATTTCGGGGATTTCGATGTCTTGGGTTTGCTCATGAGATCCTCCAGCATGGGAGGCTACACCGGCGAGCGGGCTCATGTCATCCCCAGGCGCGCGGGGGTGGTCGACTTTGCCCAGAGAGAGTTCACATGAAGGCGGGAAGCAAAACATGCTCGACGGTCGAATCCCGAGTTTCGACTCCGACACCGGTGCGTTCCTCGGCGTCCTCGTCGATGACCCGTGGGGGTGCGATCTATACCGCCCGAACGCCATCGTCTTCGGACCCGACGACAGGCTCCATGTCACGAGCTTCCGCGCGAACGAGAACGACACCGACAAGATCGTGAACGCGCTTACCGGCGACCCGCGGGTCCGCGAGGTGGTCGCGCGCGCGGCAGGACGCCTGGCGCGCACGGTCGCCGCCGTCGCCCGACCGCGCGGCGCGAGGGACGGGCGGCCTGGCACCGCGTCGGTGCGGGCGCTGGAGTTGCCGGCGGGTCATCCTTCGGACGACCGCGGCGGGCTCGACCCCGATGGGCGCGGTCCCGTCTGAAGGCCCCGGGGGTCTGGTGGGGTTGACGAGCGGTGCGACCTGCCGTCACGGGCGCTCGGACCGTGGCGGAGCCCGCTCCAGACTGTACTCGAGACCCCTCCGGACTGTACTCGAGACCCCTCCGGACTGTGCTCGAGACCCCCTGGAACTGTGCTCGAGACCCCTCCGGACTGTGCTCGAGACCCCTTCGGACTGTGCTTGAGACCCCTCCGGGCCGTAGTCGAGACTTGATCGACCGGGAGCCCTGGTAGACTGGTCATCTGGCTGGACGTCGATGACAAGCGGGCGCTGCTTCGATGGGGCCGCCGCCTTTCAGCGGCGGAGAGCGCCAATCGCGCCTATCAGGGGACGCACTTCGGCGATGCTTCAATGGGGCCGCCGCCTTTCAGCGGCGGAGAGGTGCTCTAGCAGCCCCAAGGCGGGGAGCTCGGGCGCGCTTCAATGGGGCCGCCACCTTTCAGCGGCGGAGAGCGGAGAGCGACATCTTCACGCTCCAGGACGCGATTAACGCGACGCTTCAATGGGGCCGCCGCCTTTCAGCGGCGGAGGGATCCATCGCGCAGGCGGGCGAGGCCACGGTCGACTTGCTCCAATGGGGCCGCCGCCTTTCAGCGGCGGAGGAGGCACGAGCCTTGACGCGCAGTCGCAGATGGAGAGCGAGCTTCAATGGGGCCGCCGCCTTTCAGCGGCGGAGGGGCTGTCCTTGGCGTGCACGAGCTCGCACAGGGCGGGGCTTCAATGGGGCCGCCGCCTTTCAGCGGCGGAGGGGCTGTCCTTGGCGTGCACGAGCTCGCACAGGGCGGGGCTTCAATGGGGCCGCCGCCTTTCAGCGGCGGAGGGACCTGGACCGAGCCACACTGAAGACGCGCGAAAAACCGCTTCAATGGGGCCGCCGCCTTTCAGCGGCGGAGGGGGCGATGTGCTCGGCGGTGTCGTCCGTCGAGACGTTGCTTCAATGGGGCCGCCGCCTTTCAGCGGCGGAGGGGTGGGTGTTGGGCGCGACGCGCGGCGAGGACGAGGAGAAGCTTCAATGGGGCCGCCGCCTTTCAGCGGCGGAGGGTGGTCACGAAGACTACGAGACATTTCGCGCACTTGCGATCCGGTTTGCGAGAGGTTCCCGATCGACTCCTCGCTCCGGGCACCGGAGGCGCTCCGCACACCCCAGGTCGTCCCAATTTTTTCGTCATTTCAAACACCTGCCAGCGTTGCGAGCGCCTCCTCGGATTTTCGTGTCACTCCCCCTCTCGCAACCGGTCTGCCGTCCCCCTTCTACACGGCACCTTCCCCCGCCGTCCAGTCACTCGTGGGCAGCCGTCAAGCAGCCGTCACCGGCGGCGTGAGCTCCGGCTCCTGATTGGAGCGCCGCGGGCGCTTCAGTCAGGGCCATGGGCGCAGCCGCCTCAGGCACCACCACGGCCGCCCGCGCCCATGCCCCCCTCGCCGCATGCCCTCCTGGCGCCACCGCTCCGCCGCCCAGCTCGTCCGCCAGGTCCTGCCGCGCGTGCACGCCCGGCTGATGTGCGCTGCTCCTGTCGGGGCAGCGAATCGTCTCGACGCCGTCGCCGTCCTGCCCCAACGCCATACGGCGGTCGTGGCTCCAGCTGATGCCGCCCTTGCCCGGCGGTTCCAGAGCGTAGGTACCCCTCCAGCGTGCGCTGGTCCTCGTCGAGGTAGCCAATGCCGCACGGCGCGCCGCCGCGCCTGGGCTGCCGTGGAGCGTCCCGATCACGCCGTCGTGCGCGCTGACCTCCCGTACCGGCTCAATCCATTCAAGATCGAGGTGTACCAGGCTCAGCCGAACTCCGCGCTCATGGTCGTCGAGGCGCTGCGCACGCCGCCCGAGCCGAGCGCTCTCCCACCCGGCTCGCTCACTCCTCGCCGCGGTTTCATCACGGACGGCCAATCGCTGCTCGACGAGGGCAGCTGTGTCGCCCGCCGCGCGCACACCGAATCGGCACGGATGCAGTCACGAATGCCTCGACCTCGGCATGGATGGCGCGATTCGGCATGAGCGCAGCGCTTGACGCGCGATGCAGCGCCATGGCACTGCTGTTCGCCGGGGAGGCTGCGATGTCGCCAGTTCCGCGTTGTGTGCTCCGGGCATTGATCCCGCTCTGGATGTTTCTGGCTTGCGTGCTCGGGTCGGGCGGGTGCCAGTGCGTCTTCGGCGAGCCGCTTCCGGAGCCGCCTGGCCTCGTCGCCTGCCGGACGCAGCGCGCGCATGGCCCTGCCACGTCCCGTCCGGCGCCGGAGGTCGAGACCGTCGCCGCCGGCACCATCCCCGGGGCGTTTTCTATGACGAGCACCGGTGAGGCCGTGTACACCATGGATCTGGCCTCGCCGCCCTCGCGCGCGGGCATGGGTCCTGGGCTCCAGCTCGTCTACCGCAGCGACGGTGGCGACGGCGTGCTCGGCAACGGCTTCTCCATCACCGGGCTGTCCGCGATCACGCGATGTCCGAAGAGCCTCGCGCAAGACGGGGAGATCCGCGGCGTGCGGTACGACGGCGACGACGCGCTCTGCCTCGACGGCCAGCGCCTCGTCCCCGTGGGAGAGGGGCCGGGAACCATCGAGTACCGGACATTCCCGGATACCTTCGTGAAGGTGGTCG
The DNA here is from genome assembly GCF_051525235.1 of Sorangium sp. So ce124. NCBI lineage: Bacteria > Pseudomonadati > Myxococcota > Polyangiales > Polyangiaceae > Sorangium > Sorangium sp. So ce124. The sequence continues at coordinate 13,340,953 of NZ_CP150312.1, forward strand.
GTCACTACCCTCCGGAAGGCGGTGCGCCCGCCGAGGCGCTCTTCTTCGAGGCGTATCTGCCCTCCGGCCGCGTCGTGGAATACGGGCGCACCGAGGGCAGCAAGCCGCTCGCGCGGGGCGGCGTCGCGCACGCGTGGCTCGCGAACGAGGCCCGTGACGGCCGCGGCAACGCGATGACGTACGCATATTGCCTCGCCGAGGCCGAGGACGGCCATACCGCCGAATATGCGGTGGACGAGATCCGCTACACGAGCTTCGAGGGCACGCCGTCGCTTGCTCCCTCCCGGGCGGTGCGCTTCGTGTACGGGACCAAGGACTCGGCCGCGGTTCGCATGGGCTACTCGGGCGGCATGGCGCTCCAGCGCTCGCTCCGCCTGGAGGAGATCCAGATGCTCGGTCCGGGCGACGCGCTGGTCCGGAGCTACGGTTTCCGCTACGAGCTGAGCCCGACGACGAGCCGGACGCTCCTCACCCAGGTCGAGGAGTGCGCGAGCGACGGGGTCTGCAAGCCTCCGACACGGTTTCAGTACAGCCGCGGAAAGCCCGGATTCGAGCGGCTCACGACGGACATCGACAAGCCGGTCTCCGAGAAGGCGAGCCCGATGGTGTTCGACATCGACGCCGACGGCCTCGACGATCTCGTGATTCCGGACATCGTCGCGGGGTCCAGCACGCCGTCGCATCCGATCACCGCGTGGCAGGTGGCGCGCAACCTCGGGCCCCGCGCCTCGCCGTCCTTTCTCGCAGCGCCGGAGCGCGCCTTCCTCCAGGATTGGTTGTTCGTCGCCGATCCGGATGGACCGTCCGACCCGGCCCTTCTTCAGCCCGAGCTGGGGACGGTGCTCGATTACAACGACGATGGGCAGATGGACGTCTTTCTCCACGACGTCTTCGACACCAGGACCACATGGCACGTGCTCCTGTCCCAGCCAAACCGGACCTTCGCGCTCCATGACACGGGCATCCGCCGGCCGTTCCCGCTCGGGAGCACGCCAAAACCGCCGAGCCTGAGCAGCCCCGGCGCCTCGGTGCACCTCGCCGATCTCGACGGCGACTCGGTGCCGGATCTGATCCAGTGCCAGGACCACGCCGAGGAGCTGGTGCCGGACCCGCTGTCCGCCGTGTGGACCGTCCACCTCTGGAGGCCCGCGCGCGGCGCGACGCCCGCGGGGTTCGGCCCCACGGGCGAATCGATCGAGCTGCTCACCGGCTATCCCTGCGCGATGGAGCTCCACACGCTCGACATGGACGCCGACAGCAAGATCGATCTCATCGTGCCCTCCGTGAAGGTGTTTGGTGCCGGAGCGGTCCTCATCGGAGAAAGCTACGAGGCCATCATGCGCCGGGGCGAGGGACGCTGGGAGGTCGTCGATACCAAGCTCCCTGTCGTGCGGCCCGGGGGCCGCGTCGTCTTTCTCGACGTCAACGGCGACGGCCTGCCCGATGCCGTCGAATCCGGCTTCAACAGTCATGAGCTCATCACCTACCTCAACACGGGGTCGACGTTCGTGATGTCGCCCTTCCGGACCGTCAACGCGTTCAGCTTCGGCGATCTGCTGGGTATCCCGGATCAGGACGCGCTCTTCCGCCTCGCGGTTCCGCTCGACTTCAACGGCGATGGACGGCAGGATCTGCTCATGCCCGTCCCACCAGGCATGCTGCTGGGTGGCTCCGATGTGCTCCCGTCCTGGGCCGTCCTGCAAGCGACGGGCGACCTGGCGGGGCCGCCGTTCAAGCTCGTCGATGCAGGGGTTCCTTTCGAGGCCAAGCTCGGTGACGCGATCACGCTCGCCGACCCGCGCGGGCCGCGCACCGGCGATCTCAACGGGGACGGGCCCAGGACGTGATCTTGGCGCTCGGCGGTGTGTTCAACGTCTTCCAGAACCTCTCGGCCGACCAGGATCTCCTGGTCGCAGTCTCTGACGGGATGAACGCGCACGAGCCGACCGAGCCGGGCTTCGTGCCCGACGTGAGCATCTCGTACGGCCACCTGACCGATGCGCTGGTCACGAACGGAGGCGCGGAGGAGATCCCGGAGCGGAGGAGCGCGCTCTACGTCGCGCGTTCCGGCGCGGCGGATGACTGCGGCTATCCGCGGCGCTGCGTCGTGGGCCCTCGCCGGGTGGTCAGCGCGTACGCGCTCAACAACGGCGCGGATCGAGCGAGGCGCTTCGAGATCGGCTACCGCGACGGGCGCTACCACCGGCTGGGCCGCGGATTTCTCGGGTTCGGCGAGCGGATCGTCACCGACCTGGATACGGGTGCCGTGACGATCGACGTCTACGACCACGTCACCTTCGACGACGAGCTCCAGGTCTTTCCCTTCGCGGGGAGCGTCCAGCGGACGTGGCGCGGGGCTCCGGGGCTCGCGAGCCAGCCCAGACCGGAGCAGATCGAGCTCTCGTTCAGCGACGTGACGCGGACGCTCGTGCCGACCAACGACGGCGCCACGTACTTCACGCTGCCCGCCGAGCGCCGGGTGAGGCGAGCGCAAGGGGTCTATCCGCCCCCGGGCGGTGCGACGCCCTCCGTCGAGGCGTACGTGCGGGAGATCGAGCGCGGCGGCGACGGCGCGATGCTGCTGCGCGACTCGGTATCGAAGGTGACGGACTTCGACACGTTCGGCAACGTGCGTGCCGAGGAGGTCTCGACGGAGGGCGTCGACCTGACGCTCAAGGTCACGCGGTCGTTCAAGAACGACACCGAGCGCTGGGTCCTCGGCCAGCTCGAGGCGCAGAAGGAGTGCAGCGCGGCGGCGGGGATGTCGCAGTGCAGGACCCTCAAGCGAACGAACACGATCCACGGCGAGGTGGAGACCGAGTCCACCGAGAGCGACGATGGCCTGCCGGACACGAAGCTGAAGCTCACCTATGCGCGCGACGACTTCGGGAACATCACCAGCGTCACGGCGGAGGACGCCTTCGGGCACACGCGCACATCCAGCGTGGACTTCGACGAGGAGGGCATCTTCCCCGAGAAGCACGTGAATGCGGCCGGGCACACCACGCTCGTGGAGTTCGACGACGCGCTCGGCGTGCTCCTCAAGCGGGTCGATCCGAATCAGCTCGTGACGACGTGGGCGCACGACGGCTTCGGACGGCTCGGCATCGAAAGGCGCCCGGACGGCACGACGACGACCGTCTCCCTCGCTCGCAGCAAGGATGGTGGCCCGGAGCAGGATGCGTGGCGGGTGAGGCAGCAGAGCATCACGACCGGCGGTGCCGACGATACGGTGGAGTTCGACAGCCTCGGCCGCCCGATCCGGTGGCTGGGATACGGGCCCGAACCGGAGCCGTCGGAGGGCTCGGGCGATGCGAAGCGCATCATGCAGGAGATCGGGTACGACGCGCTGGGCGAGCACATCGCGCGGCGCTCGGTGCCGGTCAGCGAGGACACGCCCGAGAGCGGGATCCTGTACGATCGCTACGAGTACGACGCCGTAGGCCGCGAAGTGCGGCATACGACGCCGTGGAACGCGGCCACAACGACGCAGTACGATGGCCTGCGGGTGCGCGTCACCGACCCGCTCGATCACGTGACGGTGACCGAGCAGGATCCGCTGGGGCGCATCACGACCATCACCGACGCGGCCGAAGGGATCACCCGTTACGCGTACGGCCCCTTCGGATTGCTGCACACGGTCACCGATCCGGGCGAGGCGGTGACGCGCACGACGCGCGACGCGTTCGGCCGTGTCCGGCAGCTCGACGACCCCGATCGGGGCACGACGGTCTCGGTGCATGATGGTTTCGGCGAGCAGATCTCGCAGAGCGATGCACTCGGGCGAGAGACCACGTGGGCGTACGACGCGCTCGGTCGACCCCGCTCGCGCGTGGACCAGGACGGCGCCGAGAGCCGGACGACCACGTGGACCTGGGACACCGCGGCGCACGGCGTCGGCAAGCTCCACACGCTTGCGAGCCCCGACGGGGAGAAGACGTACGGGTACACGGGCCGTGGGCAGCTCGACACGATCGCGCTCCGCATCGACGGCGAGCGCTCTCCCCTGGAGGCCAGGCTGGGTTACGACGCGCTCGGTCGCGTCGAGACGGTCACGTATCCGGCGCCTGCCAGCGCGGCGCCGTTCGTCGTGGCCCACGATCGCGACGCGCACGGCCACGTGCTCGCCGTGCGCGACAGCGGAACGAACCTCGCCTACTGGCGCTTGTCGGACGTGGACAACGCGGGGCGCTTCCGGGAGGAGGTGTTCGGCAACGGCGCCGTCACGGAGCGGAGCTACTTCGCGGACAAGCAGCGCCTGAGGCACATGGCGACGCAGAGCGGCGCGGGGGAGGTGCAAGACCTGGACTATGGGTTCGACGATCTCCTGAATCTCACGCGCCGCACCGATGCGCTCCAGCCCGAGAACACGACGGAGCGCTTCCGGTACGATTCGCTCCATCGGCTGACGTGCGCGTACTTCGGCGATCTCGAGAGCGCGACGGCGCCCTGCGCGCTCCGCTACGACTACCACCCGAACGGCAATCTCACCTTCAAGTCGGACGTCGGTGACCTCTCGTATGACGACCCGCTGCACCCGCATGCGATCACCGGCGCGGGTACGGACACCTTCGCGCATGACGCTGTCGGTAATCAGGCGGCGCGGCCCGGTGGCACCACGGTGCGCTATACGCCGTTCGATCTGCCGGAGCGCATCACGCAGGGCGCGAGCACCATCACGTTCGGCTACGACGGCGACCAGCAGCGGATCCGCAAGACCACGCCGGAGAAGGAGACGCTCTACTTCGGCGACCTGTACGAGCGGGTCACCGAGGCGGCGTCGGGCACGGTGGAGCACCGGTACCACGTCCACTCGCCGGAGCGCGTGGTGGCGATCGTGACCCGGGGAGGCTCGGACGACGGCACGCGCTACGTGCATGTCGATCACCTCGGCTCGATCGATGCGCTCACCGACGAGGACGGCGACGTGGTCGAGCGGCGGAGCTACGACCCGTTCGGGCAGCGCAGGAACCCCGTATGGGGGGAGCGCCCGCCGGCGTCGTTCCCGAGCGAGACGACGCAGGGGTTCACCGGGCACGAGAGCGACGACGAGCTCGGGCTCGTGAACATGAAGGGCAGGATCTACGATCCCAGGATCGGGCGGTTCTTGACGACGGACCCGATCGTTTCGATCCCGTCCTTCGGGCAGAGCTGGAATCCGTACAGCTATGTGCTGAACAGCCCGCTCAACTTCGTGGATCCGAGCGGGTTCGAACCGGGTCCCCCGGTTCCGGTCGATCCGGAGTATACCAACGATCCCGAAGTACAGCGCATCATCGAGTCCGGGTGCATGGGCCTCGAATGCCTCAAGACGGTTCCCAACCTGGTAGAAGGTCCGCGGGAAGCTGTGGAGGTCGGCGCGGCGGCCCCGCCGGTCGATGTCAGCACGACCGGAAACTCGTCCGGGTATGTGCCCCAGCCGGTGACCACGGCGCCGATCGACTGGTCGCAGAACCCGTATGTCCAGATCGAGGGAGGGTTCGTCGCCGGGTTGCTGCTCGGGGCCGTTCCTTTCGCCGGGGTGGGTCACGAGCTCCTGGACACCGGGGGCGTGCTGGCGCATGGGACACCGGAAGCCAGGATGGGCCTGGCCATCGGGCAGATCGTGGGCGGGATCGCGCTCACGCTCGGGGGCGTGACCGGGGAGGTCTTCGGTGGCGTCACGAGCGCCACCGGCATCGGCGCGGCGATCGGCGTGCCCGCGATCGCCGTCTCGGCCGGGCTGGTCGTCGGTGGGGTCGGGAACATCGCGGCGGGGATTCAGGGGCTGACGCAGGCGCTGATGTCGAGCGGGTCGGGCAGTACGGGCCCCCAGGGGACGGCGCCTGCTGGAGATGGCCCTACTACCCTAAAGCCAGGTCCGTTCGCAAAGGAGTCGATCCCCGCCCACCGAGGTCGGCCAACCGCGAGTGAGCAGAAGCAAGTTAATGCACTAATGGAGAAGCACGGCTGCCACACCTGTGGCACCAAGGAGCCTGGAACGAAGAGCGGGAATTCTATTGCCGACCATCAACCACCACAAGCACTTGATGAGCCAAAGATATTCCTTCCGCATTGCAACCACTGCAAGGCGCGCCAAGGTGGCGAAGTTCTGCGAGAACTGAGAAGGAGAGAGTAGAATGAAAACGACAACGTACTCCCCCACGCACCCGATCGTCTTCGTGTTCGATCCGTCAAACAACGACATGAATGTACCCGCATACGATCCAGAGCAGGTGGTCTCCGCAAACGCATCCTGCATCTCAATTCGTACGATAGCCGATGTCGACGGTGACGTAGCCTTGACTCTTGGGGCAGATCTCCCGCCTGGTGCCACCATAGGTGGCATAGAAGTATTCCGTGGAACAGTCGACACCCCTGGAGGAGGGGTGGCACTGGTCACATCCGAGAACCAAGTGTTGCTTGAGATGAAAAACAATCGTCCTGGAGCGAATGTTAGGGTGCTAGTGGATGACGAGATGCACCCAGCTGAAATATGGGTTGAGCTACTTGGTAATGCCCCAAGCGTTCCCTGATGCCCTCACGGACCGATGCGCTCGAGCGATTGTCTCTGTGCTCGATGGCTTGACGGGATAGCCATGCGGCGAAAGGTCTTGCCATGGAGGCGAAACAAGCTATGGGCCGTACTGATCCTCTGGGCGATGGCAGCTGTCACGGTCTCCTGCTCCAAGATTGCGCCTCCGACGAGGGCCACCGCCCCGCATCACCGACCGAACGTCGAAGAGTGGCGAGTCGCACGAGCGCTCAGCGATGTCTATGTTCCCGACGTCCAGGTCGGGAACACCGCCGCGCTCGGCCGGTTACGTGTTCCCTTTGCCCTCTATATCGTTTCCATGCACGAACGCCTCCACGACGTATATGAGGAGGAGTTGACAGCCGCGCGCGAAGCGAACCCCGAGCTCCGCGATGCGGTGGATCTCGCGGTGTTGATCGAGATCGTCGTAAATCAGGTGGATGGCCGCATCGCGAAGCTGGGCGTCGCCAAATCCAGTGGATCCGTCGTCTTCGATGTGGTCGCGCTCTCGGCATTGCGACGCGCAGCCCGCTTCGACGTGCCACCACCTTCGATCTCGTCCCCGGGCGGCAAGGTCTATGTGCACTGGACTTTTCATGCTGATCCGTATCAGGCATGTAGTCCCAGGAACGCGAGACCATTCCTGCTTGCCAAGGCACCTTCCTCGATGACTGCCACGAGCGCATTCAAGCATGGGCCTTGAGAGCGGCGACACGGCCGAACAGCGGAGTTACGATCCGTTCGGGTAGCACAGAACCTCGTGTGGGAGAGCCTGCTCCGGCATCGTTCTCCTGCAAGGCGACGTAGGAGTTCACCGGGCACGAGAGCGACGATGAGCTCGAGCTTGTGAACACAAAGGGCAGGACCTACGGTCTGAAGATCGGGCGGCTCTTGACGATGGCTCCGATCGTTTCGATTCCGTACTTCGGGGAGAGCTGGAATCTATACAGCTGCTTGCTCAATGGCCCGCTTAGCTTCGTGGATCCGAGCGGCTTCGCGCCGGGATAGCCGCTTCCGGTCGATGAAAATTGCGAAGGGTACCTCAATCATCCCGAAGTACAGCGCATCATCGAATCCAGCGACATGGCATCGAACGGCTCAAGACGCTCGAGACAGCGCCCACCCGAGTGTGTCCGCATCTGATGCAGTGGAGCGCCACGACCGGCGGCGCCGCCGGTCGACATCAGCACAACAAGCTATTCGGGGAATCGAAGCGTCTCGACCTTGATGCCGTCCTCCCCCGTGATCTCCTCGCCAGACCAATTCCAGCTCGTGCCGCCTGGGCCCGGCAGCCCCAGCTCGAAGGTGACCGCCTCCAGCGTGAGCTGGTCCTCGTCGAGGTAGGCGACGCCGATCGAGTCGCCGCCGCGCCCGGGGCCGCCACGGCCGCCAGGGCCTCCGTCGCCGCCATCGGCACCGCCGCAGGACCACGTGCCGTCCCCCACGGCGCCGCCTGGCAGGCCCCTGCCGCCCTTGCCGCCATCCTCCGGCCCCCCGCCGTCGCCGCCGGGGCCACCGTCGCGCGCGGTGATGGTGCTGTCGCGCACCGTCACCTTGGCGTGGAGCGCCAGGATACCGATGCTCGGCTGGCCGTTCTCGCCCCCTCGGCCGCCTCGACCGCCGCAGCCGCCGGCACCTCCGGAGCCGCCGCCGGCGCCTCCCTTGGAGGCCACGCCGCACACCGCGAGCCCGCCCCGGCGGCCCCCGCCCCCGCCGCCGCCTTGCCCGGGCGTCCCCCGGGTGCCGTCGCCGGCCCTGTCAGGGTGCCATCCGGTCTCATCGATCCGACCGCGGCCCTTTCCCGGCTCACCGGGGATGCCTGGATCGCCGTGGAGCGCCACCTGACCTGGTCGGCAATGGACGCCTGGCGCGTCCCCATCGCCCCCCCGTCCGGCCGTCGGGTCTGACGCTACGCGCGGCTGCCCGTCCCCGCCGTCGCCCGCCCCGTCGGGAAGCCCCTCACCGCCTGCGCCGCCGAAGCTCGGGATTCCTCCTTCGCACGGGTTCACCGCGCGAGCCCCGCCCGGGACCGTGGCGGCGGAGCACGCGTCTTCCCCGTACTGCCCATCCGGTCCCGTCGCTGCCTGGTACGGCCAGGGCCATTCCTCCCCATGGTCGCCCCTCAATCCTGCCATGGCTCGGATCCAGCTTCCGACGATCTCCACCGCGGCGCCCGACCGAACGACCATCCCGACATGCGTTGTACTGTTGACCAACACATGATCGACGATCGAGACCCCGTCCGCTGCCCCCGTGTCACCGGCGCGGGCCGGCTCGACGGTCAGCGCGATGAGCCGGGGATCGGCGGGACCGAGCTTGGCCAGCATGTGCACCGGGTTTTCGAGGTCTCTTTGGCGTTCCCATCCGATGGCGGTTTCGAAGCCTCCGTAGATATCCACGCCGGAGGGGAGCGTGACGGTCTCCTGATACGCATCGTCGGTAAGAAACACGCGACCGCGCCCGGTGCGCGCGAGCTCGATCGCGCGCCGGACGGAACGAACCGGCCTGTCCTTCGTGCCCGGATTCCCGTCGTCACCGCCGAAAAACGGATGGATGACGAACACACCGCAGCCGTCCGTCGCCCGACGCGCCGCAAGATGCTCCAGGCAGACCGACTCGGGGACGGGATCGCTCGCACAGGTCGATGGACCGTCACACGGCGGCGCGCCGCCAGGGCCGTCCACCGCCGGCGCGGTCCCGCAACCGGCCGCGGCGAGCGGAAGAACGAAGAACAGGAGGATCGCGGAATTCAGGCTCATGGGCATCCCTCGTTGGCGACGTCTCGCAAGGCACGAGTCAATGGGGCGGCTCGTTCCCCACGCTGAACGCATGAATTTCACCCGTGGGGCCTAGCTGCCCTTCGCCCACCTCGTCACTGGCACCGGCGTTCCCCGCATAGCCGCCATGACCGGGGTCTCCGACCTGGATGTAGGTCCCGGGTCGAATGGCGAAGTTGGGCGCCACATAGGCGATGCCGATGGTTGCGCCCCCGAGCCCGCCGCCGGCGTCACCTCCGCGACCGCCGTTGCCTCCCAGGCCACCCGAGCACGCGCCCGGCATGTCGGCTCCAAATCCCTTTCCGCCGTTGCCGCCATATCGCCCGACGCCCCCCTCTTGGCCCCTACCGCCCACTCCGCCCTGGCCGCCTTTGCCCGTGATCACGTCGCTGGTCCCAATCGTCAGCTCCGCGCCGTCCAGCACGATAATGCCGATGGCCGCCCCGCCATAGCCACCTCCATAGCCGCCCCGACCGCCACAGCCGCCGCTCCCTCCCGAGCCGCCGGCGGCGCCCCCCTGGGGCAGGCCTGCCCGACACGCGACCATCTCCCCACGCGACTTGCTGCCGCCACCGCCGCCGCCGCCCTGGCCGGTGCCGCCGGGCTTCCCGTCCTTGCCCCGGACGCCGATCCATCCGTCCTTGCCAAGGTGGCCCACCCCCACCGCGCCGTCCGCGCGACCGGCGTCGGCGCCGTGTGCGCCCCTGCGCCCGTCGTCGCATAACGTGACGTCTGCGCCGACACCTGCGCTGCCGAGGCCCTCCGGATTGTCCGCCGGCACCGGCTGTCCCGGAGCGCCATCGCTCCCCGACTCGAGCCCGCCGTCGCCCCCGTAGCCGCCGATGGACTCGATGCCATCGTCGCACACCGTCACGACCGGGAGGGCGCCTGTCGGGGAGTCCGTGGTGCAGGCGGACACCCCGTCGTTCCCCTCAAGGCCGTCCGCTGCCCGCTCGGTGTCGGCGTCCTCTCCCGGCTCCCCGTCCTTGCCGTTGCCGGCGACAATCACGCTGTCCTGCACGAACGCCGTGGCCCCCGTGCTCAAAATCATCGCGATCGACGACTTTCCATCTGGCGCCGATGCGTCCGCCGCCACGACGCGCACGCCGGCAATCACCGACGTCGCGTCGTCCTCCGCGAGCGCCATACCCTCCTCCCCGAGGACCCGCAGCGGGATCCCCCCCGGCGGAGCGATGATCGTCGGGTGATCCGGCCCGCCGAATGACCCCTCATACGACCAATCCCCGCCGTCACACAGGCGCCCGCCCCAGACGTCAACCCCCGAGGGCAGCGTGATCTTCTCCTCGAACGACCCGCCGCACGCGTACACGCGCCGGGTCGGCTCCTCGCCGTGGCTTCGCCCATGCGCGGCGAGCCCAATAGCGTGTTGCAGGGTCTTCACCGGTGCGTCCTTCGTGCCAGGGCTCCTGTCGTCACCCGACAACGGGCTGACGAACACCCCGCACTCGTCGAGCGCCATTGTCGTCGCTGGGTCGCCGTCACAGAGAGTCGGCTCAGGCGCAGGGGCGCACTCCATCACTTCCCAGCAATCGTCACGGTACGAAGTGCAAGCTAGCAGCGTGCTGCTCGCTCCCCACGCACAGACCACGACAGCAACGGCGGCGGCGAACGCTCTTCGGTCTTCCCGTGGCCGCATCCCCTCGGTACTCGGCATCGTCACCACACCCCCTCGATGCTCACGCCCGTCTCGTGCCCGGTCACGACGGGCGATATCTGGACCCGATCCTGAGCTGACGTGCGGCCCAGGAAGGAGAAGTCCGTGAAGAAGGACGCGGCGGTGGCCGCGCCGATCACACCGCCCGTGATGACCAGGGCCATGCCCACCCGGTCGGACAGGTTGCGCGCGTCGCGCAGGCGCCGCAGCTCGCCGCACGGCGAGCGCTCCGGCGCTTGCCAGCACATGGACGAACTCGATCTCGGGTCGCTCTCGAGCTGGTCACGCCGCGCGCTCATGTCCTGATCGAGCTTGCTGGCGCTGATCATGAGGATGGCGCCTGCCGATACGGTGCCCGTCGCGAGCGAGATTCCCACGACACGCAGCGTGCCCGGCCACGAGGCCCACGGGCTGGGGGCGTGCGCGCGCGGAGCGGGCAAAGCGCGCACCGGAGTCGCCGTCGTGGCCGTGGTCCCCTTGGCGCTACTCGCCTCCTTGGTGCCGCTCGCCGCCGCACACAGCAACGGCATCGTGAACTCGTGCTCCGCGCCTGCCACGGCGCGCAAGGAATGAAGAGCGTCCTTACAGCCCGGTGCACGGCCCCGCACCATGTGTTGGCCTGGCTCGAAGAACAGCGTGTAGGTCCGCGCGGTCCGGCCGATGCGCTTGCCGTCGACGAGCACCTCGGCGTCGGGCGGATCGACGCCGAGCACGAGCCGCGCGACGTGCGGCGCTGCCTTGCGCTGCCCTGCCTCGAATCGCTGCTGGAGCGCTTCCGGCAACGCTTCGCGCTGTTCCAGGCTCCTGGCCAGGTGCTCCGCCGCGTCGCGGTACTTGTGCAGCGCGAGCTCGCAAAGGCCGAGCTCGCCGGCGAGCTCCGCGCGCTCCACCTCGGTGCTGGTCGCCGCGTCGGCGGCCTCCAAAGCTGCCTTGTATTCAGCGGTTGCCTCGGTCCACAGCCCGGCCTTGCGCGCTTTCTGACCACGGCGAACATGCGCCTTCACCGTCGATCGGTTGCTCGGTCCCGCCTTCGGATGGGTGACGTCCGCACTGGACGAGCTCGGGAAGCCTGTTGCGGCCCCGAGCGCAAGAAGAATCGAGAGCGAATGCGCAAGGCAACGCATGCCGCGACGGTACCGACGCCGGCTACTCGACGTCAACCGGCAGAAATCGGCACGTCTCGGCGGCTTGCGCGAGAATCGGCGGTCGGATGAGGGAATGCGTTCAACAATGCATCAGACATTGCCCAGCGTAGTCTGGGCGACTACACGGCGGCACACTGTCCGACCGAAGTTGCTCCTCGACTCATTTTTCTGAACCGTTTGGGTCGCCTCACGTGTGCTGCTTACCGTGGCCAAGCCAGCGACCGACTCTCCCGGCTTCGAGCTCTTCCGGCGCCTGGCCAGGCGCCACGGTGTACCGGCGCGAAACGCCGAGGATATCGCCCAGGAAGCGCTGCTGCGGGGGCTCGACGCCGACCAACGGATCGAGCCGGGCGGCGACCCGGGGCCGTACCGCGTCACGATCGCCGTCAACCAGGCGCGCAATCACGTCCGGGACGCGCGCTGCCGCGGCGAGGTGCTCACGTCGTTCGATGAGCGCGAGATCCGAGATGAGCTCTTCACGCCGGAAGAGCTGCTCCGCAGACGGCAGCGGGAAAAGCTCACCCGGCAGCTGATCGACCAACTCGATCCCAAGTACCGGGATCTCGTGATCAAGCACGACCTCGAGGAGGTCCCGCTCGCCGAGATCGCCGCCGAGCAGGGGCTCCCGCTGGACACGGTGAAGACGCGACACCGGCGGGCGCACAAGGAGCTCGAGGTGCAGGGGGGACGGTGGCAGGCGCAGGAGCGCTCTCAGGGAAGGGACGGGAGCATCTGCGTGCCGCTTGCACTGGGCTTCGGCCGTCGTGCGTCGTGGGTGGCCTCGCTGCGCCGGCTGGGCCTGAGGATCGTCGTTCAGGCCGCGCTCGTCCTGCTGACCGGCGCGCTCGTCTCCACCGTGCCGCCCTTGCCCGACCTGGAATCGTGGTTCAGGCCGGCGGCGGTCCGCGCCCCTGCCACCGCGCCCGCGGAGCAGGACGCCGTCGCGCCCACCGCGCGAGATGGCGCCCAGAGCGCCGCGGGGCCCGCCAGCGGAGATGGGGCGCCCGACGCTGCGGCGCCCGCCGCAGCGCCCGCGCACGAGATCTCGTCGCGCACGGAACACGGAAGCGCGCGCGGCGAAGCGATGGCGACCGGCACGCCCGCTCCCTCGAACGCGAAGACGAGACGTCGCCGGGCCGCGCCTCCGGCGAGCGCTGTTCGACCGACCGCCGGCGAGGTCGAGAGGAGCCTGGTCAACCAGGCGCGGAGGGCCATCGAGGCCAACGACGTCATGGCCGACGTCGAGGCTCGCCGGCTGCTCGAGGCCCACGCGCGGCAGTTCCCGCGAGGGCGGCTCGCCGCGGAGCGCGAAGCGCTGCTCAGGCAGCTTCGCTGAATCGTCGGCTACCCATCAACAGCTAGGCAGGCGGGGATAGCGGTGCTGCTTTCGCGCAGCGCAACGCCGAGATCCGCGTTGTGTCGGACAAGAACGCTCAGGTCCAGGAGGCGAAAGATCATGGAAGACATGCTGGGTGCGATGTGGCTCGTGTCGCCGCTCGGGCTCGCGATGATCGCGTGCGTCGCGATCGGCTTCGCGGTCACCGCGCGCGAAGCGCTGGGACGAGAGCGCGGGCTTCGCGAGGCGCGCGAGCACGCGCATGATGACGAGGAGGCGGCCCTCACCGATGCGAAGGAGCAGGCCACGAGGGAGCGCGACCGATATCGGCGCCTTCTGGACTGTCACGTCGACGCGGCGCTCGCCGAGCTGACAGACGCCCGAGCGCGCCCCGTCCCCTGGCCAGGAAGGGTCCTCGAGTCGTTCTGCGCGATGACGCCTTCGTGGAGGAGAAAGCTGGCCGAGAGCACGGGGTTGGAACCGAGGGAGGTGGAGCGGTTGCTGAGGAGCGACCTCCCCATGACGCCCGGCCTCGCGCGGCAGCTGGAGGCCTTCACCGGCGCGCCGGCGCGGTACTGGGAGCGCCTCTGGCGGCTATACGACGACCACCGATCGGACGCGGAGGAGACCGTGGTGATCCAGCTGGGCGAGCCCGCCACAAAGCGCGAGAGCTCGGCGCGTCCGGCGGCGTCGTCGGCGCCGAGCTCGGCGCCACCGACTCCGCCGACGATACCTCCCCGCGCGCTCGACGTTCCTCCGCCCGTGGTGCCGTCTCCCGAGCTTGTGGCCAGGAGCCCGCGGGCGAAGCTCCCGCCGCCTCCAATGCCGCGGCTTCGGTCGCCGCGCCCTGTCCGTGCCGTCGCGGGGGAAGAGCTCGCCCGTCGTGCTGCCACCCTGACGAGCTTCCCGCTACAGCCTGACGAAGGAGGGGCGAGCTCCGCCAACCGGTCCGATTGGGAGGACGCACAGCGCTCGCCGCTGAACACTACGCTTCCGGGAGTAGGAGGCCATGGGTGAGCGCCGCCGCGCCTTGCAGCTACACGCCATCAGGCGTCTGCTGGCGAGCGCGCCACCGCTACGGGAACTGAGCAGCTACGGCTGACGTCTTCCTTTGGTAGCGGACGGGGAAGACCGCGAACCGGTGCCGCAGGAGTGCGGACGCGCGGCATCATCCGCTTACGGGTGATTGCCCGCGGGGGAGGGTAACGCCATGGATCGTCTGTCGAATGAAGACGAGCGCGCCGCCGCGCACGCGCGCCTGTTTTGCCCGGCGCTGGTTCGTGCCGTGCTGGGCTGGCTAAGGAGGCTGGGGATCCCACGGTGCCATCGTACCGACGTCGCAGGCCAAGTCTGGCTCAACGCCTGGCAGAGCTGGCCCAGGTTCGAGCCGAAGCGCGGCAGGACGGAACGCTGGTTGAACGCGATCACTGTACACGTTGCCTCGCACTATCACGAGCGCATGCGGCATCGCAGGGAGGAACTCATCGATTTGATCGATGTGGCCGATCCAGCGCCGGATGCCGCTGCTACGATGGAATCCGACAGCATCAGGGCGGGCGCCATCGATGCGGTGAACGAACTCGAACCGAAGCTGCGCTTCGTTCTCGTGGCACACGACCTGAACGGCGTCTCCATGGCCCAGATCGCCGAAGAGGTGGGGCTACCTCGCTCTGTGATTTACAAGCGACGCACCAAGGCCATTCGTGCGCTGCGCGACATCATCCGGCTTCGGGACACCATGGAGGACTTCGACCGGAGAGCGGGGCCGCGATGAGCATCAAAGGCCTGGTTGTTCACTTCCGGCGCGACTTCGCTCCGGATCCCTGGCCGGCCCTCTGGCGGGCGGAACTGGGTCCTGACACGCTGAACCTAAGGAACGCCCTGGGTCCGGCACGGCCGCCAAACGGGTCGCCGTGACCTCAGGGCGTGCACTCGCAGCTGCAGACGGACATCTGGCCAGCGACGGTCGTGCTCCACTGCCCATTCCAGGCTCGGGTGGTGCCGCAGGCGACCGGGCACTTGCTCGGGGCGTCGGCGTTGCTCCAGATGGGCCCGGCCTCCTGCGACACCGACGCCGGCGGCTTGTAGGCGCACTCGCAGACGGACATCTGGCCCGGGACGGTCGTCCACCATTGCCCGTCCCACTTCGTCGCGCTGCTGAACGCGGCGCAGGTATTCGGACACTGCGTCTGAGCATGGGTGTTGTTCCAGATGGGGCCGGCCTGCACGACGGCGGCGGGGCGCGGGCTGCATTCGCACACCGACATCGCGCCTGGAACGGTGGTCCACCACTGCCCGTTCCAGTTCATGTTCTGGGGGTTGCAGACGTTCGGGCATTTGGTCTGGGCATCGGTGGTGTTCCAGATGGGCCCGGCCTCCAGCGCGAGATTCTTGGCGACGCACGCAGGGCCGAGCGCCTGCGACGCCTCCTCGACGGTCTCCTCGTCGGAGAACGCCTGCTCGGAGTCGCCTTCGTCCATCGGCACGCTGCAACCCGCGATGAGCATGATGCCGAGCGCGCTGGAGGTGAAGAGTGCGGAGAGAATGTGTTTCGTGTTCATGGTCGGCTCCTGGAGTGGTCGGTCAGGTCGATGTCTTGGGTCGCGATGTTCGCCGCCCGTCCGATTCTGGTTTCTGCTGTTTGCAGCCTGCGTGCCACCAGGGCGCGCCCTCCTCGGAAGCGCTCGGTCCTCCACGTCAGCGCGCAGAATGCGAGCGGCGCCTGCTCGTTCCCGGGGGCGCGGCGCGCCCGCCCATGGCCGCCTCGGCAAGACCTTGCCCGCAAGAGATCGCCGTCGCGAGTTGCCCGGCAAGAGTTTGCCGGCAAGGATGGGCCGAACGTATTAGCGGCGTCCTTCCGGCTACCGCGGCCTTCGTCCAGATCGTCGCTCCGCCCGGCACGTGAGCCGGCTGGAGCCCTCGGGCCCAGGCCCACCGCGCGTGGTCGGGCGTCTCGGCAAACGTTTGCGCGCAATGAAAATGGCTCGCCCGCCCGCGGCGACCTGGCGACACAAACAGGCGCAGCGCAGCGCAGCGCCGCGCAGCGCGGCGGAGACTCATGAGCGGCGAGGTCCGTGGTGGCTCTTGGACCTTCCGAAAGAGCCTGATATAGAGACCAGCGAGGCGGAGTGCATGCGGTCAGGCAAGTCGGTGCAGGACGACGCGGCGAAGACCTGGACCCTGGCGGGGAGGTCGATCTCTGCCATTCAGCAGACCGCGACGCTGGGCATCGCGCTCGTCTGGCATCACGCCGGAAAGACGGAGAGACGATTGCTCTCGCCCGACACGCCGCTTGTCGTGGGGCGCGCCGCGCCTGCCGCGCTCTGCATCGACGATCGTACCCTGTCGCGGGAGCACGCCCGCTTCCTCCTCTCGCGCGGGCGGGTGTGGGTCGATGACCTGGGATCCAAGAACGGCACGTTCCTCGACGGCCGCCGCGTCGCCCGCGCCGGGATCGCGATAGGGGATGAGGTCGTGCTCGGCAGCGTCGCGCTGCGGGTTCAGGCGTTCGGCGCCGGGGGCGAGTCCCTCGATCTCGAGGGAGAGGAAAAGCTCTTGCGCCGCGTGGAGGACGAGCTGACGCGCGCCCGACATTTTCGCCGTCCGTTCGCCCTGCTCCACGTGCGCATGAGCGCGGCGGAGACGGCGGAGGGCTGGATCAACGCCGTGCGCGCCTGTCTTCAGCCCGTCCATCGTGTGGCGCTCTACGGCATCTGCGCTGCCCACGTGCTCCTGCCCGAGGCCGGCGCCGAGGAGGCGCACCGCGCCGCGCAGGCCATCGCAGCCTCCTTCGTCGGCAGCGACGCCCGGCTCCTCGTCGGCCTCGCCCTCTACCCGGACGCCGGAAGCACCGCGGACGAGGTCTTCGCGGCCGCGCGCGGGGCTGCCCGCCACGCCTCGCCCGAGCGCCCGGTGGCGTGCGGCCCGGCCGCGACCTCGGTGCTCGCGCGCGAGGAGCCGGAGGAAGGGGGGATCATCGCCGGCCAGCGGATGCGCGAGGTCATCGAGACGGTGAGGCGCGTGGGCGCCTCGCGCATCCCGGTCATCCTTCACGGCGAGACGGGGACCGGCAAGGAGGTCGTCGCGCGGATGATCCACGAGGGCGGCCCGCGCAAGGGGCGGCGCGTGGTGCGCGTGAACTGCGGGGCGATCCCGAAGGACCTCGTGGAGAGCACCTTGTTCGGCCACGAGCGCGGGGCGTTCACCGGCGCGCTGCAGCAGCAGAAGGGCGTGTTCGAGGAGGCCGACGGCGGGACGGTGTTCCTGGACGAGATCGGCGAGCTGCCGCCGCCGGCCCAGGCCGCGCTGCTCCGCGTGCTCGAGTCGGGGTCGTTCAGCCGCGTCGGCTCGAGCCGCGAGATCGAGGTCGACGTGCGCGTCGTCGCGGCGACGCACCGGGATCTCGAGGCGATGGCCGCGTCGGGCGCGTTCCGGGCCGATCTGTATTATCGGCTGGGCGGCGTCGTCATCGACATCCCGCCGCTGCGCGATCGAAAGGACGAGATCGAGCCGCTCGCGCGGCATTTCCTGCGCGCGGCCAGCGCGGCCAACGGACGACGCGTCGAGGGCATCACCCCCGAGGCGCTCGCCCTGCTCTGCGCGTACGCGTGGCCTGGCAACGTGCGCGAGCTGCGCAACGTGATCGAGCGCGCGGTGGTGGTCACGCCCGGCGCGCTCGTCGGCCTGGAGGATCTGCCCCCGAGGGTGCGCGCGGCGGCGGCGCGCGGCGAGTCCGAGCGCCCCGCGGACCTGGGGAAGGAAGCGGAGCTCGGCCGCGCTCCGCCCGACGTGGCCGTGTTCTGCCCCACGCCGTCGGCCCCGAAGGAGGCGCCCCCCGAGGGCGGGCTGGTCCGGGGAAAGGTGCAGCGGTATGAGGCCAAGCTGCTCCAGGACATGCTCGAAACCGCGGGCTGGAACCGGACCGAGGCCGCGCGGCGGCTGGGGATACCGGTGCGCACGCTGTCCTACCGCATGAAGGTCCTGGGTGTGAAGCGGCCCTCTCCTCGCTGATGCAGGGCTGCTGTCGACGGGCCCCCGCGTCTCGAACCTGAGCAAGCGCGCTGGGAGCTCGCTACACTGCGCTCACCATGCTGAATCGCACGATCGCGCGGAAGTACGCGCTGAGACGAGAGATCGGACGCGGCGGGATGGGCGTCATCTGGGAGGCGTTCGATCAGGTGCTCCGGCGTCCCGTGGCGCTCAAGGTGATGACGCCCGAGCATGTCAGCTCCGACCCGGCGCGACGCCGGTTCGAGCGAGAGGCGACGGCGATCGCGCGGCTCCGCAACGAGCACATCATCCAGATACACGACTACGGTATCGACGAAGATTGCCCTTACATCGTCATGGAGCTGCTCGAAGGGGAGGACCTCGAGGCCAGGCTCACCCGGGAGCGGCAGCTCTCGCCGTCGGCGACGCTCGCTCTGCTCCGGCAGATCGCCATTGGCCTGCAGGTGGCGAGCTCCGCGGGGATCATCCACCGCGATCTCAAGCCGGCGAATGTCTTCCTGGCGCGGAAGGAGCCAGGAGAATGCGTGAAGCTCCTTGATTTCGGCGTGGTGTGGACGGTCTTCGAGTCGGACGAGGAACAGCAGGGATCGTTCGGCAGGGTCGTCGGTACGCCGTCGTACATAAGCCCCGAGCAGGTGCGCGCCGTCGTGCCGGATCACCTGAGCGATCTCTGGTCGCTCGGCGTCATCACCTATAGGGCCCTCACGGGCCGGCTCCCGTTCGCGGCGAGCGGGATCGGGGAGCTGCTCATCAGCATCTGCACCGATCCGTTTCCGCCGCCGTCGAGCCTCGTGCCGGGCCTGCTGCCCGGCTTCGACGGCTTCTTCGAGCACGCGCTGGCGAAGGACCCGGCGCAGCGGTTCCAGTCCGCGGCCGATTTCGTGGCGGCGTTCGCGGCGGTGATCGAGGCCAGCGGGGGCCCCGCCAAGATCCTCATCGCCGACGACGAGCCAGACGTGGCGCTC
Organism: Sorangium sp. So ce124; assembly: GCF_051525235.1. Lineage (NCBI taxonomy): Bacteria > Pseudomonadati > Myxococcota > Polyangiales > Polyangiaceae > Sorangium > Sorangium sp. So ce124. The sequence continues at coordinate 13,360,375 of NZ_CP150312.1, forward strand.
ATGATGAAGCTGCTCTTCCGGCAGAAGATCCGCGACCGGGTCTACGAGTTCATCTTCGCTGACAACGGTGAGAACGCCCTCGACGAGCTCCGGCGCCACCCCGACATCGACGTCGTCGTCACCGATATCAACATGCCCGTGATGGATGGGCTCACGTTCCTCGGGCGCGTCCCTGAGGTGAGCCCCTTTGCGAGGACGGTGATGATGTCCGCCTACGGCGACATGGGGAACATCCGGAGCGCGATGAACCAGGGCGCGTTCGATTTCCTGCTCAAGCCGATCCAGCGGGGCGATCTCGAGGCGACCATCGACAAGACGATCAAGCATGTCGCGGAGCTGCGGAGGAACGCCCGCTCGGACGAGGAGAACAAGATCCTCCGTCAGTTCACGAGCGCGGCGTTGATCGAGCGGATCCGGGAGATGGGCCCCGCGATCGCGCTCGCGAGCGAGGCGGTCATGGCCACGGTGGCGTTCATCGACATCTTCCAGTTCACGCCCGTCACCAGGGAGAGGCTGCCCGGCGAGGCCATGCGGTTGCTCAGGGCGAACTTCGAGGTGATCGTCCCGGAGCTCGTCGCCAAGGGGGGGGTCGTGGACAAGTTCCTCGGCGACGCGGTGATGACGGTGTTCCAGGGGCCGGATCACCTGTCTCGGGCGCTCAGCGCGTGCGTGGCCGTCCGCGCGCAGATGGCGGCGGTGGCGCGCCGTGCCGGCGAGGGCTCGCCGTACACGCAGGGGATCTGCATCGGGCTCTCCACGGGGCAGGTCCTCTCCGGCAGCGTCGGATCCCAGGCGTACGGCCGGCTCGACTACACGGTGCTCGGCGAGGTGGTCAACGCCGCCGCGCACCTCGCCAGGGCGTCGCGGCCAGGGGAAATCCTCGTCGAGGCGACGGTCCGCGAGGCCGCGCAGCAGCTCTTCGATTTCGAAGACGTCGGCGCGCGGAGCCTGCTGCCGGGAGCCCCCCCCGTGAGCGTCTTCAACCTGGTGAAGCGCGCTCCGGTCGATTTCGTCGCAGGCAGCGAGCCGACCATCGGCGTCCACTCGACGACCACCATGCGATGAGGTCGCGCCGCGCCGGCGCCGGCTCGAAGCGCCTCAGCGCGCCGTGAGGCGGTGGCGGCCCTGGGGCACGCTCGTCGAGGCCGTGCCGCTGGCAGCGTCGTAGCGCGTCGGCGCGGGCTTGCCGTCGAGGTAGAGCTGCGCGTCCTGGCGCGAGACGGCGAGGCCGACCTGCGCCGCGCTCGAGAGCACCAGCTCCGCGGCGAGGCCGGGGCCCTCGGGCCGGAGCGACGCGGAAACGGGCGAGGCGGCGAGCAGCAGGGCGCGACCGCCGACGCTCAGCGAGGTGCCGGCGTCGACCTGGGCGCGCTCGAGCGCCCTGTGGCGCAGGAGCAGCAGCGCGCTGCGGCCCTGCAGCTTCGCGGCGGGCACGGCGGGCACGGCGGGCACGCGAGAAGCGTCGCCCACCTCCACCGGCTGCGCGCCGTCGGAGACCAGCGCGAGATCCTGCGTGTCCTGCTCCGCGATGGAGACGAGCGCGGCCGAGCCGCTCCCGCCGCTCACCTTGAGCGCCTCGATCGCCGGCTTCGGCTCGCCGGCGGTGAGGTCGCGCGGGTAGAGCACGGTCAGCCATTGCGTGCTGGAGGCGATGTAGCGCGCCACCGAGAATGGGTGCCGGAAGGTCATGTTCGGGAAGAAGTTGGTGAAGCCGCTTCGATTCACCGAGAAGGCGTCGGGTCGTGGGACGTAGACAACGTCGAGCTCGAGATCGCGCTTCCCGTCGTCGGTCCGCGTGGCCCACACCAGCCGGCCCGCCGTGGGCGCGGACGGAGCGCCGCCGCCGGCGCCCGGAGGCATCGGCTCGCTCGGGGCGAGCCCTGTCGCTGCCCCCGCCGCCGCCAGGTCGCTGGCCATCCGGACCTCGCCGCAGACGTCGCCGCAGTCCACCTGTGTGCTGGACGAGGTGGGCCTGGAAGTGGCGTAGTCGGTGCAGATGGCGGGCGCGCCCGGCCGGCAGCCCAGCCAACCGCTGTAATGGAGGTGGGTGTCGTAATAGTGGAGCATCGGTTGGGCCGAGCCGATGGCTGCGGAGATCATGTGGTCGAAGACGACCACGTAGCTCCTCCGCGCGAGCGTCGCCGTCCGCCGCGTGGACACGTCGGGCACGTTGACGTAGTCGTCGATCGTGACCGTCGAGGAGTCGAGCTCCCCGGTCAGGAAGGACGCCTGCAGGATCGCCGGATCGTCCACGGGCCGGGTCAGGTCGCTGAAGATGCCGAGCTGGCGCCACGCGGGCGTCTGGTACGTATCCCGGATCCCCTTGAAGCTGTCGATGGTGACCAGGTTGTGCGACTCCGGGCTGAAGTTGACCCAGTAGAACAGCGAGGTGTGGGAGCTGCCCGCGGGGTCGTAGTTGCGGCCGTCGCCCGGATCGATGATCAGGTATTGCCCCTTCGCGTGCAGGAGGAAGCTCGTCTGATCGGGCTGGCTGTGCGAGGACGGGCGGTACTCGTGCTCGGTCGTCATCAGCAGGTGAACCGCGTCCGCGCTCCAGCCGGAGCGCAGCGAGGTCATGTCCGAGGTGACGAGCGAGGTGTACGTGGGCTCCTTGGGCTCCTGCGCCCCGGCGCCGGCCCTGGCGATGTCCGGATCGGTATAGAGGATGCTGTAGACCGGGTTGTTGACGACGGCCTTGCCCTTCGCGCTGAGCCAGCCATAGAAGCCCTTCGCGTCGCGGCGCCCCTCCTTGTCGCTGAGCGCGCTGGCGGCGATGCTGCTCAGCTGCAGGGGCTCGCGCCAGCCGGTCTCGAGGGTGGCCGCGTTGCCGTCCGGCATGGAGAGGGCGCCCCCGTAGCGGAGCATGCGGGCGATGCGGGTGTCATCGCCCCAGGCCGCGGGGGTGTTCACCGCGTTGATGTAATCACGGCCGTCGCGAGCCCCGCCGGAGAGCCTCTTCATGGCCTGGAGGTAGGGCAGCATCACCGAGAACACGTCGTCCTGGTAGCTCGGGCCCTCGACGTAGGTGCCGTCCTTGGTCAGGCAGGCTTGCATGTAGGGGCCGTAGGAGCGGAGGGCGACGAGCGAGTCCAGCGGCTCGTCGCCGAAGAGATCGCGCTCGACGGTGCAAGCGTGGTCGTGCTCGCCGAGGGCGTAGCTCAGCGTGGCCGCGCCGCTGCCAACGCGATAGCGGAAGTTGGTGACGTACGTCGTGTTGAACTCGCCGTACACCCCCATCGTCTTTCCGAGCGCGTCCTCCAGCTTGTCGCGGATGGCCGCGTCGTCGTCCGCGCTCAGCGCCGGCTGCACGAGGTCGTAGGCGTAGGCATAGTTGAGCAGGGTTCCGCCCCAGTACCAGGCGCCAGGCGTCTGGTTCCAGCCGGTGCTGGTGTCGCCCGCCTTCAGCAGCGTATCGCGCGCCGTCTTCAGCGCGTCGCTGCGCTGCTCGATCACCCAGGAGAGGGCCCCGTACAGCGCGCAGTTGGAGAGCTGGTATTCTTTTACGTCCGTATTCGTGGAGGGGGCCGCGCACGGGTGGCCCTGCCCCGGCGGGCCGCGGCGGACATCGTCCATCCAGGTCTTGTAAGGGTCCTGGGTGACCCGCTGCCTGAGGGCGGGGATGTCGTGGCGATCGAAGGCGATGAACGGGTGCTTCCGCTCCTGGATCTGGACGGGGGCGCACGGGGGCGGCCTGGGACAACCTCCGAGGCCCAGCAGCAGGATCCACGGCACGAGGACCTTTCCCCCCATTGAGCGGAGCATGAGGGTCCTTGTTATCAGCACCGCAATGCGGGCGTCAACGTGAGTCACCTCGCGGCCACCTCCGGCGCGAGGTGGCGCAGCGCGCGCCTTCGGTCGAAGAAGCGTCGAACGAGCGAACGAGCGTCGAACGAGCGCCGCCCCGGCGGGGACATGGCTTTGTCCCGCGGACCGTGGTCCAATCCGCTCCCATGAGCGCCGCCCTCCGCCACTCGCCCCGCAGCTCCGCGGCGCATCGAGGCTAGATCCAGCATGGTCCTGCCCGGGTACGAGATACAGGCTCAGGTCTACGACAGCACCAACACCCGCGTCTGCCGCGCCCTGCGCAAGGCGGACGGGGAGCCCCTCATCCTCAAGATCCTGAAGCCCCTCCGCCCGTCTCCCGAGCGGCTCGCCTGGTTCCAGCGCGAATACGATATGCAGCGCGGGCTCGAGCTGCCGTGCGTCCCGCGGGCCTATGGCCTCGGGCTCGAGCTGCAGGGCTGGACCATGGCTATCGAGGACTTCGGCGGGGAGTCGCTGGACAGGCTGCTGCGCCGGGGGACGCCGCCGCTCGCCGAGGCGCTGGACATCGCCGTCCGCATCGTGGACGCGCTCGGGCAGCTCCACGAGCAGCGCATCATCCACAAGGACATCAACCCCTCGAACATCGTCTGGAGCGCGGAGCGCGAGCGGCTCGCCATCATCGACTTTGGCATCTCCACCGTGCTGTCGCGGGAGAACCCCGTCCTCAAGAGCCCGGACGTGCTCGACGGGACGCTCATGTACATCGCCCCCGAGCAGACCGGCCGGACCAACCGGGCGATCGATTACCGCACCGACTTCTACTCGCTCGGCGTCACCCTCTACGAGCTCTTCACCGGGGCGCTCCCCTTCCCGGCGCAGGACGCGATGGAGCTCGTGCATTGCCACCTGGCGAGGCTCCCGGCGCCGCCTCACGCGCGGACGAAAGGCGTGCCGAGGGCGGTGTCGGACGTGGTGATGCGGCTCCTGGAGAAGGCGCCCGAGGCGAGATACCAGAGCACGTACGGCATCAAGGCGGACCTCGCGGCGTGCATCGCGGCGCTCCGCGACACCGGCGCGGTGGGGGCGATCGACCTCGGGGCGCGCGACGTGCCGGAGCGGTTCCAGATCCCCCAGCGGCTCTACGGCAGGGAGCGCGAGGTGGAGGCGCTGCTCTCGACCTTCGAGCGGGTCGCGCAGGGCGCGAAGAGCGCCGTCGAGGGGGCGCGAGGCGCGGCCGAGCTGCTGCTCGTCACGGGCTCCTCGGGCATCGGCAAGAGCGCGCTCGTGCGCGAGCTGTACGAGCCGATCACGCGGCGGCGGGGGTACTTCATCGGCGGGAAATACGACCAGCTCCAGCGGGCGACGCCCTACGCGGCCGTGGTGGCGGCGTTCCGGTCGCTGGTGCGGCAGATCCTCGGCGAGAGCCAGGCGCGGCTCGCGGGGTGGCAGGAGGCGCTGCGCGGCGCGCTCGGCCAGAACGGGCAGGTCATCCTCGACGTGATCCCCGAGGTGGAGGCGATCCTCGGGCCGCAGCCGCCCGCGCCCGAGCTCGGGCCGACGGAGACGCAGAACCGCTTCAACCTGGTGCTGGAGCGCTTCCTGCGGGTCTTCGCGAAGCGGGAGCACCCGCTCGTGATCTTCCTCGACGACCTGCAGTGGGCCGACGCGGCCAGCCTGCGGCTGCTCGAGCGGGTGCTCGGGGAGGATCGACCGGCGTACCTCTTCCTGATCGGGGCCTACCGGGACAACGAGGTGGGGCCGGCTCACCCGCTCACGATGACGCTCGCGGCCATCCGGGCGTACGGGACGGCGGTTCACGAGATCCACCTCGGGCCCCTCGGCCGCGAGCACGTGGAGGAGCTGCTCGGCCAGGCCATGCACGCGGATCCGGAGCGGGTCCGCCCGCTGGCGGAGCTCATCCTGCGCAAGACCGAGGGCAACCCGCTGTTCGTGAGCGAGCTCCTGAAGGCGGTGCACAAGGAAGGCTTCATCGCCTTCGACCGGCAGCGGGGGCGGTGGCAATGGGACCTCGGCCGGATCGAGGCGAAGGGCGTCACCGACGGCATCATCGATCTCATGATCGGCAAGATCCGCAGCTTGCCGGCCGCGACCCAGCAGGCGCTCAGCCTCGGCGCCTGCATGGGCAGCGAGATCGATCTGCGCGCGCTCTCGCTGGTGGCGGGCAGATCCGAGGAGGCGCTGTCCCAGCCGCTGTTCGCGGCGGCGCTGGAGGGGCTCCTGCTGCCGGCCTCCGAGCTCGAGGTGGTCCAGGACTCGACGAATCCCTCGCTGCTCGTGCGGCATTACCGGTTCCTGCACGACCGGGTGCAGCAGGCGGCGTATGCGCTCGTCGAGGAGGCGGAGCGGCCGGCGGTGCACCTCAGGATCGGGCGGCTGCTCCTCTCGAAGATCAGCGGGCCGGAGCGGGCCGAGCGGATCTTCCAGCTCGCGACGCACCTGAACCAAGGGCAAGGCCTCGTCACGGATCCGGTCGAGCGGCTCGAGATCGCCCGGCTGAACCTGGAGGCCGGGAAGCGGGCGAAGAGCTCCACCGCCTACGCCGCGGCGCGGGAGTACCTCGCCGCGGGGCTCGCGCTCCTGCCCGAGGGCTCCTGGGGAGAGCACCACGATCTCACCGCGGATCTCCACCGCGAGCTCGCGGAGGCCGAGGGGCTCAACGGCAACCACGAGCGCGCCGAGGCGCTCACCCGGGCGCTGCTCGATCAGGCGCGGACGCCGCTCGAGCAGGCCGGCGTGTACGACGCGCTGGTCAGCCATTGCACCATGATCGGGCGGTACGCGGAAGCCATCGACGTGGCCCGGCGCGGGCTCGCCCTGCTCGGCATCGACCTGCCCGAGAGGGATCTCGGCGCGGCGCTCGAGGCGGAGCTCGCGGACGTCGACCGCCGGCTCGGCGATCGCGCCCTCGAGTCGCTGCTGGAGGCGCCCGCCGTGGAGGACCCCGCCGGCAAGGCCGCGCTCAAGCTGCTCTCGAACGTGCTCTCGGCGACGTTCTACGTGGACCGGCAGCTCTACGGGCTCACCGTCACGAAGTCGGTCGGCCTGAGCCTCCAGTACGGGCTCGCCCCCGGCGCCTGCTCGATCTTCGCGTTCTTCGGGATCGTGCTCTCGGGGTTCCGGGGCCAGCCGGTCGCGGGCTACGAGATGGGGGTGCTCGCGGTGCGGCTCGGCGAGCGGTTCAACAGCCCCGGCGACGTCTGCAACAGCTGCTTCGCTCTCGGCAACTTCCTTTTACCGTGGGTGAAGCACCTGCCGGCGGCCCAGGCGGTCAACGACGCTGGATACAAGGCGGGGCTCGAGGCCGGGGAGCTGCGGTACGCGGGCTATATCCTCATCTACAAGCTGTTCAACCAGCTCTATGAGGGCAGGCCCCTCGCGCAGGTGCTCGCGGATCTGCCGGAGTTTCTGCACTTCAACCAGAAGAGCAAGAACCAGATCGCGATCGACATCATCCGCGGGCTGGAGCTCGCGCTCGCGGACCTCTCGGGCAGGGCCGGGGCCGCCGCGCCGGATCCTGCCGCCGAGGCCGACTACCTGGCCGCGTGCGAGGCGAACCAGAGCGTGATGGCCCTCTGTTACCATCACATCCTGAAGACGCAGACGCTGTACCTGCACGGCGATCTGGCGGGGGCGCGCGCCGCGGCGACGAGGGCCGAGGCGCTCATCTCGGCGGTCACCGGCAACGTGGCGTCGGCGGAGCACCAGTTTCATCACGCGCTCTGCCTCGCGGCGCTGGCCGACGGCGCCGGGGCGGACGAGCGGAGGGCCTTCCAGGAGGCCGCCGCGGCGAGGCGGGATCAGCTGGGGCGCTGGGCGGAGGTATGCCCCGAGACGTTCTCGCACATGCACGCGCTGGTCGGGGCCGAGCTCGCGCGGCTCGCGGGCGAGATCGGGGAGGCCATCGAGCTGTACGAGCGCGCCATCACCTCGGCGAGGGCCCACGGGTTCCTCCAGGACGAGGCGCTCGCGAGCGAGCTCTACGGCAGGTTCTGGCTCCGGCGCGGAAAGGAGCGGCTCGGCAGAGATTACCTTGCCGACGCCCGCTATGGCTTCGAGCTCTGGGGCGCGCGGCGCAAGGTGGCGCTGCTCGACGCGGAGCTCAACCCGCCGCAGCCGCTGGCCGAGGCGCCCCTCGACAGGACGACGCTCACCACCACGAGCACCCGGCAGCAGACGTCGCGGGTGCTCGATCTGGGCAGCGTGCTCAAGGCGTCGCAGGCGATCGCCAGCGAGCTCGTGCTGGAGCGGCTGCTCACCAAGCTGATGACCATCGTCATCGAGAACGCGGGGGCCGAGCGCGGCGTCTTGCTGCTCGCGCAGGGCGAGGAGCTCATCCCCAGCGTGGAGGCGCGCGTGGATCCGGCCGACCCGCGGGCCGCGCCCGCGGTCACGGAGCTGGATCTCGTGTCGTCCGTGGAGGGGGGGCAGTTCGCGGAGAGCATCGCCGTGTACGTGGAGCGGACCCGCGAGAGCGTGGTGCTCGCCGACGCGGCGCACGAGGGCGATTTCACCCAGAGCCCCTACATCACCCGGAACCAGACGCGGTCGGTCCTGTGCATGCCGCTCCTCAACCACGGCAAGCTCATCGGCGTGCTCTATCTCGAGAACAACCTGGCCACGGGCGCGTTCACGCAGGAGCGGCTGGAGGTCTTGCGGCTGCTCTCGGCCCAGGTGGCCGTGTCCATCGAGAACGCGGTGCTCTACGGGCAGCTCGAGCAGCGGGTCGGCGAGCGGACGGCGGAGCTGCAGAAGAAGAACGCCGACCTCGAGGAGGCGCTGCATCACCTCAAGGCGACGCAGTTCCAGCTCGTGCAATCGGAGAAGATGGCCTCGCTCGGGCAGCTCACCGCGGGCATCGCGCACGAGATCAAGAACCCGCTCAACTTCATCAACAACTTCGCCGAGGCGAACGTCGATATCGCCGCCGAGATCCTGGACGGGCTCGCGTCGAACCGGGATCTCAAGGTCGCCGAGATCGAGGATCTGGTGGTGAGCCTGAAGCAGAGCGCCGAGAAGATCGCCGAGAACGGGCGGCGCACCGACGGGATCGTGCGGGGGATGATGCAGCACGCGAGCGGCGGCACGGGGGAGCGCCAGCGCGTCGGGCTGAACGGGCTGCTCGATCAATACGTGAGCCTCGCCTACCACGGGATGCGCGCGCAGAAGCTCGATCTGAACGTGATCATCGAGCGCGATTACGACGAGGCGGTGGGCGCGATCGAGCTGGTGCCGCAGGAGATCGGGCGGGTGTTCGTGAACCTGCTGACGAACGCCTTCCACGCGCTGCGAGAGAAGCAGCGCTCGGCGGCCGGGCCGTACGTGCCGACGCTGGTGGTGAGCACGCGGCGGCTCGGGCGCGAGGTCGAGATCCGGGTGCGCGACAACGGGGTCGGCGTCCCCGAGGCGCTGCGGGCCAAGATCTTCCACCCGTTCTTCACGACGAAGCCCACGGGCCAGGGCACGGGCCTCGGGCTGTCGCTGAGCTACGACATCGTCCAGGCCCACCGGGGCACGATCAGGGTCGATGGCCAGGAGGGCGAGGGCGCGACGTTCATCGTCGCGTTGCCTGGCTGAGGCCGGGGCTCTCTATTGCGGCGCGGTTCCCTGGGGCCAGCGCCGCGCGAAGACGTTGTTGTCCCAGGCGACAGCGACCGCCGCGCCGCCGTTGAGCTTCATCCCTATCGCCTCGTAGATGAGCTGCGTTCCCGGGACATAGCCGAGCTCCTCGAGCGCCAGCTCGACCGGCCGTAGAACCCAGCGGACCAGGTAGACGCCCTCCTGGCCGAGCGGCCTGGCGATCATGTCGCCCACGGCGAACGTGGTCCCGTCGGGGCGCAGGGTGGTGACCGAGTACGCGCCCGCGAAATCTCCCGTCGGGCCGCTGATCTTGGTTCCGATCTCGCGCGCGAGCTCCCCCTCGTAGAGGGCGAGGGCGAAGGTGCCGTCGACATTGCCCGTCTGGAGATCGACGCGGAAGATGATGACGCCGCAGCTCGTCGGCGCCGACTGTTGCGGGTCGTTGATCTGAACGATCGGCATGGGGCTCCTTACCCTGATCCAACGTGCGCGGGGTACACTGCCGAGCTCGGGAGCGCAGGATCCGAGGCTCGGGTGTGAGGCAGCGCTCGAGATCCAGTCTGAACGGCACCTCGCAACGGCCGATCCTGCTCCGGGGAGCAGCGACCATGCCTCCGCGGACGGGCTCGCGCGATGAGCAGGGCACGCGGCGCGCGCAGGCGACGGTGGACTACGCCGGCCGCAGGATCTGCCGCACCGAGTCCACGTCCGCGACCCGGTGCAGCACCGGCTGGAGCCCGGCGCCCGGGGCCTCGCCGAAGGCGCCGCTCGCGGCGACGGCGCGGGCGCGCGGGCCGTCGAGCACGAGGAACACGTCCCGCAGGCCCCCGGCGCCCGGCGCGTCGATCACGTCGACGATGCGCGAGCGATCGAGGTGCAGCTCCTCGTCGCCGCGCTGGATGAGCACGCGCCGGTCGGTGATGAGGTACCGCGTCCGCGCCGCGAGCCGCGCCGGGCGCACCACCGACATGTAGAGCATCGCCGCGCCCGCGGCGACGAGCAGCACGATCGTGAGCGAGAGGGACGCGACGAGCGCCACGAAGGAGACGCTCTCCGGATCCATGCCCGCCGCGGTCACGATGCGGATGCTGCGCACGGCGTGCACCGCCGTGACCACCGCGAAGCCGCCGAGGAGCACGCCGAGCAGCACCGAGCCGACGCCGCGCAGGCCGTTCGGGAGCCACTTGTGCCAGCCGTCGGCCGGGTGCGCCGACCAGAGCACCCGCTCGCCCTCGTCGAGGCGCTGCGAGAGCAGGCGGTGACCGTCGCCCGCGGGCGCCGACGGGACGACGCCCCGGAGGATCGCCCAGACGCGATCCGGGGCCACGACGCCGGTCAGCACGATCGACAGCCGCCGCCGGAGGGCGCCGGTCGGCACCGCCCTGACGAGCTCGAGGTCGCCGACGCCGGGGTGCTTCGGGTTCCAGTGGATGCGCGCGTAGCTGATCGACCGCCGCTCGATGGAGCGCCGGAGCTTCCCGCGCTGCACGACGATGTGCCGATCGGTGAGCATGTACTCCAGCTCCGAGCGCCACCAGCGCGGCAGGTAGCTGAACGCCACCGCGAGGCTCGCCATCCAGGCCGCGAAGGCGAGCAGCTGGTTCGGCGACGCGTCGAGGGCCTTGCTCACGACCACGGCGGACGCGGTGCTGATCGCGGAGGTCACGCCGCACACCGCCGCCCCCACGAGGTAGAGCAGCGGCGTCGCGACGACCTTGGGGCGTCCGGACCAGAGCACGACCTCATCGAACACCGAGTCACGCATCTCGATGGAGCCTCCGTTCGGGGTGAGCTGGCCGGCGCCGCCCCCGCGCGCGAGGGCGACCACGTTAAGGTGAACCCGCCGGCCGGGGTCGTAAAGGGGGCTCTCGCCGTCGCGCCGCTGTACGACCAGAGCACCATCGGTGATCACGCGCACCACGCGCACGCGCGGCCGTCCTTCGCCGTACGCGCCGTACGCGCCGTACGCCGCGCGCGGGCGGAAGCGGCGCCCGGCCGTCCAGACGTTGCAGCGGCCGCCGCCCCGGCTCAGCGCCGCTGCGGCGCCGCGAGCTTGCGCAGGCGCTTCAACGTCTGTTCCCATTCCCTCTCGCACTGCGCTCGCCGCGCCTTCGCCAGCGGCAGCCAGTGATCGTTCCCGGGAGCGCGGGCGATGTAGGACTCCCACGCGGTCACGGCCTGCAGGTAGGCCTCCGCGCGTGCGGCGCCGAGCTCGGCGCTCCGCGCCGCGGCCCAGTGGCCGAGCGCCGCGTACCAGGCCTCGTCGTAGGAAGGCACGTAGAACCAGCCAGCGCCGTTGATCTGCTGGTCGGCCCGGTCATAGGTCCTCGCGAGCCGGATGCTCTCGATGCCTCCCTCCAGGTCGCCCGACCTGTCGAGCGCCACCGCGAGCCCCCAGAGCGTGGTCACGCCGTAACGGACCATGTCGAGCGACCCGAGGGTCGAGAGCGAGGCGCGGTACCCCTCGACCGCCGACGTGATGTCGCCGAGCGCCATGTAGGCCTCGGCCTGGTTCGCCAGCAGCAGCGCGCGCGAGGCCGCGTGCGGCTCGAGCACGAGCGCCTCGTCGTACGCCTCGATCTCGTCCGTGTACCTGCCGAGCCGCGCGTAGCAGACCGCCAGCGCGTGCCACGCGTCGGCCCGGAAAGGCGCCGGCGGATGGAGCCGCAGGAGCCCCTCGAGCGCCGCGACGGCGCCCTGCACGTCGCCGAGGTGCTCCAGGATGTCGGCGTAGCGCAGCCGCACCGAAGGGGTGCGCGAGGTCGCCGCGCCGGCGCGCTCGTACAGGGCGCGCGCCTCGCGCAGCCAGAGCGGGCCGATCTCCTCGACCCGCTCCAGGAGCGGCGAGCGACGGAGCTGGTCGTACCGCGCGAGGAGCGCGTCCGCCTGGGAGATGAGCTCCTCGCGCTCGTCGGCCGCCGGATCGAGCGCGCGGGACCAGACGGTCGGCGCTGCGCGGAGGGACCCCGCCGCGAGCGAGAACGCAAGGAGCGCCGCGGCGCCCGGCAGGAGCGAGCGCCGGGGCAGGGGCGAGCGCCGGGGCAGGGGCGAGCGCCGCGTCACCGCGCTCCTCCTGGGTTCGGCCGCGGCGGTGGCGCCGCGCTCCGCTCCTGCGGGCCGCGCGCGGCCGCGCCCGTCGCCGCGCGCGCGGGCCGGTGGCCCCCGCCGCCGCCTCGCCGGAGCGCGTCGAGGCGCGCGCGCGCCGCCGGGGCCCACGGCCCCTGGCCGCTGGCGCCCGACAGGTACGCCTCCCAGCGCGCTATCGCGGCCGCCGTCATGGTCCGCTCCAGCGCGAGCGCCTCGAGGGCGAGCCTGTCCTCCGGGACCGCGAGGTACTCGACGGTGCGCAGGCGCGCCGCCGCGCTGGCGAGGTCGTCCGCGGCCCGCTCGCGCGCGGCCGCCCCGGCGCTCCGATCTTCTGCCGCGCGCCCGCGCGGGGCCTCCAGCGTGGCCGCCTCGCCTTCGAGCGCGGCGTCCGCCTGGGCCTTGTCGCCGCCGCGGTCCAGCGCCAGCGCGAGCGACAGCGTGACGTCGCGGGCGAGCTGCGTCTGCGCGCGCAGGCGCGCCTCGCGCAGGTAGGCGATCGCTTCGTCGAGGGCCCCGCGGGCGGCCGCCTCTCCGTGCGCGCCGGCGGGCGGCCTCGCGCTCGCGTCGGCGACGGACGCCGCGCCCGCCGTGGCCATCGACAGGTGCGCCGCCTCGAGCAGCACGAGCGCGCGCTGGTCCGCGGTCCCGAGCAGATCGATCCGCGGGACGAGCGCGCGGTAGATCGCGATCGCCTCACCGCGCTTGCCGGTGCGGGCGAGCGAGCGCGCGAGGTCGTGCATCGTCTGCGGATCCTCGACGCTGCGGGGATCGACGCTCCGCGCCCGCTCGAAGGCGCGCGCGGCGTCCTCGGGCGAGCCGAGCGCGAGGGCGGCGCGGGCGAGCAGGACCTGGGGCGCGGCGTGCCCCGGGAGGAGCTCGTCGGCGAGGCGCGCCGACTCGCGCGCCGCCTCGGCGTCGCCGCCGAGCTGCGCCTGGCCGCGCGCGAGCAGGTCGCAGTAGCGCGGGAGCTCGGGCGCCCGCGCGCGCTCCCAGACGGTGGGCCCCCGGGCGATGGCCCGGCCGGACCGCGCCGAGCACTCGGGCGGGCGCCCCGCCGCCGCCGCCGCGGCGACCAGATCGCCGGCCTGTCCGGCGTGCGCGGCGAGCGGGAGGACGAGCAGGGCCGTGAGCAGCAGCGGGCCGAGGTGCACGGCCAGAGTGTACCAGGGAGGCGCACTGGAGGCTCATGCCGGGGCCGACGGCGCCGGGCTGCGATCCGGTTGATCGGGTGGGCGTCGGTCCGTTATGGTGCCCGAGGTGACAGCGTCGACGGGGGGCGTTCGCGGGTCGTGTATCGCTGGACTCCGCAGCCTTGGAGCCTGAGGAGGATCGACATCATGGGCGAGGTGATTCGCAAGGATGCGCCAGCGGACGACATCATCGGTGACGTGCGCGCGACGCTCCAGAGCGCTTCCGCGAAGGGCGGGCCCCTCCGGGAGCTCGCCGAGCAGCGGCTCGTGCCCGTGCTGACGCTCTTCGACGGGGTGGAGGCCCAGCGCAACGCCGCGCGCTCCGAGGCGGAGCCGCTGCTCGCCAAGGTCGAGGCCGAGTCCGCGCGCGCCGACGACGCGCTCGGCAAGGTCGCCGACGACGTCTGGAACGCCGTGGGCCGCCCCTCCGCGGATCCCGCGCTGTCGATCCTGTTCCCGGGCGGCGTCGCCTACTTCGCCGACAACGAGGACGGCGACCTCACGGGGCAGCCGGATCGGCTGGAGGTGCTCGCGCAGCTCCTCGGCTCCGGGATCCACCCGAAGCTCAGCCTGGACAAGGCGCAGGCCGCGGCGGCCGAGGTGAAGTCGGCGGCGGCGGCGGTGCGCTCGACGGTCGAGGCGACCCGGCTGCCGCTCGAGCGGCTGAGCGTGCTCGACCGCATCCGCGCCTCGGTGGCGAAGAGCGCGCACATCGAGCTGGTGCACCTGAAGCGCCTCTACAGGGCCGCTGGCTTCAGCGAGGCGGAGATCCACGCGGTCATCCCGGATCGCGGCCGGGCACGGCGACGCCTGTAGCGCGCCGCGCCCTTCCCCGTAGGCCCGTCAGAAACCCACCGGCTGCTTCCCGCTCATTTCGAGCGTGGGGCGGCGACGCGCATGTCCCCCTCGCCAGGCGCCTTGGCGCGAGCGAGCCCTATCGGGCCGGCCTCAGGGGCGGGGGTACGGGCTGGGCGCGCCGAAGCCAGGCGGCGTGCTGCGGCCGTAAACCCCGTAGTAGGGGGAGGCGGCGGGCGAATAGGGCCCGTTGGCGCCGAAGTAGACGGGGCCGTAGGAAGGCGCGTTGTTGGCGAAGCCGCCGCCGTAGTTGCCGTAGTTGCCGTAGGTTCCGTAGTTACCGTAATTGCCGTAATCGATGTAATTACCGTAGGTGCCGTAATTGCCGGAATAGGGAACGCCAGATGGATAGCCGCTCTCCGGAATGTACGGGCTGCCGATGAGCGCGAGGAGCGATGTGGCGAACGAGAGGTTACGCTTCGTGGCGCTCAGGACCTCCGGGACGAGGTGAGAGAGCCCCGGGTGCAGCTCGGGCCCCACGATGGCCATCTGTTCCTGGAGATGGGCGAGGAACTCCCGGTGTCGATAGATCTGAACGTTGACGAACGTCCAGTCGAAGCCGGGCCCCGCGAGCCCGTCGAGCTGCTGTCGATCCGCCGTGCCCTGCTCGATCAGCGACAGGCTGATCTCGTTGTCCACCGGCGCCATGCCCATCTGCGTGAGCGCGAGCGCGAGCTGCTGGCTCGCGGCGGTGTGATAGTCGAACAGCTGCGCGGCGAGCTCGACGACGTGCGCGTCCGACGCCTTGGCCCGGGCCATCTGCGCGTCGGTGATCTCGGTCGCGTTGAAGGCGGCGAGCACGGCGGCGAGCTGCGGCATGCTGAGCGAGAAGGCCTGTGACGTGGAATCGACCGCCTCCGAGCTGTCCTCGTCCGCCGCCACCAGAACACCGTCTTCCGCCGCGACGGAGCAAGCGCTGGTTCCCGCGAGCGCGAGGGCTGCCATGCATGCAAAACGAAGAGAATCGACTCGAATGTTCATAGTTCCCCCATGTCATTGACGGAAGCGGGGCCGGCGCTGGAGCGCTCGGCGGTGATGCCTGGCCCGCCCCGTCACGTATCTTGAACCGTTGTTGGGCGGCGCAAGCCGCGAGAACATCAAATAGTCAATTCTCACCAGCGCGCAGGATCGGCTGAATCGTCCGTGCCGCGCGACGGACCGGCGCAGAGGTGCCACCTATCGACGTCGATGAACGGACGCGGGCGCCGCACGGGCGGCGGGCCTGGAAACCTTGCGCGAGGGCGGGCGGAGGCCGGGAGCGGCGCTGTCGGAGGATCAGCGTGGTGCCATGTCCGGGCTCGACGGAGATCGCAGGACGGAGTTCGCCGCTTTGCTGGAGGACGGGCCCGGAATCGGGCTCTTGGTCACCGTCACCTGGCACCGCCACCCGGCCCCGGGGCGGGAGCAGGACGTCAGTCGGAGGTCCTGGCCGGTTTGCGGGCCAGGACGCCGACGGTGCCGTAGTAGACACCCCACGCCGACGGATCGGCCGCGAACCGGGCGTAGCCGGCGAGATCTTCCGCGCTGACCCGCCCTGTCGCGAGGTACCTGTGCTGGAGCTGGGTGGCTGAGATGCTCATGATCTCGGACAGCGGGTGACCGCCCGGGCACAGCGGCGCCTCGTTCTCGACGGCCTCGATGGCGAGCCCTCGCGACGTCAGGATCGCGGGCAGGCGCAGGCCGAGGCCGGGGTCCTTGCCGTCGGCCTCGAACATCGCGAGGATCGACCGATTGACCCGATCGAACGCCTCGATATCCGGACCGGAGGCGCCCCTCGCCGCGGTGAAGTCAGGCTCCTCGAGCACCAGGTGGCCGCCGGGCTTCAGCGCTGCGAGCATGGCGTCGAGGAGATCCTGGAAATCCGCGTTGTGGATGAGCACGTAGCGCGCGTGCACCAGATCGAAGCGCGCCGCGTGGAAATTGAGCTGGCGGATGTCGCCCTCGATGATCCGGACCCCGGGCGGCGGAGAAGCGTCCATGAACCCGACATCGAGGTCGACCGCGACCACCTCGCCCTCGAGCCCCACGCGCTCTGCCATCCAGCAGGCGATCGAGCCGGCGCCGGCTCCTACCTCGAGGCAGCTCCAGCCGGGCCCCATCCCGGACGCCTTGAGAAGGCGCCGGCTGCCGGGGTCGAAGAAGCCCTCGATCCGCCGCAGGCGCTCCAGCTCTCGCGCACGCTCCGAACCCGCAAAGACGTAGCTGTCCTCGGCCATAGGAATGGACAGAATAGTCCATCCCGTGGAGGAAAAGCGAGCTTCTCCCTGCTGACTTCGCCCGACCTTCTTCCAGCGTCATCCATCTGTTGAGCGGCGCACAGCGGCTGAGCTGTTCGGCCCGGGCTGTAAAGCGCGCTTGTCCCGACGATATGTCCAGACGACTTCAAGGGAGCGGAGCGCGCCGTCACCGCCAGGCGTCCACGCGAGCAGCCTTGGGCGGAGCCACAAGAGGCCCGGCGCGGCGGGCGCGAGGGCTGCGAGCCCGGCCCGAGGAGAGACAGCAAGGCGAGCTGTGGGCCCGCGCTGCCCACGAAGATGTCTCGCCGAGGCGTCCGTGCCAGGCGAACGATGGCGCGCGCCACGCGTTCAGGTGAGACGATCGGGGGCGTGTCCCTGGGCGCGCGCCCCGCGTAGTTGCCTGCGTGCCGAAAGAGCGGGGTGTCGACCGTCGCCGGCACGACGGTGCAGACATGGATGTAGCGGGCGCGCAGCAGCCTGAGCTCCTGCCTCAGACTACCCCTCCGACGTGCGCCGCGCTGCGAGCGGCCGCGCGCGGGCGCAGCGCGGCGGTCACAGGTGGCCCTTTCGCAATGCAATCGCCGGGCGAGCCGCGGCGAGGGCGGTTTGCGCGGCGCGTGTGGATCGATTCGCTCGCTCCGTGACCGGCTGAGCGCCTGTCGTCGAGCGCGCGCCGGCCGGCGTCAGGCGTTGTTCATGTCTCGAGGGCATATCGGCCTTCGATCGGGCGCGGCCCGATGCGTTGTTCCGGCGTCGTCTCGATCCCGAGCACCGGATTCGGCCCCAGCATGTCGAGCGCGGGACGCTACGCCGCCAGGCACCGGAGGCGGCCTTCGCGCATGGGCGCGTCCGCATCGCCGGCGGCTCGGCACGAACCGCAACGCAAACGACCTGGGAGACACATCATGCGAAGCATGTTTCTGGTAGTCCTGACCGCGCTGCCGCTCATGGCCTGCGGGGGCAATAAAGGCGGACAGGCGGCCTCGCCGGCGCCCGCACCGACCGGCGGAGAGACCCCCGGCGCGCCCGAGAGCGGAACGCCAGGCACAGGCACGATGCCTGGAACTGAAGGAGAGATGGGAGAGCCAGGCACAGGCGCCCAGGGCGCGCCAGGCACCCAGGGCGGCACGCAGGAGTGGGGCAGCGGCACGCAACGCAGACCGGGCAGCGGTACTGGCGGCACGCCGGGAGGCACGCCGGGCACCGGCGGCACGACGGGCGGCACGCCGAGCACGGGCGGCACGCCGGGCACGGGCGGCACGCCGGGCAGCGGCACCGGCGGAACGCCGGGGGGCGGGGCTTACGCGCCGCCGAGCGGCGGAACCGGTACGCCGGGCGGGACCACCACGCCGGGCGGCGGCAGCGGCCAGCGGGGCGGCACGCCCGGCGGCGGAAGCAAGAGCGGCGGCTCCCACACGCATGGGGGCGGCTCGGGGCAGTAATTCTCAAGGTATTCCCGCCTCATCTCCCATCGCAGCGACCGACCCTGCGCAATCTCCCGCGCGATCGCGCAACCCTCGGCTCGACCTCCCGCGCGATCGCGCAACCCTCGGCTCGACCTCCCGCGCGATCGCCCGCCGCGACTGCCGCGTCGCGCGCGATCCGGCGGTGAGTCGGGCCGAGATCGTGGGGCGAGCGCGGATGGCGTGAGAGATGCCTGACTCCGCGGCGACAGCGGCGGGGACTACCCGGTCCGGTCGGCTGTCTCATCCCGGATAACGGTTCACGCCCACACGCCGAGCGCGGTAGGGCGATCACAGGGCGGAGACTACGCATTCATGGACGCGACGACTCGCACGGACGTGCCAAGGACTCATGTTGTCCTCGTACCCGGTTTCGGTGGCTTCGATGCCCTGGGATCGCTTCAATATTACCATGGCGTGACCGAGGCGCTGCGCGGCTGGAAGGGCGCGATGTACGACGCCCCGCTCACGCTGCACTACTTTCCGAACGTGCCCACGGCCGCCATCGAGACGCGCGCGCGGCTCCTCCTCGACTGGCTTCTGGAGCGGTACAAGCGCGGGATCCTCCGCCTGAGCCGCGGCGATTCCCTCCACCTCGTCGGACACTCCACCGGCGGCATGGATATCCGGTGGATGATGAAGCTCCTCCACGATCACGCGGAGCACGCGGCGGACGGCGCGCAGGTCGAGGAGCTGCCGGCGGAGCTGATCATCGAGAGCATCTCCTCGGTGCAGTTCCTCTCCACGCCACACCGGGGCTCGAACCTGGCCCACCTGTTCACCCGCTGGTCCGGCGAGCTCCAGCTGCTCGCGACGGTGCTGTACGAGACCTGCCGCGCCCTGCGGCTGCCGGGCTCGCGCTTCCTGGCCAGCTCGATCAAGCGGCTCGGGTGGTCCGCCGGCTGGATCGACGCGCTCCTCGACACGACGAGCTTGCTCGGCTCCTTCGATTCGACGGATGGCCTGGTCCGCGCGCGGGCGAGGGCCAGCTACTTCGATACGCTGAGGTGGCTGAACGACGCCTCGGACGACTTCGGCGCCATGGCGGACCTCGATCCGGCCCGTCACGTCGAGGACCTTCTCCACGCGAAGATCTTCAGGACGACCTACGGGCACGTGCGCGTCCGATCCATCGTGACAAGGGCCGAGCCGCACCCGAGCGCGCCTGATTGGGATCTGTTCAAGATCTGTCACCGGTGGACTGCGCACAACCCAGGAGCGGAGCTCGGTCCGGACTGCTCCGTTCGCAGGCTCGACGCCGCAGGCAGCGTGGCGCTCGTCCGTGCGCACAACGATGGCATCGTCAACTCCGTATCCATGGTGTGGCCCACGCCGGAGGAGAGCGTCTACGTCGACGCGGACCACGCGGACATCATCGGGCACTACGGCGATTCGGACGCGCCGGACGAGGACGTCGTGAGCCCTGGCCGCGACTACAAGCGATACGGCCTCTTCATGTCCAGCTCCGGCTTCGGCCGCGAGCGGTTCCTGGACGTGTGGCGGTCGGTCCGCGGCTTTGCGCTCGCCGCCGAGTCGGGTCGGGAGAGAGAGGCGCGCTCTTCCCGGGTCGTCCTGCCGGTGTTCTCCGCGAGGAGGACCGATCCCGAGGCCGGCGCCGCCGCGGACAGCACGCCGGCGCCTCGCTCCGAGGCGAGCGTCCCTTCGTCGATCCGTGGAGCCGAAGGCGCCGCGCCGTGAGCGACGCGCGGGAGGAGGGCTCCACGAGGGGCCTCCCCGCGCGGCGAGCCCGCTTTCTCAGGCGAACGCGTTGCGCCGGACGATGGTCGCCTCGCGGTCCGCGCCGACGGAGACGACGTCGACCGGCACGCCGGTCTCCTTCTCGACCATCTCCACGTACTGCCGCGCCGCCGCGGGCAGCTCGGTCATGGAGCGGGCGGCGTCGATGGACTCGCTCCACTCGGCCACCGTCTCGAGCACCGGCTTGGCCGTCGCGATGTCGTCGATCGGGAACTCCCGGGTGCGCCCCGACGGCGTGTCGTAGGCCACGCACACCTTGAGCTCCGGCATGCCGGTCAGCACGTCGAGCTTGGTGAGCGCGATCCCGTCGAGGCCGTTCACCCGCGCGGCGTAGCGCAGCGCCGGCAGGTCCAGCCACCCGGTCCGCCGCGGCCGGCCCGTCACCGAGCCGTACTCGCCGCCGACCGACCGGAGCCGCTCGCCGAGCTGGCCCTCGAGCTCGGTCGGGAAGGGCCCCTCGCCCACGCGCGTGCAGTACGCCTTGGCCAGGCCGAGCACGCGGCGGATGCGCGTCGGGCCGACCCCGGCGCCGACGCACGCGCCGCCCGCGATCGCCGACGACGATGTCACGAACGGGAACGTGCCATGGTCGATGTCGAGCAACGTCCCCTGCGCCCCCTCCAGGAGCACGCGCTCGCCGCGGCGGAGCGCGCCGTCGATGAGCTGCGACGTGTCGGCGAGCAGCGGCGTGATGCGCTTCGCCAGCGGCGTGAGCTCGTCGAGGATCGCGTCGAGCGACGGCGGCTCGCCGCCCAGGGCGCGCAGCGTCGGCGTCCAGGCCTCGATCGAGCGCGACACGAGCTGCGCCAGCCGCTTCATGTCGCGCAGATCGCCGAGCCGCGCCCCGCGCCGCGACGCCTTGTCCTCGTAGCAGGGGCCGATGCCGCGCTTGGTCGTCCCGAGCCGCACGCCGTCGGCCGCCGCCGCCTCGCGGAGCGAGTCCACGAGCGGGTGGAACGGCAAGATCAGGTGCGCGCGATCCGAAACGAACAGCCGCCCCTGCGTCGAGCAGCCCCGCGCCTCCACCGCGTCGATCTCGGAGACGAGCACCCCGGGATCGACCACCATGCCCTGCGCCATCACGCAGCGGGCGTTCGAGCGGAGGATGCCGCTCGGGATGAGCCGTACGATGAGCTTCTCCCCGCCCACCACCAGCGTGTGGCCGGCGTTGGGCCCGCCGGCGTAGCGCACCACGAGGTCGGCGCTCTCCGTATAAAGGTCGACGACCTTGCCCTTGCCCTCGTCGCCCCACTGTGCGCCGACGATCACGATCGCGGTCATTCCGAAGCTCCTCTTGGATCACGTGGCCCGGCCTCGGCCCGCTCGTCACTCCGAGCGGCTCCGTCCGGGTCCAGGTTCGCCTTTACCCCAGGCTCGCTTGCCGAGCGAGCGTCTACTTGCCGCCCGGACGTCCTGCCCCCGTCTTCAGCACGATCGCCTGGGCCGCCGCGGCGTCGTCGAGGGCCGCCGGGACCTCGCCCGCGCTCGTCGCGGCCTCGCCGCCGCCGGATGTCGCCTCGACAACGAGCGCACCGTCCCGCTCGCGCACCAGGTGGGAGAACCGCCAGGACAGCGCGTACCCCTCCGGATCCTGGTCCGGCGCGTGCGCAACGGCCGGGAGACCCAGCCCCCGCAGGGCCGCCGCGAGCGACGAGGCGCGCTCCGGCCGCACAGCGACGAGCACCCGCAGCGCCGGCTCGTCCGCTGCGCCCGCGACGTCGCGCGCCCAGGCGATCGCGTCGAGGTTCAGCGCGAAGCCGACGGCCGGCATCGGCAGGCCGAAGCGGGACAGCAGCATGTCGTAGCGCCCGCCCGCCGCGATCGCCTCCCCGGGGCCATCGGCGAGCACGTGGAAAATTGCACCCGTATAGTACGCCAGACCGCGGAGCTCGCCGAGGTCGACCCGGAGCGCCGGGCCGAGCTCGGGGCTCGCCCGCGCCGCGTCCCAGAGCGCGCGGAGCTCGGCGAGCGGCGCCTCGGCGGGCGTGCCGGTGAGGAGGCTCGTGGCGCGGTCGAAGACCGCGGCGCCGTCCGGGTCAGCCGCGCCGCCGCCCGCGAGGTCCGGCAGCGCGGCGATGGCCGCGACGATGCGGCGCGGGACGTCGGCGGCCTTCGGGCTCGCGAGCACGGCGGCGAGGCGGGAGGCGTCCTTCAGCTCGAGCACCTCCGAGAGCTCGGCCGCGAGCCCCGCCGGGACGGCGTCGAGCAGCGCGCGCGCGATCATCGCGTGGCCGAGGTCCACAACGAAGTGCTCCAGGCCGGCCTCGCGCACCGCGGAGGCGGCGAGGCGGAGGATCTCGAGCTCGCCGGCGAGCGTGCCGACGCCGTAGAGCTCGACGCCGGCCTGCGGGATCTGCCGGTGGCGCCGCGCACGCCCCTGGCGGCGGCGGAGGACGGTGCCCTCGTAGCAGAGGCGGATGGGGCGGGGCGCGTCCGCGAGCCGCGTGGCCACGAGCCGCGCGATCTGAGGGGTCATGTCCGGGCGGAGCGCCGCCACCTCGCCCGACTCGGGCTCGATGAAGCGCAGCACGTCCGCGGCGTCGAGCGTGCCGAGCCCGCGCTCGAGCACCTCGGCGAACTCGAACGCCGGCAGCGAGACCGGCTGGTAGCCGCACAGAACGAAGTGATCGAGCACACGCTTGGCGAGCGCGCGCCGGCGCCGCGCCTCCTCGGGGAGGAGATCGCGCATGCCAGCGGGCAGCGGGTGCGCCAGCGCGCGCGGCGGGGCGGAGGCGGACGGCGTTGACCGGTCCACCTCGGGCGTCGGAACGTGGCTGTTTCCCCCTCGGGGGGCTTCCCATCGCGGAGCGTCGCTGGACATCGTGGCCCCGCTTATACCGGCTGAGCACGCGGTGCGCACGTGGCGCGCACGTCCGTTGAGCTTGCCGTGGCAAGGCGTTTGCTGGTCGGTGCGCACCACCGGGCCCGTGGGCCGGAAGCGCACGCGGCGCCCTCGACGGAGAGATGGCTCATGGCTCTGACCGCCGTTCCGACCGATGTACCGAGCGCCAGCACCAGGCCTGAGACTCCTCTGGCGCCGTGCGGTCTCACCCCGCCCGGCGCGGTCGGGTCGCGCCCGTCGCCCCGCGCCGCGAGCGCGGGCCCGTTAGCCGAGGTCATCTGCCGCGCGAAGGACGGTGATCGGGAGTCGCTCGACGAGCTCACGCGGCTCATCCGCCCGCACGTGGAGCGGCAGCTCGCGCGCTACCCCGTGTCCGACGAGGATCGGCTCGACCTCGTGCAGTCGACGCTGCTGCAGGTGGTGCGGACGATCCGCTCGTTCCGCGGCGACTCGAGCTTCACGACGTGGCTCTTCCGCGTGACGGCGAACGAGGCGCTCATGCTGATGCGGTCGCAGCGGCGGCAGCGCGCGCGCATCGTCGAGGGGCTCGACTTCGAGGAGCTCGGCCTCTTGCCGACGATGCGCAGCACGATCGGCGAGGACGACGCCGCGTCCGCGGCGGAGCGGGAGGCGTACGTCCGCGAGGCGCTCTGCGAGCTGCCGGACGACTACCGCGACGTGGTGCTCGCGCACTACCACGAGGACCTCGGCCTCCAGGAGATCGCGCAGAAGCTCGCCGTGAGCGAGAGCGCCGTCCGCTCGCGGCTCCACCGGGCGCGCGTGCGCCTGCGGGCGATCCTCAACGCGACCGCGTTCGGGCGCGAGATCGCCGAGGGCGTCGCGGCCTGAGGGGCGCGCGGGCGACGACGTCCTGCGCGTGCGGCGGGGAGAGAGGCTGACCGCGCGTGCAGCTCGGCCGCGCGCGCAGATCCGACGCGCACGCCGATCCGACGCGCGCGGGTGTGCAGCTAACGAACGGTGGAGAGCCGGACCGTCGCGTCGCGCCAGCGGCGGAGGACGTCCCAGAGCTCGCCCATGGTACGGAGGAGCACGTCGGGGCGGGCGTCGAGGAGCTCGTCTTGCGACGCGAAGCCGCCGAGGACGGCGATCGACCGCGCGCCCGCGCGGCGCGCGCACTCGATGTCCTGGGGGCCGTCGCCGACCATCACCATCTTGTGCGGCTGGACGCCGAGGCGCGCCGCGAGGTGGAGCAGCGGCGCCGGATCCGGCTTCTTGTCGGCGACGTCGCCGCCCGCGACCACCGCGCGGAAGCGCGCGCCGACCCCGAGCGCGGCGAGCACCGCGTCGGTGGTCGAGCGCGGCTTGTTCGTGCAGATGCAGAGCGCGAGATCGCCGAGGTCCGAGAGCCTCTCGAGCATCTCCTGCGCGCCGGGCATCCAGCGCGTGAAGTCGAGCGGGTGCCGCGCGTAGTACTCGAGGAAGTGCCGGAGGAGCTCCTCGACGCTCTCGGAGGTCTCGGGGAGCCTGGCCGCGCGCGCACACAGCGCGCGCGCGCCGTCGCCCACGTACCGGACGATCACCTGCCCTGGCAGCGGGGCCCGGCCCGTCGCCACGAGCGCATGGTTCACCGCCGCCACGATGTCGCCCCGGCTGTCGATTAGCGTGCCGTCCAGGTCGAACACGACCACCGTGGGAGTGAGCATCGCCGCAGAGCCTACGCCGGCGCCTTCGCTGACGGAAGGTACGGCGAGCACCGCGATGTCATAGAAACAGGACGTGGTGTCCGTTAATCACAACTCTGTGTATTAAAAAATTGACATTGACCACCGGGTCAGTTACGAGTTCGAGGTGTCAGCAACCCCGACAGGGATCGCTGGCACCTCGAACCAGCGCGGCCGCGACGTCGGCGCCGCGAGCGCGGAGCGAGGCGAAACCGCGAGGAAACAGAGCCAGGGCCGCGCGCGAAGCGGCGCAGGCGTCCGGCCATGCGCGGCCGGATGTGTGGCGGGCGGAGCTCGTCTCCTGCGGAAGGTCGCGCTGCCTCGGAGGGCGAGATGACGTTCAAGAAATGGAACGCGGCGATCCTGCTGACTGGCCAGGCGCTGATCGCGGGCTGGCTGGTGCTCGATGCCGTGAGCGGTATCGGATAGCCCGATGGGCAAGGGGCAGCCTCAGATCACCAACGTCATTCGCGCGCTGAGGTTTCAAGCGAGCGAGATGACGCAGGCGGAGCTGGCCGAGAAGGTCGGCGTCACCCGTCAAACCATCGTCGCCATCGAGCACGGCCGCTACTCGCCCTCCCTCGAGGTCGCCTTCCGCATCGCGGCGGCCTTCGGCGTGCCGCTCGAGCACGTCTTTCAGTGGAAGGGCGGCGCGTCGGGCGAGCGGGGTTGAGCCGCGCGCCCGTCGGGTGCCAGCGCCGGCGGCAGCGTGCGCGCGGTGCGCGATCATCCATCGACGCTATCTGCTCGAGCGAATGGCCGAGGCCCACGCCGGTGTCGAACAAGGGCACAAGAGAGGAAGCGTCGTTGTGATCACGAGCGTCGGCGACGACGAAGGCGCGGCGCGCGCGGCCGTGCTCAACGCGTGAGGTGACGCGGATGCGGTATGGAGAGCCCACGTCCGGCGCGCTCGTGCGCGTCGATGTGCACTAAGGACCGCAATTTGCGCTGGTGCGGCGCTCGCTCGCGGCGCACGCCCGGTGCAGCTCTCCACGAGGTCCGCGCGGTCACCCGTGCTGCTGCTCGGCGCTGGCCTGTCGATTTCGTGATCGGTTCGCCTCGATCCGGAGATTGCACAAGGCGTGAGCCGTGGTGAAGCGCTGACCCTGATGCAGCTCCCCGCCGCAGTTCCGCCCGACAGCCGGGCGGCGGCCGGGCGCCTCACCGGGCTCGTGATGGACTATTCGGCGTTCGTCTGGCGCTCGCTGGTGCGGCTCGGCCTGCCGCGCGCCGACGCGGAGGACGCGGCGCAGCAGGTCTTCCTCGTGGCGGCCCGGCGGCTCGGGGACATCGAATCGGGCCGGGAGGCCGCGTTCCTGTTCAGCACGGCGCTGCGGATCGCCTCGCGCGCCCGGAGGACACAGCAGCGGCGTCGAGAGGTGCTGGAGGACGCGCCTTGCGAGCGCGTCGACCCGGCGCCGGACCCCGAGGAGATGATGGATCGCGCTCGCGCCCGCGCGACGCTCGATGCCATCCTCGACACGATGCCCCTCGAGCAGCGCGCTGTCTTCGTGCTGTTCGAGCTGGAGCAGATGACGACGGCGGACATCGCGGCGCTGCTCGATCTTCCGGCAGGCACGGTCGCGTCTCGCCTCCGCCGGGCGCGCGAGCACTTCCAGGCCGCCGTGAGGCGGATAGAGGCGCGGGCCCATTTCCGAGGTGAATCGCCATGACCGATCCCGAGCGCCTTCTGGACCAGAAGGGGGATGCTCTGCGAACGACGCTCCTCCGCGCGGCGCTCGACGAGAGCCCGCCGAGCGGCTTGACGCGGCGAATGCTGGTCGCGGTCGGCGTCGGGGCGGCTGTGACGGGCACGGGGGGCGCGGCCGCGGCGGGAACGGGGGGCGCTGCCGCGACGGGGAGCGCGGGCGCGGCGGGAAGCGCGGGCGCGGGGGCAGGGGGCGCGGCCGTGGCAGGGGGCGCGGCCGCGGCGGGGAGCGCGGGCGCGGGGGCAGGGGGCGCGGCCGCGGCGGGGAGCGCGGGCGCGGGGGCAGGGGGCGCGGCCGCGACGGGGGGCGCGGCCACGGCGGGGGCGAGCGCCGCGCTGAAGGTGGCGGGCGGGAGCGGGATCTTGAGCGCGCTCGGGATAGGCGCGCTTGCGGGGGTCCTCACGCTCGGGGTCGCGGAATGGACGCACGTCGACGCGCCGATGCCCGCGAGGCGCGCTCAGGAGGCGGCCAGCGCGCCGGGGGCGCTCGTCGCGCCGCGCGCCCATGGCGCGGTCGAGGCCGAGCTGCACGAGCGCTTCCCGGAGGAGCGAGCGGACGAGGCTCCGCCCCTGGCCGCGCCCGCCGCAACGGCTCCTGCTGCCGCGGCGGCGAGCGGCCCGCGCGCACGCGAAAGGAACGCGCCGACGCTGGCCGCCGAGCTGGCGCTGCTCGACACGGCGCGGCGCGCGCTGCGACGCGGTGATCCGGCGGTGGCCCTCGCGCTCCTGGCCCGCCACGCGCGCGAGTTCCCGAGCGCTCAGCTCTCCGACGAGGCCGCCGCGATCCGCGTCGAGGCGCTGGCGCGCAAGGGAGATCGCGCGGGCGCACACGCGGCGGCGCGGCGCTTCCTCGAGGCACACCCGGGCAGCCCTCACGCCGATCGCGTCGAGTCGGCCGCCGGGCTCGGCGTGAGCGAAGGGTCCGCGCACCGGAAGAACGGACCCGCAGATTGATACCGGAGGGGGCCTCGCCATCGCGCGGCGGAAGACCGCGTCCATGCGCTGCTGTTGCTCGGGGAGCACGGGCGCGCGCGACGCCGGCCACGCGCCCCTGAGGTATGCTCCGGCGGACCGTGCCGCCGCCGAACCAGCGCTCCGACCGCGAGCGCGTCCTTGCGTTGCTCAAACGCCACGGATGGAACGCGACCTCGTTCCAGACCCTGGAGTCCGACTTCCGCTACTGGTTCCATGGCGACGACGCCTGCGTGGCTTACGTCGATACCGGCGGCGCCTGGGTCGCCGCCGGCGCGCCGATCACGGCGGCCGAGCAGCTGGCCGAGGTCGCGCAGGCGTTCGTGCAGGCGGCCGCGGCGGAGGGGCGGCGGGCGTGCCTCTTCGGCGCGGAGGCGCGGTTCTGCGAGCGGGTGTCGTGGAGCGCGATGCTCGTCGGCGAGCAGCCGGTGTGGGAACCGGCGCGCTGGGGCGGCGTGCTCCGGTCGAGCCGGAGCCTGCGCGAGCAGCTCCGCCGCGCGCGCGCGAAGGGCGTGGTCGCGCGCTCGGTGAGCCGCGGCGAGCTCGAGGACCCCGGGAGCCCGCTGCGGGGCGAGGTGGAGCGCCTCATGGCGCGCTGGGCCTCGTCGCGGCCGATGGCGCCCATGGGCTTCCTCGTGCAGCTGGAGCCGTTCTCGTTCGCGGGCGAGCGGCGCTATGTCGTGGCGGAGGCCGGAGGCGCCGTGGTCGGCTTCCTCGCAGCGGTGCCCGTGTACGCGCGGCGCGGCCTCTTTCTGGAGGACCTGCTCCGCGACCCGTCCGCGCCGAACGGCACCACGGAGCTGCTCGTCGATCAGGCGATGCGCGCCGCCGCGGCGGAGGAGCGCCTGTATGTGACGCTCGGCCTCGCGCCGCTCGCCGGGCCTGTGCGGCGCGGGCTGCGCGCGGCGCGGCGGCTCGGCGCTCGCCTGTACGATTTCCAGGGGCTTTACGCGTTCAAGGCGAAGCTGCGTCCCGATGGATGGGCGCCGATTTACCTGGTGGTCCCGCCGGGCGGCCATGGCCTCATCGCCATCTACGACACGCTCGCGGCGTTCTCGCGCGGGGGGCTCCTGCGCTTCGGGCTCTCGACGCTGCTGCGCGGGCCAGCCGTGATCTTCGAGGTGCTCGGCTGGCTGCTCGTCCCGTGGACCGCGCTGCTCGCGCTCGCGCCCGCGGCGCGGTGGTTCCCGTCACCCGCCGTGAAATGGGCGTGGGTGGCGTTCGACGTGGGCCTCGCGCCCGCCATGCTGCGGCTGAGCCGCCGGTACGGGCAGCGGCTCTCGCTGGCGCTGGCCGCGCTGGTGACCTGCGACGCCGCGCTGACGCTTGGGCAGGCGCTGCTGTTCAACGTGCCGCGGGCGCGGGGGGCGTTCGAGGCCGCGGTCGTGGCGACGGCGGTGGCGGCGCCGGCGGTCGCGGCGGCGCTGCTGTGGAGCGCGCGGATGCACAAGCCGGAGCGGCGCCTCGGATAGGCTCTCACGGCGATGAGGGCTATTCCAGGATCGTCAGAGCCGGCTCGCGCCGTGCGAATCACCTGTGTGTCGGGACGATCCTTCGGATCGTCCCGTCGTCGTTGTAGTAGGCGCGATCGACGCAGGTGGATCTCCGGTAGCTGCCGCCGGTCGGCAGCGCGGCGTCGTGGTACGTGAGGTAGCTGGCCCCTTTGAACTCGAAGAGCGACTGGTGGATGGTGCTGCTGTTCGGCACCGGATCCAGGATGACGCCCCGATGTTGCCACGGCCCCTCCGGCGACGTGCTTGTCGCGTAGGAGATGCTTTCCGGGAACCCCGAAGCGTAGGTCAAATAATAGAGGCCGCCGTGCTTGGACAGAAAAGGCGCCTCGGTGTAGCCGGGGATGTTCTTGAGCACGTGAATCTGGGCGCTGCCGATGCTGCGGTTCTGCATCTTCCCGCCGCCGTCGGTCGTGTAGGTCTCACCCTTCAGGTGGATCATGTCGTCCTCGAGCTCGACCCAGTACAGGACTCCATTCCCCCAGTACATGTAGGCCCGGCCGTCGTCGTCGACGAACACCGTCGGATCGAGGTTTCGCCACGAATGGTCCGCCGTGCCGTCGGTGTCGGCCAGGAAGACGAGCGGGATCCCCCGTGCGTCCTTGAACGGTCCTTCCGGTTTGTCCGCGACCGCGACGCCGATCGAGATCCCATAAGCCGACTGGCCGCCCTGCACCGGCGCGTAGAAGTAGAACTTCGGGTTGCCGTCCTCGTCGTCGCGCTCGACCACCTGAGCCGCATTGGCGTTGCCCGTCGAGTCGCTGCCGCGAGCCCAGGAGAACACATCGTAGCGAATCACCGCGCCCTTGTTCTCCCAGCGGATCATGTCGGACGATGTCCACAGCCGCCAGTCGAACATGCGGTAGCCCTCTGCACCCTCGACCTGCTCGTCATGGCCGGTATAGAGGTAGACCTTGTTGTTCCAGGCCATGGCGGCGCCGTCCGCGGTAAAGATGTAGTCTCCGGGGCCGCTGGTCGGATCTGGCGCATCGTACTTGATGATGGGGTTGTCGAACTCTGTCGGGGGCGGCGTGCTGTCTGCGCCGCCGCCGCCGCCGTCCGCGCCGCCGCTGCCCGTCGCGCCGCCGCTGCCGCCTGCGCCGCCGCTGCCCGTCGCGCCGCCGCTGCCCATCGTGCCACTGCTGACGCCCTCACCGCCGCTGCCGCCTGCGCCGCTGCTGCTCGAGCTATTGCTGGAGCTCGATGACGACGTTCCTGGGCCCGAGGCCGCCGTGTCCGGCTTCTCCTCACCACCGCCGCAAGCCCCGAGCCATGCCGAAAGTACAAGACCAGCAATCAGCTTCGAACGAGCGTAGTCCATGTCGAGCACCTCCTCATCCGCCTATCCAACACGACGACCATGGCGACGGTGAGCACCACCACGCCAAGCTGTACCGTCCGGAAGTCCGGTTTCCGGCCAGTCAATGTGAGCGTTCACATTTATAGCGTCAATCGAAAACCGGCGATCCTTTGCGCCGCAGCTTGCGGAGTCGCGCCGCCGGATCGCGTCAAAACGCGCGCGGCCGATCGCGCTTGACATCTCAATTGTGAGCGCTCACATTGGCGAATACTTAACCGATTCATTGACGGGGGCGCGTCGCGCGTTCGTGTGCCTGTGCGTCCGCGCGATTGCGATGGGTGCTGTCGGCTCCAAGCTCCGGCGGGGCGGCCACCTGTCATGACCCACACGCTACAGAAGAGGTCAGGAATGCGTTCGACGAGGATGGGACTACGCTGGTTCGGCTTTCCTTCGTTCGCCGCCCTGCTCGCGGCGTGTTCCGGCGGGGACCTCGGCTCACCGGAAGGAAATGGCGGCGGTGGCTCGGGCGACACCACATCCGTGGTGACGGGCAGCGGCGGCGCAGCCCCGATACCGGCGGCAGGAGCCACGAGCAGCGGCGCCACGAGCAGCACCGCCGCGAGCAGCGGTGCGACGAGCGGCGGCGCAACGAGCAGCAGCGCCACGAGCGGCGGCGCAACGAGCGGCTCGGGTGGAGGCGCAACGACCGGAAGCGGCGGCTCGGGCGGAATCGACCCGGACACGATCACCGCGCCGGAAGGCAAGATTCCGAACATGCCAATGCCGGCGAACAAGGTCAACTTGCCGCGCAACAACTGGCGAGACGGCCTGGTGTCACCGACGCTCGAGGCAGGCCACCACCAGAACCAGCCGATCGTCATCAACGGATACGTTCAGGGCGCCGGCAACGCCGAGATCGTCTTCTACGACATCGCCGATCCGACCAACCCGAAGATGCTCTCGCGCCTCCAGAGCCCTGGCTTCGATCCCAGGGGAGGGCCCAAGGGCGTCGGCGAGGCGGAGTCGCACCAGACCTCGCTCGGCCGCTATGGCGACAAGTTCTACCAGGTCACCACCTCGGGCACCGGCGTCGACATCTGGGACGTCACCGACGCCCGCGCGCCTCGTCACGTGAGGCTCGTCAAGCTCGACGGCATCAAATACGGGGACTTCACCGACGCCGTCTGGGGCATGTACTGGCAGGGCAGCGTCATCTACGTCGGCGGCACCAACACGGGCCTGCACATCCTGGACGCCGCGGATCCCGAGGACGTGAAGTTCGTCAAGAAGATCCCGATTTCGCAGTTCGGCGGCGTGAGCGCCGGTCCGCTGTGGGCCGTGGGCAATACGCTGGTCATCACGACGCCCAAGGACAACGGCGGCATCGCGACGATGGACATCAGCGATCCGATGAACCCGGTCGCGCTCGACTTCATCACCCCGAGCAAGAGCTACATCTGCGGTCTGTACGGCAAGCACGTCTACGTGCAGTCGCCGCTGCGCGTGTGGGACGTGCTGACCGACCCCACCGACATCGGCTCGGCCAATTCACCCATCGCCACGCTGCCCGACTCGGCGTTCAGGGCCATGGGCTACCCCGCCGGGTCCGAGTACATGAGCTTCTCCGACGGCACTCTGTTCCTCGGTCACCTGCGGCCGGACGCCGGCGTCTCCAAGATCGACGTGCGCGACATCCACAAGATGTCGATCAAGAGCCGGGTCTGGGGGCGGCTCGAGTTCACGAACGGCGACGACCAGTTCTCGATCCCTGTCGGCAGCCTGGTGGTGCTGGCCGACGACGAGCTGCCCTACCGCGGCATGGTCATCGCCGCGCACTCGACCGAGCCGGACACCACGCCCCCGGCGGTCGACACGGTGCTTCCGAAGAACGGGGCGACGGGGCTGTCCAGGAAGTCGCGCATCGGCCTCAGCCTCACCGACAACGTCGAGATCGCCACGGTTCACCACGGCAGCTTCATCGTACGGCCGATGGGCGGGCAGCCGTTGAAGGGGAAGTTCGGCCTGTACATGGGCATCGTCAACTTCGATCCCGACGAGGACCTGATGCCGAACACGACCTACGAGATCGTCCTGCCGAAGGACGGCATGAAGGATCTCGTCGGCAACGGCATCGCGGCTGAGTTCAAGTCGACGTTCACGACCGGTCCCTGAGCCATGCGCTCGCTCCCGAAGCTCCTCGGCCTGCTCGGAGGCATCTGCGCGGCGGCGGCCTGGCCGGCCGAGGCGCGTGCCGTCACGGCCAGCGTCCCCGTGCGCGCGCCCTCGCTCGCCGGCGAGGCCGTCACGTTCGACCTGACGATCGGCGACGCGGTCGGCCCCGTTCAGGTGCGCTGGGACATGGGAGACGAGACACGCACCGAGTTCACGGTCGGCGACGTGCAGCAGGTGCACACCTACGCCGCTCCCGGCCACTACCCGGTGCTGGCGACGGTCAAAGACGATGTCGGGTTCACCAGCGTCTCGTTCGTGCACACGGCGCACCGGTCGCTCGTCACGGGCAGCGCGGCGGGCTCGACCGACCTCGTGTACGACCCGCCGAACGCGAAGGTCTACACGGCCAATTACGAGAACGACAGCGTGAGCGTGCTCGACGCGAGCGCGCTGACCAAGGTCGCGGAGGTGCCGGTGGCGCGCGGCCCGGTCGGGCTCGCGCTCACCGCGCAAGGCACGCTGTGGGTGCTGCACCGGGATGCGCGCTCAGTCTCCGTCCTCGACACCGCCTCGCTCTCGGTGGAGCGCGAGATCGCGCTGCCGTACGCGTCGCAACCGATGGGCCTCGCGATCAGCCCGACCGGGGACGCCGCGTACGTGACGCTGATGGCGGTCGGCAAGGTGCTGAAGCTGGACGTGGCGAGCGGCGCCGTCGTGGCCGAGCTCTCGCTCGGCGGTACGCCGCGGGGCGTCTCGGTGTCGCACGACGGCTCGCAGATCTACGTCACGCGCTTCCTCTCCGAGGACAGCCACGGCGAGGTGGCGCGCATCGACGCGGCGACCTTCCAGGTGAGCACGCGCTTCGCGCTCGCCGCGGACACCACGACGGAGGACACGGACCAACAAGGGCGCGGCCTGCCGAACTACCTGTTCTCGGTGGGGCTCTCGCCCGACGGCTCGTTCGCGTGGGTGCCGGGCAAGAAGGACAACATCTTTCGTGGTCCATTTCGCGATGGGCTCGACCTCACCGACGACAACACGGTACGTCCGCTCGTGGCGCTGCTGAACCTCGCGGAGGGCGCCGAGGACGTCGCGCGGCGCATCGATCTGGACGATCGCAACCTGCCGAACCAGGTCGTGTTCACGCCGCTCGGCGACTATGCGTTCATCAGCGTCGCCGGCTCGGCCCTGGTGGAGGTCCGCGACGCCTACACGGGCGAGTTCGTGACCGCGCTGAAAGAGGCGGGCTTCGCGCCGCGCGGCCTGGCGCTGACCGAAACCAACAAGCTGTTCGTGCACGCGTCGCTCAGCCGCACGGTGACGGTCTACGACGTCGCCGACATCGTCAGCTCGCATGACCTCATCACCAAGAAGCTGGCCGAGATCCCGACGGTCGCCGTGGAGAAGCTCGACCCGCAGGTCTTGCGCGGCAAGCAGCTGTTCTTCAACTCGGCCGATATCCGCATGAGCGACCAGGGCTACATCAGCTGCGCTTCGTGTCACTTCGACGGCGCGGAGGACGGGCGAGTCTGGGACTTCGGCAGCGCGGGGGAGGGGCTCCGCAACACCGTCTCGCTGCTGGGGCGGCGCGGCACGGGCCACGGCAACGTCAACTGGAGCGGCAGCTTCGACGAGATCCAGGACTCGGACGACAACATCCGCCACCTGTTCGGCGGGAAGGGCTTTCTGGCCGCCGAGCAGCTCGCCGTGGGGACGGTCGGCACGCCGCGCGGAGACAAGAAGGCCGGCCTGAGCCCCGAGCTCGACGCGCTGGCGGCGTTCCTCGGCTCGCTCGACACGTACCGGCCGAGCCCCTTTCGCAACCCCGACGGCTCGCTCACCGAGGACGGCGTCGCGGGTCGCGCCATCTTCAAGCGCCTGGGCTGCGACTTCTGCCACACGGGGCCCGACGGGACCGACAGCGCGCGCGGCAAGCTGCACGACGTGGGCACCGTGAAGCCGTCCTCCGGGATGCGCGCCGGCGAGCCGCTGCTCGGCATCGACACGCCGACGCTGAACGGCGTGTGGGAGACGGCGCCGTACTTGCACGACGGCTCCGCGCCGACGCTGCGCGACGTCCTCGTCACGGCCAACCCCGACGATCGCCACGCCTTCATCAGCGGGCTCAGCGAAGCCGAGCTCGGGCAGCTCATCGCCTATGTGCAGCAGCTGGACGGCACCGTCGACCTGGAGCCGAGCGAGGGGGACGGCGCGGGTGAGGAGCCGAGCGAGGAGCGCTTTTTTGGCTGCAGCGTGACGGGCGGGCGCGGCGACAGCCACGCGCCGCTCCTGGCGTTCGCGCTCGCGGCCGGGTTGATGACGTTCGGCGCCCGCCGAGGGAGGGCCACGTGAGGCGCCTGCCGAGCCTGTGTCTCGTCTCGCTGCTGCTGGCGGCGTGCGTCGGCGAGATCGGCGGCGGCGCTGTGACTGACCAGACGACGACCGACTGGGACACGCTGCCGCCCGTGAACGCTCCCGACCCGGAGCTGTCGGACCTACCCAGGCGCGAGGCGCAGCACCGCGCGCTCTGCGCGACGCCGCGCGGCGACAGCTTCTGGCAGGCGGTGTGCGCCGAGCCCCGGCCGAACATCACCGACCTCGCCAGCTTGCTCGGCGTCGCGAAGCTCGACGAAGATCGCGCCTTCGCGCTCACCGGCAACTCCACCTCGCTCGTGAAGAGCTCCGTCTCCGCCATCAATCCGCGCCTTATCCTCTTTCCGCGCGTGACCGAGCTGCGCGAGAGGCCGGCTGAAATGACCGCGCTCGGCTTCGTTCGCGGCGAGCCCTTCGTCGAGGTCGTGAGCCGCGACCTCTCGACCGGCGACTACAACTTCTACCTGTTCACGTTCGAGCGGCAGTGTGACTACGACGGCGGCTGCGATCTGGCGAGCCTGCTCACCGAGGAGATAGAGCACGGCTGGACCGCGTTCAGCATCTACAGCGAGGAAGACGTCGAGAATACGTCGTTCGACTGTCGCTCGTGCCATCAGCCCGACGGACACGGCACGAAGAAGATCTTGCGCATGCAGGAGCTGGAGTTCCCCTGGATGCACTGGTTCCCGCAGCGCTTCGTGCAGCGCACGGAGTCCGATCGGGTGCTCACGGCGCAGTTCCTGGAGGCCCACGCGCGGGACGCGCAGTACGGCGGCATCCCCATCGCGGCCATCCAGAACGCCATCGACGAGGGCAGCGGCGCGCAGCTCGAGGCGTTGCTCGTGGCCGAAGGCCAGGCGGCGCAGCCGAACGCGTTCGACCCGCGCATCGAGGCCGAGGCCAAGGCCGGCTCGTCGAGCGCGATCTGGGAGAAGCAGTTCGCCGTGTCGCTGGCGGGTGATTCGATCTCGGTGCCTTACCCGCTCGTGGACGTGACGGATCCCGCGCTCCGCGCGGAGCGGACGAGGTCCTACCTCGACGTGGTGACGGGCGCGGCCCCGCGACAGTCCCTGCTCGATTTGCGCGACCTGTTCTCCGCGGACGCGAAGGTGAAGCTCGGCCTGGTGCCGCCGCCGGGAGCGAGCGGGCGCGCCGTGCTGACGCAGCTCTGCTCGCGCTGTCACGACGGTCGCGGGAACCCGGCGCTGAACCGCGCCAAGTTCAACGTGAAGAACCTGGACGGCATGTCTCGAGAGACGAAGGACAAGGCCATCTTTCGCTTGCAGGAGCCCGCGACCTCGCCGCTGCGTATGCCGCCGTGGCGCGCCGCCGACGCGCTGCCCCCCGCGGAGCTCGCCGCCGCCATCGAAGAGCTGGCCAAGTAGCGCCGTCCGCGTAGCCGCCGCGCGCCAGTTTGTGATTGACGCCGGCTGTGTGAGCGTTCACATTGATCGCTCCAGAACTTCTTCTGCCTTGCCCTGGGTAGGCCATCACGCGCATCGGGCCCCGCGTCCTCCTGCGCGTTCACCATCCACGGTCGCGCCAATGTTCCAGACGAGGCGCACGCAGGGGGAAAAGCGCAGGAGTTGGGCTCGGCTGGGGACGACATCAGGGCGCGCTCCAGGTTCGGAACGTCTGGCAATCACCAGTCTGCCAATTTCATCCTTATCGGCCTGAAGCGAGCGCTTCGCGCTGGCGTGACGCAACCAGAGGGGCATCGTGTACCACGAAAAGAAAGCCGTCAGGCGCTTCCATGTCCTCTGCTTGCTCTCGAGCGTCGCGATGCTGGCGTGCGGCGAAGAGAGCGGCGGCGCGGCGCAAGCCGCGGGCGCGGGCAGCTCGAGCGTGTCAGCCGCCAGCGGGGCGTCGGCCAGCGTGACCGCTGGGTCGGGTGGCGCTGCCAGCGGCAGCGGCGGCGCCGACGTGAGCGACGGTGGAATGGGCGGAGCGGGCGCGGGCGGAGCAGGTGACGGCGGCACGGGCGGGGCAGGTGACGGAGGCGCCGGAGCGGGCGGAGCCGGCGGCTCGCCGCTCCCGCCGATCACGGATTACTCTGCCGAGGGGCCGTTCGCGACGACCGTGGAGCGGAACGCGGGGCCCAGCGGAAACCACACGATCTTCAGGCCCGAACGCCTGGGTGAGAACGGCTTCTTGCATGCGCCGATCAGCTTTGGCCCCGGGATCAATACGCAGGTGACCGCCTACACGGCTCTCCTGTCGAACTTCGCTTCTCACGGCTTCGTGGTGGTCGGCGCCAACCTCCTCACGGGCGGCCCCAACGCCCCGAACAACCTTGCGGCCATGCGCGAGGGGCTCGACTGGATCATCGCGCAAAACAGCAAGGCGGGCAGCATCTACGAGGGCAAGATCGACGTGCGCCATGCCGTTTCCATGGGCTACTCGGTCGGCGGCACCGCCGCCGTGGAGCTCGGCGGCCATGAGGCCGTGGCCACCGTCGTCTCCATCCACGGCCACATCGCGACAGCGGCCCTGCACGGGCCCATGCTGCAGACCAGCGGAACGCAGGACACGGTCGGGCTTCCGATGCAGCAAAAGACGTACGACATGTCCCAGACCCAGACGTTCCTGGCGACGGTGATGGGCGCGGATCACGGGTACATCACGCGCGACGTGGGAGGCGTCCAGCGGCCAGCGATCGTGGCTTGGCTGCGTTACTGGATCTACAATGACACCGGTGGGAAGCACTATTTCTACGGTGATGATTGCGTGATGTGCACCTCGCCCTGGGTGAATCCCCAGCGCAAGAACTGGGAATGACCTCGCGCCGAGAAAGACGCCCGTCCACGCCTGCCTTGTAACCCCTTGGGTTGGATGCCAACCGAGGAGAGCACCCATGTCGTCCAGTATTGGCTCCGTGAGCTCCGATTGCATGCACCGTCACTCGCGTTGGCTGCGGCCGATCTGGGGCGCCTTGGGCCTCTGCGCCGCGCTCAGCGTCGGCTGTAGCGACGACGCCGATGGCGGCGGATCAGCCGCCGGTGAGACCTCCGCGAGCGGCTCCGGCGGTGGCGCGGCTTCCGGTAGCACGAGCAGCGGCAATACCTCCAGCAGCAACGGGGCGACCGCGGGCTCGGGTGGAGCGGACTCGGGTGGAGCGGGCTCGGGTGGAGCCGACTCGGGTGGCGCCGGCGGCGCGGGCGGTGCCGGCACAGCCGGGGCCGGCGGCGCGGGCGGTGCCGGCACAGCCGGGGCCGGCGGCAGCGGAGGCGGGGGTGACGCGATGAAGTCCGCCGGCTGCGGCAAGACGCGCACGCTCCAGAACGGCGCTGGCTCCGTGCAGAGCGGCGGGAAGAGCCGCAAATACGCTCTGCGCGTCCCCGACGATTACGACAACGACCACCCGTACCGGCTCATCCTCTCCTTCCACGGGGCCACGGGCAACAGCGGCCAGGTTGCGCCCTCGTACTTCGGGCTCTGGTCCCTCTCCGAGGGGAGCACCATCTTCATCGCGCCCGACGCCGTCGGCGGGATCTGGTCGGCCGGCGACGATGTGACCTTCGTCGACGACATCCTCAAGCAGGTCACAGGCGATCTCTGCATCGACACCTCGCGCATCGAGCTCGAAGGCTTCAGCCAGGGAGGTGCCATGGTGTGGACGCTGGCCTGCGCGCGTCCGGACGTTTACCGCGCCGCGGTGGTCCACTCCGGCGGCGGTCTCCCCCGGCCCGCGAGCTGCCAGCCGGTCCCCTTCATGTCTTCGCTCGGCCAGCAGGAGAGCGGCGGGGCCGGACAGACCTCCAACAGCGATTTCTTCGCCAAGCAAAATGGATGCACGGTGGAGTCCCTGGCCAAGGCGCCCAGAGGCGGCCACGCCTGCTCGGACTACAAGGGCTGCTCCGAGGGGAATCCCACCCGCTGGTGTGATTACGACGGCGGCCATACTCCATCGCCGAACGACGCCGGGCAGAACATGTCGTGGATGCCCCAGGAAGTCTGGTCCTTCCTGAGTCAATTCTAGAGCGGCGGTCACCCGCTTCGGATACGGGCCCACCTCGGCGTTTTCGGTGCTCAGCGCACGAGAGTGCGCTTGCGCGCCGAAAACGCCGATCTGGGCCCGTCTCCTGTGCGGGAGACCGCCGCTCTGCAGCGCGCGAGGGGAGGACGATAGCGCGCGAGGGGAGAACGATAGCGCGCGAGGGGAGGACGATGCGGCCGACCGGCGGCACGAGCCCATCAACCATCGGAGGCTTGATTGAGGAATGTCGCGACCGGCGGTATCGTAGTGCGCCGGCGTACGGATCTTGCGTACTCTTCGGGGATGTCGAGCTTGCAACGCCGAGCACGCTGTGGATACCGTCCGGCCGATGGCAGATGAGGGATCGGGGGAGATCGGGCGGCTAAGGGCAGAGATCGCAGCGCTGCACGCGCGCGTCGAGGAGCTGGAGAGCGCGCTGGCGGAGCGGTCGAGCGGCGGCGCGGCCGAGGGGGTGGCGCCGCCCGGCGCGGCGGGCGCGGACGCTCACGCGGCCTTCGGCGCGCTGGCGTGGCTGCTCACGCCGGCGCCGGCGCTGATCCACTGGAGCCCCGACGGCACGGTGACGCGCTGGAACGATGGCGCCGAACGTGTTTTCGGCTGGAGCGAGGGCGAGGCCGTCGGACGCAGGCTCTCCGAGCTCGTGGGCGCAGATCCCGTGTCCCCGGACGCGGTGCGTGCGCTCCTGCTCGACTGGACGGAGAACCGGTTCGCCTCGGCCACGAGCGAGGGCACGACGAAAGACGGGCAGGCGCGCCTCTTCCGGTGGACCCACGCGGTGCTGCGCGACGACCGCGGCGGCGCGCGCGAGATCGCGGCGATCGTCGAGGATGCCGGCGACCCGCCGTGGAGGGAGCACGTGCTGCTCGGGCGGCTCCAGCTGCTCCTTCAGCTGCTGGACCACTCGCGCAATTCCATCTTCGTCAAGGACACCGAAGGGCGCTATGTCTTCGTCAACCGAGCTCACGCCGAGGTCCTCCAGCGGCACGTCTTCGAGGTCATCGGCAAGGATGAAGTCGAGTTGAGCCCCCTGGCCCCCGAGGCCATCGAGGACCTCTTGGTGAGAGAGCGCGACGTGATGGCCGGGGGGAAGGCGATGCAGTACGAAGAGAGCCTGCTGCTCGGCGACACGAGCATTCATTTCTCCACCGTCAAGTTCCCGATCCTCGACGGACGCGGCGAGCCGGTCGGCCTCGGCGGCGTCGTCACCAACATCACCTCGCTGAGGCACGCGGAGGCCGAGCGGGCCGCGTTGCAGGAGAAGATCATCGTCGCCCAGCAGGCGGCCCTCCGGGAGCTGTCCACGCCGCTCATCCCGATCGCCGACCGGGTGGTGGCGATGCCGCTCGTAGGGACGATCGACAGCGCGCGCGCAGCGCAGATCATGGAGACGCTGCTGTCCGGCATCAGCAATCAGAGCGCACACACCGCGATCCTGGACGTCACCGGCGTGCGCGCTGTCGACGAGCACGTCGCCGATGCCCTGACGCGGACCGCGCGCGCCGCCCAGCTGCTCGGCACGCGCGTGGTGCTCACCGGCGTGCGCCCGGAGGTGGCGCAGACGCTGATCACCCTCGGCGCGGATCTGTCCGGTATCACCACGCTGGGCACCCTGCAAAGCGGCATCGCGCACGCCCTCCGCCACCCGGGGCACCAGCGGTCAGCAGGCTGAATCCGCCTGGAAGAGCAGAAGCTCGAACCGCCTGGCATCCGTGTTCTTCGTCAAGCGGCGGCGGGCTCCTACCAGCGCCCGACGGATCGGTTACGGTGTCAGGACCCCATGACGATCGACACCTCTCCCGACGCGCCCATCCCGTCGGTGCTGTCGAAGCTCGACGAGATCCGGCGGCGCATGGTCTCCCACACCGATCGGGACGACGAGCGGCGGATCCTGGAGATCCTCGCGGGATCGACCGCCATCGAGCTCGACCAGCTGCTCCTCCAGCTCGATCTGCCCGCCCTGCTGGGAGACATCGACGATCGCCTCATCGGCCCCGACAACCGCACGGCGCTGCTCGAGCTCCTGACCGCCGAGCGCCTCGGTGATCTCGGGATCCCGGCGCGCGCGGCGCTCACCTCGGCGCTGCAGCGCGGCCGCACGGGCAGCCTCGACGAGCAGGCGCTGCGCCGCCTCTGGCTCGGCACGCGCGGCGCGGACGTCACGCGGCTCAAGAACGCGCTCGACGGCCGGGGCGGCTACCGCGACCTTCACCAGCTCTTCTACCACGATATCGATGATGACGCGTTGCGCGAGGAGCTCCTCGCGCACTTCGCGCGGGAGGCGGCCTCGGCGTCTGACGCTCTCTCTGCTTCAGGTTCCGTGTCGGTGCGCGAGGTGAAGATCCTGTCCGATATCGACGACACGTTCTATGCGAACTGGAAGGACGCCCGGTACCCGAAGAAGACCGTCTATCCCGGCGTCCTGCAGTTCTATGCGGAGCTCGACCGCGGCCCTGGCCCCGCGCCCGGGCGGGCCGGCGATCTGACGTTCGTCACCGCCCGCCCCGGCGATCGCCTCGGCCTCGTCGAGGACGCGACGATCAAGGCGCTCGCCGAGCGCGGTCAGCTCACCGCCAACGTGCTCACGGGCTCGTTCACCCGCCTCATCGGCAACCGCACGATCGCGGAGAAGAAGCTCGAGAACTTCCTCGAGTACCGGCGGCTGTACCCGGAGTACGATTTCGTCTTCGTCGGCGACAGCGGGCAGGGCGATATCCACTTTGGCCAGCGCATGCTCGAGCTCGCCTCGGAGGCGGTGAGAGCGGTCTTCATTCACGACGTGGTCGCGACACCCGATCTCGCGCGGAGGGAGCTCGCGACCTCGGGCGTTCACCTGTTCGATACGTACATCGGCGCCGCGCTCACGGCCCTCGAGCGCGGCCTCCTCGGCCCCGAGGGCGCGGCGCGCGTGGCCGAGGCCGCGATTGCGGCGTTCGCCGCGATCCCGTTCCCGTCGCAGGCGGACCAGGAGGCGCGCCGCCGCGAGATGGCGCGGGACGTCGCCCGGCTGAACGAGGCGCTGCACATGGATCAGGCCGCGGTGAGCGCGGCGACGAAGCGGTCGATCTCGGATTCGTCGTTGTAATAATGGACCGAGGCGCGCACCAGATCGGGAATCCCGCGATCCTCGAAGTCGAGCAGCGTCCCGGCGGCGGTCGACACGCTGACGTGGATCGCCTGGGCGCCGAGCCGCGCCTTGATGGCCGCGGCGTCCTCGCCGGCCCTGGTGAAGGTCACGATGCCGCAGCGCCGCTCGCCGAGGTCGCGCACGGTGACACCAGGGATCTCGGAGAGCCGCGCGCGCAGGCGCTCGGCCAGCGCACCTACCCGGTCGCGGATCGCCGGCAGACCCAGCCGGAGCGCATACTCCGCGGCCGCGCCGAGCCCGAGCCGGCCGGCGACGTAGCTCTCCCAGTTCTCGAACCGCCGGGCGTCGGGCCGCAGCTCGTAGCGGTCCGGCGCCGTCCAGCGGGCCGCGTGGAGATCGAGGAACGGCGGCTCCAGCCGGTCGAGCAGCGCGCGCCGGACATAGAGAAAGCCGGTGCCGCGCGGCCCGCGCAGGTACTTGCGCCCCGTCGCCGACAGGAGATCGCAGCCGATCGCCTCGACGTCGAGCGGCAGCTGCCCGACCGACTGGCACGCATCGAGCAGGAAGGGCACGCCCGCCGACCGGGCGCGGCGGCCTATCTCCTCCGCCGGGTTGATCAGCCCGCCGTTCGTGGGGACGTGGGTGATGGCGATCAGCTTGACCCGCTCGTCGATCAGGCGATCGAGCGCGGGCAGCGACACCGCGCCGCGCTCATCGCTCGGGATCGGGACGATCTCCGCGCCGGTGCGCCGCGCGACCTGCAGGAACGCGATGTAGTTCGAGGCGTACTCGGTCCGCGCGGTCAGGATGCGATCCCCCGGGCCGAAGCGGAGGGAGTAGAACGCCATGTCCCAGGCGCGCGTGGCGTTCTCGACGAGCGCGATCTCGTCGGGCGCCGCGCCGATCAGCCGGGCGATCGAGCCGTAGACCGCCTCGAGCCGCGCGCCCGCCTCCTCCTCGGCCTCGTAGCCGCCGACGGCCGCCTCGCGGCGCAGGTGCTCGACCACCGTGTCGACCACCACGGCGGGAGGCAGCGAGGAACCCGCGTTGTTGAAGTGCAGGACGCTGGCGCAGGCGGGGGTGTCGCGGCGCAGCGCGGCGATATCCATCGTCATGAGTCATCTCCTCGAGAGGCCGACACGCTGCCGGCTGGGCAGCTCCACGTCAATCGCGGCGGCCGCCGGCGGCAGCTCGCCGGTGAAGCGCGGTGAGGGCTATTCCATCAGCCCGCTGCGCAGCTCGCTCGGGGAGTAGCCGAGCATGCGGCGGCAGGTCCGCGAGAAGTGCGCGAGGTCGGCGAAGCCCGCGGCGTGGGCGGCGCCCGTGGCGTCGAGGCGCGCGAACGCCCCGAGCGCGAAGAGCAGCCGGCGCCAGAGCTGGAACGTGCGGATGGGCAGCCCCACGTCGCGCACGAACAGCGCCTGCAGGTGCGCCTCGGAGATGCCGGCGCGCGAGACCGCGAGGCGCCGGTCCGCGGCCGGCTCGCGCAGCGCCTCCAGGACGCGGGCGACCCGCCCATCCAGGGCGCGGCGCGGCGACTCCCTCGCGAGCCAGGACGCGACCTCGCGCGCGAGGCCGTCGAGCACGTCGGGGCGCGACAGGGACGCTCGGTGCGCCGCCACGGCCCCGTCGAGGCGCGAGAGGAGCCGGCCTTCGAGCGGACAGGGGCCGCCGCGCAGGCGCGGATGACCCGCCACGTGCGGCATCTCCTGCGGGTCGTACAGGAACCCGAGCGTCGGTCCA
The DNA here is from genome assembly GCF_051525235.1 of Sorangium sp. So ce124. Taxonomy (NCBI): domain Bacteria; kingdom Pseudomonadati; phylum Myxococcota; order Polyangiales; family Polyangiaceae; genus Sorangium; species Sorangium sp. So ce124. The sequence continues at coordinate 13,403,713 of NZ_CP150312.1, forward strand.
GGGCTCGCGGCGGCGTGCCACAGGTCGGGGGGCACCACGACCGCGCGCCCGCGCACGACCGCGCCGCCCGGCTCGGTCACGGTCACCTCGCGCTCGATCCCCACCAGGATCGCCGCGCCGTGCTCGGCGTGGAGCGTCGACCTCATCGCCGTCGAGGCGCGCACCGCGAAGGCGTCGGCGATCACGGCGCCGATCCGGGATTCGTTCAAGCGGCCCACGACCCCCGATCCTACCCTGGCCTCCGCTGGAGGTCGTGAGCGATGGACCTGTTCTCGGAAGAGATGCGCCGCAACCCTTACCCCGTGTACGACCAGCTCCGGAGCCGCTCTCCCGTGCTCCACTACCCGCCGTCCGACGCGTGGATGATCTTCGATTACGAGGGCGTGAAGCGGGCGCTCCACGATCACGAGGCGTTCAGCTCGGTCGTGTCGCCGCCGGGCACCAGGACCGCCGAGTGGCTCATCTTCTCGGACCCTCCGCGCCACACCAAGCTGCGCGCGATCGTCATGCGGGCCTTCACCCCGCGCGCGGTCGCGGGGCTCGAGCCGCGCATCCGCCGGCTGTCGCGCGAGCTCCTGGACCGGACGATCGAGAGCGGCCAGATGGACCTCGCCGAGGACTACACGGTCCCGCTCCCCCTCCTGGTGATCGCCGAGATGCTCGGCGCCCCGATTGCGGACCAGCCGCGGTTCAGACGCTGGAGCGACGCGATCCTGGACCTCAGCACCACGGTCTCCGGCAGCGAGGAGGCGGCCCGGGCGCTCGTCGAGTTCACCGCGGTGACGGCCGAGATGCAGGCCTACCTGAGAGGCCTCATCGAGCAACGGCGGGCGGCGCCGGAGGATGATCTCCTGACCAGGCTCGTCGAGGCCGAGGTGGACGGAGAGCGGTTGAACGAGGACGAGATCCTGGGCTTCTTCCAGCTCCTCCTCGTGGCAGGCCACGAGACGACAACGAACCTGATCGGCAATGCGATGCTGTGTTTCCTCGAGAACCCGGACGAGCTCGCCCGTCTCCGGGCCGCGCCCGATCTGCTGCCCTCCGCGATCGAGGAGGTCCTGCGCTACCGCTCGCCGGTCCAGGCGATGTTCCGCGTGGCGAGGCGCGATGTCCCGATGCACGGAAAGGTGATCCCGGCCGGCAAGGCGGTGCTGGCGATGATCGGCGCCGCGAACCGAGATCCGGTGCAATTTCGCGACGCTGGTCGCTTCGACATCGCGCGGGATCCCAACCCGCACATCGCGTTCGGGCACGGCATCCACTTCTGCATCGGGGCGCCGCTCTCGCGCCTCGAGGCCAGGGTCGCGCTCTCCGATCTGGTCGCGCGGCTCGGCGGCCTCGAGCTCGCGAGCGACGCGCCGTGGGAGCCGCGCCGGGCGATCCACGTGCACGGCCCGACCCGCCTGCCGATCCGCTTCACGCCTGGGCCGCGCCTCGGCGGCGCTCCGAGCTGATGCTCGCCGGCCTGATGCCCGCCGGCCTCACCTGCTCCGCAGCGCGCTCCGGCGAACGCGGCCGCTGTACCGCGCCAGGCGATTGAATCCGCCGCGTCGCCGAGCCCAGGCGGGCGCGGCGCGCGCGGCTCGGACGCCGGCGATGACCGCTGCGGCGTCGTCGCCGCTCTTCCCACCGGTGGCACCACCATTGCTGAATCGGATGGCGCTGACGCGCTGACGCGCTGACGCGCTGACGCGCTGACGCGCTGATGCCGCTGGCGTCGACAGCATGAGCGGCGCTGACGGCGCCCGGCGGACCGCCGTCCCGCGGCCGAGGTCGGCGATGGGATGGGCAGGCATGGAGGATTCGATGAAAGACCAGACCTCCGTCGAGGTTTTTGTTCCACGTGAGATGTCCTGGGATCAGAGACAGCAGCTCATCGACGAGCTCTATGGCTTACGCCGCGTGATCTTCGAGGGCGCGCAGAGGGAGAAGAGCTTCGCCACCCACGTCATCGACGCTGGCGCGGAGCACGGCGCCGTCGTGGTCCACAGGGGCGCTGACAGCCAGATCACCGGCTACTTCGCGGTTCAGATCATGGATCCGGAGCCTTCCGGCCCGCAGGTCGCGATCTTCCGTGGCGAGTCCGGGGCGCTCGGCGAGCACGCCGGCGACGATGACGTCCTCCGCCACGTCCTTTTGCGCCTGATCCGGTACATGCTCGCCCACCCGGGTCGACCCGTGTTTTGCCTGTGCTCGGTGGCTCACCCGTCGAGTTACGCGCTGTTCTCGCGCTTCGTCGACATCGCGCGCACGAGCCCGCCGGAGGGCGCCGACGAGCTCATGTCCAGGCTCGCCTCCTCGTTCGACCCGGAGGCGAACGATCGAGGTGGCCCGTTCGTCTTCGAGGTCGGGCAGACGGCGGCCGAGCCGGCGGGCGGCTGCGACTTCCTGCACGTCTACGAGAACCCCTCGGCGCGCCCCGGCGCTGTGGAGGAGCGCGGGCTCATCACGCTCGTGCCGCTGCGCCTCGGCGGCATGCTGCGCGCTGCAGTGCGCTGCGCGCCGCCGGAGGCGAAGCGCGGGTAGCGCGCCGCTCGCCGGGTCAGGCCAGCACGTCGGACAGGCTGTCGAGGAATCGCTGGTTCTCGCGCTCGGTGCCGACGGTGACCCGCAGGCTCGTCGGCAGGTTGCCGAAGGGCCGCACGATGACGCCCTTCCGGAGCAGGGCGTCGTACACCGGGCGCGCCGGCCGCCCGACGTCCACGAGCACGAAGTTCGCCTGGCTCGGCGCCACCGACAGCCCGAGCCGCGTGAGCTCGCGCGTGAGCCGGTCGCGCTCGCGGAGGTTCAGCGCGCGGCTCTTCTCGATGTGCTCGGCGTCGTCGAGCGCCGCGACGGCGGCCGCCTGCGCCAGCGCGCTCACGTTGAACGGCGCGCGCACCCGGTTGATGTAGTCGATGAGCGGGGCCGGGCCCACGGCGTAGCCGACGCGGAAGCCCGCCAGGCCGTAGATCTTCGAGAAGGTGCGGAGCACGAGCAGCCGCTCGCGGAGCCCGCGGAGGCGCAGGGAGTCCGGGAAGTCCGGCGCGTCCGTGTACTCGATGTACGCCTCGTCCATGACCACGATCACCTCGGGCGGGACCTCCCTGAGCAGGCGCTCGACCGCGCCGCGGCCCACGTGCGTGCCCGTCGGGTTGTTCGGGTTCGCGATGAACAGGAGGCGCGTCTTCGGCGTGACGGCCGCGGTCATGGCCTCGAGGTCGTGCCGCAGGTCGCGCAGCGGGACGGCCGTGAACGGGACGCCGTAGGCGAGCGCGGCGAGCTTGTAGACGACGAAGGCCGGGTCGGCGAACACGATGTGCGACCCGGGCGTCGCGAAGGTGTGCACGATCAGGTCGAGGAGCTCGTTCGAGCCGTTTCCCTGGACGATCTCCTCCATCGTGACGCCGTGGACCGCCGCGAGCCGCTCGCGCAGCCGGTAGGCCGCGCCGTCCGGGTAGAGGTGCACGTTCGCGAGCGCCTGGCGCGCCGCCTCGAGGGCGCGCGGGCTCGGGCCGAGCGGGTTCTCGTTCGAGGCGAGCTTCACGGCGTCCGTCACGCCGAGCTCGCGCGCGAGCTCGTCGAGGGGCTTCCCTGTCTCGTACGGCGAAAGCAGCTCGACAGAGGGCAGGACTATCGCAGACATAGCGCGCACCCTATCACACCTTGGCCGTGGGGAGTGAGCCGGCTCGCAGGCGCCCTGCCGCGGGTTCGTCGCCGGGAGTTGCCGGGATCTGGCCTCGCCCATGGGGCTCCGTGTGATACTCGCCGTCCCGATGAAACCCGGGGACATCGTCGCCGACCGCTTCCTGATCGAGCGCCTCGCCGGGTCGGGCGGGATGGGCTCCGTCTACCGCGCCCTCGACCGGCACACCGGCGAGACGGCGGCGCTCAAGGTCATGTCGGGCCGCGGCCTCGAGCACGGCGAGCGCTTCGCGCGCGAGGCGCAGGTGCTCGCCGAGCTGCGGCACCCCGGCATCGTCCGGTACATCGCGCAGGGCGCCACCGAGAGCGGCGAGCCCTGGCTCGCGCTCGAGTGGCTGGAGGGCGAGAGCCTCGGCGACCGGCTGCGCCGGCGCGGGCTCACCATCGCCGAGAGCGTCACGCTCGGCCTCCGGATCGCCGAGGCGCTCGCCGAGGCGCACCGCAACAACGTCGTCCACCGCGACCTCAAGCCGAGCAACCTGTACCTCGTCGACAAGTCGGTCGAGCAGGTCAAGCTCCTCGACTTCGGCATCGCCCGCCTCACGTCGCTCGCGCCCCTCACCATGACCGGCGTCGTCATGGGCACGCCGTTCTACATGGCGCCGGAGCAGGCGCGCGGCGAGCGCGACGTCGGCACCCAGGCCGACGTGTTCGCGCTCGGCTGCGTCCTGTTCCACTGCCTCACCGGGCGTCCGCCGTTCGTCGGCGACGACATCCACACCGCCCTCCTCCGCGTCGTGCTCGACGAGGCGCCGCGCCTCCGCGACCTGCGCGCCGACGTCCCCGAGAACGTCGACATGGCCGTGGCGCGCATGCTCGCCAAGGCCCCGGCGGAACGGCCCGCGAACGGCGCCGCCGTGGCGCTCGAGCTGCTCCGCGTCGGCGAGATCAAGAGCACCCCTCCCGCGCCCGTGAGCCGGCGCGCGAGCGCGCTCACGACCGGCGAGCGGCGCACGCTGTGCCTGATGCTCGCGCGCGTGGGGGCGCCGGAGGCCCCCTCGTGGCAGGGGCCCACCATGCCGATGACGCTCCCGATGACGGTGCCCCTCGCGCGCACCGTCCCGGAGGACGAGGTGAAGCGCGTGGCGTCGCGCTTCGGCGGGGCCTTGCAGACGCTTGCCGACGGGCTCCTGCTCATCACGCTCGAGGGGCGCGGCCTCATCACGGACCAGGCCGCCCGCGCGGCGCGGTGCGCGATCGAGGTGCGGGACCTCCTGCCCGGCGTGCAGATGGCCCTCGTCGCCGGACGCGGCTCCGCCGACGACCGGCTCCCGATGGGGCCCACCATCGACCGCGCCGTGCGGCTGCTCGACCGCGCCGAAGGCGGGTCGATCCGCCTCGACGAGGTGATGGCCGGCCTGCTCGACGCCCGCTTCGAGGTCGGCGGCGACGCGACAGGCCTCGTGCTCCGCGCCGAGCGCGACCTCGTCGAGGCCGCGCGGACGCTGCTCGGGCGCACGACGCCGTTCGTGGGGCGCGACCACGAGCTCGCCATCCTCGACGCCGTGCTCGACGAGTGCGTCTCCGAGCCGACCGCGCGCGCGGTGCTCATCACGGCGCCCGCGGGGCTCGGCAAGAGCCGGCTGCGCTACGAGTTCTTGCGCCGCGTCGAGGAGCGCAAGGACCGGGTGCAGGTCTGGCTCGGCCACGCCGACCCGATGAGCGCCGGCTCGCCCTTCGGGATGCTGCGCCAGATGCTCCGCCGCGAGGCCGGGCTCTCCGGCGGCGAGCCGCAGGAGGTCCGCGAGCAGCGCCTCCGCGCCCGCGTGGGCCGGTACCTGAGCGACGCCGACCTCGACCGCGTGACCGAGTTCCTCGGCGAGGTGGCGCGGATCCGCTTCTCCGACGAGGGCAGGGTGGAGCTGCGCGCCGCGCGGAGCGACCCGATGCTCATGGGCGACCAGATCCGCCGCGCCTTCGAGGACTTCGTGCTCGCCGAGTGCCGGGCCGAGCCGGTGCTCCTCGTGCTCGAGGATCTCCAGTGGGGCGACGTGCCCACGGTGAAGCTCATCGACGCGGCCCTCGCGCTCCGTGACCAGCCGCTCATGGTGCTCGCGCTGGCGCGGCCGGAGGTCGAGACCGTCTTCCCGAAGGTGTGGGTCTCGCGCGGCGTCCAGGAGATCCGGCTGCGCGAGATCGGGCGGCGGGGGAGCGAGCGGCTCGTGCGCGAGGTGCTCGGCGACGCCGTGACGCCCGATCTCTGCGCGCGCCTGTGCGAGCGGGCAGGAGGCAACGCGTTCTACCTGGAAGAGCTCATCCGCGCCGCCGCCTCGGGCCGGACCGAGGCGCTCCCCGAGACGGTGCTGTCGATGGTGCAGGCCCGCCTCGAGTCGCTCGACGGCGAGGCGCGCCGGGTGCTCCGGGCCGCGAGCGTGTTCGGCCAGAAGTTCTGGCGCGGAGGGCTGATGGCGCTGCTCGGCGGCGAGCGCCGCGCCCCCCAGGTGGACGGGTGGCTCGCGGTGCTCGTCGATCGCGAGCTCATCGCGCGGCGGGGCGAGGGCAAGTTCCGGAGCGAGGACGAGTACGCGTTCCGGCACGCGCTCGTGCGCGAGGCGGCGTACGCGACGCTCACGGACGAGGATCGCGCGCTCGGCCACCTGCTCGCCGGCGAGTGGCTGGACGCGGCCGGCGAGCGCGACGCGGCGCTCCTGGCGGACCACTTCGAGCGCGGCGGCGACGCCGAGCGCGCGGTGGTCTGGTTCCGGCGCGCGGCGGAGCAGGCGCTCGGGGCGAACGACTTCCGCGCCGCGATCCAGCGCGCCGAGCAGGGGGCCGCGAGCGCCGACGTGGACGGGGAGTTCTTCGCGGCGCTGCGCCTCGTCCAGGCCGAGGCGCACAAGTGGCTCGGCGAGGCGTCCCAGGCCGAGCGGTGCGCCGTCATGGCGATGCGGGGCTTCCCCCGGAAGAGCGCGCTCTGGTACGCGGCGGCCGGGGAGGCCGCGTCGATGCGCGTGCGCCTCGGCATGGGCGACCGGCTCGCGGATCTCGTCGAGGAGCTCCGGGGGGCCGGCCCTGGCAGCGGGGACCGCGGCTCGTGGATCGACGTCGGGGAGGCGACCGGCGCCTCCGTGAGCGCGCTGGCGCGCATCGCCGGGTCGCTCCTGCACGGGGGCCAGTACGCCGCGGCGGAGGAGATCGTGCAGGAGCTCGCGCGGGTGGCGATGCCGCTCGCCGAGCGCGACGCGGCGGTGGCGGCGCGCATCCACGCGCTCCGGGCGTCGCGGGCGCTGTGCTACGGCGACCCTGCGGCGTCGCTCGCGTGCACGGAGCAGAGCATCCCCGCCTACCTCCAGACAGGCGACCTCAGGAACGCGTGCCTGAGCCGCGTGAACGCGGCGCACTGCCTGCTGCAGCTCGGGGTGTACGGCCGCGCCGAGGCCGAGCTGCGCGACGCGCTCGCGGAGGCGGGGCGGCTCGGGCTCTACAACGTGGCGGCGTTCGCCAAGCAGAACCAGGGCCTGCTCTGGATCCAGCAGGGCGATCTCGGCGCGGCGCGCGCGGCCACGGCCGAGGCGATCGACGCGTTCGTGGCGCAGGCGAACCGGCGGCAGGAGGCGCGGTCGCGGGCGTACCTCGCGGCGATCCTGACGCGGCTCGGCGACCTCGACGCGGCGGACAACGAGGCGGGCGCGGCCGTGGCGATGCTGGCGCACGTGCCGACGCTCCAGGCGCACGCGCTCTCGGTGCGCGCGCGGGTGCTGCTCGAGCAGGGCCGGGCAGAGGAGGCGCTCGAGGCGGCCCGGCGCGGGCTCGGTCTGCTCGTGTCGGTCGGCGGGACCGAGGAGGGCGAGGCGCAGATCCGGCTCGTGTATGCCGAGTCGCTCCGCGCCTGCGGCCACCACGAGGCGGCGCGCGAGGCGATCACGGTGGCGATGCAGCGGCTCGTCGCGCGGGCGCAATGGATCCAGGACCCGGCGCGGCGGCAGAGCTTTTGCCAGGCCGTGCCGGAGAACGCCAAGACGTTCGCGCTGGCGGCGCTCTGGCAGCAAGAATCGGAGCCCACCCTGCAGTGAGGCCGCGAGTCGCGGCCGCGCTGCGGACGGAAGAGCTGAAGAGCTCATGTGTGCTGGCTCGCCCGGCTGCGCCGGCGGGCGAGGGCGACGCGCAGCGCGTGTGTCACCGCGCCGCGGTGGGCGCGTCGAGCTGAGCCGCTGTCATGAGGAGTTCACTCACGCCATCTCCGCGGTAACCAATCGTGGCTGCGGGTGGAGGAGCGTGTGCAACGTGTGGGTGGGGCGTGGGTGGGGCGTGGGTGGCGCGCGCGTGGGGAAGCGGCGACCCGGCCGCCGTTGCTTGACTGTGTGGCCGAGGTTCGGAAGAATCCTCAGCAGCCATGTATTCAGCCCTCTTTCGGAACGTGCTCTTTCCGTTTTACGAGACGAAACTCCGAGGGAGAGCCACGCTGGCCTACCTGGGGGAGCTGGAGCGGTCCCAGTGGCGTCCGGAGCGCGAGCTCAGGGAGCTCAACTGGAGAAAGATGCTGGCGGCCCTCCGCTTTGCCGAGCAGAGCGTGCCCTTCTACCGGCGCCGCTTCGCCGAATACGGGGTGCGGGTCAAGGACGTGCACGCGCCCGAGGATCTCGCGCGCTTTCCGGTGTTGACCAAAGCCGATCTCCGCGCGCACGGCAGCGAGCTCATCGCTGATGGGTGGCGCGGCAAGCTCTTCAGGAGCGGTACGGGCGGATCGACCGGAGAGCCGGCGCGCTTCTTTTACGATCACACGACGTACGAGTGTAGAAGCGCCGCGGCCCTGCGCTCCGACGCGTGGGCTGGCGGCCGGATCGGGGACAAGGAGCTGTACATCTGGGGGATTCCGACCCTGGAGCCCCGCTGGAAGAAGGCGAAGCGCACGCTGCACGAGGCGCTGATCCGGAAGAAGACGGTCAGCGCGTGGAACCTGGCGGAGGAGCGGCTCGCGGGGGTGGTGGACGAGATCCGGCGCTACCAGCCGAACCTCGTTGTGGGGTACACGAGTCCCCTCTACTACACGGCGCGCTATGCGCTCGAGACGGGGCACCGGCTGCCCACGCCGAGGGGGATCATCGCGACGGCGGAGCGGCTCTTCCCTCACCAGCGCGAGGTGATCGAGCGGGCGTTCCAGGCGCCGGTCTACGACCGCTATGGGTGCAGGGAGATGATGCTGATCGGCGCGGAGTGTGAGCGCCACGAGGGCAAGCACCTCAACATCGAGAACGTCTTCCTCGAGGTGCTGCGCGGCGGCCGGCACGCGCGGCCCGGCGAGCCGGGCGAGGTGATCCTGAGCGATCTCGTGTGCCGGTCGATGCCGCTGATCCGTTACAAGAACGAGGATGTGGTGGTCGCGGCCGACAAGGCCTGCTCGTGCGGCCGCGGGTTGCCGCTGCTCGCCTCGGTCGAGGGGCGGGTGCTCGACATGATCGTCGGGACGGACGGCCAGCTCCTCTCGTCCGTGTTCTTCCCCTACTTCTTCAAGGACAACCCGACGGTGGAGCGGTATCAGGTCCACCAGGACAAGACGCGGGCGATCACGATCAAGATCATCCCTGGCGAGGGGTACGGGCCGGAGACGTCGCAGGCCATCGAGCGCGATCTGCGCCGGTTCCTCGGGGAGCGGGCGGACATCCGGGTGCAGCTCGTCAGCGACATCCCGGTCACGTCGGGTGGGAAGTTCCGCTTCACCATGACCGAGGTGCCGATCGAGTTTGGCCGCGAGGCCGCGGCATGATCGGGGCGCCCGGGGTCCGGCCGGCGCCGTATGCCGCGCCGGGCCGGCCCGCGAAGGTCGCCCACGTCGTGCTGTCGCTCAACGTGGGTGGGCTCGAGCGGGTGGTGCTCCGGCTGCTCGACAGGATGGCGCGCGACCGGTTCGCGCCGGTGGTGTGCGCGCTCCAGGAGCCCGGCGCGCTGGCCGAGGAGCTGGCGCGGCTCGGCGTGCCGCTCGTGGTGCTCTCGCGGAAGCACGGCCTCGACCCGGGGCTGCCGTTGCGGCTCTCGGCGTGGCTGCGGCGCGAGGGGATCGGGCTCGTGCACACGCACAACCCGGGGCCGCACCTCTATGGCGCGCTCGCGGCGGCCCTTCTGCGGGCGGCGGCGCTCCCTGGCGGCGGCGGGCCGCGAGTCATCCACACGAAGCACGGGCGCAACTACCCGAAGCAGAAGCGAAAGGTGCTGGTCAACCGGCTGGCCGCGGCGCTCACGGACCGGGTTGTGGCGGTGAGCGACGACGCGCGCGCTGTCGCGCTCGAGGTGGAGCACGTCGATCCGGCCAAGGTCGTGACGATCTTGAACGGCGTCGACACGGACGTGTTCCGGCCGGGCGACGCGGGGGCGGCGCGGGCGCGGCTCGGGGTGCCGGCGACGGGCTATCACGTGGGGTGTGTCGCGCGGCTGTCGCCGGAGAAGGACCACGCGACGCTGCTCGACGCGTTCGCGCGGCTCCGCGCGGCGCGGCCCGACGCGCATCTGACGCTGATCGGCGACGGCCCGCGGCGGCCTGCGCTCGAGGCGCAGGCGGCGCGGCTCGGGCTCGGCGGGGCGGTGACGTTCACGGGGACGCGCGGGGACGTGGCGGAGCTCTTGCCGGCGTTCGACGTGTTCGCGCTCGCGTCATTGACGGAGGGGATCTCGCTGACGCTCATCGAGGCGGCGGCGGCGGGGTTGCCTATCGTCGCGACGCGGGTGGGGGGCAATCCGGAGATCGTGGTGGACGGCGAGACAGGGATGCTGGTGCCGCCTGGAGCGCCGGAGACCCTCGCCGGCGCGCTCGAGGCGGTGGCAGTGCGGGATGATCGCGCGGAGATGGGGTTGCGCGGGCGGGCGCGGGTGATGGAGCGGTTCGGGCTCGACCGCATGGCGCGCGCGTACGAGGACCTCTATGACGAGGTTCTTGGGCGATAGCTTTCGCAGCGCACGACAGCGAACGTCTGAACCATAGGTGAACGCGCGGCCTTCGATTTCGCCCCCACGACAAGCAGCGGCTGGTGATATTGTGCCACGGCTCGCGGCTGAGCCTTGTAATTGCCGTCGTCGCCGCATGTGAGGGGACCGCGAAGGCCGACGCTGCGGACGCCGTGCTCACAAGGGGAGCCTTGCCGCTCGCGCTGTACGGGCCGCGGGACGCCTTGTCCGGCGACGCGGCGCGGTGTAGCGTGCGTCACGCTCAGGAGGGAGGGGTATGAGACGTCTGCGTGTCGCCGTGCTCGTTTCGCTCGTCGTCGGCTGCTCGATCCTGGACCCAGAAGATCGCGCGGAGCTGAGACGTCAGATCGCGATGCTTCCGAACGACAATCTGACGGAGATGAAGCGCTGGACCATGCACGAGCTGGCGAAGAAATGGTTGGAGACAAGGGACAAGAACGACCAGGTGGGCAAGGTGGTGTGCCGCGACAACGAGGGCGGGCTATGGAGCGGATGGTACGATCGTCCGAATAAGTACATCACCGTGGAGGATATGCTTACCTGTCTCAGAAAGAAGGCCAACCTACCGAACTATCTCTTTTGCGCCGATGAATTTGCGTCGTGGGTCGTCCCTGACGCGAAGAATGAGATCGAGAAGTTGCTGCCCGCGTACACCGACATCGAGTGCAAATATGTGTGGGATTTTCGATACGACCCCGAGAAGGTGGATCCGAAGATGGTCGATATCGATGCGATCGAGTCGGATGATATCATCCAAGCCATGATCACCCTTCCGGGGCCGCCTCCAGGGTGGGCTATTCCTCGGTTCGCGCCGCTCCTCTGCCCGCTCGGCGCAGGGGAGGGCTGGGGATGCCCTCCCAGACCGTCCGACTCGTTCCCTACGGGCGGAGAGCCCACAGACCCTCCTGGCGGGGATCAACCGTGAAACGTCATCTCGTCGTGCACGAGGCGGGCAATGGGTCGGTCATGTTCAGGACCAAGGACCCACGAAAATGGAAGTCCTACCTCCAGAACCTGGGCGAGGTGTGCGGCGCGGCATGGCGAGACGATCTGTCAGAGGAGGAGGATCGCGCGTGGGCCGAGGCGCACCGGAAAGAGTTCCACCACTGGGTCGACGGCAGAGCCGCCCCGCCGTGGCCGATGCTGATCGCCGCCGTGAAGCGCGCGTTCGTCGCCGGTTATGGGGCTCTCGAGCGAAAGCCCACCACGGAGGCCGAGGCGCTCGCGCGCCTGGACAGGACCTATCTCTGGAAGCTGCTGATGGCCGAGGATGTGGCCCAGGGCCACGGCCCCGAGGCGCTCCGCGCCTTCCAGCGGGGCTTCCGGCTGGGACGAAGCGAGAGACCCTTCTCAACGAAGAGGAACATCCCCCGGATGGTGGATCCTCCCTATCACTGGTACCGCCAGCAGGCGGAGGCGAACTTGCCGGGACCGAGCGCAGCTCGCGAGCTAGCCCTCGTGGCCGCATGGCGCGCGAGTGGCGCGAGTCGCGAGGACGTGGAGGCGAGCCAGCGAGCGCTGCGCGAGCTCCACGCGAGCGCCTGGCGCGATGATGTGCCCGAAGAGGATCGCGCGTGGGCCGCGGCGTACCGCGAGTCGTGCGCGCACTGGGTCATCGTCCACCGGCGCGACGTGGTGGCGCAGAGCGCCTACGAGGCCTATCTCCGGAGCAGCGACGGAATCCTCGACGGGGAGCCTGCGCCCCCTTGGGCGAAGCGGAGCGACCGCGACTCGGAACCGTGGCGATTCGTTGCAGATCGCGTCGAGGACGCGCCCGAGGACGAGAGCGAGCTGGCGACGGCCGAGGCGGCCGCGCGCGAGTACTGGGACGCGCGCTGGCGCGAGGTGCCGCCGTGGGAGAGCGATCCGGCCCAGGTCCACTGGCTCGCGGCGGTCCGCGCCGCGCGGGAGACATCGGAGGCGATGGCCGACCACATCCCGAGGCCCTGGTAGCCTTACCCGAGACGCCCGATTCCGTGGTCGTCGTGCTCCTGCCACCCGGACGCGCCCGCGTCACCGCGGCTCTGCTGTTCTATTTGCGCTCGTAGAAGGTGAGGCTCACCCCGCCCCCCGCCGCGCCACCCGGGTCGGAGCTCACATACTGCTTCGTGTTGAGGATCGCATAGGGGCCGTCCGCGCGCGTCTCGAAGACCGGCACGAGCGCGCCGAAAGGTCCGCAGTTCCTCACCACGATGACCTCGCCGTCCTTCGAGGACAGCGCGTACCTGGCGTCCAGCACCGTGGTTGACCCGATGAGCTGGTAATCCGCGCCTCCGGGGAGCACCGAGCCCGACAGGCCGCTCAGCAGCATTCCGCCGGTGACCGTGCCCCCGGTGATGGGAATGATGTTGCGCGTGCCGCGCTTGCTCGCGCCGACAGACACGGATGCGCCGAGCGAGACGGACTCGGTGAACACGCTGGAGCCCTTCGCCCCGGTCGCCGTCGAGCACTCCCACGATTGGTTGGGGACGCCCGCGGGATCCTTGAGCTGGATCTTCGGCTCTCCGGCGTCCACCTTGCTGATGTCGTAGATGTCGAGCTGGATCGTGCCCGCCGCGGCGTCGACGACACGGGTGCCCGCGAACTTCCCGGTGTTGAGCCACGCGAGCGAGCTCGAGGTGGCGACCTCGAAGTCCGGGACGATCCGGACGACGTCGTCGCCGGCGGCGGCCACGCCGCAGGTCCGCATCAAGATGGGGGTGCCGTCGCTCGCCTTCAGGATGTTGATCTCCTCGAGCTCAACGGATCCGTTCGACAGCGTGAGCTCGAGATCCATGCCGCCGGTGAGGAACGTGGCCTGGGCCTTGTCGCCCGTGAGCGTGCCCCCCTTCACGTCGAGGAGGCGGCGGTGTCCGAACTGGGTGGTCCCGACATCGTGGGTCGCGCCGAGCTGGAGCGTCGCCCGAAGGACGAGCTCGCCGCGCGTGGGGAGCGGAATCCCGTTGGGCATCCCGCAGGTCCACGAGGGATCGGGGACGATCGTCGCCTCCTCGCTGCCGTTCTCGCCGCCGCCGGTGCCGGGCGCCCCGCCTGCGCCGCCGCTGCTGCTGCTGCTGCCCGTCTCCTCAGCGCCACCGGCTCCCGTGGTTCCGCCACCCGCGGTGGTTCCGCTACCCGCGCCGCCCGTACCGGCGTCGCCGCCCGTGCCGGTCGCTCCGCCGGAACCGCTCGACGCCGCGCCGCCGGAGCTGCTGCTCGTCGTCCCTCCGCTGGTATCGTCGGTCGACGAACCACACCCTCCAGAGCAGATGCCCAGGATTCCAGTTAGCAAGAGCTTCGCTGGCAGATTTTTGATCACCATTGCCGGACCCATCCATTCAATCCACGCATGCGATTCCATGCACCCTGAAAACGTGGCGCTGGTTCGAGCGACGTTCGCTTCAGAACTGCGAGAAGAAGCTCCAGATCGACTCGCCGGAGTTGTCCGGCAGGGCGTGGTCCCCGTTGAACTCGCACCAGACGACGGGGTAGCCCGCGTCGCAGCCCTCGTAGCTGACGCAGGGGCTCGGCTCGACCGGTGTGGTCTGCTGGCCGCAGTGGTTTCGCTCGAGGAAGACATCGCGAGCGCTCTGACCGTTCGCGACCGGAACCACGCTGTCGCTCTTGCCGTGGGAGCCCCACATGGCCACGGGGCTGTCGCCGTCGTCGCAGCCGCTGTAGAGCGCGCCGGACATGGAGGCGATGGCGCGGAAGTCGTCGCCCATCGCACAGCCGATCGCGTAGGACATCATGCCGCCGTAGCTGAACCCCGTCGAAAAGATCCTGTTCTCGTCGATGCAGAGCTCGGTGCGGAAGCGGTCGAGCATGGCGCGGAGGAACGCGATGTCGCGGTTCCCCGTGTTCGCCCAGCCCTGCTCGATGCCCTCGGGCGAGACGAAGATCGTCGAGCCGTTGGCGCGACTCTGGAGGCCGTAGTAGCCGCCGCCGAACCCGGTCGCGACCTGCTGGGCCGAGCCGCCTCGGGGATGCCAGGTGAAGATCAGCCGATAAGGGTGGTTCGGATCGTAGCCGTCCGGCACGGCGAGGATGTATTCGCGCGACGTGCCCCCGACATCGATGCTGAAACGGCCGCTCTTCGGCGCGGTCGCGCTGCCGCAGCCCGCGCTCTGCGCGTCTCCTCCAGCGCCGCTCGATCCGGAGCCGGCAACGCTCCCGCCGCCTGCGCCAGTTTCCCCCGAGTCCGGGCGCCCGCCGCTGCCGCCTGCGCCGCTGACCGCCCCCGACGAGCCGCTGGTCGCCGACGGGCCACCGGTTGCCGACGAGCCACCCGTGGCGCCGGAGGCGCTGGATCCGGGCCCGGCGGGCCCTCCTGCGCTGCCGCCGGAAGATGCCTCGGTCGTCGCTTCTCCCTCGCTGGAGCAGCCCAGCGCCGCGAACGCCGCGAGCGCAACGATCCCTGGAGCGATCGCGCCGAAATTGCGAAGCGTTTTCATTCGTCCTCGCCTCTCTATTCTAAGATCGCCGTCCGTCCTCGCATCACCCGATGCAGGTGATCTGCGACGACGTCGTACCCTGTGCCTCACGCCCGAGGCATAGGCATACTCGCCTATGCCTCGAAGCGAGACGTCACGCCCAGAGGGGCCGACTGGACGGCGCGGGCGAGGGTCGAGCTCGAAGCGTCCAGACCGCCGCGGCCGGCGCCCGGCCGCGGCGGCGCAGGCCGACGCGGAGGGCACGGGGGTGCGCGGCTAGAGTGCGCCCATGCGATGCAGGGTGAAGGACCTCGAGATCGATGTCGAGGTGATCGGCTCCGGGACCCCCGTCCTAATGCTCCACGGCTGGGTGCCCGACCACAGGCTGATGAAGGGGTGCATGGAGCCGGTGTTCCGGTCGGCGCCGGGGAGCTGGAGGCGCGTCTATTTCGACCTGCCGGGCATGGGAAGGACCCCGGGGCAACCGTGGATCGACGGGTCGGACCGCATGCTGGAGGTGGTGCTCGGGATCGTCGATCAGGTGCTCCCCGGCGAGCGGTTCCTGGTCGCCGGCGAGTCGTACGGCGGCTACCTGGCCCGGGGCGTGGTCCACGAGCGGCCGCGGAGCGTCGCGGGCCTGCTGCTCGTGTGTCCGGTGGCCGTGCAGGAGACGCGGGAGGCCAACGCGCCCCCGCTGCGGGTGCTGGAGCGCGACGAGGCGTTCCTCGGGACCCTGTCCGGCGAGGACCGGCGCGCGTTCGAGGCGATTCACGTGCGCCAGGTGCCCGCCGTCTGGGAGCGGTTCCGGGACGAGATCCTCCCCGGCCTGCGCGCGGCGGACGCGGTCTTCCTGGAGCAGCACCTCAGCCGGAAGATCCCCTTCAGCTTCGCGGTCGACCGTCTGGAGGTGCCGTTTCCCGGGCCGGCCCTGATGCTGGTGGGGCGCCAGGACTGCGTGACCGGCTACCGCGATCTCTGGGGCATCCTCGAGGCGTACCCGCGGGCGTCGTTCGTGCTGCTCGACCGGGCCGGCCACAACCTGCAGACCGAGCAGCCGGCGCTGTTCGAGGCGGCCGTGAAGGAGTGGCCGGAGCGCGTGGCCGGGACCATGGCACACCCCTGACGGGGACGGCCCAGGGAGAGGGAGGACGCGCGCGAGGCGCTTTCGATCTTCGTGCAGCGGCTTCGTCCGCGCGGTCGATCGCGGTCCGGTCCGAGGTACCATCGCGGCCGAGGAGGTCGCGCAGGTCGAGTCGCAGCTGCCGCACGACCTGAAGAACATCTGGAGAGCGGGGCCGGCGCGACGCAAGCGCAACCCGGCCGGGAACCACGCGGCCTGAAGTCCGATGCCGGTGTCCTGCGACGCGGAGGCGTGGAAGACAGCAGAGGTCGGGCACGGCGGTAGGGGGGCCTCCCACGGGATCCATGGAGTCGCGGATGGTCCACGGCACGAGGGCGGAGGGCGGGACGACGTGAAGCTGGTTTTCGACGTCCTCCACGCCCAGCATGCACCAGGGGTCGCTCTGCCGCAGACTTCTGCCCCTCACTCTAGTACTACAGCCGCACTTGGTCCCAGGTGCGGCTGTAAGCATCAAAATCGTCGAGAAATCCATGTCCGCCCGCCTACAGCCGCAGATGGGCCGCAAGTACGGCTGTAGTACTAGCTGTGCTTTCGCGCGCGGAGGCGAGCGGGGCACGTCCCCGCGTCGCGGCAGTTCGAGATCTCCCAGCGATTCCGATCGGCGGATTCGGGCGGCCGGGCACGACACCCTCGGCACGTTCCCAGGGTGCGGCAATGACGAGGGCGATCTCGGGGAGTGCGCGCCCGACTCGAGCGCGCAGCAGGCGGAAGGGGCCCAGGCGCTCCAGCAGAGCTGCACCGCCGGTCACACCACGACCAAGAGCGGCAATGCGCGCGGCGGTGCACCCGAAGGCATCAACCTCGACGACCTCGATGAAGTGCGCAGCAACAAGGCCGAGATCTACGCGGCGGTCTCGGAGGGCGCGATGCCTCTGGGCGGGAAGCTCCCGGACGCGACGATCCCGTCCCTCCGGGTCTACCTCGCTTGCGGCGCGCAGGTGCGTTTGGGCGGGGTGACTGAACTCGGGGCAAGAGGAGAGGGCAGCATTCCGCTGTCGGACTGGAATTTCTCACGAAGTAGGTTGCTTGATGGCGTTTTCTCCGGTTGACGCCGTGCGTCCGGCGTAGCTACCGTCCGCGCGTGGGTCATGCGCGCGGTTCGCGGGGCATTCTGTCTGCCCTTCAGACCGCGGCCGCCACGTCCTCTTTCACGGACTTCTCCTTACCTGGGGCTCACGCCGGCTCAGGATCGGATCCACGGCTCACTCGTTGCGACCGGCGTGAGGATCGTGGGGATGGGGTGAGGACATCGGGAGCCGAGGCGGTGCGTTCGATGAAAGGCCGGAGCGTTGCGAAGTCCGTCGTCGCGCTCGCGCTCTGCATGTGCGGCGCGAGCACGCTGATAGGGTGCGGTTACTCCGACGCTTGCTGGGAAGCGCTGGCGTGCGCCCCGGATCCGGAGCCTCCGCCCGATCCGTGCGAGGGAGCGCCCGGCACCGCGCCGGCCCTGGACGAGTGCGGGGTGTTCGTCAGCGCGTCGTCAGGCGACGACGGGAGCCCTGGCACGAAGGGCGCGCCGGTGAGGACCTTGCAACACGCAATCGGGCTCGCCGCGTACGGGCGACGCGACGGCGAGACGCCGACCCGGCGCGTGTACGCTTGCGGCGAGACGTTCGAGGAGAAGATCGCGCTGCCTTCCGGGCTCGACCTCTGGGGCGGCCGTCGCTGTGGTGACGGCGGCGACTGGTCCTACGCGTGGTCGTTCGGCGGGCCCGACGAGCCGACCACGATCGCTCCGCCAGCGGGGATCCCGGTGCGGGTCCTCGCGGGCGACAACACGACATCGACGATCGTCGGCGTGCACGTCGTCGCGGCGGACGCCTCGGCGAGCGACGGCAAGTCGTCCATCGCGATGATCTTGAGCCCGGGGGCCGGCGCGGTCGTGCGGGACAGCGCGATCGTCGCGGGCAACGGCAAGGATGGGGAGCCAGGGGAGGACGCGGACAGCGAGCGGGCAAAGGACGGAGAGCTGGGGAACGACGGCGCGGACGCCTGCTCGGCCGACTCCGAGACGGGCGCCCTTCCGGTCGCGACCGCGTGCGATGACGGCATCGAGTCCACGGGAGGCTACGGCGGCGACGGCGGGCTCGAATCGGGGGGCGACGGTGCGCCGGGGCAGCCGAAGCCGGCGGAAAATCCGGAGGGCAAGGGCCGCGAAGGGCTCGGCGCGGGCAGCGAGCCGTGTACGGTGGGGAAAGACGGCGCCGAAGGCACCGATGGGGGCCGCGCTGCCGGCGCCGCTGGTCCAGGCCAGCTCACCGAGCGAGAAGGCTGGGTCGGTGTTCGGGGCCAGGACGGGACACGAGGGGGCCTCGGCCAAGGTGGGGGCGGCGGCGGCGGCAGCAAAGGGCGAGGCGACATGGTCGCGTGTCGCGCAGGCAGCGCGCAGGCCGGCGCGGCCGGCGGCTCGGGCGGGAGCGGCGGCTGTGGCGGCCTGGGAGGCAAGGCCGGCGGCTATGGCGGGGCAAGCATCGGTGTCGTCGCGTTGCAGGGGAGCGCGCTCACCCTCGAGGCGACGAGGGTAGAGACAGGCAACGGCGGCCGCGGTGGCGTGGGCGGAACGGGCCAACCGGGCGGCGTCGGTCGACTGGGCGGGCAAGGTGGGCTCGGTTTCGCGACAGCCACCGGCGTGCGTTGGAGCGCATGCCCCGGAGGCCGCGGTGGCAATGGAGGCCGCGGCGGCGATGCCGGCGGCGGTCTCGGGGGCCCCTCGTACGGCGTCGCGTCCGTCGCTGCCCGCGTAGAGTTCGGGCCGTACGCCACGGTAGAATGGGGAGCGGGCGGCGACGGCGGAGTCGCCGGCAACGCAGCGCCCGATGACGACGCGGGCAAGGGCGCCGATGGCGACAACATGCCCTGGCGTCAATTCGACGTGTCCAACCCCGAGCCGCCCCGTTGATGGGCCGTGTGCGCGCGGCGTCGCGTGGAGGAGCACCATGAAGCCGACGTTCCCCGTCCATCTCGCCTTCGCCCTTCCGCTCTCGGTCATCGGCTGCGGGACCACGCCGGGCCCGCTCGACCCGGGCCCAGCGTCGTGCGACGATGGCACGGCGTGTCTCGACGAGCCGCCGGCGGAGTCAGTCTGTCTCGAGCACCTGGCCGCCGATGTGCTGGACGATGGCTGCGGGGTGTTCGCCGGCGGTGTCTTCGGCGGCGGAGACGACGCGAACCCCGGCACGAAGGACAAGCCGGTGCGGACGCTCCAGCGCGCCGTCGAGCTGGCGCGAAAGGGACGGGGGCGCGTGTTCGCGTGCCACGAAGCTTATTTCGACCCCCTCACGCTGCCCTCCGGCGTGGATCTCATAGGCGGGTTCGATTGCCGGACGTGGGAACGCATGATCCCCCGACTCGACGGCGACCGCATTCGGTCGGTGCTGCAGACCCCAACCGACTTTAGCCTCCTCCTGACCGTCGAGCCGGCGGGCCCCGAGGACACGGGCGCAGCGGACGGCGTATCGAGGATCGTCGACTTCAGGGTGGCCGCGCACGGCCCGATCGCCGTGCTCGTGAAGTCCGGCACGACGGTCGAGTTCCTCCGAGGCATCATGAAAGCTTCCGAGGGATGGGCGGGCCATGAGGGTGAGGAGTTGCCCGGACTGGATCAGGCATCCGACGGACGGCACGGCTTGTACGGCGGGGATGCGTGCTCCGTCGACACGGTCCCCGGCGGCGCGGCGGTGCTGAACCCGTGCGACGGCGGGCTCCCGAGCACCGGCGGCAAGGGGGGCGACGGGCTCTCCGACGGCGCCGAGGACGGGGACGACGGGGCGCCGACGTCCACGGAGTACGGAGGGGGAGGACGCGGGGACGTGCCCGGCACCCACTGCAGCAGCGGGTCCTATGGGATCTACGGTCCTTGGGGCGCCGTCGGCGTTGCAGGCCGGGGAATCGGGCGGATCGACGAGACGGGGTGGCACGGCGATAAAGCCGGCGATGGCGGCTGGGGTATGCCGGGTCAGGGCGGCGGCGGAGGGGGCGGGCGGAGGGGCGGGCTCAGCGTGTGCGGCCTGGCCAGCAAGGGAGGCGCCGGCGGTGGCTCCGGAGGCGCCGGCGGCTGCGGCGGCAGGGGCGGTCGCGGAGGCGAGAACGGGCACCCGAGCATCGGCATCCTCGCGCTCCATGCGAAGGTGACGGTGCGCGACAGCGAGATCATCACGCGTTCCGCCGGCCCGGGGGGTGCTGGGGGCAAGCCCCAGGACGGCGGCCTGGGCGGCCGAGGCGCGCCGGGGGGCGCCTTGGGGGATGGCACCTGGTCCTGTGCGGGCGGCAACGGGGGCGACGGCGGCCCCGGCGGCTACGGCGGCCCGGGGCGGGGCGGAGACTCGATCGGCATCGCGTACCTCGACGAGGACCAACTCACGGTGGAGGGCGTCACCTACGATCTCGGACCGCCGGGCAAGGGCGGCGTCAGCTGGGATTGGTCCGGCAAGGAGATCTCGGGCGAGGAAGGCACCGTCGCCAAGACGCTGCGGTTCCCCGAGTAGCTGGAATCCTCGATGCTCGCCTCCGCCTGCCTGGAAGGGAGCAGGAGGGACCGCTTTGCGTGGGTTTCAGATTTCGTTCGAGTATTTGGATGGGAAATGGACGCGCATAGGAGCAGCGACGAGTCGGACCCCTCCGGGCAAGCTGCCATGAAGAACTTCGTGATGCACCTCATGTGCCTGATGGAGATCGCGTCATTCTGTGCTTTCCCTAAACTCAGGGCGAAAGCGACAGGCGCGCCGACCCGCGAGCACGTCCTCCATCATCTGGACGCCTATCTGCCGATTGCACGGGAACACGATACGAGAGAGCCTGGGCCGCAACCTAAAAAGACGATGTCATGGGTACATGCCGTGAGGCTTCGCGAGCTCTTCAGCGAATGGACACCGTCCCTCGACGTTCCGCCCGAGATCGCGGAGGAGTCACGGCGCTT
This sequence comes from Sorangium sp. So ce124, assembly GCF_051525235.1. NCBI lineage: Bacteria > Pseudomonadati > Myxococcota > Polyangiales > Polyangiaceae > Sorangium > Sorangium sp. So ce124. Next base: position 13,424,762 of record NZ_CP150312.1, read on the forward strand.
CCTCGCTGGCCTCGGCTTCCCCGACCCGCGAAACGAAATCTGGGATACGTGGGATGGATCAGACGAAGCGGCAGGACCGATCCTCACGGGCGGTCAATCCACGGACCCCACGGGCGGCGATCCTCGATGAGACCTGAGATCGCCGTGCACGAGGCGGTTATTGGGACCTGCCTGTTCACGACCAAGGATCCACGAGCGTGGAAATCTTTCCCTGAGCCCGTCGAACGCGCGTCGTCGTGCCGTTGAATCGTGCTCGTGCCCACGCGCGCAGAGGCAAGTGCCCGGTAGGTGAAATCCGCCCGTAGCATCGCGAGAGCTAGCGAGGCTCCGCCCCAGCCCTCCGGAGTGTCCAGGGCGCGGTGCGGCGTTCTCCACGGGCGGCTTGACAGCAGCAACCTCCACGCCTTCCATGTTGGCCATGAAAATTGCCATCACAAAACGACCTCTTTCGACTGTTGCCGCAATTGGCGCTTGGGGTCTTCTGGCCTTCATCATGGTACCAGCTTGCACCATTACAATCGGCGCACGAAAGAATGACAGTGTGCAGGATGACGCAAGCAGCGCAGATAACAATTCACAAGACGGAAGAAGTGACACAAATGACATCGCCACGGATCAGCCTTCTCAAAGCGAGGAGGACATCGGCGAGCAGGTGTATACCCAGCTCGATCCGCATGAGCTCGCGCTCGCCCAGGCCAAGGCCGGCCATCTCTCATGTGCTTTGGCAGGCACGCTCGATTCGCTGAACCTTGATCCGTCCACGCTCGACGACGCGACCCTCATGAGCCTCATCGAGCAGTACGGCCCCGCGGCAGCGGAATTAGCTGACACTTGGTTTTCGGAGAACATTGATTCGTCGATGGTATCCGCCGTCAACGGCCCGAAGTTTGAGTGCAAGCGCACGCACGGCTGCGAATATTGGACCAAGTGTTCGCTAAATTATATACCAAACGTGGCGCACTCCTGCTACGTCGACGACTGCGGCACGGCAAAGTGCTCTACCTGTCCAGACTTTGTGAACACGCTACTGCAGAACATCGCCATCAAGGCATGGTGTTCTTATGTGTGCACAGAGGACGGAACGAGAACGCCAAATATCGTAGCCGTAGGCGCAGGCGGAATATCTCCGCTTGGGAACCACTTCATAGGGACGTTCTGCCTCCCGTACCCTTAGTGACGAGCTCCGGCGAACCTCATGCCGTTTCAGACAGGATTTCAGGTGGAGGCACAATGAGCGAAGATCTGGAGAGGCGGCGTCAAGAAGTGCTCGCTGCGGCTCGGCTCGACGAAGAGCGCTATGCGTCGGCTAAAGAGAAGGCTCTGGAGGGGCTATCTTCGTTAGGTCGCGTCATGGGTCTGATGTCCATCCTCGCGGCGCCACGCCTCCTCGCTCGGATAGCCGCCGGCGGTTCCGCGGCGGTGACCCAGGAACACGCCATGCAACTCCTCGATGGTTACTTGGCCATTATTGAGGCAGTCAAGAATGGAAATTTCCAGGACGCAAAGGGCGACATCCAACGAACAGAGGAGTCTGCGCGAAGGGTGCGCAAGCTGATCGAGACGTGGGACTTCTCTGGTCACGCCCCAGCGCCGCTAGTGCAGGCCGGGCGGGACTACTTAAGAGCGTTCGGGTTGCCGGAACCGGAAGAAGGTTGGGACCAATGGGAAGGCCCCTCAGACGAGGACGAGGCGCACACGTCGATGTGAGCTCACATGGCATCGATGGCCTCCTGAAAAGCGCCGCCTATCCATGGTTATGCGACAGATTGGAGCGGGGCCGCCGGCAGGCGCGTCGAGAGCCGGCGCGTCGCTCCTCAGCCCACCGGCTGACGCGCCTCCACCAGCGCGCCGGTCCCACCGGACGCGCTGGTTCGTCGTCGTGCGCCTGCTGATGCGACCCTCTCCGGAGCGCCCAGGGAACCAGGGAACCAGGGAAGGAACGAGCCTTCGAGAAAATCCCTTGACTCCGCCCGCCTGCCCATGATGTGGATGACAGTCAAGGGAGGTATTCACCATGGCAAAGTCCATCCCCTTCGATCCGACTCTATATCTGCGTCCTCCGAAGCTCGATGTCCGGCAAGCCGTCGCGCTCGCGATCGCGCTCCTCTCGGCGCTGCCGAAGGACGCGACCGACGGAATGAAGCGCACCGCGCGCGTCGTGCGCAAGGCGACGCTCGCCATGAACAAGGCGTGGGACCAGAAGCGGCGCGCGGCCGGCGCCCCGAAGCCCGCGAGCAAGGCCAAGGCGGACTACCGCATCGATACCGCCTGGGCCGCCCTGAAGATGCGCGTCGACGCCTGCGCGCTCTTGCCGGAACCGGCGCACCCGAGGGCCGAGCGAGCCAAGGAGATCTCGCAGATCCTGTTCCCGGAAGGCCTCGAGTTCCTCAAGCTCTCGATGGATCTCGAGTGGGCCGAGAGCAACGCCCTCCTCGGCCGGATCGCCGAGGACGACGCGCTCGGCAAGGACCTTGTCGCCATCGCGGGTCCTGAGTTCTTGGCCGAGGTGCGCGCCGCCCATGAGGCCTATGGCGAGGTCCTGGGGATCACGAAGGCGCACGAGACACCGGCGGACGTGGCGGCCCTCCGTGAGCCGCTCCGGGAGCTCGTGAGCGCGATCGGCGATTACCTGCTTCAGGTCGTCGCCGGCGTCGATCGCGAGAGGCCGGAGACGGTCCAGTCGGCGCGCGCCGCGCTGGCCCCGCTGGACCGCTTGCGCCAGGCCGCCGCCCGGCGGGCGGCCGGCAAGAGCGGCAAGGGCGCGCCGGCCGCGGACGAGGAGGACGAGGAGGCGCTGCCCGAGATCGAGCTCGACGCGCCGGTCCCGGACGTGCCGCAGTAGCCGCCCCGTTCGAACGGAGCCGGCGGCGCCGATCGCGCTGGCTCGTGGCCGCCGCGGCAGCGCTTGCAGGGTGGGGGTCGGGGGCTCGGCCGACCCTGGCGCCTTCAGTTTGTACAAGGTTTCCGCCTCGGCCGACCCTGGCTGCCTTCAGTTTGTACAAGGTTTCCGCCTCGGCCGACCCTGGCTGCCTTCAGTTTGTACAAGGTTTCCGCCTCGGCCGAGCTGTGGTCCCTCCAATCTGTGCAGGGTTGCCGCCTCGGCCGCCCCTGCACGCCGCGCGGAGAGCTAGGGGCCGCGTGCTCCCGGTCAGGCGACGCTGACCGGAGCCATGGCCTGGCGATGTGGTCATCATCGGCCGGCGAGCTACCGGTGAGCTCCGCGGCGCTCGACGGGCGCGCGCGGTCGACCCGCGCGCGCTCAGCCTTCAGGGCCACAGAAATCCACCTCGCCGCTCCACGCGGTGGCGAAGTCGTCGCGCGACACCCGCACGGGCTGGTCCTTCGTCGGAAAGTACGGGTCGAGAACACCGAAGAATTTGTCGCTTGCGGCGATGATCACGACGGCGTGCAAGCCATCGCCGAGATCGCCGTAGGGCGAGCGCAGCTTCCGATCTCTTGCCAGATCCATCCAGCGCGCCCCGCTCACGGTCACGATTGCAACCTCTCCGCGATTCACACGGGCCACGAGCGCATCGAAGCTCTCCGGGACCGAGGCGTCGAGCGGCTCACCACCGAGCGAAGGGTAACCCCCCCTGCTCTTCGCCTTCACCGCCGCGCCAGGCGTTGACGATGGCGCGGCACGCGGCCACGCACGAGCCGGGCGCCTTCTGAAGGCGGTGCCAGCGCTGGGCGGCGATGTTCGACGCGTTCGCGCTCATGCCGAGATCTTGGCGCGCTCGGCATCGAGATAGAAGGAGAGGACCTCCTCCCGCACGGCGCGCCCCGTGGCGTCGACGATAGCCACGCACCAGCCGGCGTCACCGCGGCGAACCTCCCCCGGGCTCAGGCCGGCGGCCCCGGCGCGCGCGAGCGCCACGCGAGCGATATCGCGCACGCTATCGCCCACCGAGCGCAGCGGGAGACGCTGCGATGCAGAGAGCTCAGGGTGCTCAGGCAGCGGCTCGTGGAGGGCGAGGCCGAGCACGCGGTGCGCCTCCACCCGGTCGATGCGGTCCTGCGCGAGGGCGGCGGCGACCTCGTCGAGAAGGACCCCTGAGCGAAGGCCACAGCGCGGAGGTGCCAGGTCGGGGTGCGTGCTGGCGTGCCGCTCTTCGTGAGGTCTGCGCAGCATCTGGAGCCGGAGATCCTCGCTGAGCCCGAACACGTGCTTGATGCGCGACACGGCCGTGATGCGCCCGACACCGAAGGCCGTGCACACCGTGGTGACCGCGTCCTCTGCTACGGGATCGCGCCCGGAGAGCGTGGCGCGGAGCGCGTGGTCCGGCACGAGGAAGTGCGAGGCGAACGCGCTCGCGCGTTGTTCGATCCAGGCGAAATCGCTGAACAGGTGAAACGTGCGCGCACCCGCCGCCCGGCTGCCCGGCGCCGCCTCTGCGTCGCCGGTGCTCGCCGGGCTGATGAGCGCCAGGTTGTGGCGCTCGTCGGTGAGGTCGCAGAGAAGGTGGCAAAGCTCGTGCGCCAGCGTCATCCGCGTGCGCCACCAGCACGCCGGGCCCTCGACCAGATGGACGAGCACCGTGGGCCGGGGCGAGCGCAAAGAGGCTCCGTCCACGGAGGGGGACATCTCCGCCTGCCGCGCCCATACGATACCGATGCCCAGGCGCTCATAGATGGCGCGCATCGAGGGGATGGCCGCCGTGGTGATGCCCAGCTGCGACCGCAGCCAGGTAGCCAGCTCGTCGGCGCGGTAGGGCGCTTTGTCAACGCCCCACCGCGCGTCCGCGGGCGGCACCGGCAGCGGCGGAACAGGCGTGAGCGCGCCGCGCTGAAGGCGATCGAGGGCTCGGGCCACTTCGACGAACAGCGCCAGGTCCGGGGAGAGCTCCAGCAAATCGCTGAGCTTTCCCTCGTGCTCGGTCGCCCTCAAGAACAGGCTGGGTACGGACGCGCGACCGATCTCGCCGTCGAGCACCTCCTCGACCGTGAGCGCGAGAGCGCGCGCGCAGCGGATGAGGGCGCTCGATCGCGCGTTGCGCGTCCCCGCCTCCCACGCCTGTACCTCGGCCACGTCGATATCGAGGAGCGCGGCGAAATTGTTCTGGTCGAGCCGCATCGCGTCCCTGGCGGCGAGGAGCGCTCGGGTCACCGCGTTCATGCGAGAAATGTAGCTCACCTGGTGCTCGGTGGGCACCACGATCCCACCTGAGGGAGATTCGCTGCCGGGGCCCCGGAGAGCGCGGAGAGCCTGTACTGCGCAGCGACATGCTCTACCCGCCCGGATCGAGCTGCACGCCGACCGTCCACGCGGCGCCGCCCGCCTCGTCCTTGACGGTGACGCGCCCTGTCGCGGCGTCGAGCTCGAACGCCGGGTCGCCGCCGTTCGGGGTCGTGTTCCCGTCGTGGACGCGGACGACCTTGTCGCCCTCCACCGTGCACTCCGAGACGCCGGTCGTGCCCGCGCCGTAGAGCATGCGGCCGGCGCACGCGAGGCGCGTGAGGCACTTGCCGCCTCGCGGGAGCGGCGAGACGAGCAGCGCGCACCTCGCGCCCGCCTTCACCGGGCTCGGTCCCGTGGACTCGGTCACGCGCGCGGACCGGCGCAGCGCTCTCCGGGTCGCGTCGAGGAGCGGCTCCCCCGCGACGGGCAGGCTCTGGTAAGCCAGCGTGAACTCGACGCGGTACGCGGGCACCGAGTCGCGCCAGACGGCGCCGGCCTTGCGGATGCTGTCGAGCGAGACCTCGGCCCGCTCCCCGGCGCGCGAGCCCTTGTCCTGGTACGAGAGGGCATAAGCAACCGTGCCAGGCGCAGCGCCGGAGTCCTCCTCCACGCCGGCGCTGAACATCGACATGCCGTTCAGCGGATCGCTCGACCGGTAGATCGGCTTGCCGCCGCAGAGGACCCGGAGCGCCGGCACGCGGATGTCGCTGCCCGAGCTCGCGAGCTCCGCCTCGACGGTGCACGCCGCGCCGGCCGCGAGGGGGAGCCCCGTGGCGCGCGTGACGGTCGCCCTCCAGGTCGCGTTCGCGGTCCGCGACGGCGCCTCGCTCGCCGGCGCGGCCGGCTCCGGCGGCGCCTGCGCTGGCTCGGGGACAGGCGCCGGCGGCTCGGGGAGGGGAGGCTGCTCCGGGAGGGGAAGGGGAGGCGGGGGCACCGCCTGCTGCTGGACGATCGCCATCGTCTCGCGCCCGGACCGCGCCAGCAGAAAGCTCGCGACCATCGCGCAGAGCCCCACGCCCGCCATCGTCACAAGGAGCGGCACCGCCGACGACCGCTTCGGCTGGCCGCGCACCGCGTCGAGCTCCCGGCCGAGCTGGTCGAGCACGCGGCGGGCCTCCGCCATCTGGCGCTCGATCTGCTCGACGCGCGCCGCCCGATCGCCGTCGCGGTTCTCCTCCAGCTCCTTCCTGGCCGCCGCGAGCTGCTCCTCGAGGCTGTCCACACGCCCCCGCAGCGCGTCTCGTTCGTCGCGGTATTGCATTGCTCGACGATACCACCGACCAGCTCGCCCGCACCGGCGGCGCGTCGGTGGTGGAGACGCGTCGAGACGCGTCGAAGCGCGTCGACACGCACGCAGCGTGTGGGGCCGCCATGTCGGCAGTCCGACGTCACGCTCCGGATTCCACGGCAGAACGCAAGACTTCTCGCCCGGGCCGGCGGCGCAGCGTATACGATGTAGCCGGTCCTCAGCGGTCGTGGGGAGGGCGGTCAGGTTGTGGAGCAGGAGGCCGTCGGGAATGGGTCAGGGTCGCCAGGGCAGTGCAGTACCGTTGCCGGAGCAGTGGGGCGAGCTGCCTGGCGCCGCGCGGTGGAAGGCCAGGGAAAACGCCGGCGTCTCCGGTCCTGATGCGCGCCGGTCCGAGAGCGCGCACCCGGCGGCTCGCCCTCCTACCCTCGGGGTCGTCGCCCCGTTTCTCTCCGGCGCGTTCTGGGGCCCTATCCTGCTCGGCATCCATGAGTCGGCCCAGCGGCGCGGGATCCGCACGCTGGTCCTGCGCGGCACGCCGTCCGAGGTCCTGGCGCCCTCGCTCGGCAGAGAGCAGGTCGACGGGTGGATCGTCGTCGTCGAGTTCGGCGGTCTCGAGGCGCTCGAGCGCGCGGGGGTCCCGTTCATCACGCTCGGCGCCCGCCCCGTCGACCTCCGCTGTCCTGCGGTGCTCCCGGACAACCACGGCGGCATCCGGAACGCGGTGCTCCACCTGATCGAGCACGGGCACCGGCGCATCGCGTTCGTCGGCAACTTCGCCGCGTACGACGTGCGCGAGCGCCGCGACGCCTACATCAGCACGCTCGCCGAGGCCGGGCTCCCCTTCGACCCCGATCTGGTCATCCCGTGCGACAACAACATGTACAGCGGAGGCCGGGCCGCGGCGCCGGCGCTCCTCGCGCAGCTGCCCGCGTGCACGGCGGCCGTCTTCGGGACGGACAAGAACGCGCTCGGGACGATGTCGGAGCTGAAGGCGGCGGGCGTCCGTGTCCCCGAGGATTTCGCGATCATCGGCTTCGACGACGTCGTGGAAGCGCAGAGCACCGACCCGCCGCTGACCACGGTGCGCCAGCGGTTCGAGATGATGGGGAGCGCGGCGTGCGAGCTGCTCGCGTCGATGATCGCCGGCGAGCCCTTCCCGCCCGAGGGCGTGCGCACCGCCAACGCGCTCGTCCTGCGGAGCTCGTGTGGTTGCAATGTGGTCCAGAACTTCCTCGACACGGAGGACGCGGCCTCCCGGGAGGACGCCGCCGACACCCTGGCCCGACAGATGGTCGAGCAGCTGCTCCTGCCGCGCCCGCTCCCGCCGGATACCCCGCCGGCCGCGGTCTGGCCGGCGGTCACGCGGGTGGTCGACATGTATTTCGCGGCGCTCCGGGGCACCGCGCCCGCCCCGGCCGCCGAGCTCGAGCGAGCCTATCGCCAGGCCGTCGCCATCACGCCCGATCTGGGGGCGCTGCTGTCGACGGCCCGCCTGATGGACCAGCTCCCGGAGCGGCGCCGCATGTCCCTGGACGCCGCGGCCAGGCGGCGGGTGCAGGACTTCGTGGAGCTCGCGCGCCTCGCGAGCGCGCGGGCGCGGCTCGACGCCGAGACCCACTCCGTCCACCAGCTCGGGGTGCTCGCGAGGACCAATTACGATGTGAGCTTCGCCCTGCTCGGCGGCACCCAGCAGGAGTACCGGTCGCTCTCGTGGCTCGAGACGACCACGATGGTCTGGGGTTGCCTCGCGCTGTGGAACGACCCGGCGGAGCGCACGGGCCTCGTCGTCGCGGGCGCCTACAGCCGCGACGGCAGCCCGGTCCCCGCGAACGGGAGCCGCCATCGGCTGGAGGCGTTCCCGCCGGCGGAGATGCTGCCGCCCTCGGCCGTGGACGGCACGTACATGGTGCTGCTCCTGCCGATACGCTCCGTGGAGCGCGACTGGGGGATCCTCGTGCTGATCGGCCCGGCGGTCGTCGCGATGACCGGGGACGAGGGCACGGTCGCGATCTGGGGGACGCTGCTCGGTGCGGCCCTCGAGCGCGACGCGCTGCTGGAGTCGCTGTCGGCGCGGCACGCCGACCTGCAGCAGGCGTTCGCGAGCGAGCGCGCGCTGTCGCAGACGGTGCGGGAGCTGGGCTGCCCGATCATCCCGCTCCTCTCCGGCGTGCTGCTCGTGCCGCTGATCGGGATGCTCGACAACGGCCGCGCCCAGCAGGTGCTCGAGAAGGTGGCCGAGGGGGTGAGCCGGCACGAGGCGCTGTCCGTGCTGCTCGACCTCACGGGCGTTCCGTTCGTGGACATCCAGGTCGCCCATTTCCTGGGCATGACCAGCCGCGCGGCTGCCCTGCTCGGCGCGCGGGTCTACCTGGTCGGCGTGCGCCCCGAGATCGCCGAGAGCCTCATCGACGTCGACCTCGGCGAGCTGGCCACGTTCTCCTCGCTCGCGACGGCGCTCCTCGAGCTCACGCCGGCGGCCGGGGGCGCGCCCAGGGCGAGGTGAGGGGCGCGCCAGGGCACTGTCGCTTTCCTCACATCCCGCTCGAAATCGATTAAGGATGGCGCTCGCCACGGAAGTGGAGAGGCTCGGCCGGACGTGGGCGAGCAGGGCGGGAGGGAGCGCGAGGATGGATCAGGGGCGCCGCGACAGCGGCATCGTGGTGCCGGAGCAGTGGGGCGAGCTTTCCGGCGCTCCGGGGCAGGCGGCGGGCTCGGGGCGCGGCACCGGCTCTTCTTTCCCTCCGGCGCGCCGCTCTTCTTTCCCTCCGGCGCGCCGCTCTTCTCTTCCCCCGGCGCGCCGCACCGACGCCCCGCCGCTCCATGTCCCGGCAGCCGGCGCCGCGGCCCGCCCTCGCACCCTCGGGGTGATCTCCCCCTTTCTCGACGGCTCGTTCTGGAACCCTGTCCTGCTGGGCATCCATGACTCGGCCCAGCAGCGCGGGTTTCGCACGCTGGTGATGCGCGGTACGCCGTTCGAGGTCCACGCGCCGTCGCTCGCAGGGGAGCAGGTGGATGGGTGGATCGTCCTGATCGAGCTGCATGGCCTCGAGGCGCTCGCGCGCGGCGGGGTCCCGTTCATCACCGTCGGCACGCGCGCCCTCGATGTCGCCTGTCCAGCCGTGATCCCGGACAACCACGGCGGGATGCGGAGCGCGGTGCGCCACCTGATCGAGCACGGGCACCGGCGCATCGCGTTCGTCGGCTACTTCGATGCATACGACGTGCGCGAGCGCTTCGCGTCCTACAAGGACACGCTCGCCGAGGCGGGCATCGCCTTCGACCCCGATCTGGTCATCCGGAGCGACAACAACTGGTACAGCGGCGGCCAGAGCGCCGCGCCGGCGCTCCTCGCGCGGCTGCCCGGGTGCACGGCGGCGGTCTTCGCGACCGACAAGAACGCGCTCGGGACGATGCCCCTGCTGAAGGCGGCGGGCGTCCGCATCCCCGAGGATCTCGCGATCATCGGCTTCGACGACATCGCGGACGCGGAGAGCGCCGATCCGCCGCTGACCACGGTGCGCCAGCGGTTCGAGATGATGGGGAGCGCCGCGTGCGATCTCCTCGCGTCGATGATCGCCGGCGAGGCCTTCCCGGCCGAGGGCGTGCGCACGGCCAACACGCTCGCCGTGCGGAGCTCGTGCGGGTGCAACACCATCCAGGAGTTCCTCGACAAGGAGGACGCGGCGCCCGAGGAGGACGCCGGCGGCGTCCTGGCCCGGCAGATGGTCGAGCTCCTGCTCCTGCCCCAGCCGCTCCCGCCCGACCTCCCGCCGACCGAGGTATGGCCGGCGGTCACGTCGTTGATCGACGGCTATTTCGCGGCGCTTCGGGGCGCCGCGCTGCCTTCGGCGGCCGAGCTCGGGGGCGCCTGCCGGCAGGCGGTCGACATCACGATGGATGTGGGGACGTTGCTGGCGGCGATCCGCCTGCTGGGCCAGTTTCACGAGCGGCGCGGGGCGTCCCTGGACGACACGGCGAGGCGGCGGGTGGAGGCGTTCCTGGAGCTCGTGCGCCTCGCGATCGCGCGGGCCCGGCTCGAGGCCGAGAGTCAGTATGTCCGCCAGCTCGGGGTGCTCGCGAGGACCAATTACGATGTGAGCTTTGCCCTGCTCGGCGGCACCCAGCAGGCGTCCCGGTCGCTCTCGTGGCTCGAGACGACCACGGTGGTCTGGGGCTGCCTCGCGCTGTGGGATGATCCGCAGGCGCGCGCGCGCCTCGTCGTCGCCGGCGCCTACAGCCGCGACGGCAGCCCGACCCCGCCGATCGGCCGCCGCTGTCGGCCGGAGGCGTTTCTGCCGGCGGCGATGCTGCCGCCGTCGGCGGAGGACGGCACGCACATGGTGCTGCTCTTGCCGATACGCTCTGCCCGGCGCGACTGGGGGATCCTGGTGCTCGTCGGCCCGACCCTCGTCGCCATGGCCGGAGACGAGGGGACGGTCGCGATCTGGGGGACGCTGCTCGGTGCGGCCCTGGAGCGCGACGCGCTGCTGGAGTCGCTGTCGTCGCAGCACTCCGACCTGCAGAAGGCGTACGAGATCGAGCGCGCGCTCTCGGAGACGGTGCGCGAGCTGGGCTGTCCGCTCATCCCGCTCCTGCCCGGCGTGCTGCTCGTGCCGCTGATCGGGATGATCGACGGCGGCCGCGCCAGGCAGGTGCTCGAGAAGGTGTCTGAGGGGGTGAGCCGGCACAGGGCATCTTCCGTGCTGCTCGATCTCACGGGCGTGCCGTTCGTGGATGCCCGGGTCGCCGACACGGTGGGCATGACCAGCCGCGCGTCCGCGCTGCTCGGGGCGCGGGTCTATCTGGTCGGCGTGCGCCCCGAGATCGCGATGAGCCTCGTCGGCGTCGACCTCGGCGTCCTGGGCACGTTCTCCTCGCTGTCGGCCGCGCTCAGCGAGCTCGCGCCGGCGGGGCGGCGCGCGCGCAAGGCGAGGCGGGGGGCGCCGTGAGCCGCGCGGCGAGGCGCCTTGACCTGCCGAGACGCGGCTGGCGTAGAATCGGTCCGTGCTCGCCGTGCATTGCCCGCGCTGCGGGCGACCAGCGCCTGTGTCCCTGGCCAGCCCGGATCTCATGGCCTGCGCGGCCTGCCACTACCGCGGCCCGCTGCCTGCGGAGGCGGCGCAGGGCCTGCGCGCCGCGGCGCACGCGGTCTTCCAGACCGACGTGCGCCGCCGCCAGCTCTCGGAGGCGCTGCGGCGGAGGCTGATCACGGCGTCGCAGCGGCACGCGCGGCTGCTCGTCGTGTTCGCGCTCGCGTCGGTGCCCATCACCCTGCTCGGCGCGCTCATCGTGCTGGGGGTCTGGGTCAGCCCCGACACGGAGGGGAACCTCATCACCGGCGGCATGGCGGCGGCGGCGTGGCTCGGCACCGTCGGGACCGGCGCGGCCGTGCTCGCGGTCATGCGCAGCAAGCAGCGGCGGCTCGAGGAGGCGTGCGCCGCGCGCCCACCGGCGGCCCCGGGCGAGCCGGCGGCGTGCCACGTGTGCGGCGCGCCGCTCGGCGCGGGCGACGGCGCGATCGCGCGGTGCGGCTTCTGCGCCGCCGACAACCTGGTCGCCGCGGCCGTCCTCGAGCGGGTGCGCGCGCGCCAGGTCGTGATCCTGCGGTCGTTCGAGCAGGCCGTGAGCGCCGAGCTCGCCGCGTTCGGCAGGGCGACGTCCGGCGCCGCCGCGGTCGTCGTGGCGACCGCGCTCGCGGTTCCTGTCGCCTCGTTCGCCCTCGGCGTCACCGTCACCCTGGTGGGCGAATCGAGGCGGCTGCCGGTGGACGCCGCCGTGACGTACGCGGTCGTCGGCACGCCGCTCGGGCGGTGCATCGGAAAGAGCGTGCAAGGAAAGGACGGCGGCGCGGCGGTGCGGTTCGGCGGGTTCCGGCGCGACGAGCTGCCCGAGGAGCAGGCGATCGCGCCGGGAGCTCCGATCGAGGCCGTGTCGCCCGGATCCCTCGTCGGCCGCTCCGTGACGGCGAAGCAGGGGGCAGGCGTCGTTCAGGGGGTGTTCTCGTCGCCGCTCACGGGCAACTCCGTCGAGGTCCGGCGCGAGGATGGGACGTCGTTCACGAGCAGCATCGCCGGGCTGTGCCTGAGCGGCCCGCCACCGCGGTGATCGGAGCGTGTTTCGCCGCCGCGTCCAGCAATGGACATCGAGCGCTCAATCGCTGTTGATCGCCGAATGCCGCGCGCGCTCCGCGATTGCGGACAGCGCAGCAATCGCGGAGCGCGCGCGGCATTCGGTCGTCGCACTTCTGCGTGGCGTGCGGCGGCGCGGTGCGGGCGCGCACCGCGCCGCCGTGCGGCGGAAGTTAGTTGTTCCGTGCCGGCGCCCTCCACGTATAGTGGGGGGTAGTTGGTTGGGGGTAGTCGGTATTCACACCCAGTGGAGACAAGATGAGCCAAGGTGGCTGGGGCGGGGGATCAGGGGGCGGTCAGGGCGGTGGTGGTTACGGGCAACCGCCGGGGGGTGGCTACGGTCCGCCTCCGGGCGGCGGCTACGGACAGCCACCCGGGGGCGCTGGCCCCGGTCAGCCCCCGGGCGGTGGTTACGGCCAGCCTCCGGGGCAGCCTCCGGGCGGCGGTTACGGCCAGCCGCCGGGCGGTAGCTACGGCCAGCCTCCGGGCGGCGGTTACGGCCAGCCGCCGGGGCAGCCTCCGGGCGGCGGTTACGGCCAGCCGCCGGGGCAGCCTCCGGGCGGCAGCTACGGCCAGCCGCCGGGGCAGCCTCCGGGCGGCGGCTACGGCCAGCCGCCGGGCCAGCCTCCGGGCGGCAGCTACGGCCAGCCGCCGGGGCAGCCTCCGGGCGGCGGTTACGGCCAGCCGCCGGGGCAGCCTCCGGGCGGCAGCTACGGCCAGCCGCCGGGGCAGCCTCCGGGCGGCGGCGGCTGGGGCCAGCCTCCGGGAGGAGGCGGCTACGGCCCGCCCCCGGGCGGTGGTGGCGGCTGGGGCCAGCCTCCGGGAGGCGGCGGTTACGGCCCGCCTCCGGGCGGTGGCGGCGGCGGCTACGGCCCGCCTCCGGGCGGCGGCGCCGGCTGGGGTGGGGCCAACCCCTACCAGCCCCCGGGCGGCGGCGCGGGCTACGGCTCACCCCCGGGCATGGGCGGCCCGGCGTCGTGGGGAGCGGGAGATGCGGCGTCCTTCGGCTGGGAGCGCCTGAAGCGCGACCCCGCTGTCCTCATCGGCGCCATCGTGGTCGTCGGGCTCGCGTCGAGCGTCCCCAACGGCATTGGCGGAGGCATCCAGGCGGCGCTCGCGAGGGACGCGCCCTCCGCGGGGGCGGCCATCCAGTTCCTGATGCAGGGCGTCGCGCTCGTTGTCGGCGCCTACTTCGCCGGGGGCATGAACAACCTCCTCCTGAAGGTCGCGCGCGGCGAGCCGTACTCGTTCAGCGACGTCCTTGGCGGCGGGCGGTGGTTCCTGTCCATCCTGGGCGCCCAGCTCTTGACCGGCCTCGCTGTCGGCGTCGGTACGCTCCTCTTGATCGTCCCCGGCGTCATCCTCGGGCTCGGCCTGAGCATGACCACGCTCGTCATCGTCGATAAGAACCTGGGCGCCATCGACGCCATGAAGGAGAGCTGGCGAATCACGACCGGCCACAAGGGCGGCATCTTCGTCTATGGACTGCTCGCCTGCGCGCTCGTGCTTGCGGGCGTGCTCGCCTGCTGCCTCGGCACGCTCGTGGCCGGGCCGGTGGTCGCGATCGGGCTCGCGTACATCTACCTGCGCCTGACGGGCCAGCCGACCGCGAGCTGAGCCTCACGAGGGCTCGCTCCCGCGCAGCCCTCCGCCCTGCAAGCCGCGCACCCCGCGCTCTCGCCGCATCACCTTTTTCGCTCATCGAGCTTGGCCAAGCTCGTTCGGTCGCGCTCGGGGCACGAAGCCTGACCCCCGTTTCCAACCATCCCTCGCCAACGTCGGCGTGAACGTGGTCGTGGACGTGAACGTGGTCGTGGACGTGAACGTGGTCGTGGTCGTGGTCGTGGTCGTGGTCGTCGACGACACGACGTGGACGTAAACGTTCTGCCGAAACCTTGGTCAACGAATGAGAGCCGTGACTTCCGGGTGACGTTCACGTTCACGACCTAGCCGTTGACGACCACGACCACGACCACGTTCACGACCACGACCACGTTCACGACCACGACCACGTTCACGACCGCGTTGGCGAGCAATGCCGGGGCTCGGGCTTTGGGCACCGAGCGCGACTGAACGGGCCTGGTCAACGCCGAGGTCCCCCTCCGTTTCCGCCCCGCGCCGAGCGCGCTCCTCCCTTCTCCCCCCCGTCCCCGCCCGCTCTCATCGCCTGTCCGAGGGGCGCTCCTCGCCACAAACCCCCTTTGCGACACATCGAGTCTCCGCTGCCATCCGGCGGCGCCGTACCCTCTCCAGGAGCCGCGGAAGTCGCGATATCGATCGTCAGACAAAGCTCCTTCGATCGATTGCGGCTCTCCAGCTCGCATGTTAATCGGTGTCTCCTCAGCGACTCCCGCGCAGCGAGGCGCAGAGCCGGGGGGACCCCGCGCGGCGGGCGGGCGTTCGGTCTGCCTGTCGCGCTGCGCCGTCGTGCGCCGTCCGCCCGCGAGGCGCTCTCTCTCATCGCCCGCTCACCCGCTCGCCCGCTGCTCGTCCAGACCGGAACGGAGCATCCTATGCCTGACCATGTCCTGATCACGGGGGGAGCCGGGTTCATCGGCTCTCACCTGGCCGACGAGCTGCTCCGAAAGGGGGAGCCGGTCCTCGTCCTCGACAACCTCTCGCGCGGGTTCGTCGAGCGCAACGTCGAGCGCCTCAAGGGGCGTCACGGCGCCGGCGTGGAGGTCCGGGTGTGCGACGTCCGGGACGAGCAGGCCGTGAGCGACGCCGTGCGGCGCGCCTCGTTCGTCTTCCACCTCGCCGCGCAGGTCGCCATCGCGAGGAGCGTCGCGGACCCGGCGCTCGACTTCGAGGTGAACGCGCGCGGCACGCTGAACGTGCTCGAGGCGCTCCGGAAGCTCGACCGCCCTGCGCCGCTCCTCTTCGCCTCCACCAGCAAGGTCTACGGCGCGCTGCCCGATCTGCCGGTCGAGCGCGGCGAGGAGCGGTATCGACCCCTGTGCGAGAGCGCGCGCGAGCACGGCATCTCCGAGAGCCAGCCGCTCGATCTCCGGGGCCCCTACGGGTGCTCGCGGGGCGCCGCCGACCAGTACGTCCTCGATTACGCCCGCACCTTCGGCCTCCACGCCGCGGTGCTCCGGGTGAGCTGCGTCTACGGACCCCCGCAGTTCGGCAACGAGGACCAGGGGTGGATCGCCCACTTCGTCGCGCGCGCCATCCGCCGCGACCCGATCACCCTCTACGGCGACGGGCTGCAGGTCCGCGACGCGCTGTTCGTCGAGGACCTCGTCGACGCCCTCCTGCGCGCGCGGCGCGCGCTCAAGCCCGCCTCGGGCCGCGCCTTCAACATCGGGGGCGGCCCGGACACGGCGGTGAGCCTCGTCGAGCTGCTCGATCTGCTCGCGGAGCTCGACGGGCGCCGCCCGGTCGTCTCGCTCGCCGCGTGGAGGGCGGGCGATCCGCGGTACTACGTCTCCGACTGCCGCGCCTTCCAGGCGCTCACCGGCTGGGCGCCGCGGGTCGCCCTGCGCGACGGGCTGCGCGCGCTCTATCAATGGCGCCTCGGCGTCGAGGCGCGCCTCGGGGCCGTCTACGCGGACATCCCCGCGTCTGTCCGGATGGACCGGCTGGAGGCCGCCTCGTGAAGGTCGCGCTGGTCAACCCGCCCTGGACCTTCCACGGCAGCGTCTACCTCGGCTGCCGCGAGCCGCACCTGCCGATCGAGCTCGGGTACGCCAGGGCGCTGCTCGAGCGCGCGGGCCACGAGGCCGCGCTCCTCGACGCCCAGGCGCGCGGGATCGACCTCATCGCGCTGCGCGCCGAGGTCGCGGCGCTCCGCCCCGACATGACGGTGATCGCCACGGCGCCGAGCTACCTCTCGTGGCGCAGCCCCCCGCCCGAGCTGCGCGTGCCCATGGCGGCGGTCGCCGCGCTGCGAGGCCACGGCGGCCTCCTCGTCGCCGTCGGGCCTCACGGCTCAGCGACCCCGCGCGCGGCGCTCCGCAAGCTCGGCGTGGACGTCATCGTCCTCGGCGAGTGCGAGGAGGTCCTCGTCATGCTCGCCGGCGCGACAGAGTCGCGCTTCTGGCAGATCCCGTCGATCGCCTACCGCAGGAACGGCATCGACCACGTGCAGGGGGGCCCCTACGCCGCCTGCCTGAGGACGCTGCCGGCCCTGCGGTGGGACGGCGCGACGATCGCGCGGCACGTCCACCACCACCACCGCTTCGACGCCGTGCCCGACGGGCCGAGCGCCGAGATGGAGACCTCGCGCGGCAGCCCCTGCCGCTGCGCCTCCTGCGCCAGGGACGGCGCGCGCGACAGGCTCCGGAAGCGCCCGCTCGCGACGGTGCTCGACGAGCTCGACGCGCTCCTCGCCGAGGGCGTGCGCCACGTCTATTTCATCGACGAGCGCTTCCTGCCCGACCGGGCCCTGCTCGAGGAGCTCTGGGCGCGGGACGTGGTGTTCGGCGTCCAGCTCAGGATCGACAGCTGGTCGCGCGAGATGCTCGATCTCCTCGGCCGCGCGGGCTGCGTCTCGATCGAGGCCAGCGTCGAGCGCCCGTCGATCGATGGGATGGACACGCTCGCCAGGCGGTGCAGCGCGTCGACCGAGGAGCTCACCGCGCTGCTCGTCCACGCCCGGCGGAGCGTGCCCTTCGTGCAGGCCAACCTGAGCGACGCGGGCTCCGGCGACCCGGCCGAGGCGGCGTCGTGGCGGCAGCGCCTCCTCGGGCTCGGCGTGTGGGCCAACGAGCCCGTCCCTGCGTTCCCGTACCCCGGCTCCCCCGCGTACACCCGGCGCTGGGGGGCGCCGGACGACGGCGCCTGGGAGCGGGCGCACGCCCATTATATCGCCGAGCACCGGACGTTCGGGGATCTGCCGGACAGCCGGCCGCTGCCGCTCACGGAGCTCGAGCATGGCGCGCGTTGACCGCGGATCCCCGGGCGCCGCCGCGCCGCGGCCCGGCCGGGTGCTGATGACGGCCGACACGCAGGGCGGCGTGTGGACGGTCGCGATCGAGCTCGCGCTGGCGCTCTCTCGCGCCGGCGTGGCCACGGTGCTCGCGATCATGGGCGGGCCGCTGTCGCCCGCGGCGCGCGCGGCGGCCGCCGCGATACCGGGCCTCGAGCTCGTCGAGAGCGCCTATCGGCTCGAATGGATGGATGACCCGTGGGACGACGTCGCGGCCGCCGGCGACTGGCTGCTCGACCTCGAGGAGCGGGTGCGGCCGGACCTCGTCCACCTGAACGGCTACTGCCACGCGGCCCTGCCGTTCCGGGCGCCTCGCGTCGTCGTCGCGCACTCCTGCGTGCTGTCGTGGTGGCGCGCGGTGCACCGCCTGCCGGCGCCGGTCCGCTACGAGCGCTACCGCGCGCGGGTCGCCGAGGGCCTCCGGGCCGCGGACGCTGTCGTCGCGCCGAGCGCGGCGATGCTGAGCGCCCTCGCGGGCGAGTACGGCGCGCTCGGCCTGGGCCGCGGCCATGTCATCCCGCACGCGCGCGACCGCAGGCGGTTCGCGCCGGCGCCGAAGGAGCCGTTCGTCTTCGCGGCCGGCCGGCTCTGGGACGAGGCCAAGAACCTGGCCGCCCTCGAGAAGGTCGCGCCCCACCTCGCGTGGCCCGTGATCGTGGCCGGGAGCGACGTCGCGCCGGGCGGCGTCGGCCGCCGCGCCGGGGAGAGCCTCTGCTCCCTCGGGTGGGTGGACGAGCCGGAGCTCGCGTGGTGGATGTCGCGCGCCGCGATCTACGCCTCCCCGGCGCGGTACGCGCCGTTCGGCATGGCCACGCTGGAGGCCGCCCTCTCCGGCTGCGCGCTCGTGCTCGGCGATCTGCCCAGCCTGCGCGAGGTCTGGCGCGACGCCGCCCTCTACGTGCCCGCGGACGACGCGCGCGCGCTCCACGCCGCGCTCGACCACCTCGTCCGGGACGCCGCGCGCCGCGAGGCGCTCGGCGCGCTCGCCCGCCGGCGCGCGGTGCGCTTCAGCCCGCGCGCCATGGCCCGCCGCTACCTCGATGTCTACGCCGTCGCGCTCGCCGCCCGCCCGCCGGCCCCCCGGCGGGTCCGCCCTCCTTCGTCGCCTTCACCCTGCGGGACACCATGCGAATAGCCCTCTTCTGCCACTCCTTGCTCTCCGACTGGGACCACGCGGACGCGCACTTCCTCCGCGGGATCGCGGCCGAGCTCGACGCGCGCGGCCATGACGTCCTCGCCTTCGAGCCCGAGGACGCCTGGAGCGCCCTGGGCCTCGTCGCGGCGTACGGCCCGGACGCGCTGCGCGAGGCCGCGGCCGTCTATCCGCGCCTCCGCCCGCGCCGTTACGCGCTCTCCACGCTGGACCTCGACGCGGCGCTCGCCGGGGTCGACGTCGTGCTCGTCCACGAGCGGAGCGACCCGGAGCTCGTGCGGCGGCTCGGCGAGCACCGCGCGCGCACGGATCGTTATCGCCTTTTCTTTCACGACACGCACCACGGGCTCATCACCGATCCGGCCGCGATCGTGCGGCGCGATCTCTCGGGGTACGACTGCGTGCTCGGCTTTGGAAAGAGCGTTTGCGATCTCTACCTGAGCCGCGGCGTCGCGCGGCGCGCGGTGGTGTGGCACGAGGCCGCGGACGTGCGCCTGTTCCGGCCGCTGCCCGGGGTCGAGAAGGAGCGCGATCTCGTGTGGATCGGCAACTGGGGGGACGGCGAGCGGACGGCGGAGCTCCACGAGTTCCTCGTCGAGCCCGTGAAAGCGCTCGGGCTCCGCGCGCGGGTGCACGGCGTGCGTTACCCCGATCGCGCGCTCTCGGCGCTCGCGGACGCTGGCATCGAGTACGCCGGCTGGCTCCCCAACCACCGCGTCCCGGACGCCTATGCGCGCGCCCGGATCACGGTGCACGTCCCGCGGCGGCCGTACGCCGCGTGGCTCCCCGGCATCCCCACGATCCGGCCGTTCGAGGCGCTCGCGTGCGGGATCCCGCTCGTGAGCGCGCCGTGGACCGACGTCGAGCGCCTCTTCTCGCCTGGCCGGGACTACCTCGTCGCGCGCACGGGCGCGGAGATGACGGAGCACCTCCGCGCGCTCCTCTCGGACCCGGAGTTCGCGCGCGGCGTCGCCGAGCACGGGCGCCGGACGGTGCTCGCGCGCCACACGTGCGCGCACCGCGTGGACACGCTCCTCGATCTGATCGACGAGCTGCTCTTGCTGCCGTGTTACCGGCTCGGCGAGGCGGCGGACGACGACGTGGAGCGGAGCGGCCCTGCGTCCGGCGTTCGCCGCTGCGACCCGGGCCGCTGCCGGAGCCCGCTCGCGTGAGGCGCTGCGCGGCGCAGGGCGGTCTCGGCGGTTCACGAGGGGCGGTGTTGCGACGACGGAGGTGTTCCGATGGGTGACGCGAACGGGAGGACGGTGGGGAGCGGCATGCGCGTCCTGGTGATGGGGGGCGCCGGCTTCATCGGCTCGCACCTGTGCGAGCGGCTGCTCGTGGACGGCCACGAGGTCATCGCGCTCGACGATTTCTCGACGGGCTCGCCGGCCAACGTGGCTCACCTGATGCGCAGCAGCCGCTTCTGGCTTGTCGAGCACGACGTGGCCCTGCCGTTCGACTACGAGGTCGACAGGGTCTACCACCTGGCGTCGCCGGCGAGCCCTGCGCGCTGGCGGGGCGATCCGGTGCGCTCCACGCTCACGAACGTGATGGGCACGCTGCACGCGCTCCTGTGCGCCGAGCGGCACGGCGCGCGGCTCTTGCTGGCGTCGTCGAGCGATGTGTATGGCGATCCCGACGTCGACCCGCAGCCGGAGAGCTACCTCGGGCGGGTGGATCCGGTCGGCGTGCGCGCCTGTTACGACGAGGGCAAGCGCTGCGCGGAGGCGCTGGTGATGGCCTTTCACCGTCAGGGGCGTGCGTCGGGGCGGATCGCGCGGATCTTCAACACGTACGGGCCGCGGATGGCGGTCGACGACGGGCGCGCGGTGAGCAATTTCATCGCCCAGGCGCTCCGGGGAGAGGAGCTGACGGTGTACGGCAGCGGGTCGCAGGCGCGGAGCTTCTGTCACGTCGACGACCTGGTGGAGGGGTGTTTGCGGCTGATGGAGCACCCGGCGGAGGTGGGGCCCGTCAACCTGGGGAATCCTGTGGAGGTGACGGTGCTCGAGCTGGCGCAGGAGATCGTGCGGCTCACGGGGAGCGCGAGCCGGATCGCGTTCCGCCCGCTGCCGGAGGGTGATCCGATGCGGCGGCGTCCGGCGATCGATCTGGCGCGGCGGGCGCTGGGGTTCGAGCCGCGGGTGCCGCTCCGGCAGGGGCTCTACGCGACGATCCAGAGCTTCCGCCGCGCGCTGGCGGGGCTGGACGAATGCGCGCGGCGAGGGGAGCCGGCGATGGCGAGCTGACGGATTGCCGCCCTGCGGTTGCGGTGTCCGCGGTGTCGGGGGCGGAGCGGGCGCCTCGAAGCGCACGATTGCCACGTGTGCTCCTCGGCCGCATCGGTTGCGATGCGGCGCATTCCGCTGATAGCCTCGCTCACCGTGAGCGGTTGGGCCGAAGCTCGGGAGGGGTGGAGCCGCGACGTCCGCGTCGTGCGCCGGCGCGCTCGTCTGGCGATTGCCGGGCTGATCGCGATGGGGGCGGTGGCGGCGTTCACGGCGCTGGTCGGGGCGTGGCACGTCGTGTTGCTCGGCTCGACGGACGTCTCGGCGCCGACGTGGCGGCTTGCCAACACGCTCCGTGAGGTCGGGGGTCTGCTCGAGCTGGGGTTTGGGCTCCTTGCGAGCGTTGTGTTCCTGCGCTGGCTCTCCAGGGCAGTCGCGCTGGCGGGTGAGCTGGATCCCGTGCGGGGTTTTCACTGGACGCCGTCCGAGGCGGTCCTGGGATTCTTCATTCCCATCGTGAACCTGGTGCAGCCGTACAGGGTGCTGCGCGATCTGCACGACGGCCTTGCTCCGGCGGGCGTGCCCGAGCCTGCGCCGCGCCCTCTCCTGGACGGCGGGGGTGGTTACCGGCGCGTCGAGATGGCGCGCGCCCCGCGGGCGGGCGCGGTGCACCATGCCGCGCTCGGCGCGTGGTGGGGGTGTTATGTCGCGAGCCGCGGGCTCGGGTGGCTGGCCTCTGTCATGCCGGAGCTGACCACGGCGGAGTTCATCCGGTCCCGGGTTGCGTTCATTGCGTCCGACGCGGCGTCGATCGCTGCTGCGTGGCTCGCGGTGCTGATGGTCCGGGCGATCGACAGCCGGGTCGCGGAGCGCCATCGCAGGCTGGCGCACGCTTCCGAAGAGGAGCTCGACCAGCTCCTCGTGGAGCGCGATCTCCAGCTGCGGCGGGACATGGCGAAGATCGCCGACTTCGACGATCGCGAGTAGGGCCCGGGCCTCCCGGCTGAGATCTCTCTCGGCGGCGCAGCTTCAGACCGGCGGTGTTGCACCCGTTGCACCCGTTGCACCCGGTTGCACCCAGGCGGCCCCCGGCGTCGGGCCTCCGCGGGCATGGCGGCCACGAGGCGATGTGGTGGAGCAGGCCAGGGGCGAGGGGCGCTAGGAAATCAGCCGATTTTTCGCCCGGCATGGCTGTTGCTGAATGGCATTGCGTCGCGACGACACGAGGAGCGGGGGCGCTGAAGAGCGCCGATCTGTCGCGCTGACCATCGCAATTTTCTTCTTCGTGAGGAGCAAACTATGTTGATCCGTAATACGTATGCGGTCGTTGTGGCTTCTCTGCTCGGGTTCGGGTGCGCCGTCGACGCTGGGGACACGGGCGATCTTGATGAGGATCGCGTGGAGCTCGATGGCGCCGCCGACGAGGAGGCCGTCAGGAGCGACGCCGAGGCGCTCGCCGTCGGCGCGCCGCGGCGGCGTGCGAGCTTCAGCCAGCATTACGGCGGGAACATCGTGGAGGAGGACCATTACCCGGAGTTCGGCGGGATGTGCGCTCCGGGGTATGAGCGGGTGAGGGTCGACGTGAGCTGGAACGGGAATGGAGCTTGCGAGTTCGCCGGCTGGGTCAACCCTGGCAATCCGGCCGACTGTCGCGCGAGGCTCCATGTGCACACGAACGCCTTCTGGGGCGGAGGAACGTGCACGGCCACGAGCTTCGAGGCGCGCAGCAACCTCTACACCTGCGCCGGCAGGACCAGGAATTACTGCGGCGGGGCCGGCCCTCAGGACGCGGGTGGAGGTCCGGTGTGCTTCTGCGACAACCTCTGCACGGTGTCCGGGGATTGCTGCCCCGACTACCAGCAGGTGTGTCGCTGAACCACGCGCGTTGCATGCGTATATGAATGCGTTCACGCGCGCATGTAACGCGTTCGCTCCCCTCTGTGAAGGCGCAGCCGATGTCGCGCCCCTGATGGATCCCTCGAGCCTCGAAATCGTGCGTCCACGCGGCGCCGACCGCTGGCGCGGTAGGCCAACGCTTTCGTCGCGCTCGGCCAATGCGGGGGCGCGCTCGCGTCTTTATAAACGCCTCATGAACGACGGAGCTCCCGTCCGAAGGAGGCAGGACATGACACGTCAAGTGCATCGACGAGCGTTCGTGCGTGGGATGATCGCAGCGGCGTCGGCGGCGTGGCTCGGGCTCTCGCTCGGCTGTGGCGCCGACACCTCGGGAGACGCCGGCGACGCGAGCCCGGGAGCGCAGGCGATCGTCCGCAAGAGCGCCTCGGCGATGACCAGCGAAGAGATCGACAGGTTCAAGCGAGCCTACGAGTACGCCGTGGCGAACGGCTTCTTCGACGTCTTCAACGACGAGCACTACGACCACCACCGGCATCGCCACCACGGCGCCGACCTGCAGGCCACCTCGCCGATGACCATCATGGTCATGGACGAAACGTCGGGCTACCGGCTCCTGCCGTGGCACCGGGCCTTCCTCCTCGAGGCGGAGCAAATGCTCCGCGCCGCCCTCCGCCAGCGAGACCAGGAAGAGGGCATGGACCCGAGCGAAGCCGATCTCCTGTTCATTCCGTACTGGGACGCGGCACACGATCAGGACCTGCCGCACTGGGTCCACGGCTTCGAGCCCGAGGGCGGGACGGCCATCGTGCCGCCCGGCCTGCCCGAGGGGCACGCCGGGTACGGCAAGGCGGTGGGCGAGCGCTACGACATCGTCTTCGGGCGCTGGCCGGGCAAGAACCTGGTCTTCGATACGCTGCAGGCGCCCGAAGACGTCGAGCGCATCCTCGCCGAGCGCACGTTCGCCGATTTCTACGATGCGCTCGACGTCACCCCCGAGCTCCGCGTCGAGAACTATCCCAAGGCGCGGGCGGCGCTGGATGTGCTGGAGGTGAAGCTGCCGGACAGCGCGGCCGTCCAGACGCTCGTCGACGCCTTCGGCGGACCCCCGAGCAGCTCGCAGCAGGGCGCGGAGACGACCAACGCCCTCTTCGAGATCGGCTGGCTCGGAGCCGTCGAGGCGCAGAAAGCGGCGCCGGACACCGAGCTCGTCGGCGCCGTCAAGGATGTTTATGGCCTCTTCAACTTCATGCCCCATGTCCGGATGCACCTGTGGGCGGGCGGGCTCGATCCGGCGAACGCGGACGTGCGCGGGACCGTGACGTATTTCAACGAGCTGACGGTCGATCCCGTGTTCTGGATGCTCCACGGCGAGCTCGATCGCACCTGGTATACGTGGGAGAAGACGCACGCGGACGAGCCGCCGCTCGAGGGCGACGACCGGAGCTTCAACCCGCTCACCGCGAGCGAGGGCGCCTGGTACGGCGGCGGAAAGACGTACACGCTCGACGATCTCACCGCGCACGACGCGCTGCCGTATGTTTACGACGTGCTGTTCGACGGGTGACGCGTCGCCGCGCGGGGGAGCTCTCGCGCTGGACGCCCCTCGCCGCGGCGGTAGGCGGCCGGCGTCACGCCGGTCCAGCGCTTGAAGGCGCGGTGAAACGTGCTCACCTCGGAGAACCCGAGAAGGAACGCGATCTCCGAGATCGCGTCGCGCGACTCGCTCAGATAGCGCACGGCGAGATCGGCGCGCAGCCGATCGAGCACCGATGAGAGCGATGTGCCCTCCTCCTTGAGCCGCCGCTGGAGGCTGCGCGGGCTCATGCGCAGGCGCGCCGCGATCGCCGGCAGCCCCGGCTCGCCGTGGGCGAGCTCGGCCGCGATAGCGGCGCGCGCGCGCTCGAGGAAGCTCGCCTCGGCCGGCAGCGCTGCGGCCAGCGAGGCGAGGTGCTGGTCGAGCACCTCGCAGAGCAGGGGCTCGGCGTGCGCCTGGGGCCTCGCGAGGAAAGAGCGATCGATCACCAGCTCGTCGTGGGCCTCCCCGAAGCGCAGGCCGGCGCCGAAGAGGCGGCGGTGCTCGTCGACGCGCGCGGGCGCGGCGTGACGAAACCGCGCGGCGCGCGGGGTGAACGCCGGGTCCGCGCCCCGCCTCGCGAGGACGACGAGGTTGCCAAGGAAGAACTCGACCGCGTGGCGCGAGGGCGCGGGGCTGCTCCGGGGCGGCTCGTGGCGGAGCAGGGCGACATCGCCCTCTATCCGGATGTCGAGGGAGGGGCCGATGGCCACGACGCGGAGGTAGCGGGCCGCACGCGCGTAGGCTTCCCCGACGGTTGCGCTGCTCCGCACCGCGAACCCCAGCGCCCCGAGGCTGCCCACCGGCAGCCTCTGCGCGAGGCGCAGGCCGAAGCTGTCGTCGCGGACGAGCCGGGCGGCCTCGCTCCAGAGCCGGGCCTCGATCGCCCGCGGAAAGCGCATGTCCGGATCGGCGAGGTCCCCCGGATCGACCCCGGCGGCGGCGAGCAGCTCCGCGGGCGCCACGCCGTCGGCCGCCGCGCCGGCGACGACGGCCTGGAAGACCTTCACGGAGATGTCGCTCACGGCTCTCCGCGGAGCTGGGAGGCATGGTGTTCCGCTCTCGATCGATAACGCGACACGGCGGCCTCCACGCCCGATCTCGAGCTGCTCAGAACGGGGATCCCGAGGTGACGGACCAGCTCGGCCGCGGGGGCCATCGACGCCTGGGCCAGAAGCACGAGATCGCCCGGGAGCGCCGTCGCCTCGATCGTCCCGGCGATCTCGCCGGCATAACCAGGATGGTCACCCCTCTCGAAGAGCCGCCACGCTCGCTCGCACAGGACGTCGACGACATCGATCGAGCGCCCCGCGTCGGAGGCTATCTGACGCAGCAACGCGCCGGTTGGCTGAAAGGTGCTCCGGAGCGCGGCCACGACGAGGATCCGGCGGCCGCTCGCGACGGCTTGCTCTGCCATCGGGCGATCGATCCGCATCACGAGACAGTCCGAGACGGGGACAGCCTCCGCGACGCCGCCGAGCGTCGAGCAGGTGCACACGATGACCCTCGCGCCCTCGTTCGCGAGCGCCCGAACGACGGCGGCGGTGGCCGAGCGGATGCCGTCGGTGATCGCGCCGGCCGCCAGCGCATCCGCGAGGAGGCTCTCCTGGACCTCATGCCGGACCGGAATCGCGTCGTCCGCGTCCCGAGCGAGGCGGCTGAACGTCTCGACGTGGACGGGGGAAGTATGAAGAAATGCGAGCATGCTCCTCGGTGTCCGGAGGCGGCGTGCCTCGTCATGGGTCGATGAGCAGCCGCCTGGCGATCCTCTCATCGACGGCGTAGGGCCTCTCGCGAGGCAGCGATTTGGCCGCGCTGTCCGCGTGGCCGTCCTGAATCTGCTGGTACATCTTCCGGACCAGGGGAGTTCGATCCTCGATGGCGACGACCCAGCTCTCCGCGTACTCGCGAATGAGATCGCGGCCGATGCCGACCTGGATGCTGTAGCAAGGCAGCGGGCCGCCTCGGAGGTTGCGCTCGGTGTCCCATTGAATGTGGACCCTGGCTTCGGCGAACGCCTTGCTCCACTCGTCCGGCGAGCGGAACACCGTCGCTTCGGGCGACGTGAGGACGGCGAGGGAGAGCGCTTGCTCCCAGCCTGTCCGCCGGATGCGGACGGCGAGGATCCGCTCCTGCCCGGCCTTGCGCCCCCAGTTGCTGCGGTGCATGAGCCAGAGAAACGACGGCTTGATCCATGTCATGCGGCCGAACGAGAACGGGGCGACGAAGCGCTGGGCAGCGAGCGCAGGCTCGGCGATGGCCGGCGCGTAGGCCTGGTACATGACGATGGTCTCCGCGTCGTAGTCCGCTCGGATCTCGTGAAGCTTCGGCATGCGGTCCACTCGTCGCGATCGCTGTGGTCTGAGGGGAGACTACCCCCGAAGGCGGCGCTCAGGCGAAGGACTTGATGAGCATGAGGCGTCCGCGCGCGCGGCGCGCCGCACGACCACGCCGCCGTGCGCGGCCGGCCCAGGCGCGTGGACCTCGACGAGCGCGCGAATGAGCGGCCGCCGGAGATCCGATCACCGCGCTCGCGCCCGCGCGGAGGGACCGGGTTTCGAGTAATCGGGGAGCTCGATCGTGTCGTCCGCCGAGGAGCCGATCCACCCCGCGCCGCGCCGCAACAGGGGACTGGACGCGAGCCGAAGGACCCTGTGGAGGAGTGAAACGCCGAGCCTCGACCTCGGGTACACGATCCAGGGGACGCCCGGCGGGAGCTTCTGGGCCCGGTCGACGTAGGGCCGCATGAGCTCTTCATAGGCCGCGAAGGCGTCTCGATGGTCGGCGTGCCGCGACAGCTCTCCCGCGAGCACGTAAGAGCCGACGAGGGAGAGGCTCGCGCCCATTCCGCTGAGCGGCGACGCACAGTACGCAGCGTCGCCCACGAGCGCGGCGCGGCCGTGGGACCAGCGCGGCGCCATGACCTGGCTGACGGCATCGAAATAGACATCCTCTGCGTCACGCAGCGCGGCGAGCACCCGCGGCGATTCCCAACCGGCATCGGCGAAGACGCTCGCGATGAGCGCCTTCTGCTCGGCGGCGCTCAACCTCTCGTAGCCGCGGGGGGGCGACAGGAACCACAGCGACGCCCGCGTGGTGCCCACATTGTCTGGACGCAGGATGATCGATCGTCTGCCGGGGGCGAGGTACCAGCGAGCCCAGGCGCCGTCGGACGCTCCGCGGGGAATCGTGAAGTAGCTGCCATAGAGATTGAGCGGGCGAATCCTGGGCTCATCGCCGACGATGAGCGTACGGGTCCGCGAGCGGATGCCGTCGGCGGCGATCACGAGGTCGACGTCGCGCTCCGAGCCATGCTCGAAGGTGACCGTCACCCGGTCGCCGTGATCTCGGAGGCCCGTGATCTGGTCGCCGAAGAGATACTCCGTCGTGTCTCGGGTGCGCTCGTAGAGGATCCTGGCGAGGTCGCCGCGGAGGATCTCGAGCTCCTGTGTGAACCCGACCCGCTCCGAGGTCGCCGCGGGGAACTCGGCCACGGTCACGTCGTGATCGTCGACGAAGCGGAGCCCCTGCTCCCCCGTCGTGGCGGCTCGGATGTCGCCTTCGATCTCCATGCGGCGCGCGACCTCCCGCGCCGCGCCCTGGACGTCGATGTTCTGCCCGCCGAGCCGGAGCGCGCCGGCACGCTCCACGACGACGGGTCGGAATCCGTAGCGCGCAAGCCAGAAGGCGAGGGCGGGACCGGCGATGCTCGCGCCCGAGATCAAAACAGTACGATGTTCCACGGATGATCAGCTCCTGTGTCTTACGTTCCGCGCGAAGCGTCCTGCTGGCGTCGCGATCCATCGTGGCGCATGGCCTATCCCATCCCCGCATGTAGGCCGCGAACCTCCAGCGGATCAACCGCGACGGGCCGCCGCGGCGCCGTCGACCACCGCCGGCACGGACTCCCGCATCGCCTCGATGAAGCGGCGCAGCCGGGCCGGATAGAAGCGGGCCTGCGGGTAGACCAGGTGGACCGGCAGCGGATCCGCCTGCCACGACGGCGCGAGGTGCAGCAGCCGCTTCTGCGCCAGATCGTCGGTCAGAAGCCAGGACGAGGCCACGCAGACGCCGAGGCCCATCAGCGCTGCGCTGCGCAGCGCATACAGGCTGTCGGTGCTCATGCGCGGGCGGATCGCGAGCTCGACCCGTTCACCGCCGGAAGCGTGGGTCAGCGCGATCGTGTCGCGGTAGTAGGTGCGCAGCGCAAGCCAAGGCAGGTCCGCCAGGTCCGATGGATGAGCCGGCCGCGCTCCCCGGCCCAGCACCGAGGGCGCGGCGGCCACGATGCGCGGCACCTCGGTCAGACGGATCGCCACCACGGCCGGATCGGCCACCGCGCCGACCAGGATCGCGCAGTCGATGCCGTCGGCGATGAAGTTCGGCTGCCGGTCGTGCAGCAGCCACTCGACCGAGACGCGCGGGTAGCGGCGCAGGTAGTCGGCCAGCGGCTTGACCAGCTGGTGCTGGCCGAACGCGTGCGGCACGACCACGCGGAGCGTCCCGTCGGGCTGGTCGCGGTCGCCTCGCATGTCCGACGCGAACGCCTCCAGGCTGGCCAGCAGCGCCTTGGCGCGCTCGAAGCACCGTTCGCCGTCCTCGGTCAGCTTCATCGTGTGCGTGGTGCGCTGCAGCAGCGGCAGCCCCAGCGAGCGCTCCAGCGCCTGCAGGCGCCGGCTCACGGTGGGCTGCGTCGTTCCGAGCAGGGTGGCCGCGGCCGACAGGCTGCCCGCCTCGACGATCCTCACGAAGGTCTGCAGCAAGCCGATGGGGTCGAGCGACGAGGGCGAGGGGGGTGCCGGCCTGGTCATACGCCGACGGTATAACCATCGTGCGTTCCATGCCACTACAGCGCTCGAGCGATGCTTCCCATACTCGGTGTACCATGCACGCCATTCAGTTGACGCATACAGCCCCCGCCAACCAGCCGCCGCCCGCCGCGTCCGCGCCGCCCCTGCCCGCCGCCCTGGTGCTGCTGCTGGCCACCGGAGCGGGCCTGGCCGTGGCCTCGATCTACTACAGCCAGCCCATGCTCGGCGTGCTGGGGGCCGAGATCGGCGCCTCCGACCGCGCGCTCGGCCTCGTGCCCACGCTCACGCAGCTGGGCTATGCGCTGGGCATCCTGCTGCTCGCGCCGCTCGGCGACCGCTACGACCGGCGGCGCATCATCCTGGCCAAGGCGGCCCTGCTGGCGGCCGCGCTGCTGCTCGGCGGCGCGGCGCACGCGATCGGCACGCTGCTCGTCGCCAGCCTGGTCACCGGCCTGGCCGCGACCCTGGCGCAGGACATCGTGCCCGCCGCCGCGACGCTGGCCCCGGAGGCGCATCGGGGCAAGGTGGTCGGCACCGTGATGACCGGCCTGCTGCTGGGCATTTTGCTGTCCCGCGTGATCAGCGGCTTCGTGGCGGAGAATTTCGGCTGGCGCGCGGTGTTCGTCGCCGCCGCGGCCAGCATCGCCCTGCTCGGCGCGGCGATGTGGCGCAGCCTGCCGCGCTTCGCGCCGACGACGCAGCTGAGCTACGCCGCGCTGCTCGGCTCCCTGGCCGAGCTGTGGAAGCGCCACGGCGCCCTGCGCCGCGCGACGCTGGCCCAGGGGCTGCTGTCGGTGGGGTTCAGCGCGTTCTGGTCCACGCTCGCCGTGATGCTGCACGGCGCGCCGTTCCACCTCGGCAGCGCGGTGGCGGGCGCCTTCGGCCTGGCCGGAGCGGCCGGCGCGGTGGCGGCGCCCCTGGCCGGCCGCATCGCCGACCGCAGCGGGCCCGAACGGGTGACGCGCATGGGCGCCGCCCTCGCGTTCGTGGCCTTCGCCGCCATGGCGCTGTCGCCCCTGCTGTCGGCGCATGGACGGCTGTGGCTGCTCGGCGCCAGCGCCGTGGCCTTCGACCTCGGCATCCAGGCGGCGCTGGTGGCGCATCAGACCATCGTCTATGGCATCGAGCCCGGCGCGCGCAGCCGTGTCAACGCCGTGCTGGTCGTCGGCATGTTCGTCGGTATGGCCGCCGGCGCCGCGCTGGGCAGCGTGCTCTTCGCCCGGTGGGGCTGGCTGGCGGTGACGGCCCTCGCCTCGTCGGCGGCGGCCAGCGCGCTCCTCGTCCGGCTCTGGCCGGCGGTGCGCCCGTCTCCGCGCGCGTGACCGCTCGCCTGAACTGGCGGCCCTGATGTCGAATCGCGGGCCCTGTATCACGAGGATGGCCACACGCGCAGCGACGAGATCGAGCGCTGCCGGTGCGCTCAGGCGGGACAGGGCCCCTCGACTGAGGATCATCGATACCCGATCAGCACCGTCGACAGCTCGTACCCCGGCTCCGTATGGGTCCCGCCATCGTAGGCGCACCCGGCCCCCAGCGTGCACCCATCGCAAATGGGGCTGTCGGGCCGACAGGTGTTTTCGTAGCCAGCGACGTCGTACGCCACCTTCGCCGCCCCGGTCCCCGCGACGTCGGCCGTGAGCTCGATGGTCCATGGCCGCACGTCGGCGCCCGGGCACCAGCCGGCGCGCGGGTAGCGGTAGGTGCCCTGCTGACCGGGTGCGGCCGTGGTGGCGCAGTCGTCACGCCAGATCCTCTCGGCGTGGGGCACGGCGCCGACAGTGAGGGTGTGCTCCCTCTCGCAGAACTCGGCGCAGTTGTCGGCGTTTCCCTGCCCATGGCCGGTGATGAACGAGCGCAGCGCGAAGGACGAGGCGCCCGCGGGGAGCGGGATGTCGGCGGGCGGAGCCGCCCCGGCGATGGGCCTGGCGGGGTCGCCGTAGACCACGCGGCGTGGGCTCCACACCGGGATGACGGCGACCGGGATCTTCGCGGGCACGCCGCCCTTCATGTCGAAGCTGGCATGGAGCAGCCAGCCGTCGCCGTACGGCGATCCCGGCCCCACCGTGGTATCAATGAAGGCGCGCAAGGTGACCTCGCCGGCGAGCAGCGGGCGCAGGTCGGTGACGTCGAGATCCCAGCTCGCACCCACACGGTAGGGCGTGAAGAAGCGCATCAGCTCGATCACCGTGTCACCCGCGGGATCCTTGGCCGTGACGAGGCCGAGCGACGCCAGGCGAGCCCACGGGTCGCAGCCGCCCGGCGGGCACTCGAGCGAGAGATGCAAGGTGATCCTCTCGTAGGTGCCTGTGCTCGGGAACGACACCGGCGCGTCGACCACGCGCCGGTCGTCGTCGCTGGTGAGATAGAAGGGCGTCTCGTCGAACGGGGTCACCGTCGTGTCAGTGCCCGGTCCCTCGACCATGCCCCCGGCGCCACCTGCGCCCCCCGCGCTGCCCGCGCCGCCGGATGCGCCTTCGCCCGAGCCGGTGGTGCTGTTGGGGCTGGCGCCGCCCGAGCCTGCGGTGCTGCCGGAGCTGGCGCTGCCCGAGCCTGCGGTGCTGCCGGAGCTGGCGCTGCCCGAGCCTGTGGTGCTGCCGGAGCTGGCGCCGCCCGAGCCTGTGGTGCTGCCGGAGCTGGCGCCGCCCGAGCCCGTGGTTCTGCCGGGGCTGGTCTCGCTGCCGCTGCACGCGGTCGCGAGGGCAACGAGGAGCAGCGGGAGCAAGGCGCGCGTCGATCGCATGCTCTCATCCTACGCCATGGCGGCGCCGCGCGCGTTCCTCAGGCGAGCATATCTAGCCATCGCTCGGGGGGAGCTCGATAGGCGTGAGACGACCCTCCACGAGGAGCACGAACCGCGGGGCCGCGCGTCGCGGCGTCGCCCCGACGCGCGGGCCCATGCGCCCGGAGGCAATCAAATTCATGCTTCTTTGCATTGTTTAACACGATAGTTTTCGAAATCAGCCCGACGAGAGCGCGCCTCGCACATGGGGCCATGTCGCCGAGAGAGGGTGGCGCCAGGCGCATGAGGACCCGTGCCGAATTACGGAAGAACCTTACTGGCGCAGGGGTCGAAGAGGGGCTATGCAATGCGCCATCATCGGCTGTCTGGCGATGGGAGAGATGATTTCATACGGTTGAGCTTGACAAGGCTCCTTTGTTTGCCAATAGCGTTCGTCGCACCGAAAGCGACGGCCCGCCACGCCGGTACGGGCGCGGCGTGCGTCGTGCAGGTGTGAGCCCCGGCATCACCGCTGAATCACGGCATCGGGCATGCGCATTGGGTCATCCCCGGCGCTTGCCAGGCCATGAGTCCGGACGCTAGATCGGTTCGAGCGTCAGCAGATCTGCGCGGCGCACGGGGTGGTTCGTCGCCCTGCCGAACGAGGCGCGACGACCGGACGCTTCACCACCAACTTGGGTAAGATCCATGCACAACTTCAGCTTCCAGAGCAGATGGGACATGTGGATGGCCGCTGCAGCGCTGTCGCTGCTGCCGGCATGCAGCGACGGCTCGGCGGAGCCGATCGGCACATCGCAGGCCGCGCTGCAGGGCGCGAACGGGATCAGCGCCGATCGCGTGATCGACTCGCAGTGGAGTCAGGGGTACTGCGCGCGCATCGTCGTGAGCAACCAGCACCCGAGCGCCACGACGGGGACGTGGAGCGTCGCGCTCGACGTCGGCCCGGGCGCCATCTTCTCGTCGTGGGATGGCACGTTCAGCGGGAGCACGGGTCAGATCACGGTCACGCCCCAGGGCGGCAATGCGGCGATCCCCCCGTCGGGCAGCCGCCAGTTCGGGTTCTGCGCCAGCACCCCGAGCCCGGGGATCGAGCCGGTCGTTCTGTCGGTGAGCAGCGACCTGCCGCCGATGGGCAGCGGCGTGGCGATCGCGGAGTACAAGTTCCCGGCCGCGATCGACGCGATGGTCAGCCCTGACTACGCGACCGAGCTCTGGGCGTCCTTCTACCGCCCTGCGAGCCTCGAGGCCGGCCGGCAGTATCCGCTGCTCGTGTTCATGCACGGGAACCACCCCACGTGCGGCACGGGCGTGAACCCCCGTACGGACAACAACAACCAGTACGCCACGACGGGGACGTGCCCGGCGAACTACGTCGTCGTCCCCAACCACCGCGGCTACGACTACATGGCCGAGGACCTCGCCGCGCGCGGCTATTTCGTGGTGTCCATCAACACGAACCGGGGTATCCATGCCGCGTCGGGCACGCCCGACGACGAGCTGGTCATCGGGCCGCGCGGACGCCTGCTGCTCCGCCACCTGGAGCAGCTGAGCCGCTGGGACAGCGGCGCAGAGCCGACGCCCCCGGAGCTCGGCGTGGATCTGCTCGATCGCATCGACTTCGACCAGGTGGGCTTGCTGGGGCACTCGCGCGGCGGCGAGGCCGTGCGGTTCGCCTACAACGAGTACCGCCGGAGCGGCAGCCCCTGGCCTGCGCTGATAGACAGCCCCGTGAGCATCCGCGGGATCTTCGAGATCGGTCCGACCGATCAGGGCCAGAACGGCCAGCGCCTGAACGCTGACCAGACGGCCTGGAACGTGATCCTGCCGGCCTGCGACTGGGACCTGAGCGATCTGCCCGGGATGCGCCCGTTCGATCGCATGCTGAGCATCGCCGAGCCGGAGCCCCTCTCCAAGTCCTTCTATCATGTGTGGGGCGCCAATCACAATTACTACAACAGCGAGTGGCAGCTCGCGGACGGGAACAGCGGCGGGATCACGGGCTGCATCGACCATGACGAGCTCTTCGATCCGCTGGAGTACGGCTCGCCGGCGCAGCGCGAGACGGGTCGCCTGGCGGCCGTCGAGTTCTTCATTGCGAACGTGGGCGCGGATCGCGACGAGGCCGCGAACGCCCTGTTCGACCCTGCCTTCCCCTTTCCGGACGTCCCGTACCGTGTCCGCCGCGGCTATCATCCGGGCGGAGACGCCGCCGACAGCCTGCTGCTCGAGGATTTCATCAATCCGACCGGCACGAGCTCCTACGGCCTGCCGAACACCACCGGCGGCACCCTCTCGGTGGAGCACACGCCCCTGAGCGGACACGACCCTTCGCTCTCGGGCGCGTGGATCCACGACGTGGTCGCGGGCAGCTCGACGTTCTTCCAGTCGAACTGGTCCTCCGCCGGCACCGGCTTCGATCTCACGGGGTACGACTACCTCGATCTCCGCGCCGACCGCAGCTGGGGCTCCGATCCGACCGAGGCTTCGTTCCTCGTGGAGCTCGTGAACGCCGACGATACCCGGTCGAGCGCCGTCGCCATCGATGAGTTCCTGGAGCTCGGTCCGCCGCCGCGCGGC
This sequence comes from Sorangium sp. So ce124, assembly GCF_051525235.1. Classification (NCBI taxonomy): domain Bacteria; kingdom Pseudomonadati; phylum Myxococcota; order Polyangiales; family Polyangiaceae; genus Sorangium; species Sorangium sp. So ce124. The sequence goes on from NZ_CP150312.1 coordinate 13,459,193, forward strand.
GGCACCACGCTGCCGACCGCGCGCATTCCGCTGTCCTCGTTCAGCGGCGCCACGCTCGCGTCGGTGCGCGGGGTTCGTCTGACCTTCACCACGCCGCTCGACGGAAATAGCCTGTACCTGGCGAACATCCGCGCCACCCGTGCCACCACCGAGGCCCTGGCCGCTTCGGGGCAGCTCGCCTCCATCGCGTCGAGCGCGGCGCCGCCCGCCTCCCGTGCGCGCGCCGCCGGCACGACCCTCCCCGAGCAGCGGCGGATCGTGGCGGGCAATGCCATCCAGAGCGTGAGGAGCAGCGGGGCCGACGCTGTCGAGCTCACGCTCACCAGCGCCGAGTTCTTCGACCTCCGCGCCACCAACCTGGTGCTGACCGTCGGCGCCGAGCGAAGCATCGCGGCTCGCCATCCGAACGGTGATCTCAACACCGTTCAATTCTTGCTCCCGCGCGCCGCCTTCGATCGCCTCGGTGCGCAGGAGCCGGTGAGGGTCGACTACGGTCCAGGCTCCTCCGTGGCCTGGGACTTCGGTCACCTCGACAAGACGGCGCTGGCTCCCTGAGCCGACGACGGCGCGCCCTGGCCTGCATCGAGGACCAGCCGGGGCGCGCCGCCCGCTCGCAGCGAGAGGCACCGTGGGGCTCTCGCTGCTGTCGGGGATGATCGGGGGATTCGACCTCTCGATCATGCCGGAGGCGCTCCCTGGTTCATTGACATCAACGACCTGGATTGACCTCCTCGATGAAATAGGCGGTCTCTGCGGAATCGTCGTCTACATCGAGGAGGCTCCCCGCGTCGGCCATCGGTGGTCCGACGTTCGTCTCCAGCCACTTCTTCACGTCGCCAGCTCCGGCGTCTTCGAACAGCAGATCGGACGCTTCTGACGGCTTGAAGCAGCTGTCCGGTAGGTAGATGACCATGCTCGCTCGGACCACCGTTGACAATAGCCGAAGGGACTCTCGCAGACCCTGCCGCACGTCACGCTCGTGAAGAAATGACGACCATCGCGCCAGATGCGTGAATTCGATCAACCTCTTGTGGACACTGGCACAAAACCCGTCTGGGCCAGCCATCCACACGTAGCCCTCGTTGAATAGCTCCTCGGCGGCGTTCGAGCTGAGCCCGCTCAGCTTCCATCCCCAGGACGCTCGTCCAGCCCGGACCCACTCCTGCGCCCATGGACGGAGCGCGGGCGGTAGTGCCCAAGCAGCGTTGAGCGCGCCTGGCAGTTCATACAGCTCATCCCAGGATAGGCCATGGTCGACGATGGCGGTGAAGTCTACGGCCATGTTGTGACTCCATTCCCCATGCGGCGCGCGACCTTCCGCGCCGCGCCGTGGACGCCGAGGTTCTGCCCGCCGAACCGGAGTGCGTCGGCGCGTTCCACGACGACGGGTCGGAATCCGTAGCGCGCAAGCCAGAAGGCGAGGGCGGGACCGGCGATGCTCGCCCCCGAGATCAAAACCGTCCGATGTTCCACCTGTGGAGTGTCACCGGGCGGGGGCAGGTGTCAACCCCGTCCGGTCCGACCGGATCCTCACCGCGGCAGGATCATCGCCGGGCTGTCGCGTCGCGGTCCGCTCGGCGGGGCTCGGGCCCTCGGGCATCCTCGGGGCGTCGTGCGGGCGCCGGCCTGGCGGTGCGTTCGGCCGCCGCTTCGTCTATCCTGGTCGCCATGATCAAGCGCAGCGGGAGCAGCCGAGTCGCGCCGGCGGATGACGTGTTCGCAGCGAGGAAGCGCAAGCCGGTACCGCACGAGTTCGTGCTCGACGCGCTCGCCCCGCTCGGGCCCGAGACGCGGCCGATGTTCGGCTGCCTGGCGGTCTATGTGGAGGACAAGATCGTCCTCATCCTGCGCGACAAGCCCGCGCCCGCGCAGGACAACGGCGTCTGGCTCGCCACGACGGAGGAGCACCATGCGGCCCTGCGCCCTGATTTTCCGAGCATGCGAAGCATCGAGGTGCTCGGGAGCGGGGTGACGGGCTGGCAGGTGCTCCCGGCGGACGCGCCCGATTTCGAGGAAGCCGCGCTGCGGGCCTGCGCGCTCATCGAGGCGGGCGATCCGCGCATCGGGAAGGTGCCGGGAGAGCGGCGGAAGCGGGGCGAGGCGCCGGCGAAGAGGGCAGTGAAGAAGGCGGCGGCGAAGAAGGCAGCGGTGAAGAAGGCGCCGGCGAAGAAGGCGGCGGCGAAGAAGGCGCCGGCGACGAAGGCAGCGGTGACGTCGGCTGCGAAGAGCGGCGGGAAGGCGACTGCGAAGAGGCGATCTTGAGCATCCGCGATGAAGCTCCTGGTCGACTCATCGCTCCTCGCGGGGCGCGGTGACCCTCGCCCACACTGCAAGGATCATGGCCTGTTCCACGGTGCTCGGCGGGGGATAGCCCTTCGGGGGCTCGGCCGGCAGGGGCACGGGGGGCTTTGCCCTGCGCCATGGCGCGTCGTGCCGCGCCGAGGCCCCGGCCGCGGGGCCGCGGCGCGCGACCTCGTAATCGACAGCGGCGACCGCCTCTTCGAGGGTGGAGAAGCGCTCGACCAGCTTGCCATCGAGCAGGACGTGCCACCGCTTCCCCCGACCGCCGCGGGTAAGGACGACGACCTCGCTGATCGCGCCGGGCTTCTTCTCGTAATGGAGCGCGAGGCCGAAGCGGCCGAGAGAGGCCCACGCATTGCGCGAGATGGCCATCACCTCGGGGTCGACGCGGAGGCTCAGCGGATCGAAGTGCGCGGCGCGCTCCTGGATCTCGCGCAGCGTGATGCGGCCCGCCTCGACCTCGAACCCGGGGTAGTCGAACGTCACCTGCCGGTAGAAGCGGCTCGCCTCCGAGGCGTCCCTGCCCTCGAGATCGAGGTCGCGGGGCATGCCGAAGAGCGAGGGCAGCGTGCACAGCTGGAGCGAGGAGAGGTCGACGAAATCGAGGATCAGGCAATCCTTCTTGCCTGGATGGAGGCGCGTGCCGCGCCCGACGCACTGGGCGTAGAGCCCATCCGAGCGGGTGGGGCGGGCCATGGCGATGCAGGAGACGCCAGGGTCGTCGAAGCCCTCGGTGAGGACAGCGACGTTGGTGAGGACCTGGACGCGCTCTTCCCGGAAATCGGCGAGGATCCGGCCGCGGAGGTCGGAGGGCATGTCGCCGTGGACGTAGGCCGATCGGACGCCCAGGTGGTTGAGCGCCTTCGAGAGGTTCCTGGCGTGCGCGACCGTGACGCAGAAGGCGATGGTGCGGCGGTCGCGGGCGAGCTCTTGAATGGAGCGGGCGACGAGCGCGTTGCGCTCCTCCAGGTCGACGGCCTCCTCGAGCTCCTCCGTGGCGAAGTCGAGGCCGCCGGCGTCGAGGCGAGAGAGGTCGGTGGCGGTGGCGACGCGGTAGCCGGTGAGGGGGGCGAGGTAGCCGTCCGCGATCATCTCGGTGAGGGAGCGGCTGTAGACGATCGCCTCGAAGACATCGTCGAGCCCTTTGCCGTCGCCGCGGGCCGTCGTGGCGGTGAACCCGAGGAGGGTGCCTGTCCACGCGGGGTCGAAGGCGCCGAGCTGGCGCAGGACGCGGCGGTTGTCCTCGGCGGGGGCGTGGTGGCATTCATCGTAGATCACGAGGCCGATATCGCGGCCGCTGGTGACCTGCTCCAGACGCTTCTCGTGGAGGGAGCGTATGGAACAGACGATGACGCGCGCGTCCGCCGGGGCGCGGAGCTCGCCCTGCTCGACGGCGACCGTGGCCTGCCCGGCGAGGGCGCGCTCGATCTTGTCCTTGGCCTGGAAGAGGAGCTCTTCGCGGTGGGCGAGGACGAGGACCTGCCGCCTGGCGAGGCGGGCGAGATGGGAGAAGATGACCGTCTTGCCAGCGCCGGTGGGGAGGCACACGACCATGCGCCGGACGCCGCGCCTGCGGGCCGCGAGCACGGCCTCGACGGCGGCCCGCTGGTAAGGGCGCAGGGCGGGCGCGCCGGGGCCGGCCGGTGCAGAGACGGTCGTGGGGATGGTCATGAGCTCTCGCGCGGGCGTGGCGATAGCATGGCCCGGAGCCCCTGTCCGTACGCCTCACGGCCCGGGTCCGCTCTGTGGTCGGCGAGGCGTGCCGGGGGCGGCGCGGGCGGGACTGCGTCGCTGTCCCCGAACGATCGATGTCACCTCGACCACTGGGAGAAGAGGTATCCGTAGAATTGCTCGAGATCCACCTGGTCGAGCGCCTGCACCGGGCGACCGCCGGGCACGACCCTGGTGCGCCCTTGCGAGGGGCCCGTGGTGACGATCTCCGTCTCCCAGGCGCGGAGGGTGAACATCTCCGGCTTGCCGACATACGAGGTCGTCAGCACGTCCCACGCGAAGTAGTCCTGGTGGCCGGCGAGCGCGTAGCAGGTACCCGCGAGGTCGGAGAGGGGGTATCGGCGCTGCCGGGACAGGCGGCGGAGGAACGCCTGGGTGACGGGGACGAGGTTCGTGATGTCCAGCGGACAGAGGGTGATCGGGATGGCGGTCTTCCAGATGCGGTCGGCGGCGATCGGGTCCCAGTAGACGTTCCACTCGGCGGAGCCGTCCTGTCCGCTCTCGAAGGCCGTCTGCACGTTCCCGGGCACGTTGAGCGCGCCGCCCATCCAGACGATCTCGCGGATATTGCCCTCGATGCGAGGATCGATGTCGAGCGCCGCGGCGACGGTGGTGAGCGGCCCGGTCACGAGGAGCGTCACGGGCTCGGGGGCGGCGCGCAGGGCGCTCGCCATGAAGGCTTGTCCGGTCTCGGGGACGCGCCGGGTGAGGAGCTCCTCGCGCTCGTTCAGGATGGGGATCTTGTCGATGCAGAAGGCGTCGCGCCGGAAGATGGGCGGAAAGGGGTTGAGCCCGCGGACGGTGCTCTCGGCGACGGGCACGTCGTGGCGGCCCACCAGATCGAGGATCTTTCGCGTGACGCTGACGGCGGGCTCGATGTAGCAGTCGGCAGGGGTGACGACGACGCCGAGGACATCGACGTGGTCCATCGTCAACAGGAGCAGCAGTGCGAGGTAGTCATCGACGCCGCCGTCGTGATCCATGAGGACGCGCGTTCGTGTCATGAAGAGCTCCTTGCGAGCGCGGAGGGGTGGCGCCGCGCGCGAGAGAGAGCCCGACCGGGATCTGCCTGGCGGCGACGAGGAGAATTTCAGGGCAAAGGCGCGAGGGCGCAAGAGACCATGAAATCGCATCCCGTCGCCGCTGCCATTCTCTCCCCGGAGAGCGTCCGCTGCGCGCGACGCGCGTCGCGCTGGATCGACTTCGGCGCGACGCTTGGACCGTTCAGCGGCGGTCGCGGCGACGACGCGCGCGGCTCACGAGGGACAGCGCGAGCCCGATCGCAGGCAGCGCCCAGCCCGGCGAAGCGGTGCGGCCCGCGCTGCCGGCGCTGACCGAGCAGCCGCCGCTCTGGTCCCCGCCATCCGGGTCCTCCGGAGAGTCCCCGCCTCCAGCCGCCCCGGATCCCCCGGAGCCGCCACCGCCCACCCCGGATCCCCCGGAGCCGCCACCGCCCGCCCCGGATCCCCCCGAGCCGCCGGCACCCGCGCCGGTGTCCTCGCAGGAGCTCATGTCATCTTCGGCGCAGAGGTTGCCGCGCCCCTCGCAGTACGCCGCCCTCGCGCTGCACCAGGCCTCCTCGAAGCCCTCGGGCGGGGAAGCGCACGCCGCGACGGCCTCGCCGATGCGCGACGCGTCGGCCGGGAAGACGCCCGTCGCGCCCGCGTCGCCGTGCGGAACGCAGGTGCGCTCCGACTCGACCGTCGCGCCGTCGATGAGGCTCTTGTACGTGAGCTGGTAGCAGTACTCCGTCGCCGCGACGTCGTATGTCTGGCTCAGGTACCCTTCCCAGACCGTCTTCTTGGCGAGCTCCTTCCCGTCCGGGCTCGAGAAGGTGAAGATCTGCACGTACTGCCCCACGCCGTGGTCCGCTCCCCCGCTCACATCGAGGGAGACGGTGACGTAGCGCTCCATTTCTTCCGCCACGCAGCTCTCTTGCGGACCGCAGCTCCCCGGGCCCAGATCGGCGGTGCAGCAGCTCGTCTCGCCGTGCCAGCGCTCTCCCAGGGTGATATTGGCCTGGACTGGGATGGCGCCGACGTCCATGTCGACAGCGGCGCTGGCCTGGGTCTCCCAGACAATGACGCTGCGGTTCTGTCCCTCGACCTCGACCTGGTAGGTGTGGCCGTCGAGGAGCGGGGCCGCGGGGCGAAAGGCGAGCAAGCGCTCGCCCTGGCCGGCGGGCACGTCGGCGACCTCCTCCTGGGCGCCGCTGATGGCCTCGCCCGTGTCCTTGTCCTTCACCACGAGCTCGGGCGCGCCTTCTGGGCAGTGGGAGTAGCAGGAGACCCGGGCCACGATGACCCCGTCGAGCGGCACGACGCGCGTGACCCCGGACGCGTAGGGGCCGTCCGGCGGAGGCGTACAGGCAGAGCTCGGACGGGAGATACCGAGAGCGCCCAGGCCTCCCATGACGGCGAGAGTCAACGCGGTGAAACGAGAATAAGGCATCGAAGTTCCTCCTCAAGCGACCCGACGCGGGTCAACCCCGCACGGGCGTGTGCAGACACGCGCCGATGTGCAGACTCCGTGCCGGTCGCGACTCCCCGGGCCGCCGCGAGGTTCTCGTGGGTTCCCGTACCCGTCGCATGTCACCGTGTGTCAACGTGTGCCGGCAGCCCTGCGCGTTTGGCGGGGACGCCGGATGAGCGCCTGCCGGGCGAGCTCGACAACGCAGGTACGGCCGGCGCGCGAGCGGCTGCATTGCCCCGAGGTCGCCGGTGGTGCTGAACGCCAAGCCGCCTGAATGGGGCGCACCGCGGCGGCATCAGAGCCGCGTGGTAGCCAGGGAGGCCCCATGCATTCCCATCGTGCGCTCATCGGCTGTGCCGTCGCGTCGTGGATGTCCCTCTCGACCACGAACGCGTCGGCAGAGGTGGTCCTGGACCAGATTCAGTTCTACGGGCGAACCACGTGGAGAAAAGATTACAAGAGCGCAATATGCGACTTTAACGTCATCGACGTCAGCATCGCCGCGATACCGTACGAAGATGTCTACTCCGTCGAAGCGGAATACGCAGGGGTGACGACCCCGCTCACGTTCAACGAATACAACCATCGTTACTACGCGAAGATCGACACGAGCGCGGTGCCCTACGGTCCTCACACGTTGACGTTCATCGCGTACGACAAGGGCGGGGAGGTGCGGACGAGGCAGTACATCGTGCACAAGTACGCGCCGCCCAGCGTCTGGGTGACGAGCCCGCGGCCCAACCGCACGCTGACCGGGGACACCCGCATCGCTGCGACGTGCGTCGGGACCCCTCCCTATTCCTGCACGCAGTTCAAGGCGCGCGTCCGGAGCCAGGTGCGCGATGAGGTGCTGGTGGGCGTCCCGTCGTCGGTGCCGGGGAGGATGGACGTGCTGCAAACCCTGTCATCGCCGCTCCAGTCGGGCGAGGTGCTCACGGTCAGGCTCGAGGCCATGGACGGCGTGGGACCGGTCTGGTACGGGCCGACCATCGGCGGGGGACTCGGCTTCTACGACTGGGCGCTCCCGCGCACCTACGTCGAGCGGAGCCCAAGGCTCACCGCCGTCCAGCGCGCCCCTGGCGCCATCCTCGATTTCGACGCGACGCGCGTCCTGTTCATCGATCACGGGCTCCAGATCGGCGTCGTCGATCGCGTGACTCAGCAGGTGACGTGGCACGGAGAGCTGCAGCCCCATCATGAGTGGATGCACAAGCCCGGTCAGGGGGCGCTCACGCCGTCCGGCGTCGTCATGCAAGCGTGGTACGGGTACATTTTCATGTGGAGAGACGGCGTGCTGGACCGGACGCCCAGGAAGGGGCGGCTCGACGGGGTGAACGGCGACACGCTCCTGTGGACGAGGGCCGACGACGACGAGACCCTCGTGCACACGTTATCGACGGGCGCCGCGACGAGCTTCGGGCTCGCGCCCGGCAGCGCGTCGCAGTTCCAGGCGGACATCACGGCGTCAGGCGACATCTACTACAGCACGCACGAAGAGCCGTGGATCCACGGGCCGGGCGGGATCCGCCTCGGGGACCACCCCGGCTTCTTGCAACGGCCCATCTCCGATGGGACGAACGTCGCGGGCCGGTGGTGGAATGGGTCGGTGAGCTCGAGCTATCTCTACACGGCCGATGGCGCGGAGGTGTTCCTCGGCGAGTCGAAGACCGGCGACGCTGCTGGGCTGCTGCTGCACGCAGGGTACGCGGCCTACCTGAAGAGCGACGGCGCCGTCAACCAGGTGTGGCTGCGGACCCCCGCGGGTGACGAGCACCAGGTGAGCGACTTCGTGACGCCGAGCCAGCTCGATCAGCAGGAGCTGCGCGTCGGGCACGGCGGTATCAGCGACACCGGCGAGGTCATGTTCCTCAACGACAGGAAGCGTTACATCGGGCGGCCTGGGGCCGCCCCGGAGGAGATCAGCAGCGATCTCGGACACGGGCGCTGGTTCGATGGGGACTGGTACGTGGCCATCGGTGACACGCTGTTCAAGGTGATGAGCACCGAGGCGCCGGCCCTCCATCTCGTCGCGTCGCCGGGCGAGGTGCGGGGCGACGCCGCGGAAGAGGCGCAGCACGACCTCACGCTCACCGCGCTCGCGCCGGGCGAGCCCCTGGATCCATGGACGCGCTCGGGGGACCTCCTGCACATGCCTGGCGCCTCGCTGGCGTCATTTCGCGATCCAGGGGCCGCAACGCACGCCGGCCCCCGCGCGCCCGACGAGGAGCCGTCGGCTGCCGCTGCGTGCAGCATCGGTCAGGCGGCCTGCTCGGGCCGCTGTGTCGCCCTCCTCTCCGTGGCGCTCCTTGGCCTCTCGCTCTCGCGGCGCCGCCGCGGGCAGAGGTAGCGAGAGATGTCGAGCCCGCGCGTCCCACGGGCGGGGATGCCAGCGGAGCGAGCGAGGCGGAGCGCACGCCCGCCGCGCGGCACGTGCGCCGCACGGCTCAGCCTGGTTGCTACTGCAGGCGTTGCAGGTGGTGCTCCTCGCCATTCAAGGTCAGCACCGCCATGAACCCCTCACGCGCGAGCTCCTTCTCGATCCTGAGCTCGTGCGTTCCCTGGGTGACGGAGGTGTCGACGACGCGCGTGACCTTCGGTTCCAGGGCGCCGCCGGGGTAGCTGTAGATGTCGAGGCGCAGCGTGCAGGCGCGCTCGATCGTCGCGCGCGCGACGAAGGCGTCATCGGCCTCCGTCACCGAGAAGGCGCTCCCGAGCTCTCCCTCGACGGAAGATCTCCTGAGCGCCCAGGCGATCTGCTGGCTGGCGATCGGGGCGTACACGTCCAGCACCATCACGTCCCTGTTCTGCTCCTTGAAGCGCGCGTGGAGGCGCGCGCGGGTGGCGGCGTCCACGCCGCCGCCGAGCGTGATGAGGTCGAAGTCGCCTGCGTGGAACTCCGTGTCCGGCGACGCGCTCAAGGTGCCGACGGCCGAGTGCCCCTGCGCGTTCAGCGCTGCCACGCCCCGCTCGAGGACATCGGCCCTCTTGCCGATGACGAGGATCCTTGTCGCTCTCGATGCCATGCTCTCTCCTTACCTCGCGATCTGCCGCCGCGCCCTACTGGAACGCTTTCACGTGGCGTTCCAGCCATTCGTCGAACGTCCGCCCCCTGCGCCCGAGGAGCTGCTCGATGGCGGGCGAGGGCTCCTCTCCCTTCCCGGTCCGGATCAACGCGAACGCCTCGAGCAAGGCGCGGATGAACGCCTCGGGGAGCCCCGCCTTCACCATCCCCTCGCGGGCGGCGTCCTCGCTGACATCGACGTACCTGAGCGGTCTGCCGATCGCGGCGCCGATCTTCGCCACCTGCTCCGCTGCGGTCAGCGCCTCCGGCCCGGTGAGCTCGTACTCCTTGCCTTCGTGCCCCGGCGAGGTCAGCGCCTTCACCGCGACCGCCGCGATGTCGCGCTCGTCGATGGGCCTCGCCTTGGCGTCGCCCAGGGGCTGGAACACCGCGCCCTGCGCCTTGATGGACGCGGCCCACCGGAGCGTGTTCGAGGCGAACCCTCCCGGCCGGAGCATCGTCCAGGCGACGCCCGACGCCTTGACCCTCGCCTCGGCCTCGCGGTGCCAGCGGGCGATCTGGACGTCGGGCGCGCGGGCGACGCTCGACGACGAGAGCAGCACGATGTGCTTCACGCCCGCCCTCTTCGCGGCGTCGGCCGCGTTGCCGGCGAGCTTCGGCAGGTCGCCGCCCACGCAGACAAGGAACGCCCTGTCCACGCCGGCGAACGCCGCGTCGAGCGTCTCGGGCTTCGAGAGATCGCCCTTCACGACGGCGATCTTGCCGCCGAGCTCTCCGAGCTTCGCCGGATCGCGCACGAGCGCGCGGACCGGCTGGCCCGCGTCGATGAGCTGCTCGAGCACCGCACCGCCCACATTCCCTGTCGCTCCGGTCACGAGGATCATTCGCCGCTCCCTTTCATCGCGTTCACCCTCCAGGATGCACCGCCTCGCCTCGTCGGCGGGCCGCGTCCGGAGAGCAACGTGCAACAACGCCTCCCGCATGTCGGATCACGTGCCAATGTGTTGGAATAACTCTGCTCGTTTGTTGCCTGCCCACCGTGCCCTTCCGCGCTGGAAGTGCTCTGTCAGCCGAGCTGGATCGCTATGATGTCGAACCGTTTCGAGCGCTCGCGCGGGCGGCCCTGCCTGCCGGAGACTGCGCTATAAGCCGCCGGTCGAAGGAGACCGAACATGCGTCCGCTCTTCCGTGCCGTATTTTTCTCTGTGATTGGATTGATCGCTTGTGACGGCAAGTCTGATCCTGATGGGAACGTAGCATCGGCAGGCTCCAGCTCGACGGGTGGGGCCGTGGCTGGCGGCGCGGGGGCCTCGGGCGGCGCGGGCCCCGGCGCCGCCGATGCGAGCAGCGGCAGCGGCGGCCAGGCCGGCGCGGGTACAGGCGGTGAGGCTGGCGGGGGCACAGGCGGTCAGGCCGGCGCGGGCGCGGGCGGTGAGGTCGGCGCGGGGGGGCAGGGCGGAGCAGCGTCGTTTCCTCCGCTCAAGATCTCGAGCGATACGGCGTCCATCGAGTTCACTCCTGCGCTGATCGCGGCGCAGGACTTCTACCCCGGTGAAGCGACCGTCCAGTCCGGCGGCATCGTGGGCATGCTCAACGACACCAGCGTCGATCTCGGCACGAACGCGGAGACGCAGACGCTGCGACAGTCGGTGGCTCACCCGAACCTGCGGATCATCTTCACGGTGACGGAGACGTTCTACCGGATCGTGGCCAACCGGTCGGCGGGGATCAGCTCGCTGGCCGATCTGCGGGGCAAGCGGATCGGCTCGATCGCCAGCACGTCCGCGGCCTTCTTCATCCACAAGTACCTGGGCACCGTGGGTCTGACCGACGCCGACTACACGGTTGTTTCCGGGAGCATCTGCATGGCGGCGCCCTGCGGCAGGAACACCTTGCCGGCCATGCTCGAGGAGGGCGCCGTGGACGCCGTCGCGCTCTGGGAGCCCTCGACCCAGCTCGCGGCGAACGCGATCGGGAGCAACGCCGTCGTGTTCCAGGATCGCTCGCTCTACCGCGAGATCGTGAACCTCCACAGCACCGCCGAGAAGCTCGCGGATCCGGAGAAGCGGCGCGGAATCGTCGCGTTCGTGCGATCGCTCGCGAGCGCGCAGGAGCTGTATCGCACCGAGCCAGAGGCGGTCTGGCCGAGGATCTCGGAGGCGATCGGCATCGAGCCCTCCGTGCTCGAGCAGGTCTGGGAGGACGAGCGGTTCCAGGGCACGCTGGTGCCCGACATCCTGGATGTCCTCGAGGAAGAAGAGGGCTGGGTCGCCGCCCAGAGCAACCGTACCCCGCGCACCCGCGCGGAGCTCGCGCTGCTGGTCGACGACAGCGTGATGCGGGAGGCCCTCGGGCTTCGGTAGGTGCTCGGCGCGATCGCCTCCGCTTGTCGTATCGTGGGCGTCGTGCGGCCTAGCCCACCCGCCTCGCCCTCCCGTCTTCGCGAGTACCTGGCCATCCTCGCTGGTGCGCTGGCCGCGGGTGCCTGTGGCGCGCTCTTCGATCAGGCCACCGCAACGCTCTCTCCAGAGTATTTCCTCGACGGCAAGGGCCTCGCCGCGTCGAGCTTGCCGTTCCGGCTCGCCGTCGCGTGGACGGGGTTCCGGGGAGGTCTGCCGCTCGGCGCCCTCGTCACGGGCGTGGGCCTCCTCCGCTCCGCGCGCAGCGACCGGTTCTCGTGGCGCGCCTGGCTGGGCAGGATGATCGCGGCGGTCGCCGCGGCGCTCGCGCTCTGCCCGGCCGTCATGGCGGCGCTCGACCCGTTCGGCGTGCGCGAGGCGAGCCTCGGCGTCTGGTCCCGCGGCGCCACCACGAGATACCTCGTCTGCTGGGGGCTCCATGCCGGCGCTTACCTCGGCGTTCTCGTCGGCGTCTTTCTGAAGGGCCGACCCGCCCTCCGCCGATCGTCGGGGCCGTGAGAGGGCGGGTCCTCTCCGCCGCGCTGCTCGATTTCATTTTCTGCTGATCGCGCCCGCGCCGGACGGCCTCGCCGTCGAGGTCCACGGGCTCCCCAAGGGCGACAGAGAGGCCGCCGCCCTCGACCACTTCGTGATTCCCTGGCCGGCGCGCTAGGGCCCGCGCTACGCGGCCGCGCCGAGGGTGCCGATCTCCTCGAATTCGCGGATCATCCGATCGAGACCGCCCTCGTCGACGCGGAGGCCGAGCGCCGCCGCGGCGTGGACGAGGAGCTTCCGCTCCCGCAGCGACGCGACCTTGTCCGCGGCCGCCGCGATCTCGAGCGCGCGCAGCAGCGGGGCGCGCGCGCCCTCCGGCACGCCGCGGAGGCGCTCGATCCAGGTGATGTCGTCGGCGAGCCGCTCGTTCAGGCCGACGCGCGCCGGGGCCGGCAGGCGCCGCAGCACGGCCGCGAGCAGCGCGGACTCCTCCGGCGTGAGGCGCCCGTCGGCGGTGAAGATGAACCAGAGCCCTTCGAACAGCCGATCGAGGTGCGGGCGCAGGGTCTCGTCGCCGAGCGCCTCGTCAAGCGCGCACCGGTAACGCAGGTATCGGCGCGCTGTATCCCCGAGGCGCCGGGTGACTACCCAGCTCGTGATCGACGACGAGGCGACCGAGAGCACGGGCACCAGGTTGCGCGCCACGCTCTCGCCGGCGAGCCGCGCCGCGAGCTGCTTCGCCACCTCCGAGCTGCGCCCGCGCGCCGCGCGCACGAGAACGCCCGCTGGATCGTCCGTGTCCTGGGGGTGCTCCACGACGCCGAACGAGAGGGCGAGCAGCGCCCACACGTCGGCCGGCTCGTCCGGATCGAACCGGCGCCCGAAGAGATCCGCGAGCTCGCAGAGCATCCGCACGTGCAGGAGCAGCCGGAGCACCGTCTCAGCGCCCATCGCGAGCATGGCCGCGGGGATCGCGACGAGCCCGCCGAGCCCGTTCGTCTCGGCCGTGGCCACGGCCGCGCCCGTCGAGAGCGCCCCCGTCGCGCCGCCCGCGAGCGCCGAGCCGATGCAGGCGCGCCGGATGACCGCGCGCGCGTCGGTCGGCTCCGTCACGCCGCTCGACGCCGAGATGGTCGCGGGGCGAGGCCGCCGGTTGTAGCGGCGCACCGCGCTGGACAAGACCTCCGCGAGCCATGCATCGACCGGGCGCACGTGCACGCCCGCTTCGCTCGTCGCCTCGCTCAGCGGGAGCGCCGCGGCCCCCGCTGCGTCACCAGGATGCGCAGCCTCGTCGCTCATGGATCAAGGCGGTTCAAGATGCATTCCGCGCCCCGCGGGCGCCGAGGCCGAGCCCGTTCGCAGCACTGCCGAGATCGGCTATCGCCTTGGTCGGGCGGAGAAGGATTCACCTGCTCCCTCGCAGACGAGGAGCTCCTTCCGCTCACACGGCTCGACAGGCCAGCTCAGCTCCAGAGGGCTCCGTCTCGGCCTGAACGGATGCTCCGTGGTACGGGCGTCCTCGCCCTGCCTCCCACTTGAGCGTGTATACCGGAACTCTGGCGTTGATACGATGAAAAAACGCGTCTTCGATGCCATCGTCGCCTCCGTCATCCACGCGACGCGCGTGGCCGAAGGGAGAGAGACGATGCGGGTATTGCTGACGGGAGTGGGGACTCGCGGTGACGTGCAGCCCGTGGTGGCCTTGGCTGTCGAGATGCGGCGCCGGGGGCACGATGTGAGGCTGTGCGTTCCGCCGAACTTCATCGACTGGGTGCGCGGCCTGGGCTTCACGGCGACCCCGATCGGGATCGCGATGCGGCAACCGAGCGGGGCCGCCGCGCCGGCCTCCCCGCCGACGCCGGAGCAGGTCCGCGCGCTGCTCGAGCACCTCGCGAGAGACCAGTTCGAGGCGACAGCGTCGGCCGCCGAGGGATGCGACGTGATCGTGGCCGGCGGAGCGCACCAGTACGCCGCGCGGTCCATCGCGGAACGGCTGGGTATCCCGTCCATGGTCGCCGTGTACGCGCCGGTGGCCCTGCCGTCGCCGGATCATGCGCCCGGCGGGGAGCCCGGGGGCGACCCGGAATCCAACCTCCGACGCTGGCAGGACGAATCGCAAAGCTGGAACGAGCGCCTCCTCGAGCGGCTCAACGCCCATCGAGAGCGCTTCGGCCTGGGTCCGCTGAGCGATGTCCTCAGCCATGTCCTGGGCAAGGCGCCGTGGCTCTCGGCGGACTCGGTCCTTGGGCCGCTGCCGGCGACGCCCGGCCTGCAGGTCACGCAGACGGGAGCCTGGCTCCTTCCGGATCATGCGCCGCTCGTCCCCGAGCTGGAAGCGTTCCTCGCCGCCGGCGAGCCGCCCGTCTACATCGGCTTTGGCAGCATGCCTGTCGACAGGCAGACCGGCCGCAGGGTCATCGAGGCCGTGCGGGCGGCGGGGCGCCGCGTCGTGCTGTCGCAGGGGTGGGCCGAGCTTGGTCTGATCGATGACGCCCTCGACTGCATCGCGATCGGCGACGTCAACCAGCAGGCGCTGTTCCCGAGGGTCGCCGCGGTTGTGCACCACGGCGGGGCGGGTACGACCACGACGGCGGCGCGGGCGGGCATCCCGCAGGTGATCGTCCCGATGTTCGCCGATCAGCCCTACTGGGCCTCGCGCGTCCGGGCGCTCGGGATCGGCACGTCCGTGGCCCGTGGGGCGCTGAGCGCGGAGGCCCTTTTGGCCGCGCTGGAGGGCGCCCTCGACCACGGGGTCGCTGCCCGGGCGGCTGCGAGCGCGGGCGCCGTGACGGTGGATGGAACGGCCGTCGCCGCCGACCTTGTCGAGCGGGCCTCCGCGTGAACCGCGGGTGATGGCCGCGTTCGTCTGGCCGTGTCAGCAGGTCACTCTGCGTTCTTCTGGAGGACAACCCCGGCTGCAGCGCGAAACTCGTCGTCCGGTGTCGTCAGCAGATCCGCCACGGCGGCTCGCGCGAGCTCTTCCGGCTGCAAGCCGAGGCTCTTTGCACGTTCCTGGAGGCGGTCGGCTTGCGCGGGCGACAGCTCGATGGCGAGCTCCATGGGACGCAGTGTACCTCGGGCGACCCTGGCTCGTCACCCGGTATACGGGCGGGCCAGCGAGCGATGAATCCCGGCGGAGAAAGGCGGTTCCATCCGTCCCGAGAGCGCAACGGCCGATGGGGGGTGAGGCTGGAGAGAGGAAGATCACGGAGCGTTCGGGAGTAACGGTTTGCCATGCGGAGCCGTTTCGAGCCGGATCGTCAGCGATGCCCCAGCGCCACGCGATGGCCGCCCGACCCGGATCGCCCCCACCCGGGTCGGGTTGCTGCGCTTCGTCGGCATGTTTCGTCGGCGACACGCCGCACCCGCGCGAAAGAGAGCACGAACGACGGGAAGATGAGCTTCCGTGAAACCACCCGCCCGCCGCCGCGTAGAGGTGGCATCTCCGCGCCGCCAACGCCGACAGCAGCGCCCTACGGGGCGCTCGCAGGCGTACCGCTCGCCGCTGCGGCGCGGGGAGACACCTGGCTGTGGGCGCTTCTGCCCGCAGCGGGCTGTGCTCGGCCGGCGCCCCTGGCGCCTTCATGTGGGCCACGAGGCCCGAAGGAGACAATGACCATGAAGACGATCCGACTCGCGCTCTGCGCTCTCCCCCTCATGCTCGCCGCCTTTGCCGTCCCCGCGATCTCGGCGGCCGAGACCGGCCCGACCTCTGCCACGAGCGCCGTGCAGGTCGAGTCCACGGCCGCGGACGCGTCGGCGGAGCTCGGCGGCGCTGCGGACGATGCGCGTGGTGACGTCACCGATGCCGACGACGCCTCTCTGATGAGCACCGCCGCGCGCTCCGATCGTCCCAATGCCCCTGGCGTGAAGCTGTGCTGTGGAACGGCGGGGGACTACGGGGTCATCTGCTGGCGCTGCTGAGCGGACGCTTGACGTCAGCGCAGGCTCTCGGCCGCGGCACGCTGGCGCGCGATCGACCCGATCTCGCGCCGGCGCCCGGCCAGAGCCATGCGTCGAACCTCGACGTCGAGGTGCGCGGCGGCTCGCGAAGCGCAGCTCAGCGCGCGCAGCGCCGACGCTTTGACGCCCACGGAGCCGCCGCGCAGCTGCGCACCTTCACCGCACCGGCGTCTCGCTCTCGCCGTCGTCGAAGAACTCCATCCCGTCATAGGGCTTGTCGCGGCAGGACGCGAGGCGCGTCCGGAGGTCGCCGACGTGGATCTCGAGCTTGTGTCCGTCTGGGTCTTCGAAGTAGAGCGACGCCCCTTCGGAGCGGTTCTCTTTCCAGATCCGGGCGTCGCTCAGGCGAATGGCCTCTTCCAGGGAGGCGAAGCCCTGTGCATCGACCGAGAGCGCGAGGTGCGAGTCATCGCCCTGCCGCGCGGCGCGCGCGTCCAGCTCCAGAGAGAGCCAGAGCGTTCCCAGCTCGAGATATGCGCCCCTGGCCCACTGCGCTCGCCGCTCTCCGCCGAGCACCTGGACGTAGAAATGCACGGCGCGGTCGATGTCTCGAACCGCGAGGGTCACGTGGTTGACGCCGCCGATCGCCATGGCTCCGGCAGCATAGTCGATCATCGGCTCGTGCGCGCATGTCGGCAGCACGTCGAGCGTGAGGAGAGCGGCTCGTCGGCGACGGTCGGCGTGAGCTCCAGCGCAATGGCGACGACCGCACCGGGCTCGGAGTTGAGGAGGGCGTCGATGATCTGTTGCCAAGTCCGCACGGCCAGCTAGGGTGCGGGCCCCAACGGACGGAAGGCGCGGATGAAGGACACCCTGTCGGCGGCGGAGGCCAGGCGCATCGCGCTGGCGGCGCAGGGCTTCCGGGCGGAGCGACCCGGGCCGGCGACGACGAAGCAGCAGTTGACCCGGCTGATCGAGCGGCTGGGCGTGGTGCAGATCGACAGCGTCAACGTCGTCTCGCGCACCCATTACCTGCCGGCCTTCTCGCGGCTGGGGGCCTATCCGCGGCCGATGCTGGAGGAGCTCGCGTGGGCGAGGAAGCGGCCGCTGTTCGAATACTGGGCGCACGAGGCCTCGCTGCTGCCGCTCACCACCCAGCCGCTGCTGCGCTGGCGGATGGCCGACGCGCACGACGGGGTGGGCGTCTGGAAGGGTGTGGCGCGCTTCCTGCGCGAGCACCGGCCGGTGGTGGACCGGGCGCTGGAGCAGATCCGCGAGCGCGGGCCGCTGGCCGCCTCCGAGCTCGAGATTGGCGCGAAGGGGCCGGGCGGCTGGTGGGGCTGGAGCGACGCCAAGCGGGCGGCCGAGTGCCTGTTCTGGATCGGCCAGCTGACGACCGCCACCCGGCGGGGGACCTTCGAGAGGGTGTATGACCTGCCGGAGAAGGTGCTGCCCAGGGCCGTGATCGAGGCGCCGACGCCCGCGCGCGAGGACGCACAGCGCGCGCTGATCCGCATCGCCGCCCGGGCCCTGGGCGTGGCGACCGAGCGGGACCTGCGGGACCATTTCCGCATGGGGGTCGCCGAGACGAAGGCGCGGGTGACCGAGCTCGTCGAAGCCGGTGAGCTGATCCCCGTGGGCGTGAAGGGCTGGCGGGAGCCGGCCTTCCTCGATCCCGCCGCCCGGCGGCCGCGTCGGATCGAGGCCTGCGCCCTCCTCTCGCCCTTCGACAACCTGATCTGGTTCCGCGAGCGCACCGAGCGGATGTTCGGCGTGCGGGTGCGGCTCGAGATCTACACCCCAGCGGAGAAGCGGACCCACGGCTACTACGTGCTGCCGTTCCTCGAGGGCGATGCGATCACCGCGCGGGTCGACCTGAAGGCCGATCGCAAGGCGGGCGTGCTTGTCGTGCAGGCAAGCCACGCCGAGCCCTGGGCGGGCGCGCAGACGCCGGAACGGCTGGCGGGCGAGCTGCGGACCATGGCCGCGTGGCTGGGCCTGGAGCGCGTGCGGGTGGAGCCGAAGGGCGACCTGGCGGAGCGGTTGGCAAAGGCCCTGTCGGGCAGATAGCCACGAACAACACGCTCCTTCACCGCGTGCGCTTCACCGCGCCGGAGCGGGCGAGCGGCTTTGCGCTCTTCCCCTCCAGCGATCCGACGACGTTCGCCACGACGTCGCGGATGAACCGCCTCGCCGGATCTTCGTCGGTGGCGCGCAACCACAAGAGCTCGAGCTGCGCGCCCTCGAGGGAGAACGGCACGGGGACCGCGCGCAGATGCGACCGCGCCCGGATGAGGTGGCCAGCGAGCAACGACGGCACCGTGGCCACGAGGGGAGAGCCCTCGACGAGGTCCGCGATGTAGCCGAAGGAGTGCACGGAGACGCGGACCGTCCTGGCTTTGCCCAGCGCGTCTTCCACGACGCCTCGCGTGTCGCCGGCATACGAGACGACGACATGCTCCTGGGCGAAGTAAGCGCGCTCGGTGAGCGGGCGTGGGAGCCTGGTGAAGCGCGCGTCGTACAGGCAAACGAACGCCTTCGGCCCGCTCGGGTGCGCGGTGAGCGGCTGGCGGAGGATGGATTTCGGCAGCTCGTCCGCCACGGTGACGGCAAAGTCGATCTTGCTCGAGAGCAGGCTCTCCTCGACGGTCCGAAACTGCACGGGCAGCACGATGAACTGCATGCGCGGCGCCTCGGCGCGGAGCTGGGCTATCAACCTCGGGAGGATCACGGACTCGAGCCCGTCGGCGAGCCCGAACCGGATCGTGGCGGTCGAGAGCCCCGGATCGAAGCGCGGCGCCGCCGTCGCGGCGGCGATGAGCGGCGTGAGGTGCGCGCGCGCCGCCGCGAGCAGCTCGGCGCCGCGCGTCGTCAGCGCGACGCCGCGACCCTGACGGGTGATGAGCTCTGCGCCGACGAAGGTCGCGAGCCTCCGCATCGAGGCGCTTACGGCCGGCTGCGTCACGTAGAGGCGCGACGCAGCGCGCGTGAGGCTCCCTTCCTCCGCGACCACCACGAACACGCGGAGCAGGTTCAGGTCGAGATCGCGGCCATAACCATGGTTTATGTTCCCCATCACGACTATCCGTTAGCATTTCTGTTTGCTCCGCCGTACTCCTTTCCGTGGGTCGCGGCGCTGGCGGAGGCGTCGAACGCGTGAACGCTCCCTCGGAGCTCGAAGAAGAGGTCGAATCATGAAACTCCAAGGCAACACCTCCGGGGCACGCCGCTCATGAGCGCCGCGAAGCTCGTCGATGAGGCCCTGAAGGGGCTCGAGAGAGACCGCCCGGAGATCCGCGTCAGCTTCGCGAACGTCTCCGAGCTCATTCACAAGGGGCCGGGAAGGAGCGCGCGATGGTGACGGAAGCACGAAGCGGCCGAGTGGGCCGCTCTTCGACATTGAAAGAACCCTACGCGGCGGGCGCCGTGACCTCCAGGGACGGCACCACGATCGGCTACCGCCAGATCGGCCGAGGTCCCGGCGTCATCCTGGTGCAAGGAGCGATGGGGACCGCCGCCAACTACGACCAGCTCGCGAGGGCCTTGGCCAACGACTTCACGGTCTACCTCCCTGACCGGCGGGGGCGGGGCATGAGCCCGCGGGAGTACGACGCCGGGCACTCCATCGAGAGAGAGGTCGAGGATCTCGACGGCCTCCTCTCACGAAGCGGCGCCCAGCTCGTGTTCGGGCTCAGCTCGGGAGCGATCATCACGCTCGAGGCCGCGCGCGCCTTGCCCTCCGTCCGCAAGGCGGCTGTCTACGAGCCCCCGTTTTATCTCGAGGGAGTGCCCCTTGATGAGATCGCGAGATTCAACGACGAGATCCGCCGCGGGCAGCTGGCCTCGGCGCTCGTCACGGTGAGCAACATCGTGCGTCTCGCCCCGGGGTTCCTCGCCGCGGTCCCGCGCCCGCTGCTCGCGCTGGCGACGAGGGGATTTCTCCGCCTGGACGACAGGAGGGGCTCAGGGCAGTACGCGCCGGTGCGCGAGTTGCTCCCGGCGATGCGCTTCGATTTCAAGATGGTCGTCGACAGGGGAGGAAGCATCACCTCGTTCAAGGCCATCGAAGCCGAGATCCTCCTGCTCGGAGGCACGAAGAGCCCGAGGTACCTGAAGAACGCCCTCGATGCGCTGGAGACGATCCTCCCCAGGGTCCAGCGGACAGAGCTCGAAGGCGTCGGTCACGAGGCTCCCTGGAACGCCGATCGGGGAGGGAGCCCCGAGCTCGTCGCGCAATCCCTGCGCGGGTTTTTCAGGGAAGATGGCGCCTGAGCTCAGCGAGAACCTCTTCCGACACTACCCCGACCTCGGTCGGGTCGCTCCGACGAGCTCGATGCGGCTCCACACGTCGCCCTCACACGAACCCTCGGCTTCGATCCAAGCGCGGCAGAGCTCACACTCGGTATAGATCTCGAAGCGCGCGGGCAGCCGGAAGCGCTCCCGGTCGGGCGCGGGTAGGGCACATTCCTCGTCGACGTGTTGCCGCGGCGGTGAAGGCATCCCCTGCACCCATTCGAACAGGCCGCAGGGACCGTCCTTTCCCTGCCAGCCGTCGACCGTAGTCCCACACCTGGGGCAAGCGAGCTGCGGCACCGGCGTATACCAGTCGAACATCCCCATGATGAAAACCTGTCAATGCGGTCGGTCCGCCCAACGGCTCGGTGGTGCGCTGCCGCGCCGCGGGCAGGGTCAGCACCAGCGCTCCGTCGGTCGCATCTTTCGTGGCATCTTGGACGGTTCGCGACCTGGGCGCCACGCGGCTCCGCCTCGCGCGCCGCCTGTTCGCGTCGCGGATCCGTCGGTGGGTTCGGGCGCTCGGGTGTTCCCAGGGCGTCGCGACGCTCACCCTGCGTGACCTGGCTGTCGACCCAGCCCAGGACGTTGATGGGCCGGCCCTCGGAGACGAGGGCGCGCACCAGGTCGTGTCCATCGAGACTGGCCCTGTGCCGGGGCGCTGCCGCGGGCCGCGGTGCGGTTCGTGACGTGCCCTGGCGTCGGGGCGCATACAGGTCACACGGCGTGACGACTCGAGGGAGCTGCCCGGAATTGAAGCAGTGGAGGCGGCTGCTCCGGCCCCTGCGTCCCCGCACGCATGGGCTTGGCGTGCCGCTTGACGATTCAACATGGCTGCAACCCTTCGAGAGACGCCCTGATGCCCTCCGTGACCCATGAAGCCCTGGTGGAGCTGTTCAAAAACCGGCCGACGCTGGCCGCCGAGATGCTCCAGACGCGCTCGGCCAGCCGGTCCCGACGTTTACGGAGGCGCGCGTCGAGTCCTCCGATCTCGCCGAGATCGTTCCCTCGGACCGCCGCGCGGACGTCATTGTCGTGCTGCTGGTCGGCGAGCAGCAGCGGCCCGCGATGGCCATCGTCGTCGAGGTCCAGCTCGGCGTGGACCCGGACAAGCCGTACGTCTGGCCGGTGTATGTCACCCAGACGAGGGCCCGGCACCGCTGCCCGACGTGGCTGCTGGTCGTGACGATCGACGCGGAGATCGCGCGGTGGTGCGCGAAGCCGATCGACGCGGGCCACCCCGGCTTGACGCTGACGCCGCTGGTGCTCGGGCCCGAGGGCGTCCCGGTCATCACCGATGCCGAGCAGGCGAGGGCGGCGCCCGAGGTGGTCGTGCTCTCGGCCATGGCGCACGGGCAGGGCGAGGTGGGGGAGGCGATCGGCGTGGCGTTTCTGGCGGCGGCAGCCGAGCTCGATGAGGAGCGCCGCGCCGTCTACGGGGACCTGGTGCTATCCTCGCTGAACGCAGCGGCGAGGCGGATGTTGGAGGCGATGATGAAGAGCGGATACGAGTTTCAGAGCGAATTCGCGCGCAGCTACGTGGCCAAGGGCGTGGAGAAGGGGCGGGAGCAGGGGCGGCAGCAGGGGCTCCTCGAAGGGAAGGTGCAGGCCGTGCTGGCCGTCCTCGAGGCCCGCGGGCTGGAGGTCCCTGCCGAGGTACGGGAGCGCGTCCTCGCGAGCACCGACCCGGCCGAGCTGGACCGCTGGATCCGCCGCGCTGCATCCGTCGGCGACGCCAGGGAGCTGCTCGCGACGACCGGCTCCTGAGCGCGCACCGCGTCGGGAAGCCGTCGAGCGGCTGGCGGCACACACCGTCATGCTCTGCACCGGGGACACGCTGCTCCCCGAGCACCTGCCGGCGAAGATGCGGACCGGCGACGCGCCCGCGGCCCCTGTGCAGCGGGGCCCAGCGTCGCCCCCGGCGCCGATCCGTGCCAGGATGCGGCCGGATCGTCGCATGGGAAACCACCTGGAGCGGGTCGTCGGGGTGCTCAACGGGGTCCTCGGCGACTACCTGAAGCGGACCAGCAACGGCCTCGCGACCGCGATGCAGCTCGTCCGCGACGGGCACCCCGTGCCGCTTGCCAGGGCATTTCCCGCGGCCGTCTTTGCCCAGGCCACGCCCCGCGTCGTCGTGCTCGTGCACGGGCTGATGAGCACCGAGGAAGTCTGGACGATGCCGGACGGCGAGACCTACGGATCGCTCCTTGCGCGCGACCTCGGGTACACGCCGCTTTATGTGCGGTACAACAGCGGCCTCCGTGTCTCCGAGAACGGCGAGGCCCTGGATGTCCTCCTCGAACAGCTCGTCTCTGCCTATCCTGTTGCCGTGGAGGAGCTGGTCCTCATCGGCCACAGCATGGGCGGCCTCGTCGCGCGCAGCGCCGCGCACGCGGCGAGCGACAAGGATCGACGGTGGCTGCCCCTCGTCAAGCGGGCCTTCTATCTCGGCACACCGCACCTCGGCGCCCCGCTGGAGCGCTTTGGCAACGTGGTCACGTGGGCGCTCGCGAGCATCGACAATCCGTACACGAAGCTCATCGCCGACATCGTCAACCTCCGCAGCGGCGGGATGAAGGACCTGGCTTATGCCAATCTCCGCCGCGAGGACTGGGAGGGCGCCAGCGCGAACGCCCTGCTCCAGAATCGCCGCCATCCCGTGCCCCTGCTCCCCCACATTCGCCATCACCTCATCGCCGGCGCGCTCACGGCCGACCCGAGGCTCTCCCTCCTGTTCGGGGACGCGATGGTCTCGCTGCGGAGCGCCACGGGGCGGGCGGTCGCCGAGGACCGGTGCTCGCCCTTCCCTCAAGAGCACGCGCGGATCATGCCGTCGCTCGGACACCTGCGCCTGGCTCACGACCCGGACGTCTACGCGCAGATCCGCGCGTGGTGTGAGGAGGTGGTGTGATGGACCGGTGGCGCGGCTTGAAGGACCTCGTGCAGGACGCGGTCGACCACGGCTCCCGGCGCGTGGAGCGCCTCCAGAAGCACGCGGCGAAGCTGCCCTTCGACCTGCTGGAGCAGATTCCCCCGATCCAGGCGCCCGTGAGGGGGATCCGGCTCATCCACGATACGACGCTATCCGGCGTCCACGGGGCGATCCGCCTCGTCAACCGCGCTGTGGGGGGCGCGGTGGATGTGGTCCTCTTTCTCGTGGAGCAGAAGGCACGGCCGGCGGAGCCGCCGGCCGGCAGCGAGGGCGCCGCGCCGGACGCGCCTTCCGGGAGCTCGGACGACAAGGCGATTTGAGCGCTGTGAAAACCGGCAAGCGGCCCGGAGGCGTCAAGCCCGGCGCGTGTTCCTCGCGCCGCCTGCCTGTGCTGGGCGCGTGTTCGTCGCGCCGCCCGCCTGTGCTGGGCGCGTGTTCGCCGCGCTGCCCGCCTGTGCTGGGCGCGTGTTCGCCGCGCTGCTCGCCTGTGCTCCCTGAGCGTTCCGGCGCGCGCGGTCTCGCGGGCCGCTCGGTAGAATCACCACCTCGACCTTGCGAGGCGGGGACGATACGCCCCGCATGCTCAGCCCCTGCGTCTCACGGCGGCGGCGCTCGTCGCGGTTGGCATCGCCGATGAGCTCCAGGACCGCCTCGGTGTCGACCCGCCTCGAAGACGCCCGGAAACGGCCGCTCAGCCGTGTCTCGGGCGTGAGCTGGCTGCACGAGTAGAGCTCCCACATCTCCTGCGCGTAAGGGCGGGGCTGTCGATTGGGAGCGAACCGAGAGAGGAAGCGCTGGAGGTTGTCGACGTCGCGCAGCAGCAGCTTTCGCGCGTTCTGATTGCTGGAAGCGTCCACTGCCTGCGGGAAATCGATGATGACCGGCCCGTCCGCCCCCATCAGCACGTTGAAGTCGGACAGATCGCCGTGCACGACCCCGGCGCTCAGCATCCGGACCGCTTCTGCCAGCAATCGGTCGAAGACCCACACCGCCTCGTCGGGGTTCAGGCGCACCTCGGCGAGCCGCGGGGCCGGGCCGCCGTCGGCGCCGGTGATGAGCTCCATGATCAGCACACCGTCAATGAAATGGTGGGGTATCGGGACGCGCACCCCCGCGCCGCGCAGGCGGAAGATCATGTCCACCTCGGTCGATCTCCAGGCGGCTTCGTCCTGCGCACGACCATGGCGCGAGCGCTTGTTGATCGCGCGCTGATCGCGGCTGTTGCGCACCTTGCGCCCCTCCGTGTACTCCGCCCGGTTCTTGAAGGTCCGGTCCTGCGCCTCTTTGTAGACCTTGGCCACCCGAAGCTCGCCGCCGGAGCGCACCAGGAAGACCTCCGCTTCCTTGCCGCTCATCAGCGGGCGCACGACCTCCTCGATGAGCCCTTCGTCGGCCAGAGACATCAGGCTGCTGGGAATTCGCATCTCGTTCTTGCTTCTCCGCCGGGGATCGATCTCCGCCTTTTAGCCACACCCCCTGGGGCGCCGCAACTGGATTGGTCCTCGCCGCTTCCGCGGACACCCCGGACGACACCACGAAGAGCGCTCCACCGGTCGGATCCGGGCTACCGTGATCGCCATGAACCTCGCCGGAATCGCCCATATCCAGCTGTCGGTCACGGACTTCCCGCGCAGCCGCGCGTTCTACCGCGCGCTGTGCGAGCACTTCGAGATGCATTGCCAGTACGACGATCCGGGCAGCGAGAACGAACGGCCCATCCTCTATTACATCGGGGGCAAGACCGGCTTGTTGATTCGCCCCGTGAACCCGGAGCACGCCGACGCCCGCTTTCACCAGTACAAGCCCGGCCTGCACCACCTGTGCTTCCGCGCCCGCAGCCGCGAGGATATCGACGCATTCCACGAGTTCTTCGAGAGCTCGCTGGCCGCGCTCGGCGGCAAGCTCGTGCACGCGCCGCAGGACGGCGCGTGGGCGGCCGGCTACTACTCGATCCTGTTCGAGGATCCGGACGGCATCCGGCTCGAGATCAACCACGTGCCCGGCAAGGGCAACCTGTCCGAAGGCATCGAGCTTCCGCTGCCCGCGCGCGTCCCGGGAGGCGTGCCCGAGCAAGCGTGAGGAGGCGCGGTCTTCGCGGGATTCATCGTGCGACGAGCGCGTGACCTTCGCGCGCTGCCGAGCTCCGTGGACACCCCTCCACCTCGTGCGGCCATGGCGGAGGCGCCGTCTCCGCCTCGTTCGGCTACGGCGGAGGCGCCATCTCCGCCTCGTCCTGCGGAGGGCCGTCCAGCTTTATTTGCACCTTTACCTTCCGCTTCTCTCCGTCTCCCTCGATCTGCACGTCGACCTTCCCCTCGACGCCTTGCGCCGCGAGCTGATCCATCACCTGCCGCCGCGCCGCCTCCACGTCGTCCTTGTCGAGCACATCGAGATCGAGCAGCTCGTGCCCGAGCTTTGCTCCCAGCGTCCCGCGCACGGTCCCGGCCAGCACGTCCTCCCGGATCTCCGCGCCGGCGAGCGCCGGGAATGCCGCCCGGATCCGCTCGGCCACGTCGCCCTCCGGCACCTCGTCGCCCCACACATCGAGCGTCAGCGTCGTCGCCCCGTCGCCGCGCCGCCCCCGCACCATGACCCGCGCCCTCCGCGCCGTCTTCCCCTCGCCGCGCACGGCCGCCATGAGCGCTTCGGGCTCGGGCAGCTCGGCGCCGTCCGCCACCTGGATGCTGATGCTCCGTCCCACGGGCACCTCCACGTCCGCCGGCGCCACGCACGCCGCCGCCCCGCACACGACTGCCGCCGCCGCCACCACCAGCGCCTTGCGCAACCAGAGCCGCTTCATCGGTATCACCTCCTGCTCGGGGTAGAGCTGGCCGAACGCCGCCATCAGCTCGCCTTCGAGCTCGCGCGCGTGCTCTGGCCTCAGCGGCGCCGGCTCCCCGAGCAGCCGGCGCAGCTTTCGTCGCACCTCAAAGTCCAGCATTGGAAACACCCTCTCCGCGGGACTCACCCGCGTCCTGCTCGGCGCGCGCCTCTAGCCGCGCCTTGAGCTCGCGCAGCGCCCGCGACGCCCGCTGCTTCACCGCGTCCGCACGGAGCCCGAGCAGCTCCGCGATCTCCTGGTGTTTCAGCCCGTCGCCGTACCGCAGCGCCAGCACCTCCCTCGCCTCCGCCCCGAGCTCCGCCAGCGCCTCCCTGACCGCGCGGAGCTCCTCGCCCCGCACGAGCGCGTCGAGCGGCGTCCCGGACTCGTCCGCGAGCACGCCCGCGAGATCGTCGACCGGCGCCTCCTGCCGCGCCGCCCGCAGGTGGTCGATGACCAGGTTCCTGGCCATGGCCAGCACGAACATCCGCGGCGTCCCCTTGCGCCGATCGAACTCTCCCAGCCGCTCCAGCAGCCTGTGGAAGACCCGCGCGACCAGATCCTCCGCGTCCTCTCGCCGGCGCACGCGTCGCGAAGCGAAGCGCGCCACCGGGTCGTACAGCTCCAGGTAGAGCGCCCGGAACGCGCCGCGATCGCCGCGCCGGGACGCCTCGATCAGCTCGCAGTGGTGGTCATCGCGGGAGGGCCAGAGAAAGCTCATCGCGGGGCTCACCCTCCTCTACGGTAGAGGCGCCGGAAGGTGACAGGAGAGCGGTCGATTCATCGGCTGCGGCCGGTCTGGACGACCGCCCGGCGACGGCGCTCACCCCCGTGATGTCGATGATGGCGATGGTCGCTGAGAGTTGATCACGACATCCCTGCTGTCCCGATCCTTGGCGAACATCATGGCAGGCATGTACTCGAGGAATGCGTGGAACAGCGCCTCGTATCTCTGCAGCTCCACCTCACGGCGCGCTTTCTCCGACTCTCGAGGCGGACCGGCGGCTCATTTAGGAGGCGTGCCCGCTCAGCGGGGCGGCCCGGAGTCCGCCGCAGCCCCGGTCACGCGCGGCTTCGCGCGGAGCTCCGCGAGCGTCCACCGCGCCACGCCGCGCGCCCCCTCGATCGTGAAATGCACGCCGTCGGGCCGGATCGCCCCGTCCTCGTACATGCGCCGGCACTCGCCTCCGGGGCAGATCTGCTCCTGGAGGTCGAGGAGCGCGACGTCGGGCAGCGTCGCGACGACCTTCCGGATCGAGCGGTTGATGCACGTGACCTGGTCGCGGACGTCCTTCGTCTCCCAGTCGCCGAGCGCGTAGGGGACGGTCGCCATCCAGACGCGCACGTTTGGGTTCTGGAGCTTGTCGAGGTTGGTGACGAGGTTCGCCTCGAAACGCTCGTGCCACGCCGGCTTGCACGCCTTCGTCCACTCGTCGTTCACCGTGATGCCGTGCATGAAGGCGCCGCCGAGGTAGAGGACCGCGGCGTCGGGCTTCGCCTGCGCGAGGAGCGCGGGCCACTCGGTCATGCCGCAGAGGTCCGCCATGATGGTGCAGCCGTCACGCCCGTGGAGGTCCACCGCGAGCCCGCGCTCCTGCAGACCGCGGAGCGCCCAGCCGAGCGTGTTCGCGGTCGAATCGCCGACGACGACGACGCGGAACGTGGCCTCGTCCTTCACGACCGCGCTGACGAGCGCGTTGATCATCGCGGAGCCCTTCGGCGCCTCGCCGTCCTGCGCGTGGGTCGCACGGACGGCGATGAGCAGGCCGAGCGTGACGCCGGCCGGCACCGCCCAGAACGAGCGCCCCTTCGGCAGCCCGCGCTCGCGGATCGGCCTCTCGAGGAAGCGGTAGGAGACGAGCGCGACCGCGAAGGTGATCGCGAAGCGGAGCGCGGTGAGGGCGGGGCCGTGCAGGCGATCGCTCGACACGAACACGTGCACCGGCCAGTGCCAGAGGTAGACGCCGTAGCTGATGGTGCCGACCCACGCGAGCGGGCGCCACGCGAGCGCGCGCGCGACGAGGCTCCGCGAGCCCTGCACCGCGCACGCGATGAGGACGAGGGCCCCGAGCTCCGTCAGCCAGAACCCGCCGTGGTAGAGGAGCCACGACTGGCCGTCGAACACGGACCACGCGATCGCGAGGCCGATCGCCGAGGCGACGCCGGCGCCGTCGAGGAGGCGCACCGCGCCCGGGGAGAGCGCGGCGCGCGGCGTGAGCACCGTCGCGAGCGCGGCGCCGAGGAGGATGCCGGAGGCGCGCGTGTCCGTGCCCATGTACACGCGCGTCGTGCTCTCCGGCGCGAAGAGGACGAGCATCGCGATCGCGGAGAGCGCGGCCAGCGTCAGCGTGAGGACGAGCACGCCGCGGCGCGCCCACCGCGAGAGCACGAGGACGATGACGAGCGGCCAGACGACGTAGAACTGCTCCTCGATCGCCAGGCTCCACGTGTGCTCGAGCGGCGAGCGCGACGTGAAGATCTCCCAGTAGCTCCTGTGCGCATAGATGGCGCGCCAGTTCGCGACGTAGCCGAGCGTCGCGAGGACATCGGCGCGGAGGCCGGCGAGCGCGCTCGGCGGCCCGAAGAGGCGCCCGTGGAGCACGACGACCGGGACGAGCGCGAGGAGCGCGGGGAGGAGCCGGCGCGCGCGGCGGATCCAGAAGTCCTTGAGCGAGATCGAGCCGCGCGCCTCGTGCTCCGCGAGGAGGAGCGACGTGATGAGGTAGCCCGAGAGGACGAAGAAGAGATCGACGCCGAGGAAGCCGCCGCGCAGCATCCCGTTCGCGTGGAAGAAGAGGACGCCGAGCAGGGCGAGCCCGCGCAGCCCGTCGAGCGCGGGCAGGTGAGGGAAGAGCGGGCGGCGGGCGGGAGTGTCCACGAGGCGAGGGGCGAGACTATCAAAACGCCCGGGCGGCGCCTCTCATGCCGCGCGCTCGCGTCGCGCGGATCGCGCCGTGGTCGAGGTTACTCGTCAGTAATGATCCCCCTTCTTCGTGACGCCGAAGGGGATGAGCTGCGACGGTTGCCCGTTGATCGTCGTCCCCCCGGCCTGGATCATGTGCGCCAGATTGAGGAAATCGGCCGGGAAGTTCAGCTTCGGAGCGGTGAGCGCGTCGAGCGCCGCCGTCTGCTCCGGCGTGAGCTTCACCTCGAGCGCCCTCACGTTGTCGTCGAGCTGCGCCAGCGTGCGCGCCCCGATGATCGTGGACGACACCGCCGGACGCGCCTGCACCCAGCTGAGGGCGACGCGCGCGACCGTGGTCTCGAGCTGCTTGGCGATCCGCTCGAGCTCGTCGATCACCGTGTAGCTCCGCTCGTCGAGGTAGCTCGCGGTCCACTGCCGCCCCTCCGGCTTGACCGTCGCGGCGTTCTTCCGCGTGTACTTGCCGCTCAGGATCCCGCTCCGCAGGGGTGACCACGGCGTCACCCCCAGCCCGAGCTCCTGGGCCATGGGAATCAGCTCCCCTTCGACCGTCCGCTCGAGGAGCGAATACTCGATCTGCAGCCCGACGAACGGCGCCCATCCGCGGAACTGAGCGATGAGCTGCCCTTGAGTCACCTTCCACGCGGGGGTGTCGGACACGCCGATATAGCGGACCTTCCCCGACTGGACGAGATCGTGGAGCGCCGCCATGGTCTCCTCGATCGGCGTGAACTTGTCCCAGTTGTGCAGCCAGTAGAGATCGATGTAGTCGGTGCGCAGCCGGCGGAGCGACTGCTCGCAAGCGGCGAGGATCGACTTGCGGTTCGAGCCGCCGCCGTTGGGATCGCCGACGTACAGGTTTCCGCTGAACTTCGTGGCGATCACCAGCCGGTCGCGCTTCTGCCGGTCGTGGCCGAGGTGATCACCGATGATCTTCTCCGAGTGCCCTTTGGTGTAGAGGTTCGCCGTATCGATGAAGTTCCCCCCGAGCTCGATGAAGCGGTCGAGGATGGCTTCGGAGTCCTTGACGCTGCTCCCCCAGCCCAGGTCTTCGCCGAACGTCATGGCGCCGAGGCAAAAGGGGCTCACCCGCAGCCCTGAGCGACCGAGCGTGACATAATGATCGAGCGGCATCGCATCACCTCCGGAACTTGTTCCATTTCGAACAGTTCAATATTAAACTAGTAGCGCTGCATCGCTCCATCGTCAAGCGCGAGCAGAGAGAACATGGACAAGCCTTCGCCCTGGGAGCTCTGGACGCTGAACTTCGAGTTCAGCATGGCGGTCATGGCCGAGGTGGAGCCCGAGGTGCGCGCGCTGGGGCTCGAGATGAAGGAGTTCCTCCTCCTCGGCAAGCTCGACGATCACCCTTACCCTGCCGAGCTCGCGCGCGCGTTGCTCACGCCCAAGCCTTCGATCACCTTCATGGTGAAGCGGATGGAGGCGGCTGGCTTCATCCAGCGCGAGACGGAGGCGGGCGATCTGCGGCGCTTTCGCCTGACGCTCACCCGCTCGGGGCGCAAGGCGATGGAGGCGGCGCGGGCGATCCTCGACGACGCCTTCGGGCGACGGCTGGCGCGGATCTCGGCAGGCGAGCGCGCCGAGCTGGCGCGGCTCCTCACGCGGCTGATGGGGGAGCGCGCCCGTCCGCGCTGACGGCCGCCCTCGCGCTCACTCGTAGTCGCGCCTCAGCTCGTCGTAGAACGCGTCGCTCATGAGGTAGTCTGCCCACCACTGCTCGACCGGCGTCGCGCCCCGGCGCTGCTGGAAGAGCACCAGATCGTCCAGCTCGCCGTCGTACCAGCCCCACAAAAACCGGGCCCGCAGCACGTCCACGTTTCGCCTGCGGAGCTCGGCCACCGCGTCCTCGAGCGACTCGTCGTCGAACTCGTCGACAAGCGCCTCCGCCTCATCGATGATCTCGCCGAGGTAGGCCAGCCCCTTCTTGGTGAGCTCGAACCGCGCCTTGCGGCGGTTCACCTCGACGAGGTCCGCGTTCACGAGCTCCTGAAGGACGTCCTCCAGCGGGCTCAGCTCGGACGGCAGCACGAGCGGTATCTCCATGCCTCCATCGGCGGGCTTCAGGTCCATCTTCTTCAGCACGTAGATGCCGGCATAGACCAGCTTCTGCTCGCGCGACACGATAGGCTGTCTGCGTCCTTCGAACATCGCCTCACTCCGCGGTGCGCCAGGCATCGGCCTCGAGGCGGATGTGCCGGCGGCCGTCTGGGTCGGTGTCGAGCCACGCGTCGACGTCGCCGTCGGCGTAGTACACGGGGGTGCGCCCCGCCGCCTCCGGCCGCCGGATGCGCGCGGCGTGGGGGTTGCACATGGCGAGCACGATGGCGCGCTCGCCGGAGAACGCGGCCGGCAGCCAGCGCTCGAGGAACGCCGACAGGAGCACGGTCACCGAGTAGTCCTTGGCGACCTCCTCGACGAAGAACTCGAGCTCCACGTCATCGGGCAGCACCTCCGGCTCGTCCGCGGAGTGCACGGCCACGACGAGCGCGTCGGTCACCCGGAGCGGCCCTCGATCCGCGCGGCCATCCAGCCAGAGCGCGTCCACCCGGCACCAGCCGAACTGCGTGGACTCCACGTCCGGCTCGTCGCGGTGCTGCTCGAGGTTCAGCAGCTCCAGCGCGGGACGGCAGCGGAACGGGAGCTCGGAGATGCTTCGCAGAGGCTGCATCGCGGCGGCCGGCGCGCGGCTACGCGACCAGGCGCTCGGGCCTGCGGCCTCGCTCGCCGCGGCGGACGCCGAAGCGCGAGCCGGCGCCGGACTTGCCGCTCCCGAAGCGGCTGCCGCCAGCGTTGTTGTAGCGCCGCCCGGTCTGCGACGACCTGCTGTGGTCGACGCTGGACGGGTTCGAGGCGCGGTACGCCTCGCGGTGGGATCGCAGATCGAGCGAGCGGCCGGGCGGCGTGGCGTACGGCTGCGTGTACACAGGCACGTAATTCGGGCGCAGCGCCGACGACACCATGGCGCCGAGGAGCATGCCCGACGCCAGGCTCATCACCGGCGAGTGGTAGTACCCGTAGTGGCCGAACCCGGACGTCTGGATCTGCGCGGCGCCTTCGCCCGAGACGTCACGGCGGATGGTGAACACCTTCTCGGGGTCCTGCACGCTGCCGTCGCTGTTCTTGTCGAAGAACCCGGTGACGACCTGCGTCTTGGCGTCCAGGTCCTGCACGGCGACGCTGATGACCTCGCTCCCCTGGTAGATCTCGTTGACGCGCCGCTCGAAGTCCTCGGGCCCCTCGGCCGCCTTGTAGGCTTCGTTGACCTTGTCGAAGTCGAGCTCGACGTTGGTGTTCTCGGTGGTCGCCCACCGGTCCTTGGACCGCCCGCCGCCTGTATCGCAACCGGCGGTCGCGACGGCGAGGGCTGTCAAGAGCACGACGGGCAGGGTGGTCTTCATCATCATCTGGAACAATCTGTCTGGTGCCGACGGGGGATTCTGTCAAGCAGGCGGGGCGGTGCGCTCGAGCTCGAACGCGGCGCACGGATCCGCGTCGAGCTGGAACACCCGGATCGGCAAGATGTTCCCCGACCGGGCCCTCCAGGCAGAGCCCAGCGCGTTCGTCTCCGCGAACACCGACGCCCGACGCGGTGGCGTAACCGGCGTCCTCCGCGAACCGCACCCGCTCGCCGAGGTCGCGGACGTAGCCCGCTCGGCGGAGCTCCTGGGCTCGGAGCGGGCCCCTCTCGCCATGGCGCCAAATGAGGCGCAGGGCACTACGGCGCCAAACGAGGCGCGGGGTGCTCAGGTCGCCTTCGGCTTGTGGGTGGCGAAGAAGAGGCCCGGCAATACGAGCGCTGCGCCGAGCCAATGGTAGAGGGCAAAAGCCTCTCCGAGGAGGAGCCAGGCCAGCACGGCGGTATAGACCGGCGACAGATAGAGCAGCAGGCCAGTGCGGCTCGGGCCGAGATGCTCGGTGATATAGCCGTACGTGGCATAGGCGCCGACGCCCGGGACCAGGACCAGGGTCAGGACGGTGGCGACGGTGCGCAGGTCGAAATGCGGCGCGCCGCGGCTGGACAGCTCCCAGCCGAGCAGCGGCAGCAGGAGGATCGCCCCGGCCAGCGCGATCGCTGTGAGGCGCGCCTGGACCCCCAGCGGATCGGGCCAGCGCTTCAGCAGCACGGTGTAAAGCGCCCAGGAGATCGCGGCGCCGAGGATCATCAGGTCACCGGTGCTGAAGCTGAGCGCCAGCAGCGCCGCCGGGTCGCCGCGCAGCACGATGACCAGCACGCCGGCCAGCGCCAGCGCCGCGCCAAGGCCCTGGCGCCGGCTGAGCCGCTCTCCGAACATGGCCCGGGACAGCAGGATGATGATCACCGGCGAGACGGCGTAAATCAGGCCGATGTTGGTGGCCGTGGTGGTGGCGGCGCCGTAATAGACGCCGGCGCCGCAGATGCCCATGCCCAGCAGGCCGAGCAGGGCATATCGGGCCCAGTCCCGCCGCAGCGCGGTGCGGGCGCGCCACAACTCGCGGCCGCAGAAGGGGAGCAGCACCAGCACGACGCCCGTCCAGCGGAGCTCCGCCAGCGCCACCGGCGGGATGAAATCGGCTGTGGCGCGGGCCAGCAGCATGTTGGCGGTGAAGAGCGCCGGGGTGACGAACAGCAGCACCTGGGCGATGCGCTGCTGGCGGGACTCGGCGAAGCCGAGAGAGGTGGAGGCCATTGGCGCGGACAGTAGGGGAGCGCCGCTACCATGGCCAGGGCTTCTCCCTGGCGCTGCCGGGCCGTGTCCGGAGCAGGTCGTCCGCGCGCTACGCCTCCCAGCGCTCTATACCAACCCGCCTCGCTGCCTGCGCGGCTGTCGGCCAATACACCTCTTCCCGTTCCCGCGGGATCTCGATCTGTCCGGCACCCCGGCCGCGCAGCACCTCCCTCTGCGCTGCCACGAGCTCCGAGATGTCCTCCACGCCCACCGTCCACTCCTCGGCGAACCGTCGCAGCATCGCGCCTCGCA
Source organism: Sorangium sp. So ce124 (assembly GCF_051525235.1). NCBI lineage: Bacteria > Pseudomonadati > Myxococcota > Polyangiales > Polyangiaceae > Sorangium > Sorangium sp. So ce124. Next base: position 13,493,464 of record NZ_CP150312.1, read on the forward strand.
GACCGAGGGCGCCGACTCGACGCGATCATGCATGAGGCGCACTATGTGCCGACATGTGCCAGCTGGTGCGGATTGTATCTCGCGGTAATCACTAACGAAATGGCTCGGCATGTCGAGTGCTTCTCCTGCGGCAAGCGATTCGAACGACAGACGGACACGGAGACTCACATGCGATCATTTTACAGGGGTTGTACGCTTGTTTCTCTGCTCGCGCTCGGCGCCGGCTTCGCCGCCTGCTCGAGCGGATCGGGCGGATCTGGCGGACCCGCGCAGACGGGCCTGGCACAGAGCGCCCTCACGCCCGCGACGAGCTGCGACGATGTCGAGGCGCTGCTCCGCGAACGGCTGAAGCAGAACATGGCCAAGTCGGTCGAAGCGGCGCGGGAGTCCGCCCTGCAGCAGCTCGAGGCCGGGTGCGTCTGGTTCGGAGAGGACGGCGGGCCAGTCGGCGCTTCCAGCTCCGGCTCCGCCTCCTCGGGAGGGCCCGTCTCGGCGCCGACCGAGGAGGGGGGCGGGGGTGTCGACGACGGGGGTGCCAAGGAGTACTCGACGACGAACACGCAGGAAGCCGACGTCGACGAGGCCGACTTCATCAAGAACGACGGAGAGAACGTCTATATCCTGGCGCACGGGCAATTCCAGATCTTCGACGCGTGGCCCGCCGCCGACATCCACCGCGTCGCGTCGGTCGCGATCGAGGGGGAGCCGAAGAAGCTCTTCGTGCACGAGAAGCGCGCCCTCGTGTACTCCTCGCTGTCCGCGTCCTCGTCGCCTGACGGCGAGATCGCTTATTATTCCAGCGGTGAGTGCACGTACGGATACGACTGCGAGTTCACGGGCGACGGCACGCCGCTCCTGGTCACCGAATTCGACATCAGCGACCTCACGGCGCCGACCGTCGTGCGGACGCTGAAGTTCTCCGGATCGTTCATCAACGCCCGGCGCATCGGGGCCGCGGTGCACACGATCGTCGCCTCCCACGAGCCGACGGTGGAGGGACTCTCTACCTGGCCGGAGGGACTCGATGTCTGCTCCCTGTCCGACCAAGGGGTCAACCCGTCCACGGTGGCCGCCGTGAACAGCGCGTATGACAAGCTCCTTGAGAAGAACATCGCCCTCATCGACGCGGCCCCGCTCGACATCCAGCTGCCCAGCGTGGAGGACACGGTGTACCGGGACGGCGTGGCGTCCCCGAAGAGCCACGAGCCGTTCGCGAGCTGCGAGAACTTCTACCTGTCGAACACGGGCGACGGGCAGAGCTTCCTCTCGGTCGTCTCGACCGAGCTCGGCACCGAGGCGCTCGGCCAGACGACGATCGTGGGCAGGCCCGGCGCCGTCTACGCGACCGCGGACTCTCTCTACGTGGCGAGCCGGCACCAGTACGGCCAGACGTACGGCTGGTTCTACGACGACGGCAAGGCGACGCCCGACGCGACGACCATCCACAAGTTCGCGCTGAGCGAGCGCGCGGCGCCGAGCGCGTACCTGGGGAGCGGCGTCGTGAAGGGGCGCGTGCTCAACCAGTTCGCCCTCAGCGAGCACGAGGGGTATCTCCGCGTCGCGACCACCACCGGGCACCTGCCCGACCCGGACACGCACAACACCGTCGCGTCGCTGAAGCAGGAGGGCGGCGAGCTCGTGGTCAAGGGGATGGTGGACCACCTCGCTCCCGGCGAGGACATCCGATCCGCCCGCTTCTACGGCGACGTCGGGTTCGTCGTGACCTTCAAGAAGACCGACCCGCTCTACACCATCGATTTCTCGGAGCCCGAGGCGCCGAGGGTGCGCGGCGAGCTGAAGATCCCCGGCTTCTCGACGTACATGCACATGATCGACGAGGGGCACGTCATGAGCATCGGCTACGACGCCGACGACCAGGGAGACTTCGCCTGGTTCCAGGGGATCCTGCTCCAGATCTTCGACGTGACCGATCTCGACGCGCCGACGCTCACGCACAAGGAGGTGATCGGGACGCGCGGCTCCGCGAGCGACGCCGCGACCAACCACCTCGCGTTCAACTACTTCACCCAGCGGGGGCTGCTCGGCATCCCCATGGTCATCTGCGAGGGCGGGAGCGGCGGCGACTTCGGCGACACGATGACGTTCAGCGGGCTGCTCGTCTACAAGGTGGATCCCGGCGCGGGCTTCACGTCCGTCGGCGGCGTGCCCCACCCGCTGCCCGACGCGAGCGCGGACGGGAACGGCCCGAGCTGCGGGAACTGGTGGAGCAGCGCGACGTCGTTCGTGAAGCGGAGCGTCTTCATGGAGGACCACGTCTACTCCGTCTCCGAGGACGAGATCCGGGTCGCCAACATCAGCGATCTCGCGGCGCCGGAAGCCGTCGTGTCGCTCGTCCCCTGAGCGAGCTCCGCGGCGCGGCCGCGTGCTAGAGCCCCCCTCTATGGAAGCGCTGGGCCTCCCCGCCGAGCAGCTGGCCTCGGCGGTCGGCGCGCGGCCCTTTCTGCTGCTCGCGCTGCTCGTGACCGGAACGGTGGGGGTGCTCCTCGGGCTCGTCGCGGTCGCGCGCCTCTCCGGCCGCCACGCGCGGGCGCTGTGGGCGCTGGCCGTCCGGGCCTACGCCGCGGCGGCCGCGCACCCGGTCACGCGGCGCCTCTCGGCCCGGTTCCCCGCGATCGCGAGGGTGCTGCGCGAGCTCTCCGCGGCCGAGTACCTCGTGATCCACCTCGGCCTCGGGCTGGCGCTCAGCATGGCCGCGCTCGTGTTCGTCTGGCTCGCGGAGGGGGTGCGCGACGGCGAGCCGATCGTGGGCGTCGATCTCGCGCTCGCGCGCGCGCTCCACGCGTCGTCGAGCAGCGCCGGCGTGGCGGCGCTCCGCGCCTTCACGCTCCTCGGCACCTTCTGGGCGCTCGCGCTGCTCGCGGTCGTCGTGGCCGCGGCGCTGCTGAGGCGGGGCCGGCGCGTCCTCGCGGTCGGGTGGCTCTTCGCGCTCGCCGGCGGCGGGCTCCTCAACACCGCGCTCAAGGCGCTGTTCGCCCGGCCGCGGCCGACGTTCGCCGATCCGCTCGCGGTGGCCGCGGGGTGGAGCTTCCCGAGCGGACACTCGATGGGCACGTTCGTCGCCTTTGGCATGCTCTCGTACCTGGGCATCCTGCTCCTCCGGACGCTGCGCGCTCGCCTCGCGCTCGTCGCGCTCGCGCTCGGCTGGACCGTGGCGATGGGCTTCAGCCGCATGTACCTGGGCGTGCACTACCTGAGCGACGTGCTCGCGGGGTTCGCCGCAGGCACCGTGTGGCTGGCCGTCTGCATCTCCGGGATCGAGGTCGCGCGGCGCAGGCCGGCTCGGATCGACGGCCAGTCGCTGCCCGCCTGAGACGGCCAGTCGCGTCCGGCCCGAGGTGGCCAGTCGCAGGCGGCCTGTGCGGCTCCGGCGCCCGCCGGCCCGCGGCGCGCGCGCGGGCCGACGCCCCGGCCGCCCCGCGTTACGATCGCGCGGGAGGAGGCAGGAGATGCAGATCAGCGGCAGGAACAAGATCCCCGGGAAGATCACGGAGCTCGTGGTGGGCGACGTGATGGCCAAGGTCGTGATGGAGGGGCCGGGGGGCACGGAGCTCGTCGCGGTCATCACGAGCGACGCGGCGAAGGAGCTCGGCCTCGCGGTCGGCAAGGAGGTGCAGGCGCTCATCAAGGCGACCGAGATCATGGTGATCGCCGGGTGAACGCCGGCTGATCCGCGTGGACCTCGCCGCCGCTGCCCTGATCCGCAGCGAGCCCGGCGATGTCAAGATCGAACTCCGGCCGTGCTCGATTCGACATCAAGCCGCGAGCTCCTCGGCAGAAGTCGAGTTGAGTCACGGTGGAAATAGACATTATTATCAAAATTTACACCGAGACCCAAGGTGCAGAGCCGAGGTGGAAGCCGAGGCGCAGAACCCACGCGGCTATCGGCGGGCGAGCACGATGGCGAGGACGATGAAGACCTGCGCCGAGCACAGCAGCGCCGCCGATTTCGCCTGGAGCCGGGGTGCACTTTTACGATAAAGTGTGTCTAGCGCCGTTTGCTCGGGCGGAGCGCAACGTGCGTTATCGAGGTGGCCGTGGGTTTAAGGACTTCTTATCTGGCTTTGGCGGTGGGATTGCTTCAGATCACGGTCGCTTGCGGCGGGGGCGGCGCGACCACGAGCGAGGCGACCGGGAGCGGCGCGAACTCCGGCGGAGGCGGGCCTGGCGTCGGCGGCGCCGGCGGCACCGGCGGTGAGCCCGATTTCACGGTGGGCAGCGGCATCGGGCTCGGCGGCAACGGCGGCGGTGCGCCGGACCCGTGCGAGGTCGATGATCCGCCCCCCGAGTGCTTCCTGCCTCCCGGGCCCGCCTGTGGAGACGCGGCGCTGAACCAGGCGTCGGAGGCCTGCGACGACGGCAATACGCTGCCGGGCGACGGCTGTTCCGGGCAGTGCCAGATCGAGCCTTACTGGGCGTGTCCGACGCCGGGCCAGCCTTGCGAGCTGACCATCGCGTGCGGCGACGGCGTCGTCGACCCCGGCGAGTTCTGCGACGACGGCAACAACGTGGATGGCGACGGCTGCAGCGCCGACTGTTACTACGTCGACTCCTCGTACGTGTGCCCGAAGCCGGGCGAGCCGTGCATCCTGCTCTACGACTGCGGAGACGGCCGCGTGAACGGCTCGGAGGAGTGCGAGGACGGCGACGACCCGCCCGCCTCCGGCGACGGTTGCAGCGCGGACTGCAAGCGCGAGGCGGGGTTCCAGTGCAGCCGGCCCGGTCAGCCGTGTACGCGGCTGCCCGTCTGCGGCAACGGCGCCAAGGAGACCGGCGAGGGGTGCGACGACGGCAACACCGCGAGCGGCGACGGCTGCTCGAGCCTGTGCCGGCAGGAGCCCTATTACAACTGCCCGACCCCCGGATCGCCCTGCGTGCGGCTGATCGCGTGCGGCGACGGCAAGGTGCAGCCGGGTGAGCTCTGCGACGACGGCAACGCCGCGGACGGCGACGGCTGCAGCGCCGACTGCCAGGTGAAGGACCCGGCGTACGTGTGCCCCGAGCCGGGCAAGCCCTGCATCCCCCTCTACGAGTGCGGCGACGGCCGCGTGAGCGGCAACGAGCAGTGCGACGACGGCGATGACCCGCCGGAGAGCGGCGACGGCTGCAGCGCGGACTGCCGGCTCGAGGAGGGCTGGGTCTGCAGGCCGGGCCAGCCCTGCACCGTGAGGACCTATTGCGGCGACGGCGTCGTGCAGCTCGGCGAGCAGTGCGACGACGGCGGGGGGGCGTCCCCCGCGGGCGGCGACGGCTGCACCGCGCAGTGCAAGATCGAGGTCGGCTGGACGTGCCCGCCGGCCGGCGGGCGCTGCACCCCGCCGCCGCCGCCCGTGTGCGGCGACGGCAAGATCGGCGGCACCGAGGTGTGCGACGACGGGCAGAAGCCGCCGGCCAGCGGCGACGGCTGCAGCGCCGATTGCCAGACGATCGAGACGGGCTGGGACTGCTCGCGCGTCGGGTTCCCCTGCAAGACCATCTGCGGCGACGGGCTCAAGCGCGGCGCCGAGCAGTGCGACGACGGCGATCTCCTCTCCGGCGACGGCTGCGACGATACGTGCCGCATCGAGCCCGGGCGGGTGTGCAATAGCGCCGTGCCCCAGGACTGCACGGGCTACTCCGTCTGCGGCAACGGCGTCCGCGAGGGCACCGAGGCCTGCGACGACGGCAACGGCAACTGGCGCGACGGCTGCACGCCGGACTGCAAGGGCGAGCCGAACTGCAGCGGCGGCGCGTGCATCTCGAGGTGCGGCGACGGCATCCTCCTGCCCGGCGACCCCACCGAGGCGTGCGACGACGGCAACACCGCGAGCGGCGACGGCTGCTCCGCCACGTGCACGATCGAGCCGGGCTACGCCTGCACCGTTCAGCCCACCGAGATGCGGCTGCCGATGGTCATCCGCGACTTCATCGGCTGGTGCCCGACCTCGTACGATCGCACCGTCAGCAACAGCGCGTGCGACAACAACCTGAACGACACCCTCGTCGGGCACTTCGATTTCGAGATCGATCCCAGCGGCAATCAGATCGATCAAATGGTCCAGCCGACGCTCGACGCCGCCGGCAAGCCCGTCAGCAGGTTCGGCCCCGGCTTCGTCACGCCGAGCGACGCGAACGGCTGGACCACGGGGCAGAACAACTTCCAGTGGTGGTACCGGGACAACCCGACGTACAATAGGACGCTCGTCACCTCCATCGAGCTGACCCCGCAGGCCGGAAGGTACGTGTACCAGCGGAGCCCGTTCTGGCCCGTGGACCCCACCCCGCCGAACGGCGATCCCGTGCTCAGCAACAACCTGGTCTCCGCCGGGCTGGAGAAGGCGCAGCAGAGCAACCCCTCGCACAACTACTACTTCACGAGCGAGGTCCGGTACTGGTTCCAGTTCACGCCGAACGGCGCCGCGGCCGATCCGGTGCTCACCTTCTTCGGCGATGACGACGTCTGGGTGTTCATCAAGAACACGCTGACCGCGGACATCGGCGGCATCCACGGGCAGCTCCAGGAGAGCGTGACCATCCTGGACAACGGCGACGCCCGCGTGACCCCCTGCACCCAGAACACCTGCCCAGCGGACGCCCGCACGCCCTACGACGTCGACCTGAACCTCGAGCCGGGCAAGGTCTACGAGATCGCGGTGTTCCAGGCCGAGCGCCACGTCACCGGGTCGAACTACCAGCTCACGCTGTCGGGCTTCAGCGCCGGCACGTCGGTGTGCACGCCGCAGTGCGGGGTCGACCCGCCGGTCGTGACGCCGGGCGAGGAGTGCGACGACGGCACCAAGAACGGGACGGGCTACGGCCAGTGCAACAACTGCCAGCTCGGTCCGTACTGCGGCGACGGCGTCAGGAACGGCATGGAGACCTGCGACAACGGGGTCAACAACAGCGCGTACGCCAACGCCTCGAACGCCTGCGCGCCGGGGTGCGTGGCCCCGCCCCGGTGCGGCGACGGCGCGGTCAACACGCCGTACGAGGCGTGCGACCTCGGCTCCGGCAACACGGCGAACGGCTACGGCGGCTGCACGCGCCAGTGCGAGATCGGGCCGTACTGCGGCGACGGCGCGACGAACGGCCCCGAGCAGTGCGACGACGGCCGGAACGACGGCTTCTACGGCACGTGCAACCCGAACTGCACGCCCGCCCCGCGCTGCGGCGACGGCAACGTCGACGATGAGTGGGGTGAGGAGTGCGACGACCCGGCCGACCCGAACTGCGTGGGCTGCCAGCTCGGGGCGCTCTGCGGCGACGCGGTGGTGCAAGCGAGCTACGGCGAGGAGTGCGACGACGGCGTCAACGACGGCGGCTACGGCGAGTGCGCGCCGATGTGCCTCTACGGCCCGCGCTGCGGCGACGGCGTGGTGCAGCCCGACGAGGAGGACTGCGACCTCGGCGAGGCCGACAACAACGGCGCTTACAACGGGTGCACCCAGCACTGCGCGTACGGGCCGTACTGCGGCGACGCGGCCGTCAACGGCACGGAGACCTGCGACGACGGCGTCAACGACGGCTTCTACGGCAGCTGCTTCCCCGACTGCACGCCGGCGGCCAAGTGCGGCGACAGCCGCGTCGACGAGGACTGGGGTGAGCAGTGCGATCCCCCGAACGCGGCGACCGGCTGCAGCGAGAACTGCCGCCTCGGCGCCCAGTGCGGCGACTCGGTGGTGCAGACCAACCTCGGCGAGCAGTGCGACGACGGCGTGAACGACGGCGGCTACGGCGAGTGCGGCCCCAGCTGCCTGTACGGCCCGCGCTGCGGCGACGGCGTGGTCAACGGCCCCGAGCAGTGCGACGACGGGGACGGCAAGAACACCGGCGGCTACGGCAAGTGCGCGCCGGGGTGCGTCTACGGCCCGTACTGCGGCGACGGCGTGCGGCAGAGCCTGTACGAGGAGTGCGACGACGGGAACAACAAGAGCGGCGATGGCTGCAGCTCCGCGTGCAAGCACGACGGCCAGCCTCAATAGCCACCGCTGGCCCGCGGGCGTGGCGCGCGCTGCCCAGGCGCGCGCCCCCTCGCACCCCCGCAGCCGCGCCGTCACGTGAGCGCGCGGCGCGGGAGAGTTATCCCCCAGATCTCGGCGCCTCCGACCTCGGCCGTACCGTGGTGTCGCCCAGGGGCTTCTCGAGGAGGGGAGGGCCCGCGACGGGTAGCCAGATCTCGAAGACCGCGCCCCCCTTCTTGGCCTTGCGGTAGGTGATCTCCCCTCCGTGCTCGAACACGATCCGCTGCGCGATCGCGAGGCCTAGCCCCGTCCCCTTGTCCTTGCTGGTCGCGTAGGGCTCGAACAGGCGCGGCACCATTTCCTCCGCTACGCCCGGGCCGTTGTCGCGCACCACGATGCGCACGCGGTCGTTCGGCAGCGGGCCGATCGTCACCGAGACGCGCGGGTCGCGCCGGACGGCGCTCGCCGCGTCCAGGCCGTTCTGGACCAGGTTCGTGAGCACCTGGATCAGCTGATCGCGATCGGCCGAGACCTGCGGGATCGGATCCGCAACGAGCTCTACGCGCGGCGACGGCGCGCCGGTGCCGGAGGTCGACCCCGCGCCGGAGGTCGCCTCGACCGACGCCGGCGCGGCGTGCAGCGTGACCACCCCGCGCGCGACCGCGACGAGATCGATGGGCGTGAGGTTCGGCGGCGGCAGGCGCGCGAACTGGGTGAACTCGGTCACGATGTTCGCGATCCGGTGCACCTCGTTCAGGACCGTCGACGTCGCCTCCGTGAAATAGTCGTCGAACGCCGGGTCGTCGCGCTGCCGGAGCCGGCGCAGCGTCTCCACCGCCGCCCGGATGGGCGCCAGCGGGTTCTTGATCTCGTGGGCGATCTGGCGCGCGACCTCGCGCCGCGCCGCGATGCGCTCGGTCGCGGCCAGGCGCTTGCGCATCGCCGCGAGCTCGTCGATGGTCGCGTTGAACGCCGCCGCGAGATCCGCGATCTCCCGCCCGCCGCGCCCCTCCACACGCCGCGGCGCCCCGCTCATCACCTCGCGCGTCTCGCGGGCCAGCGCCACGAGCGGCCGCGACAGGCTGCGCGCCAGCACGACAGCCATCGCGACGGCGATCGCCAGCACCGTGGCGCCGGTCAGCGCGATCGCGCGATCGAGCCGGGCGAGCGCCTGCCTCAGCGGATCGCGCGGCACGGAGGCGACGACGTCGAGGCCCGGGATCTCCGCGAAATGGAGGACGCGCACGACCTCCGCCTCGCTGCTCCGGGGGGCGAGCTCCCCCTGGCGCGCCGCCGTGAGGCGCACATGGTACGCCTCGCCGATCCGCGCGAGGACCGGGCCGATCCGCCGCGACCCGACGAGGCCGATGGTCACCCCGTGGTTCGACAGGGCGCAGTGGACCTCCAGCGACGGCTCGCCGCCCGCCTTCGCCGGCCGGAGCCGCGGCGCGCCCCCGGGGGCCTGGATCAGCTCCGCCAGCCGCGGGTCGCGCGCGCCGATGCGCGCGGCGTCCTCGGCCGCGAGGACGCTCCCGTCGCCCGCCACGAGCGACAGCTCGTCGAGGCGCAGCGCCTTGGCCTGGCTCGGGACCAGCCGCTGGAGGGCGATGCGGCTCCCCGGCTCCATCGCGTCCGGGTCGCCCTTGGCGCGCTCGAGCTCGACGTGGGCCTTGTCGACGAACGTGTCGTGCCGGCAGAGCGGCGGCAGGAGATCGCGCAGCGCGTCGGCCTCCCACGCGAGCTGCTGCCGGACGCCTGCGTGCGCCGCGTCGATCCGCTCGGCGAAGTCGCCCTCGATGATCTCGCGCGACGCCTCGCGGAGGGTCAGCCCGACGAACGCCGTCGCGATGATCGCGACGAGCCCGAAGGCGAGCAGGAGGCGAGCGGCGAGGGACATGGCAGGACGGCCACGCCCGCCCGGCCGCGCGGCCGCCGGTACGGCCGGGCGGCCGCCGCGGTCCGCGGCGGTGTTCAGGGTCGGTGCGGTCGAACCTAGAGGAAACGGCGCCCGCGCCGAGCCCCCGCGGCGGGCTCCTTCTCCGCCGCAACCTCCGTGCATACGCCATCGGGTCGAGATCGTCCAAGTTCATCGCGTTTCCCCCAGCCGCGCGGGCCCGCCCCCTGCGCCTCTGCCCAGGAGATCTCGGTTCGCGGCTCGCCTGCCCTCGGCAGCTTGCCGCGCCTCTGCCGCGCGCTCTCCTTGCACCGGGGGGCACTCGCCTCTTACGCTCGGTCGTCCTTCGGGGTCGTCGGGGGCGCGCCGGCCAACGCGCGCCGCAGCTCGACCGCGCTGGAACGCACGAAATGAACTCCAAGCAGCTCTCCATCCCCATCGCCGCAATCCTGGCGCTCATCGGCTTCGGGCTGAGCTTCGCGTCGAAGTCGCTGGCGGAGTTCTCGGGCCAGCTGTTCATGTTCTTCGGCTTCTCCGCGGCGGTGGCGGTGCTGTACGCGAGCCTCGGGGCCAAGGGCGGCGTCCCGCTCGGAGGCCTGCGCGACGCGCTCCGCGGCGCCGCCCGGGGCAAGCGGCCCAAGCTCCCCGAGGGCGCCCCCGCCGACGTCGCCGAGACCTACGAGCAGATCGCCGAGATCGCCGGCCGTCAGCTCGAGCTCGCGGAGGAGCGCCACGCGCTCGCCGAGGAGCGCGACAAGCTCGCGAGGGAGCGCGACGGCTTGAGCCGGGAGCGCGACGGCGTCGCGAAGGAGCGCGACACGCTCGAGCGGGAGCGGGACAACCTGAGCCGGGAGCGCGACGGGCTCGCGAAGGAGCGCGACACGCTCGAGCGAGAGTGCACGACGCTCACCCGCAAGGTGAACGATCTCGCGCAGCGCGGCCCCGACATCGACGTCGACTCGCTCGTGGACGCCGTGCTCCGCGCCACCGCCGGCGAGCGGGTGCGCGTCCCGCCGGGCTCGCCGCAGGAGCTCTCGCGCCTCTACTCGGAGCTCAGCGGCATCGCGGAGCGGATCACCCAGGCGGAGCTGCGCGACAAGCAGCGCCGCTCGGAGCTGGCGCAGGCCACGGTGCTCCTCGACGAGCTGCTGCCCAAGCTCAGCGACGGCGTGAGCAGCGTCATGCACGCGAGCGAGCAGGCGACCGTGTACATCCGCGAGATGACGACCGCCCTCGCCAACATCGCGCAGTCGGTCGAGTCGCTCGCGTCGAGCGCCGAGGAGTCGAGCTCGAGCATCCTCGAGATGACGGCCACGAACGAGGAGGTCGCCGAGAACGTCGGCGAGCTCGGGTCGAGCGTGCGCGAGACGGTCTCCTCGATCGAGGAGATGGCCTACTCCATCCGCGAGGTCGCGAAGAACGTCGACGCCCTGGCGCTGACCGCCGAGGAGACGAGCTCCTCGATGAACCAGATGGACGTCTCGATCGACCAGGTCCAGTCGAACGCGAACGAGACGGCGCGGCTCTCGGAGGAGGTGGCGACCGACGCCGAGAAGGGCGCCGAGGCGATCCTGAAGACGATCGGCGAGATCTACCGCATCAAGGAGTCGAGCCAGGAGGCCGTGGCGGTCATCTCGAACCTCGGCTTCCGCATCGAGGCGATCGGGCAGATCCTGGCCGTCATCGACGACGTCGCCGAGCAGACGAACCTCCTCGCGCTGAACGCCGCGATCATCGCCGCCCAGGCCGGCGAGCACGGCAAGGGCTTCGCCGTCGTCGCCGACGAGATCAAGGACCTCGCCGAGCGCGCCGGCGGCAGCACGAAGGAGATCGCCGAACTCATCAAGACCATCCAGTCCGAGTCGAAGAACGCGATCGCCGCCGTCGAGCGCGGCGCCCACAACGTCGACCGCGGCGTCGAGGTCTCGAACGAGGCCGAGCGGGCCCTCAAGAAGATCCTGGAGAGCTCGCAGAAGTCGACCAACATGGTGCGCGCCATCGCCCGCGCCACGGTCGAGCAGGCCAAGGGGTCGAAGCAGGTCACGGACGCGATCGGGCGCATCGCCGAGACGGTGCAGCAGATCGCCGCCGCCACGGCGGAGCAGGCGCGCGGCTCGGAGCTCATCATGAAGAGCGCCGAGAAGATGCGGACCATCACGCAGCACGTGGAGCGGTCGAGCCAGGAGCAGGCGCGCGGCGGGCGCCAGATCACGAGCGCGATCGAGCAGATCTCGAACATGGTCCACAGCCTCAACGCCTCGCACCGCAGCCAGACGCGCGGCGGCGAGCAGCTCGTCGAGGCCGGCAAGCGCATCGAGGAGGCGGCGCGGCAGCAGGACCAGGCGGTGCGCCAGCTCCTCAGCGCCTCCGAGCGGATGCGCCGTACGGCGGCGATTTGAGGCCGAGCCGCCCCCTCGCGCGCAGGCAGCACCGATGGCGTTGACGATCGTGGTGCTCGCGCCCGACGGGGCGGGGAAGGTGGACGGGGGCGGGCTCTCCCTGACGCTGGACGCGCCCCGCATCATCCTCGGCCGCGCGGAGAGCTGCGAGGTGCGCCTCCCCGACACGAGCGTGAGCCCCCGGCACGCGTCGATCCGGCAGCGGGGCGCCACGTACCTGCTCCTCGACGAGGGCAGCGACAACGGCACGTTCCTCGGCAAGACGCGCATCGCCCCGCGCACGGCGATGCCGCTGAAGACCGGCGACCGCATCCGCATCGGGCGCGTGTGGCTCCTGCTCCGGATCGAGCCGGCGGTCGCGAAGGCCGCGCCCGCGGCGGCCGCCAAGGAGCTCGCCCTCGAGCTCGTCGCGCGCGGCCTCGCGGCGCAAGGGGAGGATCCGGCGCCGCGCGTGGTCGTTGTCGAGGGCCCCGACAGCGGCCGCGCGTTGCGGATCGAGGAGGCGGCGCGGCCCTACATCCTCGGGCGCGCCAAGGACACCGATCTCGTCCTCGACGACCCGGACGTCTCGCGCCGTCATCTGGCCATTACCCGCAGGGGCGATCAATTCTCGGTTCAGGACCTCGGATCGCGCTCAGGCGCTTCGCTCGACGGCGCTCCAGTGCCTCAGTTCGATACGGTCTGGCGTCCTGGACAGGTGCTCGCGATCTCGGGCGATCGGCTCGTCTTCGAGCACCCGGCCGCCGAGGCGCTCGCGGAGATCGAGCGAAGCCCGTGTGAGCCGCTCCGTCCAGATGCGGTGTTCGAGGCGCCTTCGCTCGAGGAGCCGAAGGCAGCGCATTCCACGCCGACGCCTCCGCCTGCCTCGGTGAGCACGAGTTCGCCGCTCGCACAGCCCGTTGAAGCGGCTCCGGTGTCTCGCGCCGCGCAGGGAAGTGGATGGGGCTTCACAGAGGCGCTCATTGCCCTGCTCGCGCTTGGTGTGCTGGCGCTCAGCATTGCTGGCCTGTTGTGGCTGCTGGGGCGCTCTTAGTGTCTTGACGTCGCGCGCGCGCAGGGTTCGAAGAGCGCAGTCCCGGAGGGGTGCGCATGCGTGCGATCCGAATGAGAGCTGACGGCGAGGGCGAGGCCACCGAGGCGGAGCTTCAGGCGGAAGGGATCCAGTGCGGCGCATTCGACCCGGGCGCAGCGGCGCTCGCCTTGCAGCGCGTGATCGCGGACCGCGGATGGACGGAGCACGAGGACGTCCGCCGCGACGGGAGCAAGCCGCGCGACGAGGCGGAGAGCGCGAGAGAGGCGGATGAGCACTGCCACCTCGGCGACGAGGTGCGGCTCTTCGTGGAGGGACACGGCTGTTACGACGTCCGTTGCATGAACGACGAGTGGCTGCGGATCTGGGTCGGCGCGGGCGATCTCATCGCCGTGCCGGCGCGGCGCTACCATCGCTTCATGGCGAGCAAGGCCAGCGCGATCCGCTACCTGCAGCCGTACGGCGGCCGTCACCTGCTCATGCAGCTCTACCGCGTGTCCGACGATCGGACGCGCGCGATGTGAACTCGAGGTACCCGATGGCGCATCCCTACCGTCTCGTCACTTCCAGGGCCCGGATCCCCGTCCCTGGCGGCAAGCTGATCGAGGAGCTCTTCGGCCGCGTGAACACCGGCACGGACGGGTTCAGCCTGGCGCACATGGTGGCCCCGCCGGGCTGGAGCGAGCCGGCGCAGACGCCTTCGTTCGGCGAGCTGACGCTCGTGATCCGCGGCCGTGTGCGCGCCGAGATCGCGGGCGAGACGGTCGACGTCTCGGCCGGCCAGGCCCTCTGGACGGAGCCCGATCAGCGCGTCCGCTACAGCAACCCGTTCGACGAGGAGAGCGAGTACTTCGCGCTCTGCATACCGGCCTTCGCGCCCGACCTGGCGCGGCGCGACGCCGAGTGAGCTCCGCAGTGCGCGCGCGGCACCGGCGCGTGATCTGCGCGGCGCCGCCGCGGGATCCGCGCATCGCGGGTGCGCGGTGACAGCGCGCGCGCTGCGCAGATCCTGGATCCCTGCTGGGCGCCGAGCGCGTACTATGTCCCATGCTCTTCGATCCCGCGGAGTTCCGGAAGGTGCTGGGCCAGTTCGCGACCGGGGTCACCCTCGTGACCACGGTGCAGGACGGCGCGCCGCACGCGATGACCGTGAACTCGTTCAGCGCCGTCTCGCTCGACCCGCCGCTCGTGCTGTTCTGCGCGGACAGGCGGTCGCGCACGAGCGCGGCCATCGCGGCGTCCGGGGTCTTCGCGGTGAACATCCTGCGGGAGCAGCAGCGGGAGATCTCGGATCTGTTCGCCGGCAAGGGCACGGACATCGATCGGCAGGCGGTGCTCACGGAGGCTCATGTGGCCGAGTCGGGCAGCCCGATCCTCAAGGACGTGCTGGCCTTCCTCGACTGCAAGGTCGAGCACGCGTACGACGGGGGTGATCACATCGTCTATGTCGGCCGCGTGCTCTCGTCGGGTCGAGGGGAGGCGGGCGCGCCGCTCCTGTATTACCGGGGCACGTACCAGGCCCTCGACGACGTCTGGCGATGGCGCGATCGCTATGCGGCGCGGGAGCAGGCGACCCCGTTCCACGAGCTCGTCGACTTCTTCGATCGCATGCAGGCGGAGGGCCCCTATGCGACGCTCGTCGACGAGCTCGTCACGCTCGTCGATCCGGGCGTCGAGGACCGGTGCCTCGACCTCGGCTGCGGCACGGGGCGCCTGACGCGCGAGATGGGTCGCCGCTGCCACGAGTCGATCGGGATCGACGCGACGGCGGCGATGGTGGAGCGCGCCGCGCAGCGGGCGAAGGCGCTCGGCCTGGACAACGTGACGTTCCGGGAGGCGCTGGCGACGCGGCTCCCGTTCCCCGACGCCTCGTTCGACGTGGTGACCGCGTCGAACCTGCTCCTGCACCTGCCCGAGCCGGGCCCGGTGCTGGCCGAGGCGGCGCGCGTCCTCCGCCCGGGCGGCCGCCTGGCGCTGCTCGAGCCCACGGCCACGATGAGCCGCGCCGCGATGGCCGGCTACCTGCGCGGCCACCGGTACAACCCGTCGACGGCCCACGCGATGCTGGCGTGGGCCGACGCGGCGGAGGTCACCTACCGTCACACCGAGGACAAGCTCAGCGGCGAGCTGGTCGGCGCAGGGCTCCAGGTCGACCGCCGCGAGCGCCGGATGAACGGCCTCGCGTTGCTCTGGATCGCCAGCAAGGCCTGAGCGCGCCCCTCGAAGCGTCCCGTCGCCACGCACCGGCGCTCGGTCTCGTCCGGCGCGCGGAGCCCCGCGCTAGGTGCTCACGACGCCCGCCGGAGCCCTGCCTCGTCGACGAGCCGGGGCACCCAGTCCTCCGCGCCGATGGACCGCATGTGGATGCCCGAGAGCCCGGGGATGTCGCGGAGCCCCCGGATGAGCTCCAGCGTGATCCGGTAGCTCTCCCCCTCCGCGTCGCCGCTCTGGCGGACGCGCTCGATCAGGTGCTCGGGGACCACGAGGCCGGGCACCTTCTGCAGGAAGCTCAGCCGATCCACGCCCGCGAACGGGAAGATCGCCGCGATGAAGTGCGCCCGCTCGTGCAGCCGACGCTCGACCACCGCGGCCATCCAGCGGCGCATCGGCGCGAGCTCGAACACCGCCTGCACCTGGATGAAGCTCGCGCCCGCGTCGATCTTCGCGGCGAGCCGGTCCATCGCCCCGGGGATCGCCTGCTCCGCGCACGGGAAATCGATGGTCCCGACGTGGAAGTAGGGCGCCGGCGAGACGACGTCGCCGTTGAAGAGCTTCCCCTCGCGCGTCAGTCGGCGGGTCAGCTCGATCGCCGCGTAGCTGTCGACGTCGCTCACCTCCTTCGCGTCGGGATCGGAGCCGATGGCGCACGGGTAGCCGCCGAGGACGATGATGTTCGAGAGCCCCAGCGCCGCCATGCCGAGGAGGTCGCCCTGGAGGGCGATCTTGTTCTTGTGGCGGAGCGAGAACTGGAGGACCGGCTCGAGCCCCTCCTGCTTCACGAAATGGCCGACTGCCATGTTGGCGCAGCGCGCCTGCGAGAGCAGGTGATCGTTGATCTGCACCACATCCACACAGCCCGCCATATTTCGGGCGTGTTTCAGCAGCTTCTCCAGATCGTAGTGACGCGGGGGCGTCAGCTCGGCGGAAACGAGGAACTGGCGCTCGCTGAGGAGGCGCTCCATCTTCGACTTCGTCACCATCTCCTGCTCCTTCCGTCACTCGACGAACCTGAGGACTCCGTCACTCGACGAACCTGAGGACCCGGACCTTGGCCCCGCTCCGGCCGTGGAACCGCGCGGCCGCGCTCGCGATGCGCGCCGCCTCGGCCCGCGCCAGGCTGCATGGGAACCCATACTTCTTGAAGACCCGCTCGCTCGCGATATCGAGCGCCGTCCGGCAGCGCGACACGAAGTCGTCGAGATCGTAGCTCTCCCCGACGTCGAGGTGCTCCTTCACGACGAGCGACGGAGAGTAACAGACCTGCTGCTCGCCGCTCGGCCACTCGATAACGAATCGCATCTCCGGCATATGTCGCTCGCTCGCTCGCCCTAGGTTCGGCGGGATCCAAGGAACTCGCGGTACACGCCGGCCGCGATGCGGGCCGATCGATCCCACGTGTACCGGGCCGCGGTCTCGAGCCCCGCGGCGCGGAGGCGCCGCCTCACGCCCTCGTCCAGGATAGCCTCCATTGCGCCGGCGAGATCGTCTGTTCTCGAGGGATCGACGAGCAGCGCGCTCTCGCCGTCCGCGAGGAACTCGGTGAAGGGAGGTTGCGCAGAGCTCACCACCGGCGCCCCGGAGGCCATCGCCTCCAGCAGGACGAGCCCGAACCCCTCGCGGACGGACGGAAAGACGAACGCGTCGGCCAGCCGGTAGAGCGGCGGGATCAGCGCGTCGGGCAGCACGCCCGCGAGGACGAGCGGCGGCGGCGATGCGCCCGCAGGCGGGGGCCATACACCGCCTTCGCGCGCGATCGCCTCGAACTCGCGCTGGTAAGGCGCGTAGTCGAACAGCGTCTCTCCGCCGGCGATGACGAGCTGGGCTCCGGGCAATCGCCTCCGCACCGACAGGAACGCCTTGAGCAGGCCGATCGAGTTCTTGCGCGGCTCGACGCCGCCCACGGTCACGTAGAGCGGCGATCCGGTGGCGTCGAGGCGCGCGCGCAGCGCCGCGTCCCGCTCGTCGGGCGTGGACGTGTAGCGGCGCAGGCTCACGCCGTTCGGGACGATCGCCGCGCCGACGCCGTGCTCGGCCCGGAGCGCCTCCCTCCAGGCCTCGCTGACCACGAGGCACGCGTCGGCCTCGCGCACGGAGCGGTCCTGGCAGGCGCGCAGGTACGGGCTGTCGTAGTCGTCGAGGTGGTGCACCGTCCGGATGAAATGCGGGACGCGCCCCTCGGCGCGCAGGGCCGCGAGCGCGTTCGCGCTGATGCAATCCTGGGAGTGCCAGACGTCGTGCCGCGCCCCGAGGCGGCGCAGCCCGTCCTCGAACTCCGCGATGCGCTGCTTCACGACCGCGTCGATCCCCGCCTGCGGGGGCGCGGCGGGCACGAGGACCGAGGGGCAGCGCGGCGCGCGGTAGAAGCCGCCCTGGTCCTTGTTCAGCGCGTAGATGCAGACCGAGACGCCGAGGTCGTGGAGCGCCTCGGCGAGCTCGACCGTGTGCACGACGCCGCCGCGCGGCTTGGTCGAGTAGGTGAGGAGCGCGACCGAGAGCGGCGCGCCGGAGGCAGCGCGGGCGCTCATCGCGCGCCCTCGCGCGCGAGCCCGGTGAGCGGCTCCGCGGAGAGGTCCCAGAGCGTCTGCCGCTCGCCGGCGGCCTGGAGGGTGAGCCGCCGCGAGCCGTCGACGGCGCCGACCGCCGCGCTCGCGATGCCCCGCCGCGCGAACGCCGAGAGCACGTCGCCGGCGACCCCGGGGCGCACGCTGAGCAGGAAGCCGTAGCTCGGGAACGCGAGCAGCCAGCGCGCGAGCGGGACGTCGCGCGGCCTGGGGACGGCCTCCAGATCGAGCACCGCGCCGGCGCAGGACGTCTCCAGGAGCATGAGCAGCGTCCCCGCGACGCCGCCCATGCTGATGTCCTTGCCCGCGTCGCACAGGCCCGCCTCGGCGAGGGCGGGCAGGACCTCGAGGTCGCCGCGCAGCCGCGCCGGGTCCGCGCCCGTCGAGGCGTTCCAGAACGGGTGCTCCGCGTGCATCTCGCCGCGCAGGTCGATCGCCGCGACGAGCACGTCGCCGGGGCGCGCCGCGAAGCTCGTGATGAGCCGCCGCGCCCGGCCCGCGATGGCCACGGCGAGGGCGTTGTAGGGGCTGCGCGCGCTCGTATGCCCTCCAACGATCGGCACGCCGTAGGCGCGCGACGCGGCGACCATGCCCTCCCAGACCGGCTCCAGCGCGCCGGCCGAGGTCCCCCAGACGACGTCCACCACGGCGATGGGGCGGCCGCCCATCGCGTAGACGTCGCTGACGTTGACCATCACGGCGCTGTAGCCGGCGAACCGCGGGTCCCCTTCGAGGAACGCCGGCCAGATCCCCTCGGCGGCGAGCAGCAGGTAGCCGTCTCCGTCGGGGATGGCCGCGCAGTCGTCGCCGAGCGCCGCGGGCAGCTCGACGGAGCCGGCCGCGGCGGCCGTATCGCCCGCGCTGGCCGCGAGCGCTGCGCCGGCCGCGCCCGGCTCGCCGGACAGGTACCGCGCCGGGAGCTGCACGTCCCGCTTCGCGAGGATCCCGAACGCGCCGCGCAGCTCGGCCGCGATGCCGCCCAGCATCAGCGGAACCTCTGCCCGGGCGGCGGGCGGGGCTCGTCGCTCGGCGGGTAGCTGTCGAGGTCGGCCTCCATCAGGTGGTGCGGCCTCTCGCGGTGCGATCGCTCCTCGAGGGAGCGCCAGTGGATGCCCTCGAAGAACGGGACGTTGGCCGCCTGAACGAGCGCGAGGAACCGGCGGCACCCCCAGCCGTGGGCGGTGGTGACCGCCTTGTGGACGAGGCCGCGGCCGACAACGCCCTGCTTGCGGTGGGCGCGCTCGACGCCGAGCCGGCCGCCGTACCAGAGGCCGGGCTCCGCCTCGTAGATGCGCACGGTGCCGACGAGCCGCGGACCCCCAGGCGCCCCGTGCTCCAGGGCGGCGATGGGGAACGCGGAGCCGTCCCAGTCGTCCTCGTCGGTGGTCTTAAACAGCCCTTGCTCGTCGCAGAAGATGGCCCGGCGCAAGCGGAGGTACTCGATGTACGTGTCCCTGCTCTGCACAAGCTCGAAGCTGTAACGTGGCGTCATCGGAGCTCTCCGAGGTTGGTGTCCATGCCGCGCCGGGTTCCGGCCGCGCCGCGGGCCGGCCTTCTGCCTCGAAGCCCGAGAGCCCCGAGCAGGCGCCGCAGCGGGCGCAGCCCGCCTTCACGTCGGTCGAGCGCAGCCCCGCCCGCGCGAGCAGCGGGCCGATGTGCTCGTAGAGCGCCCGCATGAAGTCCCCCGAGGGCGGCGCGCGATCGGCCCCCGGCGTCCCGGGGATGGGCACGAGCGGGACGAGGAACGGATAGACCCCCAGCGCGATGAGCCGCTCGCTCGCGTCGAGCAGCGAGGCCAGCGAGTCGCCGAGCCCCGCGATGAGGTACGTCGACACCTGGCCGCGCCCGAACACGCGCACGGCCGCCTCGAACGCCTCGAAGTAGCGGGCCACGCTCACCTCGGCCTTGCCCGGCATCGCGGCCGCGCGCACCTCGTCCTCGACCGCCTCGAGGTGCATGCCCAGGCTGTCGACGCCGGCCGCGCGCATCCGCTCGAACCAGCCGAAATCGTCGGGCGGCTCGCACTGCGCCTGCACCGGCAGATCGACGCGCGCCTTGATGCCGCGCGCGCAGTCGGCGAGGTGCGCCGCGCCGCGATCCGCCGACCGCGGCGTGCCCGTCGTCAGCGTCACGTGCCGCACCCCGTCGAGCCGCGCCGCCGCCTCGGCGACCTCGCCGAGCTGCTCCGGCGTCTTCTTCGCGATGGTGCGCCCCGCCGCGAGCGACTGCCCGATCGCGCAGAACGTGCAGGCCTTCTCGCGCTCCGTGTACCGGATGCACGTCTGGAGCACCGTCGAGGCGAGGACGTCCGCGCCGTGCAGCAGCGCGATCTTGGGGTAGGGGATGCCGTCCCTCGTCGAGAGGGCATAGAAGCGCGGCGTCTTCACGAGGGCGATGGGCGCGAGCTCCTGGCCGTCCCGCTCCACGGTCCCCGCGCCGTCGCGCCCGAGCCGCGCGACGAACGGCGACGCCGCCGCCTGGTCGGTGTGGATCGGGATCATCACCGTGGCCCCGCGCAGCGTCGCCGCAACGTGCTGGGTCGGCCCCGCGCCGCCGCGCCGCGAGGTCCACGCCGCGCGGCGGCCTTCTCCCTCGTCGGAGGCCTCGCCGGAGGCGGGCTCCGGCGGGGGCGCGGCGCCCGCCTCGGGGGCGCCCTCGGGGGCTTCAGCCAGCCTCAGGCCGAACGACTGGAGCTCGGTGATCAGCGTCTGGGTATCCATGGTCCACCGCCGCAGGGGCAAGGGAGGAGGCCTTGGGGCTGCCCGCGCCGAGCGTTATGGAGCGCTCCGCCGTATCCATCCAAAGCCGCAGCAAGTCGGGCCGGGCGTAGTGCCCCGCCGCATCCATCATCCGCTTTCGCTTCGTGATCAGCGCGAAATCGAGCTCGGCGACGGCCATCCCCTCGCCGTCGGTCACGGGCGGGCACGCGTGCACGCCCTCGGGCGTCACGATCGCCGTCATGCACCCGCCGCGCAGCACGCCCTGGATCTGCTCGTTCGGAGCGACCTCCCGGACCTGCTCCGGCGTCAGGAAGGCCGTGGCGTTCACAACGAAGCAGCCCGACTCCAGCGCGTGGTGGCGGATCGTCACCTCCATCTGCTCGGCGAAGATGGGCCCGACCAGGGAGCCGGGGAACTGGCTGCAATGGATCTGCTCGTGCTGCGCGATGAGCGCGAACCGCGCGAGCGGGTTGTAGTGCTCCCAGCAGGCGAGCGCGCCGAGCCTCCCGGCCGCGGTGTCCACGGTCCTGAGCCCCGAGCCGTCGCCCTGCCCCCAGATCATGCGCTCATGGTAGGTCGGCGTGATCTTGCGCCGGTGGAGCACCAGGGAGCCGTCGCTGTCGAAGACGAGCTGCGCGTTGTAGAGCGTCCCGTGATCGCGCTCGTTCACGCCGAGCACCACGACCACCCCGTGCGCGCGCGCGGCGGCCGCCACGGCCCGCGTCACCGGGCCGGGGACGGTGACCGCCTCGTCGTAAAGGCGCATGTGCTCCTTCCCCATGGCGGGCGGCGGGAGCACGAAGGAGAAGTACGGGTAATACGGGACGAACGCCTCGGGGAAGACGCACAGCTCTGCGCCTTCCTTCGCGGCCCTGGCGATCGCGGCGACGACTCGCTCGGTCGTCCCGTCCCGGCTCCCCAGGACGGGACTGGCCTGCACCGCGGCCGCCCGGACTTTGCGGTTGAACTCCATGGACGGCGCTCGGATCAGAGCGTCCAGGAGTGGACCATGAATGCGTTGTCCCGGCGGTGGATCAGCTGGATGTCGAGCACGTCGAGCGGGCTGATGGGCTTGATGCCCGGGATCAGCGCGTGCTCGCCGTGGCCGTAGAGCGCCTGCAGCGCGAACCGGCAGGCGTACACCTTGCCGCCCTCCTCCATGAACCGGCCGATCTGCTGGTTCACCGCGAGGTGCCCGGAGAACGCCTCGCTGCCGAGCTTGGGGAAGCCGCGCTGGAGCCCCAGCGTGACGCCCGGCCCATAGAGCAGGATGGATGTCTCAAATCCCTTACGTTGCAGGCGGATCGCCGTCAGCAAGTTGACGAGGCCGATCGATCCTTCGAAGGCCACCGTGTGAAAGGTAACCAGCGCCTTCTCTCCCGGCTTCGCCTTGACGTCTTCGAAGACCTTCTCCTCGTAATCGACCAGGAAGTCACCAGCGTTGTAAGCGGGATACGTCGGCTTGGGCATTGGTTACCTCTCTCCTAGAATGAATTAGTTGAGAACATAGTGGTTTTCTGGACGCAAGGAAAATGCAGGAGCCATCCCTCTTTTGAGCGGGTGTCAGTCGCAGAGGGGCGCGGAGGGGGTGCGACTTTGGATCTAGCGCCGACGTCCGCAGCGCCCCGGTCGGCTGTTTGCCTGGGTCGTTGCGTGTGTCTAGAGCGCCTCGTCGGCTTCGTGCGCTTCGTGCGCTTCGTGCGCTTCGACGGGTTCGACTCGTTCTGTTTCGCCGGGTCGTCTCGGCGATTTCGACGAGGTTTCGTGCTTGTCCGCGAGAGCGAGCGTGGCTGGGAAGGAGCTGGGCGCTCGTGCGTTCGGGCGGCAAAGCCTGCAGGGAATCGAGCCCTCGGGCGGGCTGCTACCGCTGCTTCTTTCGCGCCTTGGCGCTCTTGCCGCCCTTGGTGCGCTTGCTGGTCTTAATGCCCTTCAGGGGCTTGGTGCTCTTGCTGATCTTGACACGACGGGGGGGCCGTGCGTCCGCCGCGTCGCGCCGCAGCCGGCGCGGCTTCGTCTCGTCCGACGCCGGCTCGCCGGCGAGGCGCCGGCCATAGACGGCGCGCCGGAGGATGGCCACGTCCTCGATCTGCACGAGCATCGCGTCGCCGATCGCGATCCGGTCCCCCGACCGGCGGCCGATGACGCGCAGCCCCTCGTCGTCGATCTCGTATTGATCCGGGCCGAGCGACTCCATGCGGACGAGCACGTCGACGAAGGGATCCTCGATGTTGACGTAGACGCCCCCTCCGACGATGCCCGTGACGGTGCCCTCGAAGGTGTCGCCGAGCCGGGAGCGCATGAGGAGCGCGCGGTGCAGGTCGACCACCTCGCGCTCCACCTCCATCGCCTTTCGCTCGCGCTCCGACGCCGTGATGGCCGCCTCGCGCAGCCGCTCGGTGGCCGCCTCGCTCCTGTCGACGCGCTCGCCGCGCAGCACGGCGCGGATGGCCCGGTGCGCGGTGATGTCCGGGTACCGCCGGATGGGCGAGGTGAAATGCAGGTACGCGCTCGAGGCCAGCCCGAAGTGGCCCACGTTGGCGACGTCGTACACCGCCTGCTTCATCGCGCGGAGCAGCAGCATGTGCAGCACCTGCTTCTGCGGGTGCGCGTCGAGCTTCTTCAGGAACACCGACAGCCGCTTGGGGTCGGCCGCGTCCTCCGGGTCGAACGCGAGCCCGAGCTCTCCGCACATCGTCGCGAAGCGCTCGAGCTTCGCCTGGTCCGGGGGCGCGTGGTACCGGAAGACCGTGGGGATGCCCTGGTCGACGACGAACTGCGCGCACGTCTCGTTCGCGAGGAGCATCATCTCCTCGATGAGCTGGTAGGCCTTCGCGACGCCGGGGTCGTGGCTTCGCTTCTGCACGTCGACGGGCGCGCCCGTCTTCGGGTCGAGCACCACCTTCGCCTCGGGCAGGTCGAGGTCGAGCGCGCCCCGCCGCATCCGCCTGCCGCGGAGCAGCCGGGCGAGGTCCCACATCACCTGAAGGTCGTTCCTGAGCGCCTCGGCCTCGGGGCTGCGCGGCGGCTCGGGGGTGAACCCGAGCGCGCGCGCCACGCCGGGGTAGGTGAGCTTCGCGATCGAGCGGATGTACCCCTCGATGACGCGGGCCCTCCGCACCGTCGCCGTCGCGTCGAGCTCGACCTCGACGCACAGGCAGAGGCGGATCACCCCCGGCAGCAGCGAGCACAGGTTCGACGACAGCGCCCGCGGCAGCATGGGGATCGCGCGATCGGGCAGGTAGACCGAGTTGCCCCGCCCGAGCGCCGCCTGGTCGAGCGCGCTGCCCGGCCGCACGTAGTGCGAGACGTCGGCGATCGCGATCCAGGCGCGGTACGAGCCGTCCTCCTCGCGGATCACCCACACCGCGTCGTCGTGGTCGCGCGCGTCCTCGGGGTCGATCGTCGGCATGGGCAGGTGGGTGAGGTCCGTGCGCCCCTCGAGCGCCTCGGCCGGCACCTCGCCCCCGAACGCCTCGGCCTCGGCGATCGCCTCCGGCGAGTGCTCCTCCTCGATGCCCTCGCGCACCAGGATCTTGGCGACCTCGACGTTCGGGTCGCCGGGCGTCCCGAGCACGGCCTCGAGCACGCCCTCCGGGTTCTCGTCGGCCAGGTCCGGGAAGCGGGCGATCGACACGACCGCCGCGGCGCCGTCCTCCGCGTCGGGCGGCACGAGCGGTCCACCCTGCTCGCGCGGCACGATCACGATCGGCCCGCGGACGCGCCCGTCGTCCGGCTCGAGCCACGCGCTCCTGCCACGCCGCCGCAGCACGCCCGCCACGCGCGCGTGGCGCCGCTTGACGACCCGGACGATCTCCCCCTCCACGCCGCGCCGCGAGCGGGTCGAGATGCGCACGACGACGGTGTCGCCGTGGAGCGCGCCGCCCATCGCCTCGGGCGAGATGTAGACGTCCTCGGCCGCCCCTCCGAGCGCCACGAAGCCGAAGCCGCGCGGGTGCACGGTCAGCGTCCCCTCGCGCTCGGCGCCGCGCGCCTCGACCTGCTTCTGGCTCGTGCGGAAGCGCTGCCCGGGGAGCGCGACGATGCTGCCCTCCAGCGACAGCTCCTCGAGCAGCCGCTGCAGCTTCGCGTAGCGGCTCGGCTCGACCCCGAGGCGCTCGGCGATCTCGTTCGCGTGCAGGGCGCGCTTGAACGTGGACAGCAGGTCGACCACGGCCTCCCGGCGGCGCGCGCCGGAGGCGGCCGTCGGGGGATCTCCACGGGATGAAGAACGCATGAAACTCGACTAGCACGAGTCTCCTCGCGCTGGCTGTCTCCGCCCGGGTCCGGTATGCCTCGAACCCACCCCTCCTCCACCTGCAACGCACCCGCAACGACCGATGCTGCTGAACTCGATCGCCCTGCTCCTCGCGCTGGTGCTCCTCGTCGCCCTCGCCGGCAGGGGCAACGTCTTCGCGGTGCGTCCGGCCGGTGACCGACGTGAAGGACGTGAAGGACGCGACGGACGGGCTGGGCGCGCGCCCTTGGAAGCGTCTCAGGCGAGCCCCGAGGCCCCTGCGTCGCTGCCCTCGAGCGGCGAGCGGCCGGCTGGGCGCGTCCGGTTCTTCGTCACGCTCTTCCGGCTCGCGCTCTTCGTCGCCATCGCGGCGAGCGCGGCGCTCGTCGTCGAGTACCAGAACGCGGGCGATCCCGCGTTCTGCGGCGTCACGTCGGGGTGCTTCGCCGTCAGGATCTCGCCGTACAGCCGCTTCCTCGGCGTCCCGCTGCCGAACCTCGGCCTCGCCGCCTTCACGGCGCTCCTCACCGCCTCGCTGCTCGCGCGGGCGCGCTGGCACCACGCCGCGATCGCGGCCGCCTCGGCCGTCGGCGGCCTCGCCGCCGCGGCGCTCCTCGCGCTCCAGAGCCTCGTGATCGGCGCGTTCTGCGCGTGGTGCGTCGCGGTCGATCTCGCGGCCTTCGCCGCCGCGATCACGTCTGCCCTCGTCGCGCGGCAGGCGTGGCGCATGCCGGCCGGGGCGTTCGAGCGCGCTGCTCAGGGCGGGTCGCTAGGCGTCACTGTGTGGGGCGCGGCCGCCGCGGCCGCGGTCGGCCTGCCGTTCCTCTGGGGCAGCCACCCGGTCGTTCCGCCGCTCCCGCCGGAGCTCGCGGCGCTGCAGGAGCCGGGCAAGATCACGATCGTGGCCTTCACCGACTTCGAGTGTCCCTTCTGTCGCAGGCTGCACCCCGAGCTGAGCAAGATCGAGGAACCCTACGGCGACAGGGTGCGCCACGTGCGCAAGATGGTGCCGCTCCCGATCCACCCCGGCGCGCTCCCCGCCGCGAAGGCCTACGTCTGCACGCCCGAGGACAAGCGCGAGCAGGCCGCGGCGCTGCTCTACAGCGCGCCGCCGAGCAAGCTCACGGACGAGCGCGTCGCGTCCGTCCTCTCGCCGCTCGGCCTCTCCGCCGCGGAGCTCGCGGCTTGCCTCGCCGCGCCCGAGACCCAGGCCGCCATCGACGCGGACGTCGCGCTGTATGGGCGGATGGAGGCGCGCGGGCTCCCCACGACCTACGTCGGCCGGCGGCTCGTGGTGGCGTACAACCCCGAGCGGATCCGCGATGCGCTGCGCCGTGAGGCCGCCGGGGACGACATGAGCTTGCCGCTCCCGTGGCTCTTCGTCGCCCTCTTCGGCGCGGCCGCCGTCGCCGTGCTCGTGGGCGGAAGGGATCGCTCGCGCGGCGCGGCGGACGAGGGCGGCGCCGCCCCCTCGTCGTCCTCGCCAGAGCGATCGTGAGCGACGTCGCGCCCCGCGCTGCCTTTCGCGGCTGGTCGCCGGGTGACAGAATAGCTCATGAGTGATCACCCCGAGCTAGCCGGCAAGCTCCCCCTGGAGTTCTTCCGGCAACTACCCAAGACCGATCTGCACGTCCACCTCGACGGCTCGTTGCGCCTCGAGACGATCATCGACCTCGCCCGCAGCCACCACGTCAACCTCCCGACGTACGAGCCGGCGGAGCTGCGCCGGGTGATGAACCTGGGCCAGAACTGCGGCTCGCTCGTCGAGTACCTCAAGGCGTTCGACATCACGCTGCGCGTCCTGCAGACCGAGGAGGCCCTCTACCGCGTCGCCTACGAGCTCGCGGAGGACGCCGCGCGCGAGAACGTGCGCTACATGGAGGTCCGCTACTCGCCGATGCTGCACACCCGCCTCGGCCTGCGGCTCACGAGCGTGGTCGAGGCCGTGCTCTCCGGGCTCAGGACGGCGCGCGACGCGCTGGGCATCGAGAGCAACGTCATCGTCTGCGGCATCCGCAACATCTCGCCGGAGTCGTCGCTGGAGATGGCGGAGCTCGCGGTGGCGTACAAGGGCCGCGGCGTCGTCGGGTTCGACCTGGCCGGCGCCGAGTACGACCACCCGGCGAAGCACCACAAGGCCGCGTTCCAGCTCGTGCGGCAGAACAACATCAACTGCACCATCCACGCCGGCGAGGCGTACGGCCCCGAGTCGATCGCGCAGGCGCTGCACGTCTGCGGCGCGCACCGGATCGGCCACGGCTGTCGCCTGCGCGAGGACGGCGACCTCCTCCACTACATCAACGATCACCGCATCCCGCTCGAGTGCTGCCCGTCGTCGAACGTGCAGACCGGCGCCGTCCGCGACCTCGCCTCGCACCCGCTCAAGCTCTACCAGAGCCTCGGCCTGCGCGTGACCGTCAACACCGACAACCGGCTCGTCACCGACACGACGGTGTCGCACGAGCTCTGGCACTGCCACACGAAGATGGGGTTCGGGCTGAAGGAGATCAAGGCGACCATCGTGGCCGGCTTCAAGAGCGCCTTCCTGCCGTTCCACATCAAGCAGGCCTATCTCCGCCGCGTCACCGAGGATCTCGAGCGCTTCTCTGCCGACGGCTCGATCCGCCCCGCGGTGGCGCCTATGGCTCCCGGCGCGGCTGCTTGCCACGACGGGATCGAGCTCGCCTCGAAGGACGGGAAGGACGGCAGGCAGGGGGCCCCGGCCTCCGTCGAGAAGGCCGCCAACTGACGCGCTGCCCGTCGATTCGCCGCGTGCGATGCGCCGCGCGCCGCGGAGCGATGCGCCGATCGCGCTGCGCACGGCGGCGGCCGCGCCGTCGCGGCGGGCTCAGCCGCCCTTCCACTCCGTCCGCTGCACCACGGGCAGCTGCAGCGCGCGCTCGCGGTCGAGATCGAGCGAGCCGAGGTGGATCGCGATCGGCGACTGCACCCACTTGAAGATCGATCTCGAGAACAGCGTCGCGAACTTTTCGGCCCAGGCCCGCAGCGCGGCGGGATCCTTGTCGGGGAACAGGCTCGGGAGCGCCCTGGCGACCTCGTCGGCGGCGAGCTTCTCGGCGCCGTAGAGGTGGAGGCACGCGTCGAGGACCTCGAAGGGCATGAGCTCGGCCTCGCCCGACTGGTTCTCGGCGAGCTCCGGCCCTGCGGTGGTGGCGAGCGTCTGCTGGATGCCCTGGAAGCGGAAGCGCTGCGAGAGGCGCTCGAGCAGCGCGATGACCACCGTCTTCGGCAGGTTGGCGATGACGCTGAACGCCCCCTCGAGGTCGCCGCCGACCGTTGTGTAGCCGAGCGCCTTCTCGCTCATGTTCCCCGTCTGCAGGAACAGCGCGCCGCTCGTGTTCGCCCAGTTCCACATGCGCCCGCCGCGGATGCGCGCCTGCACGTTCTGCTTCGTGAGCTCGGTGAGCTGCCCGCCCTCGCCGACCATCGCCTGGGCGGCCTCGAGCTCCCTGGGGAACGCGTCCTCGATCGGGATCACGGCGAACGACACCCCGAGATCGTCGGCGATCTGCGCGGCGGCGCGGTGCGTGGCGTCGCTGGAGTAGCGGGAGGGCATGAAGAACGCGTGGAGCGACGACCTCATCCGCTCGCGCAGCGCCGCGCCCTCGAGGCCCGGGTGGATGAGCTGCACAGCGCGCCAGGCGACGAGCAACGTGAGGAGCGAGTCGCGTCCGCCCGAGAGCGCGAGGCCGATGCTCTTGAAGGCGCCGATCTTGCGGTAGTAGTCGGCGACGCCGAGCGCGAGCGCCTCGTAGAAATCGTCGAGCAGCTCGTCGCGCGCGGAGATCGCGGGCAGCGCCGCCGAAGGCAGGAACGGCGTCGTGCCGGCCGGCGGGGCGGGGTAGGCGAGGCGCGCGCGGTCCGCGGTCTCCCCGCCGATCCGGAGGACCTGCACCATGCGGGCGGAGGCGCGGCGGAACTCCTCGAGATCGCTGCGCCAGGTGCTCGCCTCGCGGCGGCAGCGGGTGGTCCGGTCGAGGTCGACGACGGCCGCGGAGAACCCCTCGCGGAAGCGCGGCGCCTCCAGCATCGGCCGGCCGTTCTGGTTGATGAACCCGCCGCCGTCGAAGACGAGCCCGTCGTTGCCGCCGACCAGGTTCGCGTACGCGATCGTGCACTGGTTGTCCGAGGCGCGGGTCGCGAGCATCTCACGCCGGGTGCTCGTCACCCCGGCGCGGAACGGCGACGCCGAGATGTTGCAGACGATCTCGGCGCCGGCGTAGCAGCGGCGCCGCATCGGGCCGTCGGGCGACCAGATGTCCTCGCACACCTCGACGGCGATCGTCCCGAAATCGAAGGCGTAGACGCGATCGCCGCAGAGCACGCCGTCGGCGTCGAGCTCCATGAACGGCATGCCGCGCGAGAACGTCCGCGCCTCGTAGAAGATGTTGTAGGTCGGCAGCTTCTCCTTGGGGGAGAAGGCGAGCACCCGGCCGGCGTGGACGACGGCGCCCGCGTTGAAGAGGTCGCCTCCAACGCCGACGGTCACGCCGATGACGAACACGGTGCGGAGCTGCGCTGTCTCCTCGGCGAACCGGCGGAGCTCGCGCTGCTGGCTCGCGACGAACGCCGGCCACTGCACCAGGTCCTCGGCCGCGTAGCCGCCGATGACCTGCTCCGGGAAGACCGCCAGGGTGACGTCGTCGCGCGCCATCGCGCGGGCGAGCGAGAGGCACCGGTCGGTGTTCGAGCGGACGGCGCCGACGGTCGCGTTGACGTTGGCGATTCCGATCTTGACGAGTCGCATCGGGCGGCAGCCTACCGCGGCAGCACGGCGCTGAGCAGGCCGAAGAGCTTGTCGAGCTCCCCGGGGGTCACGCGCCGGTTCGACTTCACGCGGTCCCCCTCGGCGAAGAAGACGATCGGGTCGACGACGCGGACCGTCACGATGGCGATGCGGAACGAGGTCGCGCGCTCGATCTCCTCGTTGAGGAAGGCCGCGTCGCGGGCGGCGAGCTCAGGGCTCTCGCTCGCGCCGTCGAGCGCGACCGTGGCGCCGCCGTCCTTGGTCAGCGTCACGGTGGCCTCGAGCGATCTCAGGGTGGGCGGCACCCGTGGCGCCTCTCGCGGTCCCTTCAGCGTCCGCGCCGGATCGATCGCCGCGGCGATCGCGGCCTCGTCGCCCGTCGGATCGGGGAAGCCGCCCGTGCCCAGGAAGCGCCGCGCCTCGCGCGCCCGGGCGACCGGCAACACAACGAGGAAGTCGGGCTCCACGGTCGCCACGACGCGCGTGTGGCCCTTGATGGTCACGCGCACCGCCGGCACGCCGAGCTCGGTCTCCCGGGTCCCTGGCGGCTGGCTGCGCGAGAGGAGCGCGTCGAGGCCGGACGCCAGCTTGTCCGGCGGCACGCTGTGCTGGACGACGACCACCGCCTCGTGGGCCGCGTCCGCGCGCGGCGCGGTGACGAAGGCGCGCTCGACGTCCCGCTCCGGATCGAGCCCCGTGCCGGCGAGCACGGGGCCCCACAGATCGAGCGCCGCGAGCCGCGCCATGATGGGGTGTCCCCGGGTCCTGTCGCCGTAGACGAGCACAGAGACCTTCCCCCCGGCGATCGACTGCGCGATCGCGGCCGCGTTGCGCGGCTTCGGCGGCGGCGGCGTCTCGGCGCTGACCGGCGCTCCGGACGACGCGGAGCCGCACGAGGCGGCGAGGAGGGCGAGGCCGATGACGACGAGCCGCAGCAGCGAGCGGCGCAGCGGCGAGACGCGCATCGCGGCGGGGAGCCCTTGGCGAACGGACGACATCACCCGGACGACGTTACCGGCACCTACCCGATCCTGCCAGCGGGGCAAACCTCCTCGGCGCCCGGGCGTGGCGTCGGCGCCCATCGACCGACCGGCTATCGACCGGCTGTCCACCGACCGATTGCCCGATTGCTCGATCGTCGTTCGCCGCTCGTCGACGCGCGTCGCGACGACGCGCTGCACGGCGACGATGCGAGAAGGTGCGCGGGCTCGCGGTCCTGCGCACGCACCTCGCTGCGGCGAGGCCATCCCTCTTCCTCGGCTCGGGACCTGGAGTAGGATGCCGCTCCCGCGGTCCACGCAGAGCTCGTGCGCGCCGCAAGGCTCCGTGCCGCGCGACGCCGCGGACGCCGAGCCCGACCCATGTTGAAGAGGAGTGTCATCCCATGGCGGTCCGCCCATCCGACCTGCACGCGATCCCCCTGTTCGAGAGAATCACGGAGGATCACCTCGATGATCTGATGAAGGCGTTCCAGCGCCAGGAGGTCCCGTCCGGCCACGTGCTCTTCGAGGCCCGGAGCGCCCCGGCGCACCTGTTCCTCCTGGTCCGGGGCGAGGTCGCGCTGCTCGACGCGGGCGAGACGCGCTTCCGCCTGAGCCCCATCTCGCCCATCGGCGAGCTCGGCGCGCTGACCGGCTTCCGGCGGACGACGACGGCGGTGACGACGCAGCCTTCGGAGATCTGGCGCATCGGCGTCGCCGAGCTCCAGAACTTCTTCGAGGACCACGGGGACGTCGCGTACCCCTTCTACAACAACCTGCTCAACGTCGTGGCCGGCAAGATCCGGCGCGACGCGCGCCGCCTCGAGGAGACCCGCGCGAACCTGATCCGCACGCAGAAGGCGATGAAGCGGCTCCTCGATCTCGTGCTCGACAGCGAGGAGACGCCGCTGAGCAAGGTCATCTGCGCGACCCTGGAGGAGCTCATCGAGAAGAACCGGCGCTCCCACTACATGGTCGAGCCGGCGCACACGCTGAAGAGCTCGGTCCGCCTGGACAGCGGCGCCCTCGTCACCGTCGTCGAGCTCTCGGACGGCTGGCTGCGCCTCGCCGGTGTGCGCGACGTCGCGAAGGACGCGCACTGGAGCGGCGTGCTCGTCCTGCCCGGGCGCGAGATCCCGGTGAGCGGGACCATCGACGCGGTCGACGATCACGGCGCGTTGGTGAAGCTCGATCTCCTGATCGACGAGTACGCCGCCGCGCTCCAGGACTACCTGACACGCCTCCAGATGCTGGATTTCGTGGTGTGACCTCTCGCCGCGCTCGCGGGCCGCGCTGCTCCTCTCAGGCTTTCAGGCGCTCAGGCCTTCAGCCTTCAGCCTTCAGCCTTCAGCCTTCAGCCTTCAGCCTTCAGCCTTCAGCCTTGAGACGGTTGCCAGGATCGTGCCCGGTGATCTACGGTTCCAGGAGCTCGCTGACATCACAGCGCTGAGCCGAAGTGGCGGAATGGCAAACGCGGCGGATTCAAAATCCGCTGTCCGCAAGGGCTTGTGGGTTCGAGTCCCACCTTCGGTACCGAGAGCGCCTCTCACGATCGTTCGTCGCCAGGCAGCCGAGGACGGATGGTTGGCGGGCCACCGTCTGGTCACCAGGCGGCCCCTAGAGGCTGACCGTCCGTGACGCTGGGCGAGCCTGGACGGCGCGCTCTGTCGGAGCACGGCGCTGTCAGGCTGCTACGCTCGGCGCGCATGTCGCGTCGGAGCGGAGGTGGGATCGAACGGCTGGGCGGGCTGATCCAGCGCGCGTCTTCGTTCTCGGCGCCGGCGGAGGTCGACACCTCGCCAATGCCGTTCCGCGACTGGGAAGCGGCCGTGGGGTCCCGGATCGCCGCGCGCGCGCGGCCGCTCAAGCTGGAGCGCGGCGTGCTCCACGTCCGCGCGGCGAGCTCGATGTGGGCGCAGGAGCTCTCGCTGCTCGGCGATGCCATCACCGCGCAGCTCCGGTCGCGCGGCCTCCCGGTGCAGTCGCTCCGGTTCCGCGTCGGCAAGGTGGAGCCGGTCGCGCGGCCGCCGTGGCGCGAGGAGGTCCGCCCGACCCCGAAGGAGGCGCCGCTCCCGGTCGAGGTGCGGCGAGAGCTCGGGAAGGTCGCCGATACCGAGCTGCGCGATGCGATAGCGAAGGCCGCCGCGAGGAACCTCGGCTGGCAGGAAGCCGAGGCGGGCGCGCGCCCCCGCAACGCGCCGCCGCCGCTCCAGCCCTCCGCCGCGCCGGCCCCACCTGTGCCGCCGCCTGCTCCACGCGCGGCGCAGCCGCCTGCCCCGCACGGGGCCGCCCGCGCGGCGCAGCCGCCTGCCCCACACGGGGCCGCCCGCGCGGCGCAGCCGCCGGCTCCGCGCGCGTCGCGCGTGTCGCCAGAGGCCGCCGCTCCCGCGACGCCCGGCGGCGATGCGGCCGCTACTTCGCCGCGACGAGGCGCTCGAGACCCTCGATCCGCTGCATCAAGAACCGCTCGGTCGGACCGAACGACGGAGCCATCCGGCGCAGGTCGTCGAGGTAGATCCTGAGCGGCTGGATATCGAGCGTCTTGACGCGCCGGACGACGGTGTAGAGCTCGTCGACGACGGGGCCGGGAAGCGGGCGGCGCGCGATCGTGAAGAGCTCGAACGCGTAGTTGACCCACGTCCCCTTGGTCGTGGCGCCCGCGAGGCGAGCCGCGTAGCGCGCGGCGAGCTCCGCGGCCGGCATCTCGAGCGGTACGTTCGTCCGCGCGCGGCTCAGGATGTCGATCAGCACCGTCTGCAGGATGCGCTCGGCCTCCTCGCTGCGGCCCATCGCCAGCGCCTTGTCGGCGAGGCTCGCGAGCAGGCGCAGCGACTGGAAGCCCTTGGACCCGCCGTCTCCCGTCGGGCTCGTGAGCTCCGTCGGGTCGTCCGACATCTTGCGCATCTCGGTCAGCGCCATCGCGCCGAGCGTCGCCGTCGCGCGCCGGAACTCGACCCCGTAGGCGTCGTGGGGGCGCGACTCCTCCCCGCCGTAGAGCAGCATCTCCTGGCTGCCGATGATGATGCGATCGCCGTCGGTCAGCTCGCGCTGGCCGGAGATGCGCGTGCCGTTGACGTACACGCCGTTCCTGCTCTCGAGATCGTGCACGGCCACGCCGTCGCTGCGCACCTGCAGCGTCGCGTGGCGCCGCGACACCAGCGGGTCGTCGAGCGAGAGCTGGCAGTCGCCGCTCCGGCCAATCACGAAGGGCCCTTCAGGGAGCTCGAAATCGTGCGCCAAGTACCGGAGGCGGAAAGGCATGGTCTATTTCAGTGCGCCGAGGCGCTCGAGCCCTTCGATACGCTGGAGGATGAACCGCTCCGCCGGCGTACGCTCGCCTGCGCGCTCGCGGAGCCGCTTCGCATAGCCACGGAGAATGGACATGTCGACGGCCTTCACCTTGCGCAGGACACTATACAGCTCATCGACGAGGTAAGCGGGGAGGAGGAGCTCGAGCCGGGTATTCAGCTCGAAAATGTAGTTGATCCACGAGCCGCGACCCGTCGCCGCGGCGAGGCGGGCCGCATACATGCTTGCCTTCTCGACAAGCTCGGGCTGCACGGCGCCGACGCCCCCGTCCCGCGCCTTCGTGAGGATGTCGGTGAGCGAGCGCTGGAGGATGCGCTCGGCTTCATCCACGCGCCCCAGGGCGAGCGCCTTGTCGGCGACGCTGCCGATGAGGCTGAGCGCGTGCACGCGCTTGTCGGGGTGCTGCGGGACGAGCCCGGGGAGCGACCTCCGGGAGGCGATGGCCGTCGCGCCGTCGTCCTCGCCCCCGGGCATCTCGCTCATGTCGACCGTGCGCGCGTTCTGCTGCCTCGTCCAGAGCGGCGCGCTCCGGGGCGAGTGCGCCGAGTTCGGCTCGATGGCCCCGAGCAGGAACATCTCCTGCCCCCCGATCGCGATCTTGTCGCCGTCCGACAGGATCTGGCGCCCCGCGATCCGAGCCCCGTTGATGAGCACGCCGTTGCGGCTGCCGAGATCCTCGATCGCGACGCCGCCCTCACCGACGGTCAGCAGCGCGTGCCTGCGCGACACCAGCGGGTCGTCCAGCGACAGCTGGCAGTCCGCGCTCCGTCCGATGAAGAACTCGCCGAGCGGCACCTCGAGATCGTGGGCGAGGTAGCGCAATCGGATGCCCATGATCGAGCCATACCAACAGCCCAACAGGCCGTCAAAAGACAGCTTTCGGGCCGCGTAGCATTGGTTTGCAAGCCCACAAGAAGGGCCGTGCACTACGGACGGGACGTCTGTTACCGTCTTACAGTATCACACCAGTCGTCCTCGTCGCTGTCGTCGTCGCGTGGCGTGTCGTCGC
This sequence comes from Sorangium sp. So ce124, assembly GCF_051525235.1. Lineage (NCBI taxonomy): Bacteria > Pseudomonadati > Myxococcota > Polyangiales > Polyangiaceae > Sorangium > Sorangium sp. So ce124. The sequence goes on from NZ_CP150312.1 coordinate 13,528,546, forward strand.
GCGCCCTTACGACCGGCTCGGGGAGGCTCAGGGGAGGCGAGAGAGGACCCGGAGCAGCCTAAGGAGGAGCCTTGGGTGCGCGACGAGGCCGTAGATCTTGAGCTCCCCTCTGGCCACGAGGCGCGCGAGGTCGCGCAGGGGGCCGCTCTGGCGGCGGTGCAGCACCCCCAGCTTCGGGAGGCGCAGCCAGCGGTGGAACGCGACGTCGGGGAGCCGGCGGAGCGCCGACTCGTCGCCGCAGAACGTGACGGACGGGATGCCGATGGCGCCGTCGTGGATGGTGAGGCGCCCGTGGTCGAAGCGCATCGTCATGGACGTGTCGGCGTCCTGCGCGACGACGAGCACCGACCCGCGCAGCGCCCGGAAATCGGCGGCGCGCTTCGGGTCGCGCGCGAGGTGCTCGCGGATGAGCTGGCCGAGGTAGGCGGCGAGCGGGTTCTCCTCAGCGCCTGGGGCGAGATCGACGATGGGCTCCATGGTGCCCCCTCACCCGGCCGCGCGCGCTCCGTCCACCCCGATGTCGCGGCGGAGCACCTTGCCGTCGAAGTCGATGGCGCCCGCGGCGCGGAAGGCGCGCTCCCGCGCCTCGGCGAGCGAATCGCCCGCGGCGGTGACGGCGAGCACGCGGCCCCCCGCGGTCACGACCGCGCCGTCCCGCTCGGCCGTGCCCGCGTGGTTCACGAAGGCGCCCTCGACCGAGGCCGCGGCGTCGAGGCCGCGGATGACGTCGCCGGTCACCGGCGCCGTGGGGTAGCCGCGCGCCGCGAGGACGACGGTGAGCGCGTGGCGGCCGGGGGCGACGCGCGCCGCCCCGGGAGCGAGCGCGCCCGCCGCGGCAGACGCGCAGAGCTCGGCGACGTCGCCCTCGATCAGCTCCATCAGCGCCTCGCACTCGGGATCGCCGAAGCGGACGTTGTGCTCGAGCAGCATGGGATCCCCGGCGGGCGTGATCATCAGGCCCGCGAACAGCACCCCGCGGAAGGGCCTCCCCTCCGCCCGCATGCCGTCGATCGTCGGCCGGAGGATCTCGCGCTCGACGCGCGCGGTCAGGGCCGGGGTGACGCGGGCGCTCGGCGCGAACGCGCCCATGCCGCCCGTGTTCGGCCCGGTGTCGCCCTCGCCGACGCGCTTGTGATCGCGCGCCGCCGGCAGGACGAAGATCGCCTCACCGTCGCTGATGGCGTGCACGCTGGCCTCCTCGCCCAGGATCGCGTCCTCGAGGATCACGGTCGCGCCGGCGTCGCCGAAGCGGCGATCCACGAGCATGTCCTTCGCGGCCGCGAGGGCCTCGTCGACGGTCGTCGCGACGACGACGCCCTTGCCGGCGCAGAGGCCGTCGGCCTTCACGACGATGGGCGCGCCGCGCTCGCGGATGACGCGGGCCGCCTCGTCGAAGGAGCGCACGATCCGGAACGGCGCGGTCGGGATCCCGTGGCGGGCGGCGAACTCCTTGAGGAACGCCTTCGACCCCTCGAGGCGCGCGGCCTCGCGGCTCGGCCCGAAGACGGCGACGCCCTCGGCGGCGAGCGCGTCGGCGACGCCGGCGCAGAGCGGCGCCTCGGGGCCGACGACGACCAGGTCGGCGCGCTCGCGGACGGCGAGCCGGGTCGCCTCGGCGGGCGACAGGGACGGGAGGTCGACGCGGCGGATCGGGGCGCGGCCGGCGCCTGCTCGCGCGTGGGTCCCGGCGTTCCCGGGCGCCACGATCACCTCGGCGACCGAGGGCGATCGGGCGAACGCACGCGCGAGGGCGTGCTCGCGCCCCCCGGAGCCGAGCACGAGGATGCGGCGATCTGACCTTCGGGGGGCGGCGGAGCTCACCCCCGCGCGCTACCACGCGCCGGGCCTCGCTGTCGAGGCGCCTCGCGCGGTCCCGTGCCCGCGGGGGGGCTCCGCGGCGCCCGGCGTCGTGATAGAAGCGCCCGCGGGGCGCGCGGCGCGGCTCAGCCGGGGCTGCGGACGCGCGCCGCCGGGCCCTTCGCGAGGGGGACCGGAGGGCGGATCCCTGAACATTCTGGAGGGATCGGCGAGCGCGGGCCGCTCGACGTCGAGGGGACGTCGAGGGGGCGGCGGGCGCGGATCCCCCGTCGTGGAGGTGAGCGATGACGCATCGGGCTTCGTGGGATGAATACTTCATGCGCATCGCCGAGGTCGTCGCGTCGCGGGCGACCTGCGATCGGAAGCACGTCGGCGCGGTGATCGTGCGCGACAAGAGCATCCTCGCGACCGGGTACAACGGCTCGATCCGGGGGCTGCCTCACTGCGACGAGGAGGGGCACCTGATCGAGGACGGCCACTGCGTGCGCACGATCCACGCGGAGGCCAACGCCATCATCCAGGCCGCGCGGAACGGGGTGCGGATCGACGGCGCGACGGTCTACGTCACGGCCTCGCCTTGCTGGGGGTGCTTCAAGATGATCGCGAACGCGGGGCTCTCGCGCGTCGTCTTCGGCGAGTTCTACCGCGACGAGCGCATCTTCCGGTTCGCCACGGAGCTCGGGATCGAGCTCGCCCCGCTGGAGCAGCGCGAGACGCCTGCCTGAGGCGTTGCGCGGGCGGGCGCTCGGTTGAGCGAGCCCTCGCGCAGTCGACGCCAGGTTGCGCGGCGACCTGCGCAACGCTCAGGCCTTGCGCGGCCGCGGCAGCCCGTACACGCGGATCCGCTCGACCAGCGTGCGCCGTGAGATCCCGAGCAGCGCCGCGGCGCGCGTCTGGTTCCCCATGCACTGCTCGAGCGCCTGGACGATGCGCTCGCGCTCGTGGGCCTCCATGGCGTCGCGCAGCCGCGTGGGGCCCGGGTCCACGCCGTCCGGCGCGCTCTTCGCGACGTCGGGCACGCTCCTCGCAGACGCAGACGCATTCGCAGATGCCGCCGCACTCGTGTCCGAGGGCGCCGAGGCGGGCGCCTGCGGCGGGCGCACCGGAAGGGGCACGGCATGCGATGGACGGGTGGGATCGGCCAGCGGGGAGAGGAGCAGGTGCTCCGGTTCGATGGGCGCCCCGTTGGCGAGGATCACCGCGCGCTCGATCACGTTGCGCAGCTCCCGGATGTTGCCTGGCCAGCTGTGGCGCTGGAGCCCGGCCAGGGCCGCGGGCGAGATCGGAACGGCCAAGGCGCTCGCCTCGCCGGGGAAGAGCTCCTTCGCCGTGCGCTCCGCGAAGAGCTGCGCCAGCGCCGCGACCTCCCCGGGCCGCTCGCGCAGCGGCGGGATGACGAGGGTCACGCCGTTCAGCCGGAAATACAGGTCCTGCCGGAACGCGCCGCGGCTCACCTCGGCCTCGAGGTCGCGGTGCGTCGCCGCGACGAAGCGGACGTCGATCTTGATGGGGGTCAGCCCGCCGACCCGCATCACCTTCCGCTCCTCGATGACCCGGAGGAGCTTGGCCTGGATCGAGGGCGGCAGCTCGCCGATCTCATCGAGGAACACGGTGCCCCCTTCGGCCGTCTCGAGCAGCCCCGGCTTCGCCCGGACGGCGCCGGTGAAGGCGCCGCGCTCGTGGCCGAACAGCTCGCTCTCGAGCAGCGACTCGGACAGCGCGACGCAGCTCAGGCGCAGGAGCGGGCGGCTCGCGCGCGGCGAGGCCCTGTGGATCGACTCGGCCAGCACCTCCTTGCCGGCGCCCGTCTCGCCGAGGAGGAGGATGTTGATCGGGCCCTTCGCGACGCGCTCGGCCAGCTCGTAGACGGCGCGCATCGCGTCGTCCTTGACGATGACGTCCTTGCCCGCGTCCCGCTCGCCGCCCTTCTGGCGGAGGACGACGCGCGCGGCGCCCAGGTAGATGACGTCGCCGGGCGAGAGCTCGACCGCAGCGCCCCGCGCGGACGCGCCCTTGCCGACGTCGATCAGGCGCTCGGTCGCCGCGCTGCAGTGCCGGGCGCGCACGCGGGTCCCGTTGCTGCTGCCGAGATCCTCGATCCGGAGCGGCGGGCCCAGGTGCAGCGCCGCGTGGCGGCGCGACACCGAGGAGTCGGGGACGCAGATGTCGGCGTCCTCGTCCCTGCCCAGGACGACGCTGCCCGAGCCCGGCAGCTGCCGGGTGCTCATCGAGCTCTGGGTGATGATCAGGAGCTCGAGCGAGCCACCGTCGCGGGAAAGAATCTCCGGATCAGCCACATCGCACCCCAGAGTCGCGCCGGACGACGAGCGGCGCCCCGCCGCTGCGCGTGTGCGATCCGCTCCGGGGACCGTTGCGGCAGCGTTCGCAGGACGGTCGCCAGGACCGAGGGCGCGCCCAGCAGCCGGCGGCGTAGCACGGACGCGCGCGCAGGGCGACTTCCGTCGCGCTCACCTTCCGCTCGCGGGGCTCCCCCGCTGTGGCGGTCGAGGTGGTCCAGCGCGCGCGGGGCGGCGATCGTCATCGCGGCGAGGCGGCGCGCTCCCGGCGCCGCGGCGCGGGCAGTAGAGTTTCCGCGGATGATCGCGCGGGACCCGTTCGGCTGGGTGGGCAGCTCCATCGGCGGCAAGCTGATGGTGGACGCCGTGGCCGGCGAGGGGACGTTCGGCGTGGTCTACCGGGCGACCCACCTGGGATTCCAGGAGCAGGTGGCGGTCAAGTGCCTGAAAATCCCCGCGGATCTCCTGCCGGAAGAGCGGCAGTCGCTGCTCGACACGTTCGAGCGCGAGGCCCGGCTGCTGCACCGGCTCTCGCGCCGGACGACGGGCATCGTCCAGGCGCTCGACGTCTCTGCCGCGACCTCGCCGGAGGGCTGCTGGACGCCGTACATCGTCATGGAGTGGCTCGAGGGCGAGACGCTCGCGCAGCACATCGAGGCGCGGCGCGCGTCCGGGCGCGCGCCGTACTCGGTCGACGAGGCGATCGAGCTCCTGGCGCCGGCGGTGGGGGCGCTCGCGATGGCGCACGACGAGCGGGTCTCTCACCGCGACGTCAAGCCGGCGAACCTGTTCCTCGTCGAGACGCCCGGCGCGACGACGATCAAGGTCGTCGATTTCGGCATCGCCAAGGTGATCGACGCGTCGATGCCGCTGTCGAAGGCGCTCGCGGAGACGAGGCGAGCCGCGGCGGCGGCGCAGGGCGCGAGCGCCAGCGACACGACGCAGGTGCTCGCGACGTCGCCGACGCTGCACGTGTTCACGCCGCTCTACGGCGCTCCGGAGCAGTTCGAGCCGAAGCTCGGCGCGACGGGGCCCTGGACGGACGTGTTCGCGCTCGGGCTCGTCCTGCTGCAGCTGGCCTCGGGGAAGCCGCCGATCGACGGGCGTGATTGGGCCGAGCTCTACCTCGCCGCCGTGGACCCGCGCAGGCGGCCGTCGTTCGCGGGGCTGGGCGTCGAGGCGAGCCCCGCGCTCGAGGCGGTCGTCGCGCGGGCCGTCGCGGTCGATCCGGCAGCGCGCTTCCGGGACGCGCGCGAGCTCGGAGAAGCGCTCGCGTCCGCGCGCGCCGGCTCCTCGCACAGGCCGCCGGCTGCCCCGCTCTCCACGATCTCGCCGAGGGCCGACCAGGCGTCTCCGCGGGGGCCGAGCGCGGCGCTCCTGGCCGCCCCGGCGCCCGCCGACGCCACGAAGGTCACGGCGCCTGCGGGCGCGGTGCAGGTCGCGGCGCCCGCGGGTGAGTACCGTGTCTGCACCGTGCTCTCCGCGGAGATCGTCGCCGGCGACGAGGGGCAGGAGCCGCTCGATCCCGAGCAGGAGCTCGAGCTACGCGAGGCGTGTCGCGAGCTCGTCCGCGAGCGCGTCGAGGCGCTCGGGGGCGTCGTGAAGGGCAGGAGCGACGGCGTCGTCACCGCGCTGTTCGGCGCGCCGCGCGCGAGCGACAACGACGCCGAGCGCGCCGTCCGCGCCGGGCTGGAGCTCGCGTCGCTCGACGCCGCGTCGCTCCCCGTCCACCTGCCGCGGCGCTCCCGGCCGATGTTGCGCGTGGGCATCAGCACGGGAAGGCTGTTCGTGAGCGGCGCGACCGGGCGGGGCGCCCCGGTCGACGCCTCCGGCGAGGCCTTGAAGGCGGCCGCCCAGCTCCAGCAGGCCGCCGCGCCCGGCGCGGTGCTGATCGCTCAGCCGACGTTCCGGCAGGTGGCCGGGCTCTTCCAGGTCGAGCCGCAGGGCGACGGCGCGACGGGCTTCCGTGTGCTGAAGCTCGCGAGCGGATCGGGCGCGGGATCCGATTTCCTCGGCCTCGACACCCGCTTCGTCGGGCGTGCGGGGGAGGTGCAGCGGCTCTCGGAGGCGCTGGAGACGGTCATCGCGGAGCGGCGCGCGATGTTCGTCTCGGTGATCGGCGCGGGCGGCATCGGCCGCAGCCGCCTCCTCGCCGAGGTCCGGACGAGGGCGCTGTCGCAGGCGGAGCCGTGCATCGTGCTCGGCGCGGCGTGCTCGTCGCTGTCGATGGATGCGAGCTACCACCTCGCCGCGTCGCTCCTTCGCGCGCATTTCCGCATCCAGGACGGCGACGCGCGCGACGTCGTGCTGCGCAAGCTCGCGAGCGGCGTCGCGGGCGCAGACGCCGGAGGCGAGGCAGGCGGCGCGCCGCACCCGATCGCCCTGGAGGACGCGCTGGCGGAGGTCGCGGCCGTGCTCTGCCCGTCCCCGGCGGCGCGAGCCGCGCCCGCGACGGCGATCGTCCCCGACGAGGGCGGCGTCGAGGTGGCGAAGCGGGTGGCCGCGGCCGTCGCGATGCTGCTGCGGGCGATGGCCGCGCGCGGAGCCGTCGTCGTGCTGCTCGACGACATCCACTGGGCGGACGAGGCCAGCCTCGACCTCTTCGACGACCTCGCCGTGCGCCTGTCGGACGCGCCCCTGCTCATCATCGGCGCGGCGCGGCCCGAGCTCTACGAGCGGCGGCCGCACTGGGGCGAAGGGAAAGCGAGCCACGCGCGCCTCGATCTCGGCCCGCTGCCGCGGCGGCACATCGAGGACATGGCGCGCGAGCGCCTCCGCCTCGTCGCGGGCTGCTCCGCCGAGGCGCTCCGCGCCCTGGCGGAGCGCGCCGAGGGCAACCCGCTCACGTTGACCGAGACGCTGTACCTGCTCATCGACGCCGGCGCGCTCGAGCGGCGCCTCGGCGAGCCCTGGATACTGCACGAGGAGCAGCTCGCCCGGCTCTCGTTGCCGGCGACGATCCAGGGCATCGTCCAGGCGCGGCTCGATCGGCTCGACGGCGAGGCGCGGGCGGTCCTGGCGCAGGCGGCCGTGGTCGGCAGGACGTTCTGGAAGGGCGCGATCGACCACCTCCGCGGCGCCGCGCCGCTCCACGGCGGCGGATCGAGCACCGCGGACGTGCTGCGGCGGCTCCGGGATCAGCAGCTCATCCAGGCGCGCGACGCGTCGACCTTCCCCGAGGACTGCGAGTACGTCTTCGCCGAGGCGGCGACCCAGGAGATCGCCTATGAGACGCTCAGCCTCAAGGTGCGCCGGGCCATGCACCGCGCGGTCGCCGCCTGGGTCGACGGCGTCTCGGCGGGGCGCTCGCCTGCGCGCGCGCCGCGGGGGCTCGGGGAGGCGCTCGCGGCGCTCCACCATGATCGCGGCGGCGACGCGCTCGCCGCGGCGCGCGCCTACACGCGCGCGGCGGCGAGCGCGTCGTCGCTCGGGCAGAACGCCGAGGCGCTGCGGCACTTCGAGCGGGCCCGGGAGATCCACGCGAGCGCGGCGGACGGCGCCCCGGCGAGGGGCTCCGCGGCGCGCGCCCCGTCGGCCGCCGCGCCGGGGGGAGACGAGCGCCGGCTGTTCGCCTGGCACGAGCGCGCGGCGCTGTTGCTCGACGTCGGCGACGCCCTCCGCAGGGCGGGCCGCCTCGACGAGGCGGAGCGCGCGTACATCGAGGCGCGGACGCGGATCCTCCGCGTCGAGCGGCGCGCCTCCGCGCCGCCCGCGGAAGGCCCGGAGGCCGCGCTGTTCTGGGATGCGCGCGTGGATTTCCGCCTCGCCCTCGCGCTCAAGGTGCGCGGCGCGACGGCCGACGCGCGCGCGCTGGTCGAGCGCGCGATCGCGCTCGCGGAGCGCGGCGGCGCCGCCCCGGAGACGCTCCCCATGTACGGGCTGCTCGCGGCGCTCCACCGGCGCGCGGGCGATCTCGACGCCTGTCGCGCGGTCGCGCTCCGGAGCCTGCGCATCTGCCGGACGCTGCCTCGAGGCGACGACCGCCGCCGCGCGGCGGCGTCGCAGCTGCTCCTCGCGCTCGGGACCGTGTTCTACTCGCGCGGTCGGCTGGTGCAGGCCGAGCGCTGCTACCGCCAGGCTGCGCGGGCCGTCGACGAGCGCGCGTACCCCGAGGCGCTGAGCTTCGCGCTGAACGGCGTCGCGGCCGTGCTGTTCGCGAAGGGCGATCTCGGCGGCGCGCGGGAGGTGTTCGCCCGAGCGCTCGCGTTGAAGGAGCGGCTCGGCGATCTCCAGGCGATCGCGTCGGGGCACAACAACCTCGCGGAGGTCGAGCTCCGCCTCGCGCGCCCGCACGCCGCGCTGGAGCACGCGCGGCGCGCCGTGAGGCTGGGCGAGCAGGCCGGGGCCGGCGCCGATCTCCCGGACGCGCACCGCAACCTCGCCGCCGCGCTCCTCGCGGCCGGCCACGTCGGCGAGGCGCTCGATTCCGGCTGCGCGGCGCTGCGCCTCGCCGAGGTGGGCGGCGGGCGCGTGTACCTCGCGGACGTGGCGCTCGGCCTCGCGCGGATCTGCCGCGCGGCCCTCCGCGACGCCTCGACCCGCCCTCGCGCCGAGGCGGCCGTGGCGCAGCTCTCCGCCTCGCTGGGGGCGCATTTCCGGGACGGTGAGCTCGCGGCGCGGGCCGACGAGTGCCGCGCGCTGCTCTCGGATCCCTGAGGGGTTGACCCTTTCTCGTCAGGTAGCGCGACGTGTCGCGCGGGAGACGTTCGTCATGACCAAGGCTTGGAATCAGGCAGCTCTCGTTCTGATCGCCGCGGCCGCGCTCGGCTCGGCGGCGCTCGGGTGCGCGTCGGATCCCGCGCCGCCGGGCGGATGCCCTGGCGCGCGCGCGGCGACTGGCGCGTGCATCGGCGTCCCCGCGGGGGCGCTCTGCGACAGCGACTTCTGCGCCGCTTCGGTCGATTGCGCCGAGGTCGTCGAGGTCTCGAGCGCCGCCGCGCTCTCGCAGGCCACCGAGGCCGCGCGACCTGGGGCGTGCATCGCGCTCGGCCCTGGCGCCTACGGCCCGATCGATCTGCCCCCCGGCGTGAGCCTCCTCGGCCGGGGCGCTGGCTCCGTGAGCGTCGCGGCGGTCTCGCTCGCGGCCGGCGAGGGCGCCGTCCTCCGGGGGCTGACGGTGGGCGAGGGCGGCGTGCGGATCGCGGCCGGCGCGCGGGCGCGGATCGAGGCGGTGCGCGTCGTCGGCAGCGCGTCCGACGGCGTGACGCTCGGCCTCGGCGCGTCGCTCGACCTCGTCGCGTCGGCGATCGAGGGCTCCGCGCGGTACGGCCTGAGCGCGTTCGACGCAGGCCGCGTCGCCGTCGTGCGGTCCGTCGTCTCGGGCTCGCAGGGGCCGGGGCTGTGGGCGCAGTGCACCGGCGGCTGTGACTGCGAGGCGCCGGTGGAGCTCCACGTCGAGGACGCTCTCGTCCGCGACAGCAAGGTGATCGGCGTGTCCCTCGTCGGAGCGCGCGCGACGATGTCTCGCGTCGAGGTCAGCGGCAATGGCCTGAGCGGGTTCGATCCGAGCGGCGGCATCTCCGCGTCCGGCTGCTCGACCCTCGACGCGGCGGCCCTCACGATCGCCGACAACACCGGGTTCGGTCTCCTGATCGATCGAGCGAACGCAGCCCTGGGCGAGAGCGGCGAGGGCTTCGAGGTGAGCGGCAACCAGCCCGGCATCTGGATCCAGAACACGACGCCGGAGCAGACGGTCCAGCTCACGGGAGGCCTCCTCGAGAAGAACCGGGCCATCGGCCTGGGGATGAGCGGCGACGCGCACGGCATCATCATCGACGGCATGCGCATCGCCGGGACCTTCGCCGACTCGGCGGTGGTGAGCGCGGACGGCGGGCTCGCCCAGGAGGTCGTGGGCGACGGCGTGAGCTGGCAGGAGCGCGCGCAGGCCGCGATCTTCGGGCTCGTCCTGAGCGGCAACGGGCTCGAGTCCCTCAACCCCTCCATCAGCCCGTCCCGCCGCGCGAGCGTGCTCATCGACGGCGGCGTCGGCCCGGACAGCCGCCTCTCCGCCGTGACGCTGGAGGGCGGCGACGAAGCGGCGGGCATCGTCCAGCAGCGTCTGCCGGCTGGCGGCGTCAGCCCGCTGCGCGGCGCGGATGTCCCGCGCATCGTGACGAGCCCGGAGGCGCTGTTCTCCGTGCCCGTCGCGCCCATCGCGCCCGCGGCGCTCGACGCCCCTTGAGGCCTGCATCACCGCGGCGACGGCCCGGTTCTGGGACCGCGCCCCGAGATGAGCGCAGGAGCGCGTCGGGTCCACAACTGGACCGACAAAAAGTAAGTGGGCCCGCCACACTCGCTTTCCGCTACCGTTGCTCCCTTCCGGGCCTGGCGGGGTTCACGGCGCGCTGTCGGCGGACCCATGAGGTCCCAGGCGCTTTCGCCTGATGCAGGGACTTCGTAGTCGAACCTCGTCCCCATGTCGAGCCCCTCGACGCGTGCGGCGGCGATTCGTGGGCCATGGCGTTCCGGCTTCCTGGCGAACGCAGCGCCGCCTACGCCACCCACGTCTCACGGCTACGTCTCTCTTGACGTCTCTGGTTCCCTCCTCGGAGCCATCGGGGGTGAGCGCGGTGCGAGTGAGGTGTGAGCGTGAGATGCGATCGAGGTGTGCAAAGGGTGGAGGTGTGAGCGCGGCGCGATGGATCGACCCGGTGCGGCATCGGCCGGGACTTGCCTCGTTCAGGAAGCCCCGTACGCTTGGAGGCGTCGTGGATCCGTTCGATTCCGAGGACGAGGGACGGGGCAGCCGGCTGACTCCGGTGCTTCTCTTCATCGGCTCCGCAGCGCTGGCAGCGGCCGCGCTCCGGTTCGCCTGGCAGCAGCCGGTGATCATGGGGGCGGTGCTCAGCGTCGTTCTCGCGTTCGGCGCGGCCCGCTGGCTCGCTCGCCGCAAGCTGCGCCGGCTGCTGCGCTCGGGCGATGTGGGCTCGGTGCTGCGGCGCTGGTCGTCGTCGCTTCACCGCGTCCCGCACCCCGCCACGATGGCTCCGCTCATGACGGCGACCGCGTTCGCGGCCTATGGCTGGGTCGAGAAGGCGCGCGCGGCGATGGCCGCCGCCGAGCGGGGGCCCGCGTGGGAAGCGGCCCTCGAGCACCGCCTCTTCCTCGACACGCTCCTCTGCACCTTCGAGGGCGATCGCGACACGGCGCTCGCGCAGGCGGGTCGCCTGGCGCGCCTCCCTCTCCCGGACATCAGCTCGCCATTCCGCAGCCGGGTGGTCACCTTGCGGTCGGCGGCCGGCGCGCTCGCCCGCGCCTTCGCCCACACGAGCGTGCCGGGCGACCGCGCGCTGCTGGAGCGCGCGAGCGAGGCCAGCCCGCTCGTCTTCTGGGCCATGCGCTACGCCGCGGCCGTCGTCGCCATCGACGAGGGCGAGCTCACCCGCGTCGAGGAGCTCCTCGCCGACGCGCCCTCCTGGCCCCAGGAGTCGACGTTCCGCGCCTTCCACGACGAGATCGCCGATCGCGCCGGCCTTCCCCGCCCGGCGAGCGCGTAGCGGGCTGGTCATCGCGCGCGCCGCTTCGCGCGGCGCCGACCGGGAACGCCGGTCCTTCCAAGGGCGCGCCGGCTTCGCGTTCGCGCCGGCTCAGCCCTGGAACAGCGTGCGGATGTAGCAGTACGCGCGCGCGCCGGGGGCTGCGCTGGCGGGGTCTTCCGGCGAGTCCGGCACGAACGCGCCGAGCGCGCCGAGCGCGCCGCCGAGGGTGAACGTGCGCAGCAGGATCCTCGCCTGCGTGCCCGCGAAGCACGGCTTGCGGTAGGCGATCTCCACCCTCCGGGCGAGCACCGCCGTGCTGTGGCCTTGCGCCGAGAGACGCCGCAGCGCGGCCTCCGCGAAGAGCCGCGGGTACACGAGCGAGTTCACGTGCTGGTTCCCGTCCGTGTGATCCAGGCCGAACGCCACGGGGATCGGATCCAGGGTCGGCTTCGCGTCGAGCGGCTCCGCGCCCTCGGGCAGGCCCATCAACGCCTCCGGCGAGCGAAAGTCGTAGCGCTCGGGCGGCACCGCCGGCAGATCCGGGGACTCGAAGCGCAGCACCTTGCGCGCCTCGGGCGCCGCGAAGGGCCGCGTGAAGACGTGCTCCGCGAACACGCGACCGACCTGGATCGGCTCGCCCGCGCCGGGCGGCGGCGGGCCGTAGGTCCGGCTGCGGCGCCCGCCGGCCGAGAGCCACATGGCGAGGATCAGCCGGTTCACCTGGGAGGTGGCGTCCTCCGTGTGCGCCAGCTGGTAGCGGCCCTGCAGCTGTAGCGCCTCCCGCGTCGCGATCGGCCCCTCTCCGCCCTCGATGATGAGGCGGGTGAGGATCGGGACGATCCCTTGCGTGCGGATGAGCGCCTCGACGGGGCTCGCCTGCAGCAGCTTCACCCAGACCGCGGGCCCGAGGCCGTGCGGCAGCGCGTCCAGCATCACCCGTCCGTTCTGGCTGACGTCCTCGAAGCGGAGGTGCATGACGGCGGTCGCCTGTTGCTGTTCGGGGACGCAAGGCTCGTCAGGGAAGTAATGCATGCCCCGTCTCCATAGCTGACGCCGCCGCGCGCCGCATGGGCCAGCGCCCGGGCGCCGCCATCGCCGGCCAGGCCGACGGCGCGCGTGCATGGTACGATCGCCGCGTGACGCTCCTGAAAATCGCCCACATCGGCAACCCCGTCCTCAGGCAGCGAGCGCGTGAGGTCACGCCAGGAGAGCTCTCCTCCCCTGCGATGCAGGCGTTCATCGACGACCTGGTGGAGACGATGCGCGACGCGAACGGCGCGGGCATCGCCGCCACTCAGGTCCATGCGCCGGTGCGCATCTTCGCGGTCGAGGTGCAGAACAACCCTCGTTACCCGTACAAGCCGAACATCCCGCTCACCGTCGTGGTCAATCCGGTGATCGAGCCGCTCACGCAGGAGACGTTCGAGAACTACGAAGGGTGCCTGAGCGTCCCCAACCTGAGGGGTGTTGTCGACCGCTATACGGAGATCCGGCTCACCGGCCTCGATCGCGACGGGAGGCCGATCGACCGCATCGTGCGCGGGCTGTCGGCGGGCACCTTCCAGCACGAGAAGGATCACGTCGACGGCGTGCTCTTCGTCGATCGCGTGAAGGATCCGCGGACGCTCTGCACCTGGGCGGAGTTCGACCGCTATCACAAGCAGCCCTTCGTCGAGCGCATCGTCCCGTTCATCCAGCGGATGGGCGGCTGATGTGCCTCGTCGCGCGCGCGGTGCGCGTGATCGCGTGGATCAGAGCGCTCGGCACGAGCTCGAGCGCCCTCGCGGACATGCGCTTCCGCTAGCGCCGGCCGCACGTCTCTCGCCCGCGCTGGCGGGGAGGGACGTGCGGCGTTTGCCGGCGGGGAGCGATCAGGAGCCGCCGCCGGTTCTTTCTTCGCGCTCGATCTGCTCCTGGTACGCGACGCTGTAGCGCGCCCATGGACGCAGCTTGAGGCGGCGGTAACCGATGGGCTCGCCGGTGCCCTCGCACATCCCGTAGCTCCCCTCCTTCATCTTGGCGAGAGCACGATCGATCTCGGCGAGCACGCGGACATCGCGCTCCAGGAGCTTCGACGTCAGCGACGTCGCGCCCTCGGCGTTGGCCTCGTCCATCTCGTCGCCCACCTCGCGCGAGATGTCGCGCTCTGCGTGCTGCCGCTCATCGATGTTGGCGACGAGGCTCGCCCGGCGCTCCTCGAGGGCCTGCCTGAGCTCGTCGAGCTGCTCCTGCGTGAGATCGGGCAGATCGGAGTCGTCCGTTTCGGGCGCCGCGCGGCGCACAGGCGGCCTCGGCATGGCGGCTGCCGTCGTGGCGGACGTCTCCGGCCGCGCCGGGTTCATTCCGTCGCGACTCGCACCTTCACGGTTGTTCATTGTTTCCTCTCATCTTTTCGGTGGCAATTCGCGTACCGATCTTGAACGTGGGCGGACGAAGCACGCGCGTGGCGCGGTGACCAGGGAACACGACCGAGCAGGAGCAGCCGCGCCAGGTTACTGGTTGTGTTGATAGCGCATCCACGAGCCTATGGCTTCGTGATGCCGGCCATTCGAAGCCCTGCCGCGACGAGCGCGCCGATGTCCTCGAGCACGGGCTTCGACACGTTGATCGAGATCTCGGCCCGCGGCGCGGCGCCGCCCTGCTGCTGGGTCGTGACGAACATCAGCCCTTCCCCTTTGTGGGGGAGCTTTGCCAGCGCTTCGCCGAAGATTCGAGCTTCCTGAGGCAGCGCCACCGGCGCCGCGCCGGGCTGATCCAGCGTCGAGAGCACGCTCTGAAACGTGCGGGTGATCGGGGCGAGCGTCGAGAATCCACCCCAGGCGAACTTCCCGGTCTTCAGCTTCTCGAGCCCGGGACGTGACGCGAGCGTCGCTGCGGTGGGCGCGCCCGCCTTCACCGTGGCGAGCCGCCTCAGCAGGTCGCCCTTGTCGTGTCCGAAGGCGATCCACGTCGCTTTCTCCTCACCCATGACGAGGAGGTGGAGCATCATCGTCAGCTTGGGCCTCTGCTTGCCCTTGGCGGCGGGGGTCGAGCCCGCGTCGCCGTCGAGCGGCGGGAGATCGCGGACGATCTGGATCTCGACGGCGAGCGACGTCTTCCCGAGCTCCTTCGGCGCCTGAACCGTCTTGACCGTCGGCAGATCCTTCGGATCGACGTCGATCTCCGGGAGCCGCTTGCGCAGCCCGGGCGTGTTGTAGGCGGTGACGGCGTTCTTCACGTACTTGATGAGCGCGTCGGGGGCCTCCTCGAACCCGAACAGGTTCCAGCCGACGAAGCCCCCCATCATCTTGTCGAGCGCCTCGTTCGGCGCCGGCTTCCCGGCCTGGGCAGCGGCGGGAGGCGCGTCGGGGTACCCGTGGGCGGAGACGCTCGGCCCCTGGTTGATCGGCAGCGAGAGGAGGTCCGCGAGCGCCTTGCGATCGGCGGGCTTGCCGATCTTCTCCTTCTCCAGCCACCCTTCGAGCATCTCGCGCAGCGTCTTCAGGATGCCGCCGTAGTGCGCCGGGTCGTAGCCGTGGTCGAAGAACGCGCCGGCGCTGTCCTTCGGCGCGCGCCAGTAGAGCTCCGGCGCGGCCCCGGCGCGCTTCGCCCTGTCGGCCATCGTCTTGGCGAGCCACGACGACTGGCCCCGGAGCTCCAGGGCAGCCGTGAGGTTCACGCAGGACTGGTTGTCGACCTGGAGATCGACGACCGCCTTGCTCGCGTCGTTGATGAGCGCCTCGAGCTCCTGCTGGACGCCGGTCGCCGCGTCGGTGAGCGCCCGGTCGAACTGGGGCTGCCCGATCGAGAGCTGGCTCTGCGCGAGGATCGGGAGCCCGCCGAGCTGCTGCTTCGCCATGCCGCCGAACTTCGTGCTGAGCGGGACGAAGCGGACCTCGCCGTGGAGATCGCGCGCCTCGGGCGCGAGCGTCGGCAGCGTGCGCGCGAGGTACGGCCCGAGCGTCGTCACGTCCCGGTCCCGATCGCCGCAGAGGAGCCGCGCGGGCGCCGAGCCGGCGGACGCGGCGAGGAAGCAGCTCGACGACGAGGGCTCCTTGCCGCCGATCTTCCACATGCCCGGCTTCACCTCGGTGAGGGACGCGCCCGCCTCGAGCGCGCCCTTCGCCCGCTCGAGCGACGTGAGCCCGAGCGACACGGCCGCCACGGGCTTGCCCCGCTTCGAGCTGTCATCGAGCGCGACGATCAGGTGCACCGGCGCGTCGAGCGCGAGCACCGCGGCGAGCTGGTCCGTGTTGATGGAAGGGCTCACGAGCTCGCTCAGCACACCCGAGGAGAACGCCTGCGCGCCCGTCTCCGCGAGCGCCGGAGGCAGCCCGGCGCACGTCGCGATGCTCGACAGCGTCGCCGCGGGGTTGCTCCAGCGGAGCACGCCCACGATGTCGGCCGGCTCGGCGACGGGGGATAGATCGAACGCCGGGCTGGCGGCGACCTGGGCAGGCCCGGCCTTGACCTCGCCTTGTCCTGCTGTCGGCGCGACGGGCGCGGGGGACGGCCCGCAGGCGAGGGAACCGGCCATCAGGACCAGGGGGGCGATCGGCAGGAGAGTTCGCATGAGCGCCGGTTATACGGCTCCCGGACATCCGAGTCGACGCCCAAGGAGCGCGCTGCGCAGGCGACGGCTGCATGCCCGCGTCCTGCGCGGAGGTCGACGTAAATGCGAACGAGCGTGGACGAATCCGCGCTCGTTGCGCTTGGCGCTTGGCGAACGAGCGCGGAGGGATCCGCGCTCGTTCGCCCACCGTCGAGGAGCGGGCTCCTCGCGGCGATCAGTTCGACTCTTCGAACTCCGCGTCGATGACCGAGTCCTTCCCCTTGCCGCCGGCGGGGGGCGGCTGCTGGCCTCCCGGCGCGCCGCCGGGCGCGGCGCCGCCGCCGTCCTGGGGCGGGCCGGCCTTCTCGTACATGACGCTCGCGATGCGGTGCGCTTCCTTCTCGAGCTTCTCCAGCGCCGCGCTCACGGCCGCGTCGTCCTGCTTCTCGATGGCCGACCGCCCCTCGGCGATGATCCCGTTCAGCGCCGAGACGTCGCCCTCCGGCAGCTTGTCCTTGTTCTCGCTGATCGTCTTCTCCAGCGTGTAGCAGAGGTTATCGAGCTTGTTGCGCCGCTCGATCTCCTCGCGCCGCCGCTTGTCCTCGGCCTCGTGCGTCGCCGCCTCGTTGACCATCCGGTTGATCTCGTCCTCCTTCAGGCCGCCCGACGCGGTGATCGTGATGCGCTGGTCCTTGCCGGTGGCCGTGTCCTTGGCGTGCACCGAGAGGATGCCGTTCGCGTCGATGTCGAACGTCACCTCGATCTTCGGCACGCCGCGGGGCGCCGGCATGATCCCTTCCAGGTGGAAGCGGCCCAGGGTCCGGTTGTAGCGGGCCTCGGTGCGCTCGCCCTGGAGCACGTGGACCTCGACGCTGGGCTGGCTGTCGGTCGCGGTCGAGAAGATCTCCTTCTTCTGCGTCGGGATCGTGGTGTTCCTCGAGATCATCACGGTCATCACGCCGCCGAGCGTCTCGACGCCGAGCGAGAGCGGCGTGACGTCGAGCAGCACGAGATCCTTCACGTCGCCCGAGAGCACGCCCGCCTGGACCGCGGCGCCGACGGCCACGACCTCGTCCGGGTTCACGCCCTTGTGGGGCTCCTTGCCGAAGAACTTCTTGACCGTCTCCTGGACGAGCGGGATGCGGGTCGAGCCGCCGACGAGGACGATCTCGTCGATCTGCTGCGGCGACTTCTTCGCGTCGGCGAGCGCCTTGCGGGTCGGCTCGAGCGTGCGGTCGATGAGCGGCCGGATCATCTGCTCGAGCTTCGCCCGGGTGAGCTGCTTCTGGAGGTGCTTCGGCCCCGAGGCGTCCGCGGTCAAGAACGGCAGGTTGATCGTCGTCTCCTGCACGTTCGAGAGCTCGATCTTCGCCTGCTCCGCGGCGTCCTTGAGCCGCTGCACGACCATCTTGTCGTTCGAGACGTCGATGCCGGTGTCCTTCTTGAACTCGGCCGCGAGCCAGTCCATCACGAGGTGGTCGACGTCGTCGCCGCCGAGGTGGGTGTCGCCGTTGGTCGAGATGACCTGCACGACGTTGTCGCCGACCTCGAGGATCGAGATGTCGAACGTGCCGCCGCCGAAGTCGTAGACGGCGATGACCTGCTCGTTCTTCTTGTCGAGCCCGTACGCGAGCGCGGCGGCCGTGGGCTCGTTGACGATGCGCTTCACGTCGAGCCCGGCGATGCGGCCCGCGTCCTTGGTCGCCTGGCGCTGCGAGTCGTTGAAGTACGCCGGCACGGTGATGACGGCCTCGGTCACCTTCTCGCCGAGGTAGTCCTCCGCTGCCTTCTTCAGCTTCTGAAGGACCTTCGCGGAGACCTCCGGGGGCGACATCTGCTTGCCGCGCACGGCGATCGAGGCGTCGCTGTTCTTGCCCTTGCTGACCGTGTACGGGACGCGCTTCGCCTCTTCCTGCACCTCCTCGAAGCGGCGCCCCATGAAGCGCTTGGCGGAGTAGATCGTGTTGGTGGGGTTCGTGACTGCCTGGCGCTTGGCGATCTGTCCGACGAGCACCTCGCCCTTGTCGTCCCAGGCCACGACGGACGGCGTGAGGCGCGAGCCCTCCTCATTCACGATGACCTTGGGCTCCTTGCCCTCCATCACCGCGACGACGCTGTTGGTCGTGCCGAGATCGATGCCGATGATCTTGCCCATGACGTTGAACCCTCCGAGAACTGTTTGCGCGACGGCCTGATGGCCACGGGGGGCGAGAAGACCCGACCGGCCAGCAGGGCTCAGCTGACAGCTGCCGCGAGCCACCGCTCCAGAGCCGTCAAAAACCGCTGGGAATCCGGATACTTTCGCCGAGTTTTCGCGAGCTCGCTGGCTCGCGACCGCGAAGCTAACCATGTGCGCCCGAGCGTCAACGCCGCCCCTAGCAATTGCCGTGCGCGCGGGCTGGGGCTGCCCGGACCTTGACCGGAGCCAGGTCGCGCCGCACCTAAGGTGTCCGCGCTTCGCTCCGCCAGCGTCTCGATCCGGGGGCCTCGCTCCTGGAAGCGCGGCGGGCTCGGCCGGCAGCGCCAGGGCCGCCTCGCTGCGCGTCCTCGCGAAAATCAGCGAAAATTCGCGCAACGTCGTGAACGTGAAAACGACGGCGAGCGGGCCGGACGAGAACCGGACGAGAGACAGAAGAGCGGGCGCGTCTGAGGGGCTTCTTGCGGTCCAAGACGCGCTGAGCTATAGGCGCCCTCCCTCGCAACACCCGAAGGACTCACCATGAAGCCCGGCATCCACCCCGAGTACAAGGCCTCCACGATCACCTGCGCGTGCGGCGCCGTCGTCGAGACCCGCTCCACCCGCGGCAGCTTCACCACCGACGTCTGCTCCGCCTGCCACCCGTTCTACACGGGCAAGCACAAGATCATGGACGTCGCCGGCCGCGTCGACCGCTTCCGCAAGAAGTACGCGACCGCAGGCAAGTAGCCGCGCCGATCGTCCCTCTCGCCCCGATATCCCTTCTTTTGCCGGATTCGCCCATCACGCCACGCCCGCCCGGGGCGTGGCGGATGGATGGGCTCGTCCCGAGCTCGCTCCCTGCGGGGCGTGAGCGGCCGAGACGTCGCGCGCCGCGGACGCGGGCGGACACGGATCGGACGCAGTCGGACGCAGATCGAACGCGGATCGAACGACGTCGGCACGTTCATCTGTGCGGCGCTGGTCGGTCGGGCCGATGCGCTGGCCGTGTTATGCGCTAGATTGGAACGCGTATGAGCGATCAGCCTGCACGTCCGTATATCGGCGGCCAAGCGGTCATCGAAGGGGTCATGATGCGGTCGCCGAGCTCGGTCGCGATCGTCTGCCGGCGCCGCTCGGGAGAGCTGGTCGTGCGCGAGCAGCCGATGACCGCCGTCTCGAAGGGGGCGCGCACCTGGCCGTTCGTGCGGGGGATCGCGACCCTCGTCGAGTCGCTCCGCCTGGGATCCCAGGCGCTCCGCTGGTCCGCGGACCTCTACGAGCAAGATCTCTCGGCCGAGGAGGCGGGCTCGGCCAAGGGGCCGGAGTCCAAGCGATCGAGCGCCGGGCAGACGGGCGGGGTGAACCTCACCTCCCTGGCGCTCAGCATGGCGGCGATCGCGGCGCAGGACGTGGAGCCCGCGCAGATCACGGGCAGCCCCGCGCCGGGCGGCCAGGGCGAGGGAAAGAAGCGGGGGGGAGGGATGGGCATGATCCCGATCCTCTTCGCGGTCCTGCTCTTCGTGGCGGCGCCCCAGGCCGGCGCCGAGCTGGTCAACAAGCTCCTGGGCCTCGGGCTCGAGGTCACGTCGCCGGCGTTCCAGGCCATCACCGGCGTGGCGAAGCTCGCCATCGTCGTCGGCTACCTCCTCCTGATCCGCCAGATCCCCGAGGTTCGACGCGTTTTCCAGTATCACGGCGCCGAGCACAAGGCGATCTCCACCTACGAGGCGCGCGAGGTCCTCGAGGTCGAGAACGCGCGCCGGAAGACGGCCATGCACCCCCGCTGCGGGACGACGTTCCTCGTCATGGTGGCGCTCGTGTCGATCGTGGTGTTCTCGGTGGCCGGGGCGTCCCTCGGGGCGCTCCTGCCCAAGCTGCCCGGCGGCCGGCTCGTCGAGAGCGTCACCTTCTTCCTGATGAAGCTGCCGTTCCTCCCGCTGATCGCCGCGGTCACCTTCGAGATCCAGCGGATCTTCGCGCGTTATTGCACCACCGGCCCGCTCCGCGTGCTGCTCTGGCCGGGGTTCCTGGTCCAGAAGATCACGACGGCGGAGCCCGACGATGCGCAGCTGGAGATCGCCCTCGCGTCGCTCCGTGCGACGCTCTGGCGCGAGGCCTCGGTGGCCGCTCCAGTCCAGCCCGATCGGGTGTTCGCCGACTACTCCAAGCTGCTGGCCGACCCCGGCTACGCAGGCGCCCACGGCTAGCGCGCGCCGGCTCCGCCGGGCCCCTCGCCGCCGTCCAACCCCGCGTCGTCTTCGGATTGCAGATGCTACCTATCGCGAAACTCGAGGCGGTTCAGCGCCGCTTTCAGGAACTCGAGCACCTCATGTGCAGCCCGGCGGTGCTCTCCGCGCCGGCCGAGCTCCAGCGGCTCAACCGCGAGCGGACCGAGATCGAGCCCGTGGTCGTCGCCTTCGCCCGGCTGCGGGACGTCGAGCGGCGCATCGCCGAGGATCGCGAGGCGCTGAGCGATCCCGACCTGTCCGAGCTCGCCCAGGCGGAGCTGCCCGAGCTCGAGCTCGAGCGCGAGCGGCTCGCCGCCGAGCTCGAGGTGCTCCTCCTGCCGAAGGACCCCAACGACACGCGAAACACCGTGATCGAGATCCGCAGCGGCGAGGGCGGCGAGGAGGCGGCGCTCTTCGCGGCCGATCTCTTCCGCATGCTCTGCCGCTACGCGGAGACGAAGCGGTGGAAGGTCGAGGTGCTCAACCTGAGCGAGGCCTCCGCAGGCGGCTACAAGGAGGTCGCGGCGCTGATCACGGGGCAGGACGTCTACTCCCACCTCCGGTATGAGGGCGGCGTCCACCGCGTTCAGCGGGTCCCCTCGACGGAGACGCAGGGGCGGATCCACACCTCGACCGCGACGGTCGCCGTGCTGCCCGAGGCCGACGAGGTCGATGTGCACATCGACGAGAAGGACCTGGAGATCTCGATCGCCGCGTCGGGCGGCCCCGGCGGCCAGGGCGTCAACACGACGAACAGCGCCGTGCAGCTCAAGCACCTGCCGACGGGCATGATCGTGAAGTGCCAGGATGAGCGCTCCCAGCTGAAGAACAAGGCGAAGGCGATGAAGGTGCTCCGGAGCCGGCTGCTCGAGCTCGAGCAGCGCCGGCAGGAGGAGGCCCAGAGCGCCGAGCGAAGGACCATGGTCGGCACGGGAGAGCGGGCGCAGAAGGTGCGGACCTACAACTTCCCGCAGAACCGCGTGACGGATCACCGGATCGGCCTGACGCTGCACAAGCTCGACAAGATCATCGAAGGGGATCTCGACGAGCTCATCGGCGCGCTGCGCACGCACCGCCAGGCGGAGCTCCTGCGGCGCGGCGGGCTCTCGGGGCCCGGCGCGCTGGAGCCCGCCACGTGATGGGGGCGCCGCCCATCGGCGCGCCGCCCATCGACGCGCCGGCCGTCGATCCGGAGGCGCTGCTCGTCGCGCTCGTGCTGGCGCCGTCGACCTTCTCGCGAAACCGCTTCTTCTCGCTGTACGCCGACCCGGAGGCGCGCCGTGTGCGGCGGCGGGCGGCGCTGCTCAGGAGCATCGTGCGGCAGCTGGTCGCGGGCGCGGACCGCGCCGGGCTCGCGCCCGCCGCGAGCGGCGGCGCGCTGCTCACCTACGACGTGCCGTCGCTCGGGTTGAAGCGCACCGCCGCGCTCGACGCCCTGGAACTCGCGGTGCTCCGCATCGCGGTCGCGCGCGGAGCGGTCCCTCGGGCCGAGCAGCCAGCAGGCGGGGACGCCGCGCCGAGCTCGGCGACAGGCGCCGCCTTGCCGCACGATCTCCTCCCCGAGCCGGCAGATTCGTCGCGGATCGAGCGCGTGCTCGCCCGGCTGCTGCCCGAGGGGAAGCACGGCGGAACGCTGGAGTCTCCCGGCGAGGGGGCGCCGGGAGAGCCGGACCCCGGGACCAGGGCGCTGCCGCGTGACCGGGCGCGGCGTGACTCGCAAGCACCCTAGGAGTAGGAGGCGGCCATGTGCATCTTCTGCAAGATCGCGAACAAGGAGATCCCGTCGAAGGTCGTGTTCGAGGACGAGCACGTCATCGCCTTCCACGACGTGAACCCGCAGGCGCCCACGCACGCGCTCGTCATCCCGAAGCGCCACATCGCGGGCATCGCCCAGGCCACGCCCGAGGACGAGGCCGTCCTCGGCCGGCTGCTCCTCGCAGCGCGGCGGGTGGCAGAGCTGACCGGCATCGCGGAGAGCGGCTTCAGGACCGTGGTGAACAGCGGCGCGAACGCCGGCCAGACGGTCTTCCACATCCACGTCCACGTGATGGGCGGGAGGCCGATGGCCTGGCCTCCCGGCTGAACGCCGCCCGCGCTGGCCGCGCTCCGAGCGAGCGCCGCGCGGGCCGCGCTCAGCGGACGTCGCGGGCGGCGCTCACCACCGCGTCGAGCCACGCCGCCTCGTCGTCGCGGAGCGACGGCTGCCGCGGCAGCGCGGTCGGCAGGGCGCGGGGCCGCGACGCGCCGTGGGCACGGAGGTGCGCGGACGTGACGGCGCCGACGCGCCCACCCACGCCGAGGAACAGCGCGAAGAGATCCGGGCCCACCGCGCGCCGCGGGGCGGGCCGCACCGCGAGCTCGGCGCCGGACGCGAGCCGCGCGGTGAACCCGGCGACGAGGTGATCGACCGGGTCGCTCCACGGATCCGGGGCGCCGGGGGCGCCCGCCGCGATCCACGCGTCGACCGTCAGCTCGGGCGAGGTCGCGCCGAAGTCGATCGCCAGCGTGAGGCCGCGCTGCTCGAGGGCGCGCTCGATCTCGCCGAGGCGAGCGGCGCCGGCGGCGTGCACGAGCATGGAGTCGCCGTCGAGCACCGGCGCAGCGGGCGGCGGCGGCAGCGGGCGGCGCGCGGCAGAGGAGCCCTCGCGCGGGAGCAGGTTGCCAGGGTTCATGACGCCCGCGGGGTCGAAGACGCCGCGGAGCGCATGGATGACGTCGGCGCCGAGGCCGAGCTCGGCGCCGAGCCGCGGCGCCTTGCTCCGGCCGACCCCGTGGTGATGCGAGAGCGTCCCGCCGGCGTCGATCGCGGCGTCGAGGGCCGCCCGCCAGGCCGCGTCGTACTTCGCCTCGGCCGCCGCGACGCTCGGCGCGCTGCCAGCGAAGGTGAAGTAGATGCTGCAGCCGTCCGGGTACGCGTGGGACAGGTGAGCCATCACGAACACGTGGCGCCCGAGCGCGCCGCGCACCGCGCGGTAGAGCCCGTCAAGGCGCGACCAGGGCGCGGCGACCTCCATGGTGTCGCTGAAGGCGCCGGCCATGAACACGGGCGCCTGGCGGTAGCTCACGCTGTAGCGGTGCGCGAGCCAGTGGCGCGCGGGCTCCTCGCCGAGCGGCCTGGCCCCGCCTCGCTCCGCGATCGCCGCGGCGCGGGCGAGGTCGTCCGCGCTCGCGCGCGCCGTGCCCTCGAAGATGAGGATGAGCGTCGCGCCGCGGAGCACGCGCGACCCGACGCCGTCGACGATCTGGTTGAGGAGCCCCGGCGCGCGCAGCAGGCCGCGAAGCACCGCGGCGCCGGCCCCGGGGCCGCGCGCGCCGCGCCCCCGCGCGGCCGCCCCCTCGGAGGATTCGTCGGCTGCGCCGGCGTGGGCGCGCTGCCGGCGCACGGCGCCGAGCCGGGCCATGAAGGAGTCGAACGGGTCATAGAGCCGCGAGACCGCCGGGCGGAGGCCGGCCTGGAACATCGCCCGCATCGCGTCCCATCCGGCCTCGACGCTGGGGAACGAGAACGCGGCGAAGGCGCGCGCCGGCGGCGCCGGGTGCAGCCGGAGCGTCGCGGCGGTGACCACGCCGAGCACGCCCTCGCTGCCGATGAGGAGCGGCGTGAGATCCGGGCCTCGCGCGCGCCGATCGAAGCGGACGATCTCGCCGCGGCCGACGACGCACTCGAGCGACGCGACCATGTCCTCGATCTTGCCGTAGAGCCCGGAGCACTGGCCGGCGCTGCGCGCCGCGACCCAGCCCCCCACGGTCGAGCAGAGGATCGACGACGGGAAATGGCCGAGCGTGAAGCCCTCGGCGTTGAGCTCCTCCTCGAAGCGGATGCCGAGCGCGCCGGCCTCGACCTCGACCGACGGGGCCTCACGATCGAGCGAGCGGCGGCGGGAGAGCCGCTTGAGGTCGAGCACGACCGTGCGCTCGTCCGGCAAGACGCCGCCGCACACGCCCGAGCCCGCCCCGAAGGGCACCAGCGGGAGCCCCTCGTCCGCGCAGAAGCGCACCACCTGGGCGACCTCCTCCGTGGAGGACGGCCAGACGATCATCCCGGGCCGGTGCTCGGCGATGCGGCCCTCCGTCACCGCGAGGTGGTGCCGCGGCCAGAGATCGCGGGCGTAGGCGATCTGATCGACGGGGGAGGCGCTGCGCGGGATCCCCGGCAACGCGCGCGCGATCGCGGCCTCGAAGCTCATTCGCGGGGAGCCCTAGCGCCTCAGCTCCGCTCGGCAAGCACGATGAGCCGCGGCGACTCGGAGCCGAAGAAGACGCCGGGGTGCGCAGGGTGCCCGGTCACCTCGGTGACCTTGAAGCCCGCTTCATGGAGCACCTTGCCGAGCTCGTGCAGCCCGTAGATGCGGAGCGAGTAGTCGAGCTCGCGCGAGCGGCCGTCCTCGAACATGACGGTGCGCTTCACCTTGAGCCTGCTCGTGAAGAAATCCACGTGCATCTCATCCATGCAGACGCAGCCGTCCCCCTCGAACCAGACGAGGCTCGGCTGGCGGGACGCCACATAGTCGCGGTTGACGATGTCGAGCAGGAGCATTCCGCCGGGGCGGAGGGCGCGGCGGATGCGGGCGAGGACATCCGCGTTCTTCTCGTCGTCGAAGTAGCCGAAGCTCGTCGACCAGCAGTAGACGCCGTCGAAGGTCTCCTCGAACGTCATCTCCCGCATGTCGCCCTGGAGGAAGTTCAGCTTCTGGCCGCGGTCCTGCGCTTCGTCGGCGGCGCGGGCGAGCATGGCGAGCGACAGGTCGTAGCCGACCACGCTGTAGCCGCGGCTGGCGATCTCGATCGCGTGGCCGCCTGCGCCGCACGCGAGATCGAGGATCACCGCGCCCTTCTCGACGCCGAGCCGCTCCTCGATGAAATCGACCTCGCGGCGAACCACCTTGCTGTCGATCTTGTCGAGCGTGCGCAGGAAGTCGTCGCCGAAGAGCTCTTCCCACCACGGGCGCTTCCGGCGCGCGGCGGGCTCGGTCGAGGGGCCGGAGTCGTGCTCGACCTGCTTCGCCGCGGGCGCCGCCGCGGGAGCGGCAGGCCGCGCGGCCGCGGACGGCTCGCTGGGAGACGGGGGCGCCGACACGGGCGGCGCCGATACGGGCGGCGGCGGCACCGAGCTCGTGAACGTCGCGAGATCCGGCGACGCCAGCGCCTGCGCGCGCGGGCGCCGCGGCGGCAAGGGAGGCGGCGGCGGCTTCTTGGGTTGCGCGGCGTGCGGGTCGGTCTGCGCGGCCGAGCTCGCGTCGGCCAGCTCGGCCTCGCGCTCGGGCTCGACCTCCTCCAGCTCGACCTCGGTGCTCTTCGGCGGCACGGTGATGCGCGTCGGATCGCCCTGCCCCTGCTGGCGTTCGCCTCCTCCGGGAGGAGCGTCCGATAGCAGGGCCTTCGCCTCGTTGACGGGCTCGGACTCGGGCTCGACCTCCGCGACCTCGTCCGCGCCCGCTCCCAGCGGCCAGTCCAAGGGGCGCGCGTCGATCTCCGGCGCCGAGGCCTGCCTCCTGGGCCGCCTTCGAGGCTCCGGCTGGACGGCGTCGAAGGCGGCGTCGCGCGCCGTCGGCGGGCCCTCGGAGAGGCCTTCCTGGAACGACTCGAGGCCCATCCCGGTCGGGGCCTCGTCCGGCTGGATCCTGAACTGGAGCGGCGGCCACTCGTGCTCCGCCGGATCGGTCAAGAGCGGCGGTCTGGCGGGCTCGGCGACCGAGGTGATCGGCGGCACCGGCGGCAGGTCCGACTCGATGCTGACGATCTGCAGCGGCCGGATCACCGCCACCGAATCGGGATCGATGATGAGCCCACTCGGCGCCGGCATCGGCGGCAGGCTCGAGGATTTCGGTGACGGGCGCGGGACGGCACGGGGGGCGACCAGCTCCGCCAGGTTCGTCGCCGTCGCCGTCGCAGCCGCCGGCTTGCTGGCGGGCCTGGGGCCATCGAGCGCGGGCTCGCTGGGATGCCTGGGCGTCTCGAGCGTCGGGTAGCTGGGCCGCCTCTCGGAGGCGCTCGGCCACCCGTCGTCGTCCGCGTCGTCGAGCGCGCGCGAGCGCGGCGTCGCGGAATCCTCCGGCACGGTGGCGCGGTCCTGCGTGGCGACCTGATCGTCGGCCTGCTGCGCTGCGTCTCCGGACACGTTCACGAGCCGCCGCGAGCGCCGCCGCCCGGTCTTCGCGCCCTCGCCGCGCTCCACTTCCGCGGCCCGCTCCACCTCCGCAGCCAGCGATTGCCAGGACCGCCTGGAGCTGGGGTTCGTCGGTAGGGGAGCGCCGTGCCGCGAGCGCTCCGTGGGGGGGCCGGCGATCCGCGGGTCGAGATCGAGATCCGGGATCTCCGCGATCTGCCCGCCGGAGCTCCCGTCCGCGATGCCCGCGATGACGTCGAGGCGCGGCAGCGGCAGCGGGGTCGTCGTCGCGAGCTGCGGGCGCACGCTGGGGGCGCGCTCGGGCCGCGGAGCGGACGATCGCGCGGGGAGCGAGCCCTGCTCTCCCTGCGGCGGCGGTGCGGCCGCGTTCCCTGCCTCGCCCGGCAGCGGCGCGCCGGGCTCTCCGGAGGCGCCGCCTTCCTGGGCGGGCGTAGCCAGGGGGTTGCGCGGCCGCTCGCTCGTCATCGCTGGTCCCCTCCGCCCAGCGGCTCGCCGTAGAGGATCGGCCCAGGAGCCCTGCTCCAGGGGGGCGCTACCCCGCGCTCCACGAACATGACCGCGGTGGATCCGAGGTGGAACTTGCCGATCTCCTCGCCGGCCGCGACCGGAAGGGCCGGCGAGATCGTGTGCAGGCCGAGCGGCACGTCGCGCGCGTCGACGGCGCTCACCGTGATCCGTCCGACGATCATCGCGCCCACCATCACCACCGTAACGCGGCCCTGCCGCTCCGTGTCGATCACGATCGCGACGCGCCGGTTGCGCGCGAAGAGGCCAGGGACGTGGCGCTCGCCGATCGCGTTCACCGGGAACAGCTCCCCCGGCATCGAGCGGATGAGGCTCACCTGCCCGGCGACGGGCGAATGGACCCGGTGGTAGTCGCGGGGCGACAGGTAGACGATCGCGAACTGCCCGCCGTCATAACGCGTGGCTTCCGCGGGGTCGCCCACGAGGTCTTCCACGCGGTAGGGCTGCCCCTTGATGGTCAGCCGCCCGCCGTCGGTCACGGGGCCGAGCGCTTCGACCCGTCCGTCGGCAGGGCTGGTGATGGCTCCGGGATCGGAGCAGACAGGGCGCATCCCCTCGCGGAGCTTGCGCGTGAAGAACGCGTCGAAGCTCTCGTAAGGGCTCGTCAGCACCTCGGCCGCGTCCATGTCGACGCGGTACGCGCGCGCGTAGAGCCTCACCACCGTGTTCAAGACGGCGGCGGGTGCCCTGGCGTCGCAGAGGCGGCCAACGGCCCGGGTAATGCGCTCTCGCGGAAGCACCCGCAACAGCTGTGCGGCGGCGTAGGTGGCAACGGTCATTGTGCGGAGCAGCGGTAACGATGCGGGAAAGAGAGCGGTGCAGGAATGCTAGGCCTCAGGAAGGACCTTGGTCAACGCTCGGGTCAGACGAACCTTCCAGCGTCGGCGCGATCCCCAGCCAGCGAGGGAGCTCAGCCTTGACGCGACGCACAGCGCGATCCGAGGCGCGACGCCAGGCCCGTCCCCCGCGCCCCACGTTTCTCCACGTCGCTGCGAGCGCGTCAATCGCGAAGCGCCGCTCCGCGCAAATGGTGGGGGCGCGAGAGCCCGCCGGCCGCCCGTCGGCGCGCTCCATTCTGAAGCGGCGATCCGGACCTCGCGCTGCAACTTCGATCGACCTCCGCGGGCGCAGCAGAAAAGCGGAGCGGTTTCAAGGGCCTACGTCCTGGCACGCCGCTCGCTGAAGAGGGCCGTGGAGGCTCGCAACAACGATGGAGATCAAGTTCTGGGGAGTTCGCGGGAGCATCGCTTCGCCTGGGCCGGAGACGGCTGCGGTGGGCGGAAACACAAGCTGCGTGGAGGTTCGCTGCGGCTCGTCGCGGATCATCCTCGATGCAGGGACGGGCGTACGCAAGCTCGGAGATGCCCTGCTCCGGGAGGGACCGGTCGAGGCAACGGTGCTGCTGTCGCACCTGCACTGGGACCACATCCAGGGCCTGCCGTTCTTCGTGCCGGCGTACCTGCCGAGCTCGCGGCTGTCGATCGTGGGCAGCGCGCACGGGATCGGGAGCCTCCGAGAGGTGCTCTCGACGCAGATGGCCGCGCCGAGCTTCCCCGTCCGCATGGACGAGCTCGGAGCGCAGATCGCCGTGCGGGAGGCGCGGCCGGGCGAGGCGTTCGACGTGGGCGAGGTCCACGTGCGGATCGCCAAGCTCAACCACCCAGGCGGCGTCCTCGCCTACCGCGTCGAGCACGAGGGCCGCAGCGTCGTCTACGCGACCGACACCGAGCACTACGCCTGCGTCGATCCGGCGCTGCGCACGCTCGCGGACGGCGCCGACGTGCTCATCTATGACGCGCAGTACACCCCGGAGGAGTACCGCGGCGACGGCGGGCGCTCGAAGGTCGGGTGGGGGCACTCGACGTACGTCGCGGGCGCGGAGATCGCGCGGGCGTGCGGCGCGCGGAAGCTCATCCTGTTCCACCACGACCCGCAGCGGACGGACGCCGGCGTCGCGGAGATCGAGCGCCTCTCCCGCGAGCTCTTCCCTGCCTCGGTCGCCGCGCGCGAGGGGCTCTGCATCCACGTCGAGGCCCTCGCGCGGGCCGCGTGATGACGCGGATGACGACAAGCGCGGCGCCCTCTATGCTGGACACTGCTCCGCTATCCATGTCGCGCCTCTCGCTGCTCGTCGATCTCGCCTCCCTCCTCGCCCGGGAGGTCGACTTCGACGCCCTCCTCGGCACGGCGTGCGAGCGGCTCGCGAAGGCGCTCCGCGCCGACCGGGCGACGATCTGGCTCGTCGACGCCGAGCGCGGCGACCTCGTGACGCGCGTCGCCCTGCTGCCCGAGCTCCCCTCGCTCAGGCAGCCGCTCGAGCGCGGCATCGCCGGGCACGTGGCCACGACCGGACAGGTCGTGCGCGTCGACGACGCCTCGCGCGACCCGCGCTTCGATCCGTCGGCGGACCGGGCGACGGGCTACACGACGCGCTCGATGCTCGTCGCGCCCATCCGCGAGGACGGCGCCGCGCCGGTCCGCGGCGTCGTCCAGCTGCTGAACCGCGCAGGCGCGCCCTTCGACGACGAGGATCAGCGCTACCTCGTCGCGCTCGCGACGCAGCTCGCCCGCGCCCTCTCGCTGACGACGCTCCGCGCTGCCGAGGGCGGCGGCCCGGGGGTCGTGCTGCAGGGGCCGTTCAACCGGATCGTCGGCCGGAGCGAGCGGCTGGCCGCCGTGTACGAGAAGGTCCAGCTCGCGGCCCAGACCGACGCGACCGTGCTCCTCCGCGGGGAGACGGGCACGGGCAAGAGCCTGTTCGCCCGGGCGATCCACGTCAACTCGAGGCGCCAGACGAAGCCGTTCGTCACCGTCGACTGCACGACGCTGCCGGCGCAGCTCGTCGAGAGCGAGCTCTTCGGCCACGAGCGGGGGGCGTTCACCGGCGCGGACCGGCGCGTGCCGGGCAAGGTGGAGCTCGCCGAGGGCGGCACGCTGTTCCTCGACGAGCTCGGGGACCTGCCGCTCGACATCCAGGGCAAGCTCCTCCGCTTCCTGCAGGACCGCTCCTTCGAGCGCGTCGGCGGTCGCCAGTCGCTCCGCGCCGACGTGCGCGTCGTGTGCGCCACGCACTGCGACCTCGAGCGCGCGGTCGCCGAGGGGCGCTTCCGGAAGGACCTCTACTACCGCGCGCGCGTCGTCGAGATCGATCTGCCGGCCCTGCGCGAGCGCGGCCCCGAGGACATCGAGACGCTGGCCCGGCACTTCGCGGACGTCTACGCGACGAGGTACGGAAGGCCGTCGCCGCGCTTCGATCCGGACGCGCTCCGCCACATCCGCGCTCATACGTGGCCAGGCAACGTGCGCGAGCTCGAGCACTGGGTCGAGAGCGCCATCGCCCTCGCGCCGGACGGCCGCATCTCCGCGGGGCACCTCCCGACGCGGCGGGGCGAAGGCGCCCCGCCGCACGCCGCCGCCGCGCCCGAGGGCGACGCGCGGGTCGCGCTGCCGCTCGGGCTCACCCTCGACGAGGTGACGCGGCGCTACGTCGAGGCGATGGTCCGGGCGTGCGAGGGGAACAAGACGGAAGCGGCGAAGCGGCTCGGCGTCGGCAGGAACACCCTGGCGCGCGCGCTCCGCGCGAAGCACTGAGGCCGCGCGGGGCACGCGACCTCCTCCGGCCCGGCGCCTGAGCCGCGCGAGGCCCGCAGATTCGCGCGCCGCAGGGCGCAGGCGCGACGCGCTTCACCCCGGGTCACCCCGGGTCCACCGGGAACGTCAGGCCGATCCCGGCGATCGCCGCGACGGCCGAGGTCTTCCACCTCGCGGCCGGGCCGGCCGAGAGCTGAGGGCGCGCCATGACGATGTGCAGCTCGAGGAAGCTGCGCAGCTGGAGGTACCGCGCGACGCGCCACTCGGCGCCGCCGCGCGCGCCGGAGGTGAGCAGCCAGAGGACGCCGTCTTCCGCCTGGGTGATGCTCTCTGCGGTGGGCGCGCGGACAGCGCCGAGCTGGAAGACGTTGCACAGGAAGACGCCGTCCCGGTGCCTGCAGAGCGACATGACCCCCAGCCCGGCGCTGATGCGCCGCGGCCCGGCGCTCGGCAGATCGCTCGGAGCGCTGCCCAGCGCGACGATCGCCCGCGCCTCGAGCGACACGGACAGGTCGGACCAGCGGAGAGCGACGGCGGGCGAGAGGCCGACGCCTGCCGTGGGGGTCAGGCCAAACGCCAGCACGGAGGACGCGCTGAGCTCGCCGTGGACACGCGACTGCGGCGCGCGCTGCGCGCCGTGGGCGTAGGCCGGGGCCGGCAGGGCGAGGCCCAGCGCGATCATCAAGGGGATGCGACCAGGGTTCGGCATCCCGCGCACCGTAGGAGCGCGCTCCGGCGCGACGGAATCCGGAGCGGGCGCGCTCACGCACAAACCGCCGCTCGCGCGCCATTGCGTTGAGCGGCGCTATTTCCTCGTCTCGCCGTCTTTTTTTGGATCTCGGATGCGAGGGGCTAGCGCGCCCTGCGGCGCGCGGCCTCGCAGAGGGCCGAACGGAGGGGATCGCCGGGCAGATCGGGCGGCAGCTTCTCCTCGCAGGCCACGTCGGGGTTCAGCGGGTCGAGCGCCGTGCCCGCCGAGAAGGAGCGGTCCCCGTCGGGGCCCCCGTGGAGCAGCCCGTGCAGCGACCACCACCGGCCGTAGCGGCTGTTCACGTCCTCCACCCGCTCGACGAGCGGCGAGGCGCTCGCGCGCTCGCCCGACGCCAGCAGGGCGGCGGCGAGGAAGCAGCGCACCGCCGGCTCGTGCGGCGCGAGCGCCTGCGCGCGCGCGTGCTGGACCGCGGCGGCGGCGTGGTGGCCGCGGTCGTGGAGCAGCTGGCCGAGCCGCACCCGCTTGCTCACCTCCTGCCGGTGCGGCATGTCCGCGCCGGGCGCGAGGTCGGGCGGCACGTCGGCCGGCACGCTGGCGAGGTAGGCGCGCCAGCGCTTGTCCCACGCCGCGAGATCCGCGCCGGAGATCTCGGCGATCGCCCGCTCGAGGTCCGCGTCGCTGCTCGCGTCCTTGAGCCGGCGCAAGAGCTGCGGCAGCGCCGTGTCGCCCGCCTCCCTCGTCCAGTAGCGGATGAAGCTCGCGACCTCGGCGAACACGACCGCCGCCTCCTCCGCGCTCGGGAGCATCGCGATCGAGGGGCCGATCTTGTCGAGCGGCCGCCCGAGGCCCTTCTGGATGCCCAGGAAGGCGATCGCGTCGGCGGACGGCACGTCGTCCAGCGGGTCGGGCTCGCGCCAGCGGACCTCCTCGCGCTTGGCCACGCCCTCCTGCAGCCACAGCGGGGCGTTGTCGCGCGTCCCGCGCGACAGGGCGAGGTGCGTTATCTCGTGCGCGAGCGTATCCAGCCAGGGATAGCCGTTCGGCGTGGCGCGCGGCGAGAGCATCGTCACCCGCCCCCACTTGGCGATGGCGACCGTGCCCGTCGTCCGCGCCGCGTCCTCGGGCAGCCCCGTCATCGCGGAGAGCGTGAACTGATCGCGGACGAGATCGATCCGCAGCGGCCGGAGGAGCTCGACGCCGAGGTCCTTCGCGAGCACGTCGCGCGTCCTCGCCGCGACGTCGACGAGGAACGGCACGAGCGCGCGATCGTCGTCGTCCTGGAGCCGCACCCAGACGCCGCGCTCCTCGTCGTTCACGACGACCGTCGCCGCGGTGGCCCGGGCGCAGCCGCGCGCGATGTCCCCGAGCGCCGCGCCCTCGGCCGTCGCCGCGAGATCGGGGCGCGCGAGGATCGCCGAGGCGGCGTCGCAGTCGCCCTCGTAGATGGCGAGGCGGCCGCGCTCGAGCGCGAGCGCGAGGTCCGCCGGATCCGCGTCCTTCAGGGCGTCTCGCGCCGCGGGGACGTCGATCTCCAGGATCGCGGCCCGCGCCCGGGCCGCGCGATCGAGATCGCCGACCGTGAGGCGGCCGGACGCGGTCGCCGACGCCGTCGCGAGCCCGGCGAGGATCGCCGCCCGGAGGCCGCGCCTCGCGATCGCCGTCGCCCCGCGCCGAGCCGGGGCTGCCCCGCCGCCGGTGCGCGTCATTTCAGGAGCCCCTCCGCGTAACGCTTGACCGCCTCCCGCAGCCGCGGCTCGGAGGTCCCCCCGAGCCCCTCGAGCACGCGACGGCGGAACTCCTCGGGGCCCTTGTGCTTGTCCTTGTCCGGGATGTCGGCCTTCCTCGCCATGTTCCGCTCCCCTTCCGACTCGGCGTCGCCCTCCTGACCCTGGTCCTCGCTGCTCGACATCTCGAGCAGCCGCTGCGCGTCGCGCTGGCGCTCGTTGCCGCTCTCGCCGTCCCCCTCGGCGAGGGCGCGCTGGGCGTCGCGCATCGCCTGCTCGGCCTCGTCGAGGCGATCGAGCGTCTCCTCCGGCATGCGGCCGTCGCCGCGCTCGCCCCGCTTGCGGAGATCGCGCGCGCGGTCGGCGAGCGAGCCCTCGCGCTGGCTCGACTTCCCGAGGCCGTCCCGCGCCCGCTCTGCCGCCGCCTGCCGCAGCTTGCGCAGCGCCTCCTCGGCCCAGGCCAGCTCCTCGGCGAGCGCCTGCTGCGCCTCGGCGGCCTCGCGAGCGGCGCGCTCCTCGGGGAAGAAGCCGCCGGCTTGCGCGCCGAGCCGCTTCGCGTCGCCCAGCGAGCGCATCGCGCCCCGGCCGCTCGTCACCGCTTCCTCGGGCCGGCCCTGCTCCAGCGCTCCGGCCATCGCCTCGGCCTGCTCCCTGCCAGCCGCCGCGGCGGACTCGGCCGAGCCCGGCGCCGCGCCCGGCTGCGGCAGGTCCCGCACGGCCTCGCGGATCGCCTCCGCGTGCTTCTTCGCCTCTTCCCGGAGCGCCGCGATGTCCTCGGGCCGCGACGCGCGCGACAGCTCCTCGGCGACCGCGTTCGTCTCGGCGGCGTGATCGCGCGCGAGCTCCTCGAGATCCCGCTCGCTTTGGGCGACGCTCTCGTCGGCGTTCGACGCGTCCCCGGGGTCGGGCCCGCGCGGCGCGCCCGACTCCACCCCGCCGCGGCCGCCGCCGCCGAACGAAGGCTCCGGCCGCCTGAGCCGCGCCGCGAGGTCGCGCGCCGAAAGCTCGGTGTGCAGCCAGTCGCCGACGCCGCGGGCGCGCGCGATCCTGCGAAGATCGTTCGCGACGATCTCGCCGAGGTCGAGGCCGAGCTCGCCGAGCT
Organism: Sorangium sp. So ce124; assembly: GCF_051525235.1. Taxonomy (NCBI): domain Bacteria; kingdom Pseudomonadati; phylum Myxococcota; order Polyangiales; family Polyangiaceae; genus Sorangium; species Sorangium sp. So ce124. The sequence goes on from NZ_CP150312.1 coordinate 13,562,858, forward strand.
TGCCGAGCTCGACCCCCCCGCCGCCCAGCACCGTGACGGCCGCCTCCAGGCGGACCTCGCCGCCCTCGCGGTCGCCGTTGCCCAGCAGCTCGGCCGCCGCCGCCGCCTCGTCCGCGACATCGGCGAGCCGCTGGGCGACGGCCCGGGCGTCGCGGTGGCCCAGGCCGCGCAGGCCGGCGTCGAACGCGAGCAGCGCGCCCTCGGTCTCGTCGAGCAGCCCCTGGTGCGCCGCGCGGGTCGTCGACTTCCGCTCGGCGGCGAGCGCCGCGTCGAGCCGGGCCAGCTGACCTCGGGCGAGCGACGCGATGCGCCCCCGCACCCGCAGCCCGCCGTGATCCGCGGAGAGCGCCGCATCGACCGCCGCCCTGGCGGTCGCCTGCACCTCGGCCTCGTGCGCCGCGTGCGCCGCCGCGCTGCCCGCCTCCGGCGTCCTCTGGCCGATGCGGTCGGCGAGCAGATCCGTGAGGGCGTCGCGCGCCTTCACGAGCGCGGCGTAGCGCCGCGCCTCGGGCTCGCCCACCTGCGGCGGGACGACCAGGATCGCCTCGCTCCTGCCCCACTTCGGGCCCTCGATCGGATCGTTGTCCCGCGCCTCGATCCGCACCTCGACGGGCACGTACGTCCTGCGGAAGAAGGGATCGCGCGCCCGGAGCTCGTAGCCTCCGCGATCGACCTTCGCGTCCGCCGCCGGCCGCGAGAGCACCCGCCGCTCCTCCTTCGCTCCGGCGCGCAGGACGAGATCGACCTCGCGCAGGCCGTGATCGTCGGTGATCTCGTAGCGGAGCGGGATGCTGGGCTCGTCGAGGAGCTTCACCGTGCGCGGCGCGCCCTCGAGCGTGACGCGCGGCGCGTCGTCCGGGATCGACACGACGCGCTGCGTGTCGGCCTGCCGGACGCGCACCCGCCCGAAGCGCGCGGCCGCCTGGAGGGTCGTCGACCCGCCGAGCGTCCAGCGGGCGACCACGGCGCCCTTGCCGTCGTCGACGAACGGCACCTCGGCGCCGCCGTCCGTCAGCACGAGCGCGCGCCCTGCGCGGACGGGGCGGCCGCGCACCGTGATCACGGTCCCTCGCGGCTGCATCGTCGGCGCGAACGGCAGGAGCTCCTCCGCGCCCTGGTGCAGGTACTCGGGGGGCGCCGCCGTCATCTCGACCTCCTCGATCCACGGCAGATCGAGGGGAGCCTCGCCGCCGCGGGCGGCGAGGACGTCCAGCCCCTCGACGACGCGCGACGGCTCGATGGCCGCCGCCGCGAGCGCCGCCGCGCCGAGGGCGAGGCCTGCGCCCGCCCACCGCGTCGCCGCCTGCCGCGCGCGCGCGATGATGCGCGCCTGCGAGGCGCGGCCGAGCAGGCGCCGGAGGTGCAGGCCGGCGAGCTCCGGCGAGCCGACGCGATCGTCGGCCGCGGCGCGATCCGCGAGCGTGAGCGCCCGCAGGGTGGCGGCGCCGAGCGCCTCGTCCGTGCGGCCGATGATCTCGCGCACCGTGCGCCGGGCGTCGCCGCGCCGCCGCCGCACGAGGACGGCCCGCGCGACGATCGCCGCGAGCAGCAGCGCGAGCCCGGCGCCGGCGAGCCCGCGGGCGAGCGGGGACCCCACGCGCGCCACGTGCGCCGCGCCGAACAGCCCTGCGCAGGCCGCCGCGGTGAGCGCGCGCCGCGCGGAGGGGCCTACCTCCGCATCCCAGACGGAGCGCAGCCGCGCGATGGACAGGGCCGGCGCCTCGTTATCCATGGAGAGGCAAGGGTAACCGGCGGCGGGAAGTGGTCCAGCGGATCGGGTTGATCACCCGGTGGGTCAGACGTCGAGCTCGCCGTCGGTCATGAACCAGCTCTCCGCGTCGAGCAGCACGCGCCGCAGCTCGTCGGGGAAGGCGGGATCGAGGTGTACGATGAGCCACCGCGAGCCGACGTTCGGCGGGTGGGGCCGGGAGAAGAACCCGAGCGCCCGCAGGCGGGCGCTGAACGACGGGGGCGTCACGAGGAGCATGCCCACGGAAACGTGCCCCTCTCGCCGCATCGCCTGGCAGAACTCGAGCAGCAGGGCGTCGAACGTGGGGCCGTTGTCCTCGCAGAACAGGTCGCTGATCTCGACCTTGTTGTTCCGCACCGCGTAGACGGCGTAGCCGAGCAGCCGCCCGTCGTGCCTGTCGAGCATGCAGAAGAAGCGGTATCGGGTGTTGCCGAGCTGCGCATAGCGCCAGTTCAGGAACTGGGCGCTCCGCTCGCCGACGATCGGCCAGGGCTTTGCCCGCGACCACAGCGCGTCGAAGCGGTGATCGGCGGCGTCCACGAGCTCGGTGCGCACGCGGCTCCCCTTCGCGAGCAGCGCGGCGGTGTCCCGGAGCGCCATCGAGGCGTCGATGGCGCTCCCCGCGGCCCGGACCAGGAGGTTGTCCGGCTTCACCGTCGCCCGCTGGACGACGCGCTCCGCCGCGGTCGACAGCGCCTGCGCGAGCGGGGCGGGCGCGGCGCCCGGCTCCGCCGCCTCCCAGAGCGCGCGCCAGCGAGGGTGGGGGACCGCCGACGCGGCCCGCTCGGCGACCCGCTGCACCACCGTGCTCACGGTGCTCCGCTGCTCGCCGGCCGACGAGGCCGCGAGCTCGTTCAGCTTGTACGCCGCCATGAGGGGCCGGACCCAGATGATGGAATCGGCGATCTTCTTGTAGCCGGCGCGCTGGAAGATCGGGAATGAGGCCTTGTTGGGGAAGCCGAACACGAAATCGACCCCGGCGTCGCGGCAGCCCCTCGCGAGCTCTCGCTGGATGCTCATGGCGGCCCCCGCGATGCGGTGCGCCTTGGTAACGCCGAAATCGCCGAGGACGCCGGCCTTGAGCTTGCGCCCGTCGACGTACAGATCGCGCGGGTAGAACGAGCCGCTCCCGATGATCTCCCGCTCCGGTCCGTGAAAGCCCATCCAGGTCCGCGGGGGGCCGGCCGGGTTCTGCTCCTGGAACCAGCGCATCCGCCGCTCCACGAGCTCCTGCGATACCTCGCCGTGGGCGAGGTTCTCTTTCCAGAGCTGCGCGAGGACGTCCCTGTGCTCTTCCGGCTGGATGCGGGCGGCGCTGTAGACCTTCTCCATGGCTTTCCGGTGCGCTCTCCTGGCGCGGCAGGGCGGCGCGCCGCGCCCGTCATGGCCGAAGGCGGCGAGGGCGTCAATCGCGCCTGGCGACGCGGCGAGGCGTTCCGCGCTGGGCACAGCGACGCCCGCGCGGCGAAGGCGTCATCACGGAACCGGAGTACACTCGCGCGATGTCCCGCCGCGCCATCGCCGCCGTCGCCTGGCTCTCGTTGCTGTTCGTCCTGGCTTGCAGCTCCGCGCTGCCGCCGCCCCCTCCGGACGCCTCGCAGGCGAAGACCAGCGGCGCCCCTGCGCGGCAGCCGGGCCCAGCCGCCGATCCGGGAGCCGCGCTCGATGAGGTGATGGTCGCGGACGGCGACCCCGGTCCGGTGCCTGTGACCCGCGCGGATCCGGCGCGCGGCAGCCGGCTCGCGCCCGTGACGATCGTCGTGTTCTCCGATTTCGAGTGCCCCTTCTGCAAGCATCTGGGCCGCACGCTCGGGCAGATCGAGCAGCGGTACGGCTCGGAGCGGCTGCGGATCGTGTGGAAGAACTTCCCGCTCGCCTTCCACAAGCAGGCCCGGCCGACGGCCGAGGCCGCGATGGCGGTGTTCGCGCACGCTGGTCCCAAGGCCTTCTGGGCGTTCCATGACGCCATCTTCACGGCCGACGAGCGGCTCTCGGCGGAGCTCGAGGCCACCGCGCTCCGGCGGGCCGGGGTGACCCCCGGCCAGATCCAGCAGCTCGTCCAGCAGAGCGGGGCGGCGCAGAAGGTCGACGCCGACATGGCGCTCGCCGGGCGGCTCGGCGTGAACGGCACGCCGGCGTCGTTCATCAACGGCGTCCTCCTCGTCGGCGCGCAGCCGGCGGAGCGGTTCGCCGAGATCATCGACGCGCAGCTCGCCGCGGCGCAGGCGCTCCGCGCCGAGGGGACGCCGCCGGAGCGGATCTACGCGGCGCTCGCGAAGAAGAACTTCGCCCCTCCTGCGGAGGAGCCCGATGACGCCGAAGAGGAAGGCGACGGCGGCGTTGTGCACCTCGTGCCCATCGGGGACTCGCCCGTGCGCGGCGCGGATACGGCGTTCGTCACGATGGTGATGTTCAGCGACTATCAGTGTCCGTTCTGCAGGCGGGTCACGCCGACGGTCGAGAAGCTCAGGGCGCAGTACGGCGACAAGCTGCGCGTCGTCTGGAAGGACAACCCGCTCCCGTTCCACCCCCGGGCCGAGCCCGCTGCAGAGCTCGCGCGCGAGGCCCGCGCCCAGAAGGGAAACGACGCCTTCTGGCAGGCCAACGACCGCCTGCTCGCCGGCGAGGCCGCCCTCGACGACGCCGCCCTCGAGGCCGTCGCCGCGGACCTCCGGCTGAACGTCACCGCGGTGAAGCGCGCCGTCGCCTCGCACAAGCACGCCGCCAAGATCGAGGCCGACGTGGAGCTCGCCGACGATCTCGGCGCCCAGGGGACCCCGTACTTCTTCATCAACGGCCGCAGCCTCGTCGGCGCGCAGCCGATCGAGAAGTTCCAGGCGATCATCGACGAGGAGATCGCCAAGGCGGAGGCGATGGTCGTGGCGGGGACGCCGCGCGCGAAGGTCTACGAGGCCATCCAGAAGCAGGCGGTCCCGCCGGCGCCGCCGCCGAAGGTGTCCCTGCCGCCGGTGCCCAAGGGCCACCCCAGCAAGGGCGCGGCCGCGGGCAAGGTGATCATCCAGGAGTTCTCCGACTTCCAGTGCCCTTTTTGCGCGCGCGCCGCCGCCACGATGGATGAGCTCATCAAGGCGTTCCCGGGCAAGGTCCGCGTGGTCTACCGCCACCTGCCGCTCCCCTTCCACCCGGAGGCGCAGCTGGCCGCCGAAGCGGCCATGGAAGCGCTCGCGCAGAAGGGGCCGGCCGGCTTCTGGAAGATGCACGACCTGCTCTTCAAGGCCCACGACGCCTCGAACCTCGACCGCGCGGCCCTGGAGCAGCACGCCGCGAGCCTCGGGCTCGACGCGGCGCGCTTCGCGAAGGCGCTCGACGAGCACACCCATCGCGCCGCCGTCGAGGCCGACGCGCAGGCCGCGCGGAGCGCCGGCATCACCGGGACTCCCGGGTTCGTGATCAACGGTTACCTGGTCAGCGGAGCCCAGCCGCTCGCGAAATTCAAGAAGGTAGTTCGGCGCGCCCTCGGCGAAGCGAACTGAACACGACCGAACACGACCTGAACATGCGCGACACGCGCGACACGCGCGTCGCCGCCTGCCGCGCGCGCGCTCGCGCTCCGGGCTCCCGGCCCTGCGCTCCGAGTGAGCTGGCGCTCGGAGCGCCATGTTCGCTTCTCGGGCGCCTCGCCTCCATCGATATTGCGCTTCGAGCTCGTGATAGCCTGTCGCAATGCCCAAACCGCGCGGTCGAGGGACATCGGCCGAACCCAGGCGCACCGTCAAGGCATCGAGCGGATCCGCGCGCGCGCGGCGTCAGGGCAAGGCGGGCGAGCGCGCGGGCGCGAAGGCGGGCCCGCCGGCCGCGCTGCGCGACAGGCAGGAGCGGGCGCCCGCGAGCTCGCGAGCCAGGCCCAGGAAGGCGAAGGCCGCGACCTCGCTCGCGGAGACCGCCGTCGCGAAGCGACCGGCGGCGCCGGAGAAGCGCGCCGCGGCCGAGCGACCGGCGGCGCCGAAGGGGCGGCCCCCGAGAGCGCGCGCCGGCGATAAGGCCAGCGCCGCGCCTGCGAAGCGGCGGCCCCGGAACGCGAAGGCGACGAGCGGAGCGGACGACGCGGAGCTCTCGCCGCCCCGGCCGCCTGAGCTCGACTGGGACGACACGCCGTCCGAGAGCGCCGAGGAGGTCCTCGCCCAGCGCTGGGCGGCGCGGGGTGAGGAGCTCTTCCAGCAGCTCGAGGCCCACGGCGCCGCGCTCCACGAGTACCGCGCCGATCTCAAGGAGGGGCGCTTCGTCTGGATCGCGCCGAACGGGCGCGTGTCCGCCGAGGCGAGCGCGCGCCTCCTGTGCAGCTGGTCGTGCGCGACCTCGGTCCTGGTCATGGCGTGGGCCGACCCGCTCGTCAGCGGCGCCGAGATCGGGCGCATCGACGGGATGCCCGCGGAGCAGGACGGCGTCGACGAGCAAGGCGCCTGGCAGATCGCGATGAGGGCGGCCGACGCCTGCAACGCCGCATACCTCTATCGCGTGTCCTCGCCGCAGGCCTGGTACTTCCTCGCGCTCGACGGGCTGACGTTCTCACCGAAGCGCACCTCGTTCCATCCAGGCGCGCCGGTCGGCCTCGTGCTGCGCGCCATCGGCGAGGTGCGCGAGGCGATCGCGTCCCGCGCCGAGCCCGCCGACGTCGTCCGCGACAGGATCTCGGCGCTCAGCGACTCGCTGTTCCACCAGGCCAGATATGCCTATCGCGACACCGACTGGGTCGCGCGCCTCGATCGGACCGGCTCGTGCCTCTCGCACCTCGCGAAGCGCATCCCGCGCGCGGGCTTCAGCGCGATCGCCGCGGGCCAGCGCATCGACGAGTGGCTCGAGCGCGAGCTCGCGCTCGAGCTGATCAACGCGCTCTCGCTCATCGAGGACGAGTGGAGCCTGTTCGGTTGATGGAGCGCTGACGGGCCCGGTCGAGCCTGCGCCGCGGTCGACCCCCTCGCCGCGGTCGACCCCCTCGCCGCGGCGCGGCCGAGCCCGCGCTGTGCGCGCCTGCGGCACCGGTCTTGAAGGGGTCGCAGGAGCGGACGTGAGGGGAGGGGGCGATGGGGCGAGCGAAGCTGTTCCAGGATCGCAGGGACGCCGGGCGCCGGCTCGCGCAGCTGCTCTCGGGGTACAGGAGCGAGGCGCCGCTCGTGCTCGCCCTGCCGCGCGGCGGCGTCGAGGTGGGCTACGAGGTGGCGCGCGCGCTGGGCGCGCCGCTCGATGTGTGGATCGTGCGCAAGCTCGGCGCGCCCGGGCAGCCGGAGCTCGGCGTGGGCGCGATCGCCGAGGGGGGCGAGGTGTACATCGATCGGGGCCTCGTCGCGGTGCTGGGGATCTCCGAGGCGGAGCTCGCCGAGATCGCGGAGCAGCAGGCCGCCGAGGTGGAGCGCGGCGTGCGCCGGTACCGGGGCGACAGGCCGATGCCCCGCGTCGAGGGGCGGACGGTGATCGTCGTGGACGACGGCATCGCGACCGGCGGCACCGTGCGGGCCGCGCTGCGCGATCTGCGCAAGCGCTCGCCGAGGCGGCTCGTGCTCGCCGCGCCGGTCGCCGCGCCGTCGAGCCTGTCGTCGCTCCGCCGCGAGGTCGACGCCATCGCTTGCATCGAGGAGGACCCGGGCCTCCAGGCGATCGGCGCCTACTACGAGGACTTCTCGCAGACGTCGGACGACGCCGTCTCCGCGCTGCTCGCCGAGGCGCAGCGCGAGGTCCCGAGGGCAGAAGGGGCGGAGCGGCCCCTCTTCGTCGAGGCGGGGGCGGCGGCGCTGCCCGGGGACCTCGCGATCCCGGAGAGGGCGGGCGGCCTCGTGATCTTCGCGCACGGCAGCGGCAGCAGCCGGAGGAGCCCTCGCAACCGCTCGGTCGCGGAAGCGCTCTGGCGGTGGAGGCTGGCCACGCTGCTCTTCGACCTGCTCACCGACGAGGAGGAGGCGGAAGATCGCCGGAGCGCCCGCCTCCGCTTCGACGTCGATCTGCTCGCGCGGCGGCTGATCGGGGTGACGGACTGGGCGCTCGCGCGCCCCGAGCTCCGTCACCTCGCGGTCGGCTACTTCGGCGCGAGCACCGGCGCGGCGGCCGCGCTCATCGCCGCGGCGGCGCGGCCGCGCGTCGTGGGCGCCGTTGTGTCGCGCGGCGGCAGGCCCGACCTCGCGGGCCCGGCCCTCGCGATGGTGCGCGCGCCGACGCTGCTCATCGTGGGCAGCGCGGACACCGAGGTGCTGGCGCTGAACCAGGCTGCCCTCGAGGACCTCGCGGGCCCGCGCCGCCTCGCCGTCGTGCCTTCCGCGACGCACCTGTTCGAGGAGCCGGGCGCGCTCGCGGCGGTCGCCCGGCTCGCCGGCGAGTGGTTCGCGCAGCACCTGATCGCGAGAGGAGACGAGGCGAGGGCGTGACGCGCGGGGCGGCCGCCCTCGCAGGCTGCGGCGAGCGCGCCGCCGGCCGTCGCCCGGCGGGAGCGCTGGCGGGAGCGCCGGCCGGCGTGGCGCCTACCTGGAGAGCCAGACGGTGTACGCGTGCGGCATGAACGGCGCGTCGTCGGGATCGAACGGCAGGCTCCGGATCATGCTCCCCGCGTTGACGCCCACGACGAGCAGCCCGGAGAGCCCGTCGAGCCCCACCACCGTGCGCTGCGCGCGGCTGCTTCCGAAGACGCCGGCCACGTCGACGCGGCCGGCCTCGGCGCCCTGCTTGTCGACCTTCACGATCGCCCAGCGGAACAGCGCGGGCAGCTCCCAGTCGGCCACGAAGGTGATCTCCGCCGTCTTGAGGTCCGGCCGAGCGGCCGCGTTCTCGGCCGAGAGATCGAGCCAGAGATAGGTCGCGCCGGTCGGCTCGATCGGGCGCAGGGGCGCGACCCGCCGCGGGAGCGTGGCGTAGGGCAGCGACCACTCGAAGCGAACCCGGCCGAAATCGCCGAAGCGCTCGGCGTCGGAGAGGTGCGCGCCGTCGCTGCGGCTGCCGAGGAACGCTCGCGCGATGGCGAACTCGAGGAGCAGGTCGTCGAGGTCCTCGCCGCGGGATCGGAGGGACGCCCGGAGCGCGTCGAAGGTGTCGGGCTCGGCGTCGAAGCGCGCCGCGCCCGCGGGCGTGGCCTGCGCCGCGATGGTGAGCAGCGACGTCGCGATCTGCGCGGGCGCCCCGGTGCCGTACGCGTCGTCGAGGTACCACGGAAAGAGCAGGCCGCCATCGAGCGCGCCGAGCGCCGCGCCGGTGAGCGCCCGCTCGGGCGCGCGCTGGAAGGCGTCGACCGCGGCGAGCTCCTCGGCCGCGCAGGGCGCCGCGATGACGGCGAGGTAGCTCGCCGTCATGGCGATCGCGCCCTGCTCCGCCCCTGCGTCGAGGCGCATGGCGATGGCGTGCGCGAGCGCGTAGGCCGCGTCGGACGCGCTCGCGCACCCCCCGCGCTCCGGCGCTGCGATGATGGCGAACGCGCTCGCGGCGTCGAACCGCTCCCCGAGCGCCCGCGGGTCGTACCCCACGCGCATCGGGCCGCGGCGCGGGCCGCGCTCCAGGTAGAGATCGTACGATGGGCCGCCGCCCCGCGCGCCGTCGGGGAGCGGGCGCGGCAGACCGAGCGCGTCGTAGGCCCGCATCGCGGCCTCCAGGTGGGTGAGGCTCTCGAGGAGGGCGGCGCCGGGGACGTCCGCGGGCGCGTGCACGCAGACCGGCAGCGTGAAGGAGCAAGCGCGCTGCGAGGCCTCGCGGGCGTCGCGCTCGTCCGGGCGCTGCACCGGCGAGACCACGGGTCGGCCCGCGGCCGGCGGGGCGGCGGCCGCGGAGGCGCTGTCGTCGGGGGGCGCCCCGGCCTGCGCGCTCGCGACGGGCGAGGGCGGCGTGGGCGAAGGCGCGTCCGGCGCGCGCGCTGCTGCCGCGGGGGGGCCGCCGAGGGCCGCGGCCAGCGCGAGGACCGCCAGCGCACAGGGAGCCTTGCGTCGCAGCGCGGGCGCTCGCTCCGGTCGCGTGGCTGGGGCGTGTGTGGGGAACGGTCTCATGGGGAGCGCAACAGGGTTCCGGAGGCCCGCCGGCGAGTCTGCCCCGGCGGCTCCGCGCTAGCTCATCGCACGAGCGACCGCGCTTGCCCATGCTCGCCAACGTCGGTCTTGCGCCCCCGCGCCCCGCCGGCCCGCGCCTGCAGGGCCCCGGCGGCGTGGCTCCTCTCGTTCCAGAGCGGGAATGCGGGGGTGTCTTGACCCCGATCTCACCGAATCGAACTCCTGGTATCCTCTGCGCCCCTCGCCCGCCTCCAGGGCGGGGGCGAAAGCCCAGGACGGTTCAATGACCCATCCGCTTCACGACATCTTGCTCCCCGACAGCCGACACGACTTCTTCCCCGTGGTGATCGAGATCCCGAAAGGATCGAAGTGCAAATATGAGCTCGACAAGAAGACCGGGCTCTTGATGCTCGATCGCGTGCTCTACTCGTCCGTGCACTACCCGGCCAATTACGGCTTCATCCCCCAGACGCACGCCGGCGACGGCGACCCGCTCGACGTCCTCGTCCTCATGCAGGAGCCGGTCGTGCCGCTCACGATCGTGAGGGCGCGCGCCATCGGGGGCTTCTTCATGCGCGACGACAAGGGCGTCGACGACAAGATCATCGCGGTCGCCGTCGACGACCCCTCCGTGGCCCATTACCTGACCCACGAGGAGCTCCCGCCGCACGTGACCAAGGAGCTCATGCGGTTCTTCATCGACTACAAGACGCTCGAGAACAAGCTCGCAGAGGTAGATACGATGTACGACAGGAACCGCGCCCTGGAGGTCATCGAGGAGTCCGTCGCGAGCTATCGCTCGATCAGCGCCTGGTCCAAGGGCTGACGCGGCTGGCCCTGGGGGGCGGCCGGTTGCAGCGGCGCACGGATGGATCGCGGAAGCGGTGGATCACCCTTCCTGGACCCCTCGGCGTCCACCCCTCGCAATCTTCGAAAAAATCCAGAAACCGGGCACAGCGGCGCCAGGTAACCCCGCGAGAACACTCGGCACGAGGGTTGCTTAACCGCTTTTTGTGGATCGCTTCTCGACGCTCATGGACGACAAAGGCCTTGCCCAGCGGCTCGCCCAGAGCCCTGAGGTCGAAACGCGCCTGGCGATCCAGCGGCTCCGGTTCGACCTCGGATCCGGTGGGAGGTCGAGCTCCCTGGCGTGGCGGGTGACACCGTGAATCGGCTCGACGCGGAGCGTCGAACTCGACTTCGCTCCGAGGAGAGCCACCAAGGGCCCACCATGACGCATGCAGGCGAGCGGGCAGGGCAAAGACGCTGAAAACGACGCTGAAAACGATTCGAACGCGGCGACGCAATCAACTCAAACAACGCACATGACGCGGACGATTCGGTGACAGGCCATTGAAGCGCGCGGGTATGCGCATGGATTATCGGGGCGACACCGCTTGATCGGGGCTTGACAACATGAGAGACATCAGCTTTTCTCAAGCAATGATGAGCACGCTTAATAGCTTAGTTTCGGCGAAAGCGTGTCGCCGCTACTCCGCAGTGGCGCTTCTCCTCGCCGGCCCGCTCGGTTGCTTGGGCAACCTCGGCAATCCCGACGGGACGCCCTCCGAGACCAGTAGCAGCGGCAACGGCAGCGGCAGCGGCAGCAGCAGCAGCGGCGGCGACGCCGGCGGCCCGCCGATCGGCGACCCGCCGGACATGCCCACGGAGATCCCGGATGTGTCGCACTGCGAGGTCGCGGACAAGAGCACCCCGGGCCCGCGCGTGGTGCGTCGCCTGACGGTGGATCAATTCGAGGCCACTGTCCGCGATCTCTTCAAGGACCAGAGCGTCGCCCTCCCGAGCATCTTCAATGATCCGCAGGTGCTCGGGTTCACGGCCGACGCGAACGCGCTGGTGATTCGCGACCTGACGGCCCAGCAGATCATGGATTGGGCCGAGACGACCGCCGACTGGGCGGTGACGAACAAGCTCTCCAGCATCACCTCGGCGACGTGCAGGACCATGGATGCGAGCTGCCGGACCGAGTTCATCCGCGACTTCGGCCGCCGCGCGTTCCGCGACAAGCTCACGGACGAGCGCGTCGCGTCCTATGACGCGCTGTTCGGGGCGGAGAAGTCGTTCGAGGACGGCGCCAAGGTGGTCGTGGGCGCCATGCTCCAGTCGCCGTACTTCCTCTACCGCCACGAGATCGGGACCGATGCGAACGGCTCGGGCATCTACGAGCTCACCCCGCACGAGATCGCGAGCAACCTCTCGTACTTGCTGACCGGGACCATGCCGGACGAGGCGCTGCTGCAGGCGGCCGACGCCGCCGCCGCCGGGGGCGTCAACCTGACCAGCGAGCAGATCGCCCAGCACGCGCTCCGCCTGCTGGAGGACTCGGCGACCAGGCCGCTCGCCGAGAAGGAGATGATGCGGTTCATGCGCGGCTGGCTCCAGCTGAACCGCCTCGTCACCGCGGTGAAGGACAACACGCTCTTCGATCTCACGGACGCCATGCGCAAGGACATGATGGCCGAGACGCAGGCGCTCGTCGTGGACACCGCGTTCAACCAGAACGGCACGTTCGCCGACCTCCTGCAGGCGGACCACACGTTCATCAACGCCAGCCTGGGTGCGCACTACGGCATCAGCGGCGCCGGGGGCACCGAGCTGACGAAGGTGACGCTCACCCCAGGGCAGCGCGACGGGGGCATCCTGGCCCACGGCAGCTTCCTGACGGGGCATGGCGGCGCGAAGCTCTCCTCGCCGACCCAGCGCGGCAAGATGGTCCGCACGCGCCTCCTCTGCCAGCCGCTCGATCCCCCGCCGCCCGGCGTGGATCCGAACGTCAAGCCTCTGGAGACCCCGGCGACCACGCGCGAGATGGTCGAGCAGCACACGAAGGCGACGTACTGCGCGGGCTGCCACAAATTCACCGACAAGATCGGCGTCGGCTTCGAGCACTACGACACGTTCGGTCGGTGGCGGAACGACGAGAGCGGGATCCCCGTCGACGTGACCGGCACGGTCGTCGAGCCGCCCAGCGGCGAAGATTTCAATTTCAACGGCGTCACCGAGCTGGCCGACTACCTCGCGGCGAGCGAGGACGTCAAGGCGTGCATGGTCCGTTACTGGTCGTACTACGCGTTCGGCGGCACCTGGGAGCAGGACGGCTGCACGTACGAGGAGGTCCAGGAGGACGCCGCGGCGGACAACTTCCGCCTCAAGAGCGTGTGGCTCGCGCTGACGCGCGCGCCGCACTTCACCCGCAGAGTTCAAGGTCCGTGACCCCACGGCTGCAACCCAAGAACAGATCGGTAGCGAGTGAAAGGATCGGTCATGCGCAGCCACAGTCGTAGGAAGTTTCTCAAGGGTGTCGGGGCCAGCCTCGGGGCCAGCCTTCTGTTCTCTCCCTTCTATGATTCCATCGCCAACGCGGCTCCCGGGAAGAAGCCGAAGCGGCTCCTGATCTTCTTCACCATGGGGACGGCCCCCTCGATCTGGAAGCCCAAGAGCGTCTCCGGCGAGACCCCCACGTTCAGCGAGTCCACCTCGCCGCTCGAGGAGGTGAAGGAGCACATCGTGATGCTGGACGGCCTCCCCAGCGGGAGCCCCAGCAACAATCACGGGTCCGCCGACGGCCTCACCGGGATGGGCTATTACAGCAACGGCCCCTACGGGCTGATCTCGGTCGACCAGTACATCGTCGAGAAGCTGAAGGGCAGCGGGCTGTCGACGCCCATCCCCTCGCTCCTGCTCGGCGCCGCCGTCGAGGGTGGCAAGACGGGTTTCTACAAGGGGACCAACCTGTCGCCGATCGCCTCCCCCACGTCCGCCTACTCGACCGTGTTCACGGGCTTCACGCCGTCCAACAACAACAACAACGGCAACGACAACAGCGCCGCCGAGGCCCTGCTGAAGCGGCGCAAGAGCGTCCTCGACAACCTCACGAAAGAGCTCACGTCGCTCAAGGGAAACCTGGGGAAGGAGCAGCAGTACAAGCTGGATCTGCACCTCGAGTCGATCCGCCAGCTCGAGCAGCGGCTCTCGAACACGATGACCCCGGGAGGCGGCGGAGGAGGAGGGACGGGCGCCTGCTCCGTCCCGGCATCGCCGAGCGGCGACATGACCAATGGCCTGAAGGCCAACCAGCTTCATCTGGATATCATCGTCGGCGCGTTCGCGTGCGATATCACCCGCGTCGCGGCGATCCAGTGGGGCTCGGATCAGATGATGAACGCGAACCTGAGCGAGATCGGCCTCGCCGGTGAGGAGCATAACGGTATGATCCACACCGGCGCCCCCGCGCACCTCGACCTGATCAAGCTCGAGAAGTGGCTGCACCAGCAGTTCGTCGGCGTCATCAAGAAGCTGAAGGCGACGCCCGAGGCCGACGGCTCCGGGACGCTCCTCGACAACACGCTGGTCGCCTGGTGCCGCGACATGGGCGACGCGCCGAACCACACCCAGAACGAGATGAAGTTCGTCCTGGCGAGCGGCAACGGCGGCTATCTGAAGACGGCCCCTGGCGGCCGTTTCATCAAGAGCGGCGAGCGGCACGAGCGCGTGTTGCTCAGCCTGTGCGACGCGATGGGCGTCACGGACTTCTCCGGCTTCGGGGATCCGACTCTGGGCAGCAAGTCGCCGCTCCCGGGCATCGCCGCGACCTGACACCGAGGGCGCGAGGCCGCTCGCCGCGACAGGTGCGCCCCCACGCACCTGTCGCGGCGAGCTCCGTTGGCGCGAGATCGGTAGCGTGAAAGGGTCGTTCATGCGCAGCCATCGTCGTAGAGATTTCCTCAAGGGGCTGGGGGCCAGCGTCGGCGCCGGCTTCTTGTTCACCCCCTTCCTCGACTCCATCGCCGAGGCGGCGCCCGGGCGGAAGCCCAAGCGGCTCCTTTTGTTCTGTACGATGGGGACCGCGCCATCGATCTGGAAGCCCACGAGCGTCTCCGGCGAGACCCCCACGTTCAGCGAGTCGACGTCGCCGCTCGCCGACGTGAAGCAGCACGTCGTGCTCGTGGACGGCCTCCCCAGCGGGAATCCGGGGAACAACCACGGCGCGCCCGACGCCCTGACGGGGCTCGGCTTCAGCGACCCCGCCAAGCTGATCTCCGTCGACCAGTTCATCGCGGACAAGCTGATCGCCGCCGGCACGAAGACGCAGATCCCCTCGCTCCTGCTCGGGGCCGAGAGCACGGTGAACGGCGGGAGATCGCCGTATTATCGCAAGGACAACCTGCCGGGCATCGCCTCTCCGACGTCCGCCTATTCCACCCTGTTCGGCTCGGCGATCCCGTCGAACACCTCCTCTGACGACCTCTTGCGCCGTCGCAAGAGCGTCCTCGATCACCTCAAGAACGAGATCAAGGCGCTCGAGGGGAACCTCGGCTCCGAGCAGAAGTACAAGCTGGAGCTGCACATCGAGTCGATCCGGCAGATCGAGGAGCGGCTGTCCAACGCCTCGTCCGGCCAGACCGGCGGCTGCAGCGTGCCGACGAAGCCCGCCACCGATCCGGCCAACCCGCTCCAGGCCAACCTGCTCCACATGGATCTCCTCGTCGGCGCGTTCGCGTGCGACATCACCCGGGTCGGCGCGATCCAGTGGGGCTCGGATCAGGCCATGAACGTCGATCTCCAGGACATCGGGCTGAAGGGCGACGAGCACGGCGCCATGATCCACACCGGGGCGCCGGCGCACCTCGACCTGATCAAGCTCGAGAAGTGGCTGTCGCAGCGGTTCGTCGACCTCATCAACAAACTGAAGGCGATCCCGGAGGCCGACGGCTCCGGGACGCTCTTCGACAACACGCTGATCGCGTGGTGCCGCGACATGGGCGACTCGCCGAACCACAACCAGAACGAGATGAAGTTCGTCCTGGCGAGCGGCGAAGGCGGCTATCTGAAGACGGCCCCTGGCGGCCGGTACATCAAGAGCGGCGAGCGGCACGAGCGCGTGCTGCTCAGCCTGTGTGACGCGATGGGCGTCACGGACTTCGCGGGCTTCGGCGATCCGAACCTGCGGTCCAAGTCGCCGCTCCCGGGCCTCTCGGCCAGCTGAGGCGGCCGGCGCGTCGCTCCCCGGCGCGCGCTCCGGTTCCCGGCGACCGCCGCCTCGCGCCCGGGCGCCTGCGCTCTCTCGGGCGCACGCCGCCGTCGACCCTCGTCCCGGGCCCGGCGTACACTGGTCACCATGACGACGCGCGCGCCGGCGGGGTACGAGGCAGATCAGCGGCGAGACGACCTGTCCGCGTACGCGCGGTACCTGTCCGCGATGGACGCGTCGATGCGCCAGAAGGTCGCGCTCACGGCGGCGCACCTCCTGTGCGAGGGCCGCGTCGCCGACATGGGCATGGGCTCGGGGCAGGGCAGCGCCGCGCTGGCCCAGCTCTATCCGCGCCTCGAGGTGATCGGCGTCGACATCGATCCGACGGTCGTCGAGCTCGCGCGCCGCGCTCATCAGCAGCCGAACCTGGGCTTTCAGCTGGGCGACATCGCCAGGACGGTATTCCCGCCCGAGAGCCTCGACGGGATCTTCGACTCGTCGGTGCTCCACCACGTCACTTCGTACGGCGGTTACCGCCACGCGAACGCCGCCGATGCGCTGGCGGCGCAGGTGGAGCAGCTCGCGCCGGGCGGGGTGCTCGTGGTGAGGGACTTCGTCGATCCCGGGCCGGGGACGGTGTTGCTGGACGTGCCCGCCGAGGACGGCGACGACGGCCGTGACCCCCGCAGCGCCTCGACGGCGGCGCTGCTCGAGCGGTTCGCGGGCGAGTTTCGCTCGCTCTCGCCGGAGCCGGGGTTCCCGCTGGCGCGCGTCGCGCGCGAGCCCTCCGGCGAGCTCCCAGCGCCGCGCATGGGGTGGCGTCGGTACCGGCTCGCCCACAAGCACGCTGTCGAGTTCGTGTTGAGGAAGGATTACCGCGCCGACTGGGAAGCCGAGGTCAAGGAGGAGTATACCTATTTCTCACAAGCGCAGTTCGAGGCGCTCTTCGCCCGCCTCGGCCTTCGCGTGCTGTCGTCGACGCCGCTGCGCAACCCCTGGATCGTGCGGAACCGGTTCGTCGGTCGCTTCGAGCTCCGGGACACAACGGGCGCCCGACTGCCTTATCCGCCCACCAACTACCTGATCGTCGGAGAGAAGGTGAAGGCCGGTCAAGGCGTCGCGTTCCGGCTCGCGCCCGCGGAGAGCTCTCAGCAGTTCTTGCGGATCGAGCACCACCGGGATCGGGCGACAGGGCAGGTGTTCGACCTGGCGGCGCGGCCGCACCCCACGCTGGACATCGTGCCGTTCTTCTTCGCGGGCGAGACGGCGTATGTGCTCGCGCGGACGAGCTATCCGCGGCCGATCGCGCGCGCCTGCCGCGAGGAGACGCCTCCGCTCGACGGCAGCGGGCCGGCCGATTATCTGGCCGAGCCGATCGCGGTCGTGCAGACCGAGTTCCCTGTCGGGCACACGGTCGAGCACGCGCTGGAGCGGGCGGCCGGGGTGCGCGCGGCGGCGATCCAGCGCATGATCCCGGGCACGACGTACTACCCGTCGCCGGGCGGCATCCTCGAAGAGGTGCGCTCGATGCTGGTGGAGGTCGAGCCCACGTTCGTGAACGCGCCCTCGGAGAACGTGTCGGGATTCGGCACCTCGGGACGCATCCGCGCCGTCGAGGCGCGCCAGCTCCTCCGCGCCGCGCAGGTCGGCGGCCTGCCCGACGCGCGGCTCGAGCTGAACGTCTACGACCTCCTGGCGCGCTTCGGCCTCCCGTTCGGGCCGTGGATCGGCGACGAGATCCCGCTCCCGGCGGCCGGCGCGGGTCGGCGCGGCGCGGGCGATGCCGGCGGTGCCGGGGCCGGCGACGACGGCGGGGTGGCCGCCTTGCAGCCGACGTCGCTCGCCGCGCTGCTCGGGCGCCCGAGCCGCCGGCGGTTCTCGCGGGTGGACGCGGGCGCCAGCGCGGGGTTCCTCGAGGTGCGGCGGGCGCGCTTCGAGGAGCTGACCGCGGACGGCGGCGTGGTGGCCGCGCGAGAGCTGGAGTACGTGGTGCCTCGGCCGCTCGGGGTGCTCACGGTCTCGACGGCGCTGCTCGCGCGGGCGCCGTCGGGGGAGGTCGTGCTCGGCGTGGACGATCACGATCTGCCGGCCGCCCAGAGCTTCTCTGGCAACAGCGGCATCCTTGTCGCGCCGGCGTGGCGGCTGCCGCGGAGCGTGAGCGCGCTGGCGGCCGCCGAGGCGTTCGTACGGGAGCGGCTGCAGGTCGAGTACGGCGTTCGGGTGGAGGCGGCCGTCGAGCTCGGAGGCGCCTACCGCCCTTCGGCAGGGCTGACCCCGGAGCTCGTGCAGCCGCTCGCCTTCGTCGTCACCGCGGCGCCTGCCTCGGCCGGCACGCCCGCCTCTGCCGCCGCGCCCGACCTCGCGCCGGAGTCCGGTGCCGCTCGGCGGCTCTCGTGGGTGCCGCTGATCGAGCTCGTCGCGGGGCGAGAGCGCCTGCCGGACGGCCACCTCCGCGTCGCGGCGCTGCGCGCGGCGCACGCGCTCGGCCTGGCGATCTCGCCGCCCCACCCGCGGTGACACGCGGGGGCTTTACCTGAGCGCTTCCTCGAACATGTTCGTGTTGCCGGTCTGGTACGATATCTCGAACCTGACCCTGGAGACCTTCCAGCCGCCCGCGTGCCTGGCGAGCTCATAGCGGTAGTGGCCCGCGACGAGCCAGTCCTCGCCGCCCGGCGCGCGCGCGAACCGATGGTGGGCGCGGACATGGCACTCCACGGAGGCGTGCTCTCCTTTCACCTCGATATCGAGGGGGCCGAGGAAATGTTGTGATGCGTCGATGGCGTCGTGAAACTTGCTCCAGCCCGCCAGAAGATCGTCCGTCTTCTGCTCCTGCGGCTCGCCCCCGAAGACGGACGTGAAATCGGCCACCACGACGTCGGCATAGAGGCCGCGGAGCTCGGTCCAGCGCCGCTTGTCGATGTGGTGGGCAATCCGGACGACCACATTCTGGATCGCCTGCACGTCACTCGACTCTCGCGTCATGGTCGTCCTTTCATCGCGTGGAGCAGGAGGTGCCGTGCTCCGTGGTGAGCCCTCTCGAGCCGTTCCTGGTCGAAGGAGAGATGCGGTTAGCATGGACGTAAAAAGGCGAGAAGTGCCCCGCCCCGCTCGCCCTCTGGGGTCCGACATCGTTCGAGCGATGCTGTCGGCCCGGAGCGGCGCGCCTCGCGCCGGCGCGCGCGCCCGCGCCGCCGGGGTGAGCCCATGAAGCCCCGCGAGCGGCGGTGTCGATACCGCGCTGGCGGCCGCCTGAGGCTTGGACCCCGCAAGCGCGCTCGCCGGAAGGCGGTTTCGAGGCCTCAGCGGCGCCGCCGGCGCGCGCGAACATGCCGTATCTGCGCGCGCCGCCCGCGCGCGCGGTGAGATCCAGGCCTCCGCGGCGGCTGGCACGCCGGGCGCTTACCGCGCCGCACATCGCCGGTTCGCCGGCCGCTCCCCGCGGCGCGCTGCGGGGCGGAAGACCCCATGGAACTCATGAGCAATTCCCTGAAGATCCCAATGGCCGGCGCCGCGCCGACGGACCTCGCGAGCCGGAGCAGGAGGCTCGGGTGGAGCGCGCGCGCCGATGCCGGGAGGGCCCGATCGTTCGTCGCCCTGCGCGGGCGCATGCTCGCGAGCCCGAGCCTGGCCGGGGCGCTCCAGTTCATGCAGGTGACGACCCGCCCCTGGGAGCCCCACGAGCTCAGGGCGTGGCTCGACGATCACGTGATCGCTCCGGGGTGGATGATGCTCCCGCGCGCTGTGCGCGAGCCGGGCGCGGAGACCGTGGCGCTCCGCGAGCTGGACGAGCGGCCCGAGGCGGTCGCGGCGCTCACCGCGCGCGCGCGCCGGCGCGTGGGGAGCACGCTTGTCGACTTCGTGGCGCCGGACCCCGAGGGCAAGTTTCTCCGCGCAGCGCTGTACAGCGCGCGCGTCCGCTGGGCCGTGGTGGGCGACCGATCAGGCTGGCTGCCGGCGCCGCGCGGGTGCGACTTCCTGAGCGACGTCGTGCTCAGCCTCTTCGCCGCGGCGATCCTCTCGAGCCCGGACCTCTATCAGCGCCACATGACCGTCTGCTCGCACTGCGGGCGCGTCGCGTTCGCCCAGGAGGCGCGGCCGTCCACTGCGGCCTGCCCGCGCTGCGACGGCGAGGTCCGGTGGCGCATTCCCCTGGCTGGAGCGGGCCGGCGCCGCGGGAGCGGCGGGACCGGCGAAGAGCGCGCATGAGCGGCGCCTGCGGCGCGTCGCCGGCGGTTGGCTCTGGCGTAAATTATTGTAATTGTTGTTATTTATGGATCATGACAGCGCGACGTGCGCGACCGCCTCGTCCCTCAACCACGTGCGCTGCCGGCGCACGAAGGTGCGTGTGGCGCGCACGATGGCCGGCGCGAGCTCGTCGGCCGGCAGGCGCCCCTCCAGGTGCTCCCGCACCTGCCGGTAGCCGACGGAGCCCATCGCCCGCGCGTCGCCGTAGCCGCGGGCGAGGAGCGAGCGGACCTCCTCCACCCAGCCCTGCTCCAGCCACCCGGCGACCCGGGCCTCGATGCGGCGGTCGAGCTCGGCGCGGTCCCGGTGCACCGCGAGCAGGCGCGCGGCGTGCCGGCGCTCCCGGAAGCCGTGCTCCGCGTGCCACGCGCTCTGCGTCCGGCCCGAGCGCTCGTAGATCTCCAGCGCCCGGCTGACGCGCACGAGGTCGTTGGGCGCGAGGCGGGCCGCGCTCTCCGGATCCACGGCGGCGAGGCGCGCGTGGAGCGCGGCGCGCCCCTCGGCGTCGGCGATCGCGCGGTGCCGCGCGCGCACCTCGGGATCGGCGGGCGGCGCGGGCGAGAGGCCGAGGACGAGCGCCTTCACCCAGAGGAACGTGCCGCCGCAGACGACGGGGACCCGGCCGCGGCCGCGGATGTCGTCGATCGCCGCCTCCGCGAGCTCCGCGAAGCGCTGGGCGTCGATCGCCTGCAGCGGATCGACAGCGTCGACCAGGTGGTGCGCCGCGCGCGCCCGCTCGGCGGGCGTCGGCTTCCCGGAGCCGAGGTCGAACTCCCGGTAGATCTGCACGCTGTCGGCGCTCACCACCTCGCCGCCGAACCGCTCCGCGAGCCGGATGGCGAGCTCGGTCTTGCCGCTCGCCGTCGGGCCGACCACGACGAGCAGCTCACCCGGCGCGGGCGGCGCGATCGTCTCCCACGACGGCGGCGCGGCGGCCGCGCCTGCCTCCGGGGCGAGCTCGAGCGCCGCCTCGCTCACCGCCGCCCCACGCGGTGCTCCAGCTCCGGCCAGCCGACGCGCATCACGATGGGCCGACCGTGCGGGCAGTGGCCGGCGAAGTCGACCTCGTCGAGCGCCGCGAGCAGGGCCCGCGCCTCCTCCGGCGCCACCGGGTCGCCCGCGCGCAGCGAGCCGTGGCAGGCCATCGTCGCGAGCGCGAGATCCACCGCGCCCGAGAAGGCGCGCTCGCCCGAGTGGCTCAGCTCGTCCACGAGGTCGCGCACGAGGCGCTCGGGCGCCGCGCGGCGGAGCAGCGTCGGCACCGCGTGCACCGCGAGCTGCGCCGCGCCCGCCGGGCGCACGTCGAGCCCGAGCCGCGCGATCGCCTCCTGCGCCTCCTCGACGAGCGACACCTCCGCGGGCGCCGCCTGGACGATCACCGGGAAGAGCAGCTTCTGCGTGGCGACGTCGCGCCCGTCGTACGAGGCGCGCAGGCGGTGGAACGTCACGCGCTCCGCCGCCGCGTGCTGATCGAGGAAGTAGATGCCGTCCGGCCCCTCGCACACGAAGAAGGTGTTGCGCACCTGGGCGAGGAAGCGCAGCGACCGCCAGGCGACCACGCGCTCGGCCGCAGAGAGCACCGGGCCGCTGCCGGTCGGGTAGGGGACGGGCGGCGACCCCGGCGCGGGCGCGGGCGGCTCGCCCGGCCCGCCGTGCGCCGGTGCCGGTAGACCGAGCGACGCGACGTCGGCCCACGCCCCGAGCTGCGTCGGCGCTGGCCCGGCTGGCGCAGCGTGAGGACGTGCCGGCGGGACCCCGCCGAGGTCGCCGCCGAGGCCCCACGGATCGTCCGGCGGCCCCTGCCGCTCGCCCGACGTACCCGCCGCGGGCGTCGATGGGCCTGCCGCGGGCGCCTCCGCCGCGGGGCCGCCCGACCAGACCCAGGCGTCTCCGGGCGGCGCGGCCGCGTCCTCGAAGAGCTTGCCCTTGCGGCCCTGGAAGCCGCCGGGGGCCGGCGCGGGCAGGCCGAACGCCGCGGCCACCTGCGCGGCGACGATCTTGTAAAGCGCGTCGGCGACGGCGCGGCCGTCGGCGAAGCGGACCTCGGCCTTCTGGGGGTGGACGTTCACGTCCACGAGCTCGGCGGGCAGGTCGATGAACACAGCGCCGATGGGGTACCGGCCCGGCTCGAGGACGCTGCCGTAGGCGAGCGCGATCGAGCGGGCCAGCGAGCGGTCGCGCACGTGCCGGCCGTTCACGAACATCCACAACCAGCTGGCGCCCGAGCGGGCGCGCTCCGGCCGCGACACGAACGCCTCGACCGTGAGCGGCCCACGCTGGCCAGCGCACGTCGCGAGCTCCTCGCCCGCCAGCATCATGCGCGCCCGCTCCGCGCGGCTCGAGGTGCGCAGCCACTCCCGCGCGACGCGCCCGTCGCGCGAGAGGACCAGCGTCACGCCCGGCTCGCCGAGCGCGACCGCCTGCGCGATCTCGGACACGTGCGCCGACTCGGTGCCGACGGCGCGCAGGAACTTGCGGCGCGCAGGGACGTTGTAGAAGAGATCGCGCACCTCGACCACGGTGCCGGCGGCGCACCCGCAGGGGATGGCCTGCGCCGCGCCGCCGCCCTCGATCCGGATCTCCGTCCCCTCGGCCTCGCCGTCGCGCCGCGTCCGCAGCGAGAAGCGGCTCACCGATGCGATGCTCGGGAGCGCCTCGCCGCGGAAGCCGAAGCTCTGGATGCTGCGGAGGTCGTCGAGCCGGGCGATCTTGCTCGTGGCGTGGCGGAGCACCGCGAGGGAGGCGTCCTCGCGGCTCATCCCGCGCCCGTCGTCCGCGACGCGCACCAGGCCGACGCCGCCCCCCTCGATGTCGACGCGGATGCGGCGCGCGCCCGCGTCGAGCGCGTTCTCGACGAGCTCCTTCACGACGCTCGCCGGCCGCTCGACCACCTCGCCCGCCGCGATCTGGTTGGCGAGGTCGTCCGGGAGGATGGCGACCCTCCGCCCCTCGGCCTGTGTGAGCGTCGATCGAGGATCCGCGCCGGCGATCCTCTCCGCGGTGCTCATGGCTCATCGCCGGGGTCGACCGTCCGGGCGACCGCCTGGAAGTACATCTTGGTGCGCTCCCGCGTCAGGGCCAGCGCGGCGGAGCCGAGGACGGCCAGCTCGAAGAGCACGAAGCGCACCCGCTCGGCGGTCCACCAGAGGCCGGCGTTCGTGAGGCCCGCGCGCTCGGGGATGTCCGGCGGGAGGAGCGCCCCCGCCTGCGCCACCATGTCGATCCAGGCGCCGCGGACGCCCCGGGTGAGGGCGTACTCGACCGCGGCGAAGGCCAGGTTGGCGGCGAGGACCTGGAGGACGAAGCCGCGCGTGCCGGGCCGCCCGCCGAGCGCCAGGCCGCTCGCGACGACGAGCAGCCCGCCGAGGAGCAGCTTCGCGATGCTGAGGGGGAAGGAGACGTCCTGGTACAGGCTCAGCGCGCGCGCCTGCGCGGCTTCGAGCACGAGGAACGTGAACTGGAACGGATCCCCCTGGTCGCGCGCTTGCTCGGCCACGGCCATGACGTCGGGGGCCATGCCGGCGCGCAGGTACATGGCCGTCCCGCACCCGGCCATGAAGCCGCGCACGCCGATGAGCCAGGTGAGCAGCATGGTGGCCACCAGGTACCAGGGGCGCAGCGAGCGCGGGCGCGGCGGGCGGTGCGAGTCCACGTGGAGGAGGCTGGCGTGTAGCACGTTCTCCGATCCCGCGCGCTGTCTTCCTTACCTGCGGATCTCGGAGCGGGTAGCCTCCGGATCGCGAAGCGCCTGCGCGCCGGCGCAGGTGGCGCGGTGCGGCGGGGCTGTACTAGAACTTCGAGGACGAGGTCCTGGTGGCGAAGAGCAAGAGCGAGCCGCGAACGAAGCGAACGAAGGGGACCGGAGCGCCCCAGCCCGACGGAGTGGCGAAGGCGGGGCTCCAGGCCGGAGCGGAGGACGAAGGCGCGGACCTCCGGCCCGACTCGGACGCGGGCCCCCGGCCCGCAGCGAAGCGCCGCGCGCGCTCCTCCGCGAAGGACGGCGGGCGCGCGCGTGTCGAAGCGCAGCCCGCCGCGAGCGACGACGAGGGCCCGCGCGAGGACGACGACGAGGCGGACGGCGCGCCCGAGAGCGGCGCCGCGAGGACGGGCGACGTCGAGGAGGGCGACGTCGTGGAGGTCGTCGGCGAGGTGATCGACGACGCGAGCCTCGACGTGAACGACATCGAGCTCCCGCGCTCCGCGAGGGCCAGCGGCGGCGAGGGCCGCGGCGGCGGCGACGTCGCGCTGTCGCGCACGGACCCGCTGCAGGCCTACCTGCGCGAGGTGCAGCGCCACGCGCTGCTCACGCCGGACGAGGAGAAAGAGCTGACGATCAAGTACACGAAGACGCAGGACGTCGCGACCGCCGCGCGGCTCGTGACGGCGAACCTGCGGCTCGTGGTCAAGCTCGCGTACGAGTACCGGCGCGCCTACAAGAACATCATGGACCTCATCCAGGAGGGGAACATCGGCCTGATGCAGGCCGTGAAGCGCTACGATCCGTACCGCGGCGTGAAGCTCTCCTCGTACGCGGCCTGGTGGATCCGCGCGTACATCCTCCGCTTCATCCTCAACAACTGGCGCCTCGTGAAGCTCGGCACGACGCAGGCGCAGCGGAAGCTCTTCTTCAACCTCAACAAGGAGAAGGCGAAGCTCTCGGCGATGGGCATCGAGCCCACGGCGGCGGAGATCGCGAAGCGCCTGTCGGTCGAGGAGAAGGAGGTCGTCGACATGGACCGCCGCCTCTCGAGCGGCGAGGCCTCGCTCGACGCCCCGGTCGGCGATCTCGAGGGCCGGACGATCCCGCGCGTCGAGCTGCTCGTGTCGTCGGGGGCGAGCCCGGACACCGCGTTCGAGGCGAGCGAGATGGGCAGGCTCGTCCACGATCGGCTCTCGAAGTTCCGCGAGACGCTGAAGGGCAAGGACGTGATCATCTTCGACAAGCGCATGGCCGCCGAGGATCCGCTCACGCTCCAGGAGCTCGGCAACGAGTTCGGCATCTCGCGCGAGCGCGTGCGCCAGCTCGAGGCGCGGCTCCAGTCCAAGCTGCGGACGTACCTCCAGGAGGAGCTCGGCGACGCCGTCGAGATGGACTAGGCCTTGTCGAGCGGCGAGCAAGGCGGGTCGAGCGACCGCGGGTGCCTCTACGTGGTGGCGACGCCGATCGGCAACCTCGGCGACATCACGCTGCGCGCGGTCGAGACGCTGCGCGGGGCGGACCGCATCCTCGCGGAGGACACGCGGCGGGCCCGGGCGCTCCTCGGCCACCTCGGCGTCTCGGGCAAGCCGGTCGACCGGTTCGACGCGCACGCCTCCGAGGCCGACGCGGCGCGCGCGGCCGCGCGGCTCGCGGCGGGCGAGTCGATCGCCTTCATGACCGACGCAGGCACGCCGGTCGTGAGCGATCCGGGGACGGCGCTCGTGCGCGCGGCCACGGAGGCCGGGGCGCGCGTCGTGGCGATCCCGGGGCCGAGCGCGGTGATGGTGGCGGTGAGCGCGTCGGGGCTGGTGACGGGGGGCTTCCGCTTCGTCGGGTTCCTGCCCCGCGGCGGGCGCGAGCGGCGCGAGGCGCTGGCCCTCGTCACGTCGACGCCGGAGGCGGTGGTGCTGTTCGAGTCGCCGCGGCGCTTCCGCGAGACGCTCGCCGACCTCGCCGAGCGGATGCCCGGGCGGCGCGCCGTCGTCGCGCGCGAGCTGACGAAGGTGCACGAGGAGATCCTGAGCGGCAGCGTGGAGGAGCTCGCGGCGATCGAGCGGGAGTGGCTCGGGGAGATCACGCTCGTGCTCGCGCCCGCGGCGCCGGCCGCCGAGGGCGCGCGCCCGAGCGACGAGGAGCTCGACGCGCGCATCGATCGGGAGCTCGCCCAGGGGAGGCGGGCCAAGCACATCGCCGAGGAGCTGTCGGTGGAGCTCGGGCTACCGCGGCGCGAGATCTACGCGCGGGCGGTGGCGCGGCGGGGGGAGCCGAGCGGGTAGCGCGGTCACGTGTGCCGGCCCTGCCCTCGCGCCTTCAGCTCGTCGACCGCGTGCTTCACCTCCTGGGCCCGATCGCGCGGCACGATGAGCAGCGCGTCGTCGGTCTCGACGACCACGAGGCCCTCCACACCGACGAGCGCGATCACCCGGCGATCGTCCGGCGTGGCGCGCGCGGCGCGCGCGCGCAGATCGACCACGTGGTTGCCGTACGCGTCGATCAGCACCGACCCCGCGGGCGCGCTGTTGCCTCGCTCGTCCTTGTCGGCGAGCTCCCAGGTGCTCTGCCAGCTGCCCACGTCGCTCCAGCCGAAGTCGCCGGGCACCACGGCGAGCCCGGCGACGTGCTCCATCACGCCGTGATCGATGCTGACGGCCGGCAGGCCCGGGAACACCCGCAGGACGGCCTCCGCCTCGGCGTCCGGGCCGAGCGCGGCGGCGCGGTCGATCTCGTCGAGCCCCGCGGCGAGCGCCGGCAGGTGGGCGCGGATCGCGGCCAGCATGTCGCCCGCGCGGAAGATGAACATCCCCGCGTTCCAGAGGAAGCGGCCGCTCGCCACGAACTCCGCCGCGCGCTCGCGGCTCGGCTTCTCGACGAAGCGCCGCACCTTGCGGGGCTTGCGGGGCGCCGCGCCGTCCGCCCCGGCGGCCTCCTCCGCCTCGATGTACCCGAAGCCCGTCTCCGGGTGCGTCGGACGGATGCCGATCGTCGTGATCGCGCCGCCCTGGGCCGAGGCGACGGCGGCCCCCAGCGCCTCGAGGAACCTCGGTACGTCGCCGATGTGGTGGTCGCTCGGGAGGACGACGACGACCGCCTCGGGGTCGTCGCGCGCGACGGTCGCGGCCGCCCAGCCGATGCACGGCGCCGTGTTGCGCGGCGCCGGCTCGACCAGCAGGCGCCGCTCGGACACCTCGGGCAGCGCTGCGCGGGTCGGCGCGACCAGGTGCTGGCCGGTCGCGATCCAGAGGCGCTCCCAGCCCGCGCGCCCGCCGCGGGCGCACAGCGGAAGCACCCGGCGCGCCGTCGCGGTGAGGAGCGGCTCGCCGCCGAGCAGCGGCAAGAGCTGCTTCGGGCGCGCGGCGCGCGACGCCGGCCAGAAGCGGGTGCCCGCGCCGCCGGCGAGGATCAGGACATGGATCGAGGGGTCGGTCGGGGTCATCGGCGCTTCTCCTCGGTTTGGACATGCGGTTTGGAAGTGCGGTATCGGCGTCGAAGAGGATCGCACGATCGCGGTGCGGCCGCCGAGCGTCGCTCAGGCGAGGCCGGGCAGCGCGCGCGCGTAGGCCACCATCGCGAGGCCGAGGGGGACGACCCACAGCGAGAGCGCGCCGATGCGCCGCCGCTCGGCGAGGGCGCGGAGCGCGGAGGCCGCCGCGGCCGCGCTCACGAAGGCGGCGAGGAGGCCGAGCGCCACGGCGCCCGCCCCTGGCGCGGGGCCGTGGAACGCGCGCGCCTCGGCGAGCCCCGAGGCGAGCAGCGCGGGGATGCTCAGCGCGAGCGCGAGCTCGACGGCGCGCCCGGGACGGACGCCGAGCCAGAGCAGCACGACGAGCGCCGCCCCGATCCGCGAGGCGCCGGGCAGCGCCGCGATCCCGTGCGCCGCGCCGGCCGCGAGCGCCCCGGCGAGCGACGGCGCGTCGGCCTCGTCGCGGCCGTCCCGCCTCGGCGCGATCGCGGTGCTCGCGAGCGCCGCGCCGGTGGCGAGCAGGCCGAGCCCCACCGCGAGCGGCGCGTCCCGCCACGGCGCGACGTACGGACGGAGCGCCGCCGCGACGATCAGGCTCACGGCGGCGCCCAGCGCGAGCCCCGCCGCGTCGCGCGCCGGCGGCGACGCCCTGAAGAGCGACGGCCTCGCGAGCGCCCGGGCGCCCTCGCCGAGCGCGCGGAGGAGCCGCTGCCGCACGGCGAGCGCGAGCGCCGCCGCCGCCGCGAGCGCCTGCGCGGCGGCGACCCAGGCGTCGCCGTCGGCCGCGCGGAGCCAGAGCCGGGCCGCCGCGCCATGCCCGGTCGCCGAGATGGGCAGCGCCTGCGCCGCCCCCTGCACGGCCGCGAGCACCGTCACGTCAACGAGACCCACGCTCGAGCGATATCCCAGCACGGCGCGTCCTGTCGATCCCGAGCAGCAGCGCCGGCGAGGCCAGGGTCTGCTGGCTTGCCGCGGTTCAGCTTTTCACCTACATAACCACCCTGGATCCGTCCCTCCTCGCTGAAGCGAGAGGGGCGGGCCGAGCGAGGTTCCGCCCGATGTTGATGGCCTACGCCAGCGTTGCCGCGTTCTTTCTGGTGGCGATCGGCTTCATGCTCGGCTCTCTGCTGTTCGGGAAGCTGCTGCGCCCCAACAACATGTACGCCGAGAAGGTCGAGACGTACGAGTGCGGCGAAGCGCCTGTCGGGCCCGCGTGGTTCAACTTCAACCCGCGTTTTTACATCATCGCGCTCGTCTACATCATCTTCGACGTCGAGATAGCGTTCATCTACCCGGTCGCGGCCGTGTTCAAGCGCTGGGTGGACCAGGGCAACGGGCTCTTCGCGCTGATCGAGATCTTCCTCTTCGTGGCCATCCTGATGCTCGGCTTCGCCTATGTCTGGGTGAAGGGCGATTTCAACTGGATCCGCTCCATCAAGGGGGATCCGCGCGGGGCTCAGAACGTGAGCAGCCGGGGCCAGCCGCGCGCGCCGCGCGCGGGCGCGAGCGAAGGCGCGCCGGCGGGCCCCGCGGGTCGGGCGGCGGTCGCCGAGGGAGGTGCGGAGTCATGACATCGAACCTGAACCTGATGGCCCCGCCCCGCGGGTGGGAAGCGAAGTACGAGAGCGACGGCGGCGGCGTCATCACGACGAGCGTCGATCAGACCGTCAACTGGCTGCTCAACTGGGGCCGATCGAACAGCGTCTGGTACATGCTCTTCGGCCTGGCCTGCTGCGCCATCGAGCTCATGCAGACCGGCGGCCCCCGCGGCGATCTAGAGCGCTTCGGGGCCGCGCCGCGGCCGAGCCCCCGGTCGAGCGACCTGTTCATCATCGCGGGGACGCTGACGTACAAGATGGCGACCCGCGTGAAGCGCCTCTATGACCAGATGTCGGAGCCGCGCTTCGTCATCTCGATGGGCAGCTGCTCGAACTGCGGGGGCCTCTTCCAGTACGCCTACTCGGTCTGCAAGGGCGTGGATCAGATCATCCCCGTCGACGTCTACGTCCCCGGCTGCCCCCCGCGCCCCGAGGCGCTGCTCGAAGGGCTCCTGAAGATCCAGGAGAAGATCAAGAGCGAGCGGGCCCTCGGCCGCCGCGGCGCGACGGACGGCTGAGCCCTCTCCTCGACACCTCCCGGATCTCCCATGTCACCCGAAGCTATCTTCCAGGCGCTCCAGGCGAAGCTCGGCGAAGACGCGGTCTTCGACTTCCACCCCGTGTCCCCGAAGGATCGCGACGCCTGGCTCCAGGTCGCGCCCGCGAAGATCGAGCCCGTGTGCCGGCTCCTGCGCGAGGCGCCGGAGCTCGATTTCGATTACCTGGAGTGCATCACCGGGGTCGACTATCCCGATCTCAAGAAGATCGTCGTCGTCTATCACGTCTACTCGTACGCGAAGAAGCACCGGGTCGTCCTGAAGGTGTTCCTCGACCGGGAGAGCCCGGCGGTGTCGACGCTCGTCGACGTGTGGTCGGCGGCGAACTGGCAGGAGCGGGAGTGCTTCGACCTGCTCGGCGTGCGCTTCGAGGGGCACCCGGACCTCCGCCGCCTGCTCCTACCCGACGACTGGGAGGGGCACCCCCTCCGCAAGGACTGGCAGGAGAAGGCCGAGTACCGCGGCATCCCGACGCAGCGGCCGAACCCCGTCGAGCTCTTCAAGATCAAGCTCCCGAAGAAGGACGCGGAGGCGTCATGAGCCAGGTCATCTTCAGCGTCGACCGCGCGGGCGCGGAGCCGGGCGCCGAGATGGAAGACGAGATGACCCTCAACATGGGGCCTCATCACCCGTCGACCCACGGCGTGCTCCGCTTCGTCATCTCGACGGACGGCGAGATCATCCGGAAGGCGGTGCCGGACGTCGGCTACCTGCACCGGAGCATCGAGAAGATCGGCGAGCGCTGCACGTACAGCGGCTTCATGCCATACACGGATCGCGTCGACTACATCGCTGCGATGTTCGCCAACGAGGCCTGGGCGAGCGCCTGCGAGAAGCTGATGGGTATCGAGGTGCCGAAGCGGGCCCAGTACCTCCGCGTCATCTCCTGCGAGCTCAACCGGATCGGGAGCCACATGATCGCGCTCGGCGCGATGGCGATGGACGTCGGCGCGGTCACGCCCTTCCCGTGGGCGCTGCGAGAGCGGGAGTACATCAACGACTTCATCGAGGAGCTGTGCGGCGCGCGGCTCACCTTCAATTACCACCGCATCGGCGGCGTGTCGTTCGACATGCCGAAGGGGTGGGCCGACAAGGTGAAGCGCTGGCTCGACCGCTTCGAGCCGATCATGGTCGAGTTCGACCGTCTCATCAGCCTGAACGACATCTTCATCAAGCGCCTCGCCAACGTCGCCGTGGTCACGGACGAGGAGGCGAAGGACTGGGGGCTCGTCGGCCCCAACCTGCGGGGGTCCGGCGTGAAATGGGATCTCCGCAAGGAGGACGCCTACTCGGTCTACCCCGAGCTCGAGTTCGACGTGCCCGTGGGCCGAGGGCGCTACGGGACCGTGGGAGACTGCTGGGACCGGTTCTACGTCCGTGTCGAGGAGTGCCGCGAGTCGGCGAAGATCCTCCGCCAGGCGCTCGACAAGATCGACGAGCACCCGGAGGACGACATCCTGGGCAAGCTGCCGAAGAAGATGCGGCCCGACGGAGAGGCGTACGCTCGCATCGAGAGCGCCCGCGGCGACATGGGCTGTTACGTGATCGGGCGCGGCGCGGAGGAGGCGTATCGGGCGCGGTTCCGGACAGGGAGCTTCACCGCGATGGCGATGATCGAGGCCAAGAGCCCAGGGCTGTTCCTGGCCGACCTCGTGGCGCTCATCGCGAGCTTCGACGTCGTGGCGCCCGAGATCGACCGGTGAGCGGGCGAGGGGGAAGCCTCAGGGCTCCTCGCCGCCGAGCTCCGGGCACTTCTCGCTGAGCGCCTGGCACTCCGGAGGCGGCTCCGCGGAGGGGTCGAGGGTCGATTCACACGTGACCGACTTGACGAACTCGATCTGAGCGTCCGTGCACGCCTTGTACTCGGCGACCGTGGCGGTACACCCCGCGAACTGGTCCGTGGGGCACGTCCCCTCTTCCGAAGGCTCCTCGGGATCGTTCATGCACTCTTCCTTGGCGGTCGCGCAGTCGGCGCCGCCGAGCGCGGCTGCGACCAAGCCGGCGAACTCGCACGCGTCCTCCTTCGAGATGCCGCTGGCCGACGCGGCGATCGCGTCGCACACCGCCTGCGATTCCTCGTCCGTCAGGTCGCCGAGCTGCTTGTCGTCGAGGTCGCCGCCGTTGCCGTCCGTGCCGCCGGTGCCGCTGGTGCTGCCGGCGCCGCCGGTGCCGCTGGTGCTGCCGGTGCCGCTGGTGCTGCCGGCGCCGCCGGTGCCGCCGGTGCCGGAGGGATTGCTCGCCTCGCCATCATCGCCGCACGCAACGAGCGCGAGCCCGACCATCAGCATTCCAAGAAGCTTCATCCGTGTCATCGAGCGCTCCATCATCGAGAATGTTCACCTGAGAGTCCGCGCGGCGCTCGAGGACGGCTCCGCCGAAGGAAGCGAGCGGGCTGAATCGTCGACCGGGCAGGCGCGCGGCGCGTGAACATACTACGACCACGCTCGATTTTTCCTTCCTCGTCAGAAAAAAAAGACAGCGCCATCCGGCGCGGGCATCGCCGCGCGCCGCCGAGGCGCTCTCCCGGCGGCGCGGCTCGGCGTCCGTCATCCCGCGCGCCCGAGGTGATGAAGTAGGCCAGCTCTCTCGGGGCTTGGCATTCGCGCGAGCTTGATCAGGGACGCACGACCGGTGAATTGACGGCGCCCCCGAAAACCCCGAGCCCAGGTCGCACGCGGGGCCCGCCCGAGCTCGGCACGGCCTCGATCGAGAGGCCGCCCTCGGGTGTCACGTTGACGCGGCACTCCGCGCCGACGTCGAGCGTCTGCGAGATCTCCTCCCAGGCTGCCTCCACGCCGCGCCGAACCTTGTAGTCCAATATCTCGAGCAGGCCGAGGCCCAGGACCTCATAGTACCAATCGGAGTCCGCATCGACCTCGAGGTTGCTCGTGACGATGCTGAGCGCGCCGTCAGCGCACACGAAATCGAGATCGAAATCGACGTCCACCTCGGGGTCGGGCAGCCATGTGCTGTAGGCCAGATCGAGGTCGACGTGGGCCGTCGTGCACTCGGCTTCGCTCGCTGGGCAGCCGCGGGTGATCTCGACGGCAGGGCCGTACAGGTTGCCCCAGTACAGGTCCTCCCCGTGCAGCGAGTCGCCGACCAGGGCCTCGACCCGGCTCACCAGCTCCTCGTTGGGGATGCCGAACGCCAGCAGAAACTGGGCGGCGGTGTGATTGTAGCCCGCCCAGGCCGGATGGGCGCGTAGCTCCGCATGGGTGACGGTGAGCGTCGGGGAATGGCCGCCGTCGGTATCGAGCCAGTGGCAGCTGGAGGCAGCCCCGAAGTCGCGATCGAAGACCTCCATGCCGTTCACCAGGAGCGAGAAGCCCTGGACGCAGAGAGCGTCATCGCCCTCCTTGGACAGGGTGATCTGCGTGATGTCCCCGATGTCGTCGATGGAGTCGAGGTTCAGGTCGTACGTGAACGTGCTGCCGCGTTCGAAGTCGTCACGCCCGTAGTCCATGTACGTGAGGTTGCCGGACGGCACGGCGCCGCCGTTCAGACGCGCGAACACCGCGTCATCCGTGTTGGCGTCGCTGCGATCGGCCACGCGCACCTCGAGCTGCGCCCGCCAGACTCGATACCCCCGGCCGTCGCGCGAGAACACGCAGCGCTCCGGCGAGAAGCGCTGGCCGTACTCGTTGTACGCGCGCACACGATAGCAATAGGACGTATCCGGGGTGAGGCCCGAATCGGTGAAACTGGCTGTCGCGCCAGCGCTCAGGGCGCCAAAGCTGCGCCGCGTTACCCAGCTGGTCGAGCCCCCGCCGCGCCGCTGCAGTTGATAGCCCGTTTCGTAGGGCGAAGAATCGCGGAAGGACAGCGCCACCGTCGTCGCGGTGCGCGTGCCGAAGCTGATACCGGAAGGTGCCGCGGGCGGTTGTGTCGAGGGATCGACAGGGTCGATCACCGGTCCGCCCTCGCCGGGCGGCGGCAAGGTGGGCAGGGCGAACGCGGTGCCCGTGAGGCTCAGCGCCGTGAGCATCAATCCCAGCGTGCGCGCACCACGCCGTCCCTCCCGTGCTGACATGATGGAAACCGATCGGCTGAAGTGCTGGTTCGAGAACATGACGTAGTCCCCTTCTTTCGAGGATCGCCTCGGGCGACGCGAGCAGACCGTCCCGCTCCTCGTCGGCAACCTGGGCGATGCGATGCTCGCTGCTCCTGCTCATGCAAGCTCGAGACCAGCGAGCGCCGCGGCGCCGAAGGCCCACGGAGACTCACGCCTATGCGACGCCTCGCAGACCTCGCCGGGGGCCCGCCACGTCCTAGATCACGGCGGCGTGCTCGCCCCCACGAACGGGGGCCTCAGTTCTCGCTATCGGGCAGAGGCGGAGGCGGCGGCAGCGCGCGGGGGGGCTCGAGGCGCGTCGGCTCCGCCTTGCAGTCGATGGTGCGGCCATCGCAGCCACAGACGTTCCCGCCCAGATCCTCGTAGACCGCCGGGGAGCGCTCATCGACGTACCTCACGAGGTAGAGCGGCTCGCACGTGAAGGTCGTCGATGCGAGCCGCACCGTCGCGCCGACGTTGTAGATGCCGGCCGCGGTGCTCCGCTCGATCACGCTGTCCCGGACGAGGGCGTCCGCCTGACCCGTCTCGTTGTCGTAGGCGATGATGCCGTAGCCGTAGCCGTTCTCGCCGTCGAGCGTGCGCCCCAGGGTGTCCGTGATCGTCGTCGAGTCGACGGTCGCGTCCGAGTCGCTGAGGAAGAGGCCGCCGTCCCTGCTCCGCTCGATCAGGACGTTGCTCAGGCGCGCGCTCGCGCGCTCGCCGAGCTCGGGCAGCGACTGGACATTGACGCCCCGGCCGACTTCCTCGTTCGACGGCAGCGGCCTCGTGTCCCGCACCACGGTCGAGTCCAGGGTCGCGTCGGCCCCGAAGATGGCGATACCCATCCCGTAACTGCCTTCCACCGCGCTGCCGCGCACCTGGGCGCTCGCGCGCCGCTGATCGTGCGCGATCTCGAGCCCCGCGCCGTAGTCCGGCGCGCCGGGGAGGATCTCCCGCACGAGGAGGCCATCGATCTCGACGTCGGAGCCGTTGACGACGACCCCCCTCTCGCGGCTCCGCTCGACGAGGACGTGCCGCAGCGCCACGCGGGCGGGGCGGCCGTCGACGCGGCTCGGCTCGGTGTAGAGGCCCATGCCGTGGCCCGGATCGCCCTCCGTCAGCGCCAGGCCCGTGTCGCGCACGACCGTCGCCTCGATGGTCGCCTCCGCGCCGATCATCGCGATGGCGGCGGTGTGGTTCCGCTCCAGGACGCTGCCCCGGACCGTGAGGGTCCCGGGATCGAAGCTCGGGATATGGGTCGCCGCGAGCCCGGTGCCCGGCAGGTCCGCCGCGAGCCAGGCGACGTCGCGGACGACGCTGTCCTCGATGACGCCGTCCGCCCCGGAGAACCTGATACCGAGCCCCCCGACGCGCTCGATGACGATGGATCGCGCCGTCACGCTCGCCCGGCGCTCGAACGACTCGACCTGCATCGCGATCGCATGGCCGTCGAACGGGTGCCCCGGGTCCCCGGTGGCGAGATCGATATCGCGCAGGACCGTGCCCTCCAGCGTCACGGCGGCGTCCGCCACGACCATGCCCGCGCCCGTCGTGTGCTCCACGAGCGCCCCGCGCACGATCAGGCTCGTTTTGAACTCCAGGCCTGCGGCGAGCACGCCGACATCGCTGGTGTCGTGGATCCAGACCCGCTCGACCAAGACATCGCGCGCGTTCGCCACACCGAGGCCCATGCCCTGCCCGCGGACAGCGAGGTCGTGGATCTCCGTGGCGCTCGCGCCCTTGTCGACCTGGACGGCGATCGCCGCGGGCGGCCCGACGATCTCGACGCGCGCGGGGCACCGGCCCCAGAGCCGCACGGGCTGCCCTGAGATCAGCAGCTCTTCGGCGTAGCTGCCCTCCGCGATCGCGATCACGGAGCCCTCGGCTGCGTGGTCGATCGCGTCCTGGATCGTCGTCCACGGTTTGGCCTCCGTGCCGTCGCTGTCCGCCCCGGCGTAGGCCGCGTCGACGAACTCGGTCGTCTCATCGATCGGCGCGTCGCCCCACGGGCCCGTCCCGCAGGGAGCGACCTCACGCCACGCCGCCTCGCCGGGGACGGCCATCTGACCTGGCGGGCCCGCCTCCGCCGGCAGGACGGGCACGCAGCCCTGCGCTCCGTCGGGCGTGAAGCCGCTCCCGCACCGCCCGGGCGGGACCCCCGCCGGCTCACAGCCCGTGGCGGTCTCCACCGCGCCCGGTGGGCACGGGAACGCGGGCCCGGCGTCCGGCCC
This sequence comes from Sorangium sp. So ce124, assembly GCF_051525235.1. Classification (NCBI taxonomy): domain Bacteria; kingdom Pseudomonadati; phylum Myxococcota; order Polyangiales; family Polyangiaceae; genus Sorangium; species Sorangium sp. So ce124. The sequence continues at coordinate 13,598,418 of NZ_CP150312.1, forward strand.
TGCGCCGTCGTCGGGTTCAAGGCGCTGCACGCACGCAGTGAGCAGGGCGATCTGCAGGAGGGAGAGGGAGAGCCGGTGTTGACGCATGGTGCTTCGGTGCCTCGCGGGAACGATACGCGCTCCTCGTCCCCGAGGCGTCCTCGGAGACACACATGCGCATGTTGAGCGAAACCTCGCTCAGTTGCGCGCGTAGTTGCGCATCGAGGGCCGCATCGTGGGGATGCCGCCCGCGCCCCAGGCGCCGCTCCGCCGGTCCCGGGCTGCGGTCGTGAGCTCGGGCCCCGCGGCATGCGCGTTGCTTGAAGGTTGGAAGGACCGCGAGCTTCGGGGCTGGAGCGGCGCCGGAAGGCACGCTCGCTGTCCGGCTCGACGATCACGGGGTGTCACAGGCGACATGCCGCCTTGGACCTCAAGGACTCTTCGGAGCGCATCCGAGAGGGCGCGCGCGGTCGTTCGCGAATCATCGCGAGCGACCGCGCGCGTCGATACGTAGTCAACGTCTGTAAGGAGATTGCCATGCTCACCATCCAGAATACCGAGTCGATGTTCGAGACGCAGACGACCGCCGGCGCGACCGACGTCGTCGACACGAAGGCCGGCGTGCAGCGTCTCGAGCTCACCCTCAAGAAGATCAGCGAGAAGAGCAACGAGACGCTCCAGGCCGTCCCGCTGAGCTCCGCCTGTACGAGCGGGTGCTTCTCCTCGGTCAGCTCGATCAGCGTCTCGTCGAATTCGTCCTTCGACAGCCTCGACGAGGGGCAGCTCGAGAGCGTCATCCGCATGCACGACAAGGCGATCGACGTCATGGGCCAGGACGCCCTCGTCTCGGCCGCGATCGCCAAGGGCGTCGAGCTCGGCGCCGACAAGAAGTGAACCCGTAGGCGCACCCTGGGCGGCCCGGACGCGTGTTGCGCGTCCGGGCTCCCGGGGCGCCGCCCGCCCCGCTCAAGGAGCCGCCGCCATGCCGGAGATCTCGCTCATCGATCGCCTCGCGCCGCTCATCGACGAGCGCTGCGGGATCATCCGCCGTGTCCGGCGCTTCATTTTTCCCCCCGGCTTCGAGGGGCAGATGCACGGCTTCACCGCGTTCCTCGGCAGGCCCGCGGCGCTCCACCCGGGGCCGTCCCGCACGGGCTCGGAGCTCGGGTCGCTCACCGGCTCCGGCACGGCCGTCGACGAGACCACGGCCCAGATCCGGGCCGTCTGCGAGGCCCTCGAGCGCTACTGCGGCGTCATGTACCCGACCGAGGGGGTGCTGCGCGCGGCGCCGCGCTCGCTCGGCGATCGCGCGCTCGATCCCGCGCGGCTGCCGCGCTGCTCTGCGCGCGAGCGGGCCCGCGCGCCGTCGACCTTCCGCCTGCGCGAGCCCGATCCGGATCGCGACGAGCTCTGGGTGCGCGGCTTCTCGCTCACCCACGAGCGCCCGATCTGGGTGCCGCTCACGGCGACGTACATGGGGTTGCCGCTGCCGATCCGCGAGCACGCGCTCTTCCCGCTCTCGACGGGGTTCGCGGCGGGCGCGACCTTCCGGCAGGCGATCCTCTCCGGCCTGTGCGAGGTGATCGAGCGCGACAGCCTCGCGCTGTTCTGGCTGCACCAGCTCCGGATGCCGCGCATCGCGCCCGGGAGCGCGCGGAGCCCGCTCGTCGCGGCGCTCCTTCGCAGCGCCGAGGCCGCGGGCACGGAGACGGCGCTCCTCGATCTCACGACCGACGTCGGCGTCCCCGTGATCGGCGCCGTGCAGACGTGCGCGCACGGCGCGCCGCACGCGATCGCGATGGCGGCCTGCCGCCCCGACGGCGAGGCCGCGGCGGCGCGCGTCCTCGAAGAGGTGGGGAGCCTGCGGGTGGCGCTGAGCGAGCCCGCTCCGCCGGTCACCCGGGCGTCGTTCTTCACCGACGCCGATCAGACACCCGAGTCGTTCGGGCGCCTCTACGCGGGGCCCGACGGGCCGGCGCGGTTCGCGTTCGCCACGCGAGAGGCGCCGGTCGCGACCGCCTTCCCCCGCCCGATCGAGGGCGACGACCCGCTCGCGGCGATCGTCGCGCGGCTCGCCGCGCTCGGCATGGAGGTGGTCGCCGTCGACGTGACGATGCCCGAGGTCCGCGACTTCGGGATCGTCGTCGTGAAGGTGATCGTGCCCGAGCTCCTGCCCATCAGCTTCACCCACCACGCGCGGTACCTCGCTCACCCTCGCCTGTACGACGCGCCGGAGAGGCTCGGGTACGGCGCTCGCACAGAGGAGTCGATCACCGATGATCCGATCCCGTTCGCCTGAGGAGAGCCCGGCCTCGGAGCGCGCCGCCGGCGCGCCCGCTGTGCACGTCATCCGTGACGGAAAGCTCGGCGCCCGCTGCGCGGAGCTCCTGATCGGCGCGGGGGCGCGGGTCACGACGTCGGCGCTGGGCACGGGCGCGCCGGAGGCGCTGCCCGGCGCGGTGATCGTCCTCGCGACCGATCGCCCCCGGCCCGCGGCGGCGCTCGCGCTCGACGCGGCGGCGTTCGCGGCACAGGTCGCCTGGACGTCGGGCACGCTGCTCGCGCACGAGCTCCGGATCGGGCCGTCGATCGTCCCCGGCCGCACGCCGTGCTTCGCCTGCTTCTCGCGGCGCGTGCGCTCGGTCGCGCTCGACCTCGAGGCGCACGACGCCCTCGAGGCGCTCGGGGCCTCGGGCGACCTTCGGCCCTGGTTCCAGGGCGAGCTCGCGGCCGTCACCGAGCAGGCCGCGGCGCTGCTCGCCGCGGAGGCGCTCGCGCTCTCCAGGGAGCGCTGCGCGCCGGAGCCGCCCCGCGCCGGAGCCGCGCGCATGGGGCGCTTCTGGGAGTGCGACGTCACGTCGGGCGCGCTCCGCGCGCGGCGCTTCGCCCGGGTCGGGCTGTGCGGGCGGTGCGCCGCCGGCGAGCACGCTGCGGGGCGCGGGGCGTCGCTCGCGGGGTACTTCGCCGAGCACCCGCTCGCGATCGCCGGATCGTCCGTCGTGGGAGGTGACCGATGAGCCCGTCCGATGATGCCTACGAGGCCCGCGATCTCAGCCGCTTCGCCGAGCTTTACTGGGAGCTCCGCTGCCCGGAGCGCCCGCGCTTCGTCGAGGATCTCCTCCGCGTGACGCTCCCGGGCGGAGCGCTCCACGTCCTCGGCGGCGAGGCGCAGATCCTCCAGGGAGCGTCGCTCCCGTGGGTGATGGAGAACCTCGTGCCGCTGCTCGACGGGACGCGCACCGTCGGCGACGTCGAGGCCGCGTTTCCGGGCGTCGTCGCCTCCGACCTGCGGGACGCGATCCACCTGATGCACATGCACGGCATGCTCGAGGAGGGCGAGGGCGCCGCGGCCGGCGAGGCCGAGGAGCCGCGCCGGGCGCAGCGCGCGTTCTTCAGCAGGTATCTCCGCCGGACCGGGCGCAACCGCAGCCGGGGGGAAGCGCAGCGGGCGCTCGAAGGCGCGCGCGTGCGCGCGCTGGGGGACGGCGACGCGCCGCTCGCGGGGATGCTCGTGACGATGCTCCGCGAGGCGGGCGTCGCCGACGTCCGCCTCGCCGCGAGCGCCGGGGAGCTCGCGCAGGGCGAGGTCGATCTGGCCGTGGTGATCGGCGACCAGGGAGCGCTCGAGGCGGCGGCGCGCGCGTGCATCGCGGCGCGCGCCCCGATGCTCGCGGCGAACCCCGGCACGTGGACGATCGGACCGCTCACGATCCCCGGGGCGTCCGCGTGCCCGGCGTGCGTCCGGCTTCAGATCGGCGCTGCCGCGGCGGATCCGGCGCTCGACGACGGCGCCGCTCGCGCGCTCTGGGGGCGCGCGCTCGTGAGCCGGGTCGCGCAGCACGTGATCTTCCACGCGAGCGGGCTGCTCGCGGTGGCCCCGCTGGAGCACGTCGAGGTGTGGCGGCCCGGCGCCGGCGAGACGGCGCTCCACCCCTTCATGACCAGGCTGCCCAGCTGCCCGCTCTGCGGCGGCGACGCGCCGCCGCGGACGGCGACGCTCCCGTCCGGCCACGCGGAGAGCCTCGCGCGGATGTTCCACAACACGACGGTCGTCCAGCCGTGGCACATCGGCCAGCACGCGGGGATGCAGGCGCACATCAGCCCGGAGGTGCGGAAGCTGCAGAGCACGCCGGCCGCGCCGTCGCCGCGGCGGCCTCCGGAGGGCGCCGGCACGCAGGTCACCGCGCCGCTCGGCGCGGCGTTCGGCGCGCCGGCGGGGGCCGCGCTGTCGCGCCGGCGCGACGCGACGGGGACGCTCGACGCGGGAGCGCTCGGCGCGCTGCTCGAGCTGAGCTTCGGCGGGCGCGTCGAGCGCCGCGCCGAGGGCGAGGCGCACGTGCGTCGCAACACCGCGTCGGCCGGGAACCTCGGCTCGGCGGAGGCGTACGTCGCCGTGGCGCGGGTCCCCGGGATCGCGGCGGGCGTCCACCGGTTCGAGCTCGCAGCGCGAGCGCTCGCGCCGCTCCGCGCCGGCGTGGCCGCGGGCGCCCTCGCGCGCGCCGTACTCGCGGGCGGGAGCGCCGAGCACGCCGCGGCCGTGGAGTCCGCGGGCGCCGTGATCGTCGTCGTCGGATCGGTCGCGCGCGCGTGCTCCAAGTACTACGCGCGCGGGTACACCTACGCGCTGCTCGACGCCGGGTTGATGGCCCACCGCGTGGAGCTCCTCGCCCAGGAGCTCGGCCTCGCGGCGACGGCGGTCTGGACGTTCGACGACGAGGTCGTCGCAGGCGTCGTCGGCGTCGATGGCATCGATCTCGCACCGCATCTCCTCATCGCGCTCAGGGGCGCAGCCACGGAGGCCCGCGATGTCTCTCGCTGATCACAGGATCTCGTCCACGCTCGCCGCGGCGACCCAGCCCCTGCGCGGGGTCGCCGAGCTCGTCGTCGCGAGCCGCTACCCCGAGACGCGGCCGTCGACGGAGCCGGCGCTGCCCGCGCCGTCGCCGCTGCCCGGGGACGCGGAGCGCGCCCTCTCGCTGCCCGCGCCGCGCGCGCTCGAGCCGGTCCAGCGCTCGCTCGCGTCGGTCATCGCCGCGCGGCGGAGCGGAAGGCTGGCGGCGGGGGCCCTCGACGCGGCGACGCTCGGGACGCTGCTCGCGGCCGCCGCGGCGCGGCCGGCGGGGCTCGCGGACGCGACGCTCGATCCGCTGCTGTTTCCGGTGATCTTCGACGTCGACGGTGTCCCGCCCGGCGCGCACCGGTACGACCGCGGCGAGCATCGCCTCGCGCCGATCGGTCCGGCGTCGCGCGCGCGGATGGCCGAGACCGCGATCCTGCAGCGCGAGCACGCCATGGGCGCGGCGGTGCTCTTCCTGGTGGTCCCGATCGGGCGGTGGCTCGTGGCGTTCGGCGATCGCGGCTACCGGGGCGCGGCGTTCGCGGCGGGGTGGCTCACCGACCGCCTGTACCTCGTCGCGGAGACGCTCGGGCTCACCTACACGGCGACCGGCGGCTTCGCCCCCGCGGTGGTCGACGAGGTCCTCGGGCTCGACGGCCGCGATCATACGGCGTTCTTCGCGTTCGCCGTCGGAGGGCACCGCCAGCCGACATCCCGCGAGGCGGCTCGCGGAGGGCAGCCGCGATGAGCCGCGGGTTCCATGTCGCGCCGTGGGGCGCGCTGCGCGTCGCGGGGATGGCGGCCGACGCGCTCGTCGGGCTCCGCCTTCGCGAGAGCCCCGCGGTCGAGCTCGAGCTCGCCGTGGCCGAGCTCGAGCTCGCGGCCGCGCGGGCGGACGCGGCGGCGCGCATGTTCGACGTCGTGCGCGGGTGCGAGGACGAGGCGCTGCGCCGCGCGGCGCTCGAGGTGAAGCGGCGGCTGTTCAACGGAAAGGCCGTGGCGGCCGGCGCGCTCGAGGGCGCGAGGATCGCGCCGCCGGAAGGGGCGCGCGCCGCGCTCGCGCTCGTCGAAGCGCGCGCGGCCCGGTGCGCCGCGCTGGAGGAGCGCTACGAGGCGACGTTCGCCGCGGAGTGGATCGCCGCGTCGGAGCGCTTCCGGCAGACGCTCGGGAGCTCGCGCCTGCTCGGGGGGATCCTGCTCTCGAGCGCCGACCACTGGACCACGGCGCAGAAGCTCGCGGAGATCCCGAGCGGCGCGCCGCTCACCTCGGCGCAGCAGATCCGCGAGGCCACGATCGCGCGGTACGTCTTCCGCGCCACGACGCGGACGACGCCGTTCGCGGGGTTCGCGGGCGTCGCGCTGCTCGACCTCTCCGCGTCGCCCCCTGGCGTCAGCGACGCGCCGCGCGCGCCGCACGCGCCGCACGCGCCCGAGGAGGCGCGGTGGCGCAGCCTCCCGCAGCTCGCGCTCGCGCACGCCGGGGAGCTCGTCGCGCGCGCGATGTCTTCTTCGTCTTCTTCTCCGGCTGACCCGGCGGCTCACGCCCCCGCACGCGCGCGCCTGCCGCTCCGGATGAACCCGCTCCGGCGCTTCGCGGCGGGCGCCGCGCCGTCGGTCGTGTTCTCGCGCGCGGGGTCGGGCGAGCTGATGTCGCTCGGGTGGACCCCCGCCGTCGCCCGCCTCGTCGAGGGCGCCGAGGGGCGCACGCTCGAGGACGCCGCCCGGGCGCTCGCGTCGGATGACGCCGACGAGCGAGCGTGCCGCGACGTCCTCGAGCAGCTCGTCGAGGCGGGCATGCTCGAGCCGGCGAGCGTCCCGATGGGGCCGACCCCTGCAGCGCTGCGCGCCGTGGCAGACGCCCTGCGCGAGATCGGGTGCGCGGGCGCGTCGGACGAGCTCCGCTCGGCCGCGCGGCGCCTCGAGGACTACGCGACCGCCGACGTCGAGACGCGCGCGCGCCTCGCCGCCGAGCTCGGCCGCGGTCGCGGGCGCTCGGCCGTGCTCGAGGATGTCATGGTGGACGGCGCCTCCGGCGCGGAGCTCCCTGCCACGCGCGGGGCGCTCGCCGCGGCGCTCGAGCCGGTCGTGCGCTTCGTGCGCGCGAGCGCCTGCGGGGCCGCGCACCGCCGGCTCTGCGCGGCGTTCGTCGAGCGGTTTGGTCGTAACGGCGTCTGCGACGACGTCGGCGGCTTCGTGACCGAGATCCTCGAGGACCCGCGGCGCGTCGCGCTCATCCGCGGCGCGTCCGAGCCGATCCGCTGGATCGACGCGGAGCTCGGCCGCGTCGCCGCCTCGGCGACGGGCGACGTCGCGCGCCTCGATCCGGGGCTCTTCGAGGGGCTCGCCGCCCCGGACGCGCCGTCGTCGATGGCGCTCTTCCTCCAGATCGCGCCTCCCTGCCCGCGCGACGGCGGAGAGCCGCGCCTCGTGCTCAACGGCGCGCAGGCCGGTCGCGCGAAGTACCTGTCGCGCTACCTCGCGGACGCCGCGGGGCGCGCCCCTCAGGCCCTCGAGGCGGTCCGCCGCCGCCTGGCGCAGGAGGACGGTCCGCTCCCCGTCGAGCTTTCGCCCACGCTCGGCCTCAACTTCCAGGTGCACCCGCGCCTCACGGAGTGGGCGCTCGAGCTCCCGTGGGAGCCGAGCGCGCCCGGCGACAAGGTCCTCCCGCTCCGCGATCTCTCCCTCCGCTTCGACGCGGCGGCGGTCGAGCTCCGGCTCCGATCGCGCCGCCTCGGCCGCGAGATCGAGCCGCTCCACCTCGGCTTCCTGCGGGACGCCGCGCTCCCCGATCCGCACTTCCTGCTCCGCGCGCTCTCGCCGCGGCTCCGCGACGACACGGTCGCGGAGCGGGCGGATCTCTACAACGTGCTCGATCGCCTCGATCTCGCCCGGGGCGTCGCGCTGGCCCCGCGGCGCCCGCGCCTCACGGTCGGTCGCGTCGTGGTGGAGCGCGCGCGGTGGGCGATCCCGGTGAGCGCGGTCCCGCGCAAGGAGCCGAAGCAGCCGTACGCATCGTATTTCCGCGCGATCGCGCGCCTGCGGCGCGAGCGCGAGATCCCGAGCCGGGGGTTCGCGCGGTACGTCGGGCGGGAGGTGGCCGGCTTCGGCTTCACCGAGACGAACATGTACGTCGACTGGGAGAGCCCGTTCACGCTGATCGGGCTGGCTCGCCTGCTCGGCGGTCCCAGCGACGGGAGGAGCGGGTACCTCGTCTTCACCGAGCTCCTGCCGGAGCCCGAGGCGTCGTGGCTGCGCCTCGACGGGAGGCCGCACGCGGCGGAGCTGCTTGTCGAGATCGACGGCGAGAGGAGCGCGCGATGAGCTGGATCTACCGGAAGCTGTTCCACGATCGGGGCCTCGAGGGCGAGGGGACCGACGCGCTCCTCCTCGGGCTGATCGATCCGCTCGTGTCCGAGCTCGAGCAGAGCGGAGCGATCGATCGCTTCTTCTTCCTCCGGTACGCCGAGGGAGGCGACCACCTGCGGCTGCGCGTGCGCGTGGCGCCAGGGCGCGACCCCGTCGACGTGGCGGCGCGCGTGGACGCCGCGGCGGCGTGCTGCACCGCCGTGTCGCGCGCGGAGGCCGCCCCGTACGAGCCGGAGCTCGAGAAGCACGGAGGGCCCGCGGGGATGGAGATCGCGGAGCGGCAGTTCTTCGCGTCGAGCAGGTTCGCGCTCGGCTGCATCCGGAAGACGGCGGGGCGGCCGCGGGCGCGCGCCCTCATCGCGGTGTGCGCGCTCGACGCGCTGCTCGCGCGCGCGGGCGTCACGGGCGACGCGCGGCGGTCGTTCCTGGCGGGGTACGCGCGGCACTGGCGCACGTTCGCCCGCGCGATCTCGGGCATGGAGCTCGTCAGCGCAGCGCCGGACGCCGAGTCGGTCTCGCTGGTGCGCGCGCTCGTGCGAGGGGAGGGGCTCGCCGCGCTCGGCGAGCTCGTCGACGACGAGCGCGCGCTCCTCGCCGCGTTCGACGCAGATCTGCCCGAGCTCGCCGAGGCGTCGCGGCGCGGAGCGCTCGGCGTGCCGCTGGCGACCGTCGTGACCAACCTCGCCCACACGTTCCATAACCGCCTCGGGCTCACGCTCGCCTTCGAGGTGTGGGTGGCCGATGCGCTCGCCGAGGCGAACGCGCTCGCCGAGGCAGGCGCCCCGCACGAGCCGCCGCGGGCTCGCCCGCCGAGCGTCTCGCCGGGCGAGGCGTGGCAGCGCCTCGCCCGCGCGGCCGAGCAGCGCCGGCCCGTCACCGCGCTCCTCGACCCCGGCGAAGGCGCCGCGCTCGACGCGCTCCGCGACGCGGCCCGCCGCGCCGGCCTCCGGTTCCTCGCGCCCGCCGCGCCCGCCGGCGGGATGCCCGCGCCGTTCGCGCTGCTGCGCGCCCTCGCGGACGCCCACCCGGCGGGCGGCGCGCTCCTCGCTGCCCTCGGCCGCATCGAGGCCGCGCACGACGCGCCGGAGTGCCCGCTGCCGCCCGACCCGGCTTCCGTGGCCGAGGCGCTCCGCGTCTTCCTCGCGGAGCACACGCTCGAGCCCACGGTGCTCGTCCTCCGCGACGTCGACGGCGTCGACGCCGACACGCAGCATGCCGTCGCGTTCCTCGCGCGCGCCCTGGAGACGGAGCCGCTCGCCCTCGTCCTCACCGCGAGCGGGCGCCCGAGCCCCGGGTGGGCCGCGATCGTGGCCGAGATCGACGAGGGGCCGGGGCTCCTCCGCGTCGCGACCGCGCCCGCGCCCGGAGGCGAAGCCGCCGCCCCCGCGGTGACGCCGGGGCCCGCGACGGTCGCGCGGGGCGAAGCGTTCTGCCGCGCCGGCGCGCTGCACGAGGCCGCCGCGATCCTCGGCGACGCCCTGGCGTCGCCCGGCCTCTCGCCCGCGGCGCGGGCCGACGCGCTCGTGGCGCTCGCGAGGACGACGCTCCGCATGTCGCGCCCCGCCCTCGCGCGGAAGGCGGCGGAGGCGGCGCTCCGCCTCGGCCTCCCGGAGCGCCGCCGCGCGCTCGCGCGGCGCGTCCTCATCGCCGCGCTCCACAACCTGGGCGAGACCGCCGCGCTCGACGCGCTCCGGGACGAGGTCGCTCAGCAACGCTTTGCGCCCGGCGCGTCCGCCGCGGAGCGCTGCTGGGCGGAGCTCGACGCCGCGCTCGTGTGCGCCACCGACGAGCGCCGCGCCGAGCACGAGGCGCGGCTCGACGCTCTGCTCGCCGCGCCGCGCGGCGACGCGCCGCCTCAGTGCCTCGCCGCCGCGCACGCGTGGCGCGGCGCCGCGCACGCGGCCAGCGGCGAGCACGAGCGCGGCCTTGCTCACCAGCGCCGGGCGCTCGCCTTCGCCGAGGAGCTCGCCGATTTCCGCCGCGCCCTCATGGTGCGCGTGCGCCTCGCGAGCAGCGTCGCGGCCGCGGGCGAGCTCGCCGAGGCGGCAGCGCTCTTCGACATCGCGGCCCATCACGCGGCGTGGATCGGCCTCTTCGACCTCGCGTCGCTCGCCGCGCAGAACGCGATCTCGCTCGGCCTCGCGCGCCGCGACGCTGCCCCGGTCCGCGCGTGGCTCGACGGCGCGCGGCCCGCGCGCGCCCGCGTGTGGCGCTCGCCGTACGGCGAGCTCGCCGTTCTCTACGCGCGCGCCGAGTCGGCCCTCGCGCGGGGGGAGGCCGCGGCGGCGAGGGCGCACCTCGATCGCCTGCGCGCGCGCCTCGCCGCGCTCGGTGGAGCCGCCCCGCGGAGCGCGCCCCTGCTCGCGCTCGCCGCGGCGCACCTCGAGGCCGACGTCGCCGCAGCCGCGGGGGACGACGCCGGCAGGGCGGCCGCGCTCGCGCGCGCCGCGGAGCTCACCGCGGGCGTGCCGCCGGAGGAGCGGCGGCTCGTCGCGGCCATCGCCCGCGCGCGGCGCGACGCCTGCCGCGGCGACGGCCGCCGCGACAGGCCGGTGGTCCTCGGTTTGCAAAGCCCCTGAACGAACTCGAGCCGCGCCCGTCGCGGGCGCAGAGCGAAGGAGAAGCATCGTGGAGACTCTGACCAAGCTTCCGCCCATGCCTGGGCTCTCGGGCCCCGAGAAGAAGCGCTTCATGAACGGCACCCACCGCGCGGCCTCGCCCGAGGAGACCCTCGATCGGATCAAGGGCTTCATGCCGGCGATGGGGATCACGCGGATCGCCAACGTCACGGGGCTCGACGCGATCGGGATACCGGTCGTCGTCGTCTGCCGCCCCAACTCGCGCTCTCTCTCGGTCAGCCAGGGAAAGGGGCTGACGCTCGCGGCGGCGAAGGTCTCGGGGCTGATGGAGTCGATCGAGGCCTATCACGGCGAGAACATCGTCCGGCCGCTGCTCCTCGGCTCCTCTCGCGAGCTCTCGCGCTCCCACGCCATAGCCGATGTCTCCGCGCTGCCGCGGACCTCGAGCGCGCCGCTCGACGAGGACACCGCGCTCCTGTGGGCCGAGGGCTACGACCTCATGCGCGGCGCCCCTGTGTGGGTCCCCTACGAGCTCGTGCACGTCAACGCCACCGCGGCGGGCCGCGTCAACCCGGGTATCTTCTGCTGCTCGACCAACGGGCTCTCGTCGGGAAACGGGATCCTCGAGGCGGTGAGCTACGGTATCTGCGAGGTGGTCGAGCGCGACGCCACGGCCGTGTGGGGGGCCCTCACCGACGAGGAGCGGGACGCGAGGCGGCTCGATCTCGACAGCATCGATGATCCCGGCTGCCGCGAGGTGCTCGCGAAATTCTCGGCCGCCGGGGTCGCCGTCGGCGCGTGGGAGACCACCTCCGACGTCGGTATCCCCTCGTACGAGTGCCTGATCGCCGAGCGGACGGAGGACGCCGTCCGGGCGCTCCACGGCTCCGGCGGGCAAGGCTGCCATCCGTCGCGCGCCGTCGCGCTGCTGCGCGCCCTCACCGAGGCCGCGCAGACCCGGCTCACGGTCATCTCGGGCGCGCGCGACGACCTCCTCCGGACCGAGTACGACCGCCACCGGAGCCCCGATCAGGTCCGGCACCTCCGCCGGCTGCTGACGGCGCGCGGAGAGCGCCCGTTCTCCGCGGGGCCCACGTTCGCGGGCGACACGTTCGAGGACGACGTCGCCTGGCAGCTCGAGCGGCTGCGCGCGGTCGGGATCGACAGCGTCGTCGCCTTCGATCTCACGAAGCCGGAGTTCGGCATCCCCGTCGTCAAGATCGTGATCCCCGGGCTCGAAGGGATCCACTCGTTCCCCAACTACATCCCTGGCCGTCGGTTCCGCCGCGCGCTCGAGCGCCGGAGCGGGAGCGCGGCGAGCCTGAAGGAGATCGCATGAGCATCATCGTCTTCATCGGTCCGACCCTCTCGCTCGAGGCCGCGCGGGCGGAGCTCGACGCCATCTATCTTCCGCCGGTCTCGCAGGGCGACGTCTACCGGGCATGCGCCAAGCGCCCGAGCGCGATCGCGATCATCGACGGCTACTTCGAGCGGGTCCCCGCGGTCTGGCACAAGGAGATCCTCTTCGCGATGGCGCAGGGTATCCACGTCTTCGGGAGCTCCAGCATGGGGGCGCTGCGCGCCGCCGAGCTCTCCGCCTTCGGCATGGAAGGCGTGGGCGCCATCTTCGAGGGGTACCGCGACGGCCTCATCGAGGACGACGACGAGGTGGCCGTCGTCCACGGCCCCGCGGACAGCGGCTTTCGCGCCGGCTCCGAGGCGATGGTCAACCTCCGCAGGACGTTCGACGCCGCGGCGGCCGCGGGCGTGATCACCGCCGCCACGCGCGACGCGCTCACGGCGATCGCGAAGTCTCTTTACTATCCCGACCGCGCCTATCCCGTGATCCTCGACGCCGCGTCCCGCCATGGCGTCCCGCAAGGCGAGCTCGCGTCGCTGCGCGACTTCCTCCCGAAGGGGCGCGTCAACCAGAAGCGCGACGACGCGATCGCGCTGCTCCGGCACCTCCGCGCGCGCGCCGAGGCGGGCTTCTCGCTGAAGACCGTCACGTACAGGTTCGAGGTCACCGAGTTCTGGTGCCGCGCCGAGCAGGCCGCCGGCGAGATGGTCGTCGCGGAGCGCCCGAGCGCCGGCGATCCGTCGCCGTATGAGACAGTCGCCCTCGACGGCATCCTCGACGAGCTCCGCCTCGACGCGGCGGCCTACGGCCGGGCGAAGCGCGGCGCCATGCTCCGGTACCTCGCGCTGCAGGAGGCCGAGCGGCGCGGCCTCACCGTGGACAACGCCGCGCTGGAGCGGACGTCCGACGCCTTCCGCCGCGAGCGGCGGCTCTATGAGCCCGACGACGTGAAGGCGTGGATGCGTCGGTTCAGCGTCGGCTGGGGCGAGCTGACGCGGCTGCTCCGCGACGAGGCGCTCATCGGCTGGGTCGAGAAGGCGACCGACGAGGTGGCGCAAGGCCACGTCCGCGACCACCTCTCGGTCTCCGGCGAGTACGCGGAGCTGCTCTCTCGGGCCCGCGACAAGCAGCAGCGCCTCGCCGAGCTCGGCCTGTCGAACCCCGCCTTCTCCGACGCCGGGATGGCCGAAGGCGACCTGATCCGGTGGTATTTCGAGCGATGCCTTGGCGCGCCCGTGCCGCCCGATCCGGCGGGCGCGCTGCGCTCCGCCGGCTTCGCCGACGCGGACGAGTTCAAGCGCGTGGCGCTGCGCGAGGTGTGTTATCGCCGCGCCGCGCCCGGCGACCGGGCCGCGAGCGCCTCGGCCCCGGAGCGCCGATGACGCCCGCGATCTCGCTCCGCGGGGCGACGAAGGTCTTCGCGTCGCGCCGGGCCGTCGACGCCGTGTCGTTCGAGGTGCGGCGCGGCGGCGCCACCGCGCTCCTTGGCCGGAACGGCGCTGGAAAGACGACGACGATGCGCCTCGTGACAGGCATCCTCCTCCCCGACGAGGGCGCGGTCGAGGTGCTCGGAGGCAGGAGCGACAGCGTCGCGATCCGCGATCGTGTCGGCTACCTCCCGGAGGAGCGAGGCCTGTACAAGCAGATGCCGGTCGCCGAGCACCTGGCCTTCCTCGGCGAGCTCAAGGGCGTCCGCCCGCGCCGCGCGCGCGAGAGCGCCGCGCGGCTCCTCCGGTCGCTCGAGCTGGAGCACGTCGCGCGCGCGCGGATCGAGACGCTGTCGAAGGGCAACCAGCAGAAGGTGCAGCTCTGCGGCGCGCTCGTCCACGACCCGGAGATCCTGGTCCTCGACGAGCCCATGTCGGGCCTCGATCCCGTCAACGCCGTGCTCGTGAAGCGGCTCTTCGGGGAGCTCCGCGCCGCCGGAAAGACGCTGTTGCTCTCGACCCACGTCATGCCGCTCGCCGAGAGCCTGGCCGACCACGTGGTCGTCGTCGATCGGGGGCGCGTCGTCCTGGAGGGGCCCGTCGGCGAGGTGAAGGCGTCCTTCGCCGGCAACACCGCGCGGATCGAGTTCGACGGCGACGGCACCTTCCTCCTCGGCGTCGACGGCGTGGTGAGCGCGCGGATCGAGCCCGGCGCGGCGGAGCTCGTGCTGCGCGACGCCGGCGACGCGCAGCGGGCGCTCTCGGCGGCGCTCTCGCGCCTCCGGGTGCGGCGGTTCGAGGTCTCGTCGCCGTCGCTCGGCGACATCTTCTCTCGCGTCGTCGGCGAGGGCGCCCCGCCGCCGCTCGCCCACAGGGCGCGCGCGGGCCGGGGCGCGGCGCTGGAGGCATCGTGAGCCGCATCCTCGTCGTCTTGAAGCGTGAGTACGTCGCCGCAGTGAAGACAGCGTCCTTCGCCCTCACGACGCTCCTCCTGCCGGTCCTCTTCGCCGCGGTGGGACTGCTCCCTGCGCTCATCGTCGCCGTCGGCGCCGGCGACCGCTCGGTCGTCGTTGTCGACGGGACAGGCCGGCTCCGCGGGGTCGTGGAGGCCGCCTCCGCGGGCCTCGCCGAGGAGGCGTCGGCGCGGTCCGCCGCGAGGTCGCTCGGCGCCGCGATGGGCAGCGCTGTGCTCCCGAGGGCCGCCCGGCTGCGGCTCACCTACGTGGCTCCCGGTGACGCCGCTGCCACGAGCGCGGCCGTCGCGGCGCTGCTCGACGGCGCGAGGGCGGGCGTCGAGGCGGGAGAGCACGGCGTGGACGGCGTGGTGGTGCTCCCGCCCGCGATGCTCGAGGACCCCGGCGCGCGGGGCGCGCTCTACGCGAGGGGGGCTGACCTCGACGCCGTCGAGCACGCCGCGGCGGCGGTGGCGCGCGGCGTCGCCGTGGCGCGGTGGACGGCGCGCGGCCGCGACCCCGCCGAGATCGAGGGCCTCCTGTCGCCCCCTGCGTTCGATCCTGCGCCTCTCTCCTCGAGCGGCCCTGGGGGCCCCGGCGGCGACCTCGACATGCTCGTCGCCTTCGGCTTCGGCGGCCTGCTCTTCGTCGCGATCCTCCTGAATGGTCGCGAGATCTTGCGCCGCATCGTGCAGGAGAAGTCGGACCGTATCATGGAGATCCTCCTCTCCTCGGTGACGCCGTTCGAGCTCCTGTCCGGGAGGATCCTCGGCCTCGCCGCCGCCGGCCTCACGCAGATCGTCGTGTGGCTCGGGATGGCGGCTGTCGCGGGCGCCGCGATCGGCGCGCTGGGAGGGCCGCGCCTCATCGACGCCGAGACCCTGCTTCGTCCCATGGTCGCCGTGTACTTCGTCGTGTTCTTTCTCCTGGGATATCTCGTGAACGTGGCTGTCTATGCCGTCGGGGGCGCGGCCGCGAGCTCCGAGAAGGCCGCGCAGCAGCTGATGAGCCCGATCTCGATGGCGCTCTCCGCGCCGCCGTTCTTCCTCGTGATCATCGCCGGTCACCCTGGCTCGACGCTCGCCGTCGTGCTCTCGATGATCCCGATCTACGCCCCGATGGTGATGTTCGTCCGGGTCCTCGTCTCCGAGCCGCCCCTCTGGCAGATCCTCGTCGCCATCGGCGGCACCGGCGCGACCGTGCTGCTCTTCATCTGGGTCGCCGCAAGGATCTTCCGGATAGGCGTGCTCTCCCATGGAGCGACGCCGAGCCTCCGTGAGCTCTGGCGCTGGGCCCGCGCCAGGTGACGCGGGCCGACGGCGCGATCGGCTGTCCGAACGCGCGGCGCAGCGCTTTCAAGCTGCCGACAGCGTCTTGCCTGTCTCGAGCAGCGTCTTCAGATCGCTCAGGATGTAGCTCCAGCCTCCGCCGGCTTCCTTGATCGCGCCCGAGGTGATGGCAGCCGTCTTGGGCGCGTCGCCGACCTCGTGGGTCACGGTCAGCGACGTGATGCCGTAGGGGCTCACCTCGATCTCCCAGGTCAGTCGCCTGAAGCCTTCCTCCTTCATCTCGGGATCCCAGAGGATGCGCCACGTCTGAACGAGCTTTCGCGGAGGGTCGGCCTCGATGACCTCTCCATCGATGATGACCTTCGGGCCGCCGTGCTGGGCCATCTCCGCGTTCGCGAACGCCTGGTATTTGCCGCCGGGGCGCAGATCGTACTCCGCGCGGGCGCAGTAACCGTATTTCTCGATCCACTCGGGCTTCGTGATCGCATCCCAGACCGCCTCGGGCGTCGCCTTGATGTGGACTCGGTAGACGTGGACCGGCTTCTCACTCTTCGTCGTCATTGTTCTCCTCCAGCTGCTTCTTCAGATCGACGAGCGCCGAAATGCGCCCCTCCGTGTACTTGTCGATCCAACGATCGTGGATCTGGCGAATGGGGACCGGGTTCAGGTAGTGAAGCTTCTTCCGGCCCGATCGAACGGTGACGACGAGCCCCGCGGCTTCGAGCACACGAAGGTGCTTCATCACGCCGAACCGCGACATCTCGAGCTCGGACTCGAGCTCCGTGAGCGTGAGGCCGTCACGCGTGAAGAGCCGGTCGAGGAGGGAGCGCCGGGTGGGATCGGCCAGCGCCTTGAAGACGCGATCGTCGTCCGTCACCCCCTTGATATGTTACTAAATGGTCACCTGTCAAGGCCCGGGATGCAGGGACAGCGCGGATCCGGGGCGGACCGCTGCGGGTGCTCGGATGTAGGATGCGAGGGGCCACGGCAGCTTGGCGCTCGCGCTCGACGACCGAGGGCATTGGCGCGAGGCGATGCGGTGACGCGGCTGGATCGAGAGCGGCCGGTGAGCGAGGCGAGGGGCGACCTCAGAAGCCTTCGCCGTTCTCGAGGAGCGACGGGCACTTCGCGCGGACGCCCGCGCACTCCTCAGGTGGCTGCAAGAGGTCGAAGTCGGACCCGCACGAGAGCGCCTTGAGGGTGCCAGCCATGGCGATCAGGCAGGTCTTGGCCTCCGCGACCGTGACGGTGCACCCCTCGAAGTCGTACGTGAAGCACCTGGTCGACGTCAGAGGTTCATTTGCAGAGATGAGGCACGCCCGCCAGATGGCCACGCACTCCTCTATCCCGGAGGAGTTGAGCAGTCCGACGAGATCGCACTGGTCTGCTTTCGCGAGCTTCATCGGCTGTTCGAGATCGTCGCACACCTGGTTGGCCTCTTGGCTCGTCAGCTCGCCGAGCAGCTGGTTCTCGTCGAGGGCGATCGCGGTCTCGCCCCCCTCGTCACCGCACGCCACGAGCGCGAGCCCAGCCGCCAGGACCCCGAGAAGCGTCATCCGTCTCATTCGAGCTCTCCTTGACAAGGAAGGTGCGCTCGTGGCCGTTCAGGACCCGCAGGCACCCCGTTCGCCTGACGATACCCACGCTCCGCGCTCTCGGGCAGCGTCCCCAGCCGGATCGCCACGTCGGCCTTGCGTGCCACGCGGTCGACCAGCTCGTCGGTGAAGCTCGGAGCGGTGGACGGCGCGGGATGGCGCTCGAGGCGTGCCGGTCGCGTTCAGCTTGTGGCGGTGCTCGGCCCACCGCACGTCATGGCGTGCGCGCGGAGGAGGCGTGACGGGCGCGGCTCCCGACAGGGAGCTTTACCGCGATGGCGATGAGGCCAAGAGCCTCGGGCTATTCCTGGCCGACCTCGTGGCGCTCAGCGCGCGCTTCGATGTCGTGCCGCCCCAGAACGATCGGTCAGCGGGGCGCTGGGCGACCTCAGGAGCCCTCGCCGCCGGTCTCCCCGGTGGCTACGATCTCCGGGCACTTCTCGGTGAGGGCCGCGCACCCTGCCGGGGGCTCCCCGGAGGTGTCGGGCGGCGTCGCGCACGTGATCGCCTTGACGCCGTCGGCCTGGGCCTTCATGCAGGCCTTGTACTCCGCCACCGTCGCGGTACAGCCCGCGAAGCCCTCGGTGGAGCACCCGCCGTCGCCCTGCGAGGGCTGCTCCGGGGCGCTCATGCACTCGGCCTTGGCGGCCTCGCAGTCACCCCCGAACGCGCCGGCGAACGCGCCGGCGACCTCGCACAGGTCTTCCTTCGTGACATTGATCGACGCGGCGAGATCCTGGCACACCGCCTGGGAGTCCGCGGCCGTCAGCTGGCCGAGCTGCTTGCCGTCGAGGTCACCTCCGCTCTGGCTCCCGGTGTCCCCCCCGTTGCCCCCGTCGTCGTCGCCGCCGCAAGCCGCGAGCGCGAGGCCAGCCATCAGCAATCCAACAAGCTTCATCCGTGTCATCGAGCGCTCCCTCATCGAGAATGTTCACCAGCGTGTCCGCGCGGTGCTCGAGGACGGCTCCGCCAAGGAAGCGAGCGGGCTGCATCGTCGGCCGGGCAGGCGCGCGGGCCGGACCTACTACGACCGCGGTTCAATCTTTCTTCCTGCTGGAGAGAAATAGACGGCGGCCTCGGGCGCGAGCCCTGCCGCGCGCGGCCGAGGCGTGCTTCGGCCGCGCGTCGCGGCGCTGATCAGGGGGCGCGCCGACGTTTCCGCGGGCGTGAGGGTGCGTCCGGAGGAGCCGCCGGCTTCCCGCTGCGGCCGGCGTCCCACTGCGCGACCACGCGCTTCGGCGCCACGCGACGCCATGCGCCCACCAGCAGCTCTTCCAGGAGCGCCCGATCGACGCGGCGGAGCTCCACCCGCGTCCAGCCCTGGTGCCCCCACGGCGTCACGGAGAAGACGTCGGGCTGCGCCTGCACCAGGCTGTCTTGTTCCTCCAGCGACAGCTTGAGGACCGCGTGCTCCTCCGCCACCCAGTGGGTCGCGAAGATCTTCCCTCGCACGCGGAACGACGGTTTGCCCCAATGGTCCTGCTCCTCGGCCTCGGGAAGCGACAGCGCGAGCCTCTGGAAGTCCTCGGAACGGAACGCAGAAGGAACATGCGTGGGAGGGGGAGGCGTGGAAGGCGTGGGAGACCCGCTCGACATGGTGTTCGCTCCTTCGAAGCTTATCCTGAAGAACGCGACGCCGGCGGTCTTGTAAAGATTTTACCCCGCCGCGGGCTCCTGCCAGCGAGGCCGAGCCGCGCGGCGGGGCGGGCGCTCCGCTCAGGAGCCTTCGCCCTCGCCCTCGTCTTCCTCTTCCTCTCCCTCGAAGAACGCCGGGCACTTCTCTTCGAGCGCGGCGCACGCCGCCGGCTTCTGCCCGATGTCAGCGAGCGTCGATTCGCACGTGAGCGCCTTGATGGTGCCTACCATGGCGTTCACGCAGGCCCTGACCTCCGCGACCGTGGCGGTACAGCCGGTGAACTCGGACGCTCCGCACGAATCGAGCTCGCCCGTCACCTCGGACTCCTCCGCAGCGCTGATGCACGCCTGCTTGGTGGTCTCGCACTCGATTCCGAACAACGAGCCAACCACCCCCTCGGCCTCGCACTCGTCCTCCTTCGAGATCGAATCGGTCTGCCCGCGGAGGTCGTCGCACAGGCCGTCGGCCTCCTCGGCCGTCAGCGCGCCGAGCTGCTTGCCTTCGATGTCGCTCCCGCTACCGCCATCGCCATCACCCTCATCACCGCCGCAAGCCACGAGCGCGAGACCAGCCATCAGAAACCCGAGAAGCTTCATCCGTGTCATGTCGAGATCTCCTTGAACGAGGACGTTCACCTTGAGAACACCCGCGCGGCCCTCCAGGCGACGCCACAGCGCCTGGAAGCGCTGGGCGCGGGCGCCTTCCGGGCGACTGCGCTGCTCAGAACGGTCTACGTTCGACGAGAAGATTCCTTTCCTCCGCGATCGGCGAGCGCAGCTTTTCCACGCAAGCGCCGCCCGCGCCGCGTATCGGGAGTCCCACGTCCCACCCCGGCGCGCGCGACGCCCGAAGCTCGAAGAGCGGTTGCCTTCGCCCTTCGCCACACCCCCGAAGACGCTAGGATGCGCGCCATGGGACGGGTGAGTGGGGTGGTGATAGGCGCAGCGCTCGGAGCCGCGGCGGGTGCTTCCCTGGGGCTGCTCCTGGGGGCGCTCTTCGGAGGCAACTTCGCGACCGGCTTCGAATCAGGGGGGCTCCGGGGCTACGAGGCGACGGGCCGGCTCGGCCTGCTGGCGGGCGCGGCGCTCGGGTCGGTGCTCGGCGCTGTCCTGGCTCGGGCGCGACGACGAGACGGTTGAGCCGCAGCCGCGGCGCCCCCGCCGCATTCGAGACCCGATGCAGGTCCGGGATCGGCGCCCCGAGCTCGGGTGAGGAGTCGGCCTTCGACTCCAACGCGGGTGACCTCGGCGCTGGCCGAGGGATCAGGGGCTCATGCCGGCGACGTCGATCAGCGCCGCGCGCGCCCGGGTCGGGGTCGTCCCGCTGAACTGCTTCACGTCCCGCGCGAGGTGCGCCTGGTCGTAGTAGCCGAACCGCTGGGCGAGCTCCGCCCAGGTCCCCGTGGCGCCCGTCTTGAGGTGCTGCACCAGCCGGTCGAAGCGCACGAGCCGCGCGAGGAGCTTGGGCGGGACGCCGACGTGCTCGCGGAACAGACCGATCACGTGCTTCTGGCTGTAGCCGAGCTCGCGCGCGAGGGCGCGCATGTCGACAGCGCCCCCGCGCTCCTCGATCCGGCGGAACGCCCACGAGACCACGCCGACCTCGATCCGCGCCTCGTCTACGCGCTCGCCGAGCGCCCGCTCGATCAGATCGAAGCGCGCGTCCCAGGTCGGGAGCTCCTCGAGGCGCTCCGCCAGCCGGGCGTGCTTCCTCGGGAGCAGATCGCGCGCCGAGATCACGCGCCCGGTCAGCTCCTCCATGGGCACCCCGAAGAAGAGCCGCGCCCCGATGGGGGTGAGGTTCACCTGGAGCCCGCGCTGGAACCCGTCGTGCTCGGTGATCGTGAAGGTGGCGTCGAGGCCTGCGACGAAGCCCCCGGGGTGCGAGGAATGACGGCGATCGCTCCCGGCGTCGAACACGCGCAGCGGCGGTCCGAACTCGATGATCACGACGATCTGCGGCGCCGGGAGCTCGCGCCGCCGCAGCGGCCCGGGCGTCTCCTCCGTGTAGCCGCTGTAGTCGCGGATGTAAGGGCGGAGGTGCGGCGCCGGGGGCCGCGTCGCGATCTCCCAGCGGCCCTCACCGGAGTTGCCGCGGGCGATCCGTGCACGAGGCGCCAGCGATTGCATCGCAGGGGAAGGGTACCTGTCGATGCGGGCGCGAGCCAGCCGCGCGCGCAGGGCGGGGCGCGTCAGCGGATCGTCTTACAGCACCTCAGCCCGAGGTGGTAATTCGCGTGCCACGCGTCCTCCATCGGCTCGACGTGCCAGCGCGGGCTGTAGGCGCAGTGATCGGGGTAGGTCTCCCGGCCCTTCGGCCTCGGGGCGTCGTGCTCGCGGGCGACCTCGACGTAGAACCAGGCGCTCCCCTTGAGCTGGCTGTACAGCTTGCCATCGTCGCGGTCCCGGCGGGTCATGATCTCGGCCACGTTGCCGTGCTGATCGAACACCCCGAACCGCGAGCGGCACGCGGGGAAGGACCCCGCAGGCTCGGTGTCGGTCGCGCAGGTCTGGTAGGCGGAGCGCGCGGTATCGCCGTCGCACGGCTTGCCGTCGATGTCGCGGTGCGGCGTCTGCGTGTGGCAGATGGCGAGATCGAGCTCGTCGCCGTAAGCGTATGTCCTCGGCTTGCCGCCCTCTGGATCGCCGCGGCACGCGAGGCTCCACTCGTCCTCTGTGCAGAGGCGCTTGCCCTGCAGGCTGCACACGGTCGCCGCCTGCGTCGGGCTCGCCCATACCATCGGCAGCTCGCACGGCTTGTTGGGGAACTCGAAGATGTCGATGCAGAACTCGGCCGACGCCGGCTTCCCGCGTCGGTACACGGGCACCATGTTCTCCTGGCCGCCGCAGCGGGCGCGCTGCTCCTCCGTCTGGAGGACGACGCCCCGGAGGCCCTCCAGGCACTGCTCCTTCGAGCGCGTGTGCCGCGCGAGCTCCTTGTTGCCCTGGTTGAGCCGGGCAGGCGAGCCGCCGCCGAAGTTCTTCTCCAGGAAGAGCTCGGGGTTCTTGAACTTCCGCTCTCGCTCCGAGAACTCCTTCAGCGAGAAGAGCCGCACCAGATCCTCGCGCGCCTCGTAGTGGATCGCCATCGGATCCCCGACCGCCCCGGGCGCGCCAGCGTCGCCGCCGGCCGCATCGGGCGCGCCGGCCTCGCCGGAGGCCCGAGGGGCAGGCGCCTCCGGGACGGAGGCCGCCGGGCCTGAAGGCGGCGCGGAGGCGCTGGCCGAAGGCGGCGCGCCGGCGTCGCGGCCGCGATCGACGTCGCCGCGGGAGCAGGCGGGCGCGGCGGCGGCGAGCGCCGCCAGCACGAGGTGCAAGGGACGGGAGGGAGGGGGCACGTGGAGCGAGCGGGGCACGTCGAGCTAGAGGGGCACGTCGAGCTAGAGGGGCACGTGGAGCGAGATCAGAGGGCGGCCGCGATGATCTCGGAGAGGCTCGCCTCGTCGACGACGCCCGTCAGGTAGGCCGCGACCTTCCCTTGCCGGTCGATCACCACGAGGCTCGGCAGCTTGTCCACCCCGTAACGAGCCGAGGCCTCCTTCGCGTCGTCGATGAGGATCGGATACGAGAGGCCCTTCTTGACGGCGTACTGGCTGGCCACCTGGGGCGGGTCGTCCACGTTGATGCCGAGCACCACGAGCCCCTTCTTCTCGTAGCGGCGCGCGATCCGGTCGAGGATCGGCGCCTGGACCGCGCAGGGACCGCACCACGTGGCCCAGAAGTCCAGGATCACCGGCTGGCCCTTCAGCTCGGCGATCTGCATGCGCGCGCCGGGATCGCCGTTGGCCGCGACCGGCAGCGTCACGTCGGGGGCCTCCGCGCCGACCATGCCCCCGACCCCGGGCGCGAGGCGCGGCAGGATCACAAGTCCGAAGAGCGCGCTCAGGGCGATGAGCAACGCGACTGCAGGATAGAGAATCTTGCCGGAATTGGGCTGGGGTTCGGCCATACGGGCCCTGGGCTTCATAGCAAATCTTTGGGCCTACGTCCGAGCGGCTCTGGTACGGTCCGGCGCCTCGACCGGCCGGGCGCTTCGCCGCCTGGCCCGGGGTCGGGGGCGCAGCGCGGCACGCCGCGCGACGCCGCCGCTTCCGGGAGGGGTCGGGGGCGCAGCGCGGCACGCCGCGCGATGCCACCGCCGTTCGGGTCACGTCGTCGCCCGCGCGCTGGAGGAACCATGCTCGATCGTCCGAATCTTTCACGAGAGAATCCCGCGGGGCCGCGCGGACGGCGCCCGCCGCCGGGGCCCCTTCCGGCCAAGCGGGCGGCCAAGTGGCCCCCCGATGACAACGATCTGCCCGGCGCCCCGCCGGCGCCCGCGGGCGGCGGCTTCGCGGACGACGGCAACTTCAAGCGCGGCCGGTTCAGCCCCGTGTCGATCGTGGTCGGCCTCGTCGTCGCGCTCGGCGCCGCGGGCGCCATCTGGCTCGGCGTCAAGCAGGACAGCCAGAAGATGACGGTCGACGCCGTCTCCAAGGAGAAGAAGAACATCTTCGTCCTGCCCAAGAAGGACCAGCTGCCGCTGTGGCGCAAGTGGGCCGCCGCGAGCTCCGAGCTGTCGCTCCAGCAGGAGGCGCTCATGCAGCTCGCGTGGGCCGACGACCCCGAGGGCGTCACGCACGCGCAGAACGCGCTCGCGCTCCCGGACCACCGCGTGAAGGGCGTCGCCGCGCAGGTGCTCGCGTACTACGGCTCGCCCAAGGCCGACGGCGCCAAGCACGCGCTGCTCGAGGCGCTCAAGGTCGCGGACGAGAGCGACCGGCCCCAGATCGTCTGGGCCCTCGTCGAGCTGAAGGAGCCCGCCGCGTTCAAGGACGCGATGGACCAGTACAGGAAGGGGTTCCTCTCGAAGGTCGAGCGGCTCGGCGGCGGCATCGCCTTCGACCCCGAGAAGCTCGCCGGCCTCGTGTCGCTCGAGGAGCTCTCGAAGCTCGCGACCGACGAGAGCTCGTCGGTGCGGCAGCTGGTCGCGACCGTCCTGTCGCGCAACGCCGAGCCCAAGTGGACGAGCGCGCTCATCACGCTCGTGAAGGACAAGGACGTCGAGGTCGCGCGCGAGGCCGCGAACGGCCTCGGGAGGATCGGCGACGAGACGGCGCGCGCCCCGCTCCTCGAGGCCCTCGCGAACGCCGACAAGACGAGCCGCCAGCGCTTCCTGGAGGCGCTGCGCGACGGCATCGGCGGCGAGGGGCTCGTCCTCGCGCTCGACAGCGTGAAGCAGGACCCCGAGGAGACGACCTGGTTCCAGACGAAGCAGATCATGGAGATGCTGCGCGAGCTCGCCGATCCTCGGGCGGCCGACCCGCTCGTGAAGTGGATCGAGGCCAGGAAGCCGCCGCTGCACTGGCAGGGCGAGGCGGGGACGCGGCTCGCCGAGGTCGGCGACATCCGCGCCGCCAAGTTCATCGGCGAGCGGATGCTGGCCGACCCGCTCAAGCTCTACAAGCTCGAGAAGTTCTGGGAGGCGGACGAGGGCGGGCACCTGTCGCGCACCGACCTGCCGCGCGTCGTCGGCGCCCGCATGCTCGCCGATCTCGCCGTGATCCACGCGGACAAGGCCGCCGAGCTCAAGGCCGCGGCCGAGGCCCCGGTCATCCTGTGGCTCAAGGATCGCCCGCAGCCGCACGCGAACGGGCTGCGCTTCCTCGCCACGGTCCGCTCCGAGAAGATCCTGAAGGACATGCGCGACTGGGCCTTCCCGACGGATCCGCTCCCCAAGGAGGGGCAGCAGCCGCCGTTCCCCGCGGCCTTCGAGACCGCGCAGAGCGCGCTCCGGTACATCGGGCGCATGAAGGACGAGCCCTCGTACCCGAAGCTCCTCGATCAGTTCAACCGGAAGAAGGACCCGAAGCTGGACATCACCCAGGACGCGCTCCAGGGCGCCGGGCTCGCGATGCTGGGGATGGCGCTCCGCGCGGTCGCCTACGGCGCGTCGCAGGGGCTCGCCGAGTGGGGCGATCCGCGCGCGGTGGAGAGGCTGACGAAGCTCATCGAGGACGAGACGTGGCACGAGGAGGCCCGCCAGGCCGCCTGTGAGGCCGTCGCCTGGTGCGCCGACGACAAGACGATGATCGAGGTGGCGAAGAAGGCGAAGGAGTTCGCGAGCAAGAAGGAGCCGCGCAAGCAGCTCATCGGCGCCTGCTACGCGTCGTCGCTCGCGCTCCGGCCGGTGCCCGGCGCGGCCGCCGAGCTCGTCCCGCTCCTCGCGGCCGACGTCGACCCCGGGGTGCGCATGGCCATCGCGCGCGCCATCGGCATCGGCGGCTTCGACGAGGCGGTGCAGGGGCAGCTGTTCGAGAAGCTGAAGGACGTCGAGGTCCGGAACGCCGCGGCGCTCGCGCTCATCCTCGGCGGCACGAGCGACACCGCGGCGCGGACGATCGCGATGTACGCCGACTTCGACAAGTCCGCGCTCGACGACCTGAAGGACCACTACTACCGCGCCTTCGGCTACTGGTCGGACGAGGACTTCAAGCGCGGCAACCTCTACCGGTACGTCGCCAACGCCGAGGCGATCACGCGGGTGAAGGTCGCCGACGCGCCGCAGGAGTGGGCGCGGCAGCGGCTCCAGGCCCAGTTCGACAACCTGAAGTACGACAACGGCCCGCACTCGGAGACCCGCGTCGTGCTGCGCTACCGGCTCTACCAGGAGGCCAAGAGCGGCGACGGCGCGAAGAAGAAGGGCGCGATCGACACGCTCAAGTTCATGAAGGAGAAGGGCGTGCTCATGGCCCTGCGGCACGAGCAGGGCGAGACCGGCGCGCTCGCGAAGCGCGCGTTCCACGAGCTCATGAACCCGAAGGCCACCGTGGCCGAGGACCTGAGCAAGTTCGCCCCGGCGAAGGCCGGGAGCGACGACACGCAGTAGCGGCGCGCGGTACGGCGCGGCCGATCTCGCGGACCGCGCCCGCGCACGAAGCCGCGGCGCGCGATGCAGGGGCAGGGAGCCCGGGAGCGCTCGAGGAGGAGGTCGTCCTCTCCGGAGCTCCCGGGCTTCCTGTTTTTATGCTGGCGGCGCGGCCATTTCCGCCTCCGGCCCGCGTCGGGCTGGCCAGGGTGGCCGGGTGACCGGCGCGTGTCGGGCTGGACAAAACGCACGTTTCGGAAGAGTGTTCGCGCCGAGGTGCACTGTGCCTACCTGGCGTGATGAGCTCATCGAAGCCGTGAAATCGAAGGCGGAGCGCGAGGCCGAGGAGCTCGCGCGGCACAAGAAGCGGGTCGCCGAGGCGCTCGCGGCCGCGGAGTCGGCCGTGTCGCTGGGGGCCGAGTCGCTGAAGTTCGCGCACGAGAGGCTGCAGGAGAAGGGGCAGTCCATCGTGCTCACCCAGGAGCAGGACAAGCACCGGCTCGCGCTCGGCGATTTCAGCCTCTCCCTGGAGCTCCTGCGGGAGTCCGCGATCGTCCGGGTGACGTTCGGCGACGGCAAGCCGCGCGAGTTCGATTTCGCGAAGGACCGCCACATCGCGCCCGCCGACGTGGAGGAGTACATCGGCCGTCGCGCGCTCGAGCTGGTCCGCGCGGCGCAGAAGGCGTCGCCGTGGTGAGCGCCTGGCGCGCCGCGGCCCCGCTGTCGTCCCGCGCATGGGGTCTTCGCCGCGGCCTCGCCGCCGGCCTCCTTGCCGCGGTCGCCGCGTGCGCTCCGCCGGCAGCGCCGCCTCGCCAGCCTGCCGCGCCGCCGGCCTCGAAGCCTGCCGCGCCGGCGCCCGCCGCGCCGGCCTCGATCGATCTCGATCCCGCCGCGGAGGCGCGGATCGCGGCGGACGTCGCGTACCTCGCGTCGCCCGAGCTCGCGGGGCGCGGGACCGGCGAGCCCGGCGCCGATCTGGCGGCCGAGTTCATCGCGCGCCGGTTCGCCGAGCTCAAGCTCTCGCCGCTTGGCGGGCCGGGGAGCGACGCGAAGGCGTACCGGCAGGGGTTCGACGCGCGGGTCGGCGCCGACGTGGCGCCCGCGGCCCTCGCGGTGCAGCGCGCGGGCCGGAAGCAGAGCGTCGAGGCCGGCAAGCTGGTCACGGCCGACGGGAGCGCGAGCGGCACGGTGTCCGGGGCCGCGGTGCTCGTCGGCCATGGAGTGACCGCGCCGGCGCTCTCCTGGGACGACTACGCCGGCCGGGAGATCGAGGGAAAGATCGCGATCGTGCTCGACGGCGTGCCCACGCTGGACGGCGGCTCGGGTGGAGCGGCGCACGGCGGCGCTGCGCCCGCGGGTCCGCACGGCGCCGCCCCTGCCAGTCCGCACGGCGGCGCCCCTGCCAGTCCGCACGGCGGCGCTGCGCCCGCGGGTCCGCACGGCGGTGCAGCTCATGCCGGTGCAGCCCACGGCGGCGCTGCGCCCGACGATCCCCATCATCCTGCGCGGCCGGCGGACGCGCTCCGCGACTTCGGCAGCGTCCGTTACAAACTCCGCACCGCCCGCGAGCACAAGGCCGCCGGGGTGATCCTTGTCGCGGCGGGCGACGAGCTCCCGCGGGTGCCGGACGACGCGGCGAGCATGGGCATCCCGGCCGTGGTGATCACGCGCTCCGCGGCCCGCGCGCTCTTCCCGGCGGCCGGGCTCGCGCCGCCGGTGAAGCCCGCAGGCGCGGCCCCGGAGAAGCACGCGGCCGTGAAGCCGGCCGCGACCAAGGCCGTCGCGCCGAAGCCGCTCGACGGCACGACCGTCGAGATCACGACCAAGGTCACCGCGCGGACGGCGCCGGCGTCGAACGTGATCGGCCTGCTCTCGGCGAAGGACGGCTCGCCGCACGCCGGTGAGTACGTCGTCATCGGCGCCCACTACGATCACCTCGGCTACGGGGGCACGTCGTTCTCGCGCGCGCCGGGCGTGCACGCGGTCCACCCGGGCGCCGACGACAACGCCTCGGGGACCGCGATGCTCCTGGAGGTGGCGCGGCGGTTCGCCTCGTTCCCCGAGCGGCCGGCGCGGAACCTCCTGTTCATCGCGTTCGGCGCCGAGGAGCTCGGCACCATCGGCTCGCGCCACTTCGTCGATCACCCGCCGGCCCCGCTCGCGGGGATGAAGCCGGTCGTGGCCATGATCAACGCCGACATGGTCGGCCGGATGCGGGACGACAAGCTCCTCGTCGACGGCCTGGGGACCTCGCCCGACTGGCAGCCGATCGTGGACGGCGCCGCCCGCGGGCTCGGCCTCACGCTCCAGTTCGGCGTCGAGGGCTTCGGCGCGAGCGATCACGCGTCGTTCACGGCGTCGCGCGTCCCGATCGCCTTCCTGTTCACGGGCGTCCACGAGGACTACCACCGGCCGAGCGACACGGCGGACAAGATCAACGCCGCGGGCGTCTCGCGGTGCTCGGTGCTCGCGGCGCGGATGGCGCTCGCCCTGTCGCGGCGCGACGCGCGCCTCGCCTTCACCGATCCGCCCGCCGACCCGCACCGCAGCATGCGCGGCGGCTTCCGCGCGTCGCTCGGCACGATGCCGGACTACGCGTACCAGGGGCCCGGCGTGAAGCTCACGGGCGTGCGGCCCGACGCGCCGGCCTCCCGCGCCGGCATGCAAGCGGGGGACGTGATCGTGCGCATCGGCGCCCACGCCGTCACCAACATCCACGACTTCATGTTCGCGCTCGGCGATCTCGAGCCGGGCCGCGAGGTCGAGATCGAGGTGGATCGCGGCGGGACCCGGGTGCCGCTCAAGGTCATCCCCGCCCCCGGCCGATGAGCCGGCGCCCTCGCCGCGCCGCGCCGCCGGCCGCGCCACCTCGACGGCGCAGGGCCCCGAGCGGGCCCTGCGCGGTCCGCCTCGCGTTCCTCTGCGGACTCACTGCGGCGCTCCTCGCCTGCGACAGCCCGCCGCCTGCGGCGGCCGACGCGGCGACACCCGGGGGGCCCGAGCGCGCCGGCGCAGCTGCGGATGCCGAGCCCGCGCCGCCCGACGCCGCTGCGGCAGAGCTGTCGGACGCCGCGGCGGCGCTGGCGTACACCCCGGCAGAGCTGCCGGATGCCGCGGCGGCGCTGGCGTACACCCCGGCGGAGCTGCCGGACGCCGGGGCAGCGATGTCGTACGCCGCGGCGGCGCTCGATGCCTCGGCGGCAGCCCCCGACGGCAGCTCGCCGGACGCCGCGGCGGCAGCGCCCGACGGCGGCGCGCTGGACGCCGCAGCGGAAGCCCTCGACGGCGGCGCTCCGGACGCGGGGCTGCCCGGCAGCTCCGAGGGGTGCCCGGGCGACATGGTCCTCGTCGAAGGCGACTACTGCCCCGTGGTCGATCAGATCTGCCTGAAGCACCACAAGGAGTACGAGAAGGATCAGGCGCGACGGGCGACGGCCTACAACGAGGCCGAGGGCCCGACCAGCGTCAGCGAGCGGTGCCTCGAGTACAGGCGGCCGACCGAGTGCCTCTCGAAGAAGCGCGCGCCGATGCGGTTCTGCGTCGACCGCTACGAGTGGCCCAACAGGAAGGGCGAGCTCCCGGCGGTGCTCGTCTCGTGGCGCCAGGCCGTCAAGGCGTGCGAGGGCGTCGGCAAGCGCCTCTGCACGGAGGACGAGTTCAACTTCGCCTGCGAGGGCGAGGAGATGCTCCCGTACACGTACGGCTACGCCCGCGACGCGACCAAGTGCAACATCGACCGGCCCTTTCGCCAGCGCGAGGTCACGCTCTACCACTACGAGCGGTGCATGCGGCACCCCAAGTGCAAGGCGGAGTTCGAGCGGCTCGATCAGCGCAAGCCTGCGGGCTCGATGCCGGCGTGTGTGTCGGCGTTCGGCGCCTACGATCTCAACGGCAACATCAACGAGTGGGTCGTCCGGCCCGGCCACAAGTCGCCGGAGAGGAGCGGGCTGAAGGGCGGCTGGTGGGGCCCCATGCGCGGCCGCTGCCGCCCGACGGTGGGGTTCCACAAGGAAGAGGACTACGGCTACGAGCAAGGGTTTCGTTGCTGCAAGGATGCGGCTCCGCGGTGAGCGCGCCGTGGCGCGTCCTTTTTGAGGGGCGCGCGGCCGCCGACCGGGGGTACGCTCGTGTCCAGCGGGCCCCGCGACGCGGCGCTCGCCGGCGAAGGGCCTGCGGTTCCTCCTCCGGGGGCCGGGGCTCAGATCTCAGCGGCGGGCCGGCACCGGCCGGTCGCTCACGCGGGGAGAGCCCGCATCTCGAGGAGACCTTGATGAAGCGATCCATGTGGTTCACCAGCGCGCGCTCGGCCGCGTCGGTCGTCCTTGCCCTCGGAGGCCTCGGGCTCCTGACCTCCGCGTGCAGCCGGGGCCGAGACGCCGAGGATCCGTCGAACCAGCAGTACAACGCCTACAACCAGCAGCCTGGGCAGTACCAGCAGCCTGGGCAGTACCAGCAGCCGGGGCAGTATCAGCAACCCGGTCAGTACCAGCAGCCGGGGCAGTATCAGCAACCCGGTCAGTACCAGCAGCCTGGTCAGTACCAGCAGCCGGGCACGACCGCTCCGGCGACGACGGGGCAGCCGGGCCCGCTGGCTCTCCCGTGTACGAACGACATGGTCTGCGGCACGCACAAGTGCAACACGGCCGTGGGCAAGTGCGCGTTCCCCTGCGCGGCGAACACCGACTGCGCGGCGGGCTTCTCGTGCATGGGCGCGGGCTCGGCGACGGCGATCTGCGTGCCCGGCGGGCAGTAGCGGGCGCCTGGTCTCGCGCTGATCGATTCGTGACGCGTGACCTCCCCCCTGTCTTGTGACGCGGCGAAAGCCGCCTCACGGCGGGAATCCAACCCGAGCTCGCGCTGGCCTATTCATCGCAAGCGCCCCTGGCGCCGCGGTCAGGTCGCGACCAATTCGTTGCTCGCGGCCGGTTCGAGCTGCTGTTCCGCCGACTCGGGACGCTGCGGCGCGCCCGAGGCAGATACGCGCTCCGTCGCTGGCCGCCAGCTGCACGCTGCCTCCAGCGCGGCGTGCGCGCGCTCCAACCAGAGCTTGGCGCGACGACGCTCCAAGGCGGACAGCGCTTGCTGCCCCTCGCTCGTGTTGATGGCGGCCCAGAAGCTCGAACCGAAGCGGTCGATCTTGTACATCACCGACGAGTCGAGCTCGGGCAATGTCACGATGTGCCCGCCGCCTTCGAGCAGGCGCTGGTACGCGGGGGACGCGTCGAATTGGCTGAAGTCCTTCGAGCGCCCTTGGTTCTTCACCACGACATGCTGGAGCGCGTCGCCCGGCGCCGCGAGGACCCGCTCGATATAGGATACCGAATCGAAACCACCGTCGGTGACGTGCCAGGAAACCAGCTGGACACCCATTTCGCGCGCGTAGTTGAGGACGTCCGTCGACTCGATCCAGCGCTGGAGCGCCCGATGGCTCTGCGCAGGCAGGTCGACGAGGACCAGGCGATCGGCTCCGAGCGCGCTGTCCAGGATCTGATCGGCGCTATCGAGCCGATCGAGATCCACGCTCCGCGTGTAGTCCGCGTAATAACGGGCGAGCGCGCGATGCGACAGATCCGCGTCGAGCGCCGTGAAGGGAAGCGCTCGGTCAATGAAGAGCTGCGCCAGCAGCCGAGCGACCACGCTCTTGCCCACGCCGCCCTTCTCGCCGCCCACGAAATGTAAACTGCTCATGCGCCTCCCCTTCGGCCACCGTGCCGCGGGAGTCAAGCCATTCGTTACAAATGGCGGTTCGGCGTCGCCAGGTGCCGGTGATATGCGCGGCAGGCCATTGGATCGACCGCGCTCCGCCGGCGCGGATTGAACGGCTGCCAATCTCGCTCGATGAGGTGGCCGGGCACGCTCGGGATGACGTGCAAGATCGACGCGCTCGACCCGCCGAGGGGGCGCCCGGCGCCCTGAGCCGCATCATCCCGGTCTTTCCGCCGCTGGCACCGGTCGTACCGGGGTCGTTGAATTGCTCTCTCTGGTCTCTTCAGGGCCTGATGGCGAGCAGCGTCGGCGTTTGACCCGGTGCCGCGGCGGCCATCGCGTCGATCAGCGCGCGCGGCTCGCCAGGCCCGACGGCGCCCGTCTTGCGGACGGCATCGACCCTGCTGAGCCCCCACAGGAGCGCGGCCGTCGCTGGCGTTGGCAAGCGGCTCAGCGTCACCATCGGCTCCGGCGTGATGGTGTTTCCGAGGTGACGCACCAAGCGGAGCCCTTCCTCCATGGCGCGCGCGAGGGTCATCGCCTCTGACCACGACACGCCTGCTTTCCGCGCGTGCGCCGAGATGACAGCCACCATTGCCGGCACGACGAGCGCCGCGCTGGGACGGGGTGGTTAAGACTAGCCAGGCCGCGCCAGCACGATCTGCGTCGTGGCGCTCACCGCGCGACGGTCGAACTACCGGACGCTCGCCCGTTGCCCAGGGGTATCGCTCAGTCTCTCCCGTACTTCTCGTTGTTGGTCTCGTCCGACTCAGCCACCGCGTTGCCCGGATCTACTTTGGTGTACCAGGTTCCAGTGCAAGACTCCAAAGCACTGACCGTCCATCCATAAGTCGTACCTGTATATGTGTGCGATGCGCCCGCGGCAAGCGGGACGAGGTTCCCCCCGTGGGTTGAAAAATAACCGCTACAACCGGACGGTTGGTACGGGGTCACGTATTGTCGATAGGTCCGAAACGCACTAGCCGTGCTACTGGAAGCCGCGGTTCCCTGGTTTTTGATGACCCATGTAAACAATACGCCTCCGGTCACATCCTCCAACGTGAAGCTCTCCACGATGAGGTCGGGCAAGTCCGTGAGCGCCTGCTCGGTCGCTTGAACGGGCTCGGTCTCTTCTACCTCCGACGTCGCGTCGATCGCGCAACTGCTGACAGGAAGTGCGAGAAATCCTACAGTCGTGATCATCCGAATCTGCGCATATCGCATGATGAGAATCTCCGGCTTGCTCAGTCGATGCGGTTCGAGAGCGACCGCGCCGGAATCGTTACCATGCATACCTAAATTGCACAATATCCAAATAATGAGGAACCGTTCCCGCGTTCTCGGGCCGCGCGCGCTCGCTCTCTCTCTCTCTCTCTCTCTCTCTCTCTCTCTCTCTCTCTCTCTCTCTCTCTCTCTCTCTCTCTCTCTCATTTGCCTATGTTTGTACCCTTTATCGCACGGTGGTTGCTGCGCTCTGGAGCGCCGGGACGAAGCCTGGTAAGGGGATTGTGGCAAGTCGAGCTGGCCCATTGATCTGTTGAATCGTCGAAATTTCATTGCGCGAGTAGAATCACATAGGTGCTCTGTCGACCGAGGCCGGATAGGACAAATCTTCTCGGCAATTAAAGAGGTGTTCGCTTTGCCTATCTTTTCGCCGTCCGCGCCATCCGATCCACCGAAGTACACGCCCAACCGCAGCGGACGGCGGAGGGGTCGCGCAGGTCACGGCTACTGACCGCTTCACGGTGGGCCGCGGGAGCGGACGGGACGCCGGTGGCGCGGAGGCCGCCGCGGCGGTGGACGTGGCACTTGCTCCTGAGGCGGGGTGACAGCGGGGGCGATGCGATGGAAAGGCGCAATGCCAGCCGAGATCGTACGTCACGCGAGCGGGTGAAGGGGGTGCCCGGCAGGTTCGTGCTGCGGTGAATGTGCACCCGGCGGCACGCAACAGAGGGCGCAAACGGAAAGGGGATGCTGCGATTCGCGTAGGCAAAAAGAGCCGGATCGCTGCGCGAAGAAGTGTGGCGCGGCGAACCGATGAGGCGGGGCCGCGAGCGTCGCGGCGCCCGGTTGATGGGTCGAAAGAGCTGGTCGAGCGCGGCGCAGGGCGTGCAAAGGAGCGCATCGGCATGCCGCAGGCGCACGTCGCAGTCCGGGCGTTGGTCTGGCCGGGGATGTTCTTGCGGCCAAGCGGCGTCCCCGAGCGCCTTGCGGCGCAGGACGGAGCTCTTCCAGTACGGCGGCCCTCGATTGGGTGAGCGCGCTGGAACATCGGTGGGCTCGCCGAGCGCGGAGGAGAGGAAGCGGGCGATGTTCCAAGGTTCGGTGAGCATGGCGACGAGCTTCATCCCGCCTTTGCAGGCCAGGCACTCGCGGACATCGATCGCAAACGTGCGGCGCAGAAGCTCGGCTCACGGCCGGTAGCCACCCCGCTTGCGTCTGGGAGCGGGTTCGTCGTTCACCTTCGCGGACTGTTGCGGCTTCGCACGGCGCCCTCGGAGCGTTGCTGGTTCAGTACCCGAACCACCTGTCGTCGGATTGTCGTCGATGGATGCAAGTTCAGCCGACCGCGAATGCCGTGGTTCTACAGGGGCCGTGGCATGGCGGGAAGCCCACGTCGACCTGGCGCAGCGCGGAGTCCGAGCGAGCGCGCGGAAGTCGCCACGATCTGATCTGACGACGTAGTGCCGTCATCCACCGCGCCCGCTCGCCTGTAACAACGCGGCCGTTATCGGCTACCTTGAGCAAGAAACGGGTCGAGCCCTCCCCCATCGAAGACCGCCCCTGTCCCCATCCTCCCGCCGCGGGCAAAGCTACAACCGGTACAGCTACGTGAGGAGCAGCCCGCTGCGGTACGTGGACCCGACGGGGTATGAGGCCGTGTCGTGGAGCGGGTGGGGGCCGGTGCGGACCAGTGCGGAGTGCGGCCGGGAGAGCTGGCTAGCGCCCGGGGTGTCGCTCTCGTTCGACCTGTCGGCGGGGGCAATGGCGCGGTCGAGGGAGGCGGCGGCGCGAGGGCCCGAGCAGCAGCAGGGCAGCGTTCGTGAGCGCCGAGGCGAAGAGGGACCGGTGACCGGCGTCACGCACGTCTTACAGATCGTCCCCTCGTGGATGGGCTCGCTGGCCTCTTCAGGGTCTGATCGCGAGCAGCGTCGGCGTTTGACCCGGCGCCGCGGCGGCCATCGCGTCGATCAGCGCGCGCGGCTCGCCAGGCCCGACGGCGCCCGTCTTGCGGACGGCGTCGACCCTGCTGAGCCCCCACAGGAGCGCGGCCGTCGCCGGCGTTGGCAAGCGGCTCAGCGCCACCATCGGCTCCGGCGTGATGGTGTTTCCGAGGTGACGCACCACGCGGAGCCCTTCCTCCATGGCGCGCGCGAGCTTCATCGCCTCTGCCCACGACACGCCTGCCTTTCGCGCATGCGCCCTGACGATAGCCACCATCGCCGGCGCGACGAGCGCCGCGTGCGTGCGCAGCCAGCTCTCCATATCGGAGTGCACGACGGCGGGAATGCCGGCGTCCGTGAAGACCTTCGCCCACGCCGCGTCCGTCACCGTGGTGACCATGCCTCGGGTGACCACCTTCGACGTCAGCTTGCCGTCATCGAGGGTCGCCAGGATCGCGGGGAAGCCGAATGCGAAGCGCGCCGGGCCCACCGCGTCTCGGAGGCGGCCCAGCGGCTCGAAGGTGTTGAACATGAACATCACGGACTTCGCCGCGCTCTCGGCCAGCGCAGGGAGCACCGCGTCCACCTGGTGCGCGAGCACCGTCACGAGCACGAGATCCCACGCTGCGGCCGTATCGAGCGCAGCGCTCACGCGCACCGCCGCGCGCTCCCCCGCGGCGCTCACGATCGCCTCGTCCCGCCGCAGCTGCTCCAGCCGCTCTCCACGGGCGATCACCGTCACCTCGTGCCCCGCTCGCGCGAGCTGAAAGGCAAAGGTGCTTCCAATCCTACCGGCGCCGACAATGGCAATCTTCATGCGTTACACCGTAGCTCCTGTGGGAAGCTCCATAGATTGACGGTCCGACTCAAAAGTACCGGCCAAGGCTCTCCTTGGTGAACTCCGTCAGCTCCGAGGTCCGGCCGGTTTTGATCTTCTCCACCCAGGCCGGGTCGCTGAGCAGGGGGCGCCCGACGGCGACGAGATCGAAATCGCCGCGCTCGAAGCGGCGCACGAGCTCACCGAGCCCCTGGGGCGCGGAGGCCTCGCCTGCGAAGTTCCCGAAGAGATCGCCGGACAGGCCGACCGACCCCACGGTGATGGTGGGCTTGCCGGTGATCTTCTTCGCCCATCCCGCGGCGTTCAGATCGGAGCCGGCGAACTCGGGCTCCCAGTAGCGCCGCTGGGAGAGGTGGAGCACATCGGCGCCCGCCTCTACGAGCGGTAATAGCCACTGCTCCATTTCCTTCGGCGTCTTCGCGATCTTGTTATCGTACGCGCCCATCTTCCACTGCGAGAGGCGGAGGATCACCACCATCTCCGGCCCGACGGCCTGTCGAACGGCCTCGAGGACCTCCACGGCGAAGCGATTCCTCTCGCCGATGGTCTTTCCGCCATACTCGTCGGTGCGCTGGTTCGTCACCTCGTAGAAGAACTGATCGATGAGGTACCCGTGGGCGCCATGGATCTCGATGGCATCGAAGCCGAGGCGCTTCGCGTCGGCCGCGGCCTTGCCGAAGGCCCGCACGGCGGCGTGCACGTCGTCGCGCGACATGTTCGCCGGGCCTTCCAGGGCCGCCGCGGGCTCCTCGTGGCCGTTCGGATCCTGCTTCGCGAGCCCGACGTGCCATAGCTGGGGCGCCATCTTCCCTCCTGCCCTGTGCACGCTGTCGATGACCTTTTTCCAGCCGTCCAGCGCCCGCTCGCCGTAGAAGTGGGGGACGTCGCGGAGATGGAGTTTGCCCGGCCGCTCCACGACCGTTCCTTCCGACAGGATCAGCCCGACGCCTCCGGCGGCGCGCCGGGTGTAGTACTCGACGTTCGGTTCGCCCGGCGCGTTGCCCGGCGATCGCTGGCGCGTCATGGGCGCCATGACGAACCGATTCTTGAGCTTCAGCCTCTTCAGCTCGAATGGCTTGAAGAGCGCGCTGACGTAGTCGTTCTTGTTCTGTTGCGGATCCGCCATCGCTCCGTCCCTTCTCCGGTTCTCTGCGCGTCGTCCTCGTCGCCGCGTCGTGGCCGGCAGCGCCCCTGGCGCTCCGGCAACGCCGGCGCCTGCGATCTCGACACCGCGCGGCGCCATCGCCGGCGCGTGCCTCATCGTTAAACCAACTGGATGGTTTAAAACCTAGGGAGCGGTCTGGGCCGTGTCAACTGGGCGGCGCGGCGTCGCCGCTCCGCGTGGCGAACGGCTGCGGGCGAGCCGTGCGAGGTAGGCCCGAAGGTTGCGGCTCGCACGTCGGCGGTGCGCTCTCCTTGCCGCGCGCCACGGCGTGTGCTCCATGAAGGATCCACCCATGCCCTACGACTCGGCGGCGACCAAGAAGAGGCTCCTCGACGCTGCGCTCGACGAGTTCGCCGAGCGAGGGCTGGCTGGCGCGCGCGTGGACCGCATCGCGGAGCGGGCCTCGGCGAACAAGCAGGCCATCTACGCCTATTTCGGCTCCAAGGAGGGCCTGTTCCGCAGCGTGCTCGAGGAGCGGTGTCAGATCGCGTTCGACGCCGTGCCCTTCGACCCGTCGGATCTGCCGGCCTTCGTCGCCGGGGTCTTCGACCACCTCGTCGAGAATCCGAAGAGCGTGCGGATGATGATGTGGAGACAGCTCGAGCTCCCCGACGAGGTGCAGCACGACGTCGCGACCGCCAAGGTGCAGGAGCTCGCCGCGGCTTACGACCTCGGGGCGACACCGAAGCCGTGCGCCGAGGACCTGTTCGTCATCCTCCTCGGGCTGTCGATGTCCTGGTTCAGCTTCGCGCCAAACCAGCCGGCCGCGAAGGGATCGGCGGCGGAGCAGCGGCTCCACGCCTTCAGGCGCTCGCTGGTGACGGCGGTCGACGCGGTCGTGAAGGCGATGGCGAAGACGAAGCGATAGCTGGTCCGTGCCGAGCCTCGGCGTTAGCTGCCGCCGAGGGCGCCGACGCCGCGCCACCAGGGCACGCGGGTGCTCGGCAGTCCATGACGGCAGGCCACGACCACCGCGGCGCTCAGGGGAACCACGCCGCGACCTGCACCACCTCGCGCGCCGCGCCGGCCAGGCCGTCGTCGCCCGCGAGGGCGGCGATGAGCGGCGCGAGCTTCACGAGGGTCACGCCGTCGCCTGCGAGCGCGGCACCGCGGTATTCGTCGGCGACCGCGTCGAGCAGGATGCCGAGCGCCGCGGCGGCGCCCTCGGGCGGGAAATGGCGGGCCAGCGGGACCAGGTCGAGCAGGCGGCTCGGCTCGTCGGCGCCGAAGCGCAGGGCTAGTGGGAGGGCCTGACGCGTGAACTCGGGGGCGTGCGCGGAATCGTGGCGCGCCAGGATGCCGAGGGCGGTCAGGCGGCCACCGTCGCTGAGCAGCGCGACCTCGGCGAGGAGCGCGTCGCTGTGGCCCGTCGCCGCGAACCAGGGGCAGACGTCGAAGAGCATCCAGCCGCGCTCGCGCGGCTCGGCCTGCTGGATGGCCTCGTCGATCCGCGCCAGCAGCCGCGCCGGCTCCGCGGCGAACGGGAGGCTGCGGGCCAGCGCCCGCACGCGCGCCGCTTCCGGCAGCGTCTCGAGCAGGTCCTCGGCGGGATCGCCCAGCGCCCGGAGGCGCGGGATCAGGCTCTCGAGGAGCTCGGCGGCGCGCTCGCCGAATTGGGGTGCGAGCGCTGCGGCGCGGCGGGCCTCCGGGGCGTCGAGGAACGGCACGAGCTCCGCGAGAGTCCGTTGCATCAGCAGGTCGTACGGGTTGACGTGCTGCTCCACCGCGGCGAAGGCGGCGCGTACGCGCTCGGGATCGCCGAGGCCGCGCGCGAGCGCGGCGAGCGCTCGCGCCCGCGCGGGCCCAGGCAGCGCCTCCGCGTCGGGCCAGAGCGCCTCGGCGACCGCACGCGGGTAGCGGTCGGCGAACAGGTCGAGATCGCCAGGATCTCCGCCGCTGTCACGGAGGACGGCGAGCGCCTCGCGCACGACGGCGATCCCTTCCTCTGGAGGCAACCACTTCGCCACGAAGAGCATCTGGCGCGCTCGCTCCTCCGCGTTCACCGTGGTCCGATACGCGGCGAGCGCTTCCCGCGCGAACGCGTATCCCGCCTCGGCCCCGACGACGTCGGCGAGGCTCAGGAGGCCATCCCCACGGAACTCGACGTCCGTGGTGTGCCGTGCGGCGTCCGTGGCCCATGCGAGCACTTCGGCGCGCGCCGGACCGGCCGTCATCGCCGCGCCGAGCGCGGTGAGCGTCCTGGCCTGATCTCGCTCGTCCGCGATCGGCGCCTTCCGAGCGAACGGCTCGACGCCCACCGGGGCACCGTGGTCTTTGCGGCGGGCGCACTGGTTCACGCTCGCCTCGACAAGGGCCGCGCGCACCGCGAGGGCCGTTGCCTCGTAACTCATTGGAAGTGGCTCGATGGCGTGGCGGCGCACGCGCTCGAGGTCGGCGACGAAGCCCAGGTAGGCCTCGGGCCGGGCCATCCAGCGGGCGAGGTGCTCCTCGGTGACCAGCGCGGCGAATGCCTGGAGCGGCGCGGTGGCCTGTTCCAGGTGGGCGCGCGCGTAGGCGCACGGATAGCCGGCCGGCGGGAGCGATAGTAGACGGCGGCGTGACGCGTCTCGCGTGTCGTGGTCGAGGTGCGCCTCTACGTCGCGGCGGGCCGCGTTCGAGCGGAACGCGTACGTGCCCTTGATGACCGTGACAAGCGGCTCGATCCCGGGG
Organism: Sorangium sp. So ce124; assembly: GCF_051525235.1. Lineage (NCBI taxonomy): Bacteria > Pseudomonadati > Myxococcota > Polyangiales > Polyangiaceae > Sorangium > Sorangium sp. So ce124. Next base: position 13,637,828 of record NZ_CP150312.1, read on the forward strand.
AGGGCACCCTCGATGTGGGCCCCGAGGGCGGTCGTGATCTCGTCGTCGCGAAGTCGGCCGTAGGCGACCGAGAGCAGGCCGAGGAGCTTGGCTGATGCGGCGCCTGCGGTCTCGAGGAACTCCGCGGGATCGCCCGGCACAGGCCAGGGCCGCACCGGCAGCGGATGGATCCGCGTGCGCGCCGGATCGAAGCCGAGGCGCGAGATCCACGCGCGGGCTGTGGCGTCGTCGCCCTCGACGGTGGCGAGCACCTTGACGCGGGGACCCACGGCGGAGAACAGCGCTGGCCAGGAGACGAGCGGTTCCGCCTCCTCGACGTCGGTGATCGCGAGCAGCAGCGACGGCTCGCCCTCTGTCGGCCCCACGCGCAGATGCTCTTCCGCGATCCGCGCGCGCAATAGCCGAGGTGGGCCGCCCACATAATCGGCGCGCAGCCGCGAGGTGAGCAGCGCGACCAGGTCGCGCTCGAGCCTGAGATCAGGCCCGATCGGCACGAACTGCGCAGCGTAGGCGGTGCCTTGCTGCTGCGCACGGACGAGGTGGGCGGCCACGACCGCGCGTCGGCTCGGGCGCGGGCCGTGCAAGATCGCATAGGGTAGGTCCGGCTCGTCGAGCCACCGGCCGAGCGCGGCTAGCGCGGTGTGCTCCTCGGTGTCGAGCTTGGTGCGCGACGCTTCGCGCCAGGCGCAGCGGAAGGCGCGCTCGACGGGCGCGGGGGCGGGGATCCGGGGCGGGGGGGTTGTCATCGCACGCGTTAGGTGGTGAACGGGGGGGTCGTGGAGCGCACCGTCCGGATGTTTTCTCGTCGAGAGTTTGTATCCTGGCTGCTCTGCGTGAAAGTACCGTCCCACCGACCCATCTTGTTGACCTTGGTCTCTTTCTTTTGATTCGGGCCGATCACGCCGCCCTTCGCGTCCTCTCCGATGTTGGCCGGATGGAGGCCGAGCTCTCGGAAGATCTGCGCGCACATGGGGCAAGGCGCCATGCCCTCGCCATCCTCGTTCGTGGTCTCGATCGTCGCGCCGTTCCTGAAGCGCTTCTGAAGCTCGGCGCGCACCTCCTCATTCGTCATTTCAGGTTTCCCCTTCGCGATTCGCTGGGCGTTTCCTTCGGCGCGGATCTGGCTCGCCATCTTGTGCAGCGCGTCCACCTCTGCACACGTTGTGTCCCCCGTCGCGGTCTGATTCGGATTGCGCGCTCTCTGCGCGTTCTTGACGGCCTCGGTGATCGCAGAATCCCTGTACCTCTCGCGCTGAGCCTCTGCGCTCGGCCCGCCGCGCGCTCCCTGGCTCTTGCCCTCGATATCGCCCGGGACCCCGCGACGGTTCTTCGGATCGGTGAAATCCTTGCCCTCCGGGTTGTTCCCGGCCGCGTTCCGGACGGTCGAGAACGGCATCAGCCCGCTCGGATCGACGAACCGCGTCGGCGCGTTGCCGGCGTAGTCGAAGCCGTTGAACCCGCCGTCGAGCCCCGCCGGGTCCGCGCTCAGGTATCGCCCCATCGCGGGATCGAAGTAACGGTAGCGGTTGTAGACGAGCCCCGTCTCTTCGTCCTCGTACTGGCCCGGGAAGCGGAGCGGCGTCGTGGTCCGCCCGCCCTCCTTCACCTTCGCGCCGAACGCGGACCGGTCGAGCTCGCACACCACCTCGCCCGCGGGGCCGACCAGGCGCTCCGGCGCGCCCACGTCGTCGTTGAGGTAATGGAACCACGGGCTCTCCTCGCGCCGCCCGCCCGCCACGCGCGTGTCGCGGTGGGCCCAGGGGGCGTACCGGGCCTCCTCGAAGCAGTACGTGCGCTCCTCCACGACGGGATCGCCCGACACCTGCGCAACGCGCTTGATCTCGTGGACGAGCACGCCGCCGTCCCACACGAAGCGCACGCTCGACAGCTCGTGCTGCTCGTGCTGTAGCGGCGCACGAACCGCAAGCCGAGGGGGCCGAGCAGATCGAGGTCGACCACGGGATCGGTGAACACGCGGCCGGTGGCGACGTCGACGGGGTCGCCCTTCGACACCTTCCCGCTCTTCTTCGACCCGTGGTGGTTCGGGCAGCCGGAGCCGTCGCCGCCCGCGCCGCCGCAGGCCGACTTCCCCCCTCCGTTGGCGCCGTTACCCCCGTTGGAGCCGTCGGCGCCCTGGTCCTTGCCGCTCCCCTTGCCACCCTTGCCATTGCCGCCTCCGCCGCTGCCGCCGCCGCCCATGATGAAGACGCCGGGGTTCATGCCGGGGATCGCGGGGATATTCGGGACGGGGGCTGTGCGCGCCATGGGAGCGAGCGTAACAGGGCGGCAACAGCACTGGAAATGCGCATCGTCCTCTCCACGGGCGCACAGGAGAGCACGTTGACCCGATCGGGCAGCCGCGAGGCCCATCGCGCTGCCTCCTCGTTCGGCCTGTCTCAATGCCGCTGGCGTGTTCGCGCATCCCCGCGCGTTTTGCGCATTTTCGCGCTCGAGGTTGCGGCAAGGGGCGAGCTGTCGGTATCGTGCGCGCCATTCGCCCATTCAGGAGCTCTGCCGTGCACAAGATCTACCTCGTCCTTTCCGCAGCATTCCTCGTCACCTCTACGGCCTGCTCGGATGAATCCGATTCTGGCGGTACGAGTAATGACCAGGCCAGCAGCAGCAGCGCTTCGACCAGCAGCGCCTCGAGCGGCGGTACCGGGGGCAGCGGCGGGTCGGGGAGCTCGAGCGTCGGAGAAGGCGGTGCTGGTGGGGCGGGCGCGACGAGCGGCTCGGGTGGCGCCGGCGAGGGCGGCGCAGGGACCGCTGGCGGGCCCGCTACCGGGGCCGGCGGGGACCCGGGCACCTCATCCCTGGGCTTCTTCGTTTCCACCCCGAGCGACAGCGGCGGCGATCTCGGAGGGATCGCCGGCGCGGACGCGACCTGCCAGGCGCTGGCGGCCGAGGTGGGCGCCGGCGGTCGGACGTGGCGCGCGTACCTGAGCACGAGCACGGAGGATGCCCGCGATCGCATCGGCACGGGGCCCTGGATCAACGCCAAGGGCGTCACGGTGGCCGCCAGTGTCGAGGCGCTGCATGCGTTGCCCGGGGGCAACCCGGAGCTCTTCGTCGATCACAAGGGCAACCGCATCAACGGCCAGTGGCAGGGCTCTCCCACGCCGAACGAGCACGACATGCTCACCGGCTCCGCAGCGGACGGCACGGCCCTCGCCGACACGTGCAACGACTGGACGTCGTCCACCGCCACGCCTGGGCCGCAGGTGGGGCACTCCGACGGGCTCGGTCCGAACATGAACGGCGCAGCCCCGTACAACTCGTGGAACTCCGTGCACGCCCCCTCCGGGTGCAGCCAGCAGCAGCTCGTGGCGGTGGGCGGCGCGGGCCGATTCTACTGCTTCGCCGCGGACTGAGGCCGGCCTGTCGGGCGCACGCGGCCTCGCTGCGCCCTCAGGGACCGTCCATCGTTGGGTCTTGCGGATGATCGACGGCGCCGCGCGGGTTTCGGCCGCGCGGCGCGGGACGCTCAGGCGGTCGCGCCGGGCTGGATGCCGTTCAGCGCCATCATCTTCCGCCGCTCGTCGTCCTTGTTGAGATCGCGGTACCGCTCGTCGAGCTTCGCGATATCGAGCTTCAGGATACGGCCGTACAGCGAGAGGGCGACGCCGACGATCGTCGGGTGGCACGCCGACTTCACCCGCTCATCGTAGTGGGGATACGCCGCCTCGTGGAAGCTGCGCAGGTTGTAGAACGGGATGCCCGGGAACTTGTGGTGCTCGTTGTGGTACGTGACGTTGTTCCAGAGGAAGTTCGTGACGCGCGCGCTCGTCCCGTAGGTGCGAGAGCTGTAGGCGTCCTCCCCCGGGAGCATCTCGTAGTGCTCGATCATCGAGGTCACGCTGGCGAGGATGGCGCCGAAGACGAACGGCAGGATGTAGAAGAAGAAGAACACCTGGCGCGGCATGACCCAGAAGAAGAAGGCCATGAGGCCGTAGAAGCCGAGCAGCTCCAGGTTCATCCTGACGCGCTGGAGCGGCGACAGCCGCTTCACGTACCGCGCCATGCAGCCGAGGAAGTAGAGCGGATAGGCGAACGTGTAGACGGCGAGGAGCAGGAGCCTCGCGAGGACGGGGTTCCGCGTGTAGTCCGTGACGACGAAGTTGTCGACGTCAGGGTACGTGTTCGCGATCTTGTGATGATGAAGGTGGTAGTTCGTGTACAGCGTCACGCTCATGCCGGTCGGCGCCCAGCAGAGCAGGGCGATGACGTACGAGGCGAGCTTCGAGCGCGAGCAGCTGCCGTGGACGGCGTCGTGCGCCACGGCGCCGAGGCCGCGGACGAGGTTGGCGATCAACCACGAGCAGGCGACCCCGATCGGGATGGCGAGCGGGTGGTGCTGCGTCGCGTAGAGCACCCACGTGACCGCGGCCCAGATGCCGAAATGAAGCGGGATCTTGAGCAGGTGAATCGGGTTGCGCCTGTAGGCAGCCTGCAGCAGCTCCCGCGGTACTGTGTCCATGCCGGCCATGCTGATCTCCGTGTTTCTCGCGCGTGCGCGGCCCGGAACTTCGCAAAAAACAGGCGGGAAAACAAGAGCACGCCCGCTTTTTACCCCCGCGGCGCGAATGCGCCTACGCGCTTACGCACGAGCCGGCGACAGGGCTTCGCGCCGCTTGAGGGGCGCGTCCGCCGCCGCTAAGAGGCGGCCATGGGGACGCGCATCGAGAAGGACAGCTTCGGGCCGATCGCGGTGCAGGACGACCGCTACTGGGGGGCGCAGACGCAGCGTTCCCTCGAGAACTTCCGGATCGGGGGCGAGCGCTTCCCGCGGGAGATGATCGCCGCGCTCGCCACCGTGAAAAAGGCGGCGGCGCTCGTCAACCGCGATCTGGGGCTCCTGCCGGCGGACAGGTGCGCGCTCATCGTCGCGGCGGCCGACGAGGTCATCGAGGGCAAGCTCGACGACCACTTCCCGCTCGTCGTCTGGCAGACGGGCAGCGGCACCCAGACCAACATGAACGTGAACGAGGTCATCGGGAACCGCGCGATCGAGATGAGCGGCGGCGTGATGGGCTCGAAATCGCCGGTCCACCCGAACGACGACGTGAACCGGTCGCAGAGCTCGAACGACGTGTTCCCGACGGCCATGCACGTCGTCGCCGCGCTCCAGATCGAGCGCCGCCTGCTCCCGGAGGTCCGCCGGCTGCGGGACACCCTGGCGCAGAAGAGCGCGGCGTTCGCGGACATCGTCAAGATCGGCCGCACGCACCTGCAGGACGCGACGCCGCTCACGCTCGGGCAGGAGTTCTCCGGCTACGTGGCGCAGCTCGACGCCGGCATCGCCGCGATCGAGCGCGCGCTCCCGCCGCTCCACGAGCTCGCGCTCGGGGGCACGGCGGTCGGGACGGGGCTCAACGCCCACCCGGAGTTTCCGGCGAAGGTCGCCGCCAGGATCGCCGAGCTCACGGGGGCGCCCTTCGTCACGGCGCCGAACAAGTTCCAGGCGCTCGCGTCGCACGACGCCCTCGTCGCGGCGCACGGCGCGCTGAAGGTGCTCGCCTGCAGCCTGACGAAGATAGCGAACGACGTCCGCTGGCTCGCGAGCGGGCCGCGCTGCGGGATCGGCGAGATCTCGATCCCGGAGAACGAGCCGGGCAGCTCGATCATGCCGGGAAAGGTGAACCCCACCCAGGCCGAGGCGATGACGATGCTGTGCGCTCAGGTGCTCGGCAACGACGTCGCGGTCGGCGTCGGCGGGGCGAGCGGCAACTTCGAGCTCAACGTGTACAAGCCGCTCATCGTGCACAACGTGCTGCAGTCGATCCGGCTGCTCGCCGACGGCTGCGCGTCGTTCGAGGAGCACTGCGCGCGGGGCATCGAGCCGAACCGCGACCGCATCGAGCGGAACCTGCGCGAGAGCCTGATGCTGGTGACCGCGCTGAACCCGCACGTGGGCTACGACAACGCAGCGAAGATCGCCAAGAAGGCGCACGCGGAAGGGAGCACCCTCCGCGAGGCGGCGGTCGCGCTCGGGATCCTCGACGGGGAGAAGTTCGACGAGATCGTTCGACCGGAGAGGATGATCGGGCCTTCCGGGAACGGGTGAGGCTGCGGTGGGCGGGGATGCCAAGGAGAAGAGGTCGTACCGAGTTGCCCGGCGCTCGGAGAGGGGGCCTAGGCGTTAACCAAGCTCGTTCGGTCACGCTCTGCGCCCGAAGCCCCACCATCGGTCACCAACGCGAACGTTTACGTGGTCGTTTACGTGGTCGTTTACGTGGTCGTTTACGTGGTCGTTTACGTGGTCGTTTACGTGGTCGTTTACGTGGTCGTTTACGTGGTCGTGGTCGTGGTCGTTTACGGCCTACCGTTGACGACCACGACCACGACCACGACCACGACCACGACCACGACTACGTAAACGACCACGACTACGTAAACGACCCTCCGGTCTGAATTCTTTTTTCAACCCGGAGGCTAAGGAACGGCCCACGGCAGCCGGACGTGCGCGCCGGGAAGGATCCCCTGCTCGCCAGGCAGGTTCCAGACCACCGGCGACACGGGCAGCACCACCGGGGCGAGCGTGACCTCATAGGGGCCAAACTCGAATGTCGCGCCCGCCTCCGGAAACCCCTGAGTCGGGTCGTCGATCCCCACCTGCGCCCCCGGATCCACAAGAATGTCCGAGGACGGAATCGCCGGCGCGCTCGCCTGCGGCAGGTCGCTCACCCGCTGCAGCGCCTCGTCGACCACACGCTTCCAGTTACGTCCCATCTGCGCGGATGGAAGCTCCGCTGCGAGCGCCTCCAACCGCGCCTTGAACTGTGCGTCGGACAGCACCGTCGCAGGCCGCTCCACGGGCGTCCGGGGCGGCGGCACCACCTCCTGCGCCTGCGCCAGGCCAGGCGCAACCAGCACCGCAAGCAGCATCACGGCAGCTCCGTGCGCTCTCCTGCACACCCTCATTCACCACCTCCTTTGCGCGCCTTGACGCGGCTGACGGACATCCAGCGAGAGGTCGACCGCGCGGAGCGCCGGTCACTCCGGCCTTCCGCGCGGCGGCGGGGCGAGCCCGCCTCCGGGAACGGGCGGCGATCGACGTCGATCGCCGCGGGGTTCGGGAGCAATCAGTGTACGCCCATCGCGGGTGCACGGAAAGGGCAACATGCCTGGTGCGCGCGGGTGCAAGGCGGCGCGTTGACACCCTGTCGACACGTGGGATAGACGAGAGGCGCCTAGCGGGGCTGTTGCCGAGTTCGTTGCGATTCCTCACGCCCGCCGGCCAGCTCGGACGCCAATGACACCTCGCGCATGGACTCGTCGCGGTGCGGATCCTCGATGTGCCCGGCCATGGCGCCGCGGACGCAGCTCGGCGCCGGACGGCGCTGCGATCGCCGCTGTCCTCGTGGCAGCCGTGGCGCTCGGGTGTCCTCAGGCCAGCGCGCAACCCGCCCAGCGGCTGCCGGTCCAGCCTCCGGCCGCCGACGCGCTTCCGGTTCCCCCGCCCGCCGCGCCGACCCTCCCTGTCGCGCCGCCGCCCACCGCGGCTCCCCCCGGCGCCGCGCCGGCCACGCCACCTGCCGGGGCCGCGCCGCCCGGCGCCACGCCGGCCACGCCACCTGCCGCCGCGGCGCCCGGCACCGCGGCCACGCCGGGCGCACCGCCCGCCGGCGCTGCGCCGTCCGCTGTCGCCGCACCCGGCGCACCCGCCGCCAGCACGTCGCCGGCAGCCAGCACGTCGCCGGCAGGCGCCGCGCCGCCGGGCACCGCACCGTCCGCCGGGGCCGCGCCGTCTGCCGGAGCCGCGCCGCCCGCCGCGGCCGCGGGCGCTCCGTCGTCTGCCAGGTCAGACGCCGCGCCTGTCGCAGGCGGCGCGGGCGGATCGCCATTCCAGCTCACGATCGGCCGCCTCGTGCTCTCGCCCATCGTGCTCGTGCAGGCCCAGGCCGCCCCCTACGTGGGCGAGGACGCCTTCCTCCAGGCGGGCGACGTCGCCGAGGGGCAGGGGTTCCGCCTGCGGCGCGCCCGCGTCGGCTTCGCGGGGAGGCTCGCGGGGTATGTGCCGTTCGCGGTCTCGGGCGAGCTCGCCGGGGGCGCCGACGGCTCGGCACAGCTCTCCGAGGCGTGGATCGGCTACGCCCACTTCCCGTTCGCGAACCTCTATTTCGGCGCGCACGACGTGCCGTTCAGCCGCTCCGCGATGGCGGGCGCCGGCGAGGGCGCGCTCATCGAGCGGCCCCTCGCCGTGCGCGCCATGGCGCCCTCACGCCAGGTCGGCCTCCACGTCGAGGGGCACTTCCGGGGCAGGGCGTTCAGCTACTTCGCCGGCATGTTCAACGGCTTCCAGCGCTCGGATCAGTTCTTCGCCGGCTATGTCGAAAACGCCGCGAGCTTCGGCAACCGCTTCGACCACATCGCCTATGTCGCGCGGCTCGCCATCGAGCCGCTCGGCCCCCTCCCTCGCTCGGTGCAGGACCTCGCCGTCTCGCGCCTCCGCGTCGGCGCGGGCGCGAGCTACTTCTTCAGCGACGGCGGGACGCGCGACATCCATGGCATCGGCGCCGACCTCCTGGTCCACGTCGAGGGCGCACACGCGCTCGCCGAGCTCCTCTGGAACCAGAGCAACCCCGAGAGCACCCCGACGCAGCCGCTCGGCCAGCTCGCCCCGGTCACGTCGATAGGGCTCGTCGGTGAGCTGGGGTATTTCGTGAGGCGCATCAAGCTCGGCGTGAACGCGCGGTTCGAGTGGCTCGATCCCAACCTCGACCTCTCGGACGAGACGGACAGCTGGGCCCTCACCGCCGGCGCGAGTTACCACTTCATCGACAACACCCTCAAGGCGCAGGCCGACTTCACCCACCGGCAGGAGCGCCACGGCGTCGCGCTCGACAACGACGCCGTTGCGCTCCAGCTGCAGCTCAACCTCTAGAGCACCGAACAGCTTGGAAACCAGAGAGATGAACCGCCAAGGCGCCGTGAGACGCCAAGAAAAACACAAAAGTCTTGGCGTCTCATGGCGCCTTGGCGGTTCGACTTCTTGCTGGTTGCATGCGGCTTCAACCCGCTTGTCGTTCTAGCGGCCCGCCATGCGAAAACGCCGCTCCGCCCTCGCGTTGTTCGGCCTGGTCGGCCTGGTGGGCCTGGTGGGCCTGGTTGGTTGCGACGAGCCGAACCTCCTGCGCGCCAAGCCGATCGAGAACCGGTTCGAGCTGGTCGGCGGCCCGGTGGCGATGGCCGATGTCGGCGATTTCCTCCTGGAGAACGACGAGATCCGGGTCGCGATCCTCGGCCCGCGCCACTCGCCGGGGCCGGGCGTCTACGGCGGCTCGCTTGTCGACGCCGACCTGCGCCGCCCCGATCCGCGCTTCGCGAGCGCGTCGGGCCGCGACCGCTTCGCCGAGTCGTTCCCGGTCGCCAACCTGCTCGTGCCCGACCCGGGCGCCACCGAGGTCTTCGTGGTCAACGACGGCTCCGACGGGCAGGAGGCGATCGTCCGGGTCGAGGGCGACGGCGGCTTCCTCTTCCACGCGCTCGGCGTGCTGAAGACCCAGGAGGACCTGCTCGGCCTCCTGTTCGACGGCCTCAAGCCGGCGATGCGCTTCCGCACCGACTACGTCCTGCGCCCGGGCGAGCGGTTCGTCACGATCCGCACGACGCTCCTCCTGCCGGACAAAGTGCTCGGGTGCCCGAGCGTCGCCTCGTGCGCGCTCGAGTGCGAGGACGGCCTCGCGGCAGGCGCCGACGGCTGCCCCACGTGCGCCTGCGGAGAGCCGCTCTCGCTCGACAACTACACGGGCCCCTCGGACATCTTCAGGGGCATCCTTGGCGACGAGCGGAACGGAGATCCCGAGCGGAAGGGCGGCATCGTCGCGGGGGATTTCGTCTTCTTCGGCAACCAGAACGACATCTTCGGCCCCGGCATGGGCTTCGACGAGGAGAAGGCGGTGTTCGACGCCCTCTTCTCCGGCAGGGACACGTTCCAGCAGCCGCTCAGCTTCGATTTCGTCGCCGCGGCGGGCGGCGACATCAGCTACGGCTATTTCACGAAGGCCAGAGAGGGCGGCCCGCCCTCCACGGTCAACGTCCCCGTCTTCACGAGCGCGGCGACGGCCTTCCTGAGCGCCGGCCGGAGCTGCCTCGCGGCGGACTCCGACGACGAGGCGTGCGACAGGAAGCGAGCGTTCACCTACGAGCGCTACTTCGCCGTGGGCGAGGGCGACGTCGCGAGCGTCGCCGAGGTGGTGTACGGCGCCCGGGGCACGCCGACCGGCGCGCTCGAGGGCGCCGTGCGGTGGCGGTCGACGGGCGCGCCCGTGCCGAACGCGCGCGTCCACGTCTTCCGCGACCCGGACCCGGGCGCCGCCTTCGCGAGCGTCGACGCGCTGGTCGAGGCGAACCTCGCGCGCTCGGGGGACGTGGGGCTGCTCAGCTCCATCGACGCCGACCTCGGGCTCGATCCGGTGGAGGACGGCGACTTCCACGCGCGGCTCCCGCCGGGCGGCTACCTGCTCGTCGCCGAGAACCCCGAGGGCACCGCCGTGTCGGCGCCGATCCGCGTGGCGCTCGGCGCCGGGGCCACGGTCTCGGTGGCGGCGGAGCTGCCGAGCCCCGCGCGGATCGCGTACCGGGTTGTCGACGAGGGCGGCCGGCTCGCGCCCGCCAAGCTGACGTTCGTCGCGCTCGACGCCGCGGGGCAGCCGCTCGAGGGCGACGGAACGAGGCGGGTCTACCTCGGCCACGGCCGCCTCGGCAGCGGCGTCCGGCAGATCGAGCGCTCGGCGACGGGCGAGGGCGCGGTCGAGATCGAGCCCGGGCGCTACCGCGTCCTCGCCACGCGCGGGCCCGAGTTCGGCCGGTTCGAGGTCCCCGACCTCGAGGTGCGCGCCGGAGAGGTGCGGCGGATCGAGGCGGTCGTGCCGCGCGAGGTCGACTCGACGGGCTGGATGTCGATCGACATGCACCTGCACCAGCGCCCGAGCTTCGACAGCGGCCTGCCGCTCGAGGAGCGGGTGACCTCGGCGGTCGTCGAGGGGCTCGACGTCGCGGTGGCCACCGACCACGACGTGCACACGGATCTCGAGGCCGCGGTGAGGCAGCTCCAGCTCGAGCAGCACCTGAAGACGGCGATCGGCGCCGAGGTCTCCACGCTCGAGCTCGGGCACTTCATCGGCTTCCCGCTCCGCTACGACGAGCTCGACGTGCCGGATCACGGCGTCTTCGACTGGGTCTGCCGCGCGGGCGGGGACGTGATCGACGGGGTGCGCGGCACGGCGGCGGAGGGCGAGGACGCGCTCGTGATCGTCGCTCACCCGCGCGACGGATTCATCGGGTACATCGACCAGCTCGGCGTCGACCCCTTCACGCTGCGCCGGTCGATCCCGACGCTCGAGGCGAGCAACCCGCTGTTCCAGGCGGGAAGCTGCGATTTCGACGCGATGGAGGTCTTCAACGCGAAGCGGTTCGATCTGCTCCGGACCCCCACCGTGCAGGAGGTCGTCGATTTCAACCGGTGCCTGTCCCGGATCGACGCCGCGACGGACGAGGCGTCGCTCCGCGCGGCGTGCGCCGAGCTCGGGCTCCCGGCGTGCAAGCCCGGCGAGCGGTACGCGGTGTGCCAGCAGCGCGCCCGCTCGGCGCTCGCCTGGAGCGTGACCAAGCGGATCCTGACGAGGACGCCCGAGGAGCAGGACGCTGTCTGGGACTTCGACAGGACCGCGGCGGACGGGGAGGCGCTCTGCCTGGGAGGCGAGGGCGGCGCGGTCCCGCCGGAGGACGCGGATCGGCCGTGCACCTTCCACGCGGGCCAGGTCGACGACCTGTTCCGCTACCTCGACCACGGCTTCTCGCCGACGCAGGTAGGGAGCAGCGACAGCCACGGCGCCTCGCTGGAGCCGGGCTTCCCGCGCACCTATTTCCGCTCGCGGACCGACCAGCCGGCGGCGCTCGATCTCGCCGAGGCGACGGCGTCGCTCCGCGCGGGCAGCGCGTTCGCGACCTACGGGCCCTTCATCCGCGCGAGCGTGGGCGGCGCGACGTTCGGCGGCGTGGCGCGCGTCGAGGGCGACACGGTGCCGCTCGACCTGCGGATCGAGACGGCGAGCTGGTTCGGCGTGGATCGCGTCGAGGTTTACGTGAGCGGCCGCCTGGTCCGGGTGCTCGAGCCGCGTTCGGGGCCGTCGGCGATCGTGGACGTCGACGAGCGGCTCATGCTGCCGGCGCCGCCGTCGGACGGCTGGGTCGTTGTGGTGGCGATGGGCCTGCGCGACGAGGACCTCCTCACGCCGGTCGCGCTGCCTGTGTCGTTCGGCGAGCTCCAGCTGCCCCGGGTCGCGAGCCTCGCGTTCACGCAGGTCAAGGCGCTCTCCCGGTTCTTCACGGCGTCGCCCCCGGTCCCCGACTGGTACCCGGTGGCGCCCTACGCGGTCACGAACCCCATCTTCCTGGATCGCGACGGGAACGGCGTCTACGACGCCCCGCGCGGCCCGCCCCCGTTCTGCGCGAGGCCGTGCGACCCGGCCGTGCTCGATCCGTCGCAGTGCCCGGAAGGGCAGCAGTGCCTGGCGAACGAGCGCGTCTGCGGGATCTTCGTGCTCGGCCGATGCGAGGACAAGCAGGCGTCGCCGTAGCGCCCAAACGATCGCGGCGCGCGCGGCCGCGCGGACCTCACCAGCTGTCGAGGGCGCCTGCGGAGCGCGCCGCGCGCTCAGCGGGATCGCGCGGCAGGGGACGGCGTGATCGCGTGGGCGACGGCGCTCTGGAGCGTCGAGCGGGTGACGATGCCGCGGAGGTCGATCCCGCCCTGCGTGAGCGCGCGGGCGACCTCCGGCTGCATCCCGGTCAAGATCGCCTGCGCGCCGAGCAGCCGCAGCGCCGAGGCGGTGCGGATCAGCGAGTCGGCGACCCCGGCGTCGACGTGCTTCAGGCCGGTGATGTCGATGATCACGATCGACGGGTTGTGGCGCTCCACGCCGGCGAGGGTCGCCTCAAGCACCTGCGCGGCGCGCGCCGCGTCCATCGTCCCGATGAGCGGCATGACCAGGACGCGATCGGTGATCGGGATGATGGGCGTCGCCATCTCCGAGAGGCGCAGCCGCTGCACCCCGATGATCTCCTCCTGGAGCGCTGCGCGGGCCTGCTCGGCGCGCTCGCGCTCGCGGAGCTCCTCGAGCAAGAGCTCATTGGCCCGGTTCAGCTCATCTGCCTTCTGCGACAGGCGCTCGTTGACCGAGAACAGCTCCTCGGTGCGCCGCTGCACCTCGCTCTCGAGCCGATCGTTCATGGCGCGCTGCCTCTCGGAGGCCTCCTGCAGCCGGCCGTAGAGCAGCGCGTTCTCGAGCGCCGCCGCGACCTGCGCGCCCAGGAGGCGGAGCAGCTCCGTCTGCTCCGGGGTGAAGGCCCCGCTCGCGAGCGTGTTCTCGACGTACAGCACGCCCGTGAGCCGGTTCTGGTGGACGAGCGGGAGGCCCATGACCGACTTGGGCCGGTGCGCGGCGAGGTAGGGATCCGCCGCGAAGCGAGGGCTCGCCGCGGCGTCGTCCAGGATGAGCAGCTCTCGCGTCCGCGCCACGTAGTGGACCACGCTGACCGGCAGGGCCGAGGACTCCTCCAGCGGACGCCGGAGCTCCACCTCGATCGACGCAGGATCGATGGTGACGGACGCCTCGATGAACAGCCGCTCCTCGCGCGCGAGCACCAGGAAGCCGCGCTGGCCGCCGGCGCTCGCGAGGACGGCGCGCATCACGCGGTCGAGCGCCTTCCCGAGCACGAGCTCGCTGGAGATCGCCTGCGTCGTCTGCAGCACCGCCGCGACGTCGGCGAGCTTGTGGAGGAGCGGGTGGCTCACCGACATGCTGCTCGATCTCGCGGCGGCCTTCTCGTGCTCCGCCGCGGGCCCTCGAGCGATGGGGAGCGGGTCGAGCCCGTGCTGCCGGATCAGCTCCGTGGCCTTTCGCTCTGCGCCCCACTGTCGGTAGGCGTGCATCGCCGCGTCCAGGTAGAGCGCGGCGATGCGCCGCCGGCCCTTGCGAGCGTAGTAAAGGCCGGCCAGCTCCGACGCGAGCGCCTCGTACTGCACGAACTCGCTCTGGCGGGCCGCGTCGATGGCGTCGTCGTAGAGCCCCATCGCCTCGACGTCGCGGCCGGAGGCGCGCGCCGCCTCGGCCAGGACGAGGGCGTGCTTCACGCGGAAGTTGTCGGGGCAATGGCGGGCCCAGAGCTCGAGCTTCTCGAGCGACGCGGAGAGCGCCCCGGCGTGCCGCTCGCGCTCGCGCTCGTCGTGCTCGCCGAGCGCGACCAGCGTGAGCGCGAGATAGAAGTGGTATGTCGCCTCGATCGGCATCGCCATGACGGCCCCGAGCACCGGGCGCGCCGCCTCCGCCGCGGCGAGCGCCTCCGCGGGGCGGCCGTGGGAATAGAGGAGGATGAGCCGGATGATGTGGTAAAAGGCGATACCGCACCCGAAGCTCGCCCGGGTGAGCGCGGCCAGGCACTCCTCCTCGGCAAAGCCCTCCTCGCTCAGCGAGGCGTCGGCCGCCGTGTGCCCCTTCAGGCTGCGCAGGAACTGCTGCTCCAGCCGGATCGTCTCGAGGACGGCGTGATTGCCTGTCTTGCGCGCGAACGACGCGAAGCGCTCGGCGACGCGGTGGACCTCCGCCAGCGGATCGCCCTTCTCGTAGACCTGCCAGACGGTCTCGAAGGCCAGGTAGCTCGCGTACACGAGGTCGCCGGCCTCGATGCACGCGAGGAACGCCCGCTCCAGGATGGGGAGATCGTTCCGGATGTGCTGGACCCAGAAGTTGATGTGATCGCCGTGGAGGTGCAGCAGCGTCCCCCGCAGCGAGACGTCCCCGAGCTTCTCGTTCAGCCGGATCGACATCTCCGAGAAGCGGAATCCCGACGGGATATCGCCGAACGCCGCGACGAGCATGAACCCGTAAACGCTGTAGGCGAAGCACGACGCCTCGGTGTTGCCGTGCCGCAGCGACAGGTTCAGCATCTTCAGCGCGATGAGCGGGAAGACGCCCGGCCGCCCGATGTACGCGCAGGGGGCGCAGTCGGCGAGCAGGTTGATGACGGCGCGCATCTGCTCGTCGGCGAGCAGCGGCGCGTGCAGGATGTCCTCGATGCTCCTGCCCGCCATGCTCTCCGGGATCTGCGCGACCTCGGCGGAGACGGCGGCGCCGATCTCCTCGCTCGCCCCGGGGATCTCGACGCCGAACAGGCGCAGCGCCTCCTGCCCGACGGTGACGCCCTCGTCGTAGCGGCCGGCGACCTGATAGAGCTTCATCCGCAGGCTCTGGACCCGCGCCCGATCGAGGTTCGACGCCGCCACCTCGAGCAGCCTCTGGAACAGCGCCTCGGCCTCGGTGAAGCGGCCGCACAGGTACTCGCACTCGGCCGCCTCCAGCGTGAGCGCCCAGCGCAGCGCGTGATCGCCCGAGGCGCCGTCGTCCCCGAGCGCGCTCCGCCCGGCGCTGAAGTACTCCGCCGCCGCCCCGTACGCGGTCGAGCCCTTGGCCTTCCTCCCGGCGCGCAGGTTCAGGCGCGCGAGCAGATCGCGCTCGCCGGGATCGGCGATGAGGGCGGCGCCATAGTTAAGATGGTTTACCGTGTCGAAGAGCTGCTCTTCCTGCGGCTCGCCGCGCTGGCTGGCCAGCATCAGGCGGCCGACGCGCAGGTGGGCGGCGCACCTGTGCTCGTCCGCGATGAGGGCATAGGCCGCCTGCTGGACGCGATCGTGCAAGAACTGGTAGGAGACGGCGAGCGACGCGCCGGTCGCCGGCTCGCCGTGGGACGGGTCTTCCGGGTGCACGAGCCGGTAGTCGGCGTCGATGGGGAGCAGGACCCCTTCCTGCATGGCCTCCCAGAGATCCTGCGCCGCCTGCGAGGCCGGCTGCTCGGAGATCGTCGCGAGCGTGCGCAGGTCGAACCGGTGCCCGATGCACGCGGCGAGCGTCAGGGCGCGCTGGGTGGGCGGCGCGAGCCTCTGCAGCTTGGCGATCATGAAGTCGGCGACGTTGTCCGTCACGGCCCGCGACTCGATGGCTGCGAGATCCCATGTCCATCTGCCGGTCTCCGGGTCGCACCGGAGGAGCCCGTCGTCGCCCAGCATTCGGAGGAACTGCCCGAGGAAGAACGGGTTGCCCAGCGTCTTGTCGTGGAGGAGCTCGGAGAGCTGGGCGACGTCCTGCGCCGCGCGGCCGAGGGCGTCCGAGGCGAGCGCCGTCACGTCGTCGTGCGAGAGCGGCGCGAGGGGGATGTCGGTCACGGCCGCGCCCGCGGCGCGGATGGCGTCGAGGGTGATGACGAGCGGGTGCGCCGGGCTCACCTCGTTGTCGCGGTACGCCCCGACGACCAGGAGATGGCGTGTATCGGCGTCGGTGAGCAGGAGCCGCAGCAGCCTGAGCGACGCCGGGTCCGCCCACTGGAGGTCGTCGAGGAACAGGACGAGCGGGCGCGACGGAGCGGCGAACACGCCAAGGAAGCTCCGGAACACCATGTCGAAGCGGTTCTGCGACTCGGAGGGGCCGAGCGCCGCGACGGGGGGCGCCTCGCCGACGATGAGCGCGAGCTCGGGGATGAGGTCGACGAGGAGCCCGGCGTTCGGGCCGAGCGCCGCGCCGAGCTCCGCTCTCCAGTGGGCCAGCGCGTCTGTCCGCTCGGAGAGGAGCTGCTGCACGAGGCCCCTGAACGCCTGGACGACCGAGGCGCAGGGCACGCCGCGGTTCAGCTGATCGAACTTGCCGTGGGCGAAGTGGCCTCCGACCCTGGCGATGGCCTTGTAGGTCTCGTGGACCAGCGCGCTCTTGCCGACGCCCGAGTAGCCGGAGACGAGCACGAGCTCCGAGGCGCCCGCGCGGGCCCGCTCGAAGGCGCCCAGGAGCCGGTCCCGCTCCTCGTCCCGGCCGTAGATCTTCTGCGGGATGCGCAGCTCGTGGCTGCGATCGCGCTGACCGATGGGGAAGGGGTGGACCCGCCCCGTCTGCTCGAGGGAGCGCAGGCACTCCGCGAGGTCTGCCTTGACGCCGTGCGCGCTCTGGTAACGGTCCTCCGGCGCCTTGGCGAGGAGCTTCATGACGATCTCGGAGACCGGCTGGGGGACGTCCTCGCGGCGCTCGTGCGGCGGGGCGGGCTGCCGCGCGATGTGGCTGTAGAGGACGTCCACCGGATCGCCGTCCGGGAACGGCAGGGCTCCGGTCAGCATTTCATACAGCGTGACACCGAACGAGTAGAGGTCGGCGCGGTAATCGATGCCCCTGTTCATGCGCCCTGTCTGCTCGGGCGACATGTACGCGAGCGTGCCTTGCAGGGTGGACGCCGAGGTCGACTGTTGAAACTCCTGCTTGAGCCGCGATGAGGCGCCGAAGTCGATGAGCGTGGCGCGGCGCAGGTCCGAGCTGACGATGATGTTGCTGGGGTTGATGTCCTTGTGCGTGACGTGACAGCGGTGCACCGCGCCGATGGCGTCGGCGATGGCCGCCGAGAGCGCCAGCGCCGCGCGGAGATCCAGCCGGCGATCGTCGAGGATCGACCTCAGGGTCGTGCCCTCGACCGCCTCCGTGACGAGGGCGAGGCCGCCGCGCGTCCTCTCGAGCGAGCACACCCTCACCACGGACTCGAGGTCCAGATCGCGCAGGAGGCCGAACTCGTGCCGCAGCAGCGCGAGATCGCGGACGCTCGGGTGCTCCCCCTTCAGCGTCTTGATGACGACCGGCCGCTGATCCGCGGCGCGGCGGCCGCGATAAACGTGGGTCTTGCCGCCCTCATGGATCAGCTGCTCGACGACGTGTCCTGGCAGAACGAACGGTGCTGTGGTGGTCATGACGTGCTTGCGCTCCACCTCGTGATGGCCTCGTCCGCGCGCATCGTGCGGGCGATTACGTCCGGGGAAGACCAGTATAAGGCGGTCTTCTGTGGATTCACCCAGGGAGTGCAAAGAAGGGGGCTCGGCGTGTGCTGTGTCACGCTGCAACGTGGACGAGGGCCTACGGTGTGTGCGCAAGCAAGGAACAGCCTGACGACGCGGAGCTAGGGTGGTTGCACGAGCGCGAGGAGGCCGCGCGGCTGCGACGCGAGGTCGAGCGTCGGATCGACGAGGTCGCGGGGCGGGCCTCCGTTCAGCGACGCGACGACCCTGGCCGTGATGATGGGCCGCACCCCGGAGTCCTCTTGCAGGCGATCGGCCACGTGGTGCGCGAAGTCGACGAGCATGTCGGGCCGCGTGCACATCTCCCCGACCTGGCGGCTCGTGAGCCACGCCTCGACGTCGAGCGGCTCGCGCACGCCGGTCCTCGGATCCAGCACGTGGATACCGAGCTCACTCACGCTCTTGTCGCGCAGCTTCATGCGCCACGAGAAGCGGTGTCCGGCCTCGTTCCAGGCGACGTCGCCCGGATAGACCCAGTGGCGGAGCGGCACCACGAGGTGGAGCAGGAGATACCCGTGGAGCAGCGCGAGCGGCAGCGCGGGCCGGCGCGGCGCGGCGGGCGAGGGGACGGGGGCGTTTCCGCCCTCGAACAGGAAGGGCAGGCGCCGCCTCGGCCACGAGGGATCGCCGAACAGCGCGAGCGCGGCGATCATCGCGTAGGGGAAGATACCGATCTTGAACAGGAGGGCGTTGGAGAGGTTGAACGCCACCGCCAGCGCCGCGCCGAAGGGGAAGGTGCGCCGGGAGAAGAGCAGGAAGCCCATCGAGAGGTCGATGAAGAGCCCCGCATACGAGAGCGCGAGCCCTGTTGTCGGTGAGGCCAGGAGCGGCCCGACGAGGGGCGCGTCGCCGTGCTCGGCGAGCCACATGGTGAGCGGCTGCCCCCGGAGCCAGTCGCCGTTCAGCTTCGCGACGCCCCCGTAGAAGTAGACGATGGCGATCTGGGCCTTCAGGGCGAAGAGATAGAAGCGCGGCACGGTCTCGGGCAGCGCGCTGGGCGGCGCGCCGCCCGGCGAGGCGCGGCGCGCGCGGCGGCGATCCAGCGAGAGCGCGCGGTGCGCCGGGGCGGCGGCGAGCAGCAGGCCGAGGAGGCAGAGGAGATAGAGGTGGTTGAGGTATTGTGCCTTGTCGAGGAGGAAGACGTACGTGAGCGCGGCGCAGAGCAGCGCGGCGCTCACCCGGTAGAAGAGCCCGGCGGCGCAGAGCAGCGCGAGGACGAAGAGGGCGCCGAAGTGCCAGTACATCCCTGTCCCGCCCCACGGACGGACGAAGGGGACGAAGCTGAAGAAGAAGCCTGGCTCGATGTAATAGCGGTGGATCCGATCGTGGAGGGCGTATCGGACGACCTCCCACGCGATCAGGGCGCCATAGCTCGCGCGGAAGACGGCGAGCGAGGCGGCGTCGACCTCGGCGGTGAGGTAGGCCGCCCAGCGCCGCGCGAGGTCACTTCCAGTGCCCGTGCGCGTGCCCGTGCTTGTGGTGCTTGTGCTTTCCGTGCACGTGGATGTGGACCGGTCGGCCGTCGTCATCGTCGTCGTCGTCGTCATCGTGGACCACCACCACGCCTGGAGTCGTCTTGATCTTCACATCCACGTTCCACGTCGTCGCCACCACGACGTTGAGGGCAGGCGCGCTCGGGCCGACGATGACATGCACGCCGGGGCGATAGCCGACGAGCACCACGTCGGCGTGCGTCGGGTGCGCCACGACGACGGTGAGCTTCACCGGGTTGACCTTTGCCGCGACCTTGCCGACGCAGTACAGGCCGCCCGGGCCGGGGGTGAGCACGACGAGCTCGGAGCCCTGTCCCACGAAGCCGAGCTTGATCTTGCGGTCGCCGACCGGGACCGGCTTCAGGTCCCCGTCGAGGACGTAGACCCTGACCTGGCCGGAGGCCTTGTCCGCGACCACCTCGATCGTGTCGTCGCCGACCACCTGGATCACGCCGCCGTTCGGGCCCGTCTTGCCCGGGGGGATGGGCCTCTTTTCGGCCTTTCTCGCGCCCTCGACGATGACCTTCGTGCCCCCTGAGGGCAGGTGGAGCGTGCCGTTCCACGGCTTCCCGGCGACGACGATGTTGTACTTCACCTCGGTGAGATCGGCCTCGAGCTTGGGCCCGGTCGCGACGAGGAGCCCAGTCTTCGCGTCGAGCGCGAGCGGGGCCTGCGCGTCGCCGTTCGGCCCTTTCCACGTGAGCGTGCCGCTCACGTCCTTGTCGATGGGTTTGCCGTCAGGCGCCTTCACGATCGCCTTCACGGTGCCATCGGGCGCGAAATCCCACCCGACCGAGCCGCCGTCGTGCTCCTCGGTCAGCGGATCTTCGATGGCCACGGGGACAGCCTCGACCGACTCCTCGGTCACGCTGGCCTCGGCGGTGGTCTTGCACCCTGCCGCGAAGGGGCTGCCGGCGATCAAGGTGGTCAGGGCCACCACGGAAAGGATGCTCTTGGCTTGCATCAAAGTCTCCAAGCGCGGGAGTTTATCGCAACCGCCGCGCCGCGTCTGTGCGAACTGACTCGTTCCACGGCGATGGGTAGCACGGGCGACGACATCGGATGCACGATGACCACTTCTCCCGTGCTCGTCGCTCGCGCGGGCCTCCGTCGTGAGCTCGTACGCTTCGAAGATGCCTTGTGCGGAGCGCTTCGTGGGATGACGAGCGATGTGGATGCTCTGGGCATATCACCGAGCGCGACAGCGAACGTGCCGAGCGCGACAGCGAACGTGCCGAGCGCGATAGCGAACGTGCCGGATGCCTGTGGCGGCCCGCCAGGCGCGATCGTGGCGTTGCGGATGCCTGTGGTGGCTCGCCAGCCGCCGTCACGCGCCTCTGGAGGCTCCTCGGCGTTTTCGCGGCCGGGCTTCCCTCCAGCGCTTCTTCGGGCTAGCGTCCCGGACGAGCCCGTCCTGCCATGTCCCAACGCATCTTTGTCGGCCTCGTCGGCTATGGTCTTGCTGGCGCCGTTTTTCACGCCCCGCTGATACGGTCCATCCCTCGGCTGCGCCTCGCCGCCATCGCGACCCGCCGGGAGGGCCAGGTCATGGCCGACCACTCGGGCGTCGCCGTGCATCCGACGCCCGAGGTGTTGATCGCCGAGCCGGGGATCGACCTCGTGGTCATCGCTTCGCCCAACGAGACCCACTTCCCGCTCGCGCGCGCCGCGCTCGAGGCGGGCAAGCACGTGGTCGTCGACAAGCCGTTCACGATCACGAGCGCCGAGGCGGGCGATCTCATTGCGCTGGCCGCGCGCCGTGGCCGGCTCCTCTCGGTCTTCCAGAACCGCCGCTGGGACGCGGACTTCCGCACCGTGCGCAGCTGCATCGAGCAGGGCCTGCTCGGCGAGGTGGCCTCGTACGAGGCGCACTTCGACCGGTTCCGCCCTGCCATCAAGCAGGGCTGGCGAGAGCAGGAGGCGCCTGGCTCGGGGATCCTGTACGACCTCGGCGCGCACCTGATCGACCAGGCGCTCGTGCTCTTCGGCCTGCCGCGCGCGGTCACGGCCGACCTCCAGGCGCAGCGGTCCGGGGCGCGCACGGTGGACTATTTCCACCTGACGCTCGACTACGGCAGGCGCCGGGTGATCGTGCGCTCCTCGACGCTGGTGCCCGAGCCGGGGCCGCGCTTCGCGGTCCACGGCGACGGCGGGAGCTTCCTCAAGTACGGCATCGACGGCCAGGAGGACGCCCTCAAGGCAGGCACGCGCCCGGGTGTACCGGAGTGGGGGCGGGAGGACCCGCGCTGGTTCGGCACGCTCGTCACGGCAACCGGCGAGCGCCGCACGATCGAGAGCCTGCCCGGCGCCTACGACGCCTATTACGAGGCCATCGCGGCGGCGATTCTCGACGGCGCCCCGCCGCCGGTGCGCGCCGAGGAGGCGCGCGACGTGATCCGCGTCATCGAGGCTGCGATGAAGAGCGCGGCCGAGCGGCGGACGATATCGCTCGACGCGTGATCGCCCCGGCGTAGGAAAACCGCTGCTTGCGTCGAGAAGCGGTTGAGGAGTGCATCGCTCACGCGACCTCCGTTACCCTGTACCTAATCTGCTTGTCGGGGGATGAGTCGATACCCGACGTGCGTCAACAACGACAGCGATAGTTCCTGGGGATTAGCCGATATCCGAGGTGGGCCCAAAAAGGATATCGGTAGGCCCGGGGCGAGGGGGCTCGTCGGGTGGGGTGGGGGATGGGCCGATGTCTGAGCCCGAGGCATATCTCCTCCAGCGAAGCTGGAGGAGATATGCCTCGGGCGAGTTCGGCGGGGCCCCCACCCCACCCGACGAGCCCCCTCGCCCCGGGCCGGGCAATCAGATCAGCGCGCCGCCGCCAGCGCCGCCTGCATCGCGACGCCCATCTCCGCCGGCGTAGCGGCCACCTTGGCCCCCGCCGCCTCGAGCGCCGCGATCTTCTCGGCCGCCGTGCCCTCGCCGCCCGCGATGATCGCGCCAGCGTGCCCCATGCGCTTGCCCGGAGGCGCCGCGCGGCCGGCGATGAACGCCGCCACCGGCTTCTTCATGTTCTTCTTGATCCACGCCGCCGCGCGCTGCTCGGCCGTCCCACCGATCTCGCCGATCAGCACCACGCCGTGGGTGTCGGGATCCTGGTTGAAGAGCTCGAGCACGTCGATGAAGTCCATGCCGCCGACCGGATCACCGCCGATGCCCACGCAGCTCGACTGGCCGATGCCGAGGGCGGTCAGCTGGCCGACCGCCTCGTAGGTCAGCGTGCCCGAGCGGGAGAGGACGCCGATGTGGCCCTTCTTGTGGATATGGCCCGGCATGATCCCGATCTTGCACTCTCCCGGGGTGATCACGCCGGGACAGTTCGGCCCGATGAGCCGCGCCGGCTTCCCCTCGAGGAAGCGACGGACGCGGATCATGTCGAGCACCGGCACGCCGTCCGTGATGCAGATGACGAGCTTGCAGCCCGCATCGACGGCCTCGGTGATCGCGTCCGCCGCGCCGACCGGCGGCACGAAGATGCACGAGACCTCGGCGCCCTCGTTGCGCACGGCCTGCTCGACCGTGTCGAAGATCGGTACCTTGTCTTCGAATCGCTGGCCGCCGCGGCCCGGCGTCACGCCGGCGACGACCTTCGTCCCGTACTCGATGCAGGCGCGGGCGTGCTGCGACCCGTAGGCGCCCGTGATGCCCTGGAAGACGACCCGCGTGTCCTTGTTGACGAGGATGCTCATCGCTTGATTACTCTACCTTCAACGTGGACAGGAGCTCGGCCACCGCCGCTGGCTCGCTGCTCAACTGGGTTCGAGGCCCGATGCCCGCGGGCGCCCTAGGCGCCGGCCTTGCCGCCGCGCGTGGCGGCGACGATCTTCTGCGCGCCGTCGGCCATGGAGCTCGCCGACTGGATGGTCAGCCCGCTCTCGTCGAGCAGCTTGCGGCCGGCCTCGACGTTCGTCCCCTCGAGGCGCACCACGAGAGGCACCTTGAGCCCGAGCTCCTTCGCCGCGGCGATGACACCGGCCGCGACGACGTCGCAGCGCATGATGCCGCCGAAGATGTTCACGAAGATGCCGCGGACCCGCTCGCTCCGGAGGATGATCTGGAACGCGGTCTTCACCTGCTCCTGCGAGGCGCCGCCGCCCACGTCCAGGAAGTTCGCCGGCTTTCCGCCGTAATGGAGGATGATATCCATCGTCGCCATCGCGAGCCCGGCGCCGTTCACGAGGCAGCCGATGTCGCCGTCGAGCGACACGTAGGACAGCCCGGCCCGCTTCGCCTGGAGCTCGACCGGGTCCTCCTCGTCGACGTCGCGCATCGCGTTCCACTCGGGGTGCCGGAACTCGGCGTTGTCGTCGAAGCTCACCTTCGCGTCGAGCGCGAAGACGTCGCCGGCGCCGGTCACGACGAGCGGGTTGATCTCGAGCAGAGAGCAGTCTTCCGCGGTGAAGCAGGCGTAGAGCGAGGCCACGAGCTTCAGGAACTGGCGCTGCGTCTCCTTCGCGGTGAGCCCGAGCGCGATCGCGAGCTGCCGCCCCTGGTACGGGGCGAGGCCGAGCACCGGATCGATGAAGAGCTTGTAGATCTTCTCCGGCGTGCTGTGGGCCACCTCCTCGATGTCCATGCCGCCCTCGGTCGAGGCGATCACCGCGATGCGGCGGCGCTCGCGATCGACGAGCATCGCGAAGTAGAGCTCGCGCGCGATGTCGAGGCCCTGCTCGATGTAGAGCCGCCGGACCTTCTGCCCCTCGGGGCCCGTCTGCTTGGTGACGAGCTGCATGCCGAGGATCTTCTCGGCGAGGGCCGTCGCCTCCGCGCTGCCGCCCTTCGCGACCTTGACGCCGCCGCCCTTGCCGCGGCCGCCCGCGTGGATCTGCGCCTTCACGACGACGACCGGGTTGCCTGTCTGGGCGATCAGCCGATCGGCGATCGGCGCCACCTCGCTCGCCTGGAAAGCGGGCTCCCCTTTCGGTACCGGCACTCCGTAGCGAGCGAAGAGCTGCTTGCCTTGATACTCGTGGATTTTCATGAGAGGGGCCGCCACCCTATCACAAGGCCGCGCCAGCGCGAGACTCGAAAAACAGGGGCGACGGACGTCGGTGGAGTGAACGCGCCCGCGCGCGGGCGCGTGTGAAGTCATGCGTTACGTTTCGTTACGTTCCGTTACGTTCCGGCACGTTACGTTTCGAGTGTTTCGCGCCGACTCACCCATCCATGGAAAAGTGCGGCGGCGCGGCGCTCGACGTCGTCTGCCTTGGTGGTGCCTGACGTCGCCGGCCTCCGTCGCTCTCAGGCCGCGGCGCTCTCAGACGGCGGCGCTGCGCCCTGGCGTGGGCGGATCAGGGCGCCACAGCGCCGCTTCGCTCGCTTCACTTGGCGGCGTAGGGCGGCGGCTCAGGCCGGCGGAGCGCCACGAGGGCGAACAGGCCGGACAGGACGTCGTCCTCGACCTGGGAGACCTTGCCTTCGAGGCTGATTTTGAGCTCATCGAACGGCGTGTAGGTGAGCCCGGCGCTCGCGGAGACGCTCGGCTGAGGCGCGAACAGAAAGGCAGAGAGGGCGCTCCCGGGCTCGTGGAGAGCCTGGATTCGAAAGCTCGGATGGATTGCCATCTTCGGGAGGACATTGGCGATGATCTCGCCTCCCACCCAGGGCTTCAGCTCGATCGCTCCCGCCTCGTCCGCCGCGCCGACCAGCCCGACGCTGCCGTCGAGCGACACGGTCAGCGCCTCGGCCGGGTAGAGCTCCAGGGCGACGACCGCCGAGTAGAAATCGATCGACGGATACAGCGCGATACCCGACCAGGTCGACCAGAGCGGCTGCATCGTGGTGAGACCGGCGCCGAACGTCGGCGCGTCGACGTCGAGATCGAAGCCGCCGAAGAGGTTGATCTCGTATCCCTCGCCGAGGACGAGCCCGGGCTCGACGCCGAGCATCCGGCCCGGGACGGTGCTGATCATGGTCGAGGTCGTCGGGAAGGTGTTGATCCAGCCGTCCCAGTCCTCGAGGCCAATCGGGTGCGTGATGATGCCCAGCCGGAGGTGGTGATCCTCGCGGCCAATCTGGAGCATCGCCCACTCGGGCGGGCCGATCTTGATCCCCGGCGTCGGCAAGGACCACGTGGGGTAGACGAACGCCGGCAGCCCGAACGCCGGCAGGCCGAGCGGCGCCGTGGTCGCCTGCACGTCGAGATCGAGCCGGAAGTACAGCGAGCCGCTCGCGAGCCGCAGCCCGACCTCGGCCTGCGCGAGCGCGTCGAAGCGGAGGGCCGCGGGCGCATCGCGGTGCACGCCCGCGACGACGCTCGTCCCCCCTCCCACCCAGGTGTCGATGTCGGCCGGCAGCGCGGCGAGGTGCGGTAGCAGCTGGGCCTCCTCTCTCTGGGTCTCCGGACGGCGGCTGGCCTCGATCAGCGAGCGGCGACGGGCGCCCCGCGCCGATCACCGCCCCGCGCCGGCCGTCGCGGCCCGCAGGCGCTCGACCAGCGGGCGGATGGCGTCGCTCCGCAGCTTGTAGGACGCGCGGTTCGCGACGAGCAGGGTGCTCACCTCCGTGACCGTCTCGAGCACCTCGAGGCGGTTCTCGCGCAGCGTCGAGCCCGTCTCGACGATATCGACGATGAGGTGAGAGAGCCCGACGAGCGGCGCGAGCTCCACCGAGCCGTGGACGGGGATGATCTCCGCCACCACGCCCTTGCTCGCGAAGTGATCCCCGGCGATCCGCGGGTACTTCGTGGCGACGCGCGGCAGATCGGGCATCGGCGTGTCCTCGGGGCCGGCCACGACGAGGCGGCAGCGGCCGATGCCGAGATCGAGCGGCGTGTAGAGATCGTGGCGGCGCTCGAGGAGCGTGTCACGGCCGGAGACCCCGAGATCGGCGGCGCCGTACTCGACGTAGGTCGGGACGTCGTCCGGCTTCAGGAACACGTACCGGATCGCGCCGTCCGCCGTCGGCCGGACCAGGCGGCGATCGCTCGCCTCGAGGGGCGCGCTGTCGAGGCCCGCGCGCCGCACGAGCGGGATGAGGTCCTTCAGGATCCGCCCCTTGGGGACGGCGATGGTGAGCGGCCTCGTCATCCGGCCCGCCCCTCGACGCGCACCGTGTCGGCGCCGAGCTGCGCCAGCTTGCGCTCCATGAACTCGTAGCCGCGATCCAGGTGGTAGACGCGCAGCACCTCGGTCTCGCCCTCGGTCGCCACGAGCCCGGCGATGACGAGCGACGCGCTCGCGCGCAGATCGGTGGCCATCACGGTCGCGCCCGACAGCGGCGCGCCGCCGTGCACGTGCGCCGTGTGGCCGTCCACGTCGATGTGCGCCCCCATCCGCGAGAGCTCGGGGACGTGCATGAAGCGGTTCTCGAAGATGGTCTCGACGATGCGCGACGTGCCCTGCGCGAGGCACATCAGGACCATGAACTGCGCCTGCATGTCGGTCGGGAAGCCCGGGTGCGGCGCCGTCGTGACGTCGACGGCGCGCAGCGGCCGCCCCTCGCGGCGGACGCGCACGCAATCGCCCTCGCGGCCCACCTCGACGCCCGCCTGGCGGAGCTTCGCCGCGACCGCCTCGAGGTCCTCGAGCGGCGCGTTCTCGATCAGCACGTCGCCGCCGGCCGCGGCCGCCGCGACCATGTACGTGCCGGCCTCGATCCGATCGGAGATGATCGCGTGGTCGAACGGCTCCAGCTCGTCCGCGCCCTCGATGTGGATGACGTCCGTGCCGGCGCCGCTCACGCGCGCCCCCATCTTGTTGAGCACCCGGCCGAGCTCCTCGACCTCGGGCTCGCGCGCGCAGTTCACCAGCGTGGTCCGCCCCTTCGCGAGCGCCGCGGCCATCATCAGGTTCTCGGTGCCGGTCACCGTCGGCAGATCGAACACGACCTCGGCGCCGCGGAGCCGCTTGCACTCCGCGACGATGTAGCCGCGGGACAGCCGGATCGTCGCGCCGAGCGCCTCGAGGCCCTTGAGGTGCTGATCCACCGGGCGCGTCCCGATCTGGCAGCCGCCGGGGAGCGACACCTTGGCGCGGCCGAAGCGCGCGAGCAGCGGGCCGAGGACCATGACGCTCGCGCGCATCTGCTTGACGAGCTCGTAGGGGGCCTCGGGCCGCACGTTGTCGCCGGCGCCGACCCTCACGAGCGGCGGCGCGGTCTCGACGTTGCGCCCGAGGAACCGGAGCAGCGCCGAGGTCGTGTCGATGTCGCGCAGCGCGGGCACGTTGCGGAGCAGGCTCTCCCCATCGGAGAGCAGCGTCGCGCAGAGGATCGGCAGCGCGGCGTTCTTCGCGCCGCTGATGCGGATCTTGCCGGAGAGCGGCTTACCGCCCCGGATCCGGATGGAGTCCATGCCCCCGCTATCGCACAACCCGCGGCGGAACGCGATGTTTCGGGGGTCGCCCGCGCGCCGCGCCCCGTGTTTCGCCCGGTGCTCCGCGTCGACCGCCGCGCCGCCGCGAGCGCGGAGCGCGGCCGGCGCGGCGCGCGGGGCGGGCGGACGACGGGCCCACTTTCCCGTGCGCTTCCCGTGCGCTGGTCTAGTCTCCACCGGCCATGCGACCGAGCGCCATCGCCCTGTCCTCGCTGCTCGCCGCGTCTGTGGCCCCGCTCGCAGCCGCGCAGCCGTCGGCCGATCTCCGCGGCTTCCGCGCCTCGATCGACCCCGGGGCCGGCGTCTACCTCGAGCCCGCCGCGACCCCGGACACGGGCGAGTGGAGCGCGAGCCTCTGGGCCTCGTACGCCTACCGTCCCCTCGTGCTCCGCGATCCCGCCTCGGGGAAGGTCCGCTTCGACGTCATCCGCCACCAGGCGAGCGCCGATTTCGCGGCCGGCGTGGGCGTCGCGCGGCGCCTGCTCGTGGGGCTCACGCTGCCCGTGGTCCTCCACCAGAGCGGCGACGAGCCCACGTCCGACGCCACGCGGGTGCTCGGCGACACGTGGCTCCCGGCGCAGGCGCTCGGCGATCTCGGCCTCGTCGGCAAGTTCACCCTCGTGCAGCCCATCGGCGGCGATCTCGGCGGTTTCGCGCTCGCGCTGCACGAGCGCTTCACGCTTCCCACGGGGGACGAGGCGTCGTTCGTGGGCGAGGGGGGCGTCACGAACGAGCTCAGGCTCCTCGCCGAGTACCGCCTGATCGCGTTCGGCGCGCACCTCGCGGCGGGGGTCAAGCTCCGCGCCGGCGAGGCCCGCTTCGGGTGCGAGGCGACCCCGGTCTCCGCCGCGGGCGGCGATCCGTGCCCCACGGTGTTCGGCCACGAGCTCCCCTTCGGCCTCGGCCTGTCGTTCCGGCCCCAGATCCTGGGCATCGACCCGGAAGGGCGCGCCACGTTCTTCCTGGAGGCGCACGGGCACCTCCCGCTCTCGCCGATCGCGCCGTTCGCGAGCCAGGAGGCGGCCGCGCTGGAGCTCGGCCTCGCCGCGCGCTACGCGCTGGGCGACGTCTCGTTCCTGGCCGGCGTCGAGACGGCGCTGGCCGGCGGCGTCGGCACCGCGCCGCTGCGCGCCGTCCTCTCCGTGGCCTGGACCCCGCGCGTGCACGACGCCGACAAGGACGGCGTGCCGGACGACGTCGATCAGTGCCGCGAGCTCCCGGAGGACCGCGACGGCTTCCAGGACGACGACGGGTGCCCCGAAGGGGACAACGACGAAGACGGCGTCGTCGACGAGGAGGACCGCTGCCCGACGCAGAAGGAAGACGAGGACGGCGTCGCGGATGAGGACGGGTGCCCGGACCCGTGACGCCGGGCCGTGGACGATCCATGACGACGTGGACCGCATGAGCGACGACGGCTACACGAAGCACGGCGGCGGCCGCCACGAGGGACCCTCGCGCACCTCGCCGTATCCCCTGAGCCGGCTCTCCGCGCCGCACGAGCTCGTCGACGTGGCGCGGGAGATCCAGCAGGCGGACGCGCTGCTCGGCGCGGTCACCGGCGGCAAGCTCGCGCAGATCGCGCGGCAGATCCGGTCGCTCCAGGAGGAGGCGCGGCGGGTCCTCGAGGCGGCGCAGCGCGACGGCGAGCTCCACAGGGCGGCGTGCAACTTCAAGAAGCGGCCCGGCCACGTCTACCACCTCTACCGGCGCGGCGACGGCGTCCCTTACCTCTCGATGCTCTCGCCCGAGGAGTGGGGCGGCTCGCCGCCGCACGCGTTCGAGGGCTCGTACCGCCTCGAGGTCGACATGTCGTGGACGCCGTCCGAGGAGGCCGAGGCGCACGACGCGGAGGCCGGCGCGCTCGCTCGCCTCACCGGCCGCGGCGCGTGATCGCGGCGCTCGCTCACCCGCCGAGCTGGAGCAGCACCTTCCCGAACGACGCGTTGCTGGCGACGTAAATATGCGCCGCGGCGGCATCGCCGATCGGGAAGACCCGGTCCACGACCGGCCGCACGGCGCGGCTCGCGAGCCACGGGGAGATGTTCCGCTCGAGCACCTGCGCCGCCGCGATCTTCTCCTCGAGCGGGCGCGAGCGGAGCACGGTGCCGATGAGCTCGACGCGCTTCCGGAGGAGCTCGCGCAGGTCGAGCTCCGTGGACGCGCCGGCCGTCAGCCCGACGAGCGCGATGCGGGCCTTGGACGCGCACGCCTTGAGGTCCTCGCCGACGTACGCGCCTCCGACGAGCTCGAGGACCACGTCGACCCCCGCGCCTCCGGTCGCCTTCAGCACCTCGTCCGCGAACCTCGCGCCCGACGCCGCGATCCCGGCGTGCAGCCCGAGCTCGCGGCAGCGATCCAGCTTGTCCTGCGTGCGCGACGTCCCGACGACGAAGCACCCGAGCGCGCGGGCGATCTGGAGGCCGGCCGTGCCCACGCCGCTGCCGACCGCGTGCACGAGCGCGCGCTCGCCGGGCGCGAGCCGGGCGCGCGTCACGAGCGCGTCGTAGGCGGTCACGAACGCCTCGGGGACCGCGGCCGCCTCCTCGTCCGTGAGCCCTTCCGGCACCGGCGCGACCTCGCGCTCGTGCGCGACGACCCGCTCGGCGTAGGCGCCGCCCGCGAGGAGGCCGAAGACGCGATCGCCCGGCGCGAAGCGGCGCGCGCCCTTCCCCGTGGCCTCGACCACGCCGGAGTACTCGAGCCCCGGCACGTCCTGCGGCGCGCCTGGCGGCGCCGGGTAAAGGCCCAGCCGCTGGAGCAGATCGGCGCGGTTCACCCCGGCGAAGCGGACGGCGACACGCACATGCCCGTCGGGCACGTCGGGCGCATCGACCTCCCGCACCTCGAGGACCTCCGGCCCGCCCGGCTCGCGGATGACGACGGCGCGCATCTTCAATGTGCCGCATGTGCCGCTCACGCCGTTCATTCTTCCATCGGCGGCGGGAGCACGCTCTTCCGGTAGAAGTATTCCACCTTCTCCGAGTCCGGATCGACCGGCTCCGCCTCCGGCTCGGCCGGCGCGTTGCCGCCGATCGCCGCCTCGATCTGCACCTGCTCGAGCGCGTCCATCATCGAGGCCGCGCTCGGGAAGCGCTCCTCGCGATCGAGCGCGAGCGCGCGCATCGTCGCGACGTCGAGCGAGTGGGGCACCTCGGGCCGCAGCATGCGCGGGCGGATCGGCTTCACCCGCTGGATCTCCGCGAGCAGGGCGGCGGCCGTCGGCGCCTTGAACGGCAGCTGCCCGGTGAGCATCACGTAGAGCAGCATGCCCACCGAGTAGAGGTCCGCGCGCGCGTCGAGATCGCGGACGCCCTGCGCCTGCTCCGGCGCCATGAACGCGGGCGTACCGGCGATCGCGTGGCTCCCGGCGGCGGCCATCGAGACGAGGATCGACGGCGCCGCCGCCCCCGTGTTGAACGCCTCGGCGACGCCGAAATCGAGCACCTTCACGGTGAGCGGGCCGCGGCCGCCGCCGACGAGACAGATGTTGTCCGGCTTGAGATCGCGGTGGAGGATGCCCTCGGTGTGCGTGACGACGAGCGCGCTGAGCACCTGGACGGCCACGTCCAGCACGACGGGAATGGGCATGGGGCGCTCGCGCGCGAGCCGCTCGGTGATGGTCTCGCCCTCGAGCCGCTCCATCACGAGGTAGGGCGTGCCGTCGTCGAGCACGCCCAGATCGTAGACCTCGACGATGTTCGGGTGGCCGAAGCGGCCGGCGACGGCGGCCTCGTTGTGGAAGCGCGCGATGGCCGTCTTGCTCTGAGCGTACTGGCCGCGGAGCGTCTTGATCGCGACCCGGCGCCGCAGGCCGATGTGGATCGCGTCGTAGACCATCCCCATCCCGCCCTTCGCGATGACGCCGAGGATGCGGTAGCGGTCGTGCAGCAGGCGGCCGACGAGCGGCGCTTCCTTCGTCGGCCGCGGCTGATCGGGATCGATATCGGGCGGCAGCGGCCCGTCCACCGGCCACCCCGACTCGCCCCTGCTCGTCGGCGGTACCCGCGTCGAGGAGGGCGGGGCGACGCTCGGCGTGAGCGCCGTGCCGTGCACCGGGCACCTCTCGGTGTCCGACGGGTGCGGCAACCCGCACGCCTGGCATCGGATGAAGTGCTGCGGCGGCATCGGGGACCCGGTCAGAGTACGGGTACATCCGCCCATGCAGCAAGCTCGTTCAGGGACCGAGCGTCCCGGCCGGGGGGGCACGCCCACAGCGTGTGGTTGGGTAGCCAACCCATGTCATCTTCAGCAGCTGGGTTGGATCGGCTCGCGGCTTACGGTAGGCTGAGCTCAAACGTGCCGCAGCCGGTCCGAAACCCAACCCGACGAGCGCGAGAGGTGTCGCGGCGAGGCGGGTACCAGAATTTGCATCAGAACGTAAGCAAGAACGTAAGCGAGAACGTAAGCCGGAAGGTAAGCGAAAACGTAAGCCGGAACGTGCGGCGGCACGTCGACCTGAACGTTGACCAGCACGTGAACCAGTACGTAAGTCGAACGTAAGTCGAGCGTTAGGCAGCGCGTGACGGGCTCGGGGTACGCTTTCCCCGACTGCCAGCAGTGGGGGCCAGCGGGATGGGAAGGGGAAAGAGACAGAGGCCATGAGCACGGCGGAGAAGCTTTCGGACGGTGCCTCGGCCAGCGGTGAGTCCGATCCGCTGCTGGGAAAGGTCTTGAATCAGAAGTTCAAGATCCACTCCCTCCTCGCGACGGGCGGCATGGGCGTCATCTATCGCGGCGAGCAGATCGCGCTCGAGCGCCAGGTCGCGATCAAGGTCCTGACGCCCACGAACTCATCGAATCAGATCGACCCCAACTTTCATAAGCGCTTCTTCCTCGAGGCGAGCATCCTCGCCAGGCTCCAGCACCCGAACATCGTCACGGTCTTCGACTACGGCCGAGTCGAGAACATGGAGCCCGAGCGGTACTTCATGGCCATGGAGTTCCTCGAGGGCGAGACGCTCTTCCGGCGGCTGCGCAAGGCGGGCCGCCTCCCGGCGCCCGACTCGATGGGCATCGCCCGGCAGATCGCCCGCGGGCTGCGCGAGGCGCACAAGCACGGCGTGGTGCACCGCGATCTGAAGCCGTCGAACGTCATGCTCGTCCCCGGCGAGGACACCGGAGAGCTCGTCAAGATCCTCGATTTCGGCCTCGTGAAGGTGCTCGCCGACGACTCGGAGGAGCTCACGCAGCAGGGCTCGTTCCTCGGCTCACCGCGCTTCATGTCGCCGGAGCAGATCTCGCACGGCAAGGTCGATCTGCGGACGGACGTGTACTCGCTGGGCGTGATCCTCTATCAGATGCTCTGCGGGAAGGTCCCCTTCGAGGCGCAGAACTCGGTCCAGATCCTGATCGCTCACCTGCAGCAGCCCGTGCCGCGGATGAAAGAGCGCAACCCCGAGGCCGACGTGCCCGAGCCGCTCGAGGCGTTCGTGCTGCGCTGCCTGTCGAAGGATCCGGACGGCCGACCGGCCAACATGGAGGCCCTCATCCGCGGGCTCGGCGAGTGCGCGCAGGCGATGGGCCTGTCCCCGGCGTTCGGCTCGACGGGCCTCGTGACCATGGACTCCACCGGCACCGGCAGGATGCCGACGCCGATGCCGCCCGTGCGCGTGATGACGGCGATCCCCGCCAGCTCGTCGTCGCCCTCGTCGACGTCCGGCGCCACGACCTCGCAGGTGGACGACGCCTCGCTCGGCGCCGCCTCGCGCCCGGCCGACGCCGCGCCGCAGGGCCGCAAGGGCATCGTGCTCGTCGCGGTGGGCGTCCTCGCCGTCGCGGGCATCGGGGTCGCGATGTCGCAGATGCGCTCGAGCGAACCGCCGCCGGCGCCGGCCGCCGCGCAACCGGCGAAGCCGCAGGTCGCGCCGCCGCCCGCCGACGTCGGGTCGTTCGTGCTGATGGTCGAGTCCATGCCGTCCGGCGCCGAGGTGCTGGAAGACGGCAAGCCGCTCGGGAACACGCCGCTCCAGCTGTCGCTCTCGAACAGCTCCGTGCGCGCCAACCCACGCCGGCTGACCGTGCGCCACGAGGGGTACGAGCCGTACTCGATCGTCCAGGGCCCCTCCGATCAGTCTGTGCGCCTGGTCGCCACGCTCACGAAGCAGGCCGCGGCGGCGCCGACGAGCACGCCTGCCGCGCCCACGCCGCCCCCGGCCTCCCCGGCGCCCCGCCCCTACGCTGGCCGGCCGGCCGCGAGGCCCACGCCCGCTCCCGACGCTCCGCCCCCGCCCCCTTCTCCTCGGCCGCTGGATATCCAGATCGAACGATGACCCTCCAGCGCCCCACACTCCACATCGTCGTCTCCCCGTCTGTCTTCACCGCGCGGCCGCTCTGGGCGGATGTCCCCGCCGGGGTGGAGACACCTTGTTCCAGGCTTTCCGTGGGCGAGCACGCCCCGCTCGATGCGCGCGGTGCGCACGGTGCCCACGGTGACGGCGAAGGAGACGATGTGCCGCATTCTCCGGAATATGCGCAGGAGTGCGCGCACGGACACGCGCACGCTCGCCAGCCCGCGCTGCGCG
Organism: Sorangium sp. So ce124; assembly: GCF_051525235.1. Classification (NCBI taxonomy): domain Bacteria; kingdom Pseudomonadati; phylum Myxococcota; order Polyangiales; family Polyangiaceae; genus Sorangium; species Sorangium sp. So ce124. The sequence continues at coordinate 13,672,049 of NZ_CP150312.1, forward strand.
AGGAACGTCAAATCCAGCGGCGAACCGGGCCCTCCCAGACCTCCCGAACCACCGCCCGAACGATCGATCGAAGATCCCGGTATTCATCCGTTCCCGCCGGCAGTAGACTCCAGGCTCTGCGTCCCGCAGACGCGCTTCCCAGGCCGATTCCAAGCGGGATCCGTTGCTGAGGAGCAAGGAAATGAACCCGCTCGTCCCCGACTTCATCATCCAGCAAGACGCTCTCGGCAACACCGAGGGCAGCTTCACGGGGGCGGTGCTGATGATCGACATCCCCGGCTTCACCGAGCTCACGGAGAAGCTGATGCAGCACGGCCGCGCGGGCGCGGAGACGCTCGCCGGCACGCTCCGGTACTACTTCGACCCGCTCATCGCAGCGGTCCACCACGCCGGGGGCTTCATCACGAACTTCGCGGGCGACGCGTTCACGGCGCTGTTCCAGGACACGCCGGACCGCAAGGTCGCCGAGTACGTGCTCGGCGCGGCGCTCGCGATGCGCGACCTGTTCGCGGAGCACCCCGAGCGCGACACGCCCTTCGGCAGCTTCCCGTTCTCGTTCCGGATGGGGCTCGCGTGGGGCTCGGTCGAGTGGGGCATCGTCCGCATCTCCCCGGAGCGCGCGTACTACCACTTCCACGGGCAGGCGCTCGCCGCGTGCGTCGCGATCGAGCGGCAAGCGCTGAAGGGCGACATCCTCCTCGACCGCGCGCTCTGCGATCGCATCCCGCCCGCGAGCGCGAAGTACCACGGCGAGGGCGTCTACAAGCTCGGCGACGTGCCGGCGCCCAGGATGCCGCAGGTCCCGAGGAACCCGCCGCGCGGCGAGGGAACCGCGTTCGTGGCGAGGGGCGTCGCGGACATGCCCCCGGAGGGCGAGTTCCGCAACGTCACGAGCGTCTTCCTCTCGTTCGAGCAGATCCCGAGCTTCGCGGAGCTCACGCGCCTCCTGCACGAGCTCTCCGAGCTCTACGGCGGCACCTTCACGGGCATCGACGCGGGCGATCTCGGCATCGCCGCGCTGATCCACTTCGGCGCCCCGATCACCCACGAGAACGACAACGATCGCGCGCTCGACTTCGCGCTGGAGCTGAAGAAGCGCGGCCTCCGGCAGATGCGCCTCCGCGCGGGGATCACGCGCGACGTCCGGTACGCCGGCTTCAACGGCGGCACCGAGCGGCACGAGTTCGCGTGCATCGGCCGCGCGACGAACCTCGCCGCGCGCCTCGTCGCGAAGGCCCCCTGGTCGGCGATCTGGGCCGACGAGCAGGTCTTCCGCGCCGGCGAGACGAGCTACCAGTGGACGACGGAGAACATCTTCCGGTTCAAGGGCTTCGATCTGCCCATCCTCGTCTACTCGCTGGAGCGCCGCCGCATCTCGGTCCAGAAGGAGTTCTACGACCTCGGCCTCATCGGCCGCGAGGCGGAGATCGAGCAGCTCGCGCGCTACGTCGGGCCGATCTTCGAGGGCAAGCCGGCCGGGATCACGTACATCGACGGCGAGCCGGGGCTCGGGAAGAGCTACCTCGTGCAGCGCTTCCGCCACCGGTGCGAGGAGCACCAGAGCGACCGGCCCTTCCTGTGGATCGACGCGCGCTGCGACCAGACGCTCCAGAGCTCGCTGAACGCGTTCGAGTTCGCGCTGAAGGAGTACTTCTGGGAGTCCTCCGCGCTCGGCAAGGAAGAGAAGCTCACGAACTTCGACGACGCGTTCGAGTACCTCCTCGAGCGCCTGCCCGAGAGCCAGGCCGCGCTGAAGCGCGAGCTCGATCGCGCGCGCTCGGTGTTCGCCGCGCTCATCGGCATCCGCTGGGAGGACTCGCCGTACGAGCGCCTGCACCCGAAGCTCCGGTACACGAGCACGCTCTCGGCGCTGAGCTTCGTCTTCCTCGCCGAGGCGTCGCTCCAGCCGGTGATCCTGCACCTCGAGGACGCCCACTGGGCCGACGAGGACTCGCTCGAGGCGGTGCGCGTGATCGCGCGCGCGTGCCGGGGGCTGCCCATCGCCATCATCTGTACGACGCGGCGCAAGGACGACGGCACCCCCGTCCGCATCCCGCTCGACCCGGGCATCTCCGAGAACGTGATCGAGCTGAAGCCGCTGCCGCGCGAGCAGCTGCTCGCGCTCGCGGTCCCGTTCTTCGGCGGCCCGATGCCGGACATGCTCGCGACGCTCCTCTGCGAGACGGCCGGCGGCAACCCGTTCTTCGCGCAGGAGATCCTCGCCTACTGGCTCGAGGACGGGCGCTACGGATCGAGCTCGAGCTCCATCTCGATCTCGAACACGTTCATGCCGCCGAAGAACGTGAACAGCCTGCTCATCTCGCGCCTCGACCGGCTCGACGCGAAGGTGAAGCAGACGATCGTCGCCGCGGCCGTCCTCGGGCGCGAGTTCGACCTGCGCGTGCTCGCGCTGATGCTCCCCGACGCCTCCGTGCTCGAGGAGCACGTGCGCATCGGCGAGGCGCAGTGCATCTGGTCGCAGATGACGGAGCGGCGCTTCCAGTTCAGCAACGCGCTCCTCCGCAACGCGGCCTACGAGATGCAGTCCCGCGCGCGGCTCCAGGAGCTCCACCGGCTCGCGGCCGAGGCGATCGAGAGCCTCTACGGCGACGACCTCGAGGACCAGCTCGTCGCGCTCGGCCGCCACTGGCGCCGCGCGGGCAAGGTGGACCACGCGCGCCGCTACTTCCTCGCGGGCGCCCGCAAGGCGGCGGCGCGCTACGCCCACGAGGAGGCGACCCGCCTCTACCGCGTCTACTTCAAGCTCTCGCCGGAGCCCACGCCCGAGAGCGTCGTCGTGCGGTACGAGTTCGCGCGCGACGTCCTCGAGGCGAGGGGGCGGTACCAGGAGGCGCGGCAGGAGCACATCCGCGTGCTCACCGACGCCCAGAAGCTCGGCGATCGCGGGTCCGAGGCGCTCGGCTTCCTCGGCCTGGGCCGCACGCACTGGGCGATGCAGCAGCCGGACGACGCGCGCACGTACTGGGAAGAGGGGCTGCGCGCCGCGCGCGAGGCGGGCAACCTGCCGGCCGAGGGGCTCACGCTCGCGAGCCTCGGGATGGCCTACGCCGTCCAGGGCCGGTACGACGCCGCCCGCACGCTCTACTCGCGCGCGATCACGGTCGAGCGGCAGATCGGGAACCGGCGCGAGGAGGCGAGGCTCCTCGGGGAGTTCGCGAAGCTGCACCGGCTGAGCGGCCACCTCGGCGAGGCGGAGGCCCTGCAGGAGCAGGCCGCTGCCATCGAGCGTGAGCTGGGGGCCTCTTGAGCCGGTGGGGGACGCTGCCGTGCCCTTCGCCCACGCGAAAGCGGCCCCGCCGTCCGACGTCGTCGCGCGCTCCCTAGATCGCGGCGCAGAGGCCCCGCCGGCCCGCGCGGCGCCGGCGTGACCCGGCCCTCGCCGCCCTGCGAATTCCGCTGACAATCGATCAAGAGGTCTCCCAAGAGCATGACACGACAGGCAACAAAGGAGTCACCTGCGCTGTTGAACGAGGAGCTCCTTGAGAAGGCGAAGCCTTCCAAGCTCATGCCCGCCGTGATCGCCGGAATGGTCTCGGGGACGCTGGTCGTCTCGTTCGATATCTCTCTTGGCGCGCTGATATTCAACCACGGGCTGGCCGATTACCTCTCGAGAGGGATCGGCATCATCCTGATCAGCTCCGTCATCGTCGGCGTGATCGTCTCCCTGCTCAGCTCCTACAAGCCGGTGATCGCCGCGCCGCAGGAGGACGCAGCCGTCATTCTCGCCTCGATGGCGGCGGCGATCACGACCGGCATCGCGCAGAAGGACCCGACGGCGAGCCCGTTCCCGACGATCGTGGCCGCCATCGCGATCACCTCGGTGGTCGCGGGCGGCTTCTTCCTGCTGCTCGGCCTCTTACGGCTCGGCATCCTGGTCCGCTTCATCCCGTACCCCGTGGCCGGCGGCTTCATCGCAGGCGCCGGCTGGCTCCTCCTCCAGGGCTCGATCTCGGTGATGTCCGGCCAGCCATCGGCGCTCGACATCTTTCCGGCCGTGGCGACGGATCCGGAGCTCTTGAAGCGGGTCCTCCCGGGCCTCGTGTTCGGCGTCCTGCTCCTCCTGGTGCTGCGGCGGTTCTCGTCGCTCCTGCTCCTCCCCGTGCTGCTCGGGGGCTCGATCGTCGTGTTCTACGTCTCGGTGGGGCTCGCCGGCGTCAGCGTGCAGCAGGTGCTCGACAGCGGCTGGCTCCTCGGCCCGTTCCCGGCCGCGTCGCTCTGGCCGCCGATCGCCGCCTCGGACCTCGGGAAGGTGGACTGGGGGGTCCTGTTCGGCAGCGCAGGCAACATGGCCGCCGTCACGATCATGGCCGCCATCACCGTGCTGCTCAGCGCGTCCGGCGTCGAGCTCGCGACGGAGCAGGAGATCGATCTCGACCGCGAGCTGCGGGCCACGGGCGTCGCGAACATCGTCACGGGCCTGTTTGGCGGCATGGTCGGCTACCTGTCGCTGGCCGAGTCGTCGATGAGCTTCAAGGCCGGCTCGAACAGCCGCGTCTCGGGGCTGGTCGCGGCGGCGATCAGCTGCGTCGTGCTCTTCGTCGGCGCCGACGCCATCCTGTACTTCCCGCGCCCCGTCCTCGGGGGCCTGATCGCCTATCTCGGGTTCCACTTCCTCATCAACACGCTCTACGAGGGCTGGTTCCGGCTGCGGCGCATCGAGTACTTCGTCATCGTGGTGATCCTCCTTGTCGTCGCCGTCCGGGGCTTCCTCGTCGGCATCGGCGTGGGGCTCGGCGTCTCGTTCATCCTCTTCGCGCTCAGCTACAGCCGCATCGAGGTGGTGCGCAACGCCATCTCCGGTCTCCACCTGCGCAGCAACGTCGCTCGCAGCGACGGCGAGGAGATGACCCTGACGGAGCGCGCCAAGCAGCTCTACGTGCTCCAGCTCCAAGGGTATATCTTCTTCGGGACGGCGTACAATCTCCTCTCGACCGCCCAGCAGCGCATCCAGAGCGACGACGGCGAGGTGCGCTATCTGCTCCTCGACTTCCGCCACGTCAACGGCATCGACTCGTCCGCCATCGCGAGCTTCCTCCGGCTCCGCAGGCTCGCCAAGGCGAACGGCGTCAAGCTCTTCTTCACGGAGGTGCGTGTGGACATCCGCAATCACCTCGAGCGGGGTGAGGTCTTCGTCCGCGACGGCGACGACGTCTGCCAGATCTACCCGGATCTGGATCGAGGCCTCGAGGCGTGTGAGAAGGACATCATCGCGGAGGCGCCGCCCAGCATGCTGCCGCCTCCGATGCTGTTCTACGATCTCCAGGACGTATTCGGCGGTCGCGATGAAATGCTGCGTTTTCTCGGCTACCTCGAGCGCGTGGAGCTCCCGGATGGGTTCGATCTGTTCCGGGCCGGAGATGTCTCGAAGGAGCTCTACCTCATCGAGAGCGGAGAGCTCACGGCCTGGCTCGAGATCGACGGGAAGAAGGTGAAGCGGCTCCGCACGATGGGGCCGGGGTCGGTCGTCGGCGAGTCCGGGCTCTACATGGGAGAGAAGCGGTCGGCGACGGTCACCGCCAGCCGGCAGTCCACGCTCTACCGGCTCTCGGAGGAGGCGCTGCAGCGAATGACGGCGGAGGCGCCCGAGCTGGCCGCGGCCTTCCATCACAACGTGGTCACGCTGCTGGCCCGGAGGATCGTGCACTCGACGGGGCCCGTTAAATCGCTGTTCAATTAGGCTCGATCGGATCGGCCTGGAGTGTTGCGTTCCCGTGGAGACTCGCTTGCAGCATGGTGCGACGGCAGGACGCCTCTCGCCGGTGCGCGCCGCGCGCCGGGGGGCCGACGTGCCCGCTCTTCAATGCTGCACGCGTGAGCACCTGGATCCGGCCGATCCGATCGAGCACGACGCGCACGATGCGCATGATCACCGAGCGCAGCCTGCGAGCATTGCGGTCCTGTGTTCCGGTCGCGTCGAAACATGCATTGCCGTGCCGCGCGCCGTTTCACCTGGGAGAGAACAATCCCGTGTAATCGCTATCCCAGAGGCGCGCGGATGCGCGGCGAACACACATTTGAATGCAATTTCGACGATCTCTTTCGGATTCAGAGCCACGAAATGTACGATTCGCCTAAGCTTGCGAACAGTCGTGGTTTCGCTCCCAATGAGAAGGCCAGTCGTGTTGCTTACTGCGCATCACATTTCCCTTGACAAGGGGACGCTCGCTTGCAATCCACGAACCCCAGGGTTGCGGCCGGGGCTGCCCGGCGTCCCGCGCGCGTCCTACCGGCCGATGGGGGCCTCGGTCCGCAGACGCGCTCCGGTGGTTGGCGCTCCCGGAGATCTCAGAGGCCAGCATCGCGCCAGCGAACCCCCGCAGGCCTGTCCGCCTTGAGCAGCTGGAGAAAGGACAACTTATGCAAACTCAACGTCGACCCCTGATGGTATTAGCCATTCTGTTGGGTGTCCTATCGGTCGCCGCCTGCGGCAAAGATAAGGCTCCTGCTGAAGCACGTGCAGAGTCGGGCGCGAAGGAACCTGCAGCTCAGCCCTCCGAGCTCAGCGTCCTCATCTTCCCGAACTACCTGGACGACAAGAGCATCAAGGACTTCGAGACGCAGAACAACGCCCGTCTGCGGCTCACGATCTACGACTCCACCGAGGAGATGGAGAGCAAGCTCGCCTATGCGGGCGCCGACGCGCAGTACGACGTCGTCGTGATGGCGGCCCACGCCAGCGGGCGGCTCGCGCGCCGCGGGCTCATCCGCCCCCTGGATCACGCCCTGCTCCCCAACCTCAAGAACCTCGAGTCGCGGTTCTCGGGCCCGAACTTCGACGAGAACAATAAGTATTCTATCCCCTACCAGTGGGGCACTGTCGCGATCATCTACAACAAGAAGAAGATCCCGAACATGGATCCGACGTGGGGCGTGCTCTTCGACGCCCAGAAGACGCCGGGGACGTTCGTGCTGATCGACGAGATGCGGGACATGGTCGGCGCGGCGCTGAAGTACAAGGGTTTTTCCAGCAACACGTCGAAGCCCGAAGAGATCCGGGAGGCCGGGCGCATCCTCAAGGAGGCCAAGAGCAATCCGAAGTGCCTCGGCTTCAAGGGCGGCATCGGCGCGACGCAGGACGTGAAGGGCGGCTCCGTCGACATGGCGGTCGTCTGGAACGGGGACGCGCAGAAGGTGGTCTGGGAGGACAAGGATCGCCTCGCCCTCGTCATTCCGAAGGAAGGCTCCGTGATCTGGGTCGACGTGATGACCGTGCCGACCAAGTCGCCCCACCCCGAGCTGGCCCACAAGTTCATCAATTACATGCTGACCCCCGAGGGCGGCGCGCAGCTCTCGATGATGACGAAGTACGCGACCCCGAACAGCGCCTCGCAGGCCCAGCTGCCGGTCGAAGATCGGACGAACCAGCTCATCTATCCGACGGGCGACCTGGCGACCCGCCTGGAGGCCCATCGTGATCTCGGTGAGGCGGCCAAGCTCTACGACGAGGTCTGGGCGGCCGTGAAATCGAACTGACCGCGAGGCAATGGCGCCAACGAGGTGTTCAGCCTCAGATCACGGCGATGCCAATGCTGCGCGACGCGCCGGTGTCGAGCGCACGCCCGAGCTGGAATCCGGGCCGCTGCGCAGAGTCCCTGGCAAAACTGAATGCTTCGTTGCAATCGACGTGTCACTCTGGCGCGGCGCTCCTCTCGCCGACGCGTCCCCGACGCGTGAGCGATGAGCCCGGCTGGAGCGCACGGCGTAGCAGCTCGCTGCCACCGGAGCGCACCGCGCCGAAGGCGCCCGACGCGACGAGGTGGAGTGCGTCGATCTGAACGTAAGGACCCCCATGGAAGATCATCGCTCCAAGACCACTCCTCGCGCGAGAGGCATGATCGTCGACAACGCGTTCACGGCCGATAGCCTCTATGGCGTCCGGCGCGAGCCGACCTACAGCGGCGCGCTCTCCTTCCTGCGTCGCAAGTACACGCGCGATCTGATCGGCGTCGATGTGGCGGTCACCGGCATCCCGCTCGACACGGCGACCAGCAACCGTCCAGGGACGCGCTTCGGTCCGCGCGCGGTGAGGGAGGCCTCGGCGCAGCTCGCGTGGAACCGCCCTTACGGCTACGAGTTCGACCCGCTCGACCGGCTCGCCGTTGTCGACTATGGCGACTGCGTCTGGGATTACGGGCGTCCGGAGGAGAGCCCCGTCGCCATCGAGGAGCACATCGGCCGCATCCTCGACGCCGGGGTGACGCCCCTCTCGATCGGGGGGGATCATTTCGTGAGCTACCCGATCCTGCGCGCCGTGTCCAAGCGCCGCGGCAAGCTCTCGCTGATCCATTTCGACGCTCACTCCGACACGTGGAGCGACGAGGTCGGATCGGGGCGGGTCGATCACGGCACCATGTTCTTCCACGCGGCGCGGGAGGGCCTCGTGGAGCCCAGCCGCTCGGCGCAGATAGGGCTCCGCACCTACAACGCCGATACGCTCGGCTTCCAGGTGCTCGACGCGCCCTGGGTTCATCGCCATGGCGCGAGGGCGGTGATCGAGCACGTGCGTAACATCGTCGGGGACCACGAGGTTTACCTGACGTTCGACATCGACTTCCTCGATCCGAGCTTCGCGCCCGGCACCGGCACGCCGGTCTGCGGGGGGATGTCGACCGCGGTCGCGCTGGAGATCCTGCGTGGGCTCCAGGGCATCGCGCTCGTCGGCATGGACGTCGTGGAGGTCGCGCCCGCGTACGACGTGGGTGAGATCACGGCGCTCGCGGGGGCGACCATCGCCCACGAGGGGCTCGGGCTCATCGCGTGCCGGCCTGGCGTTCAGAAGGCAAGGGAGCCGTCCGAGAAAGCAAGGGAGCCGGCCGAGGGAGAGCGGCGTTAGAGCGGCGGTCACCCGCTTCGGATACGGGCCCATCTCGTCGTTTTCGGTGCTCAGCGCACCGGAGTGCGCTTCCGCGCCGAAAACGACGATCTGGGCCCGTCTCCTGTGCGGGTGACCGCCGCTCTGCGTCGGCTCTACGAGCGTGTCTGGCGGCGCGGAGCCCGCGCTCGGTACGGCGCGAACACCGCTTCTGGCGAGTCTTCGGTGAACTGGCGGAGCACGCGGTTCAGCCCGCGTGTGCCGTGCGCGCGGACCGTCTGGACGCGGTCGAGATCGAGCACCTCCCCGAGGTACTCCTCCCCGGAGCCGCCCAGGAAGAGGACGCGGCCCTCGGGATCGACCGCGATGGAGCGCCCGCCGCCGATCTCCACCGCGGCGTTCACGTTCACCACGTAACACTGGTTCTCGATCGCGCGGGCGCGGGCGAGCACGAGCTCCTCCTCGCGATCCGGCGTCGTGGTGAGCGTCGGGTGCAGGATCACCTCGGCGCCGCGCAGCGCCAGGCCGCGCGCGACCTCGGGATACCAGCCGTCGTAACAGATCATGAGCCCGAGCCGGCCGACGCGCGGGATGTCGAACACGGGCGCGGGCTCATCGCCCGGCGCACAGGTCTCGAAGGGCATCCAGGGATAGAGCTTGCGGTACCGCGCGATGAGCTTGCCGCTCGGCGAGAAGACGAGCGCGGTATTGTGCAGCTTGTCGCCCGCGCGCTCGTAGATCGACCCGGCGCAGAGCCACCTCCCGGCCCTGCGCGCGATCGCGCCGAGCCGCCTCGTGAGCGGCCCCGGGATCGGCTGGGCGAGCTCGTGCGACGGGGAAGTGTGGCGGAACGGGTGGTCCCCCGTGAGCCACAGCTCGGGAAACAGGTAGAGCTGCGCCTCGGGGAACGAGACCCCCAGCGTCTGTACCTCGCGCTCGAGCTTCTCGAGCGTCGCAGCAGGGTCGCCGGGCACGGGCCGGGACTGGACTCCGATGATGTGGAGGAGGCGAGCCATACCAGCGATGTTATACCCCCCTCTGCGGCGCATAGGCATTAACCAAGCTTCGCGCCGCGTTCTCCTACATCCGAACGTCTACGTTTACGTTTACGTTTACGTGGTCGTGGTCGTGGTCGTGGTCGTGGTCGTCAACGGTAGGTCGTGAACGACCACGACCACGACCACGACCACGACCACGACCACGTTCACGTCCACGTTCACGTGGGTGACCGATGGTGGGGGGCGGGGCGCGGGCTTCGTGCCCTGAGCGTGACCGAACGAGCTTGGTTAACGCCGATGCCCTCTGCGGCGCGCGTCCGGCGGGGCTCCGTGAACGTCGCGCCGGGCGGGCGCGTGGCGAGCTCGCTCAGGTGGTCGGCTCGATCGACCCGCGCGCTGCCGCGATCACCTCGGCGGTGGCGAAGTGCGCCGACTCGAGGGCCCCTTGCGCCCAGCCCGTGTAGAGGCACGTGTGATCGCCGGCGAAGACGACGCGCCCTTCCCCGCGCTGGAGATCCGCGATCAGGTCGGTCTGATCAGGCCGGAACGCGGGCCAGCCGCCTCGCGTGTACGGCTGGTGGTGCCACGAGAACGACAGCCCCTTCTGGAAGTACTCCCGGGCTTTCGGGAAGAACGACTCCATCGTCTTGAGCCCGAACTCGATGCGATCGGCCGCGGTGGGCAGCTCGTCGAGCGCCGCGGCGTTGCGGTCCTGCACGTACGCCGTGAGGATGCCGGAGGTGCCCGGCTGGAGCGAGGTCAGGTCCCACAAACGCTCGATGGGCGTGGTCGTGCAGGCCGCGAGCAGCCCGATGATGCCCTCATCCGCCCAGAACCGGTGCGAGAACTGGAAGTTGAGGCGGGTGACGGTGAACATCGGGATCTCCGACGCGGCGCGGTGCTTGGGGCCGGAGAGCGGCGGGTCGAACGCGACCTCGAGCAGGATGCGGTGGGGGAGCGCGCACACCACGAAGTCACCCTCGATCGTCTCGGGGTCCCCGTTCCTGAGGAACTCGACGGTCACGCCGTCCTCGCGGGAGATCACCCGCTGCACATGGGCCCCCTTGAGGATGCGATCGCCGAGATCGTCGGCGAACGCGGTGGTCAGGCGGTCGTTCCCGCCGGCGATCGCGTAGGTGTGGAACCACTTGGCGTCGAGCCGCTGGTTCGCCGACCAGGCGAGGCCGCTGAACATCTCGATCTCCGTGCCCTCGTACGCGCGGCAGATCTCCCTCGCGGCGTGCGAGGCCCCGGTGCGGTCCAGGCTGCGGTAGAACGTCTCGCCCGAGAAGTCCTTGCGGACGGTCGCCGGTGGCCACTGCGTGTCCCGCGGGTCTCCGATCACCGAGAACGCCTTCGCCGCGAGCTGCAGGTTGAGGGACTCAGCGTCGATGTCCCGCTCTTCCGGAGTGAGCGGAAAGTCAGCAGGATAGTGCGCCTTGCCCCGGGACGTGCTCAGGAAGCGATGGCCCATGACGTAGTACAGCTGCGTCGCGTCGAGCGGATACTCGAGGATCTCCAGCCCGAAGTGGCGCGCATAGGCGAGCGTGAGGACGTGGGTGTCGGCGATCCGGGTGACGCCGAGCTCGGCGTGCTGGTCGCCGAAGTGGTTCCGGAGCGTGTAGAAGCGGCCGCCCACACGGTCATTCCGCTCGAGGATGATCGGGTCGAACCCGGCCTTCCGCAGCGACCATGCGGTGCACAGCCCTGAGATCCCGCCGCCGAGCACGATGACGCGGCGCCCGCCGCCGACGCTCGGCCATTCAGGTAGAGTGTCCCACAGCCGGGGCAGCATCTCCCCTGCCGCCGCGAGACGACGCCGGTCGTAGACGGATGCGAACGATTGCTCGGGGACATCGATCGGGCGGTCGGACAGCATGGACCTCTTGCTCGGGCTGGCTGACGATGGTCAGGTTGGCAAAAACGCCGTCAAGATGGCGCGCCGCGGGCGGAATACCCGACGCGCGCTCCTCTCGTGACCTAGGGGTCGGCGCGAAAATCGGCGCCCATCGCTCTCCTGGTCGCTCCTGGTCGAGGCGCGATCCGCCGAGCGGCGCGCCCGTTGTTCCGCCGTCGCTCCGGACCGCGCGCGCCATGTGCCGCGTGATCCGAGGTCGAGGAGCAGATATTCACGAGTGATCATGATGGACAAGCGATGTTTTGCTTTCAAGCAAAATCATGACCGCGCCGATCGCCACAAAAGGTGCGGGCGTCCGATGATGTGGTCACTTGGTCTCGGTTACGGGTCTCGGTTACGGGTCTTGGTTACGTTGGTTACGTTGGTCACGTCGGTTCGGTGGCCGCGCACCGCCGGATCGCCGCTTTGTCGACGACGGCCATGAGGCGAGCGCACCGCTCCACACCATCGCGCCTCGATCGTGGACTGCGGAGGATCGTGCGTGATTTGCGCCCCGGCGCACGATTTGCGTCGGGCAAGGAAGTGTCCGAGAGCGCTGCATAACGCGCGAGGCCGGTCCAGGCGCTGAGTTCACGCGAGGTGTTGAATTCGAGCGTGGCGCGAACCGCGTGCAGCGGTGGAGCTCCTGCCAGAGTGGAATGGTGCAGCGGGTGTGGCTTGCGCCGCGCCTGGAATGGATGAGGTCGCCATAACGACGACGCTCGATGGCCCGCGGGGCGCGAGGCCAGGCGCTGCGCTGGCCACCCTGCGCGGCGATCGAGCAGGGCGGCGCGGGGCGGAGCGCCGAGAGGTGATGGGCGTGAGGTGGAGAGCGAGCGGCCAGGACGGCCGCGCGATGATCAGAAGTTCAGGTTGGCCGAGAGGAGGAAGGTGCGGCCTGCCTGCGGCATCCTGGTCGCCGTGAACTGGGGCGAGATGGGGGCCTCGTACTCCCAGTCCGCGACGTTGTAGACGCCCATGTTGTAGCGGAGGCCGGCCACGTCCGCCTGACCGGAGAGGACGACGTCCCAGATCACCGCGGGATCGGTCTCCGTCAGGGTCTTGTCGAGGCGCGACGACTCGACCGTGAGGCGCGTCGACAGCATCAGGGCCTTTCCGAACAGCGGCACGGTCCCCTTGACGGCGGCCATGTGCTCCGGCGAGTTGGGCACCTTCTTGAGCACCTCGTCGACGTCTCCTTCCCTGAGGTACCTCGCCCGTGAATAGGAGTAGGAGACAGAGGCCATCCAGCCCTGGCGCCACTCGCGGCGCAGCTCGGCCTCCGCGCCCATCACGAGGATCGGATCCTTGGTGTTGTCGTACCTCCCCGGCACCTCCAGCGTGAATTCGCCGGTCTGCGCGATCATGTCGGTCATGTAGTTCACGTACCCCGCGCCGAGCAGGGACAGCGTGGACGAGAGCCGGTGCGTGAACTCGACCTCTCCCGAGAGCACGCTCTCGGGACCGATCCGCTCTTCGTCCGACTCCTTTGGATCGTACCCCGGATTGAAGTTGCTCGAGGGCACCGTCAGGAAGAGCTCGTAGATGGGCGGAGCGCGGAACGCGCGGCCGCCGGTGACCTTCAGGTTGCCCCCTTCGTAGGGCTTGAGGACGAGCGCGATACGCGGGCTGATCCCGGAGTTGAAGCTGAGGCCGTCCTTTCCATAGTTGTAGTAATCGATACGAGCGCCCGCGGAGACGCGGATGCGGTCGGACGGTACGAAGTCGACAACGCCGTAGCCGGCGAGGATCTGGTAAGGATGCGAGTCGAACAGATCCTCGTTGTCGGGGTCGAGGCCGCCGACGGGCAGGACGAGCTCGTCGATGCACGGAGTAACACCGCACCGGTTCTCCTCGATGCGCTGCCTGCCGAGCAAGTGTATCTGGCCCTCGGCGCCGACGGTGACCTTCAGCTCGCGGAGCGGTGAGACCTCGAAGCGCTGATCCGCGAGCAGCCACGTGTCCTGGTACTGCTCGACGTCATGGGTCGTCTCCGTCCCGGCGTCGACCAGCCACAGCGTGTCATCGTAGAGCTGCATGTCGACGCCCACGCGGGTCGTCATCGAGAAGCTATCGGAGAACCGCGGCGAGAACGTGAGCTCGGCGAACCCGCGCCTGTCGCGGTAGAACGTCCTGTCGTCGCCGACGATGGTGTAGTTGGCGCCGCTCGGGAGCGCCTTCTTGCGCTCGTTGTAGGACACCTGCGCCGAGAGGGACTTGTACCAGAGCCGCCCCTGGACCGTCCCGACATTGAAGTGGTCCGCGTCGCGGGAGTTGGCGTCCCCGTCCTTCCACTTGTCCTCGAGTCCGGTCGGGATCGGCAGGTAGTAGTCTCGCCCTTGGCCGTGGCCGCCGGCGACCGACAGCCACATGCCGGAGTCGCGCCCGAAGGGCACCTGCACCTGGGCGCGGCCCCGGATGAAGCCGTGCTGCGCCGCGCCCACGCCGACGCCCGCGCCGAACGACGTCGGGCGGCCCTTGGTCACGATGTTGATGACGCCGACGAACGCGCCCGTACCGTAGAGCAGCGAGCCCGGGCCACGGACGACCTCGATCCGCTCGACGTCCTCCAGGTCGGTGCGCGCCGCTTGATCGGCGAAGGCGAGGCCGTCCCACGTGTCGTTGATCGAGTGCCCGTTGAGCAGGACGAGCACGCGGTTGCTGTAGTCGCCGGGGATGCTGATCCCGCGGATGCCGACCCAGGAGTAGGTGCCGTCGTACGTCGTGTAGACGCCGCGCATGCCCCTCAAGGCCTCTGCGACGGTCGGATACCCCATCGCGCGGAGCTCCTGGCCCGAGATGATCGTGACCGAGCCGGGCGCGTCCTCGACGGCCTCTGCCGTACGCGACGCGGCCTCGACCTCCTCGAGCTGCCGGAGGGAGATGTCGATTCGGGTCTGCTGTCCGGCCACCACGTTGGCTGACTGCTCGACGGGGCGGAAGCCGCGCAGCGAGACGCGCACGCGGCGCTGGCCGCTCTGCACGTTGAGGACCGCGGGCGTGAAGCCCATCGGCTTTCCGTCGACCTCGACGAGCGCGTCGCGCTCGTCCGCGTTGACGACGAGGCTGCCGGTGAGCGGGTTGAGCCGGTAACGCGCGGTCACCGTGCTCGCGGCCGCCACGTTCACGTCCTGCTCTGACGGCTGATAACCCTCCTGCGCAAGGTAGAGGCGGTGCCGGCCCGGAGGCAGCGTGAGATCGCACGGCGCGGTGCACGCCGGAGGGCCGCTCGCGTCGTTGACCCGCACAACGGTGCCCGCCGTCTCACCGACCACGCGCACCGTGCCGACGATGCGCTTCAGCTTGACCGCGACGTTCGTTTGCTCGCCGATCTTCGCCTCGACGTTCTCGACCTCCGCCGGCTCATACCCCTCGAGGTCGACGATGATCTTGTGCTTGCCGGGCTGGAAGCCGAGGAGGCGGGGCGTGTTGCCACGGCCGCCGAGATCGCGACGGTTGATATACACCGTCGCTCCCGGCGGATCCGTCGTCACGTTGATGACGGCGACGTTGGGCCGGATGCGCGCGAGCGCCTCCTCGATGGCCGGCCTGCGCGCGGCGTTGGGCTCGAGATCGAGCGCCTGAACATAGTAGCGAAATGCGTCTGGATACTCCTGGAGAGCCTCGTAAGTTCGGGCGATGTTGAAGATGACGTTTCGGTTCGGGACGAGCCGGTTCGACACCAGGAAGTGCTCCAGGGCGCCTCGGTAGTCACGCGCCGAATAGCGCTCCGTGGCGATCCTGAAGTGCAGATCGGCCTCATCGGCCAGATCATCCGCCCAGGCAGGCCGACCGGAGAATGTGAGGAGTGCTACGAGTATGAGTAGGAGTGCGGAGCGACGAAAGCTCATCTTTCGATCTCGATTCCCAACGGTCGAAGTGGAGCGCAAAGCGCCGTCCGCCGGGTCCAGCCGTCACGCAAAGACCCGGCGAGCTTGGGACGAAACAGCCGCATTGCCGGGTCAGCTTACCGTAAGCCGTCAGCCGATCCAACCTGTTCGCACAGGCGGCCGAGGACCTCACGCCCGCGTGGACGCCGCTGTGTAGGCTCCCTGCGCGGAGCGCATGACAGAGTGAGCAGAGCCCGGGGCGGCGCGCGGTCCGGGCTCGGCGCCCCGCAGGAGACGCGGTCAGGCAAGCGCTCGAGCTCGGCGCCCCGGTGCCGGGCTGCGCGCGAGCCCGAGGGAGCCCGAGGGAGATGGAGCGCTGGTCAGGCCCATCGCCAAGGTGAACAAGGGCGCTGCATCGCTGCGCTGACGCGCAGGAGTCCGCCGGGCTCGCGCGGCGCGCGAACCGCTCAGCCACCCAGCGCCCGGCGCGCTGTCCTCCGCCGCCTCCGCCGCCTCGTCTGCGAGGCCGGGCCGGCGGCTCAATTGTGCCTCCAGCGGGTCAGCCGCTCCAGGAGCACGATGGACACCGCCACGCCGATCAGGAGGAGCGTTGAAATCGCGAACAGGTCGGTCCGCACGCCGCGCATCTGAGATTGGTAGACGTAGAGCGGGAGCGTGACCGAGCGTGGGCCGGACGTGAAGAAGCTGATCACGAAGTCGTTGAGCGACAGCGTGAACGCCAGCATGGCGCCGCCCACGATCGCCGGCCACAGGAGGGGGAGCGTGACCCTCCGGAAGTGCATCCAGGGCGACGCATAGAGGTCCATCGCGGCCTCGCTCAGCGTCGGCCCGATGGCGATGAGCCGACTGCGGACGATGAGCGTCACGAACGCGATCTCGAACGTCACATGACCGATGATCATCGTCGTCATGCTGGGCTCGAACCACTGGTCCACCACGCGGCGGAGCACGTTGAACGCCATGACCAGCACCGCCGCGAACGTGATGTCGGGAGCGACCGCCGGGATGTCGACGATCGACTCGAGCACGCGACTCACGGAGCTCGGCCACGGAAAGTGCATCCCCAGGGCGAGCAGCGTCCCGAGGACCGTCGCGATGAGCGTGGAGGCGCCGCCGAGCATCAGGGTGTTCACGGCGACCTCGCGGATCTCCAGCGCACGCCGGTTGGTCTCGGGATCGGCGAAGAGATCGAGGTACCAGCGAACCGAGAAGCCGGTCCAGAGCAGGCCCCGCTCCGCGGCGTTGAACGAGTAGACGGCGACCGCGAAGAGCGGCAGGTAGAGGAGCGCGAAGCCGAAGAAGGCGGCGATCGTCGTCAGCGCGCGCCAGAGGCCCCGGCCGAGCTTCACAGGATCTCCACGGAGCGCCCATTCCGGCGGTAGAGGGACACTCCGCCCAGCGTCAGAACGATGAGCACCAGGCTGAGCGCCGCGCCGTAAGGGATGTTCCGCCCCGGGCCGAACTGGTGCTGGATGAGGTTCCCAATCAGCCAGTGCTTCGCGCCGCCGAGCATGTCGCTCACCACGAAGACGCTCATCGCTGGGACGTACGTGAGGAGGACTGCAACGCTGAGGCCGGGGAGGGTCTGCGGCAGGATCGCCGCGAGGAAGATGCGCAGCCGCGACGCATAGAGATCCTGCGCGGCCTCGACGAGCGACCAGTCGAGACGATCGATGCTCGTGTAGAGGGGGACCACCGCGAACGGGAGGGAGGCCGCGACGAGGCCGATCGTGACCGCCGTCCAGCTGGGATAGATGTCGCGGCCCGGGTCGATCCACCCGAGCCAGGCGGCGAGCTTGGCAGGCAGGAGCTGCGCCGACAGGAGGAGCTTCCAGCTGAACGTGCGGATCACGAGGTTCGTGCAGAGCGGGACGATGATGAGCGCGAGCCAGAAGAACCGCCGGCTCCGCGAGCCGCGAGCGATGAAGAAGGCCATCGGATACGCGAGCATCACGGAGGCGGTCGTCACGACCAGCGCGAGGACGATGCTCCTGATGAGGATGCGCGCGTTCTCGCCGGACGCGGAGCCGAAGATGCGCTCGAACGACTCGAACGACAGCTCCCAGAGCAGGGCGCCGTCCGCGTCGCGCTTGAGGAACGACACGACGAGGAGCGCCAGGCTCGGCAAGAGGAGGAACACGGACAGCCAGGAGACGCCGCCCGCGATGAGCAGCGACCCCCGCGCGAGGAGCCTGCGCCGCGTCGTCAGCTGGCCATACCAGACCGTGGGCTCAGTCACTGAGCACCTCGAGCCGCTCGGCGGGCAGGGCGAGCCAGACCGAGGAGCCGGGCTTGAGCCGCGAGCGGGGGCTGAGCTGCACGCGCAGCGGCCCGGGCTCGATGATGAGCTCCACGTGATCGCCGCGGTAGAAGCTCTCCTTCACCACGCCGCGCACGCCGTTCTCCGCCGGCTCGTTCTCGCAGAGCTCGATCCACTCGGGGTGGATCGCGAGCGTGCCGTACTCCCACTGAGGCTTGGTCTGCACCCGCAGCGCGCCCACCGTCGTGAAGACGAGCGTGGCGCCGACGCGCTGCGCAGAGATGAGGTTGGCCGCGCCGAAGAACTCGGCGGCGAAGCGGCTCTGCGGCCGCTCGTACACCTCGGCCGTCGCCCCTTGCTGCTCGATGCGGCCCTTGTTCATCAGCACGATGCGGTCCGAGACGGTCATCGCCTCGTCCTGATCGTGCGTGACGAGCACGAACGTCTTCCCGAGCGCGCGCTGGAGCCGGCGCAGGTCGAGCTGGACCTCGGCGCGCAGCTTCGCGTCGAGCGCCGACATCGGCTCGTCGAGCAGCAGCACCTCAGGCTCGTTGACGACCGCGCGCGCGAGCGCGACTCGCTGCTTCTGACCGCCCGAGATCTGGTGCGGGTACCGCTCTGCGAGGTCATCGAGCTTCAGCATCGAGAGGCTCGAACGCACGCGCTCGCGCACCTCGGGATCAGGGAAGCTGCGCGACCTCAGGCCGAAGGCCACGTTCTCGAACACGGTCAGATGCGGGAACAGCGCGTAGTTCTGGAACACGGTGTTCACCGGCCTGCGGTTCGCCGGCAGGTGGTCAACCGCCCTGCCCGCGAGGCGGATTTGCCCCCGATCCGCGCGATCGAGCCCCGCGATGATGCGGAGCAGCGTCGTCTTGCCGCAGCCGGAAGGCCCGAGGAGCGTGACGAACTCGCCGGCCTCCGCCGTGAACGACACGTCGTTCAGTATCTGTGTCTTACCGAAGCTCTTGCTGACGTTCTCTACAACGAGGCTGCATCCCGGGTTGCGCTCGGCCACGCTCTCGGTCAGGGGCGCCATGCTGCGCTGCCCCGGCGACGAGAAGAAGTCTCTCAACCTCTGGATCACCCCAGCAAACCCTTTGCGCGTGGCGCTTTCCGAACCGCTTCCGAAGCCTCGGAGCGTACTACGCAGACCATGATGCCCTCCCGTTGTCAACTGGGTGCGCGCCGGGCTGACCGGCTGAGCGGCGCGCGCCCGGCCGGGCTCTTTTCGCTCGCAGGCGGCGTACGCTACCGCCCTTCCCCTGGGCGTGCCACCTTTCTGCCGATCCTGCTCGCGGCGCGCTCCAGCGCCGCGCAGGGCTCGCGCCTCGCTGGAGCGCCGCGCAGGGCTCGCGCCTCGCTGGAGCGCGCTCAATGCGCTCGGAGCGTGCTCCCCCTGCGCGTTCCTGCGCGCTTCGCCGCGCTTCGGGCGCGCGTTCCCCACGCGTTCGCCGCGCGCTCCCGACGCGCTGCCCACGCGCTGCCCACGCGCTGCCCACGCGCTCCCCACGCACTGCTTGCCACCGCTCGGCGCCGGTGATTTCTTGGTCCCACGCATGGGGCTGAGGAACGCGAGACCCGAGTTTGGAGGCACGCGTCGCTTCCAGGTCGTTCGCGTCGTGGGCCGCGGCGGGATGGGGGTTGTCTACGAGGCCTTCGATCGCGAGCGGAAGGGGCGGGTGGCGCTCAAGATCCTCCGGAATCTGAGCGCCGACGCGCGCCTCCGGTTCAAGAACGAGTTCCGCGCGCTCCAGGACATCCAGCACCCGAACCTGGTCAGCCTCGGCGAGCTTCACGAGGAAGAGGGGCAGCTCTTCTTCACGATGGAGCTCATCCGCGGCGTCGACTTCGTGGTCCACGTGCGGCTCCACGAGGAGGGCGACGCCGGGCCGAGGGGCGAGCCCGCGGGCGTCGGGCGCCGCTCCACCCTGCCGTCGAGCCCCATGTGGTCTGCGGTGCAGGGCCCTGCCTCGGAGCCACAGCCCCGGATCAAGCGCCCCTTCCACGAGGCCCGCCTCCGCTCGGCCCTGGCGCAGCTCGCCCAGGGGCTCGCGGCGGTGCATGCGGCTTACAAGGTTCACCGCGATATCAAGCCTTCCAACGTGCTCGTGACCGCGGAAGAGCGGGTGGTCCTCCTCGACTTCGGCTTCGTCGCCGACGCGAGCGGCACAACGCGCGAGCAGGCCGTCGTCGGAACGCTCCATTACATGGCGCCCGAGCAGGCCGAGGCCAAGGCGGCCGGGCCCGAGGCCGACATCTACAGTGTCGGGGTCATGCTTTACCTTGCGCTGACCGGCGTCTACCCGTTCCAGACGGCGCCCAAGGCGGCGCTCGACATGATGCGGCGGGCGGAGCCTCCGCCGCCGAGCCGGCTCGTCGAGGACATGCCCCCCGACATCGACGAGCTCTGCGTGGACATGCTCCGCATCGACCCGGCCGCCCGGCCGACGGCGCGCGACGTGCTGCGCCGGCTGCAGGTGCAGGAGCTCATCGAGGAGCCGCCCGTCCTCTCGCAGCGCATCGGCTTCGTCGGCCGGCGCAGCGAGCTCGCCGCGCTCGAGGGCGCGTTCGCGGAGGCGAAGCTCGGGCGCGCGGTCACGCGGTTCATCGAGGGCGAGTCGGGCGTCGGCAAGAGCGCGCTCCTGCGCCGGTTCCTGGAGCGCATCGACAAGGAGGCGCTCGTGCTCGCGGGGCGCTGCTACGAGCGCGAGGCGGTCCCCTACAAGGCGGTGGACGAGCTCATCGACGGGCTGAGCCGGCACCTCGTGCGCCGCCCCCCCGAGCAGGTCAAGGCGCTCCTGCCGCCCAACGCGGGCCTGCTCGGCACCGTGTTCCCGGTGCTCCGCACGGTCCCGGCGATCACGGAGGCGCGCGCGCGGCGCAAGGCGATCGACCCGCCCGAGATCCGCGCGCTCGTCTTCGCCGCGCTGCGGGAGCTGCTCGGCCGGCTCGCGGCCGAGCGGCCGCTCGTGCTCGCGATCGACGATCTCCAGTGGGCGGACGCCGACAGCGTCGCGCTGCTCTCGGAGGTGATGCGCCCGTGGACCGAGGCCGATTTCATCGCCGCGAGCAGGCCCGGCTCGTTCGCCGGCCTCGATGGGCCCGTGTCGTCGGGCGCGCTGGTGGACCCCTCGCGCCCGCGCGCGACGATGCTCGTGGCCACGGTGCGGACCGCCTCGGAGACAGCGCCGCCCGTCTCGCGGCAGCTCGGGGTGCCGATCGACTCGCTCGGGCACATCATCCTCCACCGCCTGTCGCTCGCGGAGGCGCAGGAGCTCTGCGCGCTCCTCCTCCGGGGCGCCCCGGTCGGCCGCCCGCTCAGCATCGAGGCGATCGCGCAGGAGGCCGGCGGCCACCCGCTGTTTATCGACGCGCTCCTGCGCCACCGGATGATGTCCCCGGACACCGACGGCGGCCCGGTGCGCCTCGACGACGTCCTCTGGGCGCGGATCAGCCGGCTCGACCCGCGGGCGCGCCAGCTGCTCGAGCTCGTCGTGTGCGCCGGCGCGCCGGTGCTGACGTCGGTGGCCGCGCACGCCATGGCGGCGGACTTCGGGGAGCTCACGCGGGTGCTCTCGGCCCTGCGCGCGGCGAACCTCGTGCGGACCGGCGGCTCGGGTCAGGACGAGTTCCTCGAGCCGTTCCACAACCGCATCCGGGAGACGGTGGCGAGCCGGCTCGACGAGCAGGCGGCGCGCAGCTGGCACGGCCGGCTCGCGCTGGCGCTGGAGGCCTCGGGGCGCGCCGAGCTCGAGGCGCTGGCCGAGCACTGGCGCGCCGCCGGGGACCCCGAGCGCGCCGCCGGCTACGCCGTGCGCGCCGGCGAGCATGCCGAGGCCGCGTTCGCGTTCGACCACGCGGCGCGCCTCTACCGCATGGCGATCGACCTCCACCTGCCCGGCGGGGCCGAGCGGCGGGTCGTGCTCGCCAAGCTCGGCGACGCCCTGAGCAGCGCGGGCCGCGGCGCCAAGGCGGCGGAGGCCTACATGGCCGCGAGCGACGGCGCACCGGAGTCCGAGGCGATCGATCTCGGCCGCCGGGCCGCGGAGAACCTGCTCCGCGCCGGTTACGTCGACGCCGGCATGGCTGGCCTGCGCTCGGTGCTCGGCGCGGTCGGCATGCAGGTGCCGAAGACGCCGGAGCTCGCTGTCGCGTCGCTGATGCTGCGGCGCGCGCAGGTGCGCCTGCGCGGGCTCAACTTCGTCGAGCGCCCCGCCGACGAGGTCTCGCCCGAGGACCTCATGCGCATCGACGTGTGCTGGTCGGCGGCGATGGGGCTCGCCATCGTCGACCCCACGCGCGGCGCCGACTTCCAGGCGCGCAACCTCCTCCTGTCGCTCAAGGCGGGCGAGCCGTACCGCGTGACGCGCGCGCTCGCCTTCGAGGCGACCTACCTCGCGATCGACGGCGGCCCGTCCGCGTCCCGCGTCGCCGATCTGCTCTCCACGGCGAGCGCGATCGCGGCGCGCATCGGCAGGCCTCACGCGCTCGGCCTCGTCGGGTTCGTCGGCGGCGTCACGGCGACGCTGTTCGGCCGCTGGCAGCAGGGCGTGGCCGATCTCGACCGGGCGGACACCATCTTTCGCGAGCGCTGCACCGGCGTCACGTGGGAGCGGAGCTGGGCGCACACCTTCTCGGTCTGGGCGCTCTGGTACGGCGGCGAGACGCGCGAGTTCATGCGCCGGGTCCCGATGTACCTGCAGGCGGCCGACGAGCGCGGCGATCGCTACCTCGCCACGAGCCTGCGCTCCTCGCAGAGCAACGCCTACTGGCTCGTCGGCGACGACCCCGACTCCGCGCTGCGCCAGGCGCAGGACGCCATCCGGAGCTGGTCCAAGGCGGGCTTCCAGCTGCAGAGCTACTTCGATCTCGTCGCCCGCGCGCACATCGGCCTTTACCGGGGCGAGGGCGAGGCCACCTACCGCCTCTTCGCGGAGCAGCGGGCGGGCCTCGAGAGCTCGCTCGTCCTGCGCATCCAGGCCGTGCGCATCATCATCACCCACCTCCGGGCCTGCGCCGCGCTGGCCGCCGCCGCCGCGTCCACGCCGGCCGACGCGGAGCCGCTGTACGAGGAGGCGACGCGCGCCGCCCGCAAGATCGACGCGGAGCACATGCCCTGGGCCGACCCGCTCGCGGCCGCGGTGCGCGCCGCGATCGCCGCGGCCCGCGGCGAGGCGGAGGTGGCCGTCCAGCAGCTCGCCGAAGCGGCGCGCGGCTTCGAGGCCGCCGGCATGGCCCTCTACGCCGCGGCGGCGCGGCGCCGCCACGGCGAGCTGCTCAAGGGCGACGAGGGCCGCGCCGCCGTCGAGGCGGCGAACGGCTGGATGCACGAGCAGGGCATCGTCAGCCCGGATCGCATGACCGCGATGCTCCTCCCTGGCTTCTAGCGGGCTCACCCGCTTCGGATACGGGCCCATCTCGGTGTTTTCGGTGCTCAGCGTACAAGAGTACGCTTCCGCGCCGAAAACACCGAGCTGGGCCCGTCTCCTGTGCGGGTGAGCTCCGGCGACGGTAGGGGGAAGGGGAAGGGGAAGGGGAGGGGGAGCCGGCGGGCGCGCCTCAGGGCTTCACGCGCAGGACGGCCGTGCCCTTCGCCTTGCCGTAGAGCTGCTTGATCTCGATCTTGTACTCGCCGGGGGACGACGCGCTGAACTCGACGGGGGAGGCGCTCTGCGGCTTGCCGGTCGGCAGATCGCGCAGCACGCGCTCGATGATGATCTTCCCGGAAGGGGAGCGGATCTTGATGTTGAACGGCGGGGTCGCCTCGTCGTAGGCGCGGAACACGAGGCGCACGGTGTCTCCAACCGAGACCGGGGTGGTCTGGCTGATCGTCTCGATGTCCCCTTCGTTCTCAACGGTATCGGCCACGCGTCGCTCGTCCCGTGAGGTGCCTCACCGCGGTCCCTCGGCGCTCATTGTAGTCGCGTCCGGCGGAGATTCGCGAATTTGGAGCGCACGGCCGGCTGGCGCCGCCCGCCGGAGGAGGCCGACCGCGGGCCGCCTCCTCCGGGGAGCTCAGGCCTTCGACCATCGCAGGCGCGGCTGGCGCGCGGCGCGGGCCTCGTCGAGGCGGCCGACCACCGTGCCGTGGGGCGCTTGCTTCACGACCTCCGGCGTCTCCTGCGCCTCCTTGAGGATGCTGAGCATCGCGGCCACGAACTCGTCGAGCGTCTCGCGGGTCTCCGTCTCCGTCGGCTCGATCATCAGGGCGCCGGGCACGACCAGCGGGAAGTAGACCGTGGGCGCGTGGAAGCCGTAGTCGAGCAGCCGCTTGGCCACGTCGAGCGTCTTGACCCCTGTCTCCTTCTCCAGCTGGCTGTCGGAGAGCACCACCTCGTGCATGCACGGCTGCGGCACCGGCGCGAGGTAGTGATCCTTCAGCTTGGCCCACAGGTAGCGCGCGTTGAGCACGGCGAGGCTGCTCGCCGCCGTGAGGCCGTCGCCGCCCATCTCGCGGATGTACGTGTACGCCCGGATGAACATGCCGAAGTTGCCCGTGAAGGCCCGGAGCCGCCCGACGCTCTGGGGCCGGTCGCGGTCCCACGCGAACGCGTCGCCGCGCCGCACGAGGACGGGCGAGGGCTGGAACGGCTCCAGGTGCTTCTTGAAGCAGACCGGCCCGGAGCCGGGGCCGCCGCCGCCGTGCGGGGTCGTGAACGTCTTGTGCAGGTTGATGTGGATGACGTCCATGCCGACGTCGCCCGGGCGCGCGTGCCCCATGATCGCGTTCGTGTTCGCGCCGTCCCCGTACACGAGCCCGCCCTTGTCGTGGATGAGCTTGATGATCGCCGGCAGGTGCGTCTCGTAGGCCCCGAGGGTGTTCGGGTTCGTGATCATCAGCCCGCAGACGTCGCCGTCCGACCCCTCGCGCTCGATCGCGGCGAGGACCTGCTCGGGGTGGGTGATGCCGTCGGCGGTCTTCTCGATCCGGACGGCCACGAGCCCGTTGAGCGCGCAGCTCGCCGGGTTCGTGCCGTGGGCGCTCTCCGGGATGAACACCTTCCTCGGCGAGCGCCCCTTCGACTCGTGGAACGCCCGCATCATCATCAGCCCGGCGAGCTCGCCCTGCGCGCCCGCCGACGGCTGCAGCGAGCAGCCGTCCATCCCGCTGACCTCGCAGAGCGCCTCCTGCAGGCGCCACATCACCTCGAGCGACCCCTGGCTGAGCTCGTCGGGCGTCATCGGGTGCAGCTTCGCGAACCCGGGGATGCGCGCGGCCCACTCGTTGATCTTCGGGTTGTACTTCATCGTGCACGACCCGAGCGGGTACATCTGCCCGTCGATGCAGAAGTTCCACTGCGAGAGCCGGATGAAGTGCCGGAAGGCCTCCGGCTCGCTCACCTCCGGCAGGCCGGCCGGCTCCTTGCGGGCGAGCGCGCCGTAGTGCGCGGCGGGCTCGACCTCGGGCACGTCGAGCGGTGGGAGCGACGCGCCGGTCCTGCCCGGCGTGCCACGCTCGAAGATGGGGGGTTCACGGAACTGGATGCCTCGAGGCTGCGGTTGGGTCATCGGGGGCTGTTATGTCAGAGGCCGGGGGGCTCGGCAGGTGCTTCGTCGGAAGGAGAGGCGGGCGGCTCGGGCGCGCCTTCCTCCTGGTTCGCGCTGTCCCAGTCGCCGCCGCCCATGTCAGAGGCGCCGGAGCCCCCGATCGACTTCAGATCCGGGAGCATGTTGCGCTGCTTGACCGCTTCCCAGGGCTCGCCGACCTCGTCCTTGTTGCGGCCGATCTCGCCCGTCAGCCGGTCGTCGACGTTCTCGCCCTCCGGCCGCGTGTACTTGAAGTACCCCCGGCCTTCCTTGGTCGCGCTCTGCCCGATCGCGCCGATGGTGTGCTCGGTCCACGTGAACTTGATGAGGTCGCCTGTCACCGTCCCGTGCAGCACGCCCCAGCGATCCTTGACGGGACGGATCCAGCGTCCCTCGATGGCGTCGTTGTCCTGCACGAGGTGCAGGTAGCCGTAGAGCTCGCTGTAATAGACCCCCGTCCAGTCGCCGCCTTCGGGCATGTCACCGGCTTGCACCTTGGCCGTCTTGGGCGCGGGATTCGAGCTGCAGCCGAGCGCCGTCGTCCCCATCAGGAGGGCACATGCGGCGCCGGCAATCCAAAGCCGTCGCGATACGTTCATGGCGGCGGAGCCTAGCACAGCACCTACCCGCACCCATACCCCCGCCATGCGCCTCCGACGTCGCGCGGGGGCGCGAGCGGAGGTGGGGAGCGGGGAACGGGGGGTGAAAGCGTGCGCGCTACGTCACGGACGTGGACTTGCCTCCCTCCTGCAATGACGTGTGCCACCTGCGCGCCAGAAGGAGGAGCGTAACGTACCGTTCGGCGCGTGCGCGACTGCGTCAATTTTCCGCTTCCACCTCTTTGTGGGGCCCGGAGCGCTGGTAAGCTTCCTGGCATGATGAAGTCCTTTGTCTGCAACCGAGGTTTTGTAATTCCCGGTAGAATCGCTCTCTTCACCAGCGTCCTCGCCCTCGCGGCCTGCGAAGGGCAGCTCGGCAACCTTGACGGCACCTCTCCCACCAGCGGCAGCGGCTCCTCCGGTTCCTCTGGCTCCGGTGGCTACCGCCCCCCCGTCGGTGGGGGCTCCAAGCCGCTGCCGGCCGCCGCGTCGTGCGCTCCGGGGTCGAGCGGCTCCTCCGACGTCGCGGAGCCCCAGCTCCTCCTCCAGCTGTCCGACGACGACGAGAGCGCGTGGCTCGGGTCGCCGGTGGTCGCCGATCTCGACGGCGACGGCGAGCAGGAGATCCTGGTGACGCACAACGGCAACGTCGTCGTCTGGGGCCCCGACGGCGAGCAGAAGTGGCGGTACGACGAGTCGCGTCAGAACGGCCGCATCTGGGCGAGCCCGATCGTCGCGGACTTCCGCGGCGACGGGCAGCTCGAGGTGGTCTTCGCGGCGCGCACCACGATCTACATGCTCGACGCGAGCGGCCGGCTGGTGAGCGGCTGGCCCGTCACCTGGAACGACGAGATCCGCTCCCTCGCCGCGGGCGACATCGACGGCGACGGTCAGCTCGACGTCGTCGCCGCGAGCACCGACAGGTCCCCCGACTACTCCGACATCCTGATGGCCTTCCACGCGAGCGGGTCGCCGGTCCAGGGCTTCCCCCCGATCGAGAGCCAGACGATCGGCTGCGACGCGCGCCGCAGCGACGACGCCGAGTGCTGGATCGTGGGCGCCTACGACCAGAACCTGGCCATCGGCGATCTCGACGGCGATGGATCGCAGGACATCGTCTCGCCGATGGATAACTCCTATGCCGGGTTCTACCACGGCACGGGAGAGGCCTTCGACGCGAATCCCATGTTCGAGGGCCGCCCGAAGACGCCGGGCGTGCGGTACATGCACGATCTCGAGCTCGCGCAGCAGGGCTTCGGCGACAGCAGCGACCTGCAGGCCTATTTCAAGAACTCGGCCCCTGCGATCGCGGACGTCGACGGCGACGGCACGCCGGAGATCATCATGCTCGGGGCGGCCGAGGACGTCGATATGTCGAACCAGTCCCAGGGCGTCGGCCTGTGGGTGGTCCGCAACGACGCGAGCCGCATCGAGGGATGGGAGAGCCCGTTCTACGCGGCGGACTACCTGTCCGGCGGCGAGGATCTCGGCGGCAACATCGTGGCCATGACGCAGCAGGTGACCGTGGCCGATCTCGACGCGACGCACGCCGGGCCCGAGATGATCTTCGCGGGCCTGGACGGGCGGATCCACGCGGTCTACGCCGACAAGACCGAGTTCTGGGCCGTCACCTACACCGACGACACGCAGGTGCTCACGGGCGGCGTCGTGGTCGGGGATCTGTCGGGCGACGGCATCCCCGAGATCGTGTTCAACACCTACTCGACCGAGGAGGACAGGAGCCACCTCTTCGTCCTCAATGCCGGCGGCGAGATCCTGCACCAGATCGCGCTGCCGCGGCTCGGCGCGATGCCGGTGCCGACGCTCGCCGACGTGAACGGCGACGGGACGATCGAGATCGTCGTGTCGCTCCGCGAGATCGGGTGGGACGGGGCGGACCCGGAGCCGAACACCTACGTGTACACGGTGCCGGGATCGGCCACGAACTGCCTGCTCTGGCCGACCGCCCGCGGCAACTACTACAGAAACGGCTGGGTCCGCGCGGCGGACTGACCCGCTCCGACACCCGTCCGCGCGCCGGCGCGGGGAGGGCCGATCGCCGCGGCGGTCGGCCCTTCGCCGTCCTGGCCCGCCCTCGCGGTGCCCTCCCGGCAGGGGCCGGCGCGGTTCTCAGGCCGCGAGCGCCTCGCGGCAGGCGGCGATCGTCCGCTCGATGTCCTCTTCCGAGTGCGCCCCGCTCAGGAACGCCGCCTCGTACTGCGACGGAGGCCAGTAGATGCCTCGCGCGAGCATCGCCGCGTGGAAGGCGCTGAAGCGCTTCGTGTCGGACGTGGCGGCGTCGGTCCAGGAGCGGACCGGGCCTCTCGTGAAGAACAGCGTGATCATCGAGCCGACCCGCTGGACGCACGCGGCCGCGCCGGCGCCCTCGGCGGCGGCCCGGAGGCCCGCCTCGAGGGACGCGCCGAGCTTCTCGAGCCGCTCGTAGAGAGCGGGCGTGAGGCGATCGAGCGTCGCGAGCCCCGCCGTGACCGCGAGCGGGTTGCCGCTGAGCGTGCCCGCCTGGTACACGGGGCCGAGCGGCGAGACGACGCGCATCACGTCGGCGCGGCCGCCGTAGGCCGCGAGGGGCATGCCGCCGCCGACGATCTTGCCGAGCGTCGTCAGGTCCGGCCGGAGGCCGAAGCGCTCCTGCGCGCCGCCGCGGGCGAGGCGGCAGCCGGTCATCACCTCGTCGAAGATCGAGAGCGCGCCGTGCTTGCGGCAGAGGTCGATCACGAGGGCGAGGAACCCGGGCTCCGGCGGGACGCAGCCCATGTTGCCGACCACGGGCTCGAGGATGACCGCGGCGATGTCGCCGCCGCGCGCGGCGAAGGCGGCCTCGAGGGCGGCCGGGTCGTTGAAGGGCAGGGACAGCGTGGTGCGGGCGATGCTCTCGGGGACGCCGGCGGAGTCGGGGGCGCCGAAGGTGGCGAGCCCGCTGCCCGCCTTGACGAGCAGGTGATCGGCGTGGCCGTGGTAGCAGCCCTCGAACTTGATGATGGCGTCGCGGCGCGTGAAGCCGCGCGCGACGCGGATGGCGCTCATCGTGGCCTCGGTGCCGCTCGAGACGCAGCGGAGCATGTCGATGCTCGGGTAGAGCTCGCGGATCTTCTCGGCGAAGCGGACCTCGAGCTCGGTCGGCGCGCCGAACGAGAGGCCGCCCAGCGCGGCCTCTCGGACGGCCTCGATGACGGCGGGGTGTGCGTGGCCGAGGATGGCCGGCCCCCAGGAGCCGACATAGTCGATGTACTCGGCCCCGTCGGCGTCGAACAGCCGCGCGCCCTCCGCGCGGGCGATGAACAGGGGGTCGCCGCCGACGGCGCGGAAGGCGCGCACGGGGCTGTTCACGCCGCCCGGCAGGACAGCGGCGGCGCGGTCGAACAGGGCTTTGGAGGCGGGGGCCCGGTCCGCGCGGGCGGGCGGAGCGCTTGTGGCGTTCGTCATCGTGCTCCGGCCATAGCAGGGGAGAGGCGGGGGAGCGACGCGGATCGCGGGCGAGGGAGAAGGGCGCGCGGGGCCTCGCGGGCGTCGCGGACGCTGGGATCGAGGCGTCGCGGGCGCGGGCGCGCCACACGAGCCTTTCCGGCGCGGTCGCGCTTGGATATGGTGATCGTCTGGAGAGAGGGGCCGCGACCCGCGGCCGGGCTGCTCCTGGGGACCGCGGGCGCGGCTCCCCGAGCACCAGCATCTGGTGAGCCATGCGGATCTCCGAGGACCCCGGTCCGGGGCAACGTCTCGGGCGATATGAGCTTCTGCGCCTCATCGGCGAGGGCGGGATGGCCCAGGTCTGGGCTGCGCGCATGGAGGGCTCCCGCGGCTTTCACAAGGTCGTCGCGCTGAAGACGCTCATCCCGGCGCTCGCGCGCGATCCGCAGTTCCAGCGCATGTTCCTCGACGAGGCGAACCTCGCCTCGAAGATCCACCACCGCAACGTGGTCGAGATCCTCGACCTCGGCGACACGGACGGCGTGCTCTTCCTCGTGATGGAGTGGATCGACGGGCAGACGATGCAGCAGCTGCTCCGCCCGGGCCTGCGTCCGATGCCGCTCTCCCCGGCGATCGCCTCGCGCATCGTGGCCGACGCGGCGCACGGGCTGCACGCGGCGCACGAACTCCACGACGACCGCGGGGAGCCGCTCGGCATCGTGCACCGCGACGTCTGCCCGCAGAACATCCTCATCGATCGCGACGGCACGGTGAAGGTGGCCGATTTCGGGATCGTGAAGGCGTTCGAGCGCCTGGGCGACACGACGCAGACGGGCGAGATCAAGGGCAAGGGCGAGTACATGTCGCCGGAGCAGGCGCAGGGGCACCCGGTCGATCGCCGCTCGGACATCTTCTCGCTCGGCGTGGTGCTCTTCGAGGCGGTGACGGGCGCGCTCCCGTTCCAGGTGCTGCACGACCTCGTGCTGCCGCAGACCGGGGTGCCGGAGCCGCCGCGGCCCACGTTGATCGCGCCGCATTGCCCGCGTGATCTGGAGGAGATCATCGTGAAGGCGCTCGCGCGCGATCCGCGGAAGCGCTTCCAGACGGCGGGCGAGATGGCGAGCGTGCTGGAGGACTTCCTCATGCGCAGGTCGGGCGTCGTGACGCCCGCGCACGTGGCGGAGCTCCTCCTGGAGCGCTGCGGGGAGAGCATGGAGGAGGAGCGGCAGCGCATCGCGGCCGCCGTCGCCCCGCAGCAGCGCGCGGGGTGGCGGCCGAAGCCGGGCGCGACGCTGTCCGCGGGGCCGTCCTCCGAGGGCCGGCGGAGCGCGCGGTCGGAGCCGCGGCGGGGGCTCGGCGGGCTGATGCGCGCCGGCGGCGACGCGCTGCGCCCGGTGGCGCTGCCCTGGCTCGTGGCCGCGGTGTCCACGGGGGTCGCGGTGGCGTCGCTCATGTTCGTCGCGCTCAGCCGGCCGAGGGATCAGCGGTCGCTCGTGGATCCGATCGCGGTGCAGATCGAGCCGAGCGCCGCGGTGGTGCGGCTGAACGGCGTGGTGCTCGGCGTGGGCAGCCAGGTCATCGCGCGGCCGATGCCGGGGGTGTCGCTCTCGGTGGACGTGCGATCGAGCGACGGCGTCTCACAGACGGTGGAGATCACGTCGGAGTCCCCCGCGCGGATCCAGCTGAACCTGGCGCGCAAGGGCGAGGCCGGGACCGCGGCGCCGCCGGGCAGCAGGGGAGCGACAGCTCCGAGGTAGCGCGGGAGGGAAGCGCGCGCAGGCCGCTCGGGCGATCTCGGGTCACCTCGCGGCGCCGTCGGCGTCGCGGCGCAGGAGCCCGTAGATCGCGGTGTCGGTGTACCGCCCGTTGTAATACCAGTTCTCCCGGAGCAGCCCGTCCCGCACGAAGCCGAGCCGCTCCAGAACGTGCATGCTGGCGCGGTTCTCGGGATCGATGTGCGCTTCGATGCGGTGGAGGTCCATCACGTCGAATCCGAAGGGGAGCATGGCGCGCAGCGCCTCGGTCATGATGCCCCGGTTCCAGAGCGCGGGCAGCAGCTCGTAGCCGATCTCCGCCCAGCGATGGGGTTTGTGCCAGCGCCAGAAGCCCGTGGTCCCGATGAGCTCTCCGCTCTCGTGGAGGGTGATGCCCCAGCGGATGGCTGTGGCGTCGCGGATCCCGGCGAGGACGAGAGCGATCCGCTGCTCCGCGTCGGCCAGCGAGCTGTCGGCCGCGCGGCCGAAGTAGCGCGTCACCTCCGGGTCGGAGTGGATGCGGAGGATGGTCGCGGCGTCGGCGGGCTCGATCGCGCGGAGGCGGAGGCGCGGCGTTATCAGGGCGGGGAACGGATCGAACGACACCATCGTGCGAGGGGGGATGGACGGAGGTCCGGCGGACGTCAAGCGTCGGACACAGCGCTGGTCACCGCCGTCCGGGGTGGCGTTCGACGGGAGCGGTGCGCGACTGGAGCGGTCTGCGATCCCGATCCTCGCCGTGCGTCGCTCGCTGTGCGTCGTGGGCGTCGCGCGCTGCGCGAGGGGCGAGCGCTGCGCGCGCTGGAGGCTGGAGGACGCGCGCCGTCCGAGCTGGCGCGCGCGAGGGGGCGGGCGACGCAGCGGGCTTGACGGCGCGGCGACCTCGTCCGAGATCCGCGGAGGAGGACACGGCGCATGGCTCCGCTCGAGGATCGGCAACCGGAGCAGCTCGCCGCGATCGACGAGGCGGAGAGCGCTGCCCGCGGCGGGCGCGGCGGGGGCTCTGAGGCCCCGGGGCACCGCGTGCGCTTTGCGCTCGGGATCTCAGAGCTGCCCGGCGAGCGCGCGGTGGTCGTGCTTCACGAGGACACGATCCTGCGCTGGCGGCCCACGCCGAAGCGGCCGGACGGCGCGCTCTCGCGGCTCGGTGATGTGTCCACCGGTGCAGCGATCGCCGTCGAGCACGGTGGGATCTGGGAGGAGGGGATTGTGCTCGGCCGCGTGGTGCGCCCGGCGTGCGAGGGGGGCTTCCGGGTCGACGGCGATGTGGAGCGCTATCCATCCATCGCCGACGCCGAGAACGCGCACGGCCCGCTCGAGGCGGGCGAGCCGCAAGCGCCGCCGGCGAGGACCGGCGAGCCGGCGTTCGAGCTGGGCGAGCCTATCGGGCGCGACGCGCGCGGGATCGGGCGCAGGGCGAGGAGGTGACCGCCGTGCCGGCGCCCTGCGGTCGCAGCAGCGCTGTGGCCGCAGGGCGTGCGCAGGCGTGGTGAGCGGCGACCGGAGGAGCGCCGAAGGGGAGCGTGAGCGTCCGGATCAGATCAGGCGATGCCGACCGGCGGATCGACGGGGGCGGCTTCGGGCTTCACGGGGCTGGCGTCTGGCTTCTTGTCGGTCCGAGGGGACGTCGGTGTGGAGCGCGTCGCCGTGTACAGGTTGGGGAATCGGCCCTCGGGATCGTCGTAGTAGAAGAGGAAGCGGCCAACGCGGACGGCCTCGTCGTAGTGGCGGAAGAGCAGCTTGGCGGCGCGCGCCTGGTAGCCCTTCCAGAGCGTCTGCTCGGGCGTCGCCGTGGCGCCGAGGAGGCGGAGGAGCTGCGCCGCGAGGGCGGCGGCCTCCTGCTCGTCCTCGCCGCGGAAGTTCCGCTTGTCGTCCTGGATGGCCGCGCGGTGCTTCCGGTACATCTCGGCGGCGCCGGACAGGTCGTTGGCGAGATCGAGGTGGCCGCTGCCCGCGCGCAGGTGCGCGAGCTGCGCGGTGGCTTCAGCGTCGCCGTCGAGGTGATACTCGAGCGTCTTCAGCATGCGCGCGCGGGTCTCGTACGCCCGCTCGACGAGGGGGGCCGGGAGCGCTGCCCCGGAGTGGGTGGCCGAGGTCAGGAGGAACTTGTACCGGGCGAACCATGTCGCCCAGGCGACGCCCTCGAGCCCACCGATCAGCGCGGCGTCGAGCGCTCCCGTCGCGGCGATGGCCGCGATGCGCTGGCGGAGCTGCGGCGCGGAGAGCGCCTCGGCCACGCCGATGGCCTGCACGGCGGCTGCCTGGAGATCGAGCCGCGGCACCTCGATCCCTGCGAGCGGGATGGCGTCCAGGTCGGGCCGCAGGCGCTGGAAGGCCGCCTCCGCGGTGTGGAGCTGGGTGGATCCAACGGCGGGTGTCCCTGATTTGTTCGGGCTTTTGGGTTTGGGCATAAGCACAAGGAGTAAGTCGCACAGGGACGAGCGCCGCGTGTGAGCACGAAATGGGCGCGATTCAGGTGCAGAGTCGTCGGGTTGCACGCGAGCTGGGGGCTTCGTCGAAGGGAGTGGGGGTGGAGGACGTCGGGGGGAAGTTGGCGGGGCTTGGCCGGAGAGGGCGCGGGACGTCGACGGAAGCTGGCGGGGCTTGGTCGGAAGTGGTGGAGGACGTCGAGGCAAGTGCGCGGGGCTTGGCCGGAGGTGGCGCGGGACTCGAGGCAAGTGCGCGGGGCTTCGGCCGAGGTGGTGGAGGACGCGAGGGAAGTGCGCGGGGCTTCGGCCGAGGTGGCGCGGGACGTCTGGGGAAGCGCGCGGGGCTTCGGCGGAGGTGGCGCGGGACGTCTGGGGAAGCGCGCGAAGCTTCGGCGGAGGTGGTGGCGGACGTTGGGGGGAAGCGGGCGGGGGCTTCGGCGGAGGTGACGCGAGGATGCGGGAGGCGCGTGGCCCGGGTTCAGCCTCGTGGGAATGTCAAGAGATTGGTGGAAGATGTATCGTGGGATTCCCCGGTTGCGATGTGCACGGCAGCAGCCCTTGCAGGACGTGCCTTAGAGCCTGCGAGCTCGACCTGGAATATCCGCCGGTGTGCAACTGTAGATCGTGCGGTTATCGATGATGATCTCCTTGCAGAATGATGCCGTGTATGTCGCGATCGGTAGAATCGCACAGTCGGAGCTCAAGAAGATGGTGTCTCCCGTCGTCGTCGACGATGACAATCTTCTTCTTGGTCCGTCGAGCTCGGACCCGAGGCGTCATCGCGCCGCGCGCACTGGATACTGGGGAAGGCAGCCATCGGCAAAGCTCAGCAAGGAGCTCGCCCGCTCTGCAGATCTACCTGTCTGCGTGGCCGTCCCGCCGACGATCAACGGGTTGCTGAGCTTGTGTAGAATCTGTGCCTCCGGAGCGGAGCGAAGGCGCCAGATAAAACTCATTGCTCTCAGGTCGGACATTGTCGTGCCGTTTCCGCGCGGCCAGGACCCGACGGAAGAGGCATTTTTTGACGTCGCGGACGCTCTGCGGCGGAATCCGGCTGTGACTGAATGCTCGGAGCTCGAGGTCGCGCTTCTTGCCACGGTATGGAAATTATGGTGCGACCGATCCCCCGTCGCCCTGTCCAGGTTGTGCGCTGCGGGCGGCGCGCTCCACCCACAGCTGGCAAATCTTGGCCGCTATCATGCCGGGTATTTCCCCAGGCGAGTCGAGAAAAAACTGCTGCTGTCGCGCTTTGATGAGCTGCTCTTGAGGCGGCTGTCCGGTGAATGGATCACGTCGACCAGGGTCTTCGTTAATGGGCAAGCTGACAGCCCTGGCCTGAGAGAATGGCTCTCGCACGTCGGGGACCTCTACGTGCCGAGGCGGTTGCTCGAATGGAGTCGGCACGGCGGCGGGCGCCTCGTCGAGTGCCAGGAACACCCGGAGAAGCCCTCCGAGATGAACAGATGGTCCTTTCGATGGCGTGCAGGGGGCGAAGCGATACTCGAGTCGTTGCCGAGCCTGCGAGCCGCACCGCCGGTGTCCATCGGTGGTTGTGTCGCGTACGACGCCGACCGTGCCTGGGTATGTCGCTTCGATCGTCGAGGTTCGCCTTGCGTCACCCGGCTCACCACGGCGGACGGTCCCGTCGGCGGTCTCGCGGCACGCTAGAGCGCCTCGCCCGATCGTCGTGCCGGTACGTCGTACTCTGCCTTCACGCCTCACCACCTCCGCGAGTTCCTGCTCCACGCGCTCCGCCTTGTCCCGGATCGACCGCGAACTCCTGCGCCACGCGCTCCGCCCGCCCTGCGTCGGCGCCGGCGCGCAGCGTCCCCGAGCCCATCGATCCGGCGTCGCGCGCCCCTCTGCTACCCTTCCGCGAATGGAACGCCATCGCTCGCTCCGCATGACCCTCCTCCTCGCCGCTGGCGCCGCCGGCTGCTCCAACGCGAAGAGCCCCGAGATCGCGGTCGTCACGCTCGGCGAGCCGCAGGCCGCGCCCCGCGACGCGGGCGTCCCGGACGAACAAGCCGCGCCCGGGCCCCGGCCGCCGCGTGGCGTGGGCTGGGTGACGGAGCGGGACGGCACCGTGCACCGCGCCACGCGGGTCCGGTGCGACGCGACCATCGACCAGCGCGCGTGCAGCGGCACGGAGCGGACGTTCCAGTGCAGGACGGACGCCGATTGCAACGAGGGGCCCCGCGGAAAGTGCGTGAGCTCGTTCGGACAGATAGGTCCGTATTGCGGCTGCGAGTACTCCTGCGAGAGCGACGCGGAGTGCGGCGCGTCCGAGGCCTGCGTGTGCAAGGGGACTGGCGCCCTCCGAGAGCAGCACTCGGTCTGCGCAAAGGCCCTCTGCTCGGTCGACGCCGATTGCCCGGGCAGCACCTGCGGCCTGTCGGCGTACTTCAATGGCTGCTGGGAGCAGGTCACGCTCGCCTGCCGCACGAAGGATGATGCCTGCCTGCGCGACGCGGACTGCCGATCCGAGGAGAACCGCGGCGCCGCCTGCGTCGTCACCGACCCGGAGGCCGAGAGCGTGCGCTGGGAGTGCGCCGGGATCTCCTGCGCCATCGGCCGCCCGCTCGTCGTCGACGGCCAGCCGCGCGCCGCGCAGGGCGCCGCGCGCGACGACTGGCGCGCGCCCGCCGAGCTCGACGTCGCGTCGCTCCCGCCCGAGGTGCGTGAGCTCGCCGCGGCGCACTACGCCGCGATGGCCGCGCTCGAGCACGCGTCCATCGCGAGCTTCGCCCGCTTCTCCCTCCAGCTCCTCGCGCTCGGCGCGCCGTCCGCCCTCGTCGGCGAGGCGCACCGCGCCGCGCTCGACGAGATGGAGCACGCGCGCCTCGCCTACGGCGTCGCCTCCCGGCTCGCCGGCCGGGCGATCGGCCCCGGGCCGCTGCTCGAGGCGGCCACGGCGCCGCTCGGCGCCAGCGTCGCCGAGGTGGTGGAGGCGCTCGTCGAGGAGGGCTGCGTTGGCGAGGCGCTGGGCGCGGCGGAGGGCCGTGAGCTCTCGCAGCGCGCGGGGGATCCGGCGCTCGCGGCCACGCTCGCGCGCATCGCCGCCGACGAGGAGCGGCACGCGGCGCTCTCGTGGAAGGCGCTCTCGTGGATGCTCGCGACGTTCGGCGAGCCGGCGCGCTCCGCGGCGGAGCGCGCGTTCTCCCGCGCCGCCGCCCGCTACGCCGCCGACCCGGCCCCCGGGCCCGCCGTGCACGAGGCGCTCGGCCTGCTCCCGGCGCGCGCGCTCGGAGCGCTGCGCCGCGAGGTGATCGCCGAGGTCATCGCGCCATGCCGCGCGGCCTTACCGGGGCTGTCGCGCGACATCGTTGCTGCGCAACTGTCGAGTCCGCCACAGGCATCCTTCTGACCGCAAGCGGACTGATGAGGCAGATTCGCCCACTCCCGTAGCAACTTGCCACAGTGGGGAGAGGGGCAGTCGCGTGGATTCGGGAGAAAAGGGTGCACCCGTGCCGTGCACCGGATCTTGCACGGGGCCCGGCACTCGAATCCACGTGAGGAGGTCTTTACCCATGGTCGCATCGCGTAACGCTCTCGTCCTGACGATCGGTCTCGCTGTCGGCGTCGGCTGCTCCAACCCGCCCCCGGCGAGCAGCCCGAGCACGAACGAAGCACCACCGCAGCCGGCCCCGACCGCCGCCCCGCCGCTGCCGGAGGCGGCGCCTCCCGCGACGCCGCCGGCTCCCCAGCCCGGCACCGAGCCGGAGGCGGGGGCGACGCAGCCGGGGACGACCACGATGCCGAGCGCGCCCGTCGAGGCCCCGCTGACCGACGAGCAGATCCTCGCTGTCCTCGACGCCTCGAACAAGAAGGAGATCGACGAGGCCCAGCTCGCGCAGACGAAGGCCAAGAGCAAGGACGTGAAGGCCTATGCCAAGGTCATCACCCAGCACCACACCGAGGCCAAGGCGAAGCAGGCCAAGCTGGCCAAGAAGCTCGGTATCACGGCCGCGGACTCGGACAAGAGCAAGCAGCTCACCGACGAGACGCAACACGCGCTCGAGCAGCTGAAGGCGCTGCAAGGGGCCGATTTCGATCAGCAGTTCGTGGCCACCATGATCAAGGATCACCAGAACACGCTCGACTTCCTCGACAGGAAGGCGCTGCCGGACGCGAAGAACGCCGATCTGAAGGCGCTGGTCGAGAAGGACCTCCGGCCGACGATCGAGAAGCACCTGAAGGACGCGGAGGCGCTCTCGCAGAAGCTCGGTACGGCGGGCGCGGGCGCGACAGGGACCCAGGGCGGCGCGCAGCCGCCGGGCGCTGGCACGAAGCCCGGCACGAAGGAGGCCGCGCCCCCGCCGAAGTAATTGGCTGTGGGCGAGGATGGCAGAGGGAGACGCTCGGAGGCGCGTCGTTGCAGTCGATGCGTCCCCGAGCGGGTGAGCCCCGTTTAGCTAAGAGAGACCCAGACGGACTTCAGCTGCGTTAGCTCGTCGAGCACCGCGCGGCCGTTCTCCCGCCCGAAGCCGGACTGCTTGTATCCGCCATACGGGCTCGCCGCGTCGAAGCGGTTGTACGTGTTGATCCAGACCGTGCCTGCCGAGAGGCGCGCGGCCAGCGCGTGCGCCTTGCCGACGTCGCGCGTCCAGATGCCCGCCGCGAGGCCGAACTCGGTCGCGTTCGCGATGCGCGCAGCCTCCTCCACGTCGTCGAAGGGGAGGACCGCCAGCACGGGGCCGAAGATCTCCTCGCGGGCGAGGCTCATCGACGGGGAGACCGCCGAGAACACCGTCGGCTCGACGAAGAACCCCGGGCCCTCGCAGCGCCCGCCGGTCTCGCGGCGCGCCCCCTCGGCCGCGCCACGGTCGATGTAGCCGAGCACCTTCGTGAAGTGCGCCTCCGAGACGAGGGGGCCCATCTGCGTCGACGGATCGAGCGGATCGCCAGGGACCAGCCGGCGCGCGCCGCTCGTGACCACCTCCAGCACGCGGTCGTGCACCGACCGCTCCACGAGGAGCCGGCTCCCCGCCGTGCAGAGCTCGCCCTGGTTGTAGAAGATGGCCGTCACCGCCGCCTTCGCGGCGCTCTCCACGTCCGCGTCCGCGAAGACGATGTTGGGGCTCTTGCCGCCCAGCTCCAGCGACAGCTTCTTCAGCGTGCCCGCCGCCGCGCGCATGATCGTCCTGCCCGTCTCCGTGCCGCCCGTGAACGAGATCTTCGCGACGCCCGGGTGCTCGACGAGCGCAGCCCCCGCCTCCTCGCCGTGCCCCGTGACGACGTTGACGACCCCCGGCGGCACCCCCGCCTCCGCGAGGAGGCGCGCCAGCTCCAGCGTCGTGAGGCTCGCCTCCTCCGGCGGCTTGACGACCACCACATTGCCCACCGCGAGCGCGGGCGCCACCTTCCGCGCCGCGAGCAGGAGCGGGAAGTTCCAGGGGATGATCGCGCCGATGACGCCGAGCGGCTCGCGCACGGTGTAGTTCAGGAACGGACCCCGGACCGGGATCGTCTCGCCGCCGAGCTTCGTCGCCCACCCGGAGAAGTAGAAGAACGTGTCCGCCGTGCGCGGCACGTCGATCGTCCGCGCGGCCGTGATCGGCTTGCCCGTGTCGAGCGCCTCGAGCCGCGCCAGCTCCTCGCAGCGCGCGAGGATCAGCTCCCCCGCCTTCCACAGGATGCGCGCGCGCTCGTTGGGATCCATCGCCGCCCAGCGCGGAAACGCCGCGCGCGCGGACGCCACGGCCGCGTCCACGTCCTCGCGGCGGCCGCGGGCGAGCCGCGCGAGCGCCCCGCCCGTCGCGGGGTTCGCGGTCTCGAACGTCTCGCCGGAGAGCGCCTCCCTCTCGGCGTTGTCGATCCAAAGCCTCTTCACCGTCTCGCGCGTGTCACCCATGCCCCCGTCGTAAACCCGCGCACCAGGGGGCGGCAAGCGGCGATGACACCCGCCCCGGTGTGCGGGATACTCGCGCTGCCTATGGATTTCTCCGATCGCCCCACGCTCCCGTCCGTCCCTCCGCGAAGAGTCGTCACCGAGCTGCCCGGGCCGAAGGCGCGGGCCTGGATGGCGCGCGGCGGCTTCGACATGCAGTCAAGGTATCGCGCTGTCGTGATGGACGACGTGGCGAGCCGCGGGTGCTCGCTCGTCGACGTGGACGGCAACGTGTTCCTGGACCTGTTCGCGAACTTCGCGCTCGGGGCGCTCGGCTACAACCACCCCGCGCTGGTCGAGGCGGCGCACCGCGAGGGCTTCATCCGCGCCGTCGCGAACCCGACGTCGACGCCGTTCGTGACGACGCCGGCCTGGTTCGAGTTCGTGGAGGCGCTCGAGCAGCGGTTCGCGCCGCGCGGCATGGCGCGCGTCTTCTGCGTGGACGCGGGGGGCGAGGGCGTCGAGTCCGCGATCAAGGCGGCGTTCATCCGGCACGGCGAGCGCCGGCGGGAGGCCGCCGGGATGCCGAGGAACCCGCTCGATCTGCCGGAGGATCTGCAGAAGAGCATCCTCGACAACGCGGGCACCGACGCGGTGGTCGTGTCGTTCGCCGGCGCGTTCCACGGCCGGGGCCTCGGGCCGATGTCCGCCACGCACTCGAAGGTGATCCACAAGGCCGACCTGCCCGCGTTCCCCTGGCCGACGGCGCCCTTCCCCGCGAGCCGCTTCCCGCTGGCGCGCTTCGCCGACGAGAACGACCGCGCCGAGGCGGAGGCCCTCGCCGCGCTCGAGCGGATCCTCGACGCGCACGACGGCCGGGTGGCCGCCGTGATCGTCGAGCCCGTGCAGTCCGAGGGGGGCGACCGGCACGCGAGCCCGGCCTTCTTCCGGCGCGCGCAGGAGCTCGCCGGGAAGGCGGGGGCGGCGCTCATCCTGGACGAGGTGCAGACCGGGATGGGGATCACCGGCACGCTGTGGGCGCACGAGCAGCTCGATCTGCCGCGCCCGCCCGATCTCATGTGCTTCGGGAAGAAGATGCAGATGGGCGGGTTCTTCGCGACGTCGGCGTACGACGTCGCGCAGTTCGGGCGCATGTACCAGACGCGCAACGGCGACCGCGCGCGGTCCGCGATCGCGCTGGCGACGCTCCGCGCGATCGAGTCCGAGGACCTGCTCGGCAACGTGCGCGCCACGGGCCGCCATTTCCTCTCGCGGCTCGAGGAGCTCTGCGAGCGCTACCCCGCGCTCGCGAGCGAGCCGCGCGGCCGCGGCTTCCTGCTCGCGTTCGACCTGCCGACGACCGCGGCGCGCGACGATTTCCTCGCGCGCGCGCTCCGCCGCGGGGTGTTCGCGAGCTACACGGGGACGCGCTCGGTGCGGCTGCGGCCGCACCTCATCACGACGGTCTCGGACGTCGACGAGGCGATCGGCGTCTTCGACGCGGTGCTGCGCGAGATGGCCGGATGATCGTCGATCCGCGCGACGTCTGCCCGGGGGAGGGGCCGGAGAAGGTCGCGCGGGCGCTCGCGCAGTTCTCCGTGGACGAGGCGCAGGACGGCGCGGCGTTCGACGAGGGCTACCGGGCGCTCGACGCGGTCTTCGGGCCGAAGGGCGAGCTCGAGCGCCGCGAGGTGCTCTGGGCGTGGCTCACCGGGGCGCACACGGACGCGGGGGCGCCGATCTCCGCGACGTACCACCTGCTGCTCGCGCGCGACGCGGAGGGGCACCTCGCCGGCGTGCGCGATTGCTACGTCACGCTGGACCGCGCGGCGCGGCGCTGCGTGGCGCTCCTGTCGCACGCGCTCGTCCTGCCGGCCTTCCGCCGCACCGGGCTCGCCGCCCTGCTGCGCGCGGCGCCCGTCGGGCTCGCGCGCCGCGCGATCGAGAGCGCGGGGCTCGCAGGGGGCGAGGGGGCCGGCGGCGACGGCGCGGAGGTGATGCTCGCGGCCGAGATGGAGGCCGTCGATCCGGACGACCGCGACACGGTGGTGCGGCTCATCGCGTACGGGCGCGCTGGGTTCGCGATCGTCCCGCCAGACGTGCTCCCGTACGCGCAGCCGGATTTTCGCGACATCGCGGCGCTGGGTGTCACGCCGGTGCCGCTGCCGCTGCTCGCGGTGGTGCGCCAGGTCGGCGAGGAGGAGCGCGACGAGATCCCGCGCGGCCGGGCCGAGTCGTTCCTGCGCCATTACCAGGCCGTCCACGCGCGCGAGGTGAGCCAGGGCGAGCTCGCGCCGATCCGCGAGAACGCGCTCGCGCGCCTGGCGGCGTTCCCGGGCGAGCGCGTGCCCCTGATCCGCATCCCGCGGGGGCCGGCGGAGGTCGCTGGGTTCGCGCCGGTGCTCCGGAGCGCGGTGATGCCGCTGTTCCCGCCGGCGTGGCGCGGCAAGGCGCCGCTCGACGTACCCGAGCGGGAGCTCGAGCGGCTCTGCGCGGCGTGGTCCTCGGGATAGCCGGGGCCAGGAGTCCCTGGGGCTCCGCGACCCGTCGCAGGCTTCGGATGTTCGGCGGAGATCCCTGCGAGGGCTCCGCCCGGGGCGCGTCGGAGCGCGGTCCGCGGCGGCCAGGCGGGCAGCTCCACGCGAATCCTGCTCGGCGGGTCGCCGCGGGCTACGATGGAGAGCGCCGGACACGCCGCCATGCCGTCAAGCACCACCACCGTTTCGATCCGCAGGATCACGGACGAGGCCGCCTCGGACGCCGAAGATCTGCTCGCCGTCGAGGAGCCGCTCGAGATCGTCGTCGTCGCGCGCGCCCCCGGGGACGCGCGCCGCGCCGAGCGTCGCCTCGGCATCACGATGCGCACGCCCGGCAACGACCGCGAGCTCGCGGTCGGCCTCCTGTTCGCCGAGGGGGTCATCTCCCGCGCGGCCGACGTGGTCGCCGTCGAGGAGGCTCTCGGCCCCTCGGGCGACCTCGTGCGCGTCACGCTCGGCGATGACGTGGCCGTCGATCTCGGGCGCACCGAGC
Source organism: Sorangium sp. So ce124 (assembly GCF_051525235.1). NCBI lineage: Bacteria > Pseudomonadati > Myxococcota > Polyangiales > Polyangiaceae > Sorangium > Sorangium sp. So ce124. The sequence goes on from NZ_CP150312.1 coordinate 13,714,486, forward strand.
GCGCCCTCGCGGTCGCGAGCGCGAGCTGCGGCGTCTGCGGCAAGGCATCGATCGACGTCGCGGCCCTCGCGCCGCCCTCTCCGCTCGCGCGGGGCGTCCCCCGGCTCGCGCCGGGCGTCGTGCACGGGCTCGCCGCGCGTCTCCGCGGCGCGCAGCCGGTGTTCGGGCGGACCGGGGGGCTGCACGCGGCGGCCCTCTTCGACGTGAGCGGCGCGCTCGCCGACCTTCGCGAGGACGTCGGGCGCCACAACGCCGTCGACAAGCTGATCGGCGCCGCGCTGCTCGCAGGGCGGCTGCCCGACCCGGGCGCGGTGCTCATGGTCAGCGGGCGCGCCGGGTTCGAGCTCGTGCAGAAGGCGCTCCGGGCCTCGATCCCGGTGATGGTCGCCGTCGGGGCGCCCTCGAGCTTGGCCGCCGAGCTCGCAGCGGCGCACGGGATGACGCTCGTCGGCTTCGCGCGCGACGGGCGATTCAACGTGTACGCGGGCCGGGAGCGCATCGAGGTCCCGGTCGCGGTCCCGGCGGAGGTCGCGTCGTGACGGCCCGCGACGTGCCGCGCGACGTGCAGGCGGAGCCGCCTCTGGAGCCCGAGGCGCCCAGCATCGGCGAGCGCAGCGCGGCGGCCGGCGGGCTCCCGGCGGTCGGCGCGACGCTCCGGCACGCGGTCGGCGAGATGGGGGTCGCGCGCGCCGTGCGCACGCTCCTCCGCGTGAACCAGGGCGAGGGCTTCGACTGCCCCGGCTGCGCGTGGCCCGAGCCCGAGGAGAAGCGCTCGATCGCGGAGTTCTGCGAGAACGGCGCCAAGGCGGTCGCCGAGGAGGCGACGCTCCGCCGGGTCACGCCCGAGTTCTTCCGGGAGCACAGCGTCGAGGCGCTCTCGCGGCAGTCGGACCACTGGCTCGGCAAGCAGGGGCGGCTCGTCCACCCGATGCTGCTCGACGAGGGCGCGTCGCATTACCGCCCGGTGTCGTGGGACGAGGCGCTCGACGTCGTCGCCTCGTCGCTGCGCGCCCTCGGCTCGCCGGACGAGGCCCTCTTCTACACGTCGGGGCGCACGAGCAACGAGGCGGCGTTCCTCTACCAGCTGTTCGTGCGCGAGCTCGGGACGAACAACCTGCCCGACTGCTCGAACATGTGCCACGAGTCGAGCGGCGTCGGCCTGCGCGAGGCCATCGGCGTGGGCAAAGGGACCGTATCCCTCCACGATTTCGAGCTGGCCGACGCGATCTTCGTCGTCGGGCAGAACCCGGGGACGAACCACCCGCGCATGCTCTCGGCGCTGCGCGAGGCGCGGCTGCGAGGGTGCGAGATCGTGACGGTGAACCCGCTCCCCGAGGCCGGCAACGAGCGCTTCCAGCACCCGCAGCACCCGCTCGATCTCGTCGGCTCCGGCGTGCCGCTCTCGACGCTCTTCCTCCAGGTGCGCATCAACGGCGACGTCGCGCTCTTCACCGGGATCATCAAGGAGATGCTCGAAGAGGAGGAGCGGAGGCCGGGCGCCGTGCTCGATCGCGCGTTCATCGCGGGCCACACCCACGGCTTCGAGGCGTTCGCGGGCGCCGTGCGCGGCGCGCCCTGGGACGACATCGTCGCGCAGAGCGGGGTCCCGCGCGACCGGATCCGGGCGGCGGCCGAGATCGCGATGCGCTCCGAGCGCACGATCGCGTGCTGGGCCATGGGCCTCACGCAGCACCAGAACGGCGTGGCCAACGTGCAGCAGGTGATGAGCTTCCTGCTCCTTCGCGGCAACATCGGGCGGCCCGGCGCGGGCGCGTGCCCGGTGCGCGGGCACAGCAACGTGCAGGGCGACCGGACGATGGGCATCTGGGAGCGCCCGCCCGCGGAGCTCCTCGATCGGATCGAGCAGAACTTCGGCTTCGCCCCGCCGCGCCGCCACGGGCTCGACACCGTCGCCGCGATCGCGGCGATGGCCGAGGGGCGCGCCCGCGTCTTCTTCGCGCTCGGCGGCAACTTCCTCTCGGCCACGCCGGACACGGCCCTGACCGCCCGCGCCCTCGCGCGGTGCGACCTCACCGCGCACGTCTCGACCAAGCTGAACCGGGCCCACCTCGTGACGGGCAGGCGCGCGCTCATCCTGCCTTGCCTGGGCCGCACCGAGCGCGACGTGCAGGCTGGAGGCCCGCAGTTCGTGACCGTCGAGAACTCGATGGGCGTCGTCTCGAGCTCGCGCGGCGGCCTCCCGCCGGCCTCGGAGCTGCTGCGGAGCGAGGTGGCCATCGTGGCGGGCCTCGCGCGCGCGACGCTCGGCGCGCGCTCGCGCGTGCCCTGGGAGGAGCTCACCGCCGATTACGACAGGATCCGCGATCTCATCGAGCGCACCATCGACGGGTTCGACGATTTCAACGCGCGCGTCCGGGACCCGCGCGGCTTCGCCCTGCCGAACGCGGCGGCGCGGCGCGAGTTCCGCACGGCGACGGGCAAGGCGAACTTCGTGATCCACCCGCTCCCGCGGCACGATCTCGAGCCGGGCGAGCTCCTGATGATGACGATCCGCAGCCACGATCAGTACAACACGACCATCTACGGCCTCGACGACCGCTACCGCGGCGTCCGGGGCGGGCGCCGCGTCGTGTTCATGAACGCCGACGACGCGGCCGAGCGCGGTCTCGCCCAGGGGGACCTCGTCGACGTCACGAGCCGCTTCTCCGACGGGGAGCGCGTCGCGCGCGCGTTCCGCGTCGTGCTGTACACGATCCCCCGCGGCAACGTCGCGGCCTACTTCCCCGAGGCGAACGTGCTCGTGCCGCTCGGCAGCATCGCCGAGAAGAGCCACACGCCCGCGTCGAAATCGATCGTGGTGCGCGTCGAGCCGGCCGCCGCGGCCGACGGATCTGCGTGACGCTCCGCCGCTGCCGTTGCATTGGAGTCCGACCATGAACGCCCAGACCCACTCCCCTCCGCCCATCCCCGGCGAGCCCGAGCGCGCCTCGATGCGCACCGCCATCCCGGGGCCTGCGTCCGAGGCGCTCCGCGCCCGCCACCATCGCTACCAGGACGCGCGCCCGATCCACTTCTATCAGGACGCGCGCAAGAGCCTGGGCAACTACATGGTCGACGTGGACGGCAACGTCCTGCTCGACGTGTACGGGCACATCGCCGCCGTGCCCATCGGCTACAACCACCCGGACCTGCTCGCCGCGTGGCGCGACGGCCGCTTCGACTGGTGCGCGGGCTACCGCTCCGCGCTCGGCGTCGCGCCCGCGCCCGAGTGGGTCGACCTCGTCGAGAAGACGCTGATGCGCGTCGCGCCGAAGGGGCACACGCGCGTCTTCACGTTCACGACCGGCGCGGAGGCGGTCGAGAACGCGCTCAAGGCCGCGTTCATCCGGCTCGCCCGGCGCCGGCGCGGCGGCGCGCAGCCGAGCGACGGCGACCTCGCCGCGGCCATGCTCAACCGGCAGCCCGGCGTGAACGCCTTCAAGGTGCTCTCCTTCGAGGGCGGCTTCCACGGCCGCAGCATGGGCGCCCTCTCGGCGACGCGGAGCAAGCCGATCCACAAGCTCGACATCCCCGCGTTCGACTGGCCCGTCGCGCCGTTCCCCGCGAGCCATTTCCCCCTCGCCGCGCACGCCGAGCAGAACCGCGCCGCCGAGGCGCGCTCGCTCGAGGCGGTCGAGGCGGCGCTCGACGCGCACCCGGACGAGGTCGCCGCGGTCATCGTCGAGCCGATCCAGGGCGAGGGCGGCGACCGCCACGCGAGCCCGGCCTTCTTCCAGGCGCTCCGCCGCCTCACCGCGGAGCGCGGCGTCGCGCTCATCATCGACGAGGTGCAGACCTGCGGCGGCGGGACCGGCGCGCTCTGGGCGCACGAGGCGTGGGACCTGCCCGAGCCGCCGGACATGGTCACGTTCTCCAAGAAGATGCAGCTCGGCGGCTTCTACTGCCGCGAGGAGCTCGCGCCGATCGAGCCGCTGCGCGTCTTCAACACCTGGCTCGGCGACCCGCTCCGCGGCGCGCAGCTCGAGGTGATCCTCGAGGTCATCGAGCGCGACCGGCTCCTCGAGAACACGCGGGCGACCGGCGAGCGCCTGGTCGCCGGCCTCGAGGACCTCTGCCGGCGCTACCCCGGGGTGCTCTCGGGCGCCCGGGGCAGCGGCACCTTCGCCGCTGTCGACTTCCCCCACGCCGCCCGCCGCGACGCGGCGCTCACCGCGCTCCGCAACCGCGGCCTCGAGGTGGGCGGCTCGGGCGATCGCACGCTCCGCTTCCGGCCGGCGCTGATCTTCGCCTCGCGCCACGTCGGCGAGGCGCTCGACCACCTCGAGTCGGTCTGCAAGTGACCTCTGACGCCGCCGCCTCGCCCCCGATCCGGGTGTTCCACACGCCGCGCTACTTCGCGGACATCGGCGAGCACGTCATGCCGATGCGCAAGTTCGCCCTCGTGCGCGAGGCGATCGAGCGGAGCGGCCTGCCCGCGCGCGTCGAGGAGCCCGAGGCGGCCTGTGACGAGGACCTCCTGCGCGTCCACGCGCCCGCGTACGTCCAGGCGATCGCGACCGGCGAGCCCCGGGCGCTGGCCGAGTCGCAGAAGTTCCCGTGGTCGCCGGCGCTGGCCGGGGCGGTGCGCTTCACGAACGGCGGCTGCGTCGCCGCCGCCGCCGCGGCCCTCGAGGACGGCGTCGCGGGCAACCTCGCGAGCGGCTTCCACCACGCGCACGAGGGCCACGGCGAGGGCTTCTGCACCTTCAACGGCCTCGTCGTCGCGCTGGAGCGCGCGCGCGCCGAGGGGCGCATCCGCCGCGGCTTGGTGGTCGACATGGACCTCCACTACGGCAACGGCACCGCCTCGCTGCTCGCGTCGCGCCCCTGGGCGTTCCAGCTCTCCATCTACGGCAGCTGGTACAAGCAGAACCGGGCATACCGCGACGTCGAGGGCGAGCGCGCCCCGGACACGGAGAACTGCTGGTCCGTCCCGGTCCCGGGCGGGAGCGGCGGCGCCGCCTACCTCGAGATCCTGGAGCGGCACCTCGGCCCGGCGATCGACCGCGCCGCGCCCGACCTGATCCTGTACCAGGCCGGCGCGGACCCGTTCCGCGAGGACCCGTACTCGCCGCTCGACCTGACGCACGACGATCTCTACGCGCGCGACGAGATCGTGTTCCGGGCCGCGCGCGAGCGAGGCGTTCCGATCGCGTGGGTGCTCGCGGGTGGGTACACGCCCGACGTGAGCCGGGTGGTCGAGGTGCACCTCCGCACCTTCATCGCGGCGGCGCGGGCGAGGGGAGCGGCGGCGCGCCCGGGGTGACCTCGGCCGACCTGCGCCCCGCCAGGCAGGGTAGCATCGCGCGATGGCCGACCTGAACGACCCCGCCCGCCTGGCCGAGCTGCGCGGCGCCGTGCTGCGCGCCGACGCGGACGCCATCCTCGACGCCTGCGTGGTGCGGGCCGCCAAGCTGGCCCGGTCGCCGATCGCCGTGGTCAGCCTGCTCGTGCGCCATGTCCAGCTCCTGCGCGCGCAATACGGGCTCCCCCTCGAGCTCGCCGTGAGCTGCGCGACGTCGAGGAGCAACTCGTTCTGCCAGCTCGTCGTGCTCGACGAGGTGCCGCTCATCGTCGACGACGCGCTGCGCGACGAGCGCGTCCCGAAGGAGCTCGTCGAGAGCTACGGCATCCGCGCGTACGCGGGCGTGCCGGTGCGCGCGCACGGGCACGTGCTCGGGGCGCTCTGCGTGCTCGACGTCGTCCCGCGCCGCTTCGACCAGCGGATCGTCGGCGCCCTCGAGCAGCTCGCCATCGACGTCTCCGGCCGGCTCTCCGCGCTCGCGCTGGGCGACGCCCCGCTGGCCAGCGCCGACGTGCAGGAGCGCCTCGTCCGCGTCGAGCAGGCCACGCGCGCGCTGGAGCGCGCGCTCCTCGCCCTCTCGCCCGTCATCGCCGCGGCGCAGGCGGCGACGGCGGGGCCGCGGGTCGACGCGGCGCGCGGGATCGACGCGTCGCACGCGTCGCGCGCGGCGCACGTCACGCCGGCCAGCCTGCGCGCGGCCGTGTCGTGCTGGCGCGACATGGGCCCCGTCGCGGACGAGCTCTGCGAGGAGGCCGCGGCCATCGCGGGCGCCTCGCCCTGCGAGGCGGCGTCCGGGCTCGCCACGGAGGCCCGGGCGCTCGCGCGGAACCTCGCCGAGATCGGCCCGCTCGTCCGGCTCGCCGAGGGCGTGCTCGACGGGACGCTGGGAGAAGCCGCCGCGGCCAAGGGGCGGGCGCTCGTGCTTCGCGGCGCGCTCGACGCCCACGAGGCCGCCTCCGCGGCGGTGCAAAAGCTCCGCGCGGGCGCCCTGCGCGCGCGGGCCGCGACGGCCGGCCCCGGGAGCGGCGCCGCCGCTCCGCCCGGGGCGGCGTGATCAGCGCGGCGCCGTGGTGATCACCGCGGCGGCAGGGTCGACGCCGGCGCCGGCACCTCGCGGGTGATCTCGCCCGGGTCGGCCCCGTCCGGGATCGGCTCCGAGCCCGGCGAGAGCGGCGTGCCCTCCCAGGTCGCTGTCTTGTCCCGGCTCCCGTAGACGAACGGCGGACGGGTCTCCAGCTCCCGGGCGATGTGGGCGAGCTCCTCGTCGAGGTGGCGCGGGTTCGCGAGCAGCTTCTCGCGGATGCCGCTGTTCAGGTAGCCGCGGACGTCGGGGCTGTCCGGGTAGTACTTCGTGAACACGTTGTGCCGGAAGAGCGGCTTCAACCGGTGCAGGTCCCTGGGCCCGGTCGGCAGCGGCAAGAGCTCGACGAAGCTCTTCCGCTTCGCCCGCTCCTCCAGCCGGTCGAGGACGAGCTGGAGGCTGTTCTCGAGCAGGTGCGGCGCGCAGTGATCCGCGAAGTCGTCGTACAGGAGCCGCATGAGCGCCCTCGCCTCGTCGATCGGCAGCTGCGCCTGCCGCTCGCGGCCCATGCGCCGCACGAGGACCATGAAGGGAGACGGCTGGTTGCCGGTCGCGCGGATCACGTCGGGATCGCGGAAGTCGGGCTGTCGGTAGGGGAAGTGGCGCGGGTTGATCGCGTCGAACCCGCCGCGGCCGTAGAACAGGATGCGCTGCCACGACAGGCGCTCTTCCGGCGTGAAGTACTCGACCTCGGCCGCGAGATCGACGTTCATCCCGAAGTACTTGCCCGGGGCCGAGGGCGCGGGGAGCGTGATCTTCCCCATCGCGTGGAGGTCGGTGAGGTACTGCATGGCGAGCTCGACCGGCGAGATGCGCAGCCAGTACGACAGCACCGTCCCGCGCGCCTCGGGGAGCATGAAGATATGAGCGAGGTAGATGACGCAGAGGTCCGGCGCGTACGCTGGATTGATGAGCACGGTGCCGTCGCGTACGCCGCGCACCTTTCCGTCCGCGTCTCGCGCCACGAGCAGGAAGTAGCGCATGTACGTGCCCGACGGCTCGGGCGTGAACGGGTCGTCGCGGAGGAACGCCTCGATCGCCTCCCTGCGCTCCATCTCTCCGTGAGGACCGAAGCAGTCCCAGAGGATCTGATACGCCGCGTCGAAGTCCGGGTCGGAAGGATCCTCGATGGACCAGATCTGGTATTTGCGGGTTTCGCGCTCGATCATCTCCACCACGTCCTGGTGGAAGAGATCCTTCATGCAGAGCCGGACACGTCGCTTCAAGCAGGGCTCCCGGGGTTCATGGTGCCAGAGGCGCATTCCTCTGATAGGTGATCATCGTGGCTCGCGCAGCGCTCGTCGACACCCGCTCGCACATCGATTCCGCGCGCTCCGTGTGGAGCGAGGCGGGCCCGGTCTATGAGCCCGTCCCTCCGCTGCGCGCGGACGCGGCGGCCGACGTGGCCATCATCGGAGGAGGGTTCACCGGGATCTCCACCGCATATCATCTAATCCGCCGATTTCCGAGCCTCCGCATCATGATCCTCGAGGCGCGTCACCTCGCGAACGGCGCGAGCGGGCGCAACGGGGGAATGATGCTGAACTGGATTAACGGGGTGAGCTCTCGCGATCCGGAGCTCACGCGCCGCGTGTACGAGACGACGCGCGCGGGGATCGACGGCATCGTCGGGATGATCCAGGAGCACGACCTCCCGGTGCGCCACCGCCGCGACGGATGCATGGAGGTGCTCACCGACGCGCGCCGGGCCGAGGCGGCGCACGCTCGGGTGGAGCAGCTGGCCAGCTGGGGCATTTCGCTACAGTACCTGGACAGCGCGGCGCTCTCGAAGCGGCTCGGGGTCCGGGGCGCGGCCGGGGCCGTGCTGGACGCGACCGAGGGGCAGCTCAACGGGGTCGACCTGCTGCGCGGCCTGCGCCCGCTGCTGCTCGCGTGGGGGGTCGCCGTCCACGAAGACACGCCGGTGCTCGGGATCCGGGAGGGGCGCACGATCGAGCTGACCACGCCGGGGGGCGTCGTCCGAGCCGCGGCCATCGTGCTCGCCACCAACGGCTACACGCCGCGCCTCGGCTACTTCAAGAGCGGCGTCTTCCCGCTGCACTCGCACGTGATAGCGACCGAGCCGCTCGACGCCGAGGCGCGCGCCGCGCTCGGCTGGGGGCAGGTCGCCGGCTTCAGCGACGACCGCGACCGGATCGCGTACGCCAGCATGACGCCCGCCGGTGAGCTGGTGTTCGGCGGGGGCAGCAACGCGGCGTACGCCTACCTCTACGGGAACAAGACCTCCTACCCGGGCACCCCCGACTCGGCCGGGCCGGCGTTCGAGGCCATCCGGCGCCGGCTCACCGGCTATTTCCCTGCGGCCGAGCGGCTGCGGATCGCGCACCGCTGGACGGGCACCCTCGGCATCACGATGAGCCGGCTCTGCAGCATGGGGGTGCGCGGCGAGCACCGGAACGTGTACTACGCCCTCGGCTACAGCGGCCACGGCGTGACGCTCGCCAACCTCGCGGGCCGCGTGCTCTGCGACATCTACGCGGGCGACGACGCGCAGTGGCGGGATCTGCCGTTCTACATGGCCCCCCTCCGGGGCGTCCCGCCCGAGCCGCTCCGCTGGCTCGGCTATCACGCGTACACCAAGCTGACGGGGCGCTCGCCGCGCAAGGCGGGCTAGAGCGGCTAGCGCGGGGGCCCGCCGAGCGGGCTTGCGTGGCCGGAGCGCGGAGCGCTATTCGAAGCGAGGCCATGTTCTGCGCGCGCTGCCACCGGGAGTACGACGCGGGCCATCGGTTCTGCCCCTACGACGGCGCGGAGCTCGCCGAGGGCCGGCGCGTCGACCTGTTCCGGTGCAAGCCGACCCGGCTGCGCGGGACCCGCCTCGGGGAGCGCTACGAGGTGCGCGGCTACCTCGGCAAAGGGGCGATGGCGCGCGTCTACCTCGCGGTCGAGATCGAGACGGGCCAGCCGGTCGCGATCAAGGTCCTCGAGGAGTTCGCCGCCCGGGCGGAGCGGACGCGCGAGCGGTTCGTGCGCGAGGCGCAGAGCGCCGCGATGATCGGGCACCCGAACCTCGTCCGGGTGCTCGACGCCGGCACGCGCTCGGAAGACGGCGCCCCCTACCTCGTGATGGAGTACCTCTTCGGCGAGTCGCTCGGCGACTGGCTCCGGCGCGAGCGCCGCATGGACGCGGACCTCGCCATCCCGGTGCTCTCCCAGGCCGCGTCCGGGCTCGCCGCCGCGCACCGCGCCGGGATCATCCACCGCGACGTGAAGCCGGACAACATCTACCTCGTGGGCCCGCAGGGCGACCCGTACGCGGTCAAGGTGCTCGATTTCGGCCTCGCGAAGATCCAGGCCGCCGATCTCATCACGGCGACAGGCACCGCGGTGGGCACCCTCGAGTACATGGCGCCCGAGCAGGTCGTGAGCGACCTGCCCGACGCCCGCACCGACGTCTACGGGCTCGGCGTCGTCATGTTCCGGGCCTTCACCGGCGAGCTCCCGTTCCCGCGCTCGGAGCAATCCGAGCTCCTCGCCCGGCAGCTCGTGACCCCGCCGCCCCGCCCCTCGGAGAAGCGCCGGAGCCTCGACCCGCTGCTCGAGTCCGTGATCCTGAAGGCGATCCGGAAGCGCCCGGACAACCGCTATCCCTCGATGGAAGCGTTCCTCGAGGATCTCGAGCGCCTGGCCGGCGACCGCGACGGGCCGCTCTCGGCCGACGAGCCGCTACGGGAGCCCAGCGACGTCTATGTCCCGCAGGGATCGTTTGCCAGGAACGCGGCGATCTACTTCTATAGGCGGCTCGGCATGGAAGCCCCACGCTTCGACTGAACCGACACCACCTTCCGCGGGCGCTTCCCGCCACCCAGGAGATCCGTATTGCCATGGCCTACTCTGCTGCATTCCGATGCCTGTCCGGTTGCGCCGGGAGCTACCCGCTGACGCAGCCCCTCTACCGTTGCCCCACCTGCGGCGGCCTGCTCGACGTAGCCCACGACATCGACGCGCTCCGCGACCGGAGCCCCGCGACGTGGATGAAGCTCTTCGACGAGCGCTACAAGCGCACGGTGTGGCCCTACGGCTCCGGGGTCTGGGGCAAGCGGGAGTGGGTCGCTCCGCAGGTACCGGACGAGGCCATCGTGTCGATGGACGAGGGGGGCTCGAACCTGTTCTGGGCCGACCGCTACGGCCGCACGCTCGGGCTCGATGACGTCTGGGTGAAGCTCTGCGGCAACAGCCACACGGGGTCGTTCAAGGACCTCGGCATGACGGTGCTCGTCTCGGTGGTGAACAAGGCGATCCGCGAGGGCCTCGAGGTGCGCGCGATCGCGTGCGCGTCGACCGGGGACACCTCGGCGTCGCTCGCGGCGTACGGCGCGGCGGCCGGTCTGCCCGTCGTCGTGCTGCTGCCGCGGGGCAAGGTGTCGACGGCGCAGCTCGTCCAGCCGATCGCGTCGGGGGCGCTCGTCCTCTCGCTGGACACCGACTTCGACGGCTGCATGGCCATCGTGCAGCGCCTCTCGGCCGACGGCGTCGTCTATCTGGCGAACTCGATGAACGCCCTGCGGCTCGAGGGCCAGAAGACCGTGGCCATCGAGATCGTGCAGCAGTTCGACTGGACGCTGCCCGACTGGGTCATCCTCCCGAGCGGCAACCTCGGCAACGCCTACGCGCTCTACGCGGGCTTCAAGATGCTGAAGGACCTCGGCCTGACGACGCGGTTCCCGCGCCTCTGCGTGGCGCAGGCGGCGCGGGCCAACCCGCTCTTCAAGGCGTGGTCCGAGGGGCGGAGCGAGGTCGTGCCGATGAAGGCCGGGGAGACGCTGGCGAGCGCGATCCAGATCGGCAACCCGGTGAGCGCGCCGAGGGCGATGCTGGCCCTCAAGGCGATGGACGGCGTCGCCGAAGAGGTGACCGAGGACGAGCTCTGCGACGCGGCGGCCCGCGCCGATCGCACCGGGATGTACACCTGCCCGCACACGGCGGTCGCCCTCGCGGCGCTGGAGAAGCTCGTGAAGAAGGGCCTCGTGGAGAAGCGCCAGCGGGTCGTCGTGGTCTCGACAGCGAACGGCCTCAAATTCACGGAGTTCAAGGTGAAATACCACGAGCGCGCGCTCGCGGACGTGACGAGCCGGCTCGCCAACCCGCCGGTCGAGCTGCCGCCCGACTACGACCGCGTCCTCGCAGCCCTCGACAGGCACGCCGCGCAGAGCGGCAAGCGCTGAGCCGGACGCCGCGCGACGCCGCCGCTACCGGCGCGCCCTCGCGCGGCGCCGCCGGCGCCGTCCGCGCGCGGAGGTCATCGCGGAGGCGATGCCGTTCTGCAGGGTGTTGTGCGTCACGATGCCGCTCATGTCGACGCCGATCTCGACGAGCGTCCTGGCCACGTCGGGGCTCAGGCCCGTGATGATCACCTCCGAGCCGAGCAGGCGCACCGCCGTCGCGGCGCCAAGGAGCGCGTCGGCGCACGGGCCGTCGATCCGCGGCACCCCGGTGATGTCGAGGATCGCGACGTGCGCGCGGCGGGCGGCGACGCCGCGGACCAGCGTCTCCTGCACGCGGCGCGTCCGCTGGCTGTCGAGGGCGCCGACGAGCGGCATCACGACGATGTCGTCGCTGATCGGGATGAGCGGGGTCGACAGCGCCGCGAGGATCTCGTTCTGCGCCCGGAGGGCCTCCTCCCGTGCGCGTCGCGCCTCGGTCTCCGCCTCGGCGCGCTTTCGCTCCGTGATGTCCCGGACGATGACGACCGCCTCCGCCCGATCGCTGCCGGCGATCCGGACCTCGTAGTCGCGCGCGCTGCCCGCCAGCTGCTCCTGGTACTCGAAGACGTGCGTCGCCTCGTCCGCGAGCGCTCGCGCCACGAGGCCGGTGATCTGCTCGGCGACGTGGGCGGGGAACACGTTGCCGACGTGCCTGTGCAGGAGATCCCCGGCCCGGAGCGACGGCCTCGGGTCGCGGGAGGCCTTGAAGTCCAGGCAGATCCCGTCGCTGTCGATCCGGAGGATCGTGTCGGGGATGGCGTAGAGGAGCGCGCGGTTGTTCGCCTCGCTCCGGCGCAGGGCCGCCTCGACGCGCTTGCTGCCGATGAAGTGGCCGGCCTTGGCGGCGATCGCGAGCAGCACGTCGAGCAGCCCCGGATCGGGCGCGCGCGGCTCGGCGTCCATGAGCTCCAGCACGGCCGCGACCTGCGCGTCGGCGCGGACCGAGATGGGGAGCTCGACCGCGAAGCGGAGGCCGGCGTGCCGCGCCGCCCGCGCGCGCGGGTCGTCCGCCTCGGCGTCGAGGTCGCTGAACCAGGTCGGCTCTCCCTGGGCGAGCGCGCGGCCTGGCAGCCCGGCGTCGCGGGCGAAGCGCGCGCCCCGGGTCGCCGCCTCGAGCGCGATCGCGTCGTCGGGCGCGGCGCTCCAGGTGTGCTCGCAGCGCAGCCCTTTGCTCTCGTCGTCGCCGAGCCACAGGGCGGCGAACCGGAAGCCGAGCGTCTCCCCGAGCGCGCCGAGGAGCGCCGGGACGCCCTCCGCGAGCGTCGTCGACTCGACGAGGATCCTGGTCACGGTGTACTGCGTCGACACCTTGTAGTTGGCCTCGGCGAGGGCGCGGCGCTGGTTCCACTTCTCGGTGAGCGCGAAGGCCATCTGGCGGACCTCGCTCGGGCCGAACGGCTTGGCGAGGATGAGGAGGTTGTCGGTCTGCCCGAACCGGGCGGCGATCTCCTCCCACGAGTCATCCGAGTCCGCCGCGCAGAGGACGGCCTGGATGGCGCCGTCTTCCTTCCAGATGCGCGAGAGCGTCTCGAGGCCGTCCCACCCCGGCATGCGCGCGTCCACGAACACGAGCGCGTACGGCGCGCCGCTCTGCTGCGCCTCGCGGACCTTCGCCAGCCCCTCCTCCCCGCGGGTCGCGGACGTGAGCTCGAACCTCACCGGCCGCCGGGCGGGCGGCTCGCGGAGCCGCGCCGGCTGGGGGCTCGCGAGGGCCGAGCCCTCCGCGTCGGATCGGAGGATCCTGCGGAAATCCTCGTGGATGGCCTCGTCGTCGTCGATCAGCAAAACGCGCCGGTTCTGCTGCCAGCTGGGATCCCCCATCACCGAGTCCTTGGAGCGTGAGTCCGGGTCCTGGAGCGGGGCGCGCCTTCGTGCGCTACGGGCTCGTCCGCGTCGTTCGGCTCGCTGCGGCGTGCTTCGTACGCCTCACTCGCCGGCCCAGCGGCCGAGCCCGTGTCCCACGAATTTTGCACCTCGCTCTATTCAACGGGAGGCGTGCCCTCGCCGTCTACAGGCGGAGGAGACGGCGGCCGTGTAGGCGACTCGTCCTCGGTGGAGGGAGGGGGCGGTGGCGGGGGCATCATGGAGGGCTCGTGCTCCTCGCCGTCCCTCGGGGCGGCCTCGGAGGCGCCGAGGGGCATGTTGATGCCGCCGGGCTTCCTCGTGGTCGTGGCCGGGCTCGCGCCAGGCGTGCGGCCCCGAGCGGCGGGCGACTCGGCCGCGTGCGGGTCGAACCGGGGCTTCTTCAGCGGGCCGTGGACGTGCCAGCCGTAGAAGCCGTCGGCTCGCTTGGACCGCTTCATCTTGGGCTGCTGCATCTCGATCAGCCCGGGCACGCTCGACCCCGGCGCGCCGAGCAGCGATTTCGTGAGATCGCTCTTCGATCGGTAGGCGTCGGTGAACTTGAAGCGCACGTAGAGATCCGCCGTGGAGTTGTTCCACGGCTCACGCATGTTGACCTTGCCGTCGCCGTCGAGCTCGAGGTCCTGGCCGTTCGCGGACATCTTCGTGACCTTGAGGACGCCGTCCTTCGCCTCCGCCGACAGGAGCAGCTCCCCGAGCTTGGCCTCCGGGAGCGCGATGAGCCCCTGGATCTTCGTCTTGCCGTCGCCGACCGAGACCTCCTTGGCGGAGACCTCGAGCGCGCCGTTCGCCTTGTTGAATTTGCCCTCGGGCGCGCTGAGATCGAGGTTCGCGCTCAGCGTGCCGGCGATCGGCAGGCCAAGGATCTCGCCGAGCGGACCCACCTTGGCGAGCTCCACGTTCGCGACCTCGACGTGGACGTCGCCGCCCGATCGGCCCATCGGGACCACGCCCTCGATCTCGCCGCCGAACACGCTGGCCCAGAACGAGACCCGCATCCGCCCGATCAGGAGGGGCAGGATCTTCAGCCGCGCGTGCGCCTCGTCGATCTCGATGACGCTCGGCTTCGGCGCGCTGTCCTTGGCGGCGTCGCCCGAGGCGAAGGCCGCGGCGCCGCTCGGCCTGCTGCCCGAGCCGAGCTCGCCCGGCGGCAGGATGAGCCGCACGCCCTTCATCTCGACCCCCGTGAACCAGTACGAGTCGAGCTCGTCGATCTCGAGGCGCTGCGCCTGGCTCGGGCCCCGCTTCTGCTGCGTGCGGTCGAACTCGGCGATCAGCCGGTCCTTGAGCCGGTCGTAGGGGAACGTGAGGTAGCCGAAGAGGCCCAGACAGAAGAGGTAAAAGAGCGGATAAGCCGCCCACCTCGCGATCTTGATGAGCCGCGCCTTCATGGCTCCTGCTCCTCTTCGGCGGCGGGGGGCGCGGACGGCGCGGGGGGGCTCGCCGGCGGGGGCTCGCCCTTCCGGTCGAACGCCGAGATGCCGAGCTCGACCTCGTAGGAGTCCGGCTCTCCGGCGCGTGGCTTGAGGTTCAGCTTCGTCACCGCGACCGGGTGGCCCGAGCCCTCGATATGCTCGAGCATCTTCGCGAGCCCGAGCATCCCGATCCTGTGCATCTTCACCACCGTGATCCGCTCGGTGTACTTCTTGCCGTGCGGGACGTCCGGGCGATCCTGCGACTCGGCGGCGGTGAGCTGCTGCTGCTTCGCCGCGTCCTCGATGAAGCCGGCGAGCGCGGGCGCCGGCCGCGAATAGCGCGCGAGCAGCGCGTCCTTCAGCGCCTTGCGCTCGCTGACCTTCCCCGAGGCCTCGTAGATCGACTGGAGCAGATCGCGGATCTCCTGGTTCTGGGCGCGCTTGCTGGACGCGACGCTCGCGAGCCCGATCGGCACGAGCAAGAGGACGAGCACCCCCAGGAATCCGAGGAGGATGGTGAGGAGCCGGCGCTCGCGCGGCTCCAGCTTGTCGAGTCGCTCGCGGAGCGTCATCGCGATCCCTCCGGCTTCTCCGGCGCGCCGGCCGAGGCGCTCTCCGCCGCGTCGGCGGCGCCGGTCTTCTTCTTCTTCGCCTTGTCCTCGCACTTGAGATCCAGCTCGAGGACGTACTTGTGCTTGCCCTCCGTGAACTGGCTCGTGCGGCCGATCTTCACGTCGCGGAAGCAGCGGTGCTCCTTCATGTGATCCGCGATGATCTGCGCGTCCGACACCGACGGGACGACGCCCTGGAGGGTCACGTGGCCGCGGTTCACGTCGAGCTCGAGCACGTCGTGCGTGATCTCCTTCGGCACGGCCTTCGAGAGCTGCACCATGACGTCGAAGGCGTCGACGCGGGGCATCGGATCCTCGTCAGCCGCGCCGGGGCCCTGCTCGAGCAGCTCGCGGGCCTTCTGCGGGTCGCTCGTCTCCTCGCCGAGCACGTCGTGGGAGGCGGTCGCGAGCGAGGCGGAGAGCAGCTCCCGCTCCGCGTCGAGGGTGCGCAGCTCCGCGACGATGGAGAAGCCGAAGCTCAGCGCGATGACGGTGCCGAGGCCGGCGAGGATCGGGATCTTCTCGCGCAGGAACGGGTAGCTGCGCTCGGCCTCGAGCGCGCCCTTCCGGAGGTTGAACCCCTTGGTCTTCGGCGTCAGCCCGAGCGCGAGCCCGAGCGCCTTGGCGAAGCGGGGCAGCGCCGCGGCCTGCTCGGGCGTGAGCCCCTCGATGCGAGGGGTCGGGAGCGGCAGGATCGTGAGGCCGAGCTGCGTCGACAGGAACATCTCCGCGCCCTGCGCCGTGGCGCCGCCGCCGACGAGGTACATCCCCGCGAGCGGCTCGCCGCCGAGGTTGCGCCACGCCGCGAGCGTCTGGCGCAGCTCGCGCGCGAGCGCCGGCGCGGTGCCGGGGAGGCCGGCCGTCCCGCGCGACAGCGTCCTGGCGAAGACCGGCTCGCCGCCGGAGACGATCACGATCTCGGACGTGAGGTAGTCGAGGTCGAGCAGGGCGATCGGCGCGCTAGCGCCCGTCATCGCCTCGCGCGACGGCGCGGCGAGCTCCGGCATCACCGCCTCGAGGTTGGCGAGCGACACCGCGCCCAGCGCGACCCGCTCCGGCTCGAAGCCGAGCGCCTCCTTCACGACGGCGATGCGCTCGCGCACGTCGTCCGTGCGCGCGACGGCGGCGAAGACCGGCAGCGTCTCCACGCCGGGCGGCCGCTTCAGCAGGCGGTGGTCGAAGACGGCGTCTTCCATCTCGAACGGCACCGTGGCCTCGAGCTCGAAGCCGAGGATGTTCTCGACCTCCTTCTGCGCGGCCGCGGGCAGGTCCAGGCGGCGGTAGAACGATTTCTCTCCGGAGAGCGCGATCGCCGCGGCGTCGGGGCGGTGGAGCCCCACGGCGGCGCGGATGGCCTCGGCCTCGGAGACGCCGTCCGTGACGGCCGCCTCGCCGAGAGCCTCGACGAAGACCCTCCTGTACGTGGTGCGGATGAGCGCCGCCCGCACCACGGATTTCCCAGCATCTATCCCGAGCAGCCTGTGCATTTGCGCGCTTCTTCCCGGAGGGGTGTCCTATTCGATGCGATAGTAGATGATCGTCCCGGCAGGGTTCGATCGTACCTGCTGTTCGTACGTTTCCGGCGTTGGAGCGGCGCCACCGCTGCCACCGCTGCCGCCATTGCCACCGCTGCCGCCATTGCCACCGTTGCCGCCACTGCCGCCCTGGCCGAGCGGCGTCGCCCCCGTGAGGTCGACCACCGCATGGACGCGCACGCGCGTCTCACGCTTGTTTCCAGGGACGATGCCATCGGCGTAGATGCTCAGGAAGTTGGTCCTGTTGCCGAGCGACTTCGTGACGTTCGGCTTGAACTTCACCGCTTCCACGCCCATCGCCTTGAACTGCTGCCCGAGCATCCCCCCGAGCGAGCTGCCCGCTTTCTGGGTCATCGCATCGACATAATCTTTCGGTGTGGGGAAGAGCAGCCCCCCGGTCATGCTCTGCACGAGCGACGCCACGGTGAGGAACGCCGTCTGCTGGTTCACGTCGGTGCAGAGCGTCGTCGTCGCAATATCCACGAAATCGGCGGTGCACGTGAGCCTGAGCAGCGTCAGCGCGTTCGCCGACGAGACGTTCACCTTCTGCTTCCGGCTGCCCCAGACGGTCAGGACCCTCTTGTCCGGGTTGCTCGGATCCGGGTCGACGAACGTCGCCCAGAAGTCGTCGTTCATGCCCCGGACCAGCCGCAGCTCGTCGATCGAGTCGAACGGGGCGTTCTTGCGCTGATAGGCGAGGCCGACCGTCTGGTAAAAGCTGTCCTCTGCGCCGGTGGAGCTCGGGGCGTTCGACGTCGCGTCGCAGGCGAACGTCTGGTCGCCGGGGTCGGCCCAGTCGATGAGCGCGCTGCAGATGGTCGCGCGGTCCGAGAACTGGCCGTCTCCGTCGCGCTCCTCGAAGAGCGCGTTGTACTGCGCGTCGCTCATCAGGCTGAGCAGCTGGTTCCCCACGGCGATCTGATCGGAGATGCCGCCCACGTCGTCGGCTGCGCGGTTGACGTTGATCTTCGAGTCCTCGTCGACGATCTTGAGCTCGAAGCGGCCGCCGCCGGTGAGCCCCAGGTTCTTGCCCGCCGCGCTGCCCTCGCCCGCGGCCTCCGGGGGCGGCGCCGCGCTGCCCTCGCCCGCGGCCCCGGCGAGCTGCGCGTTGAAGGGGCCGAGGAACATGTCGGTGAACTTCCAGACCGGCACCTGGAACTTCCCCTTGATCCCGACGATCGCGAGCATCGGTCCGATCGCCGTGCTGACGCTCGGCTCGGAGGCGATGAGCATCCGCGACAGGTTCACGGCGCTCTTCGCGTAGTACTCGGCCCGCAGCGCGTCGCGATCGGCGAGCGCCGCGGAGAGCTCGGTCGAGGTCTCCTCCTGGAGCTCGGTCAGGAACACGGTGAGCACCGTGATCGCGCCGAGCACCATGACCAGCGCCACGCCGCGCCGGTCGCGCCGCCTCCGGAGGCGGCGGCGCGCGCGTGCGCGCCTGGAGCGCGGCCTCTCTGCGGCGCGCTCCTCGGCGTGGGGGCTCCTCGGGCGGCTCATGGCTCAGTTGGCCCCGAAGGCGATGGGGACCTGCATCGGGAGTGGCACCTTCGACTCGAACTTGATCGGCTGCCCGCCAGGCCCGCCGTTCAGGACCAGCGTCACCCACACCTGCGAGGGGAGCCGGTCGAGCTGCGCCGCCGGCTGCGTCGAGTCCCACGAGTCGACCCACTCCCCGGTGATCGGGTCGAGGTACTGGAGATTGAAGCTCTCGATGTCCTCGGCGAGCACGTTGACGACTCCGCCCCTCGTCGGCTCGGTGTCGATGGTCCTCGCCTCTCGCCGCACGAGATCGAGCCTGTCGTGCTCCGGGTCGCGCGCGCCGAAATAGCCGATCTCGCACTGATCGGACTCGTGCGCGTTCCGGAGGAGCCTCCGGTGCGCGAACGCGGTGAAATCGACGCGGTCGGCGGGCGACGAGTCCTCGCCGGCGAACGCGGTGAGCCGCGCGACGATGTTCTTGTCGGCCGGCTGGTGCCTGGACAGGAACGCCGTCTGGAGCTCGCGCGAGATGCGCGCGATCGCCGCGCGGCCCTGGTGGTAGCGATCGCCCATCCGCGCGATGCCCGAGCGCGCCCGGCTCATGCCGTCGAACGCGCCGTAGATGAGCGTCCCGATCAGCGCCAGGATGCCGACCGAGACGAGGACCTCGAGGAGGGTCACCGCGCGCGAGCGGCGGCGCCCGCGGAGAGAGCTCGTCCTTCGCGCCGTCACGGTCCTCCTCCTCCCTCGCCCGTGCCCGCGTCGGGCTGGCCCATCTGGGGGATCGTGACCCACTGCACGAGCTCGAACGAGTGCTCCCGAGACCCTTGCTGCCAGGTCAGCTTGACCGTCACCCGCCGCGCGCTCGCCTCGAAGATGGGCTGGAGCGTCGGCGCGAGCATGTCGACGAACGGCTGCAGGAGCCCCGAGATCCCGCCGGCCGACTCGCCGCCCCCCGCGCCGCCGCCGACCAGCGATTGCGCGAGATCATCGAGGTTGCCGCTCGGGGCCGCGGTGCCGCTCGACTCGCCCGGCTTGCCGAGCGCCCCGAGCCCCTCGAGGTTGGTGTCGAGGTCCAGATCGCCGTACTTGGGCTCGGGCA
This sequence comes from Sorangium sp. So ce124, assembly GCF_051525235.1. Classification (NCBI taxonomy): domain Bacteria; kingdom Pseudomonadati; phylum Myxococcota; order Polyangiales; family Polyangiaceae; genus Sorangium; species Sorangium sp. So ce124. Next base: position 13,734,102 of record NZ_CP150312.1, read on the forward strand.
TCTCGGGCTTCTCGATGCGCCAGCTGCACTTGATGTTGGGCGACTCGTCGCCCTCGCAGCACGGCCCGCTGTCGGCCTCGTCGAGCGCCGGCAGGCCGTCCTTGGCGAGCCGCTCCTCGAGCTCGGTCATCTTGCAGCGCGCGAGCCCGTTCGCGAGGCTGAGGTTCCTCGCGTGCGCCGCGGCCGAGAAGGCGCCGGCCTGCGCGGAGAGGATCGCCGTCAGCCCGAGGCCGAGGATGGCCACCGCCACCATCACTTCCAGCAGGGTGAAGCCGCGGGCGCGCATCAAAACCCCGTGTCCTCGCGCTCGGACGCCTCGGCGTCGTCGCGCGGCCTGGGCATGCTCGCCTTGCCCTTCCTGAGCTCCGTCTTGCCGGTCAGCGGCGAGACGAGCACCGTCATCACCGCGTCCTCGGTCTCCCCGCCGCCAAGGCTGAGCTGGATCGCGGCGTGCTCGGTCTGGCCTCCGGGCCAGAAGTAGAGATACGCCCGCCCCTCCGTCACGGGCTCGTCCTGGTGCCCGGTCTCCACCTGGAGGAAGCGCACGCCGCTCGACAGCTCCTTGCCGGGCCTGTCCTTCTCGGGGTTGAAGCCGTACGCCTTCGCCGGCTCGAACGACGGCCGCGGCGCGCGCGGCCCCTTCAGGATCGCCTCGGCCTCCGCCGTGGCCGCCTTCTCGGCCTCCGTCGCCGCGGCGGCGCCGCCGGCCCGGTCGTTCCGCTCGACGAGGAGCTCGCCGGTGGACTCCTCGAGCACGATCATCCGCTCCTCGAAATCGAACACCAGCCGCACCGGCTTCGACTTCGCGTTCGCGTGGGCGTACGCGACCCGGACGGCGCCGGCGAGCAGCGCCGCGCTGCGCTTCAGCCGCGCGCTCGTGACCGCGCCCATGCCGAGCATGACCGAGCCGCTGATGAGCGCGATCACCGTGACGGTGATCAGCACCTCGACCAGCGTGAGTCCCCTCGTCCGGCGGCGTGTCATGGGCGCTCCTGCTCCCGGCGCGGCGCTACATCTCCGCGATCTTGTTGAGATCCGATTGCTTCATGTCATCCCGGATGTCGTCCGGGGTGTTCTCTTTCTTGTCGTCGCCGGACGAGACGACATGGATATCGTTGTTCTCGTCACACTTGATCTTGTACGGCTGGCCCCAGGGATCGTCGATCTTGTTGCCGTCGATCTGCTTCGCGCTGACCAGCGCCTGGATCGTCGGGCACCCTTCGCCGCCCGCCCCGAGCTGCTGGTACTGCTCGGCGGCGGTCTTGATGACCGTCGCCCCGGTATAGGCGCTCTTGACGCGCGACTGCTTGAGCTTCGGCCACACCACGAGCGTGGCGCCGCCGGCGATGATCGCCATGATCGTCACGACGATGAGCACCTCGACCAGGGTCACGCCCCGCGAGAGCTTCCGGCTCAGCCGTCGAATCCTTCTTGCGCTGCTTGCTCTGTTCGTCTCCATCTCTCACTCCACCCTGTCAAGGCCGCCTATTTCGCCGTCCGGCCCGTCGCTCATGAGATCGTATCCGTCCGGATCCTTCCTTCCAGGGCAGGTGAGCCGGAGCGGCCTGCCCCACGCGTCGACCGGGTCGATCGCGAGGTATCCCTCGCGCTTCAGCTCTTCCAGGGAACCCGGGCACCGCCGCTCGTGATCGGCGCGGTACAGGGTGATCGCCCCGTGGACCACGGACAACGTCGCGCGGGTCGAGCGAATTCCCACGAGCCGCCGCTCGCGCGCGCCGAGGAGCAGCAGGAGGACCACCATCGCGAGGCCCGCGGCGAAGGGCCTCGCCCGCGCCATGCCGGTCCGCCGGAAGAGCCCGCCGCCGCGCTCCCAGGGGAAGAAGATCGTGCTCTCTCGCTGCCTGCGCCGCCCCATAGCCACCTACCCGACGAAGCTCGACATCTGGATGAGCGGCATGAGGATGGATATCGCGATGAACGCGACCGCGCCGCCCATGATGACGATCATGAGCGGCTCGAGCAGGCTCGTGAGCACCTGGACGCGGGTCTCCACGGCGGAGTCGTAGGCGTTGGCCACGTTCTCCAGCATCGCCTCCAGCTGCCCGCTCCTCTCGCCGATGGCGATCATGTGGGTGACGATCGGCGGGAACCGGCCGCTCCGCTTCAGCGGCTCGGCGATGCTCTGGCCCTCGCGGATCGACGCGATGGCGTCGACGATGACCTTCTCCAGGGCGGCGTTGCCGAGCACGCTCCGGACGATGTCCATCGCGCTGAGGAGCGCGACGCCCGACGACAGCAGGGTCGCGAGGGTCCGCGCGAAGCGCGCGATGGACAGCATCTGGATGAGCTTGCCGAAGATGGGCGCCCGCAGCACGAACGTGTCCCACGCGAGGCGGCCCTTCGGCGTCCGCACCCAGCGGCGGAACCCGTACACCGCGCCCACGATCGCGAGCAGGACGAGCCACCAGTAGCTCGAGGCGAACGCCGACGTGCCGATGAGCGCCGCCGTGTACCAGGGCAGCGCCTGGTCCATGGAGGCGAAGATGCCTGTCACGTTCGGCACGACCGCGACCATGAGGACCGAGATGAGCCCGATGCCGATGAGCGCCATCAGCGCGGGGTAGGCGAGGGCGGCGGTCACCTTGCCCACGAGCTTCGCCTGGTTCTCCATGAAGGTCGTCAGGCGGGTCAGCACGCCCTCGAGCGTGCCGGACGCCTCGCCGGCGCGCACCATGCTCACGTAGAGCGGCGGGAAGACCGAGGGGTGCGCCTCGAGCGCCTTGGCGAAGCTCGTGCCTTCGCGCACCTGCTCGCGCACCTGCGTGAGCACCTTCTTCAGCGACTCCTTCTCGACCTGCTCGATGAGCGCGTTGAGCGACTCGAAGAGCGGGATGCCGGCGCCGATGAGCGTCGCGAGCTGGCGGGTCATCACGGCGATGTCCGACGTCGAGGGGCGGCCCGCGAAGGCGAAGATCTTGATATCGCGCTTCGCCTTCGCCTTCGCGGCCTGCTCCTCGGTCGCGCCGGTGAGCATGATGCCGTCCTTGCGCAGGGCGACCCGGAGGGCCTTCGCGTTCTCCGCGTCGCGGACCCCTTTGACCGGCTTTCCGGTGCCGACGAGGATGCCTTTGTATTCGAATACCGCCACGGCCTTCCCTACTCGTCGACGATGACGTCTTCCTGCGTCGCCGCGAGGACCTCCTCGACGGTGGTGATGCCCTTGAGCACCTTGCGCGCCCCGTCGTCCCGGAGCGTATCCATCCCCTGGGAGATGGCGACCCGCTTGATGGTCTGCGCGTCCGCGCTCTTCAGGATGTGCGGACCCACGGCGTCGTCGATGACCATCTGCTCGTAGATGCCCCGCCGGCCGATGAACCCCTTCTGGTTGCAGGCGTCGCAGCCCCCGGGCTTGTAGAACACGGCCCGATCGATGTCCTGCCCGATGTAGTCGTATTTCTGTCCGTGCACGCTGTAGCGGGCCGAGACCTTCCGCCGCGCCTTCCAGGCGAGCCGGTCCTCGTCGAGGCCGAGCTGCTGCAGCTCGTAATCGGAGGGCCGGTAGGGGACCTTGCACGCCGGGCAGAGCAGGCGCACGAGGCGCTGGGCGAGGATGCCGATCACGCTGCTCCGCACGAGGAAGGGCTCGATCTCCATCTCGACGAGGCGGGTCACCGCGCTGGCCGCGTCGTTCGTGTGGAGGGTCGAGAGCACCAGGTGGCCGGTGAGCGACGCGTGGATGGCGATCTCTGCGGTCTCCTTGTCGCGGATCTCGCCGACCATGATCACGTCCGGATCCTGCCGGAGGAACGCGCGGAGCGCCGAGGCGAAGGTGAGCCCGATCCCGGGGTGGACGTGGATCTGGTGGATGCCGCCGATCTCGTACTCGACCGGGTCCTCGGCCGTGAGGATGTTCCGGCTGGGCTCGTTGATCCGGTTGAGGCAGGCGTAGAGCGTGGTCGTCTTGCCGCTGCCGGTCGGGCCGGTGACGAGGATGATGCCGTCCGGCCGCTGGATGAGCGCGTCCATGATGGCGAACTCGCGCGGCGCGAAGCCGAGGTCGTCGAGCCCGAGCAGGACCGACGCCTTGTGCAGGATGCGCATCACGATCCGCTCGAAGCCGCGGCTCGTCGGCACGGTCGAGACGCGGATGTCGACGCTCTTGCCCGCGATCTTCAGCGTGATGCGGCCGTCCTGCGGGAGCCGCTTCTCGGCGATGTTGAGCGCCGCCATGATCTTCACGCGGGCGATGATCGGCGCCATGAACTGCTTCGAGGCGCGCTTCGCGACGTAGAGCTCGCCGTCGATCCGGTAGCGGACGACGACGTCGCGCTCCTCGGGCTCGATGTGGATGTCGCTCGCCCGCTCGCGGACCGCCTGCGCGAAGAGGCCGTTGACCCAGGCGATGATCGGGGCGTCGTCGTCGGAGTCGATGATGTCGACGAGGTTGTCCTCCTCGAGCGCCGTGTCGCCCTCGAGCTTCGCGCCGCCGTCCTCCTTGCGCTCCCAGATGCGGTTGATCGCGTTCAGCACGACGTCGCTCGTGGCGACCGCGATCTCGACGGGCTTGCCGAACAGCGCCCGCACGTCGTCGATCGCCGTCGTGTCGAGGGGGTCGGCGACGGCGCAGTAGACGACCCCGTCGTGCTCGGCGAGCGGCAGGATCTTGTGCTGCTTGGCGTACGTGATCGGCACCCGGCTCGCGAGATCGAGCGGCACCGCGTCGATGTCGATGCGCGGGAGGAGGCCGACCTCGCACTCCTCCGCGAGCGCCCTGGCGATGCTCGCCTCGTCGGCGATGTTGGACGAGACGATGAGGTCCGCGAGCGGCTGACCGCGCTCGCGGACGGTGTCGTAGAGCGGCACCAGCCGCTCCGCGGGGACGACGCCCCGCCGGATCAGGATCTCGCCGAGGTACTGCTGCTGCTGCAGGCTCATTCCACGCGCTCCATCTGCCGTCCGCCCGGCGGCCGCCGCGTGGGCCGCTGCGGCGGGGCGCCGTTCGGCGGCGGCGGCAGCTGGGCCGGCTCGCCCTCCATGTCGACCATGCCGGGCTGCATATTCACCGCGCCGGTGGCCTTGCCGCCGAACGTCGGCAGGCCGACCGGATCCACCGGCACGTGCTCGCGCGGCCCCTTCGGGCGCGCCTCCTCCTCGAGGCGCGCTCGCTCTTCCTCGGCCAGCATCGACTGGCGGATGTCCTCGAGGAGCCCGTTCGCGCGGCCGAAGTCGCGCGGCGGCTCCCACGCGGCGCTCTCGCTGAAGACGAAGTAACGGTCGATGAACTCCTGCCGCTCCTGCATCTTGCGCTCGAAGATGGTCCGGAGGTCGTCCTGGTCGCGGATCACGTAGGGCGTCAGCACGAGGAGGAGGTTCGTCTTCGTCTTCGTCTTGACCCGCTGCCGGAAGAGGAACCCGAGCACCGGGATGTCGCCCAGCACGGGGATCTTCGTCTCCGAGGTGGTCATGCCGTCGCGCATGAGGCCGCCGATCACGACGGTCTGCTGGTCCCGGACGACGAGCGTTGTGCTCGCGGTGCGCTTGTTGATGGGGATCGCGCCGAGCGCGCCCTCGAGGGGGGCGCCCGCGTCGGAGATCTCCTCGGAGAGCTCCAGCCGCACCTGATCCGAGTCGTTGACGTGGGGGACGACCTTGATCTTCGTGCCGACGTCCTGGCGCGCGGCGGCGCCGCCGCCGAGGCCGCCGAGGCCGCCGAGCAGGCCGCCGAGCGCGCCGAGCCCGCCCGCCGCGCCCGCGCCGCCCGCCAGGCTCGCGAGCTGGTTGAGCCCGCCGCCGCCCACGTTGGTCTGCAGCGGGATGTTCTGGCCGATCGAGATCTCGGCCGCCACGTTGTCGGTCGCGAGGATGTGCGGCGTCGCGAGGACGTTGGAGTCGCCGTCCTGGGCCAGCGCGTGGAGGACGACGCCGAACGCGGGGATCGAGATGCCCGTCCCGAGGATGTTGTTCGAGCCCGTGATCGCGGGTCCCTTGACGCCCAGCGCGAGCGCGCCGAGCTGCGCCGGCAGGCCGATGACGGACTGGCGGATGTTGTTGCCGCCGTAGACGACGCTGTCGTCGGGGTTGAGGCCGTTGAACGGCGCGCCGGCGTGGTAGCCGATGCCGAAATCGAGCGAGCGGCTGACGTTCACGTCCATGATCACGGCCTCGATGAACACCTGCCGCCGGGGCTCGTCGAGCTGGTCGATCACGGTGCGCAGCTGGGCGTAGTCGTGGGGTGACGACGTGATGAGGAGCTTGTTGCTCGCCTCGTCGCAGGTGACCTTGACCTGCCCCTCGAAGATGTCGTCGGTCGAGCCCGGCACCGCGGGGGCGGCGCGCGCGCCCGGCCTGCCGCCGACGGCCGCTCCGCCCCCGCCCGCTCCGCCGCCGAGGATCTGGTTCAGCGTCGCCGACAGCTCCTTGCAGCCGGCGTGCTGGAGCGAGAGCACGTGGACCTGCCCCTCGCCCGTCTGCGGCACGTCGAGGCGCTTCAGGATGCCGAGGACGCGCAGGTAGTCCGGCTCGGTCGCGGTGATGACGAGCGAGTTGGTCCTGTCGTCCGCGATGATGCGGGCGCCGGTGCCGCCGGCGCCGCCCCTGCCGGGCCTGCCGCCGCCCGCCGCGGCCCTGCTCGGGTCGACGATCTCGTTCAGCTTGGTCGCGACCTCCGCCGCGGAGCCGTAATGAACGGGCTGCACCCAGAGCTGATCGCCGGCGCCGCCGACGTCGATCTCCTCGACGATCCGCAGCATGCGCTGGATGTTCGACCCGGTGTCCGTGATGATGAGCAGGTTGCCGGGCGGGTAGACGGTGACGTCGCCGTCCTTCGATTTGAACTTGCTCAGGACGCCGCCCGCCTCGTTGGCGTCGATATGCGACAGCCGGTACATGCGGGTGACGAACCGGTCCTCCGCGGGCACGGGCGTGGCGGTCCCGAACACGGGCGTCGTCTCGGATACCGCGCCTGGCGTCTCCACGATCTTGAGGAAGCGGCCGTGGGGGATGACGGTGAGATCGTTCGAGGCGAGGATCGACAGGAACGCGCTGTACGCCTCGGCGACGGTCACCTTCTCCGGCGCGTACACCGTGGCCTTGATCTGCCGGAGCTTGCCGCCGTAGATGAAGCGGCGCCCGGTGATGTTGCTGATGGCCTTCACGAGCTCGGGGAGGTCGGCCTCGTCGAGGTTGAAGCTGACCTTGTAGCCGCCGGGCTTCGGCTTGAACTCGATCTCCTGGACCCCTTGCTTGACCGCGGCGAGCGGGTCGTCGCCGGCGTCGCCCGGAGCGCCTGCCGCGGGCGCGGCTGCGCCCGGCGCGCCGGCGGGTGGGGCGCCTGCGGCCGGCGCGCCCGGCGCAGGCGCGGGGCGGGCGGGCGCCGGCGGGACCTGGCCGGGGGTCCGCAGCACGGGGGCGCCGCGGTTCGCGGGCTGCGCTGCGGCGGGCGGCGCCGCGGCGGCGAGCACGAGCGCCGCCACCGGCGCGGCGAGGAGCCTCCTCCGGAGGCAGCAGGATCGCTCGAGGGTCGTCATCACCATCAGTCGACTCGATATTCTCTGCGTTGGTTGGTAGGGGGAGGCGGCGCCGCTCAGTCAGCGTTCGGCGCGCTCTCGCGCGCGGCCGGCGAGGGGGGCCGCGGCCGCTTCGAGCGGGAGGTCTTGCCCAGGGCGGTCTTGGTCGCGCCGGCGGCGGCCTCGCTGTCGGCCTCCTCCGTCGTGTCCGCCGCGGACTCCTTGTCGTGGGACGCCTCGTGGGGCGGCAGGACGGCCTTGGCGACCGACACGAGGACGAGGCTCATGACCCCGACGAACGTGAGGGAGCCGAGGACGAACGTGCCGATCACCATCAGCGTCCGCCGGAGCAGGCTCCCCTCGTTCAGCGTCCCTATCCATCGCGCCATGCCGCTACCCTGCTTTCGTCCCTGGATTCAGTCCGGAGCGCTCACTTGATGTTGAAGTCGATGTTCATCGGCTTGCCCTTGCGGTTGATGCTCACCGTGAGCCGGTCCGCCGTCCGGAGCCGCGCGTAGGCCTCGAGGGCCTTCTGCGGATCGCTCATCTCAAACCCGTTGATGCTGGACAGCCGATCTCCGTTCTCCAGCCCGAGCGTCCCCAGCAGAGAGTCCGGGCGAATCCCGAAGAGACGGATGCCCACCACCTTGTCTCCCTCCTTCTCGGGGACGATGCGCGCGGAGCGCATCAGCTCGCCCTGGTTCTCCAGGATGTGGTCGACGGCGCTGCGCTCCACGTTGAACTCCGTCTCGCTCACGCGCTGGATCTTCGAGGCGATCTCCGGCGGGATCTTCTTGCCGCCGCGGGCGGGGGGCTTCGAGGCCGCGCCCGTCGACGTCGTCGGGGGCGCCGGCGCCGGCGCCGGCGCGGCGCTGGCGCGGGCGACGGCGCGGCTGCCAACGATGGCCTGGCACCGCGAGCTGCCGGACGTCAGCCAGACCCGATCCCACCCCACGTAGTAAACGGTCTGCCCGCTGATCTCATCCCCCTGCCGCCGCAAGATCGCCTTGCCGTCCGAGCCGGTCATGGCCGCGAACGACCACGCGGGATCGTCGGCCTGCGTGATGAGGAGGACGCGGGCGCCGTCGCAGGACGGGTCCGCGTACGGGTCCTTGTTGGGCAGCTCGTGCTGGACGGTCGGGAGCTCGACGGGCTTGCCGTCGAGCGGCCCCGTCACCGAGTCGAACGGGTTGCGCGAGAGGATCGCCGCGGCGCTCGTCGTGTGGTCCGTGCTGCTCGCGGTCGGCCCGAACGACGCCGGGCGCGTCGGATGGCTGGGCGGCGCCGGCGGGGCGTCGATCGCGACGCTGGAGACCACGAGCTGACCCATGCCCGACGCCTGGAAGTAGGCGGCGAGCGCGATCAGCGCGCCCAGCACCCAGGGAAAATACCGCTTCAGGATCGCGTCGATGCCCATGCGCCCATCCTCCTCTAGGCGAGTTTCATGCCAGCGGTCAATCGCCGGTGGTTTCCCGCGTCTTCACGAATTTTCGGAAGCTGTCCCGCCAAGGTGACGAACCCCGGGCGTGTCGGACGGCCTCCTTTGCCAAAGTGACAAATGGATTTTCGCGGGGGCCGGCGCGCAGGCGCGCGCGGTGTCCGCGGGACGGCGCGCGCGGCGTCACTCCAGCTCGCCGAGCTTTCGGTAGATGGTGCGCGTCGAGATGCCGAGCAACTGCGCGGCCACGGATTTGTCCCCGCGGGCGTGGCGGAGCGTCTCGCGGATGAGCCTGCGCTCGACCTCGTCGAGGGGCGTGCCGACCGAGAAGGTGAGCGAGCTCGGCTCGGCGGGGGCGGCCTCGCGGATGAAGTCGGGCAGGTCGTCGACGGAGAGCTGGTCGCCGCGGCAGAGGACCACGGCGCGCTCGATCACGTTCTCGAGCTCGCGCACGTTGCCCGGCCACGTGTAGTCGGTCAGGCGCGCGAGCACGTCGCGCGGCGCCTCCAGGCGGGGGCGGTTGTTCTTCGTGCAGTAGATGCCGAGGAAGTGGTCGACGAGGAGCGGGATGTCCTCGCGGCGGGTCCGGAGCGGGGGCGCCGTGATCGCGATCACGTTGAGCCGGTAGAACAGGTCCTCGCGGAAGCGGCCCGCGGCGACCTCGGCGCGGAGGTCCTTGTTGGTGGCCGCGACCAGGCGCACGTCGGCGCGCACCGTGTCGCCGCCGACGGGCTCGTACTCGCCCTCCTGCAGCACGCGGAGGAGCTTCACCTGCACGGCGGGCGAGAGCTCGCCGATCTCGTCGAGGAACAGCGTGCCGCCGGCCGCCTTGGCGAAGCGGCCGTCGCGCTTCGCGAGGGCGCCGGTGAACGCGCCGCGCTCGTGGCCGAAGAGCTCGGCCTCGAGGATGGTCTCCGGGATGGCCGCGCAGTTGACCGCGACGAACGGCCCCCGCGAGCGCGCGCTGCGCTCGTGGATGAAGCGCGCGAGCAGCTCCTTGCCGGTGCCGCTCTCGCCGAGCACGAGCACCGTGGCGCTCGAGGGCGCCGCCTGGGTCGCGATGTCGAGCACGCGGCGGAGCGTCGGGCTCGATCCGACGATCTCGCGCTTCGTGAGCAGCTTGATCTCCTGCCGGAGCGAGCGGTTCTCGGCGACGAGCGACTGGCGCTCTGCAGCCTTGCGCACGCTCTTGATGATCGTCATCCGCTTGAGCGGCTTCTCCACGAAGTCGTAGGCGCCCTCGCGCATGGCCTGGACCGCTGTCTCGACGGTCCCGTAGGCGGTCATCATCACGACCTCGGTGTCGGGCGCGAGCTGCTTCAGCGCGCGGAGCAGCTCGAGGCCGCTGACGCCCGGCATCATCAGGTCGGTCAGGACGACCTCGACGCGGCGGCTGCGCACGATCTCCAGCGCCGCCTTCGCGCTGTCCGCCGTGATGACCCGCATGCCGTCGCGCTGGAAGATCTTCTCGATGGAGGCGACGTTCGACGGCTCGTCATCGACCACGAGGACCGTCGGCGCGCCGGGCGGCGGCGCGGCGGGGCCAGCGGGCGGCGCGCTCGGGGGGACTTGTGCCAGATCGTCAGCCATGCGCCACTGTGTCACAGGCGTCGGCGGCATGTCCAGGAGAGCACGGGTCTGACAAAGTCCGATCCGGCGCCTGACAAACTGACAGGCCGACCTGGTCCCCGCGCGCCGCCCGCGAAGATCGCGGGATCGGTCAGCGGATGAGCTTCGAGAGCTGCTTGAAGTCGTCCGTCCCGGCGATCTTGAGCCAGTCGAAGACGACGGTCTCCGCGGTGGTGATGGTGGCGCCTGCGGCGCGGCAGAGATCGAGGCCGGCGAGCCGGTGGTCGTCGCGGCGGGAGGCGACGCCGTCGAGCGGGACCTGGACGAGGACGCCGCGCGCGGCGAGGTCGCGCACGGTCTGGAAGACGCAGACGTGCGCCTCCACGCCGACGACGATGGCGGCGCGGGGTGTGCGCGCGGTCGACGTGCGCAAGGCGCGCTCGAACTCGGCGGAGCCGCAGGCGGAGAACTCCATCTTGGGGATGACGGGCGCGCCCGCCTGGGCGAGCCGCTCGGCGATGGGCGCGATGGTCGGACCGAGGCCCGCGGGGTACTGCTCGGTGGCGATGATCGCCGCGCCGAGCCGCCGCGCCGCCTCGATCAGCACCGTGGCCGCGCGGGTGAGCGCGTCCATCTGGGGCGCCGGCATCGCGCCGGCGAGCTTCTCTTGCACGTCGATGACGATGACCGCGCTGTCTGCGGGCTCGATCCTTTGCATGGTGGCTACCTCGTGGCCCGGAAGCTCCTCAGGAACCGGAGCAGGTCGCTCCGCAGGTCGAAGCGGAGGAGCGCCTCGCCGATCAGCGCGCCGCCGTCGCCGACGAGGACGCCGGGCAGGACGGTCATCGACGTCATGAGATCGCCGGGGCGCACGGTCTTCCGGCCGGCGAACGCGCAGCGGCGGCCGTCGTTGGCGGTGAACTCGAAGGAGTAGGGCAGGGTCCCGGTGCGCGCGACGTCGAGGCCGAGCCGCCCGGAGAGGTACCGGTGGTCTGCGAAGCCCTCGGCGTCGATCTCGCCCTCGATCTCGACCTCGGGCTTGCGCAGGAAGTCGAGGAGGCCGCGCGAGCGCGCGCGGATCGTGAACGACATGGGCCGCTCGTCGGCGGGCGAGTCGACCAGGTGGAAGCTCCCGGCCATGGTCTCGCAGAACTCGAAGCCGCGCATCACGCCTCCGGGGGCGCGCCGCGCGGCGGCGCCGGCAGCGGCGGGGCGGCCGTCGCCTCCGTGTAGTCCTCGGGCGGGAGCACGAGCCGCTCGACGCGGCGGCCGGAGGCGAGGGCATCGACGATCTCCGGGACGTCGGCCGGGGTCACGCGGCCGTAGAAGTAGCCGTCAGGCTCCACCGCGATGACGGGGCCTGCCCAGCAGACGTCGAGGCAGCTCGCGGAGCAGGCGCGCGCCTCGACCTTGGCGAGGCCCCGCTCGGCGAGCGCGGCCTTGAGCTGCACGTGGATGCCCTCGGCGCCGCGCTGAGCGCAGGAGCCCTTGGGAACGCCGTCCGGGCGGCGGTTGACGCAGACGAAGAGGTAACGCTTTCGCTGGGGCACGAGGCGGATCCTCGTGCGTCGCGGGGGCCAGGTCAAGCTGGGGAGGGGGAGGGCGGGGTGCGCCGGGGGGCGCGTCGAGCTTCGGCAGGGGGGCGGGCCGGCGGCCGGACGGGCGCACAGATGCTGTGCGTGAGGCATTCTCAGGTCCGGTGGCGTACTGTACTCGCCTCGGAGTTTGTCGACGATCGTGGCGGTTCAGACTTCTTCGGAACCCCATTCGTCAAGGTTATCGAGGCTGCGGTTTGACAGGAGGCTACTGTGCCACATCCCGGGGGTTTTCATGGCCACAGATGACTACGGACTCATTCCAATGGTAGCAACCCACCTTGGTTTGAGCCCAGTTCCAGCGCAGTGGAGAGGGATCGATGCGGTCCTCCCGATCTTGGAGCGCATGCGCGGCGACGGGGCGATCGTCCTCATAAAGCTTGATGGTGGTAGAGGTCTGTCCGATAACGGCCCAACTACTGTCCTTGCTTCCGGTGGACCTCTCAAGGGCGATTTTATTCGCGCGGACGTGTCATCGATTGAGCACGGTATCGCAGAGGTGGTCGTGGAGTATGCGAGAAGGTGTTGGGGGTTCGTTGAACCCTCGTAATCTGTTCGGGGGTTGAACGCCGGCAGGCTCCTCGCCTCAGGCCCCCGCTTCAGCGGCGCTGCGCGCGCGGTGCCGGCGCAGCGCCAGGTTCACGATCCCGATCGGCGCCACGACGAGCACCGCCGCGAACCCGAGGACGCCGACCACGAGCCCCGCGAGGCTCGCGAGCGCGAGCCAGAGCACGTCGAGCGCCGCAGGGCTGGAGCCGGACGAAGAGCGCTCATCGACGCGCATCTCCCTGCGCAGCTCGCCGACCTCTCGATCGAGCAGCTCCTCGAACGGACGGCCATACAGGCTCTCGCTGCGGCGGCCGCGGAAGAACGCGCGGACCGTCCGGCGCGGGGCCGCGAGGAGCCCCGCGAAGAGGCCGCCCAGGTTGAGCTGCCAGGCCGCGAAGAAGCCCTTGCAGCCGGCGCCGAGCTCCCAGGCCGCGATCTCGAACTCGCCGATCGCGTTCGTGTCGTAGCCCGTCAGCACGTGGTGCAGGTCGTGATAACGCACGGCGCGCACGCGCGCCCGGGTGTTCGGGAACGGGACCGGGAGCGGACCGAGCTTGAAGTCGACCCACGCGTCGCCGTACCCGCCGTCCGCGCCGAAGCGGTTCACCTCGAAGTAGAGCGCCCGCGCCTCCCGCATCGTGAGGCCTTCGTCGTAATGCACAAGAGCCATGGCACCACCCTCGTTCGATGACTTCAGTCACTGACCATGGTCATTCTTCGCGCTCGTTCTGTCAAGGAGATCGCCGCTTGACGAGGAGGCATCCTCGGCAACAGAGTTCCCCGTCGATGAGCAAGGTCATTACAAGCGCGACGAAACGCCGGAGGCGATCCGCGGCGCCGCGAGCTCCGGTTGCGTCGGCGCCGGTCGCGTCCGCGCCGGCCGCGTCCGCGCCGAGCGCGCCGGCCCCCGAGCGCGGCGGGCGCGCCCAGCAGAAGCTCGACACCCGCCGGCGGATCCGGGACGCCGCGTGGGCGCTCTTCACCGAGCTCGGGTACGACGACACGACGACCAAGGCGGTGGCGGAGCGCGCGGAGGTCGCGACGGGGACGGTGTTCGTGCACGCGCGCGACAAGGCCGATCTGCTCATGATGGTGATGCACGACCGGCTCGCGGCCGCGGTCGACGCGGCGTTCGAGGCGCTGCCGCGCAAAGAGCCCCTGCTCCCTCAGCTCATCCACGTGTTTCAGCGGCTGTTCGCGATGTACGGCGAGCAGCCGCTCGTCTCGCAGGCGTTCGTGAAGGCCTTCCCCGGTGCGTCGGGTCCGAACGGAGAGCGGCTGAACGCGCTCACGTTCGCTTTCCTGCACCGCATCGCGAGCCTGGTGCGCGACGCGCAGGCGCGCGGCGAGGTCGCGGGCGACATCGACCCGCTCGCCGCGGCGCACAACATCTTCGCCCTCTACTTCGCGGCGCTCCTGTCCTGGCTCAGCGGCTTCGTGACGCTCGCGGCGGCGCTGGATCCCGTGCTGAAGAGCTCGCTCGCCCTCCAGTTCCGAGGGCTCCGGGCGTGAGCCGCCGCCGGCGCTCCGACGTCGGCGCGCGTCAGCGCGCGCCCTGCCGGGGATCGCCGGCGCGGAGCGCGGCGAGCACCTCGGCGTGGGTGCGCGGGTCGCCGGCGGCCACCACGTCACCGCCGCTCGCGGCGTCGAGCGGGCGCCCTTCCCAGTCCGTCATGACCCCTCCGGCGCCGGTGATCACCGGGACGAGCGCCGCGAAATCGTGGAGCTTGAGGCCATACTCGACGACCACGTCGATGCTGCCGCTCGCCACGAGGCCATACTGGTAACAATCCCCGCCGTAGCTCACGAGCTTGGCCCGGGACGCGACCTCCCCGAAGGCGCGGGTCTTCGCCGGCGGGAAGTACTGCGGGCCCGTGGTGGAGAGGCGCGCGAGCGGCAGCCCCGCGCACGCCCGGACGCGCGCCGGCTCGCCGTTCCAGAGCGTCTGCCGGCCCAGGACGCCGAGCCAGCGATCGCCGAGGACGGGCTGGTCGATGACGCCGAGCACCGGCCGCCCCCGATGCAGCAGGGCGATGAGCGTGCCGAAGAGCGGCTTGCCCGTGATGAACGCCTTCGTCCCGTCGATGGGATCGAGCACCCACACGAGCTCCGCTGCCTCGTTCTGGCGGCCGAGCTCCTCTCCCACGATCCCGTGTCCCGGCGCGCGCGCGGCGAGCAGCTCGCGTATCGCCGCCTCGGCCTCGCGGTCGGCGATCGTGACAGGGCTCGCGTCCGCCTTGTCGTCGGCCTCGATGCCCTTGCGAAAGTAGCGCCGGATCACGGCGCCGCTGGCGTCCGCGAGAAGCTCTGCCAGCTCGACCAGGTCCTGGGAAGGGGTCATCGTCTCCTCCGTGGGCCCTCGAGGCGAGCCTCACCGCGCGATCCCCTACGCGCGCCGCCCGCTCACGGCAACCACCTCGCCCCGCAGCGCCGCGGAGCGAGCTCCGCATCAGGCCGCGTCAGGCCGCGTCGCCGCTGCCGCGCTCGACGACAGGCGCGCTCGGAGATACGCGCCCAGCGCGTCCGTGCCCCGCGCGCCCTCCGGGTGGAAATCGGCCAGCACCGGCCCGTTGTGGGGCATGTCCCGCAGCACGTCGAGCGTGACGTCGACGCCCGCCTCGCGGGCGCGCCGCGCGAGCTCCTGGCCCTCGTCGTGGAGGCGCTCGGCGTCGCCGACCTGGATGAACAGCGAGGCCAGCCCCTCCAGGCGCGCGTGGAGCGGTGACAGCCGGGGATCGTCCAGCGGGGTCGCGCCCGCGAAATCGCGCGCCTGGCGCAGGAGACCCTCCCGGGTGCCGTAATCGGTCGAGTCGTTCGCGATCGCCGAGGCGCTGCTCGCGGTGAGGTCGAGCCAGGGAGAGATGAGCGCGGCGCAGCGCGCCTGCGCGCCGCGGTCGCGCAGCGCGAGCTGCGTGACGAGCGCGAGGTTGCCGCCGGCGGAGTCGCCGGCGAGCGCGATCTCCCCCGGCGCATGGCCGCGCTCGACCAGCGCGCCTACGGCGGCGAGCGCGTCCTCGAGCTGCGCGGGATAGCGGTGCTCCGGCGCGAGCCGGTAGTCGATGCCCACGACGCGGGCGCCGCTCGCCAGCGCCAGCCGCGCCATGAGGTCCGCGTGGGTCCTCGTGGAGCCGAACAGGTACGAGCCGCCGTGGAGGTAGAGGACGACGCCGCGCGACGCCGCGCCCGACGGCTCGAACCAGACCGCGGGGACGCCCTTCAAGGTGTCGTCCGTGCGCTTCACGCGCCGGACGGCCTTCTGGGAGTACGGGCGCGCGTCGAGCTCGGCCCTGACGTCCGGGTAGGGCCGGTCGAGCACGTAGGCGAAATCGCGGCGGAGAAAGCGGACCACCCACTCGAAGCCGAAGCCCCAGCTCGGGCGCGCGGGCCCCCGGCGGGCACGTTCGGTCGTGGTCTCCACGAAGGCGAGGCCGAACATCTTCATCAGGCGAAGCATCATGGCGGGCATCGTAGCGGACGACCCCGCGATCGCGGCGGCCTCTGCCCGCGCCGGTCCGAGCGCTGCGCCGTCGCCCCTCTCGGCGAGGCGCGCCGCGGCGCGCGTCAGTGCTCTTCAGCGCTCATGCCGCGCGTCAGCGCTCTTCAGCGCTCATGCCGCGCGTCAGCGCTTCTTCCGCGGATCGCCCCGGAGGATCGGGTACGCCATCAGCAGGCTGAACCAGACCACCAGGAACTTCGGGTCGGTCAGCGTCTCGAATGGGATCTCGAAGCGCTCGTTCGCGGTCGCGGCGGCCTCCGCCTTGCGCTGCTGCGCCTGCGCCACCGCGGGGCTCACGACCTCGATCCGCCTCTCGCCGCTCACCGCGCCCGTGCCGCCGGTCGTGGGCATCTTCGGCAGCAGGGTCCCCTCGGCGATAGCCCTCTCCTCGGGCGTCCGCTCCACCTTGAGATCCGGGTCGATGAGCACCGCCGCCGGCTCGAGCCCCTCGGGGTGCTCGCCGCCGGGCCGCTCCGCGGTCGCGACCCGCGCGTCCTCTTTCTCCGGTCGATCCACCGGGACGAAGCGCGGCGTGACCTCGCCCGGCTTGCGATCGCGGAGCTCGACGGTCACCTGCGTCGGGATGTACAGGCGCCGTACCTCCTCGAGCGGGACCACGGTGTCCTTGGCGGAGGCAGGCGGCCCGCCCGCGAGCTCGGGCACCTTCGCGCGCGCCGCGTCGATCTCCGCCTGCTCCGCGGCCATCGCGGCCTTGCAGCTCGGAATGGACGGATCGAAGTCGAGGCCGACGGCGCTGGCGCCCCCCTTCCTCCGCTCCTGGGGCGGCGTGCACTCCTCGTAGATGCGCTCCGCGACCTCGTCATCCTCCCGGTGCAGGAGCGCGAGCGGGAGCTCCTTGCGATCGTCGATGCCGTTCGCGACCTCCGGCCGGGCCACGAAGCGGTACCGCACGCGGAGCGCGAGGGTGCGGTGCCCCGCGGCGTCGACGACGGTCACGGCCTCCTTGGCGAAGGTATCCGTGGTCGCTCCCTGGACCTCGCGCCGGCTCACCATCACCCGGGACTTCCGCAGCCCTGTGAACACCGTGCGCGTCTGCGCCCGCACGCGCTCCAGGATCTTGAAATCGCTCGTCCCGGTCGGGACATAGACATAGCCGTCGAACTGGAGCACAGGGGGCGGCCGCTTCAGAAGGTCCTGCTCGGCCGTCTTGCCCCGATCGCCGCACCCCGCGAGCGCCAGCTCCCCGGCCAGCAGGCCGATTGCCGGGAGAACACGGAGTACTGCACGGAGAAGTGCTACCACAACAGATCTCCCGGACCGCGAGGGTGTAACGCCAGTGAATCTAGCTCCGGCGACCTGATGAAGAAACCCTTACCCACCGGAAAAACCGGGCAGGGATGCGGGGATCGCGCACAGCGACCTGAACGTGACGACCCGGCGCGCAGATCCCGACCTCGACGCAGCGTCGGCCCCCGGCCTGGTGAGCCCCTCACCCGGCCGGCGGGGCCCGGAGCCGGCCGCGGAGCGCGCTCGGAGCGAGGCGACACACCGCGGCGCGTTCTGGGGGCGCTCCGCGGCGCCCCGCGGTGCGCCGGGGGATTGCCCTTTCGAAAATCGGATCCATTTGGTCGCCGACATGAACACGGAAAGCCCGAACCCCGAAACCAGCGGTTCCACGCCCTCTGCCGAGCCTTCGGGTGCGGCTCCGGGCCCGGAGACGCCCGCGTCGACCCCGTCCGAGGAGGCCAAGGCCGCCGGCGCGGTCGAGCTTCCCTTCCAGGCCGAGGTGCAGCAGGTCCTCGCGCTGGTCATCAACTCGCTCTACGCAAACCAGGAGGTCTTCCTCCGCGAGCTCATCTCGAACGCGTCCGACGCGCTCGACAAGGCCCGCTTCCTGGCCCTCACGCGCGAAGGGGTCGCAGAACAAGCCGGCGAGCCCGCGATCCTCATCACGCTCGACGACGCCGCCCGGACCCTCACCATCGAGGACAACGGCATCGGCATGACCCGGGACGAGGTGGTGCAGAACCTCGGCACCATCGCCCGCTCGGGGTCGCTGGAGTTCCTGAAGGCCAACGCCGAGGCCGCCAAGCAGAAGAAAGACGGCGGCAAGCTCCAGCTCATCGGCCAGTTCGGCGTCGGCTTCTACGCCGCGTTCATGGTCGCCTCACGCGTCGACGTGCAGACCCGCTCGATGCTGCCGGGCGCGGAGCCCGTCCTGTGGCGCTCGTCCGGCGCGGGCTCGTTCACCGTGGCCTCCGGCGATCGCGAGCACCCCGGCACGAAGATCGTCCTCCACCTCAAGGAGGACGCGCGCGAGTACACGAAGGTGTGGCGGATCAAGGAGATCATCCGCAAGTACTCGGATTTCGTTCATTTCCCCATCAAGGTGAACGACGAGGTCGCGAACCGCTCGGCCGCGCTCTGGACGCTGCCCAAGTCGCAGATCACCGAGGAGCAGCACGCGGAGTTCTTCCGGCACGTGACCGGCGGCTACGAGGGGGAGAAGCCGCTGCTCACCGTGCACCTGTCGATCGACGCGCCCGTGCAGTTCCACGCCCTGCTCTACGTGCCCGAGAAGGCGCCGGCGGACATGTTCCACAAGGACCGCCGGGGCGTGCGCCTCTACGCGAAGCGGGTCCTCATCGTCGAGGACTGCGACAAGCTGACGCCGATGTACCTGCGCTTCCTGCGCGGCGTCGTCGACTCCGAGGACCTCTCGCTCAACGTCTCGCGCGAGATGCTCCAGGAGAACCGCACGCTCTCCCAGATCGAGCAGCAGATCGTCAAGCAGGTGCTCAAATCGCTCAAGGACCTCTCCGAGTCGGATCCCGAGCGCTATGCGGCTTTCTGGAAGGAGTTCGGCCGGGTCATCAAGGAGGGGGCCACGAGCGACTGGAAGAACAAGGACGCGATCGCCGAGCTGTGCCGCTTCGAGTCGATGAACACGGAGGCCGGCAAGCTCATCTCGCTCCGCGACTACGTGGCGAAGATGCCGGAGGCGCAGAAGGAGATCTATTACGTGACGGGGCTCGGCCGCCACGCGGTCGAGCAGAGCCCGCACCTCGAGGCGTTCCGGAAGCGCGGCTACGACGTGCTGTTCCTCGTGGATCCGGTCGACGAGTGGTTCGTGAAGGCGCTGAACGAGTTCGACAAGCGCCGCCTCAAGAGCGTGATGCACGGCGACGTCGATCTCGGCGCCGAGCCGGAGAAGAAGGACGAGCCGGAGGAGTCGGTGGACGCGGCCGTGGCGGCGGTCAAGGCGGCGCTGGGCGACCGGGTGAAGGACGTGCGCGTCTCGCGGCGCCTGACGGACAGCGCGAGCTGCCTCGTCGCCGCCGAGGGGGATCCAGGGGCGAACCTCGAGCGGATCATGAAGCTCATCGACCAGAACGCCGAGGAGTCCAAGCGGATCCTGGAGCTCAACCCCGGTCACCCGGTGGTGAAGAACCTCAACATCCTGGCGGGGCGCGAGCCCGGCTCGGAGCGGGTGAAGCAGTGGTCCGAGCTCCTCCTCGACCAGGCCCTCCTCGTCGAGGGCGTGGTGCAGGAGCCGGCGAAGCTCGTCCGGCGCATCCAGGACCTGCTCGCGCAAGTGAGCAGCGCGGCCGTCAGCCAAAGCTGAGCAGCGGATGCCCGCCGCTCTGCGGCGTTTCGGTTTCTTGGCCGGGGTCGGGCGTCGGTGTTAGGCGCGGGACGAGGTCGCCAGATGTCCCGATTCGCATCACCGGCGCTCGGCCGCCGGGCCTTTCTCCGAGCGCTCGGCGTGGCGGGCGGCGCCTTGGCCGCGCCGGGGCTCTTTGCGCCGGCGCTCGCCAGGGCGGCCTCCAGGGTGAGGGCCGTCGAGGCGTCGGACATCGGCGTGACGCTCAAGATCGAGCTGTCGAACGCGCCGTTTCCCTGCGACGGGGCTCCTTACCAGGACGCCACGGCGATGGTCTTCGTGCCGGCGCATTACCGCGCGCCGGAGAGCGATGAACTCGACCTCGTGATCCACTTCCACGGCCACGTCACGACCGCGGAGCGGGCCATCGCGGCGCACAAGCTCCGCGAGCAGCTCCACGAGAGCAAGCAGAACGCGGTGCTCGTGGTGCCGCAGTGCGCGGTGAACGCGGCGGAGTCGCCCCCGGGCAAGCTGGGGCAGAAGGGCGGCCTCCGGCGGCTGTGCGGCGAGCTCGCGTCGGTGCTCGCGGCCCCCTCGGCGCGGCGGGCGCTCGGCGATTGCGCCATCCCGCGGCAGGCGAGGCTCGGGACGCTCTGCCTGTCGGCGCACTCGGGCGGATACCGCGTCGCGGCCGCGTGCCTGCGCCACGGCGGCTGCGAGGTGAACGAGGTGTACCTGTTCGACGCGCTGTACGGCGAGGTCGACGCGTTCCGCGACTGGGTGCTCGAGCGGAAGGGCCGATCGGGGCGGGACAGGCACAAGCTCATCAGCCACTTCGTCGCGGGCGACGTGCGGCGGCTCAACCTCGAGCTCGCGCGCGCGCTCGAGGCCCAGGGCGTCGCCTGCCTTCACGAGCGGCGCCCGGGCGAGCTTACGCGCAAGCAGCTCCTGGACGGCCGCGCCATCTTCATCCAGGTCCCGCTCGCGCACAGCGCGGTGACCTTCGAGCAGAACGCGTTCCGCGACTGCCTGTTCGCGTCAGGCCTCCGCCGGCAGCTCCGATCCAGCTGGTTCGAGAAGAAGGATGAGCCGCGCCGGATCGACGTGCGGCGCGGGTCCTGACGTCGTCCCCCCCGCGCGGCGCCGTGCGGGGGGAGCGCCGGCCGGCCGTGGCGGCGCGCGTCAGTGCCGGAGCGAGACGTCGGCCAGCGCGAGGCGCGCGTCGTTGATGTACGCGCTGTCCGGGAAGCGGCGGATGAACGACCGCAAGGTCGTCTTCGCGTCGTTCCAGGCCTGGATGTCGAGGAGGCACTCGGCGAGGAGGAAGGTCGCGTCATCCATGACCTCCCGATCGGGCGACGCCTCGGAGAGCGTCATGAGCAGCGGAATCGCGTCGCGCTGCCGGTTCAGCCTGCGGTAGGCGCGCGCCAGGTTGAGGCGGGCCGACGGGGTGTGCGACGCCGTCTCCTTCTGCCGGATGGCGTCCTCGAAGGCGACCGCGGCCTCGTGCCAGCGGCCCGTCCGCATGTGATCGAGGCCCGTCTGGTACGATTTGATCGAGAGCTCCGAGCGCGCCTTGTCGACCGAGTCCGAGAAGAACGCGAGCTCGGCCCGGGTGAGCGGCGCCTTGCGCAGCGCCTCGAAGCCCTCGATCACCTCCTGTCGCCGCTCGGCACGGATGAGCTCGTAGAACGCCGCGGCGTCGCTCTCGGCCTTGGCGCGCGCGTCGCTCCGCTGCTGCATCTCCTTGAGATCGGCCTCGTGCTTCGCGATGCGGTCGCGCGCGCCCTTGGTCTCGGCCTGGACGGCGTCCACGCGTGCGTCCCAGGCGAGCTTGACCACGCCGATCACCACGATCACGAAGAGCAGGTTCGCGCTCGCGCTGTTCCAGAAGGCGCGCCGCTCGTACGCCATCTGGCGCTTGGAGATGCTCTTCAGATCCGCTGCGAGGGCGTTCGTGAGGTTGTTCGTCTTGATGATGAGCCCACGGGATTCCACGATCTCACGCTTGATCTCCCTGAGCTCGTCGTCGAAGTCGTGCATTTTCAGGTCCTGAAACCGTGCCCTGTGCAGGAGGTCGTGCTCGTGCTAAGGGGGCCGCGAACGCGGACCCCCGACCTGTAGACGGAGGCCGCGTTCGCGGACCCCCGACCCGTGGAAGGGGCCGCGGACGCGGACCCCCGAGCCGCGCCAGGGGGCCGCGGACGCGGATCCCCGGCCTCGCCGACAGGCCGCCCTTACGCTACCAGGAAGCTCTCCCCATGGACACAAGCGACATCCGAAAAGGCCTCAAGTTTATGGTCGACGGCCAGCCCTACTCGGTCATCGACTTCCAGTTCGTCAAGCCGGGAAAGGGGCAGGCGTTCACCCGCGTCAAGATCCGGAACATGGCGACGGGCGCGGTGCTCGAGCGCACGTACAAATCGGGCGAGAAGCTGGAGCCGGCGGACGTGGAGGAGCGCAGCCTCCAGTACATCTATCCGGAAGGCACCGACTTCGTGTTCATGGACCCGGCGACCGGCGAGCAGCTCACGGTCCCCGGCGACAAGATCGGCGATGACTCCAAGTGGCTGAGCGACGGGATGTCGATCGACGTGACCCTGTTCAACGGATTGCCGATCGGCGTCAGCATGCCCCCGCACGTGGTGCTCCAGATCGTGAGCAGCGAGCCGGGCGTCAAGGGCGACACGGCGAGCGGCGCCACCAAGCCCGCCACGGTGTCGACCGGCGCGACCGTCAACGTCCCGCTCTTCGTGAAGGAGGGCGAGTGGATCAAGATCGACACGACCGACGGCAAGTACCTGGAGCGCGTCAACAAGTGAGCCCCGGCTGACCTCCGGGGTCCGAGGGACGACGGAGGTCACTTCGCCTCGAAGATCACCGCGGCCGCGCCGGCGACGCACGCGACGCGGGCTCCTCCGTTGGCCGGCGCGCACGCCGTCGCCTGCGCGAGGTCGCCGCCCGTCCAGAGGCGCGCGGCGCCGCCCGCGGTCGCCACGAGGAGCCCGCCGGCGGCCGGGACCGCCAGCGTGGCGCCGTCCGGCGACCGCGCCGCGCCCTGAGGCGCGGGCGTGGTGAGCGGGAACGACAGCGCGGACGAGGCCGGCGCGGCGGCCCGCAGGTCGATCGAGATCAGCGCGGCGCCGAGGGCGATGTCGAAGCCGCGCTCCGACGCGGCGAGCGGGACGAAGGGCAGGCGCTCGGTCCCGGCGCAGCGCTCGGGCGCGGCCGCGCCGGGCCGGGCGCGAGGCCCCTGGCCGCGGAGCAGCGGGAGCGGGACCTCCATCTCGCCGACGGCATCGGGCGAGCTGCGGAAGAGCCCGAGCAAGGTGGGCGCGTCGCAGCGCCGCTCGACGGCGACGAGCTCCGCGGGCCCGGCGTGGACGGCGGCGGGCCAGGGAGGGATGTCCGTCGCGGACTCGGTCGACGTGGCGGGGTCGACGCGGACGACGCCCTGCGCGGTGCGGACCAGCAGGGCGCCGCTCGCCTCGAACGCGAGCGGGCCGAAGGTGCCGGTCCTTGTCGGCTGCGGGGCAGCGGCCGTGCGGTACACGGCGGCGGCGGTCGCCGGCGGCGCGAGCTTCGCGAGGAGCTTGCCGTCGTCCTTGGTGCGCGCCTCGGCGCCGCCGCGGTCGAGCGCCGCGATGGCCGCGATCGGCGCGCCCCGCGTGGACGCCGCGACCGCCTCGGCGTGGTCGATGGCGGCCGCGAGCCCCCGCTCGCCGCAGCGCACAGGGCCGGCGCCCGTCCAGACGAGGGCCTCGCCGGCGCGCGCGGCGTCGCGGCCGGCGGTCGCTCCGGCGCCGCTTTCGGCGTCGGCGCAGAGGGCGGCGTGGAGCCGGCGCAGCCGCTGGGCGGAGGCGGCCACGGCCGGCGCGGTCGACTTGGCGCGCGCGTCCCGGAGCAGGGAGGCAGCGAGGGCGCGCAGCGCCTCGCCGGGCTGGGCCGCGTCGCGCGAGAGGCCGGCGGGGCGATCCAGGAAGACGAGCGGGGCGCGGACCTCGGACGCGGCGCCCGCCGGGGCAGGGAAGGGGCGCAGGGCGCCGGAGAGGCCAACCGAGACGATGAGGTCGTCGCGGCCGTCCGCGTCGCGGTCGGCGACCTCGAGGGAGGCGGAGAGCGCTTCCTCCGCGGGCGGCGCGCGGAGGCGGAGCTCCAGGGCGAGCTCCGGCGGCGCGCCCGCGCCCGCGGCGGGCCCGGGGAGGCGGATCACGGCGATCCAGCGCGTGGCGCCCGCGCCCGCGGCGCCGCGGTGAGCGCCGCCGCACTGCGGGGCGAAATCGAAGGCGAGCGCGGAGGGGCCGATCTGGCTGAGGCCGACGCGCGGGGTGCACCCCTGCGCGTCGAGATCGCCGGGGAGCGCGGCGAGCGTGCGCAGCGCCTGCGGCCGCGCGGCGGGCGCAAGCAGGAGCTCGCCGCGCAGGCCGTCGGGCGACCGGGCCCAGGCGACGAGATCGCGCGCGCCGTCCCCGTCGACGTCGAGGAGGAGCCCGGTCTCGAACGTGCGCCCGGTCGGCGCCGCGACCACGGCGCCGCCCTCGAGGGGCCATTGCTTGCCGCCTTCCGGCGCCGGGACGCTCGGCACCACCGCGAACCGAGGCGCGGCGGCGTCCGGAGCGCCGGCGTCGGCCTCGGGGCCGGCGCTCGCCGCGCCAGGGCCGACGCCGCTCAGCGGGGGCGGCGAGCCGGAGGGCGTGGCCGAGCCGAGCGTGTAAGGCGTGTAGGGCCTGGAGCTCGGGCAGCCATCGCAGCCGGCGGCGGCGAGGAGCGGGAGCAGGGCGCGGAGGAGCTTCGAGCAGGATCGATCGGGCATCGCGGGCGGACCCGCCGGTGCACCGGTGTGCGGCGGGCGGCGCAGGCGTAGCACGGGCGGCGGGCGGGCGTCGTGGAGCCGGCGCGCCCCATCCAACCGCCCGCGCGCCGGATGGCGCGGGTGCGCCTTTCGGAGTAGCTTGATCGAGGGTCGATGAGCGGGCCGAAGCCTCCCAGGGCCGTCGAAGGCGAAGACTATTACCTCGAGGGAGGCCGGGTAGTTTTTACAGAGGCGTATCACCTGAAACGGGGATACTGCTGTAACTCCAAGTGCCGCCACTGCCCTTACCGGGAGAAGGCGCCGGCAGACGCGATCTCCGTCGTGCTGCCTCGGCTGAAGCTCCCCTGACGCCGGCGCAGCGGTCGAGCATCCGCGGCGGCTCGCGGCGAGCGGCGCCATGCAACGCGCCGCTGTGACGGTATCGCAGAAGCTGCTGCGCACGCGCGCGTGCCGACGTTTCGCGGGGACCTGTGGGCGGCAATCCGTCTGCGGTTGATGACGTGCGGAGAGCCCCGGCGCACCATGGAATGTCGGTTGATCCGGATTGCGTGGAGCGTCTAGGATTTCGCGCCCACATTCGCGCAGGAGCTCCTATGCGTCGCAGTCTTCGCCCTCTGCTCTGCTGCCTCTTGCTCTCCGTGCCGATCGGCTGCGACGCCACGTCGACGAACAGACCGCCGTCAGGCGACAAACCGGCGGAGCTGCCGGCCGCGGACGCGGATGGCGATGGGATCAGCGACGCGGTTGAAGGGCGCGCCGATGCGGTCGACACGGATCGCGACGGCCAGCCCGATTTCGAGGACACCGACTCCGACAACGATGGGTTGTCCGACAAGCTCGAGGGCGCTCCTTTCCCAGGGGAGGCGAAGCCGCGTGACAGCGACGGCGACGGGGTGCCTGATTATCGGGACGAGGACTCCGACAACAACGGTCTGCCCGACGAGGAGGACGGCGACGGCGACCGTGACGGCGATGGAACCGCCGATTATGCGGATCCCGACGATGACGGCGACGGCCTCTTGGATGTGGTCGAGCTCGGCTCGGACCCGCTCGATCCGGTGAACACCGACGGCGACAGGTGGCCTGATTTCCGCGACAGGGACTCCGACGACGACGGTATCCTGGATCGGTTCGAGCGCGAGTTCGACGTCGACGGCGACAGGATACCGGCGTTCCGGGATCTCGACTCGGACGGGGATTGCCGGCCCGATTCGGTCGAGCGAGGCGACGGCGCGCCCGAGCAGCCGCCCGTCGACAGCGACATGGACGGCGGGGGCGACTTCCTCGATCTGGACAGCGACAACGACGGCCTGCTCGACGAGCTCGAGGACGTCGACTGCGACGGCGTGCTCGACCCGGGCGAGTCCAGCACCGCGCGCGAGGACACGGACGATGACGGCGTGAGCGACCTCATCGAGCAGGCCGCAGGCACGAACCCGAACGACGATCTGGACAACCCGCGGGCGAACGGCGACTTCGTGTTCATCGTGCCTTACCAGGGCGACCCGGATCCGGCGCAGGACACGCTGGATTTCTCGACCAACATCTCGCAGGCCGACGTGGTGTTCGCGATGGACACCACCGCGACCATGGGCGGCCAGATCAACAATCTGAAGGGCGCGCTCCAGGAGATGATCGATCAGCTCGCCGAGGAGATCCCGAACATCGGCATCGGGGTCACGCAGTACAAGGACTTCCCGATCAACTCCTATGGGGGCCCCAACGATCAGCCGTTCTACCTGGAGCACCGGGTGATGAGCGTCCGCACGCCGGCAGGGCGCGAGTCCGTGCAGGACGCGGTGGACGACCTCAAGGCCGAGGCCGGCGGCGATATCCCGGAGAGCGGCTGGGAGGCTCTCTATCAGATCGCGACCGGGGCGGGCACGAACGAGGGCGGCGCCCACGTGCCCATGTTCAATCCGCTGAACGCTCCGCCGGGCATGATCCCGGCGGGCGAGGCGGTCGGGACCATCGGTGGCGTGGGCTTCCGCTTCGGCTCGCTGCCCATCGTGGTGATGATCACCGACACCCCGAGCCACAACGGGACGTTCGTACAGAACAACTACTCCACGGCCAAGGTGGTGTCGCCGACCCATTCGCAGGCGCTGCAGGCGGTGACCCGCGTGGGAGGCCGCGTCCTCGGCATGGTGGCCGCCAGCTCGGCTCAGGCGCAAGCCGATGCGGAAGCCGACCTGACGGCCGGCGCGGTGGCGACGGGCTCGGTGGTCCCGCCGGCGGCGTGGGGACCGGAGGGCGTGCGCCCGCCGCGGTGCGCGGTGGAACAGTGCTGCATCGGCGAGAACGGGAGCGGCGTGACGATGGCGAACGGCAAGTGCCCGCTCGTGTTCCGGGTCGCCAGCAGCGGCGCCGGGCTGAACCTGGCCGTCGTGCAGGCGATCAAGGTGCTCACGACCTATGTCACGCTCGACATCTCGGCGGCGGCGGTGGCGGACGAGACCGACGCGGTCGACGCCGCGAGCGCGTTCATCGACAAGATCATCGCGAACAACGACGCTCCCGAGCCCTGCACCGCCGGCCTCAGGGTCATCGACAAGAACGTCGATGGCGTCGCGGACACCTATACCAACGTGTTCCCCGGGCCCACGGTCTGCTTCGACGTGATTCCGAAGACCAACGTCTCGGTGCCTCCGACGACCGAGCCGCAGGTGTTCACGGCGAACATCGTCGTCACCGGGGACGGCGTGACAACGCTCAGCACCCGCAAGGTCTTCTTCCTCGTCCCGCCGGAGATCCCGGTGCCCCCCATCGATTGATGAGCGACCGGCGCTCGGTTCACCTCTGAACCGGCGCTCCTCGCCGTTCCAGCGCCCGGAGAGCGGCCCGGGATCCTCTCCCCCGCTACCTGGCGGGCGATCGCAAGGAAGACGGCTCGTCCGCGGCCACCAGCGCCGTCCCGGACCCGATGTAGAACGCGTTGCCTCGCCAGGCGACCCGCCGGTTCGAATACGCGTTCAGCCAGCAGAAGAACCAGCACAGCGTCCGGAGCGGCTCCACCGCCACCAGCGCCAGGTTGGAGCGCGTCGGGCGCAGCATCTTCAAGGCCAGGAAGGTCCCCAGGCTCTGCAGCGTCCAGGCGAACAGCCACATCTCCAGCGCGAGGCCCGTCGGGTTGAGCAGCAACGTGAGCCACGCGACGAGCAGCGGCGAGTTGAGCGGCTCCGCCGCGAAGCAGCGCGGAACGAGCGTGCGCCGCATCTTCGCCCAGCGGGTGTGCCGATCCAGCATGCGCGTGAGAGAGCCGCTCGTGTTGCGGTTCTCGATCGGATCCAGGCAGAGATCGACAACGAACCCGCACGCGCTGAAGCGCTGTCCGAGCATGTCGTCCTCCGCCAGCACGTGGGCCACGCTCTCGAACCCTCCCACCCGCGCGAGATCGACCCGCCGCATCGCCATCGATTTGCCCACGCTGATCGACCGCCCCGCGAGCTCGGCGGCGGCGACGACCCCGGGCGCGATGAACGCCCCGAGCTGCGCGTTCTCGACCACCGCGCCGAGCGTCCGCTCCCCCGTGCCCACGACGACGCTCGAGACGAGCCCCACGCCCGGCCGCATCAAGACCGACAGCAGCGATCGGAGGTAGTCTGGACGGACACACACGTTCGCGTCCGAGATGACGAGCACGCTGCCCTCGGCTCTGCGCTCGAGCTCGAGGAGCTGGGCCACCTTCGGGTTCAACGCCTCGTTCGGATCCGTCAGGCAGAGCCGCGCCTTCACCTCGGGGTGCGCCGCGATGAAGGCCTGGATCACCGGCACCGCCCGGTCTTCTCGCGAGGCGACGCCGAAGACGATCTCGTAACAGGGGTAATCGAGGCGGGCGAAGGATTCGAGGTTGTCGGCGAGCCCGTCGTCGACGCCCGCGACGGGCTTGAGGATGCTGACGAACGGGGTCGCCCCGGGCGGCCGCCACGCGTCGACCGGCGCCACGAGCCGGTGCCGCGCGATCCTCCAGAGGAAGGAGGTTTGGATCGTCGCGTAGATGATGGATGACAGCGCCGTCGGCGCGACCGTCGCCAGATCTCCCCAATCCATGGATGGCCATGCTGATCGAAACGCGTGGCGTCTCGATGGCCGGACCGCAAACCCAGCGCTGACTTTTCGCGACCGAGGCGTGACAGGCCCTCACGGCCACGACACACGGTGATGGCCGGTACGAACTCGGGTTGCGCAGGATCCGTCGCCGACGCACGCGCGCCGGGGCGACGCGGGCGCATCGGGGCGACCGGGCAGCGTCAGCTGATGCGGCCGATCAGCTCGCGCGTGATGTTCTTCTGATGCGACTCGAGCGTGCCGCCGCCGATCTCGAGCAGCTTGGCGTCACGGAAGAAGCGCTCCACCTTGTACTCGGTGCAGTAGCCCCAGCCGCCGAGCACCTGCATGGCGTTGTCGGCCACCTCCTTGCCCACCGGCGCGGCGAAGAGCTTTGCCGCGTCCGTCCCGAGCCGGTTCCTCCGCTCGGGGCTGACGTTGCGCGCCACCGCGTAGATGAGGGCGCGCGCCGCCTCGGTCTTGGCGTAGCTCTCCGCGATGTAGCGCTGGATCTGCCCGTGCTCGGCGATGGGCTTGCCGAAGCTCTTCCGCTCTCCGGCGTACTGGATCATGATCTCCAGACAGCGGTCCGCGATACCCAGGCTCATGGCCGCGAGCGTGAGGCGCTCCAGCTCCAGGTTCCTCATCATGTTGCGGATGCCGCCCCCCTCCTGGCCCAGGACGTTCCAGGCGGGCACGACGCAGTCGTCGAAGAGGAGCTCGCTCATCGTGCTCCCCCGCATTCCCATCTTCGGGGTCTTCTCGTCGGTCGAGAACCCGGGGAACCCCCGCTCCACAACGAAGGTCGTGACCCGGCCCTCGATGGTCGCATAGACCAGGAAGATCTGGGCCTCCGGGGCGTTCGTGATGAGCGCTTTGCGCCCCTTCAGGATGTACCGATCCCCGTCGCGCCGGGCGAACGTCTTCATGCCGAGGACGTCTGTCCCGCTCGTCGGCTCGGTCATGCCCATCGCGCCGATCCACTCGCCGGAGAGCACCTTCGGCAGGTACCGCGCGCGCTGCTCGTCATTGCCGGCGTGGAAGAGGTTGTTCACGAACAACATCGCGTGGGCGAGATACGCGAGCGTGAACCCCGGATCGCTCTTCGCGAGCTCGTGGTGCACGATCACCGCGGCGACCGCGTCCATGCCCGCGCCCCCGTACTCCGAGGGCACGGTCACGCCGAGCAGGCCGAGCTCGCCGAGCCGCCGCATCAGGGGGACGTTCAGGGTGGCGCTCCGGTCGTGCTCGTCGGCCTGCGGCTCGACGACATCACGGGCGAAATCCCGCACCATCTGCCGCAGCATTCGGTGCTCTTCCGTCGGGTTTTCCAGATCGCTTTCCATTGCGGAGGATGACGCGCTCATCGCGGCCCAACGTAGCACGCGGGGCCGCGCGTCAGCGATGGGATGGCACGCCATTCGCCTCGTTGCTGGATGGACCCTCATCGAAAGGGGCACGAATGAGAAGCTGGACCGATGTGGTGCTCTGGAGCGTGGTGCTTGTCTCGCTGCTGACCTGGCTGCTCGCCGTGTTCGGTGTGCTGGCCGTGCACCCGTGGACCCCCGCGCTCCTCGTGATCTCCGCCGCCTTCGCCGTGACCGGGATGCTACGGCAGATGCCCGGGCGGCCGCGGCTCTGAGCCGGCGGGAGCGGCCGGGGCGTCCGACTCCGACGGCGACGGCGCGTCCGTCGCTGTCACCGCGGGCGAGGGCCCGTCCTGGCAGCACCGGACGCCGGTCGAGTAATCGAGGTAGCTCCTCGGGTGGACGGTGACGAGGGCCTCGCAGCCTGCGCGCGTCGAGCGCGAGTAGAAGCCGCCGGCGAACGCTCCGCCCGGCTCGCTCACCCACTCATCGAGGTTGCCCACGAGGTCGTAGACCGCGTCGCTGCCCCAGCGGCTCCTGCACCGCGGGCTCCCGCCCGTCTCCCGGAGCAGCGGCTCCCGGGCGCTGCGCACGCGGTTCAGCCGGGGATCCAGGTGGCCAATCGACGCGTTGCCGTGCAGCAGAGCGGCGGGGTGCGCCGGCCTGTAGACATTGCACGCGCCCTCCTCGAACGTGTCGCCGTACGGGTACAGGGTGTCGTCCTCGCCGCGGCACGCCGTGACGAACTCCTCGACCGAGCAGAGCCGCTTGCCGGCCGCAGCGCAGGCGCTCTCGGCCACGAGGCCGGTCACATAGCCGCTCGGCCGCACCCCGGACCGCGAGCGGGCCAGGGCGGCGATCGCCCGGCCGCGCTGCCAGGGGGCGAGCAGGGGCAGGGGGAAGGCGCGCGCGTGGACGTCGCCGATCCGCCGGAGGCCGGTCGACCAGTCGGCGAGGGTGAGCTCGAGCAGGTTCGGGGTCGACGGGTAGTCGGGCGAGAGCGCCTGTCCGGTGGCGCCGTCGACGAGCATCGCCTCGAAGCGATCGACGCAGAAGCGGCCGCCGTCGACGGCCACCATGTCCGCCGGGCACGCGGGCGCGCCCAGCGGCGCGGGGGCGGGCGTGTCCGCGGGCGCTCCCGCCGCCGGGCGCACCGCCGCGCTCGCGGGTAGCGCGGGGCGCGCGACGCCCGCCTCGGCCTGCGCGTCGAGGCCGCTCACCGCGCTCCCGAACCACCGCAGGCTGCCGTCGGAGGCCCAGACGGCGTCACCCACCACGCAGGCGCCGGGCGCGGCGAGCTCCGGGACGGTCACGAAGGCCCCGGGCGCGGGGGCAGGGACGGCGCGCCGCGCGGGCTGCCCGTCGACACAGAGCGCGCCGGTGTCGTCTGTCGGCCACGGCTGCGACGCGAGCTCCGCGCCGTCGTCGTCAAGCCAGACCACGTGGCGCTTGGCCGCGTCGCTGAGCAGCGCGCCGCCGTCGGGCAGGGCGACGAGCCGCACCGCGAGATCGCCCTCGACGACCGGCAGCGAGGTCGCGCGCGCCGCGCCGGGCCGGCCGAGCGCGTCGATCGACAGCGCCACGACCTTGCGCGGATCCGCGGCGCTCACGCCGGCGACGATGGCTCCGCCGCCGCGGCGCTCGCACGCGTCGAACCCCGCGCGCACCGGCGACGCGAGGGCGAGCGCGGGCGGCGCGCGGCCTGCCGCGGCGGGCGCGGGCGCGGCGGGCGGGGGCGCGCCGGGGGTGAGCGCGCCCAGCGCGGTGAGCGCGGTGAGCGCGCCCGAGGCGTCGATCCCGGTGATCTGGAGCCTGTCGCCGAGCACCTCGAGGAAGAGCCCGCGCTCGCGACCGCCGACGAGCGCCGTGCTGTCCTCGTGCGCGCGCCCCCGCAGCGCGGGCACCACGACGGGCTCGGGCAGGAGCCGCACCACATCGGTCCTCGCGAGCCACCAGGACGCCCCGATGCGCGCGGCGCGCCGCCTGTCGGTGGGGCGCTCCGGCTCGCCCAGCGGCGTGCCCGGCGCGCCGAGCGGCGTGCCCGGCGCGTCGCCGGCCGCCGCGGCGCCGAGGCCCTCCGGCGCAGCCGCCGCGGCGACCTGCCCGCGCGCGTCGAGCCGGTGGAGCTGCCCCGCGGCGAAGGCGAGCCCCTCGCCGTCCGTCGCGAGCGCGCCCCACGCGATGCGCGCGCGCCGCGCCGGGAACGGATCCGGCTCGCGGCGCGGCTGCCCGTCGGCGCGCGAGGCCGAGAAGAGCCCGCCGGCGATCGTCTGGAAGTACGCGCGATCTCCCGCCCACGCGGCGAGCCCGGGATCGTACCGCGGCTGCCCCGCGGCGCGCCGGGCGCCGCTCGCGGCGATGCGCTCGAGCGCGCCGATCTCGGCCGGCGTGACCGGGGTCGCATCCGCGAGGCGCGCCGGATCCACGGCGCAGACGGCCCTGGGCGCGGCGCCGGCGAGCAGCCGCTGGAGCGAGGGCGCGACGCGCGTCGCCTGGCAGGCCCCGTTGCGGCCGGTGACGTCGACGACCACCGCGCCTGCGCTCGTCGTCACGAGGCGTGGATCCTGGTGGCCGCGCAGCGCGCCGTACTCGAGATCCCCCTCGACCACGACGGCGCGCCGGCTCGGATCGAGCTTGCCGTCCTCGCCGAGCGAGGCGAAGGCGATCTGCGCGCTCCCGAGCCACGACGAGCTCGTCTTCTTCGAGCTCGCCGCGTAGTACAGGAGGTCGATCGCTCCCGGCCGCCCGCCTGCGTCGATCAGCCCCATGCCGTCGAGCGGCGGCCGGAAGCGCAGCCCGGTGGGGGACGACGTGGCCGCGATCCCCTCGGACGGCGAGACCCATCGGAGCCGCACCTCGACCTCCGGCAGCGGGTCCGGCCGCTTCGGCCGGGGCGCGGAGCGTGCGGTCTTCGTGGGCCGCCCCTCGCGCCCGCGATGCTCGCCGCGCTTCTTCTTCCGAGTTGCCTTGCCGCTCGCGCTGGAGGTCTTTCCCGGCTGCTTCGGCTTCGACGCCGTCGCCTTGCGGACGGGGGCCTTGCGCGAGGGCTTCGCGTCGGCGGAGCGCTCGCGCGCGGCGCGCTGCGCCGGCGTCGTGGAGCTGTCGCGCGGCGCGATCTCGGCGAGCTCGACCAGCGCGACGCGCTCGCCCACCGCGGCCATGGCGTGCGCGCGGATCGGGGCGCACGTGCGCGACGCGGCCGAGGTCTCGCCGGGGAGGATGGCCGTCACGCAGAGCTCGCCGCCCTGCGAGGTGAGCAGCGTGGTGGTCCCGTCGGGGGAGGAGCGGGCGCCGGCGAGGTCCTCGTCGAGGAGCAGGTGCGGCGGTCCGAGCTCGCCCGTGGCAGCGTCGAGGCGCCTGACCCAGCCGGCGCGATCCGACGACAGCTTGGAGAGGAACAGCACCGAGCGTCGGTCGAGCGACGGCTCGATCGTGAACGGGAGCGGCTGTGCTGTCGCCGCGCCGAGAGGCGTGCGGCCGGGGGGCGCCACGCTGGCGAGGGCGGTCGCGGCGGCGCCGGTCGAGGGCGCGCTCTCCGAGGCGGGGGCCTGGGCCGGGCCGATGCCGGGCGCGTGCGCCGCGGTGCCGGTCTGTGCGGGCGCGTCCCGCAGGGAGCCGCCGGAGCACGCGCCCGCGCCGCAAGCGAGCGGCACGAGCAGGGCAGGGATCAGGGACCGGGGGGAGAGGGGGGATCGGGGACGACGCATCCTTCGCTCGCGCTCGGGCTCCTTGTTCGCGTGGCTGCTCGGCGCGGCGGCCGAGCCTAGCGCGGGCACCCGCCGCACGCTCGCGGCTGGTCGGGAAATGGCAGAGGGACGCCTAGAGGGGCGAGGTGCACCGATGGCAGATCGCGATCCGCGATTGTGGGCCTGCGGCTGGACCGTGGGTCAGGAACACCTGGATCCTAAGCCGCGAGAGCCGACGGAGCTCTCGATACGCCTGGGAGAGCTCCTCTCGAAACCCATCGAGGTCAAGGTGACCGGTGATCCGTACAGCTCGCCTCGCAGTGCGCTCGAGCAAGGCGGGGTCGACGGGCGACATGAACGCCTTGCGAGCGACCTGATCACCCTGGGCTCCATCGCGACGCCGGGGCTCGCGGCCCTGCAGGCTGGCAGTGGTGTGAAGGCGGCTCCTTTGATGTGTAAATTAATCGTTGATATGATGTCGCCGTTCCAGGAGGCAGCAGATTGCATAAGCAATCATCAGTTATCTGAAGCAGGCGTGATGATTTGGCCTTGACATTATCAAATTGTTTTGCTTTTTATTTTTCGAAACGGTGCTCCTTCGTTTGCGTCGTTTCCAGATCCAATTTGCTTCATCCTTCACGAGGTCAAGTGGCAATGCGTCAGCATCTTACCCGCGTGCATCTCTGGCTCCCGCTTTTCTGCCTGCCCGCCTGCGTCTCTTTCGATTCGCCCGACTCCGTCGAGGCGACCGTGTCGCAGCAAGCGGCCCTCACTGGCACGGATCTGACCCCGACGTCCACGGCCGACGTCAGCGACATGCGGGGAAATCCCCCGGGTGTCGAGGGCATCGACAAGGTTCATGACGGCGACATCTATACCAAGCTCTTCATGCCCCACCGCACGGAGTGGATCCAGTACCGGATGCAGGCTCCGTCGATCATCGTTTCGTACGACATCACCTCGGCCAACGACGCCCCGAACCGCGATCCGCGCGACTGGACCTTCGAGGGCTCTTACGACGGCCTGACCTGGCACGTGCTCGACACGAGAACGAACGAGTCCTTCACCTCGCGGCATCAGACCCGGCCCTTCACTTTCTCGAACTCGAATGCGTACCTCTACTATCGCTTGAACGTCACTCAGAACCGCGGCGACGGCGAAGCGCACGGCGACGAGCTGCAGCTTGCCGAGCTGCGCGTCGGCGGCTCGGTGGCGGCGGGCACCATGCCAGGCACTCCGGCGCTCGGCGCGCCGAGCGTGGACTCCAACGCCGTCACGCTGACCTGGACGCCCGCCGCGAACGCCACCGGTTACTACGTCCAGCGCGTGAACGACGACGGCAGCGGCACCACGGAGTTCTTCACGAGCTCTACCAGCTACACCGACACGAACCTGGCTCCCGGCACGAGCTATCTCTACCAGGTGCAGGCGGTCAACGGCGCGCTGCGCGGGTTCCCGTCCGAGGTCTCCGCGCGCGCCACGACCGCTGGAGTCGCCGCTCTACAGGACATCACCGCGCTCTCCTCGTCCGAGCCTGTCGAGCAGTACCCTGGAAACCATACGCCCGAAGAGGATGTCACGAAGGTCACGGACAACAATCCGTTCTCGAAGTACTTGGAGCCGAGCTCCAGCACCTGGATCCGGCTCGAGACGCCGAGCTCCGTGGTCCGAAGCTACAGTCTGACGTCCGCCAACGATGCTCCGGACCGCGATCCGAAGGGCTGGACGCTCGAAGGTTCGAACGATGGCACGAGCTGGACCGTGCTCGACACGCGAAGCAACCAGTCGTTCACGAACCGCCACAGCACGCGCACGTACTCCTGCAACCCCGAGCGCCTGGAGTTCAGCCGCTATCGCCTGCACATCCTGGCCAACCACGGCTCCCCTGACACGCAGCTCGCGGAGTGGCGGCTCTTCGGCACGAGCAGCGCCTCGCTCGCCGCGCCGGCCGCGCCGAGCAATCTGAACGCGCAGGTCCTGTCGGACAATCAGATCCGCCTCACCTGGACGGACAACGCCGGGCAGCTCAACCCCGAAACGTCGTACCGCGTGGAGCGAGCCACGAACTCGAGCTTCACCTCCGGTCTCGTGGTCGGGACCACCGGCGCCGGCAGCGCCGAATTCCGCGCCACGGCGCTGGCGCCGAACCAGACCTACTATTTTCGCGTGAGCGCGGTGAATGCGGCGGGCAGCTCGATCGCGGCCGGACCCGTGAGCGCGACCACCACCGACGACACACTGCCGACGTCGTTCGTGGAAGGCGGCTGGTTCGGCGGCCACAACCGCACGGTAACCCTCACCTACTCGGACGCGCACATCGCCACGTACTTCGACGAGTACGTCCCGAACCCGTCCGGCGTCACCTGGGTGAACCCGATCATCAGCGAAGCCTGGGCGTACGTGAAGGACACCTACGGCAGCTTGGTCACCCCGAGACTTTACTTGATCGGAAACCAGGACAACGTTCCGGGTGAGATCCCCGGCCTGGCCTACAACGCCGGGGGGAACGTGTACGCCTCGGACGACCCCTATCAAAACATGATCTTCACCGTGAGCAGCGACTGGTCGGTGCCGGACTACGACTGGGTCCTGAGGTCGCTGATCCACGAGATGGGGCACATCGTCGAGAGCAACAACAACGGCACCGCGGGCTCGCCCGGCTATAGCGCCTGGGGTGACAGCAGGTGGGTCGAGATCTTCGCTTACGACGTGTTCCTGCACCTGACCACGCTCTCCCCGAACCTCGCGTCGGCGATCTACGACGAGAACGTGCCCCATACCGACGCATTCGGCAATCACTGGTTCCGCGACTGGTACTATCCGCTCTATACTGGCCAGTTCGGCAACACGGACGCGGACCACAAGGGCAGCCGGTTCCTGGCCAGGTTCTTCCAGCTCCTCGCCGAGCACCTGCCCACGATCAACAGCACGTACGGCAAGCGCCCGCTCAACGTCGGCGAGTTCATCCACTTCTGCGCGGGCGCCGCGGGGGTGGATCTCGAGGACGAGGCCCGGCTCGCCTTCCGCTGGACCCCGCAGCTCGAGCTCGAGTTCGCCAGGGCGCAGACGGAGTTCCCCGGCGTCTCGGCGCTCTACCTCGGCAATCGCGCGCCCGGCTTCACGCGCGATCCGATCGCGCGGAGCGCGACGCTCAATGTGGCGCTGTCCGGGCAGACGCTCGCGGGGACGGCTGCCGATCCGGACCTCGGCGATACGCTGACGTTCTCCAAGCAGAGCGGCGCGAGCTGGCTCACGGTGGCGAGCGACGGCACGCTGAGCGGCACGCCCCCCTCCGCCGGGCTGAGTACGGCCGTCGTGCGGGTCACGGATCAGGATGGCCTCTTCGATACGGCCGAGCTCGTCTTCGACGTGACGGGCGGAACCTGCACTCCGGAGAGCGACGCGCAGCTGTGCGCGCGGCTCGGCGCCAGCTGCGGCAGCGTGAACGACGTCGACAACTGCGGCGCGCCGCGCACCGTGAGCTCGTGCGGTAGCTGCACGGCTCCCGAGACCTGCGGCGGCGGCGGCACTCCGAACGTGTGCGGCGGCTCCGGCGGCAGCGCTCCTTGCAGCG
Source organism: Sorangium sp. So ce124 (assembly GCF_051525235.1). Taxonomy (NCBI): domain Bacteria; kingdom Pseudomonadati; phylum Myxococcota; order Polyangiales; family Polyangiaceae; genus Sorangium; species Sorangium sp. So ce124. Next base: position 13,771,267 of record NZ_CP150312.1, read on the forward strand.
GCCTTTGCTCGAGCCCGGTCGTGTTCTCGACCCAGAGCTACCAGTCGGGCAACCTCGGCACTGCGGCCACCTGCCACGAGACCCTCGCGAGCCTGCAAGGGCTCAACTGCGGCAACTTCGCCGCGGGGCGGACCTTCCGCATCAACAACGTGCTCGTGACCTGCAACGGCGCCAACGTCACTTTGCCGGCCACGCGAAACGGCGGCTACTGCATGCAGGCCAGCGCCGGTAACGAGCCCTGGGCGTATTTCGCGACGTTCTGAGCTTCTGCGCGTAGGTAACGGAAGCCGGTTCGCTGCGCGATGAAGTGTGGCGCGGCGAACCGGAGGGGCGGGAGCGCGAGCGTCATGGCGGCTCGTTCATGGGAACGTGGGCAGGTAGGGCGCTGCCTCCCGGCTCCGGAAGTGGAGCGCGGTCGCTGTCGGGCCGCGTCGCGCGCTCTCCGCTTCAGGAAAGGCGATCCGCCGTCACGATGCGCAGATGATTCGCCACCTTCGTCGCGCGGCCGACGTCGGGAGACAGCGCGGCGCCGATGCCGTGGACGTCCTCGTCCGCGGTGACGCCGAAGCCGTGCCTGGCGAGGAGCGCGCGCATCGCGTCGGCGGTGAACGCGGAGCGCAGCGGCTCCCCGAGCCGGCGCACGAGCAGGCCGACCACGCGGAGCATGAGCGCGGGGCTGTGATAGAGGATGACGAGGCGGCTGCCCGCGGCCGATCGCTGCGCGAGGGCGGCGAGCGTCGCCTCGACGTCAGCCGGGGTCAGGTACATGACCACGCCCTCCCAGATCCAGGTGGTCGGGCGCGCGGGATCGTGGCCCGCCTTCGCGAGCGCGCCGTCGAGGGCGTCGCGCTCGAAGTCGACGGGTACCCAGCGGATGTCCCGCGCGCACGGGGAGAGCGCCCCGACGCGCGAGCGCTTGTCGCGCTGCGAGTCCGGGTGATCGACCTCGAAGACGACGACGTCGCGCAGCTCGGGCATGCGCCACGCGCGGCCGTCGAGGCCGGCGCCGAGGATGACGAGCTGCGGTGACGTGGCCCCTCGGATGGCGTCGTCGATCGCGACCGTGCGCGCGACCATCACCTTCGACTGGCGCTCGAGGTACAAGCGGCCGAGGCGCCCGCGTAGCCCCTTCGGCGCGACGCCTGCACGGAAGCGCTCGACGCGGGCTCGCGCCTCTTCGGGCAGGAGCGCCATCGCGGTCGGATCGGAGAACCGCGTCACCGTCGTCGCGCCGTGCGCCGCTGCACGTCCCATGCACACGAGCTCCGCGGTCCGGCTTGCGCGCCCAGGTTTCATGCGCGGAACGATAACGGCGCATCCATCACCCGCCAACCCTGCGGATAGGTGCGCATTCGCTCTTTCGAGCAACCATGGGGCTCTCCGCAACGCTGGCGAACCTCACGCCAGTCGCCGACCTCCCCCGCGAACCCGAGCTGCACCCCCTGATCGCGCTGGTCATAGAAAGCCCAACTACATCTCACCGGCGTGCCCTGGATCGTCGCACGAGCATCGCGATGGCGCCCGCCATCAAGGCGACGTTCGCTCCGACGCCTCTCTGGTGGTCCATGGAGCGCCCGGTGCGGCCAACGGCGCACCCGCCCGGCGGGGCTCCCTCGAGGCCCGCCGCCGGCGCTTCGCCGTCGCCCGTTACGGGCGCCTCTCCGTCGGCGTTCTCCGCTATCCAGCGGCCGTATGCGGGCGCGAGCGTATAGATCCCGCCGTCTCCGCACTCGGCGCCGGCGGGCGAGCCGAGCGCCCGGACGCTGATGCCGAGCAGGTGCGGCTCTCCAGCGATCATCAGGCACGCAGGCCCGCCCGAATCACCAGGGCAGCTGTCCGGCGACCCGGGCGCGCCGGCCGAGAACTCGGTCGCGTTCCGCTGCTGGAAGGGCGTCTCGCCGACGTACAGCGCGCCGGAGGGCTCGCCAGGCTCGCCCCGGGCGCCGTAGCCGGCGATCACGACCTGTGCGCCTTCGTCCAGCAGGTCGTCCAGCGCCTCGGGCGGGACCAGCGGAACCGGGGGCATCGTCTGCACGGGGGTCTCCAGCAGCAAGAGCGCGATGTCCTCCGCCCGGGCGAGTTCCCTCGCGCCGATCGTGCCAGGCGCCGGGAAGCCCTGGTGCCGGACGACCTTTCGGATACGGAAGGTCTGCTCGGGCGGCGCGTCCGTCACGTCGAGCGCGCCCGCCGCCACCCGCAGGTTCGCTGGCCCGAGCTCGGCAAGGAGCTCCCCGGTGACCTCGTCCTGGAGCACGACGCAGTGGGCCGCGGTGACAACGCAGCTCGGTGAGATGAGGACGCCCGAGCACTCCTGGACACCCTCGCTGTCCAGCACGGCGACCGCGCCGAAGAGGGCGTCTGGGGTCGCCGGTCTCCCGTCCTTGATCGCGAAAGACTGCTCCTCCACGGGGTCGCCGGGCAGGACGTCCGAGCACCCCCCGAGGCCGCCGAGGGCCGCGCAGGCGAGAGCGACGAGGCGTGAGCGCATGTCACGAAGGCTCCGGGCTCACGGCGAGCCGGGCTCGGGTGCCCGGCTCGCCGCGCCCTCGGGATCGGTTACTGGCACTCCTGGATGCTGGAGCAGGACGCCTTCGACAGGCGGATGCCGTCCACGACCGGCACCCCGGCGAAGAACGCCGAACACTTCGCGGCCGCCCAGATCCCGATCGTGTTGAACTGGTAGCAACTCCAGTTGTCCGAGAAGGAGACGCTGGCGCGGCAGCAGTACGTCGACGCCCTCTGGGACGAGTCGCCGGACTCGACGACCTTCTCCGCGACCGAGAGCCAGCTCGCGCGCAGCTCCGTGAGCCTTGCGTCGAGGGTCCCGTCCGCGTGCTGGCGCTCCATCTCGAACAGGACGGGATCGTAGGACTGGAAGAAGAGCTCGATCGCGTCCGACCCGACAGCGAGCAGGTCTCCGGAAGAGGCACCCTCCTGGAGGAGCTCGATCAAGTTCTGGATCGGGCTCTGCTGCCGCATGGCCTGCGCTTTGGACCAGGCCTCGGCCCATTCGGCCGAGAGCGTCCCGGAGGCCTGCCGCGCCTCCAGCTCGGCGCCGATGTTCTCCACCGTCCGCAGCAAGAGGTCGGGCGTGACGGCCGAAGTCGCCTCGGCCTGCGGCGCGGGCGCGTCGACCTCCGTCTCCGTGGCGTCGCCCGAGCCGCAAGCTGCGGAGAGCGTCGCGATCAGCATGGACAGGGCAAGAGCAAGCTTCTTCTTCATTCGGATCTCCTCGAAGGGTTCGTGATTGCAGCGCCGCCCGGCGCCATCGCCGCGGTGCGCTCGGCGCGCCGGGGCGTCCGCGCGATTCCACACGGCTCCGCCGAGCGCTCAGCAGGCAACAGGCGCCGCTCGCCGCCGGACTGCTGCGGTGAACGGACCTATCCAGGCATCCTGCTCGCGGCGAGCGTTTTCGGCCGAGACGGTGCTACGACAAGCTGTAGCACGCGCTCGCGAGGGCTCGAGTTCCACTTCGCGACAGGCGATGTACAGAATGCGTCATCGTGTTGCGATATCGCAAAATTGCACCCACGCTGCTTCGATCTCGCGCTCCCTTCCTGGAGCGGAGGCCGCTGCCGCAACCGCAATCTGCGTCGTCGTTGCAGGCGCAGCACCCCGGGATCGCGTCGCTGGCGACGGTTTACATTTCGCGACACGCCCACATAATGAGCGATCGTGCCGGCTCAAGGTTCGGGATCCACGGAGCTCCTGCGGGCTCTGGTGACAGCGGCAGCACGAGACGGGCTCGAGGCCGAGGAGGTTCGGCGCGCGATGGCCCTCCCCAGCGGTCTTCTGGAGAAGCGGGGCGCTCGCGTATCCATCGCCATGGTCCGCCGCGTGTGGAGCGCGCTCACCGACCACCGGGCGGCTGGTCCTCTCCTGAGCCTCCGCGCTGCCCGGCAGCTCCCCCTGGGGAGCCTCGACATCCTGGATTACCTCACGGTGGCGAGCACGACCGGCGCGGAGGCGTTCGCGCACCTGACGCGGTATCTGCCGCTGCTCGCCGATGCCGGTCGCGTCTGGACCGAATCCGACGGGAAGAGCTTCCGATTCCGTCACGACGCTCCCGGCGGCGTCCCCTCGCTCTCGGAGCTGCTGCTCGGGCTGATCGTCGCGCGCTCCCGGGCGCTGTTCGGTCCGGCCCACGCGCCGCGCCGGATCCATTTCGCGCACGCGCCCCTGGCCGCGGCGAGCGCGTATGAAGAGGTCCTCGGCGTCCCGGTGCATTTCGGAGGCCGCTTTGACGAGATCGTCTTCGATCGCGCCATCGCTGAAGCGCCGATCGCCAGCCGGGATCCGCGGCTCATGAGCATCCTTGTCGTGCAGGCGGAGGAGGCGCTCTCTCTCCTCGACGTCCGCGAGCGCATCACGCATGACACCGAGTTCGTCTCTGCCTTCCGGCACGCCCTGGCGCTGGCGCTCGACGCGGGTGACCCCGGCCTGGCGCGCATCGGCGAGCGCTTCGGGATGAGCGCGCGGACGCTGCAGCGCCGCCTGGCCGCGGCGCACGTCAGCCACCGCGAGCTCTTGCAGGAGCTGCGGCTGGAGCGGGCGCGGCGGGCGCTGGGCGCCGTCCAGCCCAAGGTCGTGTCTCACGAGCTCGGCTATTCGAGCCCGAGCGCCTTCCACCGCGCGTTCAAGCGGTGGACGGGGCTGACCCCCGGCGCCGTGGCCGAGGGCGCCGCCTCGCCGCCGGCGGGACGGGGCGGCACGTCCATCTGCGACACAGGCGGGCATCGCCGCGGCACACCGTCCAACCCCACGGCTTCACGTGAAGGAACGCCTTGTCAGAACGGCGAAACGCGGCCCGCTCCACGAGAGTGCATGGTGCGCGATGACGAGACCGTGATGGCCTCGCGGCGCGGCGCGTAGGTAAAAGAAGGCGGTTTGCTGCGCGATGAAGCGTGGCGCGGCGAGCCATTATACGCGTCCTGAGCATCAAGCGGAAAGGGAACCGCGTTCGCGTTGCTTATTACGCGCTACCTCCCTGATTCCTCAATCATGAGCCGCTCGACGGACCGAAGCTTGCACGATTCATAAGATCGTGTGCAGCGCTCTTCCGTCGTGGGTCCTCTACGACGTACGCAACCCAGGCTCCCCTTCCGTCCGGGTGCAACCCAGGCTCCCGGTCTGAACCGTTCACCACGCCACCGGTCCGTGCCTGACCCAGGTTGACGCCGAGCGATCGCTACAGGTACCGTCGTCTCGTGCGGTGGGGGACGCGATTGTATCGGTGCGCCGGATGCTCGGCCCCGCGTTTTTCGCCATCGACGCACCAAAGCGGCGGGCAGCCTTCCTGCGCCCAACCGGCGCGATGGCGTGGAGGTCAGCGACCCGCCTGGTCGCGAACGCAGCGCGTGCGACGCTCACCGGTGGACCGACCTGCAGGCCGTCCACGAGCAGGAGCGCCCGATGCAGCACCTGATGTCACAAGGACGGATCCTGGGCGCGCCGAGGCTGCCGGATTGCTCGGCCTCCACAGGGGCGCGTGTGCGGTTGCGCCGGCCGGCTTCAGCGGGGTCGACAGGGATGTGGACGATCTGGCGCGTCTCTGGCGCCGGAGGTGCGTGATGCGACGATACGTCTCGTTGTTGCCGCTCGCTCTGCTGGTGTGCGTTCTCCCCGAGGACGGTGCGTCCGTTCGAAGGCAAGCGTGGCCCGAGTCGGTCGGTCCAGATGCCGGGGTGATCGAGGCCCCGTACGCAGGGGAGATCGAGGGGGTACCCGAGAGCGGGACATGGGAGGAGACCGAGCAACTCGATCGATGGTTCGCTCGTGAATCGGTGGTCGTCATCAATGGCAAGGTCGTCGACCACGAGGAGATCGCGGCGCGTCGCCGCGCCGCACGCCGCGAAGCAGCCCGAAACGACCTCGCCGGTCGGCTGTCCAGCACCATCAGCGAGCAGATCAGGGGGGTGAAGGTTCTCGCCTTCAAGATGAGGGTCTGGGTCGAGGGGGTGCGCTGCGACGACAAACGGTTCATGTCTCCGCCACCGGCGCCGGCGGGCCACTGTCCGGACGGCGTCGAGGACTGCAACGATGCTCCTCTGCGGTGACCGGCATCCTCTCGCTGGTCGCAAGGCGTGGGCCGGGCTACGGGTATGAACGTTGAATGGACGAAAGACATCCTTCTTATCTGGCGCATAGCCCGCAAGACGCACTCTGGTGGCTTGTCGGCGGAGGAGCGGCGCGCTCTCGCCGAGGAGTTTGGCGTGAGCGAACAGGTGGTTCTGCGTTACGAACGCGCGAGGACCGTCTACGACTTGTCGATAGCCCAGAAGCGGTGGCGCCAGGCCAAGTGGGAAACGATTCTGCGGATGACGGAAGGCGGAAAGACGTTCGAGGACGAGAAATTTCCAGACGAGTTGGAGGCGACGTTGGAGAGGTTGAGGGATGCGGAACCGGAGAATGAGATCACCCGCGAGCTTCGTGACGCCAGGGACGCGATCAGGGTAGAGCTCGGCTTACCCCCCGTCCCGACCGAAGACGACTCATGAGCCCTCCCTCGCGAGCGTGCCCGAACGCTCGGTCTCGACCGGCTCATCCACGTAAAGTGAACCCATCCAGTCTGGCGGCGAATCCGCAGGCAAGGCGCGCATGCGGTATCGGAGGTGCGTGATGCGACGATGCGTGTTGTTGTTCCTGTTGGCTTTGTTGGGCTGCTCTGTTCCCGATGATGATGCATCTGGTCGGGTCCGAGCGTGGCTCGAATCCCTCGATCCGGACGCTGATGTGGTCGAGGTTCGGTGCACCGGAAACCTCGAAGAGCCCCCTGGGAGCGGAACGTGGACGGAGTACGAGCGTGTTGATCGGTGGACTTCTCGGGAAGTGCTGGGAGCCTTCAAAGTAGATGGCGTCGATTGGGCCGAGGTCGTGGCGCGTTGCATCAGCAACAGCGAGTATTACTTTCCCAAATGGCTTCTCGGCAAATTGAGCGACAAATTGTCGGCGGCGGATCGCGTGCTGCTCAAGATGAGCTTCCATGTCGACGAAGTGCGCTGCCACGGCACCCCGCTCAGGTCGCCGCCACCGACGCCGGTGCGCAGCTGTCCGAACGACATCGATGGTTGCGACGACGCTCCTCCGATGGCGAGCGACCTCCCTCCGCCGCTCCCACCGCCGGGCGGAGGCGACTTCTGAGCGACGGCCTCTCGCGGTGCCGGGTCGTTGCCGCCGTCGCCGTCACCTTGCTCCCCGGAGTCGCCCGCGCGGGCGAGTTCGAGCTGGAGGCGGGCCTCGGCGTGGGCCTCACGTCGCTGGGCGAGCGTCGCGCCACGGGAGGGATGACCCTGCAGCCCAGCGTAGCGCTCGGCTGGCGGTTCGCCGAATGGGGCAGCCTTCATTACCGCGATGCGGTCTCTTTCTTCAATTTGAAGGATTTGCGCTGGATCGGCGTCATCGACGTGAACGCCGCCGTGCTCGGGATCCACCACCGCGAGCTCACGCTGGAGCTCGGTCCGAGCATCGACGTGTTCGCCGTGCCGCTCTGCGCCGACACGTGGTGCCAGCGGGAGCACGGCCTGGCGCCGGCCGTGCATCTGGGCGCGATGCTGGTCCCGGCACTGGAAAGCCGGCTTGGCGGCAGAGGCACCGTACATACGGCGTATATCCCAGGCATCGCCTGGTCCGGGATCTCCATCAGCATAGCCGTCGAGGGCGTCTATCGCTTTTGATGGGAATCACAGCGTGCGTCGCGTGTCGCGCGCGCCGTGTGCGCCCACAGGACGTGGGCTCACGTCGCACAGGAGAGGCCGTAACGCCAGCGGGGCGGACCTCGAGCGGGGACCGGATCGCGGGGCGTGGGGGGACGCCGGCCGGCATGCTGCGGGGCGTGGGGGGACGCCGGCCGGCATGCTGCGGGGCGTGGGGGGACGCCGGCCGGCATGCTGCGGGGCGTGGGGGGACGCCAGCCGGCGTGCGGCGGTGCGTGGGGGGACGCCGCCGGTGTGCTGCGGTGCGTCGACTACGTGCTGCCGCCTTGCTGGGTCATCTCGCGCCCGATAGCCAGGTCTGATGGGAAAAGCCGCATTTCTCGCCCGCCGGCTCACGCCGAGCGGGTGCATTGTTGCAGGTACGAAGCTCGCCGCTCACCGGGAGGCCCTGAAGTCGAAGAAGATCAAGCTGTCTCCCAAGGTCGACGCAGCGGTCCAGTCCGTCATTGCGTCCACCGAGGCCCTCGAGGCGCTCGGGAGCATCGACGCCACGATGGTGGAGATCGATCGCGGCACCGACCGGTGCATCGGAGCGTTCAGCAGCCAGCTCGCCAGCATCGAGCGCGCGTTCGATCACGACGACATCCTCCCGCTCACGGAGGACGAGGCGGCGCGCCGTCGCGATGCGCTGCTGGTGCGCTCGGAGGTGCTGTCGTCGGGCACCGACTTCATCCGCCTCGTCTATTCCCAGCAGTGGGTGCGCATGAGCGCGATGATCAAGGCGCTCGAGAGCAAGGACGTGAAGGCGGCGGTCGAGCGTCTCGGGCTCTCGGCTGAGACAGGCCGCCTCCAGCGCTGGACGGAGCTGTACGGCAAGAAGCTCGGCGTCACCGAGGCGAAGGCCGCAGATCCGGCCGTCAAGGCGGTCGAGGCGTGGCACGAGGCTTACGGCACGCTCCTGGTCCAGGCCCATGCCGAGTACGACGACGACAAGGACGAGACGCACGCGCTACTCCGTGATCGGCTGCTCTCGCCTTACGAGGACGCGGCGGAGGAAGAGCGGCGCGCCGACCAGCGGGCCCGTGCCGCCAGCGCCAGGAAGAAGGCCGACGTCGAGCCTGAGCCGATCGGATAGCGCTGCTCCTCGCACGCCGGCCGGCATGCGACCGGCCATCCCACCATGGCGCGAGGACGGCGCCGTTCGCCGGTCACCTCGCAACGCCGCTCCGGTCCCAATTCCAGGTGACATCTCTCCAGGTTCGGGAGAAATGTCGCGCTAAACCTCGTGCATTCTTTTTCGGTGCCGGCGCACGATTTCGCAACAAGCCGGGAGACCTTTCCGGAAATCGTACGGATGACGACGGACGACGTCGGATGACCGCTGAGGGAGATCCGCTCATGTCCGGCTCGCTCCTCGCCCGCGGCCGGATCCGGAGGATGATTCGCGCCGCGTTGTCGCTCGCCGCAGCGCTCTTCCTGGCGGCGCCCGTGGCGCTCGCGCAGGTTCCGCCGCGCGGCGCGCGCCTGTCCTACTCGCGGGGGCCTGGCACCGAGGGGTGCCCCGAGGAGCCGAGCCTCCGGCAGATCGTCGCGAGCCAGCTCGGCGGGGTCGACCCGTTCGTGAGCGACGGCGCGTGGCTCATCGAGGTGGTTATCCGGCGCAAGGGGACGGCGTTCCAGGGAGAGATCGCGCTTCACGACCGCGACGGCCGGGCGCTCGGGCGCCAGGGGCTCTCGAGCCCGATCTGTGGCGTGCTCGTGGAGGACATCGGCGTCTCCCTCAGCGCCTTCATGCGCCCGTTTCTGCCACCAGGGCCTGCGCCGCGGAGCGCTCCCAACCCGACGCCGTCAGGGTCGCCGCCGCCGTCGGCGCCGGGGGGCGGTCGGGTTCTCGGGGTTCGCCGGTGCCCGCTGGGAGAGGTTCTCGCTCTCGCTGGAGGCCCGCGGGGATCTTCCGATCGACGCCGAGCCCTACCGCGGCTGGACCATCAGCGTGTCGGTGCTGAGCGGCTCGCTCGTTCCCTGCGGTCACGCGGATTGGTTCTTCGGCTGCGCCGTCGCCACGGCAGGCGGGGTGTGGCACGTCAGGGACAGCACCGGCATTGAGGACGCGCTGCCCTACGCAGCGCTCGGGCTTCGTGCGGGGCTGGAGGTGCCACTTTCGGCCCGCGTCGCCGGGCAGCTCACCGGCGACCTCTCGCTCAGCACAGTTCGGCCGCACGCTCGACCGCTCCATGGAGAAGGGTGGTCCGCTGCGCCCGTCTCGGAGGCGGTGGCTCTCCGCCTGGTCGCTTTCTTCTGAACCTTGTGCGGTTCGCGAAGCATCGGACGGGCCTGCGGAAGCTATTCCCATGAGGCGGTTGCGAGCGCGTGCAGTGCGCGGGGGGTCGTGGGTGCGCCCCTCGCGGCCTGCCGCCCCTTGGAGAGGCCGCTGTTGCGCCCGGAACGAGCCGTCGGCTCAGGCCGGTACAGAGCTGGTGCGATGACAGCAGAACGTCGCCGCCGCGGTCGGCGCGATGCTGCCCACCGGCTCGCCGCCGAACGCTTCGCATCGTCCGGGATCGAGGCTGACGACGCGCACCGACTTGCTCCCGAGCGCTGTCCCGGAAGCGACGGTACCGCAGTCGGGGGCATCGGAGGTGATCACCTGACCCGCGACGAGCTGCGAACACCCTGCGTCGCTGAACGCGGAGGCCAGCACGCTGCAGGTCGCTCCGGCGGGCTCGGTGCAGCCGCACGGAGCGCAGCCGCGCGTGTCCTCCACACCGGCGTAGAAGACGTGCCGGTCCGGGTACGTGGCGGGGCAGTCCTGCTCTCCTTCGTGGTGGATGCACGTGAGAAACCCCTCCGGTGGCGCGGCGTCGCCGATCGGTGGTGCCGGCGTGCAGGTCATGCCTGGATCCGCGCATGGGGGGGACGCGTTTCCGGTACACGCCCGGGCGACGATCGCGAAGCTCCCCGCCGTTGCGGGCTCGTCGGGGTTCTCCGGTGCCTCCGCGATCCTCGGTGCGCAACCTGCGGAGACGACGCGAGGCGCCTGGATCGCGAGCGACTGCACGCACGGGACGCCATCGCAGGTCCGCCCTGCCTCGACGGAATTCACCGAGGTGCAGGCCCCGTCCCACCCATCCGGGGCAGCGAACGAGGTTGCGGGAGCCTCGGGGCCGCCACACGGGAAGCTGGCGTAGGCCCGCCATTCCGTCGGCACCTCGCACGTCGCCTCGGGCGGGTCGCACGTGCAGGCGGGGCACTGGTGCGGGGCTGGAGCCGCGAAATCCGCGTAGCCCTCGTAGCCGATGATCGGCGCGGTCGCAGGGCAGCTCGGCACGCCATCGGGGGAGCCGATCCAGAGCAGTGCGGGCTGGGACCACCCGAGGGGCTCCTTCGGTACGCACTGCCCTGCGCAGACCTCTGCCGCCGGGATCAGATCGCCGAAATCGGACGCGATGGCGACGTCCGTGTCGTCCTCGGCCGCGCAGTCATCGCCGCCATCGCCGGCACCGCCGCACCCGCCAGCTCCGCCGGCATCCGGGGGCTCGAGCACCTCACAAGGCGTTCCCTTGGGTCCTTGGTTCTCATCCCACGGGCACAGGTACGTGGTCGGGTTCCCGCATCCACCGGATGCGACCCCGAGCCCGAGCGTGCTCGCACAGCAAACCGCCACGATCTCACGCTGCCAACGTCGCGCCCGCGCCGCCATCGCCTCTCCTCTTGATCTGCGGCGTCGTCGAGGACGCGCCGCGGTAAGCGCGACCACGTTACCAGGGGACCCCTGGGCGCCGCCAGATCCATCCTGGGGCAGACCACCCCCGTTCGATCACATTACGAAGAGCGAGGTACTTTTCTCATCTTTCGCAAGGCGACAGCCCGCGTTGCCCTCCATGAGGGCTCGACCTTTCCCCGTCGTCGAGCGGCCGTCCTGCGCCTGCCGCCAGAATGAGCGCTCTGGCGCCCCACGGTTACGCGGGCCCGTCGATTGTGCAACGAGAAGCGGCGCAGTCCCGGAAACCGCTCCGATGAAGACCGCGTTGCCAATCCCTCCCCGGCGGGAGGGCCGTCGCCTGTCCTCCGAGCTCATGCCAGGGTGTCTGTCCCGCACGAGGGGCGAGCGGATCGAGCGAGGTGCGGGGCCAGGAGCCCGCCTGGCCGCGCTCCCCCACCAACAGACGAGGGGAGCCAGCCGCGGTCTGGCGCTCGGTAACTTTCTCTTATCGCGCTCCAGACCGCTTTCGGACGAGGCGACGCCGCCGCACCTTTCCGCATCGTGAGACTGAACTAGACTCCGGGTATGCCTGACCCGGACCAACTCATCCCGGAAGAAGAGGAGGATCTGCTCGAATGGGCGTCGATGGCCGTTTTTTACGCCGTCGGTTACATCCGCATCCTCGCGGAAGCAATCGAGCGCGGCGATGCCGATTTCCAGGTGGATCCCGCGGCATGGGACAACACCCTGATCGCCGTCGAGGGGGCGATGATGGAGCAGATTCGCGGTCGCCTGCACGGACCTACAGCCATCACCCTGGAAGACGTCGAGCGGATGCGGCGACTGCGCGGACTGGGTTCCGCTGCGCTCTCGGGCGGTGAGCGGTCGCCCGAGCTGTGTCCGCTTGCCCTTCGGTGCATGGAGTCTCTGTGCGGACGGGACTGGAAGAGCGTGGCGCGGGAAGCCGCGTTCTACGCGCGCGCTCTCAATCAGGAGTTCCACCCTCGTAGACGCACCTAAGGGGAACCATGCCGAGGAATACACATATATCTCCGTTTTCGTAATAGTACCAGCAGCTGCTGGCCAGGCCGAGGTATCTGCATTGCCACAGCAGTCCAGTCTTGACGTTGTCTTTCCACGGGTGTTTTCGTCCGGCTGGGCAAGATATTCCTGCGTCGGCGCACCGCGCCATGCATTCGGCGCCGTGCTCATGTCTCTTACAGCGGATGATCTTGGCCGTGCCGATCGCCTCCGTTTCGGTGGTGGGGTCGTCCTCCGCTTCGTCATCAAGTGTCATGCCGCCGGCCTCTGGAGCGCTTGTTGGTATATCGATCTCCGTCTCAGAGTAAGTCTCCGATGGGTGCATGACACAAGATGCAACACATAGAGCGACTCCCTGGAGAGAGACGAGGGCGGCGACCGTTGGAGCCATTCGCATGGTACCGGCGACCGACGCAAGCAGCGGGCCCACGTCCGTCGAGCGGGACGGTGCCATGCGGTAGGGGCATCTAGCGTCCATTCTGGGGTTGGAGGACGAGGAGAACCAGCAGTAGTGGCACCTTGTGCTACCAACGTCGCGCCCGCCTCGCCGTCACCTCCCCTCATGATCTGCAGAGCTGCGCCAGGTGCCGCCACGTTACCAGGGACCCCCAGGGCGCCGCCAGACCAACTCCGGGGCAGAGCACCTCCGGTTCGATCGCATTACCAAGAGAGAGATATTTTTCTCATCTTTCGTCAGGCGACAGCTCGCGTCGGCTCCCATGAGGGCCCGAGCTGTCCCCGTTGTGCGCCCGTCCCCCGCCTGCCGCCGGAACGACAGCTCTAGCGCCCCCTGCGTGCACGTGCTCGTCGATTGTGCAGCGAGAAGCGGGGCGGTCCCGGATAGCGCTCCGATGAAGACCCCATTGCCTACCCCTCCCCAGCGGGAGGGCTGCCGCCTGTCCTCCGATGCGCCGGGATCCCGGATGCGCCGCCGCGCACGCAGCGCGCCGAGAGACGCGCTCCACCAAGTGGTCTCGCCCTCGAATGAGGCCCTCTGGGCCGAGCGGCCGTTCGTCGCCATCCTGCTCCGCGCCCTCCACGTTTCCGCCCGCGACCGAGAGGATCTCCTCCAGACGGTGCTCGTCGGCGCCTGGGAAGCCATCCGCGCGCGCAGGTACCGCCCGGACCCACGGCGGCGCCCGCGCGCGGCGCTGCGCGCATGGCTGCACGGCGTTGCCTGGCGCCAGGTGTCCCATTACCGGGAGAGTGCCTATGTACGCTGCGAGATCCTGTGCAGCGCGCCCTTCTCGCCCGCCGACCAGTCGCCTGTCGAGATCGAGGGAGAACTCCTCGCCCGCGCCGCGCTCCGCGAGGTCGCCGCGCTCCCCGCGGGCCATCGCGAGGTCCTCCTCGCGGCGGCCGGGGCTCTGAGCCTCGTCGCCTGGGCACGAGCGTGCGGCATGAACCCCAATTCCGCTGCCAGCAGGCTGCGTCGCGCCAGGAGGGCGCTGGCCGAGAGACTCGCCTCACCGAGGCTGCCGACCGGTGACGGCGCCGTCCGGTGACGCCGTCGCCGATGGTGCCTCCGTTCGGTGCCCGCTCGGCCGGTCGCGTCGAGCCCGTGTACGATTTTGCAACGATCCGGGCGGCCTCGCCGGATTACCTATCCATGAAAGAACCCCGAGCACGTCTAGAGCGGCGAACACATTGAAAACGATTAAATTACGGCAGGTTACGCTGCCTGCTGCATCAGGCGTTGGGCCGCCTCGAGATTCTGGATCGCTGCTGCGCGCCGGAGGTCGAACAGATTTCTCCTGGCGCCGATGTAGCGTGCAGTGTGGCCCTTCCGTGCCGCGATGTGGGCGAGCGCATGCTCCACAGCCACCCGCTGGCGGAGCACGGCGCGACCTGCCCCCGTCTGCTGCAGCTTCCGGAATTTGCGCTGCAGAGCCTCGTCCTCCGCGATGGACACGGTCCGCCCCCGTCCCGAGGCGGCTTGGGTGCACCTAGCTCGGAGGGGGCACGCGCCGCACTCCTCAGGATCAAACTCGACCGTGTCGCCCGGCTCGAATACCTCGACCTGTCCCGCCGGACAGGTGATCGTCTTGGTGCGCAGGTCGATCTTGAAGTCGCGCTTGCTGAACAGGTTGGGTCTGCGAGCACGCTGTCCCCAAGGCTTCGAGAACACCTGGCCACCGTCGCGGATCACGTCGTCAACGACGGGACTGTTCACATAGGCGCGATCGATATGGAGCTCGCCGAGGCGCAGCCGCTGACGTTGGATGTCCTTGGCGATCGGTGCGGCCCCCTCTTCTTCGGGGCGATTCGCTGGCGTGACCGCACAGGCGACGATGACGGGAAGGTCCAGGTCGCGTGCGATATGTTCCTTGTAGCCATCGAACCTCTTCGAGCGGCTCTTTCTTCCGTGGCGCATCTCGGCGTCCTCAATGGAGACACGGCGGTCAGCTGCAACACCTTGACGGATGCGAACGGTCCCATCCTCAGCCGTTTCCAGGTCTTGGTCCCGAACCTGTGTGACCGCATCCAGATAGAAGCGGAGCGGCTGCTCGACAACGTCGTCCAGATGGCGGTCCACCCACTGCTGCAGGGACGAGACCTGCCGCTCCAGGATCTGAATCGCCGCCGCCTTCTGTCTCGGGTCGCTCCAATCGAGATCGAGCCCGGCCTTGATGCTGGGAGCCAGAAGCAGCGGGATGCCCGCCTTGCGACAGATCTCCTCGGGCGGGCGCTCCGTGATCTTCGACACGACGCGGACGATGCTGCGTGCTGCATGGCCGAGCAGGTTGATCGTGTCCTCAACCCGCCCGGCTCCCGCTAAAGGGCGGCTATCGATGGCCACGCGCAGCGCTTTGGACACCGCCCGCTTCTCGCTCGCCGTCATCGCGCCCGACCGAACGAGCGCCACGGTCCGCTCCAGCAGCACCCGGTCCATCTCATGCTCGACCATCCGCTCTCGGAACGCCTGCAGCGCGCCCTGCGCGAACGCGGGCGTGGCCGCCCCCAGGCAGCCGAGCACCATCTGCCAGCGAAGGTCGACGATCGACAGCTCCACCGCCTCGGCATCCGATGCGCCGACGTAGCCTTGGAGCAGCGTGACCATGCACATCAGCGCCGGCGGATGCGGCGGCTCACCTGCTCCCGTGGTCCGGTACATGCTCTCCAACTGCTCCTGGAACGTCTCGTCGAATAGCTCGTGCCGGTGCAGCCTGAGAAAGCCGAACAGGGCTCGCACCCGGGTCAACCGTTTCATGAGCGCCTGTTCCTGCCGCGACAGCTCCACCGGCGGCAACCATCGTTCCATCCGTGCACCTCCAGGCGCGGACGAGATCATGGCCCGCCGAAACCGTCGAGCCTTCCATCGAAGCGCTCGGGATTACCACAAAATCAAACTGATCGGTCCTCTAGCGCCCCCTCCTGCGCCCGACCCGGCGCCGGCGTCTGCACCTGCCCCGGAGGCGGCGCCCGCTCCCGCCCCGGAGATGACGCCTGCGCCCGACCCAGAGCCCGCCGCCGCACCCACTCGGGATCCTGCGCCCGCCATCGGCCCGCCCCTGCGGCCCTCGTTCGAGGAGGTCTATCAGACCTTGCTCCCCTACGTCCTCGTGGTGCTCTGGCGGCTCGGCGTTGCGTCTCGAGATCTTCACGATGTCGCTCACGAGGTGTTTCTCGTCGTTCACCGGCGCCTCGAGGACCACGATCCTCGCCTGTCGCTCAAACCGTGGATCGCGGGGATCAGCGCCAATATCGCCCTTCGCCACCGGGCGCTCGCCCGGAACCAGCGGGAGCTGCTTGCGCTCGACGATTCCGAGCCCATCGAGCTCGCGGACCCCGGGCTCGACGCCGAGCGCCGGGTCGCACAGGCCGAGACCCAGCGCATCGTCCGCGAGCTCATCCAGCGCATGGAGAGGGAACGACGAGCGGTGTTCGTGCTCTACGACCTCGAGGGAAGCGACATGCGCGACATCGCGCAGGCCCTCCAGATCCCCGTGAACACCGCATGGGATCGGCTGAGACGCGCCCGCAGCGAGTTCACGGCCGCGGTCAAACGCCTCTCCGCGCGGGACCCGGACGCGCTCGGCCTTCGTGGCCTGCGCTTCGCCCTGGCGCCGTTCGCCCTGGCCGACAGGCCCATGCTGCTTGACGCAGGCAGGGTCCGGCTCGGCCTTTCGCAGGAGCTCACCGGGTCGCTGTGGGCGCGGCTCCAGCGGTCGCTCGCCTCGACCGGAGGGCTGGCCCGCGGCACGGACGGCCTCTACGACAGCCCTGCAGCACGGCCCCATGCAGGCGCCTCCCCGCCCCACCGGCGCCATCCCGCGAACGCGGTGGAGGCCGCCGGCGCCGCCGGGGAGAAGCGCACGCCGCCGGTCATCACGATCGCGCGATCCAGGCTCATCAAGGCGGGCGCCGCGCTGTTTCTCGGGGGAGCGGGGGTGGGCGCCGGCGTGGTGTACGCCGGGCTCCCGCCGCCTGCTGCGGCGCCGGTGATGCCCGTCCACGCCGAGGTCGAAGGCGCCGCCCCCGAACGAGCCGAGCGCGCCGAGGCGGGGCGAGACGGGCGCACCGAGGCCGGGCGCGACGGGCGCGCCGCGGGCGGGCTCGCCGTGGCCGACACCGTCGTGAACGCTGCGCCGTCGGCTGCCGTGGAGATGCCGGCCGCGGCGCCGTCACGCGCCCCCTCCCGCAAGGCGGCTCCGCCCAGCGGGCACGACCCGAGCGACACGACCGAGGAGAGCGCGTTGCTCAGCAGCGCCGGCGTTGCGCTCAGCGAAGGGAAGGCGACAGAGGCGCTCGAGGTGCTGGCTTTGCACGAGCGGAATTACCCGCGCAGCCCGAGAGCCCAGCTGCGCGAGGCGCTGGCCATCCAAGCCCTCGTCCAGGCCGGGCGGCGCGCCGACGCCCGCGCGCGAGCCGAGCGGTTCCGCGCGGCGTTCCCTCACGCCGTGTTTCTCCCCGCCATCGAGGCGGCCGTGAACAGCCCATGAGGGCCCAGGCACCGAGCCGCGGCGCCGCGCCGCCAGCGCCAGGAGGAGCTCTGATACCGCAATGAGCGCTATCCAGCGGAGTAGGAAGCTACAATGACGCAGGCGCTGGAGGTGTTGATGCTCCTACTCGGGCTGGCCACGCTTGGCGTAGCTGTGCTTGGCCTTCGTGCCCTGCTGCAGCGCCGGTGGGGTCGCGGGAGGACGCTCGGCCTCATCGCCGTAACGGGAGGCATCGGGTGCGGCGTATTGCCCGCCGTGTTCGCGTCGGCCATCGCGTCGAACAGCGTGGATCCTGCGACCAGGGCCCGGCTCCTGGCGGAAACCGTTGCACGGTTGATGAACTGCGGGGCGGCGGGGCTCTTCGCGGTCCCGCTCGGGGGCGTCGGTGCGCTGGTCAGCCTCGTCGGCGCGCCGAGATCGCGCCGTTGAGCAGCCGAGAGGGGCCGGTGAGCTGCGCGGGGATGGGGCGCTCGTGGTCCGTCGCTGCTCGACGGCTAGCATCAAACGCCCCGAAGCCCTTCGGAGCGTTCACCCAGGACTCCCGCCTGGCGAGCGTCTGGGGCGTGGAACCCGCTGTCCGCTTGGGGCAAAGCCCGAGAACCAGGCAGAGGGGAGGAAAATGGACTGGCCGCCGCGTCGTCTCGTGACAAGGTGCCGGCGTGAGGACGCGCCCCTTTCCTCTGCTCTTGTCCGAATCAATCTCGATCCACGATCCCCGAGCGGGGGGTACACGATGGGGCGATTCGTGCCGTGCACATGAGCGAGCGCGGGAGCGGATCTTCGAGGTGCGTCCGGACCGTGACTCGACGGGCAACGAGGCCCGTCGCGGAGGCGCCGACGGGGCGCCTCTCTGTCGTCGTCGGCTCGCCGAGTTCCTGTTGATGGCCCGTCGCCCGCTGGCGCTGGCAGGCGTGGCGTCGAAAGTGGAGGTATCATGAAAGCACGAGCATGGGTACCGTGGCTCTTCGTCATCGTGGCCGGGGTGGCCGCCTGCGGCTCGAGCGAACCATCGAATCAGCTCCATCCCGAGCGCGCGCCCGCGTCGGATCCGTCTCCGCGCGCCGCAGAGGCCGCCGCGCCCGCGGCGCTACGCTCGGCCTACATCGCGGCCGTCCAGACGAACGCCTCGGCGGATTACCGCGTCGCGCAGACGGGCGGCGCGATTCGCGCGACCACCACGGACCAGGGGTTCCGCGCCGACTTCACCCCGCGGGGGGTCGCGGTCATGCCCGAAATAGGGAGCTGGACCTTCCAACTCGCGCCATCTCGCTGGGGGTGCAAGGGGAGCCTCGCGGAGGTGCCGCATGTCCCGCCCGAGGCTCAGGGCAACCGGGTGGACTATGCGCACCCGGGTCTCCATGCGTGGTACCTCAACGGCCCGCTCGGGCTGGAGCAGGGCTTCACGCTGGAAGCGTCGCCGTGCCAGAGCGGCGGGGGGAGCGTGGTGATCGAGCTGGGGCACGGCGCCGATCTGCGCGCCGAGGTTTCTGCGCGAGGCGACACGGCAGCGCTGCGTGACGCCCGCGGCGCCGAGGTGCTGCGCTATTCGGACCTCTACGTGGTCGACGCGACGGGGCAAAAACTCGCCGCCAGGCTCGGAGGAGCACCGGAGAGCCTGTCGATCGAGATCGACGATGCCGGCGCGGTGTACCCGATCGAGGTGGATCCCCTGCTCTGGACGCAAGAGCAGGAGCTGCTCGGAACCGGCGAGTTCGGGCGGGCGGTCGCGATGGACGGAAACACGGCGCTCGTGCAGGGAGGAGGCAACGTCTACATCTTCGCCCACAGGGGCTCGTTTTGGAAGCTGCAGCAGGTGCTGACCGCGCCTGACGAAGCGGACTCCGAGTTCGGCTTTTCGGTCGCGCTCGGCGGGGACACGGTGGCCGTGGGGGCCATCTTCGCTGCGGACCGCGGCGCGGTCTATGTCTTCTCCCGGCAGGGCGGGAGGTGGACCCTGCAGCAGACACTGACGCCGAACGGTGGCCCTACGAGCGCGCGGTTCGGCTGGTCGCTCGCGGTCACCGGGAATACATTGTTCGTGGGTGATCTCAACCTCGGGCCGAGCTCGGTCCATGTCTTCGCCCGGACGGGGGCGACGTGGACCTTGCAGCAAACGCTGACCGCGCCGGACAGCACCGGTATCGACGACTTCGGCAATGCGATCGCGGCGCAGGGGGACACGGTGGTCATCGGCTCTCCGGGCTATCCGACCACCGAGTTCCCGACGTTCTCCCTGTTCCAGGGCGCGGCCTATATTTTCGGTCGTTCCTCCGGTGGGCTCTGGACTCCGCAACAACGGTTGACAAACATCAACGGGCAGCCCTTCTACAACTTCGGCGCAGAGGTCGCAGTGCAGGGGGACACGGTGCTCGTGGGGGAGACCGGCTTCTCGGGGCGTCAGGGCGCGGCCTATGTCTTCGGTCGCGCCGGCGGGATGTGGACCCAGCAGCAACAGCTGACCGCGAGCGACGGCGAGGGCGGCGACCTGTTCGGCGCTGCAGTCTCAGTCAGCGGGAACACGGCAGTCGTGGGGGCGCTCAACGCCCTGTCGGGCAATGGCGCGGCCTACGTCTTCAGTCATGCAGGCGGGACGTGGACTCAGCGGCAAGAGCTGACCGCGAGCGGCGGCGAGGCAGGCGACCTGTTCGGAGCTGCGGTCGCGGTCGGCGGGGTCACGACGCTCGTCGGAGCGTTTGGCCACGATTCGTTCGATGGTGCGGCGTATTTCTTCTCTCGCTCGGGCCCCCCCTGACCTCCGCCGTTCCGCTCGGTCCATCCCGATATCGGGGCACCACGACCGCGGGGGGCTGCCAGAAGTGGCGGAAGGCAGTTCTGGCAGTGGGAAGGATGCGGGAGCGTTTGGTGCTAGCGCCGTCGGCCGTCGGGCACGCCTGAAGAGGCAGAGATGAACCGCACGCGTCCGGTTCGCTGAGAGGTGTGCGCACGGCGACGGGGGGCGCCTGTTCGTCGGCGTGCACGACGACGCCGCTCCGTACGGGCGAGGCCAGCATTGGGCGGCCTCCGCTGGCCATCGCGTCCGACGGCACCGCCGGCGCTTCGACCCTCCGCGAGCGGGCGCACGGGTTCGTCGGGTCCGCTCGCGAGGGAGAACTCCGGTCGGGCTGTCCGCCGCAGCCGGAGGATGCCGCCGGCCGGACCCGAGGCCATGCAGGTGGTGCTCGACCGGCCGTGGGGCGCGGGCTAGCCTGTGCGGGAAGGACCCACGATGAGCAAGAAGCTGGACGACGAGTTGGCCCAGGCGCTGTCTCTCGCAGAGCAGCAGGATACGCCCGCGGTGGTGAAGCCGGCCGCGGCCAGCCCGGCGCCGAAGGCGCGCCCCTCGCGCAGCCTCGGCCTGCTGGCGACGCTGCTCGTCATGGTGGGCGCGCTCGTCGCCCTGTTCCTCGTCGGCTTCAAGGAAGCGGCCGTCTACGCGACGCCGGTCGACCAGCTGCTCGCGTCGAAGGACAAGCTCGCCGGCCGCAAGGTCCGGGTCGAGGGCGAGCTCGTGCCCGGCACGCTGGTCAAGCGCGATTCGCCCTGCGAGTACCGCTTCCAGATCCACGGCACGCAGGCGGCGCTGCCCGTGCGCTACGCCCAGTGCGTCATCCCCGACACCTTCCGCGACGTCCCGAGCGGCGGCGTCCAGGTGACCGTCGAGGGCGCGCTCTCGCAGGGCGGCGACTTCGAGGCGAGCCTCGTGATGGCCAAGTGCACCTCGAAGTACGATCCCAACTCGCACGAGATGAAGGGCGGCGCCCAGCCCGGCGCGGGCCCGCTCTCGCTCAACTGAGCGCTCCCCGCCCAAAGGCGCCGCCGCGCGCGGCGCCGACACGCCCAAAGGCGCCGCCGCGCGCGGCGCCGTGCGCGGCGCCGACACGCCCAAAGCGCCGCCGCGCGGCGCCGACACGCCCGGATCGATCTCCCCGCTCCCCGGCGGGCCGCTGACTGGCTCGCTCGCGGGACCTTGAGCCTCCTGGACAAGCTGGTTAAGAGACATCCCCGGACCGACGCCCGAGGAGGAGGCATTTGAGCCACGATCGCGATCTCGTCGTCCTGACGCAGAACATCTGGGGGGGAGTCGCCCTCTGGGAGCGGCGCCGGACGATGCTTGCCAGGCTCATCGGCGATCTGCGCCCCGGCCTCATCGGGCTCCAGGAGGTGCACGCGCAGGCGGCGAGCGGCGACCTCGGCCAGGCCGGGGAGCTCTCGCGGCTCGCCGGCGGATACAGGGCCTGGTTCGCGCCGGGCAGGGTCGCCGCGAGCGGCGAGTGCGAGGGGGTCGCGCTGCTCTGCCGGGAGGACGTCGAGGTGCTCGACCACTCCGTGGAGGCGCTCACGCTCGATCGCGACGATCCGTTCGAGCGCGACAGCCAGCGCGTCGTCTTGCGCGCCGCGATCCGTCACGCCGGCGCGGTTGTCGACGTGCTCGTCACGCACCTCTCGCTGTCGAAGCGCGCGCGGGCGCGCACCGTGCGCGAGCTCGTGAGCTTCGCCGCGCGCGAGCGCCAGAAGTCAGGGAGCCACGGCGCCGTGCTGATGGGCGACTTCAACGCGCTCCCCAGCGAGGAGGCGGTCTGTTATCTCCAGGCGAGCGCCGGAAACGGCTCCTGGCTCGACGCCTGGACGCAGGCGCACCCCGGCAAGGCGGGCGGCACCTGGCCCGCGGGCCTGCCGCTGCGCCGCATCGATTATGTCTTCGTTCAACCGGGGGAGGGGTGGGCGATCACGCGCTGCGAGCGGGCGCCGTTCTCCGGCTCGGATCACCACGGCGTGGCCGCGTGGCTGCGGCTCGGCGCCTGACGGGCGGGGCCACGCTCGCCCGGATCTCCAGCGGATCATCGATGGATGAGGCGTTCGCGCGCAAACTGTACCCGCTGCGGCGGACCGGGTAGGCTGGCGGCCCATGAGCAGGCTGCTGATCTTGGGGGCGACCGGCGGCACGGGCGCCGCGTTGATCCGTCAGGCGCTGGAAGCCGGACACGAGGTCTCGGCATTCGCGCGCACGCCCGCCACCATCCCTGTCCCGCACCATGAGCGGCTGCGCGCGCTCCGCGGCGACATCATGGATGCCGAGCAGGTGTCGCGCGCCGTGTCCGGCCACGACGCCGTCCTCTCGGCCCTGGGGTCGCGTGGCCTGGGTCCGACGCGCGTCTACTCCGACGGCATCGTCCACGTCCTGCGCGCGATGAAGGAGCATGGCGTCCGCCGCCTGATCGCCGTCACCGCCGCGGGCGTCGGCGAGGAGCAGCAGCCTGCGCTCTGGTTCCGGCTCCTCGTCAAACCGATGCTCCGCAACAGGTATTCCGACATGCTGCGCATGGAAGAGGCCCTCCGCCGGAGCGATGTGGCCTGGACCGTCGTGCGTGTCCCCAAGCTCACCGATGGGCGGCTCACCAAGGAGTGCCGAGCCGAAGTCGACCCCTCGCCGCCGGAGGGCTACCTCTTCGGCGGTCCCACGATCTCGCGCGAGGACCTGGCGTATTTCATGCTCTCCCAGCTGGAGAGCGACGAATACCTCCGCAAGGCGATCGTCGTGACGTACTGAGAGCGCGGCGCGCTCGTCATCTCTTGACGCAGCCGCGGAGCATCGGTCTGCTGCCGCCCCCGCCGTCGTGGCCAGCCTGCGGCGCGCCTGGGGTGATCGCCATGAATGCCGCGATCACCGTGATTCCCGCGACGCTGCCGAGCAGAGGCCTCAGAAACCATGATCTCCTTTCCCAGGACGGCTCTCCCATTGTTCCTCGGTCTGGCGCCGATTGCCCTGACCGGGTGCGAGCTGCTCGTCGCACCGGACCGCAGCAAGATCGATGCGCCCGCGGTCGGCGGCAGCGGCGGAGAGGGTGGTAGTCGAGGACAGGGCGGCAGCGGCGGACAGGGCGGCAATGGAGGAGAGGGAGGTAGAGGCGGAGAGGGCGGCAACGGCGGAGAAGGCGGCAGCGGCGGACACGGCGGCGCGCCAGGCGCGGTGTGCGGCGATGGAGCGGTCAGCGCTCCTGCCGAGATGTGCGACGATGGGAATCGGACCGCTGGCGACGGGTGCGATCCGGGTTGCGCGATCGAGCCTGGGTTCGCGTGCGCCGGCGCGCCGAGCCGTTGTACGAGCGGGTGCGGCGACGGCGCGCTGGGCGGCTCGGAGACCTGCGACGACGGCGGCGACAAGGACGGCGATTGCTGTTCGCGCGCGTGTCAGATCGAGTCCGGCTGTGAGGTCGAGCCGAACGACGAATTCACCTCGGCCAACGACGCCTTCGCCATCGCGCCCGGCGGTCGAATCCGCGCGTTCATCGATCCCGGATCCGACGTGGACGTGTTCTCGGTGATCGTCCCCGAAGGGTCGGTCGGGCGCATCAAGGCAGAGACGCTCGATGGCCCGCTGGGCACGACGTGCAGCTCCCTCGGCGTCGATACCCATGTGACGATCTTCGACGCGAGCCTGGCGAGCATCGAGGACAACGACGATGTCGCCGACGACGATTACTGTTCTTTCCTGGCGCTGCGCAAGCTGAGCCCCGGCGAGTATTTCGTCCGCGTGCAGATCTCCCCTGAAGCGGAGCCCGCGACGTTCGACTACACGCTCTCGCTCACCCTGGATACCTCGGTGTGCGGCGACGGCGTGCTGGAGGATCCGGAGCTCTGCGACGACGGCAACACGACGGGCGGTGACGGTTGCAGCGCCGCGTGCGAGCTGGAGCTCCGCTCTCCCGAGGTCGAGCCCAACGACACCGCGGCGGAGGCGGACGGGAGCGCCGTGCTCCGGCCGAACGTGCTCGTCTCGGCGGCGATCGAGCCCGTCGGCGATATCGACGTCTTCGCCTTCGAGGTGCCGAACCTCGCGGACGTCCAGCTCGCCACGTTCAGCCCCGGACGATTGAACGAGTGCGTCCAGGGAGTCGACACCTTCCTCCAACTGCTCGACACCGACGGCGCCACGGTGCTGGCGAGCGACGACGACAGCGGCCCCGATGCTTGCTCGCTCATCGACTCGAGCGTCGACGACAGGGCGACCCGCCTCCAGCCGGGCACGTATTATGTGACCGTCGAGGAGTTCGACAACGACGCCTCCATCCCCGGGTACGACCTCCTCATCGCCTTCACCTCGCTTTGCGGCAATGGCGTGATCGAGGAAGGCGAGGCGTGCGACGGCGGGGAGCGGTGCTCCTCGGAGTGCGCGCGGATCGCGCTGTGCGGAGACGGTGCCATCGACGGCGCCGAGACGTGCGACGACGGCGGGACCGAGGGCGGAGATGGCTGCAGCGCCGCGTGCCAGCTCGAGGGGACCCTCCCGGAGATCGAGCCGAACGACGCGCGAGGCCAGGCCACCGTGGGGCAGGCGACCGCGGCGGGTGCGCTGTTCGCCGCGTCGATCTCTCCGCCGGGAGAGGTCGACTTCTTCGCCGTCGACGTCCCCGGCCTGGCCGAGCTGGAAGTGGAGACCTTCGACGCGACCGGCCCGACCTCTTGCCGCGGCATCGACACCGCGCTGCAGCTCCTCGGGCCCGACGGCGCCGTGATCGCCGAGGACAACGACGGCGGCGAGGCCAGGTGCTCCCGTATCCGCGCCTCCGTCACCGCGCCGGGCGTCGATCACGTCCGCTATTACGTGCGCGTCCAGGACGCTCGAGGAGACTCCATCGCTGGATATACCCTGCGCGCGCGGACGACGGCCGTCTGCGGCGACGGCGTGGTCGAGGGCCTGGAGGAGTGCGACGGCGGCGCGGCGTGCGGGGCGACGTGCCAGCGCATCCCTGTGTGCGGCGACGGCTTCGTCGACGAGCCCGAGGTCTGCGATGACGGCAACACCGCAGGCGGGGATGGCTGCGACGCGGCCTGTCGGATCGAGGGGGCGATCGCCGAGATCGAGCCCAACTCGACCCCTGCCGAGGCCGAGGCGAACGGCGCTGTCGCGCCGGGAGCGCTCGTGTCCGGCGCGATCGATCCGGACAGCGATGTCGATCTCTTCGCTCTGCGGCTCACGACCGTATCCGATCTCCGGCTCGAGACCTTCGACTCGAGCGGCCCCGGGCGGTGCGCCGAGGGCGTCGACACGGTCCTCTCCCTCCTCTCGTCGGACGGGGCGACGGTGCTCGCCTCGGACGACGACGGCGGGATCGGCGCCTGCTCGCTCCTCGATTCGCGGAGCCCGGGCGGGGCCGCGGCGCGCCACCTGGAGCCCGGGACATACCATGTCCGTGTCAGCGGCTTCCCGGAGCAGCCGGGGGCCCGCTACACGCTGCGGGTCTCGCTGGACGCCTCGTGCGGCGACGGCGTGAGGGAGGGCGCCGAGGAGTGCGACGGCGGCGCGGGGTGCAGCGCCCGCTGCGAGAGGCTCCCGGTCTGCGGCGACGGCCTCCTCGACGCGCCCGAGGGGTGCGACGACGGCAATGCCGCGGGCGGCGACGGGTGCAGCGCCGCCTGCCAGCTCGAGGCGGTGGCCGCCGAGATCGAGCCGAACGACACCCCCGCGCAGGCCGGGGCGAACGATCTCGTGATCTCGGGCGACGCGCTCCTCGCGGCGAGCCTCGCCGCGGGCGGCGACAGGGACGTGTTCCGCCTGAGCTTGCCTGTCGCCTCGGTCGTGCGTCTCGAGGTCTTCGACGGCACCGCGGCCGGCTGCGAGGGAGGCCTCCTCACGACGCTCCGCGTGCTCGACGCGGCGGGCGGGACGGTCGCGACGGACGAGGGGCTCTCCGACGCAGCCTACGCGGGCGGCATCGGCGGATGCTCCGCGCTCGTCGTGGCGTTGCCCTCCGGCGACCACGACGTCGAGGTCGCGGCGCGCGAGGACGGCGCGGAGTTTCCGCTCTACCTCCTCCAGGCCAAGATCCTCGCCCCCGCGGGCGCCGAGGAGGAGCCGAATGGCACCGTTGCCACCGCGAGCGGGTCCGTCGGCTCCGATGTGTTCATCGCCGGCGCGCGGACGACCGACGATTTCGACTTCTACGCCGTGGATGTCCCGGAGGGCCGGTCGATCCGCGCGGAGATCATCGAGGGCGGCGAGGAGACGTGCGAGTCGCTCGAGATCGACAGCCGCCTGTCGCTGCTCGACGCCGGGGGCTCGCTCATCGCGGACGACGACGACAGCGGCCGGGGCAACTGCTCGATCCTCGACGGCACCGGGGACGCCCCGCGCCACCCCGGGGCTCACGCGCTACCGGCGGGGCGGTACTTCCTCCGCGTCCGCGCCGCGTCTGGCGCCTCGGGCACCGCGGCCCTCTTCGACTACCGGCTGGCCGTCACGCTCCGCTGAGGAGCGCGGACGCCGCCGGACGTCCGGGATCGCCGGTAGCCCCATCCGGCC
The DNA here is from genome assembly GCF_051525235.1 of Sorangium sp. So ce124. Lineage (NCBI taxonomy): Bacteria > Pseudomonadati > Myxococcota > Polyangiales > Polyangiaceae > Sorangium > Sorangium sp. So ce124. Next base: position 13,797,907 of record NZ_CP150312.1, read on the forward strand.
GGGACGCCGCGCGTCCGGCGCCGGGCGCCGCCGGGAGGCCGGGACGCACCCGCCGCCGCGCGGCGATTCGATGTCTCGATATCCCATCATCGCGAGACTGCCGCGCTCCGTCGCGCCGCCGCGCGGTGTGGCTCCGCGGTGCTCATCGGAGCCGCATCGGAGGGCCATACCCACAAGCGCCTTCGCGGGGTGTCTCCGGTGGTCTTCGGTGGGTAGGTAGGTAGATCGAGCGCCGGGGGCGGCGCGGAGCTGCCTTGTGCCTCGCCTGCGCCCCCCCGCGCGCCCGCCCTGGCGTTCCCCGGCGATTCGCGCCCTCGGCCGCGCCTCGCGGCGCCGCCCTACACCGCCTCTCTCGGCGCGGGTGCGTGATACTTCGGCCGGATGTAGGAGCCCGAGGGGTGCGTTCAAGGCAGAGGGCATGAGTTCATAGTCGAGGAGTGCCGGTATTATCCATGGTTCTAACTCCGTCGTGTTTTCGACCGAAAAGATGCCAGTCAAAAGTGCTTGCGTGAGACCGCGGGGAGAATAGTCTCCTGTTGTTCGCGTCATGACCTCGGGGCGGGTTCCTCCGGGAGCGTGACCGTGACGGGACGACGACGACGTGCGTCGTTCCCGTCGGGCACCGCTCTCGTGGCGCACGCCCCGGGGGAATGCATCCCTTGGGTGACGATCTGGATAGGTATCTGCATCAAACTTCACCACAGATTCGATTCCTCGGAGGTATTTCTCATGAAGAATATCGCTCGTTGGGTGCTCGCTTTCGCAACCGTCACGTCGATCTCGGGCAGCGCCTTGGCCATCCGGAACGACTGTCTCTACAACGTGTCGATGAAGACCGGGCTGAGGAAGGTGCCCGTCGGTACGACCGTCTTCCAGCTGGCCGAGCAGGCGGGCACCCCGTTCAACGATGAGTGCGGCTACGTGGGCAAGTGGGGAGTCGTGGCGGCCCCGGGCGCCGCCGTCGCCGCAAACATCTTCCTTCGCCAGCAGACGACGATCGGGAACAACGACTGCGACTGGAACTCCTTCTATTTCACGGACGGGAGCATCTCGCTCCTGCCCACTGTGCCGATCCCGCCCAGCACCGTGGCGTTCCCGCCCAGCTCCGGCATCACCTCACGGCTCCAGAAGGCGCCCCTGTGCAACTTCGTGGGGATGGAGGACGACTTCACCGGGACGATCAAGGCCACGCTTCAGTTCTATTCCTCGCTGTCGATGCCCGTGCCGGTCACGTTCGCCCCGCATTGCTACTGACGGCGTGCCTTTGAGACCGGTCTTCACTGGGCTCTGAGACGGCGCCCGGCGTCCGACCGATCGGCGAGAGCCTCCCTGCAGAAAGCCCTTAGTAACGGCCCCGGGCAGGTCGGGGAGGCGCTCGTCGAACGCGTCGTGCGGAGTGAGGAGGGGGCGCCGGCGGGAACGCCGGTAGCCCCTTTCTCTTCTCCGCCTCTGCCGAGCTCCCGGCCGCAGCGCTCTAGCCAGGTCAACTTGTCTGGAGGAACAATGATGCAACCGAGTTCGTCGCAACGGAACCCCTCGCGCCGGCCCTTGTGGATCGCCGCCGGATTGCTCCTGGCCGCCCTCGCCGGCGTCGCCCTATTCCTCGCCTTCCGCTCCGGGGACGAGCAGACCGCCGGGGCGAGGGGCCCGGACGCCGGAGCCGAGAAGCACGTCCGCTATCGCAACAGGGCGCTCGTGCGCGGCGCGGCGCCGGCGGCGAAGGAGGAGGCGCGGCCCACCATCAGCGGCCTCGTCTATGGCACGGACGGGAACACCCTCGCCGGAGCGACCGTCGTCGCCATGACCTTCGAGGTCGCCGGCAACGTGCTCTCGACCGCGGGCTCCGTGAAGAGCGACGATGCCGGGCGGTTCGAGCTCACGCTCCCGGACGGCACCTATCAGCTGAGCGCGAGCGTCGATGGGTACGGGACCACGTCGACCACGGCGCGCCCCGGCGAGGCGGTGAGCCTCGTGCTGCCGAAGAGCGGCGTCATCGAGGGGCGCGTGCTGGACGAGCGGGGCGAGCCCGTGCGCCGCTTCTCGATCGACGTCCTCTCGGCCGTGACGGCGGAGACGCCGGCGACGCCGCCCCTGTTCTCTCGCACGTTCGAGAGCGCGGACGGCTCGTTCCGCGTCGATCAGCTGCCCTCGTGGGACGTCGTCGTCAGGGCGACGGCGGCGGAGTTCGCGCCCGCGTTCTCCTCGAACGTCAACGTGCGCGCCGGAGACGTCGAGAAGATGGATCTGACCCTCTCGAAGGGATGTACCTTGACGGGGCAGGCGGTGGACTCGTCCGGCGCTCCGCTGCCCGGGGTGTACGTGGACGCCGAGTCGCTCTTCGCCGTCGGCGAGCTGAGCAGCCTGGCCATGGAGGCCGCCGCGCAGGCGCAGACGGAGGACGACGGCTCCTTCAGCCTGCCGCACGTGCCGAAGGGCACGATCGTCGTCCGCGGCTATGACGGCAGCAACGCCGTCAGCTCGACCGAGATCGAGGTCGCGAGCTGCGACGGCCTGAAGCCGGTGAGGCTCGTGATGTCGCCCGGCGGCAGCCTCTCCGGCGTGGCGCGAGACGCCGAGGGCAAGCCCATCGCCGGCGCCAAGCTCACGCTCATGCACCGCCCGATCGGCTTCGTGAACACGGTGAGCGACGAGGATGGCAGCTTTCACTTCGACCAGGTCCCGCCCGGCGAGCTCCGCGTCATGATGCGGCGAGGCGAGGAGGTGATGCTCGCGGCGGTCGGCATCGAGGAGGGGAAGAGCGCGCAGCACGACATCTCCTTTGCGCCTCGGGGCACCGGGGAGATCCGCGGCCGCGTCACGGTGGGCGGCAAGCCGCTCCCAGGGGCTCGCCTCATGCTGGCCACCCAGATCGGGGACGACGGCGCGATCGGCATGTTCTACCCCGTCACCGCGGAGGACGGCTCGTTCCGCGCCTCCGGGCTCCCGACGGGCGGCTACATCATCAACGTCGAGTCGACGAGCATCGGGACCGGCGTGCACGTGAAGCCGGGCGAGGTCACGACCGCGGATCTCCAGGTGATCGACCTGCCCAGCATGAAGGGCAAGGACGCCGAGCTCCCGCTGCGGTAGCGAGCGCACCGCAGGCGGCGATCTCCCGGCTGTCCGGAGGCGGAGCCTCCTGGACGGCCGGTCCGCGTTTTCAGGTCACTCCGCCGGGGCGATGGTCAGCGTGAACGGCCCCGAGGAGGCGGCGTTGTAGCTGTCGACGAAGATGTCGATCGGCTGGCCTGCCGTCGCCTCCACCGTGATCGACTCGGGCCAGTCGGACTCGAAGAGATCATCCGCGCAGGCGATCTCGCTGCTCTGGGCTGCGCAGTCGCTGCGCGCGTAGAGGACGATATCGGAGTGGCCCTCCGGCGTCGCGGTGATCGTCAGATTGCCGCTCGTCTCCGGGGTATACCGGTACACGAGCTCCCCGCCTTCGCCGCCGCACGACGCCGTGACGCCCTGCGTGCCCTCGGAGGTGTCGCCCACCGTCGTCGCTTCCGTGAGCGTCGCCGCGGCCGCGCACAGGGGCCCCAGGTTCACCCGGCACGCGTTGCTGCACAGGTTGTCAGCCACGGTGTCTCCGTCGTCGCACTCCTCCGTGCCGACGCGCGCTCCGTCCCCGCAGATCTCCTCCGCGAAGGACACATCGAGCGTATACGACGCGTCCATCCCGTTCTTGCCCTCGATGAAGATGAAATAGGTCTGACCGGCCTCGGTGAGGAGCTCGAGGGGAGCGTCTTCCGGTCCGAACGCAGGGACGCAGCCGAGCAGCGTCGTCTCGTCGTCGCAGCTCTCCCGGATGTACCAGTCGAAGTCGGCCTCCGTCGCCGTCGCCGTCGCGGCGATCTGGACCGCGCCCTTGGCCGGCGCGACGAACCGGAAGACCCGCTCTCGCATGCCCGTGCCCGTGACGGACGTGGTGAGACCAGGGCAGAGCGCGGCGAACAGGTTGGTGCCGGCCTCCGTCGTGCCGGTGAACCTCCCGCCCTCCGAGACGTCGATGGCCTCCGCGCACGCCGCGGCGACGCTCTCGACGCACGCTGTCGTCGTCGAGCAGTCCCGCTCCTCGCAGTCCTGCAGGCCGTCCTTGTCCTCGTCCTCGCCGCTGTCGCAGATCTCACCCTCCGCGACGCAGAACGCGGTGTCCTCGTCGCAGGCGCTCTTGCACTGCGCGTCGTCGTCGCAGCCGCCAAAGCACATCGTCCACCCGTCCTCGGTCACGTCGACGCACGTATGCCCCGCCCTCCCGCAGTCGGACGTCTCTTCACAGGACTTGAGGCAGAGAGAGAAGCTGCCCTGCGGCAGACACTCGGATCCCTCTCCGCAGGGCAAGAGGTCCGTGTCGCAGAGCCTTGTGCAATAGCCGCCCGCCCAGCCGAAATCCTCCTCGGTCAAGCAGAGCCCGCCGTGGCAGTCCTCGTTGACCGTGCAGGCCTCGCCGTCCGCTTTCCCCTCCGGCCCGACGCCCTCGCCGTCGTCACCGCCGTCACCGCCCTGGCCGCCCTCGCCGGACGCCACCTCCACCGGCTCGATCTCTTCGTCGTCGCCGCACGCGGCGAATGCGAGAGACATCGCTGTGACCGCTGACAGGGGGAGAGCAAGTCGCATGTTGTTTCTCCTGAAATAGAGGTACAGCGCTCGTATCACGGAACGCAGCAAAACCTGCCACGACAGTAAAAATAGACCGGATTGACTGGAATTGTTACGTCCTGGGCGAAATGTGGTGGTAAGAAAAGAACCCTTACAATCGTTCAATGCTGAGACCGTGGCGTTTCAAAAACGAAACCCGTAGGGGACGTCCTTGACGCATGGCCGCAATTCGGGGTGCTTCTTAGGGATCGTCCGGATGGCACGGTCAGTGCTTCATGGGATGCAGCGCCGCCGGCGCGGCCTTCGCCCCCCTGAGGCCCCGGCGGCGCTGTCTTTTTGTCGGTCGTCGTCTCGCCGGTCGTCGTCGCCACGCCTGAGCCCACTGGCTCGCTGCGCCGCGCCGGGCGCGATGGACACATGGCACGCGGGGATCGAGCGCAGATCGCCGTAGCGTTGTATCGTCCCGCCGCCCCATGGCGACGAAGCTCATCGCTCCCTCGAGTCACCCCCCGAATCAGAAGTTCGAGTGCCGCGACTGCCCAGCTCGGTGCTGCCGGATGCCCTGGAACATCCGCTTCGGCGGCGACGAAGCCAGGCGGTACCTCGCCGAGCCCTGGGTGCGCGAGCGCGTCGGGGAAGAGGGGGCCCTCGTCATCGGGCGCGGCGTGCTGCCCGTGCGGGAGCGGGATCGCCAGCTCCAGTGCGTCTTCCTCGACGACGACATGCTCTGCAGCATGCAGAAGCGGTTCGGCCACGAGTACATCCCGAAATCGTGCCAGGCGTTCCCGTTCGGGTTCGTCCGAGACGAGAAGGATGTCGTCGTCGCGCAGCTCTCCCAGCTGTGCCCGTCGATCCGCGACAACTACGGCAAGCCCGTGGACCGCCAGCTCAAGGCGAAGCTCCAGCAGCGAGGCGACACGGAGCGGATGTCGACGGCGCTGGCGACGCTGAGCGGCGTGATCCTCGCGCAGCCGCTTTATCTGCGCGCCGCGAGGCACTGGGAAGAGCGGCTCGCGACCGGCGCGTCGCCCGCGTCGACGCTGGCGGAGCTCTACGACTGGACGGCGGCCTTCGAGCGCGCGCTCCCCCAGGGCCAGGGGCGCGCGACGGACGCCTCGGTCGACGCCGCCCTCGGGCAGGCCGGCAAAGAGGAGCCCGAGCAGCTCGCGCCCCGCAAGAAGCCCTCTTTCTATGCGCGGGTGTTGTTCGCCTATCTCCTCGGCAACCTCTGCTATCCGTCGCGGGTCCGCGAGTCCCACCGGGTCGAGAAGGCCTCCTGGACGGAGCTCCAGGCGCTGCGCAGCTTCGGGAACAAGGCCGCCTGGATGCTCGGGCGAGGCACCGTCGATATGCTGTTCGTCCCCAGGCCGTTCAAGCTCCAGCGGGTGAGCACGGTCGACCGCTTCCTCGCCGGCGACGAGGGGACCCTCGTCAAGGACTACCTGCGCCTCGTGCTCCAGCGCCGGCACATCTTCTCGGCGCCGAGGCACCTCCTGGCGGCCGTGCTCGACCTATCGCTCGCCACCGTCGTGATCTCGCGCTTCGCCCGCTGCCGCGCCGCAGCGGACGGCAGGGTCAAGGTCTCCCCGGAGGACGTGCGGGAGGGCATCAGCGTCGCCGAGCTCGTCCTCCTGAGCCACGCGGCCCTCTCGGAGCAAGGCACGCTCATGAAGAACCTGCGCTGGCTCCTGCTCACGAAGCGTGAGAGCTTTCGGGCGCTCCTTGCGACCGAGGCATAGGCCCCTCGTCCACATGGTTGGGTGCGCTACCGGGACAGGCTTTTAGCACCTCGCGTCAACGTCAGGCCGGGCTCGCCTAACCGCCGGCCGCGACTATTCTCGCGCCCACCGGGCCCAGCTGGCCCATGGAGGCACGCGCATGATCGTCATGAAGTTCGGCGGCAGCTCGGTCGAGAGCCGCGCGCAGATCGAGAAGGTTCTTCACATCGTCAGAGCCCGCCTGGCCCGCCGCCCCGTCGTGGTGAGCTCCGCTCACAAGGGCATGACCGACGCGCTGATCAACGCCGCCAAGGCCGCCGCCACGGGGCGGTTCGATCCCTCCGTCCCGGTGAACAAGCAGCGCGCGGTCGCCGAGTCGCTCGGCTGCGCGCCCGAGCTCCTCGCGCCCTTCTACGAGGAGATCGCCGATCTGCTGCGCGGCATCAGCCTCGTCAAGGAGCTCAGCCCGAGGAGCCTCGACTACATCGCGAGCTTCGGAGAGCGCATGGCCGTGCGGTGCATCGCGGACTTCTTCGCGAGGAGCGGCGTGCCGGCCCGCGCCTACGACGTCTGGGACCTCGGCTTCGTCACCGACGCGAACTTCGGCCGCGCGCGCCCGTTGCCCGGCTTCGACGCCCGCATCAAGGCCATGTTCGCCGAGCGCGTCCCCGAGGGGATCGTGCCGATCGTCACCGGCTTCGTCGGCCGCAACGAGGCCGGCGAGATCACGACCGTCGGCCGCAACGGGAGCGACCTGACGGCCACGCTGGTCGCGGCGGGGCTCGGCGCCGAGGAGGCGCAGATCTGGAGCGACACCGACGGCGTGATGACCGCCGACCCGAGCGTCGTGAAGACGGCCCGGAACATCCCCACGATGCGCTTCGAAGAGGCCGCGGAGCTCGCGTTCTTCGGCTCCCGCGTCCTGCACCCCTCCACGCTGCTGCCCGCCATGGAGAAGGGCATCCCGGTGCGGGTGCTCAACACGAACCGGCCGGATCACCCCGGCACGGTCATCGACTTCAACACCGACGCCGCGTCCCCGGCCGTGACGAGCATCGCGTACCGCGAGCGGCAGGTCGTGCTCAAGATCAGCTCGACCCGGATGTTCGGCGAGGTCGGCTTCCTCGCGCAGGTGCTCGCGGCGCTGGCCCGGCACGAGGTCGTGATCGACGTGATCACCACGTCCGAGGTCTCGGTCTCGATGACCACCGACGATCTCGGGAAGCTCAGCCGCGCGCTCCCCGAGCTCGAGCAGTTCGGCGCCTGCGAGGTCCTGCCCAACCGGACGACCCTCGTGATCGTCGGCCAGGGCATGCCCAGGCAGAAGGGCGTCGCCGCGCAGGTGCTCGAGGCGATGGCCCAGGCCGGCGTCAACGTCGAGATGCTCAGCTACGCCACGGGCAGCGTCAACCTGTCGATGGTCATCGAGGACGCGCACGTCGCCTCGGCGGTCGGCGTTCTGCACCACTCCCTCTTCGAGAAGGCGCGGTGACGCCCCCTGGCGCGCCGAACAGATTGAACATCGATAGACAGCAGAGGTTTCACAGGGGGCGAGGGAACGGGGAGATTTTTCTTTCTCTTCCTCCTCGCCTCCCCGTCTCCCTGTTGGTTTTCTCGGATCCTCGACGTGATCGGTGTTCCTGCCGGGTGACGCGACGTTGACACGCGTGACGCGACGCGGGCGCCGCAGTAGGCGTAGGCCTCGGTCGGACCAGGTGTCCGGCCCGGGGAGACCATGACGGCGGCACACCTCGACGGCAGCGCGACGATCCCGCGCGAGAGCACGACCGACATCCTGCGGAGGATCGAGGCCGCGCACGGCACGTACGCCACGCGCACCGCGCTCGCGTTCGACGCGGACGGCACCCTCTGGGAGGGGGACGTCGGCGTCGACCTCTTCGAGGCGTTCCTCGCGGGGCGCTTCGCGCGGCCCGAGGCGGAGGCGGCGCTGCGCCGCGAGGCCGAGGCGTTCGGCGTCGCCGCGGAGGGCGGCGCGCACGAGATCGCGAGCGCGCTCTACGCGGCGTTCAACGCCGAGCGCTACCCGGAGGACAGGGCGTTCGCGATGATGGCCTGGGCCTTCGCGGGGTGGCGCGAGGACGAGCTCGCGGCGCTCGTCGACCGCGTGCTCGAGGAGAAGGGCCACGCCGGGCGGATCCGGCCGGCGCTGCTGCCGATCCTCGACTGGGCGCGCTCGCGCGGCGTCCCGGTGTACGTCGTCTCGGCGTCGCCGCGCGCCGTGATCGAGCGCGCCGTCGCGCGCCTCGGCGTCGCGCCCGAGCGCATCGCCGCGATGACCCCGGCCGTCCGCGAAGGCCGGCTCGCCCCCGAGCTCGGCGCGCCCGCGACCTACGGCGAGGGGAAGACCCGCGCCCTCGAGCGCATCTTCCCCGAGCTCGCGGTGCTCGCGGCCTTCGGCGACAGCGCCTACGACGCCGCCCTGCTCCGGGCGGCCCGGGTGCCCGTCGCGGTCTCGCCGAGCCCCAAGCTGCTCGCGGTCGCCGACTCGATCCCCGGGCTCGTCCTGCTCGCCACCTGAGCTCTTGCCATGGCCACCCTCTCGCTCCGAGGCCTGACCCGCCGGTTCCCGAGCGCCGAGCGCCCCGCGCTCGCCGGCCTGGATCTCGACGTCGACGACGGCGAGCTGCTCGTCCTCGTCGGCCCCTCGGGCTGCGGCAAATCGACGGCGCTCCGGCTGATCGCGGGCCTCGACAGCCCCGACGGCGGCACGGTCTCGATCGGCGGGCGCGACGTCAGCCGCGTCGCGCCGGAGGACCGCGACGTGGCCATGGTCTTCCAGGGCTACGCGCTCTACCCGCACATGACCGCGCGCGACATCATGGGCTTCCCGCTCAGGATGCGCGGGGTCGCGCGGGAGGAGCGGGCGCGCCGCGTCGAGGAGGCGGCGGCGCTGCTCGCGATCGGCCACTTGCTGGACCGGCGCCCCGGCGAGCTCTCGGGGGGCGAGCGCCAGCGCGTCGCCATGGGGCGCGCGATCGTGCGCGCCCCCGCGGCGTTCCTCTTCGACGAGCCGCTCTCGAACCTCGACGCCGCGCTGCGCGCCGAGCTCCGGGTCGAGCTCGCGGCGCTCGTGCGCCGCCTCGGCACGACGTCGGTCTACGTGACCCACGACCAGGTCGAGGCCATGACCATGGGCGACCGCATCGCCGTGCTCCGCGCCGGCGAGCTCCAGCAGGTCGGCCCGCCGCGCGCCATCTACGAGGCGCCGGCGAACACCTTCGTGGCCGGGTTCCTGGGAACGCCGGCGATCAACCTCCTCCCGCTCGAGCGCTCCGGCGAGCGCTACGAGGGCGCGGCGCTCTCGCTGCCCGCCCAGCCGGGGGTGGCGCTCCCCGACCGGGCCATCGCCGGCGTGCGGCCCGAGCACCTGCGCGTCGCGCCGGGGCGCGGATCGCACGACGATGCGGGAGCGCGCGGCGACGCCGGGGCGCAGGGCGAGGTGGAGGTCGAGGCGCGCGTCGTCGTGGCCGAGCCGCTCGGCGCCGAGACGTTCCTGTACCTCGACGCGGGCGGGACACGGCTGCGCGCGCGGGCGCACGGCTTCGCGACGCCCGCGCCGGGCGAGGCGGTGCGCGCGCGGCTCGATCCGCGCGACGTGCTCTGGTTCGACGCCGGCTCCGGCGCCCGGATCGCCCCGCCGCGGGCGGCGTCATGAACGGGGAAGGCCGCGCCGTGCGCTCGCGGCGCGACGCGCTCCGGGCGCTCGCCGCGTCGCTCGCCGCGGCCGCGGCGGGATCGATCGGCTGCGCGCGGCGCGCGCGCGTCGTCGACGGGCGCATGGAGGGCTCGCTGTGGTTCGCCTACGGCGGCAAGAACCGCGAGGTGCTCCTGTCGCTGGTCGACCAGTTCCACCGCGAGCAGGGCCGCTACCGCATCGACGCCGTGTACCAGGGCGACTACTTCGAGGCGCTCGCCAAGCTGCGGACCGCGCTCGCGGCGGGCGCGGCGCCCGCCCTGACGCACGTGGTCGGCGAGGTGGTGCCCTACCTGGCCGAGGCGGGCGTGCTCGAGCCGCTCGATCGGTTCCTCGCCGACGCCCCGGGCGGCGATCTCGACGTGGTCGAGGCCCTCGGCCAGTCGGGGACGTTCGTGGGCGGCGGCGAGCGCCCGCTCGTGTGCCTGCCGTTCAACCGATCGACGCCGATCGCCTACTACAACCGGAATGTGTTTCGCGAGCTCGGGCTGTCGCCGCCGACGACCTGGGACGAGCTGCGAGCGACGGCCGCGCGGCTCGTCGTGCGCGACGGCGCGGGCACGCGGCGGTGGGGCTTCGAGTGCCCGATCGACTGGTGGTTCTGGGCGGCGCTCGTCGGGCAAGCGGGCGGCGACGTCGTGGCCCCGGACGGCACGCCCACGCTCGGCGGGGAGGCGGGCGTGCGCGCCCTCCGGTTCTGGCAGACCCTCGTGCACGAGGACCGCACGATGAAGCCGCCGCCCGGGCGCGATTACAACGCGTGGCAGGTGACGAACACCGATTTCCTGGCAGGCCGGGTCGCGATGATCTGGACCTCGACCGCGTTCCTCCGGTACCTGGAGGACAACGCGAGCCAGGCGGGCGCCGGGAAGTTCGAGGTGGGCGCGGCCCCGCTGCCGCGCGACGTGCGCGCCTCGGTGCCCACGGGCGGGACGATGTTCGTGATGCCGCGGGGCGCCGCGCCGGCGGCGCAGGAGGCGGCGTTCGCGTTCCTGCGCTGGATGATGCAGCCGGAGCAGGCGAACTCGTTCGCGACGCGGACGGGCTACATCCCCGTCTCACGCCGCGGCCTCGAGGTGCTCGGGCAGGATGGCTATTACGCCGCGCACCCGAACGACCGCGTGGCCGTGGACCAGCTCGCGCACGCCGCGCCCTGGCCCTGGTCTCCGGAGCTGTTCCGCGTCCAGCGCGAGGCGGTGCAGCCCCGGCTCGAAGAGGCGGTGCTCGCCCCGCGCGACGCCGCCGAGACCCTCTCCGAGGCCGTCCGCGCGGCGCGAGAGCGATGAAGCCCAAACACCCCCTCTCGCCCTACCTGCTCCTCCTGCCCACCGCGGCCTTCCTGGCGGTGTTCTTCCTGATCCCGCTCCTGCTCGCGGCCAAGAACAGCTTCTTCACGTGGGACCTGCTCACGCCCCCGCGGTACGTCGGGCTCCGGAACTACGAGGTCCTCGTCGGGAGCGGCGAGCTCGCCGGCACGCTGCTCCGCACGCTCGGCTACAGCGCCGTCGTGGTGGCGCTCTCCGGCGCCCTGGGGCTCGCGCTGGCGGTGGCGCTCGATCGACCTGGGCCTGTCTATGCCTTCGTGCGGGGCGCTGTGTTCAGCGCCTATGTCGTGTCGTGGGTCGCCGTGGCGCTCCTCTGGATGTGGATCCTCGACGCCGAGGGGCTCTTTACCGCCGCGCTCCGCGGGCTCGGCTTGCCGACGATGAGCTGGCTCGGCGATCCCCGCTCGGCGCTGCTCGCGCTGGCGGCGGTGAGCGTCTGGAAGATCACCGGCTATGCCATGGTCATCTTCCTGGCCGGCCTCCAGGACATCCCCCGCGCGCTCCACGAAGCGGCCGCGCTCGACGGCGCCGGCCCATGGCGGCGGTTCCGCCACGTGACATGGCCGCTGCTCCGCCCGAGCGCCGCCTTCGTGGCGACGACGAGCCTCATCCTCTCTTTTCAGGCGTTCGACGTGATCCGCGTGATGACGCAGGGAGGGCCGGTCAAAGCGACGACCCTCTTCGTCTACGCGATCTACGAGCACGTCTTCGTGAACCTGCGGGTGGGCCGGGCCAGCGCTATGATCGTGATCTTCTTCGTCTTTTTGCTCCTCCTGACGGTCCTGCAGCTCTGGGCGCTCCGCGCGGGCGCGCCGCGCGAGGGGAGGCGGCCGTCGTGACGGCGGGGCAGAGCGGCGGCGCCGGCGCGGGGCTCTTCAACTCGCGCTCGCGCCGCCTCGCCTCGGACGCCGTGCTCCTCGTGGTGGCGATCGTGTGGCTCGGGCCCTATGCGTGGATGACGATCACCTCGCTGAAGACGCTGCCCGAGATCACCCGCGCTCCGGCTTACCCCTTGCCGCAGGCCTTTCAGCTGGGCGCGTACCGCGAGGTGCTCCAGGCGGTGCCGGTGATGCGGTATTTCGTCAACACCGTGTTCATGGCGACGGCGATCGCGCTCTTGCAGATCGCCCTCGCGCTCCCGGCCGGTTATGCGCTCGCGAAGCTCAGGTTCGCGGGGCGGAGCGCCGCATTCGTCCTGGTGCTCTCGTGCCTCCTCATCCCGGCGCAGGTGACGTTCGTGCCTGTCTTCACGATGCTCGGCTCGGTCGGCCTCGTGAACACGTTCGGGGCGCTGATCCTGCCCTTCGGGGTGAGCGCGCTCGGCACGTTCCTCGTGCGCCAGGCGCTGCTCTCGGTTCCTGACGAGATCATCGAGGCGGCAAGGATGGATGGGGCCGGCGAGCTCAGGATTGTCTACCTGATCCTCGGCCCCATGCTGCGGCCGACGCTCTCGGCGCTGTTCCTGTTCAGCTTCGTCTTTCACTACAACGATTACTTCTGGCCGCTCGTCATGACGACCGACGACCAGGTACGCACGCTGCCGCTCGCCATCGCCCTTCTCCGTGAGCAGGGCACCGGCGTCCGCTGGCACCTCGTGATGGCCGGCAACGTGATCCTGAGCCTGCCTGTGCTCCTCGTGTTCGCGGCGGCGCAGCGGCAGATCCTGCGCGCGGTGACGGCGCGGATCTGAACGGCGCGGGCGCTCGAGCAGAGCCGGCGCCGGAGGCCGGCGATCGAGCGGTCTACCGGCCGGCGTGTGCATCGACGTGGCAGTGCGCGTCGGGCGCGATCGAGCCCTGCCATCGTCGCTGTCGCTGGCTCCTGCGCTTCGCTCGGCGGCGGTCGACTCGAGGGCACAGCGCGCCGCGGCGTCGGTGGCAGAAGAGAGCGCTGCGCGGTTTGTTCTCGTCCGGACGCCTTGTTTTCTGGCCCGGTCGTCGCACCGGCTCGCGCCGGCCACGGCAGCGTCGGCCACGGCAGCGCCGGCCAGGCGCTGCGGAAGGAGATCCACGATGACCACCACCGAACCAATGATGCAGAAGCAGATGGTGCAGAAGGAAGAGGGCAGGATCACGACGAAGATCGAGGAGAGGACCGGCAGGATTCCGTCCGGCACCTATCTCGGGTTGGCGATCGGCTCGATGGCGATCTCGGCCGGCTGCATGCTGGCGGGCAAGAAGCAGATCGCGAACTTCATCGGCCAGTGGGCGCCATCTCTGCTCGTGATCGGCCTGTACAACAAGCTGGTCAAGCTGGAGCACGAGCTGGGGTACGGCGACTACCGCTGATCGCGGCCGGCTGCGGACGGCGGCTCATCGCGATCTCGTTCCGCGAGCGCGTGACGAAGCCGCGCTCGTCGCGCTCGAACCTGGCACGGTCCAGGAGCCCCGGCCCGTCCGGCAGGATCGTCTCCACCGGCGCCTCGCCCACCCAGCAGTGTGCCGTGATTCGGCTGCCCGGGGGCCGCTCGGTCACGAGCCTGCGGCGCGGGTCGGAGGCGCGATCCCGAGCCGCACGGGCGTGCCGAGCAGAGCCCAGCGGGACCGTCACCGCGCGGCGTGCATCCGCGAAGGCGACGCTCACTCCTTCTGGCCGGCGCGGACCGGCGCGCCGACGTCGCACGACGACATAGCCGTCACCGGCCCGCAGGAGTCGACGCCGGCCGCTGCGCGCTAGACCAAGTGGAGGGGCTCGGCTCGGCCGATGGACGCCGAACTCGAGCCGCGGCGGCCCCCATCGCACCATCAACCGCGGTGGCGGCCTGCCCAGGCTGTCTGTCGCGGTGGGTCGTGGCCGCGGCACGCGGGCGACGTCGTGCCTCCCAGAGCGCATCGCCGTCCGTGCGCTCTCATGGCAGCGCGGACAGGCAGCTGGCGCCAGCTGGTCGTGGTCGATACGCACTGGAGCCGCGCAGGTAGCTGCGCTCTGGACGGTACGCCCCCCGGTCCTTGTAGTGTGCTCGTCTGGATTCTGTTTGACGTCGGATCCCTGATATCAGAAGAATCGCCCGCGTCGTCACGTCGCTCGTCCGTTTCGGAGAGGGGAGAAGGGGACGATGGGCACAGGAAGCCGGCGGATCCCATGGGTGGTCCTGGTCGTCCCCTCGCTCGTCGTCGTACCGACGCAAGGAGAGGCGTCTGAGCTCAGCGCCGGTGTGAGCCTCGGGTGGCTCCAGGCCGGTACCATTCCGCGCCTCGCGGTGGGGCCGCACGCGGGCATATCGTGGCCCATCCAGCGAGACATTCTGTTCGCGGTGCACGACCTGTGCACGATCCTACCCCCGATCCAGAAGGACGGGCTCGGGATCTACAACCAGACCTCGGTTGATATCGGGTACGCGTGGAAGGACGGCAACGTCAGCGCGGGGCCGTCTATCGCGTTCTACCTCATGCCGGCGTGCGGCGTCACCTTGTGCGGCCGCGTCGGTGGCGTGGCCGTGGGCGGCCACGCGCAGACCAACGCGTACGTCGCCGGACCGCTGGGGGTGTCGGTGAGCGTCAACGTGGATTGGGTCGGCCGGGGCAGTCTGGTGCTCCCGGGCTATAGGTCCGTCGTGCTCGTTGCTGGTCCTGTGCTTCGATGGAGTGAGAAATGAACGCGAGAAGAGCTCTATTGTTGATCTTGGTCATCGCGGTTTGGGCGCTGACGGCGTGCAACTGGACGTTCGGCGACTGCTATCCTGTCGAGGAAAGGACTTCGGGGGCAGGGGCCGGTCCAGGCTCGGAGCCCCGCCCCATCTTCACCTCCGCCGCATCCGGTGACTTCGGGGCCGACCCGCAGGGGGGCGGCGAGCGCAAGATCGCCTGCAACGAGTCGGACCTCGAAGAGGAAGAGGAAGAGGAGAGACCGAGCGACAGCGACAGCTCGGAGAAGCCGACAGCTAGCCCGACGAGCCCGCCAGACCCCTGCCAGCAGAGCGGCGCTCCGACCATGGGATGCACAGGCAAAAAACTGATCGACCCGCGGGCTTTCGATTTTGTTACCATCGTTGCCTACGATGGGGCCGGCGTTGCAGGTGGCTGGCAGGAGGCAAAGGCCGATTTGGCTTTCGGCCATAATAATGAGGGCGACTCGACGTGTATGGTTCACATCGGGATGCCACTGCGAAGCGAAGAGTGGGGAACGATCTCGTCGGACAGGGCAGCCAGCATTAGCGCCGATGTGGCGAATCTGTCAGCGGATGACGTGTACAAGAAGGACAATGGCGAGGATCTCCCGCCTGGCATATTCTGCAAGACGTTCAAATCTAGAATGATAAAAAGTTTTGAGTCTGAGTTTTACAAAGGTATTGGTGCGAGGGTCCAGAATCCATGAAACACAGCCTCGACGAACTACTGGACATTGTCTACCGATACTACCCCCGTGGCGTTGGAATTACCGATGATATCGACGAAGAGCTCATCCGCCAGACCGAAGAGCACGCCCGGCTCGTGGCCGCTCGGATCCAGGCATCAAAGGACGAGCGATGGCATTCCATGCTGCGTCGCATCGAAGGCCGATTTCCTCGTATGCTGAGAAACCATTCGCTGCATCTCACTGCCGGTGGCTGCGATGGCTGCTATTCATTCACGATTGATCTTCGAAAATCCACCGGTGAGCCACTGTGGTTTCAAATAAGTTTCTTGGCTCCGTGCTACATTGTTTACAGGCCGTGCACGGTCGAGATCGTGAAACAGGCGAGCAGCCTGTTCGCGGTCGCATTTCGAGGTTTGCGTTTTATTGTTCGTCGAAGCCCATTCGATCCAGCTTTCGTGTCACGGCCGGACGATAGTCTCAGGTTCGTCAACATCAGGGAACGCTACGTCACCTTCGACTTGTTGCCCGAAGAACAGCCATGTGCGGAGTGGATTTCTCGTGATATCGAAATGGCCTTCGGTTGCGAATTCATGCCGCCGGAGATCGGGACCGTGCTCGTGCCGGATGTGACAACAAGCGTGCGCCTTCCCGGTGAGGTCAGACTCTACGACTGTTTGTTTTCGGACCAGCGTGCATGGGTGAAGCCATCGCCGTCTGAAGTATCGGGGGGCGGGGTGGACGTCGAAGCGAGCAGCCTGACAGATTCGCTCATCGCGGTGCTAAGCGTCCTTGCGGCAATCTATCACATCTTGTGGACTCTGATGTCAGATGTGCAGAGCGGTTCTTCTTACCGGGTGGTGACGACAGATGGGGTACTGCACAGAGAGGAGGTACTGGCGGCACTTACGAAGATTCACATGCTCCTTGAGGCGCCGAAGACTGCGCGCGGCGTCGCTTCCAAGCGCGAGCTCGAAGCTGCTAAGCGCGAGCTCGAAGCGCTGGTCGCTTCGTGGGACGGTCACGGCGAGCCGCCAGCCTCCATGGTCGCTTGGGCCTCCAGCTTCCTGGCGAGTTGGCCCGTGGACTCGGTCGCCGATCTCCGCGTCGATCTCCCATGACGTGACTTCGGCTATTCGGGAAACCGCAGCGTCTCGTGGGCCTCGCCGCTCTCTCCCACCGTCGTGCTGCCATCGTGGTTCCAGCTGGTGCCGCCCTTGCCCGGCTGTCCGGTCTCGATGGTCACGCCCTCCAGCGTGAGCTGATCCTCGTCGAGGTAGGCGATGCCGATCGAGTCGCCGCCGCGCCCCGGGCCGCCGTAGCCGCCGGGCCCTCCTTGGCCGCCCTCGCGTCCGAAACAGGCGGCGAGTTCATTCCCGAGCGTTCCGCCCGGTGCGCCTCGACCGCCTCGGCCGCCGTCCTGGGGTGGCCCGCCATCGCCGCCTTTGCCGCCAAAGTCCGCCGTGATCTTGGTGTCGCGCACGGTCACCCGGGCGTGGAGCGCGAGGACGCCGATGGACGGCTGACCGTTCCCTCCCCCGCGGCCTCCTCGGCCCCCGCAACCGCCGGCCCCTCCCGAGCCTCCTGCTGGGCCTCCCTTGGAGGCCGCGCCGCACCGGGCGAGCCCGCCCCGACGACCGCCGCCCCCGCCGCCGCCCTGGCCCGGCGTGCCCCACGTCCCCTCGCCCCCCGTGTCGCCTTCCCATCCTGTCTCGGTGAGGCGCCCGATGCCCTTGCCCGGTGCGCCCTGTGTTCCCGGAGCCCCCGGGCCCCCCTGGGATCCGGGATAGCAACTGCTGACGTTGTCCTGCTCTGCGGTACCACCGCGTCCCGAGGGCGGAGCATCGGCGGGCTCCCCGTCGGCTCCATCCTCGGCGCTGTCGGGCAGCCCGTCCCCTCCCTTGCCGCCGACGCTCGTGAGCCCGCTCTCGCACTGGTTCACGGGCGCAGGCCCGCCGGCGACGACGGCCGCCGAGCATGCGTCCCCACCGAACATGCCATCCGGCCCGTCCGGTTGCTTGGTCGGCCACCTCTCGCCGTGTCTGTTTCCACCCCCTCCGTTGGCGGAGATCTCGCTCCGCAGGATCTCCACCGCGGTGTTGGACTGAGCGAGCACACCGACCGGGCCCCAGCTCGGGACGTGGAGATCGGCGAGCGTCGAGACCCCGTCCGCGGCCCCCGTGTCCCCGGGGGCCGAGGGCTCGACGATCACCATGGGACCGAAGACCCGCTCGGGATTGAACAGGGTGAACGGGCGCAGGGGGTCGCGCTCCCATTTCCGGCAGTGGAAGCCCCCGAGGAGATCCACGCCGGAGGGCACCCTGATCTGCTCCACGACGAATCCATCGTTGCAAAGGAACACGCGTCCTCGTCCAGCGCGCGCGAGCTCGACGGCGTGCTCGACGGTGAACACCGGCTTCGCCTTCGTGCCAGGGTTCCTGTCGTCGCCAAAACCGTAGGCTCCGGCGACGAACACGCCGCAGCCGTCGTCGAGGACACCGGCGGCGACGTGCTCGACGCAGACCGACTCCGGGGGCGGCTCGTCCTCGCACGAGGTGCCTTCACAAGGCGTGACGCCAGGGTCGTTCACGCCGGGAGCGGTTCCGCAGCCGGCCGCCCACGGCGACAACAGAAGGACGAAGGTAGCAGCGGTGCTCTTTCTCATGAACGTCTCCTGAGGGGGGACGCCAGCACAGGGCGGTTCATTGAGGCGGCTCCGGGTCTGGCGCATCGAACCGGTACCAGAACGCCGCGGTCCCGCTTCGCCCCTGGCCGAGCTCACTTTCCGGGATTGCATTGCCGCCGCGCCCACCGGTGCCGGCTTGTCCGGGCGAGACCGTCGACGTCTCCAGGATGGCCACGGAGGCGCCCATGGAGCCGATGCCGAGCGAGTGGCCCCCGAGCCCGCCGCCGGCATCGCCCCCGCGACCGCCGTCGCCGCCGCTTCCACCGCGGCACGCGTTCCAGCTGTCGTTCAAAGGGTGCTTCCCTCCGAGGCCGCCGGAAACGCCAGAGCCTCCCCACTGGCCCGTTCCGCCGACCCCGCCATCGCCGCCCTTGGCCCCGAGGACCTTGCTGTCCTTGATCGTGAGGTCGCTCCTCTGCAGTGCCACGATCCCGATGCTCGCGCCGCCGTAGTCGCCCCCCTGGCCCCCTCTGCCCCCGCAGCCGCCACTGCCCCCTGATCCGCCGGCCGCACCGGCCTGGGCGCGACCTGCCGGACACGCCACCGTGGCGTCGCGCCCTTTGCCGCCGCCACCCGCGCCGCCGCCCTGGCCGACGCCGCCCTTCTCCCCGTCTTTACCGCGGACGCCGACCCATCCGTAGATGTCCAGGAGGCCAGCACCCGCCGCTCCAGCAGCGCGCTCTGCGTCGGCGCCGACTGCTCCCTGTTCCCCATCCTTGCACGGCATGCTGGACCCGCCGACGCCGCCCAAGCCCTGCTCGTCCGAATTCCTGACCGGTTCCGGCAGTCCTGAGGTCCCGTCGCCGCCCATCTCGGGGCCTCCATCTCCCCCCTCGCCACCCCTCGACTCGATGCCGTCGTCGCATACGGTCACGACCGGAAGGGCGCCCGGCGCCACGTTCGCGGTGCAGGCGTCCGCGCCGTCGTTCCCAACCACGCCGGCGTTCGCGCGGTAACTCGGCGCGTCCTCGCCCGGCTCTCCATCCTTGCCGTCGCCTGCGAGAATCACGCTCGATTGCACGATCGCCCTGGCCCCATGCTCCAGGATCATCGCGATCGACGACTTGTGGTCGCTCGCGGAGGCGTCGGCCGCCTCGACACGCACGCCGAAAATCACCGACGTCGCATCCTCCTCCGCGATGACCGCATCGTCGTCCCCCCCGATGACCCGCACCGGGATCCCCACGGGCGGCGCGATGACGGTCAACGCGCTCTGCTCGTCGAGCGGCCCTCCATAGGACCAGTCGCCGCTGGCACACAGACGACCGCCCCAGAGGTCGACCCCTTGGGGAAGCGAGATGGCCTCCTCGAACAATCCGCCGCACGCGTACACCCGCCGGGTCGCTTCCTCGCCATGGCCTCGCCCGTGCGCGGCGAGCCCGATCGCGTGTTGCAGCGTCTTGACCGGCGCTCCCTTGATACCGGGGCTGCTGTCGTCGCCCTGCTCGCTGACGAACACGCCGCACATGTCGAGCGCCGTCGCCGTCTTCGGATCCCCGTCACAAGGAGATGGCTCCGGCGGCGGAATCTCGCACCAGTAGCTGTCCGCACAGCTGTCCGAGTAGCACCCCGTGTTCCCGGCCGCGCCTGCTAGACCGAGCGCGAGGGACGCCAGCGAACGGAGGACATCTCGACGGCGACCCATCGACCTAGAATGCATGACCTCGCCTCCCCCTCACCACGCTCCCTCGACGAGCACACCCGCTCGTTCGTTCGTCGTCACCGGCACGACGCGGACGCTGGCGGCTTTGGGCGCACCACCGAAAAAGGCAACCTCCGTGAAGAACGAGGCCGCCGTCGCCACGCCGAACACGGCGCTCGTCGCCAGCGATACCTTGCCGAGGGTCGCGAACAGATCCCGCTCGTTCACCTGGTCACGAATGCCGGCGCAAGACGCCGGTGCGCTGGCATCCCGGCACGTATGGGACGTCCACCCCTGCGCGCGACGCGTGATGTCTCGCTCGCGCAGATCGCCATGGATGACGTGAGCGCGCAGGAGAAAGACCGCGCCGGCCGCTGCCGTTGCCGTCGTCACCACGATGCCGCCTATCCGCGCCGTCCCCGGCCAGGAAGCCCATGGGCTTCCTGGCCGGGTCTGCGCAGCCGCCGGAGAGCGCGGGGCGCGCGGCGTTTCGCTCGGTGAACCCGGCGCGTCCTCGTTGACGCTGCTCACCGACGCGCGCGGACAATGGAGCGAGATCTCGTGCTCCGCCTTCGCCACGGTGCGCAAGGTCTGGAACGCATCTTCGCGGCCCGGTGCTCGGGCCCGCACCGTATGCAGGCCGGGCTCGACGAACAGCGTGTAGACGCGTGCGACGCGGCCGATGGGTTTGGTGTCAACGATCACCTCGGCGTCCGGCGGGTCGACGGAGACACGGAGCTTCGCGACGTGCGGTGTTGCCTTGCGCTGCCCTTCCTCGAATCGCTTCTGCAGAGCGGCCGGCAGCGCCTCGCGCTGCTCGAGGCTCCACGCGAGGTGTTCGGCCGCGTCGCGGTATTTGCCCAACGCGACCTCGCAGAGGCCGAGCTCCCCGGCGATCTCCGCGCGCTCACGCTCCGTGGTGGACTCCGGGTCTGCGGCGTCGAATGCCGCCTTGTAGGCGGCGTGTGCTTCGGTCCATTGCCCCGCCGCGCGCGCCCTCTGGCCACGGCGAACATGGTCCTTCACCGTCGAGCGCTCTCCCGACCTTGTCGTCGATGGGCCGCCCTGGGCGCGCGCTGCGCTCGTGAGCCATGTCGATGCCCCGACCGCAAGGAGAATCGAGAGGAACTGTGGAGCGCAACGCATGTCACGACGGTAGTTGCGTCAACTGCTCGGCGTCAATGGGGGGTGAAATCGCCATGCGCCTGCGTTTGCCGTGAGAAATTGCAGCGCGAGCTAGCAATGTTGCCATCTCTACCTGGGCGCCGAGCGCTGTGCGCGCGCGCAGGTGGCGTGCTGGGGGACGTTGTCCTACCAAAATGACCCGGACCGTTCACTTTTCTGACCCCGGAAGGGCCGCTCAGACGTGCTACCGGCATGGGCAAGCCAGCGGGGACCTTCAGCAGCTTCGAGCTCTTCCGGCGCCTGGCGAGGCGCTTCGGGGTCCCGGCGCGCGATGCCGAGGACGTCGCGCAGGACGCGCTGCTCCGGGGGCTCGACGCGGAGGGACGGATCGAGGCAGGCGGAGACCCGGCGCCGTACCGCGTCGCGATCGCGGCCAACCAGGCGCGTGACCATGTTCGAAGCGCGCGCCGCCGGCGAGAGGTGCTGACGCCGTCTAGCGACCCCGAGCTTCACGACGAACACCCCACGCCGGAAGAGCTGCTCAGGTGGCGCGAGCGGGAAGCCTTGGTGCACGAGCTCATCGCCGGTGTCGAGCCGAGGTACCGGGACATCTTGATCAAGCACGATCTCGAGGAGATCCCGCTGACCCAGATCGCCGTGGAGCTTGGGCTTCACCCTGACGCCGTGAAGACGCTGCACCGGCGGGCCCGCGAGCAGCTGGAGGAGGCGGCGCAACGCCGGAGGGCGAAGCAACGCTCGCGCGGATGGGACGAGACCCCCTGCGTCGTTCCGTTCGGGCTCACTCCGCGCCGGGCATGGATTGGCTCCCTGCTCCGCTGGACTTGGAGGCTCCTGGCGCAGGGGGCGAGCGTCGTGCTCATGAGCGCCATGGTCGCTGCCGTGACCTCCTCGTCCACGCTGCAGGCGTGGGTTCGATCGGCTCTCGATGACGGTTGGCCCGCGCTGTCGGGGCAGGCCTCCGCGCCGCTCCCCGCGGAGCGCCGCGCCGGGCAGACGGGGACGTCCTCCGCATCACCCGCAGCGCAGGCCGCTGCGCTCCCGGCGGAGCGCGGCGCCGGACAGGATGGCGCCGGTGCGACCAAGACGCCTCCTCCGTCGGTGATGGCTGCTCCTCGTGCGCCGTCCTCTACGACGCACGCGAAGCAGGCGATCAGCGCGCGCGAGAGGAGCCTGATCAGCCAGGCCCGGACGGCCATCGAGGCTCACAGCCCAGAGGCGGACCTCGAGGGGCTTCGGTTGCTCGATGCACATGCGGAGGAGTTCCCGCGCGGTCGGCTCGCCGCGGAGCGCGAAGAGATGCTCAGACAGCTTCGCTGACGGGTCGGCTGTCCATCAACGCCTAAGCCAGCGGCGGAGTCGGTGCTGTCGTCGGGCAGCACGAGGCCGAGCTCCGCCGTGCGTCGGACAGGAATGCTCACGGTTCAGGAGGGAACATGGAGGACATGCTGGGTGCGATGTGGCTCGTCTCGCCGCTCGGGCTCGCGATGATCGCGTGCGTCGCGATCGGCTTCGCCGTCACCGCGCGCGAAGCGCTGGGACGCGAGCGCGGGCTTCGCGAGGCGCGCGAGCACGCGCGTGATGACGAGAAGGCAGCCCTCACCGATGCGAAGGAGCAGGCGGCGGGGGAGCGGGACCGATACCGGCGCCTCCTGGACTGTCATGTCGACGCGGTGCTCGCGGAGCTGACAGACGCCCGCTCACGCCTCGTCCCCTGGCCAGGCAGGGTCCTCGAGTCGTTCTGCGCGACGACGCCGTCGTGGAGGAGAAAGCTGGCCGAGTGCACGCGGTTGGAACCGAGGGAGGTGGAGCGGCTGCTCAGGAGCGACCTCCCCATGACACCCGGCCTCGCGCGGCAGCTGGGAGCCTTCACCGGGACGCCTGCTCGGTACTGGGAGCGCCTGTGGCGGCTGCACGACGACCATCGAGCGGACGCGGAGGAGACGGTGGTGATCCCGGTCGGCGAACCCGTCACCAGGCGCGAGAGCTCTGCGCGTCCGTCGTCGTCACCCGGGCCGACCTCGGTGCCGCCGCTTCCGCCGACAATGCCTCCTCGTGCGCTCGACGTTCCTCCACCCGTGGTGCCGTCTCCCGAGCTTGCGGCCAGGAGCCCGCGGGCGAAGCTCCCACCGCCTCCACTGCCGCGGCTTCGGTCGCCGCTCCCTGTCCGCGCCGCCGCTGGGTCGGAGCTCGCCCGTCGCGCTGGGGCGCTGACGAGCTTCCCAGTACAGCATGACGAAGGGGCGGCGAGCACCGCCAGCGGGTCCGATTGGGAGGAATGGGAGGAAGCCGAGCGCTCGCCGCTGAACACGACACTCCCCGGAGTAGGGAGCCATGGGTGAGCGCAGCCAAGCCTCGCATTCGAATAACGACGAACGTGCCGCCGCGCACGCCCGCTTGTTTTGTCCGATGCTGATGCGTTCCGTGCTGCGCTGGCTGGCGTGGCTAGGGGTCCCACTCTGCCATCGTGGCGACGTCGCAGGCCAAGTCTGGCTCATCGCCTGGCAGAGCTGGCCCAGGTTCGATCCGACGCGCGGCAGGCCAGAACGCTGGTTGAATTCGATCGCCGTCCATGTCGCGTCGCACTACCACCGGTGTGCGCAGCGCCGGAAGGAGGAGCTCGTCGATCGGATCGATGTGCTCGATCCAGCGCCCGACGCCGCTGCTGTGATGGAATCGGACGACATCAGGGCCGGCACCATCGATGCAGTGAACGAGCTCGAGCCGGACCTGCGATTTGTTCTCGTGGCACACGATCTGGACGGGATCCCGATGGCCCAGGTGGCAGAAGACGCGGGACTACCTCTCTCTACGCTCTACAGGCGACGCACAAAGGCCATCGGTGCGCTCCGCGACATCATCGCGCTTCGGGGGACCATGGGGGACTTCGCCCGGAGAGTCGGGCCGCAATGAACATCAAAGGCCTGGTTGTTCACTTCCGGCGCGACTTCGACGACGACGAGGCCGAGCGAACAATCGACGCTCTCACGATGGACGGAGCCTTGCCCACGGTGACGCTGTGTCCCGACGGCAGCATGTCCCCCGGCGGTCGCGGCGGCGTCGGCGAGTGCGACGCCGGCGGGCGAGCGGATGCCGACGGGCCTCCGCCGGATGACGACAGGTTCCACCTCGGATGACGACGAACTCGCCGCTGGATGACGATGGGCTCCAGCCTCGACGACGACGTCCCAGGGCCGGATGACGATGGCTCGACGCCCGATGCCGAAGGGCAGCGGCCGGATGACGATGGGCTCCGGGCGTATGCCGGCGGGCCCCGGCCCCGATGCCGATGTGTCCCGGCCGGATGCCGATGTCTCCCGGGCGGATGACGACGACGTCCACGTCAGATGAGGATGGCCCCTTCCCGCAATGACGACGCCCTTCGCCGCGATGCCGACGGTTCCGCGCCGCGCGCCTGCGCGTCGCGCGTCGGCATCCACGGGCACGCTCCCCGGCGCTGGCTGGCCTGGCGCCATGGCCAAAACTTGCCACTCCGTCGACATGCCGCTCCGCACCCTTTTAGCCTGCGCTGATGGCCAAACCTACCTCTCGTCCCGAAGAGACCGACGACAACGATCCCACGCTCGAATCCCTGGCCGAGCGGCTCGGCAAGCCGGAGCCAGGCATCATCGAGGCATTGCTCGACGGCACGACCGGATCCCAGCTCGTCGAGCGAGGGCGGCAGATCGCCTCCTCACGTGTCTTGACCGACCTGCGCCGCCTCTACGCGACGGCGCACGCGTGCTGGTCGGGCGCGTCGAAGGAGAAGCGGGAGAAGCTGCGCGGCTTCTCGCCGGAGCTGCTCGCGCTCGCGGTCGACCAGGCGCTCGCGCTGGAGCGGCTGCTCGAGGCGCACGAGAGCGCCGGGCAGAAGAAGGACGCGGCGCGCGCCACGACGGACGCGGCGCTGCGGGAGCGGCTCTCGCGCTCGCTGCTCCTGCGCGACCAGGCCTACGAGGTCCTGCGCGGCGTCGCCGGCTCGGGCAAGGAGGCGCGCGAGCAGCTCGCGCAGGCAGTCGGCACCGCGGAAGATCCAGGCGCGCTCGCGCGCGGGCTCATCCAGCTCGCCGCGCTCGGCAAGCGCTACCTCGCGCAGAAGAAGGGTTCCGTCGCCGTGCGCGCCAAGCTGATGCGGCTCGACCAGGACTACGTCGAGCGCCTCGAAGAGGCCGCCCAGGAGCTCACCCAGGCGGCGAAGACGGCGGCTGCGCGCCCCGCAGGCCAGAAAGTCACGAGCGGCGACCTCGACCGGGCCGACGGCATCAACCTGATCCTCCTAGAGCAGATCGTGCGGGTGTTCGAGCGCGCCAACGAGCAGGATCCGACCATTCCGCGCCTCGTGCCCATCGCGACACGGCGGCTCTTCAGCCGGAGCACCAGGAAGAAGGCGACCGAGACGCCCGGCGGAGGAGGCGGCGCCGCTGGCAGCGGCAGCGCTGGAAGTGGCAGCACCGGCGGAGCGCCGCCGGACGAGGAGGATCCGCTCGAAGGCGACGATGCGCCGTTCTGAGTCAGAAACGCCCTGATCGGAACCGAGCATCCACCGAGGGTTCAGGCTGCAACCTGGGCCCTCTTCCTTATTCGATTCGTCACGCCCTCGCCGGCGCCTTGATGGACCATCGCCGCCCGACATCCTTCGCACCACGCCAGCGAACACCCCTTCTCGCACCGTCCGCCGGTGCCGCGCTGCGCGCCCAGCCGCCCCCGGGGATCGCCGCCGTCCAGATCTCGACATCTGCCTGGAATCCTTCTTGCTGAGCTCGCGCGCGCGGCGAACGGAGGAACCCATGCGTCTGCCCCTTTCTCGTTCTCTTGTCATGGCAGTGCTCTTGTCCGCGGGTGTTTTCTCGTCAGCTCTCACGGCGTGCGGCCCGGGGGATCCCGACCCGGTAGCCGGGGTGAATGTCGACGACCCTGATCAGCAGATCACGGTGACGGAGGTGCCGCCGCCGGCGATCAGCGGCGGAACGCTGATCGTCGCCAGCGACGGTCGCACGGCGGTGGCGGCGGACGCCGACCGCGATCGCGTCTGGATCGTCGATCTCCAGGGCGGCGAGCCGGCGGCGGTGCCGCTGGAGCGGGGCGACGAGCCCGGGCGCCTCGTCGAGGACGCGAGCGGCCGGGTCCACGTGGCGCTCCGGCGCGCCGGCGCGGTGGTGACCCTCGATGTCGAGGCGCGGTCGGTCATCGCGCGCAGGGAGGTCTGCCGCGCGCCGCGCGGGGTCGCCTACGACGCCTCGCTCGATGCCATCCATGTCGCCTGCGCCGGCGGAGAGCTCGTGACGCTCCCGGCCTCCGGCGGCCCGGCCGTCCGGAAGCTCCGCCTCGACCCCGACCTGCGCGACGTCGTGGTCGAGGGCGACCGGCTCCTTGTCAGCCGCTTCAGGTCCGCGGAGACGCTGGTCGTGGGCCCCGACGGCGCGGTGCTCTCGCGCCGCACGCTCCCCGTCTTCCACTCGAACGGGTTCGCCAACTCGGACTATGCGCCGTCCGTGGCCTGGCGCTTGGCGCCGCTCGCCGGCGGAGGTGCGATGGTGGTGCACCAGCGCGCGATGTCGTCGAAGGTCACCCTCAGCCCGGGCGGCTATTACCAGGCGGCCGACTGCGGCGGGAACATCGTGCACGGCGCGGTCAGCAGGATCGATCCGGCGGACGTTCCTGACACATCGATCCCCTTGCAGCCCGCGGCTGCGATCCCAGGCATCTCGCTGCCGGTAGACCTCGCGGTCTCGTCCGACGGCGCTCAGGTGGCCGTGGCGGGGGCCGGCAACAACGTCGTCGTGAGCGCGCCCATCGACCAACTGGAAAGCGATGCCCTGAACAACAAGTGCAGCCCGGTGGTCGTCGCGCAGCCGGTGAGCGGTCAGCCGGTCGCTGTGGCCTTCGACGGCCGGGGCGATATCGTCGTGCAGCTGCGGGAGCCTGCGGCCCTGCAGGTGCTCGGCGGGCGCATCATCACGCTTCCGGGCGAGAGCGTGAAAGACACCGGCCACGAGATGTTCCACCGCCCGCCGAACGCCGTGAGCGCCGTGGCGTGCGCGTCGTGCCACCCCGAAGGGCACGAGGACGGGCGGACGTGGGACTTCGATCCCGTGGGCCTCCGGCGGACGCAGGCGCTGGGCGGCGGCATCCTGAAGACGGCGCCCCTCCACTGGAGCGGCGATCTGCAGGATCTCGCGGGCCTGATGGGAGAGGTGTTCGTCTCCCGCATGGGCGGCCAGCAGCCCGGTGCCAGGCGGCTCGATCTGATGGCCCGTTACCTCGACAGCCTGCCCGCCTTCCCGGCGTCGCCGCCCGAGGACGACGCCGCCGTGGCGCGGGGCGAGGTGCTCTTCCATGACAAGAAGGTGGCCTGCGCGGACTGCCACGGTGGCCCGATGCTCACCAACAACCGGAACGAGGACGTGGGCAAGGGCGAGCGGTTGCAGGTGCCCTCGCTCCTCGGCATCGCCGGGCGCGCGCCGTTCATGCACGACGGCTGCGCGGCGACGCTCCGCGATCGCTTCGATCCGCTGTGCGGAGGCGACAAGCACGGTGACGTCTCCGGCCTGACCTCAGCGCAGCTCGACGATCTGGTCGCGTACCTCGAGACCCTCTGAGCCTCCGGCACGCCGCGCTCCTCGCGCGGTACGACCGAGGCGTTCCTCGACATCCGGGGCCGATTGCCACGATACGAGCCCCCATCACCCGGCAACCGGCGGAGCGGGGAAACCGCGTGTGACGGGGCGCCCGGCCCGGACGCGCCGCCGTCGGCTGGCGCCGCGCTCTCGACGGCACAGCCGTTGCTCGTCCATCCAAACCGACGCAACCGACGCAACCGACATCGCGGCTCGATGGACCCGGGCCACACGCACGGTCTGTCTTTCCCGCACGTTCCCACGTTCGCGCGTTCTCGCGATTCTCACGCTCCCACAACGGGGCGAGCCGGCGTCTCCGACGAAGCCGCCGACCCGCGAGGTGGAGCAGGCGCAAGGAGGGCACCATGCCTAGAGGCGACAAATCGAGCTACACGACCAAGCAGAAGCGGCAGGCCGAGCACATCGAAGAGGGATACGAGAAGCGCGGGGTCCCCGATGAAGAGGCCGAGCGGCGGGCCTGGGCGACCGTCAACAAGATGACCGGCGGGGGGAAGAAATCGGGCTCGGGGGTGGGCAAGCCCGTGAACAAGGAGCCGGCGAGGAAGGGGGGCCGCAAGGGAGGCGCCGCGTCCAAGGCGCGGCCTGCTGCCGCGAAGAGCGCGGCGGCGAAGAAGGCGGCGGCGACCCGCAAGCGGAACGCCGCGGCGAGCGCCGGAGGGTCCACGGCCGCGAAGAAGGCGCCGGCGAGGGCGAAGAAGAGCTCCGCGTCCAGCGCTCGCTCGCGCAGCACCGCGGCCAAGTCCACGAGCGGCCGCTCCCGCGCCGCCCAGGGCACGGCCCGCCGCGGCGGGGCAGGGGCCTCGCGCAAGACGACCTCGGGGGCGAAGACCGGAGCGCGGCGCGCCGCGAGCGGGGCCTCGCGCAAGACGAGCTCGAGGGCGAAGACCGGAGCGCGGCGCGCCGCGAGCGGGTCCTGACGTCCCGGTGAGAAGGGGAGAGGGGGCAACCATGCAGGAACTTCAGAGCAACGGGGCGACGAATGGCGAGGGCGGCCTGCTGGGGGACGAATCCGGGCCGCAGGAAGAGAGCCGGCGAGGGCGCGCGTTTCTCACGAGCCTCGTTCGGGAGCTGTTTCAGACGGAGCGCTCCGCGATGATCCATCCGCGGATCGAGGCGGAGCGCCTCGGCAATGTGCCGCCGGCGCACGCCATGCGGGCGGTATCGACCCACGCGGAGGCCGCGCTGGCGGAGATCCTCCCGCTCCTCCGCGAGCGCGAGCTGCCCATCAGCGCGGGCGGCAGCACGGTGGGCGAGGCCTTCTCGGCCCTGCGCGATCACCTCGCCGATTACCTGCTCAGCACCGAGAGGTCCTACCGCGGCACGCTGCTCGGGATGCGGCACGGCGTCGACCTCGTCGAGCTGCTCCAGTACGTCGCGGCCGTGGAGGGCGACACGCCCCTCGCCGCGTGGTGCGCGCGGTGGCTCTCGGTGCGCAGGCCCCTCGTCGAGGCGGTCGCCGACGAGCTCGCGTGGTTCGCGGCGCGCCCGATGCGCGCCATGCGGGCGGCGAAGGACGACGGCGTGGCCCACCTCCTCCGGGGCCTCGCGAACGGCGTGGAGCTCGCGGCGCAGCGGCTCCGCCGCCTCGTCACGTTCGCGGGTTGACGCCCGCCGGCCGCGCGCGGAGACAGCCCGGCGCAGGGCCGCGCGCGGCGCCGCGCGCGGCGTCGAAGCCGAGGAGGATGCGCAGTGGAGCAGGGGATTCCGACGTGGGGCACGCCGATCGAGCTCCTGAAGAGCCACGGGTCCGGCGTCGCGAGCGCGCTGTTCATCGCTGTCGTCGGGTGGACGGCCGCGGCCTGGGCCGCGCGGAGCGTGCGGTCGCTCGGCAAGCAGTGGACGCAGATCGACGCGACCCTCGTCCCCTTGCTGGCCAGTGTAAGCCGACTCACTGTATTGACGGTCACCGCCATGGCCGTTCTCGAGCGCTTCGGCGTCGACACGAAGAGCCTGTTCGCCGTGCTCGGCGCCGCGGGTCTGACCATCGGCCTCGCCCTCAAGGACACGCTGTCGGACGTGGCCGCCGGGCTGGTCTTGCTCGTGCTCCGTCCGTTCGACGTCGGCGATGCGATCGAGGTCGACGGGACCTCCGGCATCGTCGACGCCATCGACGTGTTCCAGACCAAGCTGACGAGCTTCGACGGCGTCCCGATCACGCTGCCGAACTCCAAGGTCCGGTCCGCCAAGATCCAGAACTTCACCCGGGCGGAGCGCCGGCGCATGGACCTCACGATCGGCGTCAGCGCCACGGCCGACATCGCTCACGCCATCGCCACGCTGCGGGACGTCCTCTCGAACGAGCCGCGCGTGCTGCCGGCGCCGGCGCCGTCGGTCGACGTCGTCGAGCTCGCGGACGAGAAGGTCAACCTGCTCGTCCGCGCCTGGACCCTCCCCGCCGATTTCTTCCCGGTGCGGCTCGAGCTCACGCGCCACTTCAAGGAGCGGCTCGACGCGGAGGGGATCGTCATCCCCATGCCCCAGCGCGAGCTGCATATCCCCCTTCGCGAGCCGGAGCGGCGATCTACCCCGCTCCTCTGAGGCGGCCCGCGCGGTCGAGGCGGCCCGCGCGGCTCGTGCGAGAGGCCCCGGAGGCGACCCCGCCCCGCCGCCCCTCGCCCCTGCCCGAGGTCAGGGCGTGCCCATCAGGAGATAGTACCAGGTGCCCACCTCGATGGCGTTCGGGTGCGTGCCGCTCACCCGGGTCAGCGTGCTCGTGAAGATCTTCTTGTTGAACGCAAGGCCGTTGCTCGGCGCCTGCGTCTTCACGTACCAGGCGGCCGCCATCAGGGCCGATGTCTGGTTGTCCTTCTCGAACAGGACTCCCATCTTCACCTGGCTGTCGTCGGGGCTCGGCAACCGGTAGAGGTACCCGGTGCGGGTCCCCGGGACGGTACGCGTCCCCTGCGTCCAGTCGCCCTGGGTCGGGTTCCGGGGGGCCGTGAACTGGTTGCTCGGGCTCACGACGTCCAGGAACGCGTCGAGCGCCGGCGCCGTGAAGCTCGGGATCACCTCGGACGTGAAGGTCAATGTGTTCGCGAAGGTGAGGGCGCTCGCCCACCGCCAGTACTCGGTCTGCGCCTGGAAGGTGAGCTGGCCATTGGAAACACCGTTGACCCCGAGGGCCACGATCCGGACGAGATCCACGGTCGAAAAGATCCTGAGCCTCACGTCCGGCGGGATCTGGGCAATCACACCGGAGCCCGGTTTGACCTTTGCAGGGCTGCGCGTCGAATGGGAAGCGCCGGCGGCGGGCGCACCGAACGTTGAGTCTGCATCGTTGCTCATGGTTGCGCTCTCTCCTGGGATGACGATCTCGACAGCATCGATCGCAGCGCGCGGACCCTGTCCAGCCCGCGCTCCGGTGGCGGCGGCACGCGCGCGCTCACGACGCGCGACCCGCGCGGCCTCACCCGGCGTCGACGCCAGGAAAGCTGGATCCTCCCGGCCGCGGCGTCGATGACAGGCGGTCACGCGCGAGGGCCGGCGAGCTCCGGCCGCGGCCCGATGTTCAGTACCGGATCACCTCGAGCGCCTCGGTGCCGAGCCGGATCTGCCGCGACGTCGTCCGGCGCTCGACGAGCGAGCCGGCGTCGAGCACGCCCGCGCGCGCGAGCTGCTGGCGGGCGCGGAAGACGTTGACGTTGAGGTGATGGAGGTCGAGCCGCAGCTTGCCGAGCAGGTCGTCGACGTAGCGCCACCCGCGCTCGGCCGGGGGCAGCCCGCTCTCCCGGTCGCGCAGCCGGGAGCGCGCCAGCATGAGGAGCAGCTCGTGGTGGGCCCGCGCGGCGAGCTGGATGACCTTTTCCCCCTGCACCAGGGAGACGGCGATGTGCTCCTCGTCGTGGCTCACCTCGAAGCGCAGGACGGTGAGGCCGAGGAGCTTGGGGCTCGCCGCGCTCGACGCGGTGGTCGGTACGGCGGCGTCGAGCGCCTGCGGCGGGACGCGCAGGACCCAGGCGCCGCCGGCCTCGATGCGCTCCTGATCGACGGCCGGGCGGGTGGCCCCGTCGATCTCGATCTGCCAGACGCCGTGCTGATCCTCGAAGAGCGTCACCCGGGGATCGGCGGCGTCCGGCAGCGCGAGCAGGCCCTCCTCCGCCGCGCGCACCTCGCCGGTGAGCTCGGCCCGCGCGCTCGTGACGGGCGCGCCGGCCTCCTCCACGGTCCAGCGCTCGGCGTCGCCGCCGAACACGAGCTCCGCCCCCGCGTCGAGCGCGACCCGCTCGGCGGACGTGAGCCGCCGGCCGCCGACGTGCGTGCCGTTCGTGCTGCCGAGGTCGCGGATCCACCAGCGCGCCCCGTCCCAGAACAGGACGGCGTGCTCGCCGGAGGCGCAGCGGTCCCGGAGGCGCACGGCGCAGTCGCGCGCTCGGCCGACCCGCGCGCGCGCCGGGAGCGTCACGCGAAGGCCGTGGGCTTCATGCTTCAAGACCGCCATGGATACAGCGTAAGATGGCGCCGCCGACCACATCAACGGCGTCGAAGGCGAGACCCCCATGAGCGATCCCGCGGCACTCCTCCGGAAGCTGGCGGGTGAGCTGCACCTGTCTCCCTCGGCGTGCGCGGAGATCCAGCGGGCGCTCGCCGAGCACGCCGCGCGCAGCCTCACGGAAGAGCTGCCGGCGACCGTGGTCCGGGACGCGCCGGCGGCGGCCGGGGGCGCGCCCCGGCAGACCGGAGGCGCGTCGGTCGCGGCCGAGCACCGCCCGAGCGCCGCGCCTCCGGCGGTCCACGCGCCGGTCGCGGCGTGGCCCTGGGACCGCTACGACGATCTCGGGCTCATCGGCCGCGGGGGCATGGGCGAGGTGCGGCGCGTGCGCGATCGCGTGATGGGCCGCGTGCTCGCCATGAAGCTGCTGCGCATCGAGGGGCAAGACGACGCGGACGGCCGGGCGCGCTTCCTCGACGAGGCGCGCCTCACGGCGTGCCTTCAGCACCCAGGGATCGTCCCCGTCCACGACTGCGGGATGCTCCCGACCGGCCAGCTCTGGTTCACGATGAAGGAGGTCCGCGGCCGCACGCTGAGCGCGCTGATCCGCGCGCTCCACGCGTCGGGCGAGGCCGGCCCCTCGCCCGAGGCGCTGCGCCGCGTGCTCGACGTCTTCGTCCGCGTCTGCGAGGCGGTCGCGTACGCGCACGGCCAGGGCGTCCTCCACCGCGATCTCAAGCCGGACAACGTCATGATCGGCGAGTTCGGCGAGGTCCTCGTGATGGACTGGGGCATCGCCCGCGCGACCGCGCGCGGCGCGCTGGCGGACGCGCTCCCGGACAGCGGCCACCACACGCACGCGGGCCTCGTCCTGGGGACGCCTGTCTACATGCCCCCGGAGCAGGCGCGCGGCGAGGCCGAGCAGCTCGGGCCCCCCAGCGACGTGTACTCCCTCGGGGCCGTCCTGTACGAGCTCCTCTGCGGCGAGCCCCCGTTCCGGGGGACGGCGCTGGCCGTCCTGGCGCAGGTGGTCCAGCGGTCGCCCGAGCAGCTCGCCGTCCGGTGCCCCGACCAGATCCCTCGGGATCTCATCGCGATCTGCGAGCGGGCGATGGCCCGCGCGCCGCCTTCGCGTTACGCGAGCGCCGAGGTGCTCGCCGCGGAGATCCGCGGCTTCCTCGACGGCGCCCGCCGTCGCGAGCGGGCGCGCGCCCTCGTCGAGGAGTCGCGCGCGCTGGCGCCGCAGATCGAGGGCCTGCGGGCGCGCGCCCGGGCCCTCCGGGCCGAGGCGAAGGCGGTGCTCGGGCGCCTCGACTCGTTCGCGCCCGCCGCCGAGAAGGCGCAGGGGTGGGCGCTCGAGGACGAGGCGCGCGCGCTCGACCGCGCCGCCGCCCTGGACGAGGCGACCTGGCACCAGAAGCTCCGCGCCGCGCTCAACGAGGCCCCGGACTTCGATGAAGCGCACGCGGCGCTCGCCGACGCGCACCTGGCCGACCTGCGGGCCGCCGAGGAGGCGCGCGACGCCGAGGCCGCGGCGCGCGCCGAGGCGTTCCTCAGGGCGCACGCGCGCGAGCGGCACGCGGTCTTGCTCCGCGGCACCGGCGCCCTCTCGCTGCGGACCGACCCCGAGGGGGCGCAGGTCTGGCTGCTCCGCTATGTCGAGCAGGAGCGCCGGCTCCGCGCCGAGCCCCAGGGCTTCCTCGGCCACACGCCGCTCTGCGAGGTCCCGCTCGCGCGCGGCAGCTACCTGCTCTTGATCCGCGCGCCCGGGTACCGCGAGGCGCGGTACCCCGTGAAGATCGGCCGCGGCGAGCACTGGGACGGCGTGCGTCCGGGCGGCGCAGAGCCGTTCGTTGTGCCCCTCCTGCCCTCGGAGGCGCTCGGCGAAGAGGACGTCTACGTGCCGGCGGGCTTCTTCTCTGCCGGCGGAGACCCGCAGGCCGGCGACGGCTTGCCGGCGTGCCGGATCTGGGTCGACGGCTTTGTGGTGCGGCGGCACCCGGTGACGCAGGCCGAGTACCTCGCCTTCCTGAACGACCTGCTCGAGCGCGGGCGCGAGTCGGAGGCCGCGGCGGCGTGCCCGCGCGCGGCCCGCGCGATCGCCGGCAACGTGGACATCCCGCTGTTCGCGCGCGACGGGGACGGGCGCTTCGTGCTCGGCCCGCAGGCGCGCGCGGAGCAGGCGCGGCACCCGGTCGCCTCGGTGGATTGGCGCAGCGCCGTCGCCTACGCGTCCTGGCTGGAGGCGCGCACCGGCGCGCCGTGGCGCCTCGTCGGCGAGCTCGAGCGCGAGAAGGCCGCGCGCGGCGTCGACGGGCGCTTCTTCCCCTGGGGAGACGAGCCCGAGCCGACGTGGGCCTGCATGGTGGGGGGCCGCCCCGGCCCCGCGAGCCCGGCGCCGGTGGACGACCATCCGACGGACGAGGGCCCCCACGGCGCCCGTGGCCTCGCGGGCAACATCCGCGACTGGTGCGCCGAGCTGTGGATGCCCGACGGCCCCACGGTGGTCGACCGCATCGCGCGCCCCCAGCCAGCGGACGCGGCGGCTCCGGGGCTCCGCTCGATCCGCGGGGGCGCGTGGAGCTCCGGGCCCCCCGCGGTGTGCCGCGCAGCAGGCCGCTTCGCCGCGCGCCCGGAGGATCGCTTCAGCGCCGTGGGCTTCCGTCTCGCCCGGCCCGTCATCGCCGGCGGGTAGCCGTTCGTCGCCGGCGCGCAGGGGATGTGGTCGGCCGCGGCGATCGCCGTATTTGGCTGCTGAGCCCGCATCGCAGCGCTGGCGGCGGGGAACGAACTGTAACAGACGGCAACAGACGGCGGATGTCGCGTTTGCACTCGAGCGCTAGGCTCGTCGGGACAGCCTGTGTCCACGAGGTCCATGGAGAACACGGATTCGCATCAAGAAACGGCGGAGCCCTCCGAGCCGGCCTCGCCCGCCGCGGCAGAGCTCGCTGCGGCGTCCTTGCAGCGCGGCGAGGCGGGGGCTGCGCCGCTCGATCAGGAGCGCTCTGCGCTGCACGAGTCCTCCGCGGACGGCGCGCTGGTCGACGCCTTCTTCCAGGCCACGACCGCGGGGCTCGGGATGATCGACCGCGACCTCCGCGTGGTGCGGCTCAACCAGGCGCTGGCGGACATCAACGGGATCCCCCTCGATGCGCACCTCGGCAGGACGATCCCCGAGCTGCTCCCGGAGATGAGCGACGTGATCGTCGCCCATCTCCGGCGTGTCCTGGCGACGGGCGAGGCGTTCACCGCCGAGGTGACGGGGACGACGCGCGCGTCGGAGCGACCGCGCTCCTGGCTGGTCAATTACGCGCCTGTGCGGGCGAAGGACGGGCGCGTCATGGGTGTGGGGACGATCGTCCTCGACATCACCGAGCGCAAGCAGACGGAGGACAGGCTCCAGGAAGAAGGGGAGACGCTCGAGCTGCTCAATCGCGCCGGCAAGCAGCTCGCCGCCGAGCTGGATCTGGAGAAGCTCGTGCAGGCGGTGACCGACGCGGCCACCCGGCTGAGCGGCGCCCAGTTCGGCGCGTTCTTCTACAATGTCACGAACGCCGAGGGGAAGAGCTACATGCTCTACACCATCTCAGGCGTGCCCCGAGAGCACTTCTCCGGGTTCCCGATGCCGCGCAACACCGACGTGTTCGCGCCGACCTTCAATGGAGAGGGCGTGGTGCGGCTCGACGATGTCACGAAGGACCCGCGCTACGGGAACAGCCCTCCTTACCACGGGATGCCGAAGGGCCACTTGCCTGTCGTCAGCTACCTTGCCGTGCCGGTGGTCTCCCGTTCTGGGCATGTCATCGGCGGGCTGTTCTTCGGGCACTCCGCGCGGGGCGTCTTCACCGAGCGGGCGGAGAAGCTGGTGGTCGGCCTCGCGGCCCAGGCCGCCATTGCGATGGATAACGCGCACCTGTTCCGGAAGGCGCAGCAGCTCATCCAGGCGCTCGAGCGGAGCAACAAGGAGCTCGACCGCTTCGCCTACGTGGCGAGCCACGATCTGAAGGCGCCGCTCCGCGCCATCGCGAACCTCTCGCAGTGGATCGAGGACGATCTCGTGGACAAGGCGACGCCGGAGACGCGCCAGTACATGGATCTCCTCCGCTCGCGCGTCGTCCGGCTGGAGGCGCTCATCGATGGGATCCTGCGCTACTCGCGCGCTGGACGGCTCCGCGACAGGCCCGAGATCGTGGACGTCCAGAAGCTCCTCGAGGACGTCGTCGCGCTGCTCACCGTCCCTGCGAGCGCGTCGATCGATATCGCGACGGGCATGCCGACGCTCCTCGCCGAGCGGGTCCCGCTGGAGCAGGTCTTCCTGAACCTGATAGGCAATGCGCTGAAGTACGCCGAACGCCCCGACACGCGCGTCGAGGTGCGGGGGCGGGAGCTGGGCGATGTCTGGGAGTTCTCGGTGAAGGACAACGGGCCCGGGATCGAGCCGCGATACCACGGGAAGGTATGGGAGATCTTCCAGACCCTGAACGCGCGCGACAACATCGAGGGGACGGGCATCGGGCTCGCGATCGTCCAGAAGATCGTGCTCAGCAAGGGGGGGCGTGTGTGGGTCGAGTCCGAGCGGGGCGCCGGCGCCACGTTCTTCTTCACCTGGCCTCGGATGGAGACGGACGGCGGGCTCGGCATGCGCTGAGGAGCGGCTGTGGCGCGGCGCGAGGCGAGCGTGGCAATCCGCCACGCCCCGCGCCGCGTGACGGAGCCCGAGCGCCGCGGCCGCTCGCCGCGGGGCGGTGGCGCGCGATCTGCTTCTCTCTGTCAGGTGGGCATGGGCCCTTGCCCCATGCCGGGAGCGCGACGGTGAAGCATCGATCCATGGCGGTCCTCCTGAACTGCTCCTCCCGGTCGAACCGAGCGGCGGCGCAGCGCGCGCGGCTCGGGGAGCTCCTGAGAGAGAGCGGCCTCGCCGCGGAGGTGCTGTGCGCCGAGAAGGGGCATCAGCTCGGGGAGCTCGCCCGCCGTGTGGCGCGGGGGCCTTGCGACCTCGTCGTAGCCGGCGGCGGCGACGGGACGGTGAACACCGTCGCTGCCGCGATCGCCGGCACGGACAAGACGATGGGCGTCCTTCCGCTCGGCACGGTGAACCATTTTGCCAAGCACC
Source organism: Sorangium sp. So ce124 (assembly GCF_051525235.1). NCBI lineage: Bacteria > Pseudomonadati > Myxococcota > Polyangiales > Polyangiaceae > Sorangium > Sorangium sp. So ce124. Next base: position 13,835,208 of record NZ_CP150312.1, read on the forward strand.
TCGGCGTTCCGCTGACCCTCGAGGGCGCCGTGCGCACGCTCGTCGAGGGGCGGCGCGTCCGGGTCGATGTCGGCGAGGTCAACGGCCGGGTCTTCGTGAACAACTCGACGCTGGGCATCTACCCCGGCATCGTGCGCGGCCGCGAGGCGCTCCGGAAGCGGCATGGGCTCAACAAGTGGATAGCCCTGGCGCTGTCGACCGTCTCGGGGATCCGGCGGCACGAACGCGTCCGTCTCCGGCTCGTCCTGGATGGGCAGGAGGTCGAGCTGGAGACGCCGTTCGTGTTCGTCGCGAACAACGACTTCAAGCTTGGCGACGTGGACATCGGCCGCCAGCGCCCGCCGTGCTCGGGCGAGCTCGGCGTGTGCGTGGCGCACGCCGAGAGCCGCCTCGCCACGCTCAAGCTCATCGCCAGCGCGGTCGTCGGGCGCGTTCATCGATCGAACGATTTCAGTATCCTACGAACGACGGAGCTCCGTGTGGAGGCGCCCCACCGCCGCCTCCACGTTGCCGCGGACGGCGAGGTCCTCAGGATGACGCCGCCGCTCTGCTATCGCGTGCGGCCTGCAGCGCTGCGCGTCATCGTGCCGCTGTCGTCCGAGCTCCGCGCGGGCCCGCGGCGGCAGGAGGACCCATCTCGCCCGGTCGCGGCGCTGGGGGGATGAGGCGCCGTGCGCACGCTCGTGCACCTGTCGGATCTACACTTCGGCCGCGTCGACAAGGCCATCCTCCGCCCGCTGATCGACCGGATAGGGGGGCTCGAGCCGCACGTGGTCGTGATCTCCGGTGATCTGACGCAGCGGGCGCGCGACGCCGAGTTCGCCGAGGCGCGCGCCTTCCTCGACGCGCTGCCCTCGCCGCAGATCGTGGTCCCTGGCAACCACGATGTCCCGCTCTACAACCTGTTCGACCGGTTCTTTCGCCCGCTGGACAGGTACCGGAGTCACATCACGGACGACCTCTCGCCGTTCCACCTCGACGGGGAGATCGCCGTCCTGGGCATCAACACCGCGCGCTCGCTGACCATCAAGGATGGGCGCATCAACGCGCGGCAGATCCGGGGGATCAAGGCGAGGATGTGCGATCTCGGGCCTGAGATCACGAAGATCGTGGTCACGCATCATCCGTTCGATCTGCCCGAGAACTCGCCCCATGCGATCGTCGGGCGCGCGAGGCAGGCGATGGCGGCGATCGCGGGCTGCGGCGTCGACGTCATCCTGTCCGGCCACCTGCACCTCAGCCACACGGGTCACTCGGCGGAGCGGTTCGAGGCAGGCGGCCACTCCTCGCTCATCATCCAGGCCGGCACGGCGACCTCGACGCGGGAGCGCGGGGAGCGGAACGCGTTCAACGTGATCCGGGTCGATGGGCGGAGGATCGATATCGAGCGAAACTTCTGGGAGCCGGACAGCAGCGTCTTCGGGATCGCGCGCGCGGAGCATTTCGAGGAGACGGCGCGGGGCTGGGTGCGGGCGGCGTAGGCTCGGCGCTCCCGACTCCTGCGGTGGAGCGGGCGGGACAGGCTTGCGACGTGAAATGGGCGATCTTCAGAGAAGCCACGCCGTTTCCTTCTCCCACGGGGCAGTGGAGGCAGGGGGCCAGCGTGATCGCCTCAGGGTCCTCTCGTTCGAAGCGACCGGGCTCGTGGTGAGCTGGCTCCGCGGCACGCCGCAGGATCACGAGAGCCTGCTCCGCGCGGATAGCGGCCAGCAGACCCGGCTCCTCGCCGCTGAGGTGGACCAGGAGAGGGCGTCGAGCCGGCCGTGGATGCAGCTCTGCTACCTGCCGGGCTATCCCTAGTATCTCCTCGCCAAGGGATGAAGTTTCGGTGCCGAACGGCCACGGCTGCGGGCGGGGCGGTCCGCCCATCTACCTGCGCCAGCAGTAGGGCGTCGCGGGCCACAGCCTTGCGCCGTCGACCGAGCGGCACGCCTGCGTGCGAATCTCAGCGACGAACGGAGGGCGTCCACTGCGCTCTCCACCTCCGCGTCTGGGCGTAATTCACGCCGGCTTCACCCCTCGATGAAGTGAAATCCTTGACCCGCTTCTGGCATTTCTCCTACCCTGCCGCCGATGTTGCCCCCGGAAAGCCTCGACTCGATCGAACCTCGTCCCGAAGCCCGGCCACTCACATGGGCCGAAATGACCGAGGAGCAACGAGAAGCGACGAAACGCATCGGGAAACTCGTTCGCGATCTTGGGGAGCGGTCCTTCTCGCCCATGATACCTCAAACGGGCGTCGAACGATTTCTGCCGCCGATCGACGCGGCGCGGAGGAATCATGTTGTTCTTCTGGATGGCGGTCGAGGCTCGGGCAAGACGGCCTTGCTCGTCACCCATCTCGCGGTATGGAGCTTCGGCGTTCGTCGCGAGGGAGCCCGGCAAGGCACGAACGACGCGCCAGACAAGAATCTTCAGGAGGCTTTAGCGCCGCTCGGCCAGATCGTCCCCGTGGGCCTGCTCGATCTGCAGCCATTGCCGCAGGCTGCAAACCTGCTGGTCTATGTGGCGACGCGATTCAAGCGCATCGTCGAGGCCATCGAGATGTCGACGGGCCATGACGGCGCGCGCCCGCCCTGGCACGCGGCTGAGCCGGAGAGCGTGAAGAGCGCAGCCGAGTGGCGGCGATTCTTGCAGGCCGCTGCGGCGGGCTGGGACGGCTCGCTCGCGGGGAGGCGAGCGCACTCAGACCCCGAGACGTATGCGGTGGAGCTGGAACAAGCCGAGGAGCAAAGGCTTGATGTCATCTCCAGCTTTCGGCGGTTCATCGACGCGCTCGTAGCGGACTACGCGCATGTGGGGCGATTGCCTCGAAACCAGCAACCGCTCTTCGTCATGGGCATTGATGACGCCGACATGAACGTGACGAAGTCGGCCGAGCTTCTGGACATCGTGCGCACGCTCTGGCACCCGCGCGTGGTGTTCTTGTTGACCGGACATACCGAGCTGTTCCTGGCCGCGCTCCAGTTGCGGACGGAGAAAGAGCTCTCGGGCTCTTCACTAAAGGTTGTTTCTTCTGCGGCGCGCTTGGCTCGAACGTTGCCGAAGGACATATACGACAAGATCGTCCCGCCGCTCCATCGCCTCGAACTGAAGGCGATGCGGGCGCACGAGCGGCACTCGCTCCTTGAACGGTGGTTCGATGCCAGAACGAAGCCCGTCGAGTTGGAGCGTATCGCCCGCGTGAGGGCGCTCTTTCAGCGATATCCCACCCTGAAAACTGCGCTGCCCGGACGGCTCCGGCCCTTGCAGGACTTCGAACTCTGGGTCGTTGGGATCTACAATCGCGGCCAATCGATCGAGGATGGAGTCGTCGAGGCCCGGGTCCTGCACTACCTGTGGATGTCTGCGCTCCACGAGGCATGGCCGACGCCGCAGCTTGATGCCTGGGTGACGGAGGACGACGAGCGTCGGATCGTCGTTCGTCTGGGGGTTCATAAGTTCCGATTCTCGATGCATCAGCGTCGGTTCGGCAAGCCGGGGGAGACGCGGGTCCAGGTGGGACGCGAATGGAGTCTCGATGCGTATGGGCCAGAAGGGGCGGCCGTGCCGGAAGCCCTTGCGGCTTGCCTGGCCCCCTTGCTCGATCTCGGTTCGGATCCGGAAAACCGACACGTGACCTCGCTGGTCACTCCTTCGATCGAAACGAAGGAGTTCGCGGTCGTCGTCGTGCGCCTGGAAGACACGCTTCCCTGGGTCGCCTGGCCGTTGCCGCGCTGGACGAGGTTTGCGGACTGGATTGGATTCGCCGACCGCTGGTCTCGACACCTCGATGAGCTGACGCAGGGGAAGACACAAGATTTGGCGGCGCTGGCGCTGACCTATCTCGACGCGGTGCTCGGTGTCGAGCCTCGAAAGGGCGGAAGAACGTGGCACAGTCGCGCGGAGCGATTGAAGGACATCATCATGGACCCAGCCGTCGATGCTGCCATGAAGCGGTGGGCGCGTCTGGATGCCCCTTTGCTCGCGGCCCCTGAGTCGGGAATCGATGTCGAGAATGCCAATGAGTGGATGAATGCGGTGCGCTCGATCTTTTCGGAGGCCCGCTGGAAGAATCTTCGCTCATCGTTGATGGAGCGGCGGCGGAATCGGCTTCAAGCAGCGCTTGCTGGAATCGTCGATTTTGATCTTTATATCAATAATGTCAACGAGAGGAAGCTCGTTGAGCAATATCTGCGCGAAGTTGACAAGAAATCACATGGTCACACTTGGCTCACGATGGTAGAACGCGATGCCGACGTCACGTCCCGAGCGCTTTGGGAGCGAATGGGCCAGATCTCCGTGCCGGGTGAACGCTCGGCGGGGACACTGCTCTCCTACCTGCCGCGGAGCCGTAGGCAGGAACTGCAAGGTGCGCCGATCGAAACGCTCGAGCGCCTGCAGAGTGCACTCGAGGAGCTGGCCAAACAGCGGGGACATGCAGGCATTCCTGCGGTCGAGAGGCTCTGGCGCGTCGTGACGCAGGACGCGGCGGCGGACTTGCAGGAGGCTGTTTCCTACATCGGGCGGTTGGAATTCAGTATCGAAAAGGCTTTTAAAGAATCGGGGCGTCCGGTGCTCCAAGCGGCTCCCATTGGGGCCTTGCGCTTGGATCCGCACAGCATCGACGCGATGGGCCTTGGACTTTCTCGCGGGCAACTTCTGTGGCCGGCAAACAAGAAACTCGGCCCGCCCACTCTTGCTGTTCTCCGCATGGTGTGGGATATTGAGAGCGATATTAAACTTCGCGACATCTCGCCCCTGCCCGCGTGGTGGCCTCTCGCGGGCGGAGTTTTGCCAGGTTTTCCGGATCAACGATGTCCCTGGCCTGCGCCGGCGTGGCCGACGTTTCTCGACTGGGAGCGCCTCATCGATGCGTGGAACGACAAGGTGCTGCCAAGAGTCCAAGTGCTCGCCCATGAAGCCGCCGAGACCGGTAGCAGCGTCGAGGTCTTTGGCGAATCCGCTGCGTACTGGTACATCACCACGAACTACCACATGACCCAGGACCGATGCGACCTCGGACATGTAGAATTCAGTATCGAATCCGAGCCGAGGCAGTGGCGAACAAGAGTCATGGAGTGGTTCCACCTGAGGAAAAATGATCAGAATGCGACTTCCGCGCATCGCCGCGCATTTTACAGCTGGCTCGACACCATCGGCCTCCTTGCGACCCCTGAATCCGGGTTGAGCCGCAGCGTCGCCGAGAACATCCTCGCGGGGATCCCCGATCTGGAGCAGCGTCGCGAGTCGCTCGTTAGGCTACGTCGTGAACGATTGGCGGCCATGCTATCGATCGGAAAGAGAAGAACCATGAATGCGCTCCTTCGAGACATCGAAGTCGCGTTCCCAGCTCATCCCTGGACCATCATCATCGAGGAGCCGCTCCGCACCATGACGCCTTCCGACACCTCCTCCGGTCCGTGAGCGATGCCTGGGCCCGTCGATCTTGCCTATCTCCGCGCCGCCTGCGAGGCTTTCCCCCTGGCGTCGGAGGCATCGCACCGACAAGTCGTCCTCGAGCTTGGCAAGACCCCGACACTTGTCCTCGAGCGGCGGACGCAACGGCTCGCCGACGAACTCGAGGCGTGGATTCGGCTTCGCGCACGTGGCCATTCTCTCGATTCGCTGCGGCAGGTGCGTGACCTCGTGTGGTTTGGCGAGGATGCACGATCTGTCGGCATGGCGGATTACCTCATCCGCCTCGCAGCGCGGCATTTGATGCATCGTGGTGGTCACGTCGCCCTTCGCACCGAGCCGAGCATCGACGAGCCGCTCGCGCACTTCCGTTGGCTCTCGCTCCTCTTGCCTCCGGATCTCCTCGTGGCGGCTCGTTCGGTGGACATGCCGACGGATCCGGCGTCGGACCACGTCGACACCTCGACCCCACACCTTGCGAAGCTGCTCGAGCAAGGCGTTGCCGAGACGCACCTGCACGTGGGCGCGGCGGTGTCATTTCATCTCGTCTGGATCGGGTTGATGACCGCCCTGTCGCGTCATCCACCGGATCGAAAGAAGCTCGCCCGTGGCGGAGAGCCGCCCTTCGGCATGGTCGATCGGTTTCTGAGAATGCTGCAAGCGGCGTCCGTGACACGGCTCCTCCTGGCGAGCTTTTTGTGGCGCGGAGATCGCCTCGGCGATGCGTCGTCTTTTGACGGCTTTGTCGACGATCCAGACGGTCCGCTTGCGACCCAGATCGCGCCACGCGCTGCTTGGCCTGCTGGTCCACATGATTTCATACGTGCGTGCGTTCAGGCGCTCGGCGTGACTGTCAATGCGAAGCCATCGCCCTCCGTTGCGGTCATGGCCTCGGTACATCGCCACTTGCTGGGTGCATCGAGATGGTCTTCGGTCAAGACGACGGAGGAGTTGCTCTGTGCCGATCCGGTCTCCGCATGGCTCGGCCGAGGTGGCGCTATGGCGTCGGCCGAGACGCGTTTCGCTCGACGCGGCCTCCGGTATCTCCTCGACGCAGGTCGCAAGGACGTCGGGTTTGCACGTGCATTTTGGCAGTATCAGAGAATTCGAACGCTGACGTTTCGCTATCTCACCGTTGAGCCGGGTACCGCAGGGCTTGGTTGGTTTCAGCATCATTACGATCGAATTTCGCCTATGCGTGCGTGCATCGACGGCGCGCGATTCGACGCGGCAGCTCGTTGCTCGGGTCGAGGCGTCGGACTTTCGGCGGTGGAGATGCGTACGGCGCCGGAACCGGCTTGGGCGAGCGTGCGCGATCTCATCCGCGAGGCCGCGGTCCCATCGTTCGTCGACCATGGCCGACCCGAGGTCGGGCTCGTATTGCATTTCCTCAAGCAAGGGTCATGTTCGCACGCGGGAAGGAAAATGCTGAGCGCCGACCCAGGCCAGCTCGGCCACAGCTGCCGATTCGGCTCATTCTCCTTCGCCCGATTGAAAGAGGCCTCGGCGATAGAGGCCGCGCTCGCTCATCAACCGGAGCTGCTTGTCGTATTTCGCGGGATTGACGTCGCATCTGACGAGCTGTCCGTGCCGGCTTGGGTGTTCATCTCACCGTTCGTGAAAGTCCGCCGAGCGGCTCATCGAGCGGCGGCGAGGCTCTCTCGCGCACGCCCCGGATGGAAAGTGACCCCTTTGCGCGCTACCTATCACGCGGGCGAGGATTTCCGGCGCCTCGTCGAGGGTGTCCGTCGGATCCACGAGCTCCTGGAGTTCGGCCTCCTCGAGGCGGGTGATCGCATTGGCCACGGGCTCGCCGCTGGAGTCGATCCCGAGCTCTGGGCACGCAATCATCCCGTGACGGTTCAGCCTGCCGAGGAGCGACTCCATGACCTCTTGTGGGAGATCGACCGCTATAAGGCTGGCGACTTACCTGCGGATGCCACCCGCATCGAGCAGGTGCGTGCCGAGGCCCTCGGGCTGACACACAAAATTTTCGGCTCCAACGAGAATCCTGAACACCTCGGTGCTGCACGGCAACGGCTTCACATGAGCTCCGTTTTACATTACCTCGGGTACCCGTTTGTCCATGGGCGTATTCCTGAGGACCCGATCGACAGGCTCGTGTACCGATATCTCACGGAATCTCAGGTGTTCGCGCGCGGCCAAGAGCCTCTCAAAATCCGAACGAGCGAGGGGGAAGTTCGGATGCTCGTCCGTGCGGGCGCGTGGCTGCGGAGCGAGATCGCTCGTCGAGAGATGACCATTGAGGTCAATCCGACCAGCAACCTTCTCATCAACGACATGGGGGCCATCGACACCCATCCGGCATTTCGCTTCCAGCCCCTCTCGAATCGGTTCAGTCGTGAAGAGGAGCCGATACAGCTGTCGATCAACACGGATGATCCGATTAGCTTCGCAACATCGTTGGGGGACGAATATGCCTACCTCTACGGCGCATTGCTGCGTAGCGGTGCGGGCGCGCATGATGCGTTGAGGTGGCTCGCGGAGCGACGCGACGATGGGTTCCGATCTCGTTTCACACTTCCCGCGAGCCGCGATCCGAACATCGTGCGTCAGCTCCGCAGGCGGTGAAGCGAAGGCGGCTCGGCTCGGCGAGCGCCCTCTAGAGCGGTTCGCGATTGGCTTTGGTACAGACCGCGCCCCTCGGGCGGGGCGTGGCGGATCCCGAGCGCGACGCTTGCGAGGCGTGCGAATCCGCGGCGCACGCCTCCGAGGCGTGCCCCTGCGCTGCGGTCTGGGACGAGGGGGTCGGTCGAGGTAGCCCGCATGGCGGAACCAGCCTTCGGCGTCCTTCGGCGTCACCTGGTGGAGGGCCCTGTCCATCGCGTCGAGCACGCCCACCACGGTCCGCTGCCCAGCGGTGCGGAGGGTCTGCTTGATCTTGCTGCCGCACTCTTCCACCGGCGAGAAATCAGGCGAGTAAGGCGGCAGCGGGTGGTAGTCGGCACCCGTCGCCTCGATGGCCGCGCGGACCTCGGGGTATAGATGTGGCTTGAGTCGATCCACGAGCACGATGTCGCCAGGCCGCAGCACCGGAGCCAGATATTCCTGGGCGTACGTCTCAAATCGAGGACGATTCATGGCGCCTTCGAAGACCACCGGCGCCACCACCCCCTGCAGCCCCAGCCCGAGCACCAGCGTGAGGTTCGGGTCCGCGTTCGCCGGCGCCTTGCCGTAGGCCCGCTGCCCGCTGGGGGCGTAGCCATAGAGCCGGGTCATGCCCAGGTTGGCACCGAACTCGTCGACGAAGATCAAGCGGCGCGCATCTGCGGTCCCCGCCCAATCTTGAAAACTCGCGCGGGCCTGTTGAACGTCCGGGCGGTCTTGCTCGCTGGCACCCAACGTCCTTTTTTTCGGGTGATCCCCATCCGGTGCAGTGTGCGGCTCATCGTCGAGACGCTGACGTGCACATGGTGACGCTGCTCCATCTGCTCGATCAGTTCTGCCAACGTCCGGTCGTTCTTCTCTTCCAGCAGCGCGATCAGTGCCCGCTCGTCTGTGTCGTCGAGCTTCCGTGGCATGCCGCCGCCGTGCGGGCTCGGCGCGAGGTCGCCCGTGGCGCGCAGCTGCGTGAGATAGTTCTGCACCGTGTTCGGGGCGACCTCGAACCGCTCGGCCAGCTCCCGGATACTTCCTTCACGGTTCTGGTAGGCGTCGATGATCCGCTGCCGCAGGTCGATGCTGTACGGGCCCATGCGGTAGGCAACAGCATCAGCGATGCCACCGTCCCGCCCGACCGTGCTCAGCTTGTACCAAGCTCAACCGCAAATCGCTCTAGAGCGGTTCGCGATTGGCTTTGGTACAGACCGCGCCCCTCGGGCGGGGCGTGGCGGATCCCGAGCGCGACGCTTGCGAGGCGTGCGAATCCGCGGCGCACGCCTCCGAGGCGTGCCCCTGCGCTGCGGTCTGGGACGAGGGGGTCGGTCGAGGTAGCCCGCATGGCGGAACCAGCCTTCGGCGTCCTTCGGCGTCACCTGGTGGAGGGCCCTGTCCATCGCGTCGAGCACGCCCACCACGGTCCGCTGCCCAGCGGTGCGGAGGGTCTGCTTGATCTTGCTGCCGCACTCTTCCACCGGCGAGAAATCAGGCGAGTAAGGCGGCAGCGGGTGGTAGTCGGCACCCGTCGCCTCGATGGCCGCGCGGACCTCGGGGTATAGATGTGGCTTGAGTCGATCCACGAGCACGATGTCGCCAGGCCGCAGCACCGGAGCCAGATATTCCTGGGCGTACGTCTCAAATCGAGGACGATTCATGGCGCCTTCGAAGACCACCGGCGCCACCACCCCCTGCAGCCCCAGCCCGAGCACCAGCGTGAGGTTCGGGTCCGCGTTCGCCGGCGCCTTGCCGTAGGCCCGCTGCCCGCTGGGGGCGTAGCCATAGAGCCGGGTCATGCCCAGGTTGGCACCGAACTCGTCGACGAAGATCAAGCGGCGCGCATCTGCGGTCCCCGCCCAATCTTGAAAACTCGCGCGGGCCTGTTGAACGTCCGGGCGGTCTTGCTCGCTGGCACCCAACGTCCTTTTTTTCGGGTGATCCCCATCCGGTGCAGTGTGCGGCTCATCGTCGAGACGCTGACGTGCACATGGTGACGCTGCTCCATCTGCTCGATCAGTTCTGCCAACGTCCGGTCGTTCTTCTCTTCCAGCAGCGCGATCAGTGCCCGCTCGTCTGTGTCGTCGAGCTTCCGTGGCATGCCGCCGCCGTGCGGGCTCGGCGCGAGGTCGCCCGTGGCGCGCAGCTGCGTGAGATAGTTCTGCACCGTGTTCGGGGCGACCTCGAACCGCTCGGCCAGCTCCCGGATACTTCCTTCACGGTTCTGGTAGGCGTCGATGATCCGCTGCCGCAGGTCGATGCTGTACGGGCCCATGCGGTAGGCAACAGCATCAGCGATGCCACCGTCCCGCCCGACCGTGCTCAGCTTGTACCAAGCTCAACCGCAAATCGCTCTAGTACTACAGTTGCAGTTTGCTGCCTGGCGAACTGGCGCAACCATCTAAGCCTCGGGATGCTCGACGTCGGGCTCGGCGGGACGGTGGGCACCCGGGCTCTGCAGCTCGCACCAGGTTTGCGCGGAACCGCATTGGAACCGCATTGACGAGTCGTCCGGCCCGGAGCATGTGCAACTGTAGTACTAGGCGCGCCGGGTGACCCGGGACGACCTTAATATATAACCAGACGATCCCGGGCCACCCCGTACCAGCGAAGCAACGTGGTGGCCCCGGCTCCCTTCACCCCATCACGCCAGCTTCCCGAGCTCCCGGAACCGCCCGCGCAGGTCGTTGTAGAGCCCCCGGTACACCGCATGGATCTCCCGGTACCGCGCCGAGCGCGCCGCGTCCGGCGCGACCCGGGACACGACATGGACGAACGCGTCCGCCGCCTCCTCGACCGACGAGAACAGCCCCGCGCCCGCCGCGCCGAGCAGCGCCGCGCCGTAGGCCGGGCCCTCGGTCGACGTCGTGATCGCCACCGGCGCCTCGAAGACGTCGGCCATCAGCTGGCGCCAGAACGGGCTCCGCGCCCCGCCGCCGGTCAGGCGGATCTCGTCGATCGAGACCGCCGCCGCGCCGTTCGTCTGGCCCACGCCGCGCATCAGGTCCAGCGAGTCCGCGAGCCCGAACGTGATGCCCTCCAGCACAGCGCGCGAGAGATCGGCCTTCGTCGTCCGGGCGCTCAGCCCCACGAACGCGCCGCGCGCCGCCGCGTCGTTGTGCGGCGTCCGCTCGCCCATCAGGTAGGGCAGGAAGACGACGCCGCCCGCGCCCGGGCGCGCCGTCGACGCCGTGTCCGAGATGATCTCGTACGGATCGACCTTGCGGAGCTCGGCCGCCAGGCGCTCCCCGTCGCCGAGGACGTCGCGGTACCAGCGGAGCGCGCCGCCGGCGGCGAGCATCACCCCCATCAGGTAGAAGCGGCCCGGCACCGCGTGGCAGAAGCTGTGGAGCCGCATCTCGGGCTCCACGATCCACGAATCGGTGTGCGCCAGGATCACGCCGCTCGTGCCGACCGACGCCATCGCCCGGCCGGGGCGCACGATGCCGAGCCCCACAGCGCCCGCCGCGTTGTCCGCGGCGCCCCGCACGACGGGGATGCCCGCCGGCAGCCCCGTGGCGGCCGCCACCTCGGCCGTCAGCTGGCCGAGCGGCGCGTTCGAGGGCGCAGACCGCGGGAACACCGCGCGCGGGACGCCGACCGCCGAGAGGAGCTCGGCGCTGAAGGAGCGATCCCCGGGCGAGAACGCCAGCGTGCCGCTCGCGTCGCTGTCGTCCGTCCCGAGCTCGCCCGTCAGCCGCAAGCCCACGAAATCCTTCGGCATGAGCACCGCGCGGACGCGGGCGAACGCCTCGGGCTCGTTCGCCCGCAGCCAGAGCAGCTTCGGCAGCGTGAACCCCTCGAGCGCGCGGTTGCCGACCAGGCGCGCGAGCCCCGCGTCGCCGACCTTCGGGTTCGCGCGGATGGCCTCACACTCGGCCGTGGTGCGCGTGTCACACCACAGGATCGCAGGCCGGATGACCGCCTGCGCCTCGTCCAGCAAGACCGCCGAGTGCATCTGCCCCGTCAGCCCGATCGCGCGCACGTCGTCGCGGCGCGGGCCGAGGGCGCGGGCGAGCTCGCCGAGGGCGCTCAGCGCCGCCGCGGCGAAGTCCTCGGGATCCTGCTCGGCCCACCCGGCGTGCGGCGTGGAGAGCGGGTATTCGCGGTGCGCCGACGCGACCGCCGCGCCGCGCTCCGTTTCGACTGCGATGGCCTTGAGGCCGCTGGTCCCGACGTCGATTCCGATCACGATGGCCATGGAAAGCGTCCTTTTTGCAGTTTCGTCTACTTCGGTGATCTTCGTAACGACTCTTAACTAATAGAGAAAATCGTAAGCTTTGTAAGCGCGCGAGCCGCGCGGCTAGAACACGACCTGGAGCTTCATGGGCGCGGTGCCCTTCTTCATCATCTCGAGGCCGCGCGGGAGCTCCTCGATCGGCATCGCCTCGGAGAGGAGCTTCCTCACGTCGATCGCGCCGCGCTCCATCAGCTTGAATGCCCGGTCGTACGTCCGCCTGATCGCGAAGCTGCCGATGATCTCGAGATCGCGCCGGTAGATCTCGAACGGCGAGATCTCGACTTTGTCCTGCGGCCCACACACGCCGAACACGAGGTACCGGCCGCCGTTCTTGACGTACTGGATCGAGTCGCCGAGCACCCGGGCGATGCCCGTCGCGTCGATCACGACGTCGAAGCCGTAGGGCGCGATCTTCTTGAGCTTCGCCTGGAGCGCGTTGTCGGCGAGCACCACCTCGGTGGCGCCGTGCTGGCGGGCGAGGTCGAGCTTCGACTCGACGACGTCGACGACGGTGACCGCGGCGGCGCCGTTCGCGAGGCTCGCCTGGAGGTGGAGCTGGCCGATCGGGCCGGCGCCGAGGACCAGGACCTCCGAGCCGATCTCGATGCGCGCGCGATCCTGCCCGAAGACGACGCACGCGAGCGGCTCGCAGAAGGCGGCCTCGCTGAACGAGACGCGCTCGAAGCGATAACAGTTCTTCGCGGGGACCCGGACGAGCTCGGCGAACCCGCCGTTGCGCGTCACGCCGACCGCGTTCCACTTCAGGCAGTGGTTCTGCCGGTTGATCATGCAGAAGTGGCACTCTTCGCAGGTCACCGTCGGGTCGACCATCACCCGATCGCCGGGCCGGAGGCCCTCGACCTCGTCGCCCACGGCCGCCACCTCGCCGGCGAGCTCGTGCCCGGGGATCAGCGGGAAGGTCGGGAAGAAGTCGCCCTCCCAGATGTGCACGTCGGTCCCGCAGATGCCGCACGCCTTCGCGCGGACGAGGACGTCGCGCGGGCCGATCTGCGGCGGGGCGACGTCGTGGTGAACGGCGATCTTCTTCACGGCTTCGAGCACGGCAGCCTTCATGCGAGACCCTCCTTGGGAAGGTCGCATAGGCGGGCCAGGGCCGCGCGTCGAGGGTCGAGGGCCGCCGGCTGCGCCCGCGCCGCGTCGCGCAGCGCCGGGGACCGCCGGGGACCGCCTCGCGCAGCGTCGCACGACGTCGCGCAGGGCGGCCTGACGCGGGATGTCAGGACTTAGTGGCCGGCTTGGACGGGGAGATCGTGCGCCAGAGGAACGCGTAGACGTCCATCAGATCGCGCGGGGCGAGGCCGCGCTCGCGCAGGCGCCGCTCGAGCTCGCGCGCCAGCGATTGCATCCGGGCATACCCCTCGGCGCTCGGCGCGCGATCGTAGGCGAGGTTGAAGCCGAGCACGGCGGCCTGCTTCTCGAAGAAGGAGGGCTTCACGAAGACGTGCTCGCCCGGGTAGACGAGCGCGCCGAGGATCGTGACGAGCGGCCACGTGACGACCTTGGCCGCGGCGAGCACGCCGGCCAGCCGGTCGAAGCGCGCGGCGTAGTCGCCCGCGCCATAGAGGAGATCCACGACCGCCTCGGCGTAGGCGCGGTGGTGCTCGGCCGGCATCTTGTTGAAGGGGATGAGATCGCCGAGGGGGTGCAGGAGGCCGGTCGCGGACTTGTGGACCTTGGTGATCCTCTCCATGAAATCGGTCAGGTTGCCCGCCGCCAGCAGCGCCTCGAGCTCGCCCTTGGCGAGGAGCGCGCGCGCGGTCTCGATGGCGCCCTGCTTGAAGGCCTTGCTCTTCTTCTTCGCGCCGCTCGCCGGGCCCTCGGCCCCCTCGCCCCCGGCGGCGCCGCGCTCCTCGGCGATGAACTGCGGACCCCCGAACCCACCCTCGAACTGCGTCTCGAAGCTCGCGACCTGCTCGTCGAAGCTCGTGACCGGCGGCGCGACGACGCGGGCGCGCTGCTTCTTGGCGGCGGCCGACGGCCGATCACGGAGACCGCGGATCCTGGCCTCGAGCGCGCTCGCCTCATCGTCGCCGAGCTGCACCGGCTCGAGCTTCGACCAGAAAGCCTTGGCGATGGAGTGATTGAGGCCATCCTCGAAATCGTAGAAGCGCTTTTCGTCGCGCTCCTCGACGAGGTATCCGAGTCCCCACTGGGGACACCCCGGGTGCTTGACGATGATCGGGGCCGAGGGTTCCGTTGAACGAGAGGTCGCCATAGGCGGCGCAGCCTACTCGATCTTGGGGCGACCGCACCCGCCCCGGAGCCCCTTCTGGACCCGTGTTCAGGTGCGCCGCGCCGGCCCATGCGGGCAGGCCGGCGCTAGAGGTCTCAGTTGACGTCGCGCGCCGCCGAGGCGAGCGCGAGCTGCTGGAGCGCGAGCGCCTCGGTCACGCGGCGCACCCGCGCGACGACGTCGAGCGTCTCCAGCACCGTCTGCCGCTCCCGCGCGTCGAGGATGAGGTGGTGGGCGCAGAGATCCGCGACGAGCGACGTGGCCGCGTCGCGCGGCAGCCGGAACTCGAAATTGCTGTCCCGATCCCGGACGAGCGCCGCGAACGAGGCCGCGGTGGAGATGAGCGCGGCGTGATCCTGGGCCGAGACCTCCCCGGGCTCGTCCTCGAGGACCGTCGCCGCGGCCGTGCGGTACGGCGGCACGAACGGCCGCTCCGCCAGGCGGACGCGGGCGCGACCCCGGAGCAGGATGTTGTAGCGGCCCCCGGGCAGCTCGGCGTGATCGATGATCTCGCCGGCGCCGGCCACCCCCGCGATGGCCGGGTGGCCGTGCGCGTCGATCGCCCGGGGGTCCGTGATGAGGACGACCGAGAGGATGCGGTGCGTCTCGAGGGCGTCGCGCACGAGCGCCCGGTAGCGCGGCTCGAAGATGTGGAGCGGCAGCAGGGCGCCGGGGAAGAGCACCGTCTGCGGCAGCGGGAACAGCGGCAGCTCTGGCAATGCCGCACTGAGGTCGCCCGGGCGCGGAGGCGTCGTGTCCACGGGCCGCAGGGTAGCACGCGGGGGGGTCGGGTGTGGCGGCGCCACGCACATGCGCATCGAGCTCGGCGGTCCGCACGTCCATGCGCATCGAGCTCGGCGGTCCGCCGCCAGGCGCGCGTCCTGCGAGGGCGAGGACGGCGCGCCGTCAGCCGAACATCTCGATGGCCGAGCCGGTGACGGCGTCGGGGGCGTCGAGCGCGGCGTACACGATGAGCCGCGCCACCTCGTCGGCGCTCATCTGCGGGGGGAACCCGCTCCCGACGAGCATGTCGGTGTCGACCGAGCCGGGGAGCACGGCGATGGACTGGAGCCCCGTCCCGCGCAGCTCTTCGGCCAGGCTCTTCGAGAAGCCGACGAGGCCCCACTTGGACGCCGCGTACGACGCGTTGCCGGGGGACGCGATGGTCGAGGAGATGCTGCCGACGTGGACGAGGCGGCCGTGCCCCTGCTTCAGCATGGCCGGGAGGAACGCGCGCGAGATGAGGAAGGGGCCGCGGAGGTTGACGGCCATCACCTCGTCCCAGGCGGCGGGCGCGGTCTCGTGGACCTTCGCGCCGCGGCGCACGATGCCGGCGTTGTTCACGACGACGCGGGGCGCGCCGAGCCACGCCACCACCTCGGCGGAGGCGCGCGCCACCTGCTCCTCGGAGGCGACGTCGCAGGGGACCGGAAGCGCGGCGACGTCGAGGCGGCGGACCTCGTCGGTGACGGCGTCGAGGCGCGGGCTCGGAGGGCCGAGCAGCGCGATGGAGAGGCCGCGGCGCGCGAGCGCGAGCGCCGTCGCCCGGCCGATCCCGCGGCTCGGTCCGGTGACGACCGCGACGTCGGTCACGCCCTCCCCCCGGAGAGCGCGGCCAGAGCGAGATCGCGCTCGGGGCCTGGCTCGGCGAACACGCCGGCGACGGCGACGGTCTCGATGAGGGCGCCCGCCTTGCGCTCGCCGCGGGCGATGAGGCACGTGTGCGTCAGCGTGAGCTTGCACAGCGCGCCGCGCGCGCCGAGCTCGCGGACGAGGAGCTCGACGAGCTGCCCGCCGATGCGCTCCTGCAGGGTCAGCCGCCGCGCGAGCGCGTCGAGGACGTGCGCGAGCGTGCCGATGCCGGCGACCCGCGCGCCCGGCAGGTAGACGATGGTGCCGGCGCCGTGCCCCGGCAGCAGGTGGTGCGGGCACATCGTCGTCACGGCGAGCTCGCGCGCGACGACGAGGCCGCGCTCGAAGGGGCCTGTCTCCATGGCGCCCTCGCGGAGCACCGCGGCCGCGTCGATGGCCTCGCCTTCGATCAGGTCGTCGGCCCACGCGTCGGCGACCCGCTCGCCCGTGCCCGCGAGGTCCCCCTCGACGTCGCGCCCGAGGGCGCGGAGGAACTCCTCGATCGCCCACGCCGCTCTCTTTCGATCGATCACAGGGGCCTCGTCAGTTGAGCAGCTGCCGGCGCCTCTCGGCGGTGATCGGTTTGCGCCCGGCGTAGCCGGCCTCGAGCCCGTGGTAGTGCTCCACGGCAGGCTCCCCGTAGCGCCAGCAGAGCCAGACGAGGGCGCCGTCGAGGCGCCCGTAGAAGTCGCAGAGGCCGATCCGCTGGTCCTTCACGACGACCCCGAGCTCCTCGACCTCCTGCCACCCGGACTCGTACGAGGCGATCTTCTCGGAGAGCTCGCGCTCGCGGGCCCGCGCCTGCTCGCTGCCGCTGCGCGCCAGCTCGATGAGCTGGTCGGGCGTCGCCGCCGGGCTCTGCACGGCCTGCACGAGCTCCTGCCAGCAGCGCTCGATATCGCTCGCCAGGGCGAGCTGCCGGCCGATCATCGACGAGAGCCGCGGGACGAGCGCGTTCGCTTCTTCGATGGTCCAGATGCGGGAAGTGCTCACGGGACCTCACCTGAAGGGCGGCGCGACGACCCGGTCATGCAGGGCCGGTAAGCGGAGGAGAGTGCGGTGTCAAGGGCTTCTACGGAAGGAGCCGTCGCGCGCCGCATGCGGCGGGCGCGGCGGGCGCGAGCAGCGCGCACGGCGAGGGCGCGGTCGGCACGGGCGTGCGTGAGGTGGGCGCGCGCGGGCGTGCGGTCGGTGCAGGCGCCTCCTCGCGAACAACAGCCAGGGTGGCCGCGATCACCTGCGTCGTGCCCTTCCTCCACCCGGCAATGTGTTGCAAGCGGCGTTCTGCAAGCGATAAGCTCGCGCGGCGATCCTGTCGGGTTGCGAGACCGCCGCATGCGACTCCGGACGATATCGGGCATCAAGCTGTCGAATGTGCTCCTTGGCGGCTGGAGCGGCCTCGTCCTCCTCTACCTGTATCTGCCGATCCTGCTCCTCATCGCCTACTCCTTCAACGACTCGCGGATGAGCGTGGTGTGGGAGGGGTTCACCTTCAAATGGTATCGGCAGCTCTTCGATGAGCTCGTCGCCCACCTGGGCGACGAGCGGCGGTCGCCGCTCATCGAGTCGCTGAGCAACAGCGTGATCATCGCCGCGATCACGACGGCGTTCTCGGTCGCCCTCGGCACGGCGGGCGCCTTCCTGCTCTACCGGTACAGGTTCCCCGCGCTCCGGTCGATCACGACGCTGATCTTCATTCCCATGATCATCCCGGAGATCATCATGGGGATCAGCCTGCTCATCTTCTTCAAGACGGTGGAGCTCGATCTCGGCTTCACGACCGTCATCGTCTCGCACGTCACCTTCTGTTTCCCGTTCGTGCTGATCGCCGTCCAGGCGCGGCTCGCGGGGCTCGATCCGTCGCTCGAGGAGGCCGCCCTGGACCTCGGGGCGACGCCGCTCAAGGCGTTCTTCCTGATCATGGTGCCTTACCTTCTGCCCGCGATCATCTCCGGTGCGCTGATGTCGTTCACGCTCTCGATGGACGAGCTCATCGTCACCTACTTCACCCGCGGGCCCAAGTCCGAGACCCTGCCGATCAAGGTGTTCGGCATGGCGAAGGTGGGTCTGAACCCGATGCTGAACACGATCTCGACGGTGTTCATCGTAGCGACTGCGATGCTCGTCGTGGTCGCCGAGTCGCTGAAGGGCACCGCGAAGCGGCTCCCCGACGAGGGCTGAAGGGGAGCGGCGCGCGGCGCGAACGCGGGCGCCTGCGCCGACGCAGGCGAGACAAGGAAAAGGCCAATGAAACGCATCTCAGCGCTCTTGATACTGATGTTCGTCCCGCTCCTCTGCCTCCTCGGCTGCGGGAAGAAGGAGAGCCCGGCGCCGCAGCAGGCGGCCGCCTCGGGGAGCGCCCCGGCGACCGAGCCGAAGCCCGGCAACGAGCTCAACCTCTTCGGCTGGTCCGAGTACGTCCCGCAGGAGGTCCTGGACGGCTTCACGAAGGAGACGGGGATCAAGGTCAACTACGAGACCTTCGCCTCGAACGAGGAGATGCTGTCGAAGCTCCTCGCGGGGGGCACCCGGTACGACCTCATCCAGCCCTCGGAGTACGCGGTCGAGGCGCTCATCCGGCAGAAGAAGCTGCAGCTGCTCGATCAATCGCGCATCCCGAACCTGAAGAACATCGCGCCTGCGTTCAGGAACCAGCCGCACGACCCGGAGCTCAAGTACTCGGTCCCGTGGATGGCCACGGTCGTGGGCATCGTCGTCAACACCCAGAAGGTGAAGGAGCCCGTGAAGGGCTTCAAGGACGTGTTCCAGCCGAAGTACAAGGGGCGCATCGTGGCCCTGAACGACAACCGCGAGATGGTCTCGTGGGTCATGGTGACGATGGGGATGAACGCCAACGACGTGACGCCGGAGAACCTCGCGAAGGTCAAGCCGACCCTCGCGGAGTGGATCAAGCTCGTGAAGGTGTTCGACTCCGACAGCCCGAAGACGGCGCTGCTCAACGGCGACGTCGACATCGGCGTCGTCTGGAGCGGGGAGGCGGCCCTGCTCTACCAGGAGAACAAGGACAAGTTCCAGTTCGTCCTGCCGCAGGAGGGGACGCACAAGGCGATCGACAGCCTGGTGATCCCCGACAGCGCCCAGAACAAGATCGGCGCGGAGATGTTCATGAACTACATCCTCCGCCCCGAGGTCAGCAAGCTCATCTCGGACAAGTTCCCTTACACGAACCCGAACGCGGAGGCGCGCAAGCTGCTCACGCCGGAGCAGCTCGCGAACCCGGCGAGCTACCCGCCCATCGCGGGGCTGGAGACCTTCCACGACATCGGCAAGGCGGCCGCGGACGTGGACAAGCTCGTGACCGACCTCAAGGCGTCGGAGTGAGCGGCGGGGCGTCATGAACACGGCCACCGGGCAGGTCGTCGAGTTCCAGGGCGCCGGGCGGAGGCCGGGCGTCCGAGGGTGGCTGCTGCTCGCCCCGCTCTTGATCTGGCTCTTCGCCTTCGTCGTGGCGCCCACCGCGATCATGCTCGTCTACAGCTTCTGCGAGCGGGACGAGCTCGGGCAGGTGGTCTTCGAGCTCTCGCTGTCGAGCTACTCTCGGGTCTTCGACCCGACCTACGTCAAGATCCTGCTGAGCTCGATCAAGTACGCCGCCATCACCACGGTGATCTGCCTCATCGCGGGTTATCCGGTGGCGTACTTCATCGGGCGGGCCAGGGAGGGCGTCAGGAACCGGCTGCTCATGCTGGTGATGGTGCCGTTCTGGACGAGCTTCCTCATCCGGACGTATGCCTGGATGTCGATCCTCAAGTCGGAGGGGCTCCTCAACGGGCTGCTCCTCTACCTGCGGATCATCTCGACCCCCCTCGACATCATGTACACGCCGACGGCGGTGGTCATCGGCCTCGTCTACTCGTATTTGCCGTTCATGATCCTGCCCATCTACGGGAGCGTGGAGAAGCTCGACAACGCCCTGATCGAGGCGGCGTTCGATCTCGGCGCGGGGCCCGTGTCGGCGTTCTCTCACGTCATCGTCCCGCTCACCCGCCCGGGCATCCTCGCGGGCGTCCTGCTCGTGTTCATCCCGGCGCTCGGGATGTTCGCGATCACCGATCTCATGGGGGGATCGCGCGTGCCGATGATCGGCAACGTCATCCAGAACCAGTTCGGTCAGGCGCGCGACTGGCCCTTCGGCGCCGCGCTCGGCATGACGCTCCTGCTCCTGTTCTCGCTCTTCTTCCTGCTCGGCCTGCGCAAGGAGCCAGAGGCCTGATGCGGCGCCGTCCCGCGGGGCGCACCGCCGCGCCTCTCCGCTTCTCCCGCGCTCTTCGCCGGCCCTCTCCCGCTCTTCGCCGGCTCTCCGAGGTGAATCGATGGATGTGATGGTCGAGCTCCGCGCGGTCACCAAGCGATTCGGCGCCTTCCACGCCGTGAGCGAGGTCGATCTCCAGATCAGGGCGGGCGAGTTCATCACCCTCCTCGGGCCCTCGGGGTGCGGCAAGACGACGCTGCTCCGGATGATCTCTGGCTTCGAGACGCCGTCGAGCGGCGCCGTCTTGCTGGAGGGAAAGGACGTCACGCACGAGCCGCCCTACCGCCGGGACGTGAACCAGGTGTTCCAGAGCTACGCGCTTTTCCCGCACATGACCGTGCAGGAGAACATCGGCTTCGGGCTGCGGATGAAGAAGGTGCCCCGGGCGGAGATCGCCGAGCGGGTCCGGGCCGCGGTCGCGATGGTGTCGCTCGGGGGCATGGAGCAGCGCAAGCCGTCGCAGCTGTCCGGCGGGCAGCGGCAGCGGGTCGCGCTCGCGCGGGCCATCGTGTGCCGCCCGAAGGTCCTGCTGCTCGACGAGCCCCTCTCCGCGCTGGACGCGAAGCTCCGGCACGCCATGCAGGTGGAGCTCAAGGAGCTGCAAAAGCAGCTCGGGATCACCTTCGTGTTCGTGACCCACGACCAGGAAGAGGCGCTCACCATGAGCGACCGCATCGCCGTGATCAACAAGGGCCGGATCGAGCAGCTCGGCGACGCGTCGCAGATCTATCACCGCCCCAAGACGACGTTCGTCGCGAACTTCATCGGCCAGGCCAACATCCTCCGCGCGACCGTCCTCTCGCGGAGCGGCGATCACGCCCGGGTCCGGCTCGTCGACGGGGGGCTCGAGCTCCTCGTCAACGCCGAGCACCTCGCGGGCGGGGCCGGGAGCACCCTTGTCTCCATCCGGCCGGAGAAGATCGCGCTCCGCAGGGAGCCGCAGGGCGCGCCGGAGAACCGCTTCGAGGCGCGCGTCGAGGACGAGCTGTTCAAGGGCGCCACCGACCAGCTGCGCCTCCGGACCGACGCCGGCCTCGTGCTCACGGCGGTGGTCGCCAACGAGAGCTCCGGCCAGGCGGCGCTGCACGCCGGAGACCGGGTGTTCTGCCACCTCCACCCCGACGACATCGTGATCGTCCACGAGGAGTGATCCTCGCGGATCGGCCGTCGCGCCCGTGTGGCGCCGGGGCGTCGTGAACCGCCGTTCTCAGCCGGACGCGGCCGTGTGGAAGTTGGCCTCGAACACGGCGTACGCTGGAGGGCATGCTGCTTGCCAATCGGCCTCGCATGCCCCGACGGTCGCTTGCGGTCGCTCTTTCTTCATCGGTCCTTCTCTCGCTCTCCGGCGACGCCCTCGCCACGGGGGCTTGGCTGCCCGGCGCCGGACAGGCGTCGGTCGAGCAGCGCGTCGCCGTCGCGGCCGGCCCGGAGCGCACGACGCTCTGGACGAGCCTGCGGTTCCAGGGCGCGAGCGGGCCCGTGGCCCTCGTCGTTCCGGTGCCGCCGCTCGCCGCGCTCGACACGAGCTCGGACGCGTGGTTCGAGGCGCTCGAGGCGGCGACGGCGCTCCGGGTGCTCCCGCCCCAGGGCGTCGACCCGTACTGCCCCGGGGAGGCGGGCGCGCCGGGCCCCTTCGAGACGGTCGGGCGGCTCGCCCACGAGGCGACGCTCGAGCCGGTCGAGGTGACGGTGCTCGAGGACGCCGACGCGGTCGCGCGCTGGGCGGCGTCGGCCGGGCTCGCGCTGTCCTCCGAGACGGCCGCGCAGCTCGGGAGTCTGCAAGGGATGCGGTTCGCGGCCGCCCGCTTCGACGCTCCCGGTGGCGCGGCGGTCACGAGGACGCTGCGCGTCGCGATGGGCGGCGGTGAGCCGATCCTGCCGCTGTCGCTGGCCGCGGCGGGCGCGGGCGACGTGCAGGTGACGGCGTGGCTGCTCGGCGACGGCCGGGGCGCGCTCTCGGGCGCGGCGCCGGTGACGCTCCCGCCGGCCTCGCTCAGCTGGGACGCGAGCGCGCAGCGCAGCGATTATGCGGAGCTCCGCGCCGGGGCCCTCGGCCAGGCGGGGCTCCGCGGGGCGCTCGTCGAGGGCGCGGGTCACGAGGCGCTGAGCCGCCGCATCTCCCTCGGCAGCGACAGCGTTGACAGCGTGATCGATGCCTATTTCGCGCGCGCGAGCGCGTACGGTGACATCGGCGATGCGCCGGGGACGTGCGCCGCGGTCGCCGCGGCCGCGCTGGAGTCGAGCCTCAAGGTCGCCGCGAGCTGCCCGCGCGCCGCGCACGGCGTTGTCGACGGCGCGCTGGACTGCGCGGAGTCGCCCCGGAGGGACGAGACCGATCCCGATCTCCTGCGTTGCGGTCCGGCCGCCGACGATCTCGCGGTCGGGCTCTCCGGGCTCGCGCCGTCGTCGGTGTGGCTGACCCGCGTCTCGCTCCGGCTCGCGGCCGGGCAGCCCGGCGCGGACTGGCCGCTGACCTTCGGGGAGGGCGCCGCGATCTCGCCGGTCGTGAGGGCCGGGAGCGTCCGCGCGGACGAGTGCTCCGGCGAGGCCGGCGCCGGCGGCGCGGGCGGCTCGTCGGGCGTGGGCGGACCCGACGGCCTGGGCGGCGGGCCCGACGGCCTGGGCGGCGGCCCGGGCAGCGGCGGATCTGGCCCGGCCAGCGGCTCGTCCGGCGCCGGGAAACCGCCGCCGGATGATTACTACGACGAGCCGGCCGCCGACGTGGGCTGCGGCTGCTCCGGCACCGCCGAGACGGTGGTCGTGGACGACGTCGAACCGCAGGACGTCGACGACGACGAGTACTACGCGGAGGACGACGGCTGCAGCGGCGACACGAGCGAGCCGGCGCCCGAGGACGAGTACTACGCGGAGGACGACGGCTGCAGCGGAGACACGAGCGAATCCGAGGACGAGTACTACGCGGAGGACGACGGCTGCAGCGGGGACACGAGCGAGTCCGAGGACGAGTACTACGCGGAGGACGACGGCTGCAGCGGGGACACGAGCGAGTCCGAGGACGCCGAGTCGGAGGACTGCTCGATCGCGCGCGAGCGGCAGCCGAGCGCCCGGAAGAAGCGCGGGCCGAAGCTGTCGGTGATGGCGCTCGGGATGTTCGCGATGATCGCGCCCCTCCGGCGCGCGAGCCGGCCGCGGAAGGGCGGCGAGAACGGCGGGCGGTAGGCCGTGCGGCGGCGCTCCGGGAGGGGGGCGCACCGGAGGGGCGGTTCCCGTGGCATACTCCCGGGCGAGGTCATGACGTGAACGCGCCCGCCCGCCGGCTCTCCTTCACTTACGCCGACTACCTCGAGCAGGAGCGGGCGAGCCCGACGAAGCACGAGTTCCTCGGCGGCGAGATCTTCGACATGGCCGGTGGCACGCCGGAGCACGCGCGGCTCGCTGCGCGGGTGACCGTGGCGCTCGGCGCGCAGCTCGGCCGGCGCCCCTGCGAGGTGTTCTCGTCCGACCTCCGCGTGCGCGTGCGCGCGACGGGCCTCGCCACCTACCCCGACGTGAGCGTCGTCTGCGGCCAGATCGCGCGCGATCCAGAGGACAAGGACGCGGTGGTCAACCCGCTGGTGCTTGTCGAGGTGCTTTCGGACTCCTCGGAGGCGTATGACCGGGGAGAGAAGTTCGCGCACTACCGCCGGATCCCCTCGCTGAGGGAGTACGTCCTGGTCTCCCAGGCGCACCGGCGGATCGAGGTCTTCCGGCGCAACGAGGACGGCTTGTGGACGCTCTACGAGGCCGGGCCCGGCGAGCGCGCGCGGCTCGCGTCGATCGACGCCCTGCTCGATGTGGACGAGGTGTACCGGGGCGCGCTCGAGGCCTCCGCGGCGGTCTGAGCGGCCGTCGTTCCACGGAGAGCCGATGCGCGACGTCCGGATGCGGGGTTTTCGCGAGCAAACGGCGGTCGAGCGCGCGCTCGATGTCCTGGAGCGGCGGATCCAGCGGCTCGGTGACGAGCTGGCCCCGATCGGCGAGGCGGCCGGGCGGGTGGCGGCGGAGCCCGTGCGCGCGCGGGTCAGCGTGCCGCACTTCGTCCGAGCGGCGATGGACGGCTATGCGCTGCTCGGCGAGGCGACCGCCGGCGCGGCTGCGTTCGCGCCGGTGGAGCTCGCGCTCGTGGGCGCGTCGTTCCCCGGGCGCCCGCACGCCGGCGCGATCCGCCGGGGCGAGGCCGTGCGGATCACGACCGGCGCGCCGGTGCCGGAGGGGGCGGACGCGGTGCTGGTGGCGGAGCGCGCGGAGGAGGGCGCGGGCCGCGACGGGGCGGCGGTCGTGCGGGCGCGCGAGCCGGTGCCGTCCGGCAAGCACGTCGCGGCGATCGGCGAGGACGTGCTGGAGGGCGCGGAGGTCGTGCCGGCGGGGCGCCGTCTGCGCCCGCAGGACGTCGGCGTGCTCGCCTCGACAGGGGTCGCCGAGGTGCGCGTTGTGCGCAGGCCGTCGGTGCGGATCCTGATCACCGGCGACGAGCTCCTGCCGCCGGGGAGCACGCCGAGCGGGGCGTGCATCGTCGACACGAACAGCCTTGTGCTCTCGGCGCTCGCGCGCCGCGACGGCGCGGAGGACATCGCCGTCGCGTACGTCCCCGACCGGCGCGAGGCGGTGCGGGCTGCCCTCGAGGGGGCGGGCGGGGACGTGGTGCTGGTCTCCGGCGGGTCGTCGGTCGGCTCGGAGGACCATGCGCCGCTCGTCCTCGCGGAGCTGGGCGAGGTCGTGGTCCACGGCGTCGCGATGCGCCCGGCGAAGCCGGCCGGGTTCGGCTTCTTGCCCGGGGGGCGGGCGGTGTTCCTTCTGCCGGGCAACCCGGTGTCGTGCCTCTGCGCCTACGAGTTCTTCGCCGGCCCGTCGATCCGCGCCCTCGGCGGCCTGCCGCGCGCGTGGCCGCACCGGCGGCGGCGGTGCGTTGTGGCGAGCGAGATCGTCTCCCAGCCCGGGCGCGTCGATTACGTGAGGGTGCGCGTCGAGGGAGATCGGGTGTTTCCGATCGCGACGAGCGGCGCGTCCGTCCTGTCGTCGACGACGCGCGCGGACGGCGTGGTCGTCGTGCAGGCCGAGGAAGCGGTGATCGGCGAGGGCGCCGAGGTCGAGGTGCTGCTCTACGACGTGTGAGGGACGCGTGAGGCGAGGGGCAGCGGGGTCTGCCGCCGGGCGGAGCCGTGTACGCGTGTTGCCCGCGCGGCGCGTCCGTCTCAAATTTCCGAGGTCCGGGACCATGAAACCGCTTCGTTTCGAGAGGGCCGGTCCGCGCTTGAGGGGCAGGGAGAACGAACGCCGCCGACGATGAAAGAATCCATCAACCGCGGTCTCCTCTGCGCGCGCTCCTGGGCCGAATCCTGGATGCCAGGCGCCCGAGATGCGATAGGTTAGGCCTCGGCGCTGAGCTCTTTGCGGGCGAGGTTCGTCCTGTCGGCACCGCACTGCCGGCCCCCCCAATTCCGCTCTTCTGTTCTGATCGCGATCGGGCGCGACGAGGTAATGACCATGACTCAGATGAACCGCACACTCCGAGGCACTGCCAGATTCCTGCTCCTCCCACTTCTCGCCATGCTCGCTGCGTCGGGTTGTGGCGAGTCCTCTTCGCCTGGCGCGACCGGTGAGGTCGACAACACCGGAGGGGCCGGTCCGGGAACCGGAGGCGGCGCCACAGCCAGCACGACAGCGGGAACCGGAGGCGGCGCCACAGCCAGCACGACAGCGGGAACCGGGGGCGGCGCCGCAGCCAGCACGACCGCGGGAACCGGAGGCGGCGCCACGGTAGGGACCGGATCGGATAGCAGCGGGGCAAGCACCAGCAGCGGGTCGAGCTCAGGTCCGACGTTCCACATCTTCATGCTCATGGGCCAGTCGAACATGGCTGGCGTCGCGGACAAACAGGCCAGTGACCAAAATTCTGACGCCCGGCTCAAGGTCCTCGGCGGATGCAATCAGCCGGCCGGACAGTGGAACGTGGCCAGTCCGCCGCTCAACGACTGCCCTGGTGAAAAGGGATGGAACCTGTCGACCTCCGTCGACCCGGGCATCTGGTTCGGCAAGACCCTCCTCGGAAAGCTGCCTGAGGGGGACACGATCGGGCTGGTCGGCACGGCCGAGAGCGGTGAATCGATCAACACGTTCATTTCTGGCGGCTCGCA
The DNA here is from genome assembly GCF_051525235.1 of Sorangium sp. So ce124. Taxonomy (NCBI): domain Bacteria; kingdom Pseudomonadati; phylum Myxococcota; order Polyangiales; family Polyangiaceae; genus Sorangium; species Sorangium sp. So ce124. Next base: position 13,861,751 of record NZ_CP150312.1, read on the forward strand.
TCACCAGATGATCTTGAACAAGATCGCCAAGGCGAAGACGGCCGAGAACGCGCGCTTCGCGGGCATCATCTTCCACCAGGGTGAGTCCGACAGCGGCCAGACCTCATGGCCCGGCAAGGTCGTTCAGCTCTATAACGAGGTGAAAGAAGCCTGGGGTGTCGACTACGACGTTCCCTTCATCCTTGGAGAGCTCCCCGCGGGCGGGTGCTGCAGCGGCCACAACAACCTCGTGCACCAAGCGGCCGATATGCTGCCTGACGGATACTGGGTCTCTCAGGATGGGACCAAGGTCATGGATCAGTACCACTTCGATCATGCGTCCGTCGTGCTCATGGGCACGCGTTATGGCGAGAAGATGATCGACGCTTTGGGGTGGTGATCTGAGGCGTCTCCGCATCTTCACCTCGCCGAGGAGGACTGCGGTAACTGCGCCTGCTGTGGTCAGTCGACGATGGAGCATCTCCTCGAAGTCTGGGGGATAATCCGCGGCATCGCGGCGCGCGTGGTAAGGTGCGCCGCATGCTGATCGCCTCTCAGATCGTCGTCGCGTTGATCGGAGCCCTTCACATCTACATCCTCGTCCTGGAGATGTTCTTGTGGCGCACCGAACGAGCGTACAAGGCGTTCGGTACGACCCCCGAGGTCGCCGCGATCACGGCGCCGCTGGCGGCCAACCAGGGGCTCTACAACGGATTCCTCGCCGCGGGCCTGCTCTGGGGCGTCATCCATCCGAACAGGGCCTTTGCATGGCAAATCCAGGCCTTCTTCCTCCTCTGCGTGGCCGTCGCCGGTGTCTACGGCGCCGCGACGGCAAAGCGATCCATCCTGTTCGTGCAGACCGTCCCGTCGGCCATCGGCCTCGCCTTGGTCCTGCTCGCCAATCGGGCGGGTGGCTGAAGCGAAGCGGCTCGGCCGACGGCGGCCGCGCGGCGGAGCAGCTCGTCTCTCAGGTTCCTCGCTGGCGGCGTCTGGGATCGTACCTTCGGGGCGTCAGAACCCGCCCTCCAGGCCGAAGTTCGGGACGGTGACAGGCCCGAACGTCGTCGGCTCGCACGGCGAGAACGCATCGCACCTCCCCGGCAGGGTCTCCTTCGACAGCGTGGCGTTGAGCACGTCGAGGACGACCGCCAGCCAGCCCGACTTCCCGATCGACCAGCGCTTCTCCAGGCGGACATCGAGGCGGAAGAACGGCGGCAGCCGCTCCCACCGCGGCGCTCCGCCGGCGAGGGATCCGGAGCCTCCGGGGACGCCGCCGATCGGCGGGAGCGTCGCGCCGCCGATCCTCTGGGGGAGCCCGGAGTAGAACACGAAGCGCCCGCCAGCCCTGTACCCGCGGCCGAGGTCGTAGGTCAGCGCGACGTTCGCCACGTGGGTCCGATCGAACGAGCTCAGTTGCCGGCTTCGGCCGATGCTCCGCGTGGAGCGCGACAGCGTGTACGACGCGAACCCGCCGACGCGCCGCGTGAGCCGCCGGTGGGCCGACAACTCCACGCCGGTCGCGGCGCCGAGCGCGCGGAGCGTGAAGGCGCCCTCGACCGAATCGAGGCCGAGCGAGCCGAGCGCGTCGGTCATGTTGAAGAACGCGTTGTGGAACACCGAGACCGTGGCCGTGATGTCCTCCGGCAGCGCGAGCTCGAGGCCGGCGCTCGACTGGAAGCTCCGCTGGAGGCCGTCCTCGAGGCGCGGGCGGAAGCCGGGGATCGGGACGACGAAGCTCGGCAGCTGGGAGGCGATGCCGTGCGCCTGCACGAACGTCACGCCGCGCCCGAGGGAGAGCCGCGCCGAGAGCCGCGGATCCACGGCGAGCGCGACCGTGCCGTCCGAGTGGTAGAGATCGAGCCGGAGCCCCGGGGTCATGCGCAGGCGCGGGGTGATCGCGATGTCGGACTCGATGTATCCGCCCACCGTGAGGTCGACGCGGCTCAAGAGGAGATCGTCGACGGGGACGTCGTCGTCATCGTCCGGCGCGACGCTGCCCGGAGGGGAGCCGGCGTCGGTCCCGAGATCGATCTCGTTGTCGTCGATCACGGCGTCGATGCCGGCGCGGATCGTGGTCTCATCGCGCAGCCGGTGAGCGAGCGAGAGGCGCGCGCCGAGGCTCCGAGTCAGCGCTTTCTGGTCGTCCCCGATCCCCGTCTCGTCGTGGCCGAGCGTCAGCGCGCCGCGCAGCGCGCTGCCCTGGCCATAGGCCTGGTCGTACCGGAGATCGAGCCGGTGAAATGTCGTGTCGAAGAGGGTCGTCCTCTCGCCGTCTTCGTCGCTCGCGAGGAAGTCGTGGGCGCCGAACGCGAAGAGGCTCAACCGGCCTTCCGGGACGACTTCGTAGGACAGCCGGGCCTGGTAGTCCCAGTAATCGAGCGCGACCTCGGGGGCGGCGAGCGAGAGGAGCAACGCCGTGTACGAGTAGCGGCCGCCCACGAGCGCGACCCCGCGGCCGCCGGCGAAGGGCCCCTCGACGAGCCCGCCCACGTCGACGAGCCGGAGCATGCCCTCACCGTGCCAGTACGGGAGCGGCGGCGTCGTCTCGCCCGCGACGATGCCGCCGGCATACCGACCGTGACGCGCGGGGTAGCCGCCCGGGTAGAGGTCGACGCGATCGACGATGCCGGGGTGGACCACGGAGGGCCCGAGCCCGAGGTGATAGAGGTAGGGGACGCGGATGCCATCGAGGAAATAGCCGACGTTCCCCGGCGGTGAGCCGCGAACGTAGAAGAACGGCAGCCCCGAGACGATGGGGGTCACCCCGGGGAGCACCTCGAGGGCGCGGAAGGGGTCGCCGAACGCGCCGGGGACGATCCTGACCTCGCCGCGGCTCAAGCTGGAGACGCCGGGCGCCGGCTGCTCGCCGCGCACGATGACCTCGATCGCGCGCGGCGCGCTCGACGCCGGCGCGGCTTCCGTGGCCGGGCGCTCCGGCGCGGGCGCGGAGGCGCCGGGCGGCGCGGTTGCGGAGGCGTCGGGCGGCGCGGGTGATGCGGCTTCGGTGAAGCGGACCTCGACGCGGATCCTGGCGGCGGCCGGCGCGCCGTTCCTGGTGGCCGGCGCAAAGCGGAACGACGTTGCGGCGGCCACGGCGGCCGACGCGAACGGCTCCGCGCCATCCTCGGCGACCGCGGAGCGGACGGTCCCGTCGGCGTTGACCGTGAGGACGAGGCGGACCGTGGCGTCACCATGCGCCCCAGCAGGGTAATCGGCGCCGAGCGGCGTGAGCGGCGTCGGTGGGACGAGCGCTGCCGGCGGCGCATCGGGGGGCGGCGCCGCCTCTGGCGCATCGCCGGACGGCTCGGGCGGCCTTGCATGGGGCAGCGGCGTGTCGGGCGCGGCGGCGGCGACGCACGGCGCGAGCGTGCTCGCGAGCAGCGCTGCGGCTGCCGTGGATCGCCGGAGGAAGCGCATCGCCGCGTCGCGGAGAGGCGGCTCAGCGAGGACCAGAGCGGGGCGCTGTGCAGAAGAGCGTGGCGGCCAAGTAATCGAAATCATGGAATTTTTCATGTGAGCGGCGCTCGCGCCGGCGTCCCGATGGGCTTCCCGGGGACCGGTCGCATCGGATCGCTCTCGTCGGATGGGGGTGTCCCGGGGGGAAGGCCGCCTGCTTCTGCCATGATCTACGCCGAGCGACCGCGCACTTCCCCCTCACCGGCGAACACCGCGTTGCGCTGCCAGGGCTTCCTGTGGAGCGCCTTCTTCGGACCGCTCCGGTCGGTGGGCGATGACAGCGCAATGCGATTGCTGAAAGCGAACCGCACGCCTGGACCGCGCTCGACGAGTACATCGAGGGCACCGATGCCAGCATGAACGCCTGCCGAGCGGGGCGTGCATCGTCGACACGAACAGCCCGGTGCTGCCGGCGCTCGCGCGCGGTGACGGCGCGGACGACACCGCCGTCGCGTACGTCCCTGACCGGCGCAAGGCGGTTCGTCCGGGCCGGAGTTGAGCACGGCGAGGTAAGCCAGGGGCGGTCGAGGCAGGGAGCTCGTCGACGCCAAGGCGGGCGAGGGGCCGTCCGAGGCCAAGCCGCCTTGTCGGTCGAGGCGAGTCACGCCGGCCGAGGGCAGGGGCCCGGCCCAGCTCTACTGCGGGAAGTCGGCCGGGGAAGCGAACCGCGAAGCCGCCAAGGGCGCCAAGAAAACCGGGGAATAGGGGGGAGATGCCGGGACGGCCCCCTTCCCCCTCTCCCCTTGGCGTCCTTGGCGGCTTCGCGGTTTTTCTGCTGATCCGGGGTAACTTCCCGCAATAGAGCTAGGCAACTCCCTGACGTGAGGCAGACATTCGGTCTGCCGGACAAGCAGACTTCCTGTAGATAGGTCCAGCGTCGCGAGCTGCCTTACGGACCCAGGTGTTCCGTCTGCCGCACAAGCAGACTTCCTGTATCCCGGCGCACGGGTTCGGCGTGGGCAGCTGCTTTAGGGACGCAGGTGTTCCGTCTGCCGCACAAGCAGGATCCCGTATCGGCCAGGTCGGGAAATTCTGTCGTGCTGCGCTTCATGTGCCTTGTTCAGATAAGCGTTATGAGCTATTCTGGTCATGATTTTTCGATAGTCGAGATTTTGTGGGCGAGGGGGTGGACATGAAACGTGATCGTCTCGCACGTGCCGCTGTGTACGCCGTGGTCTCGCTTGTTGCGACCTCGTGCAGCCTTCAGGGCGACGAAGTCGCGGGGCCGGAGGAGAGCGGGGCAGACGGGGAGGCGCTGATAGCGGAGAACGCGCTCAACATGAACGCGCTCAACATGAACGCGCTCAACATGAACGGGCTCGAGTTCGCCGCGCTCAGCATCTCCGCGCTCACCCCGGGCAACCTCACGGCGATCCGGGACCCGACGTCGACCGGCGATCTGGCGCGGCAGCTCGTCAGGTACGCCGTGAGTTGCGCGTTCGATGCGACGCAGTCGTTCAGCTTCTCCTGGACCGACAGCAGGGGTGTGGTCCGCAACGAGACTTACTGGGGGCAGCTGGCGCTCGATACAGGCTGGGCGGTCAAGCCCCTCTCCAACTCGGGCCAGCGGTGGGTCTCCGCGTGCCTGGCGTCGCGTGTCAACTGGTATGGCGTCTCGGTGACAATCTCTGCGCGGGGCGGTACTGGCGGGCTGAACGTCACCGACCCCGGCGAGCTCAACGCCTATACCCACGAGGAGGGAGCCTTCTACGGCAATCTGTTCGGCTCGAACCCTGCGCTCTTCTCGTGCAACATCGCCATCAACGACGCTTACTCGCGAGACCAGTACCGCGACTGCGCCGCCGGGCACCTGGTGAAGTCTGTCCTGCAGGACTGCGGCATGCTCCGACGGCTCGGCTCGTGCAACACGCTATGCTCCGCGCTCAACAGCCTGAGTTTTCATCCTTCCTGCTACGACAGCGCGGGCTCCAACTGGCACGAGACCGTCACCGTCTTTCTCCAGTAGGCACGCGCGCGATGGCCCACGAGCTCCCCCGGCACGAGCAGGCACCGGCGCGAGCCCGTTGCTCGGCCTGCGGGCGGCGCGTGCCGAGCGACGATCCGGCGTGCCCCGAGCACGGCCAGGTGTCGATCCGGGCCAATGTGCCGGTGGCGGACGAGGTGTCGAGTTTCTCGTTGCGCGCCCCCGAGGGGCTGCAGGTCGACATCCCGGGTTATCGCCTCCTGCGCGTCCTCGGGCGCGGCGGCTTCGGGACGGTGTTCGAGGCGGAGCCCGAAGCGGGGGGAGCGAAGGTGGCCATCAAGCTGGCGCGGCACGACCGGCTCGATGCCGCGCGGCACCTCGTCAAGGAGCTCACGCCGCTTCGAGCGATCGGCCCGCCCCACGTCCCTTTGGTCCATGGCTGGGGCGAGCTCGGCGACGGCGCGACCTACCTCGTGATGGAGTACATCACGGCGCCCACCCTGGACGAACGGATGGTGGCGCGCGCCATGCCCCCGCACGAGGCGGCCGCCACGGCGGCGGGCATCCTGGACGCGCTCGCGGCCGTCCACGCCGCGGGCTTCGTCCATGGCGACCTCAAGCCCGAGAACATCCTCGTCGACGACGAGCTGACGGCTCGGCTCATCGACTTTGGCCTGGTGATCATGTCCAGCGGTGAGCCCGAGTCGTCAGGGGACAGAGGCGTCGTCGGCACCCCCGAGTACATGGCTCCTGAGCAGTGTTCGAATCAGGCGGATGTCGACGCGCGCGCCGACGTTTACGCCATGGGCGTCATCCTGTACGAGATGATCGCGGGCCGCCCGCCGTTCTGGGGCGCGCCCGCCGTCGTACGGCAGGCGCACTGCGAGCGGCGCCCGGCGCGCCCCTCGACGCTCGTCCCGGTGCCGGCCCCCATCGAGGGCGTCATCCTCCGCTGCCTCGCGAAGAAGCCGCTGGATCGCTTCGCGGGCGCCGCCGAGCTGCGGGCGGCGTTCGCCGCGGCGCTCGCGCACGCGGACTCGAGGGAGCTCTTCCGCTCGGCCCCGCCGTCGGCGCGCGCACCGCAGCCGCCCGTTACCTCCGCGCGCGAGCGCCGCCGCGGCGTCCTCGTGTTCTTCTCTTCGGCTCTGGACGTCATCGCGCTCCGGCGCAAGGTGACCTCGCTCGGCGGGCAGCTCGTCCACGCCGTTCATGGCCGCTACGTCGCGATGTTCGGCCACGAGGCGGGAGAAGACCCGGTGCGCTGGTCGGTGCTCGCATCGCAGGAGCTCATCCACCGCGGCGTCTGCGTCCGTGCTGCTATCGATACGGCCTACGTCACGATCCAGACCCGGGCCGACAGCTCACGTCGTTATGTGAGCTCGCTGTTCTCTCGCGCCGACCGCTTCCCCGCCGAGAGCGACCCCGCGGGGGTCTTCGTCACGCCTGACGTGGCCGCGCTGCTCCCCGACGTGCCCGGCGTCAGGGTCGAGGACGAGCGCGGCTGGATCCGCGTCGAGAGCCCGCAGCCCGGCTCGCCGCCGCAGCTGGACGACGTCGAGCCGCACAAGGGCCCGCTCATCGGGCGCGACGAGGTGCTGGAGCGGCTCCTGTCCAGCGCCCGCGAGGCGGCCCAGGGGAAGCCGTCGCTCGTGCGCGTCGTGGCGGAGCCTGGCCACGGCAAGAGCCACCTCGCCGCCGTGCTCGCCGAGCGCCTGCGCGCGTTCGACCAGCCCGGCACCGTCATCGAGGTCCGCGCCGGCGAGTCGGCGCTCCACGGCAACGGCCAGGCGCTGCGCTCGTTGCTGGTGCAGGCGCTCGACCTCACCGACGCTGCGCACGCCGGCGCCGGTCGCGCGCAGCTCGACGAGCGGCTCGGCGCGCGCGCCGCCTCGCTCGGCCCGATCCTGGCGCTCGCCCTGGGCTGGCTCGCGCCGAGCGCCCCGGAGCTCGCCGCGCGCACGGTCGCCCCGAGCGCGCTCGATTCAGCGGTCAAGGTGGGCGTGGCCGAGGCGCTCCGGCTCCGGGCCGCGAGAGCTCCGCTGTTCGTCGTGCTCGACGACGCTCACCACGCCGACGAGGGGACGCTCGCGGCGCTCGAGCTCGCGACGCACGCGGACATCGGCGCACCGATCTGGGTCTGCACGCTCGCGCGCCCGGGGTTCGAACGGCCAGAGCCGTCAGGCGGCGCGCGCGGAGATGCGGACATCGTCGATCGCCTGGGGCCGCTCGATCTGCGAAGCGCGATTGCGCTCTGCCGTGTGCTGCTCCGCCCGGTCGAGGACGTGTCCGAGTCCGCGGTTCAGCGCCTGGTCGAACGGGCGCAATCCATCCCGCTCATGCTCGTCGAGCTCATCCGCGGGTTGAAGCGGCAAGGCCTCGTACGGCGGCGCGCGACCGGCGGCGGATGGTACCTCGCGACGGACGAGCTCGAGCATCTGCCGAGCTCACCCCGCATCGAATGGCTCGCCGAGGGGGAGCTCGACGGCATGGCCCCCGCGCTCCGCGTCCACGCGCGCCTGATCGCGCTGCTCGGCGCGGGTATTACCCTGTCCGAGGTCGAGGGGGTGCTCTCTCGCCTCGAGCAGGAGGGCGATGCGGAGTCGCTCCCCCTCGACGCCAGCGTCAGCGTGGCGCGCCTCCTCGTGTCGGGCACCCTCGTGCAGCACGCCGACGCGACGCTCGGCTTCCGCCACGCGCTCACCGGCGAGGCGATCGCCCATTCGACGCCGGAGGGGCTGCGGTGCCTCGTTCACCGGGCTGCGTACGCCTACTACGGCGAGAGCCTGTCGATCCCCGAGGCGCGGCGGCTGGCGAAGCTCGCCTATCATGCATCTAAGGCCGGCCTGGGCGACGCCGCGCAGGCGCTGTACGTCGAGCTCGCCGAACGGGCCCGGGCGCGCCACGCCTATGTCGAGGCCGAGGCGCTCTACAGCCGAGCCATCGAGCAGCCGGCCCTGCCCCTGCTCGCGGCCTACCGCGGGCGCGGGCTGATGCGCTACCGGATCGAGCGGTACCAGGACGCGCTCCACGACCTCGCCCGCGCGCGGGACCTGGCTGCCGCGCAGGGCGACGCTGCGCTCGAGGCAGAGATCCTCCTCGACGAGGCGACGGCGCTCGACTGGATGGAGCAGTATGCGAGCTCGAGCGATCGCGTCCAGCGCGCGAGGCAGCTCGCCATCGATGCCTCGCTCGACTCACCAGCGCTCGAGGCGCGCCTGTTGCTCGGCTCCGGGCGCTCGCTCCACCGGTCGTGTCAGGAGGAGGACGCCGCGAGCACCATGGAGCGGGCCGCAGCCGCGGCCGAGCGCCTAGGGGACGCGGAGTACGAGACGCTGGTGATCGCGCTCGTGATGCTCGGCTTCATCTACCCGGCGATAGGCCGGCTCACCGACGCGCGGCGAGTGCTCGACCACGCGGTTCGCCTTTGCGAGGAGCACGGCGACATGCTCCACCTCGTGGCCGCCATCAACAACCGCGCGCTCCTGCTCGCCTGCCTCGGCGACAAGGCCGGCATGCTCGCCGATTTTTCGCACCAGATAGAGCTCGCGCGCGTCCTCGGGCACCGCACGCCCGAGCTCTGCGGCCACTACAACCTCGGCGAGTACCTCTATCTCATGGACGACGTCGAAGCGGCCGCCCCCCACGTGCAACGCGCGGTCGAGCTGGAGAGGCGCCGGCTCGGCGCTCAGGGCCGCCCGGTGGTCGCGCTCCTCGCGGCCCGGGTGCAGCTCTATCGAGGAGACGTGCCGGGCGCGCGCGCGGCGATCGGTGCAATATGGGCGAGCCAGGTCGCCGCCATACGCGAGGGTCGCACGGACACGCTCATGATGCCCTCGGAGGAGGTGCTCGCGTGCATGGTCGACCTCATGACCCGCGAGGCGAGCGACGCGGAGTGGGATGACCTCGAGGCCGCGTCGGCGCGGCTCTCGGTCGGTCAGGAGCAGATCGAGGTCATCGAGGCGCGGGCGCTCTGGGATTACCGGCGCGGACGTCTCGAGGACGCGCACCGTCGCTTGAGGCAAGCCATCGAGCTCGCGTCTCGCATCCCGAACGTGATGGGCGCTCGTCTCCGCCGCCGGCTGGACGAGGTGAGCTCGATGCTTCCGGGTACGTGTTGACCGAATCCGGATCGGGCTGGAGCCGCCGCGTGACCGCTGCGAGAGCGGGCGTTTCACGGGGAGCTTGCCGGATCCGTCGAGCAGAGCGTGCGTCATATCGGGGGGAAGCCATGGACGAAGAAAAAGAGACACTGCCGATGTTCCAGCGAGCGCGGCCGCGTTCGCGTGACAATCTGGCCCGCGGAGCGCGGGCCGGCGACTACGTCATCGACGCTCCGATAGCCAGCGGTGGATGCGGAGCGGTGTACAGCGCGTGGCATGGGCATACGGGTGATCGCGTGGCGCTGAAGGTGCTCCACTTCGCGCTGGCGCTCTCGCCGAAGATGGTCAAGCGCTTCCTGCGCGAGGTCGAGGTGGTCAGGCTCCTCAAGCACCCGGGTATCGTGGAGATCCTCGACGCGGGAGAGCTGGAGGACGGCAGACCCTTCTATGTCATGGAGTACTTGGAGGGGCTCACGCTCGACGCGCTGATGCGGCGGGAGGGGCGGCTCTCTCCCGAACGAGCGCTGGAGTTGCTCGAGCCGGTCTGTTCCGCGCTCGACGCGGCGCACTGCGCCGGCGTCATCCATCGCGACGTCAAGGGCGGCAACATCCTGGTGACGGAGACAGGTCTCCGCGCCGTCAAGCTGCTCGACTTCGGCATCGCGAAGCTGCTCGCGCTGGAAGAAACCGCCACGGGCTTCACCACAGCCGGCCGGACCCCGGGCACGCCCAGCATCATGGCGCCCGAACAGATCCTCGGCGGTCCCATCGACGCGCGGGTGGATGTGTACGCGCTCGGCGTCCTGCTCCATCGCATGCTGACTGGAACCCTCCCTTTCCATTCGACGGACGCCGCCGAGCTCGCGCGGCAGCACCTCGAGGAACCGCCGCCCAAGCCCAGCCAGCGCACCCCGCTCTCGCCGGCGCTCGACGCCGTCGTGATCCGCTGCCTCGAGAAGCTACCCGAGCGACGGTTTCCGTCGGTGACGAGCTTCCTGCAGGAGCTGCGTGAAGCCGTGGGCGAGCCTGCGTCACCTCACGGCGGGCTGTCCGGTGTGACCATGAACGCGATCGCCATCCATGTCGACGTCCGCGCGCGCGTCACCTTGGAGGATCTCGACGACGTCTTCGCCGACGATCTCGGCGCGATCCTCGATCTCGCCGAGCAGCGGATGCGGCATGCGGGGCTCGTGCTGGTCTCGATGACAGGCAACGAGATCCTGGCGATGCGCCTGCTCTGGGGGGACGCGGCGGAGATGCGCGCGGCACGCGGAGAGGTCGTGAGGTTCGCAGCTGCGCTGCAGGCGGACATCGCGCGGCTGACGCGCGCGAGCGCGAGCGTCCACGCGAACGTGTGTCTCCACGCAGGGCCTGTGATGGTCCGATCGACGCTCGACCGGGAGATCCTCGGCGGCGAGCTGGCCCGCGTTGTCGAATGGACGCCCATCGAGGACGTCCAGGGCCTCTGCGCCACGCCGGGGGCGCTCGCCGGGCTCGATGGCCTTGATGTCGAGCCGGGGCCGGCCGGACTCCTGATGATCCGGCCGGGCGCAGGCCCGGTGTCGCACGAGCGCACGCTCGGGAGCGAGCAGGTGTAAGCTGCGCAAGGGCGCTCGTGGCTCGGCCTCTCGTGTGGCGGCATCTCGTCCTCTGGCGCAACGGCGCGGAGATCTCAGGCCTCCGGGGAGCCGAGGTGCAGCGCCCTGGGCTGAAGCGCCGTCCGCTGGCGGCGCTTGGTGCCGCCGCGGAGCGGCAGTACCCTCCGGCGGCGCCCATGACCATCCGCCCTCCCTCCTCCCTCCTGCTCGTCCTTGCATTGGCCGGCTGCCTGTCGAGCGGCAGCGAGCGCGACGCGCCGGCCGAGGCCTCGGCCTCGGGCGGGGACGCCGGCGGGGGCGGCGCGAGCCCCGGAGGCGGCGGGGCGGGAGCGACGGCCCCTGGAGCCACCGGCGCGGGCGGCGGCAAGACCGCCCATGGCACGACCGCCGGCGGCTCGACGACCGGCAACGGCGGCGGCGGGGCGGAGCCCGTCGCGCCGGCGATCGTCAAGCTCGGCGAGGGAAAGCTCGCGGAGTCGGGGCTCACCGTGGTGTCCTACGGCGGCTACCTGAACGGCGAGTCGTTCCAGCAGGATGCGATCGTGTCGTTCGGCGGCTTCCAGTACACCGCCTTCTGGAACACCAACCGCAACGTCGTCCTCGCGCGACGGCGGCTGTCGACGAGCCCCGGCGGAGCGGCAGGCGCCTGGGAGAAGTTCGACTTCAAGGATTATCGGCTGAGCGCCGACGACGCCCACAACACGATCTCTCTCGGGATCGCGCCAGGCGACGGCACGCTGCACCTCGCGTTCGATCACCATGGCAGCGACCTGCACTACCGCCGCTCGGTCACGGGCTTCCTGACGGACCCGGAAGGCGCGGCCTGGGCCGCCTCGAGCTTCGGCGCCGTCGCGAGCGCGCTCGTCGGATCGAGCCGAATCTCCCTCGTGACCTATCCGCGGTTCGTCACCGAGCCTGGCGGAGACAGGCTCCTCCTGAGCGCCCGGATCGGCGAGAGCGGCAGCGGCGACGAGCACCTGTGGGAGTACGACGCGACGACGCACGCCTGGACCGCGCTCGGCGAGTACATCGAGGGCACCGACGCCAGCATGAACGCCTACCTTCACGGGCTGTCGTACACGCGCGGCGGCTCGCGCCTGCACGCGGCGTGGTGCTGGCGGGACACGCCCGACGCGACGACCAACCACGATCTCCTGTACGTCTACAGCGACGATCACGGGCGCACCTGGAAGAACAACGCGGGCGCCACGGTCGCGACGACCGGCGCCTCCTTCGTGACACGGAGCACGACGGGCCTCTCCGTGTGGCCCATCGGCCAGAACCGAGGGCTCATCAACCAGGAACACATGACGGTCGACGCGAGCGGCCGCGTCCATGTGCTGCTCTCGCACCTCCCCGACGCCGAGGCCGACAATTCGAACTTCACGAGCGCGCGAACGCGCAGCGAGTTCTTCCATTATCTCCGCGACACCGACGGGACCTGGGCGCGCCACGGCATCGGCCTGAAGGTGGTCCAGAACTTTCGGGGCAAGCTCGCGATCTCTTCCACCGAGAACGTCTATGCGATCCTCCCCGATCTCCGCATCGCCGGCGCCTCCCCGAGCGACGGCTACGCGACCTGGACGCTCCTCGATGCCGCCGACTCGGGCCGGTTCTTCTCCGATCCTCTGATCGACGCCGCCCGACTCGAGGCCTCGGACGAGCTCACCGTGTACTACCCGGCGCGGAGCTCCGTGGACATCTGGGGCCTGGAGTACGCGCTCCGCTGAGCCGCGCGAAGGACGCTCGTCGGTCCCCGAGCGCGCCCTTCCTGGCCCCATCCCCCCGAGCGAGCGCGCGAGCACGCTCGTGGCGCCGTCCCCGTTGCCCGCCAGCTCTGCCCTGATCGACGGATCTTCCGGTTGTTCCACCGGACGACGCACCTGATGCTCGCGGGGCGCGCTCCGCGTCCGTATCGGACAAGCGTCAATCGGCGCTGAGCGGTCCAATCAGAGCGGCAATCCATGCCACATGGGGACGCGCGTCGCGTTCGGCGCCGCGCAGGCACGCTCGGTGCTCGTCCCTAGGCGCGGTCTTGCCGGTGGCGAGGGCGTGCACTGCCGCGAACGCCGCGGCGGCAAGGGACACTCGCGCAGCGAGCCCCGGCGCGCTCCGGCCAGGAGGAGCGTTACCCATGAACCCGGACGCGTTCGTCAAGCGCCGATTCGCATTCATCCTGGGAGGAATGGTCGCGGTCTCCGCGTATTTTCAGGCCTCCGGGGTATCTCATCTCATCGCCCACCAGATCACGCGGGACGGCGAGACCTCCGCCCCCCCGGTCGCAGCTCCTGTCGAGGCGCCGCTCTCCGAGGATCCCCCGCCGAGCGCGGCGCCGATCCTGGAGCGCAATCCGTTCGACTCGACGACAGGGCCGCTCTTACCCCCGCCGAGCGCCGCGCCCGCCGGCCCGGCGGATCTCTCGCAGCTCGACCCCTACCTCGCTCCACCCTGCGATACGGGCCGCGTCGTGCTGATCGCCATGTCCGAGGACCCCGAATGGTCGTTCGCCGCCTTCGAGAGCGATGGTGGACACACGGCGCTCGGGCGGCGAGGCGGGGAGATCGGCGGCCGGAAGGTCCAGGACATCGCCTGGGATCGGGTGTGGATGACCTCGACCTCGGGGGGCGCGCGCTGCCAGATGCAGCTCGGAAAGAAGGGCGGAGAGGGCGGCAAGAAGGAGCCCGAGCCGCAGGCGGCACCGCCGGCTCCGTCCCGCGCGACGTACCGCCCGAGCAGCAGGAGCGATGTCCCGCCCGAGATCGCCTCGCGGATGCAGCGGGTGAGCGACACGGAGATCGACATCGACCGCTCGGCCGCCGAGAAGATCTTCGCGCAGCCCGAGCTCGTGACGCAGACCTCGGCGGCGGTCCCGGAGATGCGGGACGACAAGGTGGTCGGGCTGAAGATGATGATCAAGCCCGGCTCGGTGCTCGAGTCGTTCGGGCTGCAGAGCGGCGATCTCGTGAAGTCGGTCAACGGCATCGACCTGACCGACCCACAGAAGGCCATGCTGGCCTACTCGCGCATGCGCTCCGACAAGAGCCTGTCCGTCGTCGTCGAGCGCGACGGCCGCCCGACGAGGCTCAGGGTCAACATCCGCTGAGGCGAGGAGGCGGGCCGGGCCGGTAGCCGCGCTCCGTGCAGGAGCGACGCCGAGCGCCCCCGGGCTTGTCGCACACGCAGGCGGCGGCCGGGCGGCTGACGCCGAGGTCGAATGCCGGCGCACGGACGACTCCTGCCGAACAATGGTCGATCGCCGCTGTCTCTGGCTGGAGCGCCGGGCGGCGGCCGAGGCCGTCGCTCGGGAGCGGAGCGACAGAACAGATGCGGCGCTCACCCGTCAGACCGAGCACCCGCTCTGTCCGCGGGAGGGGAAGACCATGAACGAACTCGGAATCGCGTGGGTGAAGCGAGCGCTCCTCGGCGGAGCGCTCGTGCTGGGGCTCTCGGGGGCGGGGATCGCGTGCAGCACGAAGGAAGCCCCCGCGACGTCGGAGGCGTCCCCGGCGTCGATGCCGCTGGGGAACGCCGCCGAGGCGAAGAGGGAGGCCGTGGGGTCGGCCGCCGAACCCCTGAGGGCGCGTGAGCCCGCCGCCCCCAGGCTCGACGTGGCGGGCGGGAAGGGGCGCGCGGGCGTCGACGGCCTGGTGGTCCCCGCCCCGTCGGCCACCGGAGCGCCGGGCGAGGGCGCGGCCCGCGCCGCGGCGGCCGAGGCCGCGGGCCTCGACCCGAACGGCCGCTTCGCCACCACGTACCGCCCCGGCGGCGGCCACCTCGCCGCGTTCGAGTCCGCTGTCGCGCGCGGCATCGTCCCACCCGACGGGCGCGAGCTCGTCAGCGACGTCGGCGCCCGCTACGCCCCGTCGATCGACGTCCCGAAGGGCTCGGCGCTCGCCCTGCGCACGGACCTCGAGCGCACGCGGGTCCCGCCCGGCGGCGGCCCCGTGCACGTGCGCGTCGCGCTCCGCTCGACGGCGCAGGCGCCCGCGGCGCGGCCGCACCTGTCGGTGCACCTCGTGCTCGACGTGAGCGGATCCATGCAGGGCGAGCCCATGGCGCGGGCGCGCGACGCGGCCCGGGCGCTCGTCGACAAGCTCGACGCGAACGACGACTTCTCCCTTGTCACCTTCTCGAGCGGCGCCGACGTCAGGATCGACGATGGGCCCGTCGGGCCGCGGCGAGCGGAGATCAAGGCCACGATCGACGGCATCCGAGAGGGCGGCGGCACCAACATCGGCCAGGGCCTCGCGCTCGGCTACGCGCAGGCCGGCCGGCCGGGCATCCCGGAGGGCGCGGTGAAGGTCGTGCTGCTGCTCTCCGACGGCCGCGCGAACTCCGGGATCACGAGCTCGGAGCGGCTCTCGAGGCTCGCGCTCGACGCCTTCCAGGGCGGCGTCCAGACGAGCACGTTCGGGCTCGGCGCCGACTACGACGGCGCGCTGATGAGCTCGATCGCGAGCGACGGCGCGGGCGGGTACTACTACCTGCGCGATCCGGATCAGATCGCCCCGGCCCTCGCGACGGAGCTCGACAGGCGGCTCGATCCTGTCGCGACCGCGGTCGAGCTGCGGGTGCGGCTGAAGCCGGACGTGAAGCTGCTCCAGGTCTACGGGTCGCGCCGGCTGAACGACGTGGAGGCGGCGCGCGTGCGGACGATCGAGGTCGCGGCGGACGCGCAGTCCCAGCGGCGCGACGGCATCGAGCGGGACAGGCAGGACGACGCCGAGGGCGGGATGCGGTTCTTCATCCCGGCGTTCTCGCGCGACGACAGCCACGCGATGCTCTTCAAGCTGGGCCTCCCGGCGGGCGCGGACACGCGGGCCATCGCGGCGATCGAGCTCAAGTACAAGGACCGCGTCGCCAAGAAGAACGTCGTGGACGAGGCGCCGCTCCGGGTCGCGTACGCGACCGGCGACGCGGACAGCGCGGCGAGCGTCGACCCGTCGGTCGCCCGCACGATCCAGGGCTTCGCCGCCGGCGAGACGCTGGCCGAGGCCGCGCGCCAGATCGCGCTCGGCGATCGCGACCGCGCCGCCGCGCTGCTCTCCGAGCGGGAGGGGATCCTGCATGCCGCGGCCGAGGCGCTCGGGGAGCCGCTCTTCCTCAAGGACGCGGCCCGCCTCGCGCGCCTCCGCGGCCACGCGGGGGCCGCGGGCGGCCTGGGCGATCCGCTCGTCCTGGCGATGCTGCTCGAGACGGCGTCGCGGACGCACCTTCACTGAGGGCGGGGCTCGGGGCACGATGGCGCGAGGGCGATCCACCGGCGGAGCCGAGGGGCGGACATGACCCAGACATTCACACTCCGGCGCGATGTGGCGGCGCAGCACGTCGATGTCGCGCCGGGCGGCGAGATCGTCCTCCGCGGCAAGCTGGTCTGCTCGACCGACGCCTCGATCATCGACGCGGCGACGACGACCTGGCCCGCCGGCGCGCCGGGCGGCGCGTCGGTCGACAGCGGCGGGCTCATCGACCTCGAGCAGGGCGGCTTCCACATGACGAGCCGCGACCCCGCGACCCACGAGGTCCACGCCATCGCGACCGGGGATCCGGCCCCCGCGTGCGCGCTCGCGGGCGTGGAGGCCCCGTGCCTTCCGCTCCGGCTCCTGCCGCTCGCGCGCTCGCGGCTCCAGACGGCGCAGGAGCTGGGCAGCTGCCTTCGCGGGGGCATCACGGTCGAGGTGCAGGACGCCGTGCTCCCGCCCGTCGCGCCCGCGGCCGTTCCTTACGTGCAGGGCGCGGCCGTGCTGCTCGGCGTCTCCGTGCTGGCGTCGATCGGGTGGGTCGTGCAGCGCCGGCGCGCCCGATCGCCGCGCGGCCGCCTGCTCGATCTTGCGAAGCGCACCCGGGCCAAGCTGAGGGCCACTGACCCGGTCGTGGCCGCGCCGCTCGTGCCGGCTGTGGAGGCCGCGCTGGGCGCGCTGAAGCGTCGGCGTGTGGACGCCGCCTCGACGGAGGGCAAGCGGGTCGCGGAGGTGCTGCGGCGGGTGGAGCTGCGCCTCGACGCGTCGGCCGTGGAGGCGCGCGCCGGCAGGGAGCAGCAGGCGGCGGACGAGCTCGTCCGCGAGATCGAGAGCGCGCTCGAGGCGGTCGACGAGGTGGACGGCGCGCGGCGCGGGCGGGCCTGAGGTCGACCAGCCCCCGCCGGAGGTCTGCGCGACGCTGCTGTCGCGCGGCGTCCATCTCGCCTCCATCCGCGCGATGCACCGGCTGCTCGCCGCCTCCGGCGAGCGAGGCGAGCGGCGCGCCCAGCGTGCGCCGATGAAGCACGCCAAGCCGGCGCTCACCGCCGCGGCCCCAACCAGATCTGGACGTGGGACATCACCAAGCTGCGCGGGCCGCTGCCTGGGGTCTTCTACTTCCTGTACGTCGTCCTCGACCTGCTCAGTCGCATGACCGTCGGCTGGAGCCGGAACGCGCCTCTCTGCGCGATCCACTCATAGGATTCTCGTCCGGCCTGTCTCAATCCTGTTGGCATTTTCCGCCCTCTCTGTGCCAGTGTTGGGTGAGAAACACGAGCAATGAAACCGCGCAAAATGGCGTTGTGTCGCGGTCGCTTCATGGCGTATAAATCTAGTCGAAGGACCACATGATTTTCCAGGGATAGCATGGGTGTCCGGACAAGGTTTCGGACTCTGCGAATGGCACTACGTGATCCTGTGTGATCGGTTGCGAATGTCGTTGTCTCCCCTGGTCTCAATGCGCGACAGAGAGTCCCTGACAGGCGAGTCGCTTCGTGTGCATCTTCGGGAAACATTGGAAACATCTATGAAAAATTCAAAGCAGAATCAGTCCTCTCGTTGGTTCATACTGGCGTTCGCGTCAGTCGCGCTGGCAGCCTGTGGCGGTGATGACGACACCACAGGGGCCTCGAGCAGCTCATCGTCTTCTAGCAGCTCTTCATCCTCCAGCTCCAGCTCCAGCTCCGGCTCCGGCTCCAGCTCGTCGTCGAGCAGCTCCAGCTCGTCGTCGAGCAGCTCCAGCTCGTCGTCGAGCAGCTCCAGCTCGTCGTCGAGCAGCTCCAGCTCGTCTGGCGGCGATCTCGCATTGGTGGTCGCCATTGACTCCGGTAGTAATTCGAGCTCAATGGTTGATGGCGTAGAGTACCAGGCGGACAAATACTCTAGCGGTGGTTCGACCAACAGCACGCAAGACTCTGTCGTTGGTGGGCAGCTTTATCAAACAGAGCGGTATGGTTCATTCAAGTATGAAGTCCCGGTTACCGCCAATGGCAGGTACACCGTGAAGTTGCATTTTGCGGAAATCGATAAAACCAGCGCTGGCTCGCGCAAGTTTAGCGTTGCGGTTGAAGGCAACACGGTTGTCAGTGATCTGGATATTTATGCCGAGGTTGGTCATGACGTGGGCTACACGGAGACCTTCGCGGATATTGCGGTGAATGACGGCAGCGTCACGATTGAGCTGATTAAGGGTGTGGAGAGCCCGACCATCGCAGGATTTGCCATTTTCTCCAACGATGGAGAGTTGGATACGACGGTCACGCCCGACCCCCTCCCCGATTTCTCCAAGTACTCAGCCTACACTCAGCAATACACTGAGAAGACCGTGATCAATTCGAATCACGCGACGGGCCACGTCGGTGAGTTCTTCTTCACTCACTGGAAAGACGGCGGCTCTACGTCTTTGACCGTGGACCCGAATGGCGAATTCAGCGTGACCTGGCAGGGCGGCGGCTATAACTATGTCGGTGGTCCAGGATGGCATTACGGAGATGAGAAGAGGGTGATCGGCTACCGCCTCAATAACGACAGCGGCGCGAGCTATATCGCTTTGTACGGCTGGGGGTACGACAAGACCATGCCCACTTCCAACGCGGCACACCTGGTGGAGTATTACATCCTGCAGCGATGGAGTTATGATCCCAGCCAGGGCGCTACCGCTGGCAAGACCTTCACGAGCGATGGAGTTCAGTATTCCACGTACCGCTCGACGCGGCAGCAGCAGCCCTCTATCAATGGTCGCTCCACCTTCTACCAATACTGGAGCAAGCCTGCTCAGCCGCAGGCTCTCGGGCAGGATCACAAGATCGTATTCGCCGATCACGTGAAGGCATGGGCCGACAACGGCTGGATCCTTCCGAACACGAACAACCTGGACGCGAGCGACGATCCCACCTATCAGGTCCTGGCCGTCGAGGTGTTCAACCCCGGTAGCAATGGAACTGCGTCTGGTCGCGTCTGGAACGCGACGCCCTGATCCAATGCCTCGATGGCGCCGTGCTCGACGCCATCGAGGCTCTCCGCTTCGCTCCGACCCGCTTCGCGGGCGGCCTCCGCCCAACAGCCGGCGCCGACCGACGGTGCCGAGCGATTCGCGCGCGTGCCCGCCGCAAGACCGCGACGCGTCGCTCAGCGGATCGGGCCGGCGATCTCCGGGCGCGGCGCCGGGGCCGCCTTCGCCGCGGGCTCGAGCGGCGCGCAGCCGTCGGCGGCGAAGGGGCCGATCGCCGGCTCGCCCTCGACGAACGCCGAGATGCGGCGCATCCGCTCGGCGAACGCCGCCTCGGTCTCGGCGCGCCGCGGGTCGGCCGCGAGCGGGACGGTCCCGAGGCCCTCGCTGCGCACGGGGCAGATCTCCGCGAGGGGCGGCGCGCCCCGCCGCAGGCGCAGGCGCGCAAGCATCGCGAGCTCGACCGCGGGGCCGGTCCTCTTCACCTTCATGAGGAAGTTGCCCAGGCTGTAGAAGATGGGCCGGCCGCGGCGGAGCTCGATGCCCTGGAGCACGTGCGGGTGGTGGCCGAGGAAGGCG
Organism: Sorangium sp. So ce124; assembly: GCF_051525235.1. NCBI lineage: Bacteria > Pseudomonadati > Myxococcota > Polyangiales > Polyangiaceae > Sorangium > Sorangium sp. So ce124. The sequence continues at coordinate 13,881,574 of NZ_CP150312.1, forward strand.
TCGGCGCCCGCGTCGATGGCGGCGCCGGCGAGCGCGCGCGCCTGGGGCAGCGGGGTGTCCAGGTACTCGGTGCCGCCGTGGTAGCTCACGACGACAGCGTCCACGCCGGGCTGCTTGCGCGCGGCGCGCACCGCGGCGGCGAGCCCGTCCCGCTCCGCGCCCGCGACGAACTCCCGCGCCGGGTGCTGCCAGAGCGAGCCCTGGTTCCAAATGCCGGTCACGGCGAGCAGCGCCACGCGGAAGCCGCGGCGCTCGACGACGGCCGGCGCGTACGCCTGGAGCCGCGTCCGGCCGGCGCCCACGTAGGCGACGCCCGCGCGCTCCAGGTGGCCGAGCGTCTCGAGGAACGCGCCCTTGCCGTAGTCCCACATGTGGTTGTTCGCGAGCGACACCACGCCGATGCCGGCGCGCGCGAGCGCGTCCGCGCCGGCCGGAGGGCCCGTGAACACGAGCGGCTGGCGCGCGTGCTGGGTCTCTCCGCCCTGGTCGCTGAGCTGGTTCTCGAGGTTGACGAAGCGAACGTCGGCGGACGCGAACAGGGCCGCGACGGAGGCGAACGGATCGTACGCCGGATCGCGGAGCAGCTCCTGGCCGAGCGCCTTGCCGAGGCAGACGTCGCCGCCGGCGAGGAACGTGATCGCGGCGGTGGCGTCTGCCAGCGCGGCGGTGGCGGCCGGCGCGGCGGTGGCGGCCGGCGCGGCGGCGGCGGCAGCTGGCGCGGCGCGGGCCTCCCGGGTCGCCTCCGCGACGTCGCGGGGCGCGGCCGGCGCGACGACGGGCGGAGGCGCGAGCCCGGCGCCCACGTTGGCAGGCCGCTCGCAGCCGATTTGCGCGGCCGCTGCGCACATCGCGAGGAAGAAAGGGGCAGGGCGCATCGCGAGCGGCGTCTCTACGCGCATTATCCACGGGCCCGCGGCCGCGCCCAAGTATCCGGTGGTACGCCCGCAGACGTTCGTGCCACCATCGCCGCGCGTTGAGCAGGCCCAGGGGAGCCGCGGCGTCGATCGGCGGCCGCGCTCTCTCGATGGACGTCCGGCCCGCTCCAGCGCGACCTACTCGGGATTGGACGCGCGCTCGTGCGCGGGTTGCTTGGAAGGCCTTATCTCCATGGTAAATCGAAGACGTGAGACTCCCTCGGGCTCGACGCTGCTCTCCTCGCGCGGCGCGACGCCGTCGAGCACGCGCATCGTGCCGGGCCCCGCGTCGCGCGCGGCGGACGAGGCGCGCGACGAGGAGCGCAAGGACGGCTGGGGCTTTGCCGACACCCGGTTCGTCGTCAAGCCGAGCGGCAGCGTCGTGCTCACCGGCACGCGGTACAGCATCAGCAACGTCGAGCTGCCGTCGCTGCTCCCGTGGATGTCGGCCACGCTCGCCGCGCCGCTCTCCTACGAGAACCGCAACGAGCCGCACTACCCGCCTCGGATCCCCGACGCCAAGGTCGCGAGCGAGCTGCTCGCCGCGCTCCGCGGCTTCCTGGCGGACGATCAGATCTCGCAGGATCCGCTCGTGCGCCTCCGGCGCGGCCACGGCCACACCGGGGCCGAGATCTGGGCGATCCGCTACGAGCGCCTCGAGCGCGTCCCGGATCTCGTCGTGTTCCCCGCGTCGCACGACGACGTCGTGCGCGTCACCGAGATCGCCAAGCAGCACGGCGCGTGCCTCGTCCCGTTCGGCGGCGGCACCAACGTCACGGACGCCCTGCGCCTGTCAATCCACGAGGAGCGGACCGTGATCGCGGTCGACATGCGGCGCATGAACAGGATCCTCTGGCTCGATCCCGTGAACCGCATGGCCTGCATCGAGGCGGGCGCGACAGGGCGGCACATCGTCGCGGAGCTCGAGAAGCACGGGCTCACCATGGGGCACGAGCCCGACAGCCTCGAGTTCTCGACGCTCGGGGGCTGGATCGCGACGAACGCGAGCGGGATGAAGAAGAACCGTTATGGCAACATCGAGGATCTCGTCCTCGACATGCAGGTCGTGACCGCGCATGGCGTGGTCGAGCGGCCGCACGTCGCCCCGCGCGAGAGCGTCGGCGCCAACCCGAAGAACTGCATGTTCGGCAGCGAGGGCAACTATGGAATCGTGACCAGCGCTGTCGTCAAGCTGTTCCCCCTGCCCGAGGTCCAGCGCTACGGCAGCGTCATCTTCCCCGACCTCGCGCGCGGGCTCGCGTTCCTCTATGACCTGCAGGGCGCCGGCGCGCTGCCCGCGAGCGTGCGCGTCATGGACAACACGCAGTTTCACTTCGGTCAGGCGCTCAAGCCGAAGAAGTCCGGGGTGCTCGCCCGGGTGAAGAGCGAGGCGGAGAAGCTCGTGGTGACCCGGATCAAGGGCTTCGATCCGCACCAGCTCGCCGTCGCCACCATCGTGTTCGAGGGGACGAAGGAGGAGGTCGACTTCCAGGAGAAGACGCTCTACCGCATCGCGGCGCAGCACGGCGGGATGAAGGCGGGCGCGGCCAACGGCGAGCGTGGCTATCAGCTCACCTTCGGCATCGCGTACATCCGCGATCTCACGTTCGAGCACTGGGCGATCGCGGAGAGCTTCGAGACGAGCGTCCCGTGGAGCCGCGCGCTCGAGCTCTACGACCGGGTGCGCCAGCGCGTCCTGCGCGAGCACGAGCAGCGGCGCCTGCCTGGCAAGCCGTTCTTCACCGGCCGCATCACCCAGGTCTACCCCACGGGGGTCTGCATCTATTTCTATCTCGGCTTCTACGCCAAGGGCGTCGACGACCCCGTGCGCCATTACGCCGAGATGGAGCACGCCGCGCGAGAGGAGATCCTCGCCGCCGGAGGGTCGCTGTCCCACCATCATGGGATCGGCAAGATCCGGCAGGATTTCGTGAAGGACATCTACTCGGACGGCGCGCGCGCCTTCATGCGGCAGGTGAAGCAGGCCGTCGATCCGGACAACGTGTTCGGCGCGGCGAACCACGGCGTGCTCGGCGAGGTCGCGCTGTCGAGCGCGGAGGAGCAGGGGCGAGCGCCCTCGCCTTGACCTGGGCGGCGCGGCCGCCGGCGGGGCGCGACGCTGCTGGAAGCGCCGCGCCAGCGGCCAGCTCCGCGGGGCAGAAATCCTGCCAGGATTCCTGAGACGATGCGGTGGGGTTGGACGAAATCTCAATAATTTCAGATGATTCTGGCTGATCCGCAGCCGGGCGACTCTCCAGCGTGGCCCAACGCGGGCCCAACGCGCCGCCGGCAGCCGTCGCGTCGCCCCGTGCGGGCTGGCCGGCGTCGTCATCAACCGCGCGCGGTGCTCGGTCGGGCAGCGCGCGGACAAGGGATGCGTCGTCTCTCGGCGACGGCGAGCCCGCCTCCAGTCCCCCGGACGTGGGAGCACCTCCACCTACATGGCTACCCTTGCCCCGCAGCTCGGGGATCGCCTCGTCCAGGGGCGCGAAGTCCCCCAAGCCGAGCTCAGCGACCTTGCGCGCCGCGCGCTTGTAGTTGTGGATCTGACGGCTCGACTTATGTCCGGTCCGATCGGAGATCCACGTCTCCGTGCGGCCGTTCGCGAGTTTGATTGTGATGAAAGTCGCGCGGGTATCGTGTAAGCGTATATTCAGTCTCGAATCCGTGGTCTCGAACAGTTCAGGCCAATCGATGCCGGCGCGGCGCAGGTGATTTCGAAAGTTCTTCGCTCCATTGCGCCCTGGCAGGGGCCCGCTCGGTCCAATGAAGACACGATCCTTCGGTGGACATAGAGCGAAATAGGCGCGAAGCGCGCGCACGACGTCGGGTGAGAGTGCCCAGGCGCGTGGATCATCCGTCTTGTTCTCATCGAGCACCACGGCGCCGCGCTCGAGATCGAGATCGGATAGCTCTAGCCTTCCAGCCTCGTCTGCCCGCATTCCCTCCCGGATCAGGAAGCCATAATAGATCCGATAGGACAGTGGAATATCGACCGCCGCCATGAGACGCCTGTCCTCGTCGGGGTAGAGAGAGCCTTTGGCCTTGTTGTCGTCCGCCTTGGGGATCCAGCCACGCGGTAGCGGATTATTGGCGATGATCCGTGCCGGATAGGTTGCGAGTGCGAGTATCCTATGAATGACTTTTGCGATGCCTTGGCGCGATGAAGCCTCAAGGTGCCCCGGTAGCATGGAGATCGCCCGATCCGCGTGATCAATTGTTAAACGAGGGAGAGGGATAGGACCGAGTACACCCAGAACATGGTTCACCTTGTGTCGGTATGGTTCCGGACGACGGAGCGCTTTCACATGAAGCGGGTACTGCTCGGCGAGCCTTCCAGAAACAACCAACTCAGCGAACTCAGCGAAGGTTGTTTCCCCGGACGCGCGAGCACGCGCTTCGCCCCAGCAGAGCTGCTCAATGGCAAGCCGGACGTCACGGAGTGCGCTGCCCTCGCGCGCAGCAGCCTGCTCCAGCAGCGCCAAGCCGAGCACGATCTGGCCGGCTGCGAGCAGGGGCCCGGCGAGCTCGGACAGCACCTCCAGGCGCGCGTTGGCTTCTTGCTCGGTCCGGCACGTCGGCAACTTGAACGTGGGTCGACCGGCCTCGCCGAGGCTGAGGCGCGCGGTCCACGTCTTCCCGCGCAGCCGGACGGACCCGGAGCCGTTGGTGCGCTTTTCTCCTGCTGGCCTGCCAGGGGCGCGAACGGCCAGCTTCGGGCGCTCCCTCGTGCTGACCGAGCCCGGTGAGTCTGCAACGGGCGCAGCTGCCTCCGCCACTGGAGAGGGGCGCCCCCCGGAGCGGCTCGAACGCAAACGCCGATCGGTCGACGCTGGTGCAGGGAGGGATGAGGCAGGGGACGAAGCCGAGCGCTTGGCGCGCGCCCGTCGCTGGGGTACGTCGGTCATGGGTCGGTCTCCGGTGATGCGGGGGTCGATCAAGGGCCCGTCCGGCGTGCCACCGCCGAGCGGGCCCGCTCTACTTCGGCGGCAGCCTAGCACGGCATGTACCTGCGGGAGGAACGCTCGCCCGGCCGGTGCGCGGACATGGGACAGATTCGAGGCCGGCAGAGGCCAGCACGGCGGCAACCCGCGTGCGCTCATCGGCCTCTACGGTACGGCGCGATTCTGGGTCACTGGCCAATGCCTGGAGGTAGGTGACGAACGTCTCGCGCTGGACGAGGCGCAGCTTGCCAAGCCTCGTGACCGGGAGCGGGAAACCCGGCCCGCGGATCGTGTCGAGGAAGACGCGTGCCGGGATCCCGGTGACCGACTCGACGTTCTTCTGTGAGAGCATCTCCGGCTGCGGCGCAGTGAGCGTGAGCCCGTCCAGCGGGATCGCGAGCGTCGCCGTTGCCGTGACGGGCTGGGCAAGCCCCCTCGGGGGGCACGATCCTCGGGCGGGCACGTCCGGGAATGTTCTCTCGACCATGCGCGTGCCGTTGTCCGCCTGACGAAGCGCAAGGGGTGCCGATACACGGGCGAGAGCCGCTCGTGTCATGATATACCTCCATCCGTGTTGGGTTCGTTCGCAACCGTGACCGACGCTGCCGGAAGGGGCACGAAACGGTAATTCTGCGTCGCTGGTAACTCGCCACGAGTTACCCAGAAACCCGCCCGGGAGAAACACCATGTCGCATCGCGGGGTTAGGTGTTCTGGAAAGAGCCGCTGAGGGGCCGAAAAAGGGGGAAAACGAAAGGGTCAATTTGGTAATTCTGCGCTCTCCGTCGGCGCCGCGCGTGGAGGCAACATGGAGGGGGGCGCCAAGATCGGCGCGTCGCGCAGAACGCGGCCCGCGTGCACCCGCGAGCGAGCTCGGCTCACTTCGGCGGTGACCTACCACACTATGCACTGCCGACGGATCACACGTTCGCTCGGCCCATCGGGGCGCGCGGAGACAGGGGCAAGGTCAACGGACACAGAACGGTTGCGACCCGCTGGCCGGGAACGAGGAGCGGCGGATGAGCACCGCGGGCGCTGGTCAGACTGTCGAAGGGTCGGCGTCGGGCCGCGATGGCGCCCCGAGGAGGTGCGTCCGGCTGAGGAGCCCCGGCACCGGCCGGCGGCTCGTCAGCCGCTACGAGCACATCTTCGCCTGATGTGCGCTGCTCCTATCGGGGGAGCGAATCGCCTCGACGCGGTCGCCGTCCTGCCCCAACACCATGCGGCCATCGTGGTTCCAGCCGATGCCGCCCTTGTCCGGCGGTTCCCGATCATGGCCAACGCCCTCCAGCGTGAGCTGGTCCTCGTCGAGGTAGCCAATGCCGATCGGGTCGCCGCCGTGCCTGGGCTGCCGTGGCGCGTCCCGATCACGCCGTCGTGCGCGCTGACCTCCCGTACCGGCGCAATCCACTCAATCTGGGGTCTTGCGAGGCTCAGCCGAGAACCGCGCTCGTGGTCGTCGAGGCAGTGTGCGCGCCGTCATGCGCGCGTTCACGCTCGGATTGCCCTCTCCTCGCCGCACCTTCATCATAGACGGCCAATGGCGCCTCGGGCGAGCACATCGCGCGGCGCTCGGTGCCGGTCAGGGAGGACACGCCCGAGCGCGCGATCCTGTACGATCGCTACGAGTACGATGCGGCGGGCCGCGAAGTGCGCCATACGACGCCGTGGAACGCGGTCACGACGACGGCGTACGATGGCCTTCGCGTGCGCGTCACCGACCCGCTCGACCATGTGACCGTGGCCGAGCAGGACCCGCTGGGGCGCATCAAGACCATCACCGACGCGGCCGACGGGATCACCCGTTACGCGTACGGCCCCTTCGGCCTGCTGAATACGGTCACCGATCCGGGCGAGGCGGTGACGCGCACGACGCGCGACGCATTCGGCCGCGTCCGGCAGCTCGACGATCCCGATCGGGGCACGACGGTCTCAATCCATGACGGCTTCGGCGAGCTGATTTCGTCGACCGATGCGCTCGAGCGAAAGGCCACGTGGACGTACGACGCGCTCGGTCGACCCCGCTCGCGTGTGGACCAGGACGGCGGCGAGCGCCTGACGACCACGTGGACATGGGACACCGCGGCGCACGGCGTCGGCAAGCTCCACACGCTCGCGAGCCCCGACGGGGAGAAGACGTACGGGTACACCGGCCGCGGCCAGCTCGACACGATCGCGCTCCGCATCGACGGCGAGCGCTCTCCACTGGATGCCAGGCTGGGCTACGACGAGCTCGGCCGCGTCGAGACGGTCGCGTACCCGGCGCCGGCCGGCGCGACGCCGTTCGTCGTGGCGCACGGCCACGACGCGCACGGCCACGTGATCGCCGTGCGCGACAGGGGAACGAACCTCGCCTACTGGCGCTTGACGGACGTGGACGATGCGGGGCGCTTCCGGAAGGAGGTGTTCGGCAACGGCGCTGTCACGGAGCGGAGCTACTTCGCGGACAAGCAGCGCCTGAGGCACATGGCGACGCAGAGCGGCGCGGGGGAGGTGCAAGACCTGGACTATGGGTTCGACGATCTCCTGAATCTCACGCGCCGCACCGATGCGCTCCAGCCCGAGAACACGACGGAGCGCTTCCGGTACGATTCGCTCCATCGGCTGACGTGCGCGTACTTCGGCGATATCGAGAGCTCGGCGGCGCCCTGCGCGCTCCGCTACGACTACCGCCCGAACGGCAATCTCACCTTCAAGTCGGACGTCGGTGACCTCTCGTATGACGACCCGCTGCACCCGCATGCGATCACCGGCGCCGGTACGGACACCTTCGCGCATGACGCTGTCGGCAATCAGACGGCGCGGCCCGGCGGCACGACGGTGCGCTATACGCCGTTCGATCTGCCGGAGCGCATCACGCAGGGTGCGAGCACGATTACGTTCGGCTACGACGGCGACCAGCAGCGGATCCGCAAGACCACGCCGGAAAAGGAGACGCTCTACTTTGGCGATCTGTACGAACGGGTCACCGATGCGGCGTCAGGCGCCGTGGAGCATCGGTACCACGTCCACTCGCCGGAGCGCGTGGTGGCGATCGTGACCCGGGGAGGTTCGGACGAAGGCACCCGCTACGTGCATGTCGATCACCTCGGCTCGATCGATGCGCTCACCGACGAGGACGGCGACGTGATCGAGCGGCGGAGCTACGACCCGTTCGGGCAGCGCAGGAACCCCGTGTGGGGAGAGCGCCCGCCTGCGTCGTTTCCGAGCGAGACGACGCAGGGGTTCACCGGGCACGAGAGCGACGACGAGCTCGGGCTCGTGAACATGAAGGGCAGGATCTACGATCCAAGGATCGGACGGTTCTTGACGACGGACCCGATCATTTCTCTCGCCTTCTTCGGCAAGTGCGGCACGATTACCTGACAGCAAAAAAGTAGGACCATGTAGGTCCGAGGGACTAACAGCGGCACGCGTGCGAGACTTGGGAGGGGCCGCAGCAGGTTCGGCACGTGGCTTCGTCGAGGTGTACCCGCTGGCTACCCCCGTGCAGATGAAATTCCCTCTGGTATGAGGGCAAGCGCCGGACCGAGGCGGTTGAACAGCTGACGAAGCTCGCCTGCAGCTCAATTTCTCGTTGGGTAGCCAAATTTAGTCAGGCTCCCAGTACGGTAGCGATGAATTCCCCGGGTCGTCAACTATGATGGCCACGCTCTGCGCAGCTCTGGTCACCGCCACGTAGAATTTTGCAGCCGCAATTGGTTCCAAATGGGCACCTGACCGCACGAAACTCGTGATGCCACTAGTCGGCACGATCAATACGCGCTCGCACGTCATTCCCTTCGCGAGCCGAAAATTCATGTAGTCAAGGTCGAAAGACTTACCCGAATTGGCACTGTCTCGCAGGCACTGCGGTCGGAACCGACTCACATATTTATCGACGTGCTCGCGGCGAAGTAGAAACACGCCATCATGCCCGGTTACAGTGGAATTCACCGAGCGTGTTGTAGGAAAGGACCAGCTGGAGTCGAAAATCGTATCAGAGAACTCTGCAATTTGGGGATGGCAGCGCCATGTGGTGGCATTCTCAGAGATTGTCACCACGCCGCGCGCCTCGCGTTCACGAAACCACTTGACAGCTTCGGCATACGCATACCTCTTATTCTTGCTGCTGCGTGGGTTGGTAGCAAGCACCGACTGCCGGATATCGCCTACCATTCTAATATCAATGGCTGAAGCGAGAAGCACGTCGACGATTTCCCAATCATGACTACTGAGGTCTTGAACTTCGTCGATAAGGATCTCATCGTAGATGCACTCAAGCCGGCGCAGGAGAGATCCCCGACTATCTCTAACCAGCTCATGTGCCAAGCGACCCAGTTCGCATTTGTAGACAGCACCGTTCGAATCCAGAAAGCGGTTGCGACCCGTGGCCTTACGATGTGGCTGTCCATCAAAGTTGAAGCCGCAGACCCTCTCACCGCGGAACTTGAATGGCAGAAAGGGCCGTGCGAAATCACGCAACAGAAAGGTGAACCAGCCCATGACCGTAATTCCAGGATGTCCGGCTGTGTATTTCGCGAGACGACTGCGAAGCTCCGCTTGGTTCGTTTGCGTGTACGTTAGCACTAGTGCACGCCGGTCACGCGGCAGCGCGGCACAGTGTTCTACGAGTCCCTGGGTCTTGCGAGAGCCCGCCACTGCGAGCGTGAGAAAGTTAGCCATGGATGAACACCGCTGCATCGAGCATGTACTTCGGTGGCTTGATCGGCTGCGGCGCGCTGGCGATACGAATGGCTGCCTCCGTCTTCTCGCGCTGCATCCACTTTTCCAAATCGGCGCTATTTGCAATGCCAAGAATCTCTCTGAGTACCTTCTCATCATTGTGATGAATCAACTGAGGCTCAAGGGTACGCCCTTGAGCTAGTGCTCCGATGAAGACGTCACGCTTGCCGCTCGCGAGCCACTGTTTAAGTGGGAGACGCAATTCGTCCGGTTCAGTACCGTCGTTGTCGCGAAGTACCGCTACGGTCTTATCAAGCGCGGCGCACAGCTCCAAGCAACGACTGAGCGACAGTCCGCGCATGCTGAGCACGTCAATCCCAAGTCCCATGGGTCGCACCTTGTATTTATCGCAGAATATCCGCTCGAAGATAATCTCATCGGAGGGGCCTTCGACGAGCACGAGTTTCTCCGCCAGAACCATGCGAAGCGTATCGTACCCGGGAAGTTTTCGAAAATAGGCCACTGTTTCAGCACTCAACTCGGACAATCTGCGAGAGTTGCCGCCACCAAGCAGATGAAGACTGTCTAGACCCAAGCGATTGATAATGAACGAGCTATGGGTCGCAATGAACAGTTGTTGACTATCGCCAGCAAGCGACTCCATGCGCGAAAGTAGAGTCGTGAGACTTGTGTGAGTTAGGTGATTTTCCGGCTCCTCGATCATCACGAACGCTGCACGCTCTGAGTGGCGGCTCATGGCCAACGAGATTTTAATCGCCGCCTGTTGCCCCTGTCCAGACATTGAGAATGGCACGTTGTTGACGTGCGGGGTGACCACTCCCTCCCAGGATGTACGGGCGCTCTGGTCCATCGCGAGAACGATTGGTTTGTTGTGAAGCGATGCATGCAGATCGGCTATTCGAGCATTAACGTTCGCGAGGGCACTGTCAGACATTGAGGCTTTCATTTTGCGGTAAGCGGTGGAGATCGCAGCTCGCTCAGCCGGTTGCAAGCCGTCGCCGAGAATGTTCCGCATATGATAGTCGACCCCTGATGAGGAGCGCACGGTGCGCGAGTCGATAATTGCTGTTGCCAACTGCTTTGGGCGGCTTGTAATTACCGCGTCGTCAAATGAGCGCCAATCCACCATGTAGTACTCAACCGGTAGGAGAGGAGATGCTTCCTTGGCCCACTCTTCACGCTCCGCATCATATTCTGGATCAGGCAGAATCCGCATCGCGATCCCTGGGCACGCATTCGTTGGGATGTCGGTATTGTGCGCCCCACAGAACTGTTGAAGTTCGTCGCCATTCTCAAGAAACAGTTCAATTCGGATCTCGGGCCATGGGACGCGATTGCCAGCTGCGCGTTGCCGAACGAAAGCGGCGACAAAATCGGTGTTGAACCAATACGGATTGAGTTCTTCGGAGGCCGTGCGGCCATTTATGCGCCCAGTTAGTACAAGGGCTATTGCCTCCATCAATGTTGATTTGCCACTCTCGTTGGCACCAGCAATTAGATTGAGCTTCCTGTTGGGCTTAAGCGTGAAGTCCTTGTAGATCCGGTAACCGTGGATCTTTATCTTCGTGATCACTGCGAACCTCCAATTGACGATGAAGCGTGACTATCACATGCACGGACTTCCCAGTTCGGACGCAGGAACGAAGGCTGCCGCCAGTGTGCCCAAGGGTCTTCGGATAGCTCGAGCGATGCCATTATGCCTAGCTCCGCCCAGCGCACGAACGAGGGCCCCGGCGAACCCGTTCGCCTGAACCCTGCCGAGTCCCCCCAGGGGTAGCGCCCTAGTACCGCCGCCGCTAGTCTGCCTAGTGTGCCGCCCACCCGTCGCGGCCGCGCCTCCTGAACTGCCCGCATCGGGACAATACTACAGGTATCTGCGGCTTCTGTAAGCCCGATCCTCGGCTCTGGCGAGCGTAGTCAAGCCAGGTCCGCCCCGCGCCAAGGGAGCCTCCGGCGAGTCAAGCGGCGCTCCGGGACGGACGAGGCTGGGTGCGGGGCGTTGCCGCCCGGTCCTTGGCTGCATCCCATTGGGAAAGCTCTCACTCCACGCCCATGAAAATTGATCGGACGTCGGCGCCGAGCTGCTGCTCCCTTATTACCGCGCGCTCTCACTGATGCGGCAGCCCACCGCACCGAGCACGATGCTTGATGGTGAGGGGTTCCGCCCAACGAGGCTGGCCATCAAGGAGAATGCTCGCTCCGCGTACGCGACCCGAGAGGACGACTCCAGAGCGCCGCGGCGCACGACGCATTACATCCGGCCCCTCAAGATTCTCATCGCAGCCCCCCTATGAGCACGGTTGCGTCGGCTCGGAGAAGCCCTTCCCGCGCGGGCGCTCCACTTCCGTCCATCGGTCGAAAATTACCACCCCTCGTCGCTCCCACGCCTGCCTCACGACGGGGTAGGTCCACCGCAGGAGCGGAGCAGCGGCGCGGTGCCGGCCACAAAATAGGTGACGAGGAGACCTGATCTTGGCGGACAGTCTCCTCGTCGTGCTCCGGTTCTTGTGCCCAGGAATCGAAGCGGTCGCAGTGTTATCCAGAGCGCCATCGACATCAAGCGCTGGCAGCAGCAGCCGCCCACGGTCGTCGAAGCGCGGCCTGCGCGCTGCCCCGTCTGCGGCGCTGCGAGCTGTCCGCTGGGCGGCGCCATCCGGCTCCAAGGCCACGGCAGGCGCGAGCGGCAGGTCTGGGGCCCCGCTACCCCAGACCATCCCCCCGAGGTGCTCTCGGTGACGGCCCGCCGCTACCGCTGCCTCGGTTGCCGCGCTGTGCTGCTCGTCGTTCCTCGCGGCGTGCTCGGCCTCCGCGTGTACAGCGCCGCCGCGATCGGCTTCGCCCTCGCGCTCTGGGGTCTGGCGCTCGCGACGGCGGCCGAGGTCCGTCGGCGCGTGGGCCCGGCGAAGATCCTCGGCGACAGCGCCGCCGCCGGCTGGGCCACGCTGCGCCGGTGGGCGCGCGACGTCGCGCAGCGACGTCTGTTTTCGGACGCCCCCGACCCAGGCCCGTCCGCCTCGCTCCGAAAGAGGGCAGCCGCCGTCGCGACATCGCTCGCGGCAAGCGCGGATCCGACGACCCGAGCGCTGCCGATCGAGCAGCGCGCCTTCTTCGGCGCCGCGCATGCGGCATGAGGGCCCCTGCCCCCGAGGAGCCCCGATCAACCAGCCCACCTGAGAGGATCCCTGCCGAAAACGCCGCCGATCCCGGACAAGGACCGCGCGCCAGCAAGGCGCAGAAAGGACCTGTCCGAATGGCCCTCGGCCCCGCCGACCACGCCGAGACCGTCGCGATCTATCGCGCCACGGTCATCGGCCCTCTCATGCACCGCGTGCTCACCCACGGCCAGCTCGCCGCCGCGCTGCGTGTGCTGAGCGAGCAGCGGTTTCGACCGCCGGGCGCACACAGCACGCGCACCTACTCGGTGCCCACGCTCGAGCGCTGGCTATATGCGTATCGCTCCGCTGGCCTCGACGGCCTGCGCCCACAGCCACGCAGCGATCGCGGCTTCGCGCAGGGCCTGTCGGAGGAGCTGCGCACGCTGCTGCTCGACATTCGGCGCGAGCATCCCGACGCCTCGGTGCCGCTCATCCTCAAGACGCTTGTCGACGAGGGGCGACTCGAGGCGACCCAGGTCTCCGAGCCCACCGTACGGCGACTGTACGCGGCGCACGGCCTTCGCCGCCGCGCCGCGCGTGCCGAGCAAGAGCCGAAGACGCGGCTGCGCTGGCAAGCCGAGCGCCCCGGCGCGCTCTGGCACGGCGACGTCTGCCACGTGACCGGTTGCACCGTCGGCGGCAAAGCGATGCCGCTCCGCATCCACGGGCTGCTTGACGACGCCTCTCGCTACGTCGTGGCGCTCGAGGCGCACACGACCGAGAAGGAGGTCGACATGCTCGCCATGACCGTCGACGCTCTGCGCCGCCACGGCAAACCCGACGCGCTCTATCTCGACAACGGCTCCACCTACCGCGGCGACGTCCTCAAAACCGCGTGCGCGCGGCTCGGCATCACGCTCCTGCACGCCAAGCCGTACGACCCAGAGGCGCGCGGGAAGATGGAGCGTTTCTGGCGCACGCTGCGCGAAGGGTGCCTTACCTACCTTGGCGCTGTGGCGTCGCTCGCCGACATCAACACGACGCTCCGCGCCTTCCTCGACAGGCGTTACCACACGGCGCCGCACGCGGGCCTGCTCGGCCAGACCCCGGCGAAGGTCTATGCGGCCCGCCCCGCCGCCGAAGGCGTCGTCGACGAAAAAGCGCTGCGCGTCGCGCTCACCGAGCGCACCCGACGCCGCGTCTCGGGCGACAACATCGTCTCTGTCGACGGTGTCGCCTGGCAGCTCGATCAGGGCTACCTCGCCGGCCAGATCGTCTCCGTCGCCCGGTGCTTCGTCGCGCCCGACGAGCCGCCGTGGGTCGAGCACGAGGGCAAGCGCCTGGTGCTGCATCCGGTCGACCCGCAGCGCAACGCGCGGCGCAAGCGGCTGCCGTGCGGCGGGCCTGTGGTGGACAAGCCGACACGACCCGTGGACTTCAACCCCGCGCGAACGCTCGGCCGCTCGCTGGGCACTGGCGCCGACACGAGCGAGCGCGGAGGTGAGACGTGAGCGAGTCCTACGTCCGCTTCTTCACCCTGTCCGCCGCCCCCTTCTCCAAGGAGATCCAGGACGGCGACCTGTGGCTGCCGCCCTCCAAAGAGCAGCTCGTCGAGGAGGTGTGCGAGGCCGTGCACGAGCACGCCCAAGTGCTGCTGGTCGGCGAGCCCGGCGCCGGCAAGACGTGTGTGCTGCGGGCAGTGCGTCATCGGTTGCCGCAGGCAGGCTTCCGGCTGACCTACTGCCACAACGCCACGCTGGGCCGCCGCGACTTCTATCGCCAGCTCTGCCATGCACTCGGCCTCAACCCCGCTGCGACCGCGGCGGCCGTCTTCTACGCTGTCAGCGCGCATATCGAGACCCTCGGCCGCGAGCGGATTCACCCGGTTTTCCTGCTGGACGAAGCGCACCTGCTCCACCAAGACACGCTTGATCATCTCCACATCTTGTTGAACTACGAATGGGATAGCCGCGCCCTGTTGTCGCTGATTCTGGTAGGGCTCTCCGACCTCCAAGACCGGCTTGAGCTGCGCAAAAATCGCTCGCTGTATTCGCGCATCGAGCGGCGTCTGTCGATCGGTGCGATGGTCCCCGACGATACTGGAGAGTACGTGCGGCTCCGGATGAGCCGCGCCGGCGCCGACCGCGACGTCTTCACCGCGGACGCTCTGATGCTGCTCCACGAGGCGGCTGGATCGAGCCTGCGCGAGATCGACCGCATGGCCACCGCCGCGCTGCGCGAGGCGGCGCGACGGAAAAAGAAACTCGTCGAGCGTGACGTGATGGCGCGCATTGTCGGCGACCTGGCAACGGACGGCAGCTGACGCTGACCGACACGACGGGCCCCCCTCGGCGCTGGCGAACGAACACCTCGCCGGCGCCGACGGCCACGAACCATGATGGCCATTGCGAGCCGCCCTGAGGCGCGCGTCCGAGCGATGGCCATCGCCCTCCTTCACCGCAACCGTGCACGCCCGCGATGGCCATCAAGCGGCTTGCTCGGCGGACCATCAGCCAGCCTGAGCGTCAACATCCCTACACGTTGACGGGGCGATCCGCTGCGCATGCATGGACCCCTGGGCTCCCGCTGGGAGACCCCGGCTCCCTTGACCTACATATGGATCAATGGTGCGTGTAGTGCCCGGTAATTTGGCCTTGCCTGGCGTGACTGCGACATCCACCCACGCCCCTCAGGAGGCCACGGGATTTCTCTTGACAAGACGCTGGTCGCTGAAAGCGAACTGGATCGCAGTCGATCTATCGTGTTCGTCCGTGGGTTGAGGATCCGAGCTGTGACCACGCCACCAAATTTCCAGGAAGAGCACAACTGCTCCCGCGTCCCCGTCAGCCGCGACGTCGACGACGAAGGGCCTCGATGGTGAGCTCGGCGCGGTCCTTGAGGCCGAGCCTTGACAGCGTGATTACTTCACAGCAAACAAGTGAGCGAACGTAGGTGCGACGGGGTCGGATTGGCGCTCCCCGCGAAGGTTCGCCGGAGGAGCGGCGGCGACCGCTCGAACGGCGGCGTCGCCGGCCAGGAAACATCGGCGAAGCGCCGCGTTGAGCATCGAGGTACGCGTGGGCGGAGCTCGTCCAGCTTGATGGCTAGCGGGTGGCCGGAGCCCCCACGCCCGAGACTCCCGTTCGCCCATCGCCCGCACCGGACCGCTCCAGGAGCACGGGAATTTGCCCACTTGATGAGGTTTGGTGCAGCATCGCGTGCATAAGCACCAGGAGCGGGAGCGATGGCAGCGCAGGTCCAATACGATCCACAGATCATCCATTAATTCGCATCGGGACTTTATCGCCAGGCGAACTCTATCATTGCAACTCATACTTTATTAGGTGGAGTCCTAGGGGCGCTTGTCGGCACCGGGGCCCGACTCATCACCAACGAAGCGATGATGGCCGTTATCGGCGCCGTGATCCTCGGTCTACTCGGCGGTGCACTCGGCTTGTCAATCGGTCGACAGAAATCGTTTAGCCTCAAACTCCAAGCGCAGACGGCATTGTGTCAGATGCAGATCGAGGCCAACACGCGCGTTGTGGCTCAGATGAGGGCGGCGTAACCTCCCCCCTCGCCGCGAGCGCGCGGGCCTCTACCGCATCTCAATATCTTTCTTCTCCGGAGGGAGCGGACCTGGGCAGCCGTCCGAGGCGTTGTGAATGTGCTGCTGAGCTTGCCGGAGATCGCGAGGAATGGCTGACGGCCGGCTGTTTCACCGCCCGGGCGGAACGGCGGTTTAAGGACCGCTCGTGGCGATCGTGGAGCGGCCTGCAGTGGAGTGCCGCTCTCGGCGGAACCATCACGGCACGTGGGCATGCGGCGCTGACGCAGGACAGGCGGACTCCCCTGCGCATGCGCTCCGGACCCGCCTGAGCGCGCGAGCGCACCCCTCACGCTACGTTGGCGCCCCGCCGGCAGCGCTCGGCCGTACGGCACGGCGGAGCGCGTCGTCGCGCAGGGGGGTCACACGTGGCTGCTTTGCAGCTCTGGGTCGAGGGCGTCGCGCCGGAGCTTTCCGTGCGGCGCGCCGGCATCGGCGAGCAGGTCTCCGGGCTCTTTTCGCTCGCGATCGTCGCCTGCTCTCCGAGCCCGGATCTCGATGTCGACGCGATGATCCTCCGGCCGGCGGCGTTCATGCTGAGCGCCGGGTGGGGCTTTGCGAGCCGCGGAGGCCGGCGCCTCTACACGGGCCTTTGCGAGGCCGCCGAGCAGATCGGCGTCGAGCCTTCCGGGCTCAGCACCTACGCGGTCCGCCTCGTCCCTCGCCTCCACCTGCTCACGCTGCGCCGCGACTGCCGCATCTTCCAGCGCGCCGCGGTCCCGGAGATCCTCGAGCGCCTCCTCGACGAGTTCGCGGTCGTCCACGATTTCCGGATCGAGCGCTCCGCCTTCCCGCCGCTCGACTACAAGGTCCAGTACAACGAGACCAGCTACGGCTTTCTCTGCCGGCTGTGCGAGGAGGCCGGGCTCACCTTCACCTTCGAGGCCGACGATCACCGCGGCTCGGTGCTCGTGCTGCACGACGCGCCTTGCGCGGCGCCGCCGCGGCCCGGCCCTCCGCTTTCGTACCTGAACGAGCCGGGCGACGCGCCGGGCGTGGAGTTCGTCACGCGCGTCGCGATCTCGCGCGAGGCGCGCACCGCGGCGGTCGCGACACGCGATCTGGACTTCCGCAACCCCGCGTTCCTGCTCGCCGGGCGCGCCGAAGATTCGGGTCCGGCGCACCTCCGGATCGAGCACTTCCACTTCGAGCCCGGGGCGTACCGCGTCGTCACCGGCGCGCCGAGCGCGACGCCCATCGCCGATCGGCACGGCCATGCCCTCCACGACCCCGCGGTGGGCGCGCGGATCGCGGAGCAGCGGCTGCGCGGCGAGCAGGCGAGCGGGGCGCGTGTCGCGTTCGAGACGAGCGCGCTGGATCTCGCCCCCGGGGCGATCGTCTCGATCGCGGATCACCCGCACCCGCAGATCGCTGAGCGCCGTCGGCTGCTCGTGACCCGCGTCGCGCTGGACGCCGAGATCGATCAGCCGTGGCGCCCGCGGGTGGAGGCCACCCCGGCCGATCGGCCGTACTACCCGCCGCGCGTGACGCCGCGACCCGTAATCCCGGGCCTCCAGTGCGCCGTGGTCACGGGGCCGCCGGGGCGTGCGATCTTCACGGACGAGTACGGCCGGGTGCGCGTTCGCTTCCCCTGGGATCGCGAGGGCACGAGCGACGAGCAGAGCTCGTGCTGGATCCGCGTCAGCCAGGGCTGGGCCGGCGCGGGCTTCGGCCTGTGGACGGTGCCGCGCGTCGGGCAGGAGGTACTGGTCGGCTTCCTGGAGGGCAACCCGGACGAGCCGATCATCGTCGGGCGCGCGCCGAACGCGCTCACGCCGCCGCCGTACGCGCTGCCGCAGCACGCGACGCGCGCAATCTGGCGCAGCCAGAGCACACCCGACGCGGACGGTTTCAACGAGATCAGCTTCGAGGATCAACGCGGGCAGGAGCGGTTCTACGAGCGCGCGGAGCGCGACAAGGAGAGCCTCGTCCGCAACGACGAGCGGCTCACGGTGGGCCGCCACCGATCGCGGCTCGTGCGGGGCGAGGAGGACATCGCGCTCGGCGGCAGCCGCCGCGAGGAGATCGGCGGCAGCCTGCACCGGACGGTCCACGACGAGGAGCGGGCCGAGATCCGCGGCTCGCTCTCGGCCACGGTGGGCGGCGATCGCCAGGAGGAGATCGGAGGGCGCTACGCGGTCGAGGTGGGCGGCGCCGTCCACGTGGCGGCCGGCGGGCCCATCGTGTTGGAGGCGCCGGACATCACGCTCAAGGCGCCCGGCGGGTTCGTCCGGGTCACCGCCGGCGGCGTAGTGATCGATGGCGGCGCGGTGCTGATCCAGAAGGGCGGCGGGCCCGGAGCGGGGGCGGGGAGCGCCCCGGCGCCGCCCGAGCGGCCCGGGATCGCGGGCGCAGCGGAGGCGGCGAAGGCGAAGCGGCACCTGCCGGTGCTCGCGTTCGGGCCGGTGGTGCCGATGAGCCCGGGCGTCGATGCCGAGCAGGCGGTCATCTGCGAGGCGATCTGCACCTGCAAGAACGTCCGCGCCGGCCGGACCGGGCGGGGCGGGATGCGGCCGTCCGACTGCGTGACGAAGCGGCTGAGGGCCTATGATAAGGCGCTCGGAGGGCAGAGCACGATCAAGGCGGAGGTGCCGTACGACATGAGCCAGAGGCCGCCCGCGCCGATCATGAGCAAGAGAGAGCCGTGGCGGCCGACCGAGAGCAAGCCGGGCGGCTCGAAGGTGCCGGACGTGGTGATCTTGAAGGATCCGACCAAGCCGCCGACGCAGGACAACCTCAAGAAGGTGGTCGAGATTAAGTTTCCGCCAGATGAGCTCGGGCCCGAGCAGAGGAACGAGTACGAGACAATCGCTGGCGAGGCACCATTCGAGGTGTGGACGCCCGCAACTTGCGGCTGTGACGATGCGAAGGAGGAGCAGGTACCGGCCCCCGATTCCGTGCAGGCCAAGGACATCGCCGAGGCCGCTTTGCTAATACTGGCAGTACTCGTTCTGGTCCTCGACGACGCTGTTGGCGGTGAAGCGGATGACATACTGATTCCGCCGATACTGACACGCCTCGCTCAAAGGCTGGCACCGCTTCTTGCGCCGCTCCTCGGCCCACCGACCGCGCCGATTCCATGAGCCAGAGAAATCCAATGAATGTTCTAGACGAAGACGAACAAGATCTATCAAGCCTTCTGTGCATACGAGGAAACAATGGGCGTGCCGCGCTGAAGGTAGGACTGCTTGCCACCATGTTCTTTGCGGAACCGTGGACCCGCATCATGCGGGAGGCCGTGGCGAACGTGGCAGAAGCCTACATAAAAATGGTTGGCGAGCACTTGCGGTGGACAATGCAGACGAAGACCGCACGCATCTATCCGCTCAGCGCAAACAGGGTGCCGTCTCCCGGAAAGTGGCTACCAAACCACGAGGACGGGCGTGCGTGGTCATTCGGCCTCCATGGGGGAGACAGCATGTACGACGCGAGCGAATTCCAGGTAAGCGGCTTCGGCTCAAACAACGTCACCAGAAATCTGGGCTTCATTCAGATACACTTGCCATTGCTATGGCTGGCCGAATACCCGGGAGCCTTCCAGGACTTCGTGGTCGAGGCGAGTAGAAGCCTCAGGCCACTTAGCGGCTACGGCGGAATTGGTGCCCTTGAAGCGTTGGACCTCGCCACGAGCGACCGCCATCAACCAGTCGTTCGACTGATTGCCGAAAGGTTCCCTGGGATTGAAGTAGAGAGCCGCACGGCGCACACGATTTGGCTCAAGGATGGGATCAAGGGTGTCAACTGGCTCACGATCCTCAGCGATCGTTGGGTCGAGGCGGCGGGCGGTCTCGACTATCTACGCATCCGACTGGATGACACCTTCGTCTTCTATCCTTACGATGGAGGGCTCGTAATCCAAGCGGGCCCCAAGCCACAGATCGGCGACGTCCAGGCGAACCGCTGGCCCAGGCACTATGCTAGGCTGGCGAAGGTACTAAAGAGAATCCAAATCACGAATCACCGCCCGTTTCACCTTGGAGGCCCTGGACGGATGGACAAGGCGGCCAGCATGGCCTGGCTCTTCCGCTTCGACGGGAAGTGAGGCATACAGAGCGGAGGGAGGAGGAAGTCCATCATGGGCACCGAGTACACCCAGTATTTTGCCATCCACGCGCCGTCGCTCCACGCGCTCCGGCGCGCGCTGGAGGCTCACCGCATCCGCTCCATCGTCTTCATGGAAGAGGTCGAGGGTTCGTCCTTCTTCTACGGCGAGAACCAGCCCATCAAGCCCACCTGGCAGGAGTACGAGGCGCTCCCGCCCGTCCGCCGCTGGGCCGCCGTGCTGACGGACGACGCGACCCTCGATCGCCTCGCCCCGATCTTCCCGCGGGTGCTTCGCATCGAGGTCGACACCGATCCGGAGCTCTGGAGCCTCGATCTCGCGCTGCACGGCAGGCAGATCCACTTCTTGTTCACCGACCCCCGCTTCCCCTACTTCCGGTTCCAGGGTGACGAGGAGCTCATTCGCGCGTCCACCTCGCCGACGGCCGCGCAGCTCGTCTTTCTCGAGGAGATGTTCGACGTGCCCCGCGACCAGCTCGCGCCGCACCTGCGCATAGGCGGCGCCGAGGGCTTCGCCGCCGCGACAGGCGTCCCCTACCACTACCCGCTCGCGCAGGCGCAGATCGACTGGACGACCTGCATCCCCGAGGACCGGAACGCCATCTTCCTCGACGACTTCATCGACTGACGCCCCGGACCAGGAGCGCCACCACCAAGCGCTGATCGCCGGAGCCGACCGGCGCTGCTCCGTCAGGAATGAAGATAAGGCGATGGAGGGCGGGGGCGCTCACGCCGCGAGGAGATCACGGGCGAGCTCGCCGACGCCGGCCTACTCGCATGCGATCGAGCAGTCTCCGCCGCAGTCGACGCCCGTTTCCTTGCCGTTCTTTGTGCCGTCGCGGCACGACGGTGCCTGGCACGTGCTGTTAAGGCACACATCGCTGGAGCAGTCGGCGTGGATGGCGCAGCGCGCCCCGTCGCCGCAGGGCTTCGCGTCCGGGCCGCCGCAGTCGACGCCCGATTCGGAGCCGTTCGCCCGGCCGTCGCGCGTTGTGGGGGCAGCGCACTTGCCTCCGGTGCACGCGCCAGACCCGCAATCCGCGTCCTCCACGCACTTCTGGCCGTTCTCGCACGGCGCGCAGGGGCCGCCGCAGTCGATGTCGGTCTCGTTGCTGCCTAGGCGGTTGTCGGCGCAACTCGAGGGAACGCATCTGTGGTTGCTGCACACCTCGGTCCCCGTCGTCGCGCAGTCGCCTTGATACATGCATTCTACGCACTTGCCGGCGATACAATATCCCCGGCCACCAGCGCAGCCGCTGCCATCTGGGCGCGCCTCGTGCGTCGGCCCCGCCTCCCAGCACTGATCAATAGTGCAATCGTTGCCGTCGTCTTCGATGTCTCCCAGATCCGGAATTACCTCGATCCCACCGCCGCTCAAGCAATATCGCCGCTCGCAATCGCCCAACTTCTGCGTCTTCGCGTCTCCACCTAGAGCTCGATAAGCGCACTTCCCGACTTCGCAGGAAGGCCAGATTTCGCAGACGCCCAGCTTCGCCGGGCAGTCGGAAGGAACGCGGCACTCGATCTCCATGTCCTCGCAGCCCTTCGCGCCCTCGCCACATTCCCAGCAGTAGCGGCATGCTCGCTTGCAATCGGGATTGTCCACTTCGCTAAAGTGGCAGCAGATGACCTGATCTGGGATCTGGCACTTGCACTGACTATCCTTGCAGATGGTACCTGGTATATTCTGGGCACCTTCGTAGCAATCATCCGTTCCGCCACAATCGCCGAATGTGTATGGCGACTCGCATGCGAACGCGGGCCAGAACCACACGGCCGCGACTACCGCGGACGCGATCTTACGTGGCGACATGTTACCTCCTGGGAGCGGAACAAGAATACCAGTCGTCTGTGTCACATACACGCACGTTGCCGGGGAGACGCGCGGCGCGGCTGGGAACCGTGTGTTGCGGCGAGCCCGGAGGCATCGGAGCCGCGGCCGGCGGAGCTTCCCGGGGCTGCGGCGCCGGCGCCGGCAACGCAGGGGGCGAAGCAGGCGCGGGCGGCACCTGCACCACGACGGGCGCGGGGCGGTGCAGCACGGCCAGGGCGACGACCGCGCCGAGCGCGAGCACCGCAAGCACGAGCGCCACGAAGGCGAGCGGGCCCGCAGCGGCGCGGGCCGCGGGGAGCTCGGGGCGCGGCGGCGGCGCGGGCCGCGGCGCGCTGATCTCTATCGATGCCGGTAGTGTGTCGCGCGTTTCGGGTGAGCGCGGCGTCGCGGGCCCGCGCTGCTCGTCGCCGCCCGGGTCCTCGCCGCGCAGCGTATCCCGGCCGGCCTGGATCGCACAGACCGCCGCTGCGGCGTCACGCAAGAGATCGAACAGCTCCTCGAGGGTAGCTCGCGCCGCTGGGTCTACCGCCATCCCCCGCGCCGACACCTCGCGCAGCTCGGGCGGGAGCGCCGAACAAGGGAGTAACCGATCGCGCACCGCCCTATCCACCATCGCGGCGATGCCGTACACATCGGCCTGCGGGCCAGTCGGATAGCCGAGCTCGACCACTTCGGGCGCGCATGCCCTTCGCTCGCTCGCATCCAACGGCACGCGGAAGAGCGACAGAAGGCCCAGGCGTGCGATCTGGAGCTCCCCTGCGTCGCTCAGGCTGAGCGCCGCAAGCGAGATATCACCGTGATAGACGCCTTTTTCGTGAGCATCGGTCAGCGCCCCAGCTACGTTTAGCGCGCAGTCTAGGGCAGCTTTGATCCCTTCCCACCCATCAGGCAGGGCCACCGGCAGGCCCGCGCGTTCGGTCACAACCCATGGCGTGAAATCGGTCACGCCGCCGTCGAGAATGGCGGCCGCCGTCCACGGCAACGCCAGCACTCTGAGCTGCTCGAGCCGCCGCTCGAAATCCTGCTCTGCACCCGTGGGCGGCCCAATGTAAACGAAGCCGGACACATCTCCACGGGTGCACGCGTGTCCTCGGATGGGGCGCGGGGCATCAATCTGCACCCCTATCGAGTAGTCAGATAAAGCTACCACTGGCGCCCCACCGTCACGCTCGCGACCGATGGCTGGACATACCAGTAAATGCCAGTCCCTGCACCAAGTAGCGCAGCGCCGATGAACGCGCCGATGGCCACCGTTCGCAAAGTGAAAGATGACTCCGCCGTTTCGCGGACCTCGTCGCAGCCCGGCTGCGGGATGTCACAGCCGTTTGTCGGGTTGATTCGGAACGCTTGGCGCTTCGCGGCGACGCCCCGGTCCTCCGCCACGGCGAGCACGGTTCCCCCGGCCACGGCAGCCAGGCCGGCGCCGGCCAGGCCGGCGTAGATCGGCCACGTGGGGCCGCGTTGCGACGGCGGGGGGGCGGGGCGCGGCGGGGGGGCGGGCCGGTCCGGGGAGAGCTCGAGCGTCACGGTCTGGCGCTCGCCTGGCGCCACCTGCACGCGCGTCGAGGCCTTGCGCCCGGCACGCTCGATCTCTGCGATGTGGGAGCCCTGCTCGACCCACACCTCGCGCACGCCGGGATCGAGCTCCCGCCCGTCGACGCGCACCACCAAGTCGGCGGCTGCACGGATGCTCAGCCGGCCGAGCTGTGCCTCTACACGGCCGAGTTCGATCCGGTGCGCCTCGCGGGGGTCGAGACGCACGCAAATCTGCAGGAACTCACGGGCCGTGGTGAGCTCCCCCGTGCGCGACGCCAACTGCCCGACGTTGCAGGCGGCCTCAGGGCTGCGCTCGGCATCCCAGAGCCCACGCCAGAGCACGATAGCTTCGCCTAGGCGCCGCTCCTCGACGGCTCGGTTGGCGGCTGCGATCGTCCGATCTCGCGTGGTCGGCGCTCGCGGGGGCGCCGCGCACACGTCGCCCGACGCGAGGAGGACGGCCAGACACACACCGAGGGAACGCATGTTGGCGAGGCTACCGCAAGAAGACGAGAAAAACCACGGGGGCGATGGGAGTACCCATCCCCCGTGGCTTTGCCGGCCATCCCCGATCCTTCATTCGTACTTCGGGACTGAACGTTCGATTTCGAGGAAATTTCGCCGCGCCAAATGGAATGGCAAGCTGGATTGCAGAGAGGACGGCGTAGCGCCCAGGTCCTACGGGAGAGCCATCCTTATGAACTCCCCATGACATCCAACCACGCGCCCGCACAGAACCCGTCCACGCCACATCATTTCTGGCGCTACCTGCTCGACGGTGGCGCCCCGTCGCTGGCGATGCGCGCGAGGACCTCTGGGAAGAGGTGCAGGCCGCCGCCGCTCACGCGCTCGATCGCGCGGAGCGCCTCGAGCTTGTCGAGGTCCTTCTGGACCGTCTGCCGCACCACGCCGAGGTACGCGGCGATCTGCGAGGCGGTGGGCTTCTCCTCAAGGAAGATGTGGTTCGCGCCGCCCTGCTTGGTGCCGAATCGGCGAGCGTGATGGAGCAGGAACGCGGCGAGCCGTACGTGGGTCGTCGCCCCGAGCGAGCCGAGCCGGAGCTGGGTCTCGACCATGCGCCGGTACTGCTCGTTCCCCCATGCGAAGTTGAGCTCGGCATCCGAGGCGAGCGCGGCTCGAAGGGCACGAGCCGGCAGTTGCACGAACGTGACCGGGCTGAGCGCGATTGCCGTCGTGCGGTACGTGACCTCATAGACGGCTTCGTCGCCGATGATCTCTCTGGCGCGGTACCACCCGATCGGCACCGTGCGCTCGGCGATCGTGGCGTCGAGCCGGACGGTGCCGCGGACGAGGAGCAGCGCGCAGGCCGCGGGGCTCCCCTCGGTATAGATCGGGTCGGGCCCCTCGGCCTGCGCCGCGCTTCCGGCGCTCGCGATCTGGATCAGCGTGTCGGGGCTCGCACGCTTGAGGACCGGCGAGCGCGCGAGCAGATCGACGCGGTCGCGCAGGGGGTCATCGGGGAGCGGCGGCACGCGCGTACCGTACACGACCGCGACCGGTGCGTGGAAGGCCCGATCTCGACTGTGGTCGTGCCTCCGATCGACACCGGGCGGGGGTCAGTGACTCGATTTACCTGCTCGAGGGCGGGCCTTCCTGGTCGGCGATGCGCTCGAGCACCTCGGAATGGAGGTACAGGCCACCGCTCACGCGCAGGATTCCGCCGAGCTCCTCCAACTTGTCGTAGTCCTTCTGCACCGTTTGCCTCACGACCCCAAGATACGCGGCGATCTGCGAGGCGGTCGGCCGATCGACCAACAAGAGCTTGTTCGTCTCGCGCTCCGTGCTGCCGAACCGGCGCGCATAATCCAGCAGGAAGCCCGCGAGACGAACATGCGTCTTCGCGGCGAGCGCGCCCAGCCGTAGCTGCGTCTCGACCAGGCGCTCGTGCTCCAGGTGGCCCCACGCGATCGCGAGCGCAGCATCGGACGCGAGCGCCGCGCGCAGGACGCCGGCCGGTAGCTGGACGAGCGACGTCGGGCAGAGCGGGACCGCCGTCGCGCGGTACATGGGCACATACGCAGCTTCCTCGGCGATGATCTCGCCCGCGCGATACCACCCGGTAGGCACGGTGCGCCCCCGGAGGGTGGCGTCGAGCCGGACGGCCCCTCGGACGAGCAACAGCACGTGGAGCGCGGGGCTCCCCTCGGAGTAGAGCGGATCGGGCCCCTCGGCCTGCGCGGTCGTGGTGGTGCTGGCGATCTGGGTCAACGTGTCCGCGCTCGCACGCCGGAGCACCGGCGAGCGCGCCAGCAGCTCGACACGGTTGCGGAGGGTCTCGTCGGCGAGCGGGGGCACGGGCGCATGGTACGCGAGCGCGCCCGCTGTCCGGAAGAGCGGAGGTTCAGTGTCGCTTTTACGACACTACGACAGACCCGCACCGGGCAGGGTGCGATCGGGCCGGAACTGTGACGTGGGCTCGTCCTCCTCGCCCGGCTCGCTCAGCACGGGGAGCTCGGTCAGCGCGGCGGCGCGCGCGGCGGCCTCACGATCATCGGCCGGCCTCCACTGCCTGCGCCGCTCGCCAGCGGGCGGGGCTGGACGAGCGGGCGGCGCGGCGACCACCTTCACCTCGGGCGCAGAGGCGGGACGACGCAACGGGCGCGGGCTCGGGCTGGGCCCCGGGACGTGAACGTAGCGGCCCGGCGCCGGTCCTTTCGGCTGCGGCGGCGGTGCCGGGACCGTGGGCGGCGGCGCGATCGGCGGGGTAGGCGGCTCGCACGGGGGCACCGTCGGCACGGGGGGCGGCGCCGGCGGCTCGACCGGGGTGGGCGTCGGCGGCTCGGCGCTGTCAGCGGGAGTGGGGACGCCGGGGAGCTCGGCCAGCTCGGCGAACGCGGAGCTACGACGCGAGATCGCCGCCGTGAGGGCGTCGCGCGTGCGAACCATGGTCGTCTCCGAGATCAGGCGATAGGCGCCATGGATGCGGGAGAGGGTGAGCCATGCGTTGACAGGGACGCCCGTAAAGTCTGCGAGGTGCCGCGCCATCCGTTCGTTGATGGCGCGACGCCCGTGAATGACGGCCGCGGCGGCACCGGGGGAGAGGCCAATCGCATAAGCAAATCTGGTCTGCCAATCGTCCTTCCCGCGGCAGATCAGCCGAAAGGCTTCCGCCGGAGACGGCACGGATCGACCGCGAAACTCGTCGATCTCGGCGACCATGGCATCGGCGGTCGCCACGAACAACCGAACGAGGCGCTGCATCTCGTCGATGTCCCAATTCTGAATCGCCCCGACAGCTTCTTTCGCCGCGCGCTCGCGCTCGACGGCGGCATCCCGCTCGCCTCTGGCTCTGCCGAGCTTTCGATTCGCCAGGGCGAGCTCCCCGACGAGACCGGCGATTGCGAGCACAGAGACAAACAAACCGAGAGCGAGCACACCGGCGTTGGCGCGGAACGTCTCATGTATCTGTGTCCATGTCATAGGCACCTCCGAACAAGGCGCGGCCCAGCCAGCCTTGGACGCACCGCGCGTCGACGTTGCCCCCCAAGTGAAGCGGTCCGGGACGCAGCCGAGCGAGCTGGACACCGCAGGGACATGGTGTCATATTTGCGAGACCATGAGGAGGCCAAAAATGGGAAATCGAGAGATGTTGCAAGGTCAGGTCCGCCTGCTCCCCGAGGTGCACCACGGGCGCGGTGGTGGACGCGGCGATGCGCGGCGCTTCCACGCGGCGAGGCTCGCAACAGACGCGGGTGAACGCCTGGCCAGGGATGGCCGGTCGGCGCTCTCGGCCTGGGTCGCGACGGCGCTCCTGCTCGGGGTGCTCCACGAACTCCTGGGAGCTGGTGCGGCGCGCCTTCGCGCGGTGTGGGCGCTCGATCTCCTGCCCTTACTTCGGCCTGAGCGGATCGAGCGGCTCGCCGGGTGGGCTCTCGACCGCGGGGGTAGCGGTGAGGCGATCGACCGCGGGCAGCCTGGTTCCGGCCGGCCATCCTGCCGAGGACCTCCGAGGCCGGCGAGGTGACGCCCGCAGACGTGCGCCCGGGCTCCGGCTCTTGCGGCGACGTGAGAGCATTTGAGCAGCGGCCTGCTTGCTTGTGCGCGCCGTCGGCCTCGCCACGCTGGACGTGAGGGCGCACGTGAGCGCCCCGGTCTGATTGCCGCACACGCCCTGCGCGATTTCGCCATCCACCGCAATGGCGCGCTCTTCCCTATCTGACGAAAATTGGCGTGCGGTTCTTAAATGACTGTCGCTTTTGTGACACCATGGGGCATGGCAACGAGAGATGAACGCTATCCTGGAATTGATGCGCTTCTTTCGGATCGCGCCCTCCAGCGCCTGGCGCGATGGCTTGTACGCCTAGGTGTTCCATCATCAGAAGTGCGTGACGTAGCGCAAGACGTCCTGGAGCAGCTGCTCAAGACATGGGGCAAGTACGACGCGAACATCGGACCGGTCGATCGATGGCAGAACCGAATCGCGGTCTTCACGGCGTTGCACTATCACGAGAAAGTCAAGGGCCGCCCCTGGGAGCGGCCAGGCGTCGAGCCAGATCCCGAGACGCCCGACGAGAGCCCGACGGCCCTTGAGCTCGTCGAGGACCTGTCGCAACGCCAGCACGCGCGCGCCCTCATGCACCAGATCTCGCCCGACCTGCGCGAGGTGCTCGCGCGGTACCTGGCTGGGATGCCGATGAAGGAGATCGCAACGCAGCTCTCCCTCCCGGTCTCGACCGCGTACAGGCGCCTGGCCCGCGCCTGCGAAGAGCTCGGGCACCTCTGGCGGATGGCCGAGGCATGCCCGACGGCCGGCCCCCGGCGTGGTTAGCCCGAGCGATGCCCCGCAGCCGACGGCACAGCCCCTGCCCGGGGCTTGTGACGCTGCGCATTGAGCGCCTGGGCCTGGCGCAGTACCGGATCATTAGGCTCGACGGCCTCGATCAGCCGCTCGAGGCGCGTCCGCCCACCGCGTGCGCCGCTCGGATCCTTCGCCGCGCGCTTCTCGATCAACTGAGTCAGCAGTTGCTCGGCGCGCTTCCACCTCGCCGCCGGTCCGGGGGCGTGCGCAACCTGCCGCACAAGGTTCCACGGCGCATCCAGGTCATCCATGAGCAGGCGGATCTCAGGACGCAGCCGTGCAATAGCGCGGACCGACGATCGCGTCGCTCGACTCGGGTGCAAGTGGTCCGTCGCGGTAGGGACTCCCCACCGTCGCCATGCTCGCCGACCCGGGCCGCCCCTACCGCGACCGCATAATCGAGCGCCTGAACGGTCGACGGGGTCGAGGGGGCGAGCGCTTGCGCCAGCTTGTGGGCATGTACGCTCGGACTCAGCGCCGCGGAAGCTGAGCCGGCTCCCGGGCTAGATCGACCATTGCTGCTGCCTCGACCCCAACGCCGGACGCCAGCGGTAGGCCGAGCAGCCGGCCGATCGCCTCGAAGACCACCCGGGCCGCCACCTCGTCGCCGACCGCGACGGCGCGGGTTAGCGCTTCGGCGAGCGAGGCGACCACGGCGGCCCGAGGCGACGGCTCAGCCGACCCGAGCTCCGCGAGCCCGGGGCTCGCCGCTTGGGCCCACCTTGGGCCCGCGCTTTCCGAGGGGATGCGATCCGTCGCCACGCCCCCCCGAAATCCCGGTGGATCCGACGGATCGCAACGGTTCGCCCCCGCGGAATTGTCCTGCCAGGGATCTGTCTCCCGAGCGAAGAGAGATTTTAACGCAAAGGCGCCAAGTCGCAAAGGCGCAAAGGCGCAAAGGCCAAAGGCGCAAAAATGCATGAATCTTCTTTGCGACTTTGCGACTTTGCGTTGAAATCTTTCTCCGGATCCCTGGTCGGAGCTGGGCCGGGCGGCGCGCGAGGACCTCGGGTTTCAGTCGCCGTTCTTGCGGAAGCATGGGGACTTCGCGCATAGCTGATACCGATGGGCGAGCGGCCTGAGATAGCTCACCCACGCCCCGGAGAGGGCGCCTCCACTCAACCGCCTGCGGAGACGAGCACGCTGTCGAGCCGCGTGCGCCCGAAGATACCGCCCGCGCGCACCTCGACGACCGCGAACGCGCGCGTTTCGTCCACGGGGACCACGTCGATCACCGGGCCTCTGGGGACCGGCACGAAGCGCATCGCTTCGATCGGAATGCTCGCGTCCCACGAAATCCGATGAGGCGGCTCCGTGGGGCTCCGAGGCGCGAGATCGTGCGGGCGAGGCGGGACGCGGAGGACGCCGATGCCGTCTCCACCCGCGGCGACGAAGAGGAGATCGCCGTGCAGCGCGATGGCATGGAAATCGTACGAGCGCTCGGCCGAACGCCGACCGCCCTCCAGGCGCCTCACGTGGAGCTCCGCCCATTGCTGAAGCGTCCGTAGATCGATGAAGGCGACGTGCGTCCACGGACCGACGCGGGAGGGCGAATGGGAGAGCAAGACGACGGTGTCGCTGGTCGAGGCGACGGAGACGACCCGCTCGAAGGAGCCATGGTCCATCAGGGTCAGGCTCTCGACGAGCCGCGGCTCGCGCGGGCTCGCCACGTCGACGAGCAGCATGAAGCGAGGGAGTACCCTGTCGTCGATGGCGACGAGGCGCGAGCCGTGCACGGCGAACCCGTCGATTCCCTTGCCAGCCGCGCACGCCTCGCGCGGCACCGCGATGGGGCGCCATTTCTGGGGCGCGCGGAGGTCCACCCAGCCGAGCATCCCTTTGCCCGCGTCGCCGCCCGTGAAGGCGACGTCGTCGATGACGAAGATCGCGTGGATGTCGGGATTGCCCTGGATGTTGACGACGTTCGCCGCGCGCTCACCCGAGAGCCCGCGGACCACCGTGAGCGCGCCGTGGTGTGCATACACCAGCCTGTCGGCCTCGATGTCGAGCCGGTGCACGGCGCGCACGGGCATGGGGATGGGACCGACCTCGACGACGGCCGCGGCGCCATCACGGTAGCTCGGCGCTTCGGCGCGCCGAAAGAGGATGCTTTGCTCGCCTCGCGGCAGGATCCAGGCCTTGCTCATGGTCGATGTGGCTCCTCGTCGATGCGCCGCGGCCGAGGTCGACCAGGGCTGAAGCGCGCAGCGTAGCGGGCGAGCGACACCAGCATCTTGCCCCGTCCGCGAGGTGACGCTCGTACCCGGCCGCGGCGTCGAGGATCCCGCTCGGTAACACGGAATGTCTGTATCGTGGCACGAGGGCACCGCCGGCACGCTCGGCGCGCGCAGTGAGCGCATGTTCCGGGCCGAGGTGGTATTATGCAGGGCGGCGGTGCAGCTCATGACAGTGCCCTCGGAGGACGGTGACGGCGCGGGCCGCGTGGCCGGCCTCGCGGGCGTCGTGCTGTGCGGCGGGCAGAGCCGCCGGATGGGGCGCCCCAAGGCATGGCTGCAGTTCGGGGGCGAGCCGCTGCTCCAGCGGGTGGTGCGGCGCCTCGGCGAGGCGGCCTGGCCGATCGTCGTGGTCGCGGCGCCGGGGCAGGAGCTGCCGCCGTTGCCGGAGGGGGTGCTGCTCGCGCGCGATCCGGTGGAGGGCCGCGGGCCGCTCCAGGGCATCGCGGCCGGGCTCGATGCTGTCGCGCCGCTCGCCGAGCGGGCCTACGTCGCCTCGACCGACTCGCCCTTCCTGCACCCCGCCTTCGTGCGGCGCCTCGCGGAGCTCCAGGCGGGCGGCCACGCCATCGCGGTGCCGCGGGCGGAGGGGCACCATCACCCGCTCGCCGCGGTGTACGCCTGCTCGGTGCGCGGCGAGGTGGCGGCCCTGCTCGCCGAGGGCAGGCTGCGGCTCTCCACCCTGTTCGAGCGGGCGCGCACCCTGGTCGCGGAGCCGGAGCTCCTGCTCTCGGATCCTCGGCTCAGCGCTGCGGATCCGGCGCTGCGATCGCTGCGCAACCTGAACACGCCCGAGGACTACGCGGCGGCGCTGCGCGAGCTCGACTGACCCGGCTATTCGCCGCGCGCCGCTGGCTTGCTCGCCGCCGCCGCGCCCCCGGGCTCGCCCCTCGCCATGAGGACCCGCTGCTCGCCGTGCCTGGGCAGGAACACCCGATCCGGCCCCAGCCCGCGCGCGGCCATGACGCGCCGGAGCTCACGGGGCGCCTCTCCGAACGTATCGGTGCTGTTGATGAAGGTGTCGAAATGGATGGCCATCATCCGCCGCGCCCCGAGGTCGAGGAAGGCCTGCACCGCCTCCGCCGGATCGACGTGCTTGCTCTCCATGAACTCGCGCGGCCCCACCGGCGCGATCGGCAAGAGGGCCAGATCGATCGAGGGGAATCGCGCGCGCGTCTTCACGAAGTCATCGCGGTCGTAGGCGGTATCGCCGCCGAAGTAGACCGTGATCCCATGGTACTCGACGACATAGCCCGTGAAGCTCTCCGTCATCCAGTCACGGTCCAGCCCGTAGCGATAGCCGGAGTGCCGCACCGGGACGGCCGTGATCTTCAGATCTCCCTGCCGCCATGTCGTCCAGGTCGGGACCTCGAACGACGCGAAGCTGTAGTTGGGCACGTAGACGAGCCCGCCCCGAGGGGCGAGCAGCGCGCGGATCTTCGGCTCGATCAGGGACAGCGAGCCGAGCGAGAGGTGGTCGAGGTGCATGTGCGAGATCAGCACGGCGTCGATGGGCGGCAGATCCTCCGGAGCGAACCCCGGCTCGACGAGCCGCTTCACCATGAGGCCCACCGTCGACGTGAAGACGGGATCGGTCAGGATCCATCGATCGTCGATCTGCACGAGCACGGTCGCGTGCCCGACCCAGAGCGCGGCGAGCCGCGCCTCGGGGCGGTACGGCGCGCGCACCTTGTCCGGCACGGGCAGCGGGCTCGCGAACAGCCTCGCCACGTTGCTCTCCAGGATGCGCGCGGGCACGCTGCACGACAGGCCCGCGAGCGCGAGGAGCGCCGCGGCGGGGAGGCGAGCTGGCGACGAGGAGGGGCGCGTGGCCATGCGCGGCGTCAGAAGTAGCGGATGCTGAGCGTGAACGTGGTCGATCGCAAGGCGGCGGTCGGCGTGGTCGCCACCTGCGCGCCCAGGGCGCCGAACAGGGTATAGACCCCCGCCTCGTACGAGGCCGCCACGTGCCCTCGAGCAAAGAGCGCGGATCCGCCGAGCGAGCAGGACAGGTAGTCGCCTCCATAGAGGAGCGGGAAGTAAGCGCGGACGCCGCTCCGGATCAGCCAGCGATCGGCGAACGCGCCCGGACGGGCGACGTACCCCGGCGAGCCGAAGAGCTCGATCGAGCCGGCGTGGCGCGTGAGCGGCTCCGCGATGAGGGTGCGCCACGGCGAGAGCTTGCGGTTGATCCCGAACGAGTAGAGCAGCGGCGTCACCTGCCACCGGAACCCGAAGCGCGCCTCGCCCGGCTCGAGCCACAGCTCGGGGCTCGGCACGAGCTGGACGAGGAGCCACGCCAGCGTGGGTCGGATGTCGGGCTCCGTGGCGGCGGCCGCCGGCGCCGCCCGCAGCGGCTCCTCGGGCGACGCGCCCGCGACGAGCGGCCAGAGCAGCCAGCCGAGGGCGGCGGCGCAAGCGGCCAGCGCGGAAGCGCGGCGTCGCGTGAGGGAGCGCGCACCGGTGCGTCGCGTGAGGGAGCGCGCTCCGGCCATGCCGCGGCTACGGCGCTGCGCCGTACACCCTTCCGAGCTGCTTGTAGAGGAACCGCGCCGCGTGCTCTCCATAGGGCGTCTGCGCCGCGTACACGTCGGGCGAGGCGATCGGCGCGTGCGCCGCCAGCGCGCCTGGCCGCCCGAGCCGGGCGAGATCGTCGCAGAGCGCCTCCATCGAGGCATACCGGTTCTCCGGCCGCTTGCGCAGGCACTTCGTGATCACCGCCTCTAGCGCGCGGGACGCCGGGCCCTCACCCAGGTTGGGCGGCGGGGGCGGCGTGACGAGCTGGTTGGCCAGCACCACGGCCTCGTCCATGGCGGGCGCCAGGGCGGGGGAGGAGCTCCGCGCGACGCTGAAGGGAAGCCTGCCGGTGAACATCCGGTACATGAGCATGCCGAAGCCGTAGACGTCCGTGCGCCCGTCGGGAGGGTCGCTGACGGTCTGCTCCGGCGCCATGTACTCCAGGGTGCCGACGGTGACGCCGGCCTGCGTGAGCCCCGAGTGCTCGTACAGCTTCGCGAACCCGAAATCGACGACCTTGGCCGCCCAGGCGTCGCCCTTCTCCCCGACGAGGAACACGTTGGCGGGCTTCACGTCGCGGTGGACGATCCCCGCGCGGTGGGCCGCGCCGAGCCCGGCCGCGGCCTGCAGGAGGAAGGGGACGCCGGCCTCCGGGGACAGCCGCTTCTCCCGCAGGAGCAGCGAGCTCAGCGACTCGCCGAAGAGGAACTCCAGCACGAGGTAAGGCGACCCTTCATGGAGGCCGATATCGAGGACCTCGACGATGTTCGGGTGAACGACCGTGGCCGCGGCCTTGGCCTCCAGGAGGAACCGCGCCTTCACCTTGGGCTCGCGGCGGAACCTCTGCTCCAGGAGCTTCAGCGCGACGGGCGCGCCGCTCTTCGTGTCCTCCGCCAGGAACACCTGCGCCATGGCGCCGCTGCCGATCAGGCCCCGCACCCGGTAGCGCTCGGCGACGATCGTGCCCACGTGCTCGGTGGGCTGGGACCGGATCCGCCGGATGTCGTGGCTCGCGACCAGCTTCTCTCCGTCGTGCGGGCAGAAGCGGTGGTCATCCGCGTACCGCCGATGGCAACGAGGGCACAGCATGAGGTCCCATTCCGGGCATAGCCCCTCCACGGCCCTCTTTGCAAGGCCCGTGTCCCCGCCGGTCGGCGCGGTCACGCTGGTTCGTCGGCTCGCTGGCTCGCTGGGTCGCTGGGTCGCTGGGCCAACATAGCGTCGTCACACGGCGCCGGCGTCGAGCTCGGCGAGCCTGCCGACGAGCGGGTCGTCGGCGCCGAGCTGCTCGAAGGCGACGGGGTCGCTCTTCTCGAGCGCCGCCAGCAGCTGCCCCAGCCCGCGCCGCGATCCGTAGTAGTTCGACAGCTCGTGGTCCTCGTCCGTGATGCACGCGCGCACCGCGCTGCGGGAGACCTCCGGGAGCCGCAGCGCCTTGAGTGCCATCGACCACAGGCCGTCGATGCGGTTCTGGTCTGCCGGGAACTCCAGCAGACCAGCCATGGTGAGCAGCATGGCGCAGCGCTGCCCTCGCGGCGTCGACAGCGCCTCCTCGCCCGCGAGGTGGCCGAGATCGAAGGCGCGGCGCATGGCGTCGGCCGCGCAGAGCAGGCGCTTCAGCTCCTTTGCCGCGTGGCTCAGGTGGCTGTGGAACATGACCTCGACCGAGAGGCCGCCGAGCGCCTCCTTGCTCTGCTGAAAGCGGGTGACGGCCGGGAGCCGCCCGAGATCCTGCTGCACGGCGTCGCCCGTGGGTACGTCGAGCGGCGGCTCGCGGTGGCTGAAGAAGCCCCCCGACTGGAAGGCATAGTAGAGCTCGCTCTGGCCCGCGAGCCCCGCCCAGATGTCCGAGTACTGCGCGACGCGATTGAGGCTGCCCGCCGCCCAGTCGAGGCCCGCCGCGCCGTCGCCGCCGATCTGCGACGCGCTCACCCCCGGGTCGCGCGGCGTCATCGAGGCCTCGATGTCCTCGGCGATGTCCGTGAGCTGGAAGTCGAGGAAGCCGTCGTAGTAATCCGCGCGCCCGTCCCGGTTCACGTCGGAGTAGCGGGCGACGACGAGCGGGTGCGAGGGCCCGACGAACTGCGAGAACCCGGGGACCCGCGCCTGCGGGTGGGGCCACTGCGCCTTCCGGAGGCGCGCGTCGAGCTCGGCGTGCGACGCGCGCTCGCTCATCCCGCGCAGCGCGGCGACGAAGCAGTCGACCCCCTCGGAGGAGGTGACCACCCCGTCCGATCCGGCCCTGAAATACGTCGAGTCCCACGAAGAGTAGATGTCCGCGTCGGGGAACATCTGGGAGACGGCAAAGCGCGTGGTGAGCCCCGCGCACTGCGAGTTCATCATCAGCTTGTACCCTTCCTGCTTCACCTGCACCGCGGCCGCGCGGAGGTCGAAGGCGCCGAGCTGGGCGTGCCGGTTGATGAGCAGCCCGATGAAGAACGCCATCCCCATCTCCAGGTTCTCGTCGCGCGGGGCGGCGGCGCGGGCGAAGACGCGGATGGGCTCGCCGGCCGGCGTCTTGAAGGGGGCCTCGAAGGCGCGGTAAGGGCTCCAGCCGTTCGGCGACGGGGGCGCCTCGGGCGGGAGGGCGATCTCCTTGAAGCCGTGGGTCGACACGAGGATGTTGCACTCGCCCTCGTGGAACTCCGACCCGCCGCACATCGCGAGGTTCCACGGTCCCGTGAGCTCGTCGTACGGCGGCGCCTCCCGGAGCAGCCCGCGGACGAGCGCCCGCGCTCGCTCCTGCTGGGCCGACGTGAGCCCCGGGGCGCGCAGCTGGAGCAGGTGGATCGCGTGCGCGCGCAGCGCCGGCCGGGCCGTCTCGTCGCCCGCCTCCCTGTCGATGAGCGCGAGGATCTCCTCGGCGGCGCGCTCCGCGACCGGCGCGAAGCCGCGGTCGTCCAGCGACGTCGCGATGAGGTGCGAGAGGATGGTCGTCGCCGCCGAGCGGAGGGTCGCAGCGGCGATCGGATCGCGCCTCGCCTCGTCGCCGCCCACGGCCGCGACATCGAGCGCCGCGCGCGCCTGATCCAGCAGCGCCGCGCCCCGGCGCGCCGAGAGCCGCTCCTTGCGCACAGGCTCCTCTGGGTGGAACGCGCTCGGCGGGAAGAGCTGCGTGAGCGTGCTCGTCCGGCGCGACGAGATCCACCGGGCCGCGGTGACGAGGGCATCGCGGGCGGCGGGCCCGTCGGGGCCGAGGGTCGGGCTCGCGCTGAACACCCCTGCGGGCAGGAGCCAGAGCGGCGCGGCGCCCTCGCGCCCCGCGTTCAGGTCGAGCGGCGCCGCCTGCGACGCCACGCCCGGATCAGGCACGACCTCGACGTTGGAGACGGCGACGGCGCGCAGCCGCCGGCGCACGGGCGAGTGGCCGGGAAACACGATGAGCACCGCCCTGCCCTCGCGCTCCCGGAGCGCCGCGAGGCTCTCCCCGGGGACCGGCGCCGAGAGCGAGATGGCATAAGCGCTGTCGCTCACCGCGTCCGCGAGCAGGTGAATGCCCGGCGCGGACTTTCGCTCTTCGAAGGCGGAGGACGCGGCTGGCCCGACGGCGTCCACGGTGCCAGGCAGGTCGACGAACCCTCGGGGCGAACGGATCCGGACGGTGACATCGCTGGGCATGAAGCTCTCCTGAGGTGAGAGAGCGTGGCCGCGTTCAAGATCCCGGCGCAACAGGAATCCGACCGGGCAGAACGCGGTCGTACCGCGTCACAACCGGATTTTGGCGAGCTCGACACTGGCTCGTTCAGGCGGCTCCCTCAAGGGCTCTCCGGCAGATCCGGAGTTGCCCTGATCACTCATCGTTCGATGGAGCGCGCGTCTCTGGCGCGATGGCGGGGTGGTGGGGCGACTCCTGCGCTGACGAGGCGGAGCAGCGGAGCAGCGAGAAGCCTGCTCCGGCGGCGAGGAGCACGCCGGCGGCGACGAGCTTGAGCCCTGCGCGCTTCGCGCGGCGCGCTGCTGCCGACGGGGCGACAGCTCCCTCTTCGGCGAGCGCGGCGGCGTCGTCGGCCGCCTCCGGCGTGGAGAGCGCCGCGGCGTCGGGCGGCGCCTCCAGCGAGGCCGCTCCGGCGCTGCGCGCGCGCAGCCGGTTGCTCGAGGGAGGCGCTGGCAGGAGGCTGCCTGCGCGCAGCGTCGCGATCGACGCCTCCCCGTCCAGATCGGCGGTGCTGGCCGGGAACGCGTCGCTGATGCGGGCGTCGGGCGCGAGCGAGCCGCTGAGGCGGGCGCTCTGCACGAGCGGGTCGCTGGCGCGGGCGCTGGGCACGAGCGAGTCGCTCTCCGGCTCCCTGGGCGCCGCCGGGGGACCGAAGGGGCGGAGGGCGACGGCCGCGTAGCGCTCGAGGAGCGCGCCGACCTCGCGCAGATCGGCCGGGCGCTGCGCGCGATCCGGGCTGAGCATGCGATCGATCATGGCCGCGACGTCGGCGGGCAGCGTGGGCGCGCTCTGCCCGATCGGCTGGATCGAGCCGGTCAGGACGCGCTTCATCACCTTGCCCATGTTCTCGGCCTCGGTGGGCCGCACCGAGGTGAGGCACTCGTAGAGGATGACGCCGAGCGACCAGATGTCGGCGCGGTGATCCACGTCGTGCTCGCCGAGGATCTGCTCCGGCGACATGTAGTACGGGGTCCCGAGCATCTCGCCGCTCCCGGTGCGCCCCCACGACCAGCTGCTCTCGCCCGGGGCGGCGGTGACCTTGG
The DNA here is from genome assembly GCF_051525235.1 of Sorangium sp. So ce124. NCBI lineage: Bacteria > Pseudomonadati > Myxococcota > Polyangiales > Polyangiaceae > Sorangium > Sorangium sp. So ce124. Next base: position 13,919,518 of record NZ_CP150312.1, read on the forward strand.
CGATGCCGAAGTCGAGCACCCGGACGCGGGCGTCGTGCTGCGCGGCCGCCGGCGAATCCGCGGAGCCCGGCGCCGCCGCGGCGCTCGGGTGCTCCTCGGCGGCGGCGTCCGCTGCGCCGGGCGAGCCGCGTGGCGCGGCCGCGTCGGGCGTGAGCAGGAAGATGTTGTCGGGCTTCAGGTCGCGGTGGACGATGCCCAGCGCGTGGGCGGTGCCGACGGCCGAGATGACCGGCAGCAGGATGCGCGACAGCTCGGGGAGGGGGATCTGCGCCTCGCGCAGCAGCTTGTCGCGGAGCGACTCCCCCTCGAGCAGATCCATGACGAGGAACGGCGTCCCGTTGTCGAGCTCGAGCACGTCGTGGATGGATGGCACGTTCGGGTGATCGACCGCCGCCGCCGCGCGCGCTTCCCGGACGAGGCGCCGCCGAGTCGACGCGTCATCCGCCGTGCCGGGGCGCAGCAGCTTCAGCGCCACACGTTCGCCGTTCGCGAGGTGGGTGGCGGCCCAGATGACCCCCATGCCTCCCTCGGCCAGCTGGCGATCGACCCGATAGCGACTCGCCACCAGGGCGCCTGGCATCAGCGGATTGCTCACGCAAAGATCAGGATACCACGCGCCGTCCTCCTGACCTTCTCCGCGCGCCTCAAACGCCCCGACACCGCTCCGGTCGGACAATTACGAGTTCGACGCAGCACCGCCGCCCCGGCGCGCCATACGACATGGGTATTCGCGTGTACGTCCCTGTCGCCGCAGAACCGCAGTGATTTTTCAACACGGATGTTCGATTGCCCACCGTGATCTAGGGAGCCACATAACATCACCGGTCAACTGTACGTCCGTGTCACCGCGGAAGCGCCGATATCTTCTCGATACCAAACATCACCGGTCATGAAACACACCTTGCTAACGAGCGTCACCACCGCTCGTTCATCGCGGCGCGCCCCCACCAGGCTCATCCGTAGTGAATCGCCCCCGCCGCCGAGCTCATCCCCCCGGAACGCGCCCTGCCGAGCGGCGCGCGCCCGCACAGGAGACGGGCCCAGATCGGCGTTTTCGGCGCGCAGGCGTACTCTCGTCTCAGGATCCTACAGATCTCGCTTGATGTGTGTTGGGCGACGTGATCAAAGCTGCGGATGGGTTCACCTGCAGCAGAGCACGCAGCGGCACTCGCCGAGGAGATGAGCGACGCGCACTTCGGCGATGCGCGGCTTTCGAAGCGCCAGACCAAGCTGGTGCAGAAGCTGGCGCAGGCGCCGGACAAGAGCTTCCCCTCGCTGCTGTCCGACAGCGAGCTGGAGGCGGCGTACCGTTTTTTCGGCAACGACGCCGTCACGCCCGCGGCGATCCTGGCTCCGCATGTGCACGCCACCCTCGCGCGCATGGAGGCCGAGCCGGTGGTGCTCGCCATCCATGACACCACGACCCTCTCCTTCCGCTCGGACGGCCAGCGGCAGGGGCTCGGACGGCTGCGCTCCTCGGGGCAGACGTTCTTCGCCCACTTCACGCTGGCGGTCAGCGGCGATGGAACGCGCCGCCCGCTCGGCGTGCTCGATCTGAGCACGCACGTGCGCGACGACGGCACGATGGACAACGAGCACGACCGCTGGGGAGAGCAGGTGGAGCGCGTCGCGGCCTTGGGCGCAGCTCCGCACGACGTGGTGCATGTCATGGACCGCGAAGGCGACGACTACGGCCTGTTCGCGCAGCTGTTGAGCGCAGGGCATCGGTTCGTGATTCGGCTCGCGCACAATCGCCTCGTCGAGGCCGACGCCCTCGGAGAGCAGGCCAAGCTCGAGCAGGCGCTCGCGCATGTTCAAGCGGTGGCCGTACGCGAGGTAGAGCTTTCGCCGCGGCCGGCAGCCAATCGCAGCCCTCAACAGAAACGGCTGCATCCTCCGCGCGCAGGACGCTTGGCCAAGCTCGCCCTTGGAAGCACGCGCGTGACCCTGCGGCGACCGAGATCCCAGCCGCGCGAGCTGCCGGCGACGCTCTCGCTTCAGGTCGTGCGTGTCTGGGAGCTCGAGCCGCCGCCGGGCGAAGCGCCGGTCGAGTGGGTGCTGCTCACGAGCGAGCCGGTCGAGTCCGTCGAGCAGTTGACGCAGCTGGTTGACTGGTACCGGGCGCGGTGGATGGTGGAGGAGTTCTTCAAGGCCCTGAAGACCGGATGCGCCTACGAGAAGCGCCAGATTGAGGACCTGCACGGCTTGCGCAACGTGCTGGCGCTCTTCGCGCCCATCGCCTGGCAGCTATTGCTGCTGCGCAGCGAGGCTCGGCGCGCTCCGGAGCAGCCCGCGACCGCCGTGCTCACGCCCACCCAGCTCGCGGTGCTGCGGGTCTTCGCGCGCAAGCCCCTGCCCGAGAACGCCACGGCCCGCGATGCCTTCCTGGCCATCGCCGGGCTCGGCGGACACCTCCGGCGAAACGGCGAGCCCGGCTGGCAGACCTTGGGCCGTGGCTACGAGCAGCTCCTCACCCTCGTCCAGGGCTGGAGCGCCGCGAGGGAGGTGGGGAAATTATGATCAATCCTGAGACTCTCGTACGCCGAGCACCGAAAACGTCGAGATGGGCCCGTCTCCGCAGCGGGCGCGTGCCGCTCAGACGGCGGGCCAGATGGAGCCGGCTCGTCGGCGCTCGGCGTAGGCCTCGGCCGAGAGCGCGTAGCGCAGCAGCTCGTTCGACACCGGGTGTTGAAGGAGCAGGCGGGGCTCCTCGGTCGAGCGGGCCATGTCGCGATCGTACCGGCGGAGGTAGTCGATCGCGGCGAGCGCGTCGCCGCAGAGCAGGTAGCCGATGCGGTGCTCGCTCCGGCGCAGGCCGAGGACGAAGGCGCGCGCGTCGTACGACACCGCGACGGTCGACGCGAGCTCCTCGAGCATCTTGCGCTGGCGGCGCCCGATCGCCCGCTGCACGCCGGGGAGCATCTGCTGCGCGGCGTGCTCGCGCGGGGGCGAGATGGCGCCCGACCCGAACCCGGGATCGATCGTGCGGATCGACGCCAGCAGCAGGCCGTCGGTGGCCTCGGCCGGGATCTCGTCGAGGAACGTGAAGCCGACCGCGATGCGCGCGAAGAGGCGGGCGAGCGCGAACGTCTGCTCGAGCTCCGGGAGCTCCATGAACGACGTCGGCGCGACGAGGGCAGGGGGATCACCCGGGAAGACGCGGGCGGCCCCTTGCCACGAGGGGACGAGGTAGAGCTCGAACGCCTCGATGCCGAGCGCGCGGCCCACGCGCTCGGCGAGCTGCCGCGTCGGGTGGTTGTCGCGCGGGCTGATCCGCTCGCGCGAGCTGATGCCGAAGTTGCTCAGCTCGAAGCGGATCGCCTTCGCCGCGATCGGCGCGATCGCCAGCGCCACGTCGATCCAGGGGCTCCGGGCCTCCGGGAGGAGCAGCCGACCCATCTCGGGGCCCGCGAAGGCCCCGGCGTACGGCGCCTCCGACGGGACGCGCCGGCTCCTGAGCCGGGCCATGCGGTCCAGCGACACCTCGCCGAGGCAGGCGCGGACCTCCTCCACGGTGATCCGCTCCTCCGCGCGCCCGTCCTTGGCGAGCGCGGCCTCGAGCGCGGCGAGCGCCGGGCCGAGGTCCGGGAGCCGGGTGAAGACCTCCGGATCGGGCGTCAGCACGTCCCGCAGCACCTGGACCGCCTCCGCGTTGCGCCCCGCGGCCTCGAGGCCGCGGCCGAGCGCGGTGCGCGACTCGGGCGGCGCGCCCGGGAGCGCGACGGCCTGCTGGAGGCGCGCGAGCCCGTCGCGAGGCCGCACGAGCAGGGTCGACTCGAGCAGGCCGAGCGTGGTCAGCCACCGCGGATCGGCAGGGATGCGGCGCGACTCGGCGACCTCGAGCAGCTGCGCGAGCGCCTTGGCGTAGGCCGCCGCGCCCTCGCTCGTGTCGACGCGGTACAGGCGGGCGAGCGCCACCCACCCGCGCGTGTCGCCGCCGGGCGCGCTCACGATCGCGTCGCACAGCGTGCGGACCATGCCGGCCGTGTCGCCGGCGTCGCGGTAGGCGTCCGCGAGGCGCAGGGCGGCCTCGACGCGGGAGCCCGGGTCGGGCGACAGCTCGACGAGGCGCCCCAGCGCGCGCAGCGCGAGCGCGTGGTCGCCGCGCGTGACGCCGAGCTTGTGCAGCCGCTCGAGCGCGGGCCGGTTCTGCGCGTCGAGCGACAGGACCGCCTGGAGCGCGTCCTGGGCGAGCGCCGGGTTCGCGAGCGGCCCCTCGTACAGATCGGCGATGAGGAACTGCACCGCGATCTTGGTCTCGGCGTCCGTCGCCGCGGCCACGGCGCGCTTCAGGGCGTCGCGGGCCTCGAGCCAGACGCGCTGCGCGGTGAGCAGCCGCGCGAGCAGGAGCAGCGCCGCCGCGTCGTTCGGGAGCGCCTCGATGACCCGCCGGACGGCCGCGATGCCCACGCCGGCGTCGATCGCGCCCGGGCGCCCGTGGTGCTGCAGCACCGACCGGGCGATCTCCGTGCCGAGCAGCGAGATCGCCTCGCGGCTCGCGGCCTTGCCGAGCGCCTCGCCGAGCCGGTCGGTGAGCCGCTGGGGCTCGCCCGCGAGCTCCCTGGCGAGCGCGCGCGCCGCGGCCACGCAGCTCGGATCCGCGCGGAGCGCGCTCTCGTACAGCTCGAGCGCGCGCGCGCGGCCCTCGGGGGACGCGTCCTCGGCGGTGAGCTCCGCCGCGCGCACGAGGTGCGTCGCGCGCGCGGGCGCTCCGAGGACGAGGTCGGCGAGCGCCAGCTGGGCCGCGATCACGCTCGCGCGGTCGCCGAGGCGCTGCGCGAGCCGATCGAGCCCGCGCGCCGCGATGAGGCTCTCGGGCCACAGCCCGAGGGCGTTGCGGAAGCCGGCGAGCGCCGCGCGGGCGGCGGCGGGGTCCGCGTCGGCCTGCGCCTCCGCGAGGAGCGCCTCCTCGACGCTGTAGAGGGCGCGCGCGATGGGATCGGGCGTCAGCTCCCGGCTGTCGCGGATGGCGCCGGCGAAGAGGGCCTGCGCCCGCGGCGCGATCGGATCGGCGGGGCTCGCCTTGGCGGCGATGCGGAGGATCGCCAGGTGGGCGGCCGCGTCGTCGGGCGCCTCCTTCACGATGCGCGCGAGCGCCTCGAGCGCGGCGCTCGGGCCGAGCTGCTCCTCGAGCGAGGCGATCTCCCAGAGGGCGCCGCCGCGCGCGGTGGAGGAGGTGAACACGTCGGCCTCCGCGCGCAGGACGGTCGCGAGCGACGTCGGCGCCTCGAGGTGCCGGTAGAGCTGCTCCAGCATGCGGAGCGCCGGGATGTGGTTCGGCACCACCCCGACGAGCCCCTCCAGGATCTCGACGGCCTGGCGCGGGCTGCTGTCCGCGAGGACCAGCGCAAGGGAGATCCGGAGCGCGTGATCGACGAGCGCCGGCGGCTTTCGCTCGATCCAGCGCGCGTACAGCCCCGCGAGCTCGCTCGCGATCATGGAGGCGGACATCCCCGGCAGGCTGGACGCGCGGGCGCCGGTCGCGGGCCGCTGCGCGACGGGCGCGCCGAGGCCGACGCCGACGCCTGCGCCGCCGGCGCGGACGTAGATGCGCTCCATCGCGTCGAGGATCGCCGGGTCATGCTGGCCCGAGGCGAGCGCCGCGTCGGCGCGGGCGAGGAGGCGGAGGGCGTCCTGATCGCGCCCGAGGGCGAGCTCCTGCACCTCGGCCGCCTGGAAGAGCAGCCGCGCGTGGTCGTCGGGCCGCTGCGCCTCGTCGGCGAGCGAGCTGAGGACCTCGACGAGCTTCTCGTAGTTGCCTGTCTCGCGGAGGAGCCGCGCGATCTCGATCCGGGGCAGCGGGTGAGCGGGCTTCTTCCGCGCCGCCTCGCGGTACGACTCCACGGCGCTGTGCGGCCGCTTGAGGCGCCGCTCGTCGAGCCCCGCGACCTCGATCCAGAGGCTGAACGCCGCGTCCCCCGCGGGGTCGCGCTGGATGAGCTTGAGCAGCGCGCGCCGCGCCTCCTCGTACCGGCCGGCGCGCTCGTCGAGGCGGACGCGCGCGCGCAGCGCGTCGGGGTCGGTCGGATCGATCGCGAGCGCGCGGTCGACCAGCGACGAGGCCCGGTCGCGATCGCCGAGCCTGATCTCGGTGACGTCGGCGGCGCGCAGGAGGAGCCTGCGCTGCTCGCGCGGGCTGCTCGTGAGCTCGGCCTCGGCGCAGAGCGCGCGCGCGAGCCGCTGCGCGTCCCCCGCGCGCGCGGCGTTGCGCTGGAGCGCGAGGATCGCGGCGCGCCGCTCCGGGTCGATCTCGAGGATCTTCTCGATCTCCTCCACGGCGCGGGCGGGCTGGGCGAGCTCGTCCTCCCAGATGGAGACGAGCTTCTCGAGCAGCCCGATCTTGCGCGTCGGGTCCTCCGTCGCGCTCGCGGCCTGCGTGTAGAGATCGAGCCGCGCCTGCACGCCGCGCGGATCTTCCTCGACGGCCAGGGCGTCCGGCGTGAGCAGGGCGGAGAGCGCGTCGAAGACCGAGCTGTTGCCCGGCTCAATCGCCCACGCGGCGCGCAGGATGGCGAGCGCCTCGTCGCGCCGCTTCAGGTGGCGCTCGGAGATGTCAGCGGCGCGGAGGAGCGCCGCGACCCGGACGGGCGCGGGCCGGTCCGCGTTGGCGACGGCGGTCCACACCTCCACGCGCTCGGCGTGGTGGCCGAGGCGCTGGAGGGCGCGGTCGAGCCGCTCCCGCGTCGAGCTGTCCTCGGGATCGAGCTCGAGCGCGCGCGTCGCGTGGAGCGCGGCCTGCTCTGCGTCCCCGAGGGTGTCGTAGATCTCCGCGAGGCGGACGTGCTCGTGGATGATCGCCTCTTTGTCGGTGAGGAGCGCGAGCTCCTTCTGGCGCACGTTGGCGGCCAGCTCGAGCATGCCGCTCGCCTCGAGCAGGCGGATCAGCTCGCCCACCACGCGCCGCGCGGTCGGCGAGCCGGCCGGGGCACGCGTCGACGCGCGCCGGAGGAGGGGCACCGCGTCCGCCGGGGACCGGATCTTGTCGATGAGCAGCCGCGCCGCCGTGTAGAGCAGCCGCGCCGCGCGGTCGTCGTCGCTCTCGTGATCGGCCTCCAGGGAGAGCGCGCTGACGAGGCCGACGATGCCGTCGTGGTGCACGAGGTGGCGGCGGAGCGCCTCCCGCACGGGCCCGGGCCCTGGATCGAACGCGATCGCGCCCTCGAGGGACGCGAGGGCGAGCTCCGGCTTGTAGAGCTTCCGATCGAGCACGGCGGCGCGCTCGACGTGGATCCAGGCGGTGAGCTGGCCGTCGCCGTCCGGCCGCCCGCGCCCCGGGGCGTAGGCGGCGGAGAGCCGGTCGAGGTGCGCGGCGAGGTCCTTGGCCGCCTGCTCGGCGCCGCGGGCGCTCTCGCGCCGGAGGGCGATCTCGAGCCCGCGCAGCGACGCGGCGTGGAGCGGGACGAGCCGCAGCGCCTCGGTGAACGCCTCGCAGCTCTCGGGCGTCCGCCCGAGCGCCTGGAGCAGGCGCGCCCGCTCGGCGAGGAGGTCGGCCCGGAGGGCGTCGGTCTCGGCGACGCGGAGCTTGTCCTCGACGACCTCGAGCGCGAGGGCGAGCTCGGTGCGCGCGTCGAGCACGCGGTGGACCCGCGAGAGCGCCGGCTCGAGCGTGCGGGACAGCTGTCGCGCGCGCTCGTACGAGCGGCGCGCGGCGGCGGGGTTCTTGAGCGCCCGCTCTTCGTGGATGCCGAGCTCGACGAGGGCGCGCGCCGCGCCGACCGGATCGCTGCCCTTGAGCCGATCAGCGCGCTGCTGGAGCTCGGTGGCGAGGTCCGGAGCGGCGAGCTGCGGGCTCTGCGCGGGCACCTCGGGCGCGTTCGGCTGCGAGCGCGGGGCCGGAGGCGGCTGGGCGGGCGAGGCGGTCGCGTGCGTGACGCTCGGCGCGGGCGCAGGAGCGGCGCTCGGCGCGTGCAGCACGGTCGCCGCATGCGCGGCGTTCGGCGCGTGCAGGACGGTCGCCGCATGCGCGGCGCTCTGCGCGGGCGCCGCGGTGCTCGGCGCGGGCGTGACGCCGGGCGCATGCGCGGCGTTCGGCGTGACGCCCGATATCGGCGCGCGTGGGGCGCCTGGCGCGGGCGCGCCGCCCGGCAAAGGCGTGCGCGTGGCGCCCGGCGCGGGCGCGCCGCCCGGCAAAGGCGTGCGCGTGGCGCTCGGTGCGGGCGTGCCGCCTGGCAAAGGCGTGCGCGTGGCGCTCGGTGCGGGCGCCGGCGCAGTGCTCGGTGCTGGCGCAGCGCTCGGTGCGGGCGCCGGCGCAGCGCTCGGTGCTGGCGCAGCGCTCGGCGCGGCGCCTCGCGTGGATGCCGGCGCGGCGCTCTGCGCGAGCGCCGGCTCGATCGACTCGACCGAGATGGGCGTCGGCGACGAGCTCGGCTCGACCGAGACGGGCAGCGGCGTCGCCGTCGGCTCGACCGAGATGGGCAGCGGCGTCGCCGTCGGCTCGACCGAGATGGGCATCGGCGTCGTGCTTGCGTCGAAGGCGGCGATCGCCTGGGCAGGGGCGCCCGGCTGGGAGCCAGGCGCCGGCTTCCCCGCGCTCGCGGCGGAGCCTGGAGCGGGCTGCGTTGCGGCGCGGTTCGGGCTCGGCGGGCGCTGGCCTGGGCCGCGCGCCGGAGGGCGGGTCGGGCTGGCTCCAGGGGGCGCCGCCGTCGTCTTGGACGCGCCTCCCGGAGGCATCGGCGGCGGTGGCCTCGACGGCGGCGCAAGCGATGGCGGCGCCGGCGGCGGCGCGCTCGCGGCGCTGCCGTCCTTGCGGCGGATCAGCGGCGGTGGCCTGCTCGGAACTGGCGGCGGTACGCTCGGTGCCGGCGTCTTGTTCGGCCCTGGCGGCGGCGCGCTCGGCAGCGGCGGTGGGCTCGAGGCCAGCGGCGCGCTCGGCAGCGGCGGCGGGTTCGGCGGCGGCAGCGGGTTCGGCGGCGGCAGCGGGCTCGAGGTAGCCGGCAGCGGTTCGCCGCCTGCCGGCGCGCTCGCAGCCGCCGGCAGCGGTTCGCCGCCTGCCGGCGCGCTCGCGGCCGCCGGCAGCGGTTCGCCGCCTGCCGGCGCGCTCGCAGCCGCCGGCAGCGGTTCGCCGTCCGTCGGCGCGCTCGCGCTCGACGGCGCGTCGAGCCTCGACGTGCTCGTGCCGACGAGCAGCGTCTTCGCGCCGGGCTGAGGTTGCGCGCTCGCGCGCGTCATTTGAGCGTTGTCGGCGTTGGCTTCCCAGCCAGCTTCGTCCGGCGATCCGGACAGGCTCGGCAAACCAGGCCGGCGCGACGCTTCGTGTTGCGGATCGTCCCCGTGGGCCACCGCCGCGGATGCTACACATCCACGCGCCCTCAATCTACAGTCGATGCGCCTGCTCGCTGGCGTCGCGCGCTTACCGATACAGGGGCGACCTACTTGTTGAACGGTGCTGTCGACGCGCAGCGCAGCAAGGCGAGCTTCATCGCTTTTCCGGCCGGCTGCGCCACGAGCAGCGCCTCTGCGGAGGCGGCGATCGGCTCGCCGCGCCCGAGGGCCGGCTCGGCGTGCAGCCCGCCTTCGAGCTCGCCTCTCGCGGTGAGCGCCGCGAGCTGCGTCGGGCCGGATGCGTTCGCGATCGCCAGCCACGCCGCGGCGCCCGCGGCCTTCGCCGGGTCCTGCGCGCCCGGGCCTCGAGCGCCGGGGAGGAGCGCCGGCACCCCGGCGCCCAGGCCCAGCGCGGCCTCGGGCGGGGCGTCCTGGTCGCGATCGCCGCCGACGAGCACGCGCGGCTCGCTGGCGCCGCCGAGCCGCACCAGCACGGCGCTGATGCGCCCTCCGATCGAGCCGCTCGGGGTGTCATCGTCCCGGAAGGCGAGGATGAGCCCGTCGTCCTCGCCGAGCGTCAGGTCGTACGCGAGCACGTGTCCGTTCTTGGGGGTGACCGCGCGGGGCGTCGCGGTGAGCGCGCCCGTCTCGTCGAGGGGGACCACCTCGATCCACTGGTGGGCGATCGTCTCGCCCGCCGCGGCCGTGTCCTCGTCGCCGTCGTCCTTCTTCGCCGCGGCCTTTCGCGCCGGCTCCTCGGCGCGCGCGATGTACGCGAGCCAGTAGCCGCCCGGCCGGCCGATCACGCGCGGCGTCTCGGCGTCGGTGCTCGGCTGGGAGACCGGGCGGGCCGACGTCACGGAGCGCAGCGTGCCCACGTCGGCGGAGGCGAGCATGATCCGCGAGCGCTTGCCGTCGCGGGTCACGTCGTCCCAGACGATGACCGCGCGCTCGCCGGACGCGGCGATGTCGAGCGCGAGCGACTCGTCGCGCCCCTCGGCGAGCTCGGCCCCCCACGTGACGTGGTCCCCTTCGACCCTGGCGACCTTGATCGCGCGCCCGCCCGCGTTCGGCTCGAGCATCGCGGCGAGGATGGCGCCCCCGGCGCCTGCGACGACCGGAGGATCCATGTCCCCGCGCGATCGCGCGAGCCGGACGAGCTTCCCCTGGGCGCCGTCGGCCGAGAGCGTGGCCACCATCGCGACGGTCCCGCCCTCGGCTTCTCGCTGGGCGCCCACGGCGAACCCGCCGGAGAACGTCGTCCCGCGGCCGACCTCGACGGCGAACGGCGCGATGTCTTCAACGCTGTCCGCGCCGCCGCCCCCCGCGCCTTCCTCGGCCCCGCGCGCGGCCGGCGGCGCGTCGCCGATGACGAACGGCGGCGGGCTCGCGGGCGTGCAGCGCGGGGGCGGCGGCTCCTGCGCCGCGCCGGCATCGTCGGTGTCGCTCGGCGCGGACGCCGCGGGGTTCGCGCTGGGCGGCGCGGGCGCGTCGCTCGCGGCGCCTCCCGGTGTGGAGCAGGCGCGCCACACAACGAGGCCACCGACGACGAGGGCGACGGCCAGCGCGCCCTTCCAGGCGACGCCCTCGGGCTCCTCCGCCGGCGGCGGCTGTCGATCTGCGCCCGTGCTCCCCTGGCTGGTGTTCCGCTGGGTGGCGCGCTGCTCGGGATCCATGGCGCGAGGGTGTTAGCGCTGATCGCTCCGCGAGGGCAGGGGGAGCGTAAGCCGCGCAGCGCCGCGAGGGTGGCCGCTGCGCGCGAGCTCGCGACGGGACGCGACCTCCTCTCGTCGAATCGCCGGATCCGTGTGGCAGTTTGGCCGCCTCTGCGTGGCCCGACGCGACGCCGGTTCGCACGCGCTGAGTCGTGCGGATATCCATCGATGCTCGATATCGACCATCGAGAGACCACTTCGGGACGCAGGACCCTGCGATATCACCTCCGCCAGGAGGACGAGCGATCACCGAAACAGCCATGTTGTTCCCGAGCCCGGTGTGCGTTTGAACCAGGCCGATCTGCCCCACGACGGGCCTCTATGGATGATCAACGACCTGAACAACCACGGGGAGCGGACGCGCGCAGGCGAGCTCATCTGCCTCGCCGGCTGGACCCACGATCGCGGTGCGCGCCGCGCTTCGGGCACCCCGGTGAGCCGAGAACTTCCCCTCCGCCGCCCGCGCGGCTAACGAGCGGCTGTCAGTGTCAGCTTCGTCCGTCCGGTGCCTGGCGCCGCGGCCTTCCTCTCTTTCGTCGTGATGCCCAGCCGTCCTCTCCTCGCCACCTTCCTCCTCGGGCTCGTCGCGCTCTGCTGCGCGGCCTGCGTCGGCTCCTCGCCCACGCCGCTCGCCCCTTCGCTCCGCGGCTCGATCGGCGTCCCGCACCACGGCGTCATCACCGACGCCGTCGAGCTCCCGAGGCAGGGCCCAGGCTACCGGCTGCTCCGCAGCAACGGCATCCGGTGGGGGACGGCGGGGCTGGTCGCCGCGGTCCAGCGCGCCGCGGCGGAGGTAGCGCTGGCGCGGCCGGGTGGCGAGCCGCTCGTCGTCGGCGACCTCTCCGCGCGCTACGGCGGCGCCACGCGGGGGCACCGGTCCCACCGCACCGGGCGCGACGCCGACCTCTTGCTCTACGCGCTGACCCCGGACGGCCGCCCTGTGCGCTCGCCGGGCTTCGTCGCCTTCGGGCCGGACGGGCTCGCGCGGATCAGCGATGGCGCCGAGGAGCCCGCGTCGCCGCGCGCGGGCGCGCCGCAGTACGTCCGCTTCGACGTCGAGCGGGAGTGGCTGCTCGTGAAGTCGCTCGTCCGCTCGCCCGACGCGCACGTCCAGTGGCTCTTCGTGGCCCGCTGGCTCGAGGCGCTGCTCATCGAGTACGCCCGCGCGCTCGGCGAGGATCCGGAGCTCATCTGGTATGCCGAGAGCGTGCTGCTCCAGCCGGGCGACAGCACGGCGCACGCCGATCACATCCACCTCCGCGTCGCGTGCACGCCCGACGAAGCCCTCTCCGGCTGCCTCGGCGGCGGCCCGCAGTGGCCATGGCTGCCGGCCGTGCCGCAGCTCATCGCGCCGTCGGATGGCGACCTCGCCGCCGCGTTGCTCGACGACCTCCTGCCTGGAAGCGCCGCCGCGGGCTCTCGCGTGGCGGCTCCGGACAGCGCCCTGTGAGCCACCTCCTGGCGCATGGCGACGCGGCCGACGTCTGCGAGGCGCTCCCCGCGGACGTGCGGTTCGATCTCGTCTACCTCGATCCTCCCTTCGGCGTCGGGACGACGATGACCGCGCGGGCGGCGCGCGGCCAGGCGCGCGGGCGGCGCCGGCCGGAGAGCGGGCCCGACGCGTACGACGATCGCGCGAGCGCCGACGCGCTCGTCGCGATGCTCGAGCCGCGCCTCGCGGCCATCCGCGATCGCATGACCGAGGGCGCGACGCTGTACCTGCACCTCGATCACCGCGCGGTCCACGACGCGAAGGTCGCGTGTGATCGCCTGTTCGGCCGCGGCGCCTTCCTCGGCGAGATCATCTGGGCGCCCGGCAACGGCGGCCGGGGCGCGCGCGGCTTCTCCGTCACGCACCAGACGATCCTCCTTTACGCGCGCGCCGCGGGCGAGCGCGGCCAGGTGGTCTACAACGTCGCGGATCCGATGCTCCGCGAGCCGTACGCCGAGACCAGCCTCGCGATGCATTTCAAGCACCGCGACGAGGAAGGCCGCCTGTACCGCGAGCGGATCCTCGGCGGCAAAGCGTACCGGTACTACGCCGACGAGGGCCGCCGGCTCGGGAGCGTGTGGAGCGACATTCCCGGGATGGTCGCCAACACCCCGCTGCGCCGCGAGGCCACCGGCTACCCCACGCAGAAGCCGGAGCGGCTGCTGGAGCGCATCGTCCGCGCGTCCTCCGCGCCCGGCGCGACCGTCGCCGATCTCATGTGCGGCAGCGGCACCACGCTCATCGCGGCCGCGCGCCTCGGCCGCCGCTTCGTCGGCGGCGACCGGAGCCCGCTCGCCTTCGCGACGGCGCGGGAGCGGCTCGACCGCGAGGGGATCGTGTACACGGCGCTGGAGGTCACCGCGGCGCAGGGCGATGGGGTTGCACCGTAGCGGGCGAGCGTCGTGACGGGACCGCCGAGCGCAGCTCAGCGGGTAGAAGGGGCCATCACGAGCTCGGCGCGTCGCGTGCTCTCAGCATGCGTTCTGTGGTCTCGATGGCATGAGGCTCCGCAGCCTCCGTCTGGCTGGCCGAGCGTGGAAGACTCCTCCCGATGTCGCGGGTCAACGGATGATCGGGCCCCAGCTGACTGCGCAGCGTCTCGTGCGCTCGACGGCGCAAAGCGATACCGCGTTCCGTTTCGCCCAGGGCCAGGAGCACAGCTCCCAGGTTCCCCTCCATGACGGCCACCTCGGGGTGCCCGGCGGTTCCGTGAACGCGCTCGAGTATCGGGAGCGCGCGCTCGAGCGCCTCGCGTGCCCCCCCGAGGTTGCCCTGGGACAGGAGCACCATGGACAGCGACTCGAGCGAGGCGCTGATATCCTCGGGAGCGTTCGCCCCCTCGATCTTCGTCCTGATGCTCAGCTCTTGCTCCAGGAGCTGCCGCGCGTACGGCAGCTCGCCTTGCGCGAAGAGGACCCGGGCGAGGTGGTGGAGCGAATCGGCGACACCAGGATGCTCTCCCGTCCCGTAAACCCGCAGCTGGATCTGAAGCGCCCGCTCGAGGAGTTCGCGCGCCCCTCTCGAATCCGACTGGGCGAAGAGGGTGCGGGCGAGCTCGCGCAGCGAGGCGGCGACGCGCGGGTGCCAGTCTCCGTGCACCTTCGTCTCGATACGGAGCGCCTGCTCCAGGAGCTCGCGCGCGCGCGGCACCTCACCCTGCGCGAAGAGGACGCGAGCGAGGTCGCGCAGCGAGGCGGCGACGCGCGGGTGTTCCTCGGTCCCGTGCGTCCTCGTCAGGAGCGACGATGCCTCCTCCAGCTTGGTGCGCGCGCCGGTCAGATTGCCGGCGGCGATTTGAAGTTGAGCCAGCTCGCGAAGCACGTTCGCGCCCTCAAGGGAGGGCTCGACATCGTGATCGTCCACGAGCGTCAGCGCCTCTTCCAACTGCTTACGGGCTCCCGAGAGGTCGATCGACTGGATCACACCGACCAGCTCATCGACCAGCTCGGCGTGCTCCTTCAGCTCGCTCTCGGCGAAAACTTCGCGCAGGATTTCCCGGACCCTGCCCAGCTGCCCTCCGTCAGCCAGCGCCACACCCAGCGTGCGAGCGGCATCCATGTTGCCGCGCTCCTCTGCCAGCGCGCGCTGCGCCCAGTGGACGGCCACGATCGGATCCCCGTCCGCGATGGCGCCGCGCGCAGCACCGATCCAGCGGCGCTCGGCGATGAGCTGCTCGCAGGAGAAACGGAGATCCCGACGAGGCGCGATGTTGATGCGCAGCAGGGACGTCCCCACTCCTCGCACCGGCGAGATGCCATGTGCGCTGCAGAGCGGCCATAGCCGCTGCACCGGATCACCCGCGGCGCGCGCAACATCGTCAAGCCGCGCCTGCGGGAGGCCTGCCTCGAGCAGCCTGACCGCCGTCGTGACCGCATCGCACTCGAAATCGAGGAGCGCCGCGAGCCGTCCAGCGCCCTCGGCACCCGCGGCCTCGAGCTCCCTGATCGCCTGCGCGAGCGGCATTGGACGCGAGTCCACCTCTAGCAGGCCCATGCTGCCGGTACCAGACATCGCGGCTCGACCGCGCGCCACGACCCGCTCGGTCACGAGCGGCTCTCTCCGCCCAGCTTCCACGAGCGCCCAGCGCAGGCGGCGCAGCTCAAAGAAGCTGTCGACCTCGCAGGCTTCGATCCAGGCGCCGTCCGCCGCCCGGATCGCCTCCACTAGCGCTGGATAAGGCGCCGTCGCGGACACGCGCACCCGCGTGCTCGCTGGCAGCGCCGCCGCGAACGCCTCATCGAGATCTCCTTCTTGCCAGAACATCCCCCAGCCCCGCTCGTCTGCCGCCCGGATCCCCCAGATCACTGGCGGCCACGGCCCTCTCGGGCACTCCAGCCGATGGGAGATCCAGTGGAAGAAATCCGGCGCCTTCCTCGCCAGCGCCGTCGAGGTCGCCGCGTCGCTGAACAGGATCACCCGGAGCGCCCGCTCCGCCAGGATCGGCCGCTCCACGTTCAGCCACCCCGCCTGCGCGGCGTCCGGCACGAGCACGACCACGGCACCCTTCGGCGCACGGGCGAGCTGAGTCGCGTCGGTGTGCACGAAAAGGTCCGGCTCGCTCACGGCGAGCGCCCGCACGAGGGACCCGAGCCGCTCGGGTCGCGCCTGGTCGATGAGGACGAGGACGCCCGCCTCGCCGAGCCGCAGGATCAGGCGGAGCCGCTCGTGGAGCGCGCGATCGGCCGGAGCAGGTGCATCGTCAGGAGCGGATGGGGGTAATACCATTCGGACTCGTTCGGATAGGGCAGGAGGTGGCCGTACGTGAGGAGCTCGCGCGCCCTCCCGTCGGAGGGGATGCGGTGCCGCGGGTTCGCCATCACCGCCTCGAGCACCTCGATATGACCTTCATCTAGGCCGGTCTCGAGCAGCCGGCGCATGCTGTCGAGCACCGCGTCGACGAGCGCCGGCGTCGCGTGCGGCGCGTCCTCGAGCCAGGCCTGCTCGGCGAGCGCCCGGATCAACTTCACGAAATCGCGCGCCCTGCCGCCGGAGTAGTAAGCGAGCCGCTCCAGCTCCGCCCGCGCGACGAGATCCGGCGCGCCCAGGTCGGCGGTGCGCCGCTCGTAGAGCTCGCAGAAGAAATCGAGCCCGGGCCCGCGCTGCGTCGGATCGCGGTGATCCATGACGGGCTCGTTGACGAGCGGCAGGATCAGGTTGAAGCGCGGGATCGCGCTCGCCACTGGGCTCGATCGCAGCGCGAACGGGCCGCTCACGACCACGCGGCACTCAAGCTGCGCGATCATCTCCGACTCGATGAACAGCGCCTCGGCGCGATCGAGCTCGACGATCCGGTCCAGCCCATCGATGAGCAGCAGGATCCGCATCGCCTTCGACTGCACGTGTCCGATGAGGACGTTGACCGCCTGGAGCAGCGTCTGCATCTCGGCGTCCTGATCGCGCCGTCGTCGTGCAGCCTGGCCGATGGGCAGGTTCCACTTGAGCGCGCCGGACGCGGCTTCGAGCACCTTGAGCCCGACCGCGCCGGCCGCCGCGGCGGGTGCGCCGAGCAGCGGCAGGCCTGCCGACGCGAGCACCACCATCGCCTTCGCGAGCGCACCCGCGTCCACGGCGGCGGCCTGCGCCCCGGGCGTCTCGGTGGCGCGCGCGACCTTCTCCCACGCGGCCGAGAGATCGGTGATGTGCGAGGCGGGGATGGGGTAGGGGAGGAGCTCGCCGGCCGCCCGGACGAGGGCCAGGCCTGCGAGGAACACGACCTCCCAGGCGCCCACGTTGCGCAGGGCCTGCTCGTCGCCGACGACCTCTGCGAAATGGCGGTGCAGGTCGAGCACGATGACGAAGTCCTGGCCACTGCGCGCCTCTGCGATGCGGAGGAGCTCGGTCGACTTCCCTGTGCCCGTCGTGCCGGTGACGAGCGCCCGCGTGTCCCCGAACGGCATGGCCACACGCTGGACGATTCGGCTCGCAGGGCTCCGCACCCGTTCGGCTCGCCACGCCCGGTTGTCCGCCGGACGGAAAGGGTCGAATCGTTTGTAAATGGTCTCCCAGACGGCCCGGCGCGACACGGCTCGACCTTAGCAGACCGAGCCCCGGAGCACCTGCTCGGCCCCCGTGCGCCAGATGCGGACCCAGGCAGCGCGGCTCGCGCACGAGGAACACGGTGTGGCTCCGCGGTCCCACGGGGCGCTTGCGCGCAGCCACGCTCAGCGACTCCGCTCGGATCGCGTGCTGTCGAGGCGTCGCTCCCCTTGAAAGGCCGTGCTGGGTGGAGCAGAGGCCGATTTCAAGTCTTGAGAGAGCCTCCTCGGTCACGGAGTGGCCCATTTCAACGCTTGAGAAGGCCTCCCAGGTCGCCGAGTGGCTCACTTCAACGCTTGAAAAGGCCTTCTAGGGCGCCGAGTGGCACACTTCAGCGCTTGAAATGGCTCACTCGCCGCCCGAGAGGGCCGTTTCGACGCTTGCATCAACCGTTGCAACCGGCTCGTCCGGGGTTGCGAGGGCGAAGGGGCGGGCCCGAGGAGCGCGTGTTCTTCGCGCGGCGCGGAGAGGGCCGGCGTAACGCTCAGACGAGATCGTCCGTCGGCCCCGCGCCCTGCCGGACGATCTGCACATCGCCCTGGCTCAGGTCGATCACGGTCGTGGGCACGGCCCCGCCGGTCCCTGCGTCGAGGACGAGCGCGAGCCCCGGGAACCGATCGTCGATCTCCCCCGGATCGATGATCGGATCCTCCCCGGGAGGCGCCGCGGTCGTGCTGATGAGCGGCCGCCCGAGCGCTCGGACCAGCGCGAGCGCGACCGGGTGGTTCGGCACGCGGATGCCGACCGTCTTCTGCTTGAGGTGCACGTACTTCGGCACCTCGCGCGTCGCGGGGAGGATGAAGGTGTACGGCCCGGGCAGGAAGCGCTTCAGGATGCGGTACGCCTGGTTCTCGACGATCGCGTAGCGCGCGATGTCGCTCAGATCCGGGCAGATGAACGCCAGGTTCTTGTTCTGGCGCATCCCCTTGATCTGATACACCCGCTCGATAGCCGCCTTGTTCATCAGGTCGCACCCGAACCCGTACACGGTATCGGTCGGGTAGCCGATGACCTCCCCCTTCTGAATGAGATCGATCGCTCGCGCGATCTTGCGGGGTTCCGGGTGATCGGGGTTGATGGGCTGGAGCACGGGAACGCAACCATGGGGCCGCCCGGCCGACTTCGCCAGTGCTGGCTGCTCGGATGCGCCGCCAGCGTGGGGCAGCCGGAGGGCGATGCTGAGGGTGAAGAGAGGCGGGGCGAAGCCCCCGAAACGCGAGCCGGTCGCACGCGCGACCGGCCCCGAGGCGGAGATCGAAGATCCCGGCGTTGCAGCGCGGCTCGCTACTCCTTGAGCGCCTCGCTGCCGCCGATGATCTCCATGAGCTCCTTGGTGATCGCCGCCTGACGCGCCTTGTTGTACTCGAGCGTCAGGTTGTCGATGACTTCCTTGGCGTTCTTGTTCGCGGCGTCCATCGCCGTGAGCTTCGCGCCGAGCTCGCTGGCCATCGACTCGTAGAGCGCGCGCAGGATCGAGATGTCCACGTACATCGGCACGAGCCGCTCCAGGAGCGCGCCCTTGTCCGGCTCGTAGAGGAACTCCGACGCCGCGGAAGGCGCGCCGTGGCCGCCTTCGTCTCCCTGCTCCTGCTCCTTCGCCGGACCGCCGGCGGGCGGCAGGAGCCGCTCGACGACGACCGTCTGCGTGATCGCGCTCTTGAACTCGTTGTAGACGAGGTAGATCGCGTCGACCTCGCCCTTGTTGAACGGGGCGAGGAGCTTCGCGCCGACGGACTGGGCCGTCTCGAGGTTGAGCTTGTCCCAGACCCCGGCCAGGTACTCGAGGATCGGCGCGCCGCGGCGGTTGAAGTAGTCCCGGCCCTTGCGGCCGATGATCGCGAGCTGGACCTCCTGGCCCGCCTCGGTCCGGCTCTTCCACTCGCGCTCGGCGCGCTTGTTGATGTTGGTGTTGAAGCCGCCGCAGAGCCCGCGGTCGCTCGTGAGCACCAGGAGCAGCACGCGCCGCTCCGGGCGGGTCACGAGCAGCGGGTGCAGCGCCTTCTCGCCACCGGCGAGCGCGCCCGCCTCGCCCTCCGCCCCGATCCCCTCCGCCGCGAGCGCCTCGGCCGCGGGAGCCGCGTCGCGCGTGATCGCCGAGAGCACCTCCTGCACCTTCACGGCGTAGGGCCGCAGCTCGGTGATGCGCTGCTGCGCCTTGTTGAGCTTGGCGCCCGCGACCATCTTCATGGCGCGGGTGATCTTCTGCGTCGACTTGACGCTGGAGATCCGCTTGCGAATGGACTTGAGGCTGGGCACGGCTGCCTACTTTTCCTTTGCCTTCGAGGCGCTCTTCCCGTTCTTCGACTTGGCCTTCGGCGCCTCCTCCTCGTCGTCGCCCGCGCCGTCCTCGTCGGCCGCGGTCGAGGCGCCGGCCGCTTCCACCGCGAACCGCTTCTTGAAGGTGTCGATCGCCTTCGTCATCCGCGACTTGAGGTCGTCGTCGAGGACCTTCTTCTCGCGGATGTCCACGAAGATCTGGGGGTGCTTCGCCTCGATGAACTTGTAGAGCTCTTCCTCGAAGCGCCCGAGCGAGCTCACCGGCAGGCTGTCGAGCAGGCCCTGCGTGCCGGCGTAGATGATGAGGATCTGCTTCTCGACCGCCAGCGGCACGTACTGGCCCTGCTTCAGGATCTCGGTGAGGCGCGCGCCGCGCTCGAGCTGCGCGCGGGTCTTCGCGTCGAGGTCCGAGGCGAACTGGGAGAACGCCGCCATGGCGCGGTACTGCGCGAGATCGAGGCGGAGCGTGCCGGAGATCGACTTCATCGCCTTGATCTGCGCGTTGCCGCCGACCCGGCTGACCGAGATGCCGACGTTGATGGCCGGGCGGACGCCGGAGTAGAAGAGGTCGGCCTCGAGGAAGATCTGCCCGTCCGTGATGCTGATGACGTTCGTCGGGATGTACGCCGACACGTCGCCCGCCTGCGTCTCGATGACCGGCAGCGCCGTGAGCGAGCCGCCCGACTTCGGATCACGGACGATCTCGTAGTCGCTCGCCTTCGCCTTGTCCGAGAGCTGCTGCTCGAGCTTCTTGATCTCGTCCTTCTTCTCGTCCTTGCGCGCCTGCTCGAGCTTCTCGAAGAGGGCCCCGTCGATCGTCTTCCAGAGCGAGTCCTTCGCCGAGTGCATCCCGTGCGCCCCGACGTGCGCCTTGCCGTCCACGCCGCGGTACGAGGCGTCGCCGCCCTCGATCTTCGTCCCCTTCGACACGACGTAGAAGATGTCGGCCATCTTCGCGGCGCGCTCGAGGAGCCGGGAGTGGAGGTAGAAGACGTCGCCCGGGTACGCCTCGCGGCCCGGCGGGCGGCGGAGCAGGAGCGAGAGCTGGCGGTACGCGACCGCCTGCTTCGAGAGGTCGTCGTAGATGCACAGGGCGTGGCGCCCGCTGTCGCGGAAGTACTCGCCGATGGTCACGCCGGTGTACGGCGAGATGAACTGGAGCGGCGCGGTCTCGCTCGCGGTCGCGGCGACGATGATCGTGTACTCCAGCGCGCCGTGCGCATCGAGCTTGTCCACGACCTGGCGCACCGTCGACAGCTTCTGGCCGATCGCGACGTAGACGCAGATGACGCCCTTGCCCTTCTGGTTGATGATCGCGTCGACGGCGACGGCGGTCTTGCCCACCTGCCGGTCGCCGATGATGAGCTCGCGCTGGCCGCGGCCGACCGGGATCATCGCGTCGATCGCCTTGATGCCGGTCTGCATCGGCTCGGTGACCGGCTGGCGCTGGATGATGCCGGGCGCCTTCACCTCGACGCGGCGGCGCTCCTTCGTATCGATCGGGCCCTTGCCGTCGATCGGCATGCCGAGCGCGTTCACGACGCGCCCGAGCGTCGCCTCGCCGACGGGCACCTCCATGATGCGCCCGGTCCGCTTGACGGCGTCGCCTTCCTTGATGGTGCTCGTGTCGCCGAAGATGGCGGCGCCCACGTTGTCCTGCTCGAGGTTCAGCACGAGCCCCATCAGGCTGCCGCCCTCCGAGCCGGTGAACTCGACGAGCTCGCCGGCCATCGCGCGGCTCAGGCCGTGCACGCGGGCGATGCCGTCGCCCACCGTGAGCACGGTGCCCGTCTCGGTGACCTGAGCGGCCTTGTCGATATTCTGGATTTGCTTCTTGATGATCTGGGAGATCTCTTCGGCGCGGAGCTGCATGCGGAGTCCTCTGTGGGGAGACGCTTGGGCTGCGGAATCAACGTCGTCAAGGTCGAGGGGGCGGCGAGCGCCGGGCCAAGACCCATCATGAAACAGGGGTGCTTGCTCGCGTCCCCTCAGGTTCGGAGCAGGTTGTCACGGAAGCTCGACAGCCGGGTCCGGAGGCTGCCGTCGATCACCTGATCGTCGATCTGGGTCACCACGCCCGCGATGAGCGAGGGATCCTGCTTGTGGGTGACCGAGATCTTCCTGCCGGTCGCCTTCTCGAGCTCGGCCCGGAGCCGGTCGAGGTAGCCGTCGGTCAGCGGGCCCGCGCTCGTCACCACGGCCCGGGCGACGTTCTGGTCCTGATCGACGAGGAGCGCGAGCTGCCGCGCGATCTCGGGCAGCGCCGCGAGCCGCCGGCGCCGCGCCAGCAGGAGGAGGGTGTTCCTCGCCACGTCCGAGAAGGCGGCGCGGCCGCCGATCTCGCGGAGCAGCTCCTCGCGCGAGGCCTCCGGGATGAGCGGGTTGTCGAGGACGAGGCGGAGCTCCTCGCTCGACGAGTACATCGCGCTGGCGTCCCCGATCTCCCTGGCCAGGGCCGCGAGGGTCCCGGTCTCCTTGCCGATCTCGAAGATCGCGCGCCCGTAGCGTCGGGCGACGGACTCGTAGCTCATGTCGCTGCTCCGGTGGTCTGGGGTCCGCGGGCGGCGCCGGCGGAGACGGCCGCGGGGATGGCCTTCAGGTACTCTTCGTTGACCCGGTCGAGGTCCTGCTGGCCGATGCGCTGCCGGAGCAGCTCCTCGGCCGCGGCGACGGCGTTCTGCACCGCCTCCTGGAGGAGCATGGCGCGCGCCGCCTTGAGCTCCTGCTCGGCGCGGAACTCCGCGTCGCGCCGCATCCGGACGCGCCGCTGCTCCGCCTCGGCGAGCACGTGGGCCTTCTCGACCTCCGCCTGCGCCGCGTGCTCGGCCTTGAGCTCGGCGAGCGTCTCCTCGAGCCGCGTGAGCTTGTCCTCGTAGTCCTCGAGCCGCTGCTCGGCCTCCTGCTTGAGGCGCGACGCGTTGTCGAGCTCCTGCGTGATCGTCTGCTTGCGCTTCTTCAGCGCCTCCGCGATGGGCTTCCTCCCGAAGCGGACGACGATGAACGCGAGCAGCCCGAAGTTCAGGACTGACGCGAGGAACGGCGGCGGCTCGTTCTTCGGATCGCAGGGGTTCTGCTCGTTGTTGTAGCGCCAGAGCAGCGCGTTGATGCCGCCCTTCGCGGCGGCCTCGTTGTTCACGCCGATGAGGCCGTGCCACCAGTTGACGTGCGGCGGCGGATCCGTCGGGCCGTGCCCGGGGCAGTGCTCCTCCCCGTGGGAGGCCGGCTCGGGCGGCGGCGGCGTGGGGCGCCCGCGCTGCATGCCCGCCGGACGGATCCCGTGGCCGCCCGGGAGCTGGCGGCCGCCCGGCCCGAGCGGCCGGCCGGGCTGCATGTCGCGCGGGCGCTGAGGCATCTGCTGCGAGCCCGGCTGCGCTTCGGCAGGCGACGGGATGGGCGGGTGGCCGGGGGGCAGCGCCGGCTCGGAGCCCGGCTGCTGCGCGAGCGCGGTGCCGGCGGCGAGCGCCGCGGCAAGGCCGAGCGCGAGCGAGGAGCGGAGGAGCGGCTTCTTCACTGGCGCACCTCGCGGCCGAGCATGCTGGCGGCGATCTCCGCGGCGAGCGCGGGCTGGGCGGCGGCGAGCTCGCCGCGCATGCGGGCGACCTCGGCCGCGATCTTCGCCTTGCTGTCCTCGAGGATCCGCGCCGTCTCCGCGCGGGCCTCGGCCATGATCTGCGCCTCGATCTTCGCGGTCTCGGCGCGGAGCCGCTCTCGCTCGATCCCGGCCTCGCGCCGGACCTTCTCGATCTCGGCCTCGTAGCGGGTGAGCAGCTCGCCGGCGCGCTCGTCCATCTCGCGCGCTTCCCGCTTGGCGCCGTCGGTGCGCCGCTCGCGCTCCTCGAAGACGCGGAGCAGCGGATCGAACAGGAGCGGCTTGAGCACGACGACGAACGTCGAGAACAGGACGACCTGCGCCAGGAACGTCAGATCGAAGTCGACGGCGATGGGGCTGGCGCCGGACGCGAGGAGTGGGTGCATTGCGTTCGGGTTCACGGGTGCTTGTTCGGCGACGAGGGCGGCGCAGCGCGAGCCGCTCGCTGCCCCACGCCCCTCGGGGGGGCGATTTCGCGAGCCGGCACTAGCACGTGTCAGTCAAAGCTGGAAGGGTTCTCGCAGGGCGGACGAGCCCCTCTTTAACATCACGTCTCCTGACGACGCGCCCGCGCCTCGCTCGCGGGTGACGGGCGCCACAGGCTCGTGATCGCGCGCTTCGTTAACGGGTGACGGCAACGGGTGACGGTCGCGCTCCAGGCGTGCGAGCGCGGGTGATGCCAGCGCTACAGGTCCGCGAGCGAGCGCATCATCTCTCCGAGGCCGGCCTCGAGATCGCCCTCGCTGGCGCGCGGCGCCGGCGCGCGCGCGCCGTCCTCGTCGCGGATGGCCTCGGCGGCTCGCGGATTGCGGAACCAGTCCTCGTCGAAGCGCTCGATCAGGCTGCGCCGATCGCGCGCTGCGAGGAGCGCCCCGGCGAGCCGGACCGCCGCGCCGGGATCGAGCGCCGGGATGACGCCGGCGAGCGCTCCCGGGATCGGCGCGCCGAGCGCGCGCGCGGTGGTCTCCTCGAAGCGGTCGCTCCGATCGCGCGAGGCCCGGAGCAGCACGTGCCCGCCTCCGTCCTGGCCGGCGCCGAACACGAGCGCCACGGTCGCGGCGTCGAGGCGCAGCGAGAGGAGGAGGCTGCGCGCGGTGGCGCGCGCCTGATCGAGCGCGCGGCCCCGGCCGAGCCCGAGCGCGCGGGCGCAGAAGACGGGATCGGCGACGAGGCCGCCGAACAGCGCGGCGCGGCGCGCCTGCCGGAGATCGAACGGCGCGCGGGAGAGCGCGAACGGCCCGCGCGCTCCATCACCACGCGCGAGCGCCGCGCCGAAGCGGGCGAGCGCGCGCGCGAACGACGCCGCGCCGAGCGGCGGCGGCAGCGGTCCGAGATCGATCGCGACGCCGTCGGTCAGCTTCGTCGCGCGGAACAGCTCCTCGATCCACCGCGGGCCGAGCCGCGCTGGCCACCCCGACGCCGCGTCGCGGCCGACGGCGCGCCCGAGCGCGGCGTGCCAGGTCGGCTCGAGCTCGATCACCGACTCGGTCCGGCGCAGCAGCGCGTCCGCGGCGCCGATCGCCGCGCCGGGAGGGTCGCAGGGGATCTCGATCGCGCGGAGGCCCTCCTCCGCGAGCCGCCGCGCCGCCTCGTGCCTCCGCTCGACGAGGACGCGGGCGGCGTCGGCGACCGCGCCGGATCCTCGGGCGAGCGCCTCGGCGAAGATCTGCCGCCCGGCGCTCGTCGGGTCGGCGAGCAGCCTGAGGCGCGCCTCGTGGGGCGACATCCGCGCCGGCTCGGGCAGGTCGATCGTGACCAGCGGCGCGTGCCAGGCCGCGGCGAGCCGGACGCGGTCGGCCCAGACGACGCGCTCCAGCGTGAGCGCGCAGACCCAGTCGGCGAGGGGGGCCGCGAGGCCGGTCGGGTCAGGCGCGGCGGACGGCGTCGAGCTCGCGAGCCCGAGCTCCGCGCCGAGGCCGGGGGTCTTGCCCGTGAGCTCGAGGTAGGTCGTCCGCGAGCTGACGCGCCGGAAGGGATCGAGCGGGTTCTCGAGCCTGGCCCTCGCCTCGGCGGCGCTCGGGCCGTCCTCGTCGGTGCCGGGCGGCGCCGGACCGCGCCTGACGAGGTCACCGAGCGCCGCGCGCCACGCGCGCTCCGCGCGGGCGACGTCCCGGTCGAGGCGGATCAGATCGATCTCCATGCTCATCGACGCACGTTACGCACGTTGCGCACGTTACGCATGTTACCCGTGCACCGCCGGTGCCGTCCCGAGCCGCCCGGCGATCTCGCCCTCGGCGCGCGCGAGGTCGGCCAGCCGGCTCCGGGTGGCGCCCTCGTCGCCGGCGACCTCGACGGCCAGGTCGACGAGGGTCCGGTAGTGCCGGGCCTCCGACGCGAAGAGCTCCTCGTAGAGCGGCGCGAGCTCGTGGTCGCGCGCGGCCAGCCCGTCGGCGAGCAGCCTGAAGCGCTCGCAGGAGCGGGCCTCGATGATCGCGCCGACGAGCAGCCGATCGATGAGCGCTGCCTTCGCGTTGCGCGCGCAGGTGCTCGTGGCCGCCTTGCGCAGCTCGCTCGCGTAGACGTCGGTCTCCGGCTTGCCGAGCGCGAGGCCGCGCTGCTCGATCACGTCGAGCAGCGCGCGGAAGTGCCGGAGCTCCTCTTCGGCGAGGTCGACGAGCGCCCGCGCGAGGCGCGGGAGCGACGGCCAGCGCGCGGCGAGGGACAGGGCGTTCGACGCCGCCTTCATCTCGCAGTGCGCGTGGTCGGTCAGGAGCGCCGGCAGATCGGCGAGCGCCACGTCAGCCCAGCGTGGATCGGTCGGTAGGGTCAGGCACAGCACGCAGGGCCGACCTAGAGCAGGCGCGCCGCGGCGAGAAGGGGGAGCCGGGCCCCGAACTCGGCGCAGGCGCGCCGATCGGCCGTCGAAGCTCGCTCCGGACGCGCCGCAGAGCGGCGGTCTCCCGCACAGGAGACGGGCCCAGATCGGCGTTTTCGGCGCGCAAGCGCACTCCGGTGCGCTGAGCACCGAAAACATCGAGGTGGGCCCGTCTCCGAAGCGGGTGACCGCCGCTCTAGAAGGTGTCGGACGAGCCGCGGGTCAGCCCGCTCGACTCGAGGTGGTACGCGATCCCGACCACGAACGTGGTGGGTCCTCCGCTGGCGAGGGCCCGCCGCACGGTGCCCTCGACGGAGAACTGGGTCCCCACGTAGGCGAGGCCGAGCGACAGCGCGTGCTGGTCGGCGCCCTGGTCGAAGCGGTAGCCGGCGCGGAGCGGGAAGTGATCGGCGACGAGGTACTCGCCGCCGGCCATGAAGCGGAAGGTGGTGTCGCGGTAAGAGTTGAAGTCGGCGAGCCCGTCGACCTCGATCGAGAAGTCGGCGGTGCCGAACCCGATGCCGCCGCCGACCGTCGTGGGCAACAGCCCGTGGTCGGGGTAGGTGAGGTTCTGTCCGACGACCGCGATGTGCAGGCTGTCGGTCGCCTTGACGGTGAGCCCGGCGTCGAACGTGAACGTGTCGACGAAGGAGTGCCGGCCGACGAGCTTCCCGTTCTCCCACTCGCGCAGCCCGCCCGAGACGGGGCTGTCGCCGAGGCCGCCCTCGCGGAGCGTCCCGTCCTGCGTGATCTTGGCGTAGCGGCCGGTGAGCCCGGCGAAGATGCGGTCGGTCAAGGGGTAGGCGAGGCCTGCCCGCGCGTCGAGGTAGGAGCGCTCGATGCCGCCGTCCATGTCGACGAAGCCGCCCACGAAGGAGAGCGCCCCGGCGAGCTTGCCGGTGACCGAATCGACGACGACGCCGCCATAGGCGTGCCGGCCGGCCTCGGGGCTCCCCTGGAAGAGCCCCTGGAGGTGATAGACGCGGGTCTCCACCATGGCGGACGGGTTGAGGAAGACGGCCGACGTCCCGTTCCCGAGGGCGCGCAGCGCACCCCCGAAGGCCGCGGCGCGGGGCGTCTCATTCTCGCCGTAGCTGTAGGCGAGCTGGGGCGGCAGCTCGTCGGCCGCCGCCGGCCCTGCGGCCGACGCCATCAGGAGCGCGCCTGCCGCCGAGAGGGCCCCGGCCCGCCCGGCGGCCGCCGCCCGGCGAGACGCCCGCTCCGACCGCTGCGCCAGGAGTGCCCCCCTTGTCAACCGGATCCCCGACGACATCGCCTCGCCATACCGCACACCTGGACCCTGGGGGCAAATTCTTGGCTCCTGAAAACCGGCGCACCTCGGTCGCTCTGTACTGGACGAACTCCGCCTTCCTCAGAAAGCTGGAAAACCCGCCACGTCGAGCCTCTTGACGACGAAATGAGCGGGTTTTGCTCTGCAATCGTGAGCGCGTCGTAAAAATCACCGCCCCGCGTCGGGAGTTTTGGCGCCTCGTGTCCGGCAGCCAGAGCTCGGTCGACGCGAAGCCGGCTTCGCAGTGTGTCAGGGACTGAATTTATAACAATACTATCGGATACTTGAGCCAAGTTTCGCAGTTGGGGATAGACGCCCGGACTCACCCGGTGCTACCTCCGATTCGTCCTCGGGGCGGTTCCGTGCCGCACCGGGTCCTCCAAAGGGTGGCCTCGAAAGGGGCGCTGCGAGTTACCGAGCTCTGTGAGGCGGTATGGGGGACGGCTGTGCCGATCTGTCTTTCAATGCGATGGACCTCGACGCGACGGCTGTACCCCCACCTCGATCGACGTGCTCGGCTGCGGCCGGGCCGGGTCCCGGTACAGGAGGGCTGTACTGTCCACCCGCATCTTGCGGGGGCATGCGGATGATTCCCCGAGGACGAAGCGGCCGTGGGCGGACTGTTGAAAAGTCGACACGCCCTTCGATTACATTCAGAATAACATAGAGATCTCCAGGAGTTAGAGGCGAGTCCTCGCTGTGAGACCTGTGGATAAGTTGGGGGCGACGGTTCTTTCGGTCGCCCCCGAAACCTATTTTCGTGGAGCGGACTTCAGAGCAGCG